>CAVXXF010000001.1:0-17075 GCA_963765635.1 uncultured Thermoleophilia bacterium
CGAAGCGCCCCGAGGCGGGCGAGGAGGCGCCCCTGCCGAAGTGGATGAGGGCGCTCGACAGCTTCACGCCCGCCCGATCGGCGAGCATCGGGGCGCTGCTCTCCGGCGTCAACCCGAAGAACCTCATCCTCAACGCGACGGCAGCTGCCGGCATCGCGGCCACTGGGCTCGCCGGCGCGCAGCAGGCCGTGGTCCTCATCCTGCTCATCATCGTCGGCAGCCTGGGGGTCATGGCTCCAGTGGGCGTGTACTTCGCCATGGGTGACAAAGCGGCGCCGGTGCTGGGCGGCTGGAAGACCTGGCTGGCGGCCAACAACGCCACCGTGATGATGGTGCTCTTCCTGGTGTTCGGCGTGACGCTGATCGGGAAGGGGATCAGCGGGCTGTCGTGACCTGGGTCGTCGCCTGCAGGTGACAGAACGCAGGCGGGGCGGCCCAAGGGCCGCCCCGCCTGCGTCGTACAGGATCTTGAAGCTGGTCTTACTTCTCGTGCTTGCTGGCGCCGAAGGCGTGCTTGAGGTCCTTCTCCTGCTCCTCCGTGAGGTTGGAGCGCACCAGGGTGGCGCCGGTGCCGGTCACGGCGGCGAGGAACTTGTCCTCCGTCATCTGGCCGATGAGCAGGAACCAGCCGGCCTTGCCCGGCGGCACGGCGTCGCCCATCTGCTCGAGGACTTCTTTGTTCATGCCGGTCTTGCCGAGCTTGCCGAAGAGGCCGCCCATGGCGGCGCCGATGGCCAGGCCCAGGAAGGGCACGAAGAAGAGCAGGCCGAAGAGCATGCCCCAGAAGGCGCCGCCCAGGGCGCCCGCGCCGACCAGGCTGTGGCCGTGCTTGACGTGCGGCTTGCCGTCCATGTCACGGACGACTTCGGCGGCGTCCTGCAGCTGCACGATCATGTCTTTCTGCATCTCCGCGAGCTTGAGGCCGAAGCGGTCGGCCTCCATCTCGTTCTCGAAGCCGAGTACCATCAGTTCGCTCATCTGCACTCCCTCTCTTGGTGGTGTGTCGGTCTGCGTGCGGCCCCGCGGGAGCGAGGCGCTTGACCCGTCTTGACTGCGTCATGCCCACGCGGCCGATGGACGAATCCCGGCCGCGGACGTTACCGCCGGGTCACTCTACCAGATGCCAGCCCCCAAGGAATGTGACACGCCCACGCTTGTCAGCGGCGGTGACAGGTAGCGCCGGCGCGCGAGCGCGGACGCGAGCACGTCACACCACTGTACGTGTGCGGCCGCCTGGGCACCGGCCTCTCGCCCGTCACGTCTTGTAGAAACGCCTCAGGAACTCGATTGCCATGGCGATGTCGAGTCCCGCGAGCACCGCGAGGAAGACGGCGCCGGCACGCCTGCCGGTCTGCCAGGCGGCCACCGCGATGACGGTGAAGAAGACGCCCCCGAAGAGCATGAAGATCGCCAAGACGTTGGACCGCACCCTGCCTCCCCGGGACCACGGCGACCACGAGGCGCGGCCGCGCGGGTAGAGTCTCCGCCGTGTGCGACCGCCGGGCAAGCGCCGAGTCGCAGGCGGGCCGTCCCGGCAACGAGGTTGTCACGGACTGACGGCGGGCGCACACTCGGGGCCGACGCGCACAGCAGGGAGGCGAAAGTGAGCGCGAACGTGCGGTGGCAGAGAGTCCTCGAGTCGCTTGCCGAGAAGGGCTGGAGCGCGCGCGTCGTCGCGGCCGCGCGCCTCACCGACCTGCGCGCCCGGGTCGCCGCCGTCCTTGAGTCGGGCGACCTGCCCGACGAGGCGGCCGCGCACATCGCCGACGAGGTCACGTTCGCGCTGCCTGAGGGGCTTGAGGCAGCGCGCTCGGTGATCGTGGGCGCCATCGCGCGGCCGCTCACGCAGGCAACGCTGACCATCGGCGGAGCGGAGTACACCGTGCCGGTGCCCCCGCACTACGCCGGGTACTTCACCGTGCCGGACGGCCTCGCCGAGGCGGCTGGCGCGGCGCTCGCGCCCTTCGGGCATCGCGCCGTCCGCTTCGAACCGCCGCTCAAGACGCTCGCCACAGGCGCCAGCCTGACACGCTACGGCCGCAACAACATCGCCTACGTGCTCGGCCTCGGCAGCTACCTCATGCTCGCCGCCTGCGCCAGCGACGCCCTGCCGCCCGACGACGCAGTCTGGGACGAACCGTTGCAGCTCGCGCGCTGCGAACGCTGCAGCGCATGTCAGCGTGCCTGCCCGACCGGCGCCATCCGCGCCGACCGCTTCCTGCTCGAGACCGATCGCTGCCTCACCTTCGTCAACGAAGACGTCGCCCCGTTCCCGGACTGGGTGGACCCCGCCTGGCACACCTGCGCCGTCGGCTGCCTGCGCTGCCAGCTCGTGTGCCCCGAGAACGCCGCGGTGGATCTCGTCGTCGAACCGCCGGTGGTGTTCGACGAGCAGGAATCCGCGGCGATCCTCGCTGCCGCCGCCGGCTCTGAGCTGGCCCCGGCGACGCGCGCCAAGCTCAGGCTCTGCGGCCTCGACTACTCTCCTGACCTCATCGCCAGGAACCTGCGCGCGCTGCTCACCGGCTGAGCCGCCGGAGGCGGTCACAACGGTGAGCGGTCTCTGACCCCGGGGTACCACTCAGGTACGGGGAAAGGAGCGGGAATGTCACAGCCCATCGTTCTCGGCTACGACGGCTCGTCGTGCTCGACGGCGGCGCTCGATGAGGCGGTCGCGCTCGCGCGCGGCCTCGGCCACAGCGAGGTGATCATCGTCTATTGCCACGAACCTCCGCCCGGCCTTGCTTGCGAGCTGGACCCCGCCTGCGCCGCGGCCAAAGAGCTGCGCGACTACGAGCGCGGCGTGGAAGAGGACGTCCAGCCCATGCTCCACGCCGCCGCGGAACGCGTGCGCGCCGGCGGCGTTCAGACCGAGGTGCTCATGGTGTGGGATGACCCGGCCCGGGCCCTCATCCAGATCGCCGAGGACCGGGGCTCACGGGTGATCGTGGTCGGCTCTCACGGTGAAGGCCCGCTCTCCGGAGCACTGCATCACTGCGCGCCCTACGAGTTACTCCATCGCAGTTCCATCCCGGTGCTCGTGGTGCCGCACCGGCACTGACGCGCCGGCGTCAACGCGCCGGCACCGTGCCCCCCGGCGCCGGCGTCCCTCGCCGGCCGCACCCTCTACGCGGTGCGGCCGGCGAGTTCGCGTACGCAGTCCACAGCCGAGTGCCAGCCGGCGAGCAGCGCCTCGCGGTCCACGGCCGGGTCGGGCGCGAAGGTGCGCTCGGCGCGCCACAGATCGGCGACCTCGCACTCGTCCTTCCATAAGCCGACGGCGAGCCCGGCCAGCAGGGCCGCGCCCAGCGCCGTGGACTCCGTCTGGGCGGCGCGCGTGACCGGCACGCCGAGCACGTCGGCCTGGAACTGCAGCAGCAGATCGTTGTGAGACGCTCCGCCGTCGGCGCGCACATCGGCCGGCGCCACGCCGGCGTCGGCGGCCACGGCGCCCAGGAGGTCGGCGACCTGGTAGGCAATGCCCTCGAGGGTGGCCCGCGCGATGTGCGCAGACGTGCTGCCGCGCGTCAGCCCGAGGATCGCACCGCGGGCGCGCGGCTCCCAGTACGGCGCCCCGAGACCGGCGAGCGCGGGCACGAAGTACACGCCGTCGCTCGCCGGCACGCGCGCCGCCAGAGCCTCCGAATCCGGCGCCTCGGCGATGATCTGGAGCCCGTCGCGCAGCCACTGGATCGCCGCTCCGCCGATGAACACGCTGCCCTCGAGCGCGTAGGTACGGCGACCGCCACGCTGCAGGGCGACGGTGCTCAGAAGACCGTTCTGCGACTCCACAGGCTCCCGACCCGTGTTCATGAGCAGGAAGCAGCCCGTGCCGTAGGTGGCCTTGGTCATGCCGCGCGTCGTGCACGCCTGGCCGAAGAGGGCGGCCTGCTGGTCGCCGACCATGGCCGCCAGGGACACAGGCGCCCCGAAGACCGCGGCCTCGGTCTGCCCCACCACGCCGCTGGTGTCGCACACCGTCGGGAGCAGCGCCCGCGGCACGCCGAAGAGCTCGAGCAGCTCGTCGTCCCAGTCGCCGGTGCGGAGGTCGTAGAGGAGCGTCCGCGAAGCGTTGGTGGCGTCGGTCACGTGCAGACGGCCGCCGGTGAGCTGCCACGCGAGCCAGCTGTCGACGGTGCCGAAAGCGAGCTCTCCACGCGCGGCCCTCTCGCGGGCGCCGGGCACGGCGTCGAGGAGCCAGCGGATCTTGGTCGCCGAGAAGTAGGGATCGAGCACGAGGCCGGTCTTGCGGCGCACCAGCGCCTCATGGCCCGCGGCGCGCAACTCTTCGCAGCGCTCCGCGGTGCGCCGGTCCTGCCACACGATCGCCGGCGCGATGGGCCGCGACGTGGCTCTGTCCCAAACGATGGTGGTCTCGCGCTGGTCGGTGATACCGATGCCGGCCACGTCGGCGATGGCGACGCCGCTGCTGCGCAATGCTTCGACGGCCGTCTCTCGCTGCGCCGTCCAGATCTCGAGCGCGTCCTGCTCTACCCAGCCCGGCTGCGGGAAGCTGAGAGCGAGCTCGCGTTGCGCACGCGAAAGGACGCCGCCGTCGGCGGCGAAGACGATCGCTCGCGCGCTGGTCGTGCCGAGGTCGAGGGCGAGGATCACGCGCTCGTCCTTCGTCTCACCCGCCATCCTGCCCTCCGATCCGGTCCTCCATCTGCGCGTCCATCATAGCCTCAGACGACCGCCAACGGCCCTGTGACCGGGGGTGCGTGGGTATGCTGTCGGTGATGGCACGCGCGCCTGCGCACCAAGGTCGTCGAGGGGAGGCACCATGGGCTGGAGAAAGATCCTCGAAGCCGAGCACCGGCTGATGCGCGAGGTCGCCGACGCAGCGGACAACGAGTGCGACCACATCGCTGCGACCGGCGCGGCTCGCGCCGATCTCGTAGGCGACATCCTCGGGTTCTTCCGCTTCTTCTGCGATGGCCTGCACGACCCCAAAGAGAACGACCTGCTGTTCGCGCGCTGCCACAAGCGCGGTATGACCAACGACGACGAGCCGCTCGAGCAGATGCTCGGCGAGCACGAGTGGTGCGCCGCGAGTCTCGACAGGCTCCAGGTGAAACTCAGGGCGCTGCCCGAGAGTGACGGTGGCGCGGCGCGCGCCTTCGCCGCGGACCTGCGCGAGTATGTGGAGGTCGTGCGCTGCCACATGGAGGTCGAGGAAACGGTCTTCTTCGACACCGCGCAGCACTACCTCACCGAGAGCGACCGGCGTCAGCTCACTGAGGAGTTCGAGGCGGCGCACTACGACGAGGTCGACGAGGGCGTGCAGGCCTACTGGGAGGAGCTCGCCCACCGGCTCGCCGCCGCGGAGAGCCAAGCCTAGACCCAGACCGTCTGCCCGTCGCTCAGATACGCGTGCATGTCGTCGGCCGCCTGGCGTGCCGCGCCCATGGCGAGGATGACCGTCGCGGCGCCGGTGACGATGTCCCCGCCCGCCCAAACCCTGGGCACGCTCGTGCGGCCTGATTTGCTGAACGTGCGGATGTAGCCACGCGCGTTGCGCTCCAGCCCCTCGGCGCCCTCGAAGAGCACCTTGTTGGGACCGGCGCCCACCGCCACGATCACCAGGTCCACGTCGAGCACGAAGCTGGACCCGACGATGGGGATCGGCCTTCGCCGACCCGATTCGTCGGGTTCGCCCATCTTCATGCGCACGCCCTGCAGCTGCCGCACCCAGTGCTGCTCGTCGCCCACGTAGCCCACGGGACCGGTCAGGTAGTGGAAGCGCACGCCCTCCTGCTCGGCGTGCTCGATCTCCTCGTCTCGCGCCGGCATCTCGTCGCGGGTGCGACGGTACACGATGGTCGCCTCGCGGGCGCCCATGCGGATGGCGGTGCGCGCGCAGTCCATGGCCACGTTGCCGCCGCCGACCACGGCCACACGCCGGCCCTTGGGCGCCGGTGTGTCGTACTCGGGGAAGAGGTAGGCCTTCATCAGGTTGACGCGCGTAAGGTACTCGTTGGCGGAGACCACGTTGCAGAGGTTCTCGCCGGGCAGGCCCATGAAGCCGGGCAGGCCGGCGCCGGTGGCGATGTAGACGGCATCGAAACCGAGGTCGAAGAGCTCCTGCAGGCCGTAGAGCTTGCCCACGATGCTGTTGAGCTCGAACTTGACGCCGAGACGGCGCAGGTTACCGGTCTCGGCCTCGACGATGTGCTTCGGCAGGCGGAACTCGGGGATGCCGTACACGAGCACGCCGCCGGCCTTATGCAGGGCCTCGAAGATGGTGACGCTGTGGCCCTGAACGCCGAGATCGGCGGCCAGCGTGAGCCCGGCCGGGCCGCTGCCGACCACGGCGACGCGGTGGCCGGTCTTGGCCGCGCGCTGCGGCAGCCTCACCTGGTCGGTCTCGCGCTCGAAATCAGCGGCAAAGCGCTCGAGGGCGCCGACCGCGAGCGGCTCGCCCTTCTTGCCCAGCAGGCAGAGCTGCTCGCACTGCTGGTCCTGGGGGCACACGCGTCCGCAGATCGCCGGCAGCGCATTGCGTAGCCGGATGCGCTGCGCCGCCGCGGCGAACTCGCTCTCGGCGATGAGCTTGACGAACCCGGGGATGTCGACGCCCACGGGGCAGCCGGCGACGCAGGTCGGCGCCTTGCACTGCAGACACCGGCCGGCTTCGGCCACGGCCTGCTCGCCGTCGTAGCCGTAGCTGACCTCAGAGAAGTTGCGCACGCGAAGCACGGCGTCCTGCTCGGGCTTCTTCTGGCGCGGTGACTCCGCGAGGATCTTCGCCCTGCTCCTCGTCGACAGGCCGTGCCAGGGGCAGCCGGCGCGCGTGCAGAGCGCCAGCGGCACCACGCGCGTGTGCACGGAGACTTCGAGGCCGAAGACCGGCGCCTCACAGCGCCCGCACTTGCCTTCGGCCTCGAGCAACGAGGCGTCGCAGTGCGGGCAGACGACATCGTCGGCGAGCTCGCCGTCGTTCCAGCCGCCCGAGCAGCGGCGCTCCCGAGCGTCCAGGCGCGGGTCGAGCAGCAGCTCGCAGGCGGCGCCATCCACCCGCACCGCCAGGCCGACCCAGACGCGCTTCGACTCCGCGTCGTACACGTTGAGCGGCGCGTGACAGTGTGGGCAGAAGCTCGCGAGATCGCCCTCGTGCTCCAGGGCCAGGAGCTCGGCGCTGTCGGCCTCGGCCGCGGTCATGACGCCGCCTACCGCACCTTGATCGACGTGAGCAGCGATATGCGCTCGTCGCGGCCGTACATCTGGTTGCGCTGGATGAGCTCGTCGAAGTCGACCTTGAAGCCGTCAAAGTGGGGGCCGTCGACGCAGGCGAACTTCGTCTCGCCGCCGACCGTGCAACGGCAGCCACCACACATGCCGGTGCCGTCGACCATGATCGGGTTGAGGCTCACGTCGGTGGGGAGCCCGTAGATGCGTGTCATCTCGGTGACCGCGCGCATCATCACCAGCGGACCCACGGCCAGCACCTGGTCGATACGCTCCTGCCGCTCGACGAGCGCCTTCAGCGCGTCGGTCACCAGGCCGTGCTCCCCGTAGCTGCCGTCATCGGTGGTGACGACCAGCTCGTCGCAGAGCGCGCGCATCTCGTCCTCCAGGATCAGCAGGTCCTTTTCGCGCGCGCCGATGATGCCGATGAGGCGGTTGCCCGCCTCCTTGTGGCCGCTGAGCAGGTGATGCAGCACGGCGATGCCGGAGCCGCCGCCGATCCCCACCACGGTGCCCACCTTTTTGAAGTGCTCGGGGGCGCCCAGCGGGCCGCAGAGATCCTTGATCGCGTCGCCGACGCCCAGTGAGGCGAGGAGCGCGGTGCTCTTGCCCACGACCTGGAAGATGATGGTGATGGTGCCGGTGGCAGCGTCCCTGTAGGCCACGGTGAGCGGCACGCGTTCGCCGGTCTCGTTGACGCGCACCACGACGAACTGCCCCGGGACGATCTTGCGCGCGATCAAGGGAGCCTCGATGGTGAGGCTGATCATGTCGCGCTTGGTCAGCTCCTGCCGGTCCGCGATCGAGTACATGACCCGAACCTCCCAGACCAAGCGCTTCAGGCGCCGACTCGACCGCGCTCACGCCCCTCGCTGGTCTCCGCCTTCGACTATACCCTGATAGCGCGCGAGCAGGCGTCACGCCGTTGCATGACATCGTCCAGGCGTCGCCGGCGCACGCGGGCGTGCGAGCCCGAGAGGTCGGCTTGTCGAATCTGCGCTGGACACGGCGGCGAGCGTCGGCGAAGATGCGACACGATGGAAGGCGCTCCGACATCCCGGTTGCCGTACAGCCACACGCAACTCGGCTACCCGATACTGGCCGGCATGCTGCTCGGCACGCTGACGCAGGTGCGGGCGCTCTTTCGCGACAAGCGCGCCGGGCGCCCGAGCTGGTGGCTGCACGCTCCGGGGCTGATCGCTTTCGCCGCCCTCATGCTCTCCTTCTCGCGCCTCACCGTGACCGTCGACGAAGCGCGCCTCGCCGTCGGCTTCGGCGGCGGGCTGGCGCGGCGACGCTTCGAACTGCGCACCATCGAGGCGGCGAGCGTCGTCAAGACACCCTGGCTCGCCGGCTGGGGCATCCGGCTCACGCGCCAGGGCTGGCTCTACAACGCGTGGGGCCGCGGCGCGGTCCAGCTGCGCCTCGCCGGCGGCCGCCGCTTCACGATCGGCACCGACGAGCCGGAGGCGCTTCTCGCGGCCATCCAGCGCGCCCGCGAGGGGCTCTTCGCAGAGTAGCCCGCGGGCGCCTGCGAGCCGACGTCAGCTTGCGCCGCCGATGAGGCGCCGCGCCAAGAGCCCGCCCAGAGCGGCGAGGTCCTCTGCGGGCAGGTAGTGCCCTGCGGCCGCGTCGAACACCACACTCGCCTGAGCAGGGAACTCGTCGTCGCCCGCCCACAGCAGCGCAGCGAGGACAAGACGCGGCAGAATCTGAAAGGCAGAAGCCGCGTCCGCCAGCTCGAGCGGCAGGCCGCCGGCGGCCGCTGCCGCGGCGCGGAAGCGCTCGAGCCTGCACTCCCCACCGAAGCCGGCGCCGAACGCCTGCGCCAGCGGCGCCTCCGCGCGCTGCGCGAACGACGCCGCATAGAACAGGCCGTCCGGCAGTTCACGGAAGGCCAGCCATTCGCCGGCCGGCGGCGAGCCGTCGGCGCGCAGCAGGTAGTGAAGCAGCAGGATGCTCACGGCGACGTGAGCCGGTGCGCCGCCGGCGCTCACGTCGCCTTCGGGATGCGTCACAAGATGCGACTGCCCGAAAAAGGCCACGGTCACGCCGCCCGCCGTCAGGCCGCATCCCGCCTGCGCGGCACACCGCGCAGGGTCTGCTGCGGCCCATTCCGACCGCGCCAGCTCCCAAGCAGCGCGAAACCGCCGGTCCACCTGTTCACCGCTCATGAACCGGGATTGTCGCACATGCAGGACGTCCCGGGGCGCCTGGGACGCGCGAAGACCACGCCAAACAGGTCAGGCGGTGGGCACCTCGAGCTCGCGGCCGGCCCCGCTCGCCCAGCTCGCGCCGGCGGCGGCCACCATGACGGCGATCATGGCCGCGATCTCGATGAGGGTGAGCCGCTGCGACAAGATGAGAAAGCCAGCCAACGCTCCCGCCGCCGGCTCGATACTGAGCAGCACACCGTACGTCGCAGCCGGCACCAGCCGCAGAGCAACGAACTCGATGAAGTAGGGAAACGCCGACGAGAGCACGGCCACGAGCGCTCCCAAAGCGAGGGCGTCCAGGTGCCCGGCGATCTGCGGCCCGGTCGCCAGCAGCAACGGCGTGAGCAGCACCGCCGACCCTGCCAGCATGAGGGTCGTGACCGGCAGCGGGTCCATGTCGCGCAAGGTCCGCTTGGCGAGCAGCAGATACGCCCCCCAGAAGAAGGCGGCCAGCAGCGAGAGCGCCAGCCCCAGGCCACTGACTGAACTCGAGGGGCCGCCGAGCACGACGACGCCCGCCCCGGCCAGCACGATCCACAGGTAGTCGAGCGCTCTCCGGCTGCCGATCACCGCCACGGCCAGCGGCCCGACGAACTCGATGGCCACGACCAGGCCCACCGGAGCTTGGCTGATGGCGCCGTAAAAGCTCGCGTTCATGCCGAGGAGCGCAAGGGTGAGCGCGACCAGTGGCAACCGTTGGCCGCGAGGCGGCAGGCGCAGTGAGCGCGGCCGCACGCAGAACAGGACCAGCGCGGCAAGAGCCGTGCGCAGCCAGAGCGCCTCGATGATGCCCACGGAATCGATGACCTTCACGGCCAGAGCAGAGCCGATCTGAAACGACAGCGCGATGACGACCACGAGCAGCGCGGCCGTGCCGGCTCCGCGCCGCGCCGCACCCGGGTCCGCGGACACTAGCGCTTCGGGGTGAACGACCCCGTCCCCCACGGCGAAGCCGCCACGGCATTGGCCACCGCCTGCGCGTCGTTGCCGCGGCTCAGCGCTTCGAGGATCGCGCCGTAGTAGCCGTTGCGCAGCGTGATCACCGACGCCTTGAGGCCCTGCATCCAGCTCGTATAGGCCTTGACCCCCACCGAATTGAACACCGTGGCGCCGGGCATGGACTGCGTGGTGTTGAGCGGGTTGAAGTAGGCGGTGTTGTACCAGTGCCCGCCCTCGGCCATCTCCCACGCGACGATGGCGGCCACGTTGTCGGCGGTGATCGGCATGCCGAGGCTCTTCAGAAACGCCTGCGCCCACGTGACCTGCGTGATCTTGCCGCCGGCCCTCATGAGCAGCTCGGGCGCGGAGAGGATCTTCTTGATCTTCGCGACCACGTCCTTGAGCAGGGCGGCACGCTCGGCGACCTTCTGCTCCACCGAGAAGCGCTGGTCGTCGAGGTCGGCCTGCGCCAGCACGGCCTGCTGCCGATCCTCCTCGACCGCCGCCTCGTCGCGTCGAGCCAGGCCGGTGAGGCGCTGCAGCTCCGTCTCCTCGTGACGGTCCTGCAAGGAGACCCTGCGCAGGAACTCGAGGGCAGTCTCCGTGTCCGCAAAGCTTGACGCGGAGGTGACGACATCGAGCCACGTGACCTCGCCGGTCTTGTACATCGTGCGCATGCGCCCGGCCACGAGCGCCCGCTGCCGGTCGAGCTCGTTGCGGGAGCGGATCAGCTGACGCCGCGCTTGAACGAGTTCGGCGTTGACCTCGTCGAGTTGCTGACGCGCGGCATCCCATTTCTGCATGACGATCTGCGTCTCCGCGTCGAGCCGCGCCATCTGTGCTCGCGTCCGGCGCGCCTGCTTCTGCAGCTCGGCCAGGGAATCAGGCGCGCGGCCGAGGAGGGTGCTCGCACGTTGCTCCCCCGCCACGACCACGGACCCGGCCGACCCGGGCAAGGCGAGGCAGACGGCGCCGGCCGCCGCAAGAGCGGCGACGGCAAGGGCCGTCCTCAGCAAGCGCCTCGTGAGGTTCCGCGCGTTCATATCCATGAGAGTGTATCGACCTCCCGCCGCGCCTCATGAGGACGGGCGCAGCGATGCTCCCGCCTCTCGCGGGCGACCTAGGGCTTCGCGCCGTCGCCCGCGAACCCTGCGGCAGCGGTGGCGAGAGGTCCCTGCCGCCCGGTCATACGTCGCCGCGATGCGTTTGGATTGCGCTCAAGGGGAATACCGACCATAGTGGTTGGGTATCTGAAGCTCGAAGGAGTCCGCATGACCGATGACGTCACCCCCGCGCAGACGCTCGACTGCGTCGGGCTGTATTGCCCCGAGCCGCTGTTCCAGACCAGAGAGAGCATCGACGCCATCGAGATCGGCGAAGTTCTCGAGGTCTTCGCCGATGATCCGGCGGCTGAGGAAGACCTGACGAGGTTCGCTAAGCGCGCCGGGCACGAGGTGGTCGCCGTCGAGAACGACGACGGTCAGCTGCATATCCTCATCCGCCGGCTCAAATGACAAGGAGCTGACCATCATGAAGAACGAGAACTCGATCTTGTACGTGCAGACCAGCAACCTCCCCGAGAAGCAGTATTCGCCGCTCGTCCTGGCGCAGAGCGCCAAGGCCATGGGCGTGGACGCCGCCGTCTACTACCTGGGCATGGGCCTCACCGTCCTCAAGCCGGGCGCGGCCGAGGAGATGAAGCTCGGGAGCTTCCCCAGCGTCGCCGAGCTGCTCAAGAAGACCATGGACATGGGCATCACCGTCTACGTGTGCGAGGCCTCCAAGCAGATGCTCGGCTGGGACAGCGTGGAGCTGATCGACGGCGTCAAGATCGTGGGCGCCGCCACCCTCAACGACCTCGCCCTCGACGCAGGCGCCACGATGTGGTTCTGATGCGCGACGTCGTCTACGCAGACTACCAATCCTCGAAGCCGGTCGACCCGCGCGTCGTCGACGCCATGCTGCCGTTCTTCGGCGCCGCCGGCACCTTCGGTAACGCAGCCTCGCTGCACGCCGTTGGCGACGACGCCACGGCGGCACTCGAAGAAGCCCGCGCCGCCGTCGCCCGCCTCTTCGGCGCGCAGCCGCAGGAGATCCTCTTCACGTCGGGCGCCACCGAGGCGAACAACCTCGCCATCATCGGCTACGCGCAGCGCAACCGCCGCAAGGGCGACCACGTGATCATCACCGAGGCCGAGCACATCTCGGTGCTCAACATCGCCAAGTACCTCGAGAAGAACGGCTTCAAAGTCACGCGCGCACCCATCGATCTGTACGGGCGCGTGTCGGCGAAGAAGCTGCGCGCGCGCATCACCGACGAGACGATCCTCGTCAGCGTGGGCTGGGCGAGCAACGAGATCGGCACCGTGCAGCCCATCGCCGAGATCGCCGAGATGCTGGCCGGCAGCGGCGTGGCGCTGCACACCGATGCCGTGGCCGCCGAAGGGCTCGTGCCCATCGACATGAGCGCCGTGCCGGTGAGCCTCATGAGCCTGTCGGCCAACGACATCTACGGGCCGCGCGGGCTGGGCGCGCTGTACGTGCGCAAGGGCGTGCAGGTGGCGCCCGTGCTGCTCGGCGGCGGGCAGGAGCACGGTTTGCGCTCGGGCACCGAGGACCTCGCCTCCATCGCCGGCATGGCGGCCGCCGCCGAGATCATGGCGGCGGAGATGCCGGCCGAAGTGGCGCGCATCGCCGCCATCCGCGACCGGCTGGTCGAGCGCGTGCTCGGCGAGATCCCGGACTCGCACCTCAACGGCGCCCCGCTCGAGCCGTCCGGAGGGCGCCTGCCCAACAACGCCCATTTCCGCTTCGACGGCGTGGAGGGCGAGGCCATGATCCTGTCGCTGCGCGACGAAGGCGTGGCCGCGGCGACCGGCTCGGCCTGCAGCTCGAAGACGCTCGAGCCCTCGCACACGCTCATCTCATGCGGTCTCCTGCACGAGGAGGCCCACGGCTCGCTCGAGTTCACCTTCGGGCGCTTCAGCAAAGACGACGACGTGGACCGCATCATGGCGGTGCTGCCCGGCGTGATCGCCCGCTTGCGGGTGCTCTCGCCGCTGTACAGAGCCAAGGCCCCCGCGTGACCATCCACACCGAGAGGCACCATTCATGAAATCCACTCAGTACAGCGAGAAGACCCTCGAGCACTTTCGCAACCCGCGCAACGTCGGCACGCTCGAGGGCCCCAACGTCGCCGTGGGCCGCGTGGGCAACCCCGTCTGCGGCGACATGATGGACATCTACATCAAGGTCACCCCAGATGACCGCATCGAAGACATCAAGTTCCAGACTTTCGGTTGCGGCTCGGCGGTCGCGACCTCGAGCATGGTCACCGAGCTCGTCGTCGGCATGCAGCTCGACGAGGCCCTCAAGGTGAGCCGCGGCGACGTCGCCGACGCTCTCGACGGCCTGCCGCCGATCAAGATGCACTGCAGCAACCTGGCCGCCGACGCCCTGCACGAGGCCATCAAGAACTGGCGCGCCGGCATCAAGCCGGAGGATGCGACCACGACGCCGGTCGAAAAGTCGTGCCACCCACGGCCCGCCGCGGTCGTGGAGGTCGAGATCGCCAACCTCGACGACTACAAGGGCAAGGGCGTCTCCACTCGCGTCGACGACCTCGCCGAGCTGGCCGACCAGCGCGTGGTCGTGCTCGACACCGGCGACCGCGCCGCGCAGCTGGCCATCGACCTCACCGACCACACCAGCCGCGTGGTGCTCATGACCACCGGCAAGGAGCCGAGCGTCAGCAGCGCAGTGCGCTCGGCCCTTCGCCTCAGCGACGTGAAGCTGCTCACCGAGGCGCAGCCGCTGGAGCTCAAGGGCGAGGGCGAGCTGGAACGCATCCGCGTGCACGACCTCAACGAGGACGAAGACTACGAGCTCACCGCCGACGCGCTGGTGGTACTCGAGTAGAGCGCGCCGGCGGCAGAGACGGCGAGCCCCGGGACGACCTCCCCGGGGCTCGCCTCCTCTCAGAAGTTCTCGGCGTAGACTTCCTGGTAGGCCTTTGGGTGGTCGCACGCCGGGCACACCTTGAGTGCCTTGGGGCCCTCGTGAACGAAGCCGCACTTGCGGCAGATCCACTTCACCGGCTCGGGCTTGACGAACACGAGGTCCTTCTCGACGTTCTCGAGCAGCTTGCGGTAGCGAGCCTCATGCCAGGCCTCGACCTTGGCGATCTGGCGGAACGACTTTGCCGCGTCCTTGAGGCCTTCGGACTCGGCCATGTCGGCGAAGGCGGGGTACAGATCGGTCCACTCCTCGTTCTCGCCCTCAGCGGCGGCCAGCAGGTTTTCGGCGGTGGTGCCGATCCTGCCCGCCGGGTAGGCGGCGGTGATCTCGACGATGCCGCCCTCGAGATGCCGGAAATACATCTTGGCGTGCTGGCCCTCGTTCTCGGCGGTCTCGAGGAAGAGCGCGGCGATCTGCTCGTAGCCCTCTTTCACCGCCTGCTTGGCAAAGAAGGTGTAGCGGTTGCGCGCCTGGCTTTCGCCGGCGAACGCCTTCAGCAGGTTCTTCTCGGTCTGGGTGCCCTTGAGGCTCGGCATGTCGGCTCCTTCGACGGGGTTTGCTCCCCGTCAGTCTATCTGCTCGGAGCCGGCGACAGCTCGCCGCGCGTCAGTGGACCACGGCGCTCAGCGAGACGCCGAGCTTCTCCTCCAGGGCGCCGGTCGCCGTCAGTGGTGGCACCTACCCGTTGGCATGCTCTGGCAAGGCGTTGGAGCCGCAAGAGAGACGCGCCAGGCAGGCGCTTCGGGTTGCATCACGCCGCGCGGTACGCTTCACTAGCACGGAATCTCCACCCATCAAGGCGCCCCGCGCCTGCCTGCTGCAGATTCGCCTCCCCCAACTCATGTGACGGCGAAGCCGTGCGGCCCGGCGCGGACCAAGGCGCATCGCGCCTGCCGGGCACAGGTCGTGCCGCTGCCCGAGCGGGACATCCCGTCGAAAGGACCTTGTGCAAAGCAGACGTATCCTCACCATACTCGCCCTTGCCGTGATCGCCCTGGCGACCTTGGCCCCCTCAGCTTTCGCCACCGAGGTCTCCGATGCGCAACTCAAGGCGCGACTGCGAAATACGAAGCAGGGACACCGCCTGGCGCGCGAGCGCGCCGCGAAGGCCCGCGCCAACCTCGCCGCCGCCAGAGAGCTGCAGACGCAGACGGCCGGCGGGCTCGGCGCCACACCTCTCGTCGGCGCCGCCCCGCTTTCAGGAATGAACGCGGCGCTCGCCACCCGGCTCCTCGCCGACGCCGTCGTCAGCGACGACGAGATCTCCGCCCTCCAGACCCGCGTCGCGCTCACAAAGAAGCTCGCGCACCGCTGGGCCGTCAAGGCGCGGCGTCTCGCGAAGCGCGTGCACCGCCGCCGGCAGATCGCCACGTGGGCCCGGCAGCACGATTGGCAGCCGCTCATCGAGATCGCCGGCCGCAAGTACGGCGTCAGCCCGGCCGGGCTCTACCGCATGATGATGCTCGAGTCCGGCGGCCGGCCGGCCGTGGGCACCACGTACAAGGGGCTCTTCCAGTACGCGCCGAGCACATGGGCGCGCCACTGGAATCCGTGGCACCAGGAGAGCATCTTCAACGGCTGGGCACAGATCCGCGCCACCGCTCTCGCTCTGAGCAAGGGCATGGGCGCGAGCCAGTGGCCCAACACGTACCCGATGGCGTTCTAAGAACTCCGGCGCACCCATCGGCCGCCCGCCGCCGGCTGGTCGCCGCTGCCGCCCCCGCCAAGGCGATGAGATCCATTCCGTGGAGCGGTACGATCGGGCCGGAGTGCATGAGCACGTTGGCCCGGCCGTAGGCGCCGCCGTAGAGCGTCGCGGCGAACGCGGGCGCCGCGTTCACAAGCACGACTGTGGCGGAAACGAAGACGCCGCAGACCGCAGCGACCACCAAACGCTCCCATCCGCGGATCCATTGATTCATGACCCCTCATCTCGCAGACCGTCGACGGCGGGGGAGGCCCCCCGAACGCTCCGTCTTCACTGGGCGAGCCACATTCCAGAAGGCCTCTCGGCCGGCGTCCTCACCCGATACGGGTGAAACGGACTCCCCCTGCAGGGGTGTGTGGCCGCGCGCGAAGTTCCCTCCCGAGTTGACCCCAGGTTCCTCCGCCGGGGTGACGACCCGCGCAGCCTCCTCCTCTACGCTGGTCTCGAGCAAGCACACCCGTCACAACAGGAGGGATCATGAGCACCGTAGTCGTCGCACAACCCATCGTCAGGCAGACCTTGGACATCAGCCTCGTCTTCAAGCAGGGCTGGCGTCTGTTCGTGAAAGACATCGGCCCGCTGCTCATCGGAGCGCTCGTCGCCGGCGTGCTGAGCATCCTGACGCTGGGCATTCTGGCCGGGCCGCTGGCCGCAGGCCTCTACGGCATGGTCGTCAAGCGCGTGCGAGACGGGCAGCAGCCCGAGGTCGGTGACGTGTTCGGCCAGATGAGCCGCTTCTGGGCGTTCTTCGCCGCGGCCCTCGTACTCGTCATCCTCATCGGTCTGGCCTCGCTGACGATCATCGGAGGCATTCTGCTGGCCACCATCTGGCTGTACGTGTTCCCGCTGATGGTCGACCGCGGCATGGGCCTCGGCGAAGCCATGAGCACAAGCTACCGGATGGTCAAGGAAGCTGGCTTCTGGGAGCACCTCGCGCTGGTCATCGTGTTCGCCGTGATCTCCTCTGTCGCGAACGGCGCGCTGGCGATCCTGGCCACGCCATTCCT
>CAVXXF010000002.1:0-452500 GCA_963765635.1 uncultured Thermoleophilia bacterium
CGGCGACCTCGACGGCTTCGACCAGCGCCGTGACGCCGTGGACGCCGCACTCGGCTGGCTGGACAAGTGCGGCGACCTCGACGGTGACGGGTTCGTGGAATACGAGCGCCGCTCGCGGGTCGGCCTGCGCAACCAGGGCTGGCGCGACGCCGGCGACGCCGTGCTCCACGCCGACGGCTCACAGGCCGTCGGCCCGATCGCCCTGGCGGAGACTCAGGGCTACGTGTACTACGCCAAGCGTCGCCTCGCCGCCCTCTACGGGCAGCTCGGCGATGTGCAGCGCGCGGAGCGTCTCGCGCAGGAGGCGGAGGAGCTCAAACGGCGCTTCAACGAGCGCTTCTGGATGGAGGACGCGGGCTTCTTCGCGATGGCGCTCGACGGCGAGAAGAAGCAGGTCGAGTCGGTCTGCTCGACGATCGGTCACGCGCTCTGGTCGCGCATCGTCGCCGACGAGCACGTGGCCGCCGTAGTGAAGCGTCTCATGGCACCCGACATGTTCACCGGCTGGGGCGTGCGCACGTTCAGCAAAGACATGAAGGGTTACAACCCCGTGAGTTTCTACAACGGCAGCGTCTGGCCCTACGACACTGCCATCATCGCCAACGGCATGAAGAAGCAGGGCTACGTGCAGGAGTCCAACCGCCTGGCCTGGGGCCTCGTGGAGGCCGCTGTGGCGCACGAATACTCACGTCTTCCGGAGATGTTCTGCGGCTTCACGCGGCAGTCGATCAACAAACCGGTGTCGTTCCCCATGGCCTGCTCGCCCGATGCCTGTTCGGCGGGCGCCCTCTTCATGATCCTTCAGTCTATGGTGGGCATCTACGCGCAGGCCGACGAAAACGTCGTGTACGTCCACGACCCCGAACTGCCCAAGTGGCTCGGCGAGGTGACACTGTCGAATCTCACGGTGGGTCGCACCACCATGCGCCTGCGCTTCCGCCGCGAGGGCAACCAGACGAGCTTCTCCGTGCTCGACAAACAGGGTCCGGGGCGTATCGTGGTGGTGGAATGACCATGGCCCCTCTGACCATCGCCCACATCTCCGATCTGCACGCCGGCTCGCCGTACTTCGTGCCCACGCTCATGGACCGCGTGGTCGTCGAGCTCAACGAGCTGCGCCCCGACATCGTCCTCTGCACCGGCGACCTCACCGAGATGGGCTTCCGCCAGGACTATCTGATGGCGCAAGAGTACCTGGAGCGCATCGAGTGCCCGCGGCTCGTCGTGATCCCCGGCAACCACGACGCGCGCAATGTCGGCTACGTGCACTTCGAGGAGCTCATCGGCCCCCGCTGGCAGACGCTGCAGTTCGACGACATCACGATCGTGGCCGTCGACTCCACGGAGCCGGACCTCGACCACGGGCAGATCGGCCGCGCGCGCTACGAATGGCTCAAGCGCGAGTTCGCGGCCCAGGCCGCGTTTCGCATCTTCATGCTGCACCACCACCTTCTGCCGGTGCCCGGCACCGGGCGCGAGCGCAACATCGTCTACGACGCCGGCGATCTGCTCGAGGTGCTGCAGGAGTGCGGCGTCAACCTAGTGCTCGGCGGACACAAACACGTGCCCTACGCCTGGCGCCTGGAGCGCCTCTTCGTCGTCAACGCCGGCACCTGCAGCTCGCAGCGCCTGCGCGGCCACACCAAAGCCTGCTACAACATCGTGCGCCTCGACGGCGATCGCGTGGACGTGGTGCGCAAGTACCCCTTCCACGGCACGGAAACGCTCATCGACTTCGTGCCGTCCACGGCGTCGTTCGAGAAGTACATCTGTCCCGTTCCCGAGGAGGCTCGGCGATAGGGGAGTCCCTGCCGCGCGCCGTCGTGGTGATCGACGGCGAGCACTACCCACCCGTGGTGGCCGCCGCGCTCGACGCGCTGCGGCGGCGCTACGACGTGGTCGCCGGCATCTTCGCCGGAGGCCGCGAGAAGCTGCGCGGCGGCTTCGCCGCCGCGCCGGGCCTCGCGGCCGGGCCCGCTGCGGCGCTCGATGGTCTGGCGGCCGAGCTCGGCCTGCCATGTCTCGCCGCCGTCGAGCCGGGCGGCGACCACGTCTCCGCGGTGCTCGACGCGGTGCGCGCCACGCTTCGCGAGGCGCGAGCGGACGCGTTGGTCGACCTCTCGGACGAGCCTGTGATCGGCTACCGCGAACGCTTCCTCCTGATGAGCGCTGCGCTGGCCGAGGGCGCGCGCTACGTGGCCGCAGACACCGAGGTCAGGCCGCAACGCTTCGCGCGCCTCAACGCCATGCCGGCGCTGGGCGTGATCGGCACCGGCAAGCGCGTGGGCAAGACGGCGGTCAGCGGTTGGCTGGCGCGACGGCTCGACGGCCGGCTCGCCGGCCGCGGCGGCGTCGTCGTGGTCGCCATGGGCCGCGGGGGGCCGCCGCAGCCCGAGCTCGTGCTGGGCGCCGATGGTCTGGGTCCTGCCGAACTGCTCGCCGCCTCGCGCGCCGGGCGGCACGCCGCCAGCGACTGCTACGAGGACGCCGTCCTGGCGGGCGTGACGACGATCGGCTGCCGCCGCTGTGGCGGCGGCCTGGCCGGGGCGCCCTTCAACGACAATGTTCGCGAGGCGCTGCCGCTCGTGGCGGCCAGCGGCGCGGCGCTGGCCGTCTTCGAGGGCAGCGGCGCGGTGGTGCCGCCCGTGGCCTGCGACGCTACGATCTGCGTGGCGGGAGCCGGCCAGCCGCTCGAGTATGTGGCCGGCTATCTCGGCACGTACCGGCTGCTCCTCAGCGACGCGCTGGTGCTGACGCAGTGCGAACCGCCGTTCGCGAATGGCGGCGGGCTCGTCGCCCTGGTCGCGTCGGCCACGGCGGTCAAGCCCGATCTGCGCATCGTGCAGACGGTGTTCCGGCCGCGCCCGGCGCATCCCGTCCGCGGCCGCAAGGTGGCCTTCTTCACGACGGCGCCCGAGGGCGCCGTGCCGCGGCTCGCGCAGGCGCTCGCCGACGATCACGGCGCCGACGTCGTGCTGGTCTCGACCGGCCTTGCCGACCGCGGCAGGCTGGCGCCGGACGTGGCGCGCGCCGCCCGGGAGGCGGACGTCTTCCTTACCGAGATCAAAGCCGCGGCGGTGGACGTTGTCGCCGAGGCCGCCGCCGCAGCGGGCCGCGAGCTGGTGTTCTGCGACAACGAGCCGGTGGCCCGCGAGGGCGATCTGGGCGGCGTCGTGGACGAGCTCGAGCAGCTCGCCGTCGCGCGCTTCGCGGCGCACGACCGCGGCCGCCCGTCCGCAGGCTCGGACCGGCACGCTCAGGGGAGGCCTGACGATGGACGATCGTGACGTGCGCCTTATCGACGAGGGCGACGAGACGCCGTTCAGCAAAGGCCTCATGGCGCAGACGCTCATGGCCACCGGCCTGGCGCCCGAGCAGGCCTACGGTGTGGCGGCCGCCGTGGAGCGGCGCCTGCGGCGCCGCGGGCCGGCGGCGCTCACCCTTGTCGACCTGCACGAGCTCGCCCGCGAGCAGCTTGGCGACCGGGAGGGCGACGTCCTCATCCAGCGCTTTCGCCAGTGGCAGACACTGCGCCGCCTCGAGACGCCGCTGATCGTGCTCATCGGGGGAGCCACCGGCGTCGGTAAGAGCACGCTGGCCACCGAGCTCGCCCACCGCCTCGGCATCACGCGCGTGATCAGCACCGACATGGTGCGCCAGACGATGCGCGCCTTCTTCGCGCCCGAGCTCATGCCGGCCATCCACACATCGTCCTTCGACGCCGCGTCCGCGGTGCGCGTGCCCGTGCCCCGCGAGACCGACCTCAGCAAAGTCGGGTTCATGGAGCAGACGAAGGCCGTCTCGGTGGGCATCGAGGCGATCGTCGCGCGAGGCATCGACGAAGCGCAGCGCATGGTGATCGAGGGCGTGCACGTCGTGCCCGGCTTCCTCGAACGTTCGCGTTGGCGCGAAGCCCTGGTGCTCGAGTTCGTGCTCGCCGTGCACGACAAGTCTCGTCACCGCGGCAACTTCTCGGTGCGCGAGTGGGAGACCGGCGGCATCCGGCCGCTGCGCCGCTATCTCGACCATTTCGCCCAGATCCGCCGCATTCAGAAGTACATCGTCGGTCGCGCCACGGCTTTGGGCGTCCCGGTGGTGGACAACCCCAGTCTCGACGAGAACCTCAGCGAGGTCTTGGGGGCCATCCTGCAGCGGGTCGAGGAACAGAGCGCGGCGGCGGGCTCCTGAACCGCTTCAGTTCCGCGCGGCGCGTCCGATATGGGGTCTGACGCTCGACCCGGCCCCTCTTTGCGCCGGGCACCCCGGCAACGCGGGGGTAGGGGAGTCCCACAGCGATCCCGCGGCCCGCAGCGGCCGCCCACCACGGAGTGCACACATGGTTCGTCGTCCGGCAGGCGTAGACAGTACTGGGAATCTCTTGCGCGGTATGACATACTCTGCACCGGAGTCCGCACGGACCCTGTCTTCCACCGCATCGACCACCTCAACTCGTTCGACATCTCCCCGGCGAGACGGCTGCAAGCCGCGCGGGGCGATGTCAGAGGTCCCGGGAGCCCATGAGCACTGACGAACACACAGACCAGATGACCGTACCGACCGAGCCGGCTGTGCCGGCGATGGAATCCTCCCCGTCGCCCGCCGCCAAGCCGGCCGCGAAGCCTGCCCGTGCGGCCAAGGCCGAGAAGGCGGCCAAGGTCGACAAGGCCGGCCCGCCGATGGCGGACGTCGCGACTCCGTTCGCCCCGCCGGCCGAAGCGGCTGCGCCGTCCGCCCCGTCTGCGCCAAGCGCCGAGACGGCTGCGCCCGTCGCGCCGTCCGCTCCGTCGGCAGAGAGTCCGGCCGGCGCCGCCCCGGCGAGCGACGCGCCCGCGGCGGCGCCCTCCGACGCTTTGGGCGGTGACGGCGAGCGGTCCTTCGGCCCGCCGCCCAACCGCCAGGGCCAGCAGGGCCAGCAGGGCCAGCAGGCCCAGCAGGGCCAGCAGCGTCAGCAGCAGGGCGGCGGCAAGGGCAAGAACCGCCGCGGCCGCGATCGCGATCGCGACAAGCCGCGCGAACGCCAGGAGCCGCGCGACCGCCCGGAACCGCGCGACGACCGCCCGTCCATTCCCTGCACGGGCATCCTCGACGTGCTGCCGGACGGGTTCGGCTTTCTGCGTACCAACGGCTTCACCCAAGGCGACCGCGACGTGTACGTGTCGCTCAGCCAGATACGCCGCTTCGGCCTGCGCCGCGGCGACGAGATCCTCGGCCAGGTGCGCGAGCCCAAAGACAACGAGAAGTACAACGCGCTGCTCAAGATCGACGGCGTCAACGGCCTCGACCCCACGGCGGCGCTCAAGCGCCCGGTGTTCGACCAGCTCACGCCGCTCTTCCCTGAGGAGCGTCTGCGCCTCGAGACCGAGGAGCACGACACGGCGGCGCGCATCATGGACCTCATGTGTCCGATCGGCAAGGGCCAGCGCGGGCTGATCGTCTCGCCGCCGAAGGCGGGCAAGACCACGATCCTCAAGAAGCTGGCCAACTCCATCGCCGCCAACAACCCCGAGATCGACCTCTTCGTGCTGCTCGTCGACGAGCGCCCCGAAGAAGTCACCGACATGCAGCGTTCGGTGATCGGCACGGTCGTGTCCAGCACCTTCGACCAGCCCAGCGAGAACCACGTGCAGGTCACCGAGTTGGTGCTCGACCGCGTCAAACGTCTGGTCGAGATGGGCCGCGACGTCGTCGTCCTGCTCGACTCCATCACGCGCATGGCCCGCGCCTTCAACCTCAACGCACCGGCCAGCGGCCGCATCCTCTCGGGCGGCGTCGACTCCACGGCACTGTACCCGCCCAAGAAATTCTTCGGCGCGGCGCGTAACATCGAGGAGGGCGGCTCGCTGACCATTCTGGCCACAGCCCTCGTCGACACCGGCTCGCGCATGGACGAGGTCATCTTCGAGGAGTTCAAGGGCACCGGCAACTGGGAGATCCGCCTCGACCGGCGCCTCGCCGACAAGCGCATCTTCCCGGCCATCGACATCGATGCCACGGGCACGCGCAAGGAGGAACTCCTCATGGAGCCCGCCGAGGCGGCCGCCGTGTGGAAGCTCCGCGGCGTGCTCCACAGCCTCGACCCCGCAGCTGCCATCGAGCTGCTCATCAAGAAGGTGCGCGAGACGAAAAGCAACGCCGAGTTCCTCAGCGCGCTGCAGAAGAACTCCCGGTAACGGCGGGGCCGGCGCGCCTCGCCGGTCCGCGTTTGACGCCGGGAACGATTTCAGCTGAGACGACGTTCCGTGCTATCATGCCGCTTCGGCCCGTTGGGCCGTCCGCGAGTAATCCGGGTTTGCTCCCAGAAGGGATCCGTTGCCATGAAGAAAGACATCCACCCGAACTACGTAGAAGCCACCGTGCACTGCTCCTGCGGCAACACGTTCACGACGCGCAGCACCAAGCCGGAGCTGCACGTCGAACTGTGCTCGCAGTGCCACCCGTTCTACACGGGCAAGCAGAAGCTCGTCGACTCCGGTGGGCGCGTCGAGCGCTTCAACCGCCGCTTCGACAAGAAATCCGAGGCCGCCAAGGCCGAGGCCGCGAAGGTCAAGCCCGCTAAGGCCGAGGCCGCCAAGCCAGAACTCGCCAAGGCTGAAGCCCCAAAGGCCTGACGGGAGCCCTGCGGTGAGCGCCGAGCTCCGCGTCACACTCCTCCAGCACACGCCCGACCCAGACCGCGCCGTCGCAATCGCGGGTCGGCTCTGCTATGCGCCCGTGTCGGCCGCCGACCTCCAGCACGAGATGAGCGACGAGGCCGTCGCCAAGCTCGTGCGTATCCTCGTGCGCTCGGGCCACCACTCGGCGCTGGAGCATGCGTCGTTCAGCTTCGCTGTCGACGGGGTCTCGCGCGCCCTTACGCACCAGCTGGTGCGGCACCGCGTGGCCAGCTACAACCAGCAGTCGCAGCGGTACGTCAGCTTCGGGGCGGGCGACAGTTTCATCGTCCCGCCCTCCGTGTCTGGCAACGCCGAGGCTCAGGCGGTGTTTCTCGCCGCTATGGAACAGGCTCGCGTGGCCTACGACAGGCTGGTCGAGCTGGGCCTCGCCGAGGGCCGTACTCGCGAGAGCGTGCAGGAGGACGCGCGCTTCGTGCTCCCCAACGCCGCCGAGACCAAGATCGTCGTCACCATGAACGCCCGAGAACTGCGCCACTTCTTCCGCGTGCGCTGCTGCAATCGCGCGCAGTGGGAGATCAGGGCGCTGGCCTGGGAGATGCGCGGCATGGTCAAGGAGCTCGCCCCCAACCTCTTCGAGGGCAGCGGTCCCGGCTGCCTCTACGGCACCTGCCCGGAGGGCAAGATGACTTGCGGCAAGCCGTACAAGCCCGACGACGTCGACGGGCCGGCCGCCGCGCGCGCGTGAGCGCCCGCCGCGCGGCTCACGCTCACCTCCCCGCCATGATCACACGTCTCACCGGCAACGTGCTCGCCCTGGTGGCGCTGGCCGCCCTGTGGGCGCGCCGCGCCCAGGTCGGCGGCCAGGCCGTCATCGAGGGCGTCATGATGCGCGGCGTGAGCCACTGGTCGCTCGCCGTGCGCCGCCCCGACGACACCATCGGCATCCACGAGTTCCCCCTCGTCAGCTGGATGCAGCGCTATCCCATCCTCAAGACGCCGGTCGTGCGCGGCGTCGTGGCGCTCGTCGAATCGCTGGTCATCGGGGTTCGCGCCCTCACGATGTCGGCCAACGAGTCCATCGGCGAAGAGGAGCAGCAGCTCAGCCGCAAGGAGCTCGGCGGCACGCTCGTCATCGCCTTCGCCTTCGCCATCGGCCTCTTCTTCGTGGCGCCGCTGTTCCTCACGGGGTTGTTCAGCCGCTGGATCGGTGACGGCTACCTGTTCTGGGCGATCGAGGGTTGCGTGCGCGTGGGCATCTTCCTTCTCTATCTCGCGATCATCACCCAGATCAAGGACCTGCGCCGCGTCTTCGAGTACCACGGCGCCGAGCACATGAGCATCCACGCCCTCGAGCACGGGGACGAGCTCACCGTCGAGAACGTCGAGCACTACCGCACGCTGCATTTGCGTTGCGGCACGTCGTTCCTGCTCATCGTGATGGTGGTGTCCATCTTCGTGTTCGCCTTCGTCGGCCGGCCGGTGTGGTACCTGCTCATCCTCAGTCGCGTCATCCTGATCCCGCTCATCGCCGGCGTAAGCTACGAGATCATCAAGTTCGCCGGCCGCCACGAGGACAGTGCCTTCGTGCGAGCCATCATGTCGCCCGGCCTGGCGCTGCAGTGGATGACCACCAAGCAGCCCGACAGCGCCCAGATCGAGGTGGCCATCGCGGCGCTCGAGAAGATCATCGAGCTCGAGCCCCAGGACCGCCCGCCGGTGAAAGGCGTGGAGGTCATGGCGTAAGCTCCTCGCATGGCCGCCATCGACAGCCTCATCGACGAGATCGAGCGCTCCTACGAGGAGCTCAACGCGCAGCTCGCCGACCCCGAGGTTCTCGGCGACCGGTCGCGCTACGCCGGCATCGCGCGCAAGCACGCCGAGCTGCAGCAGGTCTACGATCTGGCGCGCCGCTTTCGTGAGGCCGAGCAGACGGTGGCCGACGCCGAAGGCCTTCTCGGCGACGACTCCTCGGACGCCGAGATGCGCGAGTTCGCACAGGAGGAGCTCGGCGAGGGCCGCCGCCGGCTTGAGGAGCTCGGTGAGGGCATCCGCGTGCGTATGCTCACGCGCGACCCCAACGACGCCAAGGACGTGATCATCGAGATCCGCGCCGGCACCGGCGGTAACGAAGCGTGCATCTTCGCCGGAGAGCTCGCGCGCATGTACACGCGCTACGCGGAAGCCAAGGACTTCGAGGTCGAGATCCTCAGCGCCAACGAGAACGACGACGGCGGCTACAAGGAGATCACGCTCGAGGTCAAGGGCCAGGGCGCCTTCTCGGCGCTCAAGTACGAGGGCGGGGTGCACCGCGTGCAGCGCGTGCCGGTCACCGAGGCCTCGGGCCGCATCCACACGTCCACCGCCACGGTCGCCGTGCTTCCCGAGGCAGAGGACATCGAGGTCGAGATCGGTCCCAACGACCTGCGCGTCGACATCTTCCGCGCCCGCGGCCCCGGCGGGCAAAGTGTCAATACCACCGACTCGGCGGTCCGGCTCACGCACGTGCCGACCGGCGTGACAGTGAGCTGCCAGGACGAGAAGAGCCAGCTGCAGAACAAGGAGCGCGCCCTGCGCATCTTGAGGGCGCGCCTTTTCGACCTCAAGCAGGCGAAGCAGGATGAGGAACGCGGCGCGGCGCGGCGCACCATGGTCGGCAGCGGCGACCGCTCGCAGAAGATCCGCACCTACAACTTCCAGCAGAATCGCGTGAGCGACCACCGCATCGGGCTCACCAGCCACCGCATCGCCGAGGTGATGGAGGGCGACCTCGACGAGTTCACCGAGGCCCTCGCCTCCGAGGACCGACGTAAGCAGCTGGCGGCGGCCGGCGGGGAGTGATCATGGCGGCGAGCGTGGGCGACGCGCTCCGCACGGCCACGCAGTGGCTGCGCGCCAGCGGGTCGCGCTCGCCGCGTCTCGACGCCGAGCTGCTTCTGGCGAGCGCCGTCGGCGTGGACCGCACTGAGCTGTTCCGCGCGCCCGAACGCGTTCTCACTGGCGTCGAGGAGCGCCGCTTCGACGGCTACCTTGTGCGGCGCCAGGCCCGCGAGCCCGTCGCCTACATCCTTGGGCGCCGCGCCTTTCGCGCCATCGAGCTCGAGGTCACGCCCGCGGTGCTGATCCCGCGGCCCGAGACAGAGACGCTGGTGGATGTGGCGCTGGAGGCGCTGGCCGCAGTGCCGGGCAGTGGCGACGCGACCGCCGGACCCTACGAGCCCCTGGCCCTCGACGTGGGCACCGGCTCGGGCTGCATCGCGCTCGCCCTGGTGGCCGAGAACCCTTTCGTGCGTCTGGTGGCCACCGACGTGAGCGAGGCCGCCGTGAAGGTGGCGCGTCGCAACGCGGCGCGCCTCGGCCTCGGCGGCCGCGTCGACATCCGCGTCGGCGACCTGCTCCATGATCTGCCCGCGCGCCTGCGCTTCGACGTCATCGTGTCCAATCCGCCGTACATCCCCGAGGCCGAGTACCGTGCCCTCGAGCCGAACGTGCGCGAGTACGAGCCGCGCCTGGCGCTCCACGGCGGAGATGACGGTCTCGACCTCCTCCGCCGGCTGATCCCGGCCGCCGCCGCCCGCTTGCGCCCCGGGGGAGTGGTCGCCGTCGAAGTCGGGGCGGGGCAGGCCGCCGCCGTCGGCGCGCTGTGCGCGGCGGCCGGCGCCTTCGCGCCGGCGCAGGAGCGCGCGGATCTGGCCGGCATTCCGCGCGTCGTCTGGGCCTGTCTTTCGGCCCGAGACAGCGGAGGCTGACGATGCGCAACGAGAAGGCGCGCGCCGTCGTCCTCAACTCGCGGCCCCTCGGTGAGGCCGACCGCATGCTGCGGCTGTACACGCGCGAACTGGGGCGCGTCGACGCGGTGGTCAAGGGCGTGCGCAAGACGACGTCAAAGTGGGGCGGCCGGCTGGAGCCGTACAACGTCTGCGACCTCATGCTCTACCACGGCCGCACCCTCTTCACGGTGACCCAGGCCCACCTCGTGGACGTGTTCCTCAGGCTGCGCGACGATCGCGAGGCCCTCACGGCTGCGGCGGTGGTCTGCGAGGCGGTCGCGGGATTGACGCCCGAGCACGAGCCCGAGGAGCGCGTGTTCGCGCTCCTGCGTAACACGCTCAAGGAGCTCGACAACGGCTTGCACGGGCCCGCCCTGGAGGCGCCGCTCGTGCTGGGCGCGGTGCTCAAGCTTCTCTACGAGGCCGGCTACATGCCGGTGCTCGAGCACTGCGTCGCGTGCGGGGGTGGTGAGCGCGCCCTGGGGTTCTCGGCGGCGCGCGGCGGCCTCGTCTGCGAGAAGTGCCTGGAGGACGCCGTGCCCATCACGCCCGCGGCGATCGCGGCGATGCGCGAAGCTGTGGTACGGCCGCTGGCCGAGCTCCGCGAAGCGGAGCCCACGGCGGCCGTCGCCGAGGCGCTGCGTGACGTCCACGACCTCTACCGCTACCACACGGGGACGCGCCTGCGCGCCGTGCGCTTCGCGCGCGCCGCGGGCTGAGCCGGGCGCGCTGCGGCCGCAAAGGAAGCGGGCGCGGCGCTGGCGTCGCCGTCGCGCCCGTGACCGGGTGCTCGCGTCGCCGTCGCGCCGCCCCACGCGGACGGCGCTCGCGCACCGTCCGGCGCATCCACTGTACCCGCGACTGGCAACAGGCGCGATGGAACACCTGTCCATGCCGGCCGGCGGCGCGTCCGGGCGCCGTTGGCCCGCCGCCGGTGGCCCTGCTAGAATCTGCGGCCCGGACGCGGAGGAACAGTGAAGCACCACGGAAGCGGCGGGGACGCCCGGAGGTCCCAGCCCACTTTTCAGCAGATCATCGCGCGCTTGCAGGCCTACTGGGAACAGCAGGGCTGCGTCGTCGTACAGCCGTATCACACTGAGGTCGGGGCCGGCACCTTCAACCCGGCGACCTTTCTGCGCTGCCTCGACGCGCGCCCCTGGCGCGCGGCCTACGTCGAGCCCTCCATGCGTCCCACCGACGGACGCTACGGCGAGAACCCGTATCGCCTCGGTCACTACTACCAGTATCAGGTCGTCATCAAGCCGTCGCCGCCCGACATCCAGGACGTCTACCTGCAGTCGCTGGTGGCTCTGGGCATCGATCTGGCCGAGCACGACGTGCGCTTCGTCGAGGACAACTGGGAGGGACCCACCCTGGGCGCCTGGGGGCAGGGCTGGGAGGTCTGGGTCGACGGCATGGAAGCCACCCAGTTCACGTACTTCCAGCAGCTGGGTGGTTTCGACCTCGACCCCATCACGGTCGAGCTCACCTACGGTCTGGAGCGCCTGGCCATGTATCTGCAGGGCGTGGACAGCGTCTATGACCTGGTGTGGTCGCAGTGGGACGAAGCCGGTGAGACGGTGACCGTCACCTACGGTGACGTCTATCAAGAGAACGAGCGCGAGTTCAGCCGCTACAGCTTCGAGGTCGCCGATACCGACATGCTCTACCGTCACTTCCGCGAGCACGAGAGCGAGGCCGGGCGCTGCCTTGAGGCGCGTCTGCCGGTGCCGGCCTACGACCAGGTGCTCAAGTGCAGCCACGCCTTCAACATGCTCGACGCCCGCGGCGCGATCAGCGTCACCGACCGCACGATGCATATCGGGCGCGTGCGCGATCTCGCGCGCCAGGTCGCCGGCCTCTACCTCGAGGTGTTCGGGGATGGTCGCGCATGAGCACCCTGTTGATCGAGATCGGCTGCGAAGAGCTGCCCTACAGGGTCTGCGAATCGGTCATCCGCCAGCTCGACGGCGCAGGCGAGGCGCCGGGGCTCGTGCACAAGCTCCTCGAGGCCGAGCGCCTTCTCGAGAGCGGCGCTCCCGACCTTCGGGTGCTGGTGTCCCCGCGGCGCATCGCCGTGCTCGTCGAGGGCGTGCCCGCCCGCCAGACCGCCAAGACGGACGACTATCGCGGCCCCAAGGCCACGATTGCCTACGACGCCGAGGGCGGCCTCACCAAAGCCGGGCTGGGATTCGCGCGCTCGCGCGGCGCCCAGCCCGAGGACATCCGCCGCGAGGTGGTCGACGACACGGAGTTCGTCGTCGTCCGCGTCGAGGCCGAGCGTCGCCTCGCGGTCGACGTCTTGCCGGCGCTCACCCCGGCGCTGATCACCGGCCTGCAGATCCCACGCGGCATGCGCTGGGGTAGCCGTCCCGCCGGCGAGTCCGACTATCTGCGCTTCTCCCGTCCCATCCGCTGGCTGGTCTGCATGCTCGGCGGGACGACTGTGGCCGCGACGTTCTACGGCCTCACATCCGGCGACGTGACGCAGGGTCACCGGGTCCTCGGCGCGCCGGTCATCATCGACACCGCCCAGCACTACGAGAGACATCTCGCGGAGCAGAAGGTGATCGTCTCGCAGCACGAGCGCCGTCGCCTGATCGTCGAAGGGCTCGACGCGCACGCCGCCGAGCTCGGTGGGGAGTGGTCAGACCCGGGCGACGTGCTCGCCGAGGCGGTGTTCCTCGCCGAGTGGCCGAGCGTCGCCCGCGGGGCGCTCGCCGAAAGCCATCTGCGCCTGCCCGCACCCGTGCTCATCACGGCCATGCAGAGCCACCAGCGCTACTTCCCGGTGCGGGATGGCGACGGCCGCCTGCTGCCGGCGTTCCTCTTCGTGAGCAACGCCGATCCCGCGGCGGCCGCCCTTGTCACGCGCGGCAACGAGCGCGTGCTCGAAGGCCGGCTCGACGATGCCGAGTTCGCCTACGACCGCGACGTCGCCGAGGGCCTCGAGACCATGGCCGACCGCCTCGGCGACGTGGTGTTCCACGAGAAGCTCGGCTCGCTCGCCGACAAGGCCCGCCGTCTGCAGGGGCTGGTGGCCGGTCTGGCCGCCGGGCCCGGCGCCGCGGGCGCCCAGAGGGGCGGCAACGGTTCCTCGGCGCCTCTCGCCGAGACGCTGCGCGTGGCGGCGCGTCTGGCCAAAGCCGACCTCGTGAGCCAGGTGGTCATCGAGTTCCCCACGCTTCAGGGCGTGATGGGCGGCCTCTACGCGGAATCCGGTGGTCTGGGCGACGCGGTCGCCAGGGCCGTGGGCGAGCACTACCGCCCGTTGTCGGCCACCGCGCCGCTGCCCAGCACGGTGAGCGGCGCCCTGCTCGCCATCGCCGACAAGGCCGACAACATCGTCGGCGCGTGGGTCGCCGGCCAGAAGCCGTCGGGCTCGCGCGACCCGTACGGTCTGCGCCGCGCGGCCATGGGCATCGTGCGCATCGCGCTCGAATACAGTCTGCGCTTCCCGATCGCCGGTTTCGTGGCATCGGCCGTCGATCAGTTCGAGATCCAGGGCGCCGAGGGCCTCGACGACGAGCGTCGCGCCGTGATCGTCGCTGAGACGGCGGCGTTCGTGCGCGAACGCCTCCAGGTGCTGCTGCTCGACGAGGGGCTGCCGTTCTCCACCGTCGAGGCGGCCCTGGCCGCGCCGGCCGGCGACGTGCCGGCTCTGGCGGCGCGGGCGCGCACCTTCGCCGCGCTCGCCGGCCGCGACTTCTTCGAAGACGCGGTGACCGCCTACAACCGCTGCCACGCGCTGGCCGCCAAGGACGCGGCCGCCGGGTCCCGCGCCGTCGACCCGGCCCTGTTCGCCGACGACGCCGAGCGCGAGCTGGCGGCGGCCTGCGAGGCGGCGCGCGGGCCGCTGCTCGAGGCGCTCTCTCACCTGGAACTCGAGAGCGCGATCAAAGAAGCGGCCGGCCTGCGGCCGGCCGTCGACCGCTATTTCACCGCCGTGATGGTCATGGGCGACGACGCGGCCGTGCGCGGCAACCGGCTGGCGCAGCTGGCCGCGGTCGCGGCGCTGATCGGCCGTATCGGCGAGTTCAGCCGCCTGCCGTTGACGCAGGCGTGAAGAAGGTACCTATCCCGAGGAGCGATTGATGTCGAGCAAGTGGGTCTACCAGTTCAACGAGGGCGACAAGAGCATGAAGAACCTGCTCGGCGGCAAGGGGGCCAACCTCGCCGAGATGACCCGTATCGGTCTGCCGGTGCCGCCCGGCTTCACGATCACTACCGAGGTCTGCAACCACTATTCGGCGAACGGCAGCTACCCGGATGGCGTCGAGGGGCAGGTGGCCGCCGCCGTCGCCGCGCTTGAAGCTGACACCGGCAAGAAGCTGGGCGACGCCTCCGACCCGCTGCTGCTCAGCGTGCGCTCGGGCGCGCGCGCATCCATGCCCGGCATGATGGACACCGTCCTCAACCTGGGCCTCAACGACACCACGGTGCAGGGCGTCATCGCCGCCACCGGCAACCCGCGCTTCGCCTACGACTGCTACCGCCGTTTCGTCTCCATGTACGGCGACGTGGTGCTCGGCTGCAACGAGGGCGGCGACATCGAGGGTGACGTCTTCGAGGACCGCCTCGAGGCGATGAAGGAGGCCAAGGGCGCCGCCTTCGACACCGACCTCACCGCCGACGACCTCAAGCAGCTTGTCGCCGAGTTCAAGGCCGCGGTCAAGGAGGCCACCGGCAGCGACTTCCCCGACGACCCGCGCGCGCAGCTGTGGGGCGCCATCAGCGCCGTCTTCGGCAGCTGGGGCAACGACCGCGCCGTCGCCTACCGCCGCATGTATGGCATCCCCGACGACTGGGGCACGGCGGTCAACGTGCAGACGATGGTGTATGGCAACACCGGCGACGAGAGCGGCACCGGCGTCGCCTTCACGCGCAATCCCGCCAGCGGCGAGAACGAGTTCTACGGCGAGTTCCTCGTGAACGCGCAGGGCGAGGACGTGGTCGCCGGGGTGCGCACGCCGCGCCCGGCGGTCGAGCTCGAGGAAGTCTGGCCCGACGTCTATGCGCAGCTCATGGAGATCCGCAAGACGCTCGAGTCCGAGATGCGCGACATGCAGGACTTCGAGTTCACGATCGAGAAGGGCCGCCTCTTCATGCTGCAGACGCGCAACGGCAAGCGCACCGGCCTCGCCGCGATCCGCATCGCCGTCGACCTCGCCGACCAGGGTCTCATCAGTCCCGAAGAGGCCCTCATGCGCATCGAGCCCGAGCAGCTCAATCAGCTGCTGCGGCCGGTATTCGGCCCCAAGGACAAGCTGAGGGCGGTCGCGGAGGGCCGGATCAAGGCCAAAGGCCTGCCCGCCGGCCCCGGCGCCGCCTCCGGCCGCGTCGTCTTCAGTGCCGCCGACGCCGAGGCCTGGGCCGCGCGCGGCGAGCAGGTCCTGCTCGTCCGCGACTTCACCAGCCCCAAGGATATCCGCGGCATGGACGCCGCCCAAGGCATCCTCACGGCGCAGGGCGGCATGACCAGCCACGCGGCGCTGGTCGCGCGGCAGATGGGCAAGGTCTGCATCGTCGGCTGCGGCGCGCTCGACATCGACATGAAGGCGCGCAGCTTCAGAGCCGACGACGCGACGGTCGGCGAAGGCGACTGGATCAGCATCGACGGCTTCACCGGCGAGGTCATCCTCGGCCAGCTCGAGACGCGTCCGCCCGAGGTGCTGCAGGTGCTGCTGGAGAAGAGCATGAAGGCCGAGGAGTCCGGGTCGTACCGGTACTACGCCGAGATCATGGAGTGGGCCGACAAGACGCGCACGCTCGGCGTGCGGACCAACGCCGACCAGCCCGACCAGAGCAGCGATGCGATCGCCTTCGGCGCCGAGGGCATCGGCCTCTGCCGCACCGAGCACATGTTCTTCGAAGGCGAGCGCATCATGACGGTGCGCGAGATGATCCTTGCCGACGACGCCGCGGCGCGCGAGGCGGCCCTGGCGAAGCTCCTGCCGATGCAGCGCGACGATTTCGCCGGCATCTTCCGCGCGATGGGCGAGCGCCCCGTGACCGTGCGCACGCTCGATCCGCCGCTGCACGAGTTTCTGCCGCACGACGACGTCGACACCCGCGAGACGGCGACTGCCCTCGGCATCAGCGAGGACGTCGTCAAGGCCAAGGTCGAAGATCTGCACGAGAGCAACCCCATGCTCGGCCATCGCGGCTGCCGCCTGGGCGTGGCCTATCCCGAGATCACCGCCATGCAGGCGCGCGCCATCCTCGAGGCCGCCTGCCTCGTCAAGAAGGAGGGCGTCGACGTCCACCCCGAGATCATGATCCCGCTGGTCGGCGTCAAGAAGGAGCTCGAGGACCAGGCGGCGGTCGTGCGCCGTGTGGCCGCGGAGGTCTTCGCCGAGCAGGGCGTGACCGTGGACTATCTGGTCGGCACGATGATCGAGATCCCCCGCGCGGCGCTCACCGCCGACAAGATCGCCGAAGTGGCGGAGTTCTTCAGCTTCGGCACCAACGACCTCACGCAGATGACCTTCGGCGTGAGCCGCGACGACGCCGGCAAGTTCCTTCCCCTGTATGTGTCGGAGGAGAAGGAGATCTGGCCGGCCGACCCGTTCGCGACCCTCGACCAGGAGGGTGTCGGCCAGCTTGTGGAGATCGGCATCGAGCGCGGCCGCAGGACCAGGCCCGACCTCAAGGTGGGCATCTGCGGCGAGCACGGCGGTGACCCCGAGAGCGTCAAGTTCTGCCACCGCGCCGGCATGAACTACGTCAGCTGCTCGCCGTTCCGTATCCCCGTGGCGAGGCTTGCCGCGGCGCAGGCAGCGATCGAAGAGCGCAGCGAACTCACGCTCGAGAAGTAGGCGGAGGCGCCGCGTGGCCAAGCTGGGCGGCGAGATCGCGGCGGTGCTGGCGGACGGGCGCGAGGTGCGCGTGCGAGATGCGCGCACACGGGACGCCCGTCCACTGGCCCGTCTGCTCGACGCCGTCGCCGCCGAGCCGGCCGTCACGCTGCTCATGCTGCCCGGCCAGTTCGGCGCCGGCGTCTGGCGGCGGCGCATCGCCGATGCCTTGGGCGACCCGCGCTGCCTGCAGCTTTCCGCGGACCTCGACGGCGAGCTGGTCGGCAACCTCGGCCTGCGCCCCGACCCGCACCCGTGTTCGGGGCACGTCACCTGGGTGGGCATGTCGGTGGCCGCGCACTGGCGCGGACTCGGAGTCGGCGGCGCGCTGCTCGAGGCGTCCGCTGCGTGGGCCGCGTCGCACGCCATGACCAAACTGGCCCTCGGGGTCTTCCCCGAGAACGGGCGTGCCATGGGCTTCTACGAACGGCACGGGTTCGTGCGCGAGGGGCTGCGCCGCGCGCAGTACGACCGCGCCGGGCGGTATCATGACGAGGTGCTCATGGCACGCTTCCTCACACCGGTTCCCTGAGGCGATGGACCGCACTCGCCTGCTGAGCGGCCTCGTCACCGCGGCCGCGGTCGTGCTGGCCGCGGTACCGGCGGTCGTGGTGTTCGGCCTCGGGTGGCTCACGCTTGGCCATCCCAGCGTGCCTTCCGGCGGCACGGTGCCCCCCGATACCACCTCACCCGAGCAGTGGGTGCTGTTCGCCCTGTTCTACCTCGCCTGGATGTTCGGGCTCATGGTGGTCCTCATCTGGACCTACGATCGTCTAGGGCGCTACTGGCACAGCTGGGACAGAGCGCCGCGGCGTGAAAAGAAGCAGCGGCGCCGGCTCGGCGCCGGCCTGAGCTACCTGGCCGGGCAGGAGAAGGCGCGGCGCGCGGGCAAGAAGGGCGGCACCTGAGGTGCCGCTCATCGCCCGCGCCAGCATCGACCAGGTCCAGGCCGCCGCCGACATGGTCGAGATCGTCGGCCAGTACACCGAGCTGCGCAAGGCCGGCGCCAACTACAGCGGCCGCTGCCCGTTCCACGAGGAGCGCACGCCGTCGTTCTCGGTCAACCCCGCGGAGAAGCTGTACTACTGCTTCGGTTGCGGTGCCGGAGGTAACCTCTTCGGCTTCGTGCAGGCCAAAGAGCAAATCGACTTCGCGGCGGCCGTCGAGTACCTGGCCGACAGGTACGGCATCGCGCTCGAGTACGAGGAGTCGAGCGCTCGCGGCGATGCGGAGCGTCACCGCCGCGAGCGCCTGCGCGCCCTTCTGGAGCAGGCCACGGCCTACTACGAGCGCGTCCTGCACGACGCGGCGGCGGCGGCTCCCGCCCGCGAGTACCTTGAGGCGCGTGGTCTGGGCGACGACGTCTGCCGGCGCTTCCGTCTGGGCTTCAGCCTCGCGGGCTGGGACAAGCTGCGCGAGGCGGCGCGCGCCAAGAAGTTCAGCGACCAGGACCTGCTCGACGCCGGTCTCGTCGTGCCGGGCAAGAGCGGGCGGCCCTACGACCGCTTTCGCGGGCGTATCATGTTCCCGCTCGCCGACGACCGCGGGCGCACGCTTGGTTTCGGCGCGCGCACCATGGGCGACGAGAAGCCCAAGTACCTCAACTCGCCGGAGACGCCCCTGTACCACAAGAGCGAGGCGGTCTTCGGCCTGCACGCCGCCAAGTCGGCGGCGGGGCGCGAAGACCGCGTCTACGTGGTGGAGGGCTACACCGACGTGCTCGCCCTGGTGCAGGCCGGCGTGCCCAACGTCGTCGCCAGCATGGGCACGGCGCTCACCGAGCAGCAACTCAGTCGCCTGGCGCGCGTCACCCGAGATCTCTACCTGTGCTTCGACGCCGACGCCGCCGGCCTGGGCGCCATGAGCCGCGCGCTCACCCTGGGTCGCAAGATGGGACTGAGCCTGCATGTCGTCCGCATCCCGGACGGTCTTGACCCGGCCGACTACGTACTCTCCGGGGCCGGCGGCGACGGTTTTCGCGCGCTTGCCGCCGACGCGCAGACGTTGCTACAATTCCACGTTCGCGTGGCGCTCGCGACGCAGGACCTCGACAAGCCCGACGGAAGAGCACGCGCTTTTGCGCAACTCAAGGGGGTCCTCTCGGAGGCGGCGACGCCGATCGAGCGCGACGAAGAGCTGCGGTACGTCGCAGACAGGCTGCAGCTTTCGGCCGAGAGCGTGCGCTACCTGCTTGCGGGGAGCGGACGCTCTGCCAAGGGCCGAGCCGCCGCCGGGGAAGGCCGCCAGACGCCGCAGAGCGGCGGTGCGGCGGCCGCCTTCGGCGGCGCCCACGAGCTCGAAGTGCGCTTTCTCGCCGGCTGCCTGGCGCAGCCCCAGAAGGGCCGCGCCGTGCTGGCCGGCGTCGACGAGAGCTACTTCGCCACCGCCGAGACGCGCGCCGCGTTACGCGTCGTGAGGGCGCGATTGGAGCGCGAAGCAGCAGGGAATACCCTGCAATCCGCCGCGCGAGAAGCGGAGGAGGACGACGACGGCGAGGCGCTTGCGGAGATCGTCGTCAGAGCCGGCCGGGAGAGATTCACGGCGGCTGTGGTAGACGAGCTCTTTCTCAGGGTGCAGGAAGCCCACGTGAGCCGTATCATCGCGAAGCTCAGAGTCACGGCGCAGACAGATGAGACGGGGAAGCAGGACGCGGAACGGATCCGCCTGCAGGCGGTGCGCCGCACGTTGCGCGAAGCGATCAGCAGGATCCCGGTGGACGAGGAGCCCGATCAAGGCTAGGGGACGAAACTCTTGACCGATTTCTCAGAAGACCGCAGCAAACCGAGCGAGCCCGCCGAGATGTCCATCGATGAGGTGAGGCTGCTCGTCGAAGAGGGTCTCCAGCAGGGGTACCTGGCGAGCGAGCACATCGCCGACGCACTGCAGGACGTCGAGCTCATCCCGGATCAGATCGACAACATCTACAACATCTTCGCCGACAACGGCATCGATATCATCGAAGCCGAGGGCGTCGTCCCGGGCGAGAGCCCGGGGGCAAAGCTCGAGGAAGAGATCATCCCCAAGCTCGATCTCTCCGTGAAGACGCCCACCAACGACCCCGTGCGCATGTACCTCAAGGAGATCGGCAAGGTGCCGCTCCTCACGGCCGAAGAAGAGGTGTCGCTGGCCAAGCGCATCGAACGTCGCGACATGAACGCCAAGCGCAAGCTCATCGAGGCCAATCTGCGCCTCGTGGTGTCCATCGCCAAGCGCTACGTCGGCCGAGGCATGTTGTTCCTGGATCTCATCCAGGAAGGCAACCTCGGCCTCATCCGCGCCGTCGAGAAGTTCGACTACCGCAAAGGCTACAAGTTCAGCACCTACGCCACCTGGTGGATCCGCCAGGCGATCACGCGCGCCATCGCCGACCAGGCGCGCACGATCCGCATCCCGGTGCACATGGTCGAGACCATCAACAAGCTCATCCGCGTGCAGCGGCAGCTGCTGCAGGACATCGGCCGCGAGCCCACCGCCGAGGAGATCGCCACGGAGATGGGCACCACCCCGCTGAAAGTCCGCGAGATCCTCAAGATCAGCCAGGAGCCGGTGAGCCTCGAGACGCCCATCGGTGAGGAAGAGGACTCGCAGCTCGGCGACTTCATCGAGGACGAGGATGCCACGATGCCTGTGGAGGCCGTCAGCGAGATCATGCAGAAGGAAGAGCTCAGCGCCGTCCTCGACACGCTCACGCACCGGGAGCGCAAGGTCATCGAGCTGCGTTTCGGCCTCAAAGGCGAGCATCCGCGGACTCTTGAGGAAGTAGGACAGAAGTTCGACGTCACGCGCGAGCGCATCCGTCAGATCGAGGCCAAGACGCTGGCCAAGCTCAGGGCGTATCGCGATTCGCAACGCCTGCGTGATTTTCTCGATTGAGCGCTGTCGGCGTGACGGGCGGGGACCCGGAGACGCGTGTCCTGCTGGTGTTCCCCGGCTCTCTGTACGGCGGCTGCTGGGCAGACGGGCCGCGCGTCAAGCCGGAGCTGGTCAGCCTGTCGACGGAGCTGCGTCGCGCGGGCTTCGCCGTCGACGTCCTGGACCTCGAGGTCGAGTGCGGCAACCCCGACGACGACGGCGCGCGGGCTGCGTTTCTGACGCGCGCCGAGGAGCTTCTTGACGCGCGCCCGGCCGACCTCGTCGTGGTCTCGTGCTGGTCGGCGCTGCAGTATGCGGCCGCGATGGCCGTCGCGGAGCGCGTGCGGTGCCTGCATCCAGCTGCGGTGATCGCGGCCGAGGGGTACCATGTCTCGGTGCGCCCGGACGACTTCAGCGACGCGGGCGCCCCGTTCGACTGGCTCATCGTCGGCGAGGCCGAGTCGGCGGCCGTCACGATCGCGGTCGCGGTCGCGGGCGGCGAGCGCGAGACCGGCGCCTGCCGCGCGCTCGAGGGCAGGCCCCTGCCGCTGGACGCGGCGCACGCCCCCGACTACGCGGCCTACCCGTACGCCCGCCGGGGACTCCCGGAGCTCGGCGTCTTCCTGAGCCGCGGTTGTCCGTACAACGCCCCCGCCTGTCTGCTGCGCCCGGGCGGCGGCTGGCACGCGTACCCGCCGCACGTCGCGGTCGCCCTTCTCACCGGCCTCTCCGAGCTCGGCCCCGGCCGCATCGACGTGCTCGATCCCGCGTTCGGTTACGACCCTGTGTGGCGACACGCCGTCCTTGAAGGCTTGGCCGCCGCCGACCGCCGCGACCTTGCGATCACCGTCGCCGGCAGGCCGGCCGACCTCACGCGCGTAGACGTCGACAGGCTGTATGAGGCGCGCCTGCGCCTGCGCCTCGACGTGGGCACGCTGTCTCCTGAGCTGCTCTCGCGCACGGGGCAGGCTCCGCAGCCGCATCGGGCGGTCGTGCACGCCCTCGATCTGCTCACCTACGCCAACGCCAAGGGTCTCGTGACCGTGGCCTCGCTGACGTTCAACCAGCCCGGCGAGACGCGGGCCTCGGCGACGGAGACTCTCGACGCTCTGCAGGGCCTCGTCGAGGCAATGCCCAACACGTCGGTCTTCCTCCAGGCGCAAGCGTGGGCGTTTCTGCCCGCCGGCGATCCAGCCGCCGACATCGAGACGCCAGGGGCGCGCTTCGGGACGCGCATCGCGCGGCCGCAGTGGTGGAAGGAGCAGGTGCCTGCGGAGGCCGCCGCCCAAGAGGTCGTCGCGAGCCACGAGCTGGCCGATCTGCGGGCCGGCGATCAGAGCTACTGGCGGGCGCGCTTCGACGAGCTGCATGAGCGCCTCGACGCCAAACTCACGATTGCGGCGCGGCGCGGCCTGCGGAGCCACGAGACCGTGGGCTCGGCCGCTTCCGGAGTGCCGCACGGCTGGTGGGTCGAGGCGCGCTGGCACTGACTCAGAGGCGCGCCGAACCCCGTTCGTAGAAGGCATCCTCGGCGCGCAGGTAGTCGCGCAGCGTATGCTTGATCACTGTCGCCAGCGGCTCCTGCGGCCACGGCAGCACCCGCCGGTTGACGAACGGGCACTCCTCCTGCGGTGGCCGCTCGGGACGCAGCAGCAACTCCGACTCCATACACGTGCCGACTGGGCGCTCCCCGCCAGGGCCGGACTGCCGGCGGGCGCGGCGTGTTTGTCCGGCGGGGTGCCCTGGCCTATACTCTTGCCTCCAGAGCGGTCCTCGGTAGCTCAATCGGTAGAGCATTCGGCTGTTAACCGAAGGGTTGTAGGTTCGAGTCCTACCCGAGGAGCCAGTCTCTCACGGGGCGCCGCGGCCGAGAGGCCCCGGCGCCCCTGCCGCGTACGGGCCCCGCTCACCATCCCACGGGCTTCTTCTCCCGCCAGCCGGGTACACCCTCTGGTGTGAACGGCGGTGGCCGCCGCCACGCGGCCCTGAGGCGAGGAGGAATCATGGCGGATCCGATGGATGAGGCCAAGCGCGAGGCGGAGGCCGGCGTGGCCGACGACAGGTTCAGCAAGCTGGTCACATCGCTCGGCGGGACGGCCTCGGCGCAGGCGGTGTTCGGCGCCGCCGTGGAGAAGGACGGCGTCACGATCGTGCCCGTCGCGCGCGTGCGCTTCGGTGTGGGCGGCGGCGGTGGCCGCGGCCCGGGACGCAAGAAGAAGAGCGGCAGCGGTGACCCCGATCAGGTCGGCTACGGGCAGGGCGGCGGCGTACAGGCGGCGCCCGTCGGCTACATCGAGCTCCGCGATGGGCAGACCAGCTACAAGCGCATCGCCGACCCCGCGCGGCCGCTGGCCATGCTCCTGCTCTTCCCGCTGGTCGGCGTGATCTCGTTCGGCTTGATGGTGGCGATCAGTCTGCAGGCCGCCAAGTCGATGCGCGGCATGATGCCCTCGTTGCCGCACGTGTCCCTGCCGTCGCTGCACTGGCGTCAGTAGCGGGCTGAGGGACTCGCGCGAACGGCCATGCACCGGCGACCGATCGCCGTCGGCGAAAAACGGAAGAGGGCGGGGCCGCTCCCTTTCGGCCCCGCCCTCTCGACGGTCTTCATCGGGAAGCCGCCCACTTCGGCGGCCGGCTTCTTCGCTGCTTGCTGATCGTCAGTCGAACGCGTAGGCGTCTTCGCCGTGCAACTGGCTGTCCAGGCCGATCTTCTCGACCTCATCCGGAACGCGGACCGGCCCAAAGATGTTGATGACCTTGAGGATGATCCAGGTGACCACAAAGGCATAGGCCCCGATGATGAGCACCGCAAGTACCTGGACGCCGAGGAACCTCGGGTTGCCCTCGAGCAGCCCATCGGCGCCGGCGGCATTGACCGCGGTGCTCGCGAACACACCCAGGAGGATCGAGCCCATGATGCCACCCACGCCGTGGGCGGCCCAAACGTCCAGGGCGTCGTCCCACTTCATGCGTTCCTTGAACTTGACGGCGCCGTAGCAGACTGATCCAGCCAGCAGGCCGATGACGAATGCCGACCAGGTCGGTATGTAGCCGGCGCACGGCGTCACGCAGGCGAGGCCGGCGACGGCGCCGGTGAAGGCGCCGACCAGGCTCGGCTTGCCGTCGACCTTCCACGTGATGAACAGCCAGGTGCACATCGCGATCGAGCCGGCGATGTCGGTGTTCACGAAAGCCTGGGCGGCGACGCCGTTGGCGGCCAGCGCGGAACCGCCGTTGAACCCGAACCAGCCGAACCAGAGGAGTGCGGTCCCGAGCCCCACGAAGGCGATGTTGTGCGCCACGCTGCGCTCGCCCTTGGCGAACTTGCGTTTGCCGACGACCCAGACCGAGGCCAGGGCCGCCATGCCGGCACTGGTGTGCACGACCATGCCGCCGGCGAAGTCCAGGGCGCCCCACTCGGCGAGAAAGCCGCCGCCCCACATCCAGTGGGTGAAGGGGACGTAGACGAGCAGACTCCAGGCTACGAGGAACCACAGGTAGCTCTTGAAGTTGACCCGGTCCGCGAAGGCGCCGGTGATCAGCGCCGGCGTGATGATGGCGAACATCTCCTCGTAGGTGAAGTGCGCCAGCGCTGGGATGGTCGGCGCCCACGGCCCCGGCGTCTCCCCGACCCCATTGAGGAATGCCCAGTCCAGATTGCCGATGAGGCCGAGCGGGCCGTTCCCAGAGAACGCCAGCGAGTAGCCCACCGCGACCCAGATGAACGTCACAACGCCCATGCTGATGAAGCTCTGCATCATGATCGCCAGGAAGTTCTTGCGGCGAACAAGGCCCCCGTAGAAGAACGCGAGGCCGGGGGTCATCAGCGCGACGAGCGCCGCCGACATGAGGACGAACGCGGTGTCCCCAGCGTTGATTTCGCCCATGCGAAATCCTCCTATGATGTGCCTGACACTCTAAGCTCGGAACCCTCAAGGGAGTACGTCGGCGAACCTCACCCGAGAGCCAGACGCTGGCCGGGCATCGGTGGGGATACCCTCCAGCCACCAGCCCGATTGCCGCGATTCTTCCAGCTTGTGTAGCGGCGCGCAAGGCGGGCGCGCGGCGTGTCGCGAGGCCACTGCTGTCTTGGGCGGCTCAGCCCAGGATGAGCCGCTGCGGGTCGACCTCGTCGCGCAGGATGCGCAGCTCCTCGGCGTGCGGCGGCTCGGTCAGGGTCGATCGCGAGATGTCGACGGCGAAGCCCGTGTTCTGCTGCACCTGCTCCGGGGTGACGCCGTCATAGCGCTCGGCGAGGTACATCTCGTGCGTGGTCTCGTCGAACTTGAGCACGCACAGGTTGGTGACCACGGCGATGGGCCCGCCGCGCCGGTAGCCGGCGCGCTTGCGTGAGTCGCCGCCGCTGAGCCAGCCCGGCGTGGTCAGATAGTCGAGCTTCTCGACGAACTTCTGCACGCCGTGCTGCATGAAGACGATGTAGCCGCTGGCCAGGGAGCCAGCGTCGCAGGCGCCGCCGCTACCGCTGAAACGCACCTTCGGCGCAAGGTAGTCGCCGATCACCGTCGAGTTCATGTTGCCGTACCTGTCGACCTGGGCGGCGCCCAGGAAGGCGATGGTGTGCAGCCGCCGGTTGGCCACGTAGCTGAAAGCCTCGACGAGACCCGCGTTGAGGTTGGCGAACGCCATGACGCGCGGGTCGGCGACGGCCATGGGCAGCTCCTCGAGCGTCGGCCCGATGCCGCCGGTCTCGAAGAAGATGTGAGCGTGGGGGGCGTGGATACGCTTGGCCACGGTCGCGGCCAGCATCGCCACGCCGGTGCCGGCGAACAGCACGTCGCCGTCCTTGATGAAGCGGCCGGCGGCGATCGCCATCATCTCGCGGGGCGAGTAGGCAGTCGCGGCCGTCGGTGCGTCGCGCATCTCGCTCACCTCCGGTCCAGGCCCGGCGCGTAGCCGGCCACGGTGTTGGCCCTGATGCGCGCCAGCTGCGCGCCGCCGACCTTGTCGAGGTAGGCGTCCCAGCTCTCGACGCCGTCCACCCACTCGTCGAGATAGGCGGCCCAGGAGGCGTCGTCTTTGGCCGCCGCCTTGTAGTGATTGAGGTGGGCGGGGTCGTAGTCGTAGAAGTACGGGCAGGCGGTGGGGTGGGCGCCGTACGGCGCCAGGACCACCGCATCCACGAGGAAGGGCGGCAGGGAGTTGCGGTCGGGGTCGAGGCGCAGGTAGCTCTCGGGGACGATCTCCTCGCAGGTGACGATGACGGCGCTCGCGGCTTTGCACTGCTCCAGGTCGGCGAAGCTGAGCCCCCGGATGCGCACCGTGCCGTCGGTGCTCACCTGCTGGGCGTGGATGATCGAGACGTCCGGAGTAAGCGCGGGGAGGAGGACGACCTCGTCGTCCTCGTGGCCGAAGGGATCGTCGATGACGATGACCTTATGGCAAGGAATGCCGTCCTCGCAGCGCAGCTCGGGGGGGAAGCCCGACTTCTCGATGACGTCGGTACCGAGCCCCGACTTGCTGGGGATGAAGGGTACGCCAAGGGCGCCGGCGAGGAAGCGCAGGCTCATCATGTTGTTGGTGTAGTCCTCGACCAACAGCTCACCGCGCTCCACCGCCTTGCGGAAGCGGATGCAGGTGGGAGCGAAGCGGCCGTTGCCGCCGTAGGCGATGTCGAGGCGGCGCACGCAGCCGGCGCCCACGAGCACGTCCAGCGCCTGGCCATTGGAGTGCGCGACGAGATGCAGGTCCTTGATGCGGCGGCGGGCGATCTCGTAGGTCGCCGCCATCGGATTGCGCGTGATGGTGAAGCCGCCGACGGCGATCTGGCAGCCGTCGGGCACGAAGCGCTCGACGGCCTCCCCGACGCTCATGAGCTTGCCGTCCAGGCCGTTGTGCTCGGCCATCTGCTGTCCCTCCTCGAGTCGGTGAGGGGTCTCTTAACGCGAAAACCCCAGCGAGCGCGATGCGTCTCAGCTGGGGAGCAAGGCCTGAGGGAAGGGCCGGTGGGAACGCCGCCGGCCCGGGCCATACGGCAGCGAGTTCATGATACACGCGGGCGGCGGCGATGCAACATGCGCCTCGCCGCCCGCGGTCGCCTCGCGCGAGCGCCCCTGTGCTAGGCTGCGTATATGACGAGCGCGCCGCCGACTTTCCTCTTCTCGGGCTATGCGCGCCTGCCGCAGGACGTCAGTCACCAGGCGATGTACAAGCGCGTCGGCGTGGTGCTCGAGGTCGACGAGGCCGGCGTGGTCGCCGCCTGCAGCACCACGCTGATGATGGCGTCGGCCGATACCTTCTTCCAGAGGCTGCTCGTCGGACGCAACGTGCTCTCCGAGCGCCGCGAGATCGAGGCGCTGGTGCGCTACCGCTACCGCGGCCATTCGCAGGGAGCGCTCGTCTCGGCGCTGCACAAGATCTTCGAGGCCGTCGACCTGAGCCCGCTGGTGCTCGGAGGGACGGCCGGCTGAGCGACGAGCGCCGCCACGGCGAACACAACGGCCGCCGCACGCAGGCGTCGTTTTAGGGCGTACACTCCTGGTCTGACGCGTCGCCTCGGGAGAGGGAAGGTGACTGCAGGCAAGGGGCCATCGGGCAGTACTGCCGCGCGCACCATCGCGCCGTGGCGTGCCGTGACCGGCGCGCCGTCTCCGGGGCTGCCCGCCAAACTGCGGCCGCCCACGGCGCGGGTCAGCGCGGTGGAACGCCGCGCTCTCCTGGAGGCGCTGGCGGCGGCCCCCGAGCCTCTCGTCCTGATATGCGCACCGGCCGGCACCGGCAAGACCACCGCGCTTCGTCAGTGGATCGAGGTCGACGGCCGGCCTGCGGCGTGGGTACAGCTGGATGCCTCGGACGACGATCCCGTCGTCCTCTTGATCTATCTCGCGAGGGCGCTTGGCGCCGTCACCGACATCGACCCGGGCGTGGAGAAATCCCTGGGCCTGGCGGTGCCGCCGGTGCGCGAGCGCGTGCTGCCGATGCTCGCCGATGCGCTGGCCGCTGCTCCGCCGTTCATGCTCGTGCTCGATGACGCGCATATGCTGCGGAGTGCACGATGCTGGGAGGTCGTGGCCTTCATCCTGCGCAGCCTGCCTCCGGGCGCCCAGCTGGCCCTCGGGACGCGCACCGACCCGCTGCTCCCGCTCTCGCGTCTGCGGGCGTCCGGCGAGCTGGCCGAGTTCCGCGCACCGCAGCTCGCTCTCGATCACGGGGAGGCCGCCGAGCTCGTGCGGCTGCACGGCTGCACGCCCGACGAGGCGGCTCTGGATGCCCTCCTCTCGGTCACCGAAGGATGGGCCACCGGCCTCCACCTCGTCTGCTTAGCGGCGGGCGGACGGCCGCTCGAGGAATGGCTGCCGCGGATCCGCGGCGAGCGCCGCGAGATCGCCGCCTACCTGACTGCCGAAGTCCTCGACAGGCAGCCCGCCGAGGTCCAGGCTTTCCTGCTGCAGACCTCGGTGCTCGGCGAGCTCACTCCCGGCCTCTGCAAGCTCGTCACGGGGAGGGACGATGCCGGCGAGCTACTGGCGCTCATCGCTCATCAGGAGCTGTTCGTCGTGCCGCTCGGCGACGAAGTCCACCACTACCGCTACCACCACCTCTTTGCCGAGATGCTGGAGGCCGAGCTTGAGGCACGGCACCCCGGCGAACGTGACCAGCTGCACCTCAGGGCCGCGGGCTGGTACGCGGAGCACCATGACCCTGACGCCGAGGTGCGCCATCTCCTGGCGGGCGGTGACGTCACGGCCGCCGGTGACGTTGTTGCTGCGGCCTGGCCTGGCCTGTGGAACCGCGGACAGGCAGAGACGGTGCGGCGCTGGCTGGAGTCGTTCGACAATCGCCAGGTACTCGGCCACAAGGCGCTGACGATGACCGCTGGCTGGGTCTACACGGCGCTCGACGACGGCAAGCTCGGCGAGCGCTGGGGCAAGGCAGCTTGCTGCGCGCCCATGGGCGACGCGCCGTCACCGGACGGCGCTGCCTCGCTGCGCTCCTCGCAGGCGCTACTTCGCGCGACCGTCGCGCCCGATGGGGTGCACCGTATGCGCGAGGATGCGGAGCTCGCGGCGAGCCTGGAAACGGTGCCGGGCACGAGCTGGTACGCCGACGCCCAGGTCTCGCTCGGCGTCGCTCGCTGGCTCTCCGGGTGGGCCCAGCGCGCGCTTCATCCGCTGGCCGTCGCCGCCCGGGAAGGGTACGTGTACAATCCCTCGGCGGAGCTCGCGGCTCTCGGCTATCTGGCGCTCATCAGCGTCGACGAGACGGAGTGGGAGGCCGCGCAGGAGTACGAGGCGCGTGCATCGGCGCGCCTGACCGAGCTGGGGTTCGGCACCAGCCGGCGCTGCTTGCCCATGCTGCTGGCGCGGGCGAAGCTGCTGGCGCGCCGGCCCGACGCGGACGTTGACGCCGCCACGGCGGACGTGGACCGCCTGCTCGGCCACATGGTCCCGCATCCCTGGATGAGTCTGCTGACTCACGTCGTTCTGGGGGAGGTCACGCTGGAACGCTGCGACATGGTCGCCGCCGAGGCCCATGCGACACGCGCCGCGGTTCTTCTCCAGCGGTACCCCGACGCGGGCATCCTGCGGCGCCGCGCCGAACGCTTGCGCGGCGCCGTCGAACGCACGCGTATCGCCGAGCCGCTGACCCCGGCCGAACATCGTGTCCTTGAGATGCTGCCCACGCATCTCACGGAGGCGCAGATGGCAGGGCAGCTCTTCGTGTCGCGCAACACGGTGAAGTCGCACCTTAAGAGTCTCTATCGCAAACTCGGGGCGTCCTCGCGGGCAGAGGCCGTGGCGGTCGCCCGCGAGACCGGGACTCTGCCGCCGGGTTGAGGCCGGGCGGGGACGGATTTCTCCATGACCGCCTGTCCATCGTGCCTTGTCGAGCTCCCCGAGGGGTCGCGCTTCTGCTCGCGCTGCGGCGTGCGGCTGGTTGCCCGCGCCGCGCCGCGCGAAGAGCGTAAGCTCGTGACCAGCCTCTTCTGCGACCTCGTCGGCTTCACGGCCATGAGCGAAGTCGCCGATCCCGAGGACATCGATGCCCTCCTGCGCTCCTACCACAACGCAGCCCGCAAGGTGATCGAGGCGCACGGAGGCACGGTGGAGAAGTTCATCGGCGACGCTGTGGTGGGGGTCTTCGGCGTGCCCGCCTCCCACGAGGACGACGCGGAGCGCGCCGTGCGCGCCGGCCTGCGCCTTGTCGAGCGGCTCGCCGACGTGCCCAGCATGGGCGGGCGGACCTGCAGGGTCCGCATCGGCGTGAACACCGGCGAGGCTCTCGCGCGTCTCGACGTCGAGCCCGGTTCGGGCCAGGGCCTCCTCGCCGGCGACGCCGTCAACGTGGCCGCGCGTCTGCAGGCGATCGCCCCGCCGATGGGCGTGATCGTCGGTGAGGCGACCTACGTCCTCACCGCGGAGGTGTTCGACTACGATCCGCTGCCGCCGGTGGCGCTCAGGGGCAAGTCCGCGCCGGTCGCCGCCTGGCTCGCCAGGGCCCCAGTCTCGCGCCTGGGCGTGCGCCCGGGCAGCGCGCTTCAGTCCCGGCACATGGGTCGGGACAACGAGCTCGCGTACCTCATCAGCCTGTTCGAGAAGGCGATCGGTGCGCGGTCCCCGCAGATCGTCCTCATCCTCGGCGATCCGGGCATCGGCAAGACGCGGCTGGTCTCCGAGCTTCTTTCGTATGTGGACGTGCGTCCGGGGTTGATCACCTGGCGCCAGGGTCGCTGCCTGCCGTACGGCGAGGGGCGCACCTTCTGGGCGCTCGGCGAGATCGTGAAGGCTCATGCAGGCATCCTGCGGACCGATGATGCGGAGACCGTCGCGGCCCGGCTTGAGCGCATGGTCCCTGCCGGCGCCGACAAAGATTGGGTGTGCGGCCGCCTGCGTCAGCTGGTCGGGCTGGAGGCCCCGCCGGCGGGCCGCGACGAAAGCTTCGCGGCGTGGCTGCGGTGCCTGGAGGGGCTTGCCGCGGCGCGTCCGATGGTGCTCTGCGTGGAGGACCTACAATGGGCCGACGATGCGCTGCTCACTTTCTTCGACTTCCTTGCCGCCCATGTGGGCACGGTCCCCCTGCTCGTGGTCGCCACGGCCAGGCCCGAGCTGCGCGCGAGCGGCCCGGCCTTCGCGCCGTCCGGCGGGCGAGCCACGAGGATGTGGCTGGAGCGTCTGTCTGACAGGGAGACGATGCAGCTGGTCGCCGCACTGCCGGAAGCGGCCGGCGTGGGCGACGAGGTGATCGGCGCCATCGCCCGCCGCGCGGAGGGCAACCCCTTCTATGCCGAGGAGTTGGCGCGGCTGATGGGCGACACCACGCACCGCGACCTGCAGCTTCTGGAGAGCGGCGCCGGCGCTCTGCCCCGAACGGTACAGGCGATCATCGCCGCGAGGCTCGACGCCCTGTCCGCGGAGAGTAAGGCCTGCCTCGGGGACGCGGCCGTGGTGGGGCACGTCTTCTGGGCGGGTGCGCTTGTCGCACTGGGCGCTGGAGACGCCGTCACGGTGGAGGAGGCTCTCCGCGAGTTGCTCGACAAGCGACTCGTGCGCCGCGTGCAGGACTCCTCGATGCGGGATGAAGACGAATTCGCCTTCTGCCACGGATTGGTGGCCGAGGTCAGCTACCACACCCTGCCGCGTGGCGCTCGCGCCAGAAAGCACGCGGCGCTGGCGTCCTGGACCGAGGCGAAGGCCGGGGAGCGCGCCGACGACATGGCCGCTGTCCTGGCGCGCCACTTCGCGGACGCCGTGGAGCTCGCGCGCGCCGCCGGCGAGCCGGCCCTGGCCGAGCCGCTTGTCGCTCCCGCGGTCCACTACCTCTCGGTGGCCGGCGACCGCGCCCTGGACCTTGACGCGGCCGCCGCACAGCGGCATTACGAGCGTGCCCTCGGTCTGGCCGGGCTCGATCATGCAGAGCGCCCGGCGCTGCTCGCGCGCTTGGCGGAGCCTCTCTTCCAGGCCGCCAAGTATCGCGAGGCGGCCGACACGCTCAGCGAGGCGTGTCAGGCGCTGCTGCTGGCCGGCGACCGGCGCGCCGCCGCGCTCACGCTGGCGAGACACGCGGACGTCCTCTATGCCCTCGGTGACCCCGGCGTCACCGACCTGCTGGAACTGGCGATGGCGCTTCTGGAGGGTGACGAGCCGAGTCCCGAGATGGCGACTGTGCTGGGGCGATACGGAAAGGCCCTGTGGCTGGCCGGCGACCCTCATGCCGGTCTCGAGGCGATCGACGAGGCCGTGGCGATCTCGAGGCGGCTGGCTCTCCCCGAGCCCGTCCTGCTGCTTGGATACCGCGGAGGGATCCGCTGCATCCTCGGCGACATCGGAGGCCTCGAGGACTACGTGTACGCGCTTGGCGCGGCGAGGGCGCTGGGTCTGGAGCGCGAGGCCGCACTGCTCATCTTCAATCACGCCGACGCCCTGCTCTCCTACGAGGGGCCTGCCGCGGCGGCTGTGGCCCTCCGGGACGGCATGAAGTCCGCCCGGAGACACCGCCTCGAAGAGCTGGCCGCATCGTCGCCGTCCGGTCCCGTCGCTGCGGTGGGGCAGATGGGCGAGTGGGATGCGGAGGCCGTGCGGCGCCTTACCGTGAACCTGATCGAGTCCCTCGGTCTGATGGGGGAGTGGGACGACGCCTTGGCCATGGCGGCGGAGCTTAGTCCCGCCCTGGAGCAGAGTGAGGCCGGATCGGACCTGGTGATCGTGTATGCGCAAGAGGCGGTCCTCAGAGTGGCGCGCGGCGAGGCCGATCTGGCGAGGCCCTTCGTCGATCGGCTCGAACAACACGGCCTGGCCAGCGAGATCCCGTGGATCCGGGCCTACGCGCTGCTGGCGGCCGCACCCGTGCGCCTTCACCTTGGGGACGCCGATGCCGCGCTCAAGCTCCTTTCCGAGTGGGACTCACGGGAGCGACCCGGCAGCGGCCCCAACTACGTCGTGTACCTGCCCGAGGCGGTGTGCACGGCGCTGGCCGCGGGCGACGAAAGGCTCGCGGCACGCCTCGCGGGCGGCGTCGACTCGGCGCTACCCATGCAGCGGCACGTGCTGGCGACCACGCAGGGCCTCCTCGCCGAGCGGCGGGGCGAATACGAGACGGCGGCGGCCGTCTTCGCCGACGCCGCTGCCGGCTGGCACGGTTTTGAGATCCCCTACGCAGAGGCTCAGGCCCTGCTCGGGCAGGGGCGCTGCCTGCTGGCGCTCGACCGAGCGCCGGAAGCAGCGCCCGCTCTGGCCGCGGCCTGCGAGATCTTCGCGCGGCTCGGCGCCATGCCGGCGCTCGCGGAGACGGAGGCGTTGCTCGCTGGTGCAGCGGGAGACCCGCCACCGGGCGTTTGAGCGCGGCCCGGCGGTCGTACAGACGGCCGATTCTTCCTCCATTCTGTCGAGACAGCCGGGCTTGCTCCGCCCGCCGGCCGGTGTATCATGGCTCTTGCTGCACCCATCGCCGCAGCTGAGCGCCGTCTCCGCTCACTGCCCGCAGGCATTGGACCCCCAGCGAACGCTTCGGCGTCCCCTGGGGGTCTTCGCGTTTTCCGAGGGGCACACACACCGGTTCCTAAGGAGGGAGCTGCATGGACTTTCGCTACACCACGGAGCAGGAGATGTACCGCCAGGCCATCCGCGAGTGGCTGGTCAAGAACCTCGAGCCGCGTGCCCGCGCCATCGACGAGGCCGAAGACGGCATCCCCGACGACATCACGGCGGGCATGGCCGAGATGGGCATGTTCGGCGTGACGATCCCCGAGGAGTACGGCGGCATGCCGATCCCCGACGACGAGCGCCTGATCTACGCGATGATCACCGTCCAGGAGATCGCGCGCGCCGACCTCAGCATGAGCACTCCTGTCTACACCCTGCTCACGATCGGCTGGTCGTACATCATCAATCGGTACGGCACCGACGAGCTGAAGCAGGAAGTGCTGCCGGCCGTGGCCGCAGGCAAGGCCTTCGCCGGTATCAACACCACCGAGCCCGGCGGCGGCAGCGACCTCGGCGCCATCAAGACCATCGCGCCGTGGAACGAGGACAAGCAGGCCTTCGTCATGAACGGTGAGAAGGCCTACGTGAGCGGGCCCAAGGAATGCGCCAAGTGGGGCCCCCCGAGCGGCCACTGCACCCTGGTCAAGACCGACCCCGCCCAGGGTCACAAGGGCATGACGTTCATCTGGGTCCCGGCGCATCTGCCCGGCATCACGTACACCACGTACAAGGACATGGGCCGCATGGGCCTGAGTACCGGCGGCTGGATCTACAAGGACGTCGAGCTGCCGCGCAAGTACATCCTCGGCGAAGAGGGCAAGGGCTTCTACGTCAACATGGACGGCTTCAACGCCGCCCGCGTGCTCGTGGTCGCGGCCTGCCTCGGCGGCGCCGAGAAGGCCCTCGAGATCAGCGGCGAGTACACCGCCCAGCGCACCACGTTCGGCAAGCCGCTGGGCAAGAACGAGGGCATCTCGTTCGAGATGGCCGACGACTGGATGCAGCTCGACATGCTGAAGCTCAACCTGTTGCGCGGCGCCTGGATGATCGGCCAGGAGCATACCGACCCCGGCCAGTTCAGTCGCAAGGAGATCAACAAGATCATCAGCACCTGCAAGTGCCTGGCTCCGACCTTGTGCCACGACATCGCCCGCCACGGGATGATGTACCACGGCGCCTTCGGCTACACCAAGGAGACGCCGCTGGAGATGCTGCTGCGCGGCGTCATGAGCTACGAGGTCGGCGCCGAGGGCGGCCTGATGATCATGCGCGGCATCATCGCCCGCGACGAGTGGGGCGATACGCACAACCCGTTCAAGGACTAGGGCGGAGAGCAAAGGCCGGGAGGAGGCCGCCACAATGGAATCAGTCGAATGCATCGTCGTCGGTGGCGGCCTCGCCGGCCTCTCGGCCGCCTACGGGCTGGCGTCGGCCGGCGTGGAAGTCATGGTACTCGAGCGCGGCGACTATTCGGGCGCCAAGAACGTCACCGGCGGGCGCCTCTACGTGAAGCCCGTCCGCGGCTTCTACCCCGAGCTCTGGGACGAAGCCCCGTACGAGCGCCCCGTCGCCCGCGAGCTCGTGACGATGATGGGCGACGGCGCCCACACGACCATCGAGATCGCCTCCGACCGCTTCGCCGGTGAGAGGCCGCAGAGCTACACCGTGCTGCGCGCCAGGCTCGACCAGTGGTTGGCCGAGAAGGTCACCGAGAAGGGCGCCATGGTCGTGCCCAATATGAAGGTCGACGAACTCCTGCGCAAAGACGGCCGCATCATCGGCATCCGCGCCGGCGGCGACGAGATCGGGGCGAGCGTGGTCATCGTCGCCGAGGGCGTGCTGCGGTTGCTCAGCAGCGCGGCCGGCCTGGCGGCCGAGCCGCAGGCCAGGCATCACGCGCTCGGCTACAAGGAAGTCATCGAGCTGCCTGCGGGCGTCATCGAGGACCGCTGGCACCTGAATCCGGGGGAGGGTGCCGCACAGTTCTTCATGGGCGCCTGCACCAGGGGCATGATGGGCGGCGGCTTCCTCTACACAAACAGGGACAGCATCTCGCTGGGCATGGTCGTGGGCATGGAAGACCTGCGCCGCCGGCGCGACGGCACCGAGAGCTGGCAGCTCCTGGACGAGTTCAAGGAGCTGCCCCAGATCCGGCCGCTGGTCGCCGGCGGTACCGTGGCGGAGTACTCGGCGCACAGCATCCCCGAGGGCGGCATCAGCCAGGTTCCGAAACTCGCCGGCGACGGCTACCTTGTCGCCGGGGACACCGCCGGCCTGAGCCTCAACGCCCTCGTGACGGTGCGCGGCATGGACTTCGCCATCGCCAGCGGCTACTTCGCCGCCGAGGCGGTCAAGAAGGCGAAGGCGGCCGGAGATTTCTCGGCCACCGGCCTCGCCTCCTACGAGGCGTCCTTGCGCGAGAGCTTCGTGCTCAAGGACCTCGAGACGGCGCGGGCCATACCGGGCTTCATGGAGAACCCGCGCCTGTTCACGCACTACCCCAGGGCCGTCTCACGGCTGCTCGAGAGCATCTACACCGTCGACGAACGGCCGCAAGCCGGCCTGGTCAAGAAGGCCTGGAGGGGCGCGAGGCGCGATTTCCTGAACGTGGCGACCGTCAAGGACGCCTGGTCGATGCGGAAGATCTGAGAGGGAGGAGCCATGCCGATGAAGATCGACGCCAAGCTCGGCCTCGATGTCTTCAAGCTCGACAAGGAGCCGCACATCGTCATCGACACCGAGGTGTGCAAGACGGTGTGCACCGACGACGCGTGCCTCTACGTATGCCCGGCCGACCTCTACGAGCGCGACGACCAGGGCCGCATGACCGTCAACTGGGAGGGCTGCCTGGAGTGCGGCACGTGTCTCCTGTGCTGTGACCATCGCGCTCTCACTTGGAAGTACCCGAGCGGCCCGTTCGGAGTGCAGTTCCGCATGAGCTGAAGGAGGTGACGGCGTGGACATCGTCGTCTGCGTGAAGACCAACCCGGACCTGCAGATGGTCCGCATCAAGAACCGTGAGGCGGTCACCGAGGCCGTGCCGTACAAGATCGGCGACCTCGAGAAGAACGCCCTCGAGGCGGCCGTGGTGCTGCGCGACGCCGTCGGTGGCAAGGTCACGGCGTTGTGCCTGGCCGAGGGGAACCGCAAGGCCGCCGAAGACATCAAGGTGGCCCTGGCGATGGGCGCCGACGAGGCCGTCGTGATCGACGACCCGACGCTGGCCGCTCCCGATCAGGCGGCCGTGGCCGCGGCTCTTGCGGCCGCCGTCAAGAAGATCGGCGCCTGCGACCTGCTGCTCTTCGGCGAGGGTTCCAGCGACAACTACACGGGTCAGGTCGGGGCGCGCGTCGCCGAGCTGCTCGGCCTGCCGCAGATCGGCTACGCGCGCAAGCTCGAGGCCGCGGAGGGCGTCGTGCGCTGCGAGCGCAGCATGGACGACATGATCGAGACCCTCGAGGCGCCGCTACCGGCGGTGGTCACCGTGGTCAGCGAGATCAACGAGCCGCGCATCCCCGGCCTGATGCAGATCATGAAGGCCAAGAGCAAGCCCCTGCAGGTGTGGGCGCTGGCCGACCTGGGCCTCGACGCGCCGGCCCCGGTCCGCGAGATCGTCAGCAACCTGGCGGAGGAACAGGACCGCAAGAACATCCTGTTCGAGGGCACCGCGGCCGAGCAGGCCGACGCCTTCGTCAATGCCCTCATCAAAGAAGGCGTCCTGGGGAGGTAACGATGGCCGCACTGCTGGTCTACAGTGAGAGAGTCGATGCCGCCTGCGAACTGGTCGCCGGTGGCAAGAAGCTGGCCGCGGCCCTCGGCCTCGGCGTGAGCGCCGTAGCCCTGGGGCCGGGCGCCGGAGCCGCGGCGAGCGCGCTCGCCGCGGCCGGCGCCGACACCGTGTACGTCAGCGAAGACGCCGCTTTCGAGGGCTGGCCGGCCGACGCCGTGGCCGCCGGCCTGGCGCAGATCGCCGAGCAGGCCGGCGCGAGCGACGTGCTCGTGGGCTCCACGCGGCGTGGCAAAGAGACGGCGCCGCGCCTGGCGCAGAAGCTCGGCGCCGGCTGCGTCACCGACGTGAACGACCTTGTGGTCGAGGGCGGCGAGCTGGTCGCCGGCCGCTACGCCTACGGCGGCGCCACGGTGGCGCGCGAGAAGCTCACCACGGCGATCAAGGTCTTCGCCGTGATGCCCAAGACGTTCAGCGCCGAGGGCGCGAGCGCCGGGGCGGGCGCCTTGGTCAACCCCGCGGTTGACGTTCGAACCGGCGTCAAGGTCGTCGACCGCCGCGCCAAGGAGGGCGACCACGTCAACCTCGACGCGGCGCCGCTCATCGTCGGCGTCGGCCGTGGCTTCAACTCCCGCGAGGACCTGGCGCTCGGCGACGAACTGGCAGCGGCGCTGGGCGCCGTCGTGGGCTGCACCAAGAGCCTCGCCGACTTCGAGTGGCTCGGCGAGGACCGCATCATCGGCCTCTCCGGCGCGAAGACGGCCCCCGACCTCTACCTGAGCGTGGGCGTCTCGGGCCAGATCCAGCACACCGTGGGCGTCTCGGCGGCCAAGCTCATCGCCGCCGTCAACAAGGACAAGGAAGCGCCGATCTTCGCGCTCGCCGACTACGGTATCGTCGGCGACTTGTACGAGGTGCTGCCGGCGCTGACCGCGCGACTCAAGAACGTGTGACGGGCGGGCCGCCGGGGCCTCCGTCCGCCGGCCCCCCGTCACATCCAAGCTGCTCCGGAGGCGAGAGACGGCGTCGCCGGGAGCACGGCCGGGGCCGCGAAAGCGGCCCCGGCCTCGTTCTGGTGGAGTCGCCGCAGGCTCGCCGCGTTCTGAGCTCGTCAAGCTCGTCGTCTCGCTCGACTCCCCGACTGATCTCCCCTTCGTGGCCGAAGCGTCCGCAGCCGTCTTCGTTCCACGCTTGACATGTGTGCGTGCGTCACCGGCGTTTGTCGGGGAAGCCCGACTCAGTGGTGGAGGGCGGGATGTCGTCGGGAGGTACGCGGGAGCTGGGGACTGTACAATCGCGGCCATGGTGCCGCCCCGACAGGCGACGTGGGCTGTCCCCACGAGGAGCACTCGTGAGCACTGAGGGTCAAGCCCACTCACCGCTGCTGCTTCGTTCGCGCATGATGCGCGCCGTTGCCTGGTTGCGGGCGCGCTCTTGGGGCGTGTTCGTGAGTGGTCTGGCGCTCGACCTTGCGTTGCTGATCCCGGCTTACTTCGTCGACTGGCGCGATACGTATATCGGCGTGCCGGCCGCCGTCACATCGCTGATCGTGGTCAGTGGCGCGCTCGTCGGCGGACCGCGCGTCGGAGCTGCGCTGGCGCTGGCCACCGGCGTCGCCTTCGATGTGCTCATCGTTACCGATCGGTGGCTCCTGTCAGGCCTATCGAGCGCCATCGTGATCGTGGTGTGGCTGCTTGCCGGCGTCGCGGCAGGGATGCTTGGAGATCGCTACCGGGGACAAGTAAGAGCGGCGCTCGACGAGGCGGATGAGGCTCGCGAGGCGGTCGAGAGGGTGCTCGACGTGACCCCGGCCTTCCACGCCAGCGGCAACCTCGCCGGCGTCGCGCAAGCCGTGTGCGATGCAGCCCTCGAGACCGCGGGGTGCATCGCCGCCGCGCTGGTCACTATAGAGGGTGACGTTTTTCGCCTGGTCGCGAGGGCACCGGGCGGGCCAAGAGGGATGGCCATGCCGTTGCCCCTCGAGGCGTTCCCAGATCTCAAGGAGGCACTCGCAACGGAGCTCAAACCCTCCTTCGTTGCCGATCTGGCTCGACACGGCGGGCCATCGCTGATCGTCGATCTTGCCGGGTTCACCGGCCTCACCTCCGCCCTGCGAGTACCCGTGGTGCTCAACGAACGACCGGTCGCGGTGCTCACACTCGGCTGGGCGACCAGGGAATCGGAGCCGGAGCCGGCTTGGCTGGCAACCGTACAGCGCTTCACCGATCACGCCGCCGTCGCCCTCGAGAAGGCGCGTCGCGTGGCGGCGGAACGTGACGCCGCGCGCCTTTACCGCAGGTTCGAAGCCAGCCTCATCCCGCAGATCGCCACGAGCGCCAGCGACCTGCGCGTGGGCCTGAGCTACTCTCCCGGCGAGCGTCGCATGCGGCTCGGCGGCGACTTCGTCGACCTCGTCACGCGTGCCGACGGCATGGTTCGCGCGGTCATTGGCGATGTGACGGGGCACGGCCCAGACGCCGCGGCTCTGGGGGCTTACTTGCGCGCCGCCTGGCGTGCGCTCGCGCACCGCGACCTGGACGCGGTCGGGACGATGGACACGCTGAACCACCTCGTCATGGAGGAGTCGGACCGCGCGGAGGCCGAGAAAGGGCGCATGCCCATCATGGCGACCGTGTGCGCCGTCGAGATCCCTGCCGATCGCTCGACCGTCACGTTCGCGACGGCGGGACACCCGCCCTCCCTCCTTATGGCGGGCGACGAGATCGCGACGATGCCGCTTGGTGGCCTCCCTCTTGGAGTGCAGACGTGCGACTGGAGGCCGGTCACAGTGCCATTGCCCGAGACCTGGACGCTCTTCCTGTACACCGATGGGATCATCGAGGCTCGCACTGCCCCGGAAGCGCGAAGTCGCATCGGCGTCGAGGGTCTGGTCGCGTTGCTCGCCGAGCCTGGCGCGAAGGGAGCATGGGCAGACGCCGACCTCCGCCGGCTTCTTGCCAAAGTCCGGCTGCTGAACGGCGGTCCGCTGCCCGACGATGCAACGCTCCTGGCGTTGAGCCGCGTGAACCTCCCCGGCGGCAATCATTAGACCTGGCCGCAGGGGAGCCCAGGCTGCACTCAGGTCCCGGTCGTCGTGTCCCACACGGCGTGACCGCCGAGTCGGCCGATGGCCTCGCCGTTCCAAGGGTTTCGCGGACAGGTTCCGAAGGTCAAGGCAGGAGATTCATGCAACTGAGTAGAGATTCAGTACGCCGGGCCCGCCGGACCGCGGCGCTCGTCTTCGTCGGCGTGGCCGTGGTTCTCGCTGCCGCCTCGGCGGCGCCGCGCAGCAGCGAGGCCGTCGCGGCGTGGCTCCGCGCCGACACCGTGAAGACGTGCACGCTCCCTGTGGCCGAGCACCTCTCAGTGGTCGCAGCGACTTCCAAGGCGGGTTCTCCCGCCCATGCCCCCATGGCTGCTGACTCCGGCGCCTTGGACTCCGCTGCGCCCGTCACCGTGACCCTCGACGCCGGTGCCGACTTCACGATGGTCGGCGTGATGTGCGATGTGCCTGCCGATCATGGCGCGGTGACCGTGCGGATTCGCACCAGCCTGGACGGCCACGGCTGGAGCCCTTGGTATGAGAGGTCTCTCGAGATCGCCGCCGACGGCCGCTCCGCTCCGCGTGCCTTCATGGACGCCATGTGGGTCGGCGCGGGGCACTACGTGCAAGTGGGCGCGAGGGCCGACGGCACTCGCGCTCCCACCGCGCTCGATGGTGTACGCCTGATGGCGATCGACACCGACGGTGGGGACTCCATCGGCGGGAGGGCGGCGACGGTCCTGCGCCGCGTCGTCGCCACTCTCGCCGGCGTGAGCCTCACGCCCGCGGCTTCCGCGGACGTCGTCCATCCGATCTGGGTGACGCGGGCCGGGTGGGGCGCCGATGAGTCGCTGGTCAGTGGCACCCCGCAGGCGGCGCCGGTCAAGGTGGCCTTCGTCCATCACTCCACCGGCGGGAACACGTACGCGCCGACCGACGCCCCGGCGCTGGTCCGCGGTATCTACGCCTACCATACGATTGGCCTCGGCTGGAGCGACATCGGCTACAATTTCCTCATCGACCGCTTCGGCACGATCTACGTGGGCCGCGCCGGCGGCCCTGCCCAGGGCGTCGTGGGCGCCCAGGTGTACGGCTTCAACACGGGCAGCACAGGGGTCTCGATCATCGGCACCTACACGAGCGAGGCGCCACCGGTCGCGGCGGTGACGGCGCTCGAGGATCTGCTCGCCTGGAAGCTCTCGCTGAGCGGCCTCGATCCTCAGGGCACGGCGACCATGAACTGCGGCGGCACCGACAAGTTCAAGGCGGGCCAGACCGTCACGCTGCCGGTCATCGCCGGTCACCGCGACGCCAACTACACAGCGTGTCCCGGCGATGCTCTCTACGCGCAGCTGCCGGCGGTGCGGCAGGCGGTCGCCGCTCGATTCAAGCAAGCGGTGCCTGCCCCCGAGCCGTGGGTGGTGACCCTCGCCCTGTCCAGCGCCCGAGTCGAGGTCGACGACACCGTCACGTACGCCGGCAGCGTGACGACCGGCGCCGGCGCCCCCGGTAGCGGCACCGTGACCGTTCAGAAGCGCCTCGCCGGCGGCGGCGCCTGGATCGACTGGCGTCGTGCCTCCCTGAAGGCCGACGGCAGCTACGCCGTGGCCGTCGCGATGACCAATCGTCAGAGCTGGGAGTTCCGCGCCAAGATGCCCGCCAGCCAGGCCGATCTGACCGGCTACAGCGCCGTGCAGGCGCTCACCGTCGCCGCGGCCGCCCCGATTCCGGCCACGGAAGCATGCGCCTTCACCATCACCGGTCGCGGCTGGGGCCACGGCATCGGCCTGTCGCAGTGGGGCGCCTACGGTCTGGCCAAACATGGGTCCAGCTACAAGAGCATCCTCAGGCACTACTACACGGGTGTCGGTTTCACCGCCGTCAAGAACGCTACGGTCCGCGTGCTGTTGCGGAGTGGCTTGCAGGCGGTGAAGCTGACCTGCGCCAACGACTTCACCGTGCGGGGCGGCGCCGGCGCCGTCACGATCCCCGGCGGTACGACCGCGACGACCACCTACGTCAGTGGCAAGTACAAGGTCGTCGCCGGAGGCCTCAGCAAGGTCTTTGCAGCTGCCGTCACCTTCACGCCTACCAGAGGCCAACTGGATGTCCTGACCGCCACCGACCTGCGGCAGACCGGCCGGCATCGCGGCACGATCAGCGTCGCGGCCTCCGGGGGGTCGCTGATGATGATCAACCACGTCGCCCTGGAGAGCTACCTTCGGGGCGTCGTCCCTCACGAGGTGTCTCCCTCGTGGCCGGCCGCGTCCCTCAAGGCTCAAGCGTGCGCGGCGCGCTCGTACGCGGAGCGGGCACGACGAGTAGCGACAGGGCAGTGGGATCTGTACTGTGATGTGCGCTCCCAGGCCTACGGTGGCATCTCCTGGGAGGCTTCTGCGACCGACGCCGCGGTCAAGTCGACCGCCGGCATCGTGCCCAGCTACGAGGGCCAGCCCATCCAAGCGTTCTACTTCTCCTCTTCGGGCGGTCACACCGAGAGCATCGAGCTCGCCTGGCAGACCTCGCCGCTGCCCTACCTCAAGGGCGTCGAGGACCCCTACGACTCGGTACGCGCCACTGCACATCTGGGGGCCGCTGCGGCGCACTCCCGTCGAGCTCACAGCTTCCCTGGGCACGGCAGTGAAGGGTTCGCTGCGGGCCATCTACAGGGTCGAGGCCGGGACTTCGCCCCGCATCGTGAAAGCGGCCATCATCGGCAGTGGCGGTACGACGTTCATGCGCGGCGACACCCTGCGCGCGAAGCTCGGCTTGAACAGCGCCTGGGCGACGTTCAAGAGCTTGTCGATCTCGCCGGCGGCAGCGGACAAGAGGACCGTCTCGCGTGGCCAGAGTGTGTCTCTCTCGGGCCGCGTCTACCCGGCTCTTGCCTCGGGTGCGTCCGTGAAGCTCTACTACCGCAACGGCGGCGCCTGGCGGATTCGCAGTATCACGACGGTCCGTCACGCCCAGAGCCTGGGTAGTGGCGTCACTGCGAAGTACTCCTCCTACAACGTCACGCTGGCGCCGACGCAGGACACGCAGTACTACTTCCTCAGCGGCGCCGCCAGGTCACCGAGGACGCTGATCACGGTGAAGTAGCGGCAGGACGTGGCCATCGGCAGGACACGAGCTGACGGCGGCGCTGGCTGACCACCGGGTCCCCGGTGATCCGGCAGCCTGTCGCACAGGCTCCACGGGGCGCTGGCCTCCTCTGAAATGCGCCACAAGCACGTCGCCCGGCAGCAGTTGTTCGTGCTCATCGCACGCGTCATCGATCGCGTCAAGCTGGTCTTCATCAGTGAGGCCTTCCTTGATGTGGGGTGCGCGCGCCGCCTCTCGGCCCGCCGCAGTAGATCGCTCGCGAGACGTAGGCCTTTGCGCCGGCTGAGCTCGGCCTGCGTAGATGGGCACGGGCGGCGGCCGTGCGTCATCATATCTGGCGACCACGCAGGATAGAACGACGGGCACCTCAATGGGGACGATGACGTCGACATATCGCGTGGCCGACATGTTGGCCTGTCAGACGCCGACCGGCCGGAACGCCGTCGATGGGCCGCCGTTCGTCGCCGTCTGGCGCGAGATCGGCGAGTGGCCCTGCGGCTACGCCACGCAGAACGAGCTCTTCGTGCTGCAACCACGCCGGGAAGGCGACCACGTCGTGGTGCCGGAATCCGTGCCTGTCACCTCGCGATTCCTCGGCATGATCCAGGGCGTCGGAGGCACCTCGTTCGCCACCACGAGCGGTGACGAGACGTTCTTCACCTGGACCCAAGTCTGCGACAAGCGTGCAAAGGGGACGCCAACCTGCGTCGGCGTGTGCGATCACGACACCGGCACGGTGACGAAGCGTCCTCGCCGTGTTTGCCCACTCGGCAAACGACAGCCACTGCACGCCGGCTCTCGTCATCGAGAGCACCGGGATGCTGCATCTTGTCGCCAGCGCTTACGGAAGGCCCTTCCGCTTTTCGCACAGCGTCCGACCTCTGGACATCGGCGCTTGGACGCTTGACGTTAGCGTCCTCGACGAGGTCTACCGGAGCAGAGATGCCGGGCGCGGCGGCCCCCGGGGCCGCGGGCGTCAGTCGCCGAGCGGGCCGCCGGGCTCGCCGGCGGCGGCCGGCGGCGGTCCCGGGTCAAGCGGTTCGCTCTCGCCACAGCCCTCCGCGTCCATCCGCACCGCGTGCCGCGCCTTGCGCAGCGCGATGAGGTCGCGGCCCAGCGTCCAGCCGGCGGACGCCAGGGGAATCGCCAGCAGCACGCCCACGATCCCGGCCAGCGTGGCGCCGATCAACGCGGCGATGAAGACCACGAGCGGTGACAGCGTGAGCGTCTTCGCGTACACGACGTTCTGGAGCACGTTGTTCTCGAACTGCTGGTAGGCGACGAAGAAGACGAGGAGCACGACGCCGTCGACCGTCGTGCCGGTGGCGAAGCCGACGATCGTGACGATCACCGCGCCGATCGTGGCCCCGACCAAGGGGATGATGTCGAGGATGGCCACGAGGACGGCCAGCGTCTCCGCGTAGGGCACCCCGAGGACTTTGAGCACGATGTACGACGATACGCCGGCGACCAGGCTGATGGCCAGGTTGCCGCGCACGTAGCCGCCCGTGGCGCGCAGAAAGTTCTCGCCGATGCGCGCCACCCAGCGGCGTTCGTCGCCGACGAGGGAATCGAGTATCGACGCCCAGCCTCGCGGACCCTCGATGAGCAGCATCACCATGATGGTCAGGACGGTGATGGTCGCAGCGAGGACGTACGCCGCCTTGGTCACGGCGCTGACGATGGACTGCTGGTTGCCGAGGACGACGCTGGCCACCTGGCCAGGCGTCACCGACCTGAGGCGCTCGATGACGTTGAGCCTGACCTCGAGGAAGTGCAGGTCCCCGCCCCTGCCGAACAGTGAGGTGACGAGGCGGGGAAGGTCACGGATGAAGACGTCCGACTGCCCCACCACGGGCCAGGCGATGGCGACGACCGCCGCGGCGATCACGGCGATGGTCGCGAACGAGACCAGCAGCGAGGCAAGGATACGGTTCCAGCGGTGCCGCTCGAGCCAGCCCACCGCGGGCTGGAGGGCGATCGCCAGGATGATGCCGATCAGCACCCAGAGCAGGATGCTGCGGATCTCCACGAAGAAGAGCAGCAGGGCGACGATGGCGATGACCGTGAGCGTGGCGATCGCGGTCAGGCGGATGATCTCGGAGGTGCGCATGGTCGGTGGGCGTTGCGGGCGGGTGTCGTTCAAGCCGCTCTCGTCTCCTGTCTCGCGTCCGTGCATTCGCCGTCGCGCACAGCGTATCATTGAGCGGCGCTCGCGAGGCCGTCCCTGCCTCGCGCCCCGCACGCGTGGGCCTATAGCTCAGTTGGTTAGAGCAGCCGACTCATAATCGGCCGGTCGCAGGTTCGAGTCCTGCTGGGCCCACCAGCGTTGTCGCCACGACGACGATGTCCCTGCAAGCAGGCAATGCCTGGTTTCCGGTCGCCTACCCGGTCGCTCTTCCCGGTTCAGCGAGTCCCGGCTCGCCTGCCCACCGGGCAGCTCAGCTCGCACATCCGGCAGTACTTGACGCCGTACTGAGGCTCTCCCTCGTCCTTCGGCATCGCCAGGACGACCTCTTCGAAGGCGTTCATCGTCGAGGCCAGGGCAGCGCCTTCTTCAGCGCTGGCCGCCATCGCCCTGGCGGCTTTCTCGACGTCCCGCGACATCTTGGTGTTGCAGGTCACCCGGTCGTAGGTGCCGTCGATGCCCGGCAGAATCGACTGTCCCAGCTCGGAAGTCGAGTAGGCGGCGTGGTCGAAGGCCTTCACAGGGCAGGCCTTGCGGCACGGCTGCGGGCAGCCGTCGCAGGGGTCGTAGTCGAGCGGGCCGGTGGCCTTCGCCGCGCGGTCCATCAGGAGCGCCCGCCAACGGATCCGCGGGCCGTACTCCGGCGTGATCACGATGTTGTTCTTGCCGATGCATCCGAGGCCGGCCAGCACAGCCGAATCCTTCAGGAAGATCCCGGTGCTCTCGATGAAGTAGGGCGGCCGGTAGCTCTTGACCGAGAACGCCCTCTCGAGCCATGCCGAGAGCTCCCTGGTGATCTGGATGAGGATGCGGTTGCCGGGCGTCCCCTTGCCGTCGTACCAGTCGAGTTCCGGCTTGTCGACAGGGTGCTCGACTCCGATCACCACGGCGGAGACCGCGTCGGCAGGCCACTCGACCTCGTGGTGGAGGGCCTCTTCCGGCGCGTCCTGCCACGGCACTTCGGGGTCCATGCCGATCTTCGGATAGATGCGGTGTGAGGGAGAGGCCTTCAGCGGCTCGACGTCGGCGACCCCCACGACGGACGCGCCCAGTGACCTGGCCTTCTCGACGATCCTGTCCGTCAGCTCCGACGGGGACGGCGTGTTCACGGTCTCTCCTCTCACACGCAAGACTACGACCGGCCGTGACGACGACCTGCGATCAGCCCGCCTCCTGACTAGAGGTCGAGTACGTCGATGATCTCGCGGAAGTCGGACACCGACCGCTGGCCGGCATCCCGAAAGACCGACGAAGCGCCCTCACCTGGTGTGTCGATACCCACGAAGTGCGCACCGACGTTCCGGGCGAACACCATGTCGTTCTCGCCGTCTCCGACGATGAGCAGCTCGCTCGGCAGAATGCCGCACTTACTGCAGAATCTGTCCGCCAGAGATGTGTCCGGCTTCGGCCTCGACTCTTCACCCGTACCGAGGTAGTCGAAGTACTCCAGGATCCCCGTCTTATTCAGCCCTGCGACAGTTGCAGTGAGCGTATCTACGGTGGCGACGCCGAGTCTGTAGTCCTTGCTCCTCAGGTAGCTGAGCGTTTCCGGCACGTGCGGCAGAGCGACATAGGGGACGTCATCGCCGAGAGAGAACCGCTCGATCAGCTCCAGCAGGTCGTTCGTGTCGAAGGGCCGCTGCCACCCACATTCTTCAGCGTAGCTCTGGCAGGCGTCGAACAGAGCTTGCGCTATCTGCTGGTTGGTTGAGAACTGGATCAGGCTGTCAGGCGTGAGTCGATCGGGCAGATGTCCCAAACCCTCGCTCAGCTGCCGCAGCAGCGGGTCGGGGACCTGGTAGTCGTCCTTCAGACAGGCAAGGAGAGTGGCGTAGATGTGGTGCTGCGTAGAGTGGAACTCAAGCAGAGTCCCGTCCTTGTCGAAGAGGATGCCTTTGATCATGACGATGATCTCCCATAGCGCTTCGCGACCTCGATCATCTTCTTGACGTTCTCTCGCTTGGCCTCGTCGAGGAAGGCCGAGAAGTCCATCATGAAGCCGCCGCCCCTGCCGCAGACTTCGGCGAGTCTCACGCAGTAGGCCTCGACCTCGTCCACAGAGGCCGTGGCCAGCAGCGAGCTGGACACGTTGCCCTCGATGCACTGCGAACCCGCCAGCACCTCCTTCGCAGCGAAGGCGTCGGTGGCGCTCTCGAGGTGGATCAGGCAGGTCCCCGCAGGGATCTCCCTGAAGTGGTGGAGCCGCGAGTCGTACTTGCCCTGCGTGAAGACCCACACCAGAAGGCCCTCGTCCACCAGGCCCAGGATGAGCTTCTTGAGCGTCGGCCAGTAGAGCTCCTCATACTGCTGCTCGGACATGAAGCCGTCGGCGCCCTTGTAGAGATAGAGCGTGACGATCGGCTGGCCGAGGGCTTTGGCTCCGTCGATGCCATAGTGGAGCTGCCAGGGAAGCAGGCGCTCCATGAGGGCGGTCATCTTCTCCGGCCTGGAGTACATGTCGACGATGGCGCCGCGCCAGCCGCGGTAGTAGTTGCTGATGACGTCGAACGGCGCGTGGGCCATGGGGCCCAGAAGGTGCGGCAGAGCCAGTCGGCCTCCCAGCTCCTGGTCGATGCGCCCAAGGTAGTCGAACCACTCTTGCACGGCCTGTCCGGACGCTTGGAGCGCCCTCATGGCGTCGACCACGCCGGGGTTCTCGGCGGCAGCCAGGACAAGGTCGGGAAGGCCCTGAAAGAACGCGACCATGTTGCGCAGCGGCGGCAGCTGCGCCAGCGGCTCGAGCTCCGGAGAGAGCCGGGGCAGGTACTTGCGCAGGATCCAGTCCGACGGGTCGTCGAGATACTCGTCGTACTCCGCGGCCTTCATGTACTCGCCCTCGACGAACTGGAACGACTTGTCGTCGGGCAGGTGGACGCCGGGCAGGCGCACGCGGTTCCAGCGCAGCGCCTCGAACATGCCCGCCGGGAAGATGAATTCGGGACCGACGTAGGCGTCGAAGTCCGTGTCTTCGTACTGACGCACGTAGGCATCGAACGCCTTGTCGAAGTCGGTCATCGCTTCCCTGAAGGTCAGCGGACCGTAGTCGAAGGCGAACTTCTGGGTGGCGGCGGGAATGACGGGGATCTTGCCGGCGTCCTTGAGCCGGATGGTGTCGATGATGAGCTGGGCTCTGGCCCGGTACTTCTCCCTGGCCTCATGGTTCGCGAAGTGCAGGTGCGCCCCTTTGACCCAGTCGGCGATAAGACGCTCCCCAAGCTTCTCCTCTGCGATGTGATCCATCAGGCGTCTCCGTCGGTCCACGCGGCGGCCAGCTTGACGGCGTGACCCACATCGTTTCCCCAGCCGTCAGCCCCCGTATACGCGCGCACACTCTCGTCCACGGGGGCGCCGCCGACCATGATCTTGACCGTGCCGCGGAGGCCGGCGGTCGCGATGCCGTCGACCGTGCTCCGCATGGCGTCGAAGGCCAGCGTGAGGAGCCCGCTGAGTGCGACGATGTCGGCGTCGTGCTCCTTGATGGCCGCCACGAAGTCCTCGACCGGCACGTCGATGCCGAGATCGTGCACGGCGTAGCCTTCGATGCCCAGCATGAGCGCGACGATGTCTTTGCCGATGTCGTGGATGTCGCCGTGGACGGTGCCGATGACGACGGTGCCCCTGGAGCTCTCGGGCACCGCCCTCGCCCCGCCCGGCATCACTTCTTCCGAGATGCTCTTCATGATCTCGCCGCCCATGATGAGCTCGGGGAGGAACGCCTCCCCTTCGGCAAAGCGCTCGCCGATCACCGCCATCGCCTTGCTGCCGTCGGCGATGATGGCCAATGGGTCCGTGCCGCTGTCGAGCATGCGTTTGGCGAGCGTCACAGCCTCGTCCATACGCATCCCCACGATCGCGTCCGTCAACCCTTGATGCATACGTCCCCCTCGATCCGGCAGTGGCACTGATGCACTCTAGCAGACGCTTCCATAGCTGTCTAGACAGGTGGGGAATCATGATACAATCAAGATCCGCCAAGGCGGCGTCGAGCCCCAAGCTGGAGAGCGTGTGAGCAAGCTCAAGCCCATCGATCGTGCGTCGTTCGAGCCACCGTATTCACAGGTCGCGCGCGGCATACGCGAGCGCATCATGACCGGCGAGTATCGAGCCGGCGACCGCCTGCCCTCGGAGGCGGAGCTTTGTGCGATGTACGGCGTCAGCCGCATGACGGTCCGCCGGGCGGTGACGCTTCTTGCGCAGGACGGCGTCGTGCAAACGGAGAACGGACGGGGGACCTTCGTCAGGGCCCCGGAGCTCGGGGCCGCGACGTTCGACCTCAGTAGCCTGCGCCGCCTTGTTGACGACGCCGCCACGACGGTGAAGATCAGCGAGGCAAGGATCGTGCCGACCTCCCCGCGGGTGTGCCGCAAACTCGCGCTCGACGCCGATTCCCCCGTGGTCGCCATCAAGCGCGTCCTCAGCAGCGCCGGCGAGCCGGTCTTCTACCACAGCGAGTATCTGGTCTTTGACCCCCGGCGTCCGCTCGTCGAAGCCGAATACGGCGTGACCGCGTTGCGCGACCTCCTGGCGAACGCCGCGAAGTCGGGCTTCAAGTACGGCCGCCTCCAACTGCATGCCTCCACGCTCAGGGAGACCGAGGCCTCTTACCTCGGCGAAGAGCCGGGCGTGCCGGCGTGGGTGATCGAGCATCTCTTCTTCGATTTCGAGGATCGACCGGTGAGCTGGGGCCGGTTCATCGGCAGGTCCGACCGCCTGGATCTCTCGACGACGGTCGGCGTTCCTGACGTCGGGGAGGGGGCAAGCGAATGACTCCTTCGTCCGCAGCCGACCTGACAGGACTCATCGTGGGGATGGACCAGGGAGGCAGCCTCAACGCCATCCGCGAGCGGCTCGCCGCCGGCGAAGACCCACGCATGCTGATGGAGGAGTGCCGCGCGGGGATGGAACGGGTCGGCAAGATGTTCGAGAGCGGCGAGTACTTCGTCTCCGCCCTCATCATGGCCGGGGAGATCTTCCGCCAGGCCGCAGACATACTGCTTCCCCTGTTGACGGCCACGGGGTCTTCGCAGGATTCACGCAAGGTCGTCATCGCGACGGTGAAGGGCGATATCCACGACATCGGCAAGAGCATCGCCGTGACGCTGCTCGAGGCCCGCGGCTTCACGGTCGTCGATCTGGGTGTGGACGTCGATCCGGAGGTGATCGCGGACACAGTCGTGGCGGAGCGCCCCGATGTGGTCGGGCTCTCGTGCCTCCTGACCTCGGGATTTGATACCTTGCGCGAGACGATCGCACTCGTGCGCGAGCGCACCGCCGACGGGAAGCAGCGCCTGCCGGTGGTGATCGGCGGAACGGCCATCGACCAGCGCTCGGCGGAGTACGCGGGCGCGGACGGCTGGTGCACCGACGCAGCCGAAGGGATCGCCGTCGTGCACTCCCTGCTGAGTTGACGCCTGGCAGCAGACTCCCTCCGGCCCGGCGCGACATGATGACGTCATGTCACGTGGCCGAGACGGATGTCCATGGTGCTGCCCAGACGAGGAACGGTGGGAGGGCGCCGTGACGCCGTTCGCGACGATCAGGAGCTTGAGAGGGCCTCCAGAAGGCCGCGGAGAGCTTCGGACGGGTTCGAAAGCTGTCCACTTAGGTCCACCATGACGCAAGCCCGCGTCGACCCACGTCACCTTCCTGCTGGAGGCCATCGAGCATACGCGCGTGCCCTCGGTGCGGCCGCCAAGGAGCTGCGCGCGATGTGGTGCAGGTGGCGTCGAAACGACTGAGCCGCCGGTCGAGCGACCGGACCGTAGGTGATCTACGGCTGGTAGGTGTCTACGGGCAGCCCTGCAGCCAGCCACGCGGTGATGCCGCCGTCGACGTTGTACACCTCTGCGAAACCCAGCCCGACCAGGATGTCGGAGCCGGTCTGGCTGCGGTTGCCGCTCCGGCAGATGACGTAGACCGGTCTGTCGGCTGCGAGCTCGGAGGCTGCCCGCGACTCCAGGTCTCCCAGGGGGATGAGCACCGCGCCCTGGGGGACGCCCGTCTCGGCCCACTCCTCCGGTTCCCGCACGTCGACCAGCTGGGCTCCATCGTTCGAGCTCAGCACCTCATTCGCGGTCTGGACGTCCACGGTGACCCAGCCGGAGCCCTCGCCGGCCGGCGCCGGCTCGACGGTAGGCGGTGCCTCCGTACCGGTGGACGATCCCGTCTCCTGGCTCGAGCACCCGGCGGCGGCCAGCGCCAGCATGAGGATGACGATCGCCAGGATCGGCAGAAGGAAGCGTGCTCGCATGATCGGGATCTCCTCGCGTTCGTGTGGGTGGGCGACTGCACGGTCTATCTACCCGTCGCCGCATCACTTCAGCGCGCGCACGTGACGCCGCACACCAGGCTCGCGAGCGGCAGGGCCGTCGTGCCTGCAGCTGAGCCTGCACCACGCAGGGTGGCCACGCTCTGGATACGAGTTGGCTCCCGTGCGAGTCGGCCGATGCCGTAATGACACATGTGTGTCTTGACATGACATCACTATGGCATCATAATGATGCCATGAACCTGCGCCCGCATATCGAGAGCGTTCACCAGCAGCTTGCCGCTACCGCCGAAGCCGGCGGCGACGAGGCTCGTGCGGCGATTGAACGCCTGATGGCGCCGCTCGATTCCACGATCCGCCTGACGCTGCTCGATGTGCTGACAGCGGCCGCAGAGGAGATCACCTGCGATCTCGCGCCAGGCTCGGTAGAGGTGCGCTTGAGGGGCCGTGATCCCGAGTTCGTCGTGACCCCGGCGCCGGTCGATCCGTCCGTTGACGACCAGACGCATGGCGACGGCGAGCGGCTGGACCACCGGCCGGTCACGGGCGTTGCACCGCCCGCTGAGGGCGAGGGCGATGAGGCTGCGATGTCGCGCATCAACCTCCGCATGCCCGAGCACCTCAAGGCCCGGGTCGAACGCGCGGCTGCCGATGAGGGACTCTCGGTCAATGCCTGGCTCGTGCGGGCGGCAGCCGTGGCACTGGAGCGCGCGAATCCAGAACGGCGGACTGCGCAGGGTGCTCAGCGTTACACGGGCTGGGCGCGCTAGTCATGCCTACCTTCGACACTCCCAAGCCGATCTCAGTATCGCTGGAACTCGGCGTCTGTGACATCCGGATCGTGGCCGGCGATCGTACCGACACGGTCGTTGAGGTCCGTCCGAGCGATCCAACCAAGACGGGCGATGTGGCAGCCGCTGAGCAGACTCGTGTCGAGTTCGCCGCCGGCAGGCTGCAGATCATGGCGCCCAGAGGGTGGAAGCGGTATACGCCCCTGGGTGGCCGCGAGTCGATCGATGTGCAGATCAAGCTGCCGGCCGGCTCGCACCTGCGCGGTGAGGCGGACCTCGGGGCAGTGCGCTTCACGGGCCGTCTCGGTGAAGTGCACTTCAAGACAGGCCTGGGCGAGATCCGCGTCGACCAGGCAGGCCGGGTTGAGCTCAAGACCGGCGGGGGCGACATCATCGTGGATCAAGTCGCAGACCACGCCGAGCTCCGCACGGGTACCGGCGCCGTGCAGGCGAGAAGCATCGGCGGCAGCGCCGTGGTCAAGAACGGCAACGGCGACACCTGGATCGGCGAGGTCGTCGGCGAGCTATGGGTGAGCGCGGCCAATGGCAGGATCTCCGTCGATCAGGCGCACGGCGCAGTGACGGCCAAGACCGCCAACGGCGACGTGCGCCTCTCAGAGATCGCCAGTGGCGCGGTACACGCCCAGACCGCCTGCGGCAAGGTCGACATCGGCGTCCTCGATGGGGTCGCCGCTTGGCTGGACCTGTACACGAAGTACGGCAACGTACAGAACGACCTGAACGCCGCCGAGCGCGCCGAGCCGGGCGAAGCCACCGTCGAGGTCCGCGCCCGCAGCTCGTTCGGCGACATCACCGTGCGTCGCTCATCGCTGCTCGCGAACGCTTCAGGGAGGGCCGAGGCGTGACTACCGTGGGAGCGGCGATCGAAGCCAAGTCACTCCGCAAGTCGTACAAGAACGTCTCAGTTCTGAAAGACGTCAGCTTCAGCGTTCCGAAGGGGACGGTCTTCGCCCTGCTGGGCGGCAATGGTGCCGGCAAGACTACGACGATCAATATCCTGACGACTCTCATCCGAGCCGATGGCGGCACGGCCACGGTGGCCGGTCACGACGTTGCCGAGCGCCCGGACAGGGTGCGCAACGAGATCAGTCTGACCGGGCAGTTCGCTGCCGTCGACAATCGGCTGACAGGTCGTGAGAACCTGCTGCTGATCGGCGACCTGCGCCATGTTCCCGATTCCGCCAAGACCGCCACAGACCTGTTGCCCCGCTTTGGGCTGGAGGAGGCGGCCGATCGCGCTGTGTCGACGTTCTCCGGTGGGATGCGCCGCCGCCTCGACATCGCCATGAGCCTGATCGGTACTCCTGCGGTCATCTTCCTCGATGAACCCACCAGCGGGTTCGACCCGGAAGCCCGCACTGAGATGTGGCGGACGATCCGCAGGCTGGCAGAAGGCGGGACGACGGTATTCCTCACAACGCAGTATCTCGAAGAGGCCGATGAATTGGCCGACGACATCGCCGTCTTGCACCAAGGCAGAATCGTCGCCAGTGGAACAGCCGGCGAGCTGAAGAAGCTCGTACCGGGTGGGCTGATCGAGCTGACTTTCCATGACAAAGAGACCCGTGATGCTGCTGCAAGGGTGCTTGGCAAGAGTCACGCCCATACTGAAGGCGAGGGCGCGACGCTGACGATCACCACCGATGGCACGGTAGCTCAGGTGGCCGGCATCTTCGTCGGACTCGAGGATGCTCGAATCGAGCCGACCGAGTTCTCCCAGAAAGTGGCCACGCTCGACGACGCGTTCCTGAAGATCACTGGCAGCAGCCGGGAGGAGGAATGACACACACGCTCGCAGATACCTGGACGCTGGCCAAGCGTAGTCTGCGCCACATCACCCGCAGTCCCGACACAGTCATCACCGTGCTGCTGATGCCGATCGCCCTCATGCTCCTCTTTGTCTACGTGTGGGGTGGAGCCATGGGGCGGCAGACGGGCTCGGTGAGCTACATCGACTTCATCGTGCCGGGAATCGTCGTCATGACGGTCCTCAGCGGCATCTCGTACGCTGCAGTCCGCCTCAACATGGACGTGCAGAGTGGCATCATCAATCGCTTCAGGACGATGCCGGTCGCCCCGTCATCGATTCTCGGCGGGCAGGTCGCGTCATCCACACTCTCGAACCTATTCTCATCCCTGGTGGTCTTGCTGGTAGCGCTCGCGATGGGCTTCCGGCCGCAGGCCGGCGTGATGGCATGGTCGGTCTTTGCCGGGATCCTGCTGCTGTTCACGCTTTCGACGACATGGCTGGCCATCTTCTTCGGCCTGCTCGCAAAGACGATGGAGGGGGCAGGCGCATTCAGCTACATCCTTCTTCTGCTCGTGTTCATCAGCCCCGCATTCGTGCCGACGGACTCCATGACGCCGTTGTTGCGGGGCTTTGCCGAGAATCAGCCAATGACTCCGGTGGTCGAGACGATGCGTTCACTGCTGGTCAATGGCACGGCCGGCCCCAAGGTCTGGACGGCCATAGCATGGATCCTCGGTCTTCTCGTAGTCTCGTATCTTCTATCCGTGGCAGTCTACAAGCGCAAAGCGATTGTGATTAACGCCTAGAATCGCAGCTTCCCGCTTCCTGGCGACAGGCGTAGGCCCGCAGGCAACAGGGCTGGGGCACGCTGTGTGCTTCAGCCGTCCTCGTCACTCGCCTCCGTCGAGCATCGTCCCTGCATCCCTCACACCGGTGCGGTCAAGCAAGGTCGAACCTGTCGAGCATCATGACCTTGTCCCACACGGCGACGAAGTCGCGCACGAACTTCTCCGGCGCGTCGTCACTGGCGTAGACCTCGGCGAGCGCGCGCAGCTGGGAGTTCGACCCGAAGAGGAGGTCGACGCGGCTGGCCGTCCACCGGATCTCGTCCGTCGACCGATCGAGGCCTTCGAAAGCCTCCTCGGCCTCATCCACGGGCCGCCACATCGTACCCATGTCGACAAGGTTGACGAAGAAGTCGTTCGTGAGTGTCCCCTTCCGAGCGGTGAGCACGCCGATATTCGACCCATCGTAGTTCGCGCCGAGCGCGCGAAGGCCGCCCACGAGCACCGTCATCTCGGGTGCGCTGAGCGTGAGCAGGTTCGCCTGGTCGACGAGCAGGTGCTCGGCAGGCTTCTGCTGGCCGCCGCCCAGGTAGTTGCGGAATCCGTCCGCAGTCGGCTCCAGCACGGCGAACGACTCGACGTCGGTCTCCTCCTGCGTCGCGTCCGTGCGCCCCGGGGTGAAGGGCACCTCGACGTCGAAGCCTGCGTCTCTTGCCGCCTTCTCGACGGCGGCGCAGCCGCCCAGCACGATCAGGTCGGCCAGCGAGATGCGCGTGCCGTCGGCCGCCTGCGCCGCGAACTCCTCCTGGATCGCCTCCAGCGCGCGCAGCACCCGCGCCAGCTGGGCGGGCTCGTTGACGGCCCACCCGATCTGCGGCTCGAGGCGGATCCGAGCGCCGTTGGCGCCTCCGCGCTTGTCGGTGCCACGGAACGTCGACGCCGAGGCCCAGGCGGTGGAGACCAGCTGCGACACCGACAGTCCGGAGGCGAGGATCTGTTCTTTGAGGGCCGCGACGTCCTGCGCTGTCACCGTGGGATGGGAGACCGAGGGAACGGGATCCTGCCACAGCTGCGGCTCCGACGGTACCAATGGGCCGAGGTAGCGCGTGATCGGTCCCATGTCCCGGTGCGTGAGCTTGAACCACGCCTTGGCGAAGGCGTCGGCAAGCTCCTGCGGGTTCTCGAGGAAGCGCCGTGAGATGGGCTCGTAGATCGGGTCCATGCGCAGCGCGAGGTCGGTCGTGAGCATCACCGGCGCGTGCCGCTTCGCCGGATCGTGCGGATCCGGCACGGTCTCCGCCGCCGACGGGTCCGTCGGGACCCACTGCCACGCGCCGGCCGGGCTCTTGGTCAGGTCCCAGTCGTAGCGGAACAGCGTCTCGAAGTAGCTGTTGTCCCAAGTGACCGGCGTCGGGGTCCAGGCGCCCTCCAGCCCGCTGGTGATGGTGTCGTCACCGCTCCCGGTGCCGTAGCTGTTCTTCCAGCCGAGGCCCATCTGCTGCAGCGGTGCCGCCTCGGGCTCGGGGCCGACGTTGGCGGCGTCGGCGGCGCCGTGGGTCTTGCCGAACGTGTGTCCCCCGGCGATCAACGCCACCGTCTCCTCGTCGTTCATGGCCATGCGGCGGAACGTCTCTCGGATGTCCTTGGCTGCGGCGAGCGCGCTCGGAGTGCCGTTCGGCCCCTCCGGGTTCACGTAGATCAGACCCATCTGGACGGCGGCCAGCGGGTTGGCGAGCTCGCGCTCGCCGCTGTAGCGCTCGTCCGCCAGCCACGTGCGCTCGGCGCCCCAGTCGATGTCGTCCGGCTCCCACACGTCCTCGCGGCCGCCGCCGAAGCCGAACGTCGCGAACCCCATCGACTCCAGGGCGCAGTTGCCGGCGAGGATCATGAGGTCGGCCCAGGAGATCTTGCGGCCGTACTTCTGCTTGACCGGCCAAAGCAGGCGGCGTGCCTTGTCGAGGTTGCCGTTGTCGGGCCAGCTGTTGAGGGGGGCGAACCGCTGCGCGCCCAAGCCCCCGCCGCCGCGACCGTCGCTGATCCGGTACGTGCCGGCGCTGTGCCAGGCCATGCGGATGAACAGCGGGCCGTAGTGGCCGTAGTCGGCCGGCCACCATTCCTGCGAGTCCGTCATCAGGGCCATGAGGTCGCGCCGGACGGCTTCGAGGTCGAGGGTGGCGAACTCGGCGGAGTAGTCGAAGTCCGCCCCCATCGGGTCGGCAGCCGGGGAGTTACGGCGCAGCACTGTCAGGTCGAGCTGGTTGGGCCACCAGTCCCTGACTTGCATCTCCGGGGCCGTGTGGGCTTGGCTGGCGCTTTCGTCGGACATGTCAATCTCTCCTCTCATGGCAGGCGGAGCACACCCCGCGGAACTGGACGGATATCGCGTCGGATCGCCCGATTCGGGCGACCTCCGCTGTCGGTCGGATGGCGTCGAGGTCGGCGTCCTCCACGTCCCGGATCAGCCCACAGTGCGTGCAGACGAAGTGGTGGTGCCGCGCCGAGTTCGCGTCGTAGCGCGCGGGTCCCGGTGTGAACAGTACTCGCGAGACGAGCCCGCGTTCAGCGAGTGTCGCCAGCGTGCGGTACACGGTATCGAGTGAGATGGTCGGGACCCGCTCTCGCACGGCCCGGAAGACGGTCTCGACATCAGGGTGTGTGTCATCGGCGGCGATGACGCGCACGATTTCGAGCCGCTGATGAGTCAGCCGAAGCCCGGCCTCGCGAAGGCCGTACGACAGCTGATCGACGCGACGCGCCACCTCATCGATTCGCGCGGTCACCGCGCTCCCGTCCTTCGAAGATTCCTGCGCTTATTGCAGCTGCGTTCTTATATAGGAGCAAGACAAGGAAAACAAGCGTTGGATGGCGTTTTGGGCAGGGAGGAGACTGCCTGGTCAGGTCCGCCACCGTGGTCACATTAGCAGCGTGGGGAGTTCCAATCGTCTAGGGTGGTCTTCAGTCGGCATGAAGGGATGACAGTGGTGCAGGAGACAAGGTCCGTTGAAGTCTGCTTCTCACCGGGGCTGTTCCAGGACGTCGTGACGACGGGCGACTTCATCGTCGTGCTGGTGGATATCCTGCGCGCCACGACCACCATCTGCACCGCGGTCGCGAATGGTGCGGAGGCGATCATCCCTGTCGCCTCTCATGAAGAGGCGAGACAACTCAAGTCGGAGGGATTCCTGGTCGCGACCGAAAGGGATGGCGTCCAACTCGACTTCGCGGATTTCGGGAACTCGGCCTTCAGCTTCACCAGAGACGCGATCCGCGGGAAGACACTCGTCTATTGCACGACCAACGGTACGCGAGCGCTCGAGATGGCGAAGAGCGCCAGCAGCATCGCGATCGGAGCCTTCATCAACATCTCGGCGGTGAGTGAGTGGCTAGCGGGGCAGCAGAAGAACGTGGTCATCCTGTGCTCGGGCTGGAAGAACAAGTTCTGCCTCGAGGACACGCTCTTTGCCGGGGCACTGACGGAGAGATTGCTGAACACGGGCTTGTTTCGATCCGATTGTGATTCGGCCCATGCCTCGATGGACCTCTGGCATCTGGCCGAGGGCGATGTGCTGGGTTACGTCGAGAAGGCCGCCCAGCGCCACCGTTTGAAGAAGCTGGGGCTGGACGACGTGATCCCTTACTCGTTCGAGTGCGACCAGGTGAAGGTCGTGCCGGTGTTCGACGGAAAGCTGATCAAGGGGTACGTGGCTCATCCACCGATGGCTTGACCTCCAGCCGGAGGTTCACAAGCTTTCGACTTAGGTCCACCGCTCGCCGCTCGGGTCGAGACTCGTCACCCCTGCAGCGCTCGCGTGTCGAGGGATCATGGAGCTCTTGCTGCCATGAAGTTCCCGCATCTAGCAACCGTTCTTCATGGTGCGCGGCCCGAGGCCACGTCCCGATATGGGTGCAAGTCCGTCGTCCGCGAGATTGAGTTTCGTAATATTAAGATTGACTTTCTCAATTCAGAGAGGTATATTCGCTCCATCATGTGAACGAGAGTGGAGTACCTCATGACGAATGACTGGCACGAGCTGACCGATCTCACCGCAGACCGACGATTCCTCGTGACCGAGGTGCGGATGGACTCCGGTATCTCGATCCAGGGCGAGTTCGAGCTGCCGCCTCTGGCCCGCCTGCGGTACGAGGACCAGGTGTTCGTGAGCGAGTTCGTCCGCAGCCACGGCTCGATCAAAGACATGGAGAAGGCGTTCGGCATCAGCTACCCGACCGTCAAGAACCGCCTCAACCGCATCATCGACCTGCTCCCGATGGTCGAGGTCGTGGCTGCGTCTGAGGGCGACGACGCCCTCGAGCTGCTCGAGCGCGGTGAGATCTCCGCGCACGAGGCCGCCGAAAGGCTCAGGCGATGAACGTCCCGCCGCTGGTCCTCGACCTGAAGGTGGTCAGGCCCGAGCGGCGCCCGGTCCGCCTGTGGCTGCCCCTGTTCCTGCTCTGGCCCTTGGTCCTGGTGCTCGGCGTCCTCGCGCTCCTGCTCACGATGGTCGCCGATGGCGTGCTGTTCGTCCTCGGCCGGCGCTACCACCACTACACCGTCTTGCTGGTCCGCTCGTTCGCCACGCTGGGCGGCACACGCGGGATGGCCATTCGTTTCAGCAACACGAAAACGGCCGTCGACATGACGGTCCAATGAGGAGGGTGAGTACGATGAGTGCAGACCGCAGCCGGATCCTTGACCTGCTCGCCGGGGGCAAGATCACCGCCGAGGAGGCCGAGCGCCTGCTCGACGCGCTCGACACGCACGCAGGCGCCGCGGCGGCGTCCGGGTCGGCGATCAAGGGCGACCCCGAACCGCTGATCGCGGCGCTCCCCAAGTACCTCTACGTCAAGGTCCTGGCGGCGAACGGCGACAACGTCGACGTGAAGATCCCCATCGTGCTCGTGCGCTCGGGGCTCAAGTTGACGTCGCTCATCCCTCCGCTGGCGATGGACAAGATCAACGACACCATGGCCGAGCACGGCATGTCCGTCGACTTCAACAACTTCAAGCCCGAGGACATCGACGAGCTCATCGGGGGCCTGCGCGACATGGAGGTCAACGTGGACTCCCAGAACGGCGACACGGTGCGGGTGTACTGCGCGTAGTGACCTCAGCTGTCGTCCGGCGAGCCGGTCGGCGGCGCGCTCGCCGGCTCCAGATGGACGACGACGTCGGTGATCTGGCCGTAGGCGCTGCGCAGCGAGTCCTCGACCTCGTGCGCGATCGCGTGACCGCGCTCAATGGTCGTGCCGGGAGCGACCTGGACGTGCAGATCGACGTAGACGTGGCTCTCCGGTCCCCTGGTCCGCACGGCATGGCAGCCGAGCACACCCGTCACGCCGCCCGCCGTCGCCGCAAGCGCGTCGGCGGGCAGGCGGGCGGCGTCGCCGAGCGTGTGCAGCACGCCGCGCAGGATCCCCAACGCGGTGCGCAGGATCACGACGGCGACGAGCAGCGCCACGATGCCGTCGGCCTGTGCCCACCCCAGCCTGACGATGACGAGACTGATGATGACGCCGCTGCTGACCAGCACGTCGCTCAACGTGTGGCTGGCGTCGGCGATCAGGACCTCGCTGCCGAGCCGCTTGCCCGCTCGCCGCTCCCAGGTCGTGACCGCGATGTTGACGGCGAGCGTGCCCAGCATGATGACGAACGAGATCGTCGTGACCTCGGTGGGCACGCCGCGCCCCGACAGACTGTCGACGGCGCCCCTGCCGACGGTGTAGCCCGCGACGATGAGCAGGAGGCCGATCAGGGCGGCGGCGAAGGTCTCGTACTTGCTGTGGCCGTATGGATGGTCGTCGTCGGCGGGCCGCGCGGCGAACCACATGCCGACCAGCCCGATGATGTTCGACGCGCCGTCGAACAGCGAGTGAAAGCCGTCGGCCTCCATGGCCGCGGAGTGACTGATGATGCCGTAGAGGAGCTTGGCGAGCGCCACGGCCAGGTTGAGCGCGAGGACCACCCAGAGGACGTTGCGGATGCTTCGATATCGATCGTGCGATGACGTCATTGAGGTCCATCCGGAGGTTGACGGACGAGGGTAGATGGTAGCAGGTGGTGAGCCCGCCAGTGCCGCGGTCAGTCGCCGCCCAGCCCCCCGAGAAGGTTGCCCAGGAAGCCGCCCTTCATCTCAGCTCCCTCAGCCGCTTCCTGGCATAGGAACGCATGGTGCCGAGCTGCAGCAAGGCGTGAAGACCCGCGACAAGGGCCATGGTGTACCCGATCACGGGGTGGATGTCGTCCACTGGCAGGAACCCCTCGACCTCGTCGTCCATCCCCATGCCGGTGAGAGCCGAAAGGGCGACGAGGCCGAGCAGGGCGAGGCTGGTGAGGATGGTCAGGTCCTTGCGGACCGTGCGCAGGGTCTTCGTGCTCATGCCCGGAGTATCGGCGGCGAGACCTTAAGGCGGGCATAAGGGGAAGGCGCACGGGGGGACCGCCGCTGCGCTGGACGGTTCGCGGACGGACTACCCTCGCAGGGCGACAGTGAAGACCGCGCCCTCGCCCGGACGACTCTCGGCCTTTATGCGCCAGCCGTGCACCTCGGAGATGTTTCTCGAGATGGCAAGGCCAAGGCCGTGACCCTCCTGCGAACGCGAATCGTCCGCCTGGTAGAAGCGTTCGAAGATGTGCGGCAGATCCTTTGCGGCGATGCCGGGCCCGGTGTCCCTGACGCGCAGCGAGCTGCGCGTCAGGGACACCGACACCTCGCCGCCCACCGGCGTGAACTTCATCGCGTTGCCGACCAGGTTCGCGACGAGCTGAGCCGCGAGCCCCTCATCGGCCCGTACGACAACCAGAGGCTCGATATCGGTGGTCAGGACGATCCCTCTCTGCGCCGCGAGGGGAGCGAGACGCTCGGCTTCGCGGCCGACCAGCGCTGACATGTCCACGGAGCGGCCGTCCAGGGTCAGCGTGTCCAGGGCGGCGAGCCCGAGGAGATCGTCGACGAGCTGCGCCCCGACCTTCAGCTCATCCTTGGCGGCGGTGATGTGCTCCTCGTGATCGCCGGTGCGCAGCGCCAGATCGAGCTCCGAGTTGACCACTGCGAGAGGCGTGCGGAGCTCGTGACTGGCGTCGTGGGTGAACTGCGTGAGGCGCTCGAACATTTGTTCCGCAGGGGCAAGACTGCGGCGCGCGAACCACAGGCCGAGCACGACCGTGAGCGCCGAGACGAACACGGCGGCGATGAAGAAGACCGCGATCTCGCCGGGGAGCTCCGCCGGCCCGATGCGGTCCTGGCCGGCCAGCTGCAGCGTGACGTCGCGGGCTCGGTCGAGCTTGGTGGTGAGCACGCGAAAGGAGCTTCCGTCGGCGCGCACCGTCTTCAACGGCTGGGCCTCGAGATCGACGGGCAGGCGTGCGAAGATGTCGCTGGCGTAGAGCACCCGCCCCTTGGTCGTGGCGAGCTTGACGTTGAAAGCCTCGCGGTGGAGCCAGCGCGCCTCCTCGACGGTGATGGGCAGCCGGATCTGCTTGTTGATCGCGGCCGCCTGACGCCGCAGACGGTTGTCCAGCTGGCGATTGACGTCCGTGAACTCGATGGCGATGAACACGGCTCCCAGCACCAGCATCAGGCCGAACACCAGTACGGTGAACTGGAGGGCCAGTTTGATGCGAAGGCGGCGGAACACGTGGCGTCAGGCGCGGATGAGGTAGCCCTTGCCGGGCACCGTGGTGACGAGGTTCTTGCCGAGCTTGCGCCGCAGATACGAGATGTGGACGTCGACCGTTTGCGAGAACAGCAGGTCCTCGGACTCCCCCCACACCTGCTCAAGGAGTGTGAGCCTGTCCTGCACGACGCCCTTGTTGCGCAGAAGGTGCTCGAGCAGCTCGTACTCCCGCGGCGCGAGGCCTACCAGCGTGCCGCCCCTGCGGACCTCGTGGCTGTTGGCGTCGAGGACGACATCGCCGGACTGCAGCGTGGCGCTGCGCTCGGGCGTTGCACGCCGCATGAGCGTGCGTACCCGCGCGAGGAGCTCGTCGATGTCGAAGGGCTTGGGCAGATAGTCGTCGGCGCCGGTGTCGAGGCCGAGCACCACGTCACGCTTGGAGCTGCGCGCCGTCAGCATGAGGATCGGCACCGGCGTGGGGTCGTCACCTTCTCGCAGTGCCCGGCAGACCGAGACGCCGTCGAGCTTCGGCAGGTTGAGGTCGAGAATGATGCAGTCGAAACGCTCCGCGAGGGCGCGACGCAGGCCCTCCTCACCGTCATGAGCGACGGCCACGGCATGGCCCTCGAGCTCCAGGAGGCTCTGCAGGTTGGCGGCCAGCTTGAGATTGTCTTCTACGACGAGGATGGTCATGCGGCATCCTGCTCACGATACCTGACGCAGGTTAAGGCTGACATAACTCGGCCCGGCGATACGCCGGACGAGGCGTCGCGGATTCCGCTAATCGGCTCTTAAGGCGCGGACCTGCATCCTGTGCCCGGACAGCGCACCAGAGAGGCTCCGATCCAACGCCTCGCGGTGCCGGACAAAGGAGGAGAGCCATGAAGAAGCGCATGACAGCGTTCGCCCTGATCCTCGCGGTGTTCACGCTCGCGGTGCCGGCGGGAGCCCTCGCGGATGGCGCGCAGTCCCCGGCGAAGGGCAAACGCGCCGGCGTCGCCGGTATCCGCGCCGGCGTGACCTGTCACGACCCGTGCGACGACCCCTTTCAGCTCAAGGCTTGGGTGCGCGGCAGCAATCTCGCGGGCCTGAAGGTCAAGTTCTCGCTGAAAGGCAAGACATTCACCGCCAAGTGCGACGGCTCCGGGCTCGCCCACTATCACCTGGACATCAACCCTTCGAACTATCCGCAGGGCGTGGTGGTCAAGGTGACCGCCGCGATCAGCCACGGCGGAGCCACGAAGTCGGCCTCGACCTGGTTCAAGCCGAACTACAACTGACGACGCTTCGCCTCATTCGTGGGCGGGCGAGGGTTTCCCGGACCTCGCCTGCCCACCCTGCGCTCGCCGGGCGTCGAGCCCGCTGCTGTGGCGCTGAGGGCTGCGCCGGCGAGTATTTCTGCAGCCTGCTAGGGCATCCCCTTGGACAACACGACCAGCCTTCATACCGGCTCGATGCGAGGACCACAGGCGATCCGCGACTCCTCGGAGCAGTTCCTGCCCTACCACTACGACTTCGACCTCGATCTGGGGCGCGCGATCGGCCTGGTCGACTGCGGTGACGTCGCGGTCGCGGCGGGCGGAAGAGCCGCCCGCCGCCCCGCCTCTCCCGACGCTTGAGCAAGGCGCGCTCCGGGGTATGCGTGTAGGGGGGAGCCATGACAGCGCACGCACACCAGCAGAGCGCCCGGGCCGTTCTGAGGACCTCGTGGTGGGGCCTCACGTATCTGGTAGACCACCACGTGCTCCGCACAGACCCGCCCCTGATCCGCGGCCTCGTGCTCACCAACCGCTGCAACCTACGCTGTCAGCACTGCACCGTCGCTGCGCGCGGCCCGAAGGACCTGGACTTCGCGGAAGTGACGGCCGCCGTGGATGCCTTCTACAGGCAAGGCGGCCGCTGTCTGTACCTGGAGGGCGGCGAACCGTTTCTCTGGCGGGACGGCTCCCACCGGCTCGACGACATCGTCGAGTACGCCCACGGCCTCCGGTACCTGACCGTGGTCGTCTACACCAACGGCACGCTCCCCCTGCGCACGTCGGCCGACACGGTGTTCGTGAGTGTGGACGGACTCCAGGCCACGCACGACGCGCTGCGTGGCACGTCGTTCGAGCGCATCATGGGCAACATCCGCGAGTCGCCTCACTCGTCGCTCTTCATCAACTCTACGATCAACGCGCGCAACAAGGACGAGATCCGCGCGTTCTGCGAGCACGTCAAGGGCATCGACAACATCCGCGGCACCTTCTTCTACCTGCACACGCCGTACTACGGGCACGACGCGCTCGAGCTCGGCTTCGACGAGCGGCAGCGCGTCCTCCGCGAACTCCTGTCTCTCTGCGGGAGCTACCGGATCCTCAACTCCCGCGCGGGGCTGGAGTCGGCCCTCAGAAACGACTGGGCGCGACCGCTGCACTCCTGCTCTGTGTACGAAGAGGGCGTCGTCTACGAGTGCTGCAGGTACTCGGGCGACCCCGAGCTCTGCCGGCAGTGTGGCTACCTGAGCTACGCGGAGATCGATCAGGTCCTGAAGCTGAGGCCATCGGCGATCGGCAATGCGATCAAGTACTTCTGACATCGAGAGGCTCTTCCGGCGCTCTCTCGTGAGGCTCCTCACCGGAGAGCGCGAGATCCGCCTGACGCGGGCGGTCCCCTCGCCCGACGAGCTGCGCGAGAAGTTCACGCAGATCGACGCGCTCGGGCTCTACCTCCACATCCCGTTCTGCGAGCGCATCTGCCCGTACTGCCCGTACAACAAGGAGATCTACCGTTCCGACTTGGCAGAGGGCTACGTCAGAGCCATCAAGCGGGAGATCGACATCTACGCCGGCATCGTCGGCGACAAGCCGGTCACCTCGCTCTACATCGGCGGCGGGACCCCCACGACGATGCTGCACAGCGGCTTGGCGGACATCATCGGGCACGTGCGCCGCACGTTCGATCTGCACTGCGACATCCACATGGAGAGCCATCCCAACCACCTGAGCGCCGAGAACCTCGATGCCATCGAGGCGCTCGGCGTGCGGCACCTGAGCATCGGCGTGGAGTCGCTGGTGGACCGGCATCTGCGGACCCTGTGCCGGCCGTACACCGTGAGCCAGGTCAAGGAGGCCGTGGGGCGTGCGGTCTCGCACGGTTTCACGTGCGTCAACGTGGACGTCATGTTCGCCCTGCCCGGCCAGACCGAGCGGGAGGTCGCGGAGACCGGCCGCGACCTCGTGAGGCTGGGCGTCGACCAGGTCGCGGCCTATCCGCTTTTTCTGTTCCCGTACACGCCCATGGGGAGGGCCGTCGGCCCGGGCGCACACGTGATCCGGCAGAGCCTCAAGAGGCGAAGGATGCTGCACGTCCTCGAGAGGATCTTCTACGAGAGTGGCTACGAGAGGACCTCGGTCTGGGCGTTCACGAAGCGGGGCGTGCCGCGGTACTGCTCGGTGACGGTGCCGCTGTACCTGGGTCTGGGGGCCAGCGGCGGCTCGTACCTCAGGGACGTGTTCTACCTGAACACCTTCGGGGTGGCCGAGTACATCAAGGCCCTGGACGACGGCGGCATGGCGATTGCCCTGTCGGTCGATCTTACTGAGAAGATGCAGCGCGCCGGCTGGCTGTACTGGCGGGTGTACGAGACGCGCTTTCGCAAGGCCGACTATCGGGCTCGCTTCGGCGAGGACATTGACGCCGCGTATGGCCGCTACCTGACCGCGGCGCGCCTGCTCGGCCTGCTGAGAGACGACGGCGAGCAGATCACGCTTTCGGACAGCGGCGCCTTCTGGCTGCACGCGGCCGAGGACCTGCTGTCCATCGAGTTCGTGAGCACGCTCTGGGGTTCGTCACGGCGCGACCTGTGGCCGGAGCGGGCGATCCTGTCGTGAATGGACGTGGCGGGTGCGGTCCGCGTCCGGCGGGCGTGTCACGCGTTTCCCGCAGAGCATGATGACAAAAGGCACACAGACGGGTATCATGCTGCTATGAAGCCGTTTCGCTGGAGTCCGGAGAAGAACGAGGCTCTTCAGGCCGAGCGGGGCGTGTCCTTCGAGAGCATCGTGGTGGCAATCGGCTCGGACGGCCTGCTCGATATCCTGGCCCATCCGAACCTGGCAAAGTACCCGCGCCAGCCCATCCTCGTGGTGGCCGCGGACGACTATGTCTACCTGGTGCCGTTTGTCGAGGAGGAGGGGTTCTTCTTCCTCAAGACCATCATCCCGAGTCGCAAAGCGACGCGGGACTACCTCCGGGGGAGGGACCTCGATGCAGAAGATTGACGCCTATGAAGAGGACGTCCTTGTCGCCTTCGAGGAAGGGAAGCTCGACTCGGTCGCCACCAAAGAGGAGCTCGCCACGCTCAAGGCGGCCGCCCGGGCGACGGCCATCAAGGACCGGCGCGTGAACATCCGCCTGTCGTCGGGTGACCTGAGCGACATCCAGGTGAAAGCGCTCGAGGAGGGCGTTCCCTACCAGACCCTGATCGCCAGCGTGCTCCACAAGTACGTCACCGGCCGCCTTGCGGAGCGTCCGCGTCCTGGTGGCGAGCCCGCGCGCGAGCCTTCGCCGAGACTCAAGCGGTAGTGCGATGAACGTAGCAGTGGCGATCGAGAAACTGAGCAAGTCGTTCGGAAGCACACGGGCGCTGGACGGCCTCGACCTCGAGATCGAGGTCGGCGAGGTCCACGGCCTGCTGGGCCCGAACGGCTCCGGCAAGACGACGACCATCCGCGTGCTGCTCGGCCTGCTACGCGCCGATTCAGGCACGGTCCGGCTGCTCGGAAGCGATCCCTGGCGCGACGTAGAGCGGCTGCATCGCCGCCTCGCCTACGTGCCCGGAGAGGTGACCCTCTGGCCGAACCTCACCGGCGGCGAGGTGATCGACCTGCTCGGGCGGCTGCGGGGCGGCCTCGACGCGAAGCGCCGCGCCGATCTGCTGGAGCGCTTCGAGCTCGATCCGACCAAGAAGGCGCGCGCCTACTCCAAGGGCAACCGCCAGAAGGTCGCCCTGGTCGCCGCCCTCTCGTCGGACGTCGAACTGCTGCTGCTCGATGAGCCCACTGCGGGCCTTGACCCCCTGATGGACGCCGTGTTCCGTGAGTGCATCGTCGAGCTGCGTGCCCAGGGCCGCACCGCGCTGCTCTCGAGTCACATGCTCTCCGAGGTCGAGGCGCTGGCCGACCGCGTGACGATCATCCGCGACGGCCGCCGGGTCGAGGTAGGGAGCCTCGCTGAGATGCGCCACCTGGCGCGCGTCTCGATCTCCGCCGATCTCGCCGGGCCGCCGGACGGCCTCGCGGCTCTGCCGGGGGTGCACGATCTGCGCGTGGACGGCACGCACGCGGACTTCCTGGTCGACCCGGGCAGCCTCGACCGCGCGCTCACCGCGTTGACGACGATCGGGGTGACTGGCCTGACGGTCCGGCCGCCTACGCTGGAGGAGCTGTTTCTGCGCCATTACGGAGACGAAGGGGCGGCGCCGGGCGCGGAGCCGCACGTGACGCCGTGACCACGCCGGGCGCGGAGCAGCCGGAGGCATCGTGAGCGCGCTCGCCGGCACCGGCGCTCTGGTGCGGCTCGCTCTGCGCCGCGACCGCATCGTCCTTCCCGTGTTCATCGTGCTCCTCGTGGTCATGGTTGCGGCCTCCGCGTCCGCCACGATCAAGTTGTATCCGGACGAAGGTTCGCGCGTGCAGGCCGCCGCGGCCATCAACAACACGACGTCCACCCTGGTGCTGTACGGCCCGATCCACGACGAGACCTCGATCGGCGCGATCTCCACCTTCAAGATGGGCATCATGGGCGCGATCGCCGTCGCGATCCTGGCGCTGTTCCTCGTTGTCAGGCACACGCGTGCCGAGGAGGAGACGGGCCGCCTCGAGCTGCTCGGCGCGACAGTCGTGGGACGGCGCGCGCCGCTCACCGCCGCGCTCATCGTGACGGCCGGCGCCAGCCTCGTCGCCGGCCTCGGCACGGCGCTTGGCCTGATCGCCGTCGGGATGCCGGCCGCCGGCTCGCTGCTCATGGGCGCGGGCTTCGCCTGCCTCGGCATCGCCTTTGCCGCCGTGGCCGGCCTCACCGCGCAGCTGGTGAAAAGCGCGCGGACCGCCGCCGGCCTGGCCGGCGGCGTGCTCGGCGCCTCCTACCTCCTGCGGGCGATCGGCGACGCCTCGGCCGGCGACGGGTTCGGCTGGCTGTCGTGGCCGTCGCCGGTAGGCTGGTGGCAGCAGACCAGGCCGTATGCCGGGGACCGCTGGTGGATCCTCGCTCTGCTGCTCGGCCTCTCGATGGTGGTCGCCGCACTGGCCTACGCGCTCGCGGCGCGCCGTGACTTCGCCGCGGGTCTCCTGCCGGACCGGCCGGGCCCCGCCGCGGCAGCCGCCGGCTTGCGCAGTCCGCTGGCACTCGCTTGGCGCCTGCAGCGCGGCGGCTTCTTCGCCTGGGCCGCAGTGTTCGTCGTACTTGGCTTCGTGGTCGGCGGCATGGCCTCCAACGTCGCTGACTTCTTGAAGAGTCCGCAGGCCCAGGAGCTGATAACCAAGCTTGGCGGCGTGAGTGGTCTGCGCGACGCGTTTCTCGCCGTGGAACTGGCCTTCGCCGGCGTCTTCGCTGCGGTGTTCGGCGTGCAGGCGGTGATGCGCCTGCGCACGGAGGAGTCGGCGCTGCGCGCCGACCCCGTGCTCGCCGCCGCGGTGGGGCGCACATCGTGGGCGTGGAGCCACCTGACGATAGCCCTGGCCGGGGCCGCGGCGCTGCTCCTCGTGGTCGGCGTCAGCGCGGGGCTGGCCAGTGCCGTGCAGGTGGGCGACAGTTCTCAACTCGGACGGATCGTGGTCGCCGCGCTGGTGCAGCTCCCGGCGGTGTGGGTTGTCGTTGGCATCGTCGTGGCGGCCTTTGGCCTGGTCCCACGGTTCGTCGTCCTCGGCTGGGTCGCGCTCGTCGGCTTCATGCTGCTCGGCGAGTTCGGACCGCTGTTCGAGCTGAGCCAGGCGATCATGGACATCTCGCCGTTCACGCACGTGCCCAGGTTGCCCGGCGGCGACTTCTCTGCCGCGCCGCTGCTGTGGCTGACGGCCGCGGCCGCCGGCCTCATCGCCGTCGGGCTCGTGGGGTTCCGGCGGCGCGACGTGGGCTGACTGCGCACACTGTTGAGGCCTTCCTGCACCCCTAACACCGCGGCGTCAAGCGCATCGGCAGCGCGTCGGAACCAGTGCTTCGGGAAGTGCTCGCGATACTGGATGCTTGCATCAGCTGAGACCCGGTAATCACGCTTGACGTTACTAACGCGTAGCGTTACTATCTCAACATGATCGTCTCGTTCAAGGACGCGGACACAAAGGCGCTGGCCGGTGTCCGGAGGGTCGGGCGCTTCGTGAACATCGAGGCGGTCGCCAGGCGCAAGCTGCGCCAACTGCAGATCGCCGGCCGCCTCGAAGACCTGCGCGTCCCGCCCGGCAACCGGCTTGAGGCGCTCAAGGGCGATCGCGCCGGCCAGCACAGCATCCGCGTGAACGACCAGTACCGCGTCTGCTTCCGCTGGACGGCGGCGGGCGCCGAAGATGTCGAGATCGTCGACTATCACTAGGAGGATGACGATGCAGAGGCTCAAGCCCGTGACGCCCGGCGAGCTGCTGCGCGAGGAGTTCCTTCTGCCGATGGGGCTCTCGCAGTACCGCCTCGCCAAGGAGATCGGCGTGCCCGCCCAGCGCATCGGCGAGATCGTCGGCGGCCGACGCGCCGTGACCGCCGACACCGACCTGCGGCTGTGCCGCTTCTTCGGCCTTTCCAACGGCTACTGGCTGCGCGCCCAAGCGGCCTACGACACCGAGGTCGCCGAAGACGCTTTGGCCGAAGAGCTCGCGCAGATCAAGCCGTGGTCCGGGACCGCCGCCTAACGGAAAGGGGATGCCATGCGCTACCCGTATTTCACCTGCGATGTCTTCACCGACACGCGCTTCGGAGGCAATCAGCTCGCCGTGCTGCCGGAGGCGGGGGGTCTGAGCGACCGGCAGATGCAGCAGATCGCCCGGGAGTTCAACTTCTCGGAGACGACCTTCGTGCTGCCGCCCGAGGCGGGGCACGACCGCAGGGTGCGCATCTTCACACCTCCGCGCGAGGTGCCGTTCGCCGGGCACCCCAATATCGGCACGGCGTTCGTGCTTGCGACCATGGGCGCGTTCGGGCCGCTGGATGCGCCGATATCGGTCACTTTCGAGGAGCTGGCGGGTCTCGTCCCGGTCGCCATCGAGAAGCGTGAGGAAGGGCGGATCTGGTGCGAGCTCACGGCTCCCCAAAGCCTCACTCTTGGCAGGACCGTCACGGCGCAGGCTGTGGCGGCCGCGGTCTCGCTCAACGCCGATGACATCGTCACCGCGGCTCACGCGCCCCAGATGGCGTCGGTCGGCCTGCCGTTCCTGATCGCGGAACTCAGGGACCGGGGCGCGCTGGAGCGCGCCCGACCGGACGTGGGCGGACTCGAGGGCCTCATCGCCGGCGGCATCGAATTGCCGGACCTGCACCTCTACGTCAAGACGTCCGACGGTTTCGACATACGGGCGCGGATGTTCGCGCCGATGGACGGCGTCCCCGAGGATCCCGCCACCGGCAGCGCCAACTGCGCGCTCGTCGGGCTGCTCAGCCACCTCGACGAGGCGGTCGGCGGCAGCTTCTCCTGGCGCATCGCGCAAGGCGTCGAGATGGGCCGCCCGAGCGTGCTGGAGGCTCGCACCGAGAAGAGGGACGGCGAGGTCGTCAACGTGTGGATCGGCGGGGAATCCGTGATGGTCAGCGAAGGGCTTATCGAGGTGTAGCTGAGGGGTGAGGGTCATGGCGCAGGTCAGTGTGCTCGGGCTGGGGGCGATGGGGGGCACTCTCGCCAGAGTGCTGGCGGAGCACGGGCACGACGTGACGGTGTGGAACCGATCGGAGGTGCCGGCGGCGCGGGCGGAGACGCTTACGCGCGCCGGGGTCAGGTGGGCCGCCACCCCGGCCGAAGCCATCGCCGCGAGCCCGCTGAGCGTGATGTGCGTGACCGACTACCCTGCGGCTGAAACGGTGATTGGCGCGGCCGGCGCGACGCAGTCGCTCGCCGGGCGCACGCTCGTGCAGCTGACCAACGGGAGCGAGGAGCAGGTGCGGAGCCAGCTGGGCAGCGTGGCGGCCGCCGGCGGGCGCATGCTGGCCGGCGGCATCGTCGGCTACCCGCGCCACATCGGGCGTGACGACGCGGTGATCCTGTACGCGGGGAGCGAGTCGGCTTTCGAAGAGCACCGTGGAACGCTGGCGGACCTGGCCGGCGGCCAGCGCTATCTGGGCGAAGACCCGGCCGTGCAGAACACCACCTACATCTCGGCGTTCGGCTTCTACTACGCGGCGCTGGCCGGCTTCCTGGAGAGCGCCGCGCTGGCCGCGAGCCGCGGCGTGGCGCCGGCCGACTTCGCCGCCGTCATGCCCGGTATGACGGCGCTGCTGCTCGACCACATCGCCGACGCCGCGCGGCGCCTCGAAGCGGCGGACTACGACGGCGACCAGGCGACCGTGGACGTCCACCTCGTGGGCTCCGGCCGGCGTCAGCAGGCCTTCGCCGATAAGGGCCTGCAGTCGCTGATGACCGACGCCTTCGTCGCCTACTGCCGGCAGGCGCACGAGGCGGGGGAGGGCGGCGAGGATATCGCCGCCCTCTACAAGCGACTTCGCGTGCGGCCGCCCGAAGACTGAGACGCGACGTTCTCGCGAGCTCCTCCTCCGAACGCCGTGGCACTACCATGACGCTGGTGCGACAGGTATCTTTGGTCGAACCAGCGTGCTCGGTCATGTGGGCAAGGGGGTGCCTCCCGGTGCTGCGCGCGGGCGAGAGATCGGATCGGAGTGACCGCCTCGCGGCGGTCACGGAGTCGGCTGCCCCATGACCGCCTGCCCGTCGTGCGGCACCGAGAACGTGACGCAGGCGAGATTCTGCATGGGATGCGGGACGCCGCTCGAAAGCAGCCGCGGGGCCAGGTCCGAGCGCAAGATCGTCACGTCGCTGTTCTGCGACCTCGTCGGCTTCACGGCGCTCTCGGAGCGCGCTGACCCGGAGGACGTGGACCGCCTTCTGCGCGCGTTCAACGCGCTCGCCGGGCGGGTCATCCGCTCGTACGGCGGCTCGGTGGAGAAGTTCATCGGCGACGCCGTGGTGGCCGTGTTCGGCGTGCCGGTGGTGCGCGAGGACGATCCGGAGCGCGCCGTGCGCGCCGGCCTCCGCCTGCTCGAGGGCCTGGGGGAGTTGCCGCAGATGGCCGGCGAGCCCGTCCGCGCCCGCGTCGGCGTGAACACCGGGCGCGCCCTGGTGCGGCTCGATGTCGACCCACAGGCCGGCGAGGGGTTTCTGGTGGGCGACGCGGTGAACGTCGCCGCGCGCCTGCAGACGGTGGCGCCGCCCATGAGCGTGGTGGTCGGCGAGGCGACCCATGCGCTCACCGTCGACCGCTTCGAGTACGAAGAGCTAGCCCCGCTGACGCTCAAGGGCAAATCGGCGCCCGCGCGCATGTGGCTGGCCAGGCGCTCCCTGACCCGCACCGGCTTGGAGTTCGACGTCGCCCGGTCCGGGGAGTTCGTCGGGCGCGAGGCGGAGCTCAAGGCGCTGACCGGCTTGCTCGAGGACGTCAGCCACACGGGCGAGCCGCGTTTCGCGCTGCTTCTGGGAGAGGCCGGCATCGGGAAGTCGCGCCTCATCTTCGAGCTGGCGCGCTTCGTGGACGCGTGGCCGGAGCTGATCACGTGGCGGCAGGGCTCATGTCCCCCGTACGGCGACGTGACGCCGTTCTCGGCGCTGGCGCAGATCGTCAAGGCGCACGCCGGGATCCTCGAATCCGACGATCTCGAGGCGACCGCGGGCAGACTCGACGAGATGCTCAGCGAGAGTGCGGAGCGCGACTGGCTCGGCCGCCGCCTGCGGCCCCTCCTGGGCCTGGAGGCTCCGGCGGCGTCCCTCGAGGAGAACCTCGTCGCCTGGCAGCGCTTCCTGGAGGACCTTGCCGCGGAACGCCCGACGGTCCTCATCTTCGAGGACCTGCACTGGGCGGACCCCAGCCTGGTGACGTTTCTCCGGCGTGTCGTCGAACACGCCGCGGATGTACCGCTGCTCGTGGTCGGCGCGGCGCGGCCGGAGTTCCTGGACGATCATCGCGGCCTGGCGTCGTCGGCCGACCGCGTGGAAATCATCGACCTCAAGAGCCTGCCACTTCGCGCTTCCGGCGAGCTCGCCGCGGACCTTCTGCGTGCCAGCGAGGTCCCCGCCGAGATGCAGGATGAAGTCGTCCGGCGCTGCGGCGGCAACCCGCTCTATACCGAGGAACTCGTGCGGCTGCTCGCCGACGAGGCCGCGGCGAGAGGAGAGGGAGACGGCAGCGACGCGCCGGCCGCGGGCGCCCTTCCCGACTCGCTGCAGGCGCTGATCGCGGCGCGTCTCGATGTGCTGAGGCCCGGACGCAAGGCGCTTCTGGCCGACGCCGCCGTGGTGGGCCAGGACTTCTGGCTGGGGGCGCTGGCGACCGTCGCCGGTCTCGGAAGAGATGCCGTGGAAACGGAACTCGGCGAGCTCGCGGCTCGCGACCTCGTGCGGCCGGTCAGGGAGTCGGCCGTGGAGGGCGAGCGGCAGTACACCTTCTGGCACGCGCTCACGCGCGAGGTCGCCTACGAGGAGCTGCCGCGCGCCGTGCGCGCGACGAAGCATGCGGCCGTGGCCGACTGGCTCGAGCACGACTCCGGGGGGCGCGTCGACGACCTCGCCGACGTGCTCGCCCACCACCGCGTGACCTCGCTGGAGCTGGCGCGCGCCGCCGGCGAGCTCGAGCTGGCGGAACGCCAGCTCGAGCCGGCCATCGGCGCGCTCACGAAGGCCGGCGACCGGACGCTGCCGCTGGACGTCACGGCGGCGGAGGCGCGCTACGCCCGCGCCGCCGGCCTTGCCGCGGACGGCAGCCCGCAGCGGCCGCTCGTGCTGAGGAAGTGGGGCAAAGCACTCATGGAGAGCGGCCGCTTCGAGGAGTCGCTCGAAGCGTTCAAGGAAGGTGTGGCCCTGTTCGAGGCCCGTGACGAGCGTCGCGAGTTGGCCCTGGCGACGGTCGACTACTCCACGGCGCTGGGCCTCGTCGGCGACACGGCGCGCGCCGTCCAGGTACTTCGCGAAGTGATCCCGCCCATCGAGGCGGCAGGGCCCTCAGCCGAACTCGTGGCCGTCCTCGGTTCGTGGGCCATGCTGTGCACGGAGACGGCTGACTTCGAAGCAGCGCTGCCGGCGGCGGCTCGCGCCCTCGCCCTTGCTGCCGCGCTCGGCATCGAGACCCCCGTGGAGGCGCTCGTCTCCCAGGCCGACTGGCGCTGCGTGGCCGGCGACGCCGCGGGGCTGGCCGACTACCGCCGCGGCCTGGACGAAGCTCGCGAGCAGGGACTCGCGCGGCCCACTGCAGCCATCTACTACAACTACGGCACTGCCCTGGGCCAGTTCGAGGGGCCGGAGGCCTCACTGCGACTGCGTCGCGAAGGCCTCGAGTTCTGCCTCAGGCGGCACGACCAGGCGATGGCGTTCTCGTTGCGCTACGGCATCGCCCACGACCTGTATCGCTCCGGAGACTGGGCGGCGGCGCTGGCGGAGGCCGTCGATCTCGATCCGCAGCTGGAGCGGGCCGGCAATTGGGCCGAGCTCGGCTACCTGCGCGCCCTCGAGGCGCGGCTGCAGGCGGCTCAAGGCCACGCCCACGAGGCCATGCCCTTCGCCGACTGGAGCGAGGCGCTCGGCGACGGCCCCGGGGAGTCCCTTCTGCGTGCCGACGCGCTGATCGCGGCGGCGTGCGTGCACGTCGCCCTGGGAGACGATGCGCGCGCCGGCCGCCTGCTCAACGACTGTCTCGCCCTTCCGGGTCTGTGCGACGAGTACGAGTTCGACTGGCTGGTCCCGGAGGCGGCTCGCAGCGCCGCGGCCATCGGCGCCTGCGCTGTCGTGTCCCGGCTCGCGGACATGGTGGTCGCCGGTCGTCCTCTGCGGCCCTGCATCGAGCCGTCGGTGAACGCCGTCCTCGCCGAGTGCGACGGTAACGCGGGGTCCGCCCTTGCGCTCTACGAAGACGCCGCGTCCCGCTGGGAAAGCCTCGGCGTCCCGCACGAGCGCGCGCTGGCGCGCCTCGGGCAGGGGCGCTGCCTTACGGCGCTCGGCCGGGCTGCTGACGCGGCACCCGCGCTCGACGAAGCGGCGCAGATCCTGGCTGCGCTCGGCGCCGGACCGGCGCTCGCCGAGGCAAGGACCCTTCGCGAGACGGGTGCCGGCTCCGTCAGGCCGTAGCCGGCGCCTCCGCCGTCTCGAGGACCCCGCCGGTGAATGCGTCGACCTCGTCCTGAGGAGGGAGCGCGAGGCTGAGGTAGCGCTCGCCGTCGCGGACCATCAGGCGGTCGCGCACGAACGAGTCCAGGGCAGCGTCGATGTCCGCTGCTGTCGCGACTGGGTCGGGGCAGGCGGCGGCCACGAGCTCATCGAGCTGCGACCGGCGGCAGATGCCCGCGCAGGCGCGGTAGACCGCCGCCTCCAGCGCGTCGAGCGTCCGGCGAGAGGCTCTCGCGTCGTCGCGCGTGTCGAGGATCGTCGTCGAGCCGTCTCCCTCCGTCGCCAGGCGCACCTCGCCACGTCGTCCCGCCGACTGCCAGCTCTGGACCGCGGCGATGACCCGTGTCGCCTTCGCCCACGGGTCGTCTTCGTTCGCGAACGAGTACTCGAACGCGTAGGCGACGCGTCTGAGCGACTCCTCGGGGAAGGGGTAGAGGTAGCGATACGGCGTCAGCGCGGCCAGGTCGGTGAGGCCGTAGTCTCCCGGGCGGTCCGCGTAGGCGCTGAAGCGATCGAGGCGCACCGGGCCGCAGCCGTCCGGAGGTTCGAGGAAGCTCAGGGCCGGCAGCAGGCCGAGCATCTGCTCGTAGTCGGCGGCCGTCTCGCCGGGCACGCCGTAGATGAGATTCCACGATGCCGGCACGCCGTGAGCCCTGCACCACAGCAGGAGGCGGACGTTCTCGAGGGCGCGCGAGCCCTTGTGCATCAGATGCAGGATGTGATCGTTCAAGCTCTCGATCCCCGGCTGGATGGTCGCGCCCGCCGCGGCCAGCAGTGCGATGTGTCGGCGTGTCGCCTCGGGGCGCACCTCGCACGACAGAGGGGCATCCAGAGGATCCGCCGCGAGTGCGGGGAGCACGGCGTCGAAGAACTCGGGCGGGGGAACGTCGTCGACGATGTCGACGGAACCGATCCCCGGCAGGGACGCGAGGTGCCGCAGCTCGTCCAGGACTCGCCGCGAGCTCTTGCGGCGAAACGCCCTGCGGCATCCCGGTGAGCCGCAGAACAGGCACGGATGCTTGTCGGCCCACCAGCACCCGCGGCAGGTCTCCACGAGCGCCACGGGTGTGACGCGCTTGGCCAGGCCGTTCATCGCCAGCGTCGCGAAGTAGTCGTCGAAGTCGGGCTCCGGGAGGGTGTCGAGGTCGGCCACGAGCGCGGGGGGTCCGTTCGAGACTGTGCGGCCGTTGTGGCGGTAGACGATGCCCGGGATCGCCGCAAGCCCGTCGCCGGGGCGCTCGCGCAGCCACGACATGAGCGCCGGGAGCGAGCGCTCGGCCTCGCCGCAGAAGCCGAAGTCGACGAAGGCGAAGCGCCGGTGGTACTCGGCGCCCATCTCCTCGTCCCAGTTGCTGCCGCCGAAGGCGATCGCGATCCCGGGGTGGGCGGCCTTGACTCGCTGCGCCAGAGACAGCGAGGCGACGTTCTGCGCGCCGCACGACGAGAAGCCGACCAGGTCGTACTGAGCCCAGGGGATCGAGGCCATGCAGGCGTCGAGGAAGCCCGGCACCAGGGATCGCGCCCGGAGGATCAGGTCGACGTCGTCCTCGGCGAGTCGCCAGCGGCCACGCAGCACGTCGTCGACGTAGCCGGGGTCCGGGCCTCGTGCCTCATCGTACAGACACCCCGTGAACACCCACTCGCCGGCGAGGATCGGGTGGGGGAACCCGTCGGCGAGGCGCTCGTAGTCGCGCAGGGAGAGCAGTCGCGCGAACGCGATCCCCGGGTAGACGACGTCCGCGGCGACGCCCTCACGCTCCAGCGACGCCTTGAGCAGGCTGACGCCGAGCGACGGACGCAGCACCGTCGCGAAGGGCATGCTGACGAGGAGCGCCCTCATCGGCTGGGTCTGGGGGCCGCCGCACGAAGCGGCAGGTCCCTCTAACTGACGGAAGGCGCGGAGGGCTGCCCCGGAGGCGGCGCCGGCGACCTGCGCCGCAGTGGCGCGATCTGCACGGTGGAATCCTCGAACCTCCAGGTCATCGAGATCGAGAGACCGGTCTCGACGCCGAACTGCAGGACCGGAGGCCCGGCGGTGATCTGCAGCGCGACGTGACCCTCGATCGTGAACTCCGAAGGGGTGACCTTCAGGGCGTTGAGCTTGGCGCCCGCGCGCTGCGCGAACACCCCGAGAGCATCGAGCAGCTTGTCGATGTCCTCAGGTTTCACGCTTCCGCTCGGACCGCCGTTGGCCGTCAACGTCGGCGGCTTTCCGCCTGAGTCGTAGGCCACCACCTGGATCTGCCAATCGTCGGTTGTCTGCGATGCCACATCGCCCCCCTTTCACGTTGTCGGCATGACGCTAGTACCAAGAGGGCAGCTGCGGCAATGGGTCGCCGTTGGGTTTCTCGCGTGCCGAGCGGGCCCTGGCAGCATCCGGCAGGCGATTCGTGTCGGACGAATCACCCGAATCGGGTGAGGCGGCGCCTCCTCCACCCCCGTAGCGTGCTCACCGACAGTGCTGCATCGCGATCAAGGAGGGACGATGAAGGCCGACCCGCAGACTCCGGTCACCGAGGAGCCGAGCGCAGCTCAGTGGCGGCCCGCCTTTGTCGAGCAGCCGGCTGAGCCGAGGGCCATCGCCCTGCCGGGCCACCTCGCCGTCTGCCTCGAGTGCAGGTACGCGGAGCTCTTCGCCGTGCAGCCGCGCGCCCGCTGCACCTGCGCCGAGAGCGACCACTCGAGGCAGGTCGTGTTCGCCGGCCGGCCTGCGTGCGCGCAGATGATGCCGCGCGAGGGCGACGACCTCACGCTGGCCTGGTGCACGCCGGGCCCCAAGCGCGCACACGCGCGGTTCATCCAGCCGCGGCCGCCCGTGCACTGACGCGGTGCGAGAGGCGACGGCCGGCGGGGCCCCGCAGGGGCGCCTCCGGCCGTCGCCGCGTACGTTACTGGAGCTGCGCCGGCCGCTCGCGGGCGATGCGCTCGTCGAGGGCGAGCGCCTCCGGCGAGTGGCGGAGGACCTCGCTGCGGTGCTCTGGCGCGAGGACGAGGACGGTGGTCGGAATGGAGCGGCGCCTGCTCGCCAATGAGGAGGCGCTATACGGCGCGCCGGCGGGAGTCCACGCGTGCGCGACAGCCTCTCCCACCAGAGCTGCGAAGGTAGTAGTGTTCAGGCAGGAGGGGCCATGGGATGATCGCCTGCCCGTCATGCGCCACCGAACTGCCTGAGGCGTCGCGCTTCTGCCTGAGCTGCGGCGCGCGGCTGGCTGCGCCCGCAGCCGCAGCCGAAGAGCGCAAGATCGTGACCACGCTCTTCTGCGACCTCGTCGGCTTCACCGCGATGAGCGAGGCCGCCGATCCCGAGGACGTCGACCGCCTGCTCGGCGAGTACTTCGCCCGCGCCACCAAGGTGATCGAGTCCCACGGCGGCACCGTCGAGAAGTTCATCGGTGACGCCGTGGTCGGCGTCTTCGGCGTGCCTGCCGTGCACGAGGACGACCCCGAACGTGCCGTGCGCGCCGGCCTGCGCATCGTGCAGGCGCTTGAGGGCATCATGCGCCCCGACGGCTCGCCTCTCGAGGTCCGCGCCGGCGTCAACACAGGCGAGGCCCTCGTGCGCCTCGACGTGGACCCACTTTCTGGACGCGGCTTCCTCACCGGCGACGCCGCAAACGTTGCTGCCCGCCTGCAGGCCGCTGCCCCGCCCATGGGCGTCGCCGTTGGCGCCCTAACGCACGAGCTGAGCCAGCGCGCCTTCGTCTTCGAGGAGCTGCCGGCCGTCGCCGCCAAGGGCAAGTCGGAGCCGGTAGAGGCGTGGCGGGCGCTGGCGCCGGTCTCGCGCCTCGGCGCCGACGCGACGGTTGCTCTGACGCCCTTGGTCGGCCGGGACACCGAACTCGTCTACCTGACCGCGATGCTGGACAGGAGTCTCGCCGACTCGACGCCACAGCTCGTCCTCATCGTCGGCGAACCCGGCATCGGCAAGTCCCGGCTGGTCCTCGAGCTGCTCGCCCGCGTGGACGCACGCCCCGATCTGGTCACCTGGCGCCAGGGGCGATGTCCTCCCTATGGGGAGGCGGCGACGTTCTGGGCTCTCGGCGAGATCGTCAAAGCGCACGCCGGGGTGCTTGAGACGGACAGTGAGCAGGTAGCCGAGGCGAAGCTCGAAGCCATCCTCCCGGAGGGCTCCGACCGCGACTGGTTCCGCCAGCGCTTGCGCCCCCTGCTGGGACTCGAGGCACCGCCCGTCGACCCGGGAGTGAACCACACCGCCTGGCTGCGCTTCTTCGAGGGTCTTGCCGCGACTCGACCGACTGTCCTGGTGTTCGAGGACCTCCACTGGGCCGACGAACCCCTGCTCGCGTTCCTCGAATACCTGGCCAGCCACGTGGACGCCGTGCCCCTCTTGGTCGTGGGGACCGCCCGACCGCAGCTCTTCGAGGAGCATCCAGGCTTCCTCGCCGCTGCGCGACACACCCAGCGCGTCGGCCTGGAGCCGCTGTCGATGGACGACACGGGAAGGCTCGTCGAGGGGCTCATGGAGGGCGCTGGCGCGCGTTCGTCGGCTGTCGCCGAGATCGTGCACCGCGCCGTTGGCAATCCGTTTTACGCTGAGGAGTCCGTGAGACTCCTCATGGATCGCGCCGATGCTTCGACGCTCCCTGCTTCGGTGCAGGCCGTGATCGCGGCACGTCTCGACGCGCTGCACCCCGAGCAGAAGGCGCTCCTCGGCGACGCCGCCGTCATCGGTGAGACGTTCTGGGCCGGAGCTGTGGATGCACTGGGCGGGCACGAGCGCGGCGACGTTGACGACGCCTTGTACCGGCTCGTCGAGAAGCAGCTGGTCCGGCGCGTGCGCACTTCTTCGATGGCAGGAGAGGAGGAGTTCGCGTTCGTCCATGGACTGGCACGCGACGTTTCCTATCAGACGCTTCCCCGCACTGTGCGGGCTGCACGACACGTGGCCGCCGCGACCTGGATCGAAGGGGTCGCCGGCGACCGATTCGAGGACCTTGCCGGTGTGCTTGCACACCACTACACGACCGCGCACGACCTGTTCGGCGCCAGCGGCGATGCAGAGCAGGCGGTGGCGGCCGCGCGACACGCTGTGCGCTACCTGACGCTTGCAGGAGAGCGCGCGTACGCGCTGGACGCGGAGTCCGCGGAGCGCCACTACGCGCGTGCGCTTGAGCTGGCCGACGAAGGCGATACACAGCGTCCTGTGCTGCTTCTCAAGTGGGCACAGGTGCTCAATGTGCTCTGTACTCAGGATGACTGTGGGATCGCTGCGCTCATCGAGGCCATCCCCGCGCTGCTCGCCCAGGGCGACGTCAGGCGAGGAGCTCTGGGCATGACCGAACTGAACTTCTTCCTCGACCGGCGCTGCGAATGGGATCCTCAGCTCAGCATCGAGGCGCTGGAACTGCTGCGAGGCGATGATCCTTCGCCGGAGTTCATCACCGTGGCGTCGCGAGCGGCGATGTGCCGCTGGTGGTTGAACCGAGAGCAGCGACATCAGCTCCTGCCGGAGCTGCAGGCGATCCTTGAGCTCTCTGTGGAATTGGGTCTGCCGACGCCCGTTGACACGCTGAAGACCCTTGGAGCGCTGCGCTGCTCGCTCGGGGATGCGGGGGGGCTCGCTGACTCTGGCGCAGCGGTAGACGAAGCGAGGGAGCAGGGACTCGGCCAGGAGTACGCGCACGCACTCGTGGACCACGCCATCCTCGTTGCGTCGATCGAGGGACCGCGAGCGAGCCTGCGCATATGCGATGAGGCCCTGCACTTTTGCGAAAGGCGCGGCATGCGCGTTGCTGCGGCGGGGGTCCGCGGTCTCGCGGCGGAGGCGCTCGGTCTGGATGGGGCCTGGGACAAGGCGCTGGCAGCGGTGACCTCCGCGTCTGCCACTTTGGATGACGCGGGCGATACTGTCGATTTGATCCAGGTGCGTTCACAGGAAGCGATGCTGCGGTGCTGGAGCGGCGACCTCGAGGCCGCCCTCGCCTTGGCTGCCTGGTTGGAGGAACGGGGCGCTACGGTCAAGTCCATCGGCCTGGACGTCTACTGCCATGCGCCGGCGGCCCTCGCCCGGTACCTCGCCGGCGACCGGGAGAGAGCGCTGGCGCTCTTAGCCGACATCGAGGTGACACATGGTTTCAATCCGGATGCGCGGTACGCGGAGTTGCTGACAGACGGTATGCGCGTCGCCATCGCCTGCGGCGCCCCGCAGATGGCCTCCAGACTCGTGCAAGGGATCGATTCCATCGTGCCGCTGTACGAGCACATCCTGGCGACGGCGGACGCGCTGCTCGATCAAGCACGCGGCGCGCACGCGTCGGCGGCGACCGGCTTCGTCGACGCCGCCACTGGTTGGCACGATTTCGGCGTGCCCTACGAGGAGGGGCACGCCCTCCTCGGACAGGGCCGCTCTTTGCTGGCGCTCGATAGAGCGTCTGATGCGGCAGCGCCCCTCGCCGCGGCCGGCGAGATCTTCGCGCGGCTCGGGGCGAAGCCGGCGCTCGAGGAGACAGAGGCTGTGCTCGCCGCGGCCGCCGCGGCCGCGGAGGCCGGCCAGTGACCGTCTGCCCGTCGTGCGGCGCCGAGAACCCTGCCGCGGCCAGGTTCTGCATGGGGTGCGGGGTGGCTCTCTCCGTATCCCGTGCTCGCCCCGAGGAACGCAAGGTAGTCACGACTCTGATCGCCGACATCGTCTCGTTCACGGCGATGTCCGAGGCGGCAGACCCAGAGGACGTCGATCGCCTCCTCGGCGAGTACGCAGAGCGAGCCCGACACGCGATCGAGTCCCACGGCGGCACCGTCGAGAAGTTCATCGGCGACGCCGTGGTCGGAGTCTTCGGCGTGCCGATCGTGCACGAGGACGACCCCGAGCGAGCGGTGCGCGCCGGCCTGCGCCTCGAACGCGCACTCGAGGGCTTTCGGCGTCCAGACGGCACGCCACTCGAGGTCCGCGTCGGCATCAACACCGGCGAAGCGCTGGTGCGACTCGATGTCGATCCCGCCTCCGGCCGCGGCTTCCTCACAGGGGACGCCGTCAACGTCGCCGCCCGTCTGGAGGCGGCTGCTCCGCCCGGCGGCGTCGCCGTGGGAGCCTTGACCCACGAGCTCAGCCAGCGCGTCATCGAGTATGAGGAGTTCGCCCCGGTCACCGCCAAGGGCAAGAGCGAGCCGGTCGCCGCCTGGCTGGCCACGGGAGCCCGATCGCGTACCGGCCTCCGCACCGCCGGGCTTGCCAGCGTGCCGTTGCTCGGCCGGGACGTGGAGTTGCGCACGCTGGACGAGGCCTTCGCTGGAGTCTGCTCCTCAAAGCAGCGGCACTGCTTGCTGCTCATCGGCGAGCCCGGCATCGGCAAGAGCCGCATCGTGCTCGAGTTTGCCCGCGTGATTGAGGCGCGCCCCGAGCTAGTCACCTGGCGCCAGGGCCGCTGCCTGCCCTACGGCGAGGGCGTGACCTTCGCGGCGCTGTCAGAGATCGTCAAGGCTCACGCAGGAATCCTCGACTCAGACGGCGTCGCTTCCGTCGAAGAGAAGCTGAAGACGGTGGTCGACGAGAGCGCGGACGCCGCCTGGCTGCATCAGCGACTGCGACCCCTGCTGGGTCTCGAGGCCCCCGAGGCCTCGCGGGAGGAGAACTTCGCCGCCTGGGCTCTCTTCCTCGCGCAGATCGCCGCCTCCGGACCAGCGGTCTTCGTCTTCGAAGATCTGCACTGGGCCGACGACGGCATGCTCGCCTTCATCGAACACCTCGCGGCCGACTCGCTGGCAGCTCCCCTGTTCCTCATCGCGACGACGCGCCCCGAGCTCGTGCAGCGTCGCCCCGAGACGCTGTCGTCGAGCACGAGCACTGCACGCCTCACCCTTTCGCCGTTGACCAATGACGACACAACGGATCTGATCTCCGCGCTTCTGGACGACATCCTTGCTGACGACATCCGCGCGCCGATCCTCGAGCGCGCGGGCGGTAACCCGCTCTACGCCGAGGAGTTCGCACGCCTGCTCCTGGACCGCGGACTTCTTCTGCGCACGAGCGGTGGCCTGCACCTGCGGGCCAGTGAGGACCTGCCCCTACCCGACACGGTGCAGGCCGTGCTCGCCGCCCGACTCGACACGCTGCCGCCCGAGCACAAGGCCATCCTCTCGGACGCCGCTGTGTTCGGCGAGACCTTCTGGCGCGGCGGCGTCGCTGCACTCGCGCAGCGAAGCGAGGCGGAGGTCGACGCGGTCATGACTGACCTCGGCGAACGGCAGTTGGTGCGCCCGGCGTTGACGTCGTCGTTCGCAGGGGAGTCCGAACACCTCTTCTGGCACGGCCTGGTGCGCGACGTCGTCTATGGTGAACTGCCGCGGAGCGCGCGGGCCAAGAAGCACGCGAGCGCCGCGGCCTGGCTTGAGGACAAAGGCGGCGCACGCGTCGAGGAGATCGCCGAGATCCTCGCCTTCCACTACGTCACCGCCCTGGACCTCGCCCAAATGGCGGGTGAGCCGGCGCTCGCCGAGTCGCTCTTGGAACCGGCGATCGACTCCTTGACGCTGGCCGGAAGCCGCGCTCTGCCGCTCGACGTTCAGGCCGCCGAGCGACACTACTCCCGCGCTCTTGACCTCGCGGGGCAGAGCGGAGCTCAAAGACCGCGACTCCTCTGCGGGTGGGCAAGGGTCCTGGATCACACCAATCGGCACCGAGAGTCGGTCGCCGCCTGGGAGCAGGCGATCGAGCATCTGCGGGCAAGCGGCGAGAAGGGTAGTGCGGCGGCGGCGATCTGCGAGCAGATCCACGTGCTCGCGACGCTGAACGAGCCGACAAGCGACAGAGTCCAAGCGGCGCTGGACCTCCTCGCCGGAAGCGGGCCATCCCCCGAGTTGGCGGCCGTTCTCACGCTCGAGGTCGGCGATGGCTTCGTCTCTGGTGAGCGCACGATGCAGGAGACGATCGAAGCCCTGAACCGCATCGTAGTGCTCGTAGAAGAGCTCGGCTTGCCCGAACCGGCACATGCGCTTCGCCTGCGGGGCATGGCACGGACGGCGGCGGGCGACGGCGGCGGCATCGACGACCTGATCCGGGCGAAAACGGCAGCCAGGGAGCAAGGCCTGCTGTGGGAGCTTGCGGCTGTCCAGGATTGCCACGCGGCGAGTCTCTGGGACTTCGTCGGAGCGCGTGATGCGCTTGAAGCCTACCGGCAGGCGCTGGACGAGGCCCGGCGTACCGGCGCGCCGTCACTGGTGCTGTCCTTTCGCACGGCGCTGATGATTCCGCAGTACCTCTCCGGCGACTGGGACGAGGCTCTAGCGGAGGCCCGCAGCCTGCAGATCGCCCTGGAGGAGGCAGAGGACGTCTTCTGCCTCATCGCGGTGCAGGTTCTACGCGCAGTCATGCTGGCTGCCAGGGGGAAGTCTGCTGGGGCGCAGATGGTCGTTGACTGGCTGTCGGATCAGGCCTGTTCGACTGACATGTCGTGGGTGAGGGCCTACTCCCTGGTCGCCGCCGCCGTCATTGATCTGGAGCTCGGGCGACCGGAAGCAGTGCGCGAGTCGATTGGCGAGCTGGCCGGCCAACGCATCACCGAATACATGGAATTCGCCCCAGTCGTCGTGCGCGCCGCGATGGCCGTCGGGAGTCTTGATCTTGCTTCTAAGATCGCCGAGGATGACTCGCCGCTGTCGCCCCTGCGCGAGCACGGGCGGGTCACGTGCAGGGCCCTTCTCGCCGAAGCGCGAGGCGAACACGAAGCTGCGGCGGCCGGCTTCGCCGCCGCCGCCGCCCGCTGGCACGACTTCGGCGTGCCCTACGAAGAGGGGCACGCCCTGCTGGGCCAAGGGCGCTGCATGGCGGCGCTCGGCAGAGGGCCCGAGGCGGCAGCGCCGCTCGCCGCGGCCCGCGAGATCTTCGCGCGGCTCGGGGCCAAGCCGGCACTCGCCGAGACGGACGCCGTCCTCGCGCGCGGCATCGGCTCGTGATGCCGCGACGGCCGGACGTAGGTGGGCGTCGGCCGGACGTTCCTGATTGTCAACTTTCGAGTCCCCAGCGGGCATGGTCATCGGCCGCGACTCCTGCTAGTATGCAAAGCGAAACTTCGGTGTACGGTTTACATACGTGAGGATGTGGCGTGGACGGTCTCTTCCCGAGGACGTTGAGTGCGACCCTCCGGTGCGTCGCGGGTCCCTACCCCGTGGTCTACCTCACCGGACCGCGGCAGTCGGGCAAGACCACGCTGGCGCGCGCCACCTTCCCCGACTTTGCCTACGTCAATCTGGAGGACTTGCAGCGTCGCGCCGCGGTCCAGGAGGATCCGCACGGTTTTCTGAGGAGCGTGGCCGGCGAGGCGGGGGTGATCGTCGACGAGGCGCAGCGCGTGCCCGAGCTCTTCTCGTATCTTCAGCAGGTGGTGGACGAGCGTCGCGCCGGCCCGTTCGTGCTCACGGGGTCACAGCAGTTTCTGCTCGGCGCCCAGATCTCGCAGTCGCTGGCGGGGCGCGCCGCCGTGCTGCAGCTGCTGCCGTTCTCGGCGGCCGAGCTGCGGCGGCGTCCGGCACTGGCGCCGGACGCCTGGGCGGAGGCCGCTCCCTCCGGCATCGGCGCCGGCGCCGCGCCCGCGCCACCGCCCGGCTCGCTTGACGACGTACTCTTCGCCGGCATGTATCCGGCGATCCACGATCACGGCCTGGAACCGTCGCAGTGGCTGGACTCGTACCTCTCCACCTACGTTGAGCGCGATGCGCGCCTGGCCGGCGCCATCGGCGACCTCGCGAGCTTCGCGCGCTTCCTCGGCCTGTGCGCCGGTCGCTCCGGTCAGCTGGTCAATCTGACAGCGCTGGGCAGCGACGCCGGCGTGAGCCGCGTGACGGTGTCGCGCTGGCTCTCGATCCTCACCGCGTCGTACATCATCACGCTGCTGCAGCCGCACCACGAGAACTTCTCGCGGCGTCTGGTGAAGACATCCAAGCTCTTCTTTCTGGACACCGGGTTGATGTGCGCCTTGCTCGGCGTGCGCTCGTCCGGCGACCTGCGCCTGCATCCGCTGCGCGGCGCCGTGTTCGAGACCTTTGTGGTGTCCGAGCTCGTCAAGCTGTTCCTGCACCACGGGGAGCGCCCGCCGTTGTACTTCTGGCGCGACAGCAACGGCCGCGAGGTCGACGTCGTGCTCGACCTCGGCACGAGCAGGGTGCCGGTCGAGGCGAAGGCGGGAATGACCGTGGCCGCCGACGCGTTCCGTGGCCTGGAGAACTACCAGAGGCTGGCCGCGAGTGCCGCCGAGGGCGCTGCCGCCGAAGGACGCCCCGGCTATGTCACGCGCCGATCGGTGCTCGTGTACGGCGGCGACGAGTGGTACGAGCGGCGCGGCCACGACGTGCGCCCGTGGTGGGCGTGCACGTAGGCGGAGGACGAGGATTGCGATGACCGTCTGTATGGCGTGCGGCGCCGAGAACCCTGGCAAGGCGAAGTTCTGCATGGAGTGCGCGGTGTGGCTGGCCGGCGCGAGCGGCGTGTTCGCGCCGTAGTGATCACGATTCCGCTTTGTCATTGGCGATGATGGATGTAGCGTGGGCGTCAGAGTACGAGGCCCGTGCGGTAGAGATGGTGCAGTCGGGCGCGCCTCCGCGAGAGACCCAGGGGCGCCCACCGGCTTCGGAAGGGGGATCATCATGAAGACACTCCTGCCCTCGTCGCTTGCCAAGCCGGTGCTCCTGCGCGCGCCGGCCGCTGCAGAAGGGAGGCGCGCATGACTCCGCGAAGCCCATCGGACCACGCCGACGCGACCTGGCACGCCGCAGCTCCCTGGCCCGGATGGGCGAAATACCTCGCCCAGATCCCCCTCTTCGCAGATCTGTCGCGGAGCCATCTCAAGACCGTTGCGAGACTGGCCCAATTGCGGACGTTTGCGGACGGAAAGACCCTCGTGCGCGCGGGCGCGCCGGGCGACGCGTTCTTCGCCATCCTGGAAGGGCGGGCGGAGTTGCGGACGCCCGCCGGCCACACTCGCGTGCTTGAGGCGAACGACTTCTTCGGCGAGCTCGCGCTCATCGACGGCGCCCCCCGTGCGGCCACGGTCGTGTCCGCCGGCGACGTGACGGTGGCTCGCATCGAGCGCCCCGCGTTCCTCAAGCTGCTTCGCGAGGAACCGTTGATCGCCCTGGGGCTCGCGCGCGGCGTGGTCGCCACTATCCGCGACCTGGAGGCGGACGCTCCGAGCTCCGTGGTCACCGCCGGGGCGGACATCGTGAGGTCCGCTGAGGCGGCGCGACCCGTGGAGGAGCCGTCCGAGGCCCAGGCCGAGGGCACGACAGGCAGACAGGCGGCACGTGAGGTGGCGCCGCTCCTGGCCGGCGTGCCGCTGTTCGCCGGGCTGCCCAAGCGGCGCCTGCTCAAGGTCGCGCGTGTCGCCGAGCCGCGACGGTACTCACGCGGATCCGTCGTTGCCCGCGCCGGCGCCCGCGGAGCCGTGTTCCATGTCATCGTCGCCGGTCGTGCGCAGGTTGTGACGCCCGACGGGCACGCCGACGTGCTGGAGCCGGGGGAGAGCTTCGGGGAGCTCTCGCTGCTCGACGGAGCGCCGCGGGCGGCGACGGTCAGCGCCCTGCATGAGCTCGAGACGCTGCGCATCGCCCGCGCCGACTTCCTGAGGCTTCTCAACGAGGAGCCGACCATAGCCGTCGGCATCCTGCAGGGGCTTGTCGCCCTGGTCCGGGGGGTGGAGCGACAGCAAGAGGGCTGAGTAGCGCGCGGCGTGCGTGGGCATCAGAAGGCGCCCGAGGCGGCAGCGCCGCTCGCCGCGGCCCGCGAGATCTTCGCGCGGCTCGGCGCCGCTGGGACGAGCTGAGCAGCGCAGCCGCCAGGACGAGGGCCCCCAGCCTCCATCCCCTCGTCGTACGACCCTATTCGTCATAGAGTACGGCTGGCAGCGTCTGGAGGGGGCGCCGTGGAGGCAGGCAGCACCGCTCGTCCGGCATCCTCGCGCGGGGTGTTCGCGACGGCGTTCCGCAACCGCTCGCTGCTGCTGGTCGAGATCGCCTGGCTGGCCTTCAACGGGGCGGAGTGGGGCGTCTGGCTGACTCTTACGGTGTGGGCCTACACGAATGGCGGGGCCGCGGCCGTGAGCCTCATCATCCTCGTGCAGCTGATCCCCTGCATCTTCGTCTCGCCGTACCTCGGCGCAATCACCGATCGCGCTCGCGCCGGTCGTGTTCTGTTCTTCGGTCTGCTGATCATGGCGCTCTCCATGGCGGGTCTGGCGCTGGCCATGTTCCTCGGGGCGCCGAGTTGGCTCGTGTACGTGCTCGCGCCGATCATGAACCTCGCTCTCTCCGTCCCGCGCCCGGCACAGGCGGCGCTGCTGCCCAGCGTGGTGCGTTCGCCGCTCGAGCTCACCGCCGCCAACGTGGTCTCGAGCTGGATGGAGAACGCCAGCGTGCTCATCGCGCCGGCCCTCACCGGCGTGCTGCTGGGTATCGGTGGCCCGGAACTGTCCGCCGGCGTGCTGGCGGCGTTCACTCTGGTCGGCGCGTTCATGGTGGTCGGCATCCCTGGGCCGCGGCCGCTGACCGAGCCCGGGGATGGGACGTCCCTGACCGCCGAGGTCCGCGCGAGCGTCGCCGCCGTGTGGCGCGTGCCGGCGGCGCGCACGCTCGTCGGCGTGGTCGGCTCTCAGTACATCCTCATCGGGGCGCTCGATGTACTGTACGTGGTGCTGGCCATCACCACGCTCGGCATCGGCGAGTCCGGCGCCGGCTACCTGAACTCGGCCTTCGGCCTCGGCGGGCTGATCGGCGTCGCAGTCACGGCCGCGCTCGTGGCGCGTCGCCGTCTAGCGCCGGCGCTCATCGCCGGCATCCTCACGGCGGCCGCGGCTCTGGGCGTGCTGGGCATCTTCCCGACGGTCGTCGGCGCGTTCGTGCTGCTCGCCGTGGCGGGCCTGAGCCGCAGCGTCTTCGACGTCACCGGGCGCATCCTGCTGCAGCGCGCGGCGCCTCCGCAAGTCATGGGCCAGGTGTTCGCGCTGCTCGAATCCCTGATGGACGCCGGCCTCGCCTTCGCCGCGATCTTCGTGCCATTGCTCATTGGGTTGAGTGGAGCGCGCGCGGGGCTCGTAGGCACCGCGCTCCTCTTCTTCGTGCTCGTCGCCCTGGCGTGGCGGCGCCTGCGCACCATCGACGACGCCGCCGACATGCCGCAGGTCCAGATCCAGCTGCTGCGCTCCATCCCCATCTTCAGCCCTCTGCCTGCACCTGAGCTTGAGGGTTTGGCTCGGGCCCTGGTCCCTGTCGAGGCTGCTGCCGGGGCCACCCTCATCACCGAAGGCGAGCCCGGCGACTGCTTCTACGCCATCGCCGACGGCCGCGTCAGCGTCACCAAACGCGGCCAGGACGTGGCGACGCTCGGCCGCGGCCAGGGCTTCGGCGAGATCGCGCTCATCCAGGACGTGCCACGCACCGCGACGGTGGTCGCCGTCACCGACGTGAGCCTGTACTCGCTGGAGAAGGAGCCGTTCGTGCTCGCCTTGACGGGGCACGCGCCGGCGGCGCGCGCCGCGGACGCCCTCGTGGCGCAGCGGCTGGAGGAACTCGAGTCGGTCTGAGTCGGGGCCGCGGTCGCGCGATCTCGTGCCTTGCCGCCTGAGCTCTTTTGACGTATACTTCGGTCATCGAATGTACGTCAGGAGGTCGTGCCGTGAACACCAAACTGACGCTGCGCCTCGACGACGACCTCATCCGCGTCGCGAAGAAGTACGCCCGAAGATCGGGCAAGTCCGTCTCCCGACTCGTGGCCGACTACTTCGCGCTGATCGACGCCGATACGGCGTCGACGGATGCCGAGCTCACGCCGAGAGTGCGCGCGCTGCTCGGCGCGCTCACCGGGTCGAACGTCGACGAGCAGGACTACGGTCGGCACCTCGTGGACAAGCACCGGTGAAGGTGCTGTTCGACACCAACGTCGTCCTCGACCTCCTGCTCGCGCGGGAGCCACACGCCGGCGTCGCGGCGCGGCTCTTCACGCTGGTCGACAACGAGAGGATCGACGGGGCTGTCTGCGCGACGACGGTCACGACCGTCGCCTACGTCGCCACGAAGGCCGTGGGCGGCAAGGAGGCGCGCCGGCTCCTGCGCCGGCTCCTCGATCTGTTCGCCGTCGCCGCCGTTGACCGTCATGTGCTCGAGGCGGCGCTGCGGCTCGACTTCGAGGATGTCGAGGACGCCGTCATCCACGAGGCCGCAAGGGCGTGGGGGGCGGCTGGGATCGTGACGCGAAACGGCCGCGACTTCGCGCGGGCGTCGCTGCCGGTCTTCGAACCGGCGGAGCTGCTCGCCGCCGTCACAGCGACGGGAGACTGAGCGCGGGCGGGCCGCGGCCGCAGGCCGCTACGGCACGGAGCTGCGCGGCAGGCGCCGCGGCAGCAAGGCGCCCGCCAGGGCGCCGATCACCGCGAAGAGACCCGCCGTGTAGAACGGCCAGGTAAAGGCCGCCGAGACCTCGTCCCAGAGCGTCTCCTCAAGGCGGTTCTTGAGCTGCAGAAGCACAAAGCCCTCGACGAGCCCGACCTGAGCGCCGATGTCTTCGGCGATGGGGTGCGCCACCTTGCGGATCTGGTCCATGCCCGAGGTGGCATCGATGGTGCGGACCTTGTCGAGCTCCTGGACAAGGCGATCCTTGACCGGCGCGCTGATGCCGTCCTGCGCGCGCGTCAGCGCCTGGCCGGCATCGGCGGAGCGGTTCACGGCGATGCCCATCGTGTGGGTGAACACGGCGACGATGATTGCGACCCCGAGCAGGAAGCCGAGCTGGCGCGCCGTGTTCAGCATGCCCGAGCCGGCGCCCTTGTGGCCGCCGGGCACGGAGCTCATGCCGGCGGCCAGCAGCGCCGGCAGCGAGAGTCCGATGCCGGCGCCCACCAGCGCGCTGCGCCAGAGCACGCCCGAGAGCGGGTCGGTGCGCGTCATGTGCCCGAGCGCGAACAGGCCGGCGGCGCTGAGCAGAGCGCCGATGACCGCCGGCCAGCGCGGCCCGATACGGTCGGTGAGCCAGCCGGCGGGCGGCGTGAGCACCATCACCGCCACCGGCAGAATGGCGATCGCCAGGCCGGCTCTGAGCTCGCTGTAGTCCATCATCGCGATCATGAAGATCACGAGCATGAACATCGTGCCCATCATCGCCGTGTCGACGGTCATGATCGCCGTGCTCGCCGCGGCGAAGGTGCGGTCGCGGAAGAGGCGCAGGTCGAAGAGCGGCGAGGTGGTGCGGAGCTCCCACCAGATCCAGACGGCGAGCAGGGAGGCGCCGCCGACGAACAGACCTACGACGGCGCCGGAGGACCAGCCCCAATCGTTGCCCTGGATGATCGCCAGCGTGAGGCTGAAGAGGCCCGCACTGACCAGAGCCACGCCGGGCCAGTCGAGGGGGGCGCGAGTGCGCGGTGTGTGCAGCCCGCGCATCAGCGTGAGCTCGAGGACGACGCCGAGCGTGCCGAGCGGCAGGTTGAACCAGAAGACCGCCGGCCAGCCCCAGTACCAGACGAGGATGCCGCCGAGCACCGGGCCGGCGGCGGCGGCCAGGGAGCTCAGGGCTCCGAAGAGGCCGGCGGCGAAGCCTTGGCGCTGCTCCGGGAACGCCTGCAGGAGCAGAGCCAGCGCCGTGGGCACGACGGCCGCGGCGCCGAGCGCCTGCACCACGCGCCAGGCGACCAGGGCATGCACGCTGGTCGCCAGGGCGCACGGCAACGAGGCGGCGGTGAACAGCGCGAGGCCCAGGGTGAAGACGAGCTTGTGGCCGTAGCGATCGCCGAGCCGGCCCATGGTCAGGAAGAGCACGGTGAGCGTGAGGTTGTAGCCGTTCATCACCCACGACACCGAGACCACGGAGCCACCGAGCTCGCGGATGATCTTCTGCACGGTGATCGTCATCACCGTGGCGTCGGCGAGCGTGAGGATGATGCCCGGCGCAAGGGCGAGCACGATGAGCCAGGGATGGAGCGCGCGGCCGCCGCCGGGCGCGTGCTGATCGATGGCGTTCGTCATGCCGAGGAGTGTATACGCAGGGCGCCTGCCGAAGGCGCAGCGGCGGCTACCGGCGGCGCACGAGCTCCGCCAGGAGGCGCTCGGCTTCGGCCTGACCGAGGCCTGCCAGCTCTGCCTGAGGCAGGCCTGCCGCGAGCAGTCTCTCGGCGAGCGCGAAGGGCAGCGGCTCGCCCTGCGGACGCGAGCTGTGGGCCCCGGGTCTCTGCGGGGCTTCGCCCTTGTCGACGGCCGACCAGAACTGGGCCGCCGTCACCTGGAGCTGCGCCTTGAGGATGCGCGTAAACAGGGGCACGCCGTACTCGGCGCGCCCCTTGGAGATGGCCGTGTGCAGGACACGCCCGTCGGCCAGCCGCCTTGTCCAGACCTCGTGCTTGGAGACGCGGCGGCCGGGGGCGTCGGCGGCGCGCACCCAGCCGTCGACGACGCAGAAGCGGCGCAGATCGCTGGGGCGGGGGATTCTCACCGGGGTGGACTGCTCGCGGTCGCGCCGAACAGCACCTCGGCGACGCTTGCCCGGTCGTCCGCGAGCTGCACGCGCCGCGCATGGCCGCTCTTGTGGCGCTGATTCGGCGCGGCGCGCAGCGCGGCTTCCCATGCGTCCACGAAGTCGAGCGCAGCCTCGACGAGGTCGTCCTGCGCCTCGGCGAGCGTGCTCCCCTGCCCGTAGACCTCCAGCTCGGGCAGCCAGATCTCCACGCCGGTCTCCTCGGCGAACACCTCCGGCGCAAAGGGAAAGGCCGCCGCCAGCAGCTCCGCGATCTCGGCGGCGTCGGCAAGCACGACCTCGGCGCGGGCACGCCGACCGACCAGCTGCCATTCGCCGCGACTCGCTCGTTCCACCAGCGTCGAGAAGTCTTTTCGCGCCTCGCTCATCTGCCACCTGACCATTGCAGCCTCCGGTACGAGTGAGTGTACCCGGTTTCCTTACAAGTACTACGTCTTGTAACGATTGTACACCAGTTGACGAAAGACCAGCGTGGGGATGATGCCGGGCGCCAGGGCAAGGACGACCAGCCAAGGGTGGAGGGCGGAATTGCGGGAATCCGTCGGGGATCGTCACCACGAGTCGGTGATCTGGTGGTAAGGTAGTAATGCAGTAATGACACCTTACCTGTTTCTTCCTACCCCGGAGGCTGGTGATGTCGACGCGAGCGGTGAGCAAATTGACCAGCAAGTACCAGACGACTGTGCCGGCGGCCGTGCGCGAGGCTCTTTGCCTCGAGAAGGGCGACGCCTTGGCCTTTGAGATCGCCGACGACGGCGCCGTCACCGTGCGCAAGGCCGTCGCACTCGATCAGGCGTTCGCCGACGCCTTGCAGTCCCAGCTCTCGGAATGGGCGACGGACGAGGACGACGAGGCCTACCGTGGCCTTTGAGCAGTGGGACGTCGTGGTCGTACCGTTCCCGTTCTCAGATGGGCCGGCCCAGCGCCGCCGGCCGGCTCTCGTGCTTTCGCGTTCAGGCGCGCTCGGCAACGTGATAGGCCACAGTGTGCTGGCGATGATCACGAGCGCCGGCTATCGCCGCTGGCCGCTGGACGTGCCGCTTGCCGATCTCTCGGCCGCCGGGCTGCCGGCCCCATCGGTGGTGCGCCTCAAGATCTTCACCCTGGACGACCGCCTGGTCGAGCGCAGGGTCGGCGCCCTCGGACCGCCGGATGCGAGCGCGGTCCGCGATGCGCTGGGGCGGCTCTTCGGCGGGCTCGGCGGTTGAGCGCTCCGCGCACGGGGCACGCGTCGCCGGCTGCTGTAGAATCGTGAGCATGGAGGTACGCGACGTCATCGGGGTGGTCGACCGCCTCGCGCCGTTCGATCTGGCCGAGCCTTGGGACCGCGTGGGGTTGCAGGTCGGCTCGCCGGGCGACGAGGTGCGCGGGGTGCTTGTCACCCTCGAGGTGGACGATGCTGCTCTGGACGAGGCGCGCCGCCGGGACTGCGACCTGCTGCTCGTGCATCACCCCCTGATCTTCGATCCGCTCGAACGTCTCAGCGACGACACTGCCGCGGGCGGGCTGGCTCTGCGCGCTGCACGTGACGGCGTCGCCGTGATCGCTGCGCACACCAACCTCGACAAGGCGCGTGGCGGCATCGCCGACATCGTCGCGGAGCTGCTCGGGCTCGAGGCGGCGGCGCCACTGACGCCGGCCGCCGCCGACGCCCTCAAGCTGGTCGGCTTCGTGCCGGCCGATGACGCCGACCTGGTGCGCAAGGCCCTGTTCGCCGCCGGCGCCGGCGTGATCGGCGAGTACGAGCATTGTTCCTGGGCAGTCGAGGGCCAGGGCACGTTCTTCGGCCGCGTGGGCACCGACCCGACCTTGGGTCAGGCCGGCCGCGACGAGGACGTGAAGGAACTGCGCCTTGAGGTCGTCTTTCCGCGCCGGCTCAAGCGGCGCGTCACCGGCGCCTACGTGGCCGCGCATCCTTACGAAGAGCCGGCCTACGATCTGTATCCCGTCGAGAACGAGGTCGCCACGCTCGGTCTGGGGCGTCTCGGCGTGTTGCCTGCCGCGCAGCCGCTGGCGGCGTTCGCCGCCGACTTCGCGGCCGTGCTGCGCCTGCCCTGGCTGCGCTACGCCGGCGACGGCGCCCGCTCCGTGAAACGTGTGGCGCTGCTGCCCGGCTCCGGGGCCGAGGCCATCGCCCGTGGCGTGGCCCAGGTCGCCGACGTGCTCGTGACCGGCGACGTCAAGTACCACGAGGCGCGCGCCGCCCTGGCCCAGGGACTCGCCCTCGTCGACGCGCCGCATGGCGTCACCGAGCAGGAGGCCGTGCTGCGCTGGGCGCAGACGCTCGCCGACGCGCTCGGCGCCGGCGCGAGGGTAGAGACGTTCCGCAACTCGGCCGTGGATGTGTGGCGGGCGCCTGAAGGGGCCGCGGCCGGAGCGGCCGCGCCGCCGGCCGCGCCCAAGTCAGTCGGCGCTTCGGCGAGCCCGTCCCCGCCTGCGAGCGCACCCGCGCCCGCTCGCCCCGTCAACCGCGACGACGCGCGCCATCACCTCTACACGGACGGCGGCGCGCGCGGCAATCCCGGCCCCGCCGGGATCGGCGCGCGCCTCCTCACCGCCTCCGGCGACGTCGTCGAGGAGCTCGCCGACTTCATCGGCACGGCGACCAACAACGTCGCCGAGTACCAGGCGCTGCTGGCCGGGCTCGAGCTGGCGCTCGACCGCGGCGTCGAGCGCCTCGACGTCTTCCTCGACAGCGAGCTGGTCGTGCGCCAGGTCAACGGCCAGTACAAGGTCAAGGACGCCGGCCTGAAGCCGTTACACGCGCAGGCCTGCCAGCTTCTCAGTCGCTTCCATGAGGTCGACGTGAAGCACGTGCGCCGCGAGCAGAACGCTGAGGCTGACCGCCTGGTGAACGAGGCGATCGACGCCGCGGGCAACTAACGCCCGCGCGGCCTCTTCTCGAATTGCGCCCCCATATGGGGGTCTGGTATCATCCCCGCTTGCTGCGGGTGTAGCTCAGTTGGCTAGAGCGTCTGCTTGCCATGCAGAAGGTCGAGGGTTCGAGTCCCTTCACCCGCTCCAATCTCCCTTCACGGGGTGAGGCAGAGGACAGAGGCGATGTGCTCTGTCGTCTGCCTTTCGTCGTTGCGAGGGGTCCCCACACCGGGGCGGCGTAGCCAAGTGGTAAGGCAGAGGTCTGCAAAACCTCCATCATCGGTTCAACTCCGATCGCCGCCTCCAAATCCCCTCCCGCACATGGACACCTTCCGCGTTTCGTCGCTGCGCACCCATTCGAACTTCCGAATCGGCAGGGCTGTCGCCATTCTGCCGACACTTCGTGAATCAGGCTCTCCAGAAGGACGCCAGCAAGGCCCTCCTTGCTGCCGAAGTGGTAGTTGATGGCTGATCTGTACACCCCAGCCTCCCGGCAAATCGCCGAGATGGTTAGCCCTTTCCAGCCTCTCTCGACGAGGAGTCGCTTGGAAGCATCGAGAATCCTGCTGGCGACCGTCTCTTGCTCGAAGGTGCGTGGACGTCTATGTCGCAATTCACTCATACTTCCAGACTTCTGGCTGCCGTCGTACTTCGCCTGCTTCCTTGACTAGCAGACTCACTGCGAGAGCTTGAGTGTATTCGAACAAGCATTCGCTTAGCACTATTAAAGCGATTCCAGGGTCGATGCAAGTATGCTGGTCAGACTGGCCATGCTTGAATCGCCCCATTCTTCACGTGAACAGGAAGAATATGGGGAAGCTTCATGACGCCCTTGACATTCCATCAAGCGCGGTGATAAGTATTCTTCGAACTGTCGTTCGAAACGGTCGGCTCTCTGCGTGAAAGGGGGTGAGCCAGAGAAGCCGGCACAGGAACGGGACGAGCTACACCTAGCAGCTTCTGCCCATCCTCACCGGGTCTGCGGGACAAGCCTTGTCTTCTCTCCCGGCTAATGGGATTGGCAGGGAAGGGATGTGTGAGGGCCTATGAGGCGGCTACCGCATGCTGGTCGAGACCGCAACGGGGGAATGGGTCTCAACCCACTCACGGGCGACGAGGTCGAGGACATCTACCTTGGAGCCCTTGAAGTCCTCGAGCGGGCCGGCATCAAAGTCCAGGACGATGAGTGCTTGGACATCTTTGCAGACGCGGGCTGCAAGGTGGACCGTGAATCGCACATCGTCAAGTTCCAGCCGGAGATAGTCGAGGACGCTGTCCGTTCTTCGCCTGAGAGGGTTCGCCTGTACGGACGTGATTCGAAGCACGATTTAGTCCTCGAGGCTGGGCGCCCGACCTTCACGCCGTTCCTCGAGGGCATCCTCACCTACGATCTGGAAACCGGCGAGCTGAGGGAGACCACCGAGCAGGACGCGGGCGACATCTGCCACGTCACCGAGTTCCTGCCGGAATACGATCTCAACACCATGGCCGTCACACCGAGGGACGCCCCAATCGAGACCGCGAGCATTCATGGGTTTGACGCCGCGCTTCGGAACACCACCAAACCGATCCTGATCGCGCTTATGTCACGGCACGAGACGGAGGCTGTCATCGAGCAGGCCGCTGCCGTGGCAGGAGGCCGTGACGAACTGGCGGAGAAGCCCATCGTCACGACGGCCGGCTCTCCCGTCGCTCCGCTCCATTTCAACAAGTCGTTCACCGACTTCGTCATCCCGTCGGCGCGGGCGCGCGTCCCGACCATCGTCGTTTCCATGGGCATGGTGGGCGCGACGATGCCCTCGACGATCTCCGGCACGATGGTGATCGGTATTGCCGAGGAGCTCGCCGGGCTCGTTCTCGTTCAGGCCTGCGAGCCTGGCTGTCCGACCGTCGTCGGTCAGTCGACCTGCGGTTTCGACATGCGGACCGGGGCCGATGTACGGCCGACGCGCCGTTGTGCGAGTAGGTTTCCAGCGTGATAGCGATGGTGGCATGGGGGTCAAGGTGTAGCGTGGTGATGCATGCCCGGGCGCTCGGAGACGACCTTCGGATGAATGCCGGCCTGCAGCGCGACGAAAGCATGCGCGTGGCGTAGGTCGTGGAGGCGGATGGTGACTAGAGCGGATGGCCAGGAGCGCGACTCACACCACATTACGGGACTCAACCGGCATAGCCGCCGACCTGTGCATTCACTGCCAGTGCGCATCCGTTAGGATGGTCTGGGCTGGGCATTAAGCGGACAGCGAGACAATCGGCAGGAGGTCAACGGCAGATGGAAGCACAGCTCAATGAAGCGGCGGAGCGTGTCGTCGGTGCCTTTGGGTCGCATGACGTCGAAACCTACTTCTCGTGCTTTGCAGAGGATGCCAGCTTCCTCTTCTACTCGAGTCCGGACGTGATGCCCTCGCGCGCGGCCTTTCGACAGGAGTGGGAGCGCATGGAAGCCAAAGACGGTTACCACGTGCGCAGCTGCGAAGCGACGGCTCGCCGCATCCAAGCGGTCACGCCCGACACCGGCATCGTCACCCATACCCTCCTGACACGCTTCTCGACGAACGAGGGAGAAGACGAGCTTAGTGAGCGAGAGACTCTCGTGCTGCGCAGAGACGAGCAGGCTGGCTGGTTGATCGTCCACGAGCACTTGTCGCCGTGCCCATGAGTCGAGTGGTTCTGCGATCGTGGGCCGCCTCAGGCGGCGTGATCCCATCGCTGCTCATGCGCATCATCACGATACCTTGACGGGGAGGACCAAGTTGGACGTCCTTGAGACGATCGCCAGCCGCTACAGCGTGCGCTCATACACGGTGGAGGCGGTGAGCGACGAGGCTCTGAACGCTGTCCTGGAGGCTGCTCGCTTGGCCCCGACAGCTGACAACCGCCAGCCGTTCCGCCTGCTCGTCATCCACACCACGAACAGGCGGCAGGAGCTGGCGCGCATCTACTCGCGTCGTTGGTTCTCGCAGCCGCCACTCGTCCTCGTCGTCGTTGCCGTGCCGGGAGAGGCATGGCGGCGAATGGATGGCATGTGCTACGACACAGTCGACGCGACCATCGTCATGGACCACGTGATCCTCGCCGCCGCGAGCCTCGGACTGGGGACCTGCTGGGTGGCTGACTTCGACCCGTCGGCAGCTCGCGAGGTCCTCGGTCTGCCTGACGATGTCGAGCCCATCGCGTTCACCCCGCTTGGCCATCCCGCCCGTCTACCCACGCGAAAACGGCGCCTGGCGCTCGAGGCGCTTGTCAAGTACGAGCACTGGTGATCAAGACCTCCAGCAGGTCGCACTCTTCCTGGCCGAACGGGTTGCGCGAGCAGCTCGGGACTATGGTTTGAGAGGTGTGCGGCCGATTCCACGACCGACACCCGAGGCCCGGTGACCAGCGCGTAGGCGGCAACTGGGCGCAAGGGCATGAACATCTCACTGCGCTTCAGGGCGACCGACAACCTGAGCCCGACAGTCTGGGCTCCGAAGTCAGTGGTCAAGGACGCACGCGTCAGGGTCGTGAAGATCTTTGGGAAGAGCGCCCTCACCTCACGCCGCAGCGGCACTTGGCATACCGTGAAATGGAGGCCGAGGGCCAAGAGCGCCTACCGCTACAACGTCTGCTTCAAGGACCTGGCCGGCAACCCGCAGAGCAAGGCGGGCTCAGCAAAGGTCGTCGTTCGATAGGCGGGCAGAGCAGACGAGTGATCCCGGTTGGGATGCGAGGTCGCGACGTCAAGGCCCCGGAGTCGCGGCCTGCTCCGAATCTGCTGAGGAATCGGGGCCCTGTGCAGCAGCGGCCGAGCCCTCCAGAAGCGTCGTCAGCCGCATCCTTGGAGACTGAAAACCGCCCCCAGGAACTCTGTTCTCCAAAACGAGGAGGGCGATCCCGAGCAGCGCAAGCGGGAAGCGGGAGTGACATCGCTTCCAACGCTCGTATCCCCCTCCGGTCCCCTGTCGGGCTGGTCTCAACCTGACTTGGGAAACCGTTAGTACGAGAGAAGCCCGGCCTGCTCAGCCGACTTCGGCATCGGGGAGATGGAATCCAAAGGCCCCGCTGTGGACATACACGAGCTGGCAAGCTTCGATGTACTTGGCTTCGTGGATTCGGCCGGCACGGACATATCCGACATCGCCCCTGCAGAAGAAGATCCCCTCTCCGTCGGGGACCAACGCGCCCGCTTCCTTGCGAAAGAACTGGATCGACATCTTTCCTTCGACGACGACCGTCATGTCATCGCCTGGGTGTGAGTGAGGCGGCTCTTCGGTGCCCGCCTGCCAGTGCTCGAGCATGACCTCGACCCCGTCAGGGTTCGTTGGATAGGTGGTGCGAGCCGTGAACCCCTCTGGTGTTCCTGGGACGGGTACGAGGTTGCTCCACACTTCGCTGGTCGCGGAAGTGGCATTCTGAGCTGCGTCATCAACAGACATCGTCTGCCTCCTGTTGTGGATCTGAGGGCAACGCTATCATCACGGGAGGTCTCTCGTCGGCCCGGGCGTTGGCGCTAGGGCCCGCCCGAACCCCTCAGCGAGACGCCGGGAACTAGGTTCGGTCGGGCCTTGACTGCGAACGAAGGGCTGCGTCGACCGCTATTCGCGGCGTGAGGCGGACACTGCTGCGGTGAAGCCCCAGCTTTCGCCGGATGTTGCCGCGATGAAACGTGACAGTCGTTGGGGAGAGATAGAGCGCAAGCGCGATCTCCTTCGTGGTCCTGCCGGCCCTGACCAGCTGAAGGATCTCATACTCCCGGCGGCTCAGACCTCCCGTTCGGTCAAGCGGCGAGTCCCGGGTCTCGAGCATCGGGTTCGCGATGTCGCTCAGGGTCTGCCGCATGACGTCGAGGAGGGCTACCTCCTCCCTGTCGGAGAAGGCCGCAGCGAGGCGGTCCAGCGTGGGAAAGACGAGCTGTTCTATGTTCTCCGCAAGAACCCGTCTGTGCTCCTCGAAGTCGTCGCGTCTCTGGTCCATGAGGACCCGCAACGCCACATTGTGTCTCTCGAGGGCCTCTTTCTTCTCTCGAAGAGAGGCTTCGGAGCGAGCGAGGGCTTCCGCAGCGCGTCGTCGCTCGGTCACGTCGGCGCCGAGCACGAACGCCATCTGCTCGTCTCCAACGAAGAACGGCACGACGGTGGCTAGAAGCCATTTCCGGGTTCCGGCCACTGCCAGCTCCACTTCCATGGCTCCGCGCGCGTCTTTGCCCGTGGCATCGAGAAGGTCTGGGCTATTCGAAGTCTCGACGAGGCGGGCGGGGAGGATCTCGATAGCCGGCCGCCCCACCAGCGTCTCACGTTCTGCCTGGAGGAAATCAAGGGCGGACTCACTCGCATCGACCAGCACTCCGCTGCCGTCGATGAGAAGCGTCGGAACCAGCGCCTTATTGAAGAGGGACTCTCGCAGCTGCGCGGACTCCTCGCGAGCCTGTTCCAGGGTCTTCTCGATGGTGATGTCTCGGAGTCCCCCCGCCATCCATTCGGCATTCTCGTCGTCCCCGCTGAGTACGATCCCCCAGTCGCTGATTGAGATGTACGTGCCGTCTCCGCGGCGAAATCGATACTCGCTGCGGAAGGCCGAGTTGGTGCAAAGGGCCTCATCGTTCTCGGCTACCATCCTCGCCAGATCGTCCGGGTGAACGCGTCCGAGCCATTCCTCCACGATCGTGGGCACGGCGTGATCCGGTATGTCCAGCAGCTCGCGCATCCCCGGGGCGACGATGGCCCCCGTAGGCACGTGCCACACATACCACACGGCGAAATGGGCCTCGACGATGCTCCTGAGCATCATGTCGGTGACGATCGACGGGATATCGGCGGCCGGGTCGTTCTTGTCGAGCGACTCGGTGATCAGATGGAGGGGCAGGCCGCCGAACTCGATGGGTCGCGACGGTGGCGCCTGGATGCCGACGGCGACAAGGGTCTCCGGCCCACTTCGGTTCGATCCGACCAAGGCGCCGTTGTGCTGACTGACCGCCCACGCGGAATCATGCCGCCACCCCAGAGCCGTGCTCAGGGCATCGTGGATCCCCGCACGCTCCTCATTGGAGGGTCCCGGCTCGCCAGGAGATGTGCATCCAGCCTCGCGAGTCTGATCGCCTCGTGGCGCTGTCTTCACGGCTGGCCTCCCATTCGCGCCGGACAACGTTCTCTGCCGTCCGAGCCTGTTCCCCCGCGCTCGATCTCCTTGGCCGAAACGACAGCGACCCAGAGATTGGCGGGCAGCGCAACCCTGGCGGTGACGAAAGCCGGGTCAATGGCGTGAGCCGCTCGTAATGAGGGGTTCATCACGGGATAAAACCATGATACTGCACTTATGGCAACAAGGAGGGCGGGGTGTATGTTACGCAAGAATCCTTTCGCCTTCAGGTACCTGGAGGCATCGAGGCGGCTAGTGGCAGCGCATGCGCCTGCCAGTCCCGTGTGCTCGGCAAAGGAGGTCAGCGAGCGCGCAGTTCAACGTCGACACGTCCTCACAATCCGACCCATGGAGGTCAGGGTGATGAAAGAAGCCGAGGTGTACCCGTACATCCCCAACTCCGTTCCGGCAGTGAAACAGGAGATGCTCGACGAGGTCGGTATCTCCAGTGTCGAGGAGATCTTCGCGGAGATCCCGGATCGCCTCCGGTTCAAAGGCGAGCTGAAGACGCCGGGGCCGTATCACGCCGAGGCCGCGCTCCGGCGCCACGTCGAAGGAATACTGGACAAGAACAAGGACTGCAAGGAGTACATCGGCTTCCTCGGCGGCGGTATCTACAACCACTACGTGCCGTCGGTGGTCACCACCATCATGGGACGCGACGAATTCCTCACGCTCGTACGTGGGTGAAGCGTTCGCCGACCACGGCAAGTGGCAGGCGCAGTTCGAGTACGCGAGCTGCATGGCCGAGCTTCTCGAGATGGACGCGCTCAACACGCCCACCTACGACTGGGGCATGGCGGCCGCCACGGTCATCCGTATGGGCGCCCGCATCAACGGCCGCATCCGAGGCGCTCGTCTCGGCCATCATGAGCCCTGACCGCCTCTCGTGCATTCGTAACTACGCGTGGTCCACGGTGCCGACCATCACCCCCGTGGAGCACGACCCGGAGACAGGCCTGCTCGACCTCGACGACCTCAAGAAGAAGATGACCGACAAGGTCGCCGTGTTCTACTACGAGAACCCGTCGTTCCTTGGGGTGATCGAGCACCAGGGCGCCGCCATCGCCGAGATCGTGCACGGTGCGGGCGGCGTCGTGGCCGCCGGCGTCGACCCGATCTCGCTCGGCGTCCTCGAGGCGCCTGCCAGGTACGGTGTGGACATCGCCTGCGGCGAACTCCAGGGTCTCGGCATCCCTATGCAGTGCGGCGGCGGCCAGGGCGGCTTCATCGCCACCCAGGACGAGCCCACCTACTTCGCCGAGTTCAACGCCCTGATGTTCGGCGTCACGCCGACCATCGTCGACGGCGAGTACGGCTTCGGCGAGGTCTTCTTCGAGCGCACCTCGTACGCCTCGCGCGAGAAGGCCAAGGACTTCCTCGGCACCATGGCCCAGCTGCACGGTATCGGCGCCGGTGTCTACCTCTCGCTCATGGGCCCACAGGGCATGAAGGAGATCGGCGAAGGCATCATGCAACGCTCGGCCTATCTCGCCAAGCAGCTGGCCGCCATCCCCGGCGTCAAGGCGCCGCACTTCTCGGCGCCGTTCTTCAAGGAGTTCGTGGTCGACTTCGACGGCACCGGCAAGTCGGTGGCCGACATCAACGACGCACTGCTCGACCGCAAGATCTTCGGTGGCAAGGACCTCTCCGAGTGGTTCCCTGCACTTGGCCAGAGCGCCCTCTACTGCGTGACCGAGGTCCACACCAAGGACGACCTCGACGCGCTGGTCGGCGCGCTCAAGGAGATTCTCTGACCCGCAGGGCTCGGCCCACGCGGACACCGAAAGGAGTCAATCGATGGCGATCGTGAAAGTGCGCAAGAACTACCATCAGGCTCGCTGGGACGAGCCGATGATCTTCGAGCTCTCCACCCCGGGCGCACGCGGCATGTACCCGCCGGCGCCGGACGCGGAGATCGTCGAGGCCGTCGGCGACGTGGCCGGCCGGCTACCCCAGAGCATCCGCCGCTCTGATGCCCCGGCGCTGCCCGAGGTCGACCAGAAGCACGTGCTCGCCCACTACCTGCACCTCTCCCAGGAGACCCTCGGCTCCAATCTGCACGCCGACATGAGCCAGGGCACCTGCACCATGAAGTACAACCCGCGGATCAACGAGGACCTCGTCGCCTATTCGCGCTTCGCGAACGTGCACCCCTGGCAGGACGAGAACACCATCCAGGGCATCCTCGAGATCTACTACGAGTTCGAGCAGATCATGAAGGCAGTCTCGGGCATGGACCGCTTCACCCTGCAGCCGGGCGGCGGCGCCCACGCGGTGTTCACCGCCGCGTCCATCATCCGCGCCTATCACCGCGACCGCGGTGAGGGGGACCAGCGCACCGAGGTCGTGACGAGCATGTTCTCGCATCCCTGCGACGCGGCCTCGCCGGCCACCGCGGGGTACAAGATGGTCACTCTGATGCCCAAAGAGGACGGCTACCCCGATCTCGAGGCGATGAAGGCGGTCGTGGGTCCGCAGACGGCGGCCATCTTCTTCACGAACCCCGAGGACACCGGCATCTACAACCCGCTCATCGAGGAGTTTGTCAAGGTCGCCAAGGCGGCCGGGGCCGTGTGCTTCAACGACCAGGCCAACGGCAACGTGCTCATGGGCATCGCCCGCACGCGCGACGCGGGCTTCGACCTCTGCCACTACAATCTGCACAAGACCTTCGGCACCCCGCACGCCGGTTCCGGCCCCGGCACCGGCGCCATGGGCTGCCGCGAGGAGTTCGCCAAGTACCTGCCCTACCCGGTGGTTGAGAAGGACCCGGCCAGCGGCCGCTTCTACCTCGACTTCGACCGCCCGGAGTCCATCGGCAAGATCAAGGGCTTTCTGGGCTCCGCCGGCGTGGTCCTCAGGGCCTACGCCTGGGCGGTGACCATGGGCCCCCAGGGCCTCAAGGAGACGGCCGAGATGTCGGCCCTCAACAACAACTACTTCATGAAGAAGTGCGAGGACATCCCGGGCCTCACGCATCCGTATGCTGAGGGCCATCGCCGCCTCGAGGAGTGCCGCTGGTCGTGGCAGGAGCTCACCGAGGAGACCGGCGTCGGCACCGACGACATCCTGCGGCGCGTCGGCGACTTCGGCCTGCAGCACTACTGGTCGAGCCACCACCCGTGGGTGGTGCCCGAGCCGATGACCATCGAGCCCTGCGAGACCTTCTCCAAGGAGGACCTCGAGGAGTACTCACTCGTGCTGCGCCAGATCGCGCAGGAGGCCCGCGAGGATCCCGAGTTCGTGAAGAACGCTCCGCACAAGTGCGCGATACACAAGCGCGCCGCCGAAGAAGAGCTGGACGACCCGACCAAGTGGGCCACCACGTGGCGGGCGTACAAGCGCAAGCACGGGGTCAAGTGACGGCGCCGTGAAGCGGGTCGGCCTCATCGTCAATCCTATCGCCGGCATGGGCGGCCGGTGCGGTCTCAAGGGCACGGACGGCGCCGAGATCCTGGCCAGAGCCTGCGAGCTCGGCGCCGTGCCCGAGGCTCCCGGCCGTGCCCAGCAGGCTCTGAGCCGGATGGTACCGATCAGGGACGAGATCGAGATCCTCACGATCTCCGGCGAGATGGGCGAGGCCGAGGCCCGTGCGGCCGGGTTCACGCCCACGGTGCTCTTCAGCACGGACGGTGAGTCGACCACGAGCGACGACACCCGCCGCGCCGCCAAAGAGATGGCCACGGCGGGTGTCGACCTCATCCTCTTCGCGGGCGGCGACGGCACCGCCCGCGACGTCTACGCCGCGGCCGGCCCCGATGCCGTGTGTCTCGGCGTCCCGGCCGGCTGCAAGATCCACTCCGGCGTGTACGGCATCAACCCGCGCAACGCCGGCGAGCTGGCCGCCCTGTACCTGCGGGGCAAGGTCACCAAGGTCAAGCAGGCCGAGGTCATGGACATCGACGAGGAGGAGTTCCGCCACGGGCGCGTCTCGGCCGAGCTCTTCGGCTACCTCACGGTGCCGCGGGATGAGGCCCGCGTGCAGGGCGGCAAGGCCGGGCGCGCGGCCTCGGACGAGAACGCCCTCGACGCCATCGCCTTCGGCATCATGGACCGCATGGACGCGGAGACGCTCTACTTGCTCGGCACGGGCAGCACTGTCTTCGGCATCAAGAAGCGCCTCGGCATCGTCGGCACGCTGCTCGGCGTGGACGTTACGCGCGGGCGCAAGCTGGTCGCCGCCGACGTCACAGAACATCAGCTCCTGGACCTGCTCGGGCCGAAAGGAGGCACACCAGCCAGGATTGTCGTCACCGTCATCGGCGGCCAGGGATACATCTTCGGCCGCGGCAACCAGCAGCTCAGCCCGCGCGTCATCCAGCGCGTCGGCAGGGATCACATCACGGTGGTCGCGACCAGACAGAAGATCGCCGCCCTCGGCGGCAAGCCACTGCTCGTGGACACCGGCAGCGAGGAGACCAACGCGGTGCTGACCGGCTACATGCGCGTTGTGACGGGCTATGACGAGGAGATCGCGGTCAGAGTATCAGCCTGATCGCCTGACTCGACGTGTGAGTGCGAGGCGTCCGGCGCGGGCGCCGACAGGTCACAGGCACGCGGAAACGGGGGACATGTAATGGCAGACGAGCCCACCAACAAGTCAGAATACGCGGACGTGCCGGCGTCGCCGGGTGAGACCGCCGAAGAACTGGCGATGCGGGACAAGTACTACGCCGGCTCAGGCACGCTCAAGAAGTCCCTGCGCCTGTTCTACGTCTACGCCATCGCCACCGGCGCCATCTTCACGTTCATGGCGTACTGGGACGGCTTCTTCCTCACCACCACCGGCCCCTTCACCTTCATCGGGTTCGGCCTCATGATGATCGCGGTGCTGCCCATCGGCTTCATGTACGCCGAGTGGGCCACCATGTGCCCGACCGCAGGTGTCGAGCTTGTCTATGGCACGGTGGGCCTCAACAAGCACTTCGGCTTCTGGTCCACGTGGCTGATCCTCGCCGCCTGGCTGGCGGTGCCGCCGGCCGGCGTGCTCGGCATCATCTCGTGGATCGACTACATGTTCGAGCTCAACATGTCGGTCGGTTGGATCGCGGTCATCAGCTGCATCGTCCTGGCCTTGTACACCATCCTGAGCCTGCAGAACATCACCATCTCCGGCCAGGTGCAGACCGTCATGCTCATCTTCGGCATCTCCTCCTGCGTCATCGGCAGCATCCTCTGGCTCACCAGCGGCGTCTGGAGCTGGGACAACTTCGACCCGTTCATCCAGTCCGGGCTCAGCATGCACTTCGGCATCCCGGCGGCGGTGATCGGCGTCGCGCTGCTGGTCACGCCGTACTTCGGCTTCGAGATCGTGCCCAACATGGTGGAAGAGGGCGATTTCCCCATCAAGAGGCAGAACCGCGCGATCCTGGGCTCGATCATCACCTGCGGCCTGCTGTACATGTTCTACTACTTCGCGCTCTCGGGCATGGCCTCGTGGGGCGAGCTGACCGGCGACGGCACCGGCCAGCCGTTCGCTTCGCTGTTCGCCATCAAGCAGATAGGCACCACCGGCTTCTGGGCGGTGTGGCTGTGGATCTTCGGCATCGGCGCGGCTGTGTTCCCGATCACCACGTCGGTGCTCGGCTTCTGGCTGAGCAGCGTGCGCATGCTGTTCGCCATGGGCCGCCAGAACTTCCTGCCCAAGGCCTTCGCCAAGACCAACAGGCACCACCAGCCGATCCTCCCGAACCTGCTCATTCTGGGGATCAGCCTGGCGGCCATCCTCACCATGAACTACACGACGTTCCTGCAGAACTTCTTCACGCTCATGGCGTTCGCGGCGGCGACGTGCTACGCGATCATCTCGGCGGCCTCCATCGTCGCCGCCGTCAAGCACCCCGACTGGCCGCGCCCGTACAAGATCCCTGGCGGCATGTTCATGCGCGTGCTGAGCCTCATCATCTCCGTGGTGTTCGCGTTCCTGACCATACTCGGCCAGGCAGGGTACACGGTGATGCTCGAGTATCTCGGCATCGGCGCCGTGCTGTGGATCTGGATGATCGTGTGGAAGTGGCGCAAGGAGCCCGTCTGGATGGAGACGCCGGACGGCATCAAGGAGTACTGAGCCGGCGTTCACAGGTGAGGGGGGCGGCTCGTAGCCGCCCCCCTCAACGTCTGAGATGGACCGGCGAGGCACCCCGCCGCGGCGGGGTGCCTCTTCAACGACAGCGGAGGGACAGCGATGGCAGACCGTATGCAGGGAAGAGTGACGATCATCACGGGTGCGGCCAAAGGCATCGGCCGCGGCATCGCGCGCGTCTTCGCTGCCGAGGGCGCCACGCTCGTGATCGCCGACATCGACGCGCAGGTCGGCGAGGCGACGGCGGCGGAGCTGGCCGGCGGCGGCTCCGCCGTCGAGTTCGTCACGGTCGACGTCACGGCCCAGGCTTCATGCGAGGCCGCCGTGGCAAGCGTGCTCGAGCGGCACGGCCGCGTCGACACGCTCATCAGCAACGCCGGGATCTACCCTCAGGCGCGCGTCGCGGACATGACCGAATCCGACTGGGACAGGGTCTTCGCCATCAACGTCAAGGGCATGTTCTTCATGGTCAAGTCGGTGCTGCCTGGCATGCGTACGCGCAAGCACGGACGCATCGTGCTCACCTCCTCGGTCACCGGGCCCGTCACCGGCTACCCCGGCTGGGCGCACTACGGGGCGACCAAGGCGGCGATGCTCGGCTTCATGCGCAGCGCCGCCATCGAGGTCGCCCAGGAGGGCGTGACGATCAACGCCGTCATGCCCGGCAACATCATGACCGAGGGCATGGAGGGCATGGGCCAGGAGTACATCGACAACCTGGCCGCCTCCATCCCGATGAAGTCGCTGGGCACGCCCGAGGACATCGGCTACGCGATGCTCTTCCTCGCCTCCGAAGAGGCGGGCTACATCACGGGCCAGACGATCGTCGTCGACGGTGGCCAGCTGCTGCCCGAGGGCGCCGGGGCGGTCGAATAGTGGGAACCAGCCTGGCGGACGGCGTGTCGACTGGGCGCGGATCCCGCTGCCCGGCGCCGCAGCAGAAGTTCACCATCGGTGCCGGCCCGGTGTCGGTCCATGAGCGCGTCTCGCTGGCGCTGGCGCGTGCCCCTCTGGACCACGAGGACCCGGAGTTCCAGGAGCTGTTCCGGCAGACCACGGACATGCTGAAACGCGTGTTCCGCACGCAACAGGACACCGTGATCATGCAGGGGGAGGCGGTCCTCGGGCTGGAGGCCGCCGCGGCCAACCTCGTGGAGCCCGACGACAAGTGCCTCAACCTGGTCTCGGGGGTCTACGGCGCCGGCTACGGACGCCACTTCGCCGCCTACGGTGGACGGGTGCTGGAAGTCGGGGTGCCGTACAACGAAGCGATCGATGTCGAGGTGGTCGAGGACGTCTTGCGGACGGAGGGTGACGTGAAGCTCATCGCCGTCGTGCACTCCGAGACGCCGAGCGGCACCATGAACCCCGTCCGCGAGCTCGCCGGGCTGGCGCGGCGACACGGGGCGCTGCTTGTCGTCGACGCCGTCTCCTCACTGAGCGCCTCTCCCTTCGAGTTCGACGAGTGGGGGATCGACATCGCTGTCGCCGGGCCGCACAAGTGCCTCGGCGGTGTGCCCGGCTCGGCGCTCATGGCCGTCAGCGAGCGGGCCTGGGACAAGATTCGTTCGCGCCCCGACCCGCCGCGGCGGCGGTACGTCTCACTGCTCGACTGGAAGGAAGGCTGGATCGGTGACGGGCGCTTCCCCTTCACGCCATTCGTCGCCCAGATCGTCGGTCTCCACGAGGCGCTCACCGCGAGGCTGGAGGAGGGACTGGACAACGCCATCCGGCGGCACGACTTCGTGGCGGGCATGTGCCGTGCCGGGGTTCGGGCGTTGGGCCTGCAACTGTGGCCGGCGCGCGAGGAGATCGCGGCCAATTGCGTGACCGCGTTCGCAGTGCCGGGGGGCCTCGACGCCGACGAGATCAGGCTTCTCATGAATCGGCGGTACGGCGTCGAGATCTCCGGAGGGCTCGGGGACTTGCAGGGCAAGCTGCTCAGGGTCGGTCACATGGGGCACGTGGCCCAGCCGCTCTACGCCGTGATGGCCCTGGCAGCGCTGGAGCGCGCGCTGCACGATGTCGGCTACCCAGTCCGGTTCGGCGCCGGCGTCGGCGCCGCCCTGGCGGCCATGGACCGGTGAGGCGGCTGGTGGCCCGCTCTTCACTCTGTGGCCGCGCAGGAAAGCCGGCCGTCCGAGAGGGCGGGTCGGTGAGTCGCGCGCCTCACTTCGACCGCGACCCGTGCGACGCGGCCGTTCCCACCCACCAGGGCGCGAGCGTACCGACGGGCTGATAGGCTGGCGACACGCTGCGGCTTCGCGAGGTAGGTCGCCGACACCGTGCGGAGCAGGGACACGAAGCGGAGGGTGACGATGGCAAGGCTGCAGGGGAAGATGGCGATCGTGTCCGGCGGCGCCATGGGCATCGGCCGCGCGACCGCGACGATGTTCACCGAGGAGGGCGCCAGCGTCGTCCTGGGCGACATCGATGAGGACGAGGGCCGACGGGCGGTCGAGGAGATCCGGGCGGCCGGCGGCATCGCCACATTCATGAGGCTCGACGTGGCGAACGAAGACGACTGGCGGCGGGTCGTGGCCGACACCGTCAAGTTGTACGGAAGGCTCACCGTGCTGGTCAACAACGCCGGCATCTCTCTGGGCCACGACGTCGAGGAGACGACGAAGGACGAGTGGGATCATGTGATGAGTGTCAACGCGACGGGAGTCTTCCTTGGCCTCAAGTATGGCATCGAGGCGATGAAGCGCTCCGGTGAGAGCTGCTCGATCATCAACCGATCTTCGGTCGACGGTCAGGTAGGCGAAGCCGGCCTCTTCGCCTACTGTGCCTCCAAGGGCGCCGTGACCGTGATGACCAAGGCCGCCGCGCTCGCCGTCGGCGCCAAGGGATACCGCATCCGCGTGAACTCCGTACACCCCGGTTACGTGCACACGCCGCTCACCGAGAAAGAGGCCGCCGACTTCGGCCTCACGCCCGAGGACTACTTCAAGAAGGTGGGCGCTCAACATCCCATCGGCTTCATCGGCGAACCGATCGACATCGCCTATCTCGACGTGTACCTGGCCTCCGACGAGTCGCGGTGGGTCACGGGCGCCGAGTTCACCATCGACGGCGGCTGGACGGCACAGTAGCCGGCGGGGGCATCGTGCGCAGCGTCGTGCTCGTCAACATGCCGTTCGGCAGTTACAGGCAGCCCTCGCTCGCACTCGGGCTGCTCAAGGCGACGCTGGCGTCGCTGGACGTCCGGGTGACGGTACTCGACGCCACCATCGACTTCGCGGAGATGATCTCCCCCCGGGTATACGACGAGATCATGTCCTGGCCCGCCGTCGACCTGCTCGGCGACCGGGTCTTTGCGGCGGCGCTGCCGGCTCCGCCACCATACGCGGCGGGGGAGTACGCGGAGCGGATCCTGGCCGGAGGAGCGCCCGAACACGCCATCCCGCACTTCGGCAAGATGCCGCTCGACGACGGGCTGCTCGACGACATCCGGGACGCCGGGGCAAGGGTCGTTGAGTTCCTCGATGCGCGCCTCGCCGAGATCCTTGCGGCCCGCCCCCTGGTGGTGGGCTTCACCAGCATGAGCGGTCAGCATGCCTCCTCGCTGGCCTTGGCCGCACGCCTCAAGGAGGCACGACCACGCACTACGGTGGTCTTCGGCGGCGCCAGCTGCCGGGGCGTGATGGGGGCGGCGCTCCTGCAGTCCTTTCCCTTCGTCGACGCGGCCGCAGTCGGCGAAGGCGAGGCGGTACTGCCCGACCTGGTACGCCGGCGACTGGCGGGAGAGTCACTGGCCGGCGTGCCCGGTCTGCTGACCCAAGCCGGCGCGGGTGCCCCTGTGCCATCAGGCGCGTCCACCGACGCCTCCCCGCTGGCGGACCTGGACGAGTTGCCGGTGCCCGACTACGACGACTATTTCGCCCGTCTGGCGACGAGCTCCCTGCACGACTCCTTCACTCCTCGCGTCCCCTTCGAGACCTCCCGCGGGTGCTGGTGGGGCGAGAAGAGCCGCTGCAGCTTCTGCGGTCAGGCCAGCGAGTCGATGACGTACCGCGTGAAGTCCGGTGGACTTGCGCTCGAGCGAGCTCGAGCAGCTCTCGCGACGGCACGCCTCATGCCCGGTCTTCATCACCGACGAGATCCTCTCTCCGAGCTACTTCGTGGAGTTCTTCCCCCACCTCCAACGGCGGGTCCCTGGCGTGCGGTTCGTGTACCTGCAGGCCAGGCCCGGCCTCACTCGGGAGCAGCTGTCGGTCCTCTTTGGAGCGGGCGTCCGCCGTCTCGAGGTGGGCATCGAAAGCTTGAGCACGCCGGTCCTCGCGCTGATGGGCAAGGGGACGACCGCGCTGCGCTGCGTGCAACTTCTCAAGTGGGCGCGTGAGGCAGGCCTGAAGGTCGTCTGGAACTTCCTGTGGGGCCTGCCCGGCGAGCCTCCGGACGAGTATGCGCGGATGGCCCGACTGGTCCCTCTCCTGACCCATCTGGAGCCACCGAACACTGTGGGCACGTTCCGACTCGACCGCTTCAGTCCCCTGTTCGAGGACCCCGGCCGTCATGGGCTGGAGGACGTGCGTCCCTACGCTTCCTATGGCTACGTCTACGGTCTCCCTCCTGAGGAGCTGGCCGGACTCGCGTACTTCTTCCAGGCCACCCACCAGACGCCACGACTCGTGGAGCGATACACCGCGCCGCTGGCCGCACGTATCGCCGAGTGGAAGGGCGTTCACGCGCGCAGCGCTCTTTCCTACGTCGACGACGGTTTGAGACTGACACTCACGGACGGACGTCCAGCATTCGGCCGCGACGAGCTGACCATCCTTGATGGCGAGCACCGTTTGCTCTACCTTGCGTGCGAGGCCGTGGCGACGGATCGCGCTCTGGCCGCGCGCATGGCAGCGGAGCAAAGGAGTGGCCTCGATGAGGCGGCAGTCAGGGCCGCACTCGAGCCTCTCGTAGAACAAGGACTGATGCTGCGCGAAGGACGTTCGTATCTGTCCCTTGGCCTGCCGGCCGACACAGACGACGTCGAGACCCGTCCCCGCGTCCCGATCGGTTGAGGAAGACACCAGCTGTGAAAGCGTGACAGCGTGAAGCCACTGATCCTCGTGACGAACGATGATGGCGTACTCTCCCCCGGGATCGTAGCGGCCGTGGAGGCGGTGCAGGGGCTGGGCGAAGTCCTGATCAGCGCGCCTCGGTATCAGCAGACGAGCATGGGCCGGGCGTTTCCGATCGGCGACGGGCTGGGTCGCATCGACGCAGTCGATCTCCAAGCAGGATCGCGCGCGCATCGAGGATTTGGCGTGCACGGCTCTCCGGCCCAAGCCGTGTCTCACGCCGTTCTCGAGATCGCAGAGCGGCCTCCCGACTTGTGTGTCAGTGGCATCAACTACGGCGAGAACCTGGGAATGAGCGTGTTCCACAGCGGGACGATAGGCGCGGTCCTCGAGGCAGGCGCCTATGGAATACCGGGGCTTGCAGTCAGTCTTGAGGCCGGCGTCGAACTGCACCACGCAGCTGACTATCAGCCCATGGACTGGTCCGCAGCCAAGCACCTGACTCGAGTGCTCGCGGCGCAGATCCTGAGCGAGGGGCTCTCCGGCGACATCTGCCTGCTGAACGCGAATGTTCCCGGCGACACGACGCCGGAGACCGAGGTCCGGGTGACCACGCAGAGCAGGCAGGATTATCTGGTGCTGGAGAGGCCGCGCAGCCGGGACTTTTCAGCGCCCCTGAGGCTCGAGACTGCAGTCCGCATCGACGAGAGCACCCTGGAGGCCGACTCCGACGTTCGCGCGTTCGCCGTGGACCGGGTCGTGTCGATCACTCCCATGACGTGGAGTCTGACGGCCAGAAGTCACTGGATCCCCCGGCTCTGAAACACGCGGACGGGGTCACGCCTTCTTCGATCCCCTCAGCCACCTCGCCTGGAGGTGCGAAGAAACGGGGCGGAGGCACCCGACGTTCGCTCCGGCGATCAACGTCGGTCTTGCTCGTCGCGGACCGCGACGACCGGCACCTTGCTGATCCGTTTAGGGCGCCGGACTGACGAGCCGATGATCAGGTCGTGACGCAGGCCCCCGCTGTCGTCGGGCACCACGATGCACTCGGCGCCGACCTTCGCCGCTACGTCCTCGAGCAGCCGGGCGGGATCCTCAGGACTGCACGTCACCGTCGCCTCCACACCGGCCAGCCGAATGCGCGTCGCCTCATGCTTCAGGTCCTCGGCCGTCTGCCGCTCCCAGTCCTTCTGCCAGCGGGTCTCGTCGATCAGCCCGAGCAGGAAGGGGGAGCCACTGAGGTCCGGTGGGCGGTCGTGCCCGCAGACAACGACGATGTCAGTATCCCCATGTCGCCGCGCCAAGGCGATCGCCTTGTTCGAGGCAGTCCTCGCCCGGGAGGATCCGTCGTAGCTGAGGACCACGTGACGCGATGCCATGTCCTCCAGCCTCCTTTCTGCTTCCAGATCAGCCTGCCGGCCGGCACGAGCGGCGATGCGCCTGTCCGCATTCACACGGGATCAGCTCTTGTGGGGACCGGACCCAGGGGCGCCGACCTCGGTCTCGCCGGCGGCCCGGAGCTGAGTCGGGCGGCGCCATTGTCTGAGCATGGCGCCACCCGCTCCAGCGACCCGTGCGAACGTACGCCGGGGGCGCCGGCGCTGCTGGAGGCCACTCTGCCACCTGGCACCCGGCGCCAGCCATGTGACCGGGACGGCCACGGCGACCACGAGGGCGGCGCCGGCGACGGCGATCCCGAGAGAGCGGAGCGTGTTGCGCCCGTCGCCCGTGATGGTGCTCAGCGCGGTGCCGAGCATCCGCGTCATGAGCGGCGCGATGATCATGGCGCCGATCACGACCGCGGTCGAGTCCTCGACGATGCCCCCGGTCGCGATGGCCGACAAGAGTACGAGCATCAGCACGAAGCGCGAGTACTTGTCGCGCGCGCCGCCGCGGTCCATGAGGAGCTGGCTCCTCACCCGAGCCACATCCGCCGAGCTGACGTGTCCGCCTGCGACCATGTCGGCCAGATCAGCCACGCCGCTTCTCACAGTCTGTCTTTGCTACGCATGCTATCGCGACGAGGCGGCGCGGGCGCGGTCCCCGTATCGTCTCGCGGACTCGACGCAGCGCCAGGAGCGCGGGGGCGGGGCTTGCATGGTCTCTTGGACCTTGGACCTAGGTGGACTCCGGGCTGTGGCCTTGGGCCCCGGCGGCATCGTCAGAGCGAGAAAGCTCACGGGAGGATTCCGCCCTCAGCTCCTCGGGGGTGGCGACAGAGCGCCGTGTCGACGAGAACATGAAGTAGAACATGGCCAGCATCGCCGACAACACAGCTGCGAATCCAAGCGGCCCCACCATAGCACTCAGGCTGTCGCCCTGTGGCGCCAGTCGGTGCCAGATGCTCCTGGGGTGCAGGAAGAGCTCCCAGCTGTTGTGACGCAGAAACCGACCGATGAACACCCCGGCAGCACTGGCTCCTAGAGCGAGCACGACGAGAATCCATCCCGCCACCTCGCCGAAGGCGCTGCGGACCAGCGTGTGCATCAGATACAGGGACGCGGTGAAGAGGTACAGCCCACACATGGCGAACGTCATGAAGATGGAGATGTTGAACCACACGTGTCCACCCAGATGTCCAAGGTACATGAAATCCGTCACAAGGTATGGAGCGTTGGGCAGGAACGCGAACCAGACCGGGAGCGCGAGGAGCAGCAGCCAACGACGCCAGTGGGTCCAGGCTTTCATGCCGCCCGCCCACAGCGCACAGAGGTAGGAGACCCACGCCAAACCGAGATTGACGTGGAGGCGAGGCCCCTGCCAGCCGTACAGTAGCCAGCGAGCCGCGAAGAGCGCCAGGGCCAGGCCGCTGGCGCAGAGAAGAGGGTAGAACATGCGGGCTGCAAGAAACGAACGCAGTCGGGAAGACCGTGACTGAGCCCCATGCCAGCGAAACAGGCGGCGGTGGACGGCAAGCGTGGGCCGCATCTCTGGCGGCCCACGGCGTCCGATGTCGGGTCCCTCGCGATCGTCTTTCACGCTGCTCCTCAGCATGCGGGGCGGCCTGTCGCTGTAGGGTACTCTGTCCATGTTCGGGACCTAGGCTGTCCTATCCTCGAGATCAGGAGCCGCTGTGCGGGCGGGGCACGCCGTTCGTCTGGGCGAGCCCCAGAAGTCCACGACTCGCGGCCGACGCCCGCTGTCGTCGTCACGCCGCTGACGCATCCGATTGCTGAGTATGAGCGGCCGAATCACGCGACGACCCGCCGTCGAAGTCCGACGACCCTGTAGCAGCTGCCGCACACGAGGGGATAGCAGCGACGGATGGGCGACGCTGTGTACCCCGGCGCGTCCTCGGCGACGTGCAGAAGCAACAACAGGCCGAGGCCGGAGAGCAGCGCCGACGGCGCGGTACACCGTCGCCTGCCGATGCCTCCGTCGGCCGGTGCCTCCGCAGCCTCGCTCACCGTGCTGGCGCGCTCGGCGGCGGCGAAGCACTCCCACACGGCGCGCCGCTGACTGGTCAGCGAGATGCCGCGGGCGGCGAACATCTCGTCGATGACGGGCGCGTGAGATCGCTCAGAATCGGCCATGGCCGGTCCAGCATTGTCGAACCGAACGCGCCGGTCAACCGACCAAGCGACTTCTGAGTTCCGGGCTGCCGGCTCATCCGCTCGTCGAGCTCCATGGCCCCTCGCAGCGGTGATCGCCGACAGGCAGAGGCGCCACCGCCAGGTCCCTCGGCGTCGGTCCCGGGCTCTTGAGCCGTGCTCCCGCAACGTGACAGCGTCGACGCCTCACCATGTGCGCGGCTGCCGGTTGGGGCCAGCCGCCTCGGCAGGTCCCGGTCCGTCTTCTGCGGGCGTCAGCAAGAGCGCCGTCAGCCGCCTCTGCGCCGGTCTCGACGAGCAGGTGCGCTGCTTCCGCGAGCGCCCCTGGAAGGGCCTACCCCTACCTCTGGCTGACGCCAAGGTGGAGAAGGTAGGGGAGCCCGGCGGCGTGCGCCACAAGGCCCTCGTGATCGCCTACGGCGTCCACGAGACGGGCGCCGCGAGGTCATCGGCATCGACGTCGGCGAGGTGAGACCGAGGCCTTCTGGCGCGAGTTCCTGCGCTCCTGCGGGCCCGCGGCCTCTCTGGGGTGCAGCTCTGCGTCTCCGATGCCCACGGGGCGAGAAGACCGCGTGCCCAGGTCGTACAGCTCGCCTGGTGGGGGTGCCGCTGACCCCTGGCGCAAGCGCGCTCACAGCGGCAGGCACAGCAGCCGCGGATGGCGCCTCCGCAGAACCTTGGACGCCGAGGCGGCGAAGAGGCGCGCGAGCGCCTCGCCGGCGTGCGTACAGCACCTTCACGCAAGGAAGGCCACATCGCGTCACCGCAGCCTGACGTCTGCAAAACCTCCATCATCGGTTCAACTCCGATCGCCGCCTCCAGCTCTCTCTTGCGAATCCGCGAATCTACCCGCCGCGGGCCGCCGCCTTTGCGTCGCCATTGTCACTCTCCCGCTCAGACACGGCCGCTGCTACGCTCGCTTGATCATGCACTCGACATCGGATCCTGCGGGCGGCACGCTCTACCTGTACGTCGACGAGTCCGGCAACTTCGACTTTGGCCGCAGCGGCACGCGCCATTTCCTGCTGTGCGGGGTGCTCATGCGGCGGCCGTTCACGCATCTGCCCGGCCTCCTGGACGTCAAGTACGACTTCCTCGAGCAGGGCCTCGACCTCGAGCACTTCCACGCCTCCGAAGATCGCCAAGCGGTCCGCGATCGCGTGTTTCGTTGTCCCGCAGCCCATGTCGGCGGGATGCGGGTGGTCTGCATCGTAGCGCGCAAGGCCGCGCTTGACTCCGGACTGCAGACCCCGGAAGGGCTCTACTCGGCTGCGTTCGACCTGCTCATCCGAGCGACCATAGATGCGCGCGCGCCGGCCCCTTGCGCACAGATCATCGCCATCACCGACTCTCTGCCCGTGCGCAGCGGCGGGGCTGCCGTGCGCAAGGCCGTGAGGACGACGCTGAAAGCATGCATTCCGGCGGGCGCGACATACCGCATCCTGCATCACGCGTCGCGCGCGGATGTGAACCTGCAGGTGGCGGACTACTGCGCCTGGGCCGCGTACCGCAAGTGGGAGCGTGCAGACGATTGCTCGTACCGCATCATGGCCGACGCTGGTGTCGCCTGGGTCGAAGCCCGCCTCGTGCACGCCGGGTGACGTAGCTGGGCTGACCTCAGAAACGCGACCACCCCAGCTATCCTCTCGGAAGAGGCCCATGGCCTCTTGTCGCCGGGGTGGAACCTTTGAATCCAGCATACCCGAACGGAACGCACCGGCAAGGTGACGTTGGCTGAACCGATCTCGAGCAGCCGGACCGGCAGATCTCACCCCAGCCGAAGGGGCCTCAGAAGTGCCCGTCTGCCGCCTGCAGCCGGCTCTTGCGGTGCTCCATGATCTCGTGCAGCAGCGGGGTCACGACCAGGCGGATCGCCATCTCCATCTTGCCGCCGGGAACGACGATGCAGTTGGGCCGCGACATGAACGAGTCGTGGATCATGGTCAGCAGATAAGGGAAGTCGACCCCCGTCGGATCGCGGAAGCGGATGATGAAGAGCGACTCGTCGAGGGTCGGGATATCCCGGGCGACGAAGGGGTTTGAGGTGTCGACCACGGCAACGCGCTGGAAGTTGACATGAGTCTGCGAGAACTGCGGCGTGACGTAGTAGACGTAGTCATGCATGCGCCGCAGGATGGTGTCCGTCGCGGCCTCGACCGAGTAACCCCTGGCACGTGTGTCGCGGTGGATCTTCTGGATCCACTCCAGATTGACGATGGGCACGACGCCGATGAGCAGGTCGACGTACCGGGCGACGTTGATGCTCCCGGCGCGCACGCCGCCGTGGAGCCCCTCGTAGAAGAGAACATCGGTGTCGTCCGGCAGCGGCTCCCAGGGCGTGAAGGTGCCCGGCTCGCTGCCGAGGGCGGCCGCCTCCTCCTCGCTGTGCACGTAGAAACGCCGCTGCCCGGAGCCAGAGTCGCCGTACGTGCGGAACAGGCGCTCGAGCTCCTCGAAGAGGTTGGCCTCGGGGCCGAAGTGGCTCGGAGGGCGATCGCCCCGGCTCTCGGCCTCGGCGATCGCCCGTTTCATCCCTTCGCGGTCGTACTTGTGAAAGCTGTCGCCCTCGACGACCGCGGAGCGCACGCGTTCGGCGCGGAAGATGTGCTCGAAGGAGGTCTTGACCGTCGTCGTACCGGCGCCGCTCGATCCGGTGACGGCGATTACTGGATGCTTGGTGGACATGAGCCGTGCCCTCCTCGTGAGCTGATCAGCCGACGCCCAGCCTGGGGCGCCAGCCCGGGTACAGGGCGTCGGCGTCGGCGGGGAACGATTCGAAGGCGCGCGCCAGCTCGCGGTGCTCGCCCGCGTAGGTGAGCAGGTCGACGCCGGCCGTCCAGGCGTCGACGGCCTGGTGCAGGGAAAGCGCTCCGGCGATCGGCCCGTCGAGGTGCCCAAACGCGCCTCCGCCCGAGGTCTGCACGACGTTGGCGTGGCCGAGGTTCTCGAAGAAGCCGGGCAGGCGCAGGGCGTTCATGCCCCCTGAGATCATCGAGCTCGTCGCCTTCATCCCGAGCCATTCCTGGTGGTAATAGGGCCCGTCGGCGGCGTCGCGCTCGATCATATAGGCGATCGCGCGATCGCTCGGCTCGCCCTCCATCTTGCCGAAGCCCATCGTCCCCGTATGGATGCCCGAAGCGCCCTGGAGACGGGCCATCTTGGCGAGCACGAAGGCGGTGTAGCCGCGCTTCGACTGCGGGGACGTCACGGCGCCGTGGCCGGCGCGGTGGTAGTGCAGAAACTGGTCCGGGAAGCGGCGCCGGCAGGTCGTGACGGCCGCCGGGCCGGCGACGTACCCGTCCACGAGGAACGCCACGTGGTCCTCGTTGCCGGCGAAGGCCTCGAGCACTGCCTCGCCGCGGGCGATCATCTCCAGGGGATCGTCGGCGGTGATGTTCGCCGAGAAGAGCTTGGCCTCACCGGTCTCGTCCTGCGCACGCCGCATGGCGGCGGCTACGAGGTGCATCGTCTCGACGTAGGGCGCGAACACCTGGTTACCCTGGGGCTCGTCGTTCTTGACGAAGTCGCCGCCCATCCAGAACTGCAGGCAGGCATCGGCGAAGAGTTGCGGCCGCAGGCCGAGCTTGGGCTTGATGATCGTCCCAACGATCATCCCTCCGTTCTCGAGCGGCCGGCCGAGGACGCGCCAGAAGTCGGCGATGTTGCGCCGCGGTCCGTCGAACAGCTCGAGGAACGCAGGCGGCACGTAGAAGTCGTGCATCTTGGCGTACTCGACGTCGCCCATGCCCTGGTTGTTGCCGATGGCGAGCGTGAGGAACGAGACGATCATCGCCTTGCCGTCGCTGATGTTGCGGTCGAAGAGCTCGAGCGGATAGGCGATCTTCACCAGCTCCGCGGCCGCGTCCGCCTCGTAGACGATGGCGTCGACCGAGCGCGTGAAGTCGTCGGTGGTGGAGACCTCCACGTTCGTGCCCGTGGAGGACTCGGCGGCGAAATGCGCGGCCGTGGCCAGGAAGTCGTAACCGGCCTTGGGCTTCATGATGTAGGCGCACAGGACGTGCCGGCCATCGGCGATGAGGTCGGTCTCGCTGAGGTTCAGATCGGCATACCGGTTCGACTGGTCCATGGTCGGTCTCCTCGGTCGCGTGCTGGCTGTCTTGGAACGGGATTCTGACGAGTATGCCCATGCTCCCGCGCAGCGCAAACAACCCGCCGATGGGGCCGTGACCGGTGGCGCTTGCTCCAGACGTCGAGTCGCCGGCGGCGCCTGTTCAGAGCATCTGGTCGAGCGCCTCCGCGAGGTAGGCCTGTCGGCGCGGCGATCGTCATCCCGCGTGGCGCTCATGGCCATTGCCCGCCCGCTCCACAGCGCCTATCATCGATACATGGGCATGCCGGCCATCGATATCGAGAAGCTCGCGCCCGAGGAGCGCCTTCGTCTCATCGGAGACCTGTGGGATAGCCTGAGGGCTCGGCCCGAGACCGTGCCTCTCACGCGCCCGCAGCGAGACGAGCTGGACCGTCGCCTCGACGAGCTCGATCAAGGCAGAGTCGCACTGGTCTCGTGGGACGAGGTGAAACGGCGGCTCAACGCCAGGTCCGGGTGACACGATCCTGGTTCCTGCCGGAGGCCCTCACCGACCTCGAAGCCGCGTTCAGTTGGTATGAAGCCCAGCAGCACGGCTTGGGCGAGGCCTTCATCCGGGCTGTCGACGCTGCGATCGCGCGAATCCTCGAGTTCCCGGAGGCCTGCCCCGCCGCACATCGCGACGCGCGAAGGTACCTTATGGAACGTTTCCCCTACTGCCTCTACTATCGCGTCGAGGGCGACGGAGTTATCGTCGTCGCACTCATGCACGCCGTTATGGATCCAGATCGCCACGGCCGCCGTTCGCGCGGCTGACCGCGCCGGGTTGCGGCACCCACTCTCCGGATAGTAGCCTCCGGTACGCAGTCGTCTGAGCTGCGTCTGACCGGCGCTCTCTTGACGTTTGAGGCGAGGAGAGCGTGTGCCGTCGGCGCAGGGCAAACTGATCATGTTCGACTTCGACGGCGTCATCGCCGACTCCCTGGACGATCAGAGCCGCGCCTTCGTCGAGACGCTACGGGCGCGCGGCCTCGAGGAGCTGGCGACGCGCGCCCAGTTCCTCGACTTCACGGAGACCAACTGGTTCGAGGCGCTGGCCGCGGCCGGCGTCCCCGAGGACGTCAGGGAGGAGCTCGAGGACGCCTTCGGCGCGGTCTCGAGCCCCGAGCTGTTCCCCGAGATGGCCGCCGTGATCGAGCGCCTGGCCGCGGCCCACCCGGTGGTCGTCATCACCTCGAGCCGCACGAGCGTGGTCGAGGGCATCCTCGCCGAGCACGGCGTGCGCGGCGTCAGCGAGGTCCTCGGCGGTGAGCAGGAGGCGAGCAAGACTCGCAAGATCCGCGCCGTGCGGCAGCGCTTCGGCGAGGAGGTGCCGGCCTGGTATGTGTGCGACACGGTCGGCGACGTCCTGGAGGCGCGGGAGGCGGGGGCCGGCACGGTGGGCGTGGCCTGGGGCTGGCACGGGGAAGAGCGCCTGCTGCGCGTCGCCCCCGACCATATGGCCCACGCGCCCAGCGACCTGCTCGATCTCTTCTAGCTCGAGCGCGGGTGCTCCTGACCGCCGAGCGCCTGACCGGCGGCGATCCCGGCGGTCTCCTCTGTGGCGCTTGCCACGACCCTGATGGTGCCCGGCGTGCGCCGCCGCGAGCGCTTGGCCTTGTACATGCGCTTGTCGGTCCGCGCCAGCAACTCGTCGATCTCGCGGAGCTCGTCGCTGGTCACCACCAGGCTGCCGAAGCTCACCGCGAACGCGTAGTCCTCTCCGAGCTCCTTGCGCGTCGCCCGCACGGCGCTGTCAAAACGCGCTTCGATGGCCTGAAGGTCGAGGCGCTCGTCGTCGCAGCGCCCGAGTACCGCGAGCGCGACGAACTCGTCGCCGCCGAGGCGGGCCAGTACGTCTTCCTCGCGGAAGGCGAGGCGGAGCGCGTCACCGGTGGCGAGGAGAACAGTATCGCCGGCCGCATGGCCCATCTCGTCGTTCACGCGCTTGAGACCGTCGACGTCCAGGTACATGACGAGGACCTGCGCACCGTCGCGTCGCGCCCGACGGCGCGTCTCGCCGACCATGGCGAAGAAGCCGCGCCGATTGAGAAGACCGGTGAGTTCGTCGCGGTCGCTCAGATCGCGTAAGAACCCCTCCAGCTCTTTGTGGACGGCGATACTGCGGCCGACCGCCAGGCAGAGCCTGCGTGCGCCGATCTCGACCAGCCGCGCGCTCACTTCGACGGGCAGTCGCCGGCCATCGCCGGTGATGTACACGGTCTCAAAGACGAGGCTGCCGGCCTCGCGGAGAGCCTGCGAGCGTTCGTGCACGTTGCGCCTGGCCTCGGGCGCGTGGACGTCCTCGGCACTCATCGCCAGCAGCTCTTTGCGCGTGTGGCTCAACGACCGGCAAGCCGCCTCGTTGACCTCCACGAGCTGGCCCGGTCGCCCGTCGTCCTCGAGCCGGTAGACCAGGATGGCGTCGCTACAGGCGTCGAACAGGGCCCGGTAGCGGCGCTCGCTCTCGAGCTGCTCGAGGTGGGCCGCGTTCAGAGAGCCCACCGTCAGTTGCAGGGCGTTGCGCTGAGAGAAGATGGTGAGCGCGACGAGTGCGAGAAGGAGCACGCTCAAGATGCCCTGCATGGTCGCCGGCACTACCCACTGTGCGAGGGCGACGCCCGCCGCACAAGCCACGAGGACGAACTCAGTCCAGCGCTTCATCGTCTGCCTCGCAGTCTGGGTCCTCTGATGCTCCGGCGCATGTCCCGACCTCTCTCTACTCGCTCGAGGGTCTGCCTTCTCACGTGATACATCGGCCGCGACGCGCCGCCCTACAGGCCTAGTAGACGCATGTACCGGGGGGTGGATCATCGGTGGCGGCGGCCGGCTGTACAATGGTGCGCGAAAGGCGTTCTGCCGCCGGACGAAGGGGGGCTCACGTGAGCTTGGGCATCGAGGTCGATCGCGAGAGCATCGCCGATTTCTGCCGACGCAACCGTATCCGGCGCCTCTCCTTCTTCGGTTCGGTCTTGCGCGACGACTTCAGTCCCACGAGCGACGTGGACGTTCTCGTGGAGTTCGAGCCAGACGCCGTTGTCGGCTACTTTGCCATGGCGCGCATGGAGCGGGAGCTTGGCGACATGCTGGCTCGCACGGTCGACTTTCGCACTCCGCATGAACTCAGCCGCCATTTCCGTGGCGAGGTGCTCGCGGCGGCGCAGGAAACCTATGTCGCGTAGAGACGATGACATGCGGCTGCGAGATATGCTGGACGCAGCGCAGGCGGCCATCAGGGTCTTGGGCGCGCGTAGCGCAAAGGAGCTCGAAGATGACGAGGCGATCTCCTTGGCCGTGCCGCACGCCGTTGAGATCGTCGGTGAGGCCGCGAGCAGGGTGAGCCCGTCGTTCTGCGCAGCGCATCCCGAGATTCCCTGGAGCGGGGTGACGGGCATGCGTCACCGCATCGTGCATGACTACTTCGCGGTCGACTATCAGCGTCTGTGGGACACAGTCCACAACGACCTGCCGCTGCTCATCGCTCTGCTTCAACGGATCTTGAGGGAGAGCGACTCGGATCGCGAGACCGAACGCCGACCATGAGCCTGCGCGTCAGGGTCGGACTCCCCTAGCGTCGAAGCGTGGTCGACCACCGGTCCCGCCGCTCGGCCGGTCGCTTCTACCTTCGTATCGTCAGGCCCACGATGGCCCCTCTCGGCGCGCGTCTCGTACTATCATGGAGAGCGAGTCATCGAATGGGGGGCAGGCATGAAGAAGCTCATCAACCGGCCGGAAGATGCTGTGGCGGAGGCGCTCCAGGGCGTCGCCGCGGCTCACGCCGACCGCCTCAGGGTGCACACGGACCCCAGCTACATCGTGCGTGCGGACGCTCCGGTGCAGGGCAAGGTGGCGCTCGTCTCGGGCGGCGGCTCCGGCCACGAGCCGATGCACGGAGGCTTCGTCGGCGAGGGTATGCTCGACGCCGCTTGCCCCGGCGAGGTGTTCACCTGTCCCACGCCCGACCAGATGCTGGCGGCCACGAAGGCCGTGGACGGCGGCGCCGGAGTGCTGCACATCGTCAAGAACTACACCGGCGACGTGATGAACTTCGAGATGGCCGCCGAGCTGGCGCACGACGAAGGCATCGAGGTCGAGCAGGTCGTCATCGACGACGACGTGGCCGTGAAGGACAGCCTGTACACGGCGGGGCGCCGCGGTGTGGGCGCCACGGTGCTGGCCGAGAAGATCTGCGGAGCAGCGGCGGAGCTGCGCCGGCCGCTCGCAGAGGTGGCCGGCCTCTGCCGCAAGGTCAACGCCAACGCGCGCAGCATGGGCGTGGCGCTCACCTCGTGCACCGTGCCGCTGGCCGGCAAGCCGACCTTCGAGCTCGGCCACGACGAGATGGAGATCGGCGTCGGCATCCACGGGGAGCCGGGGCGCGAGCGGCGCCCGCTGGCCTCGGCGCACGCGATCGTCGACGAGCTGGCGAGCGCCATCGTGGACGATCTGCCGTTCAGTCGCGGCGAGCGCGTGCTCGCCTTCGTGAACGGCATGGGCGGCACGCCGCTCATGGAGCTGTATGTGGTGTACGGCGAACTGCACAAGCTGCTCGAGGCGCGGGGCATCACGATCGCTCGCAACCTCATCGGTTCCTACATCACCGCGCTGGACATGGCCGGATGTTCCATCACGCTGCTGCGCGTGGACGACGAGCTCACGGCGCTCTGGGACGCGCCTGTGAACACCACGGGGTTGCGGTGGGGCGTGTGAGCGGGAGCGTCACCCAGGCCGGTGTGGCCGCCTGGCTGAGAGCCTTCGCGGTCGCCGTGGCGCAGAACCGCGACTACCTGACCGAGCTGGACTCGGCGATCGGTGACGCGGACCACGGCAGCAACATGGACCGCGGCATGCAGGCGGTGGTCGGCAGGCTTGACGGGCCGTCTGCGGGCGCCGACGCTGGTGGCGTCGGAGCGCTGCTGAAGCTGGTGGGGATGACCCTGGTGTCGACGGTCGGCGGTGCGGCCGGGCCGCTGTACGGGACCTTCTTCCTGCAGATGGGGAAGGACGCCGGCGGGGCGCCGGAGCTCAGCGTGGCGCAGTGGGCCGCTGCGCTCGAGTCCGGTGTCAGGGGCGTGCAGATGCGCGGGAAGGCGGAGCTCGAGGACAAGACGATGGTCGATGCCCTGGCGCCCGCGGCAGAGGCGCTGAGCGTGGCTGCCGCCTCAGGGCTCTCGCTGGCCGACGCCCTGCAGCGCGCGGCCGCGGCCGCGGAGCGGGGCATGAAGGCGACGATTCCGCTGGTGGCTCGCAAGGGCCGCGCCAGCTACCTGGGCGAGCGCAGCGCCGGGCATCAGGATCCCGGGGCGACCTCCTCGTGGCTGCTGATGCAGGCGGCGGCGGACGCCCTGGTCTCCGCCGCGCCACCCTCAGGCTCCGGGGCGTAGTCGTGGTCGGGCTGGTCCTGGTCTGCCACAGCGCCAGGCTCGCCGAGAGCGTGGCCGAGCTGGCGGCGCAGGTGGCCGGGGACGGTCTGCGGATCGAGGTCGCCGGCGGCCTCGATCAGCCGGGGAGCCCGCTCGGCACCGACGCGGTGCGCGTCGCGTGGGCCATCGGGGAGGTGTGGTCGGAAGACGGCGTCCTGGTCCTGATGGACCTGGGCAGCGCGGTCCTCTCCGCCGAGATGGCCGTGGAGTTGAGCCCGGAGGAGCGGCGCGATCGCATCCTGCTCACCGAGGCGCCGCTCGTGGAGGGCGCCGTAGCCGCCGCGGTCGCCGCCGGGCTCGGCGACTCGCTGCAGAAGGTCGCTGAAGAGGCGCGCGGCGCGCTGGCCGCCAAGGCCGCTCACTTGGGGCCGCGGGCAGCTCCTGCGCCGACGCCCGACGCGCACCCAGCGACCAGCCCCACGCTTCAGATCACCGTGGAGGACAGGCTGGGGCTGCATATGCGGCCGGCCGCGCTGCTGGTGCGGACCGCGGCCGGGTTCGGCGCCGAAGTCACCATCGCGAACCTCACGGCAGGCACGGGGCCGGTGAGCGCTCGCAGCCTGAACGCCGTGGCCACCCTCGGAGTCCGCCGCGGCGACGAGATCCTGCTGTTGGCCTCCGGACCGCAGGCCAGCGAGGCTTTGGCGGCCATCCGGCTCCTTGCGGACGACAACTGGGGCGACCCGCGGGAGGCCGGCGCTCAGGCCGTCGCATCAGCCCGACCGGGCCGCCTGGTGCCGGCGGACGACCGCGCGGCTCAGGCTCCGCCGCCTGCCTCCGGCTTCGTGCTGCAGGGGCTGCCGGCGTCGCCGGGCATCGCCGTCGGGCTGGCGTGCTGCCTGCGGGCGGCTCGCGCTCAGGTGCCCGACGACCTGTCGCAGGACCGCGAGGCTGAAACGGCGGCTCTGGAGATAGCATTGGCCGCCGCCGGCGACGACATTCGCGGGCTTCGCGAGTCGGTGGCCGACCGGGCGGGCGGCCCGGAAGCGGCGATCTTCGACGCCCACCTGCTGTTTCTGGAGGACGAGGCGTTGCTTGGTCCGGCGCGTGACGGAATCACGGCGGAGGGCAAAAGCGCCGCACGCGCCTGGGCCGATGCGGTGGAGGAGGCGGCCGTCGCATGGGACGCGCTTGACGACGCTTATCTTCGAGCGCGGGGCGCGGACCTGCACAGCGTCGGCGAGCAGGTCCTTCGACATCTGCTCTGTCCTCCCGCGGACGCTGGCCCGAGCGGCACGAGCCTCGGCCCGGGCGCTCCGGGGATCGTCGTGGCGCCCGACCTGAGCCCCGCGGAGGCCGCCGGCCTGGACGCCGCGGTCGTTCTTGGCGTGGCCTGCGCGTTCGGCGGCCCCACCTCGCACGGCGCGATCCTGGCCCGCTCTCTCGGCATCCCCGCGGTCGTCGGCGCCGGTCGCGCTCTGCTCGGCGTCGCCGAGGGCACGGTGCTGGCGCTCGACGGAGAGGCCGGGACGGTCACGGTGGACCCGCCGGCCGCCACGGTGCGAGCCCTCGAGGCTCGCCGTACCGGTCGAGCACGAGACGAGGCGGAGGCTCAGGTGCGGGCTCATGAGCCCGCCGTGACGCGCGACGGCGCGCGCGTACGCGTCGAGGCCAATGTGGCCGGGCCCCAGGACATCGGCCCGGCCGTGGCCGCGGGCGCCGACGGTGTCGGCCTCCTGCGCACTGAGTTTCTCTTCCTCGCCGCCGACCATCTGCCCGGCGAAGATGAGCAAGAGACGGCCTACCGCGCGGTCGCCGAGGGCCTCGGTGGCCGCCCGCTCACCCTGCGCACTCTCGACGTCGGCGCCGATAAGCCGCTCCCGTACCTTCCCCTTGAGCGTGAGCCGAACCCCAACCTGGGGCTCAGGGGGATCCGACTGGGCCTGAGCCGTCCCGAAGTGCTGACGGCCCAGCTGCGCGCGGCGCTGCGGGTGGCCGCCGACCACCCGCTCCGGGTGATGTTCCCGATGGTGGCCACGGTGGAAGAGGTCCGGCGCGCCCGCGAACTCCTCGACTCGACGCGCGCGTCTCTGATCGCGGAGGGCGCCTCGGTGCCGGAGCGCATCGCGGTCGGGATCATGGTGGAGGTCCCCGCCGCCGCCCTCGTGGTCGAGGCGTTCGTACCGCTCGTGGACTTCTTCTCGATCGGGACCAATGACCTCGCGCAATACGTCCTCGCCGCCGACCGCGGCAACGCCGAAGTGGCCGCCCTGGCCGACGCGATGCATCCCGCCGTGCTCCGACTGATCGACACGGTGGTTCGGGCGGCCGCAGAGGGTGGACGGAGCGTCGCCGTGTGCGGGGAGCTGGCCGGCGACCCCTTGGCGATTCCGCTGCTGCTCGGGTTGGGGATCAGTGAACTTTCGCTGGCCGCCGCGCGGATCCCGCTTGCCAAGCAAGCTGTCCGGGCCACCGATCTCGGCGCCGCCCGGCAGCTCGCGGCCCAGGCGCTCGCCGCCGGGTCCGCTGCCGAGGTGCGTGAGCTGAGTCGCCGCTGACCGCTCCGACCCGGAGCCGGGAACGCCGCGGACGATCTTTCAGGGCGAAGCAGCGTTCCAGGAGCGCAGGATCTTCAGGTAGTTCGCCCGCTCGAACGCCGACGGGTCCTCGCTGGCCGCGTAGCTCACGCTGCCTCGAAGTTCCGCGACCGAGGTGTACTCGTTGGCGTCCATCCATGCGACGAGCTCCTTCTCCACCGTCGCGAAGTGCTCGCGGCCCTTTCGCAGGACCGCCGACGTCATCATCGCGACGTCGGCGCCGACGAGCAGCGCCTTGGCCGCATCGACGCCGGAGGAGACGCCGCTCGATGCGGCCAGCGAGGCGCGTCCGGCAAGGTGCGGGCGCAGGATCGCGATCCAGCGCAGCGGCAGCCGCAGCTCCCACGGCCGGCTCAGCTCGAGCCTCGGCACGACCTCGCGGGTGTCGGCGTCCAGATCCGGCTGGTAGAAGCGGTTGAAGAGCACGAGCCCGTTAGCCCCCGCGTCCACGACGGCGAGCGCGAAGCCGGCGAGGGCCGAGTAATAAGGCGAGAGCTTGACCGCCACGGCGAGGCTCGTCGAAGCCCTCACCTGCCGGACCACCTCCAGGTCGCCGTCCTCCATCGCCGAGCCACTGCGGGCGGGATCGGCGGCGAGCCGGTAGACGTTCAGCTCCAGGGCGTCGGCGCCCGCCTCTTCGATCAGTCTGGCGTAGCGCACCCAGCCGCCGACCGAGGTCCCGTTGAGGCTGGCGATGACGGGCACGTCCAGCGTCTCCTTCATGGCCGCGATGGTCGTGAGGTAGCGGTCGGCGGTGCTCTCGAAGGTATCGATCGCCGGGAAGTAGTCGAGGGACTCGGCGAAGCTCCCGGTGCCCTGTTCGAGGACCTGGCTGAGCTCGACCTCCTCGTGCACGAGCTCCTCCTCGAACAACGATGGCAGGACGATGGCCGCCGCGCCGCTCTCCTGCAGTCGCTGGGCGCTCTCGAGCTGCCTGGTGAACGGGCTCGGCGAGGCCACGAGCGGACTGCGCAGCTCGAGGCCGAGGTAGCTCGTGGCCAGGCGGCTCATGAGGGGTCCTCCTTCTGCGGGGCGCTCTGCCCGTCGTCGGCGTGCGCGCCGCCTCCGGCGGCGCGCACGGTGCGCGACATCGCGGCGAGCTGTTCGTAGTAGCGCCAGCGCTCGTCGACGTCGGCCTGGATCTCCCCGAGCAGGTACTCGGAGCGCTCGGGGTGCGTGCGCCCGAGGATGGCGAAGCGCGCTTCCGAGGCCACGAAGTCGCGCACGGGGATCGAGGGTTCGCGAGAGTCGAGCTTGAACGGCTGCCCGTCCCTGGTCGGCGTGGGCTGGAAGCGGTACAACGGCCAGTACCCGCTGCGCACCGCGTCCTTCATGTGGTCCATCGACCTGGACATGTCCATGCCGTGCGCGGTGCAGGTGCAGTAGGCGATGACCAGCGACGGCCCCGGCCAGGCGTCGGCCTCGAGAAGCGCCTTGATCGCCTGGGCGTCGTTGCCCCCGAGGGCGATCTGGGCCACGTAAGCTGTGCCGTAGGCCATCGCCAGGGCGCCGAGGTCCTTTTTCGCGCCCGGCTTTCCCGAGGCGGCGAACTTGGCCACGGCGCCGCGGGGCGTCGCCTTGGAGGCCTGCCCTCCCGTGTTGGAGTAGACCTCCGTGTCCAGGACGAGGATGTTCACGTTGCGGCTGCCGGCGAGTACGTGGTCGAGGCCGCCGAAACCGATGTCGTAGGCCCAGCCGTCGCCGCCGATGATCCAGACCCCTTTGTTCACGAGGTCGTCGGCGAGCGCCAGCAGGTGCCGGACGTCGGGGTCGTCGTCGCCCAGGCGCTTGAGCGCCTGCACGAGATCGGCGATCCTCTGACGCTGCTCGCGGAGCTGGGACTCGCTGTCCTGGGGGGCCTCGAGGATCGCGGCGGCGAGCCCGCCGTCGAGCCGCGAGGCGAGGCGCTCGAGGAGCAGCTTCGCTCGCGCGAGGCGCGCATCCGAGCCCATGCGCATGCCCATCCCGAACTCGGCGGTGTCTTCGAACAGCGAGTTGTTCCACGCCGGTCCGCGCCCTTCGCGGTCGACGGTCCACGGGGTCGTGGGCAGATTGCCGCCGTAGATCGACGAGCAGCCGGTGGAGTTGGCGACCACGATACGGTCGCCGAAGAGCTGCGAGACGAGCTTGACGTAGGGCGTCTCCCCGCACCCCGCACAGGCCCCGGAGAACTCGAACAGCGGCTCGAGCACCTGAGAACCCTTGACCGTGCCGCGTGGCAGGAGGTCGCGGGCCAGCGGCGGTATCGAATCGAAGAACCGCCAGTTGGGGCGCTCCGCGTCACGGATCTCCGCGGCCGGCTCCATGTTGATGGCCCGGCGCTTCACCTCGGTCTTACTCTTGGCGGGGCAGACGTTGACGCACACCGCGCAGCCGGTGCAGTCGTCGGGCGAGAGCTGGATGGTCAGCCTGTGGCCGGGCAGCTCCTTGGAGCGGAAGTCCTTGGTGCGGAACCCTTCGGGGGCGCCCTCGAGGTGCGCCGGCTCGTAGACTTTCATGCGGATCACGCCGTGCGGGCAGACCAGGGCGCACTTGCCGCAGTCGATGCAGAGGTCAGGGTCCCACACCGGGATCTCGCGGGCGATGACCCGCTTCTCGTACTTCGAGGTGCCGGTGATGTACGAGCCGTCCACCGGGAAGGCGCTCACGGGCAGCCGGTCGCCCTCGCCGGCCAGCAGGGGTACGGTGACGCGCTTGACGAAGTCCGGGGCGTCGTCGGGCACGGTGATCAGCGGCGAGCCGGTGCAGGTCACCGACGCCGGCACCTCCACCTCGCTGAGCTCCTGCAGCGAACGGTCGATGGCGGCGAAGTTCCGCTCGACGATGACGCGGCCACGCTTGCCGTAGGTCTTCTCGACGGACTTCTTGATGCGCGCCACGGCGTCAGCGACCGGCAGGACGCCGGACAGGGCGAAGAAGCACGGCTGCATCACGGTGTTGATGCGGTTGCCCATGCCCGCGTCTGCGGCGACTCTGTCGGCATCGATCACCCAGAAGCGGAGGCGCTTCTCGACGAGCTGCTCCTGGATGCACTCGGGGAGGTTGTCCCAGACCTCCTCGGCCGGGTAGGGGCTGTTGAGAAGGAAGGTGGCGCCGTCGCGGGCGTGACCCAGCACCGTGAGCTTGCCGAGCAGGCCGAAGCGGTGGCAGGCGATGAAGTCGGCGCGCTCGATGAGATAGCTGGAGCGGATCGGGTTGGGGCCAAAGCGCAGGTGTGACACGGTGACGGAGCCGGCCTTCTTGGAGTCGTAGACGAAGTAGCCCTGGGCATACAGGTCGGTGCCCTCGCCGATGATCTTGACGGAGTTCTTGTTGGCCCCGACCGTCCCGTCGGAGCCCGTGCCGAAGAACATCGCCTGCACCTCGCCGGCCGGGCGCGGATAGCGGAACTCGGTGTCCGGCTCCAGACTCAGGTGCGTGACGTCGTCGGTGATGCCGACCGTGAAGTGGCGCTTCGCGTCGGCTCGCGCGAGCTCGTCGAAGACCGACTTGGCCATTCCCGGGTTGAACTCCTTCGACGACAGGCCGTAGCGGCCGCCGCTGACCCGCGGCGGGCGCGCGAAGCGCGGCGCGGCTGAATCCATGTGCTCGGCGAGTGCAGCCACGACGTCGAGGTAGAGCGGCTCTCCTGTCGAACCTGGCTCCTTCGTCCTGTCGAGGACGGCGATCGCGCGCACGGTCTCGGGCAACGCGGCGACGAACTGCGCGGTGGGGAAGGGCCGGTACAGACGTACCTTCACCAGGCCTACGCGCTCACCGGCGGCGGCCAGGGTGCCCATGGTCTGCTCGGTGGCGCCGACCCCCGAGCCCATGAGCACGATGACCCGCTCCGCATCCGGCGCGCCCTCGTACTCCACCAGGCTGTAGTGGCGCCCCGTGCGCTCCTCGAAAGCCTGCATGGCTTCGGCGACGATGCCCGGCGTGTCCAGGTAGAAGGAGTTGCCCGCCTCGCGACCCTGGAAGTAAGCGTCGGGGTTCTGGGCCGTTCCGCGCACCAGCGGCGCGTCCGGGCTCAGGGCGCGGCCGCGGAAGGCGAGGATCTCGTCCTCCGGCACCAGGGCCCGCAGGTCGTCATCGCTCACGAGCGCGATGCTCGCGATCTCGTGGGAGGTGCGGAACCCGTCGAAGAAGTGGAGGAACGGCACGCGCGCCCGCAGGGTGGCCATGTGGGCGATGAGCGCCAGGTCCTGTGCCTCCTGCACCGAGGATGAGGACAGCATCGCCCACCCGGTCGTGCGCGCGTGCATGACGTCACTATGGTCCCCGAAGATGGAAAGCGCGTGCGTGGCGATCGTGCGCGCCGAGACGTGGATCACCGCGGGAGTCAGCTCGCCGGCGATCTTGAACATGTTGGGAATCATCAGCAGGAGGCCCTGCGAGGCCGTGAAGCTCCCCGAGAGGGCGCCTCTCTGCAGCGCTCCATGGAGGGCCCCCGCGGCTCCGGCCTCGGACTGCATCTCGACGACGTCGGGCACCACGCCCCACAGGTTCGGCTTCCCCGCCGCCGCCCAGCCGTCCGCCGCTTCGCCCATCGGCGAGGACGGAGTGATCGGGTAGATGGCGATCACTTCGCTGAGCGCGTAGGCGACGCGCGCGGCCGCCTCGTTGCCGTCGATGCAGGTCCACTTCTGGTCCAAGAGTACCCTCCCGGATCGGCACGTCTCCGTGGCGTGCACCCGCGCCGCCGCTCGTGGTGTCGCCGCGGCACGCTCTGGTAGCATCCCGGCGACGGCGGCGAGCTCGAAGGCGCCGCCCCGGAAACGCCGAGGGTACATGGAACCTGGCCGAGAGACAACAGTGCGCGTTGCCAGAGAGCGGCGTGTGCTGATCACGTTCGCGGCGGACGAAGGTGCGCGGGCGCTCGTCGCGGAGACTCTCGGCGACGTCGCCGCGGTCACGTACCTCGACGACGTCGCCGGCGCAGACCGCGCCGCCGAGCTGTCGCGCGCCGGAGCCCTGCTCTCGTGGGTCGTCGGCGACGAACTCGGTGACGACGATTGGACGGTGCTCGCGGGCCTCCCGGCCGCGCGCCCTCTCCTGGTCCAGACCCTCTCGGCGGGGGTCGACCACGTGCCGTTCGCGTCGCTCCCGGCCGGCGTCACTGTCGCCGGCAACGCGGGTGGCTGGGCCGAACCGATGGCCGAGCACGTGCTCGCCATGATCCTAACCCTCGCGAAACGGCTGCTCGTCGAACAGGGCGAGCTGCGGCGCGGCGCCTTCAACCAGGAGGCGCCCACCCGAGAGCTGCGCGGCGGCACGTGTGCCATCCTCGGCTTTGGCGGTAGCGGCCGCGCCGTCGCGCCCCTCGCGAGGGCGCTGGGGATGCGCGTCGCGGCGCTCAACTCGAGCGGCACGACGTCAGAACCGGTCGACTTCGTCGGCACGCTCGCCGATCTCGAGCTGGTCCTGCGCGCGGCCGACGTCATCGTGGTCACGCTGCCGCTGACCGCGGCCACCCGCGGCCTCATTGGCGCGCGTGAGCTGGGCTGGATGAGGCCCGGCGCGATCCTCGTGAACGTCGCCCGCGGGCCCATCGTCGACGAAGCGGCGCTCTACCGGCACCTCGTGGAGCACCCGGAGTTCTCCGCCGGTCTCGACGTCTGGTGGGACGAGCCGTTCCCCGACGACCGGCTGCGCGTCGGCCACCCGTTTCTCGAGCTCCCCAACTTCCTCGGCTCCCCGCACAACTCGGGCATCGTCCCCGGCTGGTTCGAGCTTGGCCTGGGCCGCGCCGCCGGGAATGTGCGTCGCTACCTTCTCGGCAAGCCCGTCGTCGGCCTGGTCCGCCGCGAAGACTACGTGGGGTGACGGCCGCGCAGGCCGCTCGTAGGGAGCCCCTTCGCTCAGAGGTGGCGCACCACGCGGCAGGGGCTGCCCGCCGCGACGACGCTGGCGGGCACGTCACGGGTGACGACGCTCCCGGCTCCCACGACGCTGTTCTCACCGACTGTCACGCCGGCCCCGATCACGACGCCGGCGCCGATCCACACGTTCCTGCCGAGGACGATCGGCAGGGCGTACTCATGGCCGGCCTCTCGCTGCGCAGGGTCTACCGGGTGGGTAGCGGCGCACAGCTGCACGCCCGGGCCGATCAGCGCGAGCGCGCCGATGGTCACGGGGGCGCAGTCGAGGATCACGCAGTTCACGTTGACGTAGGCGCCGTCGCCCAGCGAGATGTTCCAGCCGTAGTCGCAGTGGAACGGAGGCTCGAGCACGGCGCCCTCGCCAAACTGCGCGAAGAGCCCGGTCAGCAGGGCGCGCCGCTCGACCTCGGCCGCCGGGTCGCTGGCGTTGTAGGCGCGCACCACCTGCCGTGCATGGATACGCGCCGCGACCAGCTCCGCATCGGCGCAGCGGTAGAGCCGGCCGGCGACCATCTTCTCCATCTCTGTTCCGGCGTCCACGACCGTCAGTGTACCCTCCGTCCTCGGGCGGCCGCGTTACCGCCCGCGAGCTCTCGGGCACTATCATCACTGGCTCAGCTTCGTGCCGGGCGGTACGACCTCGTAGAGGAACGACATGTCCAGAGTCGCCCTGGTGTTTCCGTACTTCCGCACGCGAGCGGCGACCGAGATGCTGTTCCCGCCGCTCGGCGCAGCCACGCTGGCCGCCCAGCTGCGCCGCGGTGGGATGGACACCAGAGTGCTCGACGGCACCTTCGGCACCTTCGAGCAGCTCAGCGCCGAGCTGACCGGCTACCGCCCCGACATAGTCGGCGTCTATTCCATGGTCAGCCTGACCGCAAACACGCTGCGCGTCGCGGAGGCGGTCAGGACGAGCCTGCCGCAGGCCTTGCTCGTCGCCGGCGGCCCCCTGCCCACGGTGTTCCCAGGCCGCTACACGCAGCACTTCGACGCGGTGTTCCGCGGCGAGGCCGACGTGAGCTTCCCCTCCTTCTGCCGGGACTACTTCGCGGGCGAGGCCACGCCGCCGCGGATGGGCGAGCTGCCGCTCGCCACCTACGGCGGCCTCTTCATCCCCGACCACGGCCTGCGCGTGGACAACGCGACCGTCCACCACGGGGAGAGAGAACTGGCTACGTTCCCTCTGCCCGACAGGAGCGACTTCGACCACGCGGCGTACCAGAAGGAATGGCTGCAGAAGACCGGCTCCAGGGCCACCTCGATCATCGTCACGCTGGGCTGCCCCTACGGCTGCGACTTCTGCTCGAAGCCGGTCTTCGGCAGCGTCGTGCGGCGGCGCGACCTCGACGCGGTGTTCGCGGAGATCGCGCAGATCCGTGCGCTCGGCTACGACAGTCTGTGGATCGCCGACGACACGTTCACCCTGGACGAGCCCTACCTCGCGGAGTTCTGCCGGCGCATCATGGGCACGGGGCTCAGCTGGAGCTGCCTGTCTCGCGCCAACGGGATCTCCGCGGAGACGGTGCGACTGATGAAGGAGTCAGGCTGCCGGCGTGTCCATCTTGGCCTCGAGTCGGGCAGCCAGGCCACCCTCGACCTGATGAACAAGCAGGTCACGCTGGAGCAGGGCGCGCGCGCCGCGGAGCTGTACCGCCGGGCCGGCATCGAGGTGGCCGCGTTCTTCATCGTGGGTTACCCGGGCGAGACCGTCGCCGCCATCGAGGCGACCTTCGCGCTGGCGCTGAGCCTGCCCCTCGACGAGATCTCGTTCAACGTGCCCATGCCGTTGCCGGGCTCGAGGCTGTTCGAGCGTCTGGGCGCGCCGGACGAGGGCAAGGACTGGACGCGCGAAAACGAGGTCACCTTCGTCTTCCCGTCCGACATCGACGAGAGCTGGCTGCGGCGCCGGATCGACGAGACGATGGCGGCGTTCGCGGCGCGGCGGCCGCCGGGGGCGGCGCGAAGCTAGGCCAGGTTTGGCCGGCGTCTACTTGAGCAGCCGGAACAGTCGGTCGGTGGGCCCTTGGAAGAGCCGGAGGGCGGCCGGCGCGAAGCTCCCCAGCCGCCGCTTGATCTCGAACTGCGCCCGACCCTTGAGCAGGGCGAAGCGCATCTTCAGCGCCGAGAAGTCGCCCTCGTAGGTGAGGATGTGGTTCACGAGCAGGGCCTCCTGCGGACGCCATGGGCGCGTGACCCGGTCGCCGACCCGCTCGTGCAGCGCGGTACCGGGGAGCGGGTAGGGCATCGTGAGACCGGCGTAGTCCAGCGGCAGGGAAGCGGCGAAGCGCAGCGTCTCGAGCACGCTGTCGTCGGTCTCGCCGGGGTAGCAGAGGATGAAGAAGGCCCCAACCTCCAGCCCCGCGCCGTGTGCCGCCTCGACGGCGCTCCGCGCCTGCGCCGTCGTGATCCGCTTGTTCATGAGCTTCAGGATCGCGTCGTCGCCGGACTCGATGCCGAAGAAGATGCGGAAGCAGCCGGCATCCTTCAGGGCGCGCGCGGTCGCGAGATCGAAGGCATCAACGCGACCGAGGCACTCCCAGGCGAAGCGGAGCCGCCGCCGGCGGATCTCCGCGCAGATCTCCAGCACGCGGCGAGCGTTCAGGGTGAACACGTCGTCGGCGAACGAGATGCGTTCGTAGCCCAGCGCCAGGCAGTCCTCGATCTCGTCGACGACGTTGCCCGCCGAGCGCTCGCGGTAGGACTGCCCGAACACCACGTTGCTGCAGAACTCGCAGGCGAAGGGGCAGCCGCGGGTGCTCATCACCGTGGTGATGGAGTAGCCGTAGCTCTTCCTGCCGAACTCGATATAGCGCGCGTTGGGGAGCAGCTTCCGCGCGGGGAAGCGGATCGTGTCGAGGTCGTGGGCGAACGGGCGCGGAGGCGCGCAGGGCGCCGCGTCCGCCGCGCCCCGGCACGCGACGCCTGGCACGGCGCCCATGTCGGCGCCGGCCTCATGAGCGGCGAGGAGCTCGCGCATGGTCTGCTCACCCTCTCCGCGCACGACGACGTCGAAGTGCTCGAGAAAGGCGTCGGGGTCGCAGGTGGGCAGCGGGCCGCCAGCCACGAGCAGATCGCAGCGGCCGCGCAGATGCTCGGCGAACCAGCGGGTGTCGTCTTCCATCGTCGCCATGCAGGAGATGCCCACGACGTCCGCCCGCGCCGCCAGCGCCAGCCGCGCGGCCTCGCCGCGGCTCAGGAAGGTGCAATCGAGCACCCGCACGTCGTGCCCCGCCGTCTGCAGGGCGGCGGCCACGTAGGCGACGCCGAGCGGCGGAAAGCGAAAACGCGAGCGGTCGAGCCGGCGGCGGAAGAACGGGTAGATCAGCAGTACCGACGTCATGACGTCCTCTCGACGCGCACATCGTAGGCGAAACCGACGAGCCTCGGGGGCAGGGAGTAGCCGAAGCCCGACCAGGCGAGGCGCGCGCCGACGAGCTCGCGGCCGCGGCTCAGCCGCGCCCCCTCCACCTGCCCGAGCGAGAACGCCACCTTGTGCGCCGCGCTCACGAAGCGGGCGCGCGCGGCCGTGACCTCGTCCCAGGTGCCGATCCCGGCGCCGCGCAGGTCGGCCCCACCGGCGTCGGTGTAGCGGTCGAAGACGCGCCCGCCCTGCTCGTTCATCATCACGACCTCGGTGACGTCCGATGGCAGACCGGTCGTGTCGACGGCGACGTCGACCTTCCCGTCCTCGCCGTCGATGGTATAGGTCACTTTCATTCTGGCGGAGACCTGCGCCCGCTCGTAGGTCGTCACCCACCCGAACAGGCGCCGCAAGGAGGCGGATGTGGCCGTCAGGGGGCCGCGCAGCGGGGGCACCCGGCGGTGCAGCGCGGCGAGGGAATCCTTGGCGGCGTACAGCGCGCCGGACTGCACGCTGGCGCCGCCGGGCTTGGCGAGGCGCTCGACGAGGTCCATCGTGAAGACGGCGCGCACTTCCCAGAGCGGTCCCTCGCGCTGCCAGTCCAGCTCCGCCTTGCCGGGAAAGATCGTCTGGGCCCCGCGCTTGAGGATGGGGACCCCGAAGCCGACGCCCTCCTCGGCCAGCTCCTCTTGCCCGTCCGACAGCAGGAGGCCTTTCTGGAGGCGATCAGTCGGGTATTCCCCTGCGTCGCCTGACCGATCGGAGACGCTCAGCGAGAGACCGTCGAACAGCGGGATGCTCAGCTCCACCGCACGGTTACCTTGTCGCCTGCCGGGACGCGTCTGAAGCACGAGACGACGATCCACCACCCCGCGATCTGCCAGGCGATCACCAGTGCGGCGCGCACGACCAGCGTCGCGGATCCGTAGCGGGCAACGGCAGCGAGCGACGCCTCCATGGCATCGGGAAACGCGACGAAGAGAAGCTGCAGCGGCGAGGCGTTGAACACCGTGAACAGCAGCGGGATGACCCAGATCGCCGTGAGGGCGCGCCGGTCGAGCTCGCCGAGGGACGTCAGGATGAGCACGAGGGGGAGGAGGAGGACCACGTTGGGCTCGGCGAGCCAGGTGCGCGTGAGGAAGAACACCAGCACCAGCGCGGTGCTCGCCTTCACGAGGCCGTCGAAGCCATCGACGCCGCGTCGCACCGTAGCGGCAGTCGCGACCGCCAGTGCCGGGATCCAGAGCAGGCCGAGCAGCCACCAGTGCCCCTGCATGAGCAGCGGGTCGCGGAAGAGCCTGACCACGGTCATCCACGACAGCGTGCCCGTCATCACGAAGTGGGCGTTGAAGTGGCGCACCACCGTGGCCGGGTCCCAGGCGAAGACGGCGAAGGGGAGCACGGCAAAGACGAGCACGCCTCCTGAGAACACCGCGGCGTAGCGCACGGCCTGCCCGAGAGATCTGCCGGCAAGGTACACGAGGGCGGCCGGCAGGATGGGCAGGGCCGTCGGCTTGACGGCGATGGACAGGGACAGCAGGCCGGCCGAGCCGTCCCGGCGCTCTCTCGTGAGAAGGACGAGCGCCCCCAGGGAGCCGAGCGCGACGAGCGAGTCGATCTGCCCCCAGGCGGCGCCGAAGTACAGCAGGAGCGGGTTGAGCAGCAGAAAGACCCAGGCCCTGCGCGTGGTCGCCGGGTCGGTCCCCAGGTTCTTCAGAACGGCGCCGACAAGATAGGCGAGGCCGAGGTTGGCGGCGATCACCGGGAGCTTGATGGCGAGGTTGTAGACGAGGACGTTCGACGTGGCCACGTGGACGGCCCGGTAGATGACCCCCAGGGCGAGTGGCCAGGGCGGCGGGTAGCCCACCGTGGTCAGGGTGCGAAAGCCGAGGTGGTGGAACACCGCGCTGAGGTCCTGGCCCACGTACGGGTTCTGCCCGCTGCCCACGAGGTAGCCCGTGCCCATGAAGACGCGCGTGTCGTAGGAGTGCCCCAGCAACAACGCCAGCGCGAGCTGCAGCACGAGGCTGAGCAGCAGGATCCGCCGGTCCGGCGTGGCGAGCCACCGCCACCTGGTCGCGGGCTCGCGACTCCCACCTGGGTCGCCCTGCAGAGCCTCCCGTTTGGTGACCGCGGCGCCTACCTTGAGCCGCCCATAAAGACCACTACGCTGAAGCTCAAGTGCGTCGGCGTGGCAAGAAGGCCGGATCCCTCACCGATGCGGGTCACGGGCGCCCCCGTCCAGTCCGCTCATCCCGTCTCACATGGCAGGCTTCCCGCCAAGATAGCCCGGCCCGCCGACGAGAGCAATCAAGGAGGAGCGGGCCGCGGCGCGTGGGGGTGCCGCGTGAAGCGCTGGCGGAGTCTCGCGAAGAGCCTCAGAAGTCCATCGGGAGGATGAGATCCGCGTTCAAGGCATCTACCAGGGCGCTGCAGGACGCCTCGTCGTCTGCGGCGCACTGGCGCGTCAGCTCCTCGGCCTCGCGGGTCAGCGCCTCCGCGCTTCGGTAGAGGAGCAGGTTGTAGCCGTGCATCTCCTCACGAGAGAGAGACACGGCGCGCACCGTATGGCATTCGGGGCAGCGCAGCTCGAGGCCCCAGCCAGAGGCGTCGACCTGACGCCAGTCCGTCGGGTAGACCAGGTCGCTGCCGCACAGCGGGCAGTCCTGCGGCCGGTTCACCGAAGGCTGGCCGCGAGTCGTGGCAGGCGCGTTGGGCCGGCTCTCCGCGTGAGCGCGCGGCGTGCCGCAGCGGGAGATCGATGTGGCGTCCGTGATCCTGCCGTCGTCCATGTTCTGCCTCGCGTGATCGGGCCGAAGGATCGCGTGGCGATCAGTGACCGAGTCCGTGGCAGGTATCGGACGAGGCGCGGCCAATCTTGAGCAGACGACTGCGCAGTCTCCGCTGCGAATGGCGTGCGGTCCGGCGCCGATCGAGCGGAAGAACGAAGGGACACCGATGCAAGCCGTTGCCGAGTTCATGGACCTGGTCGAAGGCGCCGGCGCCCTGCCGCGGCTGAGAATCATCCACGGCTCTTCCTCTGAGCCTGTCGTGACGATCGACGGACGACAGGTCCTCAACTTCTGCTCGAGCAACTACCTGGGTCTGGCGACGCACCCCGAGGTCAAAGATGCGGTGGTCGACGCCGTGCGGGAGTATGGGGTCGGCGCCAACGGCTCGCGCCTCGTGTCGGGCACGACGGATCTGCATATCGCTCTTGAGGAAGCGACCGCGCGCTTCAAGCACACCGCGGCGGCGGTCGCCTTTCCCACAGGTTACATGGCAAACACCGGAACGATCGCCGCGCTCGCCTACGTGCCTTACTTCGCCAGGATGGCGGGGCTGCCACTTGCATCCAACGTGCGCGAGATGGTCGTCCTGAGCGATGCGCTCAACCACGCCAGCATCGTCGAGGGCTGTGTGGTGGCAAGAGCGCGGCAGGTCCACTACGAGCACTGCGATCTGGACTCCCTCGAGACGAAACTCAAGCAGAACGAGGGCAAGCGGCTTCTCATCGTCACCGACGGCGTCTTCAGCATGGACGGCGACATCGCGCCTTTGCCGGGTATCGTCGAGTTGGCCGCCCGCTACGGCGCCACCGTGTTGCTCGACGATGCGCACGCCACCGGCGTCCTGGGCCGCAACGGGCGCGGGACTCTCGAGCACTTCGACATGGAGGGCGGCGCCGACATCCTGCAGATGGGCACCTACTCCAAGTCGTACGGCGCCTTGGGCGGGTTCCTCGCCGCCGACCGGACCACAGCAGACTATCTGCGCGTCGCCGCCAGCTCGTACGTGTTCTCCGGCGCCGTTCCGCCCTGCCTGGCAGCGGGGATCCTGAAGGCCATGGAGATCGCGGAGCGGGAGCCGCAGCGCCGGGTGCGGCTGCTGCGCAATCGTGACTACCTGGTCTACGGCCTTCGGGAGATCGGTCTTGAGCCCCTCGGCAGCGGGACCCCGATCGTTCCCATCTTCATCGGTGACGACGACTCGGCGGTGGCCATCTCCGACGAGCTGTTTCGTCGCGGACTCCTCGCTCCCTGCGTGCGTTGGCCCGCCGTGGCGCGAGGGCAGAGCCGGATCCGGCTGACGCTCATGGCAAGCCACGAGCGCGAGCATCTCGACCGTCTCGTGGAGGAGTTCGCCGCTGTGGGGGCGCGCTACGGCGTCGTCTAGACTGCGTCGCCGCCCCATCTGAATGCGCGGCTTCGGCTTGCTCGGCGTACCGGCGCTCCTCTACAGTTCTCATGCTCACGGCCGAGCCTGCCGATGATACCCCTCAGTGGGCGCGGGCCCGCGTGCTGCCGTGCGGACGGCAGGAGCGGAGTACTCGGGGAGAGGTTCGATGTCGTCGAATGAGGTGGACCGTGGCGCGTGACGCGGCGTTTGCCAGGGGCGCTCTTGGCGGCGACGCACTTCAGTGGCAGTCGCCGTCTCGCCGTTCGCTGAGGGCGTTCGCACGGGATGCCGTGAGCGTCTCGGTCGCCGACCCCTCGCTCCAGCGTCGCGGCCAGCTCCTGGCCTTCGTGAGCGTGCCCTTGTTCCTCATCGGCGTCGGGTTCGTGATCATCGACGTCGTGGGCTGGCTGCTGCCGCCGTCGCAGCACGCCGCCTACAACATCGTCACCGACCTGCTGTTCACTGCGCTGATCGCCACCACCTGGCTCCTCAATCGTAGCGGCAGGGTCACTCTGGCCGCGATCATTCAGCTCATGGGTGTGTCGGCCGGGCTCGTGTTCTTCTTCCTCTACACGTCGCCCTACCGGATCGAGGTCCTCTTCGCCGTGCCCATCTTCGTCGCGGCCTTCGTTCTTGCGCCCTGGGCTTCGTTCATCTGGGCCGGTGTCTCGTCGGTCTCCTTCATCGCCCTGCACCATGTCCACACCGGGAGGAGCAGCCTCGACGCAGGGCACCTCATCGATGTACAAATCAGCCTCCAGCTCTTCGGCCTGGCGATCGTCGCCTGGCTTGTGGCGAGCTGTCTCGAGTGGAACGTGGCGGCGCTGCGCCGCACCGCGGAGGCTCTCGAAGAGGACGTCGCCGCGCGTCGTGAAGCCGAGGAGGCGCGACGGCAGGTGGAGGCCGCGCTCAGCTTCTCGCGGCAGAAGAGTGAGACGCTCTTTGAGACGCCGTCTGTCGGAGTCTTTCTCTTCGACAAGCACTTGGTGATCACGGAATGCAACGAGCGTTTCGTCCTGCAGGCAGGTGATTCCAGAGAGCGGCTGGTGGGGTCCGCTGTGGGTCGGGTGGCCGACCAGCGGACTTTGCCGGTCATGGAGCGTGCGCTCGCCGGCGACGCGGGCACCTACGAGGGCCCCGTCATCGTGGGGCCGAGCGCCACGGAGATGTGGATCAGCTTCGCGGCGTCACCGCTCCTCGGACCCAGCCAAGAGGTCATCGGGGGCATCGGCGTCGTGACCGACCTCACCGAGGGCAAGCAAGCCGAAGAGCTGGTGCAGCGGCTCGCCTATCGCGACCTGGTCACCGGGTTGCCCAACCGGGCACTCTTCAGGGACAGGATCGACCAGGCGGTCGCCGTCGCGGAACGCCACGGTCAGAAGCTCGTCATCGGGGTCCTCGACATCGATCGCTTCAAGAACGTCAACGATACGCTTGGGCACGCGCAAGGCGACCGCCTTCTGACCGAAGCGGCCGAGCGCATCACCGGATTGATGCGCGACAGCGACTCCGTGGCGCGTTCCGGCGGCAACGAGTTCCTGTTCCTGCTCACGGAGATCAGTTCGGCGCGCGACGCGGTCCTCGCCGCCGACAGGATGCTCGACGCGTTGCGGGAACCGTGGCAGTTCGGCGACACGACGTTCTACATCTCGGCAAGCATCGGCTTGGCGTTCTATCCTGATGACGCCCGCGAGTCACAGGCTCTTCTGGAGAACGCCCATTCGGCGATGCGGCGCGCCAAGCAGAGCGGCGGCGATGCCCAGCAGTTCTACGACCGCGAACTCAGCACGCTGGCCGCCGAACGCCTGTCGCTGGAGAGCGAGCTTCACGCCGCCGTCAGCGAACGGCAATTCATTGTGCACTATCAGCCGCAGGTGGACACGCGCGATCACAGCATCATCGGCGTGGAGGCGCTGGTCCGCTGGCGGCATCCACGACGAGGGCTCATCCGTCCCAAGGAGTTCATCGCTCTTGCGGAGGAGACCGGCCTCATCGTCCCCATGGGCCAGCAGGTCCTGCGTGCGGCGTGCGTTCAGGCGCGCGAGTGGCAGAGTGTGTGTGCTCACCCACTGCGCATGGCCGTCAACGTCTCGGCCAGGCAGCTGCGCGATCCCGGTCTGATCGACGATGTCGCGGACGCGTTGAGGGAGACCGGCCTCGAGCCGAGTCTGCTCGAGATAGAGATCACGGAGACGGCGACTCTCAGCACCCCCGGCCACGCCGATGCCGTGCTGCACCGCCTGCGCGAGATGGGCGTCTCAGTGTCTCTCGACGACTTCGGTACCGGGTACTCGTCACTCAGCCAACTGCGTGGGCTGCCCATCGACCGGCTCAAGATCGACCGCTCGTTCGTCGCCGAATTGCCGGGGGACGAGAGCAGCGCGGCGATCGCCGGCGCTGTCGTCGATCTTGCGAATGCCATGGGGCTGGGCGTGGTCGCAGAGGGTGTGGAGACCCGGCAGCAGCTCGAATTCCTGCAGGCGCGCGGTTGTCACGAGGTACAGGGCTTCCTGTTCTGCCGGCCGCTTCCCGCCGCGGAGTGTCGCGGAGTGCTCGCGGGGGAGACTGGGGCCTTCGCCTGAACCGTGCGGTCGCGCACTTGCACGGTCTTCATCGATTGGTAACAAGTGTGCTGTATGCTTTTAAAGCCCTGATGACCGCGTGACCGTTCAGAAAGAGCGAAGGTGATGTCGTGGACCCGAGCGAGTTCCGCGCTCCCGAAGCCGGCGAGGTCGTCGACTGCCCCGAGGGGTATGCGGCCTTCGTCCCGGCCCCGCTGCCGCCGAAGCTGACCTACAGCCCCGAGCTGGTACTGGCGCTCTCGCGCGCCGACGCGGCCCTCGGCGAGCTCTCCGGCGTCGGCGGCGAGCTGCCCGACCCACAGCTGCTCGACGCCCCGTTCAAGCGCCAGGAGGCGCTCTGCTCGTCGCGCATCGAGGGCGCCCAGGTCAGCCTCTCCGACCTTCTCCTGGACCAGGTCGCGGCCGCAGATACGAGCGTGCAGCGCGAAGACCTGCGCGAGGTGCGCAGCTGCATCTCCACCTTGCGGTTCGGCGTGGAGCGTCTGCGCGAAGAGCCCTTGTCGCTCGACTTCATCCGCGCGCTGCACGTGCAGCTGCTGCGCGACGAGGTGGGCGCGGCTCGCACCCCGGGCGAGTTCAGGACCTCGCAGAACTGGATCGGCCCCCCCGGCGCGACGCTGGCCACCGCGACCTACGTGCCCACGCCGATGTCCGAGCTGCCCGGCGTGCTCGCCGCGTGGCAGGCGTTTCTCCAGGAGAGGGGCAAGCTCCCCGACCTCGTGCAGTGCGCCATGGTGCACGCGCAGTTCGAGAGCATCCACCCGTTCGTGGGCGGCAACGGGCGCCTCGGCCGGCTGCTCATCACGCTGTTCCTCATCGAGCGGCAGCGCCTCACGCGCCCGCTGCTCTACCTCTCAGCCTACTTCGAGGGTCATCGCGACGAGTACTACGCCCTGCTGCAACGCGTGCGCACGCACGCCGATTGGCTTCCGTGGCTGACCTTCTTCGCCACGGGCGTGGGCGAGACGGCCGACCGCGCGACGCGGCAGGCGCGGGCGCTCATCCGTCACCACGCCCTCGATCGCGAGAAAGTGAAGGGCCACGCGCTGGTGCTCGCCGACGAGCTGTTCCGCACGCCCTGCATCACGGTTCCCGAAGCCCAGCGCGTGCTGGGCGTCACCAACCCGACCGCGCGCCGTGCGGTCCGCGAGCTCGAGGCCAAAGGCTTGCTCACGGAGTGGAGCAAGAAGCGTTGGCCGCGGGTGTACCTGGCGCGGCACGTCCTCGACGCCATCCTTCACCCCCTCGAGGACCTGCGCAGCATGTCCGGAACCGCTTCCCAGGGCGCCGTGCTCAAATCGGGCGCCGCGGAGCAGCAGGCTCCGCTGCGGCGCGCCGACCGCCTGATGGCAGAGGCGATGGCGATCATCGACGCGGCCCGCGCGCGCGGCGCCCAGATACGCCTCACCGGTGGGCTCGCCATCCGGCGCTACTGCATCGATCTGGAGTTCATGGACCGCGAGTATTCCGACATCGACTTCATCGGGCTCTCGTCGCAGAGCAAGGAACTCCACGAGGTGTTCTCCGCCCTCGGCTACGCCGAGAATCACTACGTCTCACAGGCCACCGAAGCCGGTCAGCTGCAGTACATCAAGATCGAGGCCTTGGAGGCAGAGCGCGCCCCAGCGGAGGCGGCGGTCGGCCACACGCCGTTTGAGCCGCCGCTCGTCGACCACATCGATATCTTCCTCGACGTGATGCGCATGGACCACGACGTCGACGTGCGCGAACGGCTCGACATCGACGACTACGCCATCTCGCCCGCCGACGCGCTCATCGCCAAGCTGCAGATCGGCAAGATCAATCAGAAGGACGTCCACGACGTGATCGCCCTCTTCAAGGACGTGCCGCTGCGCGACGCCGACGACGACGCCTCGATCGACGTCATGCACATCGCCGATGAATGCTCCCGCGACTGGGGGCTCTACCACGACATCACCACGAACCTCGACGTCGTGATCGCCCTGGTCGACGACTACGGGCTCTCCGAAGAGGCTATGGCGAGGGTGTACGACCGCCTTGCCGCCGTCAAGGAGGCCGTGGACGACGCCAACAAGACGTTCCGTTGGCGCGTGCGCGCCAGCGTCGGCCAGCGCGTCGCCTGGCGCCGCGAAGTCGAGGACTCTGAGGGCACGCCGGTCATCGCGCCCGAGTGGGACTGGCGGCGCGACCTGGGCTGAGGCTCATCAGCGCCGCTGCGCTGCGGCCTGCCGCGGGCGGCCGAGATCCGCACGATGATCGAGGAGGTAGGGGATGAACGGGATGGTGCCGGAGGATGTCTTCGCCCTGAAGGGCGTGGCTGATCCCCGGCTGTCGCCGGACGGCCGAACCGTGGCCTACGTGGTCGCGGCGGTCGATGCCGAGGCCAACGACTACCGCGGGGCGATCTGGCTGGCGCCGGCGGACGGCGCGGCGGAGCCGCGCCCCTTCACCTCCGGCGCCAGGCACGACGCCGACCCGCGCTGGTCGCCGGACGGTGCGCAGCTCGCCTTCACCTCGAACCGCGAGGGCAAGGCCATGCAGCTCTACGTGATGCCGCTGGCCGGGGGCGAGCCGCGCAAGCTGACGAATCTCAAGGAAGATGTGACCCAGCTCGCCTGGTCGCCGGACGGCGCGACCATCGCCTTCGTCGCGCGGGTGCCCGACGCCGCCTACGACGAAGAGGACGACAAACGCCGCCAGCCGCGGCGCTTCACTCGCCTGCAATACAAGCACGACAACGTCGGCTGGACCGCCGACCGCCGGCAGCACCTGTTCACGGTTCGCGCGGACGGCTCCGGCGAGCTCGTCCAGCTCACTGACGGGGACTACGAGGACTCGGGACCCTCGTGGTCTCCGGACGGCGCCACACTTGCCTTTGTCTCGGCGCGTGGACCAGACTGGGACATCGAGCCCGTCAGCGACGTGTACCTCGTGGCCGCCCAGGGTGGGGAGCCCCGGCGGCTCACTCGCGGCGGTGGCAGCATCGACGGTGTCTCGTGGTCGCCGGACGGCGCCCGGCTTGCCGTGCTGCGTTACCCGGGGGTGTTCGACGACCCGAGACATACGCAGATCGCGATCGTCGACGCGAGCAGCGGCGAGATCGAACTCCTGACCACCGCTCTCGACCGTAACTGCGGCACGTACCCGCAGCTGCGCGAGCCGATCTGGGACGAGGCCGAGATCGTGTTCGCCCTGGAGGACCACGGGAACACCCACCTGTACCGCGTGGCCGCCGACGGTTCGCGCCCCCCCGAGCTCGTTGTGGGCGGCGAGTGTGCGGTGACCGGGTTCGACGTCGCCGCCGGGCTGCTCGTTTACGCCGCCGACGAGCCCACGCGGCTCAGCGAGCTCTTTGCCGCCGGGCGGCGGCTCACGTGCGTCGGCGACGACTTCGCCGCCGGCCGCGAGCTTGCCGCCGCCGAGCGCTTCACGGCGACGTCGGCCGACGGCTCCCAGGTCGACGCCTGGGTCATGAAGCCGGCGGGCTTCGAACCCGGCCAGAAGTACCCCACGCTGCTCAACATCCACGGTGGGCCCTTCGGCCAGTACGGCAACACCTTCTTCGACGAGTTCCAGGTGTACTGCGGCGCGGGCTACGTCGTCGTGTTCTCGAACCCGAGGGGCTCGTCCGGCTCCGGCGAGGAGTGGGCGCGGGCGATACGCGGCCCCGGCGCGGAGGGTCCCGGGTGGGGCTCGGTGGACTACGAGGATTGCATGGCCGTCACGGAGGAGGCCGTGCGTCGCTACGAGTTCATCGACGGCGAGCGTCTGGGCGTGATCGGGGGCTCCTACGGCGGCTACATGACGTCCTGGATCGTGAGCCACACGGACCGGTTCAAGGTCGCCGTATCGGAGCGCGCCGTGAACCAGCTCGTCTCGGAGTGGGGCTCCAGCGACTTCGGCTGGGATTTCAAGGGGTATCTCGGCGCGTTCGTCTACGAGGACGTGGACGCGTACCTCAGCATCTCGCCGGCGACCTACGCCGACCGCATTCACACGCCGCTCCTGATCCTGCATTCGGAGAACGACCTGCGCTGCGCCGTCGAGCAGGCGGAGCACCTCTTCGTGACGCTGCGCCTGCTGAAGCGGCCGGTCGAGTTCGTGCGCTTCCCCGAGGAGTCTCACGAGCTCACCCGCTCGGGCAGCCCGGCTCACCGCGTGCAGCGTTTTCAGATCGTGCTGGAGTGGTTCGACCGGTATCTGAAGGATTGACGCGGCGGCGCTGCGGCGTGCCGGCTCATACTGCTCTAGAATCACCTTGGGAAGGCAGCCCGCCACGAGGCAAGCGCATCCCGCTTCAAGGAGTCTGCATGAGCGGTCTTGTGTACGTGATCTACCTCGCCGTGACGATCTATGCCTGGCTCATCGTCGCCCGAGCGGTGATGAGCTGGATGAGTCCGCGCCCGGGCACCGTCGTCTACCGCGTCAACGCGGTCCTCGTCGACGTGACAGAGCCGTACCTGAGCCCGTTCCGTCGGCTCATCCCGGTGGTGCGCCTCGGCGGGTCGGGGGTCGACTTCAGCAGTGTCGTCGCCCTGATCGTCCTTTTCGTGGTGCTCCAGCTGCTCGCGCGGCTGTAAGGCCGCGGGAGCGCCGGCCTGCTCACGTGAGAGGCTTGTGGAACGCCGTCCTGGGCGTTGTCGTGATGCTCGCAGTCGCGGCGTGCGCGTGGCCGGCTGTCGCCGCCGCCGCGCCCTCCCGCTGGATCGACGTCTCGGTGGCCACGCTCTGGGTCGAGCCGCGGCTAGCGCGGCCCGTCGATGCCCCCTCCGTGGCCGCCGTCGCCGACCCCCGCGCCTGGGTCGCCGCGATGAGCACAGTGCAGAAGCGCTGGCTGGTGGGCAAGCTCGAGACGCAGGCGCTCTACGGCACACGGGTGAGCCTGCTCGCCACGTCCGGCGCCTGGTCGAAGGTCGCGGTGCCCGGCCAGCCCACGCCGAGAGATGCGCGCGGCTACCCGGGCTGGCTGCCGACGAGACAGCTCAGCGCTGCGAGACCCGTTGCGGGGAGAAGCGTGGCGATCGTCCGCAGGCCGACCGCCTGGGCCTGGGCGGCCCCGTCGCTGAGCGGGCGCGTGATCGAGCTCTCGTACGGAACGCGCCTCCCTGCGGTGGCCTGGACGTCCTCGTCCGTGCGGGTGGCCATGCTGGATGGGCGGAGCCTGTACCTTCGGCGCGCCGCGGTGACGCTGCGCAGCCGCGGCGCGTCCCTGCCGCGGCCCAGCGGCGCGCAACTCGTCGCCGAGGCGCGCCGCTTTGTCGGCCTGCAGTACCTCTGGGCCGGCATGTCGGGGTTCGGCCTCGACTGCTCCGGCTTCACCTGCCTCGTCTATCAGGCGCTCGGCGTCACCATCCCGCGCGACGCCGCGCCGCAAGCCGCGGAGGGCGTCAAGGTCGCGCGCACGGCGCTGCGCGCCGGCGACCTCGTCTTCTTCCGCGGCTCCTCCGGTCAGATCCACCACGTGGGGATGTACGTGGGCGGCGGGCACATGATCCACTCTCCGGCCACCGGCTCGCCGGTGAGCGTCGTCTCGCTCGCCGCCGAACCGTATGCTCGCGAGTTTGCCGGCGCCCGCCGCTACGTGCCGTGAGCCGCGCTGAGCGCCGCCCGCATGAGGTCGACGACGGGCGGGTACTGATGGGTCGACCGCAACACGGGGAGGATGGTGCGGCCATGACCACGGAGAGCGAGCCTCAGCCCACACGAGTCACGTACGTCGGCCACGGCACGGTGCTGGTCGAGATGGACGGAGTGCGCATTCTCACGGACCCGTCCCTGAGGCGCTGGACCGGGGCGTTGCGCCGCTACGGGCCGCTGCCCGATCCCGCCGTGCGCCATCGCCTCGACGCCGTGCTCATCTCGCACCTGCACATCGATCATCTGGATACGCCCTCGCTGAAGATGCTGCCCAAATCGGCCGTGGTCATCGGGCCGCCGCTGGTGGGGCGCACCGTCCACAAGATCGGTTTCAGAACGGTCATCGAGACGCGCCGCGACACGCTCCTGCACGTCGGCGACGTCGACGTTATGGCGGTGCATGCCAGTCACACCCGCCGCCGCTGGGTCCTGACTCCGCCCACCGAGCCGCTCGGCTTCATCATCCAGGGCTCGTCGACGGTCTACTTCGCCGGCGACACGGCGCTCTTCGACGGAATGGAGGACCTTCACGAGCGCATCGACGTCGCCCTCCTGCCCATCGAGACCTGGGGGGTGCGGCCGCCGGAGGGGCGCCACATGAGCCCGCGCTCGGCGGCCGGCGCGCTGGCGCTGCTGCGGCCGCGGATCGCGGTGCCCGTCCACTGGGGGACGCTCTACATGCCCGGCTCCGCCTATGCCGGCAAGCAGGCCACGTATGCCTGGTTCCAGAAGACCCGCAAGCGTCCCGAGGAGTTCGCCGCGCTCGCCGCCGAGCAAGCCCCCGACGTGGAGGTCAGGCTGCTCGACCCGGGAGAGTCGCTGACTGTCGAGGCACGGGAGAACGAGATCTCCGAGGAAGCCTCAGGCTAGACCTGAGGCTTAGGGTCAAGTGAAAAGGGGGCTGGCCGCCAGTGGCGCCCAGCCCCCTTTTCACCGTCACTGCTTCGCGCTCAGGCGTTGGCGAGCCACTTCTGATAGTCGGGGTCGTCCACGACGCGCTGGGCGCGGCCCGTGCGGTCCGTGGCCCACTCCAAGTAGTCAAACTCGATGTGAGAGACGGTGTGCTGGATCATCGCCCAGACGCACCACCACACGGCCGAGACGCTCTTGTGGAGCATCATGCGGCCGAATCGGCCTTCATCCATCTCGCCGCAGTAGGTGGCGATGATGAGCCGCTCCTCCTCCCGGGAGAACGGATGCTCCATGACGAAGTCGCCGAGGTCAAAATACGGGTCGGTCGTGCCGCCATACTCCCAGTCGATGATCCACATCTTACCGGCGCCATCGACGATGAAGTTCTCGCTGAGCAGATCGTTATGGCAGGCGACGTCGACGGGAGGCCTGACAGCTGTCGCTTTCTCGATGGTGTCCATCTCGCGCACTAACGACGCTAGTTCGGAGGGCATGGGAGCGTTGATGTCACGAGCGATCTTCGTGTAGTTCCTCACCATCTCGAAGACGTTGATCTTGTGCGAGAAGACGCACTTCTCGTGGTACACCTTGACCCTCTCCACCACTTGCCTGATGCGCTCGGGGTGTCCGGCAATGGTCTCGGGATGCATGATCTCGCCCTCGACGAAGTCGCTGACGAGCGAGCCCTCGGGCTGGATCACGTGGGCCACCCGGGGTCCAACCCCGGCCTTGGAGGCCTCGATCATGTTTTCGCGTTCGACGTTGCGGTCGATGAACATGTCGGTGCCCAGGCCGGGGACACGCAGTACGTACTTCTCGCCGTTCGGCGGCCCGCCGTCCACGTAGATGGTGTAGTTGTGGTTGGTGATGCCGCCGCCCAGCTCTTCCCAGCGGACGTCCTTGTCCTTCCAGTCCGCGATGCGTGCGATGGCTTCGTCGGGGCCAAAATGCGCCATGGTGCTCCCTTTTCTGAAGTGGTCGCCGAAAACGCTCTTTTGCTGAACCAATACTCACATATCCGCGCGCGTGATGGCTAGTGGGGGCGGCGCGGGCGACGGATCGGCGACCCACAGGCCGCCCTCAGCTTTCTCTCAGCAGATCCTCAGACGAAGCGGGTACCGTTGCTGCAGGCAGACCCGCAGAAGCGGGCGGTCCCTGAGATCAAGCGCCCGAAGACCGGCCTTTGGCCGCGCGGGCGCCGGCAACGAAAGGCTGTGTACCAATGAGAACAAGACGATTCCTCGCGATGATGGTGGCGGGTTTTCTGGGCGCGGCCGTGCTCCTGGTCGTAGCCAACGTGCTCGGCCTCGTCGGGGGCGGCCAGACCACGGTCGTGAAGGGCGCGTATGCGGCCTACACGAGCTCCGGCATGACCCCGCAGCAGATCTACGAGGAGCATGCCGGCAGCGTGGTCGAGATCACGGCGACCTTCCCGGGGAGCTACGACATGTTCGGGCAGCAGACGGGTGGCGGGCAGGCACTGGGCACCGGCTTCGTGGTCTCCGAGGACGGCTACATCCTCACCAACGCGCACGTCGTCAGCCAGAGCGGCCAGGGCGTGAGCACGGTCACCGTGACCTTCAAAGGCGAAGGCGCACAGGGGGCGCAGGTCGAAGGCGTGGTGCTTGGCGCCGACGAGTCGACCGATGTGGCCCTGATCAAGGTCGACCCCAGCCAGACGCCCGCGCTCGTGCCGATCCCTCTCGGCGACTCCTCCAAGGTCACCGTGGGCGAGGCCGTCGTGGCCATCGGCAACCCGCTGGGTCTCGACTTCTCGCTGTCGTCAGGCGTCGTGTCGGCGACCGATCGCCAGCTGCAGTCCCCGAACGGCGCCACGATCAGCGGCGGTATCCAGACCGACGCCGCCATCAACTCGGGTAACTCGGGTGGCCCGCTGATCAACGCCAGCGGGCAGGTCATCGGCATCAACGAGCAGATCGCCTCGCAGGGCGGCGGCAACGAAGGTATCGGGTTCGCCGTGCCCATCAACACCGCCGTCCAGGTCATGGAGCAGATCAAGGCCGGGACGCTGCAGCAGCAGACCCAGACCGCGGACCCCTACGGTTACGGGTCGACCAGCCCGTACTGACCCTGAGTCGGTCGGACGACCTACGGCGCCGCCGACGTGCCCCAACGGCGCGTCGGCGCCGCCATCCGTCTTGACCCGTGGCGGCACAATCGTTTGGTCTTGTTCGGCTCTGTGCATACTGGTATCATCACCTGTCAGCTTGGCGTCCGCTCTTCACCGCCCCAGCCCGCACGGGCACTAACGACTGCATTTGCAGGGGGCGCTCGTGCTCGGCGCGCCGCCTCCGAGATAGCACCGGCCACGTAGATGGCCTAAGCACGCCACGAAGAGCAGGAGTCTCCGAGTGATTGAACCCGCTGAAGATCGCACCACCTCGTCTGCCGACCTCGCCGTGCTCTGCACCGACGAAGTGCGAGTGTTGCTCGAAGAAGGTCGCGAGCAAGGCTACCTCGACGGTGCGCACATCGCCGCCACACTGCGCGACGTCGACCTCACGCCGGAACAGCTTGAGGAGATCCACGGCGTCTTCGCCGACCTCGGCATCGACGTCATCGAAAGCGAGGGCGTCGCCGCCGATCCGGAGCCTGTCGTCGAAGAGGAGGCTCCGCCCAAGCTCGACCTCTCGGTGAAGTCCACTACCAACGATCCCGTGCGCATGTACTTTCGCGAGATGGGTAGGGTGCCGCTGCTCACCGCCGAGGAGGAAGTCTCGCTCGCCAAGCGCATCGAGCGCCGCGACATGGACGCCAAACGCAAGCTTACCGAGGCCAACCTGCGCCTGGTCGTCTCCATCGCGCGGCGCCACATGGGAAGAGGCATGCCGCTCCTCGATCTCATCCAGGAGGGCAACCTCGGTCTCATGCGCGCCGTCGAGAAGTTCGACTACCGGCGCGGCTTCAAGTTCTCCACGTACGCCACCTGGTGGATCAGGCAGGCCGTCACGCGCGCCCTCGCCGATCAGGCGCGCACCATCCGGATTCCGGTGCACATGGTCGAGAACATCAACAAGCTCGTGCGCGTGCAGCGTCAGCTTCTGCAGGATTCCGGGCGCGAGCCCACCCCCGAAGAGATCGCCACGGAGATGGGCACCACGCCCGAACGCGTGCGCGAGATCCTCAAGATCAGCCAGGAGCCGGCGAGTCTTCACACGCCGATCGGCGACGAGGGCGACGCGCTGCTGGTCGACTTCATCGAAGACAAGGATGCCACGTCTCCTGTTGAAGAGGTCGACGATATCGTGCAGCGCGAGGAGCTCAGCCGTGTACTGCAGCTGCTCACGCAGCGCGAGCGCCGCATCGTCGAGTTGCGCTTCGGTCTCGCCGGCGGCAATCCGCGCACCCTTGAAGAGGTCGGGCAGAAGTTCGGCGTCACGCGCGAGCGCATCCGCCAGATAGAGGCCAAGACGCTGGCCAAGCTCAAGGCCTACCGCGACGCGCAGTGCCTGCGCGAATTCCTGGACTAGAGGGAGGCCATCGTGAGTGACGAGCATCTGCCGAACGTGTATCTCAAGTTCCGCGACGGGTTTCCCGACGTCGCCAAGGCTCTGGACGGATTGGGCGAAGCCGTCGATGCGGCCGGCCCCCTGGACGAGCGTACCGCGCGCCTCGTGAAGCTTGGTCTGGCCATCGGCGCAGCCGCCGAAGGCTCCGTACGCTCCAACGTCCGCAAGGCGATCGCCGCCGGGGCGACTCCCGACGAGGTCCGTCAGGTCGCCGTGCTGGCCATCACCACCTGCGGATTCTCCTCGGCCATCGCCGGAGCCGGCTGGATCGACGAGGTCCTCGAGAGCGAAGCCTGAGGCCACCGGCGCGGCCGACGCTCACCAGCCGACGCGCCGGCCCCCGTCCCGCTCTACTTTCTCGCGGCACAGCCGCGTGATGGCGGCGCGCACCGTGCGGGCAATGAGCCAGCCCACGGTGGTCGCGGGGCCGGCGTAGCTCAGCCCCGTTTCGCCTTGGGCGCAGGCCACGACCACCGAGTCCGTGGAAGTGCCGCTGGCCGGGTCGCCGTCGGGCGTGCGCACGTCCCATTCGGCGAGCACCATGGTCTTGGCCTCGGTGGCCGTGATCACGGCGTTGACCATCGCGCTTGGCGACAACTCCGCGTCGACGAGCAGGATCGCGTTGATCGTCCCGGGGGTAGCCGCGAGCGGCGGCGTGATGCCCGCATTCGACGTGTTGCTGAGGCCCACCGAGACGACGGCCGCGACGGTGACGCCGTCCCGTGACTCCGCCTCGACGCAGGCGTGTTCCGTGTAGGCGGCGGTCATGAGGCCCACGAAGGCGCCGTCGAGGCCGCACGAGCCGGCGAACTCCGCGAGGTCGTCCTCGGGGCTCGCGCCGTCGTAGTCCTTGTCCACATGCATGTTCACGATGTGGCGGGTGCTGCCCAGCCCTCCGCCCACGACCGCCGAGCTCAGCACCGTGAGCGGCCGCGCGCTCGTCACTCGCACCGCCAGCGTGTCGATGACGACCGAGATGCCGGGCATGGGTGTGATGGGCGCGTCGCTCATGGGTGCGATTCTAGTCGAGGCCGATACTGGGTATATAGCGGAGAGAAAGCATCCTGATTAGAGCGGATCGAGGTAGACCATGGCCACAGTCAAAGAAGTAGTGCGCTCGGAGTCGTCCGCGGTCGCCCGGCTCCTGGAGGCGCCGCGCTACGAAGTGATCCCCGTGAGCGGCATCGAGGAGAAGGTCGCCGCGCTCCCCGCAGGAGCGATCGTCACCGTGACCGCGTCGCCAGGCCACGGCATCGAGAGGACGATCGACGTGAGCGCGCGCCTGGCCGGCCGCGGGTATCGGGTCGTGCCGCACCTGGCCGCGCGTATGATCGCGGACCGCGGCCAGCTCGAGCGCCTCGTGGCGCACCTCGAGACCGCCGGCATCCACGAGGCGTTCGTCGTCGGCGGCGACGCCTCGCCGCCAGCGGGAGGCTACGCCGACGCCGGCGACCTCCTCGACGAGCTCGAGCGACTGCCGCACAGCCTCACCAGGATCGGCGTGGGCGGCTACCCGGAGGGCCACCCACTGATCCCCGAGGCTGGGCTGCTCGAGGCCCTGCGGCGCAAGCAGCCGTACGTCGACTACATCGCCACGCAACTCTGCTTCGACGCTGAGGCGCTGGCGCGCTGGGTGCGGGGGATCCGCGAGGCCGGCATCGGACTGCCCGTGGTCGTGGGCTTGCCGGGCGTGGTGGAACGCCGCAAGCTCGCCGAGATCTCGCTCAAGACCGGGGTCGGCACGTCCCTTCGTTACCTCGCCCGGCACGGCCGGCAGATCGCCACGCTGGCGCGCTCGCGGCGCTACGATCCGACGCCGCTTGCGCGGGCGGTCGCGGCGCAGGCCGGGGACGCGGACCTCGGCATCGGCGGCGCTCATCTGTTCACCTTCAACCAGGTTGCGGCGACCGAGGCCTGGGTGCGGCGCGCGTCCTCCGTGTGACGCGCCGCGCGGGCTGTGCCCGCCGCTCGCCTACGGCGTCGGCGGGCTCGCCGCCGGACCCGTGGCCGGGTCGGTCCCCAGGGCCTCGGGACGCTCGCTCGGCCTCGTGCTCGCCTTCCGCAGAGAAGGAGCCGTTCCCAGCACCGAGCCCAGAAGGATGAGCGGCATGCCGACCGCGATGCCCAGAGTGAGCGGTTCGCTGAGCAGCACGATGCCCAGAAGAACGGCCACGAGCGGGTTGACGTAGGTGATCACGGTCGAGCGCGAAGGCCCCACTTCGCCGATCAGCGCGAAGAACAGAAAGAAAGCGAGCACGGTGCAGAGGATGGACAAGGTGGCGACGGCGCCCACCGTCTGCGCCGAGATCGACGCCGGCATGGTCAGCAGGCCCGCCGGCGCGTAGGCGACGGCGGTCAGCGCCAGCGAGGCGGTGATGACGCCCAGGGTGGGGAGTCCGGCCAACGGCCGGCTGATGATGAGTGGGCCGCTGGCGTAGCAGACCGCCACCACCAGCATCTCCGCCACGGAAAGCGGGTCGGAGCCGGCCACGTCGATGCCGACCAGAGCCGCCACCCCGGCGAAGCCGACAAGCAGACCCGCGATGCGGCGCGCGTCGAACTGCTCGCCGGCGCCCAAGGCTCGGTACAGCACGGCCGCGATGAGTGGCACCGCGCCCACGACGAGCCCCGCCAGGGAGCTCGAGATGCGCAACTCGGCATGCGCCAGCAGCAGCCAGGGGAGGGCGATCTCCACCACGGTGTAGCCCGCCACCCAGCGCCAGCGTGCCAGGAGCGGGCGCAGTTCTCCGCGGTGCAGGGCCACGGGCACGAGCAGGAGCGCCGCCGGCGCCGTGCGCAGAAAGATCAGCGCCGGCGGCGGGAGCTCACGCACCGCCACCCGGATCAGGAGGTAGGGGAGACCCCAGATGACGCACAAGGCGATGAACAGCAGCCAGCCTTTGCGCGACACGGGCGTCACCTCCACGGGGTGCACCCGCGGGCGGGTGTGCGGGGAGTCTACGCTCCCGCATCCGCGTTGGCATCCGCCGCGGCCCGGTTACAATGTCGTGCAGGCAGGGCGCCGCATCCGCGCGCCGGCGGGCGAAAGGGAATGACGATGGCTGCAGAGCTCGGAGACGGGTACGGGAAGACGCCCGCGTGGGAGCCCGCGCGCCCGCGCCTGCACTTCAGGCGCCTCCTCGCGGGGTGGGCGACGGCGGCTCTGGCCGTCTACGTGGCCGCGTGGCTGGTGCCGGGCGTGCACGTCGAAGGGCCGCTCGGGGCGTTCGCCGCAGCGGCCTTGATCGCGCTGCTCAACGCGCTCCTGCCGCCGCTCATCGCGGCGCTGCGCCTGCCGTTCATGCTCGTCGCCGGCTTTCTGCTCGTCCTGCTTCTCGACGCCTGGATCTTCAAGCTTGCGTCGGACCTCTCCGACAGCTCGTTCGAGGTGGATTCGCTCTGGGCGGCGCTGGCCGCCGCCCTGGTCGTGGCCGCCGTGACCGTCGTCCTCGAGGTCCTGCTCGGCACCAACGACGACGACATCTACACGCTGCGCGTGATCCAGCGCATCGCCCGCCTGTCCGGCGAGCGCGCGGTGACCGACGTGCCCGGCATCCTCTACCTGGAGGTCGACGGCCTGGCTCTGCCGGTGCTTCAGCGCGCGATGCGCGACGGCCACGCCCCTGAGATGGCGCGCTGGCTGGCCGAGGGCACGCACCGCCTGGCGGAGTGGGAGACCGACCTTTCGTCGCAGACCGGAGCCTCTCAAGCGGGCCTCCTGCTGGGCTCCAACGACGACATCCCGGCGTTTCGTTGGGTCGAGAAGGAGTCGGGCACACTGATGACCTGCTCGGCGCCGCCTGACTGCGAGGAGATCGAGCGGCGGCACGCCTCCGGCCGCGGACTCCTCGTCGACGGCGGCGCCAGCCGCAGCAACCTGCTCTCGGGTGAGGCCGACCACGTCATCCTCACCATCAGTCGGATGGCCGCCGAGAAGCAGGCCAACCCCGGGTACCGGGCCTTCTTCGCCAACGGTTTCAACGTCACGCGCACGCTGGTGCTGTTCTTCTACGAGGTCGGCCTGGAATGGCTCGCCGCCGCAAAAGGCAGCCGCCGCGATATCCGCCCGCGCGGCCATCGCGGCGGCAAGTACCCGTTCCTGCGCGCCGCGCTCGCCGTGGCGGTGCGCGACATCACCGTCTACAGCCTGCTCAGCGACATGATGAAGGGCCGGCCGGCCGTCTATGCCTGCTTCGCGGGCTACGACGAGGTGGCGCACCACTCGGGTCTCGAGCGCGCCGACACGCTCGAGGTGCTGCGCAAGCTCGACCAGCAGTTCGGGCGCATCGCGCGCGCCCGGAAGTACGCCGCGCGCCCTTACGAGATCGTCGTGCTCTCCGACCACGGGCAGACCCAGGGTGCAACGTTCAAGCAGCGCAACGGCTACGGTCTCGACGACCTGGTGCGCCGCTCTCTGGAGGGTCGCGCGGTCAGCGAGCTGCGCGCCGGCGACGAGAACGACTCGGCGGTCTCCCAGGCATTCAAGGAGGCCACCGGCGGCACGAAGAGCAAACGGGCCAAGAACGACGTCTCCGACGAGGAGACCGTGGTCCTCGGTTCGGGCAACCTGGGGCTCGTCTACCTCATGGAGGAGAAGCGCCGGCTGACCCTCGAGGAGATCCACGAACGGCATCCCCGGCTGATCCCCGCCCTGCGGGAGCATCCTCACGTCGGCTGGCTCCTGGTGCGCTCCTCGGAACGCGGCCCGGTGGCCCTCGGCGCGCACGGCGTCCGCTTCCTCGCCGACGACCGCGTCGAGGGCGAGGACCCGCTGGCGGGGTTCTCCCCCAATGCCGCCCATCATCTGCGGCGCACCGACGGTTTCGCCCACGTCGCCGACATCATGGTCAACAGCTTCTACGATCACCAGCTCGGCGAGGGCTGCGCCTTCGAGGAGCTGATCTCGTTCCACGGCGGCATGGGCGGTCCGCAGACGCGGGCCACCCTGCTCTATCCAGCGCAGCTGCCGTTGCCGGCGGAGCCCATCGTCGGCGCCGAGGCGGCGCATCGCGTGCTGGCCGGCTGGCGCCGCTTGCTGCAAGGGGAGTCCTCGGCGCCGGCCGGGCCTGCGTGACCCGTCGCGGCGCGTCCACCGCGGCGCCGGCGCGCTGGGCTGCGGCCGCGGCGGCCGGCTCGCGCGTCCTGCTGGCGCTCCTCGCCATCCTCACGACCTACACCGTCGGGGTGCGCGCCAGGGGCATGTGGCTCCGCGATCCGGCGCACGCCGAAGTGTTCCACGGCTTCCTCAAGCGGGTGCTCGAACCGTGGGCCCATTGGGACGGCGTCTGGTTCATCCGCATCGCCGCCGACGGCTACGGCGCCCACGGGCAGAGCCAAGCGTTCTTCCCACTCTATCCCCTGCTCGTACGCGGTGTCGCGGCGCTGACGGGCCACAACTACGTGATCGCCGGCCTCGTCGTCTCGCTGGCCTGCTACGCGGGCGCCATGGTGATGCTCTTCAGGCTGGCGCACGCGCTCCTCGGCCCCCGCGTGGCCCTCTGGAGCGTGGTGCTGATCTCGGTGTTTCCCACGGCGCTGTTCTTCCAGGCGGCGTACAGCGAGTCGCTCTTCTTGCTGCTCACACTGCTGAGCCTGTGGTGGGCGCGACGCAGCCGCTGGGCGCTCGCCGGCCTGGCGGGCCTGCTGGCGGCGCTCACGCGCAGCGCCGGGGTGGCGCTGCTGCTGCCGCTCGCCGTCATCTGGTGGGAGCAGCGCCGCGGTCGAGCGGTCAGGCTGCCGGGCGGCCCTGCCGCCGGCCCGGCGCCGCCCGCGAGCCGTCCGCGCGCTTCATCCGTTGCCTGGCTGCTGCTCGTGCCTGCGGGCCTCGCCATGTACATGGCCTATCTCTGGTGGGCCTTCGGCGACCCGTTGCTGTTCGGCAGTACGCAGGCATTCTGGGGTCGCGAGCTCACGCTGCCCACCTCGGCGATCTGGCGAGGCGCCGTGGCCGCGGTGGACGGGGCGCGCTGGGTGGCCGCCAACGGCGTCGGCCCGATCCTGGGGATGCGCCTGCAGTCGGGCGGCATGGACAGCACGGTGGTGGCGAACCTGCTCGAGTTCACCAGCTTCGTCGCGGCGGTGGCCATGCTCGTCGCCTGCTGGCGCAAGCTGCCGGCGGCCTACACGCTGTACGCTCTGGCCGCCCTGCTGTTCCCGTTGCTCTACTCGACGGAGGCGCGGCCGCTGTACACCCTGCCGCGCTTCATCGTCGTCATCTTCCCGTTGTTCATCGGGGCGGCCGCGGGGCTGGCTCCGCACCGCGTCTGGCGCTGGGTGGTGGTGGCCTTCCTGGGGGTGCTTCTGGTGGTGTCCACGGTGCTCTTCGCCAGCTTCACCTAGGCGCGGCGGCGCCCGTCACTCCTCGCGCCCGGGGTGCAGTTCGTCGAGGCTCTCGCCGAGCACCTTCTCGAAGCCGGCCGCGTCGCGAGGCGGCTCGGGGGCGCCGTCTTCCGCCTCCGTCACGGGCTGCCCGCGGTCGTCCACCGCGACCACGCGGTCGGTGCGCGCCGCATGCTCGTCGGTGACGCTCGGGACGACGGTCTGAGTGCGTTTCATCAAGCGGAAGATGATGAACCAACCCAAGCCGATGACCAGCACGAGGACGACGACGACGAGGACTGCGACAGCCATTGCGGGGCCAGCCTTTTTCGGAGGGGTCTGCCGCCGTGACGGTATCAGGTGCGGTGACGTACTTCCCGTTTTCGCCGACGCCGGCTCGCTTCCGGGAGGCTGCGCGCGGCAGCCCACAAGGCGCTCTCGGGGTGCACGACGAATAAGGGGGTCGGGTTGAGCCGGTTCGCCCGCCCCCCCATAATCAGGCTTCGCCTCACACGGCTGACAAGGGAGAACGCGTCCCATGATCGTCTTCGAAGACGTCAACAAGGTCTACGACCCCGACGTGGTCGGCCTCCAGGACTTCACCTGCCACATCGGCAAGGGCGAGTTCGTGTTCTTGGTGGGCCCTTCCGGTTCGGGCAAGTCGACGCTGATCAAGCTGGTCCTCAAGGAGCTCGTGCCCAACTCGGGGCGCATCCTGGTGGCCGGCCGCAACCTCGGCACCCTGCGCAAGAACAGGGTGCCGCTCCTGCGGCGCAACATCGGTTGCGTGTTCCAGGATTTCAAGCTGCTGCCCAACAAGACCGTTCACGACAACGTCGCCTACGCCCTCGAGGTCGTCGGTGAGCCGCGGCGCTCCATCCGCCGCAAGGTCCCCGAGATCCTCAGCCTGGTGGGCCTCGCCGAGAAGACCGACAGCTACCCTCACGAGATCTCCGGCGGCGAGCAGCAGCGTGTCAGCGTGGCGCGCGCCTTCGTCAACCACCCGCCGCTGCTCCTCGCCGACGAGCCCACCGGCAACATCGACCCCGAGACCGCCGTGGGCATCATGCAGCTCCTCGTGCGCATCAACCGCACGGGCACCACCGTGGTGATCGCTACTCACGACCGCGACATGGTCAACCGCATGCGCCGGCGGGTCCTGCAGCTCGAGGCCGGACGCCTCGTGCGCGACGAACGCCGCGGCAGCTACGATCAGGTCACCGAAGAGGTGAACGATGCGCTTTAGTTTCTTCCTCTCCGAAGCATTCGGCTCCATGCGCCGCAACTGGGTCATGGCCATGGCCGCCGTGATCACGGTGTTCATCTCCACGGCCATCCTGGGCGCCGTCCTGGTCACGCGGGACAACCTCAACCAGGGCGCCACGAGCCTTAAGAACCGCGTCATGATCGAGGTCTTCATCAGGGACGACGCCACCCCCGCGAAGACGCAGGAGCTGGAGCGCAAGATCCAGGGCATGAACGACGTCAAGAGCTACAAGTACATCAGCAAGGACGAGGCCCTGCGCCGCTTCCGCGAGCGCTTCGGCGAACGCATCGTCGCCAACCTGCCCATCAACCCGCTGCCGGCGTCCTACGAGATCCAGGTCAAGGACGCCGACCGCGTCGACGCCGTCGCGCAGGCGTTCTTCGACGACTCCGTGGTGGACAACGATCCGGGCACGCACAACGGCGTCAAGTACGCCAAGGAGACGGTGCGCAAGATGCTCGGCACCATCAGCCTCATCGAGAAGGGCATGTGGGTGACCACGGGTATCTTCGCCGCCGCCGCGGTGCTGCTCATCAGCACCACCGTGCGGCTCTCCATCTTCGCGCGGCGCCGCGAGGTCGAGATCATGCGCCTCGTCGGGGCCACCAACTGGTTCATCCGCTGGCCGTTCGTCCTCGAGGGTTTCATCACCGGTCTGGTCGGGGCCATGCTTGCCGCGGCCTTCGTCTGGGTGGGCAACTGGGGCATCGCCGGCTGGATCCAGAGCTCGCAGATCGACTTCCTCACCCTCCGCGTCTATCGCATGTGGTGGCAGGGGGGCACGTGGCCTCTCGGCCTCATGCCGAGCCTGGCGATCCTCGGCGGGCTCCTCGGCGCGGTGGGCAGCCTCGTCGCGCTGCGCCGGTACCTGAAGACATGAGCTGAGGCGGCGGCCTACAGGATTCGCGCCGCCGCCCGAAGAAGAGTAACGACTGCCATGAACCCCGCCCTCCGCAGATCCATCCTCTTCGCCGTCCTGACGGCGGTGGTCCTTGGTCTCGTACCGGCCGTCGCCGGCGCGGCGCTCCAGGGCGACCTGGCGCGCACCCGCGACAAGATCGTCGCGGCGAAGAAGGCGAAGGCTTCGCTGGCCGACCAGATCGCCACGCTCGACGGCAAGCTCACGGCCATCGACGACGAGCTGGTCCGTCTTGGCGACCAGATCGGCGTGGTCGCGCAGGAGCTCACCACCACGCGCGCCAAGCTCGAGATCCTCCAGGAGCAGCTGCGCCTCAAGCGCCTGGAGCTCAAGGCCGCGGAGCAGGAGCTCGCCCGTGAGCAAGACGACTTCGAGGCGCGCGTCGTGATCGCCTACAAGACCGACGACCTCACCTACATCGACGTCGTGCTGGCGTCCACGAGCTACGAGGATCTCGTGAGCCGCATGAGCGTCGTGCGCGATCTCATCGGCGGCAACAACGACCTGGTCGGCGGGCTCGAGACGACCCGAGACAAGGTGGCGCGCGAGAAGCGGACCATCGCCGAGAAGGAGAACGGCGTCCACCAGGCCGTCGACGACCTCCAGGCCCAGAGCGACCAGCTGGCCGCCCTGCGCGCCGCCCAGGCGGCGCAGAAGGCGGCCTCGTTGGCGATGCGCACGCAGAAGAACAGCAGGCTCTCGGCGGTGGAGAACGACCTGGCGCTGCTCGAGCAGCAGGAGAACCAGCTGCTCGCCGAGAGCAACGCGCTCGCGGGCGTCATCAACGGGTCCTCCGGGAACGGTGTCGGCACGGGCAGCATGATGTGGCCGGTCAACGGGCCGGTGACGTCGCCCTTCGGCTATCGCATCCACCCGATCCTCGGCTATCGCAAGCTCCACACCGGCCTCGACTTCGGCGTGGGTTACGGCACGCCCATCCACGCCGCCGACAGCGGCGCCGTCATCTACGCCACCTGGATGGGCGGCTACGGCAACGTGATCATCATCGATCACGGGCGCGGAATCTCGACGCTCTACGGTCACCAGTCGACGCTGGCCGTGGGCACGGGTGCGGTGGTGACGCGCGGGCAGGTCGTCGGCTACGTGGGCTCCACGGGCTTCTCCACGGGCCCACATCTGCACTTCGAGGTGCGCGTCAACGGCTCTCCTGTCGATCCCATGGGGTACCTGAACTGATGCGCTCCTTGCGCACGATCATCGTCGTGCTCCTCGTGGCTCTCGGCTTCCTCGGGGGCTATTTGGTCGGTTGGTACCTGCACGGTGAGAACGTCGTGCGCCTCACCACGGACCAGGCCGACGCCGCCCAGAAGGCCGGCGACCTGCAGCAGCGCATCATCGAGGAGCTGCAGGGCCGCTACTACAGGCCGGTCGACGTCGACAAGCTCAGCACGGCGGGGGTCAACGGCACGCTCAAGTCGCTCAACGATCCCTATACGGTGTACCTCTCGCCGAAAGAGACCCAGGCCATGGAGGAGAGGCTGAGCGGCAAGTACTCCGGCATCGGCGCGGCTCTCGAGAAGGGCAAACAGGGCTTGGTGATCACGAACGTGTTCGACGGGTCGCCGGCCGCGAAGGCGGGGCTCAAGCCCGGCGACATCATCATCACTGTCGATGGCGAGCCCACCGCCGACGCGGCCATCGAGGCCACCATCGCGCGCATCAAGGGCGAAGAGGGCACGCCGGTGACGCTGGTCATCAAGCCCAAGGCCGGCGGGCCGCTCGAGACGATGGACATCGTGCGGCGCAGCATCGAGTTCCCCGAGACGCGCGCGACGATGGAGCGCGCCGGCGGCCAGAAGGTGGGCTACGTGCAGCTCTACGAGTTCGGTGGTCTTGCCGCTCGCGACGTGCGCCGCGACGTGCAGGCGCTCGCCGACAGGGGAGCGCAGTCGTTCATCCTCGACCTGCGCTACAACGGCGGCGGGCTGCTCGATCAGGCCGTCGACGTGACGGGCATCTTCCAGACCGGCGTGGTCACGTCCACCAAGGGCCTGCACTCGCCACTCGAAGTACTCAAGACCGAGGGCCCGGTGGCCACCGAAAAGCCGCTCGTCCTGCTCGTCAACGGCTATTCGGCGAGCGCCTCGGAGATCGTCACCGGCGCGCTCAAGGACCACCAGCGTGCCGAGATCATCGGCACGCGCACCTTCGGTAAGGGCCTGGTGCAGACCACTGTGCCCCTGGGCAACGGCGCCGCACTCAAGCTCACCATCGCGGTGTACCTCACGCCGAACGGCACCGACATCAACAAGAAGGGCATCGCCCCCGACATCGTCGTGCCGGACGACCCCAAGACCAAGAAGGACGAGCAGCTCCAGGCCGCGCTCAAGTTCCTCACCGGGCAGAAGTAGGCGCGCGGTGACTCCGCCGCGTCACGACGCCAGGCGAGGGCGGCCGGAGGGCAAGGCGCGCCGGCCACGGAGCGGGGAGCCAGGGCCGCGGGGTGCCCGGCCCGGCGGGCCCACTCCCGCGAAGCCTCTCCCGTACCGCGTCGCCCGCTGGGGCAAGTTCTGGTCGCTCGAGCCGCTGTTCGCCGACGCGCGCTCCTGCCTCGTCGCCAAGGGCGGCGAGCCCCCGAAGCTCGACGATCTGGTACTCGCCGTGCCCGTGCACGGCGACCGCCGCCGCATCGTCGAGGTGCTGGGGCGCGCCGACGATCTGCGAGCCGTGCTGCGCGCCATGATCTACGCGCGGGGGCTGCCGCGGGGCTTCAGCGCCGAGGTCCTTGACGAGGCGGCCGCGGTGGGCGCGCGCGCCTCGCGCGCGGACCACGGCCGCCACGACCTCACGGCGCTGCCCACCTTCACCATCGACCCCGATACGGCCCGCGATTTCGACGACGCCATCAGCGTGAAGCGCGACGGCGACGGCTACCGCGCCCACGTGCACATCGCCGACGTGTCGTACTTCGTCGACGACGACGGGGCCATCGAGAAGGAGGCCCGGCGGCGCACGTCAAGCCTGTACCTGCCGCTGTTCGCCGAGCCCATGCTGCCCGCGGCGCTGAGCAGCGACCTCTGCAGCCTGGTGCCCAGGCAGCCGCGCAAGTGCCTCACGGTGGAGTTCGCCTTCACCACCGACGGGCGCCGCTCCGCCGTGCAGTTCTACCGCTCGCTGATCAGCAGCGACCACCGGCTTACTTACGGCTTCGTGGACACGATCCTCGGCGGAACCGAGAACGGTGGCAAGGAGGACGGCGCGGCGGCGGAGCCGCCGCGCGACGTGCCCCACGCGACCACGGCCGCCGACGACGAGCTGCGCGAGCGGCTGCGCCTCGCGCACGAACTGGCGGGCGTGCTGCGCCGCCGCCGTCAGGGCCGCGGCGCCCTCACGCTGGGCTCCTTCGAGCCCGAATACGCGTTCGACCACGCGGGCGCCCTCGCCGGCGCGGTGTCGCGCCCCGAGACGCCGTCGCACGCGCTCGTCGAGGAGTTCATGCTGGCCGCCAACGAGGCGGTAGCCGTGTTCCTGCTGCGCAAGAAGGCGCGCACGCTGTACCGCGTGCACGAGCCGCCCGACCCGGCCAAGGTGCGCGAGCTGCTCGACGCGCTCGAAGAGCTCGGCGTGCAGACGCCGCCGTTCCCGGCCGCCGAGGCGGTGCCGGCGGCGCAGCTCGCGGAGGCGTTCGGCCGCCTCAGCCGCATCGTCGCCGAGACGAGCGCTCGCGAGGGCCGCGGCCGGCAGGCCTGGGGCACGCTTCTGCTGCGCGCTCTCAAACAGGCGCGCTACAGCCCGGCGAACCTCGGGCATTTCGGGCTCGCCAGCCCAGCGTACCTGCACTTCACTTCGCCGATCCGCCGTTACCCGGACCTCGTGACCCACCGCAGCCTGCTGTACCACCTCGGCGAGGGCGGCGGCGAGCTGGGCGAAGCCGAGCTCGCCGCCGCCGCCGAGGACTGCTCCACGCGGGAGCGCGAGCTCGCCCGCCTCGAGCTGGACGCCGACGACGTCGCCCTCTGCTTTCTGCTCGAGCAGCGCCTTCGCGACGAGGGCTGGGAGCAGGAGTTCACCGGCGAGATCGTCGGCCTCGTGGGCGGCGGGCTATTTGTGCGCTTCGCTGAGGTGTTCGAAGGCTTCCTTTCCTCGCGCCGGCTGGGCGGCGAGCGCTTCGAGGTGAGCGCCCACGAGGCGGCGCTCGTCGGCGACGCCACCGGGCGACGCTTCCGCCTCGGCGACGCCGTCACCGTCAAGGTGGAGGTCGTCGACCGGCTGCGCGGCAAGGTCGACCTGGCGCCGGTCGGCATCGCGGGCCCCGGCGCCCGCCGCCGCACGATGCGGTAACCTAGGGTCATGGCACGAGAGACCGGCATCAAACGCGTCGCCGAGAACCGCAAGGCGCGCCACGACTACTTCATCGACGACACCTACGAGGCGGGCCTGGTGCTCGTGGGCACCGAGGTCAAGTCGCTGCGCGAGGGGCGCATCAACCTGCGCGACAGCTACGTCGAGGTCAAGGGTTCCGCATATGCGCCCGAGCTCTTCCTCGTGGGCGCGCACATCAGCCCGTTCGAGCAGGGCAACATCTGGAACCACGAGCCTCTGCGCGTGCGCAAGCTGCTGCTGCACAAGCACGAGATCGAGCGCATCGCCCAGCGCGTCAGGGAGCGTGGCTACACGGTGGTGCCCACCAAGGTGTACTTCAAGGACGGACGCGCCAAGATCGAGATCGGCATGGCGCGCGGCAAGAAGCTCTACGACAAACGCCACGACATGGCCGACCGCGACGCCAAACGGGACATGGAGCGTGCGTTGCGCGCTCGCGGGGAAGACAGGCGGTAACGACGCCTTCACCGGCGCCGGACCGTGGGGTCGACAAGGGAGGCGCCGATGGACACGCTGAACATGGAGCAGATCGAGGCGGCTCTCGGCGAGCTGGGGGAGTGGGGCTTCGAGCACGAAGCGCTCACGCGGACCTTCCGCTTCGCCGACTTCCCGCACGCCATCGACTTCGTCGAGCACCTCGCTGAGGTCGCCGAGAGGCGGCAGCATCACCCCGACATCGACATCCGCTACAACAAAGTCACGTTGCGCCTGAGCAGCCACGACGCCGGCGGCGTCACGCAGCGCGACGTCGAACTGGCCGAGGCCATCGGTCATCTGGTGTGACGGCCGGCGCGCGGACCGCAGGGCCCCGCGCGCGCCGGCTTCGCAGCGGCGCGAGCACGCGTAGCCCGAGCCCGCGCCGTGTGTGCTAGACTCGGCAGCCGTTGCCCTCGTAGCTCAGGGGATTAGAGCGCGCGCCTCCGGAGCGCGAGGTCGAAGGTTCGAATCCTTCCGGGGGCACCAACGTTGTCATTTCGACAACGGTTCTCCCTGCATACTGTGGCAAACGGCCCCACCGGTCGCCTACCCGGTCGCTCGGCCGTAGATTCTCGCCCTCGCGCTCTCAGTGCCGCAGCGCACACCTTGACGCCCATGAAGGAAACCACGCGCGGTCAATCCCGGTTGGCACGGGACTCCCGCGGCGCTTCGAACAGAGGGTGGTAGTCGTTCCCTCGGATATGCTGGTGCTGCGCAGTCCGGCCATTCTGGAATGGCGCTCGTCGACTGCGCGGCAGCTACTGGGCCGGCGAACCCGGCACACGCAGCGAAAGGACGACACGATGACGAACAGCGACACCACGACTCTGCCGCTGCCGGCGTTCGCCGGCGGCACCAGGGCGATCACCCTGACGCCGGTCGTCGGCACCCCGCAGCGCGACTACGCCGAGACGTTCGTGCCGGGTGAGGAGGAGCTTCAGGACGGCGAGCTGCGCGTCACCGTGCTCGGTAGTGGCAACCCCTGGGTGACGCGCGCCCAGGCCTCGGCCAGCATCCTCGTCGAGGTCGGCAACCCCGAACGCGACCTGCTCGTCTTCGACCTCGGCAGCGGCTCGCTCGCCAACTACGCGAGCCTGAAGCTGCCGGTGAACAAGCTCGACAAGGTCTTCTTCAGCCACCTGCACGCCGACCACACCGCCGACCTGATCACGCTCTCCGGCAGCTACGCGAAGGTGGGGCGCGCCGACGGTCCCGTCTTCGTCTGGGGCCCGAGCGGCGCGGAGCCCCGCCTGGGCACGCGGGCCTTCGTCGAGGGCGTCCTGCAGGCGCTGGCCTGGGACATCACGACGAGCTCCGGCGCGATGAACCCCGAGAGCCTGAAGATCGAGGTGACGGAGTTCGACTTCAGCCAGACGCAGGTCGTGTACGAGGCAGGCGGAGTGACGGTGACGTCGTTCCCCGTGGTGCACGCCGGCAGCGGCGCCGTGGGCTACCGCCTCGACTTCGCCGGCCTCACCTTCGTGTACTCGGGCGACACCTGCGCGGCCTGGCCCCTCGTGCACGCCAGCGAGGGCGGCGTCGACCTGCTCATCCACGAGTGCTTCCCGCCGGCAGCGGTGCTCGCGGCCGCCTCGGGCCTCTCCATCGAGCGGGCGACGATCGCGCTCAACGCCGCCCACACCTCGCCGACGGCTGCCGCCAAGGTGTTTGCCCTCGTGAGGCCGCGCATGGCCGGCCTCTGGCACACGCTGCTCTCACCGCAGGTCATCGCGATGATCTTCGCGGAGCTGCGCGCCGGCTACGACGGCCCCGTGGTCCAGACCCAGGATCTGACGGTGTTCAACGTCACCAAGGCAGCTGTGGTCGCGCGCCAGGCCCAGGTGATGGACCAGCTGCCGCCGACCCCGGGGACTCCGCGCGTGCCCTACACGCCGGTCGCGACGACTCCGCCTGAGTGGTGGGCCGAGGCACGCATCACGCTCGACGACGCGCCGGCGTCGACCTGAACGCGATCACAGCTGCGGCGCGGATCCTGCTCGACGCCGCTGGTCCGACATCAGGTGAGGCACTTCCGGGGCTCTCGCTCGGTGCAGCCGCGGCCTGATGACGGACATCAAGGCTGCAGGCGGCCTACGACCGGGCGTCGTCTGCCTCTGGGACATGGGCTACAGCTCGTCGAACAGTGACCTCAGTTCGTGACGAAGGTTCGAGAGTTGTCCACTAAGGTGCACCAACGTTGTCAAAACGACAACGTTCTTCCTGCTCAGTGACCGGTTCTGGTGTCCGGTCGCCTACCCGGTCGCTCGGCCTTGGGTTCGGTGTCGGCTGGCAAGCCGCCCTGGAATCGGCCCGCCTCTGCCGCCCTTGCGACCATCCTGCCCGGTTATCGCCGTGAGATGGCCCTCCTGGACGGGGCTGCCAGAGTCGGACGTCGAGGTTGGAGCCTGTGACGGCGGCCCCGGCGACCTTCGAGCCACCTTCCTGTTGCCGATTGCTGACGATTGCCAGCCGCGGGGAACCTACGGCAGCTCGAGCGCCTCGACATGATCGGCGTCGAGTCTCGCGCGCAATTCCTCCGTAGCCTGACCGAGGCTGCGCACGCTCTCTTGCTCGAGGGCCTCCAGAAGGAAGTAGACGCGGGTCGACGTTTCGGTGACACGGGTGCGCACTCCCTGGCGCCAGTTCCGGGCTCGGCAAGTCACCCCGAGGTCGTCGCGCCACACGATCTCGCCCGGGGCGGGCGGGTCGCCCCCATCGAACTCCTCGTCGCCGACCGCCGGCATCAGGACGACGTCCCCGTGGACCCGATCGACGTCTTCGCCGCCGAGCGGCAGCGCATGGGCGACGGAGATCGCGTTGTAGAGGTCGACCAAGCGGTTGATGGCCGGCAGCTCGTCGCCGCGGGCGACGCGCTTGAGGAGCGCCTCCGCGGAGCAGGGGTAGCGGCTCGGCTTGCAGCCGAAGGCCGCCATCGTGGCCCGCCAGGCTGCGATCCCGGGGAGAGCACTGGGAGGCCCACCAGCGAGCCGGAGCCGGGCGCGAGCCTCCGCCTCGCGGAGCAGCCCCAGGGAGTCGTCGTCGGAGGGGCCGTTCCTCACTCGGGAGGCCTCCACGACGATGGCCCGGTAGGTCGGGAACCGCAGGCGGACCTGTTCGCTGACGATAAGACGCATGGCGTTACCAGTCGGGCGTCGCGTCGCCGATGAGCGCCGCCTCGCGGTAGGCGCGCTCCTCGCGGCGGATCAGGTCCGGGTTCGTGCCGGCCAGGCCGACGAGGACGAGCGTCAGGAGCTGCACCGCCAGGGCGCTCTGGAGCAGCGAGGTGAGGAGCGGCTCGGCCGATGAGGGCTCGAGCGCGACGCCGTGGACGTCGTCCGGCAGCGCCTCGAGCAGCGATTTAGGGGCCAGCGCGACAGTGGGGATGCCGACGGTCCGGGCCGCCTTCGCCACGAGTGCGAGGCGGCGGTCACGCCGGGCGCCCTGGCGCGGGTCGAGGGCGAGCAGGACGAGGCTCGTCTCGGCGGCGTCGCACCCCGCAAGGTGGCCGTGCAGGAGGGTCTCGAGGTGGTAGGCGGTGGTGGGGATGCGCGCCCCTTCGGCGATCTTGAGGGCGAGCTCGCCGGCGTTCACCTGGTCGATGCCCAGACCGGCGGTCACGATGCGGCCGGAGCGGCCCAGGTGCGCCGCGGCCGCTTCGAGGGCGGCGCGGCGAACCAGGGTCCACTCGATGGCGCCGGCGGCGGCGTCTGCAGCCTCGTCGCCGGCGATGCCCGAGATCCGCGCCCCGGCCAGGATGGCGCTCACGTAGGCGAGCGTGTGGCACCAGGAGTCGTCGTGTACAGGGGTGACGAAGACGAGGTCGGCGCCGGACGCACAAGAGGGATCGGTGCAGGCCGTGATCAGCCCGGTCGTGGCTCCGTTCGCGCGGGCGGCCTCCAGCGCGAGCTTGGTCGCTCTGGTCCCTCCGTCGTGGGAGATCGCGATGCAGACGCCGCCGGGGCGCGGGTCGAGAGCAGCATCAAGTGCCTGGCGCGCCTCGGCCCGGGCCGCGGCGAGGCCTGCGCGACGGAAGGAGTCCGTGAGCAGCTCGGCCACGACGGCGGCCGCGTGCTCGGAGGTGCCGCAGCCGGTGACGACGACGGGCTCGCCGGCGTCCGCCGCCTCGAGCACGGCGTCGCGCAGCCGCGTCACCGGGGGACGGTCGGCGCCGAGGATCGGTGCGGCCAGTTGCGCCTGCGCGACGATCATCTCCTCCATCACCCAGGGCGGCGCGTCACGCAGCTCGGGGAAGTCGTCGGTCAGCCAGTCGCGGTCGTCGCGTGTCATCGTGCACCTCCGGACCGGGGATCGCTCCCCGGAGTGATGGTCTTGGCGGCCGGCGGCGTGATTACGATCATGAGCACGTGCAGGGGCCGCGTACCGTTGTTGCCGTAGGAGTGGTCGGCGTCGGCCGAGAAGATGACGCTCTCGCCGGCTGCGCCGGCGTGAGTCTCCCCGTCGACCTCGAGCGTAAGGTCGCCCTCGAGCACGTGGATGATCTCCGCCGTTCCCGGCACGTGCGCCTCGGCCTCGTGCATGTCCCCGGGCTCGAGGCGCCAGTCCCAGAACTCGATGTGGTCGAGCTGGTCGCTGCCCACCAGCAGTCGTCCGCTGCCCCCGCCCGGCGAGGTCCACAGCTCCGCGACGTCGTCGCGCGAGATCACCCGCACGCGCCGCTGGCTGCCGAGTTCGACGAGCTCCGCGAGGCCGACGTCGAGCGCCTGCGCGAGGCGCACCAGGGTGGCGAGCGTGGGATTGACGCGCTTCTGCTCGATCTGGATGAGCATGCTGCGGCTGATCCCCGCGCGCCTTGCGAGTTCGTCGAGCGTCAGTCCGCGCTCGGCGCGTAGGCGACGCAGGTTGCGCGCCAGCGCATCGGCGGTGTCTTCAGGGCTGGCCACTCACGGCCTCCGTCTCTGTTTTCGACCCGGCAGTCGGATTGTGCTCCAACGGCCCGTAGTCTACTATTTCATCCCACAAAGTGCAGGATACTACACTCCACAGGAGGCGAGAGATGGTAGTCGCTGGAGAACTCACAAAGGAGCAGACCGAGCTCCTGTTCGCGCACCTGCCCATGGGCTTGGGCTTCAGCGTCGCCGACGAGGAGGGCGTCGTGCGGTTCTGGGCAGGAGAGGGCTTCGCTTCGTGCAGTTCGAAGCTGATCGGCCGCAGCCTCTTCGACTGTCACCCCAAGCGCGCCCATGCCGCGATCGAGTCGCTGCTCGCAGAGCTGAAGTCGGGCAGGAAGGACGAGGTCGATACGATCGAACACGGGAAGAACGGCTCGGAGCGCATCATCTACACGGCGCTGCGGGATGCCGACGGCACCTACCGCGGAGTCCTCGAGACCGTAGTGCCGATCGACGACGCAGGCCCCGCGAACGCCATGAGCGGAGCCTGAGCCGAACGCGGAGTATCGTCGGACGTCCCCCGGGCTGCGCAGCTGTCGTGTGCCTCGCCAGGTCCTGAGTCACCGACTCGAACTCAGCTCGAACACCCGTCGGACCTCTTCACGAAGGTTCGAGAGTTGTCCACTGAGGTGCACCACCGTTGTCAAAGTTACAGTGTTTCTTCCTGCAAGCAGCCAACCGTTGTCCGGTCGCCCACCCAATCGCTTGGCAGTCAGGCTGGCTGCTGCTCCCGCAGCCATTTCTCGATGCGCGCCTCAGATGGGGTCGCGGACCTCGCGGAACTTGACCAGGTGCTCCTCCGACGTTCCCTGGATGACAGCCGGATCATCGACCACGCAGCGCAGGTGGGCGCCCATGCCGGGGAAGATCGGACGCTCGCGCCCGGCACGGTCGCATACGGTGATCAGCGCGCGGCACGGATTTCGCTAGACGGCGGAAGGATTCGTTGTCACGCGGCCCCTGCGACCTCGTCGCGTCTCGTGATCCCGCGGCGGGGCTCGCGTGCTCGGGGCCGTGGGCTGCATCAGGCGGCTCCGGAGCCGGTCGGCGGCGCGCTCGCCGGCTCCAGATGGACGACGACGTCGGTGATCTGGCCGTAGGCGCTGCGCAGCGAGTCCTCGACCTCGTGCGCGATCGCGTGACCGCGCTCAATGGTCGTGCCGGGAGCGACCTGGACGTGCAGATCGACGTAGACGTGGCTCTCCGGTCCCCTGGTCCGCACGGCATGGCAGCCGAGCACACCCGTCACGCCGCCCGCCGTCGCCGCAAGCGCGTCGGCGGGCAGGCGGGCGGCGTCGCCGAGCGTGTGCAGCACGCCGCGCAGGATCCCCAACGCGGTGCGCAGGATCACGACGGCGACGAGCAGCGCCACGATGCCGTCGGCCTGTGCCCACCCCAGCCTGACGATGACGAGACTGATGATGACGCCGCTGCTGACCAGCACGTCGCTCAACGTGTGGCTGGCGTCGGCGATCAGGACCTCGCTGCCGAGCCGCTTGCCCGCTCGCCGCTCCCAGGTCGTGACCGCGATGTTGACGGCGAGCGTGCCCAGCATGATGACGAACGAGATCGTCGTGACCTCGGTGGGCACGCCGCGCCCCGACAGACTGTCGACGGCGCCCCTGCCGACGGTGTAGCCCGCGACGATGAGCAGGAGGCCGATCAGGGCGGCGGCGAAGGTCTCGTACTTGCTGTGGCCGTATGGATGGTCGTCGTCGGCGGGCCGCGCGGCGAACCACATGCCGACCAGCCCGATGATGTTCGACGCGCCGTCGAACAGCGAGTGAAAGCCGTCGGCCTCCATGGCCGCGGAGTGACTGATGATGCCGTAGAGGAGCTTGGCGAGCGCCACGGCCAGGTTGAGCGCGAGGACCACCCAGAGGACGTTGCGGATGCTTCGATATCGATCGCGCTGTGAAGTCGCTGGGCTTCTCACGGCGGCCGCGCTCCCGTTCGACGCTGTGCGCCCCTCAGCGGTCGGGTTCTGCCGGCTCATGCGGACAGGCGCCTGACCGCCAGCACCGTGACGTCATCGCGCTGAGGCACCTGTCCGCCCGTCGCTCGCGCAACGAGCGCGTCTGCCAGAGCTGCTGCGGTGCCCCGCCGCTCCGCCCCAAGGACTCGCTTCACGGCGCCTCGATCGCCGGACTGTCGGTCACCCCGACCGTGAAGCTCACGATGATGTCGTTCGGCCTGAAGGGAAGACACGTGGTCGAGATCGCGAGGGTGGGCTGGATGCCTACGGGCCTCCCCCCTTCGGACAGGAGGCCACTCGCCTCGACGCCGTCGTTTCGCAGCAGGTACCCCGGTTCGTGCCCCGCGTTCACGTACGCCAGCTCGGATTCGGAGAGCAGGCAGCAGAACATCGTGACGAACATCTACGGCGGCAGCGACGCGTACATACGGGCATTAATGCGCCGAACGACGTCTACCGGGTCGCTGGACTCCTCCAGAGCACTGGTCGATGCCGACTTGAGCAGTGCGGTGAACAGCGCCGCCGGGACCCCCTTCCCGGAAATGTCGGCGACGCAGAGAAAGAGGCCACCGCTGGTCTTCCGCGCCAGCACGAGGTCGCCGCCCAGTTCTCGCGCGGCCTGCAGGCGACTGGCGATCTCAAACCGTGGGTCGTCCAGTGTATCCACGGCGGTCGCGGCCTCGTGCAAGACGCGCGCAATCTCAATCTCAACGTCATGACGCTGCTGAAGAGCCCGGACTGCTCTCAGCTGTGCCAGCAAGCGCGCCGTCGCCGCTGCCGCGAGCGCGAAGACGGCCATATGGGCCGCGGCGTCCGCGACCATGGGTGGTCGTTGCTGGACGGGCTGCGCCAGAACCTTCGCGGCCAATGCGGCCACGCCGAGAGCCAGCCCGGATCTGAGGCCGAGCCAGTAGGTGCCGAGGATGATGGGGACGAGATAGAGCACGGTGAGGTCGGGTACTCGACCGCTCCCGCGGTCGAGCCCGTGGACCAGGATCACCCCCGCGACCAGCAGCAAGAGCTTGAGCACGTTACGGCTGCTCATCGTGTCTTCCCCAAGTCGGTGTGGACTCCCATTTTGGCGGCGCGCCGGCTGTCAGGCCGGCCGCGCCCGACGCTCACGCGGCAGCGTCCGCGTCCGGCGCGCTCCGCGTCCGCCGAGCCGCCGTCCGACGTCGCACCCATTTCTCCGCCTCGACCACGACGAAGGCGACCAGGCCCACGCCGAGGATCGGCAGCCACATCCAGGCCTCGAGCGGCGCGCTCTTGAAGGCCGTATTCATGAACGGCAGATACGTGTAGGACAACTGCAGGACGATCGTGAGGCCCACCCCGCCCAGCACCCAGCGGTTCGAGAGTGGGTGCAGCTTGAAGACCGACAGGGTGAGCGAGCGGCAGTTGAACAGGTACATGAGCTCGACGAAGACGAAGACGTTGACCGCGATGGTGCGCGCGACCGCGTCGCCCAGACCGCGCTGCTCGGCCCACTCGAACAGGCCGAAGGCGCCCACCAGCAAGAGCGCCCCCACGAGGACGATGCGCTGGATAAGCACGCCGGTTAGGATCGGTGTCTCGGGACGCCGCGGCGCGCGCTCCATGATGCCCTCCTCCTTGGGTTCGAAGGCGAGCATCAGCCCCAGCAGCACCGCGGTCGTCATGTTGATCCAGAGGATCTGGACGGGAAGGATAGGCAGCGTCGTGCCGAGGAACACCGCGGCCAGGATCACGAGACCTTCCCCGAGGTTCGTCGGCAGAGTCCAGGTGATGAACTTGGTGAGGTTGTCGAAGACGCCGCGGCCCTCTTCCACTGCGGCCTCGATCGAGGCGAAGTTGTCGTCAGTGAGCACCATGTCGGCGGCCTCTTTGGCGACGTCGGTGCCGCCGATTCCCATGGCCACGCCGATGTTTGACTGCTTGAGGGCTGGCGCGTCGTTCACCCCGTCGCCGGTCATCGCGACCACGTGACCCCGGCTCTGCAGCGCCTCGACCAGACGCAGCTTCTGCTCGGGCGTGACGCGCGCGAAGACCGACGTCTGCTGCACGCACTCGATCAGTGGCTTGTCGCTGAGCGTCTCGAGCTCGCGGCCGGTGAGCGCAACAGGATCTGCGTCGGCGGTCAAGCCGATCTGACGCGCGATCGCCGACGCGGTCACGGCATGGTCGCCGGTGATCATCTTCACGGTGATGCCGGCCGTGCGGCAGGCCTTGACCGCCGCGATCGCCTCGGGCCGCGGCGGATCGATCATCGCCTGCAGCCCGACGAAGGTGAGGCCGGCGAGGTCGTCGTGGGCGAGCCGCGAGGCGCCAGGCGGCAGCTCGCGGGCGGCGAAGGCCAGCACGCGCAGGCCCTTGGCGGCGAGGCGGTCGACGTCGGCCAGCACCGCCTCACGGTCGAGCGGCAGGCGTTTGCCGTTAGCGTCCAGCGCGTCGGTGCAGCGGTCGAGCACGACTTCGACGCCGCCCTTGACGTAGACAGCGCGCGGCCGTCCCTCGCCCAGGTCGTGCATCGTCGCCATGTACTGGTGCAGCGACTCGAAGGGGATCGAGTCGACCCGCGGCGCCTCGGCCTGTAGATGCTCGCGGTCCAAGCCGGCCTTGGCCGCGGCGGTCAATAGGGCGCCCTCGGTGGGGTCGCCCTGTACTGTCCAGCGCTCATCGGCACGCACGAGCTGGCTGTCGTTGCAGAGGGCGCCGACGATGAGGATCGTGCGCAGCGCCGGCGGCAGCGAGCCGTCTCCTACAGGCGCTTGTGTGGCCGGGTCGACCACGTCGCCGGCGGGCTCGTAGCCGGTCCCGTTGATCTCGTAGGGCCGTCCACCGGCGACGATGCGCTGCACGGTCATCTGGTTCTCGGTGAGCGTACCGGTCTTGTCGGTGCAGATCACGGTGGTGCTGCCCAGCGTCTCGACGGCGGGCAGCTTCCGGATGATCGCGCGCCGCCTGGCCATGCGCGACACGCCGATCGCGAGCGTGATCGTCACCGCGGCCGGCAGGCCCTCGGGGATCGCCCCCACGGCGAGGGCGACCGCCGCCTTGAACATCTCGACGAGGGACTCGCCGCGCAGCAGCCCGACGACGAAGGTCACGCCGCCGAGGACGAGGATCACGATCAGCAGCAGCGTGCTGAAGGCGGCGATCTTCTGCGTCAGCGGGGTCTGCAGGTCCTCGGCCTCCGAGATCAACTCCGAGATGCGGCCGACCTCGGTATCGTCGCCGATGCCGATCACCACGCCGGCCCCCTGGCCGAAGGTGACCAGCGACGAGGCGTAGGCCATGTTGGTGCGCTCGGCCAACACCTGGTCGTGGGCGACGGGCTCGGATCGCTTGTCGACCGGTAGCGACTCGCCGGTGAGCGCAGACTCGTCGATCTGCAGGTCGCGGCCGCGGATCAGGCGCAGGTCGGCCGGCACCTTGTCGCCGGCCTGGAGAAGCACGACGTCGCCGGGCACGATCTCGGTCGCCGAGACGCGCGCCTGCTCACCGGCGCGTAGTACCAGGGCCTCGGTGGTCATGGTCTTGGCCAGCGCCTCGATCGCCTCGACGGCCTTCGCCTCCTGAAGGTAGCCGATGGTCGCGTTCACCAGCACCACGCCGAAGATCACCCCGGCGTCGACCCACTCCTTGAGGAAAAGGGTGACGGCGCCCGCGGCGATCAGGATGTAGATAAGCGGTTGGTGGAACTGCAGCAGGAAGCGCTTGAGGGCGCTTGGCCCGCTGCGCGTCGTGAGCACGTTCGCGCCGTAGCGCTCCTGCCGATGCTTGACCTCGAAGACGTCGAGGCCGGCCTCGGCGTCGGTCTCGAGCAGGTCGACGACCTCGTCGGCCGGCAGGTGGTGCCAGTTCTGGCCGATGCTGTGTGGCACGCGCTCCCTCCCGTCGTCCCCGTCCGCCGACGTCAACGTCCTCTGCGCCGGAGCCGGCGTTCGGCGTGCATGGCGGCTTCGATGCGCCTACACGCGAGCGACTCGCAAATGCGTTGCGCCGTCTGCCGGCAGCGTTCGGATTCCTCCTCGTGTCCGAGTCGCTGGTGGGCGGCGGCCAGGCCTTCCCACGCGGGGACGCATAGAGTCTCCGCATCGATGCACCGTCGGAACTCACGCACAGCCTCCCGGGCGAACCCCGCCTCCAGCAGTTCCCGGCCCTCGGCGACCCGAGCCTCCAAGCCGGCGATCTTCTCTTCAACTTGCAGTCGGACGGCGTGCTCCGCCTTGACCGTGATCATCGAACACGGCACTTCGCGGATCACTCTCGCGGCGACGTCTCCCAGCAGGATGCGGGCTAGTCCCGTGCGGCCCGTCGAGCCCATCACCAGGAGGTCCGCGCCCTGTTCGCGGGCGAGCGCGAGGATCTGCTGGTGCGGCCGACCATGCCGAACCGCCTTGCTCCAGCGGACGTTGTGGAAGTCGAAGTCCGCCAGGAAGCGGTCGAACTGCAGCAGATCGGCCTCTGCGTACTTCGCCTGGACATCGTCGGTCGTCTCGGCCGCGGTGATAGAGGTCTCGGCCAGACGCTGGATCACCGCCAGCACCGTCAGGCGCGCCTGGAAGGCCCGCGCCAGATGAACGGCGTTGGCAAGCGCGCGCCGGGCCGGATCGGAGAAGTCCACGGGGCAGAGGATCGTGCCGAGCTTCCCCGTGGCCCCGGTCTTGACCATCCAGACCGGTTTGTGGGACTTGCGCACCAGCTTCTCGGCGGTCAGCCCCAGACGGAACGGGCTCTCGCCGTCCTGCTCGCCCGAACCCACGATGATGACGTTCACATCGTGAGCGTCCGCCAACTCGATGATCTCATTGAACGGCGCGCCGACGGCAACGATGGGGTCGGCCACCCGGACCCCGCCGCCGGTGATCTCGGCCCGCAGATCCTGCAACCGCTCGTCGGCCGCGGTCTTCTGAGCAGACAGGTCAAGAGGCGAATCACGGATCTCCGAGATCACGTGGACCAGGAGGATCTCCGACCCGAAGGCGCGGGCGACCGTCACCGCCGTGCGCACGGTGTCGGCTTGGCTCTGGCCGAACCCGGTGGCCACCAGGATTCTCTCGAGCAGCTTCACGATTGGCCCCCCTTCGTCTGGTCAGGTCGGACGGGGGTGACGAAGCCTTCTGGCTTGACGGTCAGCACGGAGCAGTCGACCTGGCGCAGCACGGTCTCGGCCGTATTGCCGATGAAGAGACCGGAAATGCCGGTGCGGGCGACCGTGCCCATGATGATCAGGTCGATACTCCTCTTGGCCGCCAGTCCGATGATCACCTCGGCCGGCTCACCCCTGAGCAGGTGGACGTTGTGCCGGATGCCGCTGAGCGGGTGTCTGGCCAGGAGTTCGTTCAGCCACAACTCGTGCGTCGCGCCGGTTTCGCGCACGATTTGGTTGACCTCGGCCGTCGTCAGGCGCGCCGGCCCACGCAGCACGTCCTCCGCCGGATGGTCCCATGCGTGGACGACCCGCAGTTCGCTGCCTTCCAGCCGGGCGAGCGAGGTGGCCAGCTGCATGATCTTGGTGCTGACGCCAGGGTGGTCCCCGTCGCACGGATCGGGGTTGACGGCGGCGAGGATGCGCTCGAAACGATGGTGCGGCCCCGGCTTGATCACCCAGACCGGGCAGGGGCACTTGCGCATCAGGTGCAGGCTGGTGCTGCCGAAGAACAATCCCTTGAGGCCGCCTCTTCCTCCCTCGGCGTTCATCATCACCACATCATGCCCGTGGTCCAGCACGTGGCGGATGATCTCGATGAACGGCGTGCCGATCAGCACCTCGATATCCAGCCGCAGCTCCTTCTGGCGGACGGGCTCGACGACCTGCTCCAGCCGTTCGCGCAGGTCCTGCGTCGCCATCTCCCAGAGCTCGGCCGCCGGCAGCGCCGGCGCGAGCAACTGCAGGTCGGGGGGCAGCTTCACCACACCCAGCACGGTCAGTCGCCCACGATTGCGCAGCGCCAGTTCCGCCGCCCGCTCCAGCGCCGCGCGACTGCCCTCGGTGGCGTCGGTGTAGTAGAGGATCTGCTTGAATCGCTTCATCGCCCACCTCTTCTGTCGCCGTCTCCGCCGTACTGCTCGGTGTCAAGTCCCGCTGCGTGGTGCAAGTCCGTCGTCGCTACGTGGCGACCCCCATGCTCACCGGCTGCCTGATGGCGAAGAGCGCCGGTTCACCTGTGCGAACCGACGCTCTTCTGACACGCCAAACGTCGGTGCCGACCAGGCTTCCCGGCGCTCCTTCTGCTGTTTGTTAATTCTGTACCCGCGCCTACGTATACCCGTGGATACGACGGAGCATGCGCTTGTCGCCTCGGGGAAAAGTTGCGTCCCTTGGGTGCCGTCAGGTTGCATCGAGCTTCCTGCTGCCGCCACTCATGCGATGTCGGCCGGTAAGAAGCCCTCTTTGACCGGGGGAGAGGCGCTACCGGTGCCGGCGCGACCGCCTGAAGCCCAGGTGCATCCTTCGTCTGTGGCTCACGTACGAGGCATCGAGAAGCAGCCCCAGTTCGTGGCGAAGGTTCGAGAGTTGTCCACTAAGGCGCACCACTTCCTCGCCGAACTCCCTGCACCGAGCGCATCGAACAGAACGCCGGAAGGCGGACTGTGAACAGCCGGCATCGGGCGCATGCTCGTGCCCCAGCACGTTAGCCCCAACACGCATTGTCATCTTGCGTCGCTTGGGGGTCGCGGCGGTACAATCGATGTGCTCCATCCACTCGCTGCGAGGTGTGACGCGATGACCGTTGACGAACTTAGACGCGCGGCGCTTCGGCTCGACCACGCCGCCCGCGCGAAGCTGGCCCACGACTTGCTCGACAGCCTCGACGACTTGTCCGAGGGCGAGATCGAGCAGTTGTGGCTGCAAGAGGCCGTTCGCCGTCACGACGCTATCGCCGCCGGTGAGGTCGAGACCATTCCAGGCGACGAGGTACTGGCGCAGGCTCGCGCGGCGCGAGGATGACTCAGCCGATACGCTTCGACCCTGCCGCACAGCGCGAGCTCAACGAGGCGGCCGACTTCTACGATGCAGAGGATCCCGGGCTGGGCGGCGCCTTCCTTGGCGCCGCAGAGCGCGCCTTCGAGCAGATCCCGACCTTTCCAGAATCGTCGCCGATCTCCCTTGCCCCTGTTCGCACGAAAGTCCTCTCAGCTTTCCCGTTCTCGGTCATCTATTGGGTGACCGACGAGGTCATCATCGTTCTCGCCGTGGCGCATCACCGCCGTCGACCTGAGTACTGGCGCGGCCGTGAGTAGCCTTGGGTGTGAGTGCTGACAGGCCGATCGAGCAGACTCCCCGAAGCCCTGCTCAAGACCGTGGCGTCGGCGCTCGCTTCGCAACGCCCGCACGTTGAGCCGGCTGGCGTGGTGCTCACTCACTCAGCGACTGACACACCGGCCGCAAGCCTGAGGTGTGCCCAAGGGAAGCGCGAGGTCCAAGGTTCGAATCCTTCCGGGGCACCACCGTTGTCAAATCGACAACGTTCTTCCTGCACATGACCGTCTTCTGCTGTCCTCGACGGCATCGACGAACGTAGCGCCAAGGGACGTGCGCTCCATCGCGGAGAAGTCCGTCGCCTCGTCGAACTCCCTCTGCGCGGCCTCGTGGAAGCTGACGCCCAGGGTCACCGGAGGCGCGCCCTCGCAGCGGCGAAGACCTCATCTGCGGGAATCGAGCGCGCCGCGCCGCTGTCGAGTTCTGCGTCGCGTCGCACCGCCTCCTCAAGCCATAGCTTCTCGATCTCAGATTCGCTGAGGGCATCGAGGCTCACCAGCAGTTCGGAAGCCAGCTCCGCCCGCTCCCCCGGATTCAGACGAAGCGCTTCAGCCTTGAGCTCATCGATAGTCATTGCAGCACCTCACGAACGTGGGACAACGCTTGTATTCATTCTACGCCGCCGAGCCGACAACGCCCATCCGCACCTGGGTGGCGGGCCCTATGATGCAATCCCTCGTGGCCCACTGGACATCCCGCCCAGCACACCGCAAGTGGTGCCCGAGGTCTCATGCATGCTGTTCCATCTGCCAGCCATGGCACGCGGGGACGGAGCGGACCTCACTCGTGCTCGATGGCCTCCTTGACGCGGTGCTCGAGCTCGCGGTACCGGTCATCGGCCAAGCCGGCGATGATCTCCGGGTGCTGGTCGCGGAGGTGATCGAAGAACCTGTTCTCGACCTTGCGTACCTTGCGGTCCTCCGCCACGAATCCGCAGCCCGTCGTGCCGAACGCCGCGCAGGAGATGCGCAGCATGACGTGCTTGTCGATCTCGTGGGGCTGGGCGCCCGGGTCGAGGCCGTGCATGCCCGACTTGATGCGCGTCTCGAGCTCCTTGTGCTGGACGTCGGTGAGCCCGGTGAGGTTGGCGGGGTGCTCCTCACGCAGGTGCTCCAGTATCTTGCTCTCGACCTTGCGGACCTTCTCGCCCTCGGCGACGAAGTCGCAGTCGGCGATGCCGATGTCGGCGCAGGCGACGCGAAGCATGGCTTCCTCATCTCCATAGGGAGTTCCCAGACGGGCGCCCAGATGGGCGGCTCTGTGGGCGGCTCTGTTGGGCTTGCGGGCTTAGACGGCCGCGCCTAGGCGCTGTGGGGATGGAAGAAGTGCTCCAGCCGATCCCTCTCCTTGCTCGACAGCTTCCCTTTCTTCCCCACGCGAGGGGCGACATCGAGAAAACTGTGAGTGAAGGGGACCGTGATGCATTCTCCCTGCTTCTGAACCACATCGGCGGGGACGACCAGGTCACGGAACAGCCCGTACTTGATGATGAGGCAGTCCGCCGTGTCTGACTCGGGATCGCAGATCACATCCTTGACCTTGCCGATCTTCTCGCCCTCCCGCGAGTATGCCTCGATCCCCACGAGCTCTTGTGTGTTTGCCGTCATGAGCTTCTCCCTCCCTTTCTCCCGGTCTGCGTGCGTCTTGGCGTCCACCCTCATCTAAGCAGGAGGCAGGGACAGGCACATCGCCCATGAGGCTTGTCTTGGAGACGGTCGGACGGACTGTCTTCGGACAGGTCAGATGGCCGGTGCGAAGGCTTCAGACCAGGCGACGCCGCACGGCGATGGTGGCCGCTTCGGTGCGACTGGAGGCTCCGAGCTTGGAGATGATGCTGCTGACATGGCCCTTGACGGTGGAGAGACTGACGACGAGGCGCTCGGCGATCTCGGCGTTCGTCAGTCCGTCCGCCAGCAAGGTGAGCACCTGGCGCTCCCGTGCTGTCAGGTCTTGGCCCTGAAGTCCAGGAGCCTCCCCCCGCTGCATGAGCACTTCTGCCGCCTCTGAGGCGAGCGTGGGCTTGCCCGCGCTCGCCCTCCTGATAGCCGCCGCGAGTTCGGCGCTCGAGATGTCCTTCATGAGGTAGCCGATGGCGCCTGCACTCAAGGCGCTCTCGATCAGCGCCTCGTCTGAGAAGCTGGTGAGTACGAGGACCCTCGTGGTGGGGCAGCGTCGCAGGATCTCGCGGGTCGCCGCAGCGCCGTCCAGGCCCGGCATGACGAGGTCCATAAGGACGACGTCCGGCTGGGTCTGCTCACACAGAGCGACGGCCTCCGCGCCATCCTCGGCTTGCGCGACAAGCTCCATATCGTCAAAGAGCAGCAGGACCGTCTCCAACCCTCTGCGCAAGAGGGCGTGATCGTCGGCGATGACGACCTTGATGCGGTTCGCCGGCTCAGGAGTCTCCCTGCTCAGCTCTTCGTCCCTTCCGCGTTGGACCATTGGGCTGTGACGACCGTACCACGGCGACTCGCGCTGGCGACATTGAGCGTTGCGCCCACTGCTTCGGCTCGTTCCCGCATGATTCGTAGTCCGAGCTGCTCGGGTCCCGCCTTCTGCGAGTCGAATCCTCTTCCGTCGTCGCCCACGATCAGCGTCACGACCCCGTCGCAGCTGCCCACTGTCACCCAGGCGCTGCCCGCTTTGGAATGGCGCACCACGTTGTTGATCGCTTCCTGTGCGATGCGGTAGAGGGCGATGGTCACGTCCGCCGGCGTTGTCGGCAGCTTGGCGATCGAGCGCTTCATGGGTATGTCGGACCGCGCCTCGGTGGCGTCGACCAAATGCCTCAGCAGGTCGTGGAGCGGAGTCTGCGCCAGGGCGGCTGGGCGCATCTCCAGAAGCAGGGTGCGCATCTCCGCGAGGGCCCCCCGGGTGAGGCGTTCGACGTCCTCGAGACTCCGCTGCGCCTCCTCCGACGACGGCCGCCACTTGCTGCGGAGCGCCTCCGCCTGGATGCTGGCTGCGAACAGCGACTGCGTGACCGAGTCGTGCAGATCACGTGCCAGCCGCGAGCGTTCGGCGGCCACGGCGCTGCGCTCCATCTGCTCGCGGAGCCTGGCGTTCTCGATCGCCAGAGCCGCCTGGTCGCCGAACGACTGCGCGAGGCGCACGTCTTCGTCGCTGAAGGGCCGGGGCTGGTGGTAGTAGACGGCCAGCACGCCGAAGAGGTCCGCTGCGACCGCGAGCGGGACGGCGATGCACGCCCCGTAGTCACGAATCCAGTCGACGGGCGCGTTCGTCAGGTCGTCTGCTTCGTTCCACGAGACCCTGAGATCGGTCGTCGCTACCGGCCGCCGCTCCTTGACGACCTGCCCGGCCGGATCCTTGCCGATCGCCAGCGACATCGCTGCGACGGCGTCGCGGGCGACGCCGACCGTCGCTTCCGGCGACAGGAGATCGTGGCCGGGGTCGTGCCGAAAGAGCACGCAGCCGTCACCCTCGAGCAGTTGTTGCGCTTGCAGGACGATGTAGGCGAGCAATTCGGAGAGCGGCCGGTCTGAGTCCAGCACCGACACCTCCTGCAGCCGCTGCAGCTGCGCGGTGAGGGACTGCAGCCTGGCAGTCGTGGCGCGTTCCGACTGATAGAGGGCAGCGAATCGGTTGTAGAGGTAGCCCAGGGCGATCAGGCCGAGCCCAGCCAACGCGCCGAACCCGATGAGCAGGATGTTCTGGGCGTTGGTGCGCCCCTGGATCACCAGAGCGAGGATGGTCAGGGCGAGGCAGACAATCGCGACGACGGCGACCAGGAGCCGCTCGCGGAGCGCGAAAGCAGCGAGCAGGAGGGGGACGAGGTAGAAGCCGGCGATGGCGTAGCCCGGGATGAGGAGATCGAGGACGAAGGCCGTCGCGATGGTGAGGAAGATGAGGCCCAGCACCCGGCGGCGGTGCTGGCGCAGCCAGACGACACTCCGCATGAGCCGCGGGAAGGGGTCCTTATTCGAGTTCGAATGCGAGCTCGAGTCAATCATCAGGGACGGCTCCCTCCTTGGGCTAGAACCTGGCGCGGCCTCACTACTGCCGGCCCTGCAAGCCTAGAGCCCAGAGGGAGGAGCGACAATGGCTGGTTAGTCAGTTCACTTGCTGCGAGGTGTGACGCGATGACCGCAGGTGTGGCTGCTGAGTGAGCTGGGTCCTTCCGAATGACGGATGCGATCCGCGGCCGCCAGCAGCCAGACTCGAGGCGGCGGCCGGCACCGCCACGAACACCTGCCGACAAGTCATCCTCGTTGGGCGATCTCGGCCGCGCGCAGAGACGCGTTGATCGTGCAGTGACCCTCCGCCTCACCTTGTGACGCAGAGGGGGCGGGAGGCGCCATCGGCCTCCCGCCCCCGTCTTTTCGTTCGGTGTCCGGGATATCCCGGACTACTGCCGGTCTACTCGACCACTGTGGTGCGCCCGTTCTCGCGACGGTAGGCGGGCTGAAGTTGCGGCTGGAAGGCAGGCGCGGGGGCGGCGCCGGGCAGGTGTCTGGTGGGCGCGTGCCCCTCGACGGCCACGTTCGGCAGCCACTCGAGCCAGCGCGGCAGGTACCAGTTCCAATCACCGAGCAGCTCCATGCTGGCCGGCACGATGATGGTGCGCACCACCGTCGCGTCGATCAGGATCGCGACCGCGAGGCCGAAGCCCATCTGCTGGAACACGACCAGCTCGCCGGTGGCCATACCGCCGAACACGCAGACCATGATGGCGGCGGCGCCGGTGATGATGCTCCCGGTGCGGCCCAGGCCGTAGCCGACGGCCTCGCGGGTGTCCCCCGTCTGGTCATAGCGCTCCTTGATGCGGCTGAGCAGGAAGACCTGGTAGTCCATGGAGAGGCCGAAGAGCAGGGCGAAGAGCATGAGCGGCACCCAGGCCTCGATGCTCTCCACCTGCGTGAGGCCCGTAAGCCTGGCGCCGACGCCCTTCTGGAAGACCAGCACCAGCAGGCCGTAGGAGGCACCCACGCTGAGCAGGTTCATGGCGATCGCTTGCGCCGGGATGACGATCGAGCGGAAGGCCACCAAGAGGAGCACGAAGCTCAGAGAGAGGACCAGAAGCAACACGATCGGCAGCCAGGTGTTGAAGAAGCCGAGGTAGTCGACCACTCCCGCCGTGGCGCCCGTGACGTAGATCTTGGCCGACGTACCTTGTACGGCCGCCGGCACGATGTCGCTGCGCAGATGCTTGACGAGGGACTGCGTCGCCTCGCCGGCCGGATCGCCCGCCAGCATCGTGGTGAGGAGGGTCAGGTCGCCGGCCTCGTTGGCGGTGACCTGCTCGGGAGCGAAGCGCCCGTCGGCCTTCATCGCCGCCTGCAGGCGACCGACCGCCTGCTCGACGTCAGGCGAGGTGACCTGGCCGTCGATCACGATCATCAGCGGGTTTGCCTTGCCGAGTGAGAAGTCGCGGTCGAGGATGTCCCAGCCCTGCTTGGCGTACTCACTGCTGGGCAGAAGTGCGGCGCTGGCAGTGGGGTTTCCCTGCTTCATGACGACCACCGGGGCGGCCACCACGAGCAGCGCCACGACGGCGATGGTGAGCCAGACGACCGGGCGGCGCATGATGCTGTGGGCGAGGCGTTCCCAGAGGCCGCCGGAGCCGTTGGCGCGCTTGAGCGCGAGCTTGCCGACGAACGGCACCCGCAGGGCGTTGATGCGGTCGCCGAGCAGGCCGAGGAGGGCCGGCAGCAGGATCAGCGCCGTGAGCAGCGTGGTGACGACGACGAGCATGACTCCGAGGCCCATGCCGATCATGATGTCGAGCGGGATGATGACCATACCGGACACGGCCAGCACGACGGTCATGCCGCTGAAGAAGATGGCGCGGTTGGCGGTGGCGCCGGTCGCGGCGATGGCCTCGATCTTCGCGAGGCCGCGGCCGCGCTCCTCGCGATACCGGCTGATGACGAACAGCGTGTAGTCGATGCCCACCGCGAGGCCCATCATCGTGAGGATGTTGAGCACGAAGGTGTTCATCGGGTAGACCTGGCCGATGAGGGCGGTGACGGCCAGGGCGAGGACGATGCTGATGACGCTCATCAGCAGCGGCATGCAGGCCGCGAGCACCGCGCCGAAGACGATGAGCAGAACGATGAGGGCGGCGGGGACGCCGAGGATCTCGCCGCGCCCCAGGTCCTTCTCGGCCAGCTTGGTGAACATCTCGTTGATGCTGGCGTCGCCGGTCTGGGCCACGGTGAACCCCTGACCCTGCGCCGCGACGACCGCCTCGTGGAGCTTGTCCACGTTCTTGAGCGCGTCGTCCATCGTGCCGGCCATGACCACAGGGATCAGGGTCGAGTGCTTATCCTTGGAGACGGCGGTGGGATCGTTCGTCTGATAGAAGGTCGCCACGCTGGCGACGACGTTCGGCCCAAGGGCCTGGATCTTGGCGGCGACGTCTGTGACGTATGCCTTGAAGGCCGCGTCGTCGATGGTGAGCGCGGCGGACCGTACGATCACGAAGTCGGTGACCTTCTGCGGCCCGGTCAGGCGTTGCTCGAGGAGCTCCTGGCCGACCACGCTGTCTGGCTTTGCCGCGCGGAACTTCGACTCCGGGGTTATGCTGCTGCCGAGCAGCGAGCCGATGGCGATCACGGCCAGGACGACGAGCACTGCCCAGAGGCAGATCGTCCGCCAGGGGTGCAGTGCGCTCGTGCGCGCCAGACGCTCGGTGAGGCCGCTGCTCCTGCCGGCCCCCGTCTTCCTCTTGTCCTTAAGCTGCGACATGACTGACCCCCAACCTCGATGTCCTTGACTGAATGGTGCGGTACCAGGCGATCGCCCAGCGCATGCCGATATCGTCGACGTCCGGCTGGCCTGGGTGCGGATGCAGCTCGCGGGCCTGACCGGCGCGCACCCGATGATCTTGGGGACCGCCGTGACTCAGGGGTCCCGGTGTGTGGATCGTGCTGGCCCATGAACTGGCGCGAGCGGCGCTCGACTCGTTCATGACAGACCCCCTATCGTCTCACCGATTGCCTTGGCGCAGGCCTGCAGGACGCCGACCACGACCTCGGGTGCGTCCACCGTGCTGAAGAAGCCGTCGGCGCCGGCCGCCAGAGCGGCGGGGCGCATCTCCGGACGCAGTCCGATGACGACGACGCGCAGACCCGGCGAACAGGCGCGCAGGCCCGCGAGCACGGATGCGGACTGGGCCAGCAGGTCCCAGTCCACGATCGCGAGGTCCGGGCGGTGCGCCCGCACCTGGCGCTGCAGCGTCCTCAGCGTCCTGGCTTCGTCGACCACCTGCATGCCGAGGCCCTGTGTGACCAGGACGCGAAGAGCGTCCCGGACCGCGGGCTGGCCCTCGGCCAGGACCGCTCGCCTGCAGCTGTGCTGTTCTCCCGTGAATCCCATTGCAGCCACAGCGTAGGCCTGGGACCCTCTCGCACGCGCCCGCCAGGCGGTGAGACTTGGGCCCCACCGCTCGGCGAGTCTTGAGCCCGGCCACATGGCCAGGCGGATCTTCGGTGGCCGATGTGCCCGGTCGCCTTTCGCGAGGCCGTGATTGTCGCTATCCTGCGTACGTGGAGTGAGGGGAGACACGATGGACGCGGACCGTGCCATCAAGGTCATGATCGTCGACGACCATGCAGTCGTGCGCAGCGGGCTCTCAGCCTTCCTGCTGGCGTTCGACGACCTCGAGCACGTGGGCGACGCCACCGGAGGCGCGGACGCCATCAGCAAGTGCATCGCCTTGAGGCCGGACGTCGTGCTCATGGACCTCGTCATGCCGGAGGTGGACGGCGCCGAGGCGACCCGGCGCATCAAGGGGGCCTGCCCCGAGGTCCAGGTGATCGCCCTCACTAGCTACAAGGAGGACGACCTGGTCCAGGGCGCGCTCAAGGCCGGAGCCATCAGCTACCTGCTCAAGAACGTCACGGCCGACGAGCTCGCCGACGCGATCCGGGGGGCCCACGCGGGTCGCTCCACGCTTGCGCCGGAGGCGGCCCAGGTGCTCGTCAAGGCGGCGACCGAGCCGGCGCAGGACGAGGGTCTCACGTCGCGGGAGCTCGAGATCCTCAGGCTGATGGTGCTCGGAGACAGCAACCCCGACATCGCCGAGAAGCTCTTCGTCAGCCGGTCCACGGTCAAGTTCCACGTCAGCAACATCCTGATGAAGCTGGGAACCGCGACTCGTACCGAGGCCGTCGCCGTGGCCCTGCATCGGAAACTGGTCGAATGATGGCGGTCCGGCTCCCCGGTCGCACCACGGGGCGACGCACCGCTCATGGGTCGGACCTGCTCATCGTGCTGTTCTTCGCCTGCGCCTTGTCGGCGGCCGCGTTGAGCCTGAGCGCGTGCGGCGGAGGCGATGACTCGTCCTCCTCCGGCCAGGGGCGGGTCCAGCTTGTCTACCAGGACTGGCGCACCGAGTGGTTCCCTCCCATGGCGCAGCGGGAGCTCCAGTTGTTCCAGGCTCAGCATCCCGACCTCAGCGTGTTCTACACACCCGACCCCGAGAACCTCATCGACCAGATGCCGCTCGACATGCAGGCCGGGAACGCACCCGACGTGTTCCAGGGGTGCTGCGGTTTCTTCCCGGCCTGGGCGCAGATGGGCTACGTGCTCGACCTGAGGAAGTACGTCGAGACCGACCTCGACAAGTCGATCGTGGCCGACTGGGACCCAGCGCAGTACGAGGCCATGTTCGATGCCGGCGGCCGTCAGTTCGGCGTGCCCAAGTACCAGGGCACGCTGGTGCTCTACTACAACAAGGACATCTTCGACAGATACAAGGTCCCCTACCCCGACGCCTCATGGGACCAGAGCGACTACCTCGCGGCCATGAAGACGCTGACCCGCGATAGCGACGGTGACGGCGGGACCGACGTCTGGGGCAGCATGATCGACATCGGCTGGGACCGCTTGCAGGTACACGTCAATGCCTGGGGGGGCCACATCGTGGACCCCGCCGACCCGACGAAGTGCGACATCGACGGACCGCAGGCCTTGGCGGCCCTCGAGTGGGTGCGGGCACGGATGTGGGACGACAAGGTCATGGCGACGTTCACCGACGTCAACAACGTGGGGACGGCGGCGGCGTTCTCCGCAGGCCAACTCGCGATGGTCGAGGACGGCTCCTGGGCCCTCAAGAGCATCCTCGAGAACGCGGACTTCCGCATCGGGGTGGCGCCGATCCCCATGGGGCCGGCGGGGCGGGCCACGCTCAGCACGACCGACGGCTTCGGCATCTACTCGGGCACGCGTCACCCACGGGAGGCGTGGGAGCTCGTCAAGTTCCTCGTGAGCAAGGAGTACGCACTGGCCATGGCCAAGGCGAACCTCCTGCAGCCGGCCCGGTTGTCACTGGTGGACGACTGGGAGGGGCTCGTCAGGCAGCAGTACCCGCAGAAGGCACAGGGGATGGACCTCGACGTGTTCGCCGCCCCTCACCGCGACGGATACTCGGTCGTCCAGGAGTCGTTCCCCACGAACATGGAGGAGGCGACGCGCCTCCTCGACGACGCCTTCGCGAAGATCTTCACCCTCGGTCAAGAGAGCGTCGACATCCTGCGCGGCGTGAGCCGGCAGATCGAGGCGGCTCAGTCGAGCATCACCAGCTAGAGACTGGTCCGGGTCGCGGCGATGCCAGTGCGCCTGACGCATGTACGCCTGAGGACGCGGATCCTCGCCTGGTCCTTCGTCCCTTCGGCCGTCATCCTCTTCGCCGTGGCGGTCGTCGCCATCAACGCCTACTCCCGCGTGACGGAGCAGGAGGCCGTCCAGCGAGACCAGGAGCTGGCTCGCCTCTCGGCTGCCAACCTGGCTGCCGAGATCAGTCAGTTCTCGCTCGACCTCGGCAGCCTCACGCGGCAGTCCGACATCGCGGGGGGCCGGTCCGCCCGGCAGGAGGCAGCACTCACCGCAGCCGCGAACAAGCTCTCCATCTTCGACGCCGGCACGATCATCCTCGACGCCCACGGCATCCTCGCCGCCGCCTGGCCGAAGCGTCCCGCGGACATCGGCAGGGACTGGGCGTCGCGTCCTTACTTCGCCCAGCTCTTGCGCTCCCCGCGACCGGTCTACTCCGACATCACCCCCGACGGGGTCGGCGGTGCCCAAGTCATCACGGTCGCCGTGCCGATCACCGGGCCGCAGGGCGAGTTCAACGGTGTCCTCGCCGGCATGTTCCGGCTGGGGGCGACGTCGGTGAGTGCGCTCTACGGCGACATCGCCAAACTCCGCGTGGGCGTGAGCGGCGACGTGTATCTGGTCGACGGCGGCGGCCGTGTCATCGCGCACCCCGACCCGGCGCTCGTGGGGGCCGACCTCACAGCGCAGAACGTGGTCCGGCGCGTCGTGTCGGGCCAGACCGGCGCAGAGCGCACCCGGGACTTGAACCAAAGGGACGTGGTGGCCGGCTATGCCCCGGTGCCGGGGACATCCTGGGGCCTTATCGCCATCGAGAATTGGTCGACGCTCATTCGCCCCTTCCAGAGATACCGTACCTTCCTCCTGGTCCTCCTCGTGCTCGGGGTCCTGGTTCCGTCCCTGGTGGTGTTGCTCGGGTTGCGACGCCTCACGCGGCCGGTGCTCGACCTCACCGAGGCGGCGCGACGGGTCGCGGCGGGCGACTTCGAGCACGCGGTCAACATCACGACTCACGACGAGCTGCAGGAGCTCGGGCAGCAGTTCAACGAGATGTCCGCGCAGCTGCGTGACTCGTACGCGGATCTCGACAGGCGGGTGGCGGCCCGCACGCAGGAGCTCGCCACCCTCAACGCCGTAGCGGCCGTGGTGAGCCAGTCGCTCAATCTCGGACGCATCCTGGAGGACGCTCTGGGAAAGATCATCACGGAGCTCGGCTTCGCGGCAGGGGCCGCGTTCGTCCTTCCGGACACCGACAGCGGGGATGGCGTGCCGAAGCTGGTGACGTCCGTTAACCTCTCGTCCGACGTCTCGGCCGCCCTCGCGCGCAATGTCCCGGAGGTCCTGGAACGGCGCCTGAGAGAGCCCGGCAGGCAGACTCAGGCCTTGACGCTCGACGTCCTCGTCTCCGGCATTGCGCCGCACGCGCTCGAGGCGGCGGGCTGGCGGTCCGCCGTGGAGATCCCGCTCACCGCCAAGGGGACGGTGTTCGGCGCCCTGGTTCTGTTCGCCGCGGACGACAGGGACCTCACACCCGAGCAGCTCGCCTCGTTGTCGGGTCTCGGCAACCAGATAGGCATGGCGGTCGACAACGCTCGCCTTTACGCGCAGGCCGAGGCGTCGGCTGCCGCGATGGAACGGAACCGCCTGGCTCGCGACCTCCACGACGCCGTGAGCCAGACGCTGTTCTCGGCATCGCTGGTCGCGGAGGTCCTCCCCCGGATCTACGAGCGTGACCCGCAGCAGGGCAGGGAGAAGCTTGAGGAGCTGCGTCAACTGACCCGCGGCGCCCTCGCCGAGATGCGCACGCTGCTGCTCGAGCTGCGTCCCGCCGCGCTCGCCGAGGCGGACCTGCCAGATCTGCTGCAGCAGCTGGGGGAGGCCGTGGCAGGGCGCTCGCGCATCCCGATCGACGTCCACGTGGACACGGCCATCGATGTCCCGGCAGAGGTCGGCGTGGCGCTCTACAGGATCGCGCAAGAAGCGCTCAACAATGTGGCCAAGCACTCCGGGGCCACGCACGCGAGCGTGCTCCTGTGCGACTGCGGCGTCGACGGGCCAGAGCGCGGAGCTCTCGAGCTCGTCGTCGCCGACGACGGCAGCGGATTCGACCCCGAGGCGACGCGGCCCGGCAGCCTCGGGCTCGGCATCATGGCCGAGCGCGCCGAGTCGATCGGGGCGCGGCTCGAGCTGCGGTCCCGCCCCGGGGACGGCACGCGCGTGCGAGCGGTTTGGCATCCAGAGCCCTCGCGCAGCCCTAGCTCAGCGGGGTCGTCCTGATCGCTGCCGCACAGGACGGGGCCTGGATCGCGGCTAGGTGGTTGAGATGCTGGTCAGGTGGCCAGTCGGAAGACTGCCCTCATGACCGGCGCGGCCGAGCCGAGCACCCCGTATCGTGCTGTCTGTGGTTGGAGCGCGCCAGGAAGGAGATATGGACATGGTGCAGCAGACCATCGTCTGGGCAGCCTTCTGTCTGGCCTCTCTGGGGCTAGCGCTCTGGCGCCCGGGCGCCGGGCGCCGGGCCCTCGGCATCTTCTTCATCATCATGGCGGTCGGCGTCAATGTCGTGTTCGTCCTGGCCGCGCCCGACGCGTTCGTGGACCTCGGCACGAGCGCGCCGCTGCTTTCCCCCTGGGGATGGGTCTTCCAGCATGTGGTCGCCAAAGCCCCTGCGGTCTTCGGCCTGCTCGTCGCCAGTTATGAAGTCACGATCGGGCTGCTGATGCTGAAGGGCGGTCGGTGGGGAAGCCTCGGCCTGGTTGGCGGCATCGTCTTCCTGCTGGTCATCGCCCCATTGGGTCCTTGGACGGCTCCGAACCTGATCCTGGCGGCTGCGCTCGGCGCCATTCTCCTGCGCGATCCGCGGCTTCCGTCGCGCCTCCGGAGTGTCTCGTCGGGGCCTCCACACGCCAGACGGGTCCACCTCGGTGAAGACTGCGCGCAGAAAGGAGTGCCGGCATCATGACCGAGCGGCCCGAGTCGATCGGGGCGCGGCTCGAGCTGTCATCGCGCGACGCCGGCACCTGTATCCGCGCCGTCTGGCGCCCGTAGACGCGGCCGTCTGCCCACCTGACCAGGGCGAAGACTCCCCGGCCCGGCAGGTAGGAATCCCCCCCGATGGCCGGCGCGCCCGCCCCTCCCCCAGGGCCACACTGGAACCACGACCACAGCGGTTATCCGAGTCATCGGAGGGGGGAGCCATGAAGACCGGGGCAGTCAAGCGGAAGATGGAGACGACGGTCGATCACACCCCGTGCCACACGGCGGCTACGGTCACGGCCACGAAGGGCAACACCCCTGGTCTCGTGGCCGTCAGGGCCGTCTGCAGCGATACCAGCCGTTGGCGGCGGCGGCGCGCCGACGCGTTCCGGCGTTGGTTCGCGGCTCGGCCGTCATCTGCTGCTGTGCTGCGCGAGACTCTCACGACGTACTTGACCGCGAACGACATCGAAGATGCAGCCACGCGAGCGATCGTGCTCTGCGCCGACGAAGCGCTCATCAACGCGGTCGCGCACGCGACAGGCAGTCCCGTGGGCGTCTTCGCCGACCTGCGCGACGACCACTTCACGCTCGACGTCAGCGACGGGGGCCCCGGTTTCGACTCGTCGCAGATCGACAGTGAGGCAGAGCCCGACTTGATGGGCGAGCACGGACGCGGGCTCTTCCTGATCCGCACGCTCATGGACGATCTGGAGATCCTCTCCGACGAACACGGCACGACGCTTCACATGGAACGGGACTTGCCCGGCGTCCGCCCTTCGTCTCGCCGGCACTGCAGCGACGGCGGAGCGGCCGGCGCCTGCCTTAGTGGAGCTGGCGTTGCCTCGGTTCCGCAGACAACTCTCGGTTAGCCATGCTGGCCCCTCATGAGATCGCCGTCGCGGCGGCCAGTCCGTAGTCCGCCGGGCTGCTGCTGCCGAGCGTCGAGTGCCGCCGCCGCGAGTCGTAGAAGCGTTCGCTGAAGTCGAAGACCGCCAGCCGGGCGGTGTCAGCCTCTGACACACGGGCTACAGGGCGTCGCACAGCGACCTCAGTTCGTGGCGCAGGTTCGGGAGTCGTCCACAAGGTGCACCCCTCCGTCGCCGAAGTCCCTGCACCGACTGCATAGAGCAGAACGCCGGAAGGTGGACTGTGAACAGACGGTATCGGGCGCACGCTCACGCTCAAGGACGCTAGCCCCAACGCGCCCATCGTCATCTTGCGTCGATTGGGGGCCGCGGCGGTACGATCGAGATACTCAGGTCCCTCGCTGCGAGGAGCGACGCGGTGACTCTTGAGGAACTAGAGAAGGAAGCCATGCGCTTGGCGCCTGAGGCGCGCGCGCATCTCGCCAGTCGGCTCATCAGCAGCCTCGACGATCTCAGCGACTCGGAGGTCGAGAGGCTGTGGCTCGAGGAGGTCGTCCGACGTGACTCGGAACTGGACTCTGGTTCGGCTGGCTCAAGTCCGGTGGAGGATGTGATCGCGCGAGCTCGCGCCCGCCGGGCATGACGCTTCCGTTCTCGGTACACGACGACGCTGAGCTTGAGCTGAACGAGGCCGCCGACTTCTACGACCTCGAGAACCCAGGTCTCGGCAGTACGCTGATCGACGAGTTCGAACGGGCGGTCGCCACGATTCGCGAGGTCCTTTCGCTGCGTGGCGAGCGCGCGGAGCTCGTGTAGTCGTCTCTGCGCACGGCCAACAGTCAGCGGCCGCTCGACCTGCTCTACCATCGCCCGGTCGTCTCCGTCTCCGCTGTCGCCGAGCATCTGGACGTCACCTTCGATGCAGCCAACAGCCTGGTCGCTAATTCACAGTTCAAGCCCTGGCAGAACGGCTCTGGTGAGTCGCCTGGCGCCCGTTCATTGCGCTACCTTATGCCGGATGAGTTCGCTGCAAGCCGGACGCCGGCGCTCGACCGGCACGCGGCCTCAGCGGATTGACTAAGATGCCCAACAACTGGAGACTCCGACATCGAGATGAGCGCCCACGAAGGGGAAAGGCCGAGGAGAACGATGCTGGATAGCTTGATCGACGCGATGGAACACGCCATTCGGGAAGTCGGGAAGATGCCCGAGAAGGCTATCCAGGTCTTTCACCACAATGACTCCGATGGGCTCACCTCGGGCGCCATACTGACGCGCGCCTTCGAAAGGCAGGGATACGGCGTCCGGCGCTTCTGTCTGGAAAAGCCGTATCCCGCAGTGCTCGACAGGGTCTTCGAGCAGGAGGGCAAGATCCTCATCTTCGCCGACTTTGCCGGCAGGATCGCCCCGCTGCTCTCTGAGTTGAACCAGGGAAGAAACCTGACCCTGATCCTGGATCATCATGTCGCTGAGGCCTCGACCGATCCGAGAGTCCTGAACCTCGACCCCGATCTCTTCGGCTTGAAAGGGGATCGGGATATCTCCGGTTCGACGACCTGCTATCTCTTTGCGCGTGCTCTTGATCCGGCCAATCGTGACATGGCTCATATCGCCGCCGTGGGCGCGGTGGGTGACGGTTTCTTCGTGGACGGCGCGCTGGTGAGCGAGAACCGTGAAGCCGCGGCGGAAGCCGTGCGACAAGGCCTGCTCGAGATCAGGAAGCAGGAGCTCGGGGAGCAATACCTGCTGACCGGCTCGGCAGGTCAAACCGACGTCATCGCGGTCGGCGACTATCTTGATGTCCTGGGGGGAGTGGGCTACTACCGACAAGGACCGGACGTTGGGATCGGGGTCTGCCTTGAAGGGGTCTCACCGGAGTCGGACCGGATGGTGGAAGAACTGAAGGCCGTCAGAACGAGGCTGTTTGACGAGGAGATCGCGAGGCTCCGGGCAGGCGCCCTGAAGCAGACGCCCCACATCCAGTGGTTTCACCTCGAGACACGCTTCTTCCCGATGGGAGTCAAGATGGTCGGGGCGTTCTGTGACGCCATCAGGACCACGGACCTCATCGATCCCCGCAAGTACCTCGCCGGATTTCAGATCATTCCCGATGAGATCCCGGGCTTCGGCGCGATCAAGTTCGACCAGGTGAAGATCTCGATGCGGGTCTCTCCTTCCATGGAGGCGGAGATCAGGGCGGGCCGGGCGATGGGGCTCAACATCCTGCTTCCCGAAGCGACGGGCAGACTCGGAGGGTTCTCCGATGCGTGCCATAGTCTGACGGCTGCCACCACGGTGGCCATCGGCAAAGAACTGCAACTGATCGATGAAATGGAAAGTATCCTGGATGGAGAGTCGCATGGCTGAAGGCAGCGGGTTCGGAAAGACGATCTTGATCGGCGATCAATTTGTCCTTGATGGAGTCCCGGCGATCGTCTCGTCGATTCCATATGAGACCGTGACGACGGTGGAACGGATCGACGGCGAGGGATGGGTCCTCGAAGACGACCGCATCGAGGTCCCCGGGTACAAGGACAAGAAGAGGGAGCAGCAGGGCGAATCCATTGACAGGATCCTCGAAGTGATGAACATCGACGTCAAGAAGACGCCGATCAAGATCACGGTCGGGGGAACGTTGCTCGCCGGAAGCGGCGTGGGCGCCAGCGCTGCCATCTGCGTCTCGCTGGCCCGGGCAGTGAACGCGGAGTTCGACCTGGGCTACTCGATCGAGGCGATCAACCGGGTAGCCTGGCAGGGAGAATTCCCCTATCACGGGGTCGCCAGCGGAGTCGATAACACCGCCTCGACCTATGGCGGGCTTCTTCTCTTCTGGTTGGAAGACGGAGAGCAGCATTTCGAAAGGATCAAGAGCCCAGCGTCCTTTGAGATCGTGCTCGCCAACAGCGGCGTCACAGTCAACACGGCGGCCCTGGATGAGTTCATCGATCAGCAGAAGACAGGCGATCCGGAGCTCTTTGCAGCGCGTCTCGCCACCATCAAGGCCCAGGTCCTGGACATGAAGAGTGCGCTTGAAGCCGGCGATCTTCAGACCGTGGGGGAGATCATGTCGGCCAATCACAAGCTCCTCGCCGACATGGGGATGTCTCACGAGACTCTGGACCACATGTGCAAGACAGCCCTGGAAGAGGGTGCCTTGGGGGCGAAGGTCACGGGAGGGGGCAGGGGCGGCTATATGGTCTCCTTGACGCCGGGAGCAGAGCTCCAAGACACGATCGCGTCGGCGTTCGAAGAGGCAGGACACAAGGTCATCCGGACGATGATCGGTGGCAGTTGATCGCGCCTTCGTTGAGCGGCATGCCCACCCCACAACGCTTCTTTGCCGGCTATATCTTCGACCTGGACGGGACGGTCTACCTGGGGGAAGCCCTGCTTCCCACTGCGGGCGAGACCCTGAGGGTGCTGCGCGCGCGTGGCTTGCGCACGATCTTCATCTCCAACAACCCCACGCATGCGCGCGAAGACTACGCCACCAAGCTCACCCGCCTGGGCGTGCCGACCCCCGTTGAAGACATCCTGACTTCATCGCTGGTGTTGGTCGACTTCCTCCAGCGGCGCATGCCGGGCGCCCGCCTGTTCGTCGTCGGTGAGGAGCCGCTGTGCGCGGAGCTGCGCCGCAGCGGGTTCGAACTGACCGAGGAGGCGCACAACGTCGATGCCGTGATCGCCAGCTTCGACCGTACCTTTGTGTACCGCAAGCTGCAGATCGCCTTCGACGCCATCCGCGCCGGGGCGCGCTTCTTCGCCACCAACTCCGACCGTTTCTGCCCTGTCCCGGGCGGCGGTGAGCCCGACTGTGCCGCCATCATCGCCGCCATCGAGGCCTGCGCCGATACACGGGTCGAAGCCGTGGTCGGCAAGCCATCCAAGTACATGATCGCTGCCGCTCTGAATCTGATGGAGCTGCCGGCAGCGGACTGCCTGATGACGGGCGACCGGCTGGAGACCGACATACTCATGGGCCAGAAGGCAGGCATGCCCACCGCACTGCCGCTGACCGGTGCGACTCCTGAATCGGCCCTGGCCGGCTCGCCCATCAAGCCGACCTACGTCCTCCGCCATCTGGGCGACCTGCTACCCCCATCGGCAACCTGATTCTCCACCGGCGCATGGATGCTGAGGGGGCTTCTGGGCCCGGGAGCTTGTCGGCGGCTGAGCATCACCTGACTCCCTGAAATCGGTCCACGCGGAGGCTGCGGTCTTCGGATCGACGGATCGCTGATCTCGGAGGCGCCCACATCCCCGAGCGTCCGGGACATGGATTAATCCTCGACCAACACCGTATCCCTTGCCACGCGTTGTACACTTCCGACTGGGCCCACGCGCGTTCGCTGTGATTAGTCACGTCAACGATCCGCGAGTCAAAGGGGGGGATGCTCTTGGGGGATTCAGCCACGCCGACGGGGAACGGCGTGCGAGGACGAGGCCAGCTCACCAGTATCCGAGGATTTGGAGGAACGATGTTCACTTACCGCAAGTTGAGTTTGGTTGTGGCGATCGCGGTGTCCGCCGTGCTTCTGGTCACGCTTGTGGCGGCATGCGGCTCGTCGGACGACACCGCTGGAGAAACGCCGTCTGTTGCGGCGACGGCGACGTCCGTGGCCGACTTCGGCGATATGGATGCGCTCATCGCGGCCGCAAAGGAGGAGGGCACGCTCAACGTGATCGCGCTGCCTCCGGACTGGGCGAACTACAAAGAGATGCTCTCGACCTTCGAGTCCAAGTACGGGATCAAGATCAACTCGGCGCAGCCCGATGGTAGCAGCCAGGACGAGATCAATGCGGCGACCCAGCTCAAGGGCACCGATCGCGCCCCAGACGTCTTCGACGTGGGCGGCAGCGTGGCCCTCGCCAACCTCAGCGTGTTCGCCCCCTACAAGTCCGCCATGTGGGACAAGATCCCCGACAACCTCAAGGACCCGGATGGCCTGTGGACGAGCAACTACACGGGCTACATGTCGATCGGGTACAACGCTGACAAGGTGCCGGCGCCCGTGACGATGAACGATCTGCTCAAGCCCGCGTACAAGGGCACGGTCGCCCTCAACGGCAATCCGACCCAGGCCTCGGCGGGTTTCAACGGCGTGGTCATGGCCACGATCGCGAACGGGGGTACGGCCGACGATCTCGCGCCCGGAGTAGACTTCTTCTCCAAGCTCAACGACGCCGGCAACCTCCTGCCTGTGGACCCGACTCCGGCCACGATAGCTTCAGGGCAGACGCCGATCGTCATCGACTGGGACTACAACAACGTGGCGCAGACCGCTGCCCTCGAGGGCAAGGTCGACTGGCAGGTCGTCGTCCCCGCGAACGAAGTCGTCGCGGCCTACTACAACGAGGCCATCAATGTGGACGCACCGCACCCTGCTGCGGCTCGACTGTGGAACGAGTTCGTTTACTCGGCCGAGGGCCAGAACATCTGGCTCAGGGGAGCCGCCCGCCCGGTCCTCATCGACATGATGACGGCCGATGGGACTATCGATACGGTGGCGCTTGAGGCACTGCCCGTCGCCGAGGGAACGCCCGTCGTGCTCACCGAAGCGCAGATCACTGCCGGACAGGATTACCTGCTCGCCAACTGGAACCAAGCGGTGCAGTGACCCAAGGCGCTGACGTTCCCCTGACTGCTGTCGGGGACCACGCTCCAGGCGCGGGCGGGGCGGCTACCCCGCCCGCGCCTCCAGGCGGTGCTCTGAGGTCGCTGCGACCGACGACGCGCCAGCTCGGGGTGGTCCCCTTCTTTGTGTACATCGCCATCTTCCTGCTCTGGCCCACGGTCCTCGTGATCGCCGGCGCGTTCCAGAGCAGCGACGGCCAGCTGACCCTCGACAACATCAAGACGGTCCTCGGAACCAGCGCCTACCTCCAGGCGTTCTGGTATTCGATCAAGCTCTCGGTCGTGACCGCCCTGGCCGGCGGCGTGTTCGGTGCGCTTCTGGCCTGGGCGGTCGCGGAGGGCAATCCACACGGCGTGTTTCGCCGTCAAGCGGTGGCTTGGTCTGGTGTACTGGCCCAGTTCGGCGGCGTGATGCTCGCCTTCGCATTCCTGGCCACGTTCGGCTACGCCGGCGTCATCACTCTGGGCCTGCAGAGCGTGGCGGGAGTCGATCCCCTCGCCATCGGCGGCTGGATCTACAGCTTCACCGGCCTCGCCGTCGTCTACACGTTCTTCCAGATCCCGTTGATGGTCCTGATCTTTCTCCCCGCAGTCGATGGTCTTCAGGCGCAGTGGCGGGAGGCGTCAGACAACCTTGGCGGGGGCTCCTGGGCCTACTGGCGGTATGTGGCGGGGCCGATCCTCGCGCCCAGCTTCGTGGCCGGCCTGCTGCTGCTCTTCGTCAGTGCCTTCTCCGCGTATGCGACGGCAGCCGCCCTGATCAGCCAGGGGAGCCCGATCGTGCCCCTGCAGATCCGCACCTTCCTTCAGAGCGAGGTGGTCCTGGGTCAGGCCAACGTGGGCAAGGCCCTGGCGTTCGGCATGGTCGTGGTCGTCGCCGTCGTGATGTCGCTGTACGCCTTGCTGCAGCGAAGGGGTGCCAAATGGCGCGCCTAGCAAAGGCTCGAACGTCCGGCGGTTCCCGACGGACCTGGTCTCGGACGATGGTGAGATGGATCGTGCTCACGGTCGTCGGCGCCTACCTGCTCGTGCCCCTTCTGTCCATGTTGGACTTCTCGACGCGGGGCGCGGGCTCGAGCCGCACCTTGGAAGCCTGGACGGCCATCGCCAGCTACACTGAACTGGTCAGCGCCATCGCCGTGACGCTCGAGCTTGCCGTGCTCACTGTGGCGGGGATGCTGTGCCTCCTGGTGCCGACGATGGTGTGGGTCCACCTGCGTCTGCCCGCGGTGCGTCGCACCATGGAGTTCTTCTGTCTGCTGCCGTTGACGATTCCGGCCATCGTGCTCGTCGTGGGGCTGGCGCCGGTCTTCTCGTGGCTCGCGTACTTCTTCGGAGACACCCCGCTGGTACTGGCGTTCATCTTCGTCGTCCTCGTCATGCCGTTCGCCTACCGCGCCATCGACGCGGGGTTGCGGGCCGTCGACATCGAGACCCTGTCGGAGGCCGCCCTCGGTCTGGGCGCCTCATGGTGGGGCACCCTGTTCCGGATCGTCATACCGAGTATTCGGGGAGCGCTCCTCTCCGCCGCGGTCCTCTCCATCGCGCTCGTGATGGGCGAGTACACCATCGCGTCGCTGCTCAACTACAACACGCTGCAGGTCGTGCTGTACCAGGTGGGCCTGCGGAACGCCGCCGTGTCCGTCGCGGTGTCGCTGGCAGCCCTCATTTTCGGCTTCATCTTGCTCTTCATCGTGTCCTCCGCGGGCTCTCGACGTCGCGGAGCTGCTGCCCGTGAGGAATCGAACCTGGCGCCCCTGGAAGGAGGCCTGCAGTAGTGACTTCCGAGATGGAAAGGACTGGAGGTGCGGACCGTTCCACCCGCTCGGGTGTTGCGCTGCAGCTCGTCGAGCTCTGCCGATCGTGGGGGTCCGTTCACGCTCTCGATGGGCTGTCTCTCGACATTGCGGCCGGCGAGCTCGTGGCTTTTCTTGGACCCTCCGGCTGCGGCAAGACCACCGCCCTGAGGATCATCGCGGGGCTCGACGAGGCCGATTCGGGCGAGGTCCTCGTGGAAGGCGAGGATATCTGCCGCGTCCGTGCCAGTCGGCGGGGCATGGGCATGGTCCATCAGGCGTACAGCTTGTTCCCCAACATGACGGCTCGCGACAACGTCGCCTTCGGACTGCTGATGCGAAAGGTCGGCAAGGTGGAGCGGCGCCGTCGCGCGAACGAGCTTCTTGAGCTCGTCGGCCTGGGCGCTCAGGCCAGCCGCTACCCCAGTGAGATGTCCGGTGGGCAGCAGCAACGTGTCGCCTTGGCACGGGCGCTTGCCATCGAGCCGAGGGTGCTGCTCCTGGATGAGCCGCTGTCCGCGCTCGATGCCAAGGTGCGAGGTGAGCTCCGCGACGAGATCCGGCGTATCCAGGTCGAGGTGGGTACGACGACCATCTTCGTGACCCACGACCAGGAGGAGGCGTTTGCCATGGCCGACCGGGTCGCCGTGATGCACCTCGGCCGGCTCGAACAGGTGGCGCCTCCTACCGAGATCTACCAGAGACCGCGAACGGAGTTCGTGGCCGAGTTCGTCGGTCTTACCAACAGGCTGCCGGGAGTGGCGCGGGCTGGCATGGTCGACGTGCTCGATAGCCAGGTTCCGTTGCTCGACGGGTCGGCGCGGTCCGGCGACGTGACGGTGCTGGTGCGACCCGAGTCGATACAGGTCACGCCGTCCTCTGACGGCAATGCGACGGTAGCGTCCATGAGCTTCCGGGGGGCGATCTGCCTGCTTCGCATCCAGCTTGCGGCAGGTGGGGACCCGGTGCTCGTGCAGGTGCCGAGTGCGGAGAGCGCCGAGCTCATTCCCGGCGCTGCCGTGCGCGCGAGCATGCGGCCCGTACATGTTCTCGCCGTGACCGCGGCACCCGGCCGGGATGAACGGTCAGGCGCTCCCCCGCTACCCTCGCCCTCTGCGGCAACGTGAACGCTCTGGAGGAGCCGCCTCGTCGTAAGTAGCTCCTTCGGTACTCCCGCGGGCGCAGACGGTGGCTAGGCCTGGCCGGGCGTCTGTTGCGACCGCGGCACACGCGAGCGCACGCGGATCGGCACTTCGCCCGGAGCGTGCTGGCAAACGGGGCGGACCTTGGCGCCGGCTCAAGGGTCGTTCACGGAAGCGCACGACCGCTTCTCACGGCGTCTACTCACCTCTGAGATAGTCTTGCCGCATGCACGCCCGCCCTCCCGCCTCGGCCTACGCCGCCGCCGTGGGCATGACCGTGGCCTTCGGGCTCTCGTTCGTGGCCACCAAGTACGCCCTGCGTGGTTTCGAGCCGCTGCTGCTCGCGCTGCTCCGCTTCTCTCTCGCCGGCGGCATCCTCTGGGTGGTCTGGCGGCTGCGCCGCGGGCCCGAGCGGGTCTCGCGCGGGGAGATTGGCCGCCTCGCGGCGCTGGGCTTCATCTCGCTGACTGTCTACTTCAGCTTCGAGAACCTGGGGATCGCCCGCACCAGCGCATCCGAGGCCGCGATCCTCATCGCCACGATCCCGCTGTTCGTCGTCATCCTGAACACCTTCACCCTGCGCGAGCGCAACACGGCGCGGCAGTGGGCGGGCATCGCGCTTTCCTTCGCCGGCATCGCCGCGCTGGTGCTGCTCGGCGGCGGCGAGAGCGGTGGCGGATCGGGCGGCGGGCTCACCGGTAACCTGCTGGTGCTCGCCGCCTCCCTGTCGGCGGCCGTGTACAGCATCCTTGCGCGGCGCCTGCTGGTGAGCCGCCCCGCGCTCTTCGTGACGACCTTTCAGAACCTCTTCGGGGCGCTGTTCATGCTCCCGCTGGCGCTCGCGGAGGCCGCGCTCGTGGGTGTGCGGCAGCCCACGCCGGGCGCGGCTGGAGGAGTGCTCTTTCTCACGGTGGTGTGCTCCATCACGGCCTACCTGCTGCTCAACTACGCGTTCCGCTTCATCCCGGCGAGCAAGGTGGCCGTGTTCATCAACCTGACGCCCATCGTGGCTGTGGCGAGCGCTTACGTGCTGCTCGGCGAGCGCTTCACGCCGGAGCAGGCGGCCGCAGCCGTGGTGGTCGTGGCGGGGGTGTGGCTGACGAACAGCGGCGGGGGAGCCGCTAGAAGTCCATCGGCAGGATGAGGTCGCGCGCGAGCGCCTCGACGAGCTTCGCCGACTCCTCGGCGAAGTTGCGCCGCGTCATGGCGTCGGCCTCGCGGGCGAGCGTCTGCGAGCCCAGGTAGATCTCGCGGTTGAACGCCTCGACGCCTTCGCGGCTGAGGGTGACGTTGCGCTGCGTCTCGCAGTTGGGGCAGCGCAGCACGAGGTTCCAGCTCGCGGAGCTGTTGCGCTCCCAGTCCGTGGGGTACACGAGGTCGCTGCCGCACAGCGGGCACTCGTGGGCCGCTCCGACCGGCTCCTTCCCCACGGGCGGTGGCGCGTGCGTGGCCGTCGGCTTCACGCCTGGCTGCGCCTCTCGTTCGGCCTCGGTGGGGCCGACGTCGCGTTCGCGGGTCGTCCGGCGGGAGTTCGGCGATGGGGTGCAGGCCTGCGCGAACACGATCATCTCGACGGCGGTGCCGTCGGGGAAGATGAAGAGTTCCAGCCGATAGTCGTCGTCGTGGGCCATGTCCCCGCCCGGTCTGGCCCGGGCGCCTCCCGTCTCACCAGCTGTATCGGATGGCGGGCGGCGGCGCTTGATTCCCGGCGTCGCCTGCGCGGACAACGACGCCGGGGGGGCGCCGCGGACCGTCTGGACACCGCCGCGCGCGGTGGGGGATACTACCGGGGCGCCGCAGCGGCGCCCTGCGCCCATGACCAGCCCCTCCACAGACGATCGCGATCTCGCCGCCCTGCCCATCGGCATGTTCGACTCGGGCATGGGCGGTCTCACCGTGCTCCACGAGTGCCTGGTCACCCTGCCCGGCGAGAACTTCGCCTACGTCGGCGACACGGCGCGCTTTCCCTACGGCGAGAAGTCCCGCGAGGAGCTCGAGCTCTTCGCCCAGCAGCTCACGGCCTTTCTCGAGACCGTGCCGGTGAAGCTGGTCGTCGTGGCCTGCTACTCGGCCACCTCGGCGGCCTTGCCGCTGCTGCAGGAGCGCTTCTCCACGCCCATCGTGGGCGTGGTCATGCCGGGCGCGCGCGCGGCCGTCCAGACGTCGCGGTACCGGCGCATCGGCGTGCTCGCCACCGAGGCCACCGTCGCCAGCGGCGCCTACCCGCGCGCCATCCACAGCCTCGACGGCGGGGCAGAGGTGTACCAGCAGGCATGCCCCGGCCTCGTCTCATTCATCGAGGATGGCGACGTGGCCAGCCAGGCGCTCGCCGACGCGGTGCGCGGTTTCACCGCGCCGCTGAAGGAGAAGCGCCCGGACGTCGTGATCATGGGGTGCACGCACTACCCGCTCATCGCGCCCATGCTGCAGCGCTTTCTGGGGCGCGACGTCACGCTCGTGAACCCGGCCACCGAGATCGCCCTCGAGGTCGAAGGCATCCTGCAGAGGCAGGGCATCACCCAGCCCGATGACGACCGCGTGGGCTCCTACCGTTTCTACGCCACCGGCGACGTCGAAGCCTTTCGCCGCGTGGGCGCGCGTTTTCTGCAGATGCCGCTCACGCGCGTCCGCACGCTTTCTCTCGACACCCTGGGCACGCTCGTCGCGCCATGAGCGCCCGCTTGCTCGTTCGCGCGGCGCTGTACGCCGCGCTCTACGCCGCGCTCACCTTGGCGCCCGGCCTCAACACGCTGGCGTACGGGCAGGTGCAGTTCCGCGTCTCCGAAGCTCTGCTTGTGTTCGCCTGCGTCGACCCGGCGGCCGTCGCGGGCCTCACCGTGGGCACTGCCCTGGGCAACCTCGGCAGCCCGATGCTGCTTGTTGACGTCGTCGTCGGCGCGCTGCTGACGCTGGTCGCGGCCGCGCTCATGTATCGCATCGGGCCACGGTTCCTGGCCCTGGCGGTGCCGGTGGTCGTCAACGGTCTCGGCGTCGGGGCCATGCTGGCGCTGGTGCTCGAGCTGCCCTTCTGGGCCAGCGCTGTGTGGGTGGCGGCCGGCGAGGCGGCGGTCATGGCGACCGCCGGCGCGGCGCTGCTCGTACTCGTCAAGCGCCGCGGCGAGATGTTCGGACTCACGCTACCCGCGGCCTGACGGCCGCGAGAGGCCGCCGCGGCGGCCGAGGAGGACCACCTTGAGGACACAACGCAACGCCGACGAGCTGCGGCCGCTGAGCATCGAGCCGGCGGTGGCCAAGTTCGCCGCTGGCTCGGCGCGCATCGCGCTCGGCGACACGATCGTGCTGTGCACCGCCTCGCTGAGCGACGGCGTACCCCGCTGGCTGCGCGGCTCCGGCCGCGGCTGGCTCACGGCCGAGTACAGCATGCTGCCCGGCGCTACGCCTACGCGCACCGCCCGCGAGGCGGTGCGCGGGCGCCAGTCCGGGCGCACGATGGAGATCCAGCGTCTCATCGGCCGCAGTCTGCGCAGCGTCGTCGACCTCGGCATCGTCGGCGAGCGCACCATCGCCGTGGACTGCGACGTGCTCCAGGCCGACGGCGGTACGCGCACCGCCAGCATCACCGGCGCCTACGTGGCGGTGTACCAGGTGGCCCTCAACATCAAGGACCTCCTCGGGCTCAACGAAGTCCCGTTCTTCGACTCGCTGTCCGCCATCTCCGTCGGCGTCGTCGACGGGCGCACGCTGCTCGACCTGGACTACGAAGAGGACTCCGCCGCCGCCGTCGACATGAACGTGGTCATGACCGGCGGAGGTATGCTCGTCGAGGTGCAGGCCACCGCCGAGGGCGAGCCGTATTCGCGAGAGACGCTCGACGAGATGCTGGCGCTGGCCGCCAAGGGGGCGGCCGCCCTGGCGGCCGCGCAGGCGGCGGCCGTCGAGGCGCTGGGCTGAGGGCGGGCCCCATGCGCTTCATGCTCGCCACCGGCAACCGCCACAAGCTCGGCGAGTTCCAGAAGATCCTCGCGCCGTTCGAGGTGCTGCCGATGCCCGCCTGGGTCGAGCTGCCGCCCGAGGACGTGGAGTCGTTCGCCGACAACGCCCGCGGCAAGGCGCTCGGGCTGGCACAGGCGCTCGCGACTGACGGCCGCGAGCTCTACTGCCTCGCCGACGACTCCGGCCTCGAGGTCGAAGCTCTGGGGTGGGCGCCGGGCGTCACCAGCGCCCGCTACGCGGGCGTGGACGGGCCCGGCGCCGACGCCGCCAACGTGACGCGCCTCCTGCGCGAGATGGCCGGCTGCGCCGGCCCGCGCGCGCGCCGGGCGCGCTTCGTCTGCTCAGTTGTCGTCGTCGCCCCCGACCTGAGAGAATACGCGGCGACGGGACACTGGTGGGGCGCCATCGCCACGGCGCCGCGCGGTGAGGGCGGGTTCGGTTACGACCCCGTCTTCGTCCCCGAGGGGTCAGACCTCACTGTGGCCGAGTGGCCGCAGGCCGATAAGGACCAGGCCAGCCACCGCGCACTGGCCGGCAGAGCCCTCCTGGAACGTCTACGACGCGAAGGGCTGCTCGATGCCGACCAACGACCCTGACATTCCGGATGCGCAGAGCGACCTGACCAACACGCGCCTCAAGTCGCGCGCCGCGGCCGTCTCCATCGTCTCCAACTCGGCGCTGATCGTCTTCAAGCTCGTGGTCGGTATCATGTCGGGCTCCATCGCGATCATCTCGGAGGCCCTGCACTCGGGCTCCGACCTCGTGGCCGCGATCATCGCCTTCTACTCCGTGCGCAAGGCGGCGGAGCCGCCCGACCTCCACCATCACTACGGCCACGAGAAGGTGGAGAACCTGAGCGGCGTCATCGAGGCGCTGCTCATCATCGCTGCCGCCGGGGTGATCATCTACGAGGGCATCCTCAAGATCATCCACGGGCCGCACATCGACCACATCTGGCTGGGGATCTCCGTGATGCTCGTCTCGGGAGTGGTCAACCTCATCGTCTCGAAGAAGGTGCTCCACCCGGTCGCCAGGCGTACGCAGTCGGCGGCGCTCGAGGCCGACGCCGCGCATCTGCTCACCGACGTCTACACGTCGTTCGGCGTGGCCGGCGGCCTGCTGCTCGTCAAACTCACGGGGTGGGAGTACTTCGACCCCATCGCGGCCATCGCCGTGGCCGTGCTCATCATCAAGACGGGCTACCAGCTCGTGGTGCAGTCCACCAAGGTGCTGCTCGATCAGACCCTGCCCGAGGAGGAGCTCCAGGAGATACGCCGCTGCGTCGCGGACCACCGCGGCGACCTCATCTGGGGCTACCACAAGCTGCGCGCCCGGCAGGCCGGCAGCCGGCGCCACATCGACCTGCACATCACCGTCGACGAGACGCTGACTGTGGCCGCGGCGCACGAGACCGCCGAGCACATCGCCGCCGACATCCGCGCGTGCGTGCCCAACTCGGACGTGCTCGTGCACATCGAGCCACGCTCGCACGAGCGCGTGGACGGTACCTGAGCGTCAGGAGAAGAACGGCGAGAGCAGCAGCAGGATGCTGAGGCAGATCAGCACGCCGGAGAACCCCCAGGCGACGACGTTGCGCAGGCGGCCGTTGACGTGCTCACCCATGACCTGGGGGTTGTTGATGATGAGCAGGGTGAACACCAGGATCACCGGCAGCAGGATGCCGTTGAGGGACTGGGCAACGAGGATGACCTTGACCAGCGGCAGCCCCGGGATCACGGCCACGGCCGCGGGCACGAGCAGGAGGAACGTGATGATGCCGTTGAAGACTGGCGCTTCGCGGAACGAGCTGTCGAGGCCCGACTCGAAGCCGAAGGCCTCGCAGACCACGTAGGCGGTGGCAAGCGGCAGCACGCCCGCGGCGAGGATCGAGACGCTGAGCAGGCCGAGGCCGAACAGGTAGTGAGCGGCCGCGCCCAGGAAGGGTTCGAGCGCCATGGCCGCTTCCTGGGCCGACTCGACGACGATGCCTTCTTTGTAGAGCGTCCCCGCGCAGGCCAGCACGATGAAGAAATCGACGGTCGTCATCATCACCGAGCCCACGTAGATCTCGTACTTCGTGTAGACGAACTGTCGCAGGGAGATCTTCTTGTCGACCACCGCGGCCTGGATGAAGAACTGGCCCCAGGGCGTGAGTGTCGTACCCACGGCGGCGACCACGGTGAACAGCCAGAGGCTGCTCATCTGCGCGTGAGGCACCAGCGCGCCGCGGGCGGCGCCCGACCAGTCGGGGCTCGCGAGGATGCCTGCGACGACGTAGGTCACGAGCACGAACCCGAGCACGAGCAGCACGCGCTCGACCTTGCGGTAGGAGCCTCGCGTGACAAGAAACCAGAGGCCGACTGCCACGACCGGCACGCCCACGTACGAGGGCACGCCGAACAGGCCTCCGGCCGCGGCGACCCCCGAGAACTCGGCCACCGTGGTGCCGAAGTTGGCGATCACCGTGGCGAGGATCGCGAGAGCGGTCACCTTGAGGCTGAAATTCTCGCGGATCAGGGCCGCCAGCCCGCGGCCGGTGACGACGCCCACACGCGCGTTCATCTCCTGCACGATGGCCAGCACGGGGGTGATCAGCACGAGGATCCAGATCATGCTGTAGCCGTACCGCGAGCCGATCACCGACCACGTGGTGATGCCGCCGGCGTCGTTGCCGGCGTTGGCGGCGATCAGGCCGGGGCCGACCATGCTCAGGATGATGAGCAGGCGCGTACGGCCGACGCGGCGGAGGACCCTGCCGCCGAGGTTGTCGCGAAGCCTCGTCACGGCTGAGCCTTAGTGGAAGATCCTCGGCAGCCGTTTCTTCCAGGCAAGGGGGAGCACGAGGTCGATGGCGTCGTCGATGGTGATGATGCCGTGCAGCTCGCCGGCTGCATCGACGATCGGCAGGGCGAGCAGGTTGTACTTGGCGATGACCTCGGTCACGGTCTCCTCGCTGGCGTCGGTGTCCACCGAGATGGGGTTCGCGGTCATGAAGTCGCGCACCTTCTTGTCGGGCGGCGTCGTGAGCAGGTCGCGCAGCGAGAACACGCCGCGCAGGTGCTCCGCGCGGTCGACCACGTAGATGTAATACACGGTCTCGACGTACTCTGCCTGCTGGCGAAGCCGCTGCGTAGCCTCTTCGGCGGTGTCATCGAGGCGCGCCCAGGCGTACTCGGTGGTCATGATGCCGCCGGCTGAGTGCTCGGGGTAGCTGAGCAGCTCGCACATGTCTTCGGCGTCGTCCTTCTCCATCATCGTGATGAAATGCGCGCGCCGGTCGTCGGGCAGGTCGGCGAGCAGGTCGGCGGCGTCGTCGGGCGACATCTCGTTGAGGATCTCGCTGGCCTTCTCGTCGGGCAGCTCGAGCAGCAGCGACGCCTGGTACGAGGAGTGGAGCTCCTCGAAGGTGTCGGCGGCGAGGTCGTCCTCGAGCGCGTCCAGCACGGCGGCGCGCTCGTCCGGCGAGAGCTCGTGGACGAGCTCAGCGATGTCGGCCGGATGCAGCAACTCGAGCCGGGTCTGGGGGACCGCGAGACGCACCGTGGCTTCGTCCGTGCGCTCCACGTCGACGTCCTTCCAGTCGATGAGGTGAGGACGCGGGTTCTGGCGGCTCTTGGCGAGACGCTCGCTGACCTTGCCGAGCCCCACGCGGCGCAGGATCGCGCTGCTCGAGATGTCGACGGCGACGACGTGCACGTCGGCGCCCATGCGCAGCAGCTGGATGTCGTTGACGCGGATGACCTTGCGGCCGTCGGTGTCGACCAGCTGCTTGTCGAGGAAGGTGCTCGAGAGGTGCAGTTCGTCGGCCTGCAGCTCGCGCGGCCCCAGGCGGCCGCGGGGCACGCGCAGCATGGTGCCCGACTCCTCGAAGCTGGTCACGTCGGGCCACGCCGCGTAAAGGGTCTTGCCGCGGCGGCGGATGCCGACGGCCGTGACCCGCGGGTACGCGTGGCCGGCCGTTGTGACCACCAGATCGTGCACCAAACCGGCCGGCGTGTCGTCGACGTCTCGCACTGGGCTGCCCAGCAGCTTGCTCAGAAAGAACACCGGCCTCACCTCCTCCGCGGTCGGTCGACCTCGAGACACACAAAAGCCTCCCTCGCGGAAGGCTCCGTGCGCGCAGCAGGAGGGCGATCCTCACTCGTCCCAGCTTTAGCACAACATACCGTAGAGGTCAGGGCCTCAGCCGTCTTGGGCAAAACCTTGATCCGGTAGTGCCTGTCCTACCCGTTGGCGTCTCTGGACGTTTCCGGGCAACGGCCTCTATGTATGTCGGAGCCTCACCTAACGAGGAACGCGCCGTAATTGACGCTCACGAAACGTACCTCCGCGCCCGCACGGTGTCAAGGCCGCGCGCGGGTGCTATACTGTGCCGCCGTAGGGGCCGGCGCGGTCAGGGCGCCGGCTTTCGTGCGAAGACTCAGAGAACCTCTCACGGGAAGCCCGCGTGATCATCACCGTCACACCTAACACCGCCGTCGACAAGACGCTCACGGTGCCCAACTTCCAGACCGGCTTCAAGCACCGTGCCAGCGAGAGCATCTCGATGCCGGGCGGCAAGGGTGTCAACATCGCGCGCGCCCTCAAGACGCTCGGCCAGCCGGTGGTCGCCACCGGCCTTGTGGGCGGCCGCGCCGGTCTGCAGATCGTGGAGGGACTGCAGCGCGAGAACGTGCTCAACGACTTCGTGCACATCGGCGGCGAGTCGCGCACGTCCACGGCCGTCGTCGACCCGACCACCATGACCCAGACCGAGATCATCGAGTACGGGCCGGTGGTCACGGCGCCGGAGGTCGCGGCCTTCTTCGAGAAGATCGAATACCTCGCCAAGGGCTCGCGTTTCGTCCTGCTCGTCGGCTCGCTGCCGCGCAAGATGCAGGAGGATTTTTACGCCGTCGTCATGCAGCGCGTGCGCCGGCACCGCTGCTTCGTCGTGCTCGACAGCGCCGGCGAGCCGCTGCGCCTGGGCATGAAGGGGCGCCCGCATCTCGTGGTCCCCAACCTGCGCGAGGCCGAAGACCTCGTCGGCCACGAGTTCCACGACGACCAGGACATCGTCGACGCCACGGCCATGCTCTGCGAGATGGGGGCGCGCAACGCCATCATCAAGACGCAGTACGGCTGCGTCGCCCGCTTCCAGGTGGGCCGCCGGCAGCGCGTCTTTCGCGCACGCATCGCGCCCCTCGAGAGCGTGGTGAGCACCGTCGGTTCGGGCGACGCCTTTCTCGCCGGCTTCGTGAGTGCGCGCTTCGAGAAGCTCGAGCTGCCGGAATGCCTGCGTCAGGCGCTGGCCGCCGGCGCCGCCAACACGCAGCGTTTCGGCGCCGGCGTACTGGATCCCGACGACGCCCGTCGTCTTCTCGACACCACCGACGTCGTCGAGCTCGACGACGCCGGGCACGCCGTCTCTTAGAGACTCCGGATGTCGGCGATGCTTGGGTCCCCATCTCGACGCCGCCGCGGACGCAGCGTCCGCGGCGTCGCACTGCTGTTCTTCCTTACCTGTGCGGCGGCGCTCCTCGCCCTGACGGTCGCCGTGTTCGCGTTGCAGGGTACGGGCGCCCCCACCGCCGCTCATGACCCGCTGTACGTGCCCACCGATCGCGCGGTCAAGATGCGCCTGCTCGAGCGACTGCCGCGAGCCCCGCATCTCCTCGTATTCGGCGGCTCCCGGGCCACCCGCTTCGAGCCTGCGTACTTCGAAGAACTGACTGGCCTCCGCGGCTTCAACCTCGCCTTTCAGAACGGGCGTCCCGAAGACGCCTGGGCCTTCGTCAACTTGATTCATGAGCGGTTCCCGGGCGCCAGGCTCCGCGTCGTCTGGTTTCTCCACGTGGAGGCGTTTCGCAGGCAGGGGCTTTCTCCGGGCCTCCTCCAGGACGAGAGCCTGAGCCGCTGGTTCCCGGCAGGGCTGATCGAGTCCGAGCGCAACAAGCTGCCGCAGTCCCCGGCGGAGGTCCCCAAAGCGCGCGATCTGGCGCTCACCCGCTTCGCGTCCGACGGTGTCGTGCTGCGCAATCGCTACGACATCGCGGAGGAGCGGGGCCGACCCCTGTCGCGCTCGATCGACTGGTCGATCCAGACGGCGCTCGAACGCTACGCGACGACAGAAGCGGCGCTGTACCCGCGTTCGCAGCGCTACTTCGAGCGGACCCTGCAGCTGCTCTCTGAGATGGGGACCACGCAGGCGGTTGTGCTGATGCCGCTGCACCCTCGTCTGCTGGCGGCGGTGCGAACGGCTGGCTGGCAAGCGCGGCGCGCCGAGGTCATGACCTACTTGAAGGGGCTCCAGGACCGCTACGGATTCGGGCTGCTCGACCGCAGCGATCTTGCGACCTTTGGTGGCGATCCCGACGAGTTCTACGACGGCTTCCACATGAAGCGCGCCAACGCGCGCAAGCTGACCAGAAGCGTCGTCGCCCAGCTGCCGGGTCCGTTCGCGGACGCTGCCGCGCCGCAGCCGTGAGGCGCGGGCGGGCAGGCAGGCGCGCGGCGCGGCCCCGCGCGCCCGCGTGTTGATTCCCGCGGGGGCCGCTGGTAGAGTCGAGAGACGTTGCCACCCGTAACAGCAAGCCCACACATCAGCGCCGCACAGAGCCCCGAGACCCCGGTACGTCCGTGCCCGGGTCTTTTGCTTAATCCGAGATCATCTCACCCGGTTCGCGTTCCTGTGAGGAGGACGGCATGGAAGTAGAGATCGGCCGCGGCAAGAAGGGTCGCCGCGCCTACGGCTTCGACGACATCGCCATCGTACCCAGTCGCCGTACGCGCGACGCGGAGGACGTCGACATCACCTGGAAGCTCGGCCCGCACACGCTGCCGCTGCCGTGCCTCGCCTCCGCCATGGACGGCGTGGTCGACCCGCAATTCGCCGTCACCATGGGCAAGCTCGGCGGCCTCGCGGTGCTCAACCTCGAGGGCGTGCAGACGCGCTACGAGAACGCCGACGAGCAGCTCGACCGCATCGCTGCGCTGCCCAAGGAGTCGGCCACTCGCACAATGCAGGAGATCTACAAGGCGCCCATCAAGCCCGAGCTGGTCGGCCGGCGCATCAAGGAGATCAAGGCCGGCGGCGTCCTGGCCGCCGCCTCGCTCACCCCGCAACGCGTCGAGGACTTCTACCAGATCGCCCTCGAGGCCGGCCTCGACGTGCTGATCATCCAGGGCACCGTGGTCTCGGCCGAGCACGTGAGCACCAGGGTCGAGCCCCTCGACCTGCGCAAGTTCATCGCCCAGTGCCCCGTGCCGGTGATCGTCGGCGGCGTGGCCAGCTACGCCACCACGCTGCACCTCATGCGCACCGGCGCCGTGGGCGTGCTCGTGGGCGTCGGCCCCGGTCACGCCTGTACGACGCGCGGCGTGCTCGGCATCGGCGTGCCGCAGGCCACGGCCATCGCCGACGCCGCGGCGGCGCGCGTGCAGCACGTGCTCGAGACGGGCCAGTACTGTCACGTCATCGCCGACGGCGGCATGCGCACCGGCGGCGACGTCAGCAAGGCCATCGCCCTCGGCGCCGACGCGGTCATGATCGGCTCGCCGCTGGCCGCGGCCAGCGAAGCGCCCGGCCGCGGCTACCACTGGGGCATGGCCACCTTCCACCCCGAGCTCCCGCGCGGCACGCGCGTGAAGGCCGGGGTCAAGGGTACCCTCGAAGAGATCCTCCTCGGCCCGGCCCACGAGAACGACGGCACGCTCAACCTGTTCGGCGCGCTTGCGCACGAGCATGGCCACCTGTGGCTACGAGACGCTGAGCTCGTTCCAGAAGGCCGAGGTCATGGTGGCGCCGTCGCTGATGACCGAGGGCAAGAAGCTGCAGAAGGAGCAAGACGTCGGCATGGGCTGAGGCCCGTCGCCGGCCAGCTGTACGCATTGACATCAGACTGAGGGAGGCGCCGTGGCGCAGGGCTCGCCGCAAGTGAAGGGGTTCGACACCGTGCTCGTCCTCGACTTCGGGGCGCAGTACGGGCAGCTCATCGCGCGTCGCGTGCGCGAGTGCCGCGTGTACTCGGAGCTCGTGCCGCACGATATGCCCATCGAGCGCATCAAGGCCTACGCGCCCAAAGGCATCATCCTCTCCGGCGGTCCCATGAGCGTGTACGTCGACGATGCCCCGCAGCTCGACCCCGAGATCCTCGAGCTGGGCATCCCGGTGCTGGGCATCTGTTACGGCATGCAGAGCCTCGCCCTCCACCTCGGCGGCACGGTGGCGCGCACCGACCTCAGCGAGTTCGGCAAGACGGCGCTCAGCGTGCTCCAGCCGGGGCTGCTCCTCGAGGGACTGCGTGGCGAGGAGCAGGCCTGGATGAGCCACCGCGACAGCGTCACCAAGGCGCCGCCCGGCTTCGAGGTGCTGGCCGCGAGCGCGGCTTCGCCCGTCGCGGCCATGGAGGCGCGCTCGCGGGGCTTCTACGGCGTGCAGTTCCACCCCGAGGTGCTGCACACGCCCAAGGGCACCGAGGTGCTCAAGAACTTCCTCTACAAGGCCTGCGGCTGCGCCCCCGCGTTCACCCCGGCCTCCATCATCGAGGAGTCCATCAAGCAGATCCGCGCCCAGGTCGGCGACAACAAGGCGATCCTGGGGCTCTCCGGAGGCGTCGACTCGTCGGTCGCCGCGCTGCTCATGTACAAGGCCATCGGCGAGCGCCTCACCTGCGTGTTCGTCGACCAGGGCATGATGCGCATGCGCGAGGCCGAACGTGTGGTCGAGACCTTCGCCGGCACGTTCGGCATCCCGCTCATCGCAGTCGACGCCAGCGACCGCTTTCTCGACAAGCTTGAGGGCGTCACCGAGCCGGAGCGCAAGCGCAAGATCATCGGCGAGGAGTTCATCCGCTGCTTCGAGGAGGAGGCGCGCAAGCTTGTCGACGCCAGGTTCCTCGTGCAGGGGACGCTCTATAGCGACGTCATCGAGAGTGGCACGCGCCAGGCCGCCAAGATCAAGAGCCACCACAACGTGGGCGGCCTCCCCGAGAAGATGGATTTCGCGCTCGTCGAGCCGCTGCGCTGGCTGTTCAAGGACGAGGTCCGCGCCGTCGGCGAGGAGCTCGGCCTGCCCGAGCGCATCGTGTGGCGCCAGCCGTTCCCCGGGCCCGGGCTCGCCATCCGCATCATCGGCGAGATCACGCGCGAGCGCGTCGACATCCTGCAGCGCGCCGATGCCATCGTGCAGGAGGAGATCCGCACGGCCGGCCTCTACCGCGAGCTATGGCAGTGCTTCGCCATCCTGCCCGTGATCCGCAGCGTGGGCGTGCAGGGCGACGAACGCACCTACGGCTACCCGATCGCCATCCGGGCGGTCAAGAGCGACGATGCCATGACCGCCGACTGGGCGCACCTGCCGTACGACCTCCTCGAGACGCTCTCCTCGCGCATCATCAACGAGGTGCCCGAGGTCAACCGCGTGGTCTACGACATCTCGAGCAAGCCGCCGAGCACCATCGAGTGGGAGTAGGGTAGACCCTCGCCCTTAGCTCGGCCTTTCGGCGGTATACTCGGAGAGCAGGCCGAGACGGTCCCCGACCGGAGGTGCAGTGTGAGCGTGCACGTCGAGATCGAGCACGAGCGCGTCGCCGAGTTCTGCCGCCGCACCCCATCCAGCGTCTCGCCTTCTTCGGGTCCGTACTGCGCGCCGACTTCGGCCCGCGGAGCGACGTGGATGTGCTGGTGGAGTTTGCGCCCCAGTCCCAGGTCACACTCCTCGACATGGTCCGCATGGAGGACGAACTGAGCGAGATCATCGGCCGCCGCGTCGACCTGCGTACCAAGGGTTTCCTCAGCCGCTACTTCCGTGACGAGGTCGTGGCCGAAGCCGAGGTCGAGTTTGTCGCGTAGCGACGACTGGGTGCGCCTCCGCCACATGCTCGATGCCGCGTGCATGGCGGTCGATTTCGTGGCATCGCGTGATGCCGGCGGTCCTGACCTCCACCCGATCGAACTCCTGGGTCTCGAGAAGCTCGTCGAGAACATCGGCGAGGCCGCGAGTCGGCTGTCTCAGGGCACGATGGACCGCATGCCGGAAATAGAATGGAAGCAGATGATCGGCATGCGATACGTACTCGTCCACGACTACTTCGACGTGGACGACATGGTGGTCCTCAACACAGTGCGCGCCTACCTGCCGTCGCTGGCGCAGGTGCTTGAGCGTGTCCTGGCAGAAGACGGCGCCGCCTGACGCCCGCTCCGCACCAGCGTGGGCCGGTCATCATCCGCTGCTACAGCGTCCGCCCGTCGCCGCCGCCGCTTGGCTTCGGCTTCAGCTTGCCCGTCTCCGCGGCGTTGAGGTAGAGCACCACCAGCACGACGTCGGCGACGAAGAGGACGCTGCCCATGATCACGCACTGCACCAGCATCATGGGCAGGGCGCGAGCGACGCTCCCCGTGACGTTCTCGTCGAGCAGCTGCGTGGCGTAGATGCCGACGAGACTCACGGTCAGCAAGACCAGCGCCGAGGGTACCAGCGTTGCCTTCACCGTGCGCCACGAAAGGGCGACCGCCCGGAGCGGTCCCACATCGCCGATCACGATGATGTAGTCGGCGTACAGCACGACGAAGTTGAAGGCGAGCAGAGCGAGGAAGACCGCGTTGGCCGGCAGCGGGTCGTCGCCGGCGAGCACGACGGCGCCGGCGACGAGCGCGCCGACGACCTCCAATGCCAGCTGGAGGGCAAGGAGCCGCAGAAACTGGCGGCGGTCGGCGGGACCCAGGTGGAAGGTCCCTACCAGCGAGCGGATGTAGCCGGCGCGCAGCCACGTGCTCGCCAGCAGATACGCGACGAAGACCGCCGCGATGAGCGCGCTGCGCGCGGCGACGGCGTCGGCGAGCGGCCCACCACCGCGCAGCAACTCCGCGAGCGGCTCGCGCCGATACAGCCAGGCCGCGCCGAGGGCCACGGCGAGATCGAACGTGTACAGGCCGATGGCGAAGAAGACGATGTACTGCCTGGCGTGCAGGACGGCGGTCACCCGCTGGGGGAGCGTGTGACTCGTGCGATCCATGGGGCGAGGGTATCATGGAGCCAGGAGATACCCACTCTGCCGCAGGCGACAGGCGGGAGGCGAAGTGAGGCCCATGCAGGAAGTGCTCGACGAGCTGGTGAGGCGCATCGTCGCGGAGGTCGGCCCGCGGCGCGTCGTGTTATTCGGGTCGGCGGCGCGCGGCGACGCGCGGCCGGGCAGCGACATCGATCTCCTCATCGTGATGCCGGACGGCGCGCATCGCCGTCGGACTGCCCAGCATCTTTACGGGCGCCTGGGCAGCGACCGCCCCCCGGTCGACCTTCTCGTGGCCACCGAGTCCGACATCCTTGACCACGGCGACGAGCCAGGCTACGTCTACCTTACGGCACTACGCGAGGGGCGCGAGCACTACGCGGCCTGAGGCCGCCGCGCGCTGGCTCGCCTATGCCGAGAGCGATCTGGCCGTCGCGCGCGGCGTCGACCGGCCGGGAGTGATCGCCGAGACGCTCTGCTTCCATGCCCAGCAGGCGGCCGAGAAGGCGATCAAGGTAGTTCTGGTGGCCGCTGGCGTCGACCCTCAGAGGACCCACGATGTCGAGATGCTGCTTGCTGCTGTTCCCGGGGACGTATCGATGGGATTCGACCGTCGATCACGCTCGCCTGGCTGTTCATCCTCGTCCCGGGGGCGTTCGCGGCTGGGTCGTCGTATCATGAGACCATGAGATTCCCCCGCAGCCTGCTCGTCTTCCTCGCCCTCAGCTGGGTACTGGTGATGCTGTACCCGGATCCCGGCGTCCTGGTGCGGAGCGTGCGCAACACGTTGCGGCCGCGCGTGGAGCCGCAGGCCGCGGCCGCTCTGGCGCGCACCCTCCCCGACGATCCCCGGGCGATCGAAGCCTACGTGCTCGACCAGCAGGTGCCTTACGCCTACGACTGGCAGTCGGCCGGCGTGCCGTGGTACTTCCCCACGGCGAGCGAGGCGCTGCGCGCCGGCCGCGGCGACTGTGAGAGCCGCGCTATCGTGCTGGCGAGCCTCCTCACGGCCAAGGGCATCCCCAATGAGCTGCGCATGAGCTTTGACCACATCTGGGTCGACTACCCCGGCAAGGTGGCCAACGCCATGGAGAACGCCGCCGTGCAGTTCGCCGGCCGGCAGGACGGCCGCTTCTTTCTCCACTGGCCGGCTGACTTTCACCTGAGGCAGGAGGTCGCCGACCAGGTGGCGATCCACTGGACGCCGGCGCCGCGGTGGAGGCTGCTGCTGCTCGCCCTGGGCCTCACCCTCATCCCGCTCTGGAACGTGCTTTCGCGGCGGCTCGCCGGCAGCGAACTCGCGATTCGAGAGGCGCGCGCCACCGACAGGGCGAAGAGCGCGCCGGGCCGTCTGCGCCGCCGGCACCGGGCGTATTCCGTCGCGGCCGTCTCAACCAGGAAGGTGACATGAAGACGATCGACCTGCGCAGCGACACCGTCACGCGTCCGTCGGCGGAGATGCGCCGCGCCATGTTCGAGGCCGAGGTCGGCGACGACGTGCTCGGCGACGACCCCACGGTGATCCGCCTGCAGGAGCACGCCGCCGGCCTGCTCGGCAAAGAGGCCGGCCTCTACTTCCCGTCGGGGACGATGTGCAACCAGGCGGCGGTGCGCGCGCTCACGCAGCGCGGCGACGAGGTCTTTCTGCACGCCCAGGCGCACATCATGTTCTACGAGCAGGGCGGGGCCTCGGCGCTGAGCAACGTGCAGCTGCGCTGCTTCGATTCGCCCGACGGGACGCTCGACCTCGAGAAGATGGAGGAGTACGTCCACACCGACGCCGACGTGCACTGGGCGCCCACCCGGATGGTGTGCCTCGAGAACACGCACAACCACTGCGGCGGCCTCGTGCTGCCCCTCGAGCACGTGCGTGCCGTGCGCGAGCTCTGCGACCGGCACGATCTGAGGATGCACCTCGACGGCGCCCGGCTGTTCAACGCCGTGGCGGCCTCGGGCATCCCTGCCGCGGAGCACGCCGCTCCATTCGACACTGTCAGCATCTGCCTGTCGAAGGGCCTGGGCGCGCCGGTCGGCTCGATGCTCGTGGGGGACGCCGCCACCATCGCCCTGGCGCAGCGCGCCCGCAAGCTCTACGGCGGCGGCATGAGGCAGGCCGGCATCATCGCCGCGGCCGGCCTCTACGCGCTTCAGCACAACGTCGTGCGCCTCGCCGACGACCACCGGCGCGCGCGCGAGCTCGCGGAACGGCTGGCCGCGCTGCCCGGTCTCGAGATCGACCTGGCCACGGTGCAGACCAACATGATCTTCGCCGGCACGCGGGGCACCGGGCTGCCGGCCGCCGACCTCGTGGTGCGTCTGGGCGAGGCCGGCGTGCTGTGCCTCGACGAAGGCCCGTGGACCGTGCGCTTCGTCACGCATCTCGATGTGGACGATGCTGACATCGAGCAGACGGCCGTCGCCGTCGAGCGCGAGCTGGCCGCGAAGGCCTGACGGCCGCGCGGCCAATGCCGAGGTGCTGGCCGGCCTCACGCTGAGCCAGCTCACGCGGCTTGGGGCGGCGGTGATCTATGGAAGTTCGACCACGGCCATGGACCTGCGTCTGGCCTCCGCTTCGGTGGGCTCACCCGAGTGCGCCCTCATCAGCGCCGCCGCCGGCCAGATCGCGCGCTTCTACCTCCTGGCCGGTTGGGTGGCGGGTGCGTAGGGCGACGCCTACTGGGCGTGGGCTGACGAGCACGACGCGCAGCCGCCGGGGCTGCGGCTACGTCCTCAAGCAGCCACTCGCCGCCCTCAGAGCCGCAGCGAGAAGAGCACGACGTCCTCGCCGGTTCCGTGCACGTTTCGAGTCACGGGGACGCCATCCACGAGCTCGTCGCCGTCCTCCAAGGTGAAGCCGAGACGGCGATGAAACGCGATCGAGCGCGTGTTGAAGGCGCCGGTCTCAGCCACGACGACCGTTGCGCCGCGCCGTCGCACGACGGCCGAGAAGCGCTCGTAGAGCTCTCGCCCCAGGCTGAGGCCGCGGAAGTCGGGATGCACGCCCATGAAATGCACGTAAGCCTGTCCGGCATGGCGTTGAGAGAGCATGCCGACCAGGAATGCGACCAACGCCCCGTCGTCTTCGACCACCAGGCAGGTGTCGCCGAAGTGCTCGAGGAAGAGGGGATGCACGAAATGTCGCAGGTGGCGGGCCCACCAGTCCTCGATCGCGGCGGCGATGGGATCTGCATCGGCCGCTGTGGCCGACCGCCAGAGCAGGCCGTCGTGGCCTGACTGGCCCCCCGTCTGGATCGCTGCGCACATGGCACTCCTCACTGACCTCACAGTTCTAGCACAAACCACCGAGGTCGCGAATCCTGTCGGTGGGTCCATCGCGGGTGTCGAGGCGGACGTGCCCTCACTGTCGTACATTCGGCGTCCCCGAGCAGGGCTGGGAGTGTGCACTCCACTCGCCGATGGGGAGTGGTGTTGCCCGCAGAGGCTCCCGAAACCTCTGGCAAGTACCGGTGAGAACCTGAGTAGAGTTTTATTCGTCAGGAGCATGTCCGGTCAGTAAGTTGACAGTCAGGACATACGCCAGCTAGCATGCGGCCATCCGACTCAGGGGGACGACGTGGACGCTCTCGACCGTCAGATACTCATCGCGTTGCAGCAGGACGGGAGCCTCACCAACGCCAGGCTGGCGCAGGCGCTCGGACTCTCGCAGTCGGCCATGTCCGAGCGCGTCAGGCGCCTCGAGCAGGACGGCCACATCGCCGGCTATCGCGCCTTGGTCAACCCCACCAGTCTCGGGCTCGGCCTGCAGGCGTTCGTGGCCGCCGAGCTCGACCATCACAGCACCGAGAGCATCGAGTCCTTCGAGCACGGGGTCGTGAAGCTCCAGGCGGTGCGCGCCTGCTACCACGTGGCCGGCCGCTTCGACTACCTGCTCCACGTGGCCGTGCGCGACCTGGAGCACCTGGGTCATCTCATCAAGTACGACATCGCCGCGATCCCTGGAGTCGACAAGGTCGAGACCATGCTCGTGTACTCGGAGGTGAAGCCCGACGTGGGCTGGCCCGTTCATCCCGAGGGCCGGGAAGAGTGAGCGCCGCCGGCGCTGAGCCGGCGCAACTGCAGGACCATGGAGGCAGGAGGACCGATGACCACCCGAGACGCGATGCGCGCGCAGCTGCGCATCAAGCCCGCCGACCTGGAGGCCGTGAACGCGGTCCTCGCGGGCCCCGACAACGCTCTCGTGGACGGCCTCCTCGAGCTTGTCGAGAAGTACGGCGGCGTGGCGGAGATCAACCGCCGGGCCGACGAGGCGGGCCGCCTCGAGACCCGCCTTGCGCGCCTGCAGGACGAGGCCTCCCCCTTCCTCTCCGGCCTCCACTGGCTCGCCGAGCAGCGCGACGCAGGCGCCTTCGTCTCGCTGCCCGAGTACCGGCGCAGCGTCCTCGGCCCTGAGGCCGACGCCATGACCGTCGACGAGCGCAACGCCGTGACCCTCGAGATCAGCGCCCTGCAGTACTTCCCCTGGCTGATCAGCGAGGCCGAGCAAGCCATCGAGCGCCGCGAGCTCATGCCGGGCCGCTACATCCGCGTGCGCACCATGGCCGAGCAGTGCGCCCCCGGCGAGGACGTCCTCGCCGTGGCCGCCGCCATGCAGATCATCGGCGCCACGCACGTCGAGACCCTCGACACCAAGGGCATCGATGGCAGCAACGTCCACCTCGGCGGCCCCGCCACGATCACCGGCTACTTCGGCGGCATCGGCCAGCCCAACGACTACCCGCTCAAGTGGGCCGACGAGTACCTCGGCGTGCTCACGCAGTACGGAATCCGCCAGGTGCTCAACATCAACAGCGGCACCATCCTCGTGGCCCTCCTGATGCACAAGCTGGGTATACGCAACGAGTTCAAAGTCTCGGTTTTCATGGGCGTCGACAACCCTTGGTCGGTGCTCTGGCTCCTGATTGGCGCCCGCCTGCTGGCGGCCGACGACGGCTCGACCAGCATGATCGGCCTCAATCTCTCCAACTCTGTCGAGTTGCCCACCCTGCTCGCCGCCGCCGAAGTGCGCCGCGGCCTGGGCTTTGACGGCGGCGTGCGTCTCGAGCACCACGTCACCGAGACCTGGAAGTCTATCGTGCGCCAGCCCTACGACCGCCGCGGGGACGTGGTCGCCGCCGCGGCCACCGTGCCCAACATCTCCGCCAAGCACGAGGGCGGCGACCCGGAGACCGAGACGACCCGCGAGCACCCCACCGACATCCTCGACTACTTCATCCCCAAGGAGCAGGTCATCGCCGACGGCCTCATGCCGCTGCTGGAACAGAACTACCTCGACAAGCACGCCGCCGTGAACCACACGGCCGCGGACCTCACCCGCGCCGGCATCGGAGTGCGCGCAGCCGCCCTGCTCCACGCACCGGCCTGAGGTTTCCCCCAGCGTTGCTGCCGCTCGAGGGGCGCAGAGGATGTATCATGACCCCCCCTGGGGCCGGAACCTGCCCGGCTGTCGACTACCTGAAGAGTGAAGGACAGTCTCGTGGACTGGAGTCTCACCTGCACGACCCCCGCCGAGCGGGACCTCGTGATCGAATCCGCCCTGGCGGTGCTCGAGCGCGTGGGTATGCGCATGATGGGGGCGACGCGCGCGCTCGACGCGCTGGCGAGCCTCGGCGCCGGGGTCGACGTGGCGACGGGGGTCGTGCGCCTGCCGCCGGAGATGGTGCACGCGGCCCTGGCCACGCTCCCGGACCAGCTGTTCATCGCGGGCGCGGTCCCCGCGCGAGATGTCGTCCTCGACCGGCACAGCGGCCCCTTCTTCAATCCCTCGGGGTGTCACGCCAAGACCCTCGACTTCCGCACGGGGCGGCTGCGCCCGTCCAGCATCCAGGATCTCCGCGAGGGTACCGTCGTCATGGACGCCACCCCGGAGATCGACGTGATGTGGACGTTCGTGACGGCCAACGACGTGCCCCTCGAGCGGCGTGAGCTGGTGGAGTGCTACACGTATCTCGCGAACACCTCCAAGCCGCTGGTGCTCGTCGACTGCCCGACGGATGCCACCGACGTGCGGCGCATCATGGATGTCCTCGGCGGCGGCCTGGAGGGCTTCCGCCGCCGCCCGCGCCTCGGCGTGCTCTGCGCGGCGCGTGCGCCGCTCGCGGTCAACGGCGCCCTGCTGGACGTCACCTGCGAGCTGGCCGCTCTCGGCAGCCCCGTCTGGGCCTACTCGATGGCCATGGCGGGGGCGACCGGTCCCATCACGGTCGCCGGCATGCTGAGCCTGATGTGGGCCGAGATCCTCGGCCTCGTCACGGCGGTCCAGGCGGTCGCCCCCGGCGCGGCCGTCCTGGCCTGTTGCGGCCCGGGGATCCTCGACATGCGCACCGGCAACATGTCCCTCGGCAGCCCCGAAAACACGCTCATGGGCGTTGCCTCGGTCGAGATCGGCCACCATCTGGGGTTGCCGGTCCACAACTCCGCCCTGTCGACGGACGCCCAGCATCCCGGCGTACAGGCCGGGTACGAGAAGGGCATGAAGGTCCTTCCCGCGGTGCTGGCGGGCGTCGATCTCATCAGCGGGGGTTTCGGCGCCCTGGCCTCGTCGAGCGTATGGCATCTGCCCATGGTGCCCATCGACGCCGAGGTGGCGGCTCTCGTGCGGCGCCTCGCCGCGGGAAGCCCCATACGCCCGGAGGACGTGATGCTCGACATCATCGAGCGCGTGGGGGTCGGCGGCAGCTATCTCAAGGAGCGGGTCACCCGCGAGCGCGTGCGCGCCCTCGAGCACTTCACGCCCACGATCGGCAGCCGGCTGCCGATCGAGCAGTGGGTCGCCGCGGGCAAGCAGGAGGTCGACGTGGCGCGCGAACGCGTGGAGCAGACCCTGGCCGCAGCGCCGGCCCGGGAGGGCGCCGCGGCGCTCATGGGGGAAGAGCAGTTGCGCGCGCTCGCCGACGTGTGCGGCGTCGGGGTCAGTTGACGCGCGAGCGCTGACCCCTAGCGTTCCACCCAGGAGGACATCAGACCGAGAGGGAGGACCCATGGCAGATCTGCCGGAGACGCGTGAACACGAGGCGCTCGAGGAGGATTTCCTCGGCCACCTCTGGCCGCCGTTCACGCAGATGCAGGGCCTCAAGCCCGTGATCATGGACCACGCCGAGGGCGCGCTCGTCTACGACGCCGCCGGCAAGGCCTACATCGATGCCTTCGCCAGCCTGTGGACCGTCAACGTCGGCCACGGCCGCCAGGAGATCTTCGACGCCATCGCAGAGCAAGCGCAGAAGCTGGCGATCTACCACATCTTCCAGATCGCCAACGAGCCCTCCATCAAGCTCGCCGCCAAGGTCGCGGAGCACATGCCCGGCGACCTCAACCACGTCTTCTTCACACTCGGCGGCGGCGAGTCCGTGGAGACCGCCGTCAAGATGGCGCGCCAGTACTGGCGCAACAAGGGCATGGGCACCAAGTACATGATCATGTTCCGCGACCGCTCCTACCACGGCACCACGATGACCAGCACGAGCGCCCAGGGCCTCTCCATGAACCGCGCCAAGTTCGAGCCCCTGCTGCCCGGGTTCATCAAGCTCGGCGCGCCCTACTGCTACCGCTGCTTCTGGGGCAAGACCTACGGCGAGGACTGCAAGATGGAGTGCGCCCGGCAGGTCGAGCAGGAGATCGCCTTCTACGGTCCCGAGAACGTTGGCACCATGCTCGGCGAGACGATGATCGGCACCGGCGGCGTGATCCCCCCGCCGCCCGAGTACTGGCCGATGGTCAACGAGATCTGCAAGGCGAGCGACGTGCTCGTGATCAACGACGAGGTGATCACCGGCTTCGGCCGCGCCGGCACCTGGTTCGGCTTCGAGCAGTTCGGTTCCGACCCCGACCTCATCACCCTCGCCAAGGGCCTCTCTTCCGGCTACCTGCCGCTCGGCGCCGTGGGCGCCCGCGACCACGTCTTCGAGGCCTTCCTCGGCGACCCCGGCAGGACCTTCATGAGCGGCGCCACCTACAACGGGCACCCGCTCTGCTCGGCGGCCGGCATCGCCAACCTCGAGATCATCGAGCGCGAGCACCTCGTGGAGCGCTGCGCCGAGCTGGGCCCCTACCTCCAGGACGGCCTCGCGACGCTACTTGCGCACCCCATCGTCGGCGACGTGCGCGGCGTGGGCCTCGTGGCCGGGGTCGAGTTCGTCAAGGACAAGGAGACGCGCGAGTGGTTCGCCGCGGCACAGGGCGTGGCCGCCAAGGTCCGCGACGAGGCCTTCGCCCGCGGCGTCTTCGTACGCCTCCTCGGCGGCGGCCACGTGCTTGCCGTGGCGCCGCCGTTCATCATCAGCAAAGCGCAGATCGACACTGTCGTGGCCGTCCTCGACGAAGCCATCGCCGTCGTCGAGCAGGAGCTCGGTCACTAGCGTAGGTACCGGCTGCGTACGCAGAAGAGGGCGGGCGGGGTGACCGTTCTGGTCGCCCCGCCCGCCCTCTTCGTGCGCGTCTACTTCTTGACGGGAGCCTTCTTGGCCGGCGCCTTCTTCTCCTTGACCGGCTCGGTCCCCGGCTTGACGGCCATGTTGCGGTAGACCTGCTCCATGTCCTCGGCAGTGAACTTGCGCGGGTTGTTGTTCCACAGGCGGGCCTGCGTAAGGGCGCCCTTGACGAGGTCGGGGATCGCCGACTCGGGGATGCCCACCTCGTTGAGGTACTGCGGCACCTCGAGGTCCTCGGCCAGCGTGCGCAGGGCCTGCAGCGTGACCTCGCAACCCTCGCGATCGCTGAGGCCTTCCATGTTCTCGCCCATGAACTCGCCGATCTCGCGGAAGAACTGCGGGCAGGCGAGCATGTTGTACTCCATGACCCACGGCAGCATGAGCGTGTTGGCGATGCCGTGCGGCACATGGAACATGCCGCCCACGGGGTAGCTCATGGCGTGCACGGCGCCCACACCGGCGTTGCCGAAGGAGATGCCGCCGAGCAGCGAGCCGATGGCCATGTTGTGGCGCGCCCAGGCGTTGCTGCCGTCGAACACCGCCGTGCGGATGCTCTTGCTGACGAGCTTGATGCCTTCAGCGGCGAGCGGGTCGGTGTGCATCGTGGCGTTCACCGAGATGTAGGCCTCGATGTTGTGGATCAGGGCGTCCATGCCGCTGGCGGCGGTGACGCCCGCCGGGCAGCTGTAGGTGAGCACGGGGTCGACGAGAGCGATGTTGGGGATGAGGTGCGGGCTCACGACGCCCTGCTTCACGTTCAGCTTCTCGTTGCTGAAGATGGCGATGGCCGTGACTTCGGTGCCGGTGCCGGCGGTGGTGGGCACGGCGATGAAGGGCAGACCCTTGTGGGGTACCTGGTCGATACCGACGTAGTCCTCGAGACGGTCGTCGTTGGGCGCGAGCACGGCGACCACCTTGGCGACATCGATGGCCGAGCCGCCGCCGAAGCCGACGATGAGGTCGTACTTGCCTTCTTTGGCGATATCGACGATCTCGTGCACGCTGCCCATGGGCGGCTCGGGGACGGCCTTGTCGTAGATGCCGACGTCCATGCCCGCCTCGCGCAGCGGGGCCTCCACGCTTTCCACGGTGCCGCAGCAGGCCACGCCGGGGTCGGTGATGATGAGCACCTTCTTGGCGTGCAGCTTCTTGGCCTCGGCGCCGATCTGGGCGACGCAGCCGTTGCCTGTGATTAGCGTCTTGGGCGCTCTGTGCACGCGGATCTTGGTATCCATGACTTCTTTCTCCTCCGTTGGACGGCTAGCGCGCGAGGCGGCCGGGGCCGTAGACGCCGGCCGCCTCCTCGCGGATCTGGTCTCTGAATGCTGGGTCGGCGATCTCGATGAGCGCTTCGGCGCGTTCGCGCAGGCCCATGCCGCGCAGGTGCGCGACGCCGTGCTCTGTGACGATGTAGTCGACGTCGGCGCGCATGGTGGTCACCGCCGTGCCGGGGCTGAGGGCGGCGACGATGCGCGACACGGCGCCCTTCTTCGCCGTGGACGGCAAGGCGATGATCGCCTTGCCGTCGCGGCTGCGGGCGGCGCCGCGCACGAAATCGACCTGCCCGCCGATGCCGGTGAACTGCACGGCGCCCATGGTGTCGGCCACCACCTGACCCTGCAGGTCGACCTGGATCGCCGAGTTGATGGCCACCACGCGGTCGTTCTGACCGATGAGATACGGGTCGTTGATGATGTTCACGGGGAACATGTTGACGGCGGGGTTGTCGTCGACGAAGTCGTACAGGCGGCGAGTGCCCATGAGGAAGGTCGCCGCCATCTTGTCGCGGTTGATGGTCTTGTTGCGGTTGGTGATGACGCCCTCGTTGTAGAGGTCGACGACGCCCTCGCTGAACATCTCGCTGTGGATGCCGAGGTCGTTCTTCTCGTGCAGAAAGAGGAGCACCGCGTCGGGGATGCCGCCGATGCCGAGCTGCAGGCAGGAGCCGTCCTCCACGAGGCCGGCGATGTGCTTGCCGATGGCCTCCTCGACGGGGCCGATGCGCGGCGGCTGCAGTTCGATGATCGCCTGCTCGCTCTCGACGACGAAGTCGATCTCGCTGACATGGATGAACGAATCGCCGTGGGTGCGCGGCATGTTGGGGTTCACTTGGGCGACGACGGTCTTGGCGACCTGGGCGGCCGGCTTCGTGTAGTCCACCGAGACGCCGAAGGAGCAGAAGCCGTGCTTGTCGGGCGGCGACACATGGATGAGCACCACGTCGGGCGGCAGGTAGCCCTCGCAGAACAGCTTGGGGATCTCGTGGAAGAACACCGGGATGTAGTCGCCGCGCCCGTCCTTGACCGCCTCCCGCGAGGAGGCGCCGACGAACAGCGACTTGTGGAAGAAGGAGTCGGCGAACTCGGGCTGGCAGTACTCGCCCTTGCCCATGGCGACCATGTGGTTGATCTCGACGCGCTCCAGATCGGCGGCCCGCGCCACGAGCGCGTCGACCAGCTCGAGGGGTTCGCCGCAGGCGTGCGCGAACACCACGCGGTCGCCCGACTTCACGCAGTCCATCGCCACGGCGGGGGAGACCCGTTTGCGATCGTAGTCCGACTTCCACTCCATGCGCTTACTCCTTGAGCTTTCGCGTGACCGTGGGCGCGAGCTCGGCGGCCGGCGTGGGGACGCCGTCGACGAGCTCGCCGGCGACGACCACGGTACCGGGGTCGTCGCTGACGAGCAGGTGGTCTGAGGCGCAGGCGCGAGGGCAGCCATTGACGTGCACGGTGACTCCCGGATCTACACCAGGGTCCTCGGCGAGCAGTTCGCCGGCCACGGCGGTACGGTCGATGTGGGGGTTGCAGCCCCCGCAGTACACGACCTTCACGCGTCGGCTACCGCCGTGGGGGCCTTGACCTTGCCCTTGTCCCACGGTTTGCCCACGCCGGCCAGCGCCTTGGCCAGATCCTTCTTGTGATCGATGTTGGACTGGCGCGCGATCATGATGCGCTGCGCCTGCGGTGAGCCCGCGCCGTGCATGCTCTCGGTGCGGTAGCCGACGGCCGCGGTGCCCAGCGTGAGGTTTTCGACGAGGCGCAGGATGCGCATGCGGTCGATGGTCGGCGTGTCGCACTGCCCCACGAGATACTTCTCGACGATGGGGCCGAGCTTTTCGTCGGCGAGGTCGTGAGCCGACGGCATGGTGACCATGAGGCCGCCGGCGATGTCCTCGGCGAGGCGCGCGATCTCGTAGGGGAAGCGCGTGACGTTCTGCTTGCACACGTTGGCCAGCAGCATGTCGATCTGGAAGTTGCCGGCCGGCATCTTGACGCCCTCGTAGGAGCAGGCGAGCCCGCACGAGAACAAGGTCTCGTTGAGATGCGTCATCTCGATGAGCTTGTCCTTGATGTGGCTGGCCCTGGCGGCGCCGTTCATGTCGGCGGCTGTGGCGGCGGCGCCGATGAGCACGTCGCCGACGCCGACCTTGCAGCCGCCGTAGCTCTGGCGGTGGAAGCCGGCGAAGCGCTCGACGAGCGCTCCGGAGAACTCGATCTCGCCGCACAGGTACACCCTGTCCCACGGCACGAACACGTCGTCGAACACCATCAGTGCCTCTTGCCCGCCGAACTGGGCGTTGCCCACGTCGAGGTCGTTGCCCTCGAGCTTGCGCGTGTCGCAGCTCTGGCGGCCGTAGATGTAGTACACGCCCTCGGCGTTGGCCGGGCAGCTGAAGCTCACGGCGTAGTCCTCGTCGCCTTCGCGCATGGCGACCGTGGGCATGACGATGATCTCGTGAGAGTTGCAGGCGCCCGTCTGGTGCGCCTTGGCGCCGCGCACCACGATGCCGTCATCGCGCTTGTCGACGATGTGCAGGTACATGTCGGGGTCGGGCTGCTGGTGGGGCGCCAGGCCGCGATCCCCCTTGGGATCGGTCATGGCGCCGTCGGCCACGAGGTCGTTGTCCTGCAGGTACTGGACGTACTTCTTGAAGCGCTCGTGGTACTGCGTGCCTCGCGCCTTGTCCGTCTCGTAGGTCACGGAGTACAGGGCGTTGATGGCATCCATGCCCACGCAGCGCTGGAAGCACGAGCCTGTCTTCTGGCCCAGCAGGCGCTGCATCTTGACCTTCTTGCTGAGGTCGTCGGTGGACTGGTGGATGTGGGTGAAGCGGTTGACCTTCTTGCCCGTGAGGTGGCTGGTGGCCAGCATGAGGTCTTCGTACTCGGGCAGAGCCGCCAGCTCGTAGGTCATGGCGATGCAGTTGATGCTGGGGCGGATCACGGGGTGGTCCACGTAGTCGTCGATCTGCTCGCCGAACATGTAGATCTTCAGGTGCAGGTCGGCGATGCTCTGGCGGAACTCCTCGGGCGTCTTGAGAGCCATCGGACAACTCCTCACGGGCGAGCGCGCGCTCTCGCGGGGCGCGCGCGGTGGCTAGCGGTGCGGTACTTCTGACTATAGAAGCGAGGCTGGGCTTCGTCAATTATCGCTAAAGACCAGCCAATCAGTGGCATCCAACTTGGACATTCCGTACAAGAACTGACGCTGCCCGAAGGTCCGCCGGGGGGTGGAGCGGGCCGCCTGCGGCCGCCGCCCCCGCCGGCACGTTTCGCCAAGGTGTACCAATTGGACTAGGCCCAGCGGGCAAGTTTGGCCCGCTGGGCGACTGCGGGGTGGCACGCGACGGCGTATACTCCGGGCGCCCCGCGCCGCTGTCTCAGACGCGCGAGGCATGCATCCGGACCGCCAAGTGGAGGGCACTACATGAGCACATTCGTCGACGAGTATATGGCCTGGCTGAAGGCCAAGAACCCTGCTGAGCCCGAGTTCCATCAGGCAGCGATGGAGGTCGCGGAGTCCCTCGAGGTCGTCCTCGACAGGCACCCGGTCTATCGCGAGAAGAAGATCCTCGAGCGCATCTCCGAGCCCGAGCGCGTCATCCTGTTCCGCGTGCCCTGGATCGACGACAAGGGCGAGGTCCAGCTCAACCGCGGCTTCCGCATCGAGATGAACAGCGCCATCGGCCCCTACAAGGGCGGCATGCGCTTCCACCCCACCGTGTACCTCGGCCTCCTCAAGTTCCTCGCCTTCGAACAGGTGTTCAAGAACTCTCTGACCACGTTGCCCATGGGCGGCGGCAAGGGCGGCTCCGACTTCGATCCCAAGGGTAAGAGCGACAACGAGGTCATGCGCTTCTGCCAGAGCCTCATGACCGAGCTGTGCCGGCACATCGGCCAGTTCACCGACGTGCCCGCCGGCGACATCGGCGTGGGCGGCCGTGAGATCGGCTTCATGTTCGGCCAGTACAAGCGCGTGCGCAATGAGTTCGTCGGCGTGCTCACCGGCAAGGGTCTGAACTGGGGCGGTTCCCTGATCCGCCCGGAGGCCACGGGCTACGGCGCCGTGTACTTCGCCGCCGAGATGCTCGCCACGCGCGGCGAGACCCTTGAGGGCAAGACCTGCCTCGTCAGCGGCTCCGGCAACGTGTCGCAGTACGCCATGGAGAAGATCCTCGACCTCGGCGGCAAGCCGGTCACCTGCTCCGACTCGGGCGGCTACATCTACGACGAGGCCGGCATCGATCGCGAGAAGCTCGCCTTCGTGCTCGAGCTCAAGAACGTCAAGCGCGGCCGCATCAGCGAGTACGCCGACAAGTTCCCGGGCGCCGTGTACACGCCCGTCGACAAGGCCAAGGACCACAACCCGCTGTGGGCCCACAAGGCAGACTGCGCCTTCCCCTGCGCCACGCAGAACGAGATCAACGCCAAGGACGCCCAGAACCTGGTCGACAATGGCGTGTACCTGATCAGCGAGGGCGCCAACATGCCGACGGTGCCCGAGGGCGTCAACCTCTTCGTTGAGAAGAAGCTCCTCTACGGCCCCGGCAAGGCCGCCAACGCCGGCGGCGTGGCCACCTCGGGCCTCGAGATGAGCCAGAACAGCCTGCGCCTCGCCTGGACGCGTGAAGAAGTGGACGCGCGCCTGCACGGCATCATGAAGGCCATCCACAAGCAGTGCATCGACGCCTCCGCCGCCTACGGCTTCGAGGGCAACTACGTGGCGGGCGCCAACATCGCCGGCTTCCTCAAGGTCGCCGACTCGATGCTCGACCAGGGCGTCGTCTGACCGACCGAGCGACTCAAAGGAGCTAGTACGATGAAAAAGATCGAGTGCTTCATTCAGCCCTACAACCTCGACACCGTCGCCGAGGCGCTGGCCGTCGAGGGCGTGCTCGGCATGTCCGTCGGCGAGGTCAAGGGCTTCGGCGTGCAGAAGGGCTTCACGCGCGGCGAGGACGTCAAGGCGCACGAGTACCGCTTCCACCCCAAGATGAAGGTCGAGATGGTCGTGCTCGAGAGGGACGTCGAGCGCATCGTGGCGGCCATCACCAAGTCGCTGAAGAGCAACCAGATCGGCGAGGGCAAGATCTTCGTGCTGCCGATCGACGACGCCGTGCGCACGCGCACCGGCGAGCGCGGTCGCGACGCTATCAAGTAGCACGCCTGACTGCGGCTGCGGCCGCAGGCGCGACGAGTACACGAGGGGCCCGGCGCCGTTTCAGCGGCCGGGCCTCTCGGCTTTTCTGTCACGCGCGCGAGAGCGGCGGCTGCGCCGCGCTCCCTCGCTTCGCGGGGGCGTCACGGGGCTGCCCCTGGGCTCGCTGTAGGGTCTGCGGCTTCAGCCCGCCGTCACTGCTGCCGATGATGGGAGCAGTCCTGAGGGGCTCCGCTGCGCTCCGCCCCGGGATATGAAGGTTTCGGGAGTTTCGTGTTGCACCGCTAACGGGCACACGGTAGAGTGCCCCACAACGGACGTGCCCGGACGGGCGTCCGACGGCGTGTAGGAGGCTACGAAGAGGGAGGTGGGTGCTTCTGCCGGAGAAGGAAAGTCGTGGCTCGCGTTGTAGAGAGACACCTGACCGAGTCTATCTGGAGGTCGTTCGACCTTGAGGGTCCCCAAAATCAGAAGCGCACAACTCGCGGCTCCGGTCCTCGCTGGACTCCCACGCCGCGGTCGTTATAGAGTGTGTAGTTGTGTGGAGTAAGCAGCACAGGGGGCGTTGTGTTCGTTCGTGCAGCGACGAGCAGAACGCGAAAGCGGGTCAGTGCATGGCCCCGACTCAGGCGGGTAGGGCTCTGCAAGCAAGCCTTGGAGGTGGTCGTGTCGTGAAAAAAATATGCGTCCCCGTGGGTGCATCATCCCACGTCAATTTGGCTGAAAGCCATCGTAGTGAACCACTCAGGAGGTCGTAACATGCAGCAAACGAAACGAAGGAGTAAGAAGGGCGTCATCCTTCTTGCGTTGACGATCGCCTTGCTGGTCTTGGCGTTCGTGCCGGCCGCGATGGCCGCCGGGCCGGGTTTCCTCACGGTGAACAACGGCGCCACCATCATCGGCGACACCACACGTCACGCTCCAGTTCAAGAGTGACGCTGTCGTTCTGGGCATCACTCAGTACACGATTCAGGACTCCAACGCAGGTGCTGGTCTCTTCGTTCCCCCGTCGCCGACCAAGGTGCCCTACGTCGCCGACGCGCTCATCGACATCGACTACACGATGGCGAGCACGGCGACCCCGGTCGTGGGCCAGTCCTTCACGGTGCGGGTGCGTTTCTATGACGCCGGCAACAACGTCGTGGACACTTACGACCGCAACCGTGGTTTTCGACAATACCAAGACGGTCTCGGTGCTCGACTGGAACGGCTATGGCATCGCCGGCGACTACGGCACGACGCTGGTTCGGCGTACCGTCGCGCCTTCACGCCGGTCCGGGCCAATCTCTCCACCACCGGCGCTGCGCCTCACTCCATCGTCTGGAAGATCGACAGCGGCGCTTGGGCGGATCTTCTGTGCCCGCGGCTGTCGACCCGATCGACTTCGGTAGCATCTTCGCCGACGGCAAGCACACGATCGCAGCACTACGGTGTCGCAGCCGATACGCTGATCACTGACGGCGCAGTCACCTTCAGCGAGTTCGGCTGGGACATCGACTGCCTCCGACCGTGGACCTTCAGCAGAGGCCCCAGCACGACCAAGTGGTACGGCAACGCGCCGATCCCGTGGGCCGCGACGATCACTGACGACACCGGCTCGGGCGTGGCTCCGACGCCGCTCGTCAGCTATACCGACGCGGCGGCTCACTGGCGTTCGTGACGCCACCCCGCTGCCGTGGTCGATGTACCGCTATCAGGCCAGCGGCATCGTCCCGGTCGGCGCTGACGTGAATGTGCACCGCTGTCGACATGGTCGGCAATGGCGGCACCGATCTGGATACGCCTCTCAGGTGGGACCTCATCGCTCCTCATACCTCCTACACACTCGAACACCCAACTGCAAACGCAGACAGCATCGCGGGCTGGACCAACAAGGACGTCAAGGTGACGTTCCACGCGATGGACCCGGGCGCTCCCTTGACGGGCTCCGGCGTGGCCTACACCGAGTACATCGAGGGTAACGCCACCTCGACCGCGCCTGCGTTCAGCGCGTCGGGCACCAAGCTCACAGTCGCTGCCGATGGCACGTCTTCGATGACCGTCACCGAGACGGCTCCCACCGGCCCCCGCGTCGTCTGGTTCCGCTCGGTCGACAAGGCCGACCCGGCCAACAAAGAAGTCTGGCAGTCGGTCTATATCTTCATCGACAAGCTCGCCCCGACGTTCACAACCGACGCTCCGAGCTGGTGGATCAACGGCCCGACTGTCCAGATTTCTTGATCTCCCTGACTGTGGAGGATCTGAACAGCGGCGTCCTCTCGCCTCCGGGCCTCGAGTACAAGGTCCCCGGCTGGCATGGAGCAATAGCCGACTGGACGGCCGGCACGTCCATCGCTCTCTCGGTGGACTATCTCGGCCACTTCACCGACGGGCTCTATGACTACATGTGGCGTGCCTCCGACTTGGCCGGCAACACGGGCGAGGGCAGCGGCAAGTTCGGTATCGACTCGCGTGCTCCCGTCACCGACGGCGCCGCGGGCTGGATCAACGGCACCAAGCCGTACGTCCTGACAGCGACCGACCAGGTCATCGGCGCCGGTACTGCCGCGACGTCCTACCGCGTCGACCAGGCCACCCCATGGACCACTAACGTCGCCGGCACCGTGGCGACACAGCTCATGACTGAGCTGCCGCTCTTCGCTCAGGTCCAGGGTGCTCTGCACACGATCGACTTCGCGTCCTTGGGACGCGGCGCTCCCGTACGGCTACACGCCCGTTACGGGCATTCCGAGCTGGCATTTCGGAAACTACGAAGGCCTGACGTTCGTGTGGGGCGGCATCAGTGAGCAGCGCATCACCACGATCACCGGCTACAAGACCCGCACCGTGCAGCTCGACATCACGGCTCCTGCGGTCACCGCCATGGATCCCAAGCTCGGCGAATGGCAGAAGGGCCCGGCCATCGTCAACTTCAGCGGCACCGATGTTGGCTCCGGCTATGCCTACACCGAGTGGAAGACCAGCGGCTCCGACTGGACCAAGGGTGAGGTCGCCTCAGTCGGCGGCAACGGTGAGATCACCGTCACCTACCACGGCGTCGACAAGGTCGGCCTCGTGTCGGCCGACCAGACCATCATGGTCAAGGTCGCCTCGCACCCGTCCGAGCGTCACCGGCGGCAACGTCACCGTCAAGAAGGGCCACAAGGCCACCATCCGCTTCAACGTCACTGCGGTCACGCCGACGGCCACCAGCGTCGTCATCGAGATCCGCAACAAGGCCACTGGCAAGACGTACATCACCAAGCGTTATGCCAACGTGACCACGAATTCCGATCAGACCAGGTCCTTCAAGGTCAATCTCAAGAAGGGCAAGTACAACATCCGCATCGGCGCCACCGATGCAGCCGGCAACGTGCAGGCCAAGAGGGGCGGCGGCACTCTGACGGTCAAGTAAGTCACGACCGCCTTCACTCGAAGGCAGCTGCAGTGGGCGGGGCGCCGAAAGGCGCCCCGCCCATTTTTTGTGCCCGGCAACAGGTTCGAGGGGCGGTCGGAGGGTACGCTGAGCAGTGTGGAAGGCCGCAGAACACGTGGCCGTCTCGAGAGGGCGCCTTGCCTTTGCAGGCTCAGCCCGGTAGAACTAAGGCAAGGGACCGCTGGCGCTTCGCCCGCCAGACCAACGGCATCGGAGGTACCGCATGGGCAGACTGACACATGGTTCACACAAGACGCGCCGACGTGGCGTCGCACGCGGCGTGAAGGTGGGGAGCCTGGTCGCGTTGCTGGCGCTGCTCGTGGCAGCGCCCGTGGCGCTGGCGGCGGTCGACAAGCAGCACGTCGTACTACGAACTTCGCACGACAACGGCAATCCGGGCGACAACCACTGGAGGAACACCAACCAGACGGTGTCTGTCCTGGTCCAGCCCAGTGTGGGCACCACGGCCACGGCTTACTTCAGCTCCGACGGCGGCGCGACCTACACTTCGAAGACCTACGGGACCATGGGTACCGCCGCCTTCGATTTCCTCGTGATCGCCGAGGGGTCCAATGCGGTAAGGTACGCCGCCACCGATAGTGGGGGGGCCACCGAGGCCACGAAGTCGCCCGGCTACGTCAACATCGACAAGACCGCCCCGGTCACCACGCCCACGGGCCTCGCACCAGTCTCGACGCAGACCGATGACGCCAAGTGGTCCAAGGATGTCACGCGGACTGTCACGCTTGCGGCGACAGACGTAGTCGCGGGCATCAGCACGTCCGGCGTGCGCTGGAGCTTGCGGAGGATCAACAGCGGCTCTGTGGCCACGAGCGACACGGCCTCCGTCACCTTCACGCTGACCAAGGGCAGCGGTGGCGTGGTCGAAGGCGCCAACGCCGTGACCTACTCGGCCGTGGATTGGGCGGGCAACTTCGAGACTACCCGCACCGGGTACGTCAACATCGACACCATCACGCCGACGACGACTCCCTCGCCGAATCTGGCCGCGAATGCGACGACCGGCTGGCGCAACACGCCGGCCACCGTCACGTTCGGTTGGACCGATGTCTCGTCGGGCGTGCCCACCGGGGGTACGACGTATCGGGTGAACGACGGAAACCCGACGGTCTATTTCAGCCCGTTCACGGTGAGCACGCAGGGCTCGACGAAGCTCTCGTATCGCTCGTTCGACAGGGCTCAGAATGTTGAGGCCACGCAGACTGCGTACGTCAACATCGATGAGACGTCCCCGACCGTGAGCGCCGCGACGGCGCCGGCGGGCAGCTCGGGCTGGTACAACACCGACGTCGTGGTCAAGATTACGGGCGTCGATGCTCTATCGGGCATCGCGAAGACGCAGTACCGCCTCCAGGCAACTCCCCCGCTGCAGTGGGTCGACGCCGCGAGCGATCAGTTCACCGTGCTGTCGAGCGTCAATGCCAAGCAGACGTTCCAGTACCAGGCTGTGGACAAGGCCGGCAACGCGAGCGCTCTTGGCACGCTCGAGCTCAAGATGGACTCGGTCAGGCCCCAGGCCTCTGGCAAGGCGGCCTCGGGCAGGCACGGCAAGAACATCAAGCTCAAGTACAAGTTCACCGACAACATGAGTCCGTCGGCGACTGATGCATGGGTGAGGATCACGAAATCCAACGGCGCCGTGGTGAAGAACCAGAAGCTCAACGGCACCAAGGCTGTGAACAAGTGGTACTCCTTCAAGTGGAAGGCTGGGTCCAAGGGGACCTACAAGTACTACGTGCACGGCTTGGACCTCGCCGGGAACGCGTCGAAGACGAGCGCGGCGAAGATCAGGGTGAAGTAGGGACTGGGCTTCAGCAACGAAGCGCGTTCAGCGAGGGGCGGGGCGCCCGAAGGGGTCCCCGCCCCTCGCTCTTTGCGCGCGCGGCCGCTGTGGGCGCAGCGGGCATGCAGGCGACGTAGTACAATCAAGGGCGTTGCTCAATCGCTGAGGGGGCCTCAAGCAATGCGCATCGTCGCCCGAGTAGGAGTCGTCACCGCCGTCCTTGCGGTCGTCCTTACAGGGGGCTTCTGGGGCTTCGCCACGCGCGCACAGGGTGCGGCGGTCCAGGGCGACAGCCCGGCGCCGTTCATCAGCACCCTGTCGCCCAGCGCGGCCGCGATCGGCGGTCCGGACTTCACGCTGACCGTAGACGGCAGCGGCTTCGTGCCGGGTTCCCAGGTGCAGTGGAACGGTGAGTCACGGCCGACCGCCTGTCTGTCGGCGAGGCAGCTCACCGCCCAGATCAGCGCCGCCGATATCGCGGCGGCACAGACGGCCGTCGTGACCGTGCTCAACCCGCTCCCCGGCGGCGGCGTGTCACCGCCGTTCTCCTTCGCGGTCCAGGCGCCCAATCCGCTGCCGGACCTGACCGGCCTCAGCCCGGCTCAGGCTATGGTGGGCGACGGCGCCTTCGGCCTCACCGTCATCGGCAGCGGCTTCGTGCCGGGATCGACTGTGCTGTGGAACGGTGAGGACCGCACCACCGGCTACATCAACGAGTTCATGCTCGCGGCGACGATCCGCGCCGGTGACGTCGCCGCCGTCGGTACTGCGTTCGTGAGCGTACTGAACCCGGCGCCTGGCGGCGGCCAGTCGCTGTCGGCGAGGGTGTTCACCATCATGTATCCGGCGCCGACGATGCAGCTGCTCGAGCCGGCCTCTGTGTGGGCGGGCGGCCTCGCGTTCACGCTCGCGGTCGCGGGCAGCCGATTCACGCCCGTCTCCGTGGTGCAGTGGGCGGGCGTCGATCGCCCGACGATCTATGTATCACCCGAGCGCCTCGAGGCGCAGATCTCCGCCGCCGAGATTGCCCACGCGGGCGCCCTCAGCGTGCGCGTGTTCACGCCCGGCCCCGGGGGCGGGCTCAGCGCCCCGTTGCTCGTCGACGTACGCGCCGACGACGTGGCCCCCGTCACCGCGGCGAGCGGGCTCAAGGGCACCTGGCATCGAGGCACCACCAGGTTCACCCTGGTGGCGACGGATGTTGGCCTCGGGGTCCAGTGGACCTACTACCGTCTCGGACAGCTCGGCGACCTCAAGGACGGCCCCACGGTCGTCGTCCCCGCACCGAAGAACCACTCGAACGATGGTATGCACACGGTGGTCTTCTACTCCGTGGACAAGGTGGACAATCTGGAGGCGCCCAAGAGCGTACAGGTGGGCATCGACACGCGGCCGCCGGTCACGACCGTGGCCGCCGCCAGAGTGGCCCGCGGCGGCACCCTGCGGCCCAAGTATCGCATCGACGACGCCATGAGCACGCGGGCTCTCGACGCCCGCCTGACGGTCAGCACCGCGGCCGGCAAGGTGGTGCTGCGCTGCGACCTCGGGCATCCGGCCACGCGCACGTGGCGCACGGGAGGTGCGTGCCGGGTCACGCTCCCCAAGGGCACGTACCGGATGCGCGTCCTGGCCCACGACCTGGCCGGCAACGCGCAGTCAGGCACGAGATCCGGCACGCTGACGGTGTACTGAGGCGCGCGTAGCCCCTACGCCACCCACACCACTTCCGTGCGCAGGCGGTGCGCGAACGGCGCCTCCTGGGCCTCGAGCAGACGCCACTCATCGTGCGTGTAGACGAGCAGGTCCACCGGCACCGGGAAGCCGCTGATGGTGTCGAAAGCAAGGCCGCGCCGTAGCGGCGGCTCGCGGCACTCCGTGAGGACGACCACGAGGTCGAGGTCGCTGCCCACGCCCCAGTCGCCGCGCGCGTACGAGCCGAAATAGCCGACCCTCACGACATCCGAGCGGGAGGCTTTGAGGGCGGCGCCCCAGGCGCGCGCGGCCCCTGCTACCGCTTCAGGCGGCGGCCACGTAAGGACGTGCGAACTCGATGATCTCACGGGCATAACGGAGTGCCTCGTCGCTGTGGATGACGCCGAAGTGCTCAAAGGGCGGGCCTTCGGCATGGCTGTTGGCGTAGCGCGTGGGGATGTAGAAGCCGTCGAGGACCTTGGCCTTCTCCACGAGATCCGTGGGAACAGCGACCGGCAGTTCACTCAAGAGGCGCGCCACCACGTGACCCCAGGCATCCTGAGCGAGAGAGAGGTGGACGGCCTTCACTGCCTTCTCGGCGGCCTGCTGGGCGGCGAAGCAGGCCCACTCGTGGCGTCCGTCACGGCGCGACGATTCCGCCTGCTCGAGATCGCGGAGTGCCTGTTCGAACCAATCGGCGGCGCGTGAAGTCACGTCATTCCTTCTCTTGGGTTCGACGGCAGTCTACCACCTGCCTTGCGAGTTGCGTGGTCGCGACACAGCGGAGGTACTACAATCATGAGCGTCCTCAGGCCGTTCAATGACAGACGCTAGGACTCACCACGTGCTGAAGAGAATCTGGGACTTCCTCAACGAGTTCCTGCGCATCAACGCCATACGGCGGATGCTCGCCATCGTCGACGTGACGAGCCGCAGAAGTCGGCGGGCTGGTCGGGTTTGCCGTCCTCTTCGCGATCTTCGAAGGTATCGGCCTCGCGCTGCTGCTGCCCATCCTGCAGTACGCCGACGGCGGTCAGACGGCCATCTTCGACAGCTCGGGCATCGTCTGGCAGGCGATCGCGAAGTTCATGGACTTCTTCCACCTCCCAGTCACGCTGCCGGTGCTCCTGGTGCTCGCGTTCATCCCCATTCTGCTGCGGCAGGTGGTGTTCTACTTCAACGCCTGGTACTCAGCCGTGGTCTCCACCCGCATCGGCATGCGCCTGCGGATGCAGACCCTCGACACCATCCTCGACGCCGACCCCGAGTTCTTCTCGCGCCACTCCGTCGGACATCTCGTGGGCGTCGTCATCACCCAGACGGCAGTGGGCGGCAGCGCGATCCTTGCCGTCATCAAGCAGCTCTCGATCGCGCTGCTCATGCTGGTCTACGTCGCGATACTGCTGGCGCTCTCGGTGCCGCTCACGCTCAGCATCCTGTTCTTCGCGGTCATGGTGTCGCTGGCAGTCCGCGCCAACATCAGGCGCATCCGCGAGTACGGTCTCGTGACCGCTCGGGTCACGCAAGAGGTATGGAGCACGATCGTCGAGCGCTTCGGCATGATGCGCCTGATCAAGCTGCGCGACCAGAAGCAGCTCGAATCGAACCGGGTCCGGGGTCTTCTGGAAAGGCTCCGCGCGGTCGATGTGCGGCAGGCCCGCCTGGGAGCGAACATCGAGGTGACGGCCGACCCCCTGCTCATGCTCTCGGCGTTCGTGACGCTCTACATCGGCATCGCGGTGCTGGGCATGACCCTGCCCCAGCTCGGGCTGCTGCTCTTCGTGCTCAACCGGCTCAACGCCAAGGTGAAGGAGTTCAACGCCGGCCGTCAGGCGATCTCGCAGAATATGGCCGGATTGCTGCTCGTCAAGGACCTGACTGTCGAGGCTGCGGCCGCCAACACCATACGTCGCAGGTCGGCGCCCTTCGAGGGCCTTCGAGCGCGAGCTCGTGCTCGCCGACGTGACGTTCGAGTATCCGGACACGGACGCGCCTGACGGTACGGTGGTGTCCGCGGACCGCTCCGTGCTGAAGGGGATCTCCGTCGCGATCCCCGCGGGGTCGTTCACGGCAGTGGTCGGTCGCTCCGGTACCGGCAAGTCGACGCTGGTGGAGCTCCTCCCTCGCCTGCGGGAGGCCACGAGCGGCAGCATCACGTACGACGGCACGGACATCAAGCCGAATTCGACGTGGGTACCCTGCGCCGGGGCATCGGCTATCTCACCCAGGACGCGATGCTGTTCAACGACACCGTCCGCGAGAACCTCGTCTACGGTCTTGGCTTCGAGCCGTCGGACGGGCAGATCCGTGACGCCCTCGAAGGCGCTCACGCCGGCTTCGTCTACGACCTCCCGCAGGGGCTCGAGACCATGCTGGGCGATCGAGGAGTGCGGTTCTCGGGGGGTGAGCAACAGCGCATCGCCCTCGCGCGCGTGCTTCTGGAAGACACGTCGATCGTGATCCTCGACGAGCCGACCAGTGCGCTGGACTCCGAGTCCGAGACATACATCCAGGACGCGCTCGCAAAGCTGCATGGGCACAAGACTCTCATCGTCATCGCGCACCGCCTCGCGACAGTCATCCAGGCGGACCAGCTGTTGGTCATCGAGGACGGGCGCATCGTGGAGCGCGGGACGCACCAGGAACTCGTGGCTCGAGCGGGCGCGTACCAGCAGCTGTTTCAGAGCCAGCTGCTGGCGTAGGGAAGTCTACGAGACGAGCTTCCGGTACAGGCGCAGGTAGCCGTCGACCATGCGCTCGACGGGGAACCGCTCCTCGACCCGGCGCGCGCCGGCAGCGGCGAGGGCGCGTGACAGTACGGGGTCGTCCAGAAGCCGGGCGACGGCACGGGCGAGCGCTGCCTCGTCGGCGGGATCGACGAGCAGACCGGTCGCTCCATCGACGACCACCTCAGGGAGGCCACCCACACGCGTGGCGACGACGGGCACGCCGAGCGCGAGCGCTTCCATCGCAGTCAGCCCCGAGGCCTCTGAGAGCGACGGGACGACCACGACGTCGAGCGCCGCGAGCAGGGGTGGCACAGATTCCACGTAGCCGAGGAACTCGATACGGTCGGCCATGCCGAGTGCTGCGGCGAGTGCTCGCAGTTCGTCCTCGTCGGATCCGTGGCCCGCGACGACGAAGCGCACACCGGGATGGTCTGCGGCCAGGATCGCCGCGGCGCTGACGAAGTACTCAGCGCCCTTGATGCGCTCGAGGCGCCCGATGAAGCCGACGCGCGCACTCGCCTGGCGGAGTGCGACGGCACTCTCGCCCTCAGCGTCGCGCCTGAGCCGAGCGAGGTCGATACCGTTGGGGATCACGGTGATCCTGCTCGCGGCGACCTTGTCTGCGACAAGTCCCGTCGCGACGGCCTGCGAGACCGCGACGAAGCGGGTGACGTAGCGTCGCGTCAACCGGTCGAGAGTCATGCGGAGGGCAGAAACGGCTGGCGCTTCCCCGTCTAGGCGCGCGGCACCAGGGACGACGTGGACCGTATTCACGACCGGCATGCGGGCACGCGACCCCACCAGCCGCGCAATCAGGTTCGTCAAGTAGCCCGTCCCCTGGATGAGCTGACCGCCTCGCAGCCGGTCGGAGAGGAGGGTGATGAGCGACGGCAGGCAGCGCAGCGTGAAGTCGACGGGGATGACGTCGACGCTCTCGAGATCGCGTGTCTCGCGTTCCAGCGCCGAGCCTGCCGCGCAAACGACGCACGGCCTGACGTCCGCGGCCGACAACCCGCGCAGCAGGGCCAGAAGCTGCACTTCTCCGCCGCCGAGCGACGGCCCGGGGAAGTTGTTGATGAAGGCGACCGCGAGACCGCCGGTCACGGGGGCATGCTTGGCGGGCGCGCCCGCGCGCAGAGAACGGATACTCGCCGTGAGCCGTTCGAGAGCAGTCGGCCCAACGGTCTTCGCGAGGATCTTCCTGACCGCGATGTTCCACTGCAGTCGCGTGGTGGAACGACGGGCCGCGGCGAGCTGGGAGTTGGAGAGCAGCCCGCTGCCCACGACCTCGGTGATGACGCGCAGGTCTGTCTCGCGCATGAGGAGGGCGTTCGCGGACTTCTGCACCGTGCCGCGCCGGTGGACGGACAGCGGTTGGGCGATGTGCTGGTGCCTGAAGCCGTGGGCCAAGGCGAGCAGCCAGAACAGATAGTCCTCCGCGTAGATGCCTTCGCGGAAGCCGCCGACGGCATCGAAGACCTCGCGTCGGTACACCGCGCCGACGCCGTAGAAGCAGGCCGCGAGCAGCTCCTCAAGAACGCAGCCGGCGGGGTCCGCCCAGAGCGCTTGAGGTCGCGCCGTCTCCCGGCGGCCGTCCTCGTACTCGTACCATCCGTCGGACGTGAAGACCGAGGCCTCGGGGTTATCGCGGATGCAGGCGTCGAACGTGGCCAGATGATCGGGGAGCAACAGGTCGTCGGCCGAGAGCATCACCAGGAGGTCGCCGCGCGCGCTGGGTACCGCCGCGTTGTACGCGCCGCCGGAGCCGCGGTTCGCCTGGGATACCACGTGGACGCGCGCATCCTCCCTGGCGAATCGCTCGGCGAGCCGAGCGTCGCCGTCCGTTGAGCCGTCGTCGACGATGACGAGCTCCCAGTCGGTGATGGTCTGCGCCTGTACCGACTCGATCGTCCCGGCCAGCGTGGCCTGGGCGTTGAATGCGGGGATCGTGACCGAGAAGCGCGGATTATCAGCCATCGAGGACCTCCCGGTAGACGTCGAGGATCTGCTCGGCAACCACGTCGGGTGCGAAGCGCGCTCTGCGCGTATCGGTGAAGCGCTCGCGGGTCGAACTCAGTGAAGTGGTCGAGCATCCAGTCGAGACCCTCCGCCAGCGCGTCGACGCTCATCGGCTCGACGAGCCGGCCGACCTCCGGGGTGACGAACTCCTCGGGCCCCCCGCAGCGCGTCGAGACCACCGGGCGGCCGCACATGAGTGACTCCGCTGCCGATACCGAGAAGGTCTCGTGCGTGCTGCTCACAACGGTGAACGCCGATTCCGCGAGAATCTCGGCGGACCTCCTCGGCGGACATCGCGGCCGGTGAACTCGACCACGTCGGCTGAGCCCAGCGAGACGGCGATCGCTTCGGCTCGGCGCTGCGACTCCCCGTCGCCCACGAGCCTGAGCCGGAAGTCAGTCCGCCGTCCCGCAGAGTCTTCACCGCCTGTAGCAGGCCGGGAGGTTCTTTGCGGGCCCCATGACCGAGATATGCGCGATCGTGGACGTCGGCCGAGACGGCATCGGCGCGGGCTCTGACACCGGCACCACGTTGGGGATGACGACGGGATCCACGGCGAGGCCGGAGCTCCACGAGCCGGTCGGCCAGAAAGCGGCTCACCGCGATGGTGCGCGATGCGTCTCGCGCGAGTGGCCTGTAGCAGCGATGGGCACGACGCCCGGGTACCTGACGAGCTTGCGCTCGCTGGCGGCCAGATACTCCTCGGAGTGCTCGGTGACCACGTACGGGATGCCGTAGCGGCGCTTGATGGCTCGCGCGATGAGCCCGGCGGGCCACAGCGCCTGGACGTGGACGATGTCTGGGGTGCCCCAGGCGTCGCGCAGGGCGTCGAATGCGGCCAGGGCGGTGCGCCTGTATGTCACCAGCCATCCGTAGCGTCCGGCGGACCCGGCACTGACGCGGACCACGACGGCCCCCCCCTCTCCCTCCACCGTTGCAGGAAGCGACGTCTTGCTTGGATCCAGGTGGAGGACCGCAACGTCCCCCCTCCGCGCGAGGGCGTGCACCTGCTGCTGGATGAATACCCCAGCTGTAGGGTTGCCGGCGCTCGGGAACCAGCTGGGGACGACCAGGATGCTCAACGCTCGCTCCACACCGCCGACGGCGTCGGTCGGTGGCGTCGACGCGCAAAGGCGATGCATCCTTGTCTCCAGCGACTTGCGAGCTTTGCTCTCGGCGATCAGCCGACGGATGGGCCTGAAGAGCCAGGTCACTCTGTGCGCGGCGGCAAGGATCTCTCGAGCTGCGCGCTTCCCGAGATACCGCTCGAGCGACTCTCTGAGGCGATCGGCCTGGCGAGCGAGCTCCTGCTCCTGCGCCACCGTCACCACTTGACGACGCTTGGCATCAAGCGCCGCCTCCACTCTGGAGGCCATCTGCGGAGTGAGCGGGCACTCCTGCAGGAGGGCGGCAAGAGACACGACGAGCGCCTCCGCGCCAGCAAGCGCGTCTTCGCTGCGCCGTCCGGCCCTGTCTTGCCTGTAGTTGTACAGCGGGGTAGGCAGATACAGCGCCTTGGCTCCCTGTGCCGTTGCTCTCAACCAGAAGTCGTAGTCTTCGCAGTGAATGCCTGACCGGAAGCCTCCGAGCTTCTGGTAGCGGTCGCGGCTGACCATCGCGCCGCCCACGGCGATGACGCACTCCGTAAGGAGGTCGATCAGGCCAAACGAAGTCACCACGGTAGAAGCGCTGAACAGCGACTCCCGACCGTTGCGCGCCTACGACCTTGAGGTTGGGGTGGTAGATGTCGTGGCCTGGGTGGCCGCGTATGAATGCGTCCATCGCACGAAGGTAGTCCGGGTGCAGCTCATCGTCGGCATCGAGAAAGCCCACGTAGTCCCGTGGCGCACAACCCGACACCGGTGTTGCGCCCTTGGGCGACGCCGTGGTTCTCTTGTCTAGCCACGACGATCCGTGGGTCAGTCGCCGCGTACCGTGTGGCGATGGCCTCAGTGCCGTCAGTCGATCCGTCGTCGACGACGACAAGGCTCCAGTCGGGGAGGCTCTGGGCGCGCACCGACTCAATGGCCGCGCCGATTGTCGCCTCGGCGTTGAATGCCGACATCACGATCGAGTATGCGCGATCCGCGCGTGTCTTGACGGTGCCCACGGCCAGGCTACTTCCGGGCTCCGCGGCCGCTCACGGATCTCACTGCGCGAGAGACGCCGGGCTCTCCGCTCGCCAAGCAGACGAAGTGCGAGTGTCAACGCAGCGCTGCGCAGGCGGCCTGGGGTGGACCGTGGAGACGGGTCGAGCTGAGCTATCAGGCGCTGCCGCTCCAGAACACACTCGTCGACGGCGCGGCGATCCTCAGCGGAGAGCGCGAAATCCCGCCGCAAGTCGGTCACCAGACGGATGTCAGACCGATACGCGGTCTCCAGACTCGCCGACTTCTGAGTCGCGCTCACCCTGTGCAGCGATAGAGGCTCAGGCAGGTAGCGGTGCCGCGCCCCCGAGGCCATGGCGCGAAGCCAGAAGTCGTAGTCCTCTCCGAACACGTCTGAGCGGTAGCCGCCGACCGTTGCGAACAGCTCCCGGCGGTACACGGCGCCGACGCTGTAGAAGCACAGACGGATCACGTCGCCGAGTTCAAGGGAGTGGACCTCGTCTCGCTTTCCCGGAATGTAGACGAGCTTCCGAGAATCGCCCGGACTCCAGAAGTATCCGTTCGTCGAGTAGATGTCGTAGCCGCTCTCTCGCGTGATGAAGTCGTGCATCTTGGAGAGGTGCTCTGGCAACAGGATGTCATCCGCCGAGCAGAGAACGATGAAGTCACCGGCAGCGGCCACGACGCCTGAGTTGTAGGCGCCGGCAGAACCCCGATTGTCCTGGTGGACGATCCGTATGCGGGGGTCTTGCTTAGCGTATGTCGACGCGATTCGAAAGGTCCCGTCCGTGGAGCCGTCATCCACAACGACACATTCCCAGTCGCCAACCGACTGGGCCGTGATCGCTTCAAGCGTTGCGGCGAGCGTCGCCTCGGCATTGTAGGCGGGCACGATAATCGAGAAGAGAGGCACGTCGATCCCCTAGGCCCGGCTAACCGGGGCGCTGTCTGCATGCCGGCCTGAGTCTCAACGGCCGGATCGTCCAGGAGACGGAATGAAAGACCCCCGAGACGGGATCGGCCAGACGTGCGCCGACGACCTTTGCGACGCCGGTGCGAAGACGCTGGGGCTGCTCCTCCAGCCTGATCTCGGCAGCCTCCGCGAACGAGAAGAAACGCCGCCTCGCCAAGCGTCTTCGGCCTGTCGCCGAACTCAGCGCGGGCGGCGCCGGGGTGGACAGAGAAGACAAGGTGTTCACGTTCGACATGCCACAGGAGTGGGTCGCCCGGCTCATCTGGTCGCTCCTGCTTCTCTCTCCAGAACACGCGACGTCCTTTGCACGTGAAGCTACGACCGGCCCGAGACTGCAGCATCTGAGTGCTCCCGCGCCAGTTGCTCGAGCATCTCGTCCCAGTTCGGCGGAGTCCACCCCGTGCGCTCGCGGAAACGCGTGCTGTCGAGCGAGCGGTCGATGAGCGGCTCGTCCGCCGCGATGAGGTCCACGTCCCACCCGAGGTAGCCGGCGAGTCTGGCGAGCAGCGTGTACTTGTCGACAGGGTCCGCGGATACGTGCCAGAGGCCGCACAGGCTCTCGTCCGGCAGGATCACGTCGCGGATGAGGACGGTGAGCGCCTGCGTGGTCAAGCCGCTGAACACGGCTTTCGCGAAACCCGTGAGCGCCTCGGTGCGGTGGGCGGCGAACCAGCCCACCAGCCCGGTGGGTGCGCCGAGCTGCCAGCCGACGATGGACGTGCGAAGGGTGACGACGTGGTCGCGGTCGATGACCTCACCCAGCAGCTTCGAGCGGCCGTAGAGGTCGAAGGCGTCGGGCGCATCGTCCTCGGTGTAGCTTCCTCGCGCGCCGCTGAACACGCAGTCGGTGCTCACGTGCACCATGCGGGCACCATGAGCGGCGCAGGCGTCCGCGAGCACGTGCGGCCAGAGGCTGTTGACCGTGATGGAGGGGATGGCGGCCTTGGCGGCGGCGAGCTGCTTGACGATGCCGACGGCGTTGAGCACGAGGTCGGGCTTCACGCGCTCGACGAGAGCGTGTGCCGAAGTGCCATCGGTGGCGTCGAGACCGCCGAGCATTCGCTCGGCGGGTACGCCCAGGTCAGAGAGCGCTTCGGGATCGCGGCACGCACCCCACACCTTGAAGTCCGCGGCCAGTACGCGGATGGCCTCGTGGCCCAGCATCCCGCTGGCGCCGATCACCAGGATGCGGGGTGCGCTCACGCGAGTCCCAGTACGATCCTCGCGACGACGTCGGAGACGTTCTCAGCGAGGTACTCGGCCGGCGGGTTCCACGTGCCGGCGGAGCGGACGGCGAGGTCGATCGCCGGCAGAATGCGCTCAGCCTCGACGCCGGCCAGCAGGTTGCTGCCGCACTCGATGGTCTCGGGCCGCTCTGTGACATCGCGCATCGTGACCGTGGGCACACCGAAGATGCAGCATTCTTCCTGCACTGTTCCGCTGTCGGAGAGTACGCAGAACGCTTCCTTCTCGAGGCGCACGAAATCAAAAAGCCCAAGAGGCGGGACGAAGCCGATCTTGCCGGCCTCCATGCCGAACTGCTGCATCTTGTCGGCCGTGCGTGGGTGCAACGAGGCCAGAATCGGCAGGTCGTACTTCGCGATCGTCCGGTTGAGCGCCTCGATCAGGGCCGCGAGTCGCTCGGGATCGTCCACGGTCTCGGCGCGATGGGCGGTGACCAGGAAGTACTTGCCCGGCTCCACGCCGAACGTTGTGAAAGGGTCGGCCGCGTCGATCTGTGGGGCGTAGTGGTCCAGCACTTCCTTGATGGGGTTGCCGGTGACGTAGATTCTCCGGCGTTCGATGCCCTCGCGCACGAGATTCTCGGCGCTCCGATGCGTGTACGGCATCAGGACGGTGCTGGAATGGTCGATGACGCGGCGGTTGACCTCTTCCGGTACGCGGTCGTCATAGCAGCGGTTGCCGGCCTCCATGTGACAGACGCGGATGCCCATGCGCTTGGCCACGAATGCGGCGAGGCCGGTGTTGGTGTCGCCGAGGATGAGGACTGTGTCGGGGCTCTCCGCGCGGAAGAGCTCTTCGCATCTGGCGAGTATCTGCCCGATCTGATCGGCGAACCCCGCACCGCGCACGCCCATGAAGAGGCCGGGCTCACGCAGCCCGAGATCGCGGAAGAACATGCCGCTCAGCCGGTCGTCGTAGTTCTGGCCGGTGTGGACGAGCAGGTGCTCGCACGAAGCATCAAAGACTGGAATCACTCGCGAGAGACGGATGATCTCGGGCCGCGTGCCCAGCAGCGTGATGACCTTGGCCACGTTACGCCTCCAGGTAGCGCTCGCCGAGGACCTCGGGGACCTTACTTGCGAGGAAGCCGGCGAGCTCCTCGGTGCTCATCAGCGCGTTCGCCGAACCGTAGTCGCCGACGAGCGCCGGCTCGTCGACCGGACCAGCCAGCTCGGGGAGCATGGGGCGAAGCGCGAAGTAGCCCTCCTGCCCGTGGATGGTGCGGGTGGCTTCTTCTTCGGAGAGCAGGATCTCGTGGATCTTCTCTCCGGGGCGGATACCGGTGACGACCATCTCGATGTCGCGGTCGCCGATGAGGTAGGCGGCGAGGTCGGTCATCCTGGCGCTTGGGCAGCGCGGGATGTAAGTCTCACCGGCTGCCCCGGATCGCACCGCCGCGAAGATCGTGTCTACAGCGTCCTCGAGCGTCAAGAGGAAGCGCGTCATGTCTGAGGTCGTGATGGTGACCGGGCCGCCGGCGGCGATCTGATCGAGGAACAGCGGCACCACGGAGCCGCGCGAGGCCAGCACATTGCCGTATCGCGCGCAGATGAAGCGCGTCTGCGGGCAATGGATGTTGCCGTCGATGTAGACGCGCTCCTGGATGGCCTTGGTCATGCCCATGACATTGACCGGCTTGCACGCCTTGTCGGTGGAGATGCCAACGACGGTCTCGACCGGCAGATGCGACTCCGCGATGGCTCGCACGAGATTCACGGCGCCTTCGACGTTCGTGCGGCAGGCCTCCCATGGGTAGTACTCGCAGCTCGGGACCTGCTTGAGGGCCGCCGCGGCGAAGACGATGTCGGCCTTCTCGGCGGCGCGAACGACACTCGCGTAGTCACGCACGTCCCCGATCATGAACTTCAGCCGCTGTCTGCTGTTCTCGAAGATGACTTCGTCGGTGGCGGCGCTCTGGTTCATGAAATCCAGACGCATGTAGTGCTGCTTGGCTTCGTCCCGCGAGAAGACGGTGACGCTCTCAGGGACGCCCTCGGCGCCGGTCATCAGACGACGCGTGAGCACCTGCCCGAGCGAGCCGGTGCCTCCTGTGATGAGGATGCGTTTGCCTTCGAACATGCCTGCCATCGTCGATACCCCTGTCCGATTCGCTGCTGGGCGCCCCGCAATTCGAGCGGCTTCTGCATTCTAGACCATGTGGACCAGCCCGACGCCTGAGTGCGTAGTCTGGCGCGGGACGCGGTGCGAGTGCCGGGCCTTGCCGAGGAGGCCGCCCGCGACCTGGTGCGCGCCCGTGAGGACGCCTGCGGCGACCTGATGGGCGCGCGGCACTGGCGGCGGCACTGTTCCGCGGAGCATTGCAGCTTCGGGCCGGGCTACCTGGCGCCCCCTGAGTAGACCATCAAACGTCTCCGGCAAACGTCCACCTTGTCGCACGCTCGCGAGATGCTACTCTGGGATAGCACGCCGAAGATGCCTCCTTGCTTGCCACCAAGACCTCCGCCCCGAGGCGCTCATGGCGGTCACCGGCAAGCAGCGCATAGGGTAGATGGGCGGTCCATCAGCGGTGACTCGCTGTACTGACGTCAATCGGAAAGGAGATCCTCGATGCATGGAATGGAAGAAATAATCGAAGAAGCGGAATGTCTTCCTGTTGAAGAACGGGTCATAGTCATCGATTCCCTGCTCCGAACGATCAATCCACCTCTGGCCGAAGTCGAGATCGAATGGATCATGGTCGCCAAACGCCGTCTCGCCGAGCTGCGATCCGGCCAGGTAACGGCTGTTCCCGGGAATGAGGTGTTCGCCAAGATCCGTGACCGTTTCGAGACATGACCTTTTCGTTTCACCCCGAGGCAGAAGAGGACTTACGCTCAGCCATCGACCACTATGAGTGTCTCGAAGCCGGCCTTGGCCACGAATTCTCCCTTGAAGTCCTCACAGCCATCTACAGCATCGTCACGCACCCGAATGCCTGGCCGGTCATAGAAGACGACGTTCGTCGTTGCCTTGTGAACCGTCTTCCCTTCGGCGTTCTCTACAGCCTCGAACCGACGAGCATCTTCGTTCCTGCAGTGATGCATCACCGGAGGCGGCCCGGCTACTGGAAGAACAGAGAATAGAGACGAGCGATCCCCTCGGCCGCACGCACGAGTCTGGACTGCCAGAGCGCTGACCCGTCGCTTTCCGCTCGGGCGTGAGAGAATGGCGCCGGATGAAGCTGCCCTCCCACCCGCTGCGCGTCACGATGGTCAACAAGTACTACTCGCCGCCGCACCTTGGCGGTGTGGAGATCAGTCGTGCGCACCCTGTCCGAGGGCCTCGTGGAGCATGCCGGGGCGCGGGTGCGCGCGCTGGTGAGCAACGAGGGCCGCGAGCGCCTGGAGGAGAGCATCGGCGGCGTGGACGTGGTGCGCCTGCCGCGGCAGCTGGCGCTGTCGTCGGCGCCGGTGGCCGCAGGCATGCCCGGCGCGCTGCGCGACGAGATGCGACACGCGGGACCCGACGGCCCGGAGCCGCCCGACGTCGTCAACCTGCACTCTCCGTACCCGTGGGGCGAGCTGTCGTTTCTGCAGGCGAGCCCAGACGTACCCAGCGTCGTGCTGTACCACAGCGACATCGTGCGCCAGAAGCGCCTGCTCGCCGCCTACCGGCCCTTTCTGGAACGGTTTCTCGATAGAGTCGACCTCATCGTGACGTCGTCGCCCAACATGGTCAGGAGCTCGCCGTTTCTCGCGCCGCGCGCCGAGAAGTGCCGCGTGGTGCCGTTCGGCCTGCCGGCGGCGCGTCTGGCAGCCACGCCCGCCGTTCTGCGGCGCGCCGCGGAGCTGCGCGCCGCCCATGCCGGGCGCAAGGTCGTGCTCTTCGTCGGCCGGCTCGTGTACTACAAGGGCGTCGATGTGCTCGTGCGCGCCATGGCACAAGTCGATGCTGACCTCGTGCTGATCGGCCGCGGCCCGCTCGAGGCAGAGCTGCGCGAGCTCGCCTCCGCCGCCGGTATCGCCTCGCGCGTGACCTTCCTCGCCCCGCAGGGCGACGAGGAGCTCTCCGCCTGGTACCACGCCGCCGACGTCTTCTGCCTGCCCAGCGTGGCCCGTAGCGAGGCGTTCGGCCTTGTGCAGATCGAGGCGCACGCCGCCGGCACGCCGGTGGTGTCCACCGACGTGCCCACCGGCGTCCCGTACGCCAATCCCGACGGCGTCACCGGGTTCACGGTGCCGCCCGGTGATGCGCTGGCGCTGGGCGCGGCGCTGATCCGCCTGCTCGGCGACGACGAGCTGCGCGCGCGCCTCGGCGGCCAGGCGCAGGCGCGCGCGCAGCGCGTGTTCACGGTCCCGCGCATGGTCGCCGGTACGCTCGAGGTGTATGCCGAGGCGGCCGGGCGGCACGCGGCCAGGCGCGGCAGAGCGTAGATGTCGCGCAACCGCTTCATCGCGCTTTCCATCGCTGTCGATGCCGTGCTCGTCAACGTCGGTTTCGTGCTTGCCTTCTTGGTGCGCTTCGAGGGCCGGCTGCCGGCGTTCAACTTCCAGGCCTACCTCTTCCTCGCGCCGCTGCTCACGGTGCTCTACATCGGCGGCGCCTGGACATACGGTCTCTACGATCCCGAGCGCGCCGATACCGCCTGGGCGGTGGTCCGCGGCGCCGTGGCGGCGGTGACGGTCGGCACGCTGCTCACCGCCGCGATCGCCTTCTTCGGCGGCGCGCGCACGGCCTCGTTCGCGCGCTCCACCATTCTGCTCGCCTGGGTCATCGACCTCGTGCTGCTCACGGGCTGGCGGCTCGCCTTCCTGCGCCTGGCACGCGTGAGCTGGCCGGAGCAGCGCGTGCTCATCGTCGGCACCGGCACGGCGTCGGTGGAGCTCGCCCAGAAGGTGTCGCAGCGCGACCGCTGGGGCTGGACGGTGACCGGCCTCATCGACGCGAGCACCGATCCCGGCCATACGCGGCCGGCCGAGGTCGGCGGCTTCCCCGTTCTCGGCGGCGCTCACGACGTGGCGCGCATCGCCGGCGAGCACCATGCCAACCGCGTTATCGTCGTCAGCCCGATCGCTCTGCGCGAGCTCGTCGAGTCGCTGGTGCTCGCCGACGAGGCGAACGTGCGCGTCGACGTAGTGCCCGAGCTCTACGAGATCTTCATCGGCACGGTGGACGCCATCGTCGGCGACGTGCCGCTCATGGAGATCACGCACGCCAGCGTGCCGCGCTACTACGCCGCCGCCAAGCGCACGATCGATGTGCTGGTCGCCCTCGTCGGTCTTGTCGTGACCAGCCCACTTCTGCTGGCGGCGGTCATCGCCATCGCCATCGACGACGGCTTCCCGGCGCTCTTCTCCCAGGAGCGCGTCGGCCGGAGGATGAAGCCGTTCCGCATGCACAAGCTGCGCACCATGGTCAAGGACGCCGAAGGCGACAGCGGGCCGGTGCTCGCCGCGGAGAACGACGCGCGCGTCACGGCCGCCGGCCGCGTGCTGCGCAAGTACCGCATCGACGAGATCCCCCAGTTCGTCAACATCATCAAGGGTGAGATGAGCTTCGTGGGTCCGCGCCCCGAGCGCGCCTACTTCGTTGAGCAGTACAGCCTCGAGACGCCGGGCTACCGCGAGCGCTTCAACGTCAAGCCGGGAGTCACCGGCTTGGCCCAGGTCAGCGGCGGCTACGCGACTACGCCTGAGCGCAAGCTCAAGTACGACCTCATCTACATGTATCATCAGACCCTGGCCATGGACGCACAGATCGTGGCCGAGACCCTGCGCGTGGTGCTCACCGGGCGCGGAGCCAGATAGGGGAGCAGGCGCTTGGCCAAGGCCGATCAGAACCGCCGCGCCGCGCGGCGTCAGGCGGAGCGCAAGCAGGCCGCCGGCAAGAAGGCCGCCGGCAAGCAGCCGCCGTCTGAGCAGCCGCCGGCCAAGCGACAGTCGGCCAAGCAGGTCGCCGGTGCGCCGGCGCCCAAGCCGGCGGCGCGCGCGGCCGCGCCTGCGGAGGCTTCCGCCGAGTCCATGAGCGTCGCCCGCCGGGTCTCCTGGTGGGCGCTGCTGGCCATGGTGTTCCTCGTCCCCATCGCCTTCAGCAACCTCACCTTCCTCGGCTTCCAGACTCCCTTCACCTTCGACGCCTTCGACATCGTCAAGGTGTCTCTCGAGCGCGTGCTGGGGCTCGTCGCGCTGGGCGCCTGGGCCTGGGACATGCTACGCAAGGGCGGCCGCATACGGCGCACGCCGGTGGACTGGCTCATCCTCGCCTTCCTCGCTTGGGTGGCGCTCACCACGGTGACGTCCATCCACTGGCCCACGGCGCTGTTCGGCAAGCCGCGGCGCTATGAGGGGCTGCTCTCTTTCGTCAACTACGCCGTCATCTACTTCCTCGTCCTGCAGTTCGCCGATCACGCGCCACGAGTCCGGCGCCTCGCGCAGTCCCTGTTCTGGGCGAGTGTGATCGTGGCCGGCTACGGCCTTCTGCAGTTCGCCGGCCTGGAGTTCGTCAGCTGGGGCACCCTCCCGTTTGAGACCAACCGCGCCTTCTCCACCTACGGCAACCCCGATCTGCTCGGTGGCTTCCTGATCTTCTCGGTCACGGTCGCCCTCGGGCTCGCACTCCTCGAGCAGCGACTTGCGTGGCGCCTGGTGTACTGGGTGGGCTTCGGCCTCAACGGATTGGCGCTGATCGTCGCCTTCACGCGCGGCGCCTGGATCGGCGGCGCCGTCAGCCTCGTCCTTCTAGGCGTCATCGCCTGGCGGCAACGCGCCACAATGCGCCGCATCGACTGGGCACCCGCCGGAGTCTCCATCGCCGTCGGCGCCGCCGTCATCTGGCGCAGCCTCTCCAGCCCCAACGAGGTCATGAACTTCGGCAAGCGCCTGGCCTCGATCTTCCAGTTCAGCGGCGGCAGCGGGCAGACGCGCACCGAGATCTGGCAGGCGGCCATCGCGGCCATCAAGGAGCGCCCGGTCCTCGGCTACGGCGCCGACACCTTCCGTCTTGTATTCCCCACGTTCAAGCCGGTCGAGTACGTGCGCGACGCCGGCGGCTCGTCGGTGGCCGACAACGTGCACGACTATCCGCTGCAGCTGGCCGCCGGCATCGGCATCCCCGGCATGCTCCTGTTCTACGGCATCTTCGTCTGGGCCGGGGTGCGGTCCTTCAGCACCGTGTTCCGGCGCTCGAGCGACCCCACGCGCCTCATCCTGGGGGCGTTCTGGGCCGCCGCGGTGGGCTACCTTGTGCAGCTGCTCTTCGGCATCTCGGTCACTGGCAACACGTTTCTGCTATGGATCGCGCTGGCGGTCGTGCTCGTGCCGACCGCGCGGTGCGTCGAGGTGAAGGCTCTCCGCTGGGGCACCGCGGCCGGCGTGATCGTCCTCGCAACCGTCGCGCTGGCCATTGGCTACCAGGGGGTATTCGTTCTGGCGGACAACGCCTACCTGCAGGCGCAAACGGCGCCGTCGCTGGCCGACCGCACCGCAGCGGCGGTTCGGGCGGTCAAGCTCAACTCGCTCAATCCGACCTATCGGGGCGCCGTGGGCTTTGCCTACCTCGATGAAGTCCGCGCCGCCCTGCAGGCCGGCGCTCAGGCGCAGCAGAACGGCGAGGACACAGCCCCGTATGCGGAGGCGGTCAAGCGGAGCTTCGCGAACGCGGAGACCGCGCTCAAGGATGCCATCGCCTTCGCTCCCGACGAGTACGACAACTACGTGACCCTGGCCGACCTCTACAACGTCGGCGGCGGAGCCCTGACCGAGGACCTCTACCAGAGCGCCATCGAGGTCGCCGAGCAAGCGCTCGAGGTGGCGCCCTTCGGCACCGCGATCCGCGTGCAGTTGGCGCGATCACTGCTCGCCGTCGGCAAGACCGCCGAGGCCGTGAAGACGCTGGAGTACGTGGTGCGCATCGACCCGACCGGCGGTCAGGCGGCGCTCATGCTGGCGGACGTCTATCAGCAGCAGGGGAAGCCGGCCAAGGCGCTCGCCGTGTTGAAGTCGCTGGAGGCGATCGCTCCCGGCCAGCCCGGCATCGCCGAGGCCATCCAGCAGCTCGAAGCGAGCGTCACGCCGGCTCCATAGCGGGCGCCTGGCGGGGGGTATGCGCCCGACCGAGCGGCCCGCTCGTACGCGAAAAGGGGAGAGAGGGAACTCAGCGCCCCTCTCTCCCCCTTGTCACTAGACGATCCCGATCGCGTGTGACTCAGACCAGTTCGAACTCCCGCTCGAAATCGGCCTTCGAGCGCGCCCCGATGACCTTCTTGGCGGGCTCGCCGTCCTTGAACAGGATGATCGTGGGGATGCTCATGATGCCGAGCTTGCCGGCGATGCCCGGGTTCTCGTCGACGTTGACCTTGCCGATGGCCACCTTGTCGCCGTGCTCTTGGGCGATCTCATCGATGATAGGGCCGACCATGCGGCACGGGCCGCACCACGGCGCCCAGAAATCGACGATCATCGGCGTCGTGGATTTGCCTATCTCGTCGTCGAACGTCGCATCGGTCAGGGTCTTCACTTCGCTTGCCACCTGGGTTCCTCCTTAGAGACTCTCGAGCACGCGCGTGAGGCGTGCCTGGACTTCGTCGGCGATGGGGGCGAGCTCGGGGTTGCCCACCATGCCGAGCATGGCGCCGGCGTTGACGGCCGCTACCCTCGTGCCGGCGTCCGTCTCGTAGACTACGACGTTGCAGGGAAGCAGTAGACCCAGGTCGGCCTCCACGCCGAGCGCCGCGTGCGCGAGCTTGGGATTGCAGGCGCCGAGAATCACGGACGGGCGCGTGTCCACGCCGAGCTTGTCTTTCATCGTCTTCTGGACGTCGATCTCGGTGATCACGCCGAAGCCCTCAGCCTTGAGGGCCTCGAGGACGCGCTGAAGCACTGTGTCGTATGACCCGGTCAGGTCGCGTCCAACGCCGTACTCGACTGCCTGCATGGTGAACCTCCTGGGGGAACGGGGACGCCGTGATATACCCAAGGGGGTATATTCTCACGCCTCAACCCGTCCGAGTGCTCAGGGCTACCATGCCCACGGCGGGCGCTGGTCAATCCCGGCGCGGGCCGGGCACGGGACTCGAGTCCTACGCCTTGCCGACCGTTTCGGGTATCATTCTGGGTTCTCGGCCGGCGCCGCCCGCGGCTCCGCCGGCCGCAGCCGGTCCCCGCGGAAAGGGCGTGGTGAGCGTGAGAAGCGACGAGATCAAACGCGGCGTGGCGCGCGCCCCGCACCGCTCGCTGCTGCGCGCGCTGGGCATCAGCGACGCCGAGATGGAGAAGCCGTTCATCGGTGTGGCCAACGCCTTCAGCGAAGTGGTGCCCGGCCACGTGCACCTGCGCAGCGTCGTCGAGGCCGTCAAGGCCGGCGTGCGCGGCGCCGGCGGCGTGCCCCTGGAGTTCGGCGTCATGGGCATCTGCGACGGCATCGCCATGAACCATCTGGGCATGAACTACTCGCTGCCCAGCCGCGAGCTCATCGCCGACACCGTCGAATCGATGACCATCGCCCATGCCTTCGACGCGCTGGTGCTGGTGCCCACCTGCGACAAGATCGTGCCCGGCATGCTCATGGCCGCCATGCGCCTCAACGTGCCCGCCATCATGGTGGGGGGCGGGCCCATGCTCGCCGGCCACCTGGACGGGCGCACCATCGACCTCAACAGCGTGTTCGAGGCCGTGGGCCGCCACCAGGCAGGCACCCTCGACGACGACGGCCTCAAGGCCATCGAATGTGGCGCCTGCCCCACCTGCGGCTCGTGTTCGGGCATGTTCACCGCCAATTCCATGAACTGCCTCGCCGAGGTCATCGGCATGGCGCTGCCCGGCAACGGCACCATCCCGGCGGCCTACAGCGAGCGCCTGCGCTATGCCAAGGACGCCGGCGCCAAGGTCATGGACGTGCTGGCCGCCGACCTCAAGCCGCGCGACCTGCTCACGGAGGCCGCGGTCGGCAACGCTCTCGCAGCAGACGCCGGCCTGGGCTGCAGCACCAATACCGTCCTTCACCTTGCGGCGATCGCCACCGAGGCGGGCCTCGAGTTCGATCTGCAGAGCATCAACGAGGTCGCCGCTCGGGTGCCGCACATCTGCCTGCTCGCGCCGGCGGGCGTTCATCACATGGAAGACCTGTACCGGGCCGGCGGCGTGCAGGCCGTGATGAAGCAGCTCATCGGCGCCGGCCTCATGGACGGCTCCGCCCTCAGCGTGGCCGGCGGCACCGTCGCCGAGGCAGTGGCCGGCGCCCGCGTCGTCGACGACGACGTGATCCGGCCCCTCGACAAGGCCTACCACGCCACCGGCGGCCTGGCCGTGCTCTTCGGCAACCTCGCCCCCGACGGCGCCGTGGTCAAGGAGGGCGCCGTGGCCGACGAGATGCTGCGCCACGGCGGCCCCGCCCAGGTCTTCGAGAGTGAGAGAGACGCCGTGGCGGCTATCGCCGACGGCGCTATCCGCACCGGCTCGGTGGTCGTGATCCGCGGCGAGGGCCCCAAAGGTGCGCCCGGCATGCCCGAGATGCTCAGCGCCACGTCGATGCTCGCCGGCCAGGGCCGCGACAAGGACGTCGCGCTCCTCACCGACGGGCGCTTCAGCGGCGCCACGCGCGGCGCCGCCATCGGCCACGTGGCGCCCGAAGCGTACGCCGGCGGACTCATCGGCCTCGTCCACGAGGGCGACACCATCAGCATCGACATCCCCGCACGCAGCCTCACCCTCGACGTCGACGAAGAGGAGATCGCGCGGCGCCGGGCGGCGCAGCCGCCCATCACGCCGCGTGCCGGCGTAACCGGCTACCTCGCCCGTTACGTCAAACTCGTCTCCGGCGCGGAGAAGGGAGCCGTGCTCCGATGACACCAGACAAGAGAATGAAAGGCTCGCAGGCCCTCGTGGCCGCCCTCGAGCACGAGGGCTGCGAGGTCATCTTCGGCTATCCCGGCGGCGTCGCGATCCCTTTCTACGACGCCCTGTACGACGCCAAGAAGCTGCGCCACGTGCTGGTGCGCCACGAGCAGGGTGCGGCGCACGCCGCCGACGGCTACGCGCGCGCCACCGGCAAGGTGGGCGTCTGCACCGCGACCAGCGGCCCCGGGGCCACCAACCTCGTCACCGGCATCGCTACGGCCTACCTCGACTCGTCGCCGTTGGTGGTCATCACCTGGCAGGTGCGCAGCGACCTCATCGGTACCGACGCCTTTCAGGAGGCCGACATCACCGGCATCACCCTGCCGATCGTCAAGCACTCCTACCTTGTCAAGGCCTCGGCCGACCTGCCGCAGATCGTCCACGAGGCCTTCCACATCGCCTCGACGGGGCGTCCCGGCCCGGTGGTCATCGACATCCCCGTCGACATCGCCCTGGGTGAGCTCGCCTACCACGACGCCGACTCCATCGATCTGCCTGGCTACCGGCCCACGTTCAAGGGGCATATAAAGCAGATCCGCGCCGCCGCCAAGGCGATCAACGACGCCCAGCGCCCGGTGCTGTACCTGGGCGGGGGCGCTATCGCCTCCGACGCGGCCCCCGAGATCTTGCGGCTCGCCGAGTTGCGCCGGTTACCTGTGGCGACCACGCTCATGGCCCTCGGCGCCTTCCCCGAGACGCACGAGCTCTCCATGGGCATGCTGGGCATGCACGGTACCGTCACCGCCAACTACGCGGTGCACGAGTGCGACCTGCTCATCAATCTGGGAGCGCGCTTCGACGACCGCGTCACCGGCAAGCTCAAGGCGTTCGCGCCGCATGCGCGCGTCATCCACGCCGACGTGGATCCAGCCGAGATCGGCAAGAACGTCGTGCCGCTCATCCCCATCGTCGGCGACGCCAGGCACGTGGCTGCGGGGCTGGTCAAGGAGCTCGAGGGTATGGAGTGGCCGCCCGAGCGCACCGCCGAGTGGCTGGCGCGCATCGCCGCCCGCAAGGAGGAGTTCCCCCTGCATTACGAGGACCCCAAGGACGGCAAGCTCGCGCCCCAGCTCGTGATCCAGGAGATCGACCGCGTCACCGCTCACGACGCCATCATCTGTACCGACGTGGGCCAGCACCAGATGTGGGCGACCCAGTACTACACGTACCTTTATCCGCGGCAGTTCATCAGCTCCGGCGGCCTCGGCACGATGGGCTTCGGGCTGCCGGCGAGCATCGGCGCCAAGATCGCCTACCCCGACAAGACGGTGATCGACGTCAGCGGCGACGGTGGCTTCCAGATGACGATGCAGGAGCTCGCGACGGCCGTGAGCTACGACGTCCCGGTCGTGGTCTGCATCCTCAACAACGGCTATCTGGGCATGGTCCGCCAGTGGCAGGACCTCTTCTGGAACAAACGCTACTCGTTCACCTGCATCGAGGCGCAGCCCGACTTCAAGATGCTGGCCGAGGCGTTCGGCGCCGTGGGCTTCCTGGTCACAGAGAAGGACGAGATCGAGCCGGCCCTGCGCGAGGCCATCGGCTGCGGCCGCCCGGCGGTGATCGACTTCCGGACCTCCGCCGAGGAGAACGTGTTCCCGATGGTGCCGGCGGGGCAGGAGATCACCGAGATGATCGGCGGCCAGAGCCGCAAGGGGAGAAAGTCATGAAGCACACCCTCTCCATCCTCGTCGAGAACAAGCCCGGCGTGCTCACGCGGGTCGCCGGGCTCTTCGCACGGCGCGGCTTCAACATCGAGAGCCTGGCGGTGGGGCTCAGCGAAGACCCCAAGCTCTCGCGCATCACGATCGTCATCGACGGCGACGAGCACCCCGTCGATCAGGTCACCAAACAGCTGCACAAGCTCATCAACGTGGTCAAGATACGCGACCTCGACGCGGGCAACTCCGTGTCGGCCGAACTGCTGTTCGTGCGCGTCGCCGGTGAGGGGGAGAAGCGCACCGAAGCGCTGCAGATCGCCGAGATCTTCAAGGCCAAGATCGTCGATGTGGATCGCCGCGCGCTCACGTTGCGCGTCGTGGGCGTGAACGACAAGCTCGAAGCGCTTCTCGAGTTGCTGCAGCCCCTGGGCATCCTCGAAGTCGTGCGCACGGGCACGATCGCCATGGGGCGCGGGCGCGGCTGACGCCAGCCCGCGCCGCGTCCCTTTCACTCAGAAGTCTTCCCAGCAAAGCAGACACGTCACGAGGTGATGAATGGCTCAGCAAGCCTCCACGCAGCAGGTGGGCGGACGGCAGGCGCTACCCGACGAGAGCGGTTTCTTTGGCGCCTACGGCGGGCAGTTCCTGCCGCCGCAGCTCGAAGGGCCCTTCGCCGAGATCGTCAAGGCCTACCACGAGATCGAGAACGACGCGTCGTTCATCGCCGAGCTGCGTTACCTGCGCGAGCACTTCCAGGGACGGCCCACCCCGGTCTATCACGCGCGCACGTTGTCGCTCGAGAACGGAGGCGCGCAGATCTACCTGAAGCGCGAGGATCTCAACCACACGGGCGCGCACAAGCTGAACCACTGCATGGGCGAGGGCCTGCTGGCCAAGTACATGGGCAAGAAGAAGGTCATCGCCGAGACCGGCGCCGGCCAGCACGGCGTCGCCCTCGCCACGGCCGCCGCTCACTTCGGCCTCGAGTGCGAGATCCACATGGGCGAGGTCGACATCGAGAAGCAGGCGCCCAACGTCAGCCGCATGCAGCTCCTGGGCGCCACGGTCGTGCCCGTCTCGCACGGCCTCAAGACGCTCAAGGAGGCCGTCGACTCCGCCTTCGAGGCGTATCTTGCCGACTACGAGAACTCCATCTACTGCATCGGCTCGGTGGTCGGCCCGCATCCCTTCCCGCTCATGGTGCGCGATTTCCAGCGCGTCGTGGGCATCGAAGCCCGCGAGCAGTTCCAGGAGATGACCGGCAACCTCCCCGACGTGGTGGAGGCGTGCGTCGGCGGCGGCTCCAACGCGATCGGTATCTTCACGGCCTTCCTCGACGACCCCTGCGAGCTGATCGGCGTCGAGCCGCTGGGCCGCGGCGCCGAGGTCGGCGAGCACGCCGCGACCATGACCTACGGCCGCGAGGGCATCATCCACGGCTTCAAGTGCTACCTCCTGCAGGACGAGGATGGCCTGCCGTCCCCCGTGTACTCGTGCGCCAGCGGCCTCGACTACCCCGGCGTCGGCCCCGAGCACAGCTACCTCAAGGACGCCGGCCGGGTCGAGTACGTCACCTGTAGCGACGACGCCTGCCGCGACGCGTTCTTCAAGCTCAGCCGTCAGGAAGGCATCATCCCGGCGCTCGAGAGTGCGCACGCCGTGGCCCACGCGCTCGTGAAGGCACGGGAGATGAAGACCGGCACCATCCTCGTCAACCTCAGCGGCCGTGGTGACAAGGACATGGACTACGTGATCGAGCACTGGGGGATCGGGGCGGACGAGGGCTGAGCGCCCGTCCGGGGGACCCGTGGCCACGAGAGGAAGGACCATGAGAACCGTGCGTCTGTTCATGACCCTTGCCGGCGCTCTTCTGCTCATCTCGGGGTGCGGGGCAGGGGGGTCAGGCGATGTGCGGTCTCCTTCGTCCAGTCCCTCCCCGGTCGCCACCGAGCCGGCGACCGCCCCACCGGCGTCCGGCGTCACGATCCGCTATGAAGGCAACGCCCAGGTCGAGGTGAGCCTGAACGGCGGCGCCCGGGTGCTGATCGACGTCTACGACCCGTCTGCTCTCTCGGCGCCGCCGACGGCCGACGACATTTTGTTGACCACGCACACTCACGACGACCACCTGTCGCACGGCTTTCGCGGCAGCTTTCCCGGCCGCCAGCTGTTCGTGAGGGAGGGTACGATCGAGACGCCCGACGCGGTCATCACGGGCATGGCGGCGGCGCACAACGAGGGCGACCCACTGCTGCCGAAGAACGGCACCGACTACATCTTCGTCATCGACATCGGTGGCCTGCGCATCGCCCACTTCGGCGACCTCGGGCAGACCGTTCTGACGGCCGGGCAGCTGGAGAAGCTGGGCGACGTCGACATCGCCGTCACCCAGTTCGAGAACTCCTTCAGCCATATGGACGCGATCAACCAGAAGGGCTTCCGCCTCATGGAGCAGGTCAAGCCGCCGCTCATCCTCCAGACGCACACGAGCCCAGCCGCGGTGCAGTATGCCGGGACCCTGTGGCCGGTGCTGTTCTCGGGGCGATCCGCGGTGACGATCGCAGCCACCGATCTCCCCGCCGAGACCAGCCTGCTGCTGCTCGGCGACGACGCCGCCTTCTACGCTGGGCTCGTGCCCGCGGAGAAGGTGGACTGGTGAGGCCGTGTCGTCGGCTCCGGGACTGGGCGACGTGACCGCCGCCGGCGACCCCGTCCTCGAGAAGGCGGGCCTGGACGAGGCAGCCCTGGAGGCCGCTGAAGACAGCGGCCGCCATGCTACCAACCTGGAGCTCTTCCTTGACCTCGTCTTCGTCTTCGCGGTCACGCAGGTCGCCGGGGTGCTCGCCTCCGACCTGAGCGTGGCCGGCTTCGCCAGGGGGCTGCTCCTGGCTTGGCTGGTGTGGTGGTTGTGGTCGCAGTTCACCTGGCTGGGCACCGCGATCGACCTGGGCGGCCGCTCGGCGACCCAGTTCCTGGTGCTGGCCACGGTGCCGCTCACCTTGCTCATGGCGGTCGCCTTGCCGGGGGCCTACGGGTCATCGGGGCTCGAGTTCGCGGGCGCGTATCTGGCCGTGAACCTGTGGGCGCTGGCGATCCAGGGCTGGGGCTTGCGGCGGGAGCCGGCGACTCGAAGAGCGTGGCTCCGCTACGCGCCGCTGGCGGCCCTGGCGCCGCTGGTGCTGCTCGGCGGCGCCTTTCTCCCCGATGGCGCGCGCTTCGGCGTGTGGTGCGCGGTCGCGGCGTTCAGCGTCGCCAGCGCCCTGGCCGGCGGACGAGGCCAGGAGGGGACCATCGAATGGACGGTCGACCCCGGGCATTTCACCGAACGGCACGCGCTCTTCGTCATCATCTCTCTCGGTGAGATCCTGGTCGCAGTGGGCGCCTCGGCCGCCGGAGTGCGTCTCAGCCCGGTGGTCGGCGCCGGCCTGCTCGCCACCGTGGCCGTCGCCTGCGTGTTCTGGTGGACCTACTTCGCTTATGTGCCTGAGGCGGTCGAGCGGGCCCTGCGCTCGGCCAGTCACCACGAACGTGGGCGCATCGCCCGCGACCGCTTCACCCTCGGCCACTTCCCGATCGTCTTCGGCCTGGTCCTCTTCGCCGTGGTCGCCGAACACGTCGTCGCGCATCCGACCGACTCCCCGTCTGGCGGCGAGCTCGCGGTGCTGGCCGGCGCCGTCGCGTTCTTCGTGGGCGGTCTCCTGGGCCTGCAATGGCAGGCCGTGCGTCGGCTGGCGCCTGAGCGCGTCGCGGCCATCGTCGCTGTGGCGGCGCTGTGCTGGGTCGCCGGGCCCAGGGTGCCCGGCGTGGTGCTGGTCGCCGTGGTCGCGGTCATCATCGCGATCATGCAGACGATCTCGTTGCGCCGCTACGATCGGCTCGTGGCCGAGCGGACGAAGTCCGGGGAGGAGCCGACATGAAACAGCTGGTCGTGGCCATCGTTCTCCTGGGTCTCGCGGGGGTCGCTGCCGGCGGGTGCGCAGCGTCCGAAGCGGACGCAGAGGGCGACCCCGGAGACGCGATCCTGGCTGCGGCTTTCAGGGATCGCGCGAACGACCTGCAGGTGCAGGGCCGCGGCACGGTGTCGAGGCTGCTCACCGATGACGACGAGGGCAGCCGTCACCAGCGCTTCATCGTGCGCCTGGATTCCGGTCAGACGCTTCTCGTGGCGCACAACCTCGATGTGGCCCCCCGCGTCGTGGGTCTGGCGGTCGGCGACGAGATCGCCTTCAGCGGAGTCTATGAGTGGAGTGCCGAGGGCGGCACCATTCACTGGACGCATGCGGACCCGGACGGGGATCACGCCCCGGGATGGCTGCGCCGCGACAAGAAGACGTACCAGTAGGCGCACCGCGGGCGGCGTCCACGTTGCCGCACCAGGCGCGACGCAGTAAAGTTCATCGTTCGGAGTGCACCCGCCCCGTGGGGCGTACACAGGAGGAGACATCGCATGTACTACGACAAGGACGCCGACCTTTCCCTGATCAAGGCCAAGACCGTGGCCATCATCGGCTTCGGCAGCCAGGGTCACGCGCACGCCCAGAATCTGCGCGACTCGGGCGTCACGGTGCTCGTCAGCGAGCTCAAGGGCACCGCCAACGGCGACCGTGCCGAGAAGGCCGGCTTCGAGATCCTCAGCGCCGCCGAGGCCACCAAGCGCGCCGACGTCGTCATGATGCTCGTGCCCGACCAGACGCAGGCCATCATCTACAAGAACGACGTGGGCCCCAACCTCAGGGACGGCGCCACGCTGATGTTCGCGCACGGCTTCAACATCCACTACGGCCAGATCGTGCCGCCGAAGACCGTGGACGTGAGCATGGTGGCGCCCAAGGGCCCCGGCCACATCGTGCGCCGCCAGTACGTCGAGGGCAAAGGCGTGCCCGTGGTCATCGCCGTGTATCAGGACGCCAGCGGCAAGGCGCAGGCCCAGGCGCTGGCCTACGCCAGCGGCATCGGCGGCCTGCGCGCCGGCGGGCTCGATACCACGTTTGCCGAAGAGACCGAGACCGACCTCTTCGGCGAGCAGGCCGTGCTCTGCGGCGGCGCCATGGAGCTGGTCACGGCCGGCTTCGACACCCTCGTCGAGGCGGGCTATCAGCCCGAGATCGCCTACTTCGAATGCCTCCACGAGCTCAAGCTCATCGTCGACCTCATGTGGGAGAAGGGCATCGCCGGGATGCGCTACAGCATCAGCGATACGGCCGAGTACGGCGACCTCACCCGCGGCCCGCGCGTCATCGACGAGAACGTGCGCGAGACCATGCGCGAGCTGCTCGCCGAGATCCAGAGCGGCGAGTTCGCGCGCGAATGGATCCTCGAGAACATGGCCAATCGCCCCGTGTTCAATGCGCTGCAGCGCCAGGGCAAGGAGCATCTCATCGAGACCGTCGGCAAAGAGCTGCGCGGCATGATGAGCTGGATCGATGAGGGCGGGCTCGATATCGACGTGTGAGCTGGGGGGCCGTGAGATGAGCGAGAAGAAGAGAGTCATCGTTCTCGAGGAGCTTGCTCCCGAGGGCATCGACCTTCTTCGCGGCGAAGGCCTCGCGGTCGACGTCGGCATAGGCTGGGACGACGACGAGCTTCTCATCAGGATCCCCGGATGCCACGGTCTGATCGTCGGCCCGGCGCATGGCGTCACGGCGGACATGCTCCGGGCCGGCGGCGACCTTCAGGTGGTGGGTCGCACCGGGCTGAGCGTGGCCGACATCGACGTCGCCGAGGCGACCAGGCGCGGCGTCGTCGTGGTCCACACTCCGCAGAGCAACGCGATCTCCGCGGCTGAGCAGGCGCTGGCGCTCGTGCTGGCGTGCGCGCGCGACCTGGCGGGTACGCACGCCGACCTTCGCGCCGGCCGCTGGGAGCCGGATGCCTGGGCGCGGTCTGGCGTCGAGGTGCGGGGCCGGACGCTCGGTATCGTGGGGCCCGGACACGTCGCGCTGCTGCTCAGCGAAGCCGCTTCAGCCTTGGGCATGAACGTGCTGACGGCGGCCGACGATTCCGAGCGCCTCTACGCCGAAGCCGATTTCATCCTGGTGGATCTGCCCGGCGACCCGCAGCCTGGGGAGCTCGTCGGTGAGGCCGAGTTCGCACTCATGAAGGACGGTGTGCGGGTCATCAGTCTGGCGCCGGCGGGCGTCGTCGACCCGGCGGCATGGGCGGCCGCTATCGCCGGAGGCAAGGTGGCGGCCTCGGCCGCCGCGGTGCACGCCGGCGATCCGCCGCTCAGCGGCCCTCTCGCGACGCATGACCGCCTACTTCTCGCGCCCCACCTTGAAGAGTCGACCCTCGATGCACGACTGCGCGCGGGCCTCATGATCGCCGAGCAGGTCGCCGCCGTGCTGCGCGGCGAGTTCGCCAGCAATGCCGTCAACGTGCCGGTCACGCTGGTCGACGACGCCGACGAGCTCATGCCGTATCTGGGTCTGTGCGCCCAGCTGGGGCGGTTGCTCGTGGGTCTCGCCGGCGGCTCAGTCGAAGAGGTCGAGATCAGCTACGGCGGCAGCTTCGCCTTCTTCGACACGCGGATCCTCACGCTCGGCGTGCTTGGCGGCGTGCTCGCCGACCAGGTGGAGGGCCGCGTCAACTACGTCAACGTCCAGTCCATCGCGGAGGCGCGGGGTGTGAGCGCCCGCGAGACGAAGCAGTCGGACCTTCCCGACTTCCCGCGGCTCATCACGGTGTCGACGCGCGGTCCTCAGGGCCTCGTGTCGGTCTCGGGCACCTCACTTGGTCCGGAGCACAAAGCGCGACTCGTGAGGGTCTTCGGCGAAGACATCGATATCGATCCGGCGCCGCACATGCTGTTCCTGCGGTACGTCGACGCACCGGGCGTGGGCGGTGCGGTCGGCACCATGCTCGGGCAGTGGGGGATCAACATCCGCCACATGTCTGTCGGTCGTGGTACGGCTCAGCGAGAGTCGGTCATGGCCCTCACCCTCGACGAGCCGCTCGACGCGGATCAGCTCGAGCAGCTTGTCGCGCGCTGCGGGCTGGCGTTCGGCAAGGGCGTCGAGCTGTAGGGGCCGCGCTCACCGGGACCCTGGCGCTTGTGCATCTGGACACAAGGCGTGGCCCTGAGCTATCATGTCCGCCATGCGAGACTCGACACATCGCCCGTCGTGACGGCTGGAGCGGGCGGGGCGGATCTACCGCCCCGCCCGCTCCAGCCGGCTCCCGCATCTAACCGTGACGCTCCACTCTTTCTCAGGGCCGTGCGGCTGCAGCCGCGCCTGATCATCCCCCGATCGTCCGTCTGACGTCCAACAGTTGTGAGGGCCGCCGCCGATTGGCTACGATGGCGACTTCGCCCACTCACTCGCTCACTCCGCGGCCCTCTGCGCCCCGGCCCCGAACCGCCCGGAAAGGACACTCCGATGCAGAAGCGTTTCCTCATCACTCCCGGCCCCACGCCTGTGCCGCCAGAGGTGCTCTCGGCCCTGGCCGAACCGGTCATCCACCACCGCGCGCCGCGCTTCACCGAGATCCTCACGCAGGTCGTCGCGGGCATGAAGTACATCTACCAGACCGAGAACGACATCATGGTGTACGCCGCCAGCGGCACCGGCGCCATGGAGGGCGCGGTCGTCAATGTCGTGAACCCGGGCGACCACGTCCTGGTCGCCTCCATCGGCAACTTCGGCGAGCGCTGGAAGAAGCTGAACGCCACGTGGGGCGCCGAGGTCACCGTGCTCGACTACGCGTGGGGCACCAAGGCCGACCCGGCCGACATCGAGAAGGCGCTGGCCGCCGACCCGGCGATCAAGGCCGTTTTCGTGCAGCACAGCGAGACGTCCACCGGCGTCGTCAACGACATCGAGGCGCTCGGCGCGATCGTCGCCAGGACGCCGGCGATCCTCGTCGTCGACGCGATCAGCGGCCTCGGCGCCAGCGATCTCAAGACCGACGCGTGGCACGTGGACATCTGCGTGGCCGGCTCCCAGAAGGCCCTGATGGTGCCGCCGGGCCTCGCCTACGCCGCCGTCAGCGAAAAGGCCTGGGCCGTCATCGACCAGTGCAAGACCCCACGCTTCTACTTTGACTTCGTCGCCATGCGCAAGAAGATGACCGGCGACTCCGCGCAGACGCCGTACACGCCGGCCGTGAACCTCATGGTCGCGCAGAACGCCGCCATCGACCTGATCAAGGAAGAGGGCCTCCAGAACGTGTTCGAGCGGCATCGCGTGCTCGGCAAGGCCGCCCGCGAGGGCGTCAAGGCGCTCGGCCTCGAGCTGTTCGCGGTCGAGGATCCGGAGGCCAACTCCGTGACCGCCGTCAAGGTGCCGGAGGGCGTCGACGGCGGCAAGATCGGTAAGATCGCCCGCGACAAATGGGGCGTATGGCTCGCCGGCGGCCAGGGCGCCGTCAAGGGCAAGATCTTCCGCTTCGGCCACTGTGGCTACTTCGGCCACAGCGACATCATCGTCGGGCTCACCACGGTCGAGATGGTGCTGGCCGAGCTGGGCTACGACGTCAAGTTCGGCGCCTCCGCGGCCGCCGCCGAAAAGGTGTTCATGCAGAGCACCGTGCAGCTCTGAAGGGGGCGACCGAGATGATCGACAAGAAGAAGGTCCTGATCAAGGAGAAGCTCGCCCCCGAGGGCATCTCGTACCTCGAAGAGCAGGGTTTCCAGGTGGACGTGGGCACGGACTGGGATGCGGACGAGCTCCTTGCCCGCATCCCCGAGTACAACGGCATCATCATCCGCTCCGCCACCAAGGTGACGGCGGACGTCATCGCGGCCGGCGCGAAGCTCCAGGTGGTGGGCCGCGCCGGCGTCGGCGTCGACAACGTCGACGTCGCCGCGGCGACCAAGCGCGGCGTCATCGTCGTCAACGCGCCGCAGAGCAACGTGCTCTCTGCCGCCGAGCATACGGTGGCTCTGATCATGGCCACTGCGCGCAACATCCCGCAGGCCCACGCCGACCTCAAGGACGGCCGCTGGGAGAAGGGCAAGTGGGGCAAGGGCGGCGTGGAGCTGCGCGGCAAGACGCTCGGCATCCTCGGCCTGGGGCGCATTGGCTTTCTGGTCGCCGAGGACGCTCGCGGTCTCGGCATGGACGTGCTCGCCTACGACCCGTTCGTGCCCGCCGAGAAGTTCCACGAGCTCGGCCTCAAGCGCGCCGACAACCCCGACAAGATCTACCGCGAGGCCGATTTCATCACCGTACACCTGCCGAAGAACGCCGAGACCCTCGGCTTCATCGGCGACGAGGAGTTCGCCAAGATGAAGGACGGCGTGCGCGTGGTCAACGTCGCCCGCGGCGGTATCATCGACGAGGACGCCTGGGCGCGCGCCATCGAAAACGGTAAGGTCGCCGTCTCCGCGGTCGACGTGTACCCCAAGGAGCCCACCACCGAGAGCCCCTTGTTCAAGTACGACAGCGTCATCGCCACGCCGCATCTCGGGGCCAGCACCGTGGAAGCTCAGCTGCGCGCCGGCACGATCATCGCCGAGCAGGTGGCGGCGGTGCTCAACGGCGAGTTCGCCAGCAACGCCGTGAACATCCCGCTGGCGCCCGGCGAGGACGCCGACGAGCTGATGCCGTTCCTTGGGCTCTGCAAGCAGCTCGGCAAGCTCGTGGTGCAGCTCGCCGAGGGCCCGGTCGACGCCTTCGAGATCGGCTACGGCGGCGGCATCGCCCGCTACGACACCCGCATCCTCACGCTCGGCGTGCTGCAGGGGGTGCTCGCCGACAAGGTGGACGGGCCGGTGAACTTCGTCAACGTGCAGAACATCGCCGAGGAGCGCGGCATCACCGCCAAGGAGACCAAGCAGCCGGCGGCTATCGACTTCCTCAACCTCATCACGGTGACGACCCGCGACGCGCAGGGCGAGCTCTCGGTGTCCGGGACGACCCTGGGCCCGAAGCATCGGCCGCGCCTGGTCAGGGTGTACCGGCAGGACGTCGACATCGAGCCGGCGCCGCACATGGTCTTTCTGCGCTACTCGGACGTGCCCGGCATGATCGGCCGCATCGGCACCAAAGTCGGCGAGTTCGGCATCAACATCGGCCAGATGGGCGTGGGGCGCGATCTCAAGGAGCACGAAGCCATGATGGGCCTCACGCTCGACGAGTCCCTCACCGCCGACCAGCTCGCCGATCTCGTGGCGAGCTGCGATCTGCTCGGCGGCCGGCGGGTGGAGCTCTAGCTTCAGCCGCCGTTGAACACGACCCGCAGGCGGGCGCTGCGGGAGACGCCCGCCTCGTGGTCGCTGTGCGCCGGGAGCAGCGTGCGGAACAGGTAGGTGGCCGCGCGCAGCGGCAGCGGCCAAGAGACGCGGTAGCGGGAGCGGCCGTCGAGCGAGCCGCCGGCCACCGTGCGCCAGGAACCGCCGCTGCGCCGCTGCACGAGCACCCGGCTGCCCGGGTGGGCCGGTTTGACGGCCCCCGAGAAGATCTCGACGTATCCGCTGCCGGCCCGGCGGCTGGCGAGCGCGATCGAGACCTGGGGCGCCACCGTGAGGTCGCGGAACGCCTCGCTGACGATGCTTTCGCCGGCTGGGCCCGTGGCCGCGGCGGTCCACACAACGGTGGCGTCGGGGGCGATCGTCGCTCGGTAGAAACCGTTGCCGTCGGTGGTCGCCGTCGCCGCCGTCTTCTTGACGCCGCCGGCGCTGGCCCAGCGGATCTCGACGCAGCGTTCGGCGAGCGGGCCTCCGGCGGCCGTGAGGTACCCGGAAACGCCGACCTTCTCTCCGTAGGTGATCTGGGAGGCGCGGGGGCGTAAGGTGAGCGCCGCGCCCGCTTCGCCCAGCCGCCAGAGCCGGGCGCCGGGGCCCATACCGAGGGCGTACTCGCCGCCGGCTTGGTCGGGAGCGATGGCCTCTAAGGCTGCCGGGATGGGGCTCAGGGCGGGGTTCGACCAGGCGCCGAGATAGGTCATCCGCGCCACGCCGGCGGAGGTTCTGCCGTCGCCGTAGGCGACGGCGAGGTCGCCGGCGCTGTTCCACGAGACGCCGTCCACGCTGGGGTCGGCCAGGCCGAGGCGCAAGGCGCTGCCGCCGGGATCGCCCACGAGGCTGCCATCCTCGGCGATGTGCTGTACGCGCAGGCCATCGCCGGACGTGCCCGCGAGGTAGCAGCCGCCCCAGGCATCGTCGGCGAGCGTCGTCTCACCGCTCACGCTCACGGCGGCAGGTCGCAGCCACAGGCGGTCTCCGGCGGCGGCGAAGCGCTGCACCTTGAGCGCGCCGCCTTCGCGCCATGCCATCGTCGCGCTCGACGCCGCGACGATGCCCACAGGTGTCTGCGGCGTGGCCGGAGGCGGGCCCACCAGAGGGTTGTAGGGAGTGTTGGGCGCGGCCCAGTCGGCGTTCAGGTCCGGGGCGAAGTGCTGCACGGCCACGCCGTTGCGGCCCGGCCCGCCCAGAAGGACGAACAGGTGGCCGAGAGCGTCGCTGCTCATGCCGGCGACAGTACCCTTGCCGACGGCGAGGCCGGGGTCGGGGCGCGCGGCTTCGCCGAGCGGAGCGACGTAGGCGAGCAGGGTGTCGCCCGAGAGCAGCGACGGCGTCGCCAGAAGCCGCACGTAGACGCCGCCGAGGCCGTCCGGCTCCAGCTGCACCGGCGCCGCCGTGGCGCCGGACCCGCGCAGCGCCGCCACTGCGGCGTCGCTGCAGACCGTCACGGTGCCGTAGACTCCGGACCCGCTCGCCGCGAAGCGCTGCACGGACGTGACGCCGCCGGCTTTCCAGGTCGCGATCACGCCGCCGGCTCCGTCGCCGGTCGCCAGCCAGTCGCTGAGGCCGTCGATGCCGTCCGCGAGGACGGCGGGCACGGCGCCGAGCGGCTCGCCGGCGCGGTCGTAGCGCTGCGCGACGAGAGCGGCACCCGCGCCGTCGGCGACCGCCCACACCACGGTGACGCCGGCGTCGCTCGCCACGAGCTGCGCCGCCGCGGTCACCGGCTGCGACCACAGAGGGCCGTAGGCGGCGAGCGCCGCAGGAGAGCTCGCCGCGAACAGGGCGAGGACGATGCCGGGAAGCAGAAGCAGGAGCCGGCGCCTGGACATGGGACCCCCCTTGGTGGACGCGGCGGACCACCGCCATCCTACCAGAGGGGTCATCCGCGAAGTGTCGAGGAGGTGGCGTGGGGAGGAGTTGCAGGCGAGCACTTCCGCCGGCCGATGGGGCCGGGACGGCGGGCTGCTGTACGACCCGCCGTCCCGGTGCCTTCACGCGCCGCAGAGCGCGCTTGTCTAGGCCGCGAGCGTCTCGTGGGCGCAGAGGATGTTGCCCTCGCTGTCCTTGAACCAGGCGGCCTTGTCGGCGTCCCTCGTGGCGATCGCGTCGACCGTCTTGAGGCCAGGAAAGTCGTATTCCTCGAACGTGACGCCGCGCGAGCGCAGCTCGGAGACAGTCCCCTCGAGGTCGTCGACCTCGAACGTCACGGCGGTGTTCTCCGCCGTGGCGCGGCCACGCTCGTACAGAAAGATCAGGCTGCCTTTGCCGGCGTGGACGAAGACGCCCTCCGGCATGTCGTCGCGCATCTCGGTCTCGAGGCCGAGCTTCTCTTCGTAGAACGAACGCGCCCGCTTCAGATCCTCCGCGGGGAGGGTTGTTGCCGCGGGCGCCGTGCTGAGTCGTGTGGTTACCAGTTTCATGGGAGTCACCTTTCATCATGACCGTACCGTTTGAGGCTTCCCCGGCGGGTCGGCCTGAAACCGGAGTAGCGTTGTCTTGATTCGAGACGCTTGCGCCCTCGCGCACGCCTGACGTAAACTCTCCGGACGATGCGTCGCCGCGGCACAAGCGAGTCGCCCCGGGAGGACCACATTGAGGTACGCGCCAGCGTCCTCGGCCTCCTCGGCCTCGCCCTGCTCCTCCCCCCGCGGGGGGATGCGTAGACACCTGCCGGGCCTAACGGCCCCTTTCTGGATCACAAGCGGATCCGCAGCACACCACGTGGCGACGACTTCTGCCTTGGGAGGTGTAGGTACACCGTGACCGAGCACCGCTACATCAACATCTTCGATACCACGTTGCGCGACGGCGAACAGGCGCCGGGCGCAACCTTGAACAGGGCCGAGAAACTCGAGATCGCCCGCCAGCTCGCCAAGCTGGGGGTCGACATCATCGAGGCCGGCTTCCCGATCGCCTCGCCTGACGATTTCGAGGCGGTCAGGGCGATCGCCAGCGAGATCGAGGGACCGCGTATCGCCGGCCTCGCGCGGGCCATGGAACAGGACATCGTGGCCGCCTGGGAGGCCGTCAAGGTGGCCGCAAAGCCGCGCATCCACACCTTCATCAGCACGAGCGCGGTGCACATGAAGTACCAGATCAAGAAGACGCCGGAGGAGGTGCTCGCCGACACGCGCGCCATGGTGACCCTGGCGCGTGACCTCGCGAGCACCCGCGCCGGCGCCGACGTCGAGTTCAGCGCCATGGACGCGAGCCGCTCCGAGCCCGAGTTCCTGGCACGGGTGCTGGGCATCGCCGTCGAGTGCGGCGCGACGACCATCAACGTGCCCGACACGGTGGGCTACGCCCTGCCGCTGGAGTTCGGCGACCTCATCCGCGAGCTTTACCGGCTGTGCCCGTCGCTGCACGACGTGACCGTGAGCGTGCACTGTCACAACGACCTCGGCCTGGCCACGGCCAACTCGCTGGCCGCGGTCCGCGCCGGCGCCACCCAGGTCGAATGCGCCGTCAACGGCATCGGCGAACGTGCCGGCAACGCCTCGCTCGAAGAGGTCGTCATGGCGATCCGCACGCGCGGCGAGTCTCTCGACTGCCAGACCGGCGTGGAGACGACAGAGATCGCGCGCACCAGCCGCCTGGTGAGCTCGCTGACCGGCTACCAGATCCAGCGCAACAAGGCCATCGTTGGGCGCAACGCGTTTGCCCACGAGAGCGGTATCCACCAGGCCGGAGTGCTCAGCGAGGCCTCGACCTTCGAGATCATGAAGCCCGCCGACGTCGGTCTCACCGACAACGACATCGTGCTCGGCAAGCACAGCGGCCGGCACGCGCTGCGTGCCAAGCTCGCCGAGCTCGGCTACCAGCTCTCGAACGCCGACCTCGACGACGCCTTCAAGCGCTTCAAAGAGGTCGCCGACAAGAAGAAACAGGTCACAGTGCTCGACCTGGAGGCGCTCGTGAGCGAAGAGATCCGCGAGCGCCAGGACCACTTCAGCCTCAAGAGCTTCGTCAACCAGTCGGGCTCCTCCATCATCCCCACGAGTCAGGTGGAGGTGGAGGCTCGCGGCCAGCTGAAGAAGGGGCGCAGTTTCAGCAACGGTTCGGTCGAGAGCGTGTTCGCGGCCATCGACGACGCCGTCGGGATGACCGGCAGCCTGGCCGACTATCAGGTGCGCGCCATCTCGGCAGGCAAGGACTCGCTCGCCGAGGTGCGCGTGGCCGTGGAGGTCAACGGCCGCTCGTTCAAAGGTCAGGCGGTCAGTTTCGATGTGATGGAAGCCTCGGCGAAGGCCTATGTACGGGCCGTCAACAACGCCGCGGCTGCAGGGGAGGTCTGATGGGTTCCACGATCACCGAGAAGATCCTCGCCCGCGCCGCGGGGCGCGACGAGGTGCACGCCGGCGACATCATCGAGGCGAAGGTCGACCTGGCGCTGGCCAACGACATCACCGCTCCGCTGGCGATCGCCGAGTTCGAGAAGGCCGGGTTCACGAATGTCTTCGACCCGGCCCGAATCGCTTTGGTGCCCGACCATTTCACGCCCAACAAGGACATCAAGGCGGCGGGCCAGAGCAAGAAGATGCGTGAATTCGCCCGCCAGCACGAGATCGTCAACTACTTCGAGGTCGGGCGCGTGGGCATCGAGCACGTGCTGCTGCCCGACACCGGCATGGTGGCGCCGGGCGACGTCGTCGTCGGCGCCGACAGCCACACCTGTACCTACGGCGCCGTGGCCGCCTTCAGCACCGGCATGGGCAGCACCGATTTCGCCGCTGCCATGGCCTGGGGGCGCGTGTGGCTGCGCGTGCCCGAGAGCATCAAGTTCGTCTACTCGGGCCGCCCTCAGCCGTGGGTCACCGGCAAGGACCTGATGCTGCACACCATCGGCCTGATCGGCGTCGACGGGGCGCTCTACCAGGCCATGGAGTTCGCCGGCGAGGCCATCGAGGCGCTCTCCGTGGACGAGCGCTTCACGATGTGCAATATGGCCATCGAAGCCGGCGGCAAGAACGGCATCGTCGGCTTCGACGAGAAGACGACTCAGTATCTGCAGAGCCGGCCGGAGGGCAGTCGCGCGCGCCTCGCGGGCAAGGTGTTCGCCAGTGACGTGGACGCCGAGTACGCCCGCATCCTCGAGATCGACGCCGCCGCCGTGCCGCTCACTGTGAGCAAGCCGCACCTGCCCAGCAACACGGCCGCCGCCGCCGACCTGGCGGACGTGACCATCGACCAGGTCGTGATCGGCAGCTGCACCAACGGCCGCATCGCCGACTTGCGTCAGGCGGCCGCCATTCTGCGCGGCAAGAGGGTGCACCCCAACGTGCGCGCCATCATCCTGCCGGGCACGCAGCAGGTGTGCCTCGACGCCATCGCCGACGGCACCATGCAGACGCTCATCGAGGCCGGCTGCGCCTTCAGCACGCCCACCTGCGGCGCGTGCCTCGGTGGCCACATGGGCGTGCTCGCCGAGGGCGAACGCGCCGTGGCCACCACCAACCGCAACTTCGTCGGCCGCATGGGCCACCCCGGCGCCGAGATCTACCTCGCGAGCCCGTATGTGGCCGCCGCCTCCGCGCTGGCCGGCCACATCGCCACGCCCGAAGAAGTCGGCGCCGGCAAGGGAGGTCCGCGATGATCTTCGAGGGCACCGTGCACAAGTACGGCCGCGACGTCGACACCGACGTCATCATCCCGGCCCGCTACCTCACGACCAACGATCCCGCCGAGCTTGCCGAGCACTGCATGGAAGACATCGACGCCGGGTTCGTGAGCAGCGTGCAGCCCGGCGACATCATCGTCGCCCACGAGAACTTCGGCTGCGGCAGCTCCCGTGAGCACGCCCCGGTGGCCATCAAGGCCTCTGGGATCAGTGTCGTCGTGGCCTCGTCGTTCGCGCGGATCTTCTACCGCAACGCCATCAACACCGGTCTGCCCATCGTCGTGTGCCCGGAGGCGGCGCGCGAGGCGCAGGCGGGCGACCGCCTGCGCGTGGACCTCGCCGCCGGCACCGTCGAGAACCTCACGCAGGGCAAGACGTACGACGCCGAGGCGTTCCCGCCGTTCATGCAGGAGCTCATCGACAAGGGCGGTCTGCTGCCCTACGTCAAGTCCCGCTTGGGCGGGCAAGGCGCCTGACCACTGACACACTGAACACGCATCCAGCATCGGAGAGAACAATGGGGAAGACCTACAAGATCGCGGTGATGCCGGGCGATGGCACCGGGCCCGAGGTGGTGGCCGAGGGACTCAAGTCCCTGCAGGCGGCCGCCGACAAGCACCGGTTCGCGCTCGACCTGACGCACTACGACTTCGGCGGCGAGCGCTATCTGCGCACCGGCGAGATCCTGCCGGCCTCGGCCGTCGAAGAGCTGAAGGGATTCGACTCGATCTACCTCGGTGCCGTGGGGCATCCGGACGTCGAGCCCGGCATTCTGGAGAAGGGCCTCCTCCTTCGCCTGCGCTTCGAGCTGGACCAGTACATCAACCTGCGTCCCGTGCGTCTCTACCCCGGGGTGGAGACTCCGCTCAAGGACAAAGGCCCGAAGGACATCGACTACGTGGTGGTCCGCGAGAACTCCGGCGACATGTACGCCGGCGGCGGTGGCATCATGATGAAGGGCTCGCCGCACGAGGTCGCCGTTCAGAACATGCTGTATAGCCGCGCCCAGGTCGACCGCTGTCTGCGCTGGGCGTTCGACTACACGCGCAAGCACGGCAAGAAAGCGCGCGATATCGGCCCCGACAACACCCTCGGCCTGGTGGGCAAGACCAACGTCCTGACGTATGTCTACGATCTCTGGAACCGCCGCTTCAACGAGATCGGTGAAGAGGAGTACCCGGACGTCAAGCGCGAGTACTACCACGTGGACGCCACCTGCATGTGGATGGTCAAGAGCCCGGAGTGGTTCGACGTCCTCGTGACCGGCAACATGTTCGGCGACATCATCACCGACCTGGGCGCGATCACCCAGGGGGGGATGGGCGTCGCGGCCGGCGGCAACATCAACCCAGATGGCGTCAGCATGTTCGAGCCCATCGGCGGTTCGGCGCCCAAGTACACCGGCCAGGGTGTCATCAACCCCGTCGCGGCCATCGTGGCCGGCTCGATGATGCTCGACACCCTGGGCGAGAGCCGGGCGGCGCAGGACGTGGAGCGCGCCGTGACCGAGGTCACCGGCACCAAGATGAAGGGCATGGCCTCCGGCCAGATGGGCTACTCCACGAGCGAGGTCGGCGACCTCGTGGCCGAACGCGTCTGACCGAGTGCTCGAGGCTCCCTAAGCTCTGTTGAAGAGACCGAACCTGCCGCGCGGAGCCCGCGCGGAAGGACAGGAGGAAGACGATGGCCCCGATACCCGAGGTGGACAAGATCTGGATGAACGGTGAGCTCCTGCCGTGGGCCGAAGCCAAGGTCCACGTTCTCACGCACGCGCTGCACTACGGCTCCGGGGTCTTCGAGGGCATCCGCTGCTACAAGACCCCTGCGGGCCCTGGCGTCTTCCGTCTCGAAGAGCACCTGAAGCGACTGGCTCGCTCCGCCAAGCTCTACTACATGCCCGTGCCGTACAGCGTCGAGGAACTTTACGACGCCACGTTCGCGGTCATCGAGGGCAACGGCCTCGAGGCCTGCTACATCCGCCCTTTGGTCTACCGCGGCTACGGCGAGATGGGCCTGTTCCCGTTGAACGCCCCGGTCGACGTGGCCATCGCCGCCTGGCCGTGGGGCACCTACCTCGGTGAAGAGGGAATCCTGCACGGCGTGCGCGCCAAGACGTCCAGCATCCAGTCTCTCGACCACACGGCTCTGGCCCGCGCCGCCAAGGCCACCGGCCAGTACCTGAACAGCATCCTCGCCAAGATCGAGGTGACCAACGCCGGCTATGACGAAGCGATCATGCTCACCGAGCACGGCCACGTCGCCGAGGGTTCCGGCGAGAACATCTTCGTGGTGCGCGGCGGCGTGCTTATGACGCCTCCGCCCAGCGACGGGGTGCTCGAGGGCATCACGCGCGCGTCGGTGATGGCGATGGCCGCGACCATGGGCATCCCGTGCCAGGAGCGCACCATGGCACGCAGCGACCTGGTGATCGCCGACGAGCTCTTCTATACCGGCACGGCCGCCGAGATCGTGCCTATCCGCGAGGTGGACGACCACGAGATCGGCGAGCCCGGTCCCATCACGCGGTGCATCCAGGACAGGTTCCGCGCCATCGTCGAAGGGCGCGACGAGGAATTCGGCCACTACATGGAGTACGCGAGGAGCTGAGCTCGATGAGCGAGCACACCGTGCGGCTGTACGACACCACCCTGCGCGACGGCATGCAGCAGGAAGGCATGTCGGTCTCGGTCGACGAGAAGGTGCGCATCGCGCTCAAACTGGATGAGCTCGGCATCCATTTCATCGAGGGCGGCTTTCCCGCCTCGAACCCCAAGGAGATCGAGTTCTTCCGGCGCATGGAACGCGAGCGCCTCAGCAATGCCGAGCTGGTCGCCTTCGGCATGACCACGCGCAAGGGCGTGGCGGCGGAGGCCGACGACAACTTGCGCGTACTGGCCGACGCCTTCACCCGCACGGTGACCATCGTCGGCAAGACCTGGGGCCTGCACCTTACCAAGGTGCTCCACGTCAGCCGCGACGAGAACCTGCGCATGATCGACGACTCGGTGCGCTTTCTGGTGGCTCAGGGCAAGACGGTGATCTACGACGCCGAGCACTTCTTCGACGCCTGGCGTGACGACGCCGTCTATGCGCTGCGCTGCGTGACCGCCGCCGCCGCCGCGGGTGCGGCGGTCATCTGCCTGTGCGACACCAACGGCGCCTCTCTGCCGCCGTTCGTCGCCGCCGTCGTCGGCGAAGTCAAGGCGGCGCTCAAGGTGACGATCGGCGTGCACATCCACAACGACAGCGACTGCGCCGTGGCCAACAGCCTCATCGCCGTCGACGCCGGCGCCCTTCAGGTCCAGGGCACGATGAACGGCTACGGCGAGCGCTGCGGCAACGCCAACCTGGTGAGCATCATCCCGGCGCTCAAGCTCAAGATGGGCCTGCCGGTGGTCAGCGACGAGCAGCTCGCGCGTCTCGGCGAGACGGCCCACTTCGTGGCCGACGTCTGCAACTCCTCCATCTGGGCGCACGAGCCCTACGTGGGCAAGTCCGCCTTCGCCCACAAGGGCGGGCTGCACGTGGCCGCCGTGGAGCAGGCGCCGCAGACCTTCGAGCACGTCGACCCGGCGGCCGTGGGCAATCAGCAGCGCATCCTCGTATCCGAGCTCTCGGGCAAGGGCGCGGTGCTGCGCCGCGCCCACGATATCGGCCTCGAGCTCGAGGCCGACGATGTACGCGTCGCTACGCTGCTCAAGCGGCTCAAGGATCGCGAGCACCGCGGTTATCACTACGAGGCCGCCGACGCCTCCTTCGACCTTCTGCTTCGCGAGGAGCTGGCGCCGCACGAGCCGCTGTTCCGCCTCGAGAGCTTCCGCGTGCTCGTGGAAAAGCGCGAGGACGGTAAGGCCGTCGTGGAGGCGACCATCAAGGTCCACGTGGGCGGCGAGCGCATCATCAGCACGGCCGAAGGCAACGGCCCCGTCAATGCGCTCGACGCCGCTCTGCGGCAGGCCATCGTGAGCAAGTACCCGCATCTCGCCGACATCGAGCTCGTGAACTACAAGGTGCGCATCCTTGACGAGAACAAGGGCACCGGCGCCGTCACCCGCGTGCTGCTCGACGCCAGCGACGGCGATGACACCTGGGGCAGCATCGGCGTCAGCGAGAACGTCGTCGAAGCCAGCTGGGAGGCGCTCGTCGACTCCATCGAGTACGGCATGGTGAGGAGCCGCAGATCATGAGGGGCGGCGACGCGCCGGGCCGGCCGCCGGCCGGCGCCTTCGGACGGGTCGCGGTCGCCGGCGACGAGCGGCACTGCCGCTTCGCCGGCAACGCCGTAGAGCTGCTCGACCGGCCGGCCTACGAGGCCGGCGCCCGCATCACCGGCGACGCCGAGCTGGCCGCGGTGCGCCTTCTGGCGCCGGTGCTGCCCGGCAAGATCGTCGCCGTGGGCCTCAACTATCGGGCCCATGCCGAGGAGTTCAAGATGGCACTGCATTCCGAGCCGATCCTGTTCATGAAGCCGCCCACGGCAGTGACCGGGCCGGGGGAGACCATCGTCCGCCCGGCGCGCTCCCGACGCGTCGACTACGAGGCCGAGCTGGTCGTCGTCGTGGGCCGACGCTGCAAGGACGTGTCGCCGGCCCAAGCCGCCGCGTTCGTCGCGGGCTACACCTGCGGCAACGACGTCACGGCCCGCGACCTGCAGAAGCTGGACGGGCAGTGGACGCGCGCCAAGAGCTTTGACACGTTCTGCCCGCTCGGGCCCTGGGTCGTGCCCGAGGCGCCGCCCGCGGAGGCGCGCGTGAGCGCGCTGCTCGACGGCACCGAGGTGCAGCACGGCTGCGTCGGCGACATGCTCGTGGGGCCGCTCGAGCTGCTCAGCTTCGTGAGCGGCATCATGACCCTCGAGCCCGGCGACGTGCTCATGACCGGCACGCCGCCCGGCGTCGGCCCGCTGGCCGCCGGCCAGACCGTCACGATCGTCGTCGAGGGCGTCGGGGAGTTGCGCAACACCGTCGCATGAGCTTCCTGGCCATCCTCGCCATCGCCGTCGGCTTGGCCATGGACGCCTTCGCGGTCGCTCTCGGCATCGGCCTGAAGCAGTGCGAGGTCAGCAGGCGTACGACGCTCCGCCTCGCTTGGCACTTCGGCCTCTTCCAGGCGTTCATGCCGGTCCTCGGCTGGCTCGCCGGCCTGACATTCGCGCGCTGGATCACCGGCGTCGACCATTGGATCGCCTTCGGTCTGCTGGCTGCTATCGGCGGCAAGATGATCTACGAGGCGTTGTGGGGTGATGAGGAGAAGCGCGCCGAGACGGACGCCACCCGCGGTTCGTCTCTGATCGTGTTGTCTGTGGCCACGAGCATCGACGCCCTCGCCGTAGGACTCTCGCTGGCGCTGCTCGGCGTGCAGATCTGGTATCCGGCGGTGATCATCGGCGTCGTCGCATTCGCTTTCACGGCGGCGGGGCTGCACCTCGGCTGCCGCTTCGGGTCGTTACTCGGGAAGCGGATGGAGATCGTCGGCGGCCTGATCCTGATCGGCATCGGCGTCAAGATCCTCGTCGACCACCTGTTCTGACCCGCGGCACTTGCCCGCGGCCGCGCCGCCCGGCGGCCAGACGGCCGTAGCCGAGCGCCAGCACGTGGCTGGCGACCAGGATCGGCACGCCAAGCACCGCCGCCAGCCACGACGGCTGGTCGAACACGCCGAGCCCGATGGCCAGCCAGCCGATCAGCACCCACTGGATCAGGTAGACGGCGGTGATGTTGCGGCTCAGCGAGGCGAGGTAGCGTGGCACCGCGCGCCAGGCGAGGCGGCGGTCCAGCCACCACAGGAGCGGCAGCCAGAGAAGCACGAAGCCCGCCAGCAGCAGCTGCACCGGCAGGCCGCTGCGGTAATAGTCGCCGAAGGAGAGGATCCCGCCGGGGCCGGGAGCGAAGGGGAGGAGCGCGACGCCGGCCACCACCGCCGCCGCTCCGGCCAACGTCCAGGCTCGCATGAGCCGGTCGGCGGAGGTCGCCCGCGCGGCGAACCCCGCGAGCGAGAGGCCGAGGAGCGGGTAGGCGAGCCAGGGGAAGAGCGGGAACGACACCCACTCGCCGGGGCCCCACAGCGGGTCGAGGAAGACGCTCCCGCCGCCGACTCCCCAGAGGAGCGGCGAGATGATCGCCACCGCCACCGCCGTCGCCAGGACGAGGCGCGGGTCGTGCATGTAGCGTTTGACCGGCCCGAGGACGATCAGCGAGAGGCCGGCGAGCTGCAGGATGTCGATCTCGAAGAACGCCCCCCACCAGGTGCCGCCGAAGACTTCGATGACTCGCGGGTCGCCATTCACGAGGAGCGGCAGGACGAAGCGCAGCAGGTTGAGCGCGTAGCCGAGCGCGAAGAGCTGCAGGCCGCGCAGAACGCCGCTGCGCACGCCGGTGCGCGTGGAACTCCCGAACAGCAAGCCCATCGCGACCATGAACACCGGGGCGGCTGGCGCTGTGCCGAGGAGCAGGAAGGCCGCTCCGAGGGCCGAGTCCTCGCCGGAGCCCACGGCAAACAGCAGCTGGACGTGCTGGAAGACCATGAAGACGATGGCCAGCCCGCGCGCCAGGTCGAGGAAGCGGAGGCGGCCGTCGGTGGTGAGCAGCGGCCCGAAGGCCCACCCACGGGGCGGGGTCGCATCCCGCATCCCGTCGTTGGACGGGCTGTGTCGCTGAGAGCCGTACATCGGTCCGCGGAGACTACCTTACGGAGACGGCCTGTGCCCTTCGCGCCGAGCGGAGGTCCGGGGCACTCGCCGTGCTAGAATCGAAATCCTCAATGACCTCCGATTTCGTCCATCTGCACGTTCACAGCGAGTACTCGCTGCTCGACGGCGCCTGCCGTGTGAAGAGCCTCGTCCAGAGGGCCAAGGAGCTGGGCATGCCGGCTGTGGCGCTCACCGATCACGGCACGCTGGGCGGCGTCGTCAAGTTCTACCGCGCCGCCCAGGACGAGGGCATCAAGCCCATCATCGGCCTCGAGCTGTACGTGGCCACCGATCGCTCGTCGCGCGCCGGCGTCAAAGAGAAGAACGCCCACCTCACCCTGCTGGCCCGCGACCAGACCGGCTACAGAAACCTCGTCAAGCTGAGCACGCGGGCCTATCTGGAGGGCTACTACTACAAGCCACGCGCCGACTGGGATCTCCTTTCCGAGCATCACGAGGGGCTCATCGCGCTCACCGGCTGCATGAGCGGACGCGCCGCCATGCTCCTCAAGGACGGCAACGACGACGCCGCCCTCGCTGATGTGCGGCGTTTGGCCGACCTGCTCGGCGCCGAGAACGTCTACGTCGAGCTGCAGGACGCCGGCCTGCCCGAGCAGCGCGAGCTGCTCCCCAAGCTCGCGCTGCTCGCCGAAAAGGCCGGCCTGCGCACCGTGGCCACCAACGACGTGCACTATCTCTGTCACGAAGACTGCGTACGCCCACGACGCGCTCCTCTGCATCCAGACGCAGAGCAACATCGCCGACGAGGACCGCATGCGCTACGGCAGCGACGAGTTCTACCTCAAGTCCGGCGAGGAGATGGAGGAGCGCTTCAAGGACTACCCGGGCGCCTGCGCGGCCACCGTCGAGATCGCCGCGCGCTGCGACGTGAGCCTCGATTTCGGCACCTACCTGCTGCCCTCGTATCCGGTGCCGGAAGGCACGACCGAGGGCTCTATCTGCGCGAGCTCTGCGAGAAGGGCATCGTGCGCCGCTACGGCGCCGAGCCGTCCGCCGAGGCGCGCGAGCGCCTCGAGTTCGAGCTCGGCGTCATCGGCGAGATGGGCTTCGACGCCTACTTCCTCATCGTCTGGGACTACGTCAAGTTCGCCAAAGACAGCGGCATCGCCGTCGGACCCGGCCGCGGTTCGGCCGCCGGGTCCATCGTGAGTTACTCCCTCGGCATCACCGACATCGACCCGCTCAAGTACGACCTGCTCTTCGAGCGCTTTCTCAACCCGGGGCGCAAGAGCATGCCCGACATCGACATGGACTTCAGCGTGGCCCGTCGCGAGGAGGTCATCGACTACGTCGCCGACAAGTACGGCCGCGACCACGTGGCGCAGATCATCACCTTCGGCACCATGGCGGCGCGCGCGGCGGTGCGCGACGCCGCGCGCGTGATGGGCAAGGCCTACGCGGTCGGCGACAAGATCGCCAAGATGATCCCCGAGCAGGCGCCGCCGGCCACCTTCGGCCAGGCGCTGCTGCCCGGCGGCGAGCTCAAGGTCGCCTACGACGCCGACCCGGAGGTCAAGGAGGTCGTCGACCTGGCGATGAGCCTCGAGGGCCTCATCCGCAACGACTCCATCCACGCCGCCGCGGTGGTGATCAGCGACAAGCCGCTCACCGAGTACCTGCCGCTGCAGAAGAAGGGCGACGCCGAGCTCGTCACTCAGTTCGACATGAACGACGTCGCCAAGCTCGGCCTCCTCAAGATGGACTTCCTCGGGCTGCGCAACCTCGACGTCATCGAGGCGGCGCTCGAGATCATCGAGAAGACCGACGGCGTCTGCATCGAGATCGACCGGCTGCCGCTCGACGACCAGAAGACGTACGCGATGCTGGCCCGCGGCGACTCCACCGGAGTCTTCCAGTTCGAGAGCCCGGGCATGCGCGAGGCGCTGCGCGATGTGCGCCCCACGCAGTTCGAGGACCTCATCGCCATCGTGGCGCTGTACCGGCCCGGGCCGATGCAGTACATCCCGACGTACGCGCGCAACAAGAAGGATCCGGCCTCGGTCGTCTACGACCACGAGGCCTTGCGCCCCATCCTGGAGCCCACGCACGGCGTGACCATCTACCAGGAGCAGTACATGGCCATCGCCCGGCGCGTGGGCGGGTTCACGCCGGCGCAGGCCGACGACCTGCGCAAGGCCATCAGCAAGAAGAACCGGCAGCTGATGGCCACGCTCAAGGAGCCTCTCATGCAGGGCCTCGGCGCCAGCGGCGTGCCGCCGGCCGTGGCCCACAAGCTGTGGGCCAACTTCGAGGCCACCGGCGACTACTCGTTCAACAAGAGCCACGCCGCCTGCTACGCGCTCATCAGCTACCGCACGGCCTGGCTGAAGGCCAACTACCCGGTGGAGTACATGGCGGCGCTCATCAGCAGCGTCATGAACACCAAGGACAAGGTGCCCTTCTACGTCAACCAGTGTCGCGAGGCCGGCATCGACGTGCTGCCGCCGGACGTCAACGAGAGCGACATCGGCTTCACCGTCGTCGAAGGCAAGATCCGCTTCGGCCTCAACGCCGTCAAGGGCGTGGGCGTCGGCGCCATCGAGGCGATCGTGGCGGTGCGTGCCGCCGGCCCGTTCACCTCCATCTTCGACTTCTGCGCCCGGGTCGACTCGCAGATGGCCAACAAGCGCGTCCTCGAGGCCCTCGTGCACAGCGGCGCCTTCGACGGCACCGGCGATCCGCGGCGCGGCATGCTCGAGGTGTTGCCGACGGCGATGGCCGACGGCGAGCGCCGCCGCAAGGACGCGGCCCAGGGCCAGGGCGGCCTGTTCGACACGGTCGGCGCCGCGTGAAGGCGCCGCCCACGAGCCGCAGGTGTCGCCGCGCGAGTTCGACCAGGCGACGCTGCTCAGGCAGGAGAAGGAGGCTCTGGGCCTGTACGTCTCCTCGCACCCGCTGTCGGACCTGCGCGAGCAACTGCGCGACGAGATCGAGGTGCCGGTGGGCGGGCTCGACGACGCCGTCGACGGAAACATGCTGTGGACCGGCGGCATCGTCGCCAACGCGCAGAAGAAGGTCAGCAAGAACGGCGGCGTGTGGCTGGCGTTCCGCCTCGAGGATGTCGACGGTGGCGTGGAGTGTCGCGCCTGGCCGGCGACCTTCGAGCAGTACCGGGACCTGCTCGTCGAGGACCGCATCGTCAAGGTGAAGGGGCGCGTGGAGCGCAAGTCCGAGGGCGAGACCACGCTGATCGCCATCGAGGTACTGCCCTTCAGCGGCGTCAGCGAGTACCGCCCGCTCACGGTCACCATCGACGCCCGCCGGGCGCAGCCCCAGCGTGCTCGACGACCTCAAGCGCATCCTCGCCGACTTCCCCGGCCGGGTGCCGGTGGTGCTGCAGATGGTGCGCGGCGACGAACGCGCGAGGTTGCGCGTCGGCGACGGCCTGAGGGTCGAGCCCGTGGCCGGTCTGTACGCGGAGCTCAAGGCCCTGCTCGGCGAGAGCTGTGTCGGGGTCGGCTGAGGCCGGCTGCGTGGATCCGGGAGAGAGGTAGCCATGATCCCCGAAGGTATGCGCGACGTGCTCCCCCCCGAGACCGGCCAGCTGCGGGCCATCGAGGCCGCGCTCTGCCGCCGCTTCGAGGCCTACGGCTACGGCGAGGTGCGCACTCCGTGGCTCGAGTACGCCGAGACGCTCGAGACGGTCGAGGACGACACGCTGGAGGCCGGGTACAGGCTACGCGACCAGCAGGGTCACGAGCTCATGGCGCGCACCGACATGACCGTGCCGGTGGCGCGGCTGGCGGCCGCCCGTTTCCGCGACAGGCCGCTCCCCCTGCGCTTCTTCTACGTGGCGCCGTGCATCCGTCCCTGGGCGCCACAGCGCAGCCAGGACGGAGAGTTCATGCAGGCCGGCGCCGAGCTCCTCGGGGTGCGTTCGGCGGCCGCCGACGCCGAGAGCGTGATCCTGCTCTGCGACTGCCTCGCCGCGCTCGGGCTGCGCGGTTTTCGGGTGGCGCTGGGAACGGTGGCGTTCTACACGGCGCTGGTCGACTCGCTCGGTCTCGACGACGACCGCGAGAAGTTTCTCGAGGCCCTGGCCGACCGCGACTACCCGCTGCTCGAGAGCATCGCCGGCAACGCCGGCGTGGACCAGGCCGCGCTCAAGGTGCTGTGGCGCACCCTGGAGCTCAGCGGCACGCGAGATGCGCTCAGCCAGGTGCGCAAGATGGCCAGCAGCGACGCCATGGACGCCGCCATCCGGCACCTCGTGGACGTGCGCGACCTCGTCGCGGACGCGGGCTTCGAGGATGCCGCTCACGCTCGATTTCGGCCTCTACCAGGACCTCACGTACTACAGCGGCGTCATCTTCGAGGCGTACGCACCGGGGGTCGGCCTGCCCATCGCCTCCGGGGGGCGCTACGACGGCCTTCTGGAGCGCTTCGAGTGGGGCATCTCCGGCGTGGGCTTCGCGATCGCCGTCAACCGGCTGCACGAGGCGCTCGAGGAGGCCGGCGCCGTGCCCTCCGCGGGTCCGGCCTGTATCGCCTTCGCCGGCGGGCTCGACGAGCCGGCGCGGGCCATGGAGCTGCGCCGCGCCGGCTGGGCGGTCGCGGCGCTCCCCGACGACGCGCCCGCGCCGCCGCGCCCGCGCCTGCACCGCAGCGGCAGCGCGTACATCCTCGAGCTCGCCGACGGCAGCGAAGCGAGCGGCAGCTGGCGCGACATCCTGCGCGCCCTGGGGATCGCGTGAAGCTCGGTCTCGCCTGCGACGGCGGGCCGCCGCCCTCCGAGGTGCTCGACCTTCTCGAGCGCTCCGGCCTGCGCACCGCTGCCCTCCGCGCGCGTGAGCGGGCCGGCGCTGCTGCACGCCGGCGACACCACGTGGCTGCTGGCGCCGGGCGCCGACGTGCTCGAGGCCTGCGTCCGCGGAGCGCTCGACGCGGGGGTCGCCGGCAAGGACCTGCTGCTGGAGCTCGCGCCGCAGGTCCACGAGCTTCTCGATCTGCGGGTGTGCCGCGGACGTCCTCGTGTACGCGACGCCGGAGCCGGACGCCGGCGCCCTCCGCCGCGGCCGGCCACGCGTCGCCACGCGGTACCCGCGGCTGACGCGGCGCCACTTCGCCGCCACGGGCGGCAGGTCGAGCTCGTCGCCTTCGGCGCGGCTCCTCTGGCGCCCGGACTCGGCATCGCCGACGGCGCCGTCGAGCTGCGCAGCCGGCTGGTCCTCGACGCAGGGAGCGCCGGCGCTCCCGACGGGCTCCGCGTGCGCGAGGAGGTCGCCGCTTGCAGCGCCCGTCTCGTCGTGGGGCGCGCCGCCCGCGCTCTCGGCGGCGAGCGCCTGGCCGAGCTCCTCGAGCGCCTGCGGGCGGCGGTGGAGGAGCTCTGAGCGTGCCGGCGCCCGATTCTCAAGCGCGCGCGCCTGTGGTAGAACTCGGGCCGTCGCCCGGCCCGACGCCACGTCCAGTCAGGAGCCGAGCATGAAGACCCGCCGCGCAGAGGTCCATCGCGTCACCAGGGAGACCGACATCGCCGTGACGCTCACGCTCGACGGCGCGGGCGCCGCTGAGGTGAGCACCGGCATCGGCTTCCTCGACCACATGCTCGAGCTCTTCGCCCACCACGGGGGCTTCGACCTGGTGGTGGCCGCGAACGGCGATCTCGACGTCGACGGCCACCACACCGTCGAGGACATCGGCGCTCACTCTCGGCCAGGCGCTCAAGGAGGCGCTCGGCGACAAGCGCGGCATCCGCCGCTACGGCTCCTTTCTGCTGCCCATGGACGAGGCGCTGGCCATGGTCGTGCTCGATCTCTCCGGGCGCCCCTACTTCGTCCACGATCTGCAACTTGCCGGCGTGCGCATCGGCGAGTTCGACGGCGGCTCTGACGGCCCACTTCCTGCACTCGCTGGCCATGCAGGCCGGCATGACGCTGCACGTGCGCCTGCTCGCCGGCAGCGACGCCCATCACATCGTGGAGGCCGTGTTCAAGGGCTTGGCTCGGGCGCTCGCGCAGGCGTGCGAGCGCCACGGGCGCGGCGATGCGGTGCCGTCCACCAAGGGCACGCTCTGACGGCGCCGCGGCTCCATGACGAAGCCGCGCATCGCCGTCATCGACTACGGCATGGGCAATCTGGCCAGCGTGGCCAAGGCGCTCGAGCGCAGCGGCGCCGACGTGCGCGTCACCGAGAGCGCCGCCGCGGTGCGCGACGCCGCCGCGGTGGTGCTCCCCGGGGTCGGCGCCTTTCGTGATGCGGCGGCGCGGCTCGAGCAGAGCGGCCTCGGGGCCGCCGTGCTCGAGCGCATCGCCGCCGGCACGCCGTTTCTCGGCGTGTGCCTCGGCCTCCAGCTACTCTTCGAGAGCAGCGGGGAGGGCGGCCGGTGGCCGGGGCTCGGCGTCTTCGCCGGCACCGTCGAGCGCCTGCAGACCGGCGCTCAAGGTGCCGCATATCGGCTGGAACGAGCTCGAGTGGACGCCGGCCGGGGCGGGCATGGCCCGCGGGCTGCCCGCCGCGGCCGCCGTCTACTTCGTGCACTCGTACGCGGCGCTGCCCGCCGACCCGACCATCGTCGCCGCCACGACTGACTACGGCGGCGATGTGGTGGCCGCCGTTGCGCGCGATACTGTATGGGCGATGCAGTTCCACCCCGAGAAGAGCTCCGTCGTGGGCCTGACCCTGCTGGCCAACTTCGTGGACCGCGCCAAGAAGGAGGTACGCGCCTCATGATCGTGTTCCCGGCCGTCGACATCCAGGGCGGCAAGGCCGTGCGCCTGCGGCGCGGCGACTTCGACGACGTCACCGTGTTCGGCGACGACCCGGTCGCGCTGGCGCGGCTACTGGCAGGACCAGGGCGCCGAGGCCCTCCACGTCATCGACCTCGACGCCGCGCGCACCGGCGAGCTCGTGAACTTCGACATCCTGGAGCGCATCGTCAAGTCTCTCGACATCCCCGTGCAGTACGGCGGCGGCATCCGCAGCGCCAAGAACCTCGCTCTGGTCGCCGGCATCGGCGTCCACTGGGTGGTCATGGGCACGGCCGCCGTGACGGCTCTCGACCTGCTCGACGACTCCCTCAAGTGGCTCGGCGAGCGCCTCGTCGTGGGCCTCGACGCCACCGACGGCATGGTGGCCACGCACGGCTGGCAGCAGCGCTCGCAGATGAGCGCCATCCACTTCTCCAAGATCCTCGCCGAGCACGGAGTCAAGCGCGTGGTGTACACCGACACGGCCCGCGACGGCATGCTCGGCGGGCCGAACCTCATCGGCCTGCGCGATCTCGCCGAGGTCACCGCGCTGGAGCTCGTGCTCTCGGGGGGCATCGGGCTGCTCGACGACTTTCGCCGCCTCAAGAAGCTCGACCTGCCCAATGTCGTCGGCGTGATCGTCGGGCGCGCGCTCTACGAAAAGGCGTTCACGCTCGCCGACGCGCTGGCGGTGTTCGCCGGCTGACCGCGCGGCGCCGGGGGCACCGGTGCACATGAAGCGCATCATCCCGTGCCTCGACGTGCAGGGTGGACGCGTGGTCAAGGGCGTCAACTTCGTCGGGCTGCGCGACGCCGGCGACCCGGTCGAGCTCGCGGCGCGCTACGACGCCGAGGGGGCCGACGAGCTCATCTTCCTCGACATCACGGCGTCGCACGAACGCCGCGAGATCATCAGGGAGCTCGCGGCGCGCTGCGCCGAGGAGGTCTTCATCCCGTTCACCATCGGCGGCGGGCTGGGCAGCGTGGACGACGTGCGCATGATCCTCACGGCCGGCGCCGACAAGGTCACCATGAACACCGCCGCGGTGCAGGACCCCGAGCTGGTGCGGCGCTGCGCCGAGCGTTTCGGGGCGCAGTGCATCGTCGTCGCCATCGACGCCAAGCGCGTCGCAGGGAGCGGGCAAGAGGGCCGGCCGCCGGCCTGGGAGGTCTACGTGCACGGCGGCCGCACGCCCACGGGCATCGACGCCCTGGCGTGGGCGGTGCGCGCCGCCGAGCTCGGCGCGGGGGAGTTCATGCTCACCAGCATGGACCGCGACGGCACCCGCGACGGCTACGACCTCGAGCTCACGCGCGCCGTGGCCCGCGCCGTCGACATCCCGGTGATCGCCTCCGGCGGCGTGGGCACGCTCGAGCACCTCGCCGACGGCCTCACGAGCGGCGAGGCGGACGCGGTGCTGGCGGCCAGCATCTTCCACTTCGGCACGTACTCCATCGCCGAGACCAAGGCGTACCTCGCCGCGCAGGGGCATCCCGGTGCGCGCCGTGGTAGCGACGCCGCCAGGGGCCGCGCCGGCCGCCGCGGCGAGCCGGGCCCCGGGTGACGAGCGGCGACGCCGTGGCCCGCCCGGCCGTCATCGATCTCGCCGCGCTCGGCGTGGACGCTGCGGCTGCCCTGGAAGGCCGCCTCAGCCGCGCGCGCCTCATCTGCTTTCCCACCGACACGGTCTACGGCGTCGGCGGGGCACTCACGCCCGCGGTCGCCGACGCTCTGGTGGCGGCCAAGGGTCGCGACCCCGGCAAGCCGCTGCAGGTCGTCTTCGCCGACCGTCGAGGCGCTCGAGGCCGGCGTCGCGCCGGCGCCGGAGCTGCGCGCCGCCTGCCGGCGCCTGCTTCCGGGGCCGCTGACGCTGCTGCTGCCGTACCCGGCCGGCTGGGACTTCCCGCCGCCGGGGACGGCCGGCGAGGCCTTCGGCCGGCCGGCCGTCCCCACGCTCGGCGTGCGCGTGCCGGCGTGGCCGCTCGGCGGCGCGCGTCCTCGCGGGCCTGCGCAGGCCGCTGGTCGCCTCCAGCGCCAACCCCAGCGGCGCGTCGCCGCCCGCCTCACTGGACGAGGTCGACGCGTCGCTTCTGGCGCGCTGTGACCTGGCTCTGGACGCCGGCCCGGTGAGCGGCCTCGCGTCGACGGTCGTGGACTTGAGCCGGTATGCAGAGACCGGTCGTTGGCGTCTCCTGCGCGCCGGCGCGTGGGGTGAAGCCGAGGTCGCCGCCAGGCTGGCCGACGGCCCCGCGCGGCCCGCCCTCCGCGGGGAGCCGACCCTCGAGGACTGATAGAATCGGGAGTCCGAAGAGGGGCCGCGGCGCTGCGCCGGCGGCCTCCGGCCGTGAGCGCAGCAATCACCGAGCGGAAGGGAGCTCATCGTGAAGATCGCCTCTGGCGCCGACCACGGCGGGTACGCCGTCAAGCAGGACCTCGTGCGTCGCCTGCGTTCCCAGGGCCATGAGGTCATCGATGTGGGCACCGATTCCGCCGAGACGTCCGTGGACTACCCCACCTTCGCGCACAGGGTCGCCGCCCTGGTGGCGAGCGGCGAGGTCGAGCGCGGTCTGCTCGTCTGCGGCACGGGGCTCGGCGTGTGCATGGCCGCCAACCGTCACCGCGGCGTGCGCGCCGCCGACTGCCTCACGCCCCATCTCGCCGACATGGCGCGGCGGCACAACGACGCCAACGTGCTGTGCCTCGGCGGCCGCCTGCTGAGCGAAGACGAAGCGTGGGCGATCACCGAGATCTGGCTGGCGACGCCGTTCGAGGGCGGTCGCCACAGCAAGCGCGTCGAGCTCATCGACGAGGTGGGCGAGCCCTCGTGAGCCCGGTCGGTCGTGAGTGGCGCCGCGAGCCGCTCTATCACCTCGACCCCGAGCTCAACGAACTGCTGCGCAGCGAGCTCATCCGCCAGCAGGAGACGCTGGAGCTCATCGCCAGCGAGAACTTCGCCAGCCGCGCGGTCCTCGAGGCCACGGGCTCGGTGCTGACCAACAAGTACGCCGAGGGCCTCCCGGAGCGCGCTACTACGGTGGCTGCGAGATCGTCGACCAGGTCGAGCAGCTGGCCATCGACCGCTGCAAGGCGGTCTTCGGGGCCGAGCACGTCAACGTCCAGCCCCACTCGGGCTCGTCGGCCAACCTGGCCGCCCTGTTCGCCCTCCTCGACCCGGGCGACACGCTCATGGGCATGGAGCTGGCGCACGGCGGTCATCTCACGCACGGGCTCGACATCAACTACTCGGGGCGCACCTACGACGTGGTCCCGTACCACGTGCGTCGCGACACCGAGACCATCGACTACGACGAAGTCAGGGAGCTTGCGCTCGCGCGCCGGCCCAAGCTCATCATCTGCGGCTACAGTTCGTACCCCCGCACCGTCGACTGGGCTGCGTTCCGCGCCATCGCCGACGAGTGCGGCGCGCTGCTGCTCGCCGATATCGCGCACATCGCCGGCCTCATCGCCGCTGGGGTCCATCCCGAACCCGGTGCCCTACTGCGACGTCGTCACGAGCACGACGCACAAGACCCTCACGGGCCCGCGCGCCGGCCTCATCATGTGCCGCCAGGAGTACGCCAGGGCGATCGACCGGGCAGTCTTTCCCGGCATGCAGGGCGGGCCGCTGATGCACGTCATCGCCGCCAAGGCGGCCTGCCTCAAGATCGCCCAGAGCGAGCCGTTCCACCGCCTGCAGCGGCAGATCCTCGTCAACTGCGCCGCTCTCGCCGAGACGCTCGCCGACGGCGGCGTGCGTCTCGTGTCGGGGGGCACCGACGTGCACCTGGCGCTGCTCGACCTGCGCAGCACCGGCCTCAACGGGCTGCAGTGCCAGGATCTCCTCGAGAGCGTCGGCATCACCGCCAATCGCAACGTCGTGCCGTTCGAGGCAGGCAAGTTCAACGTCGCCAGCGGTCTGCGCGTCGGCTCGCCGGCGGTCACGACCCGCGGGTTCATGGAACCCGAGATGCGGCAGACCGGCGAGCTCATGCTGCGCGCCCTGGCGGCGTCGCGGCAACGACGTCGCCCTGGCCGAGATCCACCGCGAGGTGCTCGACCTCCTCGAGCGCTTCCCGCTGTACGAGTTCCTGTGAGCGGGAGCCTCGCCAGCAGGCCTCGGGCGCGCCCGGCCGCGGCCCAGTTGGCACGAGTACTTCCTGCAGCTGGCCCGCCAGGCGGCGACGCGCTCCACCTGCCTGCGCCGCCAGGTCGGCGCCGTGCTGGTGCGCGACAAGCGTCTCCTCGCCACCGGCTACAACGGCGCCCCGCGCGACACCGCTCACTGTCTCGATATCGGCTGCCTCCGCGAGCAGCTCGGCATTCCCTCTGGCGAGCGCCAGGAGTTGTGCCGCGCCATCCACGCCGAGCAGAACGCCATCATCCAGGCCGCCGTTCACGGCGTGGCCATCGAGGGCGCCATGCTCTACACGACGCTGCACCCCTGCATCCTGTGCGCCAAGATGCTCATCAACTGCGGCGTCCGCGAGATCCACTACCTCGAGGGGTACCCGGACGAGCTCTCGCGGGAGATGCTCGCCGAGGCGGGCGTCGTCGTGCATCAGGAGACGCTGCCATAGGACGGATCGCTCCTCCTGGAGAGCCCGCTGCGCACGGCGGTGCTCGGGTTTCTGATCGCCGCCGTCATGGTGTACCTGCTCACCCCGCTCATGGGGCGGCTGGCCCACCGCACCGGCGCCGTCGACACGCCCAGCGACGATCGCCGCATGCACGTGCTGGCCACGCCTCTGCTCGGCGGGCTGGGCATGTATCTGGGCTGGATGGTCCCGGTCATGCTCCTGGTCAAGGTGGACCGCCCGGTCTGGGGCATCATCGGCGGCGCCACCATCGTGGTGGCCGTGGGCCTGTTCGACGACCTCTACGAGCTCGAACCGATCGTCAAGTTCATCGGCCAGCTGCTGGCCATCAGCGTGGCCATCTACTTCGACATCCGCATCAACCGCATGGGCGTGCCGTTCACCGACATCATGGTCCACTTCCCGACCGTCGTCTCGATCGTCGTCACGGCGTTCTGGATGGCGATGATCATCAACATGGTGAACTTCATCGATGGGCTCGACGGCCTTGCCGCGGGCGTCTGCGGCATCGCGGCGCTCACCTTCTGCGTCATCTCGCTGAGCACCACCTTCCCGGCCGCGGGGGTGATCGCCGCGGTGCTCGCCGGTGCGACCTTCGCCTTCCTGCGCTTCAACTTCTATCCGGCCAGCATCTTCATGGGCGACGCCGGGTCGATGCTGCTCGGCTTCGTGCTCGCCTGCCTGAGCGTGCAGAGCGTGATGAAGGGAACCGCGGCCATCGCCCTCGTGCTGCCGCTGCTGGTGCTCGGCGTGCCGTTCATCGACCTCTCCCTCATCGTCTGGCGCCGCTGGCGCCGCGGCGTGCCGTTCTATTCGGCGGGGCAGGACCACGTGCACCACGACCTGGTGCTCGTGCACGGGTTCTCGCAGCGCAAGAGCGTCCTGCTGCTCTACAGCTGGTGCATCCTGCTCAGCGGCTCTGGCCATCGCGGTGCAGCGCAACAGCCTGCCGGCGATGCTCGTCCTGGGCGTCGCCGCCGCCGTCGCCACCGCCTACATGGCTCAGCTGCTCAGCCGCTACCGCTCACGGCGTCGCGGGCTGCCGGACCCGCTCGCCGCGGGCGTGGGCAACAACCCCGACGCCGACGAGGGCGGCGTTGCAGGCCCCGGAAACGGCAGGTAGAGTGTGACCGAGCAATCACCAGATGACGGGCGGGACGGCGACAAGAGGGGCTCGTCCACCTCGGCGGAGTCGGTCGCCTTTCTGTTGCTGGGTGGCGTCGTCACCGGCCTCGGTGTGGGCGCCGGCATCGATTGGCTCGTCAAGACGTTTCCGCTCTTCACGGTGATCGGCGTGTTCGCGGGGTTCGCCCTGGCGTTATACGCTATCTATCTGGAGACGAAGTGAGCGCCCGAGGAGGGAGGCACATCCGCAGGCAGGCCATCGCACCGCTGGTCCTCGTGGCGCCGACCGTGGTCAGCGTCGCCGTCGCCGCGCTTGCCGGCCAGCCTGTGTGGGCGGCCGCCCTTGGCGCCGGCCTCTGCTCGCGTACTGGGCCTCGAGGTTCTCACCTGGCGCCGCGCCCGCGAGCGCCGTGGTGTGGCGCTCGGCCTCGCGGTCGGCGGCATGGTCCTGCGGCTGGCGCTCGTCCTTGGCGTGCTCGTCCTCGTCGGCGTCTTCGCGCGCACGACGTTCGCCACCACGGCGCTGGCCTTCCTCGCCTGCGTTCACCGTGTACTCGGGGTGCGCTTCTTCATGTACGCGCCGCTCGCGCGCCCTGCCGGTCACACGGGGGTGCCCTCGTGAAGCGCAAGATCTGACTGGGGCTCCTCTGGGTCATCGTCGCGCGTGGTGCTGCTCGCCTTCATACCGGGCGGCATGAAGGAGGAGTTCTGGTCGCGGAGGAGTTCGACCTTCATCCGATCTTCAGCTGCCGACTCGTCGGCGCCGTCGACCTCTCGGTCAGACAAGGCCGTCATCTACCTGTGGCTGGCCACTCTCGTCCTCGTCGTCGTGTCCATCGTCATCTCGCGCAGCCTCAAGGTCAGCCCGGGCCGCTTCCAGTACACCGTCGAGGTCCTCTACGAGCTCGCCCGCGACAGCATCGTCGGCTCCGTGATGAAGAGCGGCAAGGCGACCTGGTTCCCCTACGTCGGGCGCGGTGTTCTTCTTCGTCCTCGTCTACAACCTCCTCGGGCCTGCTGCCGCTGCCGCTTCGGCGAGACACTACCAGCCGTCCTACTACGCCGCCACGGCCAACCTCTTCGTCACGCTCACGCTGGCGTTGTTCACGTTCGTGTTCACGCACTACGCCGGCATCCGCAAGAACGGCGCCGTGCGCTACTTCAAGAACTGGGCGCCGCCCAGCGCGCCGCCGGTGCTCAAGCAGGTGATCTTGGTGATCCACGCGGTCAGCGAGGTCTTCCGCCTCGTCTCGCTGTCCGTCCGTCTCTTCGCCAACATGCTCGCGGGGCACGCCATCCTCGGCGTCTTCTTCGCCATGGCACTCATCTTCCAGAGCTATCTCGCTGCCGTGGTCCTGCAGGGGGCTTCGGTGCTCATCTACCTCTTCGAGGTCTTCGTGGCCTTCATCCAGGCCTTCATCTTCGCCATCCTCTCGGCCGTCTATATCGGCGGCGCCCTCGACCAGGATCACTGAATTGCGCGGTCACGTGCACCCATCACCCAGGAGGTCTCTGAATGGATTCTGACGCTGCCAAACTGCTGGGCGCCGGCCTGGCCATGGGCCTTGGCGCTGTCGGCCCCGGCGTCGGTCTCGGCATCATGATCGGCAAGGCGCTCGAGGCCATCGCCCGTCAGCCCGAGGTCTCGGGCGACGTGCGCACCAACATGTTCATCGGTATCGGCGTGACCGAGGCAGTGGCGCTCTACGCCTTCGTGGTCGCCCTCATCCTCATCTTCGTCGCGTGACACACCCGATCCATCCGGGAGATCGGAGGACGCCGTGCTGAACACCGAGTGGGGCCTGATGGTATGGACCCTGATCACGTTCGGTATCGCCGTGTTCATCCTCTGGAAGTTCGCCTTCGGGCCGCTGCAGAAGATCATCGACGAGCGGCGTGCCGGCATCCAGGAGAGCATGGACGTGGCCGAGGAGACGCGCGCCGAGGCGCACCGCCTCCTCGAGGAGTACAAGGCCACGCTCGCCAAGGTACGCATGGAGGCTGAGGAGATCCTCGAGCGCTCGCGCACCACCGGCGAGCACGCCAAGGCCGAGATCATGACGGAGGCCAAAGTCCAGTCAGAGCGCGTGCTCGCCCAGGCTCACGAGCAGATCGAGCGCGACACGCAGGCGGCGGTCCGCGAGCTCAAGGGCCAGATCGCCGAGCTCACGGCGCTCGCCACCGAGAAGGTCGTGACCGGCAGTCTCAACGTCGCCGACCAGCAGCGCCTCATCGACGAAGCGCTCGCGGAACTGAACATCGAGCAACTGGGGATGGAGAACTAGCGTTGGGCGAAGAGAACGTCGCACGTGTGTATGGTCGAGCCCTCTTTGACGCGGCTCGAGAGGCCCGTGTGGTCGAGCCGGTGGGCCGCGACCTGGGCGACTTCGTCGCCGCCCTCGCGGCCTCGGCGTCGCTCCGCGACGTGCTCGCCGACCCGCAGGTCGACACCTCAGCGAAACAGCGTATCCTCGTCGAGATCACGCGGGGAGGCCAGCCGCTCGTGGCCAACACGCTTCAGCTCATGCTCGATCGTGGCCGCTTCGGCCTCGTCGCCGAGCTGGGCGAGGCCTACGAGGCGCTCGCCGCCACAGAGGCGGACCTCGTCAGGGTCGAGGTGACCTCCGCCATGGAGCTCACTGCGGCCGCTCGCGAGAAGATCACCGCGCGGGTCGCGGAGGCCGCCGGCCGCCGGGTCGAGCTCGCGGCGCGGGTCGACCCGAACATCATCGGCGGCCTCGTGCTGCGCGTCGGCGACGTGATCGTCGACGGCAGCGTGAAAGCCCGCATCCGCCAGCTGCGCCGCCGGCTGGCTACCGCTGAACTGAGAGGTGACGTGCAGTGAAGCTGCGCCCCGAAGAGATCGCCTCGGTCCTGAGATCGCAGATCGAGAACTACCAGGCAGAAGTAGAGGTCGACGAGGTCGGGACCGTCCTCGAAGTCGGCGACGGCATCGCCCGTATCTACGGCCTGCGCAATTGTCTGGCCATGGAGATGCTCGAGCTGCCTCACGGCGTCACAGGGCTCGCCCTCAACCTCGAAGAAGAGAACGTGGGCGCCGTGCTGCTCGGCGAGGACACGCTCATCAAGGAGGGCGACCTCGTCAAGCGCACCGGCCGCGTGTTGCAGGTGCCGGTCGGCGAGGCCATGGTCGGCCGCGTGGTCGACCCGCTCGGCCGGCCGCTCGACGACAAGGGCCCCATCGAGACCACCGCGTTTCGCCCGGTCGAGTTCAAGGCCCCGGGCGTGGTCGAGCGGCAGCCGGTCAAAGAGCCGCTGCAGACCGGCATCAAGGCCATCGATTCCATGATCCCCATCGGCCGCGGGCAGCGCGAGCTCATCATCGGCGACCGCCAGACCGGCAAGACGTCCATCATCGTCGATACCATCATCAACCAGAAGGGCCAGGACGAGATCTGCATCTATGTGGCCATCGGCCAGAAGGCCTCCACGGTGATGCAGGTCGTGCGTAAGCTCGAGGAATACGGCGCCATGGAGTACACCATCGTCGTGGTGGCCACCGCCTCGGCGTCGGCGCCGCTCAAGTACCTCGCGCCCTACGCCGGCGCCGCCATGGGTGAGTTCTTCCTCTACAGCGGTCGCCACGCCGTCTGTTTCTACGACGACCTCTCCAAGCAAGCCGACGCCTACCGCCAGATGTCGCTGCTGCTGCGCCGGCCGCCGGGCCGCGAAGCGTTCCCCGGCGACGTCTTCTACGTGCATTCGCGTCTGCTCGAGCGCGCCGTCAAGCTCAACGACGAGCTCGGCGGGGGGTCGCTCACCGCTATCCCGGTCATCGAGACGCAAGCCGGCGACGTGGCGGCCTACATCCCCACCAACGTGATCTCCATCACCGACGGGCAGATCTTCCTGCAGAGCGACCTGTTCTACAGTGGGGTGCGGCCCGCGGTGAACATCGGTATCTCGGTGAGCCGCGTAGGCGGCAACGCCCAGATCAAAGCCATGAAGCAGGTCGCCGGCCGTCTGCGCATCGACCTCGCCCAGTACCGTGAGCTGCAGGCCTTCGCGCAGTTCGGCTCCGATCTCGACGAGTCCACCAAGCGCACCCTCGCGCGCGGCGAGCGCATGATCGAGGTCCTCAACCAGGGGCGCTTCGACCCGATGCCCGTCGAGGAGCAGGTCGCGGTGATCTTCGCCGGCAACCAGGGCTACATCGACGACCTGGAGGTGTCTCGCGTCGCCGCCTTCTGCGAGGGCCTGCGCGACTCCCTGCGCAGCCAGAACCCCGAGCTGCTCGCGGCGATCCGCGACGAAAGGGTGCTGTCGCCGGAGAACGAGGCGCTGCTGCGCGAGGCGATCTCCACCTATCACACCTCCTTCGCCCCAGGGTTGGCCGCCGCCGATCTGGCGCGCGAGGGGGCGGGCGCCTGACGTGGCCAGCCTGCGCGACATCCGCCGGCGTATCGCGTCGGTCCACAACACGCGCAAGATCACGAAGGCCATGGAGATGGTGGCCGCCGCCAAGCTGCGCCGTAATCAGGCCCGCATCGAGGCGCTGCGGCCGTACGCCGGCGACATGATCGAGATGATGATCGATCTCGCCACGTACTCCGAAGAGACCAGGCAGTTCGCGCTCATGCAGGACCGCGCCGAGGTCCATCGAGTCGCCGTGGTCGCCATGACCGGTGACCGTGGCCTGGCCGGCGCCTTCAACGCCAACGTGGTGCGCAAGGCCATGGAGATCGAGCGCGGGCTCCGTGAGGAGGACGTCGAGACGCGCGTCATCGCCGTCGGTCGCAAGGGCATCGGTACCCTGACCTTCCGGGGCTGTCGCCTCGAGCGCAGCTGGCGGGGCCTGAGCGACCGGCCCGAGTACAGCGACGCCAAGGAGATCGCGAGCTACCTCATCGAACTGTACGTGAGCGGCGAGGTCGACCGCGTGCGGCTCGTCTACAACCACTTCACGTCGCCCATCGAGCAGACCCTCCTCGACGACGTCATCCTTCCGGTGCCGCGTGAAGCCGTCATCGACGAGGCCAGGACTGCCGGGCTCGTGACCTACCTCTTCGAGCCCGAAGCCGACGTCATCCTCGAGACCCTGCTGCCGGCCTACGTCGAAATCGCCGTGTACCGCGCCCTCCTGGAGTCGAGCGCCAGCGAGCAGGGCGCGCGCATGACGGCCATGCGCAACGCCAGCGACAGCGCCGAGGAGATGCTCGAGTCGCTCACGCTGGCGCTCAACCGCGCCCGTCAGGCGGCCATCACGCAAGAGATCCTCGAGGTCGTGGCCGGCGCCGAGGCCCTCGGGTGACCGGGGTCATGCGGCCGCCGCACAGCACACACGCAGAGTGGAGTTGAGGCTATGAACACAGGCACAGTCGTCCAGGTCATCGGGCCGGTCATCGACGTCCGCTTTCCGGACGAGATCCCGGCCATCTACAACGCTCTCACGGTCGGCATCGACAGCGGTGACGGCCAGCTCAAGCAGGTCGTCTGTGAGGTGCAGCAGCATCTCGGCGACGACAAGGTCCGGGCCGTCGCCATGGACTCCACGGACGGCCTCTCGCGCGGCACCGAGGTGGTCGATACCGGCGTCGCCATGACGGTGCCGGTCGGCGAGCAGACGCTCGGCCGCCTCATCAACGTCACCGGCGACACCATCGACCACGGCGAACCGCTCGCCGATGTCGAGCGCTGGCCGATCCATCGGCCGGCGCCGGATTTCGAGTCGCTCGACCCGACGGACGAGGTCTTCGAGACCGGCATCAAGGTCGTCGATCTCATCGCGCCCTACGTCAAGGGCGGCAAGATCGGCCTCTTCGGCGGCGCCGGCGTGGGCAAGACCGTGATCGTGCAGGAGCTCATCCGCAATATCGCCGCGGAGCATGGCGGCCTCTCCGTGTTCTGCGGGGTCGGCGAGCGCACCCGCGAGGGTAACGACCTGTGGCTCGAGATGAAGCAGTCGGGGGTCATCGACAAGACGGCGCTCATCTTCGGGCAGATGAACGAGCCTCCGGGCGCGCGTCTGCGCGTCGGCCTGGCCGGTCTCACGGTGGCGGAGTACTTCCGCGAGATGGGCGGCCAGGACGTGCTCCTCTTCATCGACAACATCTTCCGTTTCGTGCAGGCCGGCTCCGAAGTCTCCGCGCTTCTCGGGCGCATGCCCAGCGCCGTGGGCTACCAGCCCACCCTGGCCAACGAGATGGGCGAGCTGCAGGAGCGCATCACCTCCACCAAACGCGGCTCGGTCACCTCGGTGCAGGCCATCTACGTGCCGGCCGACGACCTCACCGACCCGGCGCCGGCGGCCACGTTCGCCCATCTCGACGCCACCACGGTGCTCTCCCGCGCCATCGTCGAGAAGGGCATCTACCCGGCCGTCGACCCGCTCGACTCCAACTCCCGCATCCTCACTCGCGACGCCGTGGGCAACGAGCACTATGAGGTCGCCACGCGCGTCCAGGAGATCCTGCAGCGCTACAGGGAGCTCCAGGACATCATCGCCATCCTCGGCATGGACGAGCTCTCCGACGAGGACAAGGTCATCGTGCAGCGCGCGCGCAAGATCGAGCGTTTCCTCTCGCAGCCGTTCCACGTCGCCGAGCAGTTCACCGGCATCCCCGGCAAGTACGTGCCGCTCGCCGATACCGTGCGCGGCTTCAAGGACCTCGTCGACGGCAAGTGCGACGACCTGCCCGAACAGGCTTTCTTCATGGTCGGTGGCATCGAGGAGGCCGCCGAGCAGGCGCGGCAGCTCGCGGGCCGCGACGAAGCCGGCTGAGAGGGCTCCCGTGGCTGACGAACGCGTACTGCACGTCGAGGTCGTCACTCCGGACGGCGAGGTGTACTCCGAGGACGTCGCCATGGTCGTCCTGCCCGGCATCGACGGGGAGCTCGGCATCCTTGCCCGCCACCAGCCTCTGGTCACGCTCCTCGGCGTCGGCGAGACGCGCATCCGCGCCCTCGACGGAACCTGGGCGTACATCGCCACCGGCATCGGCTACGCGCAGGTCCTGTTCGACAAGGTCCTGGTCGTGGCCGACCACGGCGAGCTTGCCGGCAGGATCGATGTGAGCCGCGCGGAGGAGGCGCAGCGGCGCGCCCAGGAGCACCTGCAGGCGGGACATGACCCAGGCGCGCAGGCCGAGGTCGACTACTTCCGCGCCGAACAGGCGCTCAGGCGCGCCTCGAACCGGCTGCACGTGGCGGGGCACACCCGCTGAGCGACGCCCCTCCGCGCCGGCGCACGCTATACTTGTGACCGACTGATGGACGGTCCGATCTCACACGAAGCGCGCCTGATGGTGCGCGGCGGGCGCCGTTTGGAGGGGACTGTCGTGCTCTCGGGCGCCAAGAACTCGGCGCTCAAGCTGCTCGCCGCCAGTCTCCTCACCGACGAGCCCTGCATCATCCGCCGCGTGCCGCGCATCACCGACGTCGCCACCATGGTGGCGATGCTGCGCGCCCTCGGCGCGATCGTGGAGGACTCCGGCGACGTCCTGCACGTGCACGCCGGCGCCGCCTTGAGCGGCTGCGCGCCCTACGAGCTCGTGCGCACCATGCGCGCCAGCATCGTCGTCATGGGCCCCCTCGTGGCGCGCCTCGGCGAGGCCACGATCGCCATGCCCGGCGGCTGCAACATCGGTCCGCGGCGCATCGACTTTCACATCCGCGGCCTCGAGAAGCTCGGCGCGACCATCGAGATCGACCACGGCTTCATCAAGATACGCAGTGCGCAGCTCAAGGGGGCCATCGTCCCGCTCGACTACCCCAGTGTCGGCGCCACCGAGAACCTCCTCATGGCCGCCACGGCGGCAGACGGCGAGACGGTCATCGAGAACGCCGCGCGAGAGCCGGAGATCGTCGATCTCTGCGACTTCTTGCGGGGTATGGGGGCCGTGATCGAGGGCGCCGGCACCACTACCATCCGCATCGAGGGCGGTCACGCGTTGCACGGCGTGGACCACGAGGTCGTAGCTGACCGCATCGAGGCGGGCACGTATCTCATCATGGGCGCAGCTACGGGTGGCGAGATCACCACGCTGGGCCTCGACCCCCTCTACCTCGAGCTCTTCCTCGGCAAACTGACGGGCATGGGCGTGGACGTGCGGGTCGGTGACCGGTCGATCACCGTGCGCCGCGACGGTCCGCTCGCCCCAATCGACATCTCGACTTTGCCTCACCCGGGGTTCGCCACCGATCTGCAGGCGCAGGCGATGGTGCTCCTCTCGTTGGCGAACGGGACCTCCATCGTCACAGAGAATGTCTTCGAGAACCGCTTCGTCGTGGTCGACGAGCTCAACCGCCTGGGCGCCGGCATCAGCACCAGCGGTCACCACGCCGTGGTCGAAGGACCGCGCGTTCTGAGCGGCACGCTCGTGGAGGCGCCCGACCTGCGGGGGGGCGCCGCCCTGGTCACCGCGGGTCTGGTCGCCGACGGCGTCACGGAGATCGGCGCCGTGCAGCACATCGAGCGCGGTTACGAAGACCTCGTCGGTAAGCTTACGGCGTTGGGAGCCGACGTGGCTCGCATCGGCCAGAGCCCGCGAACCGGCGAGGGGTCGCGGCCGTCTCTCAGCTCGTGCGACGATGAGGCGTTGCGCAGCGCCTCAGCGGGCGCCTGCGGCGGAGGAGCATGAGCGAGTATCGCGTGTACAGGAGCGGTGAGCCCGAGCCCGTCAGGGTCTCCGGCGCCGCGACGCCCGAGCCCTTGGCCGCGCCTCGCCGCGTACAGCGCGACGCCGGCCCGGAGCCGGTGGCGACCGGCGGGGGGCTACGCGCCCTGGTCATCTGGGCGGCCGTGGCCGTCGCCGCCGCGATCGCGGCCGGGCTGTTCTGGTTCTACGGCCGCGACATGTTGGGCAACTCCCGGGCCGCCTTCGACCTCGCGAGGCTTACGGGCAAGGTGCCCGGGTGGGTCGTCGTCGGCATGCCCGTCGTCGCCGTCGCCGTCGCCGCCGCCGCGACCGCGTATCTTGCCTTCGGGCGTCACTTCGCTCTCAAGGCGGTCGTCGTCGGCGCGGTCCTGGTCACGGTCGCCGCCCCCGGCGTCGCCTTGGGCTGGGCGAACGGCACCGTCGGGGTCGTCGCGCATCGCAGCGCGGAGCAGCAGGTCGTGGTCGCCGCCACCGAGCAGGAGTTGCGCCCCGCGCTTCCCGGTGAGGCCATGAACATCCTTCTCATCGGCTCCGACAAGACCAAGATCCCCGGCGACACCGGGCGCTCGGACACGCAGATCCTCGTGCGCCTTGACCCCGACACCAAGAGCATCTCCATGTTCTCGGTGCCGCGCGACCTGCGCGTGCTCATCCCCGATCACGGCTACGACAAGATGAACACGGCCTATTCGTACGGCGGCCCGCCGCTCGCCGTCAAGACGTTCACCGAGCTCACCGGCCTTCCCATCAACCACTTTGTCGAGGTCGATTTCGCCGGATTCTGGCACGTGGTCAACATCCTCGGCGGCGTTTACGTCCCCGTCGATCATCGCTACTACGTACCGGAGAGCGCGGACTATAAGTCCATCGACATCTCGCCGGGCTACCAGCTCATCCGCGGTCACGACGCGCTCGACTACGTGCGCTACCGTCACGACCAACTCGGCGACTTCACGCGCATGCAGCGCCAGCAGCTGTTTCTCAAGGAGATGCAGCGCCAGTCCGCGCGCTGGAGCGGGGATTGGACCAAGGTCATCAGCCTCATCAAGGCCATCACCGAAGAGACGACCTCCGACATCGACTCGCTCAAGCGGCTGCAGCCGCTCGTCGAACTGATCTTCCAGGTCGACACGTCCAAGGTGTACGCGGCGCATCTCGAGGGGTCCACGCCCATGATCGAGGGCATCTCCTACGTGGTGCCCACGCAGGCCGAGATCGACCAGGCCGTGGCCGAGTTCACGCAGCCCATCCAGGCGCCCATCGCGGTCAAAGGGCTCAAGCTCACCAAGAAGATGTACCCGGTCACCGTCTACAACGGCAGCGGGATCGGGGGCATGTCGACGACCGCGGCGAACCAGTTGGCCGCCCTCGGCTATCGTGCCGAGGTCGGCGCGGACGCCCCCGAGTTCCCGGGCACGGTCACGGTCGTCTACGCGCCCAGGAGCCTGGCGGTCCCGGCTCAGCTCCTCGGTGAGATGTTCTGGCCCTCCGAAGTGCGTCTCGTCGATCGTGCCCCCGGGGCCGCCGACGGCATCACCGTCTTCGTCACCTCATCGTTCGACGGCACGCTGGCCGTGCCGGAGGAGGCGCAGCAGCCGCAGCAGACGCTGGAGAAGAACCAGGACTTCGACGCCGCGGCCTGGAGTGACTTTGCCACCAAGACGCCGCTCCATCTCGAGATGCCCTCGGCGTGGTCGCCGGGATTCACCTACGATGAGTTTCGCGACTACAACATGAAGACCACGGAGGGCAGGCGCAGCGCGGCAGCCGTGGCCGTCGTTTCTACGCCGATGGGCGGCTACTGGAGCATTCAGACCATGCGCTGGCTGTCTCCACCGGCGATCCAGAATCCCAACAGCACCCAGCTCGTCGATGGTCAGAAGTACCTGCTCTTCTTCCAGGCCGATCACCTTCACATGGTCGCGTGGAAGCGCAACGGCACGCTGTACTGGGTGCTCAACACGCTCGACAACGAGCTGACCAACGACCTCATGATGGGTCTCGCGACCTCGTTCAAGCCCGTGAAGTGAGACTACTGCGCGCAGTGCTTGGGCGCCTGGACCCCTGGGCCGCCCTGCTGCTCGGCGTCCTGCTGGCCCTGAGCGTCATCATCCTTCTCGCCACGCCCGGGCCCTGGCACAATGTCGTGGGCCCGGCCGAGCCGGCACAGCTGGCGCCGAAGGGGCCGACGGACCTCGCCGTGTTCGCCCTCGCCGGCGCCGACGGCGCATGCACCTCCGTGGTGTGGCTGCACGTCGACCAGGCGCGTCCGGCGCTCACGGCCGTCGTCCTGGCGCCCGCGACGCAGGGCTTCGTCCCCGGCGCCGGCTTCACGCCGTTGCGCCGCATCGTGGACCAGGTCGGCCCGGGCGCCGCCACACAGGCGCTTGGGCAGACACTCGACGTCCCCATGGACGCGTGGCTCACGCTCGACAGGCAGGCTCTGCGGCTGGCGCTTGCGCCGCGAACGCCGACGGCCACGGCCCGCGGCCCCCTGCTGCACTACCTGCGCGCCCAGCCGGCCTGGGAGGGTCGCGGCAAGGCCGGCCGCGTTTGGAGTACCCAGTACCAGGCGCTGGGCACCACGCTCGCGCGCTTGCCGTTCGAGCGCATCAACATCGTGTCGTTCTCCAACTACGTGCTCGGCTGGGGGCATGTGCAGAGCGATCTCGACCTGCAGGGCGCCACGTCGCTGGCCGGGACGTTGAGGGAGTTGCTGCCCACGCAGGTCGACGTGCGCGCCGCCGCGGCGATCGTCGAGACGTGCCGCCGGGGAGAGGCCTGGCGCGTCGACCGCAGCGCTCTGGAGCAGCTGCGCCAGTCGCTCGCTTTCGGGCTCACCCCGCCGACAGCAGGGACGAGCATCACGCGGCGGCCGCGACCCGCCCGCGTGCTCGTGGTGCTTCCAGGGCCGAGCTATGCCTCCGACGCGTACCTGAACGAGGTGCGCCGGCGCCTGCGGCGCTCGGCTGGCGCGCCGGTCGCGGTACAGGCCGTGAGGGTTCCCCGCTGGGATGGGCTCGTGGCGCAGACGACGGCCGCGGTTGAGTCGTGGCCTCCGCTGGCGGTGCTCGTTGCTCCGCCGGCCGGCCTCGGGGGCGCGGAGACCGCGGAGGACGCCGCTGCGGCGTTGCGCCGCCTGGGAGACAGGCTGCGCCAGGCCGGCCAGCCGGCGGTACTGAGCGCCCCGCTGCCGGCGGAGACGACGGCGACGGCCGCGCCCGCCACGGACGCGCTCGCCGTGGCGATCCGGTCCGCCGGGCTGCCGGTCTCGCCGCTGGCCGGCCCGCAAGACACGCTGCCGAGCGGGCGGCCGCTGCAAAGCCTCGACGCCAGGCTGACAGCGGCGGCCAGGGCCAACGTGGCGACGCTCGTGCGCGCCTGCTGGCCCGGGGCGCTGGCTCCTCGCCTGGCGTCCACACGCCTGGGCTTCTCCTTCGCGGCCAGGCGACGGACCACAGTCGGCGTGTCGGCTCCCGCCGAGCGCGCCGCGGCTGCGGCTGCAGCGTTGCTGCGCAGGTGGGGCTATAAGACGACGAGCGTCCCGGCGACCGGCTGGACGCCGTCACTCTCCGGACGAGGGGTCTACTACCGGGCCGGTATGCGCCGCGCCGCGCTGGCGCTCGCCGGCGACCTCGGTCTGGGGCCGAGCGCCGTGGTCCGCGACGAGGGTGCGCCCGCGGCGCTCACCCTGAGCCTCACGAAATAGAAAGAGCGCCTCCCCGGTGGGGAGGCGCTCTGTCGAGCGCGTGCTGATGATGCCGGGGTTGAGCTAGGCGCGACGGCGGCGTAAGAACGCACCGCTGCCTATCAGACCTGCGCCTGCGCCGAGGATCAAGATGATCGCGCCACCGGTGAAGGCGAGCTGACCACCCTGTTCTCCGGGACCCTGCAGACTCGCGAGGTAGTCCTCGAGGACGCCCTTGATGTCCGGATCGTACTCGTCCGAGAGCGCGTTGTTCTCGACGTAGCGCAGCGCTGCGCGGATCTGCGTGACGCTCCAGTTCCCGTCGATCTGGCCGTCTCCGGCGTCCTTGATGATCTGGTCGATGGTCCCCTGAGAGACCCCGGCCTGAGCTGCCACCGCGAACACAAGGAGGAGCAGCACGGCGATCGTGACGAAGCCCATGAGTTTGGCCTTCATATCTTCACCCCCCCTCACGACACGTACGCAGTTTTTCTATCCTACCCCTGCTTTTATCACAAGCCTGCGATTATTGCCATAGACACTGCCAGTATAATGCCGTCGATGGAGGCTGGGCTAAACACGGCGCGCGTTGAGCGACGGGTGTTGAGTCGCATGCGCAACGCCGTGCCGTATGCGGTGACGCTCGTCTGGGCGGGTCTGCTCAGCTTTCTCTCGGGCGGCTTCATCTTCACGCGCAGCGCGCCTCTGGCGATCGTCTACCTCCTGCTCGCGGCGGTCTGGGTCTGGTTCCTGCGGCGACGCTCAAGGCCCTCACGGCTGTATCTCGCTGCCCTGGCGGCCTTCGGGCTGTTCGTCGCATGGACGGGCCTCTCGGTGGCCTGGTCGTTCGGCCCCGACCTGAGCTGGATCGCCTTTGACCTCGCCGCCCTCTATCTCGTGGTGGCGGTGGTGCTCGGCCTCACGCCGGTCCGTGGCTTTCAGCTGCGCACCGCGGGCTATGGATTCCTGGCCGTCGCCGTTGTCGTCGGTGTATACGCTCTTCTCGGCAAGGTCGTCCCGGACGTCGTGATGCACGCGCATACGTACGCGCGCCTCGACAGTCCCGTGGGCTACTGGAACGTCCTCGCCTTGATGATGGTGATGGGGCTTGCGGTCGCTCTCGCGCTTGCCGGCGACCGCCACGCTCACCCTGTCTGGAGGGTGTCGGCCGCCGCCGCCGCGGTGCCGCTGAGCTTCGCCTTCTTCTTCAGTCTGTCTCGCGGCGGCTTCGTCGTGCTCGCCGTCATGCTGGTGCTGTACTTCGGCTTCACCACGACGCGCCTCGCCAGTTTCGCGAGCCTGATGGCCATCGCCGCCCCCGTGGCCGCTGTGCTGTGGCGCCTGCGCGACCTGGGCACTCTCTACAGCGCGACCACGGACGACGCCTTGCGCACGCTTCAGGGCCACACGCTGCTGCGCTGGTCTTTGGCGGCGCTGCTGGTCACCGCGGCGGCGCAGGCCGTCATCGTGCTCGGGCAGCGTGTCGTGCCGTGGCCGCGCTGGGTGCGGCTGACCGCCGGGGCCGCGGTTATGCTGGTGTTGGTGACCGGTATCGGCGGTGGCTCGTGGCGCTTCCTGGAGAGCCACGGCGGCGTGGCCTGGGTCGAGGACCGCGTGCAAACATTCATCGCGGGCACAGACGAGACCGGCGCCGCGGAAGGCACCAGCCGGCTCATCTCCCTCAACACCGGCCGGCCGCCGCTCTGGCGCGAAGCTCTCGAGCAGTCCCGCTCCCATCGGCTGCTGGGGACCGGCGCCGGCACCTTCTTCTTCACCCAGCAGCGGTTTCGCGAAAACGGGGGCGACGTCAAGGACGCCCACAGCCAGTGGTTCAGCGTGCTCAGTGAGCTGGGCACGGTCGGGCTCGGTCTGTTCGCGGCCGCAATCGCCCTTCTGATCGCCGCCGCGGTGCGCAACCCCTTTGCCGACCGGCGCGACCCTCTGCGCCCGCTTCTCGTGGCGCTCCAGGCGGGCATGGTCGCCTTCGTGGTGCACATCTCCTGGGACTGGACCTGGGACATGGCGGCGATCGGCATGGTCTTCTTCCTGTTCGCCGCCGCCTGCTCCTCGTACCTGGCGACCGGCGCCGCTGACCGGCGGCGAGACGAGGAGGCGGCCGCACGTGAGGCGGCGCCGGAGGCAGATGGGCCGGAGACTGCGGAGGCGAAGCCCCCGGCGCCGCCCCCGGCGGCGGCGCGCCGCCGCATGGCCGGCGCGGACGGTGGCCACGGTGGCTCTCGTGCTCCTCGCCGCGAGCTGGCTCGTACCGTATCTTGCGGCGAGGGAGGAGAGTGCGGCAGTCGCCGCCGCCGGCGACGGCGACACCGCCGTCGCCCTGAGCCGCGCCCGCCGTGCCGCGAGTCTCGACCCGCTCGCCGTGGACCCGCTGATCACGGAATCGCTGGTGCTTCAACGACTGGGGCGCAGCGGCGAGGCGTTGGCGGCACTTGAGAAGGCGGCGCGGCTGCAGCCCGACAACTACCAGGTGTTCTACCACAAGGGCGTACTGTTGCTGCAGGCGTTCGGGCGCAGGCAGGCCGCCATCGACGCGCTGCGGCGAGCTCTGGCCCTGAATCCCCTCGACAGCGCCAGTCGTTTCGAGCTGGAGCTGGCGGCCGGGCAGTGACCCCAGCGGGCGCACGGCGCCCGTCCGGCTCGCCGTGCATCGCTGCGGGCTGCGCCGGACCCCTATGGTAGACTTCCGCCGGACGTTCGCGCTCCCGGAAGCTACACGGAGGTGCCCTCCACTATGGATCCCGCCGCCCCGATCGGGGTCGTCGGCACAGGCTACGTCGGGCTCGTCTCGGCGGTCTGCTTTGCGCATCTCGGCCATCACGTCGTGTGTATGGACATCGACGCGGCGAAGATCGAGCGCCTTCAGAAGGGCGACGTACCCATCTACGAGCCCGGCCTCGACAAGCTCATCGACGACAACGCGTCGCGGCTGTCCTTCACGACCTCCTACGACGATCTTCTCGAGGCCTGCCGCATCCTCTTCATCGCCGTGGACACGCCGCCGTCACCGTCAGGCGACGCCGATCTCTCGCGCGTGCAGCACGCGACCCGCGAGATCGCCGCGAGGGGCGGCGAGCGGCTCCTCGTCATGAAGAGCACGGTGCCGGTGGGTACCGGCGAGAAGGTGGTGGCCGATCTCGAGGCGCTGGGCGCCGCCGGTGTCGCGTACGCATCCAACCCCGAGTTCCTCCGCGAGGGCGCCGCCATCCAGGACTTCCTCGAGCCGGACCGCATCGTGATCGGCGCTTCCCGCAAGGAAGACGGCGACAAGGTCGAGGCCCTGTACCGCGGCATCGACACCGATATCGTGCGCACCAGCGTGCCGACCGCGGAGATGGTCAAGTACGCCTCCAACGCGTTTCTGGCTACGAAGATCTCCTTCATCAACGAGATCGCCAACGTGTGCGAACAAGTCGGGGCCGATGTGCGCACCGTGGCTCATGGCATGGGGCTCGACCATCGCATCGGCCCGCACTTCCTGCAGGCCGGCATCGGGTACGGCGGCTCCTGCTTTCCCAAGGACGTGCAGGCCCTGAAGCAGCTCGCCGGTAACAGCGGCTACCATTTTCAGTTGCTCAACGCCGTGATCGAGGTCAACGCCCTGCAGAAGCGCCGCGTGCTCGGCAAGCTCACGAGCCGGCTGGGCAAGCTCCGCGGCAAGACCGTGGCGCTGCTCGGCCTCACCTTCAAGCCGCACACCGACGACCTCCGTGAGGCGGCCTCGATCGTTCTCGCCGGGCGCCTCATCCACGAGGGCGCCGCCGTGCGCGCCTACGACCCGATGCTCGACGCCGGCGCTCATCCCCTGTTCCCCGGCGTCGTCATCACCGACGAGCCCCTGCAGGCGCTCGAGGGCGCCGACGCGGCCGTGCTGGTCACGGAATGGCCCGAGTTCGCGCGCCTCGACTGGGCGGCTGCGGCCGCCGTCATGACGCGGCCTCTGCTCATCGACGGGCGTAACTTCATCGACCCTGCCGTCGCCGCGGCGGCCGGCCTGGAGTACGAGGGCATCGGCCTCGGCGACCCTGCGTCGACGTCCGCCGGCGCCTGACCATCGGCCGCGTATGAGCACGGGTCGCAGCACCCCCACGCAAGCCATCATCCTCGTCGGCGGCGAGGGCACGCGCCTGCGCCCCGTCACGTCGCGCGTGCCGAAGCCCGTGGCCCCCGTCGTCGAGCGCCCCTTCGTCGCCTACATCCTCGACGATCTTGCGCGGCACGGCGTGGAGCGTGCGATCTTCTCCACCGGTTATCTTGCCGCGGCCATCGAGGCGCAGATCGGCGACGGCGCCGGCTATGGTCTGCACGTCGACTACGCCGTCGAGACCGAACCGCTGGGCACGGCGGGAGCCATCGCGAACTGCGCCGACAAGCTCGACGACGGCAGTTTCTACGTGTTCAACGGCGACGTCCTGAGCGACATCGACCTCACGGCGCTCGCGGCGCAGCACGCCGGCAAGGGCGGCATGGGCACGATCCTCCTGACCCCGGTCGAGGATCCCCGGCGATACGGCCTCGTCGAGCTGCGTGACGACGGCAGCGTCGCCAGCTTCCTGGAGAAGCCGGGCGAGTGGGAGGGCACGGCGCTCATCAACGCGGGCGTGTACGTGCTGGAGCACGAGGTGCTCGAGATGATCCCGCGGGGGCGCCTGTTCAGCATCGAGCGCGGCGTTTTCCCGCGGCTGGCCCAGGCGGGCTCGCTGTACGGCTACGTGGACCGTGGCTACTGGCGCGACATCGGCACCCCCGAGAGCTACCTGCAGGCCCACTTCGATATCCTCGAGCGCACCGTCGACACGGCGGTGGCCGACATGCTGGGCGAGCAGTATCTGTACGTCGCCGCGTCGGCCGACATCGACGCCCGGGCGCGCGTCGTGCCGCCGTGCTACATCGGCGAGAACGCGCGCGTCGCAGCCGGCGCCCGGGTCGGCCCGCTGGCGGTGCTCGGCGCCGGGGCGGTGGTCGCTGAAGGGGCGACGATCCTCGAAGCGGTGATCCAGGCCGGCGTCGTCATCGGCGCGCACGCCCAGGTCGAGCGCAGCATCGTCGTGCGCGGGAGCTGGATCGGTGCGGGCACGCAGCTGCACAGCGCCGTGATCGGCGACGGCTGCCGGGTCGGGGCGGGCAACCGCCTGGTCGGCGGCATCTGTCTGTATCCCGACACCGTGCTTCCCGACAATTCCATCCAGTTCCACGAGCAGCTCCGCGGCAGGGAGGGCTGATGACGATCCCCGACGACATCTTCAAGGCATACGACATCCGCGGGCTGTACCCGCAGGAGGTGGACGAGGAGGCCGCCGAGCGCATCGGCTGCGCCTTGGCGCAGCAGCTCGGCGCGACGCGGCTCGGCACGGGCATGGACCCGCGCCCGTCGTCCACCGGCCTGCTCGAGGCGTTCGCCGCCGGCGCCGCTGCGGCCGGCGCTTCCACGGTGGACTTCGGCCTCGTGCCCACCGAGATGCTGTACTACGGCGTCGCCTCGCGGGGCCTCGACGGCGGGGTCATGGTCACCGCCTCGCACAACCCGCCGCAGTACAACGGCATGAAGCTGGTCGGCGACGGGGCTCTGCCGCTCAGCGGTGAGCAGGGCATCCCCGAGCTCAAGCAGCGTAGTCAGGCCCTCGTCGAACTCCCGCCGCGCAGCGCTGCCGCCGGCTACGAGCGCGTCGATCTGTACCCCGCCTACGTCGCCCACCTGCGTGCCCTCGTCGATACCGCGGCCTTGCGGCCGTACCGCGTGGTCATGGACGCCGCCAACGGGGTCGCCGGAAAGCTCGCGCCCGCGTTGTTCAGCGGGACTCCCATCGACCGCGTGGAGATGTTCTTCGCGGTCGACGGCACCTTCCCCAATCACGCGCCCAACCCGCTGCTCGAGGAGAACAGCCGCGAGATCCGCGCGCGGGTCGTGGCAGAGAAGGCCGATCTGGGCATCGCCTGGGACGGCGACGCCGATCGCTGCTTCTTCATCGACGAGCGCGGCGAGTTCGTGCCCGGCGACTTCGTCACGGCGCTCCTCGCCGAGGCGCTCCTCCTCAAGCACCCGGGCGCGGCGATCCTCTACGACTTGCGGGCCAGCCGCGCCGTGCCCGACGTGATACGCGCCAACGGCGGCGTGCCTCTGCTCAACCGCGTCGGGCACGCCTTCTTCAAGCAGCGCATGCGCCGCGAGCCGGTGTTGTTCGGCGGCGAAGTCTCTGGTCACTACTACTTCAGCGACAACTACAACGCCGATTCTGGCTTCATCCCGGCGCTGCTCATCCTCGAGTTGCTCTCGCAGAAGGGCGCCACGATGGCCGAGCTGCTGGAGCCGCTACGCAGTAAGTACTTCATCAGCGGCGAGATCAACTCCACGGTGGACGATGTCGAGGCGGCGCTGGCTCGCCTCGAGGCGCGCTTCGCCGACGGCGAGATCACCAGGCTCGACGGCGTCTCCGTCGACTACGATCGCTGGCACTTCAACGTGCGCGCCTCGAACACCGAGCCGCTGCTGCGGCTCAACCTCGGCGCCGACACGCAAGACGCTCATGGAGGAGATGCGCGACCTCGTCCTCGACTTGATCTACGATCGCTGAGGTGGCCGGCTTGACCGACCTCGGACCGGCGCGTGTGGCCGAGCTCGACCGCAGCGACATGCTCGGCGCCATCGCCGGCCTGCCCCGGCAGCTCACGGCCGGGTACGCCGTCGCGCGCTCCGGCCTCTCCGGGGTGTTCGGCGAGTCCGCGGCCGCGCCGGCTCCACCGGCGCGGCCCACCGGCCTCGCCGTATGTGGCATGGGCGGCTCGGCCATCGGCGCCGATCTGGTGCTCGCCTGCCTGCCGGAACTGTCAGTTCCCGTCGCCGTCGTGCGCGGGTACCGGCTGCCTGCCTGGGTCGGTCCCAACGCGCTGGTCGTCGCCATCAGCTGCTCGGGCGACACCGAGGAGACCTTGGCTTGTGCCATGGAAGCTCAGGAACGTGGCTGCGCGCCCGTCTGCATCGCCTCCGGCGGTGCGCTGGCCACGCTCGCCAAGGAGCGAGTCCTGCCCCTGCTGGCGGTTCCCTCGGGCGGGAACTCGCCGCGCGCTTCTCTGGGCTACCTCTCGATGCCGCTGCTTGCGACTCTCGAGGCGGCTGGGCTCTGCGCGGACTCCTCCGCCGACGTCGACGAGACCGTGGCGCTGCTGCGCATGGGCAACGAGGCTCTGGGGCCACTGGGTCCCGACGCGACGCACGCCGCCAAGCGCCTCGCCGGGCGCCTGCGCAACAAGCAGGCCGTTGTCTACGGCGCCGGCCTGACCGTGCCGGCGGCGCGCCGCTGGAAGGGGCAGATCAACGAGAACGCCAAGGCTCCGGCGTTCTGGAACGAGCTCCCGGAGCTCGACCACAACGAACTCATGGGCTGGACGAGCTTGCCGCACGTGGCGGCCGCGACGCTCGCCGTCTTTCTGGACGACGCGCAGGGCGAAGCGCGTCTCCGGCGACGCGTCCGTCTCACGGCCGCCGAACTGGAGGCGCGAGGCGTGGCGGTGGAGCGCGTGGAGACGCGGGGGACTTCGCGGCTCGCGCGTCTGTTCTCGCTGGTCCAGCTCGGCGACTACGCGTCCTTCTACCTCGCCCTTCTGTACGGCGTCGATCCCACGCCGGTGGGGGCGATCGAGGAGTTCAAGGCCAAGCTCGCCGGCGGCGCCGGCGCCTGAGCGCATGCCCGCCGCCGTCGCGCTCGTGCTGACCGCCGACGAGCCGGCCGCGCGACGCGCCGCCGGGGAGCTGTTCCCGGATGCCGACCACCACCTTCTGAAGCGGCAGGACCTGCGGCCGGCCGCTCCCTTCGAGGGCCGGCTGTTCGCGATCCTCGCCGCGCGACCGGCGGGGAGCTGCGTGGGCCTCGTGGCGCCGGTCGTCTGGCGCGGGGACGCCGCCTCCGGCGGCTCCGCCGCGCTCGTCAAGCCCGCATCGGGCTCACTGTTCGCGATCGCCGACCACGTGAACCTGGAGCTGCGCGGCCCGCTCAGCGGCCACTGGCCGGCCGCCTTGCCGCGCAGCTTCCCGCCGCTCACCGGCATATATCAACCCGCCGACGTTCGTGCCCGCGGTGGGGCTCGGGTATACTCTTCCGGCGTCGTCGTGGCGGGCGTCGCCGACGCCGGGCGGCTCACGCCGTTCGAGGCCGGGGCACTCAGCGAGACGGAAGTCTTCGTCGTCTCCGACTCCCTGGTCCCGTCCGCCATCGTAGCTGCGTACTACGGTCTCACGTTGGCCGCCTGCGGGGTCCCGCGCGCGGACGATAACGACGAGGAGTGAGGGTCTCTTGGCTTCCGACTACGACATCAAGGATATCGGTCTTGCCCCTGAGGGCGTGTTGCGCATCGAGTGGGCCGACATGCACATGCCCGTGCTCAGGGCGATCCGCGAGCGCTTCGAGAAAGAGAAGCCGCTCGAGGGCGTGCGCATCGGCGCCTGCCTGCACGTCACCACCGAGACCGCCGGTCTCATGCGCACGCTGGTCGCCGGAGGCGCTGACGTCGTGCTCTGCGCCAGCAACCCGCTGAGCACGCAGGACAACGTAGCCGCGGCGCTGGTCAAGGAGTACGGGGTGCGCGTCTACGCCATCAAGGGCGAGGACGACGCCACGTACTACGCGCACATCAACAGCTGCGTCGACCACCGGCCCAACATCACCATGGACGACGGCGCCGACGTCATCGGCGTGCTGCACAGCACGCGCCCCGACATGGCCGCCGACATCATCGGCGGCACCGAAGAGACCACCACCGGCGTCATCCGCCTCAAGGCGCTCGAGGCCGAGGGCAGGCTGATGTTCCCCATCGTGGCCGTCAACGAGGCCAACACGAAGCATATGTTCGACAATCGCTACGGCACCGGCCAGAGCACGCTCGACGGCGTGATCCGGGCCACCAACATCCTCATCGCGGGTAGCATCGTGTGCGTGGCCGGCTACGGCTGGTGCGGCCGCGGTCTCGCGCTTCGCCTCAAGGGCCACGGCGCCGACGTCATCGTTCTCGAGGTCGACCCGCTGCGCGCTCTCGAGGCGGTCATGGACGGCTACCGCGTCATGCCTGTCGCCGAGGCCGCCAAAGTGGCCAAGCTCTTCGTCACCGCCACCGGCGACATCCACGTGCTGCGCGGCGAGCACTTCGCGGTCATGCAGGATGGCACGATCATTGCCAATACCGGCCATTTCAACGTCGAGATCGACATCCCGGCTCTCGAGGCGCTCTCCGTCAAGAAGCGCACTGTGCGCGAGTTCGTCGAGGAGTACACCATGGCCGACGGGCGCCGCCTGTATCTGCTGGCCGAAGGCCGGCTGGTCAACCTGTCCGCGGCCGAGGGTCATCCGGCCGCCGTCATGGACATGAGCTTCGCCAACCAGTCGCTGAGCGCCGAGTACATGGTCAAGAACCATGCCGACCTGGAGAAGAAGGTCTACGTGGTGCCCAACGACATCGACGACGAGATCGCCCGCGTCAAGCTCGAGACCATGGACGTCGCCTGCGACACGCTCACCGAGGAGCAGGCCAAGTACCTCGCCTCCTGGGACCAGGGCACCTGAGCCGTCGGCGACGGCATGGCTGAGCCACTCGGCAGCGGCGGGGTGCCGGCGCATGTCACGCGGCTGCGCGTGCGGACCGTCGAGATCCTGCCCGGCGAGGTCGTCCTCATCGACCAGCTCGCGCTCCCGCACGACGAGCGGTACGTGCGTTGTCGCACGTGGCAGGAGGTCGCCGCGCGCATCACCGACATGACGGTGCGCGGCGCTCCGGCCATCGGGGTCACGGCGGCCGGAGGGCTGGCGCTCGCTGCCGCGGCGGCGGCGGCGAGCGGCGCCGATCAAGTCGCCTTCCGGGCCGCGCTCGAGCAGGCCGCGAGCGGCCTGCTGGCCACGCGGCCTACCGCCGTCAACCTGCGCTGGGCCGTTGAAGAGATGCGGCTCGTCTGGACGGCGTGCGACGAGCCTCCGGCCGCCTGTGCGGCCTTGCTGCTCGCTCGCGCCACGGCGATTCTCGAGGACGACCTCGCACGCTGTCTGCGCATCGGCGAGTACGGGTCCGCGCTCTTCAAGGCCGGCGACACCATCCTCACGCACTGCAACGCCGGCGCTCTGGCGACCGCCGGCTACGGCACCGCCCTGGGCGTCGTCCGCGCCGCCTCCGCCCGGCACGGCGGCATCTCGGTGCTCGTCGACGAGACGCGCCCCTGGCTGCAGGGCGCCAGGCTCACCGCCTGGGAGCTCGGCGTCGAAGGCATCCCGTATCGGCTCATCAGCGACAACATGGCCGGGCACTTCATCCAGCGTGGCGTCGTGGACGGTGTCGTCGTCGGCGCCGACCGTATCGCCGCCAACGGCGACACGGCCAACAAGATCGGCACGTACACCGTCTCGGTGCTGGCGAAGGAGCACGGCGTGCCGTTCTACGTGGCGGCGCCGCTCTCGACCGTCGACCTCACTGTCGAGAGCGGCGCCGGCATCCCCATCGAGGAGCGCGCCGAAGCCGAGGTCACGGCGTTCCACGGCCGCCAGGTGGCACCTGACGGCGCGCGAGCCTACCACCCGGCCTTCGACGTGACGCCGGCGGCCAATATCGCCGCCATCGTCACCGAGGCGGGGGTCCTGCGCGCACCATTCGCTCAGGCGCTGTCCGCGGCCTGCACCCTCGGGGAGTGCGAGTCGTGAGGGTGGCGCCGCCGCCTGGTGGCGCTGAGCCGGTGGCTCCGCTCCGTGCCTACATCATGGCCGCCGGTCTGGGCACACGCCTCTACCCGCTCACCGGACTCACCTCCAAGCCCATGGTGCCCATCCTCAATCGCCCGGTGATGGAGCATCTGCTGAATCTGCTTCACCGGCACGGCGTCATCGAGGCCGCCGCCAACCTGCACTACCACCCCGACAAGATCCGCACGTACTTCGGCGACGGCTCCGCCTTCGGCGTCGACCTGCGCTACAACCTCGAACGCAAGCTGCTGGGCACGGCAGGCGGCGCCAGCGCCTTTCGCGAATTCCTCGGCGACGGTACCTTCGTGGTCGTCAGCGGCGACGGGCTCACCGACATCGACCTCACGGCGTTCGTGGCGGCTCACCGGCGCAACGGGGGCATCGCCTCCCTGGCCGTCAAGCAGGTCGACGACCCGTCGCTCTACGGCGTGGTCGTGCACGACCAGGCCGGCCGCATCACCGGCTTTCAAGAGAAACCCGCCGCCGGCGAGGCGCTGTCCGATCTCTGCAACTGCGGTATCTACGCCTTCGAGCCGGCGATCTTCGACTTCGTGCCCGACGGCGCCTTCGTCGACTGGGCGCGGGACGTCTTCCCGGCCTTGCTGGCCGCCGACGTACCGTTCTTCGCCTGGCGCCTCGAGGGGTACTGGAACGACGTCGGCAACATCGAGCAGTACCGGCTCAGCAACTTCGAGGCGCTGCTCGGCCGCGTCCAGCTCGACGTGCCGGGACGCGAGATCCTTCCTCGCGTCTGGGTCGGCCAGGGGACGCAGATCGACCCCGGCGTGCGCATCGAGGCGCCGGTGCTCATCGGCGCGGGCTGCCTCGTCGAGTCCGGGGCCGAGCTCATCGGCCCGCTGATCGTCGGCGACGGCTGCGTGATCGAGCGCGGCGCCGTGCTCGAGGGCATGATCAACTGGGAGGGCGTCAAGATGGGGCGCGGTGCGCGCATGGCGGGCAGCATCCTGGGCCGCAACGTCGTGGTGCATCACGAAGCGGTCGTCCACGAGGATGCGGTGATCGGCGACCGCGCCGACGTCGCGCCCCACGCGGTGGTGGCGGCGGGCGCACGTTTCGAGCCGCGCTCGTGCGTAGGGTCCGACGGCTCCAGCCGCGACTCTCACCGTATCTAGGGCGGACCGCGGATGGCTGCGGGCGGCATCGTGGACGGCCTGCTCGACCTCGTGTTCCCGAGGCGCTGTGTGCAGTGCGGAGCGGCCGGCGGCTGGCTCTGCGAGCCGTGCGCCAGTGATCTCCGACCTCTGCCGGCGCAGCACTGCCCGCGCTGTGGCGCCCCCGGCCCGTGGGCGGCGCCCGGTCGGCGCAACGGCGCCAGGCGCCGCTGTCCTGAGTGCGGCGGCCGCGAGCTCGCGTTCCGCTCGGCTGCGGCCGCCTTCACCTACGAAGGGCCGGCCAAGGCGCTCGTCACCACCTGCAAGTTCCGCGCCCTGCGCTCGCTGGCCGACGACATGGTGGGGCGGGCGTTGCCGGCTTTCGCCGCGGCCCCCGCCGTCGACCTCGTCACCTGGGTGCCCGGCCACCGCGACCACCAGCTGGAACGCGGCTTCAACCAGGCCGAGCTGCTGGGGCGCGGGTTTGCGCGCCGCGCCGGGCTCCCCTATGCTCCGCTGCTGCGCCGTGTTCGCCACGGCGCCCGCCAGAGCGGGCTCGACCGCGCCGGGCGAGCAGCCAATGTTCGTGATGCTTTCGCGTTGCGGCAGGAAGAGAACCGGGTACTAAGAAAGCTAAAGCGAGTGATGATCGTCGACGACATCTACACCACAGGTGAAACGTTGGACCATTGTGCACAAGTACTCGCTCACGCCGGTCTCGAAGCTCACGTCTTCACGTTCGCGCGCACTGTTCGCGCGACGCCTTCCCAAGCATCGCTAGACCACGCCGTACAGAAGGAGCGATGTCCATGAAGATCCAGATCAAGGGTCGCAACGTCACCGTGACCGATGCCCTGCAGGATTACGCCAGCGAGAAGATCGAGCACGTCCACAAGCTCCTGCAGCAGCGCAAGATCGACGAGGTGACGCGGGTCGAACTCGAACTCAGGGTCGAGAAGAACCCCAGCATCCCGGAGCCGTGCATAGCCGAGGCGACGGTGTTCACGCGCGGCCCGGTGATCCGCGCCTGTGAATCGTCGACCGATATGTACGCCGCCATCGATCTGGTCACCGAGAAGCTCACGCGACGCGTGAAGAAGTACCACGACAAGATGCACGGCAAGACACGTCACGGGCACGACAAGCCCACCGTCGAGGTCGAGCTGGCGCCCGAGCTCGCGCCGGTGGCCGCCGCCACTCTCCTGGCCGACGAGCTCGCCGGTGAGACCGCCTACGCCGGCGACAACGGCCGCATCGTCAAGACGAAGCAGTTCGCGCTCAAGCCGATGTCGGTCAACGAGGCCACCCTGCAACTCGAGCTCGTGGGCCACGACTTCTTCGTGTTCACCAACGCCGAGTCCAATCGCACGAACGTGGTGTACCGGCGCAACGACGGCCACTACGGCCTCATCGAGCCCACCGAGAACTGAGGTCTGAGGCCGGCCGCTGCGCGGCCGGCCCACGCGTTGCCGACCCGCTCGTCCGCACGACGGTGCGACGCTTGCCGCGCGGTGTGCGACAATGATCGCTGAGCGTCAACGAATCGACTGGGAGTGCTGCGTCCGTGATCAAGATCGTCGACAAGCTGCTGCGCGCCGGCGAGGGCCGGCGCCTCAAGAGCCTCGGAGAACAGACCTCCAGGGTCGCTGAGCTCGAGGCGGGGATGGCCGCTCTCAGCGACGAGGCAATGCGCGCCAAGACGGCCGAGTTCCGCCAGCGCCACGACAACGGCGAGCTGCTTGACGACCTGCTCTACGAGACCTTCGCCGTCGCCCGCGAAGCCGCCAAACGCTCTCTCGGCATGCGCCCCTTCGACGTCCAGGTGCTGGGCGGCATCGTGCTCCACGACGGCGACATCGCCGAGATGAAGACCGGCGAGGGCAAGACCCTCGTGGCCACGATGCCAATGTACCTCCACGCGATCGCTGGCCGCGGCGCCCATCTCGTCACCGTCAACGACTACCTGGCCAAGCGCGACGCCGAGTGGATGGGCGAGGTCTACCGCTTTCTCGGCCTCGAGGTGGGCGTCATTCAGGCCAACATGACGCCGGAGGTACGCCGCGCGCAGTACAACGCCGACATCACCTACGGCACCAACTCCGAGTTCGGCTTCGACTACCTGCGCGACAACATGACCATGCGCCGCGAGCACATGGTGCAGCGCGGCCATCCCTTCTGCATCGTCGACGAAGTCGACTCCATCCTCATCGACGAGGCGCGCACTCCGCTCATCATCAGCGGCGCTCCCGAGACGGCCGCCGACACCTATCGCCAGTTCGCGCGCGTCGTGCCACGACTGATTCCCGTCGAAGACTACGAGGTCGACGAGAAGCAGCGCACCGTGGCGGTCACCGAGAGCGGCGTGGCCAAGGTCGAGCGCGCCCTCGACATCGACAACCTCTACAAAGACACCAATGGCGGGCTCGTGAACCACTTCATCCAGGCCCTGCGCGCCGAGGCGCTCTACCACAAGGACGTCGAATACGTGGTGCAGAACGGCGAGGTGCTCATCGTCGACGAGTTCACCGGCCGTATCCTCGACGGGCGTCGCTACTCCGAGGGCCTCCACCAGGCTATCGAGGCCAAGGAGAAGGTGCCGATCCGCGAAGAGAACCAGACTCTCGCCACGATCACGCTGCAGAACTACTTCCGCATGTACGACGTGCTCGCCGGCATGACCGGCACGGCCAAGACCGAGGAGGACGAGTTCCGCACGATCTACGGCCTCGACGTCGTGCAGATCCCCACCAATGCGCCCATGGTCCGCGGCGACGAGAACGACTTCATCTTCACGACGGCCAAAGAGAAGTTCGCGGCCGTCGTCGACGATCTCGTCGAGCGCTACGAGAAGGGTCAGCCGGTGCTCGTCGGCACGGTCTCGGTGGAAGTCAGCGAGATGCTCTCGCGGCTCCTCGACCGCCACGGCGTGCAGCACAACGTGCTGAACGCCAAGCAGCACGAGCGCGAGGCCGAGATCATCAAAGACGCCGGCCAGATGGGCGCCATCACGATCGCCACCAACATGGCCGGCCGCGGCGTCGACATCAAGCTCGGCGACGGCGTCGTCGAGTCCGGCGGCCTCTACGTGCTGGGCACCGAACGCCACGAGAGCCGGCGCATCGACAACCAGCTGCGCGGTCGTTCCGGCCGCCAGGGCGATCCCGGCGAGACGCGCTTCTATCTCTCCGCCGAGGACGAGCTCATCCGTCTGTTCGCCGGCGACCGCATGTATCGCATACTGAGCCGCCTGGGGCCCAAGGAAGGCGAGCCGCTCGAAGCCAAGATGCTGAGCAGCGTGGTCGAGAAGGCACAGGTGAAGGTCGAAGAGCTCAACTTCATGCGCCGCAAGAACGTGCTCAAGTACGACGAAGTGATGAACGAGCAACGGCGCGTAGTCTACGACCAGCGGCAGCGTATCCTCATGGGCGAGGACTTCGGCGAGCAGGTCCACGAGATGATCAGCGACCTCGTGGAAACCGCGGTGCGCACGCACCTGGAGGGCGAGCAGTACTCTGAGGAGTGGGACCTCGACTCGCTCTTCATCGGCCTGCGGCAGCTCTACGACCCGGGCATCAAGAAGGGTGACATCGACCTCGGTTCGGCGACCCTGGAGGAGGTCATCGACCTCGCCGTCGACGATGCGCTCTCCCAATACGAAGAGCACGAGCGCCTCATCGGTGAGGAGCAGATGCGCAGCGTGGAGCGCGCCGTGATGCTGCAGGTCATCGACACGCGCTGGAAGGACCACCTGCTCGACATGGACTACCTGCAGGAGGGCATCCACCTGCGCGCCCTCGGCCAGCGCGACCCGCTGGTCGAGTACAAGGGCGAGGGGTTCGACCTCTTCCAGGACATGATGGAGGGCGTCAAGTCGAGCACCGTCACGACGCTCATGAAGAACAGCCCCGAGGATCTGGCGGTGTTCACGGCCGTGACGCTCGAGGAGCCGCTCGTGAGCCTCAATTACACGAGCGGTGACGACCTCATCACGCAGACCTCGTTCACCGGGGCGGCCATGGCCGCCGGCGATCTTGGGGCGCCGGTCGACGGCGATCTGGCGGACGCGCCGCCGCGCAACGTGGCCGCCGGAGGCGGCAAGCGTGGCGGCGCCACGACCAGCACGAGTCCCGTGGCGGTGCAGCAACGGGTCGTGTACGACAAGGTCGGGCGCAACGACCCGTGCCCGTGCGGCAGCGGGAAGAAGTACAAGAAGTGTCATGGTGCGTGAGTCGCTTCGCGGCACCTTCGCTCCACGGCTGAAGCACGCTCGCGATTGAGGTAGACTACGGCGGACATGAGCCCCGCCGCCTCAGAAGCACTCGTACAGCTCGACTCGCTCCGTGAGCGTCTCAAGGAAGCCTCCGGGCGCCTGGGATGGCTGCGGAGCTATCTTTGACCCCCCCAAGCTGACAGCCGACCTCCAGGCTCTCGAGGAGCGCATGCGCGCCGGCGACTTCTGGGACGACCAGGCCGCCGCCTCCAGGGTCTCTGCCGAGTACAGCCGCGTCAAGCGCCGTCTCGAAGACCTCGCCGAGCTCGAAGGCCGGTTCGCCGATCTCGAATCGACCGAAGAACTGCTGCGTGAGGAGATGGGCGGCGAGGCCGTCGACGACGAGCTCCTGGAGGAGCTCGTGAGCGGCGTCGCCGGGCTCGAGGCCGACCTTCAGCGCGGCGAGGAGCTGCGCTTCTTCAGCGCCAAGTACGACGAGGGCGGCGCCATCATGACCATCCATCCCGGCGCCGGGGGCACCGAGTCGCAGGACTGGGCCGAGATGCTGCTGCGCATGTACCTGCGCTGGTTCGAGCGCCGGGGCTTCAAGGTCGAGATCAACGACTCGCAGGAAGGCGACGAAGCCGGTCTTAAGAGCGCCACGCTCACCGTCGAGGGCGAGAACGTGTACGGGCTGTTGCAGGCGGAGCGGGGCGTGCATCGCCTGGTCCGCATGAGCCCCTTCGATTCGGCCAACCGCCGCCACACCAGTTTTGTCTCCGTCGATGCCTCGCCGCTGGTGAGCGACGACGTGGACGTCGAGATCAACGATGACGACCTGCGCATCGACACCTATCGCTCGAGCGGCGCCGGCGGGCAGCACGTCAACAAGACCAGCTCCGCGATCCGCATCACGCACCTGCCCACCAACATCGTCGTCCAGTGCCAGAACGAGCGCTCACAGCTGCAGAACAAGACGGTCGCCATGCACATGCTCAAGTCACGCCTCGTCGAGCTCGAGGAGCGCCACCGGGCTGAAGAGCTCGCCCGCGAGCGTGGCGAGGTGCTCAATGTGAACTTCGGCAGCCAGATCCGCAGCTACGTGCTGCACCCGTATCAGATGGTGAAGGACCTGCGCACCGGCTACGAGGTCGGTAACCCCCAGGGCGTGCTCGACGGCGACCTCGACGGGTTCGTGCACGAGTACCTGGTGTGGCGCGCCGGCGGCAGCGAGCCGCGCAAGTAGCCGTGGCCGCGCCGCCGCCCGGCGACTACCACGTCCACACGCGTTTCTCCGACGGTGAAGGCGAGCCGGCGCAGTGCGTGGCGCGGGCGCTCGCTCTGGGGCTGCCCGAGATCGGCATCAGCGACCACCTCACGCCGTCGGTCCTGGGGGCCGACGGCGACTGGGGCATCCGCCGTGAGCGCCTGGACGAATACGTCGGCGCGATCCATGATGCTGCCGCGCACTACCCCGAGATCACCGTACTCCTGGGCGTCGAGGCCGATTTCGTGCCGGGGGCGGAAGATGAGCTTGCGCAGATGCTGGCAGCGTACCCCTACGACTACGTGATCGGCGCGGTGCACTACGTCGACGGTTTCTCCTTCGACGACCCGCTGAACCGCGACGACCGGCGCTGGGCCGACGGCGCGGCTCTGTACGAACGCTACTACGAGGTGCTCGGCCGGGCGGCCTCGACCGGGTTCTTCGACGTCCTTGCGCACATCGACTACATCGCGTTGTGGGGGCACGCCGCGCGCGCCGACGTGTCGGCGGCGGAGGACGAAGCGCTGCGTGCCGTAGCCGCCGCCGGCGCGGCCATCGAAGTCAATACCACCGGGACGCTCGATCCAGCCGGGCAGATGTATCCGACACCCGATCTGCTGGGGAGGGCGTGCCGGCTGGGCATCCCGGTGGTCTTCGGGTCGGATGCCCACGAGGTGGACCAGGTCGGATGGGAATTCGGCGCCGCTGTGGCGCTGGCGCGGAACGCCGGATACGAAACCAGTCTCGAGCTCTCGTCGGGGCAGCAGACGCCGTTGGGCTGACGCAGCGCCGGGACTTGCCGGCGGCGGTGATGCACAGTGGAGGAGTGAGGCAGATGTTCATGGCTGGTCACGACGCGTCGCGGGCGGGTGGCCGGGGAGTGCCCGGCGAGGGCTTACCGTGCCCCGAGCGACCGACTTTCGAGGGCTGTGTGGCGACCCTCAGGCCGGCCGCGGCTACGGACGCGCCGGCCCTGCTGGCCATCCTCGGTGAGCCCGAAGTGGCCCAGTGGTGGCGCCGCGACGAGTGGGAGCGTCTCCACGAGACTGATGCCGTCACCTTCACGATCGTGCTGGACGGCGCCATCGTAGGCTGCATCCAGTTCAACGAAGAGACCGACCCCGACTACTTCTCGGCCGCCGTCGACATCTTCGTCTCGGCGGCCGTGCACGGGCGCGGCGTGGGCAGCGATGCCATGCGCACGCTCATCGCCTGGCTCATCGACGTGCGCGGTCACCACCGCCTGACGGTCGACCCGGCGGCGGCCAACGCGCGCGCCATCCACGTGTACGAGAAGCTGGGCTTTCGGCCCGTGGGGGTGCTGCGGGAGTACGAGCGCGTCGCCGGCGGCAGCTGGCGCGACGCGCTCCTCATGGAGCTCCTGGCCCACGACTTCGTGCGTGAGTGACGGCCGGGCGCCGGCGCTCGATGGCCTTGGGCCCGGCTGCGGCTCATCGGCGTGGCCACGCCGCCGGCGCCCGCACGCGACGGCGTGGGATACGATGGGCGCGATGAACGCCGATCCGCCGACCGATGGGGCCTCCTCAGGGCCTGGCGCCGCGGACGCGCCGCCGTACCCCAAGATCGAGCTCCACGTTCACCTCGAAGCCACGGTGCGCCCGGCGCGCCTCCTCGAGATCGCGCGTCGCAACGACGTGCGCCTCCCGGCGAAGACCGAGGCTGGCCTGGCCAGGTTCTGCCGCTTCAAGGACTTCGATCACTTCATCCGTGTGTGGATCAAGACGACGAAGGCGCTGCGCCACGAGCGCGACTTCCACCAGATCGTCGTGGACTACGCTGCCGATCTGGCGGCGCAGGGGTGCTCCTACGCCGAGGCGCTCTTCTCGCCGTCGGAGCCGATGGCGCGGGGCACGCCTTGGGAGGATTCCTTCGAGGGCTACTGCAGCGGCGCCGACGAGGCGCGAGAGGTGCACGGCGTCGACATCCGCTTCACCCCCGACATCACGCGCGACTTTCCCGTGGAGATCGCCGAGCAGCTGGTCGGCTGGGCGGTGAAGTTCCGCGAACGCGGCGTCGTGGGCATCAGTCTCGGGGGCAGCGAGCACAGGTACCCGCCTGAGCTGTTCGCGCGGCCCTTCGCGCTCGCCCGTGAGGGCGGGCTCAAGGCCGCGCCGCACGCCGGTGAGGTCGCCGGCGCGGCCTCCGTGCGCGGCGCTCTCGACGTGTTGCACGCCGACCGCCTGCGGCACGGCGTGCGTGCCGTCGAGGATCCCGACCTGCTCGCCGAGATCGCCGCGCGCGGCATCGTCTGCGACGTGACGCCAACGAGCAACGTGCTTCTCGGCGTCACACCCTCGCTGGCTGAGCATCCGCTGCCGAGCCTGCTGGCGGCGGGCGTCAAGTGCTCGATCTCATCGGACGACCCGGTGCTCATGGGCACCACCCTGAGCCGCGATTGTGCGGCGGCTGCAAGTCTTGGTCACACGCCGCGGGGCATGTTCGAGCACGCCCTCTGCGGCGTCTTCTGCGACGACGCTACGAAGGCGCGGCTGCAGGCTCTCGGTGCGGAGTTCGATTGGGCGGGCGCAACCGCCTGAGGGCTCGCCGGGCGAGTATCGAGCGCGGACACGCACGAATGACTCAAGAACGCGGCGGTTCTGCCGACAGTAGTGAGACAGAGCATGAAGTGCCTGTTCGCTCCCCCGACGAAGGAGGCTGCTCTGAGCTCCGTGCGCGTCAATCGCGTGGTCGCTGCTGTCGCTCTGCTGTACGGTGCCCTCGCCCTGCTGATGCCGCAGTCGGCGGTCGCGATCCTGGGCGTGCCCCTCGTCGTCGCGGGTGCCTGCCTGGGCGGCCTGCGTGGCGGAGTGCTGACGTCCCTCTGGGCGATCTTCGTGACGACGGTGTCGTTCTTCGTGCTCCACGATGTGCCCACGGGCTACTATGCGATGAGCGTCTTTGCCTATGCCACCGTGGGAGTCGGCCTGGGGTGGATCGTCGAACGGGTCGTGACCCAGCGGCGCCACCTGCTGGAAGTGGTGGAGGACCTGCAGGCCGCGGAGCGGCAGTTGCGCGGCAGTCAGAAGCGCTATCGTCTGCTCTTCGAAGCCAGCAACGACGCCGTCTACCTGCACGGTCTGGATGCCCACGGCGAGCCCTCGCGCTTCGTGGCCGTCAACGACTCAGCCTGCAGGCTCCTCGGCTACACGCGCGAGGAACTCCTGGGGCTGACGCCGAGAGCCATCGATGCGCCCGCCACTCCGGGGCAGCTGCGGCGCGTCATGGAGCGACTCCTGCACGAGGACCGCATCGTGTACGAGAGCGCGCGCAGGACGAGCGACGGACAACAGGTCCCCGTCGAGGTCAGCTCGAGTCTGACCGAAGTGGACGGCCAGCTGATGGTGCTCTCCATCTCGCGCGATATCGCCGGTCGCAAAAGGACCGAACGCCGGCTGGAGCAGCTTTCGCTGCACGACGAGCTCACTGGCCTCAAGAACCGGCGCGGCTTCTACGTCCTGCTTCCCGAGCAGGCCAAGCACGCGAAACGCTCAGGAGCTCGCGTCGTCATGCTCTACGGTGACATCGACGGCTTCAAGGCCATCAATGACACGCTCGGGCACGCGCGTGGGGACGACGTATTGAAGGCGGTGGCCGAGGCTCTCGGGGTAGCCTTCCGGGAGACAGATCTTATCGCACGACTCGGAGGTGACGAGTTCTGCGTGGTCGCGGAGTCACTCGCTGAGCCGGCGCTCCTGGGCCAGCGGCTTGACGAAGCCATGGCGGCGGCCAGCGAGGAGCTGGGCCTGCGCGTCACCCTCAGCTACGGGACCGTGGCCACCGACTGGCGGGGGCTGGATGACCCGGACGAACTGCTCACGCGCGCCGACATGCTGATGTACGACGCGAAGCGCGCCCGGCAGGCGGCGAGTCGCGAAGCGCCCCCGACGGAGATGGCCGCCGGGGCGTGAGCTCGAGCATTCGGGCCGTTTGCCGTGACGCCGCACGAGGAGGCTCTTCGCGCGACGCTGGCGTGGTACCGGGGCCGAATCTGAGGTCGGAGGTAGCCGGCGCAGGCCCGCGCACTTGCCAGCGGAATCCAGACCTGCTAGGGTGTGTTTCGTCGTTACGGGAGCCGGTTTCTCGCCCCGCGCATCACGCGCCGGGCTTTCCTCCCACTCAGACCCCAGACTCTGTGACTACCGGGCAGTGTTCTGATGCGAAAGGAACACCCGTCCGCACGCCGTTTGGTCGCCCTGAGGGCGATCCCCCACAAGACGAACCCACGCGCACCCCGATGCCCGCCGGCGAGCAGTCACGCCCGTCCGCGGATCGCGACGTGCTGCCGCATAAGGGAACGTCGAGGAAGAGAGAGTCCGTGAATCCAGTCAGCGATCCCACCATGCCGCGCGCCGAGCAGTCGCCGGGCGGCGAAGGCCAGAAGCGCCGCCGCCATCGCGGAGGCCAAGGTCGCAGCGTCGGCCCCGCCTCGCAGGGCGGCCAGCAGGCGCAAGCAACTTCGCCCGGCGCCACGGCGCCCGTGACCGCGCCCACCACCGAGCAGCGCACAAACGATCAGTCTGAGCGCCAGCCTCGACAGGGCCAGCACGAGCGCCATGGCCGCCTCGGCGGCACCGGATCCGGCCGCGACCGCTCCGGCCGCGACAGCGACAGGAGTCGCGGCCCGCGCCGCGACCGCGACGGGCGCGGCGGCCAGGGCGTCGACGAGAGCTACAAGGAACGCACGCACGCCGCGCGCCCCTCCGGCCCCGCGCCGGTGGTCGATCTCCCGAGGTTCGCTGAACTCGGCCTTACCGGCGATCTTCTCGCCGGCGTCGTCGCCATGGGTTACGACACGCCTACTCCCATCCAGGAACAGGCCATCCCGCGTGTCCTTGCAGGGCACGATGTGGTGGGCTCTGCGCAGACCGGTACCGGCAAGACGGCCGCTTTCGTCCTGCCCATATTGCAACGCATGACAGGCCCGACCGTCGCCGACGGCCGCACCGCCCACCCGTCCGCCCTCGTCGTCACGCCCACCCGCGAGCTCTGCGGGCAGATCGAAGAGGTCGGCGAGACGCTGAGCACCTACAGCGGCCGCACGGTCGTCGCCGTCTTCGGCGGCGTCCCCTACGACCCGCAGGCCCGCAAGGTCGGCAAGGGCGTCGACCTGCTGGTGGCCACGCCCGGTCGTCTGCTCGACATGCTGCGCCAGGGGCACATCCTGCTCGACAAGGTCGACACGCTGGTGCTCGATGAGGCCGACCGCATGCTCGACATGGGCTTCTGGCCGGACGTGAAGCGCATCATCGACGCCATCCCGGCCAAGCGCCAGAACCTCTTCTTCAGCGCCACCATGAGCAAGCAGGTGCTGAGCATCATCGCCGACACCCTGCACGAGCCGATCTTCATCGAGCTCGGCGGCCACGCCCAGCCGGTGGACAGCGTCGAGCAGAAGGTCCTGCCGGTCAACCACGACCAGAAGGTCGACCTGGTGGTGGAGTACTTTCGCCATCACGACCCCGACCGCACCCTGATCTTCACGCGCACCCGGCGTCGCGCCGAGCGCCTGGCGCGCACGCTCAATAAGGCGGGCATCACCTGCGAGGCCATCCACGGCGACCGCACCCAGGGTCAGCGCCAGCAGGCGCTCGACGGCTTCAAGAAGGGCAAGATCGCCGTGCTCGTGGCCACCGACGTCGTGGCGCGCGGCATCGACGTGGACAACATCACCCATGTCATCAACTTCGATATCCCCACCAACCCCGAGGACTACGTGCACCGCATCGGGCGCACTGCTCGCGCCGGCGCCAGCGGCATCGCCGTGAGCCTGCTCACCGGGGAAGAGGTCCACGAGCTCAAGGCCATCGAGAAGCTTATCGGCAGCACGCTTGAGCGCCACGACCTGCCTAATTTCGACTACGACAAACGCGTCATCCTCGAGTCCCATCAGGTGCAATCGCGCCCAGGTAAGCTGGTGTGGAACGGCGGGGCCAAGCGCTCGGCCTCGCGCGGCATCAAGCGCCGTCCGCCGCGCCGCGCTTCGTCTCACTGACGCCGGCAGACGCGTGAAGGGGGCGGCGGGCTGACGCCCGCCGGCCCCTTTGCTATACTGCCGATTCTGCGTGGGCGACTAGCTCAGTTGGGAGAGCGCCTGCTCGACAAGCAGGAGGTCGTTGGTTCAATTCCAACGTCGCCCACCATCCCTCCGTCTGCCTCGCCTTGTCCCACCCGGCGAATCCGTCTCCATCGCCTGGCGCTGGTCTAGCCGCGCCTCGTACAGGAGATCCAGCAGAGCCCGTGTGCGATCCTGGTACAACGAGCCGCTGCACTGGGGGCCTGGCAGAGGGGAATAGTAGAGTCGAAAGGAGGCGGATCATGGACACACCGTACTTCAAGTGCGAGGACTGCGGCCACGAGTTCGAGAAGACCGCGTTTCTTCCCGATGTCGAGGACGCACTCGTCTCCTGCCCCATCTGTGACGGGCTGGATATCCAGCTGGTGGAAGCTCCGGCTGTCAGGCAGCCGGGTTCGGCGTCTTGACGACGAGGAAGCGCACGAGGGCGTCGCTCTCGTTGCGGATGCAGTGCAGGTGCCCGGCCGAGCTGGGGACGAGCGTACCGGGTGCGGCGGCGATCGTCTCGCCTTCGATCTCGATGGCCGGCGAACCTTCGAGCACGTAGAAGAACGCGTCCACCGGGGCCTTGTGCGGCTTCACGATCTCGCCGGGCTGCAGCGTGATCTGCGACACGACGACGTCCTTGGTCTTGTAGAGGTGCCGCACGTCCACGCCGTGGGGATTGTCGGCGACCGGGATCTGGTCGGCGGTGATGATCTGCATGGGGTCTCCTGTCGTTGCCTGCTGGATCAGAAGGTACCCGGTGCGGATCCCCCGGATGCTTGACCGTGGTCAAGCGGGGCGGCCATTACACGGCGCCTCCGGAGATGTCGGCGCCGGCGACGACGCCGAAGAAGGCGCGCATGAGCCGCAGATCTTTGACACCGGGGGAGCGCTCGATGCCGCTCGAAACGTCGACGGCAAACGGTCGCACCAGCTTTATGGCGCCGTCGACGTTGGACGGCAGCAGGCCGCCGGCCAGCACCAGGCGCTCGCGCGGCAGCCTCGCAGCCGCGAGCGCCCTCCAGTCGAGCCGGCGGCCGGCGCCCCCGGGAGTCTCCGGCGTGCGTGCGTCGAGCAGGACCAGGTCGGCCGCGTCCGCGTCCTCCGTGCCGGCGACGGCGAAGACGAGCGGCCGCAGGCCGCTGCTCAGCGCCGCCGAGCGCACGGCCGCCACGGTGGTCCCTCCGGTGCCGGCCGTGAGCTGAACGGCGCCGAAGCCTCCCGCGGCCACGGCCGCGGCGATCCACGCCGGCTCCTCCGTGGTGACCACGGCGACCGTCAGACTGCCGCCGCACAGAGGGGTGAGCTCGGCGGCTCGCGCCGCAGTGACGCGCCGCGGGCCTTCAGAAAGCACGAACCCGCAGGCCCAGGCGCCGTAGCCGGCGGCGTGCCTGACGTCGTTCTCGGTGCTGAGGCCGCAGATCTTGATGCGGGTCATCGCGCGCCGTCCGATGGTTGAGCGTCGACCAAGTCGTTCACGGCGCGATGAGCAGGAAGTTGCGCAAGAGGTCGAGACCTACGCTCGTGAGCACGCTCTCCGGGTGGAACTGCACGCCGTGCACAGGCAGTTCGCGGTGCCGCACGCCCATCACCATGCCCTCCGCGTTCCAGGCGCTGAGCTCGAGGACGTCCGGCAGCGCCTCGTCGACGACCAGCGAGTGATAGCGCGTCGCCGTGAACGGGTCCGGCAACCCCGCGAAGACGCCGCGGCCGTCGTGGGCGAACTCGTCGGTCTTGCCGTGCACGGGGGCGCCGGCGCGGCGCACCACGCCCCCGTACACCTGGCCGATGGCCTGGTGGCCGAGGCAGACGCCGAGCACCGGAAGGCTCTCGCCGCCGAAGCGCGCGATGGCGGCCATGCTGATGCCCGCTTCGTCGGGCGTGCAGGGGCCGGGGGAGACCACGAGATGCGTGGGCTGCGCCGCGGCGATCTCGTCCAGCGTCACCCTGTCGTTGCGCTTCACCGTGATCTCGGCGCCCAGCTCGCCGAGGTACTGCACGAGGTTGTAGGTGAACGAGTCGTAGTTGTCGATCATGAACACGCGGGGAGCGGGAGTCACAGGCGCGGTCATGGCGACCAGCCGCGCTTCGGTGCATCTATTTCCAGTCTCAGGCCTGTCACTGAAACCTCCACGTGAGTGCCCGGCCGTCCGTCGCGGGCATCTTGCCGTTTCGGAAGGCGCCGGGACACCGTAGGCGAGGGGGCCAAGGGTGTCAAGCGAACGCGGCGACGCCGTGCGATGCATGAGCGGCGGCGACGTGCGCTCGTGTGGCAGGTGGCATCGTTGTAGGCTCACGCCAGATGAAGTCGACGGACCAGGAGAGCGAGTGATGGAATTCGACAGCGTCATCCGCGGCCGGCGCAGCATCCGCGCCTACAAGCCCGAGCCGGTACCCGAAGGCACGATCCGCGAGATCCTCGAGGCGGCGCGCTGGGCGCCGTCGTGGCGCAACACGCAGGCGTGGAACGTCTGGGTGCTGACGGGCGACGCGCTGCGGCGCTACAAGGACGAGTTCAAGGCCGCCTCTGCGCGCGACGACCCAGCGGCGCTCGACCTGCCGGCGACGGCCGAGTGGCCGCAGGCCTGCTCGGCGCGCATTGCCACCACCATGAAGAGCCGCGCGCAGACGCTCGCGGCCGCGGGCGAGCCTTCGGATCCCGCGGCCGCCCTGGCGCGCATGGCCGACCTCTTCGGCGCGCCCTGCCTGCTCGTGTTCGGCTTCGACGACTGTCTCGCTGAGGCATACGCGAGCTTCGACACGGGCTCGTTCGTGGAGAACGTCTGCCTCGCCGCCCACGATCACGGTCTTGGCACCTGCATCGTCGCGACGGTGATCCGCTATCCGGAGATCCTTCGCAGCCTGCTCACCGGCGCCGAAGACAAGCGCTTCGTAGTCGCAGTCACGCTTGGCTACGCCGATCCGCAGGCCGCCGCAAACACGTTCGAGCGCTCGCGCGCCGACCTCGACGAGATCGTCACCTGGGTCTCGTAGGCTTAGCCGAACCGTGCGGGTTCTGAGCCGCATCACCGCCGAGGACGCGCACCGGCGCCGCTGGCAGCTGCTCGCACTGACCTCCGTCGGCGCCTTCATGGGGCCGCTGGACGGCTCCATCGTCTCGGTCGCTCTGCCCGCCATGAGTCCGTCGCTGCACCTCAGCTTTGGCGCGGCCATGTGGGTGCAGGCTGCCTACCTGCTGGCCATGGCCGTGCTGCTCATCCCGTTGGGGCGGCTGGCCGACCAGCACGGCCGCGTACGCTTCTACCTGATCGGCACAGCGGTGTTCACGGCGGGCTCGCTGCTGGCCGCGCTGAGCATGAGCGCCGCGTGGCTCATCGTGGCCCGCGTGGTCCAGGGCAGTGGCGCGGCGCTCATGGTGGCGACCTCCGCCGCCATCGTCACGGCGGTGTTTCCGCCGCAGGAGCGCGGCAAGGCCTTAGGCATCAACGTGATGGCCGTCTATATCGGTCTCACGTTGGGACCGCCGCTAGGCGGCATCCTCGTGGACACGCTCGGCTGGCGCTGGATCTTCCTCATCAACTTGCCGATCGGTGCGATCGTCCTCGCGTGGGGCTGGTTCATGCTGCCGCGGTCCGAACGCGTGGAGGGCGCGCCGCGCGTCGACGTCGCCGGTGCGGCGTTGCTCGGCACGTTCCTCATCAGCCTGCTGGTGCCACTGACGTTCGCCCCTGTGTGGGGATGGGCGGCGCCGCTCACGACGGGCCTGCTCATCCTCTCCGTCGCAGCGCTCATCGGCTTCGTTGCGGTCGAGCGTCGCGTGAAGTCACCGGTGCTCGACCTCGACCTGCTCGTGCACAACCGCCTGTTCGCGGCCGCCAACCTGGCCGCCCTGCTCAACTACATGGCCCTGTACGCGATCAGCGTGCTCACCGCCATCTTCCTCCAGGTCGTGCAGGGCCGCTCCGCGTCGCTGACCGGCCTGCTCATCCTTAGTCAACCGCTGCTCATGGCCATCCTGAGCCCGTTCAGCGGGCGCCTGAGCGACAGGATCGGCTCGCGCGTACTGGCCACCGGCGGTATGGTCGCGATCGCCCTTGGGATGGTATTGCTCGCAGCCATGCCGACCAGCGCTCCGGTGTGGCAGGTGGCCGGGTACCTTGCCATCGTGGGCTTCGGAATGGCCGCCTTCAGCGCGCCCAACACCTCCGCGATCATGGGCAGCGTGCGGCGCGACCAGCTCAGCGTGGCGAGCGCGTTCATGGGGACAATGCGCACCACTGGGCAGGCGCTCAGCGTCGCCCTTCTGGGCGGCATCGCCGCCAGCCAGCTCGGCCGCGTAGGGAGTAGGCTGCTCTTCACGCACGGGCAAGGCGCCAGGTCCGCAGGGCTGGCGGCGCAGGCCGTGAGCGGCTTCGCCGAAGGGTATCGCTACGCGATGCTGGTCGGCGCCGTCCTGGCGCTCGTCGGCGCCGCCATCTCGCTCACCCGCGGCGCTCACGAGGCGCGAGCCTGAAAAGGCGCCGGTCGTATTGTCCCTGTTTCGGCCGGTTTATCCTTGGAGGCCGGGGGCCATCTGCCATGTATGAAGACGGGATCTGACCCGTCACAGGAGAAGGGCGTGGGTCCTGCCGGGACGGCGTGGCCGGCGTCCAGAGGTGACACCATGACAAGCACATTGCAGATACGGTCCGCCGTCTCAGGCGGAGCGCTTCTACTGACCCTGGCGCTGTTCGCACTGCTCGTCTCGAGTGCGCAGGCAGCGCAACCGCTGACGCAACTGCAGCGAGCGCACGCCGGCGCCGACGTGACGTATGCCGCGGCGCCGCCTCCGACGCAGCTGCAGAGGGCGCACGGCGGGACCAACGTGGCGTACGTCGCGGCCGGACCGGCCAACGCCGCCATCAACGCCGGAAGAGGCGGCGTCTTTATCAGGACCACGCCCGTGCCGGCAAGTACGGCCGGGATCCTTGGCGGGATCGCCGTCACAGCCCTGGTCATCGCGCTCGTCGCCTTCCTGGCGTTGGCCGGTCGCCCGAGCAGGCGCGGAGAGCTGGCGCCGGTCACGAGCCTGGTCCAAGCGCCAAGCGAAAGCCCGGCGGCGCAGTACGACTCACGGGAACACAAAGCGGCCTGACGGCCGCGGAATGATGGCGCCGTCCCCCCAGCCGGTGAAGAGCGCGGCGGCGCCGAGAAGCGCCGCCGCGCTCGCTTCTCTCAGCCCCAAGCCAGCCAGCGCGCCGGGTTCGTGGTCATGAATCGGCGCATCGCTTCTTCGTCGACGCCGTACTCAGCGAACAACGGCGGCAGATCGCGCGACAGGCGCGCGTAGCCGTTGCCGCCGTAATCTGCGAGCTGCAAACCGGTGACCACGTCCTGTGAGAGCAGCACGCGCTCGCGGGTCGTCGGGCATGTGCCGGGGACGCGGGAGCGTCAGGGGCGACCTCCGCCGCCGGTGCCGGTGCCGTCTGTCGCAGCGCCTGGGCCGGTGCCGTCTGTGGTACCGCTGGTGCCGGGACTGCTTGTGCCGCTCGGGCCGGTGCCGGCGTCGTCTGTCGCTCCGCTGGTGCCCGGGGAGCCAGTTTCGCCGGAGCCCGCTCCCGCGGTGTCGGTACCTGCGGTGCCGGTACCCGCGGTGCCGGTACCCGCGGAGCCCGATCCCGCGGAGCCCGATCCGCCGTTTCCCGATCCGCCGGTGCCCGTGCCGGTCGTAGCGCCGGCGCGCGTGCCGCCCGTGCCTCCCGCCTGTTGATCGGGTGACGTACCGCTCGTGCTCTGCCCTGTGCCGGATCTCTGGGCGCCGGGGCTCGAGCCATGACCTCGACCATCCTCAGACCCACGGCCGACCGTTGAGCGGCCGGGCTGCGGCTCGCGTTGTGGCAGCTTCTCGGCGACCAGCATTCGGTCGCGCGCGCCGTCGACGCTGCTCTCGATCGCCGGACCTGAGCCGGCTGCGCCGGGGGCGACGATTGGGGCCGTGACGTGCGCCGGAGTTGTGGCACCGGCGTCGCGGGCGGCATCCTGGCTCGCGTCCCGTATGGCGATCCCGCCGCCGGCGACGGCGGTGACGCCGATGGCCAGAAGCGCCACCTTGGCTGTGAGGACGGCGCCGATCTTGGTGAGCACGCCGGCGGCGACTGGGATGCCGGCCGCCGGGGCCAAGCCGGTCCACGGCACGGCGCCAGTCGAGGGCAGCGCACCGGGCACGGCCGGAGCAGACACAAATGGTGGAAGGAACAGAGGCGGCGTCTGCAGGCCGGCCGGCACCGGGAGCGTCGGCAGAAACGCGGCCAACCCGAGGCCGGCGGCGGGACCCGCGCCGACGGGCGACGCCTTGGCAAAGGCGCGGCGGAACGCCGCCCGGGCGCGGAAGATCAGCACTCCGGTAGTGCTGCAGCCGATCCCCATGATGTCGGCCACCTCGCTGTTGCCCAGTCCGTGAAGGTCCTTGAGCACGAGTGCGGTGCGATAGCGAGGGTTGAGATCGGCGAGCGCAGCCTCGACAGCATGGGTGAGTTGCGCGCGTTCGAGGCCGTCGCCGAGGGCCGGCATCTCGTCCAGGTCGTGCAGCGGTGACGTCACCCGCGTACGCCGGCGGCGCAACAGGTCTAAGCACGCGTTGACGGTCACCCTGTACATCCAGCGCTCCATGTCCACATCTCGGGGCAGTGCCGGCATCTCTCTGAAGGCCTTGAGAAAGATGTCCTGGGTGACATCGGCGGCTTCGTCCACATCGCCCAGTACCCGTGCGGCGAGGTTGTAGATACGAGCGTGCTGATCCTCGTACAGCCGCTCAAAGGCCCCCGCGCGCCCCCATTCTTGAGGCACCCGTGGCGGCTCATCGCGCGCTTGCTGACAGAAGGCGTGTGACAAGGATCCCACTCCGCAGCTCTCAGTGTCCGGCCCATCGCCTGTAGTCCATCATTCAGTCATCTTCCCTCAGAAGGCGCGATGAAAGCCAACCAGCCGTTGTGCGGGCCGGCAGCGCGGCGGCGGTGTGAGGGAGAGGGGCCATCTCCGCCGCCGCACGCCTGCCGGTAGTCCACTGGTCCCGGGGGCGGCATACTTCGATGCCGCGGGATCAGTGCGGGCCTCCCTCGCCGCCGCTCGTCCCGCTTTCTGCGGGCTGACCGGCCCGGGTCTGCGTCTCGGCCCGGGTCTGGGTCTCGGTCTGGGTCTGGGTCTCAGTCTGGGTCTGGGTCTGGGTCTGGGTCTGGGTCTGGGTCTGGGTCTGGGTCTCGGTCTGGGTCTGGGTCTGGGTCTGGGTCTGGGTCTGGGTCTCTGTCTGGGTCTCTGTCTGGGCCTGCGTCCCAGTCTGGGTCTGCTCGCGATCTCGCTCGCGCGTGCGCGTCTGAGCTTTCTGGCCGTGGCCGTCCTTGTCGCAGCCCCGTGCGCAGGCGCCGTCGCGATCGCGATCGCGGTCGCGATCACGCGCTTGGCTCTGATCGCAGTCGGCGGAAACGGCGACCGCCTCCGCTGCGGCCTTGCCGGTCTTCAGGCGATCCTGGTCCGGGATGCCGTCGCAGGTGGCACAAGGTGTCGGGGTGCAGGTCTGGGCCACGTCAGGCGTGCGGTCGCGGTCCTGCGTTGACAGCGCCAGTCGGTCGCCGGCGACCGCGATGCTGCTGCCGATCAGCAAGAACGCCCCTGCGATCACGATGGCCTTGATGAACTTCATCTCGATCTCCTGTCCGGGGCGGTGTGCCGCGTTGCCGTATCACCCCTATAGACGCTCCACGACGCCCGTTATTACAGGCAGGGGGAGATCGCTGAGGTCACTTGGGTTCCAGTGCTGCCAGGAGTCTTGAGATGCCGGGTCGGGAAACGGGAGGAGTTCGCGCACGTCGAGGTACACCTCGAGCGTGCTCAGGATGTGCCTGGGAGGGAACGTCGCGCCGAGCGGATCCGGCGCGGCGGGGCCGAGCACGGTCTGGGCGAAGCCGGCGCGACCCGCCCGTCACTGGCTGCGCCCGCGGGCGGCGACCCTCCAAACGTCGATCAACGCCTCGTTCTCGATCACGTGGTACCTGTCGTAAAGATTCACGGTAGTGCAGCCGTGGCGGGGGATGAGCTCGATCTTGTCGCCGACGCGCAGCGTCTGCGCCGAGCCATCGAGCGCGATCTCGCCATGTTCCTCGGAGAAGTCGAACCACCTGGCACCGGGCACCAGGACGGTGGGGTCGCCGAACTCCGGGGTGACGGCCTTGAGCCCCGCGTCGATGATCGCCTTGCCAGGGCGCGGCCGGCTGATCACCGTGACCAGCACCGTGAGCGCGTTCTCGTAGTCGGCGCCGCCCACGGCGGCGTACTGGGCGTCCATCGTGGCGTAGGAGCCGCACTGCAGCTCGGTCATCCACGGGAGCTGCCCTGTGATCGTGTGCGTGCCGGTGCCGCAGCCGCTGATCTGGTCGACGCGGAGGCCTCCCGCCTCGATGGAGACCTTGGCGATCAGCGCCTTGCGCATATCGACCTCGGTGCGCGCGCGACGTTCCTCGAACGGCTCCAGGTTCTGCAAGTGCCCCTCGTAGGCCTGGAGTCCGCAGAAGAGCAGGCCGGGGGCTGCGGCGACGTGGCGGGCGAGCGCCAGCGCGGGCTCGCCCGGCTCCACGCCGCAGCGGTCCATCCCGACGTTGACCTCGACATAGCAGCGCAGCGTGACGCCGGCCGCCACGGCGGCCTCCGAGAGCTGCCGCACGTTCTCGGGGTCGTCCACCGCGACGGTGATCGTGCAGCGCTTCGTCAGTTCGACGAGGCGCGCGATCTTGAGCGGCCCGATGATCTCGTTGGCGATGAGGATGTCGCGAATGCCGCCATCGGCGAGCGCTTCGGCCTCGCCGACCTTGGCGCAGGTGATGCCCACCGCGCCGGCGCCGAGCTGCAGCTGCGCGATCTCGACGCACTTGTGCGTCTTGGCGTGCGGGCGAAGCTTCGCCGGCCCGCCGGCGACGAACTCCGCCATCTTACCGATGTTGCGCGTGAGCTTCGCCTTGTCGAGGATGAGCGCCGGTGTGTCGACTTCGTCGTAGAACGCCGGCGCGGTGCCGTCGTGATCCGTCATTCGGGGACCTCCTTGGACAGAAGGAACCCTACCATCGCCAGCTGCGGACTCGATGCCGCCACCCGAGGTAGACTTACGCGCGGATGAATGGAGGGCCTCGCGCGATGACGCTGGCTTCACACCGGCGGACCGGCGCCTCCGGCAACACAGATCCGTGAGCGAATGGAGCGAGACGTGAAGCGTGATCATGCGCGACTGATCGACGAGCTGTCCGCGGCCTACGCCGAGCGCTTTCCGCGCTCCGCGGAGCTCGACCGCAGGGCCAGGCAGGTCATGGTCGACGGGGGCAGCCACGGCTGTCGTCTCGTGCGCCCGTTCCCGGTGCGCATCGACAGCGCCCGGGGCGGCTCCATCCATGACGTGGATGGTCATGACATCCTCGACTTCTGGCAGGGTCACTTCGTCAACATCCTCGGCAACAACCCGGCGCTGGTCACGGCCGCGCTGGCGGAGGCGTTCGCCTCGGGGACCGGGCTGCAGCACGGCCAGACCGAGGCGCTGCAGATCGAGACCGCCGAGCTGCTCTGCCGCTGTCTCGGCGCCGAGAAGGTCCGCTTCACCATCAGCGGCTCCCTGGCGACGATGTACGCGATCATGTTGTCGAGAGCCTTCACGGGGCGCGACCTGGTCCTCAAGGTCGGTGGCGGCTGGCACGGCGCCCAACCCTGGGGGCTCAAGGGGGTCTACTTCGCCGCTGGTCCGGAGCCGTGGCTTCCGGAGAGCGAGGGCCTCCCGGCGCACCTCACGGACGAGGTCCTCATGACTCGCTTCAACGACCCCGAGTTGCTGACCGAGCAGTTCCGCGAGCACGGCGAGCGTCTCGCCTGCCTGATCGTCGAGCCGTTCGCGGGCGCGGGAAACTTCATGCTCGCCTCGCCCGAGTACCTGCGCACCGCTCGGGAGCTGGCCGATCGCTACGGCACGGTCCTCATCTTCGACGAGGTCATCAGCGGGTTCCGCTTCCGCGCGGGCGACCTGGGTTCTCTCTACGGCATCCGGCCCGACCTGGTCACGGTCGGCAAGATCGTCGGTGGCGGCATGCCGGTCGCGGCTGTGGCCGGTCGCGGCGATCTCCTTGCTCTGTGCGGCAGCGAAGGCGGCGACCGGGTCGCGTTCACCGGTGGCACCTATTCGGCGCATCCGGCTTCGCTGCTCGCCGCCAAGACGATGATCTCCTATCTTGTGGAGCACGAGGCCGATGTGTATCCGCGCCTCGCCGAACTGGGCGCGGAGATGCGCCGCAGGATCGTCGAGGGCTTTGCCGCTGAGGGCGTCGTGGCCCGCTGCACGGGTGAGCCCAACGAACTCGTGCCGGGCTGCTCGATCTCGGCGATCCACTTCCCCTACGACGAAGCGCTGGCGCTGGACGCTCCCCACGTGGTCCTGGATCCGGCGTGCTGCGACACGACGCTGAGCCAGAAGGCTTTGCAGCTCTCCCTGCTGCTTGAGGATGTGTACACATTGTTCGGCAGCTGCGCCCTCGGCCTCGCCCACAACGACGCGGATCTGCAGCGGCTGGGCGACGCGTGCCAAGCCACAGCGAGGCGGTTCAGACCGTATCTGTAGGCCCTCGCGGCGGCATGTCTGCGCCGGGCCCCGGCAGGGCGCTTACGCCGCGCGCTCCTCCGCCGTCACCGGCTCGGCTGACGGCGCGCCTGGCGGCGGCCCCGCCGGCCCGCCTTCGGGACCCGGCGCCGGGGCGGGCCCGACTTGCGGCGCGCCCTCGATGCTCAGGTGCGGCAGCCACTGCAGCCAGCTGGGCAGGTACCAGTTCCAGGCGCCGAGCAGCTTCATCGCCGCGGGCACCATGATCGTGCGGATGAGCGTCGCATCCAGCAGGACGGCGACGGCGAGGCCGAAGCCCATCTGCTGGAACATCACGAGGTCGCCGGCGGCAAAGCCCGCGAACACGGCGACCATGATGAGCGCCGCGCCGGTGATGATGCCGGCCGTGGCGCCCACGCCTTCGGTGACTGCCAGAGTATTGTCCCCGGTGCGGTCCCAGGCTTCCTTGATGCGGCTCAGCAGGAACACCTGGTAGTCCATGGAGAGCCCGAAGAGCACCGCGAACAGGAAGAGCGGCACCCACTGCTCGACGACCTCGACCTTCTGGAAGCCCAGCAGGCTCGCGCCGACGCCCTGCAGCGACACCAGTGTGATGAGCCCATAGGCGGCTCCCACGCTGAGCAGGTTCATGAGGATCGCCTTGGCCGGGATCACGATCGAGCGGAAGGCGACCATGAGCAGTATGAAGCTCAGGCTGAGGACGAGGGCCACGACCCAGGGGAAGTAGCGGTTGACGATGTCGATGTAGTCGACGTTGCCGGCCGTCTGACCGGTGACGTAGACGCGCGCGCCGCTGCCGTCAAAGGCTTGCGGGATATACGCGCTGCGCAGCTGGCCCACCTTGTCGAGCGCCAGCTTGCCGACCGAGTCGCCGTTCACGGGCACCGACAGCAAAGCCAAGGTGCCCGAGGCCGCCTCCTGCGTCTGCACGGGGCCGAAGGCCTTGTCTGTGGAGAGCTCACTCTTGAGGCGCGCGATGCTGGAACGCACGCCCGACGAGGTCACGGGGCCGTCCACGACGATCAGCACCGGGCTGACGCCGCCGGCGGAGAACTGGCGGTCGAGCAAGCCGAACGCCGCCTTGCTCTCGAAGCCGTCTGGGAAGCTGCTCACGCCGGACACGCCGGTCTTCATGAAGATGGCCGGCGCGGCAGCCAGCAACAGCACACCGACGCCGATCGAGAGGGCGAGAGCCGGACGCTTCATCGCGCGCTGCGCGAGGCGCGCCCACGCCGAGGTGCGGCCGTCGGACTTCGCCGACAGCAGCCGCCGGCCGAGGTACGGTACCTTGAGGCTGTTCACGCGGTCGCCCAGGAGGCTGAGGACGGCGGGGAGCAGGGTGAGCGCCGCGACCACGGACATGCTGACCACCAGGATCGCGCCGATGGCGAGGCTGCCGAAGATGCTGGTCGGGACGATGAGGAGGCCGAAGAGGGCGAGCACGACGGTGAGCCCGCTGAACAGCACGGCGCGGCTGGCCGTGCCGCCTGTCACCGTGATGGCGTCGATCTTCTCGCGCCCCAGGGCGCGCTCCTCGCGGTAGCGCGAGATGATGAACAGCGAATAGTCGATGCCCGTCGCCAGGCCCATCATGCTGATCATGTTGATGGCGAAGACCGAGACGTCGAAGGTCTGCCCGACCAGGGCGGTGAGCGCCACCGCGACCGTGATGGCGATCAGGCTGAGCACGATGGGCAAGCCCGCCGCCACGACGGCGCCGAACACGACGAGCAGGATGATGAGGGCGATGGGCACACCGATGGCCTCGCCCTGGGTGAGGTCGCGCTCCGCCGTTTGACTGAAATCACTCTGGATGCTGGCCGTGCCGGTGATGAGCGTATCGAAGCCGGCCTTGCCGTCGGCGGCGTGCACGACCTCGTGCACCGCGTCGATGTTCTTTTCGGCCTGGGCGAGGTCGCCGGCCATCACGATGGGGAGGATGGTGCTGTGGCCGTCGGCAGAGGCCAGTGCCTTGCCGCCACCGCGGTAGTAACTGGCGACACCGTCGACGACGTCGGGGCCGAGCGCCGTCAGCTTGGCCTGCAGGGCGACGACCGCGGCGCGGAAGGCCGGATCGTTCACGGTGGCGCTCTGCGAGCGCACGATGACGATCTCGTTGGCCTTCTGCGGCATGTCCAGTCTCTGCGCCAGGAGTTCCTGGCCGGTCTTGGAGTCGGGCTGCCCGAGGAAGCTATACTGCGCCGTCAGGCTGCCGGGGAGCACGAACGCGATGATGGCGCCGGCCCCCAGAAGTGCGAGCACCCAGATCCCCAGGGTCAGCCAGGGCCTGCGTGCAGAACCTCGCGCCAGTGTGGTCGTTGAGAGTCTCATCGGTTCCCCTCACAGAGACGATCCCGCGCGCGAACGCGAAACCGGAGCTTTATAGTCCCGTTACGAGCTGAGTGCCCGCGGGCGGCGGGGGGAAACGTGGCGCCCGCGCGGCGCAGCGCGCGGCGGGCAAGAAACGGGCCGGAGAGGCGGCTTCGCCTCCCCGGCCCGTGTGCGGACCGACTGGTATCGGCTTCTCGTCAGGTAGCCGGCGGAGGAGGCGGAGGAGTAGGGCTCTCCGGCGGCGCCGGCTCTGCCGGCGGCGTCGTCGGGGCGGCAGCTTCGGCGGGCGGCGTCGCGGTGACCGCCGTGTCGGCCGCTGGCGCTGCGGGGGTCGCAGCCTCTGCCGGCGGCGTCGCGTACGGCGCAGCCTGGGCCGGGGGTGGCGTAGGAGCCGCGGCCTGAGCCGGCGGTGGCGTCGTGGGCAGCGCGGCCTGGGACGGTGGCGGCGCGAGCGGCTGTGGCATGAGCGGCTGCGCGAGCGGCGGCGGCGGCGCGGCGGCGCCCGGAGTCGGTGGGACGTACTGCTGCCCGGCAGGCGGGGCCGGCGGCGGGGCCATCGGCTGGCCCATGGGCTGGCCGTAGCCGCCCGCGGCGCCGGCGCCGCCGGCGGCGACGGGGCCGACGTACTGCGCGTCGCCGAAGCCCAGAATGGGCATGAACACCACGCTCAGCAGCCACAGGCCGATGCCGTAACCCGTGCCCTTGCCAAAGCACTTGGCCATATCGAGGCAGCCCAAGAGGAACAGCACGAACATGGCGATGCCGAGAATGAAGCCAACGATCGGTATCCACGACAGGAAGATGTAGGCAAGAAACGCCCAAAACCACCAGCGTGGCCGGCCGATGATCTCTACCCAGACCCACCAGTTGTAGACCGGGATGATGGCCGCCCAGCCGGGCCTGCCCGCCTTGACGTACATCTTCCACAATCCGATGACCGCCACCACATAGATTGCGATGATGAAGATCAGGTAGATCGCCAGCAGTACGCCCCAACCTCCGGCGCTGACGTTGTAGTCGACACTCGAGTCCATGGACCTCTCCTCCTAGTCGTGGCACACGCGTGTTGTGCAGTTGTGTCTTCAGCGTTCCGCGTGCACATCCTGCTCACAGAGAAGCGCGGACGCGCCTCTGGTGTGCGGCGTGAGACGAGAGAGCGCGGGCCGGGCGGCGGTGCTTCCGCCTCCCGGCCCGCGCTCGATCAGCGGGTGCGAAACCCTCGGTTCAGGCGTTCACCGGCCTGTACTGCGAACTGCCGAAGCCCAAAACAAGGAACATGATGAAGGGGAACAGCCACAGCAGGATGCCGAACCCGGCGCCCTGTTCGAAGTTCTTGGCGACGTCGATACACACGATGATGTGGATGACGATATTGACGAACGGGATGAAGTAGAGGATGAACCACCAGCCCGGCCGGCCCGCGACCTTGATCAGGAGATACCAGTTGTAGAAGGGGATGATGGCCCCCCAGCCGGGCTTCCCGGCCTTGACGAAGGTCATCCAGACGCCTGCGACGACCAGGACGAGCAAGATGATCTCGGCGATCAGCAGGAAGCCGCTGAACAGCGCCGACGCCCAACTTCCGGATTCTGCGATCACGTAGTCCTCCAGTTCTGATACATCGGTAAGTCCATTGCTGCGTGTTCCCTGCCTGAGGCACGCATCCTGCCTGCTCCGCAGTCCCTATCGGACACCGGCGCGTCGACCTTGAGGCGGGCGAGGTGTGTCCTCGGACCGGCACGGCTGCGTATACTCGAGCCATTCCGTCTCTGCGCGGCTCACGTCCCCGGGGGGATGACAGAAAGGAACTACGGTGACCCGGTTGCCAGAACACATCGCTACGGGCGTGTACCAGATCCCGCTGGGCGGCGTGAACGCGTTTCTGATCGACCTTGACGACGATGGTGGTTCGGCGGCGCCGGCCGCCGGCGGGGGTACAACCCCCGGCGGCCTCGTCCTTGTCGACACGGGCTTCGCACGAAGCTCCGCGCGCCTCGGCGCGGCCATTCGCGATCTCGGCCGCGCCCCCAGTGACGTGCGCGCCATCGTGGTCACGCATCTGCACGGCGATCACACGGGCGCGCTCGCCGAGGTGAAGAGCCGCACCGGCGCCGAGGTGTGGATGCACCCGGCCGACGCGGCGCTCGTGCGCGAGGGCGTCTTCTCGCGACCGCTGGAGCCGGGTCCGGGTCTCGCGCGTGGCGCCATGGCGCGGCTCGTCAACAGGCGCCCGGCACGGCCGAGCGAGCCCATCGCCGTCGAGCATGAGGCGCACGACGGCGAACTGCTGCCGTTCGCCGGCTTGAGGGCCGTGCACACGCCAGGGCACACGGCCGGCCACTTGGCTTTGCTCTTGCCGCGCGGCGGCGGCGTACTCTTCGTCGGTGACGCAGCCACCGACTTCGCGCGCCTCAGCTGGGGGCCGATCTACGAGGACGTGAACGAGGGCCGCGAGAGCCTCGCGAAGCTCGCGGCCCTCGATTTCGAGGTGGCCGCTTTCGCCCACGGCCGCCCGATCCGCGCGCATGCCGGCGAGCGCTTCCGCGCTCGCTGGCCCGTGGCGCGCTGACGCGGCCGGTCCACTTCGCTGCGCTCAGTTTGCCCAAGAATCACTCGTTGACGGCGGCGCCTCGAGTCGTATGGTGGTGAGACGCGCCCGCGGGGCGCCATCGCGTGACTGGGGGAGGGCAGCATGGGGATTCAGGGCAGGCAGGCGCGTCCGCTCCACGTGATCGTGGGCCTGGCGCTACTGCTCGCGCTCACGGGTCTCGCGACGGCCTGCGGCGGCGCCACCAATGAGGGGGCGACGGCGACGCCTTCGCCGCAGGCGACGCCCATGACGCTCAAGGTCATGGAGTTCAACATCGAGTACGGCGGCACCACCATCGACTTTGCCAAGGTCGTCGAGGCGGTGAAGGCCGCGGGCCCGGACGTCATCGGCCTCGAAGAGGCCGAGACGAACACGTCGCGGCTGGCCAGGGCGGCCGGCTACGCGTACTGGAGCAACGCGATGCAGGTCGTCTCCCGCTACCCGCTGCTCGAGCCGCCCGACGCGAAGGGCTCGTATCTCTTCGTGCAGCTGCAGCCGGGCCTCTGCGTCGCGCTCTCCAACGTGCATCTGCCCTCCGACGCGCCGGGTCCGACCATGATCCGCAAGGGCAAGACGGCGGAACAGGTGATCGCCATGGAGGAGAAGGTGCGGCTGCCCTTCATCCAGGGCCAGCTCCAACTCCTGCCGCCGCTGGCGACGCAGGGCATCCCGGTGTTCCTGCTCGGCGACTTCAACGCGCCGTCGCACCTCGACTACACCGCGGCGGTCGCCGGCACGCGGGATTACGTGACGTACCCGCTCGACTGGCCGGTCAGCAAGGCCGTCGAGGCCGCGGGGTTCGTCGACTCGTGGCGGACCGTGTATCCCGACCCGCTGACGAGCCTCGGCCTCACCTGGTGGGCGGCGCGCCCCAGGGTCGACGGCTGGAACCCGGGCCCCAACGCGCCTCAGGACCGTATCGACTTCATCTACTCCGCCGGACCGGCGAAGGCGACGGCCGGTCAGCTCGCCGGCGAGAAGGGTGGGCCGGAGGTCACCTTCGCCGTGGCGCCCTGGCCGTCGGACCATCGCGCCGTCATTGCCACGTTCGAGGTGACGCCCGGGCCGCTCCCGGTGATGGTCTCGGTCGCGCCGCAGGTGGCCACCGTTGGCGACGTCGTCACCGCCTACTACCAGGCAGCGCCTGGAGGCGTGGCCGCCATCGCCGTCGTGCCCGCCGGCGGTGACGTCGCGGACGCGCTCGAGAGCCCGGCGATCCCCATCGCCGCCGGCTCGGCGCAGAGCGGCTCTGCGGAGGTGCCGACCCAGGCGCTCGACGTCGGCGACTACGAGCTGCTGCTGGTGGGCGCGGACGACGCCGTGCAGGCCCGCGCCCCGTTTTGGGTGCAGGCGCCTGGGGCGAAGCCGCTGCTCACGACCGACAAGACGAGCTATGTTTCCGGCGCGCCGATGGTCGTTACTTGGGAGCGCGCCCCGGCCAACCGCTGGGACTGGCTCGGCGTCTACGAGGCCGGCGTCGCCGACCCGAACGTCGACTCCTACCTGATCTGGCAGTACACGGGCGGCGCCGGTTCGGGCACGAGTGCAGGAACCGTCGCCGGGTCGATGACGATGGATGCGGACACGATCGAGGGCTCGCCGTGGCCGCTGCCGGCCGGCAAGTACGTGCTTTATTACCTGGTCGCCGACGGCTACGACGCCGTGGCGAGCGCCGCCTTCGCGGTCACGAAGTAGGGCGCGCGCCGGCGCTCCGGCGCGCGATCCGACGAGAGCAAGGGGGCATCCATGAAAGTCCTGATCGTGGGCAGCGGAGGCGTCGGCGAGTCGACCGCGGCGATCGTCAAGCGGCGCGATCCCAAGCGGGACCTCTTTGAGACCGTTGTGCTGGCAGATCGCGATCTCGCGAAGGCGCAGGCGGCTTCACGGCGGCTGGGGGACGACAAGCGCTTCCCGGCCGAGCAGGTGAACGCCACTGACGTGGACGCCGTCGTCGCGCTGTGCGAAGAACACGGCACCGACGTGCTCTGCAGCTTCCTGCCGGTCGAGTTCAACCCGTACACCCTGCAGTCGGCGCTCAAGGCGCGGGTGCACCATATGGACGCCTCGACGACGCTGTCGGTGCCGCACCCGACCGACCCGTTCAACCAGGCGGGCACGGTCCTTGGGGAGGACGAGATCGCCCTGAGCGGCGAGTTCGAGAAGATCGGCAAGCTCGGGCTGATGGGCATCGGCGTCGAGCCGGGCATGGCCGACTGGTACTGCCGGTACGCCGCCGACCACTTCTTCGACGAGATCGACGAGATCGGCGTGCGCGACGGCGCCAACCTCGAGATCCCCGGGTTCAAGGGCATCAGCTTCGGGTTCTCCATCTGGATGACGATCGAGGAGTGCACCAACCCTGCCGTGGTATGGGAACGGGACCGCGGCTTCTACACGGTGCCGCCGCTCTCCGACCCGGAGCCGTTCTACCTGCCCGAGGGCATCGGTTGGGTCGAGGTCGCCCACGTGGAGCACGAAGAAGTCCTGCACGTGGGCTGGTTCGAGGGCCTGCTCAAAGGTGTGAAGAAGGCAACCTTCAAGTATGCGCTCGGCGACGAGTTCATCGCCGCGATGGAGGTCCTCAAGTCTGTCAACCTGCATTCTCTGCAGCCCGTCAACGTGAGGGGCGTGCAGGTGCGGCCTCGCGACGTGGTCGAGGCGGCCGCCCCCGACCCGAACGAGATCGGCAAGCGCTACGTCGGCCAGACGTGCGGCGGCACCTGGGTGAGGGGTCGCAAGGACGGTGCCGAGCGCCAGATCTACCTCTATCAGGTGGCCGACAACCAGGAGAGCGTGGCCCTTTACGGCACCCAGGGCGTCGTCGCGCAAACGGCCTTCCCGGGCGTGATCGCCCTCGAGCTCCTGGCGACGGGCAAGCTCCAGGGGTACAAGGACAACCCGGAGGCCGGCGTCTTTCCAGCACAGGCCTTCACCTGTGACGACTTCGTCCGCCTGCAGAAGGACTACGGCTTCCCCGGCGGCATGCTCGAGATGGACTCGGAGTACAAGCGGGTGCTCGATCACGGCGCCTTCGTCGCACCCGTCGAGCAGGCGGACTCGTGACCTGCCGCCGGTTCGTGGGCAAGGTCGCCCTGGTCACCGGCGGGGCGTCGGGGATCGGGCTGGCGACGGCGGAGCGGCTGCTCGAAGAGGGAGCCGCGGCAGTGATCGCCGATCTGGACGGCGAAGCCGCCGAGGCCGCGGCGACCGCCCTTCGTGACCGCGGCTTCAAAGCCGTGAGCGCCGCGTGCTGCGACGTGACGCGCGGCGACCAGGTCGAGGTGCTCGTTGGCGACGTGCTCGCCCGTCACGAGCGCATCGACGTGCTCTTCAATAACGCCGGCATCTACGAGCCCGGCGAGGTGCACGAGATCGACGAGGTGGCCTGGGACCGCCAGATCGGCGTCAACCTGCGGTCCGTCTATCTCGTCTCGCACCACGTGGTGCCGGTCATGCTGGCGCAGGGCGCCGGCGCCATCGTCAACAACGCCTCGGTGGCCGCCCTTGTCGGCGACCTCAAGAGCGTGGCGTACTGCGCCGGCAAGGGCGGTGTGGGGCAGCTTACGAAGGCCATGGCGCTTGACTACGCCGCCCGCGGCATCCGCGTCAATGCCATCTGCTGCGGCGAGATCGACACACCGCTCTTTGTGCGCGAGTCGGGCCAGCTCGGCATGACTCCCGTCGAGTACCGGGCGATCTTGAACGAGGCACACCCCATGGGCCGCATCGGCCTGCCCACCGAGGCGGCCGCGGCGGTCGCGTTCCTGGCCGGCGACGACGCGAGCTTCATCACCGGCGTGCTGCTGCCGGTGGACGGCGGCTACAGCGCGGTCTGAGGAGGCGATGATGCGCGGACTGGACGGCAAGGTGGCCCTCGTCACCGGCGGGTCCTCAGGGCTCGGCGAGGCGATCGTCTATCGGCTCGCGGAAGAAGGCGTGAGCGTGGCGGTGGGCGGCCGCGATGCGGCGAAGACGACGTCGGTCGCCGAGCGGGCGGCCGCCCGCTCGCGCGAGCACGGCCACGAGCGCGAGCACGCGGTCGTGCTTGGCGACGTCTCTATCGTCGCTGACTGCGACCGCCTAGTGGCCGAGACGCTGGCGCGCTTCGGCGGCCTCGAAATCCTCGTGAACTCGGCCGGCGTGTGGCTCGAGAAGTCGATCCTCGACACCAGCGAGGCAGACTGGGAGTGGTGCGTCGGCATCTGCCTCAAGGGCACGTACTTCATGTGCAAGGCAGCCCTGCAGCACATGGTGCCGCGCCGCGCCGGTGTCATCGTGAACCTGGCCAGCGACTCCGGCATTCACGGCGAGCCCGGCGCCGCTGTGTACTCGGCCGCCAAGGCCGGCGTCGTCATGATGACTCGAGCTCTGGCGATCGACCACGGCCCCGATGGCGTTCGCGTCTGCAGCGTCTGCCCGGCGATCTTCGACACGCCGATGCTGGCCAACGCCATCGCCGCGGCGCCCGACCCCGTCGCCTACACCGACGGCATGGAGGATGCCTACCCGCTCAAGCGCATCGGCCGGCCGGAGGAGCTCGCCGCCATGGTCGCCTTCCTGGCGTCCGACGAGGCGAGCTTCGTCACCGGCCGCACGTTTGTCGTGGACGGAGGGGTGACGGCCTAACCGGCTGCGGCGATGAACGCGTCGATCTCCGCGAGAAGCTCGGTCTGGCGCGCGGCGGGTAGCCACGACGCCGTGATCGAGTTGCGCGCAAGGGCGACGATGTCGTCGCGGTCCAGGTCGAGGGCGCGCTGCACGGCCGAGTAGTTGGCCGCCAGGTAGCCATCGAAGTAGGCGGGGTCGTCTGAGTTCACGGTCACGACCAGGCCGGCGTCGAGGAGTTGCTTCAGAGGATGTCTGGCGAGGTCCGGAGTGACCTGCAGCTCGAGGTTGCTGAGCGGGCACATCGTGAGCGGCACCTGCTCGCGGGCCAGGCGCTGCTGCAGGTCCGGGTCGTCGATGGCGCGCACGCCGTGGTCGATGCGCGCCACCTGGAGCAGGTCGAGGGCCTCGGTGATGTACTCGGCCGGGCCCTCTTCGCCGGAGTGGGCGACTGTGAGGAAGCCCGCTGCGCGGGCCACGCGGAAGACCTCGGCGAACTCGCGCGGCGGGTGGCCGACTTCGGCCGAATCCAGCCCCACGCCGGCGATCATGTGGCGATAGGGCCGCGCCGTCTCGAGGGTGACGAGTGCGCTGGCGGGGCTCTGGTCGCGCAGAAGACACATGATGAGGCGCGAGCTGACGCCGAGCTGCCGCTCGGCGTCCACGAGCGCGCGCCGAATGCCCTCGACGACGACTGTGAACGGCACGCCGCGCGACGTGTGGCTCTGGGGATCGAAGAAGACCTCGACGTGGCGCGCGCCGTCGGCATGGGCGCGCCGCAGGTAGGCGGCCGTGAGCTCGTAGAAGTCCCGCACCGTGACCAGCACCTCGACGCCGGCATAGTAGAGGTCGAGGAAGTGCTGCAGGTCGTTGAAGTGGTAGGCGGCGCGGCACTCCTCGGGTGTGGCGCAGTGCAGCGCAACGCCGTTGCGCCTCCCCAGCTCCAGCAGCATCTCAGGCTCGAGGGTGCCCTCGATGTGCACGTGGAGCTCGGCCTTGGGGATGTCGCGGATGAACGTGTCCATCGCGGGGTCGTCGGGCACGGGCGCCTCCTGTGTCACGGTTGGAAGGCTTGTACCCGGGGCGACGCTCCTTGAGACCGCGCCTTCGGCGGCCGGCTCCTGCGCGTTGCGCGTGAGCTGGACTATGATGACGGCGACGGCGACCGCGTCTCAAGGAGGACGTGATGACGACCAGGATGCTCGTGCTGGGCGGCTACGGTACCGCGGGAGCCATGCTCGCGCGGCTGTTGCTGGAGCGCAGCGATGCCGAGGTGGTGATCGCCGGGCGCACCGCGGCCAAAGCGGACGCTCTTGCTGCGGAGCTCGGGGCCGCGTTCGGCTCCCGGCGATGCACGTCGCGCTGCGTCGACGCCGCCGATCCGCGAGCGCTCGACGACGCGCTGACCGGCATCGACCTCGTCGTCGTCGCCGCGAGCACGCTGGCGTACGTGAGGACGGTGGCGGAGGCCGCGCTGCGCGCCGGCGTCGACTACTACGACCTGCAGCTGTCGGTGGGCTCCAAGTTCGAGGTGCTCGAGAGTCTCCGCGAGCAGATGGAGCGCGAGGGGCGCTGCTTCATCACCGACGGCGGCATCCACCCCGGCCTCTCGGCGGCGATGATCCGCGCGCTGCTGCCGGCTTTCAGCCGGCTCGAGCGCGCGGACTGCTCGGGCCTCATGCGCGTGGACTGGAACGCGTTCGCGTTCTCCACGTCCACCATCCATGAGCTCGTCGACGAGTTTCGCGACTACCGCATCGAGGCGCTGCGCGACGGGGTCTGGACCAGGGTCCCGTCGCGTCAGATGCAGCGCACCATCGACTTCGGTCCGCCCTGGGGCCGGCAGGCCTGTTCCCTCATGTTCCTCGAGGAGCTCCCGAGACTCGCGCAGACGCTGCCGGCGCTGCGCGAGTGCGGCTTCTACGTGTCCGGCTTTGGCCCCATCGTCGACTACCTCATCCTGCCGCTCGGCATGGTGGCGCTCAAGGTCGCTCCGGACCGTCTGGGCCCGGGCTACGCGAGGCTGCTCAGCCGGGCGCTCAAGGCCACGAGCAGACCTCCTTACGAGACCGTTTTTCAGGTGGAGGGGGAGGGCGTCCCTGCCGAGCCCGGGGGAGCGCGTCGGCTGGCCGGGCTGAGAGTCGCACACGAGGACGGCTACTATCTGACGGCCGCCGCGGCCGCCGCCTGCCTGCTGCAGTACCTGGACGGCTCGATCCGCCGCCCTGGTTTGAGCCTGCAGGCGCTGGCCGTGGAGCCGGGGCGCTTTCTCGCGGACCTGGAGACGATGGGCGCCCGAGTGTCCGTGCGGGGAGCCCCTGGGCTGGCCGCTGAATAGGTCAACGCCGCGCGACGGCGGGGCTCCTCTGTCACCCGCGGGTGATACCTTCGTGGGTGTGACCTCCAGGCGATCCTCATCCGGCGCTGTCCGGTCCAGCGTGCGCATCGCCTTGGCGGGCATCGTGGCCGGCGCCGTCGCGGCCGTCGTCATCGGCTGCAGCTCGGCGGCCACGAGCGGCGGCTCAGGCGCCGCGCCCTCGCCGACGCGTTCGCCCAGCACGTCGCCGACGTCGACGCCTGCGGCCGATGGCGGGGGCACGGCGATCTCCGGGGCCACCACGGTCGTCGTCGTCGACGTCGGGCAGGGCGACGCCATCGTCATCAAGTCGGGTTCGTGGGCCGGTCTCATCGACGGTGGCCCGGCGGGCTCCGAGCCGGCCGTCGAGGCGGCGCTGGCGAAGCTCGGCGTGCGCCGCCTCAGCGCCATCGTCGTTTCGCACCTGCACGCCGACCACACGGGTGGGCTCCCGCACATCGTGCGCGAGTGGCGCCCTCGCCGGGCCTACGTGGCCGGGAGACCGACCCGGCCTCTGGCCGGCGCGCTGCGCGGCGCCGGGACCACCGTGGTCCAGGTCCGGCGCGGCGCGACGTTTCGCTGGGGCGCGGCCCGTGCGCGGATCCTCAGCCCGGCCGCGCTCTCCGGCGACGCGAACAGCGACAGCCTGGTCGTCGCCGTCGAGGCCGGCGGCAAGCGTTTTCTCTTCACCGGCGACTGCACCGGTCCCAACGAGGCCTTGGTGGGCCGCATCTGTGCCCGCGGTCCGCCCGTCACCGTGCTCAAGGTCGCCCATCACGGCTCGCGCTTCTCGACGACCTCCGCCTTCCTGGCCGGCGTGCGCCCCAGCGTCGCTGTGATCTCCGTCGGACCCAACTCATATGGGCATCCCACGCTGGCGACCGTCAGGCGCCTGCTCACCGGCGGATCTCGCGTCTACACCACGTGGAAGAACGGTGCCGTCACGTTCACGGTGTCGGCTGCCGGGGCGATGAGAGCTGCGTTCTCGCGCTCGGCGCGACCCGTGAAGAAGGCGACGGCGGCGGGCGGCCGTTAGAGAGCGCGGGCGATCCGGCCGCCGCCGGGCCTCAGTCGCCGGTCGGGACGAAGCGCGCGACGTCGGGCTCGCTGAGGTGATCCCAAACGCCGCGCACGCCTTCGTGGGCGGCGCCGAGTTCCACGTGCAGCATGGCGATGCCGTAGTCGAGGGGCGCCGTCCAATAGGGCTTCTCGGCGCAGCTCATCACGAGCGCGCCGTCTTGAAGACGGAAGCGCCAGGGCTGCCTGTTGGCGCCCGACGGCGCCACGCGGGCGGCCTCCACCGCCGCGACGGCCCAGGCCGGCCACGCTGCGCCCGCCGGCCCCTCGAAACCGGCGTGGCCCAAGCCGCGCGAGAGGCCCGGAGCGATGTCCTCGACCTGGCGGCGCGCGGCAGAGCGCACGGCTTTGCTCATCATGCGCTCCACGAACTGCTTGCGTTCCACGGGGTGCCCCACCGGGGTGACGGCGAGGACATGCTCGCCACGATACAGCTTGACCAGGCTCGCGGCCGTCTTGCGGTCGAACATCCCGGCGACCCAGCAGGTGCCGAGCCCCAGGCGGGTCGCCTCCAGGATGAAGGCCTCGCCCACATAGCCGACCTGCGTCTCGCTGCCCTTCGGCCCGATGAAGGCGGCCGTCCAAGGGGCGCCCTCGACGCGCCCGTAGGCGCCGCCGAAACGGTCGAGGAGGCCGGTGAAGATGCCGCCGTCGCCCTCCACGAGTTCCACGCGGGCGCCGGGCGCCAGCTGGAAGCCGGCGCAGAAGGCGCGCAGCGCGTGGAGCGCCTTAGGGGCGACCTTGTGGTCGCTGTAGCGGCGCCGCGAGCGTCGCGTGGCGATGGCGTCGTACCAGGCGGGGTCGAGGTCCAGCCGGTGGCTGGCGCCCGGCCCGGCCCGCGCCGTCTCTGTGGCCGCCGGAGCGTCCGCGCCGGCGCTCACTCGAGTTCCTCCCCTGCGTGCGGCCCCGGCCCCATGTCCCACACCGAGTCCACTGTGATGCGCACTACGTACTTCATGGGCGGCAGGTGAAGCTGCTCGCTGACGGCCTTGAGCTTCTCGTTCACCGTGTCGAACACCTCACCGTGGTCGATGAGCTCGGCGTGGCCCTTCACCTGCATGGCCACCTTGCGCTCGGGATCGTGGATGCCCACGGCGACCCTGGGGTCGTGCGCCAGGTTCTCGCGCGTCTTGTGGCTGAACATGTCGGCGAAGTACAGGTGCTCGTCGTCGAGCAGGGCGCCGCTGCCCTTGATGGACACATTCGGCATGCCGTCCGGCCCGACCGTGGCGACCCACACGTTATGTCCGCCGGCGAGCAGGTCGTGGAGCTCCTTGGGGATACTGTTCATGGTCACTCCTCCGGTCAGTCCGTTGCGTTCACACTACCCAAGGTGCGCGGCACGGCAACGTTGGCCACGAGACGCCGGTCGAGAACGGCTAGGCGAGCCCGAGCAGTCGCCGCGCCTCGGCCGGCGTGGCGACGGGGCGGCCCAGCTCGGCGGCGAGCCTGACAACGCGCTCGACGAGCTGGGCGTTGCCCGTCGCCAGCTCGCCGCGCCGGTAGTAGATGTTGTCCTCGAGGCCCACACGAACGTGCCCGCCCATCGGCAGGGCCATCATCGCCATCTGCAGCTGTGCGCGGCCGATGCCGATCACAGACCAGGTCGCATCGCCGGGGAGCATGTCGGCGGCGTTGGCGAGCGCTCGCGCCGTGGCCGGCATCCCGAACCTGCTGCCGAAGAGGAACTGAAAGTGCAGTGGCGCCGCGATCAGCCCCTGCTCGTGATAGCGCAGCGCCGTGACGATCATGCCGCTGTCGAAGCATTCAAGCTCGAGCTTGACGCCGTACTCGCGGGCCGCGGCTGCCGCGGCGTCGAGGAAGTCGCTGTCGTTGAGAAAGACGCCGGCTTCGGTGTTGATCGAGCCGGCGTCGAACGAGGCCATCTCCGGCCGCAGGGCGAGCGGCGACAGTCGCTCTGCGATGCTCAGGTTGCGCCCGGGGATGCCGCTGGTGGTGAGGCACAGGATGGCGTCGGTCTCGGCGCGCAGCCGCTCGACGACCTCGCGAAAGACGGCGACGTCCTGGGTGCCCAGGCCGGTGACGGCGTCGCGCACGTGGACGTGCACGACGCTGGCGCCGGCCTGCCACGCCTCGATGCCGGAGCGCGCGATCTCGCCGGGCGTGATGGGGATGGCCGGCGTCTGCTGCTTGCTGATACGCGAACCTGTGAGTCCCGCGGTGATGATGAGCGGCGTGTCTGCGGCCACGTCGGCGTCTCCCTTCGGTGAGGCCTCCTACTCTAGACCACGCGGTTCCCTGCGGCTCAAGTCTGACTGCTGTTGTCCCGATAGAAGACACCAAGCGCGACCCGAGGGCGGGGGTCCGGCGATACCCCGAGGAAAGAGGCCAGGCAGATGACGGCGTTCTTCGTCGAGAATCTCGACTACATCTTGTTCGTGTATGGGCTCGGCTTCGTGCTGCTCGCCATCACCCTGCTTGGTCTTCGCGCCACGGTCACCTCGCCGCTGCCTTGGAAATGGCTCGGCATCTCCGCCGTGTTCCTCGGCCTGAGTGCCTGGACCGACCTTCTCACACTCGCCGGCGGCCATCGCGGTGAGCTGGACGCGCTGCGCACCGCTCTGTTCGTCGCGGGGTGTGCCTTCCTCGTCGAGTTCGCGCGCACCTGTTGGGCCGCGGTCGGCGGCAGGCGCGTCGGCCGCTGGATCCTCATCGCACTGCTCGCCCTGGCCGCGCTGGGCGGCCTGGCCGGTGTGCGCGGCTTGGACGCGACTGCCGGCTACTTCCTCGGCCTTCCGGGCGGCCTCTGGGCCGCCGCCGGCCTCTGGCGCTACCAGCGAGACGGCGGCAAGCACGGCCGCCCGCTGCTCCTGGCGGCCGCGGCCATGGCCCTCTTCGTCGTGGCCGAATGCATCGTGACCGTCAAGGCTCCGCTGCCGCCCGCCACCTGGGTGAACCAGGGGTCCTTCCTCAGCGGTCTCGGCTTCCCTGTCCAGCTCCTGTGCATGGCTCTCGCCGTGCCCTTCGTCGTCGGCCTGGGGCTGCACTACCGAGCTCTGCTGCGGGAGGAGCATCCCGGGCTGGTGGACCGCAGCGGCGCCTTGTACGAGGTCGCCATGCTGGTGTCTCTGGTCGTGATCCTTGTGGCAGGCTTCGCCGCTACGTCGCTGATCGGCGAGCGCTGGAGCGCGAACGCCCGCGCCGACCTTCTCGAACGCGCAGGTCTCGCGGTCGCCGGCATCGTGCCCGGCGCGGTCGAGTCACAGACCGCGACGCCCGCCGACGTCGGTACTGCCGACTACCAGATGCTACGCGAGCAGTTGGCCCTCATGGAGGGCGTCAGCAAGGACATCCGCTGGTTCTATCTCATGGCGTTGCAGGGCGGCGACATCCTCTTCACCGCCGACGGCATCGCGCTTGACGACCCAGGGCACGCGGAGCCGGGCACTGTCTATGAAGAGCCCCCGGCGGGACTTCTCGAGGTCTTCACCTCGGGTGGCGGCGTGACCGAGGGGCCGTACACCGATGAGTACGGTACGTTCGTCTCGGCCTTTGCGCCCATCCGCGACCTTCAGGACGGGCGCGTCGTCGGCGTGCTCGGGCTGGACGTCGACGCCGTCGACTGGGTCCATTCTCTGGCTCTCGCGCGCGCCGCGCCGATCCTCATCACCCTCTTGCTCTGCCTCATCGTCGTTGCGGCCTACGTAGTTCTGGAGCGCCGGCGCCTCCTCGCCCTCACCATCTGGGAGAGCGCGAGGGACTATCGCACGGTACTCGAGACGATGCACGACGGCTTCTACCGCGCCGACGAGAACGGTGACGTACTGATGGTGAGCCCGTCGTTCGCGCGCATCTTCGGCTTCCTGACAACGGCACAGGTGGTCGGGCGCAATCTGGCCACGGACTTCTATCAGCGGCCCGAGGACAGGGACGCGTTCCTTGAGGCCCTGGAGGCCAGCGGTGGGCAGATCGATGACTACGAGGTCACGCTGAGGAGCGTGGGCGGCGGGCTCGTCAGCGTATCCACCAACGGCCACTACTACCGGGACGCCGCAGGGATCGTGCGCGGCGTCGAGGGCGTGATGCGAGACATCACGTCGCGCAAGCTCGCGGAGGCCACCTTGCGTGACAGCCGCGAGCGCCTCGACTTCGTGCTCAGGTCCGCCGAAGTTGGCGCCTGGGACTGGGACATCCCCGCGGGCGCCGCCACGTGGGACGAGACCATCGTCGCTCTGTACGGGATGGCGCCGGGGGTCCTGCAGGGACCGTGGGAGTCGTTCGACCCCAAGGTTCATCCCGACGACCTGGGGGCGCTGGAGGCCGCGATCGGCAGTTGCCTCGAGACGGGCGCCCCGTATGAAGCGGAGTTCCGCGTGCTGCGCGCCGACGGCGATGTCGCCTACGTCGCCGAGCGCGGCAAAGTGACGCGCGACGCTGCCGGCACGCCCGTGCGCATGAGCGGCGTGACCTGGGACATCACGCGGCGCAGGGAGATGGAGGAGTCGCTGCGCAGGGCCAAGGAGCAGATGGAGGCCGCCAACCTGGAGCTCGCGCTCACGGCCCAGCGCGCCAACCAGCTGGCTCTGGAGGCGGCCTCGGCCAACACCGCGAAGAGCGAGTTCCTCGCCAACATGAGCCACGAGATCCGCACGCCTATGAACGGAGTGATCGGCATGACCGCGCTCCTGCTCGATACGGAGCTGGATGCCGAGCAGCGCGACTACGCGTACACCGTGCAGAACAGCGCCGAGGCCCTGCTCACGATCCTTAACGACATCCTCGACTTCTCCAAGATCGAGGCCGGCAAGCTCGAGATGGAGACTCTGGACTTCGACCTGCGCCGCACCGTCGAGGACACCTGCGACCTGCCGGCTCTGCAGGCGCAGGGCAAGGGGCTCGAGCTCACGGCACTGGTCGAAGCCGATGTGCCGTCGGACCTGCGCGGCGATCCGGGGCGTCTGCGCCAGGTGCTCACCAACATGATCGGCAACGCCATCAAGTTCACGGAACGCGGAGAGGTCGCCGTATCTGTCGGACTCGTCGAGGAGCGGGACGACTGCGCCACCTTACGCTTCGAGGTGCGCGACACCGGGATGGGCATACCGGCCGAGAAGGTCGACACGCTGTTCGAGGCGTTCACGCAGGCCGACGCCTCGACCACGCGGCGCTTCGGCGGGACGGGGCTCGGCCTCACGATCAGCCGGCGCCTGGTCGAGCTCATGGAAGGTCAGATCGGGGTGGAGACCGAGCCGGGACACGGCTCGACGTTCTGGTTCACCGGCCGCTTCGCGAAACAGGACCCCGTGGCGCTGGCCGCCGCGGATGAGGGCGTCGCGCCGGTCGACGTCGCCGGGGTGCGCGTCCTCGCGGTGGACGACAACGCGACCAACCGTAGGGTGGTCGCCGGCATGCTCGAGGCCTGGCGCTGCCGGCACACCGAGGTTGACGGGGCCGGGCCGGCCCTCGAGGCGCTCCGGGCCGCGCGTGCCGAGGGAGACCCCTACCGCATCGTGATCCTCGACATGATGATGCCGGACACGGACGGCGAGTCGCTCGGCGCGACCATCAAGAGCGATGAGGCCCTGGCCGGCAGCGAGCTCATCATGATGACCTCGATGGGCAGCCGTGGTGACGCGGGGCGTCTGGAGGCGCTGGGATTCGCCGCCTACCTCACCAAGCCGGTCAAGCAGTCGCAGCTGTTCGACTGCCTGATGGTGGTCGTCAACCGGCAGGAGCAGCCTGAACCGCGGGTCGCGCCGCGGATCATCACGCGGCACGCGCTCGCGGAGCGCGAGAAACGTCGCGTGCGCATCCTCCTGGCGGAAGACAACGCGATCAACCAGCGGGTCGCCCTGAAGACGCTCGAGAAGCTCGGCTACCGGGCCGAGGCTGTCGGCAATGGCGCGGAGGCCCTGGAGGCGCTGGCGCGTCGGCGCTACGACCTCGTACTCATGGACGTGCAGATGCCGGAGATGGACGGCATGGAGGCCACGCGCATCATTCGTGACCGGAGCTCCGCTGTGCGCGATCATGACGTCCCCGTCGTGGCCCTCACCGCCCACGCCATGAAGGAGGACCGTGACGCTTGCCTGGCCGCGGGCATGAACGACTACCTGTCCAAGCCGATCAAGCCCGATGAACTGATGACTGCGCTCGTGCGCTGGGCCGGGCGGTCGGCGACACCCGAGTCGGCCGTGGGCTTGACGAGCCGGGCGCCGGCCGTCGAGCCGCAGGCGGATGTCACCGCCATCGAGGACGGCCGGCCGCAGGTGTTCGACGAGGCCATCCTGCTCGATCTGCTGGCCGGCGATCGCGCCGCCGCCGCCGAGATCATCGCGGAGTTCATGGAGGATGCCCCCCGTCAGATCGCGGCGCTCCGCGAGCAGCTGGCCGCGCGCGACGCGGGCCTCGCCATGCGTCAGGCGCATACCCTCAAGGGAGCCTCGGCCAACGTCGGCGCTGAAGCTCTGCGCGCGGTCGCCTACCGTGCCGAGTCGGCCTGCGCGGGCGGCTCGCTGGAGGAGGCCGCGGAACTCGCCGAGGAACTTGATCTGGAGCTCGAGCGGCTGCGAGACGTTCTCGGCGTAAGGGGAGGCGCTCCATGAGAGTCCTCATCGCCGAAGACGATGTGACCTCGCGGATGCTGCTCAAGCGGGTGCTCAAAAGCTGGGGCTACGAGGTCATCGTGACCAAGGACGGCGCCGAGGCCTGGGAGGAACTCCAAGTCACAGACGGCCCGCGGCTCGCGATCCTGGACTGGATGATGCCTGGGATGGACGGCGTCGACGTGTGCCGCCGGATCCGCGCCCAGGAGACACTCCAGCCGCCGTATCTCATCCTGCTCACGGCTCTCGGCGACAAGGAGAGTGTGGTCACCGGCCTTGACGCCGGCGCCGATGACTTCGTGCGCAAGCCCTACGATCCCGACGAGCTGCGCGCCCGCCTGGCGGTGGGCCGCCGCCTGGTCGAGCTCAACGACGAGCTTCTCGGCGCCCAGCACGCCCTCGAGATCCTCGCCCGGACCGACGCCCTCACCGGAGTGCTGAACCGCGGCGCCATCGTCGGCGAGCTCGAGCAGGAGGCATCACGAGCGGCCCGGGAAGGGGGCCTGCTCGGCCTCGGGATGCTGGACATCGACCGTTTCAAGCTCGTCAACGACACGCACGGCCACGCGGCCGGCGACGCGGTGCTGTGCGAGATCGTCCAGCGGGTCCTCGGCGTCATGCGGCCGTACGACGCCTTCGGGCGCTTCGGCGGCGAGGAGTTCCTCGTGATCGTCCCCGGGTGCGGCGAGAAGGAACTGAGGGATGTGCTGGAGCGTATTCGCCGCGCGATCGGTCGCACGCCGATCGTCGTGGACGGGGTTGAGGTCGCCGTCACCGTGAGCCTCGGCGGCGCCGTGCGCGGCCGCGACTCCGCCGACCGCCTTATCGCCCGCGCCGACGATGCGTTGTACACTGCCAAGGAGCAGGGCCGGGACAGGGTCGTCCTGGCGATGGCGGCGGAGGAGGAGCGATGAGCATGCGGTCAGGGATGCTGTTCCGCGCCGGCGTCGCCGCGCTCGCGGCGCTGGCCCTGTGCGCCGGCATCGTCGCCCTGGCGGGCGACCGGCCGGCCGGTGCCGCCGAGGCGCGATCCGGTGCGGCACGTCTCAGCGCCGGCGTCTCGACGCACTACCCGTGCGGCAACCCTATTCTGCTGAAGGCCTTCCTCCAGAACGGCGCGGGGCGCGGCGTCAAGGGCGTCAAGGTCACGTTCTCGTTCAGGCTCAAGTCCGGCCTGGTGCGCCGTTACGCGACCACCGATGCGCACGGCCTGGCGCGAGTCAAGACCACCCCGAACCCCGACACGGCTCCTGAGGGTGTGAGGGTCACCGTCAAGGCCAAGGCTGTGTACCGCAGCACGACGTTGACGGCGGCCACCTGGTTCACCCCGAAATACACCTGAGGGTCGTAGTCCCCGGCCGTGTGCCGGGCCTCAGATCGAACAAGGCGCAGGCTTGCGCGCTCCTCAGACCTGCGCGACGAGATACTCGAAGGCCGCCAGCGCCGCCCTCAAGCCCAGTACAGATGAGGTGGTGGACGGAGCGTACGCGTTCGAGCCACGCATACAGCCACTTCCCGACCAGCGGCATCGGCAGCGGGGCACTCTCGGCGGGGAAGGCAAGCGGCGTCCCTACCACCGCCACGCCGGTCACGGCCGCCGCTCCCATGATGAACCCGCGGCGGTTGAAGCGTCTTTCTTCCGTCGGTTCCATCGGAACCTAATTCGCGACGCGTTGGCGTTCTTGAGACAGAGATCAGCTCCAAGGTCATGCCGGTCCGTCGCGGACTAAGGAGGGATGATCTCCCTGTCAGTCGAGACGACGGCGGGGGCGGGACGATCTCCCGCCCCCGCACAGGGTCGATCGATGATCACGAGGAGGGGCGGTCAGACCGGTCGGCCCACCCCATGACGCAGGGCGCGGTTATCGCGGTTTGCCTCCACCACCACCGCCTCCGCCACTGGCCGTCACCGTGATGATCAGGGTGACCGTGGTGTCCGTGAAGGTGCTTGCCGGCTTATTGGTGCCAGTGATCGTGACCGATGGCGTGACGTAGGTGATCTCGTACTGTCCCGCTTCGGTCACGCGCAGGTTGTAGCCGTAAACGACGGCGCCACCAGCGTTGATCTCGGCCGATGCCGTCGTACCCATCGGGACCGGATACGTTGTGGTGCCGACCTTCTTGATGCTGAACGTGACCTTGCCGTCATAGACCCGCACCGGCACGAAGCTGGTCGGGGTGGCGCTGTACCCACTGGAGGCATCCCCCGTGGCGAGAGTCCCATACTTGGACTCACGGTCGAGATTGTCCGGTTCGAGTTTGACCACCTTGTAGCCGTCCATCGAGACGCCTGAGGCGTCGAACAGACCGAGCTCGACACGGATCGGCTTTCCGACCGACAGTTTGGCGTCACCCGTGAGGTTGTCGCCCCAGGCGGCCGTCACCGGCACCACGGCGGCCGTCGAGTAGGCCTGGGCCTGCCACTTGTGAACGCCCTGGACGTAGTAGTAGCCGGTATCAATCGGGTAACCGGTAAGCGGGGTACCCGTGGGCGGGACCAGCGCTGACGGTGTCTCGTTCCCGACCGTTACACCCGTGAAGGCGCCGCCACCGACCATGATCGTCGGCACCGAGAGGTTGTTGGTGAGCGTCGTCTCGCCACCACCGCCTCCGCCGCCGCCTCCACCGCCGCCCGGACCCTTGGCCAGAACCGGCGCGGCGAGCATGAGGAGTGCGATGACCGTCAGAACGACCGCCCACCTGATATGACTGCGTGACATGGTGTCCCCCTTCTTCTGAGACCGAGTCCCGGAAGGGCGGTTGCCTGTGACCCTGCGCCTTGCGTCAGAAAGCGCGCCGGGTCTGCAGTCGGCCGAACCTTGTGCGGAAGTCGGACTCATCCCTCAGTCGCCGCACGTCGCGTCTCGGGGCCGAACCCCGAGAGCTCATGGCATGGGCGCCTGGGCGCCACGACGCACGGCCTTCGTATTCGTGGGACCGATGATCACGTTGAGCCTCACCCCCTCATCGGACGCTGCCCGTAGCGTCGTCGAGGCCTCTCTCGGGCTATGGGGCACACGTACCCACAGAACGGGCGACTTGAGCAGTGGTCGCCGTTTTGGGTGTTTTCCTCCGCCGGAATGCGGGTTCAAGCTCGGCCGGGCGGCGCGAAGCGGGCGCGGGTGCAGGCGGACGCGCGTGAGCCGGCGCTCCTCCCCGGTCGCATCGCACGTGCCCGTGGCCATGGCGGAGAGGATGTCGAGCTCGAGGCTCGTGGCTCAAAGTGCATCCAAACCAAGGCCGTCTACGGGGGCGTCACGCTCACGGCGGCCATCCGGTTCACGCGCAGAGGGCCCAGGCGCCCGCGCCTCAGACCTGCGCGACGAGGTACTCGAAGGCCGCCAGCGCGGCCTTCGCGCCTTCACCGACTGAGATGACGATCTGCTTGTCGTGAGTGTCGGTGCAATCGCCGGCGGCGAACACGCCGCGCACGCCGGTGCGGCAGTGGCTGTCGACGACGATCTCGCCGCGCTCGTTGGTGTCCACGAGGTCAAGGGCGAACGCCGTGTTGGGGAAGAGGCCGATCTCCACGAACACGCCTTGTACGGCGAGCTTCGCAGTGGTGCCCGTCTCGCGGTCGAGCACCGTAAGGCCCTCGACCGCGCCGCCGCCGTGGATCTCCACGGGCTCGTGGTGTGCCAGCACTGCGACGCCTGCGGCCGTTGCGACCTTGTCCTCGAGGACCTGGTCGCCGGCGAGTCCGCTACGCGCCACCAGGTGCACCTGGCTCGCGATCCCGTCCATCTCGAGGACCGCCTCCAGAGCCGAGTTGCCGCCGCCGACCACGGCGATATCCAGGCCCTTGAACAGCGGCCCGTCGCAGGTCGAGCAGTAGACCACGCCGCGGCCGGCCAGCTCCCTCTCGCCGGGGATGCGCAGGTGCCGTTTCCGCACACCACTGGCGATGATGAGGGTGCGCGCCGCCACTTCGCGCAGCGACTCCAGCTCCAGGATCTTGCTGCGCCCGTCGATGCGCACGCCCACCACCTGCTCGCCGATGAGCTGTTCGATGCCGTACTGTGAGGCTTGGGCGAAGAACTTCTGTACCAGGTCGGGGCCGGTGATGAGCTCGTAGCCTGGGTAGTTGGCGACGTCGCGGGTCGTGCCGAGCTGGCCGCCGATGTCCATGGCCACGACGATCGTGCTGAGGTTCTTGCGCGCCGCGTACATGGCTGCAGCGAGGCCGGCGGGCCCGCCGCCCACGATGGCGACGTCATAAAGCGTCTTGAGCTCGACCGGCTCCCGCCCGAGCCGCCGGTCGAGTTCGCCGGTGGCGTTGAGCCGCGCGAGGTCGTCGTAGCCGCCCACGAGCTCGCCGCCGAGGAAGATCTCCGGCACGCTGCGCCGCCCCGAGCGCTCGACCATCTCCTGCTGCAGGCGCTCGTCAACGGTGATGTCCCGCTCGGTCCACGTGAGGCCCTTGGCGCGCAGGAGCGCCTTGGCCTTAGCGCAATACGGGCACCACTGTTTCGTATAGATGAGGATGTCGGTGCCGGGCATCGGGTTCAAGCTGCTAACGCAGTGAGTGCTTCATCAGTCGCAGCGCGCCCGCGAGGTCGTCGGCCGTGAGCGGCTCAATGCGCGGGAGTACGGGGCGGCGCGCCAGCCGCTGCATGATGGCTTCGCCGCGCAGCGGCACGATGTCCGCCCCGATCGACGCCAGCAGCTCGGCGACGTCGCCGGATGCCGCGCCGGCGAGCGGCGCGCCGAGGAGGGGGTGGCGATACCGCTGAGCGGTCGCCAGCGTCCAGCGCACCCAGTCGTCCTCGAGAGTCTCGGCGCCGAACAGGCAGACGGTCGCGGCGCAGCGCTTGAGGCGCATTGCGAGGCTGTCGCGGATGAGGTCTGAGCGCTGCGCCGCGAACGGCTCGCTGGACACCGCCCAATCCAGGGTGAAGCCGCCGGCGGCGCTGCGCAGCTGGGCGGCCACCGGGCGGGCCAGCGCCAGGTCGACGCCGGCGAAGGTGAGGAAGAGCCTCGGACTGGCCTGTGTGGTCTCGCGCACGCGTGACTCCCGGACGCCCGGCTGAAATGGATGCATCGGCATGTTCGCTCCGGGACTTGAGGCTCCTGCTTTGCTCCGCGGCCTGCTTGAGCCTCGGCTTTCGGGGAACACTCTGTAGCAGCGTTCGACGGTGGGCGAAGGCGAAAGGCAACGATGCTCCAGCCCTACACATTCGGTGTCTGGATCGTGAAGCCCGGGCGGGAAGACGACTTCGTCGCCGGCTGGCGCGAACTGGCCGAGTGGACGGCCGCCACCTCGCCCGGCGCGCGCATCTGTCGCCTCCTGCAGGACGAGGATCAGCCCCTGCGCTTCATCAGTATCGGGTCTTGGGACGACAAGGACGCTATAGCGTCCTCGCGGTCGCAGCTTGGCTTCCAGGAGCGCATCGCCAAGCTGCGCGAGACGCTCGAGACGTTCACGCCGGCGAATCTGGATCTGCGCGCAGAGGTCGCGGCCGCGCCGCTCTCTGCCAAGCCGTCCCCTTGGGTGGACCACGTCGAGAGGCGCCACGGACGAACTTGAGCGGCCCCACGCTGCCCCCTAATCGTATCAGGACAGGGCGGCCACCACCCTGATGTTGAGCGCGCCGGTGCCCACGGCGCCCCAAAGACGCAGCCACAGGGGCAGGTACATCTCCGTCGCCCGCGCCGCCGTGATGTCGCCGAGGTCGAGCACGCGCGGCCAGCCCAGCCATTCCTTCAGCACATGCAGTGTGACCCACTCCTTCGCGTCGGCGTCGTTACCGGCCACGAAGATGTCGGTCTCGGCGCCGAACTGCGCAGGGTCGATCATTACGTTCACGCTGACGGTGTTGAGAGCCTTCACCACCCTGGTCTCAGGGTAGGCGGCCTGGATTTGCTCGCCGAGCGAATCTGTGTTGCACACCGTGAGGCTCGGCGGCATGCCACGCGAGAAGTCGAGCGGGTTGGCGAGGTCGATGAGGATCTTGCCCCGTAAGTTCTCCGAGCCGGCCAGCCCGAGGGCGGCCAGCGACGCTGCGCCGGCGGTCGCGTTGACGATGAGCTCGCCGGCGTCGGCCGCGGCGGCGAAGCTGCCCGCGGCCGCATCGGCGCCTGCGGCGCGCCGCGTGGCCGCCCATTCGGCGGCGCCGGGGATCACGCCCCGCTCGCCAAGGTCCTTGGCTTGGCCGGTGTCGCGGGAGCTTATCGTCACTGAGTGGCCGAGGTCGAGGAGCTTGCCGCCGAGGGTCTGCGCGACCTGACCCGAGCCGATGATGCCGATGTCCATGTCGTCCTCCGGATAGGGAAGATGGAGGCCGGCCCGCTTGCACCGGCCGGCCGCGTGCCCCAAGCGTTCCCGCGATGGCCACTCAGCATGCCGTCGGGCCGGTTAGGTTTAGTGCTAGCTTGGGCACCATTCCGATGTCCTCATTGGACACATTCTCAAGAGAAAGGCGCTGCGTTATGGAACCTCGTGCAAGCAGAGGATCAGGGCTGGTAGGGTTTTCCGCCGTTGTGCTTACCATCGGCGGTATCTTCGCCCTTATCGAAGGCCTGACGGCCGTCTACAAGTCATCGTTCTTCACGGCGAATGCCGTGTTCGTCTTCAGCGACCTGCGCACCTGGGGCTGGATCATCACCGGCCTCGGCGTCGCGGGCGTGCTATCGGGTCTCAGCGTCCTCAGCGGCCGCGAATGGGCCCGCTGGCTCGGCGTCACCGTGGCCGGCCTGAGTGCGCTCTCACAGCTGCTGTTCGCTCAGGCGTACCCCGTGTGGTCGCTGATGATCATGGCCATCGACTTCCTCGTCATCTACTCGCTCATCGCCTATGCCGGTCGCCAAAGCGCGGCCGACGCGGCGAGCTCCTACGATTCGTCAGACTCGAGGGGATCGGGGACGGTCACCGATCTGAACGAGCGCGAGCGCAAGAGCCGCGCGGCGTAATCCACCGCGTGCATCAGTGCTCGGCAGACGGGCGGCGGGGGCGGCGAAAGCCGCCCCCGCCGCCCGTTTGCGTACCTGTCCGGTCCGGCGACGGCAAATGGGTTCCCCGAACCACTAAAGTCCATCGAGATCCCCGTCGATGTACTCGCCAAAGACCAAGTTGAGGCACCCGCCCCCGCAGCCGCGCACGTCCACCAGGCCCTCCGGCGAGCGTCTCTTGTAGGACATGCCCCTCTCGTGGCGTACAGGGAGGGGACTGGGGACGATGGGTCGACGCGTCGCGCGCACTCGCGAGGAATCGCGGCGACCCCACACGAGACTCGGAGGAGACCATGAAGAAGCTATTGCTCGTCGTTTTGGGGTTCTGTCTGTTGCTGGCGGCCGCTGCGTCTGCGGCAGCGCTGGTGAGCGGGGGCGCGAGCCCGAAGGCGCCCGCGCCGCTCGCCGCCCAGGCCGCCGCTCCGGAACACTGGTGCAATTTCGTGCTTGCCGGCAAGAACGCCACGGCCGACGGCTCCGTGATGATGGGCTACAACAACGACTGGTCCGCCACCAACTACTCCTACCTGGAGGTCGTCCCCGCGCCGGACCCGACCAAGTATCGCTTCGTCAAGATTCTCACCAAGGGCGGGATCCAGGAGGGCGGCATCAACGAGCGCCAGCTGGGCGTGAACTACGGCGCCTTCACCGGTCTCGACGCGGCCGTCCTGGCCGCCGACCCCTACGTCAACAAGGGCTACGGCGGTGAGCTGTGGGACCTGATCCTGCAGCAGTGCAGCACCGCCGATGAGGCCGTCGATCTGCTCGCCGAGATGGCCGCGACCAAGGGCTTCAGCGCCGGCGCCGCCGGCAGCTTCGGGTTCGCCGACGCCAACGAGGCCTGGGTCTTCGAGCTGCTGGGCGGGCGTCACTGGGTGGCGGCGCGCGTCCCCGACAACGCCTTCCTGGCGCACCCCAACATGCTCGTGGTCCGGCAGATCGACCTGAGCGATCCGGACAACTTCCGCGGCTCGGCCGACCTCGTGGCATTCGCGCAGAGCATCGGCCGCTACGACCCGAGCGAAGGCCCGTTCGACGTCGCCTGGGCCTACGGGAACCGTGAGGAGCTGCAGTCCTACTACAACACCAACCGGATGTGGGGCGCCCTCAACACGGTCGCGCCGTCGCTCAACCTGACGCCGACGATGCCGTTCGCGACGCGACCCGTGTGGGTCGTCCCCGACCACGACATCACGCGTCAGACCATCATGGCCATCGACCGGTATCACTACGAGGGCACGACGCTCGATCAAACGGCAGGCTACACGCTGATGAGCCCGCACAAGCAGACCAACCGGCCGATCTGCTACTCCACGACTGACTACGGCACGGTCTGGCAGATGCGGAGCCGTCTGCCGGCTGCCGTGGGCGGCGTCGTGTGGATCGCACCGTCGCGGCCCTGTTCGAGCGCCTTCGTGCCTTTCTACGCCGGCATCACCAGCGTGCCCGCGGCCTGGACGGGCAAGACCGCCTACAACGCCTTCAGGGCCGTTGCCGACAGCCTCGACAAGAACGGCACCGTGGGCGGCGTGATCCGCTACAAGTACTACAGCCCGCTGGTACGCAGCACCTACGGCGCTTTCGAGACCGAGGTGACCAACGCGCAGGCCGCCACAGAGACCTATGCGAAGGGGCTCACAGGCTCCGCGCAGGCGGACTTCCTCACGAGCTACAGCGCGCAGCGCGCGACGCAGGCCTACAATCTGGCGCTGTCGCTGCCGGCACAGATGCCGTAAACGACCGGATGCGGGCGGCGGGGCGCGGCGGGAGCCGCGCCCCGCCGCCCTCGACGGTGGACGAGTTAGAGGTCTATCTCGTCGGGCACCGTGCGCGAGTCGGCGAACCACTCGCGCTGGTCGAAGTCGTCGTCGGTGATCTCGCCGAGCGCCATCTTGAGGTACTTGCCTGAGGCCTCGACGGCCACGGATCCGTCCTCGAGCAGGATCTCGCCGCTGCCCTCGAACAACCGCCTGGTGTCGCGCGTGATGCGTCCCACGGCGCGGACCTCGCCGGTCAGTGGCAGAGGCTTACGGTAGCGCAGAGTGAGCTCGGCGGTCACGCCCCAGGCGCCGGGATGGGCGATGGTGATGGCACGGCCGATGGTCTCGTCGAGGATCGCCGAACTGATGCCGCCGTGCAGCCTGCCGGGGTAGCTCTGGTGCTCCTCGCGAAGGGTGAACACGCCGAGCAGCTCGCGGCCGGCGGCGGGGGCCGCGCCTCCGCCGGCCTCCTCGCCGTCACCCGGCGTGCCGGCCTCCAGCTCGTAGAAGCGGGCCTGGAGGCCGAACGGGTTGTCGGCGCCACACACGAGGCACATGCGGCTGATGTTCTGGGCGGCGAGCGTCTTGCGCTTCGTGGGGGCCTCCGGCGGCGGTGGCGTTACGTCCCTCGCATCATACGCGAGGCGCGACGGACGTCGCGCCCTTGTCTCCCGCGACCTCAGGGTCGATGGCCAGCAGGTCGTTCTCGCCGACGAGGCCCCTGGCGATGTTGCGCTTGCCCCAGGCCCAGAAGGCGACCGCCATCAGCATGAAGAACGCGACCGTCCCCAAGGTCACCGACTCGAAGTAGACCCGCGAGACGCCCCAGTTGTACTCGATGTCATAGGGCTGCCCGAGTATGTTGTCGATGAGGCCGGGCCACAGCAGGGTGATCGTCGTGATGATGATGATCGCCTCGGCGCCGATGACGCACAGCCACAGGCCGACCGTGCCACCGGGCACACGGAACGGGCGCCGGTGATCGGGGTACTTCTTGCGCAGGCGGATGACCGCCGGCACCTGGAAGATGTACATCATCGCGGTCAGCGAGATGATCACCGAGACCATCACCGCGAAGAAGCTTTCGAGGCTGCCCCTGGCGATGAGGAAGACGATGATCACGAAGATCGAGCCGATGATCGCCGAGAGGATGTTCATGGTCAGCGGCGTGCCCTGCTTGCTGAACTTGCCGAACCACAGCGGCGCGGCGCCGTCGAGGCCCGCCACCGCCTGGATACGCACGCCGCCCTGCTGCCACACGCCGCCGGCGCTGATGATGGTGAGGATGATCAGCGCGCAGACGAAGTAGTTGAAGGCGGTCTGCGCGCCGCCGAGCACGCCGGACACGGAGGCGTAGGCCTCGGTGAAGCCGGCGACGCTGGAGAGCGCGTCGCCGTTCATCACGAGCAGCACGCCGAGGATCATCGCGCCGGTGATCAGCGCCGCGATGACGCCGGAGCGGATGATCATCTTGGGCACGTCTTTTTGCGGATCGGTCATCTCCTCAGCGGCGCCGCTGGAGAGCTCGAAGCCCACGAACATGAACTGCAGGAGGCCGATGACGGCCAGGAAGCCGACCAGCGTGGGCTGGAGGTCGGCGACGGTCACGGTCCCCGCCGGCTTGCCGTTCTGCAGCAGGAACACGACCACCAGCCCGAGGAAGAGGAAGAGCGTGAGCAGGCGCACCACGGTGCCGATGATGCCCGTCCACTTGCCATATTTCATCTCGACCATGGAGAGCCCCACCGTCACCCATACCACGGTGAGTCCCACGGCGATCGATGCGCCGGTCCCCAGGGGGTGGTCCGGCACGATCAGACTGTTGATGGCGGCGACGCAGGTGGCCGCCAGCGTGCCGCCGATCCACACCGGGTTGGAGCCCCAGTAGATGACCGCCGTGTAGGAGCCGGCCAGGCGCCCGAAGCCCATGCGCGTCCATGCGTACGGACCGCCTTCGACGGGGAAGGCGGATCCCATCTCGGCGATGATCATGCCGTAGGGGACAAGGTAGACGACGATCAGGAACAGGAGCCAGAAGAACGTCTGGCCGCCGCCGTAGGCAGCCGTGAGGGCGATCGTATCGAGGCTGATGAAAGCGGCGATCGTGAAGAAGACCAGGTCGAAGCGGTGCAGGACCTTCTTGAGCTTCTTGCGCTCCTCAGCGAGGGCGTGGGCCGAGGGCGCTGCTGCCGTTGTCGTGGCGCTCACGAGACCTCCTTGACGAACTCCCCGGCGGGCACCTGCTGCGTGATGCAGCCGAGCCCGCCACCCCCGAACGCCGAGAGCTCCGACGGCAGGCCGACCGGCTCGCGGCCGACCAGTGCGCCGATCCTGGCGAACGCCTCGGCTTCGCCGTCGGCGCCGGTCCGCGGCAGGAGCACGGCGCCCTCGACAAAGACCATATTGACGTACGGCGCCGGCATGAGCTTGCCGGCGCCGGGCCCAGTGACTCCGTCCAGCCCGGCGCCCACGCCCTGCACGTAGGGCAGCAGCTCCAGCTCCACGACCTCGAGCCTGCGCCCGGCGGCGTCGGTCGCCGCCTTCAGCACCTCGAGGTTCTCCCGCAGGCGGGCATGGTTGACGTTTCCGATCGGCGCGGTCTGGGCCGCCACCACGCCGGGCGCGACGAACTGGGCGACGTCGTCCACGTGCCCGGAGGTGGAGAGCGGCCCCGAGTCCTCGACCAGGCCATACGGGAGCCAGATCACCTTGTCGACGCCGAGCCACTCGCGAAGCAAGGCTTCGTTGTCGGCGCGGCTGAGGCCCAGGTTGCGGTTGTGCAGCAGGCACTGCTCGGTGGTGATCAGCGTGCCCTCGCCGTCGGTGTTGAAGGCGCCGCCTTCGAGCACGAACGGCGCCTGGTACAGCTTCGCTCCCCAGGCCTCGGCGATGCGGGCCGGCACCTGCGCGTCCTTGTCGTAGGGCGTGAACTGCTCGTTCCAGCCGTCGAAGCGGAACTGCACCGCGGCGACGCGACCGGCGTCGTCGCGCAGGAAGATGGGCCCGTTGTCGCGGATCCACGAGTCGTCGAGCGGCACAACGAGGAGCTCCACGTCTGGGCCGAGCAGGCTGCGGGCCTCGGTCTCCTGAGCGGGGTCGACGACGACGGTGACGGGCTCGAAGCAGGCGATGGCGCGGGCCACCTCGGCCCACTCCGCGCGGGCGTCGTCCATGAGCGGGCCGAAGAGGTCCTCGCGGCAGGGCCACGACATGAGCGTGCGCTGATGGGCGCAGAAACGCGCCGGCAGGCGGAAGCCATCGGCGTGGGGGGTGGAGCTGCGGAGCTGGGCGACGTGGACCACGGTGACCTCCGGTTTGAACAGCGTTCTAGAATGTTGTTCGAACCCTACGGCGACCGGGGGACGGAGTCAAGAGCGTGCGCTGCTCAGGAGAGCGATGATCTGGAGCCGACGCCGAGCTCGTCGGCGGCGATGCGCCACGCGATCTCCACGGCTCGCTCGCGGTCGAGCGCCGGAGTGTCATGCAGCACGTGCAGGCTGAGGCCGTCGAGCAGCGCCAGGTACTCCCCGGCAAAGCCCGGCGCCGCGCTCGCCTGGAACTCGCCGCGGCCGACGCCGAAACGGATAAGCCTGGCCAGCATGGCCTCCCAGCGAGCGTTGAGGCTGTCGGTGACGGCCGCGACCTCGGGATCCTCGCCGCCCAGCGCCCACACCTGGAGCCAGAGCAACCACTCAGGCTGCCCTGGACCCGTGGGGAGGTAGATATCGATGAACCAGCGCAGGCGCTCTTGAGCTGTCTGAAGGTACGGGAGTTCCGTGGAACTGCGCTCGTGGAGCAGATCCTCGCTCCAGCGGAGGGTCTCCAGCAGCAGGGCCTGTTTGGAGCGATAGTAGTAGAGGATGTGCCCCGGGCTCATGCCGACGCGCTTGCCCACGTCCTCCATGCGCAGGTGCGTGAGGCCGCGCTCGGCGATCGCGTCCATCGCGGCTTGAAGGATCCGCTCGCGTGAGTCGTTGCGCCCCATGGCGAAGATGCTAGCACGACGGCCGGTCATGTCGGAGGAGCCGTTGAGCCGTCGGCGACGCTACGCCTGAGGGAGCGACACGCGGAACTCGGTGCCTGCCTCGGAGCTCGTGAAGGAGACCGTGCCGCCGCTGCCCTCGACGGCTGCCTTCACGATGGCGAGCCCCAGACCGTTTCCCGCAAAGGCCGACACGTTGCGGGCGCGATGGAAGCGCCCGAAGATGTCGCGCTGCTCATCGGCCGGGATGCCCACGCCGGTGTCGGCGACGGTCACGACGGCCGCGCCGCCCTCGGCGCGCGCAGCGAGTCGCACAGTGCCGCCCTCGGGCGTGAACTTGAGCGCGTTGTCGAGCAGGTTGCCGAGCACGGTCCGGAGCCTCGCGCGCTCGACGGTGACCATCACCGGGGCCTCAGCGATCGCGAGGTCGAGCTCGATGCCCGCCTGCTCGGCGCGCGAGGCCACGCTGTCGGCGGCCTCGCGGGCCACTGTGGAGAGGTCGACGATCTCGCGCCGGCCTGCAGGCTCTCCGGCCTCCAGACGCGAGAGCTGCAGCAGGTTGTCTGAGAGCGTGCCCAGGCGGTGCGTCTGCACGAGCGCTCGGTCGACGAGGCGGCGCTCGTCATCGCCGGTCGCCTTGCGTTCGGCGAGCTCGAGATCGGCCTGCAGCGCCGTGAGCGGCGTGCCGATCTCGTGGGCCGCGTCGGCGACAAAGCGGCGCAGCGACGTGACCGTGGTCTCGACGCGCGCGGCCATGCCATTGAACGATTCGGCCAGGCGCCCGACCTCGTCGCCTCCCGCGACGAGAGCACGGGCGCCGAGATCGCCCTCGGCCATCTTGTCGCTGGCCTCGGTGAGCGCCACGACGGGCCGCGAGATACGTCCCGCCACGAGCCGGCCGGCGAGCGCCGCGAGGCCGACGGCGAGCGCGGCGGCCAGGAGCCACGCCAGGGCCGCGCTCACGAGCGCGTCACGACCGGACGCCGGCGCCTCCGACAGCTGTACGTACTCGCCGCCGCCTCCGCTGATGGGCATGTCCAGCGTGCGATCGGATCGCGATCCGCCGGAGCTTCCGAACAGTCCGCCGCCGAGCGGGTTCGGCAGTCCGCTGCGGTCGCGGTGGCCGTGCCCTTCACCGACGTCGCGGCGCAGCAGGGCGTCGGCGTCGAGAGCGGTTGGCGAGCCAGAGTCGGCCACCAAGCCGCCGTTGGCGTCGTACACGCGCACCCGGGTATCCGTTGTGAACGCCGCACTCTGCGCCCACTCGGTGAGTGCAGATCGTCCCATGAGCGGCAGCGGCTCGTTGGCGATCAGCTCGGCACTCGCGCGAAGGTAGTCCTCTTCGGCGCGCGAGTAGTAGTTGCCGAGCACGGCCAGCAGGATGCCGCCCAGGATGAGAGCGGTCAGCAGGGCCATCCCCGCATAGGTCAGAGCGAGCTTGAGCCGTAGCGAGTGCGCGTGCACGGCGCAGCCCCCTACGTGGCGAGCCTGTAGCCGAGGCCGGGCACGGTGAGCACGATGTGCGGGTCGCTCGGCTCCACCTCGATCTTCTCGCGCAGACGGCGGACGTGCACGCTCACCGTCTTGTCGTCGTAGAACTCGGCGTCGCTGCCCCAGACGTTCTCGATGAGTTGCCCGCGGGAGAAGACCTGCCGCGGATGCTGCGCCAGGAAGACAAGGAGACGGAACTCGGTGGGCGTGAGATTGACCGTGCGCCCGTCGCGCGTGACCGTCGCGCGCGTGCGGTCGATGGTGAGGTCGGCGGCGTACAGGATGTCGGCCTCAGTTGAGGCGAGCTCGCCGTAGGCGCGGCGGAGCAGTGAGCGGATGCGGGCGATGAGCTCACGCAGGCGGTACGGCTTGGTGAGGTAGTCATCGGCGCCCATCTCGAGGCCGAGGACCTTGTCGACCTCGTCGGCCTGCACGGTGAGCATGAGGATGGGCTGGCGCAGGCCGAGCTGGCGCATCTGCCGGCAGAAATCGAAGCCCGAGCCGTCGGGCAGACGCACGTCCAGGACGACGAGCTGCGGCGAGCGGTCGCGGGCGTGGGCGACACCTCCGGCTCCCGTGGCCTCCCAGTGGACGTCGTAGCCCTCGTCACCGATGCCTTCGACGAGGGCCTCGGCCACGGCCGGATCGTCCTCGATGACGAGGATGCTCTTCGGGCGCTCAGGCATGGCGGAATCCTAGCACGGGCTCAGCCGCCCTCCGGGGACGTGCGGGGGCGGCTGAGCGCGAATGTCACTGAGACGGAGCGGTCGAGCTTTGAGGCTGCGGCGTACCGTAGGGTTGCGGCTGGCCTTGCTGCGGCTGGCCGAACTGGCCGCCGCCCTGGCCGAAGCCGCCGTCGCCGTCGTGATCGAAGCCACCATGGCCCCGGCCGTCGGCCTGCGGCCCGAAGCCGCCGTCGCTCCCCCTGGTCTGGCCGGGGCCGTCCGCTCCGCGGTGGCCGCCCCGGCCGTCGTCCCCACTGATCGTGCTGCCGATGGCCACGCCGCCGAGCAGCAGCACGACGGCCGCGGCCACGGCGCCTGCAATAAGCACCCAGCGTTTGCGTAGCCAGCTCTGACGTGGGCCCGCGACCGCAGGAGCCACTGCCGGGGTCGCTGTTGTCTGCACCACGGTCGACGCCTCGGCGGCCGGCGTGATCGCCGTCGTATCTTCGGGTGTGGTGCCCGCCGGCTCCTCGCTCGGCGTCACTCCCTCGTTCTCGCCAGTGGTATCAACCATTTCGCACGTCTCCATGTGATCGCTGCGCCGGCGGCGGACCGTCGGCCTCGTGACCTGACTCTGCCGCGGTCAGCTTGCGAGGCGCCTGCGGCGCGGCTACAGGTCCGTAACCTCTGTCCGGGTGCCGTCGCGGCGCCGGTTACGGCACCGTTGCCGCGCCGCAACCCGCTCTACATCTCCGCCTGCCAGAGTCCGGCCTGCGTCGCTGCCAAGCCGGCAACGCCGCTCGTCCGTCCACCTACCGAAGAAGGGAGCGCCGATGACCGCTCGTTCGCGGCTCTGGCTCGATCTGGCGCTGTTCGGCGCACTTCTGGTGGCATACAACCCTTCGTGGACGGGTCTGGCCCCCCACGAATGGCTGTGCGCCGCGGCGATCGCGCCTCTGCTCTTTCACCTGGTCATCAACTGGGACCAGTCGATGGCGATCGCGCGCCGCTTCGCCGAGCACCTGCGTCACACGCCGCGTCTCAACCTCGTCGTCGACAGCGCCCTGTTCGTCTCGGTCGTCGGCGCCACGCTCAGCGGCTTCATGGTGTCCCGGGTGATCGCCGGGGCGCTCGGCCTCGTCTTCGCTCCGAGCGCCCTGTGGATCTCAGTCCACTCGTTCACCGCCGACGCGACTATCGCCCTGCTCGTCGTCCACTTCGCCTTGCACTGGAAGTGGATCACGGGAGTCGCGCGCCGCATGGCGCGTCCCTCTGCGCCCTCCGCCCGGACCCAGGAGACCTGATGAATCGGACCCTCAAGAACGTGACCGCGGTGCTCGTCATCACGCTGTTCACTGCCCTCGCCATCTTCGCGACCGTCCAGCTGACCGGCCGCATCCTCGGCCCCGCGGAGTCGGCCGTGGCGCAGCCCCTCCCGGCGCAGACCACGGGCGGCGCCGTTCAAAGCCCTGCGGGTGCGCAGCTCGTGTGCCCCGCGACTGGCTGCGCCGCCGACAGCTGTCACGCCACGCAGTAGACCGTTCGAAAGCAAAGACAACCGGATGGGAGATCATCATGACCAGCAGCAGGAAGAAGTGGGGATTCATCACCGTCGGGCTCGTCGCTGCGCTCTCGCTCGGAGCCATCGGCGTCGCCGGTGCTGCGACGAGCAACAAGGCGACCCCGTCGCCGAGCGCGTCGGCCAACGCCGACGGCACGCATGTCCCGGACGGCGACCGTGACGGGCACACGCCGGACGGCGACCATGCCGGCCGCGGCGGCCACGGGCGCGGAGGCGGGGACCTCGCCGAGGCGCTCGCGAACCTGACGAAGACGGACGTGAGCGACATCATGGCTCAGCGTGCCTCCGGCACGAGCTTCGCCGCCATCGCCGCGGCCAAGGGCATCAGCACGCAGGCACTGCTCGCGGAGGTCACCAGGATCGAGACGGCCGAACTCGACGCGGCCGTCAAGGCCGGGCAGCTCACCGATGCTCAGCGCACGCAGCTCCTCGCGGGCCTGCAGGCTCACCTGAAGGAGGAGCTGACCGAGACGCACGCCCTGCGGGGCGACGGTGGCGGCTGCTGCGACGCCAACGCCGGCGGCCGCGGTGCGAACGGTACAAGCGGAACCGCCAGCCCGTCGGCCAGCCCGTCGACCAGCGGTGCGGCGCTGACGTTCTGACGCGCTGACGACCGACACGCCGGGCCGCTCAGCGCTCCCGGCGCCGACAAGCGAGGATCCCTGCCGTCGACGACGGCAGGGATCCTCGCTTTCGTCTGTCGGTCCCGCTTCACGCGTCGGCGACCGCGAGCGACCGCGACTTGACGGCCGCCGGCGTACCGAAAGTCACCCGTTTCGGGTGAGGCGCCCCTTCGCGCCCTTCTCTAGGCTGGTACTTGAAGAGCGCGTCAACGGGGGCGAGTCCGCAGATGAGGACGGGCTTGCTAAAGGAGGGGTCATGCAAGCGATCCAGCTGCACATGGCGGAAGGTCACCTCAGCGGTCGCGTGATCGCGATGGCGGCGATCGTGCTGCTTCTGTGTGCGATCGCCCTTGGGCTTGGGCTACTTGGCCTTCAGGTGCTCACGATCGGAGGCGCAGACGCGGCGTTGGGCACGTTGGACGTCCACACGCCCTCGCTGTTCGGCACGGATGGGGCTTCTCAGCCGTTCTCGGGGCCGGACGAGATCACAGAGCAGGCTCGTAGCTTGGCCTGAGACTCCGAGCATACGTTCGCCTGAGGCTACGGGATGAGCTGCGCCTCAAGGGTCGCGATCAGACGCTCCAGCCATTCCCTGTCGTCGTCGATCAGGCCGACGGAGACGACGCTGCAGGCCCGCGAGCCGGGCGCCCTCATCGTGTAGGCAGCCAGGGACTCTGCGAGCCGGCGGCGCGCCAGGGCGCCTGGAGCGCGTCGGCCGCGGCTATCCGTAGATGGCGACGTAGACCCACACGCCCAGCGCCGTCGCGAGCAGGTACACGACGTAGGCGACGCGCATGAGGTTCTTGTAGCGGCTCAGGCTCTGACCCTCTGCCTCGAGCTGGTTGGCGCGGATCATGACGAACAGGCCGATGACCATGCCGATCAGCCCCGCGACCGCGTGCACCGTGGTGAGCGCGTTGACCGACTCGCTCAGGTTGCCGGGCAGATCGGGCAGGATGAAGAGCCGGAAGGAGCGGATCATCCAGAAGATGACGGGCACCGCGTTGAGGACCACGGCGGCTGTCTGCACCCAGCGGTGAGCGTCGTACCGCTTGGACTTGGCGAGCACCACGCCGACCGTGAGCATCACGAACGCCGCGATCGAGATGATCACGGAGAGGTCTGCGCCCATGCTGCTCTTCGCCGTGATGAACCCCGAGCCGTCGAGATAGCCGAACATGTGAGGACCTCCCGTCGGGTGCCTAGGACGACGGTACCCATCCGCGCCGTGCAGGCAACGTGGGCTGCTCTGAGCTTAGGCTTCGGCAGGAGTCTCCCAGAGCGAGCGCACGCCGGCGCGGATGGACGCGGTGGTGACGCCTTCAAGGGGGTACTCATCGCCCGACCCGGGCTCGGGCCCCGTCTGCACCTGTTCGAAAAGCTCGAGGACGGCGGCCGTGAGAAAGCGCGAGCGCTGCGCGTACCCGTGGGTGTCGGCCTTGGCCCACGGCTGCGTGTAGTAGCGCAGGGGGTGGGTGACGTAGAGCTGGTCGCGGGCGCGCGTGCAGGCGACGTAGAACAACCTGCGTTCCTCCTCGATCTCGGCGGAGCTGCCCGTGGCCATGTCCGACGGGATGTTGCCGTCGGCGGCGTGGATGACGTAGACGACGTCGAACTCGAGGCCTTTGGCCGAATGCATCGTGGAGAGGATGAGGTAGTCCTCGTCGAGCAGCGGCGGGCCGGCGAGCTCCTGCGTGTACGCGGGCGGGTCGAGCACCAGCTCGGCGAGGAACTGCGAGCGGCTCTGCGACCGGGCCGCGAGGGCCTCGATCTGCTCGAGGTCGCGCAGGCGCGCCTGCGCGTTGTCGTAGCGGCGTTCGAGCAGCGGCCCGTAGACGCTGCGCACCGCGTGGACCTGCGCCGGCACGTCGCCCGGGCCAGCGGCGGCGAGCGTGGCGAACAGCTCGACGACGACGGGCCAGGCCGCGCGGGCGGGCTCGGGTACACGGGCGCCCGCCCACGCGGCCGCGAAATCGCCGCCGGCGGCGCCGAGCGCTTCGAGGAGCGCCGCCGCCGTCTTGGGCCCGATGCCCGGCACCAGGCCGAGCACGCGCAGGCCGGCCATGGCGTCGCGCCGGTTCTCGGCGAGGCGCAGGAAGGACACGAGGTCCTTGACGTGCGCCATCTCGACGAAGCGCAGACCGCCGTACTTGTGAAAGGGGATGTTGCGTCGCGAGAGCTCCATCTCGAGGGCCATGGAGTGATGCTGGGCGCGAAACAGCACGGCCTGCTTCTTGAGCTCCGTGCCCTGCTCGCGGTGCGCGAGGATGCGCTCGCAGAGCCACTGCGTCTGCTCGTCGTCGTCGCGGCAGGTGGCGAGCACCGGCCGCCCGCCGCCCGCGCGCTCGGTCCAGAGCTCCTTGTCGCGGCGCTCGGCGGCCCCCGCGATGATGGCGTTGGTGGCCGTCACGATGGCGGCCGTGGAGCGGTAGTTGCGCGTGAGCGTGCGCACTTCGGCGCCGGGAAAGCGCTGCTCGAAGTCGAGGATGTTGCGCACCGTGGCGGCGCGGAACGCGTAGATGGCCTGGGCGTCGTCGCCGACGCAGGTGACGCCCGTGCCGTCGGGTCGCAACAGCGAGACGATGTCGGCCTGCAGGGCGTTTGTATCCTGGAACTCGTCGACCAGCACGTGGTCGAAGCGCTCGCGCACGCGCGGGCCGCCGGCCGGATCGGCGAGCAGCCCGCGCCAGAACAGCAGCAGGTCGTCGTAGTCGAGCACCTGCTGCTCCTCTTTGAGGTCGGTGTAGCGGGCGAAGAGCTGAGCGAGGCCTTGCTCGGCCGGCAGGCACCAGGGGAAGGCCGTGCGCAGCACCTCGTTCAGCGGCAGCTGCGCGTTGACGCAGCGCGAGTACACGTCGAGGCAGGTGGACTTCTGCGGAAAGCGGGCGCCGCCGCGGCCGAGGCCGAGCGCCGTGCGGGCGACATGCATGAGGTCTTCGGCGTCGCCGCGGTCGAGGATCGTGAAGTCGGGCGTCATGCCGATGTCGCGGGCGTGGATGCGCAAGAGCCGGGCGGCGATGGCGTGGAAGGTGCCGCCCCAGACGCGCGCGGAGGCGCCGCCTCGGGAGGCGTCGCCCCTGCCGTCGCCGCACGTGGCGAGAACGGCCTCGACGCGCCGCAGCATCTCGGCGGCCGCGCGGCGCGTGAACGTGAGCAGCAGGATGCGCCGCGGATCAGCGCCCCGGCCGATGAGGTGCGCCACGCGATGGACGAGCGTGGCCGTCTTGCCGGTGCCGGCGCCGGCGACGATGAGCAGCGGCCCGTCGCCGTGCTGAGCGGCGGCGAGCTGCTCGGGGTTGAGCTCGTCGAGCATGGCGGAGTCCTCCTCGGCCGAAGTGCTTGCAGGGTAGCACCGGCGTGGGACGGAAGCGAACGCACGTTCGCCAGAGAGGGCGATGGGCCTCGTGCTACCATCCGAGCCGACCGTGTTCACGCACCGGAGGTCCCGATGTCCGCGCGCCTGCCTGTCTCCTGCAACCGCGACTGCGGCGGCGGCTGCCCACTGATGGCCACCGTCGAGGACGGCCGCGTGGCGCGTATCGGCAACAACCCGGCCGGCGGGCGCTTCTTGCGCGGCTGCCCGCGCGGCTTTCAGGCCGCGCGCCAGCTTCACGCCGAGGACCGCCTCACGCGGCCGCTCGTGCGCAGCGGGTCGCGCGGCTCCGGGCAGTTTCGCGAGGTCACGTGGGCGGAGGCCGTTCGTGCCGTGGCCGACGGCCTCCAGGCGGTACGCGACAAGCACGGCGACGGCGCCATCCTCGCGCTGGGCGGCTCCGGCTCCTGCCGCGGAGCCCTGCACAACACGGGCGCGCTGAATGCCCGCTTCCTCAATTTGATCGGCGGCCACGTCGGCGAGTCGAACAGCTACAGCTCGGCGGCCGCGGAGTACGTGCAGTCGGCGCTGCTCGGCAGCGACGCGCCCGGCGTCGATGCGGCGACTCTGCAACACTCCGAGCTGATCGTGCTGTGGGGCGCGAACATGATGGACTGCATCTTGGGCTGCGAGTGGCGTGCCCGGCTTCGCCAGGCGAAGCAGCGCGGCGTGCCGGTCATCGTCATCGATCCGCGGTGCACCGAGACGGCGAAGCAGCTGGGCACGCAGTGGCTGCCGGTGCGGCCGGGCACGGACAGCGCTCTCATGCTGGCCGTGCTGCACGTGCTGGTCGACGAAGGTCTGACCGACGAGCCGTTCATCGCGGCGCACGCCGGCGGCTTTGAGGCGCTGCGCCGGCGCGTGCTGGGCCGGGCTGGCGGCCCGGCCGCCACGCCGGCGTGGGCCGAGCAGGTCTGCGGCACGCCGGCCGCCGACATCGTCGCGCTGGCCCGGGCGCTCGGGCGCCGCAAGCCTGCGGCGCTGGTCCCGGGCCTCTCCATCCAGCGGAACTCGGGTGGGGAAGAGGCGGTGCGTCTGGCCATCGCCATCCAGGTGGCCACCGGTAACCTCGGCCGCCTCGGCGGTTCCTCCGGCGCCCAGAACTGGGGCGGCTTGCCTCAACCGCACGTCGGCCGCCTTCAGGTGCCGCCGAACCCGGCTTCGTCCTCGATTCCCGCCAACGACTGGGCCGACGCTGTGCTGCGGGGCAGCGCCGGCGGCTACCCCGAGATCCACGCCGCCCTCAACATCGGCGGCAATTACGTCTGTCAGGGCGCGGACGCGGCCAAGAGCGTGCGCGCCATGCGGTCCCTGGAGTTCTCCGTGTGTCACGACCTGTTCCTCACTGCCACGGCTCGGCAGTGCGACGTGGTGCTCCCCGCGACGCACTGGCTGGAGCGCAACGACATCGTGTTCACCCTGGCGAACTACCTGCTGTTCTCCAGCAAGGTCGCGAAGCCGCAGGGCGAGGCGCGCAACGACTACGACATCCTCGCCGACGTGGCGGATCTGATGGGCTGCGGGGACGCGTTCACTGAAGGCAAAGACGAGGACGCCTGGCTGAAGGAGTTCGTGGCGGGCTCGGAGATCGTCGACGACGAGGAGTTCCGGCGCACCGGCATCCACAGAGGCGCGGATCAGCAGCGCGTCGGGCTCGCGTCGTTCGCCGCCGACCCGTCGGCGCGCCCGCTGAGCACGCCGTCCGGAAGGGTGGAGCTGAGCGGCGCGGCGTGCGTCGCTGCGGGCTTGTCCGAGGTCGCCTGAGGCTCGCGTGCAGCCGGTGACCGAGACGCTGCCTCTACGGCTGGTGACGCCCAAGGCGCGCCTGCGTATCCACTCCCAGCTCGGCGCGCTGCCCTGGTTCCGCGAGCGCGATGAGCGTGCTCTGTGGATGCATCCGCGTGACGCCTCCGCGAGGGGCGTCGAGGACGGCGCACGCGTCGAGGTGAGCAGTGCCCGAGGGCGGTTGCGCTGCGCGTGTCACGTGACAGAGGACATCCTGCCCGGCGTCGTTTCTCTCACGGCCGGCGTCGAGCCGGAGTTCGACGACGCCGGCCGCGATATCGCAGGCGCCGCCAACGCGCTTACCTCGGACGAGCCGACTCTCCCCAGCCGCGGGGCGACGATGTCGTGCGTGGCGGTCGAGGTTGCGCGGGCGGGGCGCTGAGACGTCTTCGCCGTCGCCGTTGGGCATGGCGATTTGTTCCATGCAGCCGCGTCTCGCCGCCGCCGATTCCCCTACCGAGCGACAGAATTCCCCCCGCGACTGGTCGCCCCGCGACTGGCCAAGGGGCGACCGGGAGACCGCCCATGCAACTGCTCATCGCCCACAAGGACGCCGCGGCCCGAGCGGCGCTGGCGAGGGCGATCGGCGTCGCCAGGGACGGAGGCCTCGAGGTGGTCGAGTCGGCCGTGGGTACGGAGGCTCTGGAACTGCTCCTTGAGGACGACGCGCCGCGCCTTGCCGTGGTCGACTGGGATATGCCCGGGCTGGACGGCCCCGAGCTCTGCCGCCTCGTGCGTGACTTCCACCTGGGGGGCCCCCCGTACATCGTGCTGCTGGCCGCCGGACCCCACCACCCCGACGTCGAGTCCGCTCTCGAGGCCGGAGCCAACGACTGCATCCGCACGCCGGCCCCGGCCGCCGAGATCCGCGAGCGCGTCGACGCCGGCCGTCGCTTCGTGGAAGTCCCCTGGGAGCGGGCCGCACGAGGTGCGCCGCTCGAGGCCGTGCGTGCGCAAGACCTGGACGACGACGACTGGGACCTCCTGGAGAGCCGCGAAGAGCACGCTGGCAGCAGCGCCCTCGAGCGCGACACGGCCGAGCTGGAGGCGATGCTAAGGGAGTGCTGACCCGGCGTCGCTTCGCTGAATGCGCCGTCCCCAGCGCAGTCCGCACTCGCCTTGCACCGACGGCGCCAAGCTCACCAGCGCGATGAGCGCTCCGATGGAACCCCAGACAGGCTGTTGCGCGTTGTAGCCGATCACTTCGTACTCGACAAGCTCGAAGATGATCAGGCCGCAGCCCACGGCGAAGGCGCCGAACCAGGCCCACGGCCGGCGCTGGAGCAAGCCGATGGCCATGACGAGCGGGAAGACCCCGAGGACCAGGAGCAAGATCAGGCCGGGGACGCGATAGTCGTGGAACGGCGAGCCTTCGATGTACGAAAGCGGCATCTTGAGCAGGTCGCCCTTCGGCTTGATCGCCAGCGCGGCGCCGCCGGCGATGCCGCCGAGCGCCTGCAGCACGAGAAGCCCGAAGAGCACCCAGGTGAGTACCGGTCGCCGATGGCGGTCTGCCGCGCCGTTCGTCATGCTCGCCCTTTCCCGTGTTGCCGGCGTGTCCGCGCGACAGGGTACCACGCTGCCCGGATCTGTGGAAGGCGGCGGTGGAGTCGAGCTCGGGGATGGGCGGTCGCAGATGACCGCCCCCGTGCGTGTGGCCTCCGGCGCTGGCGGAGGGGTCGTGTGCTGATCGCCGCGACACCACTGAACGTACGTCTGACGATAACGGTTGTTGTGCCGTTGCTTGAGGGATCGAGGCTTCCGTGTTGTGACGGCTCTGAGCCGTTCGCGGCGGCTTCGCAAGAGTCACTTTCGCCTCGACTGTGGGGGCTGAGAGTACGGCCGGCTTCGTTGCCTACTGGGCCTCTCGGCACCGGCATTGCCTGACCCGACGCGGGGAGGCCGCGGGTTGACGTGTCGCCGGGCGCATGCCAAGGTGCCACGATGTTCGGTCTGTCTAGACGCACTGAACACCCCCCACACCCCAACCCCAGCCATGCGGAGGCATGCATGCGTCTTCGACAGCCCCATGCATCGGATCTGACAACGACACTGGGAGCTACTGACTGATGAGATTCCGACTTGTACCGACTCTGGTCGTGGGAGCTATCGTGGCTGCTGCCGTCTTTGCGGCAATGACTGCGAATCCAGCGAACGGCTTTCCCAGCCGTGCGGCGCCCTGCACGAATTGCCATCCCGCCGCGCCTGCCAGTACCACGGTGAGCGCGACGCCGAGCACCGCCACGCCCGCTGCCGGAGCCACCTACACAGTCACCATCAGCCTCGCCGGCCTGACCTCGACCGGCGACACCGGCTATTGGATCAGCGACGCCGCGGGCACATCGATCGTGTCCGGGGGCGACCTCGGAACCAATCAGACGTCGTACACGCAGTCCATGACGGCTCCGCTCACGCCCGGCACCTACAGCTACACGGTGTGGTGTGAGAGGGGTTCGACAGGCGGCGGTCAAGCCAAGTCGACCGCGTACAGCATCACGGTACCGGCCCCCACCGCCGCGCTCACCAGCCTCACGCCCACCAGCGCCCAGGCCGGTGCCACCGTGGTCATCAACGGCACCAATCTCGGCACCTCCGGCGTGGTCAGCTTCAGCGGCACCAGCGCCGTGACCAGCGCCTGGAGTGCCAACTCCATCACCTGCACGGTGCCGGCCGGCCTTACCGCCGGCGCGAAGAACGTCACCGTGACGCCCAGCGGCGCCGCGGTCTCCAACGCACTGCCCTTCACGGTCACGGTCCCGGCGCCGCCGGTCCTGAACGCCGCGCTCACCAGCCTCACGCCCACCAGCGCCCAGGCCGGTGCCACCGTGGTCATCAACGGCACCAGCCTCGGCACCTCCGGCGTGGTCAGCTTCAGCGGCACCAGCGCCGTGACCAGCGCCTGGAGTGCCAACTCCATCACCTGCACGGTGCCGGCCGGCCTTACCGCCGGCGCGAAGAACGTCACCGTGACGCCCAGCGGCGCCGCGGTCTCCAACGCACTGCCCTTCACGGTCATGGTCCCGGCCCCGGCACCAGTCCCGGCACCAGTCCCGGCACCTGTCCCGGCACCGCCGAGCAGTAACGACACCACGGCGCCGACGACGACGGCGAGATTCGACGACGGCGAGGACGAGCACGATGACGCCGTGACGATCCGCCTCAGCGCCATCGACAACAGCGGCGGCGTTGGCGTAGCCTCGATCACCTACAGCATCGACGATGGTGCACCCATCACCGTCATCGGATGGACCGCCACGGTAGTCATGGGTCCCGGCGATGAGGACCATGAGGTCGATGGAGATCACGCCAAGTATCGGCGTGCCGCCACCGATCGCATTCAGCATCGTGAGCGGGATCACAGCGGTGAGCGAGTTCACGCCACGGCTGGGGCTTACACCATCACCTACTACGCGACTGACGCTGCCGGCAACGCGGAAGCCGCACACACGTTGACGCTCGACAACGACAGCAGTGAGGAGCCGACCTGGCTCGACCGCTTTCATGGTTGAGGCAGGCGTCAGCGCCTCGAGGACCCCACTCGTGAATTCGAGGTCTTCCCAACGCTGAACGCGAGTGTGCACATCCTGTTCGAGGCGCGAGGGGCCGGCAGTCGCCGGCCCCTCGCGCCGTCTGCGGCGCAAACGCCCGTATGCGGCGGTGGCGTCGAGCTTCTGGGACGGGCGGTACGACGAATGTGCCTCTGCGTGGCCTCGCGGATGGCCGCCAGCTCGACGGCCAGGACGAGGTGACCCCCTCTCTCGAAGCTGACCAACCTTGCATCCGGAAGGGTGGAAGCCGCGAACTCGGCATTGTGGTAGAGCTGCAGCGTGTCGTCCCTGGCATGGAAGATCACGGTCGGGGCTCGGACCGCGGCGATCCTCTCGTTCGGCAGCGCAGCCTGGTTGTCGAACGCAGCGCCCGCGGATCGTGGCGAGACCGGATTCATGCGATCGATGACCTGGTCTACCAGTTCCCGCTGCTCGGGGGTGAGACCGGCGATGACTGCGTCGCCGGCCCCCATCAGCGCCATCAGCGGCTTCCTGAACAGCCGGGTGATGGCCCAGTACAGCGGGTCGTGCTTGAAGACGGTCGACAGCAGGTCGCCCTGCCGGCTCGCCTTCGCCTGGCCGGGTACGTGTGACGCCGCGACGCCGCACGAGATGAGGGTCAGGGACGATACGCGCTCCGGGTGCAGCGCGGCGAAGAGGAGCGCCGAAGGGCCACCATGAGAGAGTGCGACGACCGCGACCTTCTCGACTCCCAGGTGGTCGAGCAGACACGCGTAGGCATGCGCCTGGTCGTCGAAGGTGGCGCCCTCGCGGAAGGTCGAGCGCAGATAGCCGAAGCGCGACGGCGTGATCCAGTGGAACTGGTCACCCAGGACGGCGTGCACGAGGAGCTCGCCCTGGTCGTAGCCGCCGCCGCTGCCGTGGATCACCAGGACGGGGGGACCCGACCCACCCTCGGTGTACTCGATGTCTCCGTAGGGCGACGGGACGACCGTGCTCCTTCCCCGGATCCGCCCGTAGGCTCGCGCCATGTCCAGACGGTAGGCGGCGATGGCCCCAGCGGCCGGAGCGGCGGTCGCAGCGGCCACCGCGGTCGCCCCGGCCGCGACCCAGCGTGGGATCCGAGCGGTCACCGCGCTCCCCCAGCCGGGACCGCCGCCTGCTGACGCAGGCTGCCGGCCGTCAGGTGCCCGGCGAACACCAGCCACAGAAGCGCGGCGTCGACCACCAGCGGCAGCACGGCCCACCCGGAGATCCAGACCACCTGCACCACGATGGACGCGACGGCGCCGGTGACGATGAGACACCGGAACCAGGACCCGGGCACGAGCCATCCCAGAAGGGCGCCGGCGGCGAGGAGGAGGCACGCGGCCGCCGTGATCCCGAGGATCGGCGTGAGCACATCGCGGATGCCGCCCGCCGGCAGCAGCGTGCCGGTGTCGGCGAAGAACGGCCACAGGAGACCGCCGCCGACCCACCAGGGCGGCGGGCCCTGCCCGGCGGCTGCCGGCACGAGAGCGGTCAGGTTGAGGTGGGCGCCGAGCAGCAGCAGGACGAGGATCGAAGCTTTCTTCAACATGGTCTTCTCCTTCGTTCGTGGAAACCCATTCCTGGTTGAGTTTCCGTTGGGTCAGAAAAGGGCCGCACCTCGATGCGGCCCGACGTGCCGACTGGCTGACTAGGTGACGAACCTGCACAGACGCTCGAGAAGCTCCGCGTCACGGTCGTACGCTGGGTCCGCGTTGACCAGCACGAGGTACTCGACGAGCATCGCCGCGATCATCTTCTCGACCAGCGTGGCGTCACCGGCCCGGAATTCGCCGGCATCCATCCCGCCCTGCACCAGTTCGCGAAGCAGGTCTCCATTCGCCTTGCGAAACGCATCTGCCGCGATCTCGTATTCGGCGAGCCACTCGTCCTCGCTGGTCTTCTCGATGTGAGCCCTGCCCGACTCCAGGATGGACCGCATGACCGACTCCGATCGGGCCGCATAGGTCGGCAGCGCAGCCACCGAGGCCGCGAGCTGCGTCTTCATCAGCTGAGCCTGGCGCGCGACCACGTGCGCGTAGATGTCGCGCTTGCCGGTGAAGTGTACGTAGATCGTCTTCTTGGAGATCTTCAGCTCGCGGGCGACCTCGTCGAGCGTGGTCCGCTGGTAGCCGTGGCTCTCGACGTGCCGCTCGAAGGTCTCTGCGATCCGCTGTCCTGTCGCGTTCATCCTGCCCACCCGCCCGTGACGGAAACTCATTTCTCCAGTAGTTTCCACTATGGGAACTCGTTTGTCAAGCAGTTTCCAAGCAGCGCCTCGACGGCGCGCGGCCGAACTCGCGCCCGCACGGTAGAATCGCCCGGCCCGGCGGACACCTCACGAGGACGACATGACCCAGGAAGAGACTCTCGACCCGCAGGACTGGGCGGCGCTGCGCGCCCTCGGCCACCGCGCGCTTGACGACGCGATGGACTACATGGAGTCGCTGCGCGAGCGCCCGGCATGGGAGCACGCGCCGGCGCGCGTGAAGGCGCACTTCGACGGGCCGCCGCCAGCGGGCCCGCAGCCGATCGAGGACATCTACCGGGAGTACCTCAAGTACGTGCAGCCGTATCAGCTGGGTAACAGCCACCCGCGTTTCTGGGGCTGGGTGCTGGGCAGCGGCACCCCGATGGGGGTGATCGCCGAGATGCTGGCGGCCGCGACGGACTCGGTGAGCGGCATCTATTCCTACGTGAGCAACAACTACGTCGAACTGCAGGTGCTGGACTGGTGCAAGGAGATGCTGGGGTACCCGTTGAGCGCCGGCGGTCTGCTGACGAGCGGCTGCTCGGCCTCGAACCTCATCGCCCTGGCCGTGGCGCGCAACGCCCAGGCCGGCTTCGACGTGCGCGCTGAGGGCCTGACGGGCCGGCGCCTCTCCATCTACTGCTCGGCCGAGGCGCACTCGTCGCTCACCAAGGCCGTCGAGCTCCTCGGCATGGGCACGCGCTCGCTGCGCCGCGTGCCCACCGACGACCTCCTGCGCATCGACCTCGCGGCCCTCGCCGGGATGGTCGCCCGTGACCGCGAAGAGGGCATGCTCCCCATCTGCGTCGTCGGGGTCGCCGGCACCACCAACACGGGGTCGATCGACGACTTGCCGGGCCTCGCCGACTTCTGCGCGCGCGAGGGCCTCTGGTTCCACGTCGACGGCGCCTTCGGCGCCTGGGCCGCCATCGCGCCCGAGTCACGCCATCTCGTCGCCGGGATGGAGCGCGCCGACTCGCTGGCCTTCGACCTGCACAAGTGGATGAACCTGACCTACCCCGTCGGCTGCGTGCTGGTCCGCGACGCCGAGGCTCAGCGACGGACCTTCTCGCTGACCCCGTCGTACCTCGCCCACGGCGAGGGCGAGCGCGGCCTGACCGGGGTAGACGTGCCCTGGCTCTCGGACTACGGGTTCGAGCTTTCGCGCGGCTTCCACGCGCTCAAGGCGTGGATGGCGCTCAAGGAGCACGGCGCCGACAAGTTCGGCCGCTTGATCCAGCAGAACATCGACCAGGCGAGGTACCTCGCCGGCCTGGTCGCGGCCGCCCCCGAGCTCGAGCAGGCGCTGCCGGTCGCGCTCAACATCGTCTGCTTCCGCTACGTGCGGCCGGACCTCGATGGACCCGCGCTCGACGACCTCAACAAACGCATCGAGCTCGAGCTGCAGGAGCGCGGCATCGCCGTGCCCTCGGTCTCGACCATCGGCGGGCGCAAGTACCTGCACGTGGCGGTCGCCAACCACCGCAGCCGCCGCGAGGACTTCGACCTGCTGGTGCGCGAGGTCGTGCGGCTGGGCGAGGAGCTCGCGGGCGTCTGACGCGGGCGGGCCGGCGCCGGTCGGGCTACTGGAGCGCGCGCAGCGCCGCCAGCCACTTGTCCCAGCCTTCGTGCCCGGTGGCGGCGTCCTCATCGGCGTCGGCGATGGCCTGCGCCGCGAGGTCGATGTTCGGCGGGTCGTAGCCCAGCTGGCGGTACGACCAGTAGAGGTGGTCGTTGGCAAGCATGATGAGGGTGCTGCCGTAGGCCCTGAGCAGGTCGCAGTCGTGCTTGAACTTGCGCTGCTGCGCCGCGGTGGTGAAGTAGCGCGCAGCCTTGCCCTTGAAGGTGTTGATGGTTTTGGCGTAGGCGAGGGACCACGTCTGCGGCAGGCCCTTGTTCCTGTTGTAGATGGCGAGGCACCAGTTCTCTGCTGCGACCAGCTGTTCGTGCTGGTCGGGGTCGCCGATCCACGGAGCCATTTCCTGCGCCGTGCCGACCGACCCCTGCTTCATGTTGTCGTAGTTGCTTGCGAAGACGAGGAACCCGTTGTTCAAGGCGGTGAGCTGTCGCTTGTACTCGGCCCTGTACTTGGCCTTGACGTGCGCCCCGGCGACGCCGGGCGCGGCCAGCAGCAGGCTCGCGGCCACGAGGCCGAGAATGACGGGCAGGCGCCAGGTCTGAGTCCTCAACATGTCCCCTTTCGTTGCTCCCCTGCCGGCAGTCTCGCTGCTGGGGAGGGCCGATGTCAGCGATCGAAGGCGGATGGAAGTGGGAGTCCCCGCCGCTACAGCAGGGCCTTCAGCGCCGCCATCTGCTTGTCGAAACCCTCGTGGCCGGCGGCGGCGTCCTCATCCCCGAGATCGAGCCACACCGCGTGGTTCAGGTAGTCCGGCGGGTCGGTGCTGAGTTCCTGGAACGAGTCGTAGACGTGCATGTTGGCCTGCTGGATCAGCATGCCGGCGTAAGCCTTGAGCCTGTTGCACGCCGTCTTGAACCGAGCCTGCTCTTTGATCGCCGCGAAGTAGCGAGTCGCCTTGGCCTTGACGCTGTTGACCATCTTGGCGTAGCTGAGATACCACTCCTCCGGCTTGCCCAGGTAGGCCGTGTAGGTGCTCAGAGCCTGCTGCTCGTGCTGGACCAGCAGGTCGTGGTCGCCCGTCGCCCTCATGGTGATGGCCAGTTCGTCGGACGCGGCCTTGGCATTGTCGTAGCCCTGGGCGTAGATCTTGAACACGTTCTTGAGGTCGTTCAGCGAGGCCTTGTACTCGGCGCGGTACTTGGCGCGCACCCCCGCGCCGGCCATGCCGGGCACGACCAGCAGGCAACTCGCCGCCACAAGGATGAGCATGATCGCGCGACGCACCGTCAGCTTGCTCACGAGGCCCTCCCCTCGGTCGTTGCCCCCGTCCCGAGTCTGGCGATACGAGGGCAACGGTGTCAAGACGGATGTGTTGCCAGTGGGGGCCTGACGGTGAGCCGGCCCGCTGGGGTCGTCACGCCTGGGGCCCTGACACTCACGCGCGTCCGGCGGAGCGGCGCGCGGCCGTCTATGATGCCTCCATGTCAGTCGAGACGGAATTTCACGCAGCCGCGCGCCTGCTCGCCGAAGGCGACGCGCGCGCGGCCGCCGAGCGCCTGCGCGCCGTCGTCTCCGTGAGCGGTCTCGCGCCCGGCTTCGAGGCGGAGGCGCGCTACCTGCTCGGTCGCGCGCTGGGCGCCGGTGGCGACCGCGACGGCATGGCCTTCGAATGGTGCCGGGTGCTGGGACTGGATGCCGCGGCCGAGCGGCCGCTGCCGCTTCTGACGGCGGAGGAGTTCGAGTCCGTCGCTCAGGCCGCCCTGGACGAGCTTCCTCAGGCGCTGCTCGACGAGCTGAACGGCGTTGCCATCATGATCGAGGACCGTCCTTTGCCGGAGATGGTGGCCGACGGCATCGATCCTCGCATCCTCGGCCTGTATCACGGCGTGCCGCTGAACAGGCGCTCCGCCAGCTTCGGCGCGCCCTATGCGGACACGATCCATCTGTTCCGCGCCAACCTGGAGCGTGCGTTCACGACGCGTGCCGCGCTGGTCGAGCACATCCGCGTGACGGTGCTGCACGAGACGGCGCACTTCTTCGGCTACTCAGAGGGCCAGCTGCGGAGTATGGGCCTCGCCTGACGGTGGGCACCGGGGGGCCAGGGAGGTCGCCGTGGCCCGGGCTCGCTCCGCGTGTGACAATCGGGGCATCGGGGGAGAGCCCGAAGTGCAACGGGACGACGTCCTTCGCGTGCTCGCCGCCTGGTCGACGGGCCCGCCGGCAACACCTCCGAACAGGAGCCATCCCATGACCGCAGTGAGCGACTCCCGGTCCGGCGCCACCCCCGCCGGTGCCCCCATGAGTCGAGACCCGCGAGGCGCCCGCTGGGCCTACCTCGCCGGCGCCACCGGCGCGGCCGCCAACGCCTTGCTCGTGACCTTCTTCGCATCGATCCCCGCGGCCGGCCGGGAGAACCCGTTCGGCCCGGCCAACGACATCGTCGGCTCCGTGGCCACCGCGTGCATGATCCCGGCCGCGGTCGCGATCGGGCGGCACCTGCCACCCCGTGGCCGGCTGCGAGCCCTGCACACCGCGACACTCGGCGCGCTCGGGGTCGCGACCGCTGCGGGACCGCTGCTTGTCGCCGGCGTGCTGCCCTTCAAGGTGTCCGCCGCGGCCTCGACGGGCGCCTTCGGTGTGCAGCTGGCTTGGATCGGGCTGGGCAGCGGCTGGCTGGGTCGGAACGCCGGCCTGCCCCGGCGGACCGCACGGCTCGGCCAGACCTGCGCATGGGTCGCCCTCTTCGGGGCCGGTGCGGCGGCCGGGTCCCTGGCCGTACCCGCGCCCCTGCGCACAGTGCTACGGGCCGCGGGCGTCACCGCGGGCGCTACCGCCTTCCTGGCCGTGCCAGCGTGGTGGCTGCTCATGGGCCGCTGGCTGGACGGCCACGCGGCCGCCGGCGAGGTCAAGCACCACCCCTTGGGGGCCTGAACGGGGTTCAGTCCTCCGTCGACGACCGTCGACCGAGCCACTCCGCGCCGTGTCGTCAGTTCTGACAACGCTCTGCGCGGTCGAAGCGACTCCTGCTCGGGGGATTTCGGTGCAGAGGGCACGCCGGCCATGACGACCTGACAGCTCGAGCTCAACTCGATCCACGCCGAGTACCTCGCCGCCGACGCGTGCATCCGTGAGATGCCCCGCCGTGGCAGTATCGGGCCGTCAGCGCAGTGAGGCCGCTCTCAGCACCTCGAGCGCCCGCAGCGTCACCCAGCGGCTCGGCTCGCCCTTGGTCTCGATGGGGACCCAGAAGCGGTCGTTGAAGGTCTGCTGGAGCTTCCAGCGGCCCTGGGCGTCGGCGCGGGAGGCGACGAGGTCCAGCGCTTCGCGCATGCGCTCGTCGCCCAGGATCGGCGTGCCGCCGGTGCCGTCCGGGGCCGCGCCGGCCACCTCGCCCTCGCGCCCGAGGCGTGTGAGGACGAGCAGGATCTCGAGCGCGTCCGTCTGGTACATCAGGGGGAAGCTCAGGCGGCGCCAGCCAGGCTTGGAGGTCTTGCTGAGGTCGTGGCTGCGCCGGTGCACGTGATGGCGGAGGAAATACTCGGCGCCGGCGCTGATGGTGGCGTGCATCGCCGGCGTGCGGCGCTCGGGCGGGACCTCCGCGAGCGCCTTGAGCGCCTTGGCCGCTCCCATGCTGCAGGTGTGGCGGCCCCAGCACATCTCGTACCTGTCGTAGGGCCCCCCGGTGGGCGCCTCGCCGTCGCCGTCGTCGAAGCGCTGCCATGTGGTGATCCAGTCGACGGCCCGCTGCACGCGCGGGTCGTCCAGCATGCCGAGGCGGATGAGGCTGAAGGCGAGGTTCCCGGTGAGGCACGGGATGACCATGCTACGGAGGCCGCCGCCGGCCTTCTTGCTGCGGTTGCAGCTGAAGCCGCCTGAGTCCGCGTCTTGCGCGTCGCGCAGGATCGCCTCGCAGCCGGCCCGCACGCGCGCGTCCGCGCCGTCGGCGCCGAGCTCGGCGAGGATGAGCAGCGTCCAGACGGTGCCGCGGTACTTGGCCGTGTAGAAGCGGTCGGGGCCCTCCCAGTGCCCGTCCGCCCGCTGCTCGGCCAGGATGCGCGGCACCTGGCCCTCTGTCATGATCGCTTGCCGCGCCTCCTGCACCTGCGGCGCATCCGGCTCGGCCCCGAGCAGCCCCGTGAGCGTGAAGTAGCGCACCGAGGGGTCGCCCTCGAGGAGCCAGGGGATGGGGTCAGCGCCAGGCATGGAGGCCACATCGCTCATGACTCGGGGCCGGTCGACTCATCACTTTCGAGCACTCGCTGCACCTCGCGCTCGAAGTCGCCTTCGTAGTCGCGGTCCTGCAGCACGCGGAAGGTGTCGTACTCACCCTCGGCGAGTTCTCTTGCCACCTCGCGCGAGACGCGACCGGCATCGCTGAGGACGTGGTATTCGTTGAAGCGCAAGAAGCCGTCGAGCTTCTCGGCCCAGTCGGCCATGCGCATCAGCTTGTGCCGCGTCGCCTGGTTCTCGGCGTAGTCGAGGTACATGCTCACGACGCGCTCCAGCGGCTCGATCTCGGGCTCCGTGAGGTAGTTCTTGGCCACGGTGACGTCCGACTTGAGTACCTTGCCGGCCGGGGCGTTCTTCCAGCTTGTCAGGCCCATTCGCGGCTTGCCCGCGTCTGCCCGCGCGGCGACGATCTCCGCGGCGGTCATACCGCTGATGGCCCAGTGCAGCTTGTTCTGCACGGTCGCGAAGAACGTCTGCGTGATCTCGGCATCCTCTTGATAGTCGGCGCTGCACTGCTCGTAGATGTCGGTGATCTTGAGGTAGAAGCGCCGCTCGCTGGCGCGGATCTCGCGGATGCGCTCGAGCAGTTCGTCGAAGTAGTCCTTGCCGAAGCGCGCACCCTGTCTGAGCCGCTCGTCGTCGAGCACGAAGCCCTTGACTATGAACTCCTTGAGCGTCTGCGTGGCCCAGATGCGGAACTGCGTGGCCTGGCGGCTGTTGACGCGGTAGCCGACGGAGATGACAGCGTCGAGGTTGTAGAAATCGATCCATCGGCTGACGTCCCGCGAGCCTTCCCGTTGAACTCTCCGGAATTTCCGGATAGTTGGATCCCGAGTGAGCTCTCCGCTCTCGTAGATGCCCTTCAGGTGTTCGTTGACTGTGCGAACATCGACGTCGAAGAGCTCGGCTATTCTGCGTTGGGACAGCCAGAACGTCTCGTCCTGGAAGATGACCTCGACTCGCACCATGCCGTCCGCGGTCGCGTAGATGAGCGCTTGGCCTTCGACCGGCGCGGGGAGCTCGTTGGGCACGCGACACCTCCGATAGGGGAGAGCGAGCCGCCGCCTGCGTGAGCGGTCGCCTCGTTACGCTCGATGCTAGCAGAGCACACGGACGGTGGGCAGAGTGACAATCGAGGCGCAGAGATGAGTGGCTCGTGGCGCTTTGACAGCTCGGCCGGGCGGGTCTACGCTCACCGTGGTCGGATACTGCGTAGCGGTCCCCGGCCTTTCTCTTTGAGCAGCACGACCGGCCCAGCGCCTTCCCATCTGCCGCCCGGCCCGTGCGCAGCTTGCTGAAGACGACAGCGGTGTCGGGGCGGCTGGGCATACCGGCCACCCAGCGTCCGAGCAGTGACACAACGAGGTCGGCGAGCTCCAGCCCCGGCAGTGCCTCAGCTTTGCGTCGGAAGTCAAATGAAACGACGCGCCGCCCGACGGTCCCGGGCTGAACGAAACGTCTTCCGTTGATGCGCAGCAGGTCCCAAGCCGTGCGCAGCTCCCGGTCGAGGCGTGGGTTGCGGCACTCGACCACGGTCTTTGGTCTGCCGCCTACCAGCCCAGAGGCTTCGCGATCGTCCTTCCGTCGGCGTTGACGATCGTGTCTGGCAGCCGGTGGCGGGGCAACTGCGTGGGGGCGATCTTGAAGTGGCCGTCCGTGCATGCGTTGAACGCCCGGTTCGATCGGTACGGAGGGAAGAAGCAGTACCGCTTCAGGCAGGGGCGGACTCGGTGCGCCGTCTGGAGAGCCGGCACGAGATCGGTGTCGCCGGAGATCAGAGCGACGGCCGAGCACTCGCGAGTCGCGGCCGCTTCGACGATCGCTGAGGCGATGGCTACGTCGGTCTCCTTCTCCTCGTGCCGCCGCAGGTGCACGTCGCACGTCGGCGAGTGGTAGCGGACGTCTTTGGGTTTGAACACGCCAAGGTGCGTGACGATCCCTGAAGCGGAGATCGCATCCAGGTAGCGCGTGTGACGCGCAACCGTGCCGGGCCGGGTCTTCTCCCGGTGATGTGCCAGTGCGCTGAAGTAGTGGATCTGGGCGATGCGCGCGGTGGGGTCGATGAGGCAAAGCCTGGATTCGCAGAGCGAACGGATGTCGAGCCAGCGGCAGTCTGTGCCGGTCTTCTCGCGGGTCTCTCGGATCGCGTGGTAGACGTTGAAGCCATCGACCAGGAAACAGACTGACGTTGACATTGCCCTCCAGAAAGGAGAAACCCCCGGGACCGTGACCCCGGGGGGACCAGGAAGCCGAAGCCCCGCTGGCGATGATCTTGTCCCCGGGACCGTGACCCCGGGGGGGACCAGGAAGCCGAAGCCCCGCTGGCGATGATCTTGTCCCCGGGACCGTGACCCCGGGGGGGACCAGGAAGCCGAAGCCCCGCTGGCGATGACTCGTTCATGTTGCCACCAGCCCCGGCGGCAGTCAATGCGAAGTGAGCGACGGCTGGTTGACGTTGGCGGAGGCCGGTGGGTCAGTCGTTGAGCACCTTCACCCCGTGCCCCTGCAGCCGCGCGGCGGTGGCGTCGAGCTCGGGGAGGGGCGGGACGAAGATGACCGCCCCGTCGCGCCCGCGGGTGAGCAGCACGCGATAGGCGTTGACGCGCAGCTGGAAGGGGTCGCGCACGTGCGCGGAACGCGCATGGCGCTTGGCGCGCGCGTTGGACCAGGCGCCGGGAGCGCCTGCGGCGCCGGCGCCCTCCGCGTCCTCCTCCCAGACGAGGTCCGTCCCCCAGGCGAGCAGCACGCCGTCGAGCTCGAGGCCCTGGGCGCCGAACTCGGTGACGCACTCGCGCAGGTGGCGGCAGGAGCGGTGGCTCTCCTCGCCGTCGCCGTACCAGGGGCCGAGGCGCATCACCTTGGTGGACTGATAGTCGTTGGGGATGCCCCACTCCGCGAGGATCTTGTCGCGGGACGAGGCGACGAGGCCGTAGCGCGCCTCGGGGGCCTCGGCGTAGCGGACGCCGAAGTAGTCCTTGGCCTGGTCGAGGTCGCGGGTCATGCGCAGGTGGTAGCCGGCGGTCTCGAGGCGCGCGGCCAGCTCGCGCCCGCGCGCATCCGTGCCGCCAGTGAGCAGGCCGTCGACCCACTCGTCCAGGTCGGCGGCGAAGTGGAAGCGGAGCTCGACGGTGAGGTCGAGGGTCTCGCTGGCCGCGACGCCGGCGGGCAGCGACGGGTCTGCGAAGAACTCGTCCAGCACGCGTTGCGGCGCGTGCACCGTCCACTGCTCCGGTGAGCCGGCGTTCTGCAGCGCGTCAAGCCACTGCCCCAGGCCGGCCTCCTCGCCGACGTTGATCTCCTGCCCCGTGCCGATGAGCCCGACCAGCACGCACCATTCGGGGATGCGCTCGCCGAACTCGACGAAGGCCTCGGGCTCAGACTTGTGATCCCGGAGTCCAGGGTGCTTGATGATCACCTGCTCGAGGTCCCAGGCGCGTTGCGCTTCGTCGTAGACGATCACGTGCTGCGGCGGCACCGCGGCTTTGTCTCCGAGGTACTGCTTCATGTAGTCCTTGACGCCCCGGACGAAGGTCTTGCCGCCGCCGCCCGCGCTGCGCAGTTCGTACTGCAGCACTTCGACCAGCGGTCCGTTGCCGCTGAGGAAGATCGCCGGCGCAGGTGGCTTGCCGCCGGCTCGCTCGACCCTCAGGTCGTCAAGACCCGGGTTGTGGACGGCGCTCAGCCCCACCAGCGTCTTGCCGGAGCCCGGGACGCCGGCGACGAGCACGAGGTGCCGCGTGTGCGTGCGCGCCGCCTCATGTGCGATGGCGGAGATTGCATCGATGGCTGGCTGGGTCTCGGCCCAGGCGCGATGAATGCGCCGGACTGTGCCGTCGAGAAAGAGCTCGCGTGCGGCTTGTACCAGCGTGGGCAGCGGACAGTAGGCATCTTTGGCCAGGAACTCCTCGGCGGTGAGCGGCCCCTGGTCCCACGGCCGCTGCAGCTTCTGGATGAGCCCGTGCAGCGCGTCGGGGCCAGCGATGTGCACACCGTCGCGTACGCCCGCGTACCCACGCGCACGGGTGGGGACGAGGACGGCGTGCACTTCGCGATCTGCGCAGTGCTTGTGGTAGCAGCGCAGGTCGCGGGCGTAGGCGGCGGCTTGGTCGAGGTCGGCCTGCTCCGGTTCGGCCTTGCCCTTCAGTTCGAGCACGACGACGGCGCCGCTGACAAGCAGGACGACATCTGGGCGGCGGGATTCGAGTGGCAGTTCGTATTCGAGGATGGCGGTGTACTGTGCGGCGAGGTCATCGATCTCGACCACTTCGCCAACTTCGACCTGGATGCGCGGGATTGAGTCATCCCAGGCGCGAACCTGCGACTCGCTGGCATCGGCGAGGAAGTCCTGGAGCGAGATGCGCACGACGCGCGGCTCTTCGTCGGCGAACGTGGGGAAGTCGCTCTGCCAGCCGTACCGGGCGCGAGCGGGATCGCGGTCAGCGCTCACGAGCAAATGTGACTGTAGGCCCGGAGGTCACGATCACGACAATAGGTGACAATGCGGACGGATAGCAATGGCCCGCAATCCCCGTAACGGCCATTGCGCCATTCTGGACGATCCTAATTTGATCGTGCCATAGTCCTCCTGTCAGCACCACCCGCCCCCCAGGAGGTCCCCATGCCCGAGCCCTTCGACGTCACCTGCAGCATCTGCGGCACTCCCATGCTCCCCAACCTGAGCCAGGCGGATGCGGACGGCTGCCTGTGGATCTGCATCGACCCGGACTGCCCGGAGCTCTGCGCCGGGGAGCTCGAGACCGAGGACCTGGTGGAGGGCGGCGTGCCGAAGGCGCTCGCCGCCCGTCTCGTGCGGCTCATCGATTACTACGAAGACACCATCGAGGAGCTGCATGCGAAGGGCGCGGGGCACGGGGAGGAGGGCGCGGAGGGGGGCGGCGGCGCAGCCGCTCCGCCGCTGGCGGGCTCGCGCGAGCGGGCGCAGGCCGATCTCGCGTCGCTCTGCCGTCAGGTGCGCGAGCTGCGGCGGCGCTCCGCCCTGGCCGCCGCCGCAGCCGACCAGCTCAGCCTCGAGCTCGTCATCTCCTACCACAGCGACGACTTCGCCGAGGCCGAGGACGCCCAGCGCGCCCTCGCCGCCGCGGCGGCTCTCTGCGGCGCCGCCCGCCACGCTGCCGCCGACGCCGAGGAGTGCCTCGCCGGCATCGACCCCGGGCTGCCGGGGCTGCTCACCACGAGCGATCTGTGACCGATGCACGGTGGACCGCTTCGTGCGTCGATTGCCGCAGAAGGTTGACATTTGCAGCACTTTCCTTGACAGGACTCGCGATGACTCCCATACTTAGAAGCGTCTTCCCCACGGGTTTGTCCCGTGGTCCCCCCGGGGTTGCCATCCCGGGGGCTTTTCTCTTCTGGGGGTTCATCGTCAACCGCGCGGTCTTCCTTGTCGACGGCTTCGACTTGTACCACTCGGTGATCGACGCCGAGCGCGTCGTGGGGCGATCCCTTCATCGACTGGATGTCGCATCCTTGTGCGCGTCGTACTTGTACGTGCTGCCCGGTCGCACCACTCACCCGTCCGTCGTGTACTTCACAGCGCTCGCTCATCACCTGGAACGTCGGCGGCCGGGGCAGCGAGCGCGCCAGATGGGCTACCTGTCGGCGTTGAGGGCCACCGGAGTGGACGTGAGGCTGGGCCGCTTCAAAGCCAAAACGCTCACGTGCCCGTCGTGCGGTCGCCGCTTCCTTCGATTCGAGGAGAAGGAGACTGATGTCGCTCTCGGCGTCCAGCTGGTCGAGTCGGCTTTGCTGGGCGCCTTCGACACACTGGTCCTGGTCAGCGGCGACAGCGATCTCGTGCCGGCGCTCGCCGCTGCACGACGTCTGGCGCCGTCTCGGACGCTCGCCGTCGCGCTCCCCTTTGGGCGCTCAAGCCTTGCGCTCCATCGGGCCGCCGATATTGCCTTCGCCGTCAAGCCGTCCGCTTACGCTCGGCACCAACTGAGCGAGGCGATGTGATCGCGGCTGCGTCTGCGGCTGCGTCGGGTGACGTTTGCGTCACTGCTTGACCATGCCGATCATCCTGCGCATACTGAGGCAATCCATCCCCACGGGTATATCCCGTGGGCCCCCCGGGGTCGCGACCCCGGGGGCTTCTTCGTTTTCAGGGTCGATGGTCACGCAGATAGCCCCTGTCTTCGCAGATGCCCCCAGACTGGGCTCGGGGACCGCCACACGCTTGCGCCATCGCTCCGGCGGAGTACACTGCCGGCAATCCTCCCCGCCGTTCGGGTCGCCCCGAACCGGCGGGGCTTCTTATTAGGTTCCTAGGGCCGCGTCCCCGGCGGCCGTCTTGCAGGCATGCGTGTCTACCGCGGCCGTCCCAGTCAACGTCGTGACGCGCGATCCTACGCTGCTCATCAGCGTCAGACGGACAGGCAAGTCGGCCGCGGGGACGGGCTTGTCACAGTGATATCCCGCGACCTGCGGTATCCCTCTGACTGGCCCAGGCGAGCTGCCCAAGAGAAGGGCATCGACGTGGCGCTGGCCGTCGACTTCGTCATGATGGTCGCCAACCGTGCCTGCGACGTCGGCATCCTGTTCTCCAGCGACACAGACCTGGTGCCGGCGCTGGAAGCCGTGCTCGCGCTGCGACCCGGTGATCTGGCGGTGTGCGAAGTTGCCGCCTGGGCTGCCCCCGGTATGCGCCCGCGCTCGCTTTCGGTGCCGGTGCGAGTATCCGGCGTCACCTGCTTTCGAAAGCGGACTACCGCACCGTCGCGGATCTCACGGACTACACTCGCGGCGATTGACCTCAGGAGCCGCTGCGTCACCCGCGCCCCAGGGAGATTCCCATGCCCGAGCCGTTCTCCGTCACCTGCAGCATGTGCTCCACCGCCCGCCAAGCCGCCGCCGACGCCGAGGACTGCCTCACCGGCATCGACCCTGAGCTGCCTGGGCTGCTTGCCACCGAGGAGCTCTGACTGCGCTCGCTCCGGGCTTCAAAGACCTCGACGGGGGCGCGTCCTCGCGAAACGTCCACCATGAGCGGTGATCGTCACTGTGGGCTGGTCACGCGGTCCGCGTCACACTCGTTGTATGCCGGCCACTGCGCCTTCCCGCACGCTCGCCCTCGCCTCCACGACCCTTGACGCCGATGTCAGATTTGACATAGACTGGGCATGAAGCGGGGCGCCGGCAAGCCGCTGGTCTGGCTTCGCGGGGAGGTGCGCACCCCTCCGCTCACTGCGTCCGCTCGGGTTGAGGCCGGAGTGCTCCTGCGCCGGCTGCAGCGCGGAGAGTCGCTGGGTCTGCCGTACTCCCGGCCGATGCCGGCGCTCGACAGACGCTGCCATGAACTGCGGATAGTGAATGAGCGCGCCACATGGCGCATCGTCTACCGAGTCGATGACGATGCGATCGTCATAGCGGAGGTCTTCTCGAAGAAGACGCGGGCGACTCCGCGGTTCGTGCTTGACGCATGCAGACGCAGGCTTCGCGCCTACGATGCGTGCTCGGAGGAGGACTGAAGGCAGTGGACGAGGCCAAACAGCACCGTTTGAAGCGCGCCGGCTGGCGCTCCGGCGACGCCGCCGACTTCCTCGAGTTGAGCCCTGAAGAGGCGGCCTTCGTGGAACTCAAGCTGGCCTTGGGCGACTACCTGCGCCTGCTGCGCACGGAGAACTCCTGGACACAGGCGCAGGTGGCCGGTCGGCTTGGCTCGAGTCAGTCGCGCGTCGCCAAAATGGAGGCGGCCGACGCCTCAGTGTCGGTCGACCTGCTGGTCAGGTCCCTGCTCGCGCTCGGGGCATCCCGCCAAGAGGTCGGAGGCGTGATCGCGCAGGCAGCATAGGGGGAGGCCGCCGCGCCGCGCCGGCGTCGACGCCGGGCTGCCGGGGCTGCTCGCCGCGGGCAAGCTGTGACCGATACACGGCGGACTACGACACGCGCCGATCGTCGCAGAAGGTTGACATTTGCAGCGCTTTTCTTGACAGGACTCGGGCCGACTCTCATACTGTGAAGCGTCTTCCCCACGGGTATATCCCGTGGCCCCCCCGGGGTTGCGACCCCGGGGGTTTCTTCATTCTGGGGGTCATTCGTCAACCACGTGCTGTGCCTCATCGACGGCTTCAACCTCTACCACTCGCTTCGCGACTGCGAGCACGACACCGACGCGCGAGTGCGGTGGCTCGACCTGCGGTCTCTCTGTGAGTCCCTGCTGCACGTTCTCCCCGGTGAGTGCGCTATCGGCGAAGTCGTCTACTTCAGCGCGCTGGCACATCACATCGAGGCCTCCAGGCCTGGGACCATCGAGCGCCACCAGCGGTACATGGACGTGCTGCGGGCGACTGGTGTCTCGACTCGCCTGGGGCAGTTCAAGCGCCGGCGCGTGGTGTGCCCGGTGTGTGGGTCCGCCCGCGACCGTTACGAAGAGAAGGAGACCGACGTGGCCATCGCCTCACGCCTCCTGGCTCCGGCGACTCGGGAGCGCTACGGCGTCGTCCTGGTCGTGACCGGCGACACCGACCTTGTTCCGGCTGTCCAGACCGCGCGTTCCGGGCCCGCAGCGCTCACTGTGGCGGTGGCCTTCCCTTATCGACGGGTGAATCGTCAGCTGCGGTTCGTGGCAGATGCCAGCCTGCGCCTGGGCCGGGCAAGCTATCTCCGGCATCAGCTCCCGCTTGACGCACCGGGATCGGACGGTAGCCTCGTTTCCCGGCCGACTGAATGGAGCTGACTACATCGTCCACGCCGCCAGGTCATCGTCACTCTGGCCGGCGCGCTGCGCTGGCCCCAGACTCCCCGCATGGCTGCTGTCTCCGTGTGTATAGTGCCGCTGCCGGCGCCCCCTGGGCCGCCTCCGGAGGTTGTCATCCGATGAGTCGTGGTATATATCAGTGGTCTCTATCACGGAGGCGCACCATGGCTCAGACTGCCAAGCTCTTCATGAACGGCCGCAGTCAAGCGGTCCGGCTGCCGGCTGAGTTCCGCTTCTCCGGCCGTGAGGTCCTCATCGAGCGGCAGGGTGACGCGGTGATCCTGAGGCCGAAGCCTGTGGGGTGGGACGACTTCTTCGCCCGGCCGTCCCGGGTCCCAGCCGACTTCCTCGCGGATCGCGAGGATCCGCCGCCGGAGGAGCGCGAGCCGTTCTGATGCGCTACATGCTCGACACCAACATCTGCAGCTACGTCCTCAGGAGCCGGCCTCCGTCCGTGAAAGCACGTTTCGAGGCAGCGGAGCCGGGTGCACTGGCGGTCTCCACGGTGGTGCTGGCCGAGCTTCTCTACGGGGCGGCGCGCCATCCCGAAGCCGTCGCCATCCGCGGGGAGATCGCTGATCTGGTGTCCCGCCTGATCGTGATCCCCTGGGACGAGGCCGCCGCGGAACACCACGGCGTCCTTCGGGCCGCGCTGGAGAAGGCCGGCACACCTGTCGGCGCGATGGACATGATGATCGCCGCCCACGCCCGCAGCCTGGGCGCGACGCTGGTCAGTAACGATGTCCGCCACTTCGACAGGGTGGAGGGCCTGCGGGTCGCGAACTGGGTCTGACGGCGGACTCGGCATCGCAGATCGTCTCAGTCTCCTTCGGCCTCCCGGCCGCCCGGGTGACACTCGATGCAGTCCGCCAGTTCGGCGAGGCTCTTCCCCTCGTGCTCGTTGAGGACGTTGCCCGTCGTGTGCTCGTGGCACCCGTAGCACGTGTAGCTCTTCGTGTCGGTCGGGTGGCACGTCTGGCAGGTGGCCTTGCGCTCTTCGCTCCCGTGGTCGAGCGGGAAGACGGCGTGATCGAAGGTGGCCTCGCCCCAGTCCGCGGCGGTGTGGCAGTCCTCGCACCGCCGCCCATACGCACCGTCGTGCTCGTCGTCCTTGGCGTGGCACGAGTAGCAGTCCTGCGGCGTGTCGCGGTACTCCTGGAGGGACCCAGCGCCCGAGTGGCAGTCTTCGCAAGCCACCGCGGCGTGCTTGCCGGTCAGCTTGAAGGAGAACTTGCTGTGGTCGATGTTGGCGCCGCCGCTGCCGTCGTGGCACGCCAGGCAGTCCTTGCCGTAGGCGGCTTCGTGCCGGCTCATGAACGCGGCGTCGATAGCGGCGTGGCAGTCGGAGCAGAGGCTCTGATCGAACGTCGTGTAATCCTTGGGGTGGCAGTCGGAGCAGGCGAACCTCGCCCCCTTCGCGGTCTCCCGGTGACCGCGCAGTGAAAAGCCGGTCAGGTCATGGGGGAAGGTCACCCCATCGAGGGAGGTGAGCGCGCCCTGCGGTCCGTTGTGCTCCGGGTGGCAGCCGCGGCAGGTGGGCGACGACTGCGCCCCGGCGAGACGGGCGTGGATCCCCTCCTTTGCCTTGATGTCGGCGCCGATCGACTTGTGGCAATCGAGGCAGCGGTCGGCCATCGTGGCGGAGCCCGACGGCGATGGGTGACAGGCGCCGCAGTCGTCGCCCAGCTGAGCGTGGTTTGTGACTCCGCCCAGAGCCGGACCCGTGGCCTCAGCGTTCAACGGTCCGGGGCTGAAGAGCGCGGGTCCTCTGACCAGGTCCCACGTCAAGATCCCCAGAAGGACGACGATGGCGACCACGATGCCGGTGGCGGAGACGAATCCCGGGCGCCTGGTCATACTTGCGTCTCCTGCGTCGCCGGCATCACGTCACCGTTGCAGCGTCGCGTAGTAGAGCTCCGCCACAACGTGGACGAAGGCGGCGGCAAAGAGCGCCCACGTCAGGGGCAGGTGGACGGTGTGCCAGGTGGCGAGCACTCGCCTCTTTGTGCCGACCCCGTCGTCTCCGGCCGTGCGCGGCACGGCGGTGTAGATGTAGCGGCCCACCAGGCCGCTGGCGACCACGACGACGGTCAGCAGCATCGTCAGCCCGGCCAGCCCCTGGAACTTCATGGCCGTGTGCAGCAGCACCATGTACGGGCCCACCAGGCCGGTGACCATGTGGAACTTGAGCCACGAGGCCGTGCTCCCCCAGCTTGCGTCGGTGCGCAGCTTGCGGAGGGAGTACAGGGTCGCGGTCATCAGCATGAGGATGAAGCCCAGGACCCCTATCCCGTGGCCCACAAGGCCGGACGCGGCGGGGAAGGCGCTCGCCTGCTGGTAGGCGACCGCGTACAGCGCCGTCACCGCGACGATCGCGGCGAGCGCGTACCACAGCTCCCGTCCCCGCTTAGGCAAGGCCTGCCCTCCAGTTCTGCCACGCGTCGTTGATGAGCTCGACGATCGGCGCCTGCGGCGCCTCGAGCGCCGGCACGATGCCGCTGACGTCGACGTGAGCTTCGATGAGCTCCTGCAAAGGGAAGGAGAGAGCCTGGTCGCCCATGACCACGGCGCCTACGATGATGCCATCTCCCAGGGCCAAGCGGATGTGAGCGTCGCCTCTCTGCGCCTCCACGATCGCCCTGCTGCACAGTTCCGACCAGACCTGGCTGTCTCCCCGGGAGATGCCCTCGAGGTCGGAGTCGTCGCCACTTCCCACGGTGCCGATGATCGTGGTGTACAGGCCTGCCAGCCGGGTGACGTTGAGTGGCGGGCCCTGCTCATACACGTGGGTCGGCTCCGTGGCCATGTTGAGGCCGGCGACGCGTCCCTTGGCCAGCGCCGAGCTCCATAGCACCTCCACGACGCGGTGCCCGGTGTGGCGGTCGGCGGCCTCGGCGATATCGCCGGCCGCGAAGATGTCGGGGTCGCTCGACCGGAGGCACTGATCGACCAGGACGCCGCGCGCGCACTCGAGGCCGGCTGCCTGTGCCAGATCGATCTGGGGACGTACGCCGACCGCTACGGCTACGAGATCGCACGGAATCCTTGTGCCGTCCCCGGTCTCCACCGCCGCCACTCGGCCGGCCCTGCCGAGCATGCGCGCCAGCTCGGTGTACGTATGGATCTCCACCCCCTCGCTCAGCAGCCTCTGCAGGACGATGCGCGACTCGGAGCCGGACAGGACGTTGGCCCAGTAGCGGTCCTTGCGCATGAAGTAGTGGACGTGCAGGTGGCGGGCGCGAAGGCCTTCGACGATCTCGAGGGCGGTGATGCCGCCTCCGACGACCACCGCCGCCTTGGCCTTGCGACACCTGCGCACGATGTCGCGGGCGTCGTCCATGCCGTCCAGCTTGACGACGCCGTCGAGTTCGGCGCCCGGCACCCTCGCGGGGATCGCTCGGGACCCGGTGGCCAGCAGCAGGCGATCGTAGGCGAGCTGCCGGCCGCTCTCCAGGGTGACCCGGTGTGCGGCGGGATCGAGGCTGACGGCGCGCTCCGTGATGGTGGTCAGGCTCAGGCTGAGGATGTCGTCGGGCGTGAACGGGAAGAGGCGCTCTTCGGGGAGCTCGTTGGTGAGGTAGTACGCCAGACCGGGACGCGAGTAGTAGCCGTGCGGATCGGCGCCGACCAGGACGATCTCGGCGCCGTCGTCGGCGCCGCGGATCGCTTCGGCCGCTGCGATGCTGCCGGGCCCGCCGCCGATGAGGATGTGACGCCGGGGCATGTCAGCGGCCTCGCCTGTCGCGGCGCGCGGGCTTCGCAGGCGCGATGGGCTCGAAGCGGAGGAGTCCGCGCGGGCAGCGCTTGACGCATTCGCCGCAGGTCAGGCAGTGGCTGTCGCCCACCGGCTCGCTGCGCCACACGTGGCGCCGCACGTCGATCGCCATGGGGCAGTTGAACGAGCAGATGCCGCACTGCACGCAGCGGTGCGGCTCCGGCGTGACCCAGGCAGTCGCGAGATTCGCGTACTTCACTCTGTCTGTCTTGAACCAGTCCACTGCGCACATGGTAACGCACGCTCCGCTTCGACGGGAGCGGGGAGAGGCGCCCTGTCTCACGAGGCTTCTCGACTGCTATAGGTTCACCGCGCTGCGCGCTGGGGAAGACCGCAGGCATGGACGCCTCCGCCGAGCCCTTCGAGCTGCTGCGCCGGCTGTTTGCGCGCCAGCGCCTCGGGGTGCTGGCCACGCATGGACCGGAGTCGCCCTACGCGAGCCTGGTCGCGGTGCGCGCCGACGACGATCTGCGCCACCTGTACTTCTCCACCACGCGGGCGACGCGCAAGTTCCAGTTCCTGAGCGCGGAGCCGCGCGTGGCGATGCTTGTGGACAGCCGCTCGGACGACGACCTCGATTTCCACGGCGCCGTGGCCGCCACGGCGGTCGGCACGGCGCGCGAGCTCGAAGGCGACGCGCGCGCCGCGCAGCTAACGGCCTTCCTGGCCCGCCATCCGCACCTGCGCCCCTTCGCGAGCTCGCCGACGAGCGCGCTGGTCGAGCTCGAGGTCGACACCTACTACATCGTGAGCCGTTTTCAGAACGTCACCGAACTGCACATGAGGTAGAGCGGTGACGGGCCCGGCCTACGTCATCCCGCAAGCGGAGATCGACGAGCGCGTGGCGGCGCGCGTCGGCGGCAAGGCGCTCGCCCTGGCGCGCATGTCTCGCGCGGGCATCACCGTGCCGCCGTTCGTGGCCGTCACCACCGACGCCTACGAGGCCTACCTCGAGGCTACCGGGCTGCGCACTCGCATCCTCTTCGAGCTCGAGCGCAAGGACTTCGCCGAGATGCGCTGGGAAGAGCTCTGGGACGCAGCCCTGCGCATCCGCAGCCTGTTTCTCACCACGCCGCTGCCGGAGGAGCTGCAGGCGGCGCTGGCGCAGCCGCTCGCCGCGCGCTTCGCCGAAGCGGCCACGGTGGTGCGCTCGTCGGCGCCCGGCGAGGACTCCGCGGGCGCCTCGTTCGCGGGTCTGCACGAGTCGTACGTGAACGTGCGCGGCGTCGACGCCGTCCTCGCGCACGTCAAGCTGGTGTGGGCCTCGCTGTGGTCGGACGCGGCCCTGCTCTACCGGCGGGAGCTGGGGCTCGACCCCAGGCGCAGCGTCATGGCCGTGGTCGTGCAGGAGATCGTCGCCGGCGAGCGCTCGGGTGTGGCCTTCAGCTGTCACCCCGAGAACGATCGGCAGGCCCTGGTGGAGGCCGTGCACGGCCTGAACCAGGGCCTCGTGGACGGCGTCGTCGAGCCCGATCGCTGGACGCTCGACCGGCGCGACGGCGCGCTGCTCGAGCACCATGAGGCCGAGCGTCTCGAGATGATGTCGGCGGCGGCGGACGGCGTACGCCTGATCCCCTTGCCCGGCAACCGCCGCGGCGCGGCGCCGCTGGCGGCCGACGAGGTGCCGCGCGTGTTCGGCCTGGCGCAGCGCGCCGAGGGGCATTTTGAGGCGCCGCAGGACGTGGAGTGGACCCTGCGCCGCGACGAGCTCTTCGCGCTGCAGTCGCGCCCCATCACGACGCTGGCCGGCGAGGCCGGCGATGGGCGCGCCGCGTATCTGAGCCTTACGCGCAGCTTCGACAGCCTGCAGGGCCTGCGGCGGCGCATCGAGAACGAGGACATCCCGGCGCTCGTAGCCGCCGCCGATCGCCTGGCGGCCACGCCGCTCGAGGGCCTGGACGACGCCGGTCTGCGCGCGGCCTTGCAGGAGCGCAAGGCCGCGCACGACCGCGGCGTCGACGTGTACATCGCCGATTTCATCCCCTTCGCCCACGGCGCCCGCCTGTTCGGCAGCGCCTATAACGACGTGCTGCGCCCCGAGGACCCCTACGAGTTCACCGACCTGCTCACCGCCACGCCCATGCTCAGCCTGCGCCGCAACGCCGCGCTGGAGCGGCTGGCCGAGTGCCTGCGCGACGGGGACGAGGGGGCATCTGAGCGCGTCCTCGACGAGTACCTCGCCGAGTTCGGCGACGCCGCCGGTCTCGGTGGGCCGGGAGGGGCGTCGCCCGGCGCGCATGTGGTGTCTGCCGCGGCAGGTACCGCCAGTGGTACCGCCAGTGGTGCCGACGGCGACGCGGTCCATGACCCTGCCCGTGACGAGGTGCTGGCCGTGGCACGCCGGCTCGCCGGGCGTCCCGCGGAGCGCGCGCGGGCGCGCCCCGACGCCGCAGAGCGTGCGCGCCGCTTCATCGAAGCGCACCCCGAGGCGGAGCGGGAGCGCGCGGCTGACCTGCTCGAGCTGGGCCGCGCCAGCTGGCGTCTGCGCGACGACGACAACCTGTACCTCGGTCGTCTCGAACGTCTCCTCATGGCGGCGCTCGACGAGGCGGGCCGCCGCGGCATGGATGTCGACGACGACCTGCAGCCGCGCGCGATCACGCTGCCGTCGCCGCTGGGCGCGCCGCTTCCGGAGGCCGGGGACATCGGGCAAGCCGGGCAGGCTCCGCCCGCCGGCCCCGCCGGCACCCGCCGCCAGGCGCGCCAGATCGTGGGGCAGCCCGCCGGGCCCGGACTCGCCGTCGGGCTCGCCCGCGTGGTCGCGGGCCGCGACGACCTCGCCGCCTTCGAAGACGGCGAGATCCTCGTCTGCGACGCCATCGCGCCCGAGATGACCTTCGTGGTGCCGCTGGCCGCGGGCATCGTGGAGCGCCGCGGCGGCATGCTGATCCACGGCGCCATCATCGCCCGTGAGTATGGCCTGCCCTGCGTGACCGGCGTGCCGCACGCCATCGAGCTCATCCACACCGGCGACCGCCTCACCGTCGACGGCTATGTCGGCATCGTCGTCATCGGCTGAGCAGTTCAACGCCGGCGCCTCTTGCCCCGGCCTCGCCGCACGACTAGAGTCGTAGGCAAGTGCATGCAGCGTCTTTTGGGGGAGGCGGTCATGACATCACGCGCGACCTCGGCGGCTCGCCGCGGCGTCCTCTGTGCGGCCCTGTCGCTCCTGCTTCTCTTACTCGCGCTCGTCGCCCTGCCGTCCGTCGCCATCGCGGCGCCCTGCGCGGATGTCTCCATGGGAGTCCCTGCGTCGGCCGGGCACGCCAACGAGCCTCGCTTGCTTGCCCAGTGGGGCACCCACGGCTCCGGGCCGGGGCAGTTCGACGGGCCCATGGGCATGGCCATCAACGCCATGGGCGATGTGTACGTGACGGACGAGGGCAGCAACCGCGTGCAGAAGTTCACCGCGGGTGGTGGCTTCCTTGCGCAGTGGGGCACGTTCGGTTTTGCTGAAGGCCAGTTCACGTACGTCGGGCGCGTCGCCGTGGACGCGTTGGGGAGTGTGTATGTCTGCGACCCCAACCTCCTCATCCAGAAGTTCAGCGAGAACGGCGCCTTCATCATCAAATGGGGAAAGATCGGCGCCGGCGACGGCGAATTCGACGGACCCAGCGCGATCGCTGTCGACGCCTACGGGAGTGTCTATGTGGTCGATCGCTACCACTGCCGCGTTCAGAAGTTCACTTCGACGGGCGGCTTTGTGGGCAAGTGGGGCACGCGCGGCGCCGGCGACGGCCAGTTCATGAACCCCGCCGCCATCGCCGTGGCACCGTCGGGGCACGTCTACGTGGTCGACCCCGGCAACTCGCGTGTCCAGGAGTTCGGTCCGGACGGCGACTTCATCCGCAAGTGGGGAAGTCTTGGCAAAGGGGACGGGCAGTTCGCCGGACCCATGGGCGTGGCCGTCGATCGGAGCGGCTCTGTGTACGTCGCCGACACCAACAACAATCGCGTCCAGGTGTTCACCGCCGACGGGCGCTTTGTCACGAAGTGGGTCGTGACCGGCTCCGGGTACACCTCCGACTTGGCCGTTGACGCCTCGGGCAACGTCTACGTCATGGACCATGCGTTTGACTGGGTGCGCAAGTACGGCCCCATCGAGTCGAGTGACGACGGGATCCCGCCGACCACCAAGGTCAAGGTCCAGCCCGCCGGCGTCTTCTGGCACCGAAAGCCGGTGACGCTGACCTTCACGGCGACCGACAACGCCGGCGGCTCGGGCGTCGACTTCACCCAGTACAGGCTCGACGACGGTCCCTGGACCGAGGGCACGAGCGTGGAGGTGCCCACGCCGGCGGACCACAGTGCGGACGGCGTGGTCGTGGTGAAGTACCGGTCCGTCGACCGCGCCGGCAACGTCGAGCTCTTCAAGACCGTGAAAGTCTACATCGACACCACGGCCCCGGAGGTGGACGTCTATGCGGCGCGCGTCGCCCACGGCAAGAGGGCGGTCGTCAAATTCGACGTGTTCGACTATTTCAGCTCCAAGTTCCGGGTGGTGGCCACTGTCGTAACGTCCTCGGGCAGGGTGGTGCACAGGGCGAAATCGGGGTGGATCGACAAAAAGGGCGGCGCCAACGGCTGGGGGTTCAATGCCAACTTCCCGACGGGGGCCTTCTACCGCGTCAGGATCGTCGCCTACGACCTCGCCGGCAACAAGAGCAAGGCCGGCGAGGCCCGGCTGATCGTCTACTAGGCAAGGCCCTGGAGGCAGCCATGTCAGCGTTCACAGGCGCGTCAGGTCGGCTCGGCAGTATCATGGCGCTGGCTCTGTGCTCCGCATTCCTTGTGGCGAGCTGCGGGGGCGGCTCCGGCTCGACCGGCGCCAGTCCCTCCGCCGGCGCGCAGAGTCCGGGCGGTCTGATCAGCGAGACGACGGGCGCGAGCCCCTCCTCGGCCGCCACGCCCTCGAGCGCGGCCACGCCCGCGGCCGCCGTCGACCGCGCCGAGATCGAGCGCCGGCTCGCGCTGCCGCGCTTCGCATACGTCGCGGAGTCGGATGGCCAGGGCAGCGCGAAGCCCTTTGGCGCCCTGGCCTTCATCGACTCCGAGACCGACAAGCTGGCCTTTCGCCCGCGCATGGGCAGCGACCTGGGGAGTGTCGCGGTGGCCCCCGACGGCCGGCTCATCTACGTCACCGATCAGGACCAGCCCGTGGTGTGGGTGGTCGACGCCGAGACGCACCAGAAGGTGCGTGGCATCCGTCTGCCTGGCGTGCGTCCGCACAAGACTCCCGCCATGACGGCCACCGGCAAGTACTCCTTCGCGCAGCTCCTGCCGTGCTCGTCCGCGGTGGCCTGCACGCCCGACGGCGCGCTGGTCCTGGTGATCTCGCAGGCCGGTCTGCAGGTCATCGACACCGCCTCCGCCGAGGTGGTGCGCACGCTCCCCGAGCTCCGTGACGGCACCGAAGTCGCGGTGAGCTTCGACGGCAAGCACGCCTACATCGCCACCGTGGACTCCCTCACCCGCGGCAAGCACACCATGCTCGAGTGGGTCAAGATGTCCATTGCAGGGGTGGGCGGCGGTCTTGCCCTGCTCGACCTCGAGACCTGGCAGGTCGTCAAGCGCGTGAAGTGCGGGGAGGTCGGCGGGATCGCCGTGGACCCGGACGACAGCCGCATCTTCTGCAGCGACTTCAAACTCAAGGCGCTGCGCATCGTCGACCCGGTCACGCTCGCCGACATCGCGGTCGTGTCCCTGAAGTCGGCCAAGGCCAAGTACTTTCAGCCACGGGGAGTGGGCGTGCTGCCGGACGGCAGCAAGGCCTACGTGGTCTGCGCGGCGGTGCTGCCCACCAGCGGGCAGATGGCGTCGATGACAGCCGCAGATACAGCGAACTCCAACTCCTTCTTCTGTGCTGTGGTCAAGACGGAGTCGCAGGAGGTCGTCAAGCGCATACCGCTCGAAGCCTACTGACCGCTGTTCATCGCCGTCCGGTCGGACGGCACCAAGGCGTATCTCTCGGGCGGGCCGATATGTCACACCGTGGTCATCGACACCGTGAAGGACGTCGTCCTCGGCGACATCGGCAAGAAGCTGGTGCAGACCGGTGGCGTGGCCGTGCGGCCGTTCTGGTGGTCCACGGCCTGCATGGAGGTTCTGCGCTAGGCATTGATCGAGTCCCCGCCGGCGTCGACCGCTCTCGCGGACGCGCGCTTGCGCTCGGTGAGGTCGCCTGCGTATCGTGGACGGGCTACGCCACGTCGGTCGAGGAGCTGCATGGACGCCCATCTGATGCTCGGCAACGAAGCAGTCGCCCGCGGCGCCTGGGAGGCCGGCGTGCAGGTGGCCGCCGCCTACCCGGGCACGCCGAGCACCGAGATCGTCACCAATCTGGCCAGATACGACGGCGTCTACGCCGAGTGGTCCACCAACGAGAAGGTCGCCTACGAGGTCGCGTTCGGCGCTGCCATGGGCGGCGTGCGTGCCCTCACGGCGATGAAGAGCGCCGGCGCCAGCGTGGCCGCCGACCCGCTTATCAGCTCGGTGTACACGGGCATCTGCGGCGGCCTCGTCGTGATCGTCGCCGGCGACCCGGGGATGAGCAGCGGCATGACCGAGCAGGACGACCGCTACTTCGGGCGCATTTCGAGTATGCCGATGCTCGAGCCTGCCGACAGCCAGGAATGTCACGACTTCACGCGCCTGGCCCTCGAGCTCAGTGAGACCTACGACGTGCCGGTGATGGTGCGCCTCTCGATCCAGACGGCGCACCAGAAGTCCATCGTGCGCGTCGGCGAACAGCTCGCGGTGGCGCGCAAGGACCCGGGCAGGCACACCGACAAGTACTGCCTGCTGCCGCGGTTCTCGCGCCCGCTGCACGCGAGTCTGCTAGAGCGCGTCGCGCGCCTGCGCGAGTACGCCGAGGCGAGCCCGCTCACGCGCGTCGAGCCCGGTACGGGCGCTTTCGCGCGCATCGGCGTCATCACCTCCGGCGCCGCTTACATCAGCGCACGCGAGGCGCTGCCCGGCGCCACCTATCTCAAGCTCGGCATCGTGCATCCGCTCCCGCTCGACGCTATCAGGCGCTTCGCCGCCACGGTCGAGCGCCTGTTCGTCGTCGAGGAGCTCGAGCCGTACCTCGAGGAGCAGATCCTCGCGGCCGGCGTCGCGGTCGAGGGCAAGCAGTGGTTCTCGCAGCTCGGCGAGCTCACTCCCGTGCGGGTCGGCCGGGGCTTCTTCGCCGCCGGCCTCGACCTGCCGCGCTGGGTGGAGGCGAAGGCCGCGGAGGACGACTCCGTCATACCGCGGCCGCCCGTGCTGTGCACCGGCTGCCCGCACCGCGGCATGGCCACGGCCATGAAGAAGCTCGACCTCGACGTGCACGGCGACATCGGCTGCTACGACCTCACCAGCCTGCCGCCCGTCAGCCACATGCACTCCGCCGTCGAGATGGGCGCCAGCATCACGATGGAGCAGGGCTTCCGCCGGGCCGGCGGCAGCAAGAAGGGCTCGCTCGCCGTGATCGGCGACTCGACCTTCCTGCACTCCGGCCTCACCGGCCTGCTCAACGCCGTGCACCAGCGCACCAACGTCACGGTGCTCATCCAGGACAACAGCATCACCGCCATGACCGGCGGGCAGACCAACCCGGGCAACGAGCGCACCCTGGCCGGCGCCGAGACGAAGCCGGTCGATCTGGCGGCGATCTGCAGGGCGCTCGGGGTCGAGTACATCGACATCATCGACCCCTACGACTACGAAGCGTGCCTCACCGCGCTGCAGGCCGGGCTCGCCTACGACGGCCCGGCAGTGCTCATCACCAATCGGCCCTGCGTGCTCTTCCCGCGCAAGCTCGGCGCCGACGGCGTCTACGAGGTCGACGAGGAGCTGTGCAACGCCTGTCAGCAGTGCATGAAGCTCGGCTGCCCGTCGCTGCACCACACCGACGTCGTGTACAGAAAGCGCCACAAGGTCGAGATCGACGCCAGCACCTGCACCGGCTGCTCCCTCTGCGCCCAGCTCTGCAAACCGGGCGCCATCGTGAAGGCGGGTGAAGCATGAGCGCGCCGAACGCCTGCGCCCTGCACTACTCCGGCGGCGTCGTCGACGACATCATGGTCGTCGGCGTCGGCGGCCAGGGGGTCATCGTGGCCGCCGCCATCATCGCCGACACGGCGCTGCTACATGGCGACCTCGAGGTCAAGCTCAGCGAGACCCGCGGCATGTCGCAGCGCGGCGGCAGCGTGAGCTCGCACATCCGCATCGGCAAGTCCGTCGTGGCGCCGAGCATCAGCCCCGGCGAGGTCGACTACCTGCTCGCCTTCGAGGCCTCCGAGGGCTTGCGCGCGGCGCCCTCCGTCGTGCCCGGCGGCGTGGCCATCGTGAACACGCAGCAGATCGTGCCGCCACTGGCCTCGCAGGGCGAGTACTCGTACCCCTTCGATGCCGTCGCGCGCATGGACGACGGCAGCCGCCGCGTCACAGTGGTCGACGGCAACGCCGTCGCCCAGCAGGTCGGCGACGTCAAGGTCGCCGGCGTCGTGCTCGTGGGTGCGCTCTCCGCGCACCTGCCTTTCGCCGCCGAGACGTGGGAGCAGGCCATCGTGCGCAACGTCCCGGCGAGCTGGCTCGAGATGAACCTGGCCGCGTTCGCCGCCGGGCGGCGGGCGGGAGGTCGCGACGCAGGTGAACGAACGTGAGCGGCACCTCCGGCGGCACCAGTGACGGTACGCCGGTCCGCAGCGCCAATGGGCGACTCCCCACGGGCGCCGCGGCGCGCGAGGACCGCATCTTCTTCGACCCCACGAACGAGACGCTCGAGCCCGGCGCCCTGCGGGCGCTCCAGCTCGAGCGTCTCCAGCGCGCGGTCCACTTCGCCTGCGCGCGCAGTTCCGTGTACCGCGAGATGTGCCGCGCGGCGGGCGTCGCGCCCGCCGATATCCGCACCCTCGACGACCTCCGCCGCCTCCCGTTTCTCGAGAAGGCCGCGCTGCGCGAGGCCTATCCGGCCGGCCTGCGCCTCTGCGGCCTCGACGAGATCATCGAGGTGCACAGTACGTCGGGCACCACCGGTAAGCCCACGCCCATCTGGGTCACGCGCCGCGACATGGACGCCTGGGCGCTGCGCAACGCGCGCTCGATGTGGATGATAGGCCTGCGCCCCGGCGACCTCCTTCAGAACTGCTTCGGCTACGGGCTCCCGACGAGCATCGGCCTGCAATACGGCGCCCAGCACGCCGGCATCGGCGTCGTGCCCGCCGGCATCGGCCGTCAGGAGTTGCTGATCGACCTCATCGTCGACCTCGGCGTGACCGCCCTCTGCACCACGCCGTCTTATGGTCTCTATCTCGCCGACAAGGCGAAGGAGCGCGGCATCGACCTGGCCACCGATTCGGACCTCCGCATCGGCCTGTTCGGCGCCGAGCCCTGGCCCGAGTCAGGCCGCGACCGGCTCACGGCGGCGTTGGGCGTCGACGCCTTCAACGAGTACGGCATGGGCGAGTTCCTGGGACCGGGCATGGCGTGCGAGTGCCCGGTCAAAGAGGGCATGCACGTGTGGTCCGACCACTTGCTCGTCGAGTGCATCGACCCTGAGACCTGCGAGCCGGTCGCCGACGGCGCCCCCGGCGAGCTCGTGTGGACCTCGCTGACCAGCGACTCGATGGCGATGATCCGCTACCGCAGCCACGACATCAGCTCGCTGAGCTGGGATCCGTGCGCCTGCGGCCGCACGCACCCCAGGATCGGCCGCATCACCGGGCGCAGCGACGACGCCCTGTCCATCGGCGGCCTCGTCGTGTTCCCCAGCCAGATCGAAGAAGTGCTGGTGCGCTTCGACGAGTTCGGCAGTAACTTCTGCATGGTCGTCGAGAACGTGAGCAATCTCGACCGGCTCACGCTGCAGGTGGAGGTCCGGGGGTTCGACGAGATGAGCGCTGACGGCAAGGCCCGGCTCGCGAAGACGCTTGCCGCGGGGGTGAAGGCCACGGTAGGCGTCACGCCGCGCATGGAGCTGCACGCGCCCTTCTCGCTGCCGCGCGAGACCGCCGGGCAGGGCAAAACGGCGTGCCACCGGGTGGACGACCGGCGGAGCTGCTGAGCCCCGCGGGCCGACCTCTGCTCCGCCCCGTGGACGCCGCCCGCCACGTGGCCTACGATGAGGGTAACGTGCCGTGGGTGTCCGGCTGGAGGCTGGGACCTTGGAACAGAGAGGTGACACAGGTGGCTGACGACGGTCTCGAGAAGATGCTCGGCGAGCTCTACCCGTACGGGACGACGACCACGACCTACCGCCGCGTGCCGGCCGAGCCGGTCGACCGCGCGGCGATCCTCGCCGAGATCGCCGGCATGGCGCACGCCGAGGATGCGCGCGGCGACAAGGGCACGGTCTCGGGCAGCCTCTACTGCGGCGACCACGATCACTATCACTTCCTCGGTGAGGTGTTCGACCTCTATTCGCACGCCAACGTGCTGCAGCGCGACATGTACCCGAGCGCCACGAAGTTCGAGGGCGAGATCATCGCCATGACCTCCGACCTGCTGCACGGCACGGGGGTCGGCGTCGTCACGAGCGGTGGTTCGGAGAGCCTCATCACTGCGCTCTACTCGTACCGCGAACATGCTCGCGAGACGCGCGGCGTCACCCGGCCCAACGTCGTGATGCCCGTGACCGCGCACGTCGCGCTCGACAAGGGCGCGCACTGGATGGGCATCGAGATGCGTCACGCGCCCCTCACCGATCGCTACGTCGCCGACGTCGCCGCGATGGGCGAGCTCGTCGACGACCAGACCATCGCCGTGGTCGGCAGCGCAGCCAACTACGCGCACGGTCTCATCGACCCGATCGAGGACATCGCGGCGCTGGCGCTCTCGCGCGGCATCGGCATGCACGTCGACGGCTGTCTCGGCGGCTGGCTGCTGCCGTGGGTCGAGCGCCTCGGGTACGAGCTGCCCCTCTGGGACTTCCGCGTGCCGGGCGTCACCTCGATCTCGGCCGACACGCACAAGTACGGCTACGCGCTCAAGGGCTCGAGCGTCCTTCTCTACCGCGACAAGGAGCTGCGCAAGCACCAGTACTTCACCTTCCCGGACTGGCCCGGCGGTCTGTATATCTCGCCGGGATTCGCGGGCTCGCGCAGTGGCGGCATCCTCGCCTCGACGTGGGCGGCGATGCTGGCGACGGGGGAGACGGGCTATCTCGCCGCGGCCGAGGGCATCATGCGCACCGCCGTGGCCATCCGTGACGGCATCCGTGCGGATATCCCCGAGCTTGAGGTCTTCGGTGACCCGGTGTTCCTCGTGGCGTTCAAGGCGGCGGGCGACCTCGACATCTATCTGGTCAACGATGCGCTCATGGCGGAGGGCTGGCGGATGAATCCGCTGCAGCTGCCTCCGGGGCTGCACTTCTGCATCACGCGGCCCAACACCGCGCCGGGCGTGGCGGAGGCGTTCCTTGAGACGCTGCGTGGAGCCGTCGCCTATGCCCGGCAACACCACGGCCAACCGGCGCAGTCCGGCGCGGTGTACGGCTTCGGCGGGACGCCGCAGGGCAACGCCATGGTCAGGGCCGTGATGGTCGGCATCCTCGACGCCATGCACGAGGTGGCTCCCGGCGCCCCGGCCTCCTGACGTGGGCGAGCGCTGGATCCTGGCGGTCGACCTCGGCAACGGCGGCCCCAAAGTCGCCGTGTGCTCCCTCGAGGGCGAGGTGCGCCGCACGGCGATGCGCCCCGTCCGCACGCGGGTCGGCCTCGATGGCGCGGCAACCCAGGACGCCACCGAATGGTGGATCGGGCTGCGCGAGGCGGCGCGTGAGGCGATCGATGGGGCCGACGCCGACCGCGAGGCGCTGCACGCGGTCGCGATCACGGGTCAGTTCGGCTCGTCGGTGCCCGTCGGCGCCGACGGCGAGCCCGCCGGCGAGGTCGTGCTTTGGGCAGACACCCGCGCCCGCGACCTCGCGCGCGAGGTCATCGGCGGACGGCTCACCATCTCCGGCTTCGCGCCGCACAAGGTGCTGCCGTTCGTGCGCATCACAGGGGGAGCGCCGAGCCCCAGCGGCGCCGACCCTACCGGCCATTGGCTGCTGCTGCGCGAGCGGCTGCCCGAGGTCTACGCCAGGACCGCTGTGGTACTCGAGCCGGTCGACTACGTCGGCCTGAAGTTCACCGGCCGGGCCGCCGCGACGCCGGCCTCGATGCTGGCCTCGTGGCTCACCGACAACCGTCTGGGCGCGCCGCTGGGGTACGTCGACGCGCTCGTCGCGAAGACGCGACGTGACCGCGCGCGGCTACCCGAGCTCATCCCGACAGGCTCGGTGCTCGGCCGGCTGCTGCCGGACGTGGCGTCCGAGCTCGGCGTCGCGGCGGGGGCCCCCGTGGTGTGCGGGATCCCAGACCTGCACGCCGCCGTGGTGGGCTCGGGGGCGGTGGCGCCGTACGAGACCCACATCGCGGTGTCGACCACATCGTGGATCGGCGCGCGCGTGCCGTTCAAGCGCACCGACATCCTGCACCAGATCGCGACCGTGCCCGGGCTCGACCCGCAGCACCCTGTGGTGGTCAACAACCAGGAGACCGGCGGAGCCGCGCTGCACTGGCTGCGCGAACAGATCGTCGCGCCGCCCGACGGCCTGCTCGGCGGAGGCAGCGGTATCGGGGCGAGCGGAGCGGCCGAGGAGGCGCTGGCCCCGTCGTTCGAGGACCTCCTGAGTCTCGCAGGGCGCGCCCCCGCGGGCTGCGAGGGACTGCTGTTCATGCCGTGGCTCAACGGCGAGCGCAGCCCGGTGGAGGACAAGATCGTGCGCGCGGGGTGGCTCAACCTCTCGCTGCGCAGCGACCGCGCGATGCTGGTGCGCTCGGTGCTCGAGGGCGTCGCCTACAACTCGCGCTGGCTGCTTGACGCCTACGAGAAGTTCCTCAAGCAGCCCGTCCCCAAGGTGCGCATCCTCGGCGGCGGCGCGCAGAGCGATCTGTGGTGCCAGATCTACGCCGACGTACTCGCGCGCCCGGTGGAGCAGGTGGCCGACCCCCGGCACGCGCAGCTGAGTGGCGTCGCCTTGTGGGCCCGGGTCTGCCTCGGCGAATTGACTCTCGACGAGACGCCGGCGCTTGTCGCCGTCGCGGCGACGTTCACCCCGTCGGCCCACGCCCGCGCCTACGCGGGAGGGTACGCCGAGTACCGCAAGCTCTACCGCAAGCTCAAGGGGCTCTACCACCGGCTGAACTCGCGGTCCGCGACGTCCTGATGTTGGCGTAATCACCCGATTCGGGTGAGGCGCGGCGGCCGGCCGGAGCTTAGGCTCTCCCCGTAGTCGAGAGGACACGGAGGGGAGCCATGAGCCAGACCATCGCCCACAGACACGAGACGCACCTGCACATCCCGCTGGCCCCGGTCATCGCGTTTGCGGTCGCCGTCATCGTCGCCGCGGCCGTGCTCATCCTGATCAACCAGCCGACGACAACGACCACCAAGGCCGAGACCTCGGCGGCCGTGGCGACGGTGGCGCTGCCCACCATCGTGCCTCATCCCGAGACCCTGGCCATGCGCCGGCACATGATCGCGCAGGCGCAGGCGCGGGCGAAGGCGCCCGCCCCGACGCCCGCCGAGTGGCGGATCATGCACAACCAACTTCAAGGGACGAGCGTGGGCGCCTTGAGCACCGGCGCGGCCGTGATGCCGGCGGTAAGCACGGGGGTGGCCGCGCAGCACACGCTGGACAGATTCCCCGGCCGCTTCCCCGGCCCTCGCTGACGCCTCGAGTCACAGCAGCGTGGGCGCGGGCCGGCTACGCCCGCCGCGCCCGCGCGGAGCCGAGCACCGCGAGCCCGAGCGTCACCAAGAAGAGGATCACGGACGCGGTGCGCACCACGTTGGCGAGCTGGTCGGTGGCTCCCAGCCAGCCCAGCTCGCCGAGGATGCTGTGCCAGTCGTGCCCGGCGCCCGAGCCGTCGTCGCTGAAGAGCGGCAGCACCATGCGCTGCGCGTCGCCGATGTACACCGAGACGTTGTTGAGCGACTCGGCCGCCCAGGCGAACAGGACGAGCACCGCGAACCAGTCCCGCCGCCACCAGAAATAGGCCGCCAGGCCGAGCGGCGCGGCGACCTGCAGAAACGAGCCTGCCAGCGAGCAGAGGAGCGCCGGCGCCCACATGGTCAGCAGATGGCCGAACTCGTGGATCCCGAGATCGGCCCCCGAGAGGAACGGGGTCCAGCCGCCGCGTGAGTACGTGAGCCACGCCAGCGCCACGGCGATGACCGCCGCGAGGACCCACTGGGCGGTGCTGCGCCAGAGGGAGCGCGCCGCCGGCGCCTTGGGGATGCCGAACGGCCGCGCGCGCAGGGCGCGGAGGACCGCGGCCGGTCTCCCGTCCGCGCGGCCGATCTCGCCCAGTGGCTGGGGCGCTAAGGGCGTCCGCGTGTCGTCTCGGTCCGTTTCCATGGTCTTCTCCGACTGCTTCATCGGCAGGAGGTGCGGCAGCCGTGAGGGCGCGGCGCACTCGCCTCGCCCGGCATAGTCATCTGTTCCATGCGCCCGGGAAGATACGCCGCCGATACTCACATCGAACACCGATGCGCCCGCGCGTTTCGCGCAGGCGTCTTGCCACGGGAGGCATCATGCAGCTGCTCATCGCACACGGCGACGCCGCCTCGAGGCTGGCCCTCAAGCTGGTGGCCGCGGACCTCCCTTGCGGGGACCTCGAAGTGATCGAGTGTGGCGAAGGCACGGAGACCCTCGAAGTGCTGCTGGCGGCCGACTCTGCGCTCGTCGCTCTCATCGACTGGGATCTTCCCGCGTGCGAGGGCCCCGAGCTCTGCCGGCTGGTGCGCGCGTATCGCCACGCCGGACCTCCGTACATCATCCTTCTCGCGCGCGACGGCCATCGGCTTGCCGAGGGCCTCGAGGCCGGCGCGGACGACTGCGTCCACACGCCCGCCAGCGCCGACGAGCTGCGCGCGCGCATCAACGTGGGCCGGCGCTTCGCGGCGCTCCCGTGGGAGCGCCTCATGCGGACGCCGGCGGGCGCTCCAGAGCGCGCGGCGAAGCATGTCTTGCACGCCGTTCCCGAGCTCGACGCTTTGCTTTCAACGGAGGACGCCGAGCCCGTCGCCGACGACGACCTGTCCGGGGCCAGGTTCGAGCTGAAGTCGGTACTGGTCGCGAACTGACGATCGGCTCGGGGCAGCCACCGGGCGCCTCGAGTCCTGCGCACCGCCCAGCCCGGTCTCACGGGCGCAGTTCGGTGTGGCGAATACCACCCTGTTGGGGTGAGGCCCCGACCCTCGGCGCGGCGCTAGGCTCCTCCCGTAGGCAAGTGAGGGATGAGGGAGGGCCCATGACGACCATCGCACACAGACGCGCTACCCACGTGCACGTGCCCCTGAACCCGATCATCGCGGTCCTCGCCACCATCGCGGTGGCCGCCGCGGTACTGGTCCTGATCAACCAGCCGACCACGACAAGCACTTCGAGCGAGACCCAGGCCGGCGTCGCCACGGCGGCACAGGCGATCGCCGTGCCCAAGCCCGAGTCGCCGGCCCTGCGCCATCAGCTTGCGGAGACCCAGGCCGCAGTCGCTGGGGCCACAGTAGCATTCCAGTATCCGCGCAACCACGCCTCAGGCATGACGCTCGATCCGGCCAGCAGCTACACGCTGGCGCCGCCGGCCCCCACCTACCTCCCCGGCGACGTCGCCGACCCGCACCCTCTGAACCACTTCGCGGGTCAGCCGTTCTGACGAGAGCAGCTGCTGCGACCGGAGCCGGCGGGCGGGGCGGGGAGACCGCCCCGCCCGCTTCTCCGTACGTCGCCGGCCTGACCGCTCCGTACTCGGCTGATCCGCGAAGTCATCCGGTCCCCGCCCCGTCCTGGTCGCGAGCCGGTCCGGCGGGCTGCTAGAATCCAGCCGTCAACAGCCCCCGCCAAGGTACGCGGGCGCGCAGCACGAAAGGACCGGTCCGCTCATGCCTCTGCACGTCACCCTCCCCGACGGCTCTCCTCTCGAACTCGACGACGGCGCCAGCGTGCGCGACGCCGCGGCGGCGATCGGCCCACGACTCGCGAAGGCCGCCATCGCGGGCCGCGTGACCGCCGCCTCGGACCCCGAGGTCACGTTACTGGTCGATGTCGGGGCGCCGCTTCACGAGGGCGACAGCGTGGCCATCGTCACCCTCAAGGGCGACGACCCCGACGCGGTCGATGTGCTGCGCCACTCCGCGTCGCACATCATGGCGCAGGCGATCCTGCGCCTCTTCCCGGGCACGAAGTACGCCATCGGGCCGACCATCGAGAACGGCTTCTACTACGACTTCCAGTTCCCCGCGCCCATCACCGACACCGACCTGACGCGTATCGAGAAAGAGATGGCCAGGGTCGCCAGCCAGAACCTGCCGGTCGAGCGCTTCGAGGTGCCCACCGACGAGGCGCTGGCCGTGTTCGGGGCCGGCGCGCCCGCCACGGGCCCCTCCGGCCTGCCTCAGGGCCTCGACCAGCAGTTCAAGGTCGAGCTCATCGAGGATCTGGTCGCCGCGGCAGCGGCCGAGGGCCGCGAGGTCCCCACCATCACCATCTACCGCCAGGATGACTTCGTCGACCTCTGCCGCGGGCCGCACCTGCCGAGCACCAACAAGCTCGGCAACGGGACCTTCAAGCTCACCAGCCTCGCCGGCGCCTACTGGCGCGGCGACGAGAAGAACGCCATGCTCACGCGTGTGTACGGCACGGCCTTCGCCACCAAGGAGGAGCTGGCCGCGCACCTCGAGGCCCTCGAGCTGGCGCGCCAGCGCGACCACCGTCGCATCGGCCGCGACCTCGACCTCTTCAGCTTCCACGAGGAGGGTCCCGGCTTCCCCTTCTTCCACGCCAAAGGCATGCGCATCTGGAACGCGATCATCGACTACTGGCGCGCCGAACACGTGGCCGCCGGCTACGAGGAGATCCGCACGCCGCAGATCCTGCGCCGCGAGCTCTGGGAGCTCAGCGGCCACTGGGAGAACTACAAAGACAACATGTACTTCACCACGATCGACGAGCAGCCCTTCGCCGTGAAGCCCATGAACTGCCCCGGCGGCCTGCTTGTCTACAAGAGCCGCCGGCGCTCATATCGCGACCTGCCGCTTCGCCTCGCCGAGCTCGGCCAGGTACACCGCCATGAGATGAGCGGCGTGCTGCACGGTCTCTTCCGCGTGCGCTATTTCACGCAGGACGATGCGCACATCTACTGCACCCCCGAGCAGCTTGAGGTCGAGGTCCGAGGCGTCGTGCGTTTCATGCACCAGATCTACGCCGCCTTCGGCTTCAGCGACGTCAAGATCGAGCTCAGCACGCGGCCCGAAAAGAGCATCGGCAGCGACGAGATGTGGGAGCGCGCCGAGGGCACCCTCTCCCGCGTGCTCGACGCTGAGAGGGGCCCTGGCGGTGAGCCTCTGGCCTACGTGCTCAACCCCGGCGACGGCGCCTTCTACGGCCCCAAGATCGACTTTCACATCAGGGACGTCATGGGCCGCACCTGGCAGTGCGGCACCATCCAGGTGGACTTCGCTATGCCCGAGCGCCTCGACATCACCTACACCGGCGCCGACAACGAAGAGCATCGGCCGGTCATGATCCACCGTGCGCTGCTGGGCAGCATCGAGCGCTTTATGGGCATCTTGCTGGAGCACTACGGCGGCAATCTGCCCACGTGGCTGGCCCCGGTACAGGCGCTCGTCATCCCCATCGCCGACCGCCACGCCGCCTACGGCCACGAGGTGCTGGGCGCGCTCCATCAGGCGGGCATCCGCGCCGATCTCGACGAGCGCAGCGAGAGCATGGGCAGACGGATCCGCGACGGTCAGCTGCAGAAGGTACCCTATCTGCTGGTGGTCGGCGACAAAGAGCAGGAGACCCGCGAGGTGGCGGTGCGGGAGCGCGGCGAGCAGAAGGGCTCCGCCCTGCTCGCCGACGCCGTGACGCAGATCGCCGCCGAGATCGCCGAGCGTCGGCTGCTGGCGTAGACGGGGGGTCGATGGACGACCTGCGCGAGGCGCTCGAGCTGCGGTAACGTCACCCGGCGCACGGCGATTGTCATCGTGACCACTTCTGGTCATACTGTGACCATGGAACGCGTGTCCGTCGCCGAGCTCAAAGCCAAGCTCAGCCACTACCTTCGCGAAGTCCGCGAGGGTGCGTCCTTCACCGTCGTCAGTCGCGACATCCCTGTGGCTGCTCTCGGGCCGTGGGACCCTGGGGCTATCGATGATCTCAAGACGATACCCGCCGATCCGCACGCGCCGGGTCTGCTCGACACGCTTCTCGGGCCCGCAGGCCTGTCCATCGACGGAGCCGAGCTGATTCGTCGCGACCGGGAGGCGAGCGACGCCCGGCTGGGCGACACCGGCCTGTCAGGCTCGAGCGGCGAACGCCGGGTCGACGACGAGGGCGACCGGTGATCGCCTACTGCGATTCGTCGGTCTTGGTGCGCTTCATCCTTGAGCAGGCGAACAGCCTGGTCGAGCTGGCCACCTGCGACCAGCTGGTGACATCTGTCGTGACCCAGGTCGAGTGCCTGCGTGCCATCGAGAACGCACGCCTTCGCGGCGAGCTCAGCGACGACGAGCTTGCCGGACGCCGCGGGGCGGCCTACGCCAGACTGAGCGGCATCGAACGCATCGAGGTGTCACGGTCGATCCTGGCTCAGGCGGAGCGGTCATTCGGTGTCGTGCTCAAGACACTCGACGCGATCCATGTTGCCACGGCGATCGTTTGGCGAGAGCGTCGTGCCCCGAGCCTCGTGTTCGCCACCCACGACCGGCAACAAGCTCGCGCGGCCATGGCGCTGGGGTTCGAGGTCCTCGGCGCGACCAGAGGGTAGATATACTCAACTCCTGGGTATCATGCATTTTGAGAGACTTCTCGAACGAGGGATACCCGATGAGTCACGAGTACACAGCCGAAGACATCACCTGGGCGACACGAAGGCTCGACATCGCGATGTCGCGCCTGATGCTCGCCCTCTCCCGCGAGGTCGGCATCAGCGTCCCGGAGATGCTTGCTCTGGAGTACCTGGACGCCGATGGGAGTATCGGACCGAGTGAACTGGCGCGCCGGCTGCGGATGACCTCCGGGGCGATGACCGCGCTGGTCGATCGTCTGGAAGAGAGCGGCCACGTGGTGCGCGAGCGGCACCCTGCCGATCGCCGCAGGGTCCTCATCACGCGCACGAAGAAGGCGGACGCGGACCTCGACGCGGAGATCGCGCCCATGGCGATGGAGATCCTCGAACTCGCCGAGAGCCTGGACGACGCCGAGCGTCAGGCGGTGGGCCGTTTCTTCGACGGCTTCATCGGCATTATCGAAAGCACCGCTGCCGAGGCGTGCGCCCGATGACGCGCAGACACACAAGACCCGACCTCGCCGTCGCTGTCGACGGCACCCACGACTGAAGAAGGGGCACGACATGGCCAAAGACATCACAGACGACCGGCGCCTGAGTCGGCTACGCTGGTGGAACATCATCGTCGGTCTGATCCTCGCCGTTCAGGCCGGCGCCATCGCGCTGTTGACCAACGGCTTCAGCCTGCCGGTGACGTCCACGTACATGACCGGGCCTCCCGGCACGCCGCCCGAGCTCAACACGCTGTTCGATCTGCCGCTCGGCTGGGGCGTGTTCGCGTTTCTCGCCATCTCCGCCGCGGCGCTGTTCATCATCGCCTCACCGGGCGTCTTCGAGTGGTACAAGCGCAACCTGCTTCAGAGCCGCAACTACGGGCGCTGGATCGAGTACTTCTTCAGCTCGTCGATCATGATCGTGCTCATCAGCATGATCACCGGGGTCAGCGACGTCGCGGCGCTACTCGCGATCTTCGGCGTGAACGCCAGCATGATCCTTTTCGGCCTCCTCATGGAGAAGTACGAGACGCCGGGTAGCCCCAGCTGGCTCTCGTTCTGGTTCGGCACCTTCGCCGGCATCATCCCGTGGATCATCATCGTGATCTACGTGTGGAGCCCGGGGCTCGACGGCCCGTCGCCGCCCACCTTCGTGTACGGGATCATCGCCAGCCTCTTCATCTTCTTCAACGTGTTCGCCATCAACATGTGGCTGCAGTACAAGAAGATCGGCCCCTGGAAGAACTATCTCGTCGGCGAGAAGACCTACATCATCCTCAGCCTGACGGCCAAGGCCCTGCTCGCGTGGCAGGTGTTCTCGGCGGTCCTCGCGGGCTCAGGCTCCAGCTGACCGTCGCTTTCCGAGGCCGGGGCGGGCGCGAGAGAGCGCCTGCCCCGGCCTCTCCGCGTGCGATACTTGCCCCATGCCCTCCGTGAGCGCAGGTCTCCTTCTGTACCGCCGGCGCGGCGCCCCCGAGCTGGGCGAGCGCCGCCTCGAGGTGCTGCTCGTGCACCCTGGGGGGCCGTACTGGGCCAAGAAGGATGCCGGCGCCTGGAGCATTCCCAAGGGCGAGGCCGAGCCGGGCGAGCTCGGTCCGGCGCCGGCGACGGTCACGGCCGCCAAGGCGAGGAACCGCGCCGCCGGCGTCGACCTCCTGGCCGTCGCCCTGCGGGAGGTGAAGGAGGAGACGGGGCTGGAGCCCGAAGGGCCCTACCAGCCTCTCGGCGGTGTCAAGGCGCACCATCACAAGCTCATCTACGCCTGGGCGGTAGAGCACGACTGCGATCCCATGGCGATCGTGAGCAACAGCTTCGCGATCGAGTGGCCGCCGCGCTCGGGGAAACGGGCCGCGTTCCCCGAGGTCGACCGCGCCGCCTGGTTCGATCTGCCGGCGGCGCGCGCGGCCATCGTGCCGGCGCAGCGCCGCTTTCTCGACGATCTGCAGATCGTCGCCGGCGGCGCCTGACTACTGGGTCCCGGCGGCCTTTCCCGCCGCGGTCGGCTCCGCCGCATCCTCCACGGCGTCTGCCGACTGCGCCGACTGCGACTGCTCCGCCGGCTGCGCCACGGCCGCCGCGCTCGGCAGGTGCGGCTTGCCGGCGATGAGGTCGAAGAAGGCCTCGCGCCAGGCCCGCCACGTGGCGTTCACGTGGTCCTCGCGGCGTTGCGCCTTGGCCAGCCTCTTGGGCTTCTTCCCGTAGCGCCGGTGAGCCCACGGCGAAGTGGGTCGCGCCACGCGGATCGCTCCGATGACCCCCAGGATCGGCACGAAGATGCCGAAGAAACCCGTCCAGTACTTGCCCTTCATGAGGCAGACCACGGCGAAGCACAGGTTGACGACGATCGTCGAAACGACGACGGCCACGGCGGCGGATCCCGCGACTCCCCCACTGCTTGTCCCGGCAGGGTGGAAGCCGAGGACGATCAGGAGGCCGGCGGACACCGCGACGATCACCGCATCCACCGAGAGGCGGCCCTCCGCCGTCCAGTAGACGTCCTGCAGGCGCAGGATCAGGGCGAACTCATCGAGCGTGAGCGCCACCCCGGCGCCAAAGACCAGGGCGCACGCCTGCAGCGATAGTCCCTCCGGCGAGGTGGCGATCAGCACGAGCCCGGTGACGACCATCAGGACGACACCGATGACCATGTGGTGCACGTGCACGCCACCCCCGGACTCGATGTCGTGGAACCACCACTTCACCTTGGCGCGGATGAGGCGCGTGTTGATGCGCACCGCGAGGAAGGTGACCAGGAGTCCCAGGGTGAACGCGGCGACGGAGGCGCGCGCCGGGCCCAGAAGGCCTTCTCCGACAGCCTGGGCTGCCAAGGTCATCTTCATCCTCCTGTCCGGCGCCATACGCACGTGCACGTGCGCGGTGACAACCATATCGGCCCGCGGCGCGGAGAGGTAGAGCTTCGCGCGGTGGCCGGCAGCACCATCCGTGTGTGGCGGCGGGCGACTCCTCCCGCCAAACGCTCGCCCACGTCTCCGCGAGCGTACACTCTGCGTGGAGCACGCCCCGGTGGTCTTCGGCCGGCCACCGGCTCGGCCGGGGTGTCTCCGCCGCTCAGCTGTGAGCGGCCCCGACGCACGGAGGCGACATGGGCTCACGCCGGATCTCGCTGGTCGACTTGGGACGTGCCGTCGGCGACGGCTGGTGCGCCTTCGTCCGCGGCGCCGTGCACGGAGAGGTGCTACTGCTGCCCGGTGGCAGCCTGGGCATCGGCGGCGAGGCCTTCCCGGACATGAACTTCGCTTACGTGTTCGGTCCGGAGGGTGTGGGCGACGCCGTGCGCCGTTTTCACGGCGCCTTGCGCGCTCGCGGCTTGCCCGGCTCCATCGCCGTCCTGTCACCGGCGGCGGAGGAAGCGGCCGAGGTGGCCGCCGGCCTCGGTCTGGTCTCCGGCGGCATGGATCCGTTCATGTGCGTGCACGCCGCCGACGCGCGGCACGTCGAACACGGTTACGTCGTCGAGCGCGTCTCCGACATGGACGGGGTCATGGACGCTGCCGACACCCTGGGGGACGCCTATCAGCTGCCTGCGGAGTGGATCAGGTCCATGGTGGGGCCGGGCTTTCCCGACCTGCCGAACGCCGATCTCTTTCTGACGCGCGGCGAGGGTCGCGCACTGGCCGCGGCAGGCAGCGGGCGCGTCGGCTCGACCGTGGGCATCTACGCCGTGGGGACGCGGCTCGCGCATCGCCGTCGGGGGGCTGCGGCCGCGGCGGTGTCGGCCGCACTCGACCATCACGTGCGCACAGGCGCGCATCTGTTCGGCCTGCTCTCGGCGCCCGACGCCGAACCGCTCTACGCCGGTCTGGGTTTCTCCGTGGTGGACCATGCGCGCGTCTGGCACGTCGAAGCTAGATCCAGCCCTGCTTCTTGAAGAGGACAAGCATGACGCCCACGGCCAGCGCCTGCGTCGCCAGGCCGAAGGTGAGAAAGGCCGCCCAGCCGGTGATGTTGAGCACCAGCCAGCCGAAGTTCATGCCGAAGAAGCCCGTGAGCCAGGTCAGCGGCATGAAGATGGTGGCCACGATGGTCAGGCGCTTCATAACGACGTTGAGCCTGTTCGACACCGTCGAAAGGTAGACGTCCATCGTGCCAGACGTCAGGTCGCGGTAGCTGTCGACAAGGTCGCCGATGCGGATCAGGTGGTCGTAGACGTCGCGGTAGTAGCGCTCGGCGTCGGGCGACATGCCGGGGATCTCGACCACGCCGGTGGCGATGCGCGCAAAGAGGTCGCGCTCCGGGGCGATCACCTTGCGCAGGCTGACGAGCGTGCGCTTGATGGCGAAGATCTCCTGCAGCTGGGCGTCGTCGGGAGCCACGAAGACGCGGTCCTCGACCGCGTCGATGCGCTCGTCGAACTCGCTGAGAAGAGGGAAGAAGCTGTCGACCAGCGCATCGACCACGGCGTACAGGACGAAGGCCGCGTTGTCGGTGTGCAGGTGATGCGTGGTGATGCGTGTGCGCAGGTCACTGAACGCTGGGCAGTCGTCGTGATGAACGGTCACCAGGTAGTGCTCGGACAGGAAGCAGTGCACCTCCACGAGGTCGTCCTCGTCGCGGTTCGCGCCGTAGACCACCAGCATCACGTAGTCGTCGTAGGCGTCGATCTTCGGGCGCTGGCCGAAGTGCTCCGAATCCTCCAGCGCGATGGGGTGAAAGCCGAACACGTCGCGCAACAGCGCGAGGCCTTCGGCGTCGGGTCCGTGGATGTCCAACCAGAAGAAGCCGCCGGCGTGCAGCCGCGATGCGATCGCGTCGCGGTCGGCCGGCACGACGGTACTGTCGGCGTCGACGAGGAACTGAGTTGACGATGTAGCCGTGGCTCCTCCTCCCTGGGCGCGGTCCGGCACAGATGCTACTCCCGGCCGCGCCGCGAAGCATCTCTCCTTACCCGGTTGCATATGTCGCCGGGATGGTCTTTACTGCCCGGAACCTCGAAACGGACCCTAGGGGGTATCGTGGCGAATCGTCGCAGCGGGCATTTGCCGGCAACGCGCACCACCTCACTGCTCCTCATCCTCATCGCCCTGCTGCTGGCGCTCCTCGTCGCCGCGGCGCCTTCCCCGGCCTACGAGGAGTGGAACCACTCGACAGCCAGGGGCAAGAGTAGCTGCGACAGTAGCGGCTGCCACGACGAGTCGACTTCTTCTAACGCCGCCTGTCTGGCCTCTGGCTGTCACGCATCCCTGACTACGTCCGGCGGTGAACGGTGCTGGCGATGCCACGCCCCGGGGCAAAACACGTCCACATGGCAGACGGCAAGCGGTTGCACGTCCGATTGCCATCTGGAGCTGGGTGACAAGCGATCCTACGCGACCGCCTTCTCGCACGGGACGACGCCACATCTCGGCGCCTCGGGGTACGGCAAGACCTGCGCCGACTGCCACGGCGTCGGGACCGTGCACCACGACGCCGTCGCCGGCCACCAGCCCACGTGCGCCGAGTGCCACAACGGCACGACCGCCAAGCTGCCGCCTTCGTCGCACAACGACGGCAAGCACACCGACTGCTCCACGTGCCACGTCGGCATGAACAAGCCCACGACCGACTGTGCGGCCTGCCATGTGGGCAATCCGGGATCCGGCGGCCCTCAGATCGCTTACACGAACGACCTCGCCTGTGGCGATGCCGGCTGCCACGGCAAGGTCGCGAACCACGCCGGCACGCCGATCTCGGCGGCGGCCTGCATCACGTGTCATACGGAGCACTATGCGACCCTCGGCACGTGCACCAAGTGCCACACCGATCCGCAGAGCTTCCATCACGCCACCGCCGCGGCGAGACCCCTGAGCGACTGCGCCGGCTGTCATAACGGTACGATCGCGGCGACCCCCCCGAACCACGGGAGCTACGGCTCATCCTGTGCCACCTGTCACACGGGGATGAACAAGCCACCGAGCGATTGTCTGGCCTGCCACGACAAGGCCCAGGGCGGCGTGCCTGCCGTCGTGTACACCAACGACCTGACCTGCGGGGACGCGCGCTGCCACACCATGGTCCCCAGCCACTCGGGCACGCCGATCAAGGACGTCGCCTGCACGACCTGTCACACGGCGCACTACGAGGGCCTCGGCGCCTGCGCCACGTGCCACGCCGACTCGCAGAGCTTCCACCATGGTACCGCCAAGGCGACTCCGCTCGTGGATTGCACCGCCTGCCACGACGGCTCTATCGCGCCGGCCAAGCAGTCCCACGACGGGCAGTCGTGCGCTGCGTGTCACACCGGCATGGCCACACCTCCAGTTCCCGCCACCTGCCAGAACTGTCACGACCCCCAGACCTTTGGCGACGTGACGTGCACCGCGTGTCACAGCACGAGCGGCATGATCGGCAAGGAGACCATCCACGCCGCTGACCCGGCCGCGACGGTGGCCTGCACCACGTGCCACACGGCGCACTACGGGGATCTCGGGACCTGCGATTCCTGCCACGGAAGTCACGCACAGACGCATCACGAAACGGTCGTGCTGGCCGACACCACTCTGACGCTGGCCGCCCGTCCGTCGGTGGTCAAGGCTCACACGAAGGCCACGCTCAAGGGTAGCTTGCGCGCCGCCGGCAAGGCACTCGCGGCGCAGAAGGTGCTGATCGAGGCGCGCCCCCTGAAGGGCGGCTCCTTCAAGAAGGTCGCCACCGTCAAGACGGGCGCCGACGGTCGCTTCAGCCGCGTCGTCCGGCCGCGCGTCGGCACCGAGTACCGCGCCGTGTGGCGTCCGGCCGGACGCCTCTGTCGTCCAGCAGAGGCCGGCCGTCGTCACGGTCAAGCTCAGGGTGCGCAAGTAGGGAGGGCGCCCTTCACGATGTCGAGACTGCGGCGACCGTTAGACGCCCGGCGCCGCGTCGTGTATACTCCCGTCCGCCATCAAGCGGGAGCTTGCGAGCACCCCACCCTGCGCCTGTCCACCGGCCGACAGGGTCCATCACGAGAAAGGAGATCGTGAGGGCTCGCCGTTGGCGAGCCTTTTGCCGTATATGGGTAGACCATTTTCTCCAAGAGACAAGTTCATGCGGGACCGGGCCAACGAGGTCCGCATCCGCATCAACGACGGCATCACGGTGCCGCAGGTCCGTCTCATCGACGAGAAGGGCGAACAGCTCGGCATCAAGCCGATCGCCTTCGCCCAGGAGTACGCCGCCGAACATAATCTCGACCTCGTCGAGGTGGCCGCGCAGTCCGATCCGCCGGTGTGCCGGATCATGAACTACAGCAAGTACCGCTACGAGCTCGAGCTCAAGGCGAAGCAGGCGCGCAAGCACCAGAGCCAGATCGTGATCAAGGAGATCAAGTTCCGGCCCAAGGTGGGCGTGCACGACTACGAGACCAAGAAGGGCCATGTGCTGCGCTTTCTCAAGCACAAGGACAAGGTCAAGGTCACGATCATGTTCCGCGGCCGCGAGATGGTCCATCCGGAGCGCGGCGAGACGCTGCTTCTGCGGCTCGCCGAAGATGTCAAGGAATACGGCGTCATCGAGTCCAAGCCCCTGCAAGACGGGCGCAACATGGTCATGATGCTGGGGCCTGTGAAGTAGCGGAAGGGAGGTACGTATGCCGAAGATGAAGACCCATAGCGCATCGAAGAAGCGCTTCCGCCTCACGGGCACGGGCAAACTGGTTCGCCGCCACGGGATGAAGAGCCACCTCCTGGAGCACAAGAGTTCCAAGCGCAAGCGCGGCTTCCGTAAGCTGAACGACGTCAGTCCTGCCGACACCAAAGGGATCAAGCGCCTGCTCGGACTGCGCTAGGTCGACGCACACGAAGTACCAGTCGGCCGGCGCCGTGTGCCCGGTCGGCGTAGTGCCAAGGAGTACGCACCATGTCTCGCATCAAACGCAGCGTCAGCTCACGCAAGAAGCGCCGCAAGGTACTTGAGCAGGCGAAGGGCTACCGTGCCACCAAGAACTCCAGCTACAAGCGGGCCAAGGAGCAGGTGCAGCGCAGTGGCCAGTACGCCTATCGCGACCGGCGTGTGCGCAAGCGCGAGTTCCGCAAGCTGTGGATCATCCGCATCAACGCCGGGGCTCGCGAGAACGGCCTCTCGTACAACCAGTTCATGCACGGCCTGCAGCTGGCTCAGATCGAACTCGACCGCAAGATCCTTGCGGAGCTCGCCGTGAGCGACCCCAAGTACTTCACCTCGCTCGTCGACCAGGCGCGCGCGGCCCTCGAAGCGGCCTGAAAGCCGGCGGGGCAGGCGAGCAGCTTGGGGTTTTAGGCGAACAACTCGGCAGCACGCAGAACGCCCTCGTCAAGAGGGCGGCGTCGCTGCGTCAGCGCAAGTTCCGCGAGCGTGAGGGCGCATTCCTTGTCGAAGGCGCTGACCTCGTTGCGGCCGGTCTCGCCGCAGGTCGCCGGCCACAGGTCGTCTTCGTACGTGCTGCGCGCGCCCTGGAGCTCAGCGCCGCTCTCGGGCTGAGCGGTGGGGACGCACAGGCGGCCGTCTATCCGGTCGCGGAGCGCGTCGCCGGGAAGATCAGCACTCTCGAGACACCGCCGGACGTCATGGCGGTGTTCGCCCTGTCCGAGCGCCGCACGCTCACGACGCTCTCCGGCGCCGCCGGCGAGGCGCTGGTCGTCTTCGCCGATGGCATCGGCGACCCGGGCAATATGGGCACCCTGCTGCGCGCGGCGGTGGCCTTCGGCGCCACCGCCCTCGCCACCGCCCCCGGATCCGCCGACCTGTACGGCCCCAAGACGGTGCGTGCCGGGATGGGCGCCGTCTTCGGGCTGCCCCTGTATCCGGAGGTACGGCTGGCCGACCTGAGCGCGGCGCTGCCTGAGGCCGCGGTGTACGGCTTGGCGGCGCACGGAGGAGTGCCGCTCGCCGCGGCCGCACTCAGGCGCCCGGCTGTGCTCGCGGTGGGCGCCGAGCGGCCCGGGCTCTCGCCGGAGGCGCTCGCGCACGTGACCCAGCTCGTGACGATCCCGCTGGCGCCGGGCCTGCCCGGTGCGGTGGAATCGCTGAACGCCGGTGTCGCCGGCGCAATCGCCCTCTACGAATTCTCGCGCCGCCCCGCGGCGCCGGCGAAAGGATGACCATGGACGACGCCGAGCTGCAGATCCTGAAGCAGCGAGCTCCGGGCCTGGCGGCGCTGTACACGACGGCTCGTGACACGATCCTGCGGGCCGCCGATGTCCCCACCCTCGAACAGGCGCGGGTCGCGACGCTCGGTCGCAAAAGCGCCCTCACCGAGCTGCTGCGCTCCATCCCCACGCTCCCGCCCGAGGATCGTCCGCTGCTCGGCAAAGGCGGCAACGCGGTGCGCCGCGAGCTCGAGGCGCTCGTGGAGGAGCGCGAGGCGGAGCTGAAGCGCGAAGCGCTGTCCGCCTCGCTGGCCCACGAGCGCCTTGACGTCACGCTTCCCGGCCAGCCCTTCCCGGCCGGTCACGAACACCTCATCAGCCAGACGATGCGCGAGGTCGAAGACATCTTCATCGGCCTCGGCTATCGCATCGCCGAGGGCCCCGAGGTCGAGCTCGACTACTACAACTTCACGGCGCTCAACACGCCGCCCAGCCACCCCGCGCGCTCGGCCCACGACACCTTCTGGGTGGTCGAGCAGCGCGAGACCATGCCCGAAGCCGTCATGGACGCCGACCGCGGCGTGCTCCTGCGCACCCACACCTCTCCCGTGCAGGTGCGCGTCATGGAGCAGCAGCGGCCGCCCGTGTACGTCGTCTGCCTCGGTAAGGTCTATCGCCGCGACTCCGACGCCACGCACACGCCGATGTTCCACCAGGTCGAGGGCCTCGTCGTCGACGAGGGCATCACGCTCGCCGACCTCAAGGGCACGGTGCACCACTTCACGGAGCAGTTCTTCGGCGGCGAGCGCGCCATCCGCGTGCGGCCCCATTTCTTCCCGTTCACCGAGCCGAGCATCGAGGTCGACGTGAGCTGCGAGCTGTGTGGCGGCAAGGGCTGCCGCTCCTGCAAGCACTCCGGCTGGCTCGAGATCATGGGCGCCGGCATGGTCGACCCGGCGGTCTACGACTTCGTCGACTACGACCCCGAGAAGGTCAGCGGCTTCGCCTTCGGCATGGGCGTCGAACGCATGGCGATGCTCAAGCACGGCATCCCCGACCTGCGCCTTTTCTACGACAACGACGTCCGCTTCCTGCGGCAGTTCTGAGAGGGGGCGGCGAGCATGCGCGTACCGTTCAGCTGGATCAAGGAGTACGTCGACTGGCGCGGCAGTGTCGAGGAGCTCGCCGAGCTGCTCACGATGTCGGGCACCGAGGTGGAGGGAATCGACCGGGTCGGCGCGCCTGCGGACCCCGAGAACCTCGCCCGCTTCGTGGTCGGCAAGGTGCTCACCCGTGACAAGCATCCCAACGCCGACAAGCTGAGCCTCTGCACCGTTGAGGTCGGGGAGGCCAACGGCGGCGTGCACCAGATCGTCTGCGGCGCCGACAACTTCCAGGCGGGCGACACCGTGGCGGTGTCGTTGAGCGGAGCCACGCTCGAGAGCGGCCTCAAGCTCAAGAAGGCCAACCTGCGCGGCGTCGAGAGCAACGGCATGATGATGAGCGAGCAGGAGCTCGGCTACGAGGAGAAGAGTCCGGGCATCGTGGTCCTGCCCGACGAGTGGAGAGTGGGCGCACCCCTGCAGGACTACCTGCCCGTCAGCGAAGCCGTTCTGGCGCTCGAGCTCACCTCGAACCGCCCCGACTGCTTCAGTATCTACGGAATCGCCCGCGAGGTGGCGGCCGCGGCGAGGCTGGAGCTCGCGCCGCCGCCCACCGCCGGTCCGGCGGTGCTGGGCGGCGCCCCCGCCGCCGAGGCGCTCGCCGTCGAGGTCGCCGACCCGGACCTGTGCCCGCGCTATGCGGCGCAGGTCATCCGCGGGGTCACGGTCGGCGAGTCGCCGGCGTGGCTCAAGGCGCGCCTCACGCACGCCGGCATGCGTCCCATCAGTAACGTCGTCGACGTGACAAACTACGTGATGCTCGGCTGGGGACAGCCGCTGCACGCCTTCGACGCCGGCAAGATCCGCGGTGGCACGCTCATCGCCAGGCGGGCCAAAGACGGCGAGAAGATCATCACCCTTGACGGCGTGGAGCGCCGGCTGGACGATCAGATGCTGGTGATCGCCGACGTAGAGCGGCCGCTGGTCATCGCCGGCGTGTTCGGCAGCATCGACGCCGAGGTCGACGAGAACACCACCGACCTGGTGCTCGAGGCGGCCAACTTCAGCGGCCCCAGCATCCTGCGCACCGAGCTGCACACGGGCATCCGCAGCGAGGCCAGTAACCGCTTCGAAAAGGGACTCGACGCGAACCTCGCGCCCGGAGGGCTCGACTTCGCGTCGCGACTGCTCGTCGAGCTGTGCGGCGGCACCGTCGCCCCGGGCACGGTAGACGTGTGGAGCGAGGCGCCACCGAGGCCGCGGCTCGCCTACCGGCCGGCGAAGGCCGACGGTCTGCTCGGCTACGCCGTCCCGGCGCCGGAACAGGCCGGCATCCTGCGCCGCCTCGAATGCGACGTGGACGACGGCACGTCCTCGGCCCTCGCCTCCGGGGCATCGTCAGCCGCGGAGTGGACGATCACGCCGCCGACCTTTCGCCCCGACCTCGTGCGCGAAGTCGACCTCATCGAAGAGATCGGACGCATCGCCGGCTACGACCTGGCGCCGGAGACGCTGCCCCTGCATCGCCCGGCCGGTGGCCTCACCAAGCCGCAGCAGGTGCGGCGCGCCGTGCGGCGCGCCTTGGCCGGCTGCGGCCTCGATGAGGCCATCACCTACACGTTCGTGGCGCCCGACGCCCTCGATCCGCTCGGTCTGCCCGCGGGCGACGTGCGCCTTGTCCCCGTCAAGATCAGTAACCCCATGAGCGTCGAGCAGTCGGTGATGCGCACCATGCTGCTGCCCGGCCTTGTCGCCGCGGTGCGCGCCAACGTCGACCGGCTCAACGACCCGCCCAACCTCTTCGAGATCGGCAACGTGTACCTGTGGGACGACCAGACGAGCCCGGCGCCGGCGCACGCCGCCGAACCCGGCGCCGTCCTGCCGCACGAGCCGGAGGCCGTCGGTATCGTGCTCGCCGGGCCGCTCGAGACCGAGAACTGGACGGGCGCGCGGCGCCCGACCGACTTCTTCACGCTCAAGGGCCTCGTCGAGGCCGCGCTCGCAGCCGTGGGCCTGCGCGGCGAGTTCGCGCCGCTCGGTGACGCGGCGGCGCACTTCCCGTATCTGCATCCCGGCAAGGCGGCTACCGTCAGCCTGCCGGGCGCCGGCGGGGTGGGCGCCCTGGGGCTGCTGCGCGCGGACGTCGCCGCGGCCTACGGGGTCGACGACCTCGAGCTGTACTGCGCCGCGCTGGCTCTCGACCGCATCGCGCCCATAGCTCTCGATACAGCCACGTTCGACGATGTCGGCGCGTACCCGCCGGCCGCGCAGGACCTCGCGATCATCGTGGATCGCGGCGTCGCCGCCGCCGCAGTGGTCGACGTGGCTCGGCGCGCCGGCGGCAAGCTCACCCGCGACGTGCACATCTTCGACATGTACGAGGGCAGCCAGGTGCCGGCAGACAGGCGCTCGCTGGCTCTGCGCGTCGTGATGCGCTCGCCGGAGCGCACGCTCGGCGAGAAGGACATCGCCGGCGTGCGCGCCAAGATCCTCAAAGCGCTCGAGCGGGAGTTCGCAGCGACCTTGCGATAGGGCGAGCGCGTCAACGGTCGAGCCGCAACGGGCGGGCCGCCTTCGGGCGCCCGCCTGCTCGCGTCCGGCCGCTCGCCGGGCCGCATCTTGAGCGCATATTCTGCATCAAGTGAATTGAGCGGTTGCATGATTCGCGCGACTTGGGTATAGTCCCTCGACGATGAGCAGCGCCTGCACCATCACGTGCGACCCCCAGGCCCGCCTCGCGGCGGGCCTAGCGTGCTGCCCGGCCGCCCGCGCCCGACGTGCACGACGCACGCCGGCCGGTGGGCGCCCCCGTCTGCGCTAGCTCGTTGAGCTAGCCGCTGTCGCAGACATCGCTCTCGCTCTCCGCCGGCGCACACCCTTCTCGGCCCGCGTTTTCCCCGACGTGCACCCGGAGTGCCTGATGATATCTGCGACCTGCGTTCAGACGAAGACCGCCGCCAACGACCTCGCCGCCGACCCCTGCGTCGCCAGTGCCGGCATCGTCGGCGGTAGCGGCTACACCGGAGCGCTGCTCGCCGAGCTCCTGCTTCACCACCCCTCTGTCAAGCTCACGCATATGAGCTCTCAGACGCTCGCCGGCGAGGCGGTGCAGCAGCACCTGCCGCGGGTGCGTGCCGGGCTCGAGTTCTGCAGCCAGGATGATCTGAGCGGCGTCGACGTCGCCTTCGTCTGCACGCCCCATGGCCAGGCGGCGAAGGTCGCCAAGCGTCTCCTCGACGACGGCGCCCGGGTGATCGACCTCAGCGCCGACTTCCGCCTCACCGCCGAGGCCTATGCCGAGTGGTACGGAGACCACCCGCATCCCGAACTTCTGCCTGGCGTCTACGGGCTCACCGAGCTGCACCGCGAGGAGGTCGCAGCCGCGACGCTGGTGGCCAATCCGGGCTGCTACCCCACGGCGGCGCTCCTGGCGTTGGCGCCGCTCAAGCAACTGGGCCTGCTCGACGTCGTCATCGACGCCAAGTCGGGGGTGAGCGGGGCGGGCAAGACACCGAAGGGCACGACGCACTTCTGCAGCGTCGACTCGGACCTCGTCGCCTACGGTCTGGGTACGCACCGCCATTACCCGGAGATCGCCGCCGGTCTGGCGGGTGACGCGCCGGGCGTCAGCTCCTTCGGCGCGGCTCCCGGCGGCAACGGCGCCGGTCCGCAGCTGACCTTCGTCCCTCACCTGGTGCCGCTGCAGCGCGGCATCAGCGAGACGATCTACGTGCGGACCGCCACGTTCCCCGTCCCCAGCCAGGCCCGGGTCACGGCGGTGTTCGAGGAGTTCTACGCCGCCGAGACCTTCATCGAGGTCTGCGACGCGCCGCCGTCGCTCAAGGATGTGGCCGGCACGAACTACTGCCGCATCTTCCCGCACGTCGACCAGCGCACCGGTCGCATCGTGGTCATCAGCGTCATCGACAACCTGATGAAGGGCGCGTCGGGGCAGGCGCTGCAGAACATGAACGTGATGCTCGGGTTGCCTGAGCACGAAGGGCTGGTGTGAGATGCTGCCGGTGACGAGATTCGCCCCGCTCCCGGCCTTCGCCTACGAAGTCGCCGGCGGCGTGACCTACCCGCAGGGGTTCCTCGCCGCCGGGGTCGCGAGCGGGGTCAAGAAACGCGGCAAGCTCGACCTCGGAATCCTCGCTTCAGAGGTCGCCGGCGTCTCGGCAGCGACGTTCACGAGCAACGCTGCCGCCGCCGCGCCGGTACGGCTCACGCGCGAGACCAGTGACTGTTCCCACCTGCGTGCCATCGTGGTCAATGCTGGCAACGCCAACGCCTGCACGGGCAAGCAGGGGCTCGCCGATGCGGCGCGGATGCGGCTGCTCACGGCCAATCACCTGCGGCTGCCCGTCGAGCAGGTCGCCGTGTGCTCCACGGGGTTGATCGGCGTGCACCTGCCGATGGAGAAGATCGAGCCGGGGATCGCCGCCGCCGCGACCGCGCTGCCCGGCGGCGCCGGCCCGAACGCGTCTGACCACTTCGCCACGGCCATCCGCACGACCGACAAGCACGCCAAGTACGGCGCCCTCGAGGTGACCACGCCGGAGGGCAGGGTCAAGCTCGGCTTCGCCGCCAAGGGCTGCGGCATGATCAGCCCCAACATGGCGACCATGCTCTGCTTCGTGACCTGCGACGCAGTCGTCGATGACGCCGCCTGGGCGAAGCTGCTGCACGACGCCGTCGACGAGTCCTTCAACATGATCACCGTGGACGGCCAGGAGTCGACCAACGACACGGTGCTCGGTCTCTGCAACGGCGCCTCGGGCGTGAGGCCGGGGGAGGAGGGGCTGGCGCGGCTGGGCCAGGCCATGGAGGCCGCGCTCCTGGCGCTCGCCGTCTCCATCGTGGCCGACGGCGAGGGCTCCACGCGGACGATGAAGCTCACGGTGACCGGCGCTGAGGACGAGAGCCGGGCCGAAGCCGTGGCGCGCGCCGTCGCCAACTCGCCGCTCGTGAAGACGGCCTTCTACGGTCGCGACGCCAACTGGGGCCGCATCATGCAGGCCATCGGCCAGGCGCTGGGCCGCGACGGCCACCGGGCGCTGCCGGCGCGCATCTCCTACGAGGACGTGGTGATCGTGGAGCACGGGCAGCCGGCGGCGCTGGACCAGGTCCAGCAGGGCCGGCTTCTCGACATCATGCACCAGCCCGAGATCGATCTGAGCGTGGCCCTCAACGGACCCGGCGCCGAGGCCACGGTGTACTTCAGCGACCTCACGCACGACTACGTCACCCTCAACGCGGAGTACTCGACATGACCGTACGCCACCAGAAGACCGTGAAGACCCTGCTCGAGGCCATGCCCTACATCCGCCGCTTCTGGGGCACCACGGTCGTGCTCAAGTATGGTGGCGCGGCGATGACCTCGCCGCGCCTGCAGGAGCAGTTCGCCGAGGACATCGTCCTGCTGCGGCTCGTCGGCATGAAGGTCGTGGTCGTGCACGGCGGCGGCCCCGAGATCAGCCGGCACATGGCGAAGCTGGGGATGACGCCGGAGTTCGTCGACGGTCAGCGCGTCACCGACGGGGCCACCATGGAGGTCGCCAAGATGGTCCTGGTCGGCAAGGTCAACAAGGAGATCGTCGGGCTCATCAGTCGCCACGGCGGGACGGCCGTCGGCATCTCCGGCGAGGACGGCCGTCTGCTCAGGGTCACACCCAAGAAGCACCAGGACGAGGCCGGCAACGCCGTCGACCTCGGCTTCGTCGGTGAGGTCGCCGAGGTCGACGTGAGCGTGCTCGACCTGCTCGCCGAGGCCAACATCCCGGTGGTGGCCAGTGTCGGCGCCGACGAGCACGGCGAGGCCTACAACGTCAACGCCGACACCGTCGCCGGGGAGCTCGCCGCGGCGTTGGGCGCGGAGAAGATCATCTTCCTCAGCGATGTCGACGGTGTGTACGAAGACCAGGGCGGCGAGGTCGCCCCCGTCTCCGAGTGCGACCTCGCCTATCTCGGGGCGCTGCAGGCTGCCGGGCGCATCACCGGCGGCATGATCCCTAAGGTGGCGGCGGTGCGCAGGGCGCTGGAGAACGGCGTCGCCAGCGCCCACATCATCGACGGTCGCGTGGAGCATGCCGTGCTGCTCGAGATCCTCACCGACGCCGGCTGCGGCACCAAGGTGACGCCGTGACGGCTGTCACGGCGCACGAGGACGCGGGCGTTTGCATATTCCGGGCGGAGGTGGTGTATTCTATGCACCGATCAGCGAGAGGAACCTGCCGGCAGCTGCACCATCGTGACCGGCCCTCGTCACGGGAGACAGCGAAGGCATGAGCAACCGCGCGCCGTTGAGCAAGACAGAGCGTCAGCGCCTCATCCAGACGGTGGTCCAGCAGCGCGAGGTGTCCACTCAGCGGGGGCTTGTGAGCGCCCTCAGCGATCTCGGCTGCGATGTCACGCAGGCCACCGTCTCCCGCGACATCCGTGAGCTCGACCTCCAGAAGGTGCGCACTCATCTGGGGCGCGCCAGGTACGTCCTCAGTTCGCGCGAGCGGCCCAAGGACCCGGAGCAGGCGGCGCGGCACGTGATGCGCGATTTCGCACGTTCAACGTCGGTCGCCCAGCAGCTCGTGGTCGTGCGCTGCGAGATCGGCACGGCGTCGACAGTGGCCCGCCAGATCGATAACCTCAACCACAGCGACGTGGTCGGCACGCTGGCCGGCGACGACACCTTCCTGGTCATCGTGGGCGATGCCGACATGGCGCAGAGTATGAAGCGCTATCTCGACCGCCTCCGAGAGGCCTAGCGCGCAGGCACCTTCCCGCGCGCACTCCAGACACGCCGCGTTGTCGGCGGGCGGCTTCGCCCCTGCCGGCGCCATCATCATCACCCAAGGAGCGATGCATCATGAGCACCACCAGCGCCCCCAACGGCACCGTCGTCCTCGCCTACTCCGGCGGTCTCGACACCTCCGCCCTCATCCCGTGGCTCAAGGAGAAGTACGGCTACGACGTCGTCGCCTGCCTCATCGACGCCGGCCGCGTGAAGGACATCCCGGCGATCATGGCCCGCGCCACGGCCTCAGGCGCCGTCGCCGCCGTGGCCATCGACGCCAAGGAGGAGTTTGCCGAGCACTACTGTCTGCCGGCGCTCATGGGTAACGCGCTCTACGAAGACAAGTACCCGCTCGTCAGCGCGCTGTCGCGGCCGCTGATCGCCAGGAAGCTCGTCGAGACGGCGCACAAGTACGGCGCCACCGCCGTCGCCCACGGATGCACCGGCAAGGGCAACGACCAGGTACGTATCGACGTTGGGGTCCGCAGCCAGGATCCGAGCCTGCAGATCATCGCCCCGGCGCGCGGCGCCGACTGGCCCAGTCGCGAGGAGCTGCTCGACTACGTGGCGGCGCACGACATCCCGGTCTCGCTGACCAAGAAGAGCCCATATTCGATCGATGAGAACCTGTGGGGGCGCAGCAATGAGTGCGGCGTGCTCGAGGACCCGTGGGTGGCCCCCCCCGAGGACGCCTTCCAGTTCGTCGTCTCTCCGAGTGACGCCCCCAACGAGCCGCAGCACGTCGTCGTGAGCTTCGAGAAGGGCGTACCGGTTGCCCTGGACGGCAAGAAGATGGGGCTCGTCGCTCTCATCGAGGCGATCGACGCCATCGGCAACGCCCACGGCTTCGGGCGTGTCGATATGATCGAGAACCGGCTCGTCGGCATCAAGAGTCGCGAGGTGTACGAGGTGGCGGGTTCCCTGGCACTGATCACCGCGCACCGCGAGCTCGAGGACCTCGTGCTCACGCGTGACCTGCTGCACTTCAAGCGGACCATCGAGAGCAAGCTCGCCGACATGATCTATGAAGGTCAGTGGTTCGACCCGCTCACCGAGGCCTGCAAGGCGTTCCTCTTCCAGAGCCAGGAGCGGGTCAGCGGCGATATCCGCCTCAAGTTCTTCAAGGGCAGCTGCGTGGCCGACGGCCGCCGCAGCGACTTCTCCCTGTACAGCTACAAGCTGGCGACCTACACGACAGACGACGAGTTCTCCCACGAGGCCGCGGCCGGCTTCATCCAGCTGTGGGGCCTGCCCATCGAGGTGTGGGCGCGGATCGGCAAGGAGCACCACCTGATGAAGGAACTGGAGTCGTAGGATCGCGATGATGCGGGGGCAGCACAGATGACGGTCGCGCGCTCGGGGCGCTTCGCCGGCGAGCGCGCGCCCGCGTTCGTGGCGCTGAACAGCTCGCTGGCGCTCGACTGGCGCCTGTGGCCCGAGGACATCGAGGGCTCCGTGGCGCACGCGCGGGCGTTGCGCAAAGCGGGCGTGCTTACGGCCGCCGAGCTGGCGGCGCTCGAAGTGGGTCTGGCGGCCGTCGGCCGCGAGATCGAGGCCGGCGAGTTCGCGCCGGTCGATGCCGACGAGGACGTGCACATGGCCGTTGAACGCCGGCTCACGGAGCTCACCGGCGATGCCGGCGCCAAGCTGCACACGGCGCGCAGCCGTAACGACCAGGTCGTTACCGATGTGCGCCTGCACCTGCGCCGCGTGATCGAGCGGCAGGACGCGGCGCTGGCCGCCCTGCAGGGCGCACTCCTCGGCAGGGCGGCCGACCACGCCGAGACGGTGATGCCGGCCTACACGCACCTGCAGAGGGCTCAGGTCACGTCGCTGGCCCAGCATCTGCTGGCCTACTTCTGGATGCTGGAGCGCGACCGCGGCCGCTTGGCGGCCGCCCGCGAGGCCTGCCTCGAGCTACCGCTCGGGGCCGGCGCGGCGGTCGGCCTCGACTTCGACCTCGACCGCGAGGCGGTGGCCGCCGACCTGGGCTTCACGCGCGTCGCCGAGAACTCCCTCGACGCCGTCGCGGACCGCGATTTCGCCGTGGACTATCTGGCTGCTGCCGCGCAGGTCGGCACGCACTTCAGCCGCCTCGGCGGCGAGCTCGTGCTGTGGGCCAGCGCCGAGTTCGGCTTCGTCGCGATGCCCGACGCGTACAGCGGCGGCTCCAGCATCATGCCGCAGAAGAAAAACCCCGACGCCGCCGAGCTGATGCGGGCCGCCGCTCCGCGGCTGACCGCCGACCTTGGCGGCCTGCTCGGCGTACTCCACGGCCTGCCGCTGGCCTACAACACCGACCTGCGCGAGGACAAGCGCTACCTCTTCGACGCCGTCGACTGCCTCGACCAGCTCCTCCCGGTCGTGCTCGGACTGCTTGAAGGCGTCACCTTCGACGAGGCGCGACTGGCGGCCGCCTGCGATCCTTTCCTGGCGGCCACCGACGTGGCCGACTACCTCGTCGAGAAGGGCCTGCCGTTCCGCGAGGCACATCACCTCACCGGGACCTTGGTCAGGCAGTGTCTCGAGGCCGGAGTGGCGCTGAGCGATGTCGGCGTGGACCGGCTCCGGGAGCTGTCGCCGGCCTTCGACGACGGATACTACGCCGTGCTCGAACCCGTTGCGCAGCTGGCGCGCAAGCGCTCGCGCGGCGGCTCCGCCCCGCAGCGCGTGCGCGAGCAGCTCGAACTCGCGCGCGCAGCGCTGGCGGCGCGCCCCTGCTGCTGAACGGGCGCCGTGGACGCGCAGACACCTCTGAGCCAGAGCTTCTTCGCCCGTTCGGCCCTTGACGTTGCTCACGACCTCATCGGCTGCACGTTCCTCTTTCGCGGGACAGGCGGGCGCATCGTCGAGACAGAGGCCTATCGGCAGGACGACCCGTGCTGCCACGGGTATCGCGGAAAGACCGCGCGCAATGCCGTGCTCTTCGGATCGCCGGGACACCTGTACGTCTACTTCACCTACGGAATGCACTTCTGCGCCAACGTGGCCTGCGAACCCGAAGGTACGGGCGCGGGCGTCCTGCTGCGGGCTCTCGTGCCGGAGTGCGGAGTGGGGGATATGGTGGCTCGACGTGGTATCGAGGAGCAGCGCCTGTTGTGCAGCGGCCCCGCGCGCCTGGCGCAGGCACTGGCCATCGGCGGCGAGCAGAACGGCTGGCCTGTCTGGAAGGCGCCCCTCGCGATCCTCTCCCGTGGGGGCGCCTCCGGAGGACTCCCCTGGATTCTCCTCGCATCGTCACGACGCCGCGCATCGGCGTGCGCGGTGGCGACCAGAAGCTCTGGCGCTTCGTCGACGCCGACAGCCGGTTTCTCTCGCGACCGCTGCCCCGTTCAACCGACAGGGGTGCCGCTCAGGCCCGTGTGGGTAAGAACAACCAGCTCCGACAGACGAAAGGACCATCGTGAAGCTACGCGAGATCTACGAGACAGCCGTGCGGATGGGCATCGAGGCCGACCCGCGCGGCAAGGCCGGCGTCGACGAGTTCCTCGCCCGCACCAGGAAGCGCTACGACGCTCTCCCCGAGCACCTCAAAGCGCTTGCCGACGCCGAAGAGCTCACCAACCCCTTCAACGACACGCGCATCTACGTGGGCGACCCCGACACGGAGGTCACCACACTCATCGGCGGCATCGACATGAACACCGGCGAGGTGCTCCTCGCCGACCGCCTGCGTGAGAAGGGCGTGCCGGTCGACGCGATCTACACGCACCATCCCGAAGGCTGGGGTCTCACCAAGCTCGACAGCGTGATGGAGGTGCAGGCCGACATCTGGGCCGGGCTGGGGGTGCCGATCCAGGCCGGCGAGAAGCTCATCATGGAGCGTATGGACGAGGTGCGCAGACGCCTCATGCCGCTCAACTACGATCAGGCCATAGACGCGGCCCGGCTGCTCGACGTGCCGTTCTTCTCGGCGCACACGCCGACCGACAACCTCGTGGTCGACTATCTCAACAAGTACTTCACCAAGAAGAAGCCGGCTCTCATCGAAGACGTGCAGCAGGCGTTGCTCGAGATCCCCGAGTACCGCATCGCTGCGCAGAAGGGAGCCGGCCCGTACCTCGGCAAGAGCAGCCCCGGCGCTCGCGCCGGCAGGGTGTGGGTCGACATGACTGGCGGCACCGAGGGCCCCAAGACCGTCGTCGAAAAGCTCGCCGCCGCCGGCGTCGGCACGATCGTCGGCATGCACATGGGTCAGGAGTTGCGCGATGAGGCCGACAAGCACAGCATCCACGTGCTCATCGCCGGGCACATGAGCAGCGACTCGCTGGGCATCAACATCTTCCTCGACGAGCTCGAACGGAACGGCGTGAAGACGATCGCCACCAGCGGCCTCACGCGCGTGCATCGCGACAAGAAGGGCAAGGTCGTCAAGGAGGAGCCGGGCGCGCTGCCGGCGCGCTGAGCGCCGCGCGCCCCGCGGGCTCGTGAAGGCGTCGCCGACATGACGGCCGCACGACACGTCGAACTGCTGGCGCCGGCCGGCGAGCCGCGCGCCTTGCGCGCGGCCCTGGCGGCCGGCGCAGACGCCGTGTACTTCGGTCTCGAGCGCTGGAGCGCGCGCGCCTTCGCCGGCAACTTCGCCGGCGAGACCGCGGTCGAGGCGGTCGAGACGGCTCATCTGTACGATGCGCGCGCGTACCTGGCGCTCAACACGCTGCTCAAGGGCGAGGAAGTCGGGCCGGCACTGGCGGCGCTGGAGGCGCCGTATGTCGCCGGCCTCGACGCGCTCATCGTCGCCGATCTCGGCTTCGCCGAGCGCGTGCGCGAGGCCTACCCGGAGCTGCCGCTGCACGCCAGTACACAGCTGAACGCGCACAGCTCCTTCCAGCTTGCAGCGCTGGTCCGGCTTGGCTTCACGCGGGCGATCCTCGCCCGCGAGCTCAGTCTCGGCGAGATCGCCGCTCTCGCGGCGCGCGGCCTCGAGCTCGAGGCCTTCGTCCACGGGGCGCTCTGCTACGGGTACTCCGGCGATTGCCTGCTTTCGAGCATGGTCGGCGGGCGCAGCGGCAACCGCGGGCGCTGCAGCCAGTCCTGCCGCCTGCGCTACGACCTGCGCCGTCTGGGCGACGCATCCGCGCACGAGCGCCCTGCCACTGCCGCCGCCGCGGACCGCGCCGCCGAGCCCACCCGCGTCATGTCCACTTCGGACCTCGCGGCGGTCGCTGCGCTGCCCGGGCTGCTCGCCGCGGGGGTCACCTCGTTCAAGATCGAAGGTCGCATGAAGGATCCTGCCTACGTCGGGGTCACCACGGCGGTGTACCGCGAGGCGCTGGATGCGGCGCGCGCCGATCCCGAAGGCTTCAAGGTGCGCCCCGAGTGGAGGTCGCGGCTCGAGCAGAGCTTCTCGCGGAGCTTCACGACGGCGCATCTGGACGGCCGCCACCACGAGGTCCGCAGCGGCGGCCGCGGCGGTCATCGGGGTGTGCTCGTGGGTCGCGCGGCGGCGGTGGACGAGCGCCGCGGCGAGGTCAGGGTGCGACTCGCGAAGGAGGTCGCTGCCGGCGACCTCGTGTACCTGTACACGCCGTGGGGGCAGACAGAGCCCATACGAGTCCAGGAAGGCGGTGACGCCGAAATCACGCTGCGTCTCCACGAGCGCGTCGCCGTCAAGGATCGGCTGTTCCGGCTGGAGGCCGCCGACGCCACGCGGCTGGCCCGCGACCTGGTCGCCGGCCGCAGTACGCTGCGCCCGGTGCTGCTGCGCATGTGTCTTGTCGGAGAGGAGGGCAGGCCGGCGGCTCTGGCCATCGAGACCGAGGGAGCGGCCGGTGTCGAGACCGTGAGCGTCACGAGCGCCCGGCCGCTGGCGGCAGCGCGTACCGCGGCGCTCACCGCCGACAAGGCGCGCGACGCGCTCGGCGCGCTGGGCGGCACGCCGTACTCGCTGGGCGGGTTCGAGTTCGCCGTCGCGGACGGGCTCTTTCTCGGCGTCGGCGAACTCAAGGATCTGCGCCGGCGGGCTGTGGCGGCGCTCGACGAGCGCCGCCTGGCCGCTCGCCGGCGTGACGCCGCGTCGCTCGGCCCGGCGGTGCCTCGCCCCAAGGCGCCTCGCGCGGCTTCACCAGCGGCTTTGCCGGGCGCCGACGCCACTGCCGCCCTCGTGCTCATGCTCCGCCCCGGCGAGCGGCCGCTCGCCGCCCCGGCCGTCGATACGTACTGCCTCGACCTGCGGACCTCGGATCCGCTGGCGGCGATCGCCGCGGCTGCCGCGGTCCTGCGCCCTTCCGGGCTTGCGTTACGCGCCCGTCTTCCCGAGGTCCTGTTTGACGAGGACAGCTCTTGGCTGAGTGCCGTGCTGGCGCTGCCCTGGGACGCCGTGTATGCGCGACATCTGGGTGTGATCGCGAGCTTGGGGTCGACGGCGAAGCTCGAGGCGCGCTCTCTGCCGTTCGTGCTCGAGTACCCGTTGCAGGGCCTGAACGGCCTGGCCGCCGGCGTCGCGGCCGGTCTGGCCGGCCGCCCGCCGGCAGCCGTCGTCGCCTCCCCAGAGGCGTCGCTCGACGAGATCGCCGGTCTCCCCGCGGCCATGGCGGCCGGCGCGCCTCACCTTGACCCGCCCCCGGCCGTCGAGGCGCTCGTCTTCGGCCGCCAGCAAGTCCTGCTCGCGCGC
>CAVXXF010000002.1:460000-1251329 GCA_963765635.1 uncultured Thermoleophilia bacterium
GCAATGTGTTCAGCAGACCAGTACTAATTGCCCGAGGGCTTGACTTTGAACTTCAATGCCGCTCTGCAGTTTTCAGGTCCGTGTCCGCGTGCCGGCACGAAGATCTGCGCGCTTGTGAAGGCGCTCGAGTTTTCGGCGGTCATAGCGGAGGGGTCACACCTCTTCCCATTCCGAACAGAGTAGTTAAGCCCTCCAGCGCCGATGGTACTTCAGGGGCAACCTTGCGGGAGAGTAGGACGCCGCCGGATTAGTACGACGCACGGCCCGCTGAGTCGAAGCAGACTCAGCGGGCCGTGCGTCGTTAAGCGCCGTCCGCCTGCGCCGTCGTCCGCGGCTGCCTCTCGCGGGGCGAAGTTCGCCTTCCTCGCGGCGTCGGGGACGTATCATCGGGCAAACCTCGCGTTCCGCCGGCGATCCCAGCCTTCGGCGGCGGGCCCTGTGGTAGCCTGACGCCCAGCGAAGAAGGAGGCCCCGTGGCGAGGGCGAGAGCGACGTATCTGACGGAACGCGAGAAGGATTTCCTCCACGAGAAGACCCTGGAGGTCCTGGCGAAGGTCGGGGTGGCGTACAACACGCCGCGAGCGATCGACCTGCTCGCTGCCGCCGGCGCCGAGGTCGACCGGGACGCGCTCACGGCGAAGCTCACCTGGGACATCATCGAGCCGTGCCTCAAGACCGTGCCCGGAACGGTGCTCCTCGCCGGTCGCCGGCCCGAGGACGATCGGGTGCTGGGCGAATGGCCCCTGCACACCACCACCGACGGCATCCAGACCTACGTCTACGATGATCTCACCGGCCGCCGCCGCGAGGGCACGGCCGCCGACCTCGAGACCTTCGTCAGGCTCGGCGACGCTCTGTCGGAGGTCGACGCCATCTGGCCGTCTCCTCAGGCCAGCGACATCGACCCGTACATGCTGCCACTCAAGTTCGCCGAGCTCACGATCCGCAACACGAGCAAACACGTGCAGGACGAGATCCGCGAGCCCCACCTCGTGGAGCCGATCCTCGCCATGTACGAAGCCGCCGCCGGGGCCGCGCTCATCGAGCGGCCGTACTTCTCCGTGACCAACTGCACCATCGCCCCGCTGCAGCATGACCGCGACATGACCGAGGCGGCGCTCAAGATGGTCAAGCGCGGCGTGCCGGTCTTCATCCTGCCCATGCCGCAGGCGGGCACGACGGGTCCCATGACGCTGGCCGGCACCTGCATCGTGAGCATGGCCGAGCTGCTCTCCGCGGTGGTCCTCTTCCAGCTCGCGGCGCCGGGGTGCGCGCTCATCTCCGGGGTCGGCTCTGCGGTCGCCGAGATGCGCACCGGCGGGTACATCGCGGCCGGGCCCGAGATCGGCCTCATCAACCTGACCTGCCTCGAGATGAGCAAGTACTACGGCCTGCTGACGCAGGCCACCGGCATCTCGGCTGACGCCAAGGCGCCGAATTTCCAGGCGGGCTCGGAGGGCGGCATGACTGGTCTCTGCGCGGCGCTCGCGGGCGCCGACTCGCTGATCGCGACCGGGGCCTTCGACGGCGTGCAGACCGAGAGCCTGGCCAAGGCCGTGCTCGACAACGACCAGCTTGGGGCGCTTCGCCGGTACGTCCGCGAGAGCCCTATCGACGAAAGCACTGCCCTGATGGACGATATCCTCGAGGTGGGGATCGGCGGGCACTATCTGGCGCGCAAGAGCACGCGCGCCTACTCCCGCACGGAGATCTGGCGGCCGCAGGTGTTCCAGCGCGGCTCGTTCGAGGAGCACCAGGCGCCCGGACGGGCGCTGATCGAAGAGGCCGTCCAGCGCGCTCACGACCTGCTGGCCGGCCACGAGGTCGCGCCGCTCGCGGAAGACGCCGCCCGCGAGATCGCCGCGATCGTGGCGCGTCACGAAGCCGCGCGGCCCTGACGGGGAGGCACGATGGCGAGAGCCCGCATGATGTATCTCTCGGAGGCGGAGAGGCAGTTTGTCCACGAGCAGACCGCGTACGTCCTCGAGGAGGTCGGCGTCGGCTACAACGTTCCGGCCGCCATCGACCTGCTCGAGGAGGCCGGCGCCCAGGTCGATCGGGCGCACCTGCGCGCGCGGCTCCCCTGGGACCTCGTGGAGCGCTGCCTGAAGACCTGCCCGCGCCAGGTACGCCTTGCGGGGCGCGCGCCGGGCACCGACGTCGTGCTCGGGGACGGCTCGCTCACTTTCTGCACAGACGGCACGGGCACCTACATGTTCGACGACGTCAGCGGCGTGCGCAGCGAAGGCACGGCCCGTGATCTGCGCCAGGTGATGCGCCTCTTCGACGCGCTCCCGGAAGTGGACTACGCGTGGCCGTCGATCTCGGCTCGCGATCTCGACCCGCTGACGGCCGGCCTTGAGATCGAAGCGATCTCCCTGGACTGCTTCAGTAAGCACCTGCAGGACGAGGTCCGCGAGGTCGCACACGTGAAGCCGTTGCTGGAGATCTTCGAGGCGGTGGCCGGCGGCTCTCTTTGGGACCGGCCCATCTTCAGCACCGTCAATTGTACGATCGCCCCTCTGCAGCATGAGCGTGAGATGACCGCGGCGACCATGGAGCTCGTCAAAGCCGGCGTGCCGGTGCTGGTGTTGCCCATGCCGCTCCCCGGCACGACCTCGCCGATGACCGTCCTCGGCACGAGTATCATCAACATGGCCGAGCTGCTCAGCGCCGTGGTGCTGTTCCAGCTTGCCCAGCCGGGCTGCGGTCTCATCTCGGGGGTGGGAGCGGCGGCCACGAACATGCGCACCGGCGGGTATCTGTGCGGAGCGCCGGAGGTGGGGCTCATCAACATGATCTGCATCGAGATGAGCCGCTTCTACGGGCTGCCCGTGACCGGGAGCGCCGTGACCAGCGATGCCAAGTCCAGCAACTTGCAGGCGGGCTCTGAGGGCATGCTCACCGGCCTTGCCTGCGCTCTTGCCGGGGCCGACAGCATGCTGGCCTTCGGCCTCCTGGACGGCGCTGAGACCGTGAGTCTTGCCAAGGTCGTGATGGATTGCGACGTCGTCGGCATGATCAAGCGCTTTGCCCGCGAGGACCCGATCGACGCCACGACGGCGCTCACCGGCGACATCGCCGCGGTGGGCGTGGGCGGCCACTTTCTGGCGGCGAAGAGCACGCGGCAGTTCTCCCGCACGGGGGAGCTCTGGCGGCCGCGCGTGTTCCAGCGTGAGCCGTTCGAGACGTACGCCGGCAGAAGCCTTGCCCAAGACGCCGCCGAGCAAGCTCGGGAGCTCATGGCGGCGCACACGGTGGCACCTCTGGCGGACGACGTCGTCGCGGAGATCGACCGCGTGATCGAGAGCTATGCACGCAGCGTGGGCGCGCCGCAGGCGCGCGTGCGCTGGCGCGAGGCGCCGTGAACGGCGCGTTCATCGTCATCTCGCGCACTGCCGACCTGGAGGCCGTGCGCCGCTTGGGTGTCGCCTGCGGGCTGGAAGACTCCGGGCGCGACGACGAGCAGATCGAGGCGGCGTGGGGCGCCTTCGACGGCGAACGTCTCGTGGGCGCTATCGCCCTCGAGCGCAATCAGGGTCTGGACGCGGTCAACTGGATGGCCGTGGACGGCCGGTACAGGCGCCGTCGGATCGCCAGTCACCTGTATGCCGCGCTGGAGCGCGAAGCGCCGGCCCGCGGCATCGCCCGCCTGTGGGTGACGGCACGGAGTCCCGGCTTCTTTCTGTCGCAGGGCTACGAGATCGTGGCCGAAGGTGTCGAGCGGGGCATCCTCCTGGGCGAGTGTCCGGACTGCGCGCAGTTCGGGCGCGGCTGCGAGCCGCAGGCCATGACGAAGCGCATCGACGAGAGCGGACCACCGGACGGGCCGCCGAGCGAGGGGGACACGTGGCGCGACCGCGACTGAGCTACCTGACCGACGCCGACAAGGAGTTCATCCACGAGCAGACGCTGCGCGTACTCGCCGAGGTCGGCGTCTGTTACGGCACGCCGACCCTGACCGGCTTGCTCATCGAGGCCGGCGCGACGGTGGACGCCGAGGCGCTCACCGTCAAGCTGCCCTGGGAGCTCATCGAGCGCTGCCTCAAGATGGTCCCGCGAGACGTCCATCTGGCGGGACGTGACCCTGCCTACGACTGCCGGATCAACGATCAAGGGATGCTCTACACCAGCGACGGCGCCGCGACCTACATGCTCGACGACCTGAGCGGCGAGCGGCACGAAGGTACCTCCGCCGATCTCGCCACGATGATGCGCCTCTACGACGCCGTGCCGGAGATCGACTTCACCTGGGCGACCATCACTCCCGGTGACGTCGAGGCGCGCGTCGGCAACCTCGAGATGGCGCGCATCACGTACCAGAACTCCCGCAAGCACCTGCAGGACGAGGTCCGCCATCCGGACCAGGCGCCCGTTTTCATCGAGATGCTCCAGGCCATCGCCGGCGCGTCTCTTCGCGAGCGCCCCATCTGGTCGGCGACCAACTGCACCATCGCCCCGCTCCAGCACGACGCCGAGATGACCGAAGCGCACGTGCTCATGGCGCGGGCCGGCTGCCCCATCTTCGTGCTGCCGATGCCACAGATGGGCACGACCGGGCCCATGAGCGTGCTCGGCACCAGCATCCTCAACATGGCCGAGCTCCTGAGCGCCGTGGTGCTGTTCCAGCTCGCGGCGCCCGGCTGCGCGATGGTCTCGGCCGTCGGCTCGGCGGTCGCCGAGATGCGCAGCGGCCTGTACTTGTCGGGGACGCCCGAGGACGGCCTCATCAACCTCACCTGCATCGAGATGAGCAAGTTCTACGGGCTGCGCAGCCAGGGCAGCGCCGTGAGCTGTGACGCCAAGGCGTGCGACCTGCAGGCCGGCGCCGAGGGCATGCTCACGGGGCTGGCGACGGCTCTCGCCGGGGCGGACGTGATGCTCGCCTTCGGGCTCATGGACAGCGCCCAGACGGCGAGCCTGGCGAAGACGGTGCTCGACGCCGACACGGTCAATGCCATCGAGCGCTTTCTGCGCGACGATCCGGTCGACGAGGCGCGCGCGCTGGTCGACGACATCGTCGCCGTCGGCATCGGCGGGCACTTTCTAACGCGCAAGAGCACGCGCCTGTTCTACCGTGCCGGAGAGCTGTGGCAGCCGCAGCTCTGGCATCGGGAGGCGTTCGAGCACTACGTCGACAAGCCCCTGGTGAAGGACGCGTGGGAGCGCGCCCACCATCTCATCGAGAACAACGACGTGCCGCCGCTGCCCGAGGACGTCGAGCGGCACGTCGACGCGCTGATCGCCGGCTACCTGCGCAGCCGCGAGTGACGCCGCCGGGTCGCGCGGGCGGCGCGGGCACGACGCGGAAGCGACGAGACGGGGCGGCGTGAGCGTGGAGGTCGAGGTGCTCGCTCGTGAAGCCGGTCGCAGCGGCGAGCTGGTGCTGCGGCGCAGCGGCGCCGATCTCGAGGTCATCCTGAACGGCGCCTTCCTCATCTCCACGGCCAACGAGGCCTCCAGCCGCGCCATGGTGGCGGCCGCCCTGCCGCACCTCGCCGGTGACGCCCTCGAGGTGCTCATCGGCGGCCTCGGCCTGGGCTACGCGCTCGACGAGGCTCTCGCCGACGAGCGCATCGCACACGTGACCGTGGCCGAGTACGAGCCGACGATCGTGCGCTGGTTCCGCGCCCACGGTGAGGGGCGCGCGTCGCGCGCCGCCGCGGGCGCGCGCGTCGCGCGCGCCACCATCGCCGTGGCCGACGTGGCCGACGTGCTGGCGGCTCACCCTGAGGGCTTCGACCTGGTCTCGCTCGACACCGACAACGGCCCTGGATGGCTGGTCCGCGAGGCCAACGCCGGCCTCTATTCCGAGGCCGGCGTGCGGCTCGCGCGCCGCGCTCTGCGCCCCGGCGGAGCCGTCGTCTTCTGGTCGCCGGATCGCTACGCCGAGTTCGAACGATCGCTGGCCGGCGTCTTCGCTCGCGTCCTGCCCATATCGGCCTTCGATGACGTCCAGGGCCGCCGTCACGAGTACACCATGTACGTGGGCCTGCGAGACGAGCCTCCCGGCGGGGGGTAGACTAGGCGCATCAGCGGAAGGAGGCCTTGTGGGGCTCACCTGGACGGCGCCCGGCGAGATCGCCTGGGCCCTCATCGACGAACACCCGGACACGGATCCGCTGGATCTCAACTTCATCGACCTTCACGGCATGATCGTGGCGCTCCCCGGCTTCGACGACGACCCCGACGTGGCCAGCGAGACCAGGCTCGAGGCCGTCGTGGTGGCGTGGCATGAGCAGCGCTGACGAGGTCGCCCTCGGTCTGTTCCCGCTCGGCCTCGTGCTGCTGCCCGGCGAGGTGGTGCCGCTGCACATCTTCGAGGAGCGCTACAAGCTGCTCGTGCAGGAGCGGCTGGACGGCGGCGAGTTCGGCATCGTTCTTGTCGAGGGAGAGGCGCTGCGCGAGTGCGGGTGCACCGCCCGGGTGACCGAGCTCCTCGAGGAGTTCGACGACGGGCGCCTCAACATCCTCGTCGAGGGCGGGCGCCGCTTTCGCCTCCTCGAGCTGCGCCCGCCGGACGACCCGGAGAGCGAGTACCTCAGCGGCCTCATCGATTACTACGAGGACGAGGAGCCCGAGGCGCCCGAGCTGCTGCGCGCCGGCGTGCTCGAGGTGTTCCGCACGATGCTCGTGCTGATGGATGTGGAATCACCGAAGGAGCCCAAGGGCGATGGCCCGCTCTCGTTCCGCGTGGCGGCGGCCTTCGACTTCGGCGCGCCGCTCAAGCAGGAGCTGCTCGAGTCCCTCAGCGAGGAACAGCGTCTCGAGACGCTGCTTCGCGTGATGGAAGCTCTCCTGCCTCAGCTGAAGCTGCGCAAGGAGCGCGAAGAGGCCATCCGCGGCAACGGCAAGGGGTACTGAGCAGCAGCTACGGCAGCAGCACGATCTTGCCCAGGTGAGCGCCGGCGAGAAGCTCGTGGGCGCGGCGCGCCTCCGCCAGGGGCAGCGACTCCCCGACCACCGGCCTGACCTTGCCCTCTACCGCCATCTGGGCGATCTCCGCGGCGATGGCGGCCACCCCGGCGCGCTTGGCGTTGTTGAGGTTCATGAACAGCAGCGTCGCGTCTTTGGCGAGCGCTTCGCCGATGGGCACCGTGGCCTCCGGCGACGGTCCTTGCCCGGTGCACACGATGCGCCCGCCGGTGGCGACGAGCCTCACGTCGGCGGGCAGGTTCACGCTGACCACGAGCTCGTGCACCAGGTCGACGCCCGTGCCGCCGGTCAGCGCGAGGGTGCGGGCGACGACGTCTTCGATCTTGTAGTCGATGATCTCGTCGGCGCCGAGGCTGCGCACGAGGTCTGCCTCGGCGGCGCCGGCCACGGTGGCGAGTACGCGCGCGCCCAAGGCCTTGGCCAGCTGCACGGAGGCGGAGCCGACGCCGCCGGCCGCGCCCTGTACGAGGACGGTCTCGCCGGCTTGCAGGGCGCCGCGCCGCACGAGGCCGTAGTATGCGGCGGGGAAGGCCATGCCGATCGCCGCCGCCTCAGGGAACGAGAGGCCGTCGGGTATCGGCACGGCCTGGGCCTCGGCGAGCACGACGTACTCGGCGTAGCTGCCCTCGCTGCCCACCCCGAGGCCGCTGAAGAAGACCGCGTCGCCCGGCCCGACGGCCGTGACGCCGGCGCCGATGCTCTCGACGACTCCCGCTCCGTCCGAGCCGATGATCTTGGGCGGCTGCTTGGGCGTCGGAAAGCGGTTTTCGCGCACCGAGACGTCCATGGGGTTCACAGTAGCGGCTGCGACGCGCACGAGGATCTGGCCCGCCTTGGGCTCGGGTTTCGGGACCTCTTCGTACACCAGCACCTCGGGCCCGCCGTACTCGTGGATCCGCACCGCCTTCATCGCCGCCTCCTCGCGCCGTCTCGTTGCCGCCTTGCCCTCGGACTCTACCCGCGAGGCGGCATCGGCTACCGGAGATGCGGCGCTCAGGCAGGCAGCGAGGGCAGCGACGGCTGCCGGCGCCCGCGCCGCACCCTGCGCAGCACGTACCATGCGGCGAGCCCGACGGCGCCGAACACGACCACGAAGGGCAGGAGGGCGGTCAGCACGAGGCCCGTGACGCGGGCGCCGTGGCCGAGCACCTTGATGGAGTGCACGAGGGTCCCGGTGAACGTGTCGGACGGGTCGATGGCGCCGGCCTGCGGCACGCCTTTCTCGCGAAGGAAGATCGACAGCGTGCCGTAAGTCGTGGTCTCGCGCAGCGACTTGAGCTGGGCGCTCAGCTGTTCGATGGTCAGCTGCACGTTGTCGATGCGGTCCTGCACGGCGAGCATCTGGTTGACGTTGTCGGTGGCGGCGAGGAAGTCGATCAGACGTCTCTCCACAGCGCGGTAGTGGCGCAGGCGGGCCTGGAGGTCGACGTACTGGGAGGTCACGTCCTCGCTGGAGGTGGAAACGCTCTGGACTTCGCCGAGGGCGGCGAAGCGCTTCACGGCGAGGTCGAAGCTGCTCTCGGGAACGCGCACGGTGAGCGTGGCGTAAGGGTTCGCGCCGATCGTGGTCGCCGGCTTGTCGTTCGCGGAGGGCACCGCTTCGGCGTCGAGCGGCAGTGGCTCGACAGGACCCGGCATGCCCGGCGACTCGCTGCCGAGGGCGCTGGACATCACGTAGCCGTTCATGCCCTGGGTCATCGCCGTGATGCGGTCGACGGCGGAAAGCAGCGCGCCGCGCGCGACCAGCAGCGAGAGATCGCCGGTGCGCAGCAGATGGTGTGCGGAGAACGCGGCTGCGGGCGGCACGACGGCGGCGATGTCGCCGCCGTCGCTCTTCGAGGCGGTTCCCGTGTCTGCACCCTGCACCGACTCCCCCGTCAGCGGGCTGCCGGCGGCGTCAAGGGCGGCGGACGTGCGACTGACCGCCGAGTCGCTTGCTGCGCCGCCCAGGCCGGTGCGGCTGAGCACGCCGACGACGGCAAAGACCACCATCAGGCCGATCGCAACGACGGGGATAAGGACTCTGAGTCTCGGTGTGCGCCCCATGGTGTGCCTCCTCCTCTGGTCGCGACGGCCGCGGCCGGTGTACTTGGCGGTGAGACGCGGGCGTGGTCGCCGACGTTCGCCGGGGCAGCGACGGCTTGTCCTCATGAGTGGTTGCGAAGATCTGCCGGGCGGTGGCGCGGATGCGCTCCTGGCAGTCAGCGCGAGCGTTTGCCGAAGCGCTCGTAGCTGACTTTGCTCACCTGCCGCTGCGTGCGCGGCGGCTTCTTCTCGTCCGGGTGACCGATGGCGATGACGGCGACGGCGCGCCACTCGTCGGGCGGCGCGCCGAGCGCCTCGCAGCAGGCGCGCTCGTACCCGACCACTGCGTCGGGGTCCTCGCGCATGCCGCACCACACGGCGCCCAGGCCGAGCGCGGCGGCCTCGAGCAGGATGTTCTCGGTGGCGGCGGAGCAGTCCTCGATCCACCAGGGATGCCCCGCGGCGCGACCCAGCACAGCGATGGCGAGCGGGGCCTTGTCGAGCATCCCGGTCCAGCGGTGCAGGCCTTTGAGCTGCCTGCGCGTCTCGGGGTCGCGCACACAGACGAAGTGCCAGGGGCGCACGTTGCTGGCGCTGGGGGCGGCGAACGCCGCGTCGATGAGCTTCTGCTCATCCTCGAGCGACACGTCCTGTGCTGTGAAACGGCGAATGCTGCGTCGCGCCAGCATGAGGTCGAGAGCGTCCACGCGATTGCCTCCGGGCTGCGGGTATGGATGAGGCGATTGTACCGCCGGGGAGGCCGGTCCAAGAGCGGGCAAGATGCCGATAGAATCGATGCGGCGGAAAGGAGTCCGATGCCCGCAGCCCGCGAAGACATCAGTATCGCCGAGTTCACCATGGACGACTACGCCGTGGTCCACGTCCTCTGGCAGCGCGGCGACCTGTGGATGCGGCCCTCGGACGGGCCGGAAGCGACCGCGCTCAAGCTCACGCGCGACCCCGGACTCTTTCTGGTTGCGCGCGATGCTGGCGGGCGTGTGGTCGGCACGGTGATGGGCGGCTGGGACGGCCGCCGCGCCTACGTGTATCACCTCGCGGTGCTGCCGGAACGGCGCCGTGAAGGCATTGCCGACGCCCTCATGGACGATCTCGAAGAGCGCTTTCGCCGGCTCGGCGCGCTCAAGGCCAAGACGCAGATCCTCGTGGATAATGAGGGATCGCGCGCTTTCTTCGGCCGCCGCGGCTACCTGCGCGAGGAGGATTGCGAGCCATGGGGCAAGGAGCTTGTGGACGGCGGGGCGCCGCCCTGCAGGTGATGAGTCCCGGCGCCCCCGTGTGGGGCGTGAGGTGTGGCCGGGCTCTGCCTGTCAGCTCTTGGGCTGCTGCTGCGTGATGCAGTGCACGTTGCCGCCGCCGAGCACGATCTCGCGGCCGGGTACGGTGACCACCTTGCGCTCCGGGAAGAGGCGCTGCAGCGTGTCCAGCGCCACGGCGTCGTTGTGGTCGTCGAACACGGGCATGATCACGCCGCCGTTGACGATGAGGAAGTTGAGGTACGACGCGGCCGTCTTGTCGCCGGGCACGCGGGCGATGCTGCCCTCTGCGGAATCCACGCCCCAAGCCTCGTCCTCGGTGATCACCATGATCGCCGGCATGGGCATGGTGTGTACTTCGAGCGCACGTCCCTTCGCGTCGGTGGCCGTCTGCAGGCGCCGCAGGTTGTCCTGCAGGAGCTCGTAGCGCCAGTCGTCCCGGTCCGCGGTGATCGCGGCCAGCACGACGCCCGGCTTCACGAAGCAGGCGACGTCGTCGACGTGCCCGTTGGTCTCGTCGGGGTCGATGCCCTTGGCCAGCCAGATGACCTTGTCCACGTTCAGGTAGTCGCGCAGGTGCCGCTCGATCTCCGCGCGGCTCAGCCGCGGGTTGCGACCGGGGGAGAGGAGGCACTCCTCGGTCGTGATGACGGTGCCCTCTCCGTCAACGTGGATCGAGCCGCCCTCCATGACGAGGCGCGCCTTGTAGCGGTCGACGCCTTCGAGCTGCGCGATCTTGAGCGGCACCATCTGGTCTTTGTCCCAGGGGAAGTACAGGCCGTCGTACATGCCGCCCCAGGCGTTGAAATCCCAATCGACCAGGCGCACGCCACCCTTGTCGTTGACGACGAAGGTGGGGCCGCAGTCGCGCATCCACGCGTCGTTGCTGGAGATCTCGACGACGCGCACCTGCGCCGGCAGGAGGTTGCGGGCGTTCTCGTATTGATCGTGGTTCACGCCTACCGTCACCGGCTCGAACTGCGAGGTAGCGGTTGCCACTTCTACCCAGGCGCGCTGCGCCGGCTTGGCTCCCAGGCGCCAGTTGTCCGGCCGCTGCGGCCAGAGCATCCAGAGACGCTCGTGCGGCTCGAACTCGCCGGGCATGCGAAAGCCGTCGGCGCGGGGAGTACTGTCGACGGTGATGCTCATGCTCTTCCTCCGGCGGCGCGTTTGCGCGCTTCGTTGATGTCGATCACGGTGGCGCCGGCCTGCGCTGCCTCGCCGGCGCCGGCCTTCTTCGCCGACGCCTTCTTCGCCGACGCCTTCTTTGCGCCCGTCTTCTTGTGGCGCGCCTTGCCGGCGGCTTTCTTCGTGACCTGGTCTGCCGTGCGCTTCGCCTTCAGCCTACCCGCCCCCGCCTCTGGCACGATCCTCGTGCCGGCCTGGCCGTTCATCGCCGGCACGACATCGGTGAGGCTGCCGATGACCGCGACGCCGCCGGCCGCCACGAACCTCATGCAGGCGGCGACCTTGGGACCCATGGAGCCGGCCTTGAAGTGGCCGGCGTCGGCGTAGGCCTGCATCTCGGCGAGGGTCACGGTGCCGAGGGCGCGCTGCTCGGGGGTGCCGTAGTGGACGTAGGCCTGGGGCACGTCGGTGAGGATGAGGAGCGCGTCGGCCTCCACCTCGGCGGCGAGCAGGGCGGCGGCGAGGTCCTTGTCGATGACCGCGTCGATGCCCGAGAGGGCGCCGCCCTTGCCGCGCACCACGGGCACGCCGCCGCCGCCCGAGCAGATCACGCAGATGCCATCTTCGAGCATGTCGCGGATCGCGGCGATGGGTACGATCTCGACAGGCTCGGGGCTGGGCACGACGCGCCGCCAGCCGCGCCCGGCATCTTCCTTCATGGCGAGGCCCTCTTCGAGCATCATCTTCCTCGCCACCGCTTCGCTGTAGAAGGGGCCGACCGGCTTGGTCGGGTTGGCGAAGGCCTTGTCCTGCGCGCTCACCGCGACCTGCGTGAGCAAGGTGACCACGGGCGCTTGCTGGCGGCGCATGCGCAGATGGTTCTGCAGGGTCTGCTCGAGCATGTAGCCGATCTGGCCCTGGCTCATCGCTCCACAGACGTCCATGGGCATCGGAGCCACGGTCTTGGCGGCGAGCGCGTTCTGGATGAGGAGGTTGCCGACCTGTGGACCGTTGCCGTGCGTGAGCACGACGCGCCAGCCGTTCTCAACGAGCTCGGCAATGCGGCGCATGGCGCCGTCGATGTTGAAGAGCTGCTCCTCGAACGTGCCCACCTGCCCGGGCTGCAGGATGGCGTTGCCGCCGAGGGCGACGACGACGGTCCTGCGGTTCTTCTGGTTGCTGGTCTCAGCCATCGTGCTTCCTTTCGCCGCAGCGGCAGATGCTTAGCCGAGCAGCGCCTTGCCGATGGGCTGCAGGTCCGGATCGGCCGGCAATTCGTCGAGGCCGATCAGGGCGAGCATGAGCGCCTTCTGGAAGTGCATGCGGTTCTGCGCCTGTGGAAAGATGATCGAGGCGTCGCCGTCGGCGACGCCGTCGGTGACCTCTTCGCCGCGCATCGCCGGCAGGCAGTGCATGAATCTGGCTCCGGGCTTCGCGTGGCTCCAGAACTCCTTATTGACCTGGAAAGGCCTGAAGGCGGCGATACGATCCTTGTATTCGGCTTCCTGGCCGGTCCACCACCAGCAATCGGTGTAGATGAAGTCGGCGCCGGCGATGGCCTCCAGCGGATCGTTGGTGAGCAGGAACGAGCCGCCGCTGTCGGCGGCGAACCCGGCGGCGAGCGTGGCCAGCTCAGGGGCCATCTCGTAGCCGGCGGCGTTGCCGACGCGCACGTTGAGGCCCAGCTTGGTGAGGGTGGTCGAGAGTGAGTTGCAGGGGTGGGCGGCGTCGCCAACGTAGGCGAACGTGACGCCGGCCAGCGTGCCGGCGTGCTCGAGGATCGTGAACGCGTCGCTCATGCTCTGGCACGGATGGCGGTCGTGGTCCATGCCGTTGATCACCGGTACGGTCGACCACTCGGCGAGCTCATTCACGGTCTCGTTCTTCTTGGCGCGGATTTCGATGGCGGAGTTGTACTGCGACAGCGTGCGCGCCGTGTCGGCGATGCTCTCGCGTCCGGGCAGGTGGATCTCGCCGGGACGCAGGTAGAGGGCGTTGCCGCCGAGCTCCGCGAAGCCGTTCTCGAAACTCACGCGCGTGCGCGTGGAGGCTGCTTCGAAGATCATCGCCAGATGCTGCCCCGGCAGGAACGGCGTGAGAGGGCGTCTCTTCCAGAGGTCCTTGAGGTTCGCAGCGAGCTTGAGCAGGTCCTCGAGCTCCTCGCGCGTGAAGTCGACGTCGGTGAGGAAGTGGCGGCCGCGGAGCTTCTTGAGGGCGGGGAGCGTGGTGTCCAAGGTGGTACCTCCTGCCGGGCGATCGGGTGTTGGCGCCGCGGGCTGCCGACGAAGTTTGTCTGTCCGGACGGACAAATGTATACTAGCAAGCGTGACCGACTATGACAAGCCTTCGCGAGCGGTGGGCAGGACGGTGTGACGTGAACGCGATGGACGAGAAGCGCATGAGCCTGGCCCGCGGGGAGGGACTTCCCGAGCCGCTCCTCCTCGAAGACCCCATGGAGGCGCTCGCGCCGACGGCGCAGCGCCTGCTGGCCGCCGCCCAGCGTCTGCTGGCGAGCGGCGGCTTCGAGGCGCTGAAGCTGTCGGCCATCGCCCGCGAGGCCGGCGAGTCCAAGGCCAGCATCGGCTACCACTTCGGCAACAAGGCCGGGCTCGTCACCGCGCTCGTCGATTCGTTTGCCCACGACGCCAACCGCGGCCTCATCGAGGATTCCGGCCAACTGCCCAAAGGGGAGGAGCGCATCCACGCGCTCATCGACGGCGAGACGCGCATCGCCGCGGACGCCGAGTCGTACCAGTCGTTCTTCGAGGTGTTGCCGCACGCCTTGCGCGACGACGACTTGCGCGAGCGCGTCGCGGCGCTCTACGACGGGTACCGCGACACCGTGCTGCGCTGCCTCGACGCGACCGATCCGGCGGCGAGCGAGCAGCTGCGGCCCTTCGCCATGCTCATGATCGCCATCGTCGACGGCCTCGCCATCCAGCACGGCCTCGATCCCGAGGGGGCCGACGTGGCCGCCGCCACCGCCCTCTGGGAGCGGCTCGTGCGGCCGTATCTTGCCGAGGCCGGATCTCTCGACCAAGGCTGACGCGACCGGCGGCGTGACCGGGGCGCCTGTTGGCAGGTATCCTAGGCGCCATGGACGCGGCCATCATTTGGGACGAGGCCTACGCCGAGCACGAGACCGGCGCCCACCCCGAGGGCGCCGACCGTATCGCCGCCGTGGTCGACCATCTGCGTGCCACCGATCTGTGGCCGCGGCTCGCCGTGGTCAAGCCAATGCCGGCCACGGAGGAAGACATCCTGCTGGTGCACACGCGCCTGCATCTGGCCACGGTGAAGAAGTCCGGCGAGGGCGGCGGCCACTGGCTCGACCCCGACACTTTCGTGTCGCCGCGCAGCTACGAGATCGCGCTGCTGTCCGCGGGTGGCGCCATCGAGGCAACGAGGTTGTGGAGCAGGGGCCTCGTGCCCTTTGCCCTCATCCGCCCGCCCGGCCATCACGCCACGCCTGACCGCGCCATGGGCTTCTGCCTCTTCGACAACATCGCCATCGCCGCGGCGCGTCTTCTGGCAGAAGGCTACGAGTGCGTCGCCATCATCGACTGGGACGTGCACCACGGCAACGGCACCCAGGCGGCGTTCTACGACGAGCCGCGAGTCCTGTTCGTGAGCCTGCACCAGTGGCCGCACTACCCCGGCAGCGGCTTCTTCAACGAGTGCGGCGAGGGCGACGCCCTGGGCCGCACCGTCAATCTCCCGCTGCCGTCGGGGTCGACGGACGCCGACTACGCGCACGCCTTCGAGGAGGTGGTCGAGCCGGTGGTCAGGCAGTTCGCGCCGCAGGCCATCCTCGTGTCGGCAGGGCAGGACATCCACCGCGACGACCCGCTGGGCAGCATGCGAGTCACGGAGGCGGGTTTCGCGGACATGGCGCTGCGCTGCGCGCGCCTTGCCGGCGAGCTGTGCGAGGACCGACTGGCCTTCGTGCTCGAGGGCGGCTACGACCGCGACGCGACGGCGCGTTCGGTCGAGGCAATCCTGCGCGCCGTCAGCGACGAGGCGGCTCCGCCCATCGCGGCGGGGGGCACGGAGCGTGCCGCCGCCGCCATCGCGCGCGCCCGCGAGACCCAGGCGGCGTACTGGGACGTGTAGAGCCGCCCGTCGCGACTTGGCCTACCCGGCTTCCGCGATGTGGGCCAGCTCCTCGAAGTGATCCTCGATGCATTCCATGAGCGACACGTTCTCCGTGAGGTAGATCATGTACTCGTCGACGTCGGGATCCGCGTCGGCGTAGTAGTAGGTGACGTCCCAGTTCAGGATGAACAGGTTGGCGTTGGCGATCATCCGCGGGAGCACGGCGAGCTCACGGGCGCTCATGGGCCCGGGGTCGGCCCAGCGCGCCGCCTCATTCTGGTAGGCGCGCACGAAGACCGCGGCCTTGTCGAGGCGCAGCTCCCCTTTGTCCGGTCCTTCCCAGGAGCTGCAGAAGTACACCACGCCCTGGGCGACATCAAAGACGCGGTAGTCCAGCTTGGACCAGTCGAAGTCGAACAGGCCCACGCCTTGCTCGTCCACCCATTTAAGGTTGCCGGGGTGGTAGTCGCAATGCACCGGGTTCACAGGTAGCCCTCCGAGCTGACTCTCCACCTCGACGCCCTTGGCGATGACGTCCAGGATCGCGGGGAGCTTCCCGAGGAAATGGTCGTCGAAGGCAGAGCCCGTCGCCTTCGCCGCGCACGCCTTGAACGTGCCGGCGAGGGTGGGCACGAACTCCATGATAGGTGGCTGCTCGCGGGCCAGGTCGCCGGGGTCGAAATCGAAGGCGCTGTGATGGAACTGGGCGAGGACCCTCGCGCCGCTGTCGAACTCCCGGTCGGTGAGGCGGTTCTTGACCCAGGTGTACTTGTCTTCGCCCTCGAGCAGCCGGAAGACGCCGAAGAAGACGGTGTGCGGCTTGCCCTCGACGACCTCTTCGCGGGTCACGAACGTGCCGCCGTGACGATTGGGGAACACGGAGGAGGCGAGGTCGAAACCGTGGCGTTCGAGATGGGTGAGGAGCGCGTGCTCGAAGCGCACCTCGCGCTCCTTGATCGCCCGGCTGTACTTGCGTACGAAGTACTTGTGCTCGCCTGACGCAGTGCGCGTCCAGACGGCGAAGCTGGCATTGACGTAGCCCCCGAAAATGCGCTCGGCGCGGATGACCTCGCCGAGGTCGTACTCGTCGTTCACGATGTCCTCGACCTGCCTCGTCAGCGCCGCCCAGGCCGCCTCGTCCGCGACGGCGGCGTCGTCGGCATTGGATCCGCCGCTCGGCGCGTCCAATTCATTGGCGTTGTCTGCGTCCATGTCGCTCCCGCCTCGTGGGTTCGATTACCTGCGTCGTGACGCGGGTCGCCGGGGCCGCGCCACCCTACACGACGATGCAGCGCGGCCCGAGCCGCCCGATCTCCTCGCGCACGTCTTCATCGACGCCGTCATCCACTATGACGGCGTCGACCTGGTCAAGCTTGCAGATCACGACGTCACCGACCACACCGACCTTGCTGCTGTCGGCGAGCACGATCACCTCGCCGCGCGTCTGGCGCATCATGGCCCGCTCCACGCCGGCCACGCCGATGCTCGGCGTCGTGACGCCCTCTTCGAGACTGAAGGCGTCGGCTCCGAGGATGAAACGCGAGGCGTGGAAGTTGCCGGCCATCTCGATGGGCAGGGCGCCCTGCAGCGTGTTGGAGCGAGGGCGATACGAACCGCCCAGGAGGACCACATCGAGGGAAGAGCTCTGCGCCGACGAGACCGCTCCCAGGTTATGCGTCACGATGCGCGCCTTGATCTGCGGATCGACGTGACCGAGGACTTGCGTGGCCGTCGTGCCCGAGCTGAGAAACACGGTCTCGCCGGGCTTGATCATGGCTGCTGCCGCCTGGGCAATACGGCGTTTCTCGTCGGAGTGGGTGCGCACGTTGTTGACGTAGAGCGGCTCCTCGATCATGCGCCGCTTGAGGATGGCGCCGCCGTGCATGCGCGACAGCAGCCCCTCCTGCTCCAGGCGTTCGAGGTCGCGGCGGATGGTCATCTCGGAGACGCCGAGGTCGGCGCTGAGCAGCGAAACACGGACGGCGCGCCGTTCCTGAAGGAGCTCGACGATGCGCGTGCGGCGCTCGGCCGGGATCATCTCGTGGACGTCGGGCGTTCCCTGTGCTGGCATCGGCTTCTCCCCGCCGTCGCGGCTTGCCGTTCGGCAAGACCGAACAGAGTCGCACACATCATAGGCTCGGGGCAGGTGCTGTCAAGTGCGGCCGCACAGTTCCGCTCATAACGACGCGTCTCCCCAACGGCCAGACGCAGGAACGCCGAGCCCATGGGCTCGGCGTTCCTGCCGTAAGTCTGCGTGTTCTCGAGCGTCACTCAGGCGGCACCTCGAGGAAGGCGTAGTTGACGTCGATGCCCTTGCCCTTGTTGTACGTGCGGCCGATCCAGTAACCGACCAGGCAGACCATGAAGATGCCGGCGACGACGATGTACGGGGTCGTGCCCTTGAGGCCGTAGGCGGCATTGGTGAGGAAGGCGATCAAGGCAGCCAGGCCGAACACGAAGCCGATGATGCCGAAGATCGTGACGAGCGGGAAGCCGCCGAGCGTGTACTTGGCGCCCGGCGAAGCATCGTAGAGCGCCTTGGCACGATACGGCATGAGTGCGGCCGCGAGACAGCTGATCACGAAGACGTAGCCGCAGGCGAGCGTCACGCCGAGCGTCATGCTGTACCACCAGCCCAAGTAGTTGTAGCCGAGGATGACGGCGCAGCCCAGCACGAAGTAGATGAGGTGCGCGTTCATCGGCGAGCGATAGCGCGGGTTGACCTTGGAGAGCCAGGCCGGCAGCGTGCGGTCGAGTGACATGCCGACCATGACGCGCGTCATGCCGATGTAGCAGTTGCAGGTGATCTGCAGCGACGCGAGCATGAAGCTCACCGCTACGAGGATCGTGATGATCGGGCTGGACGAGATCACGATGGCGAACATGCCGGGGAAGGGAAGGACGCTCCCGATCCCGTCGCCGGAGGCGCTCACCCCATAGTAGTAGGAGTGAGACACGGCGTTGAAGAAGGCGGTGCCGACGGCCCTCTCCTGGGCCCAGGCGAGCACGGAGAGAGTGGCGGCCATGGCGAGCATCGAACCGACGATGATGAACATCTGGTTCTTGAAGACGCGGGCGCCCTTGATCTCGCCGCCCTGCTCCACACTGTACGTGGCCCACTGCAGGCTCGTCCAGACGATGGGGATGGCGAGCAGCGTGGCGCCGAGGGCGAACTTCGGCAGCAGGTTGACACCGGCGCCGCTAACGTCCTCGATGAGGCTGGCGACGTAGTTCTCGCGGCCGTCGACGACGTTTGAGAAGTGGTTCATGGCGGCGGCGAACTCAGCCGGAGTCGTGCGCAGGAACTGCACGAGCAGGATGACCACGAGGATGGCGGTCGCGGCGAACATGAAGTACTGCAGGCGCACGTAGTGCTTGAAACCCGCCACCAGCACGGCTGCCATCAGTGCCGCGCCGGTGATGCTGATAATCACGACGCCCTGCGACGACTGCGCCCAGACGGCGGCGTCGATGAGGCTCGTGTTCTCGTAGTACACGCCGAGCCCCATGAACAGCGGCGCCACGCCGAGCGTGGCGAGCAGCCAGCCGGCGAGCGCGACCCACTGCAGGATCCAGATAACGAACCCGCTCATCACGACCGGGAACCCGATGGCGCCACCGAGGACGCGGCTCTGGAACACGTAGTCGCCGCCGCTGCGTGGCATGGCGGTCGCCATCCACACGTAAGCCAGCGCGATCGGTAGTTCAAGAAGGATCGCGAAGAGGCACGCCTTCCACACGGAGACGCCAGGGAAGGCCGCCGGCGCCCACACGAAGGTCCACGGGAAGATGACGCCCATGGTGAGGAAGTTGTACATGAACGCCGACCAAGGCGACATCACCCGGGACAGCCCCGAGGCCTTGCGACTGAAGACTTCTGGTCTTGCTGCTGTCGTTGCCATATCTACCCCCCGTATCAAGTAGCCGATCGGACTCTCCACACTCGTGGCCGGCGCGCGGCCGGCGTCACCCCGACGTCATCTGATAGCCGGCGACCTTGCCCGGCTGAAGGTTCACGATGCACCCCCTCAGGATGCCCTCACCGTACTCGCTGCCGGGGTTGATCACTGTCGTCTTGCCGACTTTGACCAGACCTCGCGACTCGTGGATGTGACCGCAGAGCTGTAGCATGGGCTGATACTTCTCCACGACCGTGCGCACCGCCGTACTCCCGGCCGGGGCGGACTGCGCTACTCCCGCTACCACCACCGGCGTGGGAGGATCCGTGGACCAATCCAGCTTGGGGCAGTCGTCAAGCGTGCAATCGTATGGTGGCACGTGGAAGTTGAAGATCGCGCTCGTGAAGTCGTCGATGCCCTCCACGGCGTGTTCCAGGAATCCCTCAAGCACCTCCTCCTCGACCTCCCGCGGGGTGTCCCACGGGGTGGGGTTGCTGTAGCCGCAATTGGCCATTGGATACCGGTCGTCCATCATGACGACCTTGCCTTCGCAATTGATGACGTGCTCGCTGTCGATGTTCTCGAGCACGGTCAGCACGTCTGCGGGATCGTCGTTGCCCCCCGTCACGTACCACTTGACCGGCGTGCCGGCGAGCCGCTCGTCGGCGAGCGCGATCCAGCGCTCAAGGCGCTCGCGGCCGAGCTGGCGGAACAGGGCGTCGATCTCGCCCTGGCTGTCCTGCATGGCGTGCAGCGCGTCTTCTTCGAGGGTCACGTGGTAGAAGCCCAGGGTCTCGATGCGCTCCTTGACGGCCTGCAGGGCAGAGTCGCCTTCGATGGACTCCGTGGTGCCCTGCAGCGTGACCCGGTAGTGGCTGTCGTGCTCGTGCACGATCGGCACGAGGAACTTGCCCGTGATGTCGCCGCCCATGATGAGGTGGTCGACCTTGTAGAACTTGGCGCCGTTCAGGAACTTGCGAAAGGTCCGCTCGGACCCGTGGACGTCTGTGGCGAAGAACACCCGCGTCTGCTTCGCTCCGGCGTCGTCCTTCTTCTTCCAGAATGCCATCGTGCGCTCACCTGTCCTGAGGTCCGTGCGCGGGAAGCCTGCACCTCCCACACCTTAGCTGCACTGCCTTGCCTAGTGTGCGGGGCGCCTGCGGCGCCCCACACGTTAGCGCATCTTCGTCGGCTAATCGATGGCCTTGTACCACCTGACCTTGTCGCCGACCCTGGCGCGGAGCTTCCACTTCGTGCCTTTGGGGTAGTCGTCCACGGCCGTGCGGAGCTCGACGAGGCGTTGCGCGACGATGCTTCTGTCCTCTTCCGACAGGTCGAGATGGGGGAGGTAGTCGCGCACTTTGTCCAGATTCATCGTGGTGGTGCGCCAGAGGCCCCACTCTGCGGCGCACAGCTTGGCCACCTGGGCGGAGTTGATGCGATCCTCGTCGTTCGCGGCGACCTCGTGCTCGCGCAGCAGCATGATCGTGTCGATGATGTCCTTCTCGTTGATCTTGACGATCTGCATCTTCTCGAGCAGGAGCTCCGCCAGTGGGATCGTGGGATCGTCGACCTCGAGGCGGCCTTTCCAGTAGATGGGATGGCAGAAATCGAGCTTGTCCATGAACACGTCGACGTGCAGGGGGATGCTGGGGTTGTTGAAGATGAGGCGCCCGCCCTCGGCGTGAAAGGCGTTGATCTCCAGGTCCTCGTCGTAGCCGATCGACGTGAAGAGCTCGCGGATCGGCTTGGACTGCTTGCCGTAGCCGGCGAAATCGATGTCGGTGTACACGCGGTTCAGCTTCTCCTGAAAGTAGCCGAACTCAGGGCAGTGGTTATGGAACGCCAGGGCGCCGATGATGCGCAGCGTGACGCCCTTCTGCTTGCCCGCTTCGACGACGCGCACGGCCTCTTCCTGGAACACCCTGGCCTGCTCCTGGTCGACCGTGCCCATGCCGATCTCTTCGTCGATGGACTGCATCTCTTCGTCGGTCATGTGCTGCTCCCGTGTCGTCTCATTCTCCACTCATGGCAGTGCGCCCTCAGACCGCCTCACAGCGCGGTCCGGCTCGTTGGATCTCTCTACGGACTTCCCTGTCCACCCCGGTGTCGACCAGCACCACGTCGATCTGATCTAGAGGGCAGATGACCACCGGGCACACGAGCCCGATCTTGTTGTTGTCCGCCAGCACCACGACCTCACCACGCGTGCGGCGGATCATGGCGAGTTCGATGGCGGCCACCGCGATGCTCGGCGTCGTGAGGCCTGCCTTCGAGTCCAGGCCGTCGGCGCCGAGGAACGCCTTGTCGGCGTTGAACTGTACGATCATGTCGAGCGGCCAGGTGCCTTCGACGGTGTTCAGCTGAGGGCGATAGAGACCGCCCAGGAAGACGATCTCGAGGCGCAGGCCCTGGGTCTCCGCGGCGGCTCCCAGACTGGGAGTGACGACGCGTGCCTCAAGCTCCGGGTCGACGTAGCGCAGAAGGTGCGCCACCGTCGTGCCCGAGCCGAGGAACACGGTATCGTGCGGCTCGATCATGGCGGCGGCGGCCTTGGCGATGCGCGCCTTCTCCGCGGCCTGTTCCGGGGCGGCGCCTTCGGGCCCCGATTCGTCGGTCGAGCGCTTCCGGAGCACGGCGCCGCCGTACGAACGGGCGAGCAGGCCCTCCCGCTCGAGGATGTCCAGATCGCGCCGGATGGTGATCTCCGAGACGCCGAGAGCGTCGCTCAGCGTGGCGACCTTCACGACGCGCTGAGCTTCCAGCGCTTCGACGATGCGCGCACGCCTCTCGGCAGGGATCATCTCCGGAGCGTGAGACACGGGCAACGGACACTCCTCGCAGGATTCCGATTGAGCCTGATCGATCAGAGTCGGGCAGAATCGTTCAGAGATGATCGCATCATACGTTGCCGCAGCCGGCTGTCAAGGGGTCGACTCGCCTCATGGGGACAGCCGAACGGACCGGGGCGCCGCATGGCGGCGCCCCGGTCGAAGCACGTATTGCGCGAGCGCCTACTCGGCGGTGCGGTCGAGCAGGTCCTTGGCGCGCTGGTACACGTTGTCGGCGGTGAAGCCGAACTGCTCGAAAAGAGTCCCGGCCGGGGCCGAGGCTCCGTAGTGGTCGAGGCCGATGACCTCGCCGGCGTCGCCCACCCAGCGCTCCCAGCCGAGGGAGACGCCCATCTCGACGGCCAGGCGGCGGTGGCAGGCGGCCGGCAGGACGCTCTCGCGATACGCGGCGTCCTCCCGGTCGAAGAGACGCCAGGACGCCATGTTGACGACGCGGGAACGCACGCCCTCGGCGACCAGGCGCTCGTGCGCCTCGAGCACCAGCGCGACCTCACTGCCCGTGCCGATGAGGATCACGTCGGGGGTCGCTTCGCCGGCGGCGTCACCGAGAACGTACGCGCCGCGGGCGATGCCGCTCGCCGGCGCGTACTTCGTGCGGTCGATGGTCGGCAGGTTCTGACGCGTGAGCATGAGCCCGACAGGACCGTCATCGTGCTGCAGGGCGATCTTCCAGGCCTCGATGGTCTCGTTGGCGTCGGCGGGCCGCAGGTCCGTGAAGTTGGGCGTGGCGCGCAGCATGGCGAGGTGCTCGATGGGCTGGTGGGTCGGACCGTCTTCGCCCACTCCGATGCTGTCGTGTGTGAGCACGTAGGTCACGGGGAGCCCCATGAGCGCCGCGAGTCGCATGGCCGGGCGCATGTAGTCCACGAACACGAAGAACGTGGCCACGTAGGGCCGCACGCCGCCGTGCACGGCGAAGCCGTTGCCCATCGCCGCCATGGCGAGCTCGCGCACACCGAAATGGAAGTTGCGGCCCTCGGGCGAGTCCGCCTGCTGAGCCGGCAGGTCTTTGATCCAGGTGTTGTTGGAGGGCGCCAGGTCGGCGGAGCCGCCGATGAGCGTGGGCAGGTGTGGCGCCAGGGCGTTGATGGCCTTGCCAGAGGCAGACCGCGTCGCCACGGCGCCGTCCTCGGGCTTGAAGACGGGCAGGTCGGCGTCCCAGCCCGCGGGTAGCTCGCGGCTCCAGGCGGCGTTCCACGACGCGGCGCGAGCGGCGTCGGCCGCGCTCCACGCGGCGAAGCGCCCACTCCAGTCCGCGTGCGCGGCCGCGCCACGCGTCCCGGCGTCCTCGTAGAACGACTTCACGTCGGCGGCCACGAAGAAGGCCGGCTCGAGCGGCCAATCGCAGGCCTCTTTGGTCAATTTGACTTCGTCGACGCCCAGCGGCGCGCCGTGCGCCCCCGACGTGTCCTGCTTGTTCGGCGAGCCGCACCCGATGTGCGTACGCACGGCGATCAGCGACGGCCGTCCCGTCTCGGTCTTGGCGGCGCTGATCGCCGCGTCGATGGCCTCGAGATCGTTGCCGTCGGCGACCTTCTGCACGTGCCAGTGATAGGCCTCGAAGCGCGCGCAGACGTCTTCGGTAAAGGCCAGGTCGGTGGTGCCGTCGATGGTGATGTGGTTGTCGTCGTAGAGGACGACGAGCTTGCCGAGCTTCTGGTGACCGGCGAACGAGGCGGCCTCGCTGCTGATGCCCTCCATCATGTCGCCGTCGCCGGCGAGCACGTAGGTGAAGTGGTCCATGACGCTCGACGCGTCAGCGTTGAACGTCGCTCCGAGAAAGCGTTCGGCGACGGCCATGCCGACGGCGTTGGCGAAGCCTTGGCCGAGGGGCCCCGTGGTGGTCTCGACGCCGGCGGTGTGCCCGTACTCGGGATGGCCGGGCGTCTTGCTGCCCCACTGGCGGAACGCCTTTAAGTCATCGAGGCTCAGGTCGTAGCCGGTGAGATGGAGCAGAGAGTAGAGCAGCATGCTCGCGTGGCCCGCTGACAGCACGAAGCGGTCGCGGTCGGGCCAGGCCGGATCGGCCGGGTCGAAGCGGAGATGGCGCGTGAACAGCGTGTGCGCCACGGCGGCCGCACCCATGGGCATGCCGGGATGACCGGATTTGGCCTTCTGTACGCCGTCGACGGCCAGAAAGCGGATGGTGTCGATGCAGCGCTCTTCGAAGGTCTGTGTGCTCGTCACTGGGCTCACCTGGGTCCTTTCGTTCTCGGAAGCCCGTCAGCCTCCGCCCTCCCCCGTTGTCGGGAGGGCGGAGGCTGCGGACGGGCGTCATACGTGCGTCGGACTTCTCAGAAGTACTCGCGCACGAAGGTCACGAAGCGCTCGCACTCCGCAGGCGTGCCCGGCGTGACACGGAAGTATCCTTCCTTGCCGTTGATCGGCTTGATCGTCTTGATGAAGAGCTGCTGCATGTCCGCGCCCGCCTGGACGATCTCGGCGCTGGTCTTGCCGCTCGACGAGGCGTCGATGAGCATGTAGTTGCCGTGGGGCGGGAACGGCTTGAGGCCCTTGGCCTCGAGCTCCTTGACGAAGGTAGCCATCCACTCGTTGTTGTAGACGACCTTGTCCTTGACCTCGCCGGTGTCGAGAATGGCCTCGGCGGCGGCGATCGCCATGAGGCTGAGGTTCCAGGGCAGGTACATGAGGTTGAAGGCCTCGACGAGCGTGGGATGGGCGACGACGTAGCCGAAGCGCACGCCGGCCAGGCCGAAGGCCTTCGAGAAGGTGTGTGAGAGGAAGACGTTCGGGTACTTCTTCACGAAGTCGACCTTGGCCTCGACGTCGGGGTGGTAGTCGAGGTAGGCCTCGTCGACGCAGAGCGGGATGCCCAGCTCGGCGAACTTCGTGAGGTCGGCGTCATCGATGAAGATGCCCGTCGGGTTGTTCGGGTTGATGATGAGGATCAGCTTGGTCTTGTCGGTGACGGCGGCCAGCATGGCGGGCACGTCGTACTGAAGATCCGGTTCACGCAGCGGCACCTGTACGGTCTTGGCGTTGCAGAGGCCGGCGCGCGAGGGGAACATCTCGAAGGTCGGGTTGGAGCAGAGGAACTCGTCGCCCGGCTGCAGGAAGATGCGCATCATCGCGTCGATGGTCTCGGAAGAGCCGTTGGCGAGGGCGATGTGCTCTGCCGTCACGCCGTGGAGCTTGCCGAGCTTCTCGCGCAGGCGGTAGGCGCGGTCCGGGTAGCGGTTGCCCTTCTGGGCCATGTCGGTGATCGCCGCGACGACCGCGTCCGACGGCGGCACCGGGTTCTCGTTGAGCATCATACGGCCCATCTCGGGCTGCGCCCAGGCCTTATCGAGGATGCCGGTGTTGTACTCGGGGGCCGTCCACACGTATGGGACGACCTTGTCTTTGATGTCTGCCATGCTCGGTGTGTCCTTTCGTCTGTCAGGTACTCGTCGAGGTGATGCTCAGCCGGCGCGGCAGTTGCCCTTGAGGCAGCTGTCGGCGAACGCGACCATCTCGTTGGTGGCCTTCGAGAAGGCCTCGTGAGTCTTGACCAGTGCCGGATGCGTGTTGTACTCGGCGCGGGTGTAGCCGTCCTCGTCGTAGGCGCGCGAGAAGTACGGGATCTGCATGAGCTTGTCCATGACTTCCTCGGGCGGATCGACGGCGATCTGGTTCGGCTTGAACTTGATGTCCTCGGGGTGCGGGAAGTTGATGCACTCGTCGATGAGGGACGGCGGGCAGGTGACGACGATGTCGGCGCCGGCCTTCTCCTCGAGGTGCCAGATACGCTGCTTGCCGTCGACCGTCGGGCCCAGACGCAGCGAGCAGGAGAGCATCTTGCTCTGGTAGTCGCGCTCCTTGAGGGTGCGGTAGGCCTTCTTGAAGATGGCGAGCTCGGCGAGGCGCACGTCGCCCTCGGTGATCTCGATGCCCTGCTCGGCGCCGGCTTCGCGCAGGCCGCCGAGGTCGCCGTAGCGGGCCTCCATGTGGGTGATGACGGAGCGCCACTTGGAGAGGTCGACGCCGTTGGCCTTCGCTTTGTCCAGGCCACGCATGACGGACTTCGCGCAGTCCATCAGCTGCGAGAGTACGAAGGTAAGCGTGTTGTTGGTGGCGATGCCACGGGAAGTGAGCTCCTCGATGACCGGGTAGCCTTCGGCGGTTCCCGGCACCTTGACCATCACATTGGGGTTCACGGCGTGGATCTCGAGGGCCTGCGCCAGCATCGCGTCTCCATCAAAGGCACTGCGCGGGTCGACCTGACCGGAGAGGAAGCCCTCCTTGTAGCCCGAGGCCTCAAAGAGAGGGAGGAACATGTTGGAGCCCTGCCTCACGACCTCCTTGTAGAGGACCCAGAACAGGCCTTCGGTGTCGAGGCCGGGGTTGTCGGCGATGACCTTCTGGGCGACCTTCTCCCAGCGCGCCGGGTCGTCCTTGAAGGCGGCCAGCGAAAGGGGCGGGTTGGTGGTGACGCCACGGAACAACTGATCCATCGGGTGGCCGACGTCGTACATACGCGCGAACTGACACTCCAGGTTGCCCTGATCTCCGGCGTCCGCCTTGGCGAGCATCTTCTTGCACCAGTTGCCGAAGATGACCGGTGAGCTGTCCCACCAGATCTCCATTCCGGGACTGACGGCGACGAGGTCTTCCAAGAGATTGCGTTGTTGCATGTCTCCCCCTAGCTTATCGATGGCACTGACGTGGCGCTGCGGGCGTAGAGCTGAGCCGAGCCGAAAGACGAGCCTCGGCAGACGGTCTTCTTCGGAAGAAGCTCACAAACGAGCACTGAAACTCACACATTCGCTCCTTTTTCTCCCACAACGCATGTTAGTTCACGTTCTGCTACGTGTCTAGCGCTTCGCCGTGACGCGAGGCGCGTTGCTGTCCGGGCGGGGCGGACTGGTCGTTCGTGAGAGCTTTTCCGGCCTGCACGCGAAATCGGCAATCGGGGCTGAGGCGTGGCCCGTTTCGGGCCAGAGAAAAGGCGCGGCGGGCAGTGCCCGCCGCGCCTTTCGTGAAGCGCTTGGTCTCTGATTCAGATGACGATCAGATCGAGAGGTCGCGCTCGATCTCGGCGAGCTCTTCGGGGGTACCCTGGACCTTCGGGCCCGTGAACCACTTGCGCGCCGAGAGCGCGTACCAGAGGCCGGCGCCGCCGACGACGACGAGCACGGCGATGGGCGCGTAGTTGAAGGTGTCGCGGTTGATCGAACTGAGCGGGCCGACCTGGGGAAGCATCAGCAGGAAGCAGATGAAGACGACCCAGACGATGGCGATCCAGTTGATGATCGGTCCCCAGGTCTTGCTGAGCACCCAGGGGCCAGGCTGGAAGGCGCCTGGATTGATGCGGCGCAGGAAGACCGGTACGAGGTAGGAGATGTAGAGGCCGATCACCGCGATCGACGTGACGGCGTAGTAGGCGGTCACGTTGATGAGATACGGGAACGCGAGGATGAATGCCCCGATGGCGCCGAACCAGGCGGTACGCACGGGGACATGGGCGCCCTTGCTGACGTGGTGCCAGAAGTTCGAAAACGGCATGGCGCCGTCGCGGGAGAACGCATAGACCATACGCGAGTTGGCGGTGATCGACGACATGCCGCAGAAGAACTGCGCCACAATGACGACCAGGATGAGCAGTAGACCGATCGTGCGGCCGGTGGCGAACTCGAAGATCGTCGCCCACGGTACGCCCACGGTGATGTCGGCGTAACTTGTGTACTCGACGCCACCGATGGTGACGGGGAACGTGTGGGGGATCGCATAGCTCACCGCTACCAGCAGGATGAAACCGGCGATCATGGAGATCCAGATGGAATTGACGATGCCTTTCGGGGCGGAGATGCGCGCCTGGACCGTCTCCTCGGACACGTGCGCAGAAGCGTCGTACCCGGTGAAGGTGTACTGCGCGTTCAGGAGGCCGATGAGGAAGACGTAGAAGGGGACCGCGAATCCCGAGAGGCCCTCGAACGCCTTCCATCCTTCGCTGCCGAACAGGAAGCTCACCGTCTGGTGGCTGCCCGACTCCGGCGCCCAGAAGAGCAGGACGAAGATAAGTGCGACGCCGATGAGGTGCCAGTACACCGAGACGTCGTTGAGGAGCGCCACGAGGCGCACGCTGAAGGTATTGAGAAGGCCCTGAATGAAGAGGACGACGGCAAGGATGACGATCGCGTAGATGCGCTCGTCCAGCCAATAAGAATCGCCGGTCCAGATGGCAAGAAAGGCCGCGATCGAGAAGGCGCAGCCGAAGCTGATGCCGGCCGTGACGGCGACCTGCCCAAGCAAGTTGAACCAGCCGGTGAACCAGGACCAGATGGGTCCGCTCTTGCCGGGCGCCAGCTTGGCCGCCCAGTAGTACAGTCCGCCGGCGGTCGGGAAGGCGGAGCAGATCTCGCCCAGCGACATCCCGGCGAAGATCACCAGGGTGCCGACCAGCAGCCAGCCCCAGAGCATGACCGGCGGGCCGCCGTGAGTCAGGCCGTAGCCGTACAGCGTCAGGCACCCGGACAGGATCGAGATGATAGTGAAGGACACCGCGAAGTTGGAGAACTTGCTCATGCTCCGGTTGAGCTCCTGAGCGTAGCCCATCTCGTGGAGATCTTTGGTGTCCTGGCTCAGTGCTTCCTGGACGGGTGGTGAAGCGGATCCTTGCTCTGCCACGGTAACCCCCCTGTTCGACGACGCGTCCAGCGGACGCATGACTTGAAGGCCATTTAGTACGAGCGCGGCGCGGAAGTCAAGGGTCCGAGGCTCGCCGTACGCGCGCGGGGCGGGGGCGCAAGCTGCGCCCCCGCCCCGCGGGACCTCGCGCTGCTCTGCTGCGGTGGGTCTTACTTCCCCAGCAGAGCGTCGATCTTCTTGACCCCGTCGCTGGCGTCCTCGGCGTAGGCGTCGGCGCCGATCTGCTCGGCCCAGCGCTGCGTGCAGGGGGCGCCGCCGACCACGGTCTTGTAGGAGAGGCCCTCCTCCTTGATCGTCTTGATGACCTTGCGCTGCTCCTCCATGGTGGTGGTCAAGAGGGCGCTCATGCCGATCACGTCGGCGCCTTCCTCCTTGGCCCTGGCGAGGAAGCTCGCCGCGGGCACGTCGCGGCCGAGGTCGCTGACCTCGTAGCCGTTGGCCTTCAGGTAGGCGATCACGATCGCCTTGCCGATGTCGTGCACGTCGCCCTGCACGGTGCCGATGACGATGCGTCCCTTGACCTCGGCGGCGCCGCCCTCCAAGGCGGCGTTCGTGACCTCGGTGGCCCCGGCCATGGCGTCGGCGCTCATCATCAGCTCGGGGAGGAAGAGCTCGCCGGATTCGAACAGCTCGCCGACCTCCTGGATGCCCTTGACGAAGCCCTGCTGCATGATGTCGGCGGGGGCGATGCCTGAGTCTAAGGCGCGCTGGGCGACCTCTTCGGCGGCGGCGCGGTCACTCGTGATGATCGCCTGGGCTGCTTCTTCGTAGATGTCTGGCATGGGTCGGGCTCCTCCCAACGTTGTGCGGGCGGCAGCCCGCGTACCCTCTGCCGGCCGCGCGTGCGCGCGTGAGACCGGGTGACTTGTCGGCCGGCATCTATGCACCGGCGGCCATTGGTCGTATAGTCCGAGATGCGCCTCTGCAGGAGCGGTTCAGCCTGTTCACCGAGGCGCACAGTTCGTCGGGTGTTGCGGGCAGCGGCAGTGAAAGTAACACGTTCGCGCACGTTATCAAACACAGTCGCACTTGACGTGACGCCAGTCGAGCCTATGATGAGCTTTAATTCTGTTCGATTCTGCCGATTCGGGAATCACGTGGGGGGCAGTGCTCGAACCACTCTTATCGCTGGAGGCTCGTCACAAGGAGTCGTCCGCGCAGTGCGGACGCCGGCTCTTCGGACGCACACCCAGACGGCCCGCGCAGCCGCGGGCCTCATGGAGCACCTCTCGGTGCCGAAAGGAGCGAGACCGCACATGGATAGACACCTGAGCGTAGCTGGAGGGAGGCCGTCGTGAGCGTGCGTCTCTTCTTCGCCACGGACGTGCACGGCTCGGAAGCCTGCTGGCGCAAGTTCATCAACTCCGGCAAGCACTACGAGGCGGACGTTCTCATCCTCGGCGGCGACATGACCGGCAAGGCGGTCGTGCCGATCATCGACAACGGCGGCGGCAAGTACACGTTCCACATGCAGGACGTGAAGCGCGATATCGACGGCGCCGACGCGCTGGCGCTGGACAAGCGCGCGATCCGCGATCACGGCTACTACCCGGTCGTCATGACGGCGGAGGAGCGGAACGAATTCACCAGTGAGCCCGACAAGCTCGACGAGCTCTTCCATTCGCAGATGCGCCGGACCGTCGAGGAGTGGGTCGCCTGGGCCGACGAGCGGCTTGCCGGCGGGAGCATGCGCTGCATCGTGTGCCCCGGCAACGACGACCGCCCCGACATCGACGAACTGCTCGCCACTTCAACGCAGATCGAGCTCGGCGAAGGCAACGTCATCGACCTCCCCGAGGGGTACCAGCTCGCCTCCAGCGGCTGGACCAACCTCACGCCCTGGGACACGCCTCGCGAAGAGGAGGAGCCGGCGCTCAAGGCGCGCATCGAAGGCATCGTCGCGCAGGCCACCGTGAGCCCCGACCACCTCGTGCTCGGCCTGCATTGCCCACCCTACGACACGCAGCTCGACGTGGCCCCGAAGATCGATTGGGAGACGCTCACGGTGAAGGGGCAGGACGTTGCCCATGTGGGCTCCACCGCCGTCAAGGAGGTGATCGAACAGGTCCAGCCTATCCTCTCGCTCCACGGGCACATCCACGAGAGCCGCGCCGCCGTGCGCATAGGGAGCACGCTCGCGATCAACCCTGGGAGCTCGTACGTCGAGGGCACGCTGTCCGGCTGCATCGTCGAGCTTGACGGCAAGAAGAAGCTGAAGCGCTACAGGCTCACGATGGGGTGAGGGTGACTTCGAGCCTGCTGTAATTGGGGGGACGGCGCTCTTGTTGTCGTCCGGAACCGTTCTTGTGTCAGGAGGGAGTGTCTATGGCGACGAATGCGCCGGAACAAACGCTCTTCGTGCGAAAAGCAAGCGGTCTCGTCAAGGGCTGGTCCAGCGGGGACGGCTTCCGCTACTCGTTCTTCTCGGTCAACCTGTTCCTCGCGATCTGGTCGATCTCGTACGCCACCTTCATTCCGGGTGGCAGTCTGTTCTGGTCGATCGTCATCACCGCGATCTTCATCATCCTCGAGATCTTCGTGTACGCGGGTCTCATCTCGGCGATGCCGCGCGCGGGTGGCGACTACGTGTGGATGACACGCATCTTCAACAGCGCGATCGGCTTCATCATCGCCGCTGTGGGCTGGTGGTTCATCCTCTGGCTCTGGACCCCGATCTACGCCGACATGGGCGTCCAGACAACCGTCAAACCGATCTTCCGCATCCTTGGCCTCAACGGGGCGGCAGACTGGCTGGGTACCCGCACGGGCATCTTTGTGGCCTCGCTGGTGGTCATCGCCATCGCCTCGATACTCGTGGCCGTGGGCATGAAGACCTACGCCAAGTTCCAGAAATGGGCCATGTGGATCGGCCTCGCGGGCGTGATCATCTGCGGCATCCTGCTACTCGTCACGTCGGGCTCCTCCTTCAAGGAGAAGTTCAACGCCGCCGCCGAGAAGTACTACGGCGGCGACGTCGGAACGCTCAACCTGCAGAAGTACGAGACGGACGCAGACGGCTACTTCGTCTACGACGAGAGCGGACTTGCCATCAACACCGTGGAAGGCGAGACCTATCCCGACGCCTTCACTGCCATTGAGGCCGCCGGGTCAGGCACCGGCATGCCGACCTCGACCTTCGCGGGCGGCCTCAGCTGGGCGACCTGGACGCTCATCCCGTTCATGATGTTCTGGATGGCATGGCCGAACTGGGGGGCGACCCTCTACGGTGAGGTCCGCGGGGCCAAGGACTTCCGCAAGAACATCTACATGATGCTCGGCGGGCTCCTGGTGCCTACGGCCATCACCCTGTCCTTCTTGGGGTTGATGACCTGGAAAGTGGGCTACCAGGCGTTCATGGGCATGATGGCCTCGTGGTGGTATTACTCCACGGCGGGTACCAACATCTCCCCGATCGGCGGCGACTATGTCTCGCCGACGGCAATGATCTCGTGGATCGTCCCCAACGCGGCGTTCCAGATCGTTCTGATCGCGGCCATCTCGCTGCTGCTCTTCGGCTGGTTCGGCACGCTCTTCCTCTCGTCGACGCGTATGATCTTCGCGTCCGCCTTCGACCGCATCCTGCCTGAGGGCGCGGCGAAAGTGACCTCCGGCGGCGTGCCGGTCGTCGCCCTTGTGCTGATGACCATCCCGTCGATCATCATGGCGGCGCTCTACGCCTACACGCCGATCGACGCCGAGAAAGGCGTCACCATCGTCAAGTTGTTCACCTACGACGCGACGGTGGGCATCCTGATCATGTTCCTGGGCTCCGCCCTGGCCTTCATGATCATGAAATGGCGCGCGAAGAGCATCTGGGACAGCTCGTCGCTGCCCAAGAGCGGCATCGCCGGCCTTCCGTGGATGTCGATCGTCGCCGCCATCTACTCGGCGTTCCTGGTGTTCAACCTCTATCTGTTCATCACGGACGCCCTCTACGGCGTGAACAACGACAAGTCCGCGATCTTCATGGCCATCCTCTACGTAGCCGCTCTCGTGATCTGGATCATCGCCTGGGCGACGCGCAAGCGTCAGGGCATGGCCCTCGAGGCGGTCGCCAAGGAGATCCCGGTCGAGTAAGGGCACAGCCTAGGTACGAGACACCGGTCGCCACGACGGTACCGGCGACGGCCCGGCTCTGGCCGGGCCGTCGCCGGGTCCTATTAGACGGCAAGAACGACGCGAGCAAAGGAGGCCGCGCATTCATGAAGATCTTGACGCGAATGGGCGACAGCTCCAACGTGGAACTCACGCTGGACGAGCTGCGCAAGGAGTTTGAGGAGGGATCGGAGTACGCCGCCAAGAAGGCCAAGGTCCCGGTCCTCACGGAAAACGAGGTCGACTACCTCGTCGACATGTTCGCCGCCCCCACGCGCATCTGGGGCTGCCAGCGCGGCAACGAAGTCGTGATGACCAAGGACGGCTGCGTCAACGCGCTCAATTCCTCGCGGATGTCGAGCGGCGTGGTCGCGCCGGTCAACCGCGAGGTCGGCGTGCGCCTCTTCGAGTCGATGCTCGGCTTCGACTCGATGGAGGTCTCGCACAACGACTATTCGGTGAAGCCCCAGCGGTTCCTCAAGGCGCTCGAGATGCTCCACGTCGAGCTGCTCATGGAGACGACGATCTTCCCGCTCCTCTACGGCTTCATGCCGAACCTGGGTCTCTATTACCGCCCGGACGGGTCGTTCGAGAACCCGAGCGACCTCATGCCGTTCGGCAAGATCGCTGAAGCGCGCAAGACGCAGGAAGACGCCGGCGAAGCCTGTCTCGCGGACTGCATCGAGATGAGTGACTGTATGGTCGAGATGGGCGCCGACGGCATCGACTTCGACACCGTCGCGTCCACCGGCGACGCCGAGTTCTACGCCGTCCTCAAAGCCTGCGATCACGTCGCCAACGAGACCGGTCTGCCGGTCGAGATCGGCATGTCGGCCGAGATGGTGCTCGGCTTCCACGGCCAGCTCGAATACAACGGCAAGCGCCTCGCCGGCATGTGGGCGCACGAGCAGCTGCAGGTCTGCGAGGAGGCCGGCTGCGCCATCTTCGGCCCGGTCTCCAACACCAACACCAGGAAGACCGTCCCGTGGAACCTCGGCAAGGCGCTGACCTTCGTCAAGGCGTGCACCGAGATCGCCAAGATCCCCGTGCACCCGAACGTGGGCATGGGCGTCGGCGGCGTGCCGATGTTCGAGACCCCCGCTGTCGACGTGGTGACGCGCTGCAGCGCGGCGATGATCGAGATCGGCAAGGCGGACGGGTTGTAGGTGGGTACTGGTGACCCCGCCGGCATGCACATCGCGCATCTGCTGGCCTCGTCCATGGGTGGGATCCGGGCCGCCGGAGATCTGGTGGCAAGGATGCAGCTCAGCAAGAAGATGAGGATCACGGAAGCCAAGCAGTATGTGGCCGACAAGCTCCACGTGACGCCGCTCGACCTGTCCGATCCGACGATGATGCGCCAGCTCCGCGAGGATCTGGACATCGGCGTGATCACGGGCGTCCCGGGCATCGCCAAGGGCCTCGCGGCCAAGGCGCGTATCGCCGAGCTGCTCGACATCGAGATCAACTGCGTCGAGCAGTTCAAGAAGAAGACCGGGCTCCACTACTGAGAGGCCCGTGTGGGCGGCCCTGGCGCTTTCAGCGCGTCAGGGCCGCCCGCTTCATGTGCCGAGCCCGGTGCTCACACCGCCTCGAGCCAGGCTTCGTAGTCGGGGTTCGCGGCGTTGCTCTGGAAGCGGCGCATGCGGTCCATGCCGTACTCGTAGAAGTCGAAGTCGAGCTTGGACACGCTCGCCTGGATCATCGCCCAGATGCTCCACCAGAGGTCGGCGACCAGCTTGTGCAGCTGCATGCGCGCGTAGCGGTGCTCGTCCATCCCGCCGCAGTAGGCGGTGAGTACGCGCTTCTCTTCGGCGACACTGAGAGGGTGCTCTACGCAGAAGTCGCCGAGGTCGAAATAGGGGTCGGTCATCCCGCCGTACTCCCAGTCGATGATCCACATCTTGCCGTCGGGCGCGAGGAGGAAGTTCTCGCTGAGCAGGTCGTTGTGACAGGCGGTGACGGCGGGCTCGTCGCGCGCCATGGCCGGCTCGATACGACGGCCCTGCTCGAGCATCCAGTCGAGCTCCTCGGGATGTGGCGCGCTGGCGTCCCCTGCCATGCGCAGGTAGTCGCGGATCATGTCGAACACGCGGATCTCGTTGGCGAAGACGGCCTTGTCGTGATAGGTGCGCATCGCCGCGACGATCTTCTCGAGGCGGTCGGGGTGGCCGGCGATCGATTCGGGGTGCATGGTCTCGCTGGGGATGAACGGGACGACCGTGCAATCCCCGGGCTGGATTACGTGGAGAAGCGGGGGGGTGACACCGGCGGCGGCTGCGGAGGCGTGGTTGTGCAGTTCGCGGGTGCGGTCGATGAACGTCTCCGTTCCCTCCCCGGGGATGCGCAGGACGAAGCGGCCTACTCCGGCGGAAGTCGGGTCTCCGCCGACGGTGACGAGGTAGTTGCGGTTGGTGATGCCGCCGCCGAGCACCTCGACGCCGACGTCCTTGCCCCGCCAGTCGTCGATCCTCGCGATCACTGCCTCGGCGCTGATGGGCTCTGTCATGTGCGTTCCTTCGTTCGCTCGATTGCGACGAAAACGGCCGGGGTCCCTCGCGCCCCCGGAGGAGCATAGGCGAGGGACCCCGGCCGCGTCAGCTGGCAGAAGCGGTCAGGAGACCGGCACCTCGAGGCCCATGCCGGCGAGCTCGCTGCGCACGTCGTCCATGGCCTTCTGGTACTCGCTGCTCACGATCTGCTTGGTCCCGGCGTCGTAGACCTCCTGGAAGGTCATGCCCTTGTCGGGGTCCTTGAGCTTGTCGCCGAAGAGCGGGAACAGCTTCTGGGCGATCGGCTCGGCTTCGGCGCGCGTGAGCTTGGCGGCCGCCAGACCCATCTCGGCGTGGAACTTGTGGTCGTCCGGGACCAGCGAGTCGGACTGCACGGCCATGGCCGGGTGCCCGGAGAACACGTTGCCGCCGGAGGTGACGATGGCGAGCAGGTAGCAGGCCATCTCGTAGTGGTACTGCTTGGTGCCCGAGCCGCCACCCAGGTACGGAAGGTTGACCATCGGGTAGCCCATGTTGCGGCCGATGGCGGCGTTCGACATGGCAATCGCCCAGATGAGCGGCCTGGTGGAGGAGAGGTGCAGCTTGCTGTGCAGCGGCGCGTTGTAGTGGTAGGTGCCGCGGAAGATGAGGTTGCCCATGATCATGTAGCACGTGGCCGTGACGGCGACGCCCTCGGCGCCGCCGGCATAACCGCCGAACAGCGGCGTCGAGGTGGAGCCGATGTTGGCGCTGATGCTGTTGTAGAAGGCCACCTTCTGCAGCGCCTCGTAGCCGACCACCATCTCGGAGAGAAAGTCGATGAGGAAGCCGTCGCTGGGGCGCAAGCCGAAGTCGGGGTAGCTCGCCGCGAACATCGAGGCAGGCTGGGACGCGGCGGAGATGCCGTTGATGATCGGCAGGCCCGCGCGGCCCGAACGGCGGATGCCCTCGCGGGCGAGCCGCACCGTCTTGCAGGCCGCGAGGATCTCCTGCGGCGAGCGCACGCGCGAGTCTTTGCCGCGCAGGTGCAGGATCGACGGGACGCTGACCGAGTTGACGATATTGAAGGAGGCCATCTTCTCGACGGTATCCATGAAGACCTGCTCGTCGCTGGTGTAGATGCCGCCGCCGATGTGCACCCACGGGCGGTCGTCGGTGGTGTCGGGGCGCCGGCCGCGCATGGTGTTGCGCTCGCGGCCCTCGCCGAAGGTCGCGCTCCTGGGCGCCTGCGAGCAGGCCAGCAGGATCTCCTCGCGGGTGAACTGCATCACACGGTTGGTCTCGGGGCAGTACGCGCCGGCCTCGGCGAGGAGGTCGACGGCGGCCTGGAAGACGCGGTCGGTGAGGTCGTCGTCGGAGTTGATGATGGTCTCTTTGTCCCACTTCACTTTGTAGCGCGCGATGACCTCGGCGAGCTTGGGGACGTAGCGCTTCATGTAGTAGTCGGTCTCAGAGGTCAGCGGCCCTACTTCGGCGCGGTCGAATACTTCGATCAGGTCGATCATGTCGTTCTCCTCACGATGCGGGTTCGGCGGTCGGCTTGCAGGCGCCGGTCACGACACCAGCTTGGTGGCCAGGACGACGGCATCGTAGGCGGTGCCGCTCCAGCCGTCAGCGCCGATCGTGTCGGCCCACTCTTTCGTGGTCGCGCCGCCGCCCACGATGACCTTGTACTTGTCGCGCGTGCCCTGGTCCTTGAGGGCGTCGATGACGTCCCTTTGGCCGATGAGCGTCGTGGTGAGGAGCGCCGAGATGGCGATGATGTCGGCGTCGACCTCGCTGGCCTTGTCGATGAACTTGAAGAGATCGACGTCGATGCCGAGGTCGTGGACCTCGAACCCGGAGGTCTCGAAGAGGAGCTTGAGGATGTTCTTGCCGATCGAGTGAAGGTCGCCTTTCACCGTGCCGATCACGATGGTGCCCTTCTTCTCGTCGGCGCCGCCGGCTGCCTTGATCGCCGGTTCAAGCACGCTCATCGCCGACTGGAAGGCCAGCGCGGCCTGCATGAGCTCGGGCAGGAAGATGTCTTCACATTCGAACTGCTCGCCGATGACGTTGAGGCCGGGCAGCAGTCCCTTGTCGATGACCTCGCGCGGGTCCATTCCTTCGGCCAGGGCCTTGTTGACGGCCTCGAGGACGGCGTCCTCATCCTGGGCGACGATCGACTGCTTGAGCGATTCGTACGTGGCCTCGTTTCCCATTACCTGCACCCCTTCTTCTCGTGTCTGGATGTGATCGTGTATCTCGTGACGGACGGCCTCGGCGCCGCGCGGCGGGCGCCGCTAGGCGTCGCCCCCGGGCTCGACCCAGGTGGCGTCGCCGGCGACGAGGCCGGGGAACTCGGCGCGGATCTGCGCGTCGAGCTCGGGCGCCCATACGGCCGGGTTAGGCTGCGACAGGATGCCGCGGGCCACGGCGCGCGCGCGGCTCTGGGCGTCCGGCCGCCCGGCCGCCTCCCACTGCGCGCGCATGCCGCGGTCGGCGACCTTGGGGAAGAGCGCCGTGGTCTTCATCAGCGACTTGGTGTGCTTGCTCTTCATGAAGTCGCCGCCCGGCCCGGCCTGGGCGATGACGTCGAGGGCGAGGTTGTCCTCGCTGAATTCCATGCCGCGCACGACTCGCTTGTTCATCAGGGCGATCTCGTCGTCGACCACGGCCTTGCCGAAGTCGAAGGCCATGAGCGAGCTGAACAGCCCCCCCATGTTGAGCAGCGTGGCGCCGGCGAGCACCGCGCCGAGCGTGTTCATGCCCGTCTCGTAGCCTGCCTGCGCATCGTTGGAGTGCGCATTGGTGAGGCCGATGTAGCCGCCGGTCGGGACGTTGTAGAAGTGCCCGAGCTGTGCCTGAGCCATGCAGAGCATGCCGGTCTCGATGGCGCCCGGGGCATAGGCCCCAGTGCGCATGTCGGCGACCGTGGGCAGGCTGGCGTAGATGATAGGCGTGCCCTCCCTGACCATCTGCTGGAAGACGGTAATGGCGAGAAACTCGGCGTTGCCGACGATGAGCGTTCCCATGAGCGTCATTGGCGAGGTGAGGCCGGCGTTGGGCACCACGGTCGTGTATACGGGCAGGCCGCGCTCGGTGAGATACATCACCGCTTCGGTCGAATCGACGTCCATCGTCAGTGGGCTGACCATCGGGCAGTAATGGTGGTTGATGACCGGGCGCTCACGATAAGCGTCGGCGCCACCGGCGATGAGTTCGCCGAGGCGGAGGACCTGGCGCAGGTCGTCCATGTTGGGGGTGTTGCTGCGCACCGGCTTGAGGCAGTTCTTGAGTGCCGGGTAGAAGCGGCTCAGGCTGAACTGGCCGGGAGGTGCGTCGTCGGCGAGCGTCGAGATGGAGAAGATGTCGAAGCCCTTGAGCTCGTTGATGAGGTGGGCGATGTTGGCGATATCGGTGGAGGTGGCGCGGCGCTCGACACCGGTCGCGGGATCGACCACGTTGGGCGCCGAGCTGCCGGTGACGACCACGGGGCCGCCGTCGGGGATCGTGCGGTCGTACTGCGGGTCGCGGCCGCGAAAGGTGAAGCTCGACGGGCAGGCCTGCAGGTACTTGGCGACGACCTCCGGCGGGAACCTGACGAGCCCGTCGGCGTCGACGCGGCAGCCGTGCGCCTTGAAGACTTCGCAGGCGGGCGCGTGGTGGGCGAGGATGCCGACGTTCTCGAGGACCCAGAGCGACGCCTCGTGGACCCGCTCGACCTGCTTGGCGGTGAGTAGCTCAGCGTGCTTCATGTGCATCAGATCCTTCCAGTCGGATTCTCATACAGCGACCACCCTCAACCCGCGGCGCAGCATCTCGTCGCGCACGTCTTCGTCGACGCCGTCATCGACGACTACCACCTGCACGTCGTCGAGGGTGCAGACGACGAAGTCGCCGACGACGCCGATCTTGCTGCGGTCGGCGAGGACGATGACCTCGCCGCGAGTCTGACGGATCATGGCACGCTCGACGCCGGCGAGGCCGACACTTGCCGTGGTGATGCCCTCTTCGAGGCTCACACCGTCGGCGCCAAGGATGAACTTGGAGGCATGGAAGGCGCTCAGCACCTCCAGCGACAGGGCGCCTTCGAGCGTGTTCGAGCGCGGCCGGTACAGGCCGCCGAGGAGGATGACGTCGAGCGCCTTCTCCTGGGCCGACGAAACGGCGCCGAGGTTGTGCGTGACGACACGCGCGTGAAGCTCGGGGTCGACGTGCGAGAGGACCTGCGTGGCCGTGGTGCCCGAGCCCAGAAACACTGTCTCGCCGGGCTTGATCATGGCGGCCGTCGCCTGGGCGATGCGCAGCTTCTCCTCTGCGTGCGCGCGCACGTTGGTGACGTAACGCGGCTCCTCGGCGATGTGCTGCTTCAGGATGGCCCCGCCGTGCGTGCGCGACAGCAGGCCCTCCTTCTCCAGGCGCTCAAGGTCCCGGCGGATCGTCATCTCGGAGACGCCGAGCAGTTCGCTCAGCGCCGAGACGCGCACACTGCGCTGTTCGGAGAGGATCTCGAGGATGCGACCCTGACGTTCGGCCGGGAACATCTCGCGTGTGTCTGGCGACGCCATCGAGCTCCCCCAAGGCTGTGATGTGTTGTCAGAATCGCTCATAATCGAACGCACTCGCCTGATTCTCAGGCTGCAACGCGTGAATGTCAAGTGTTCTGGGCTGTGCGAGTGTGTTTCTGCGTGGGAGAACAGTGCCGCCTGCGCCCAAGCGCAAGAAGGGCGGCGGGCCGTGAGGCCCGCCGCCCTTCTGCGGTTGGTGCGTGACTGACGGGGCGGCCGCGTCAGTACTCCGCGTCGGCCGCCTTTGTCTTACCCCTGAAGGTCCGGTAGACGTAGGCCGTGTACAGCAGCACCAGGGGGAGGCTGATGATGGTGATGATCGACATCACCTGCAGCGTCAGGTGCCCGGAGGCGGAGTTGGTGACCGTGAGGCTGGTGTCGGGGGGCGTTCCGCGGGCCGGCACCATCTCGGGGTAGTTGCCGACCGCGGCGATCCCGGCCAGGGCGACGATCGTGACTGCCGAGCCGAGGAAGGATCTGAGCTCGCCGCCTTCCTTCATCATCTGCAGGATGGTGTAGAGAAGCGACAGTGCGAGCAGGACGAGGAACAACCAGCCGAGAGGACGGCCGAACACGTTGTCTGACGCGCGCGAGACCGTGGCGATGGTGGCCACGGACGTCGCCACCGCCATCACCGCGAACACCCAGAAGGTGCTCCTGCGGTAGCGCAGCGCACGCGCGTGCAGCTCTCCCTCCGACTTGAGCGCCACCCAGGCCGCGCCGTGAGTGGCGATGAGGAACAGCCCGGTCACGGCGACCAGCAGGGAGTAGGGGTTGAGCAGCTGCATGAACGTGCCCGTGTAGTCGCCGTTGGCGTTCATCGGGACGCCGCGGATGATGTTGCCCAGGGCGCAGCCGACGAGGACCGCCGGCAGGAGGCTGCCGAGGAAGAAGGCGCCGTCCCAGACCCTGCTCCAGCCCGGGTCGCGGTGGCGGAACTCGAGCGACACGGCGCGCAGGATCAGGCCGAAGAGCACGAGCATGATGGCGAGGTAGAAGCCGCTGAACGTCATCGCGTAGACCATGGGGAAGGCGGCGAACACGGCTCCGGCGCCGGCCACCAGCCAGACTTCGTTGCCGTCCCATATCGGTCCGATGGAGGCGCGCACGACGCGCTTCTCGTCCTCGTTCCGGGCGATGAAGGGGTACAGGACGCCGGCTCCAAGGTCGAAGCCGTCGAGGATCACGTAGCCGGTGAGCAGGAAGGCGACCAGGACGAACCAGATGCTCTCGAGACTCATCACGTCACCTCCCCGCGCCGGCGGGGGCGGGCTGCGCGAAGGCCCTCTCGGCCTCCAGCATCTCGACCACGTCGTCCGGGCCCTTGCGGATGATCCCCAGGAAGATCCGCAGCCAGGCGATGAACAGGATCAGGTAGATGAGGCCGAACAGGCCGAGCGTGGCCCAGATCTCCCCGGCGGAGACCATCGGCGAGACGCCGTCACTCGTGCGCAGCAACCCCTGGACGACCCAGGGCTGGCGGCCGACCTCGGCGGCGGCCCAGCCCATGTTGATGGCGATGAGGGGCAGCGGGAAGCAGACGACCAGCAGCCATAGCAGCCAGCGCGCCCCTTCGAGGCGCTTGAGGAAGTGCATGGCGAGCGCCAGCAGCATCACTCCGATGAAAAGGAACGACAGGGCGATCATCAGATGGTAGCTCTGGAAGGTGATCTGCGCTGGGGGCCTATCAGCGGGCGGGACGATGTCGAGACCCTTGACCTCGCGGTCCGGGCTCAGGCCGAGCATCAGGCTCAGCCCGCTGGGAATGCTGACGCCGGTGGTACCGCCATCTCCGTTCACCCAGCCGAAGAGGTAGAGCGGCGCGTTCTTCTGCGTCTCCTCGAGGTTCTCGAAGGCCGCCATCTTGACGGGCTGATACTCGGCGACCACCATCGCGTGCCAGTGGCCGATGAACGGCATGGCCGCCGAGGCGAGGAGCCCGACGACGAGCGCGGTGACCAGCGCCTGGCGGGCGAAGTGCAGGTGCCGCTTCTTGAGCAGGTACCAGGCGCAGATGCTGGCCACGACGAAGCACCCGGCGATGACGCAGGCCACGATGGTGTGCACGTAGCGCGGCGCGAACGACGGGTTGAGCGCTGCCGCCCAGAAGTTGGTCAGAATCGCCCGGCCGTCTTCAATGGCGTAGCCCGCAGGCGTCTGCTGCCAGGAGTTGGCGATGAGGATCCACACGGCCGACAGCAGGGTCCCGATCATCACCAGCCACGCAGAGGCGTAGTAGAAACCCTTGGAGACCTTCTTGCGGCCGAACAACAATACGCCAAGGAACGTCGACTCGAGGAAGAAGGCCAGAAGGCCCTCCGCGGCGAGCGGCGCCCCAAAGATGCTGCCCACGAAGCGCGAGTAGTCCGCCCAGTTGGTGCCGAAGGCGAACTCCATGGTGAGGCCCGTGGCGACGCCGATGGCGAACGTGGTCGTGAACAGCTTGATCCAGTAGTTCGAGGCCGCCCTATCGGCGGGAATGCCACTCTTGTAGTAGCGGCGCTCGGAGAGCACGACCATCAGCGCGAGGCCGATACTTATGGGCACGAAGATGAAGTGAAAGCCGACGGTGAACGCGAACTGGATACGGGAGAGCATCAAGGCGTCCATGCGTGTCCGCCACCTCCTTGAAGAACGTGTTGCCCGCCCGCGCGCGACGCCCACCGGGGTTCTTGGCGCGGACGGCCTGCTGACGGCTATTTTCACTGTCGGTGTAGTGTCATGTCAACACAAGTATGTGCGACCTGTCACAAGCGCTGCGCCGGTGCCCTGTTGAGAAAGTATTAAGTGCGGGTTAAGCAGCCTGTTCAGGCCCGGGGAGCCTGTGCTACCATGCGCGAGGGCCGGCACCGTTCGCCGGCCGTTCTGCTGTAGGAGGCTGATACTGTTGTCTGAAGAACTGCTCGAATGTACAGAATGCTCGGCACAGTGCGAGAAGGTCGTCTACCCGGCGGCCTGTCTCAGCATGAACTGCCGTTTTCTTTACGCGTTCAAGGAAGACGGCGACACGTTTTTCGGGTGCATCGAGAAGGTGTTTCCGCACGAGATCGACCTCAAGATGTTCGAGGACATCGAGCGTGGCAAGGGCGGATTCGGCGTGGTCAAGGTGGCCCGCACCCCGTTGCCGCAGTGCTCGGTGGCTGTACAGAGCTGCTACGCCTCCGGCGAGGGCCCGCTCTGCCGCAACATGTACTTTCGGCGCCGTGACCGGCGCGAGGTGCAGACGGTAGAAGACTGATCGCCGCGCCGATTCTCAGCGTTTGCGGGCGAAACCGCGGCTCTGCCGCGGTTTCGCCGTTTCCGGGGGCTGGTATACTCAGGAAGCGCAGCCACCAAGGCTGCCCATGGGGGCGAACAGGTCTCGACATGGGCTGTACCGAGGTGGGAGCAGCAGGCCGAGGTCCGGTGGCCTCGTTAAACTGCCGGAACCATATACTTGCCGAGAATAATTCTCTCGCACTCGCTGCCTGACCTAGTCAGATAGCGCATCGCGCCCGGCTCGCCCATGGCCGGGATCCGCGGTGTCATCAAGTGGGCTGGGGTGCGGTCGCGCTGCTCCGAGCGGGAGCACCCGAGACTGATCGGAGCTGGCAGACGGCACCCGGCCGACGCGGGGGCCGCGAGCGAGATCAATGCGCCGGCTAAGCCTGTAGAGACTCCGCCGAGGCGTCCGTGGACGCGGGTTCGATTCCCGCCGCCTCCACCAATCTCATTCCGCCGCACGCCCGCGGCCGTGCACTATACTGCGGGCGTGGACCAGCCGGCCGACATCCTCACCGCCGCGCCCGGCGTGCCCACGCTGCCGGCCTCTCGATGGCCGCGCGTCCTGGAGCCGCTGCCGGTCAGCATCGCTCTCGCGCTCGTGTTCGCCTCGGCCGGCCTGGTAGAACTGCTCACGCGCGGCGCGGTCTCGGCCGGTCACCGCGCCGACGGCCCCCTGCTCATCACCTTGACCGTGGCGAGCGCCCTCTCACTGGCGCTGCTGTGGTGGTCGCCGCTCGCCGGCCTGTGCGTCTCGCTGCTGCTGCTGTGCGCGCAGTCGGTCATCGGATACGAGCCCACCCAGGCGGCCATGGGAGCGGTCGTTGTCGCCTCCTTCGCAACGGTCGCCTTCGACCGCGGTCGCCGTGCCGTGGCGGCCGGGTTCCTCGTGACCCTCGGGCTTATCGTCGTCTTCGTGACGATCCCCGATCTGACCTGGCAGAGAGCCCTCAGCACCTGGGCCTCCCTGTCGGTGGTCTGGGTCGTGGCGATCGTCATCCGACTGTACCGCGGCAGTATCGAGCGTGCCGAGCGCCGGGCCGCGCTTTTTGCGGCCGACCGCGAGGCGCGCGCTCGGGAAGCTGTGGCAGAGGAGCGCTCGCGCCTGGCCCGAGAGCTGCACGACAGCGTCGGGCACGCCCTCAATGTCGTGGTGCTTCACGCGGGCGCCGCGCAGCGCGTCGTCGAGACCAAGCCCGAGCTGGCCCGCGAGGCGCTCGGCAGTATCGAGACGGCGGGCCGGCAGGCGCTGGCCGACATCGAGCGCATGCTCGGCATCCTGCGAGCGCCCGACGACGGCATGGGCTTCGACGCCGCGCCGGGGCTCGGCCAGCTGGAGAGACTCTGCGGGCAAGTCCGCGAGGCAGGGCTGCCCGTGGCGCTCAGCGTGGATGGGGAGGCGCATGAGCTGCCGGCCAGCCTCGATCTCACCGCCTATCGCATCGTCCAGGAGGCGTTGACCAATGCGCTCAAGCACGCCGGCAAGACCCGCGCCTCGGTGAGCGTGCACTACGAGCAGGACGCTCTCGCCCTCGAGGTCGTCGACGACGGCCGCGGTGTCTCCGCCGGTGTCGCCGTCGGCGGCCGCGGCCTCGTGGGCATGGGCGAGCGGGTCGCCACGTTCAGAGGAGAACTCGAGGCGGGTCCGCGCGCGGAGGGCGGTTTCGCCGTCCGCGCGCGCCTCCCGCTGCCCAAGGAGGGCACATGAGCATCACCGTGGTGCTGGCCGACGACGAGCAGATGGTGCGGGCGGGACTGCGTCTCATCCTCGAGACCGAGCCCGACATCGAAGTCCTCGGGGAGGCCGGCGACGGCGGCGAGGCGCTGGAGCTTACGCGCCGCCTGGACCCCGACGTCGTGCTCATGGACGTGCAGATGCCGGTGATGAACGGGATCGAGGCGACGCGCGCCATCGTCGCGCTGGGTCGCGACGAGACTTCGCGCGTCCTCATCCTCACCACGTTCGATCTGGACGAATACGTGTACGAGGGCTTCAAGGCCGGCGCCAGCGGCTTCCTCCTGAAGCGTACGCCGGCCGCCGACCTGGTCGCCGGCATCCGCATCGTGGCCGCCGGAGACGGCATGATCGCACCCTCGGTCACCACGCGCCTCATCGCCACCTTCCGTGACAAGGCGGAGCGCGCCGGCGCGCCTCGAGACGCGGCGGTGCTGGACGATCTCACGGCCCGCGAGCACGAAGTGCTGGTGCTGGTCGCGCGCGGCATGACCAACGGGGAGATCGCCGCGCATCTGTTTCTCAGCGAGGGCACGGTGAAGACCCACGTGAAGAGGATCTTCGCCAAACTCGCGCTGCACGACCGCACGCAGGCCGTGATCCTCGCCTACGAGGTCGGCCTCGTGCGTCCGGGCGAGAGCGCTCCCGAGTAGCCGTGCGGCGGCGGGCATACCCCTGTGGGGGTACGGCCGCCGCGCCGAGAATCCCTCTGCGGACGACCTCGCGTTCCTGCCGTGGGGTGACGACGCGGCGACCGCCGCTCGCTAAGCTTCTCGTGCAAGGTGCACAGGACTCTCGGAGGTGCTGACGTGGACGGCTCGATGCTAGGCTGGTTCTTCGGCGTCGTGGCGCGTCCCCGGACATGGCTGAACCTCCTCTTCCAGGTACTCGCGTTCCCGCTGGGTTTGTTCTACTTCACCTTTCTCGTCACGGGACTGTCGGTAGGCCTCGGCCTCGTGATCATCTGGGTCGGCATCCCCATCTTGCTGGTGGTGGCCGGGGCGTGGTGGTTGTTCGGCGCCTTCGAGCGGGTGCAGGCAAAGTACCTGCTCGGCGCCGACGTCCCCTCACCGCCGCGCGCCTGGGAGACCGTGAATGGCGTGTGGGGCAAGCTCAAGGCCCACTTCGGCAGCGGTGCCACCTGGAAAGACCTCCTCTACCTGCTGGCAAAACTGCCCATGGGCGTGCTGTCGTTCACGCTGCTCGTGATGCTCGCCAGTATCCTCGCGTGGCTGGTGGCGTTCCCTATCGCCGCCTACTGGGACTTCCCTCTCATCTCGTGGGGCAACGGAGAGGGATGGACGCCGCCGCTCTGGCTGGCCATCCTCGCGGTCCCCGGCGCCATTCTCGAGGTGTTCCTGAGCCTGCATATCGTCAACGGCTGGGGGTGGGTCTGCGCCCGCTGGGCCGAGCTGCTGTTCGGCGCGCCGCCGCAGGCTGCCGCGCCGGCGGTGCTCGCGCCGCCGGCGACGATAGCGCCGCCGATGGCCCCGGCCGTTCTCGCGCCGCTGGTGAGCGTACCGGCGCCACCACCTGCTCCGAGCGCTCCCCAGCTGCCCGCGCCGCCGGCTCCGCCCGAGGCATCGGCGCCTCCCGACGCGGCCGGACCGTCTCAACCCGGATCGAACTGACCCCCGCGGTCATGGAGGTGACGTCATGAGGACTCAGCAAGTGAGAAGGATCCTGCGGCCGTCGGCCGGCCTGGCGGCGCTTGCCCTGGCTCTGATGGTGCTGGGCCTGGTCTTGACCGGCTCCGCCTCGGCGGCCGGCGCGACGAGTCAAGCCATCGTCCGGTTCGGCGAGGATGTGATCGTGCCCGCCGGTGCGCAGGTCGAAGACGTCGCTGCCTTCGGCGGAGACGTCACCATCGACGGCACCGTGACGGGAACCGTCGTAGCGTTCGGCGGCGACGTGCTCGTGCGCGGCACCCTCCAGAACGAGCTGGTCTGCTTCGGCGGCGACGCGCGCCTGGCGCAGACCGCCGTCGTCGGCAGCACGATGTCGCCACAGGACACGTCGATCATCATGTTCGGCGGTACGCTCACGCGCGAACCCGGGGCGCAGGTCACGGGCGACATCCAGCGCATCGACACGGTGAACTGGGCCGCGGCATTGAGCTGGGCGACGCAGCACACCGTCATCCGCCCCTGGTGGGGTTTCACGCTGATGGGCTGGATCGTGCAGACGGCGTTCTGCCTGGTGCTGGCGCTGGTCGCCGCCGCCCTCATGCCGCGGCAACTGCGTGCCGTGCAGCGCCATCTGAGGCTCAAGCCGGCCGGTTCGCTCGGCTGGGGAGCGCTCATCGTCTTCATCGTTGGGCCGGCGCTGCTCGTCGCCCTGGTGATCAGCATCGTCGGCTTGCTGGTGGTGATCCCCTACGTCCTGCTCGTCATGCTCGCCTACTTCTTCGTGACCACCGCAGTCGGCGCGTGCGTGGCTCAACGCGTCCTGGCCGGAAGCAGGCAGAACGACAACCTGATGCTGGCCGTCACGATCGGCGTGATCGGCACCACCGTCGTCTCGCGCATCCCGGTGTTGGGCCCGCTGGTGGCCATCGCGATGATCGTGTTCGGCAGCGGAGCCGCCGCGCTCGCGATCGCCGAGTGGCGTCAGGCGCGCCGGCTGGCCGGAGCACCGGCGCCGGAGCCAGTGGTGCCGAATGGGCAGGTGCCGCCAGCGGTGCCGATCGCTGCTCCCGCGAGCCCCGCGGACGGCGAGGCGGTGGCACCGGTAGTACCGAATGGGCAGGTGCCGCCAGTGGTGCTGCCAGTGGTACCGCCAGTGGTACCGCCAGTGGTGCCGGTCGAATCTGCGACTGGGCCCACCTCCGCCGAAGAGGCTCCGTCCGCCGAAGAGGCTCCGTCCGCCGAAGAGGCTCCGTCCGCCGAACAACCGCCGGTCGAGGGCGGACCGCCCCTCGAGCACGAACCGCCGGACGCGACATGAGAGGCGCTTGACGCCGCCACGGCAGGGAGACTGAAGCTCAGGTTGCCACTTGGGCTCGACGTGGCATACACAAGGCAAGAGAAGTGGCGGGCCGCGCCGGCAGGCGCGGCCCGCCACGGGTCGTAACCGAAGGCGGCCGACCTCAAGGGGGAAACGTGAGCGACATGACCGAGACCACACCGCAGCCCGGCTTCGCCGCGGCGCCGACGACCTGTGAGACGGGAACGACCATCGGCCTGGAAGACGCCGTCGTCCAGGCCCGGGGTGTCACGAAGCTCTACGGCCAGGGCGATGCCTGCGTGTACGCCCTCGCCGGGGTCGATATCGACCTGCAGCGCGGCGCCTACACGGCGATCATGGGCCCCTCCGGCTCCGGCAAATCGACGCTGATGCATATCCTCGCCGGCCTCGATCGGCCCAGCGCCGGCAACGTCTGGGTCGACGGGACCGAGATCACGGCCCTCAAGGAGCGCGCCCTCACGCAGCTGCGCCGTGACAAGATCGGCTTCATCTTCCAGACGTTCAACCTTCTGCCCACCCTGACCGCTGCCGAGAACATCTTGCTGCCGCTCACCATCGCCGGGCACAAGGGCGAAGACGCTTGGATCGCCGAGCTCGTGTCCACTGTAGGTCTCGGCGATCGACTCAAGCACAAGCCCGCCGAACTCTCCGGCGGTCAGCAGCAGCGCGTCGCCGTGGCCCGCGCGCTCGCCTCGCGACCTGCGGTCCTCTTCGCCGACGAGCCTACCGGCAACCTCGACTCTCGCACCGGCGAGGAGGTGCTGCAGCTCCTGCGGAGCTCCTCCGACAACCTCGGCCAGACCATCGTCATGGTCACCCACGATGCGCACGCCGCCACCTATGCGGACCGTATCGTCTTTCTCAGGGACGGTGTCATTGCCCACGATTGCGGGCGTCTGGGTCGCGATGAGATCTACGACGTCATCAAGTCGCTGGAGAGCGTCGGATGATCCGCATCGCCTGGCGTAGCCTCACGGCGCACAAGCTGCGAACGATCCTCACGACGCTCGCCATCCTCCTCGGGGTGGCGATGATCAGCGGCACCTATGTGCTGACCGATCAGATCGATCGCGGCTTCAAGCAGATCTTCAGCGACGCCTACAAAGGCACGGACGTCACGGTGACACAGAAGGCGGAGTTCTCGGGCCAGCTGACCGGAGCCACCGAGGGATTGCCGCAGTTCATGGTCGATGAGGTCAAGGCCGTCGACGGCGTCTCGGACGTGTTCGGCTACGTCACGGGGATGGGAGCCGTCGCCGTTGACGGCAAGGTCGTGGAGACCGGGGGTTCGCCGACGCTATTCTTCTCGTACTCCGCCAACGACATCGCGCCGCCGCAGTACATCGAGGGCGCGCCGCCGGCCGAGAGCGGCGAGGTGGCGGTCATCGAGAAGCTGGCCACCGACCAGAAGCTCGCCGTCGGCTCGCCGATCACGGTCATTACCGAGAACGGCCCTCACGAGGCTAAGGTCGCAGGCGTCTTTCGCTTCTCGGCGCAATCGTCACTGGGCGGTTCGCTGCTCATCCACACGACGCTTCAGGACGCGCAGAGCTGGTTCGGCATGGAAGGCCGCGTCAGCGAGATCGACGTCAAGGCTGAGCCCGGCGTCTCGGCCGAGACCCTGGTGAAGCGCGTTCGGGCCGCTCTTCCGGCCGACGTCGAAGTCAAGACGGGCGCTCAGGCTGCGGCTGACCAGACCAAGTCGGTCAGCGACTCGATCGGCGCCTTCCTTAAGCCGGTGCTGCTCAGCTTCGGGGGCATCGCCGTGCTCGTCGGCGCGTTCATCATCTTCAATGCCTTCTCGATGACGGTTGCGCAGCGGCGGCGGGAGTTCGCCATGCTGCGCGCCCTGGGCGCGACCCGCCGACAGGTGTTGTTCAGCCTGGCCGGCGAGGCACTGGTCATGGGCGTGCTCGCCTCGCTGGTCGGCCTGTTCGTGGGTCTCGGGGTGGCGGCCGGCGTGAACCAGGTGTTCAAGGCCGCCGGCTTCGACATCCCGATAAGCGGCCTCGTCATGCAGCCACGCACCGTCATCATCGCCCTGGCCGTGGGCGTAGTCGTGACGCTGCTCTCGGCGCTCATCCCGGCGCAGCGCGCCACGCGCGTGCCGCCCATGGCGGCGCTGCAGGAGGGCGCCATATTGCCGACGTCCCGCTCTTCGCGCTTCGCGCCCATCATGGGTGGCGTGGTCGCCGTGCTCGGCGCGCTGCTCATCGTGGCCGGCATGTACGGCCCCGGCAGCACGATGATCCGTCTGGCGACGATCGCCTTCGGAGCCGTCCTCGTGTTCGTAGCCGTGGCTGTGCTGAGCAAGTACGTCGTGCGGCCGCTCGTCGGCGTGCTCGGTTGGCCGCTGCAGAAGCTGGCGCCGGTCAGCGGCCGCCTGGCCCGCGACAACAGCCGCCGCAACCCCGGTCGCACGGCACTCACCGCAGCCGCCTTGATGATCGGCCTCGCCGTGGTGGTGTTCGTCGCGGTGCTCGCCCAGGGCCTGAAGAGCTCGTTCATCGACAGCTTCGACAAGACCGTGCAGGCCGACTACGTCGTCAGTGCCACGAACTTCATGACGATCCCGACGGACACGGCGGAGAGGGTCGCGGCGATCCCCACGATCGAGACGGCCGTCTCACTGGATGCGCAGCAGGTGCAGGCCAAGGGCGGCAGCCTGGCGGTGGTGTGGGGCGTCGACCCCTACGCCATCGAGCGGGTGTGGAGCTTTGACTGGATCGAGGGCAGCGATGCCGTCCTCGGCAAGCTCGGGACCGAAGGCGCCATCGTGGAGGAGCAGACCGCGTCGAGCCTGGGTGTGGGCATGGGCGACGCCCTGCCCATCACGACCGTGGAAGGCAAGAAGGAGACGCTCAAGGTGATGGGCATCTACCGCGACCCGATGATGCTGAACGGCATCACGGTGGGCACTGCGGGCTACGATGCGCTGTTCCCGAGGCCGCAGACGTTCCTGGTGGTCGCCAAAGCCTCTTCGGGCAGCGACATCGGGCAGACCCAGAAGGCGGTCGAGGCGGCTTTGGCCGATACGCCGACCGCGCGCGTCCAGACCACGGCCGAGTACAAGAAGACCACGGTCGATCTGGTGAACCAGATCCTTACGCTGGTGTACGGGCTTCTGGCGCTGAGCGTGATCATCTCGCTGTTCGGCATCGTGAACACGCTGGTGCTGTCGGTGTACGAGCGTACCCGTGAGATAGGCCTCACGCGTGCCATCGGCATGTCGCGCCGCCAGGTGAGCGCCACGGTGCGCTATGAGAGCGTGATCACGTCGATCATCGGCGCGGCCATGGGCATCGTCGTCGGGATCGTGTTCGCCTGGGTGGTGGTGACGAAGTTCGCCGGCCAAGGGATCACCTTTGCGGTGCCGGGCGGCCAGCTCGTGATCTTCGTCATCCTGGCCGTGGTCGTGGGCGTGCTCGCCGCCATCCTGCCGGCACGGCGGGCGGCGCGGATCGACATCCTCGAGGCGATACACTACGAGTGACAGATGCGGGGAGGGCGGCCTGCCGCCCTCCCCTGAGCCACGGAGACACGCATGCCCGAGAGCGACGATCACCTGGATGTCGACGAGGCCCTGGAGGGCGAGGTCGTGGAGGAGGGCGGCGAGCAGGCGGGGCGAGCCGCGAGCGGCGCTCCGCCCCGCCCCGCCGGCATCACCTTCACGGTGCCCGTCACTGCCGAGGCCATCGAGGAGCGCCGCGACAACGCCGCCGTGACGTTCGGCGCCGTGCTGGTCGTGGTCGGCGCCGTCCTGCTCGGCGGGCGGTTCAGCGACGTGGTCGCTGCGGGCGGCCCCGCCCTGTGGATCGGCCTCGGCTTTCTCACCTGGTGGGCGTTCAGCGGCAACTACGGCCTGCTCGTGCCTGCCGGCGTGCTCACCGGCCTGGGCGTGGGGCTCATGCTCGCCGACCTCGAGTTCTACGGGAACCCCGTGGCGCTTGGCCTGGGCGTCGGGTTCCTCGCCATCTACGCGCTCGACGCCCTGCGCCGCCGGAGCCGCTCCAGCTGGTGGCCGCTCGTCCCCGGCGCCGCGCTGGTGATCGTCGGACTGCTCCAGAACACCTCGAGGTGGGATTCGCTGGGCGGCCTGGGCTGGCCGCTGCTCCTCATCGTCATCGGCCTCGTCGTCATCGGTGGCGCGCTCGCGCGGCGCGCGCCGCGAACGTAGGCGACCGCCGTCCAGCTCCTCGACGATCAGCACTGGCACGCGCTCCCCGAACAGGAGGTCGTCGACCTCCTGGAAAGCGATGCGCAGCAGGGGCTCGACCTCTTCGCCGTCAAGCACAGGCTCGAGCAGTTCGGCCCCAATGCGCTGACGCCGCCCAAGGGACCGAGCGCCCTGCGGCGCTTCATGCAGCAGTTTCTCGATCCGCTGGTGATCATCCTCGTGGCTGCCGGCGTGATGACCTGCCTGCTTCGCGACTGGGTGGACGCCGGGGTCATCTTCGGCGTCGTGATGCTCAACGCTGTCGTCGGCTACATACAGGAAGCCAAGGCGGTCGCCGCCATCGACGCTCTCTCGAAGGCGATGACCACGGAGGCCACGCTGATCCGGGCCGGTGAGCAACTGCGCCTGCCGGCCAGCGAGATCGTGCCCGGAGACCTCGTGCAGCTGCAGGCCGGAGACAAGGTGCCGGCTGATCTTCGCCTGCTTCGCTCACGCGAACTGCGCGTCGACGAATCCGCGCTTACCGGCGAGTCGCTGCCGGTCGACAAGAGCGCTGAGGGCATGTGCAGGGACTGCCCCCTGGCCGAGCGCGGCAACATGGCATACGCCTCCGCGCTCGTCACCTACGGCACCGGCGCCGGCCTCGTGGTCGCCACCGGCGACGCCACCGAGGTCGGCAAGATCAGCCAGCTCATCCAGGAGGCTCGCGACCTCAAGACGCCGCTGACCCGCAAGATCGACCAGTTCTCCAAGGTGCTGCTCTTCGTCATCGTCGCCATGGCTCTGGTGACGTTCGCCGTCGGCCTTGTGCGCGGCGAGAGCGCGGTGGACATGTTCAAGGCGTCGATCGCCCTGGCCGTGGCGGCCATCCCCGAGGGTCTCCCGGCCGCCGTCACCATCACTCTGGCCATCGGCGTGAGCCGGATGGCCAGGCGGCGAGCCGTCATCCGCAAACTGCCCGCCGTCGAGACGCTCGGTTCCACGATGGTGATCTGCACCGACAAGACCGGCACGCTGACCGAGAACCAGATGACGGTGCAGCGCGTGGAGGCCGGCGGCCAGAGCGTCGCGGTGAGCGGCGGCGGCTACGCGCCGGCCGGGGAAGTCTCTCCGGAACCCGGCCCTGCCGCCCTCGAGACGCTGCGCGCCGGCCTGCTCTGCAACGACACGGCGCTGGTCGAGACGGACGGTCGCTGGGACCTGGCCGGCGACCCCACGGAGGCGGCGCTGCTGACCAGCGCCGGCAAGGCCGGGCTGGACCACGACGCCGAAGAGGCGGCTCTCCCGCGTCTCGACGCGATCCCGTTCGAAAGCCAGCACCAGTACATGGCCACACTGCACGACGCCGGCGATGGGCGTCGCCTGGCCTACATGAAGGGCGCCGTGGAGAAGGTCCTGGCGCGCTGTACGGCGGCGCTGGACGCCGACGGAGTGCCGGTGGCGCTGGACGCCGCCGCCGCTCACGCCCAGGTGGACGAACTGGCCGGCGCCGGTCTGCGCGTTCTGGCATTCGCGCGCGCCGATGTGGCGGCCGGCCAGGACCACCTGCACCACAAGGACGTGGCCGGCGGCCTCACGTTCCTCGGCCTGCAGGCGATGATGGACCCGCCGCGCGCAGAGGCCATCGACGCCATCAAGGCCTGCCAGACTGCCGGCGTGACCGTCAAGATGATCACCGGCGACCACGCTGTGACGGCCACGGCGATCGCTCGCCAGATCGGCATCGCCGGCGCCGGCGCCGAAGGCGAAGCCGTCACCGGCGCCGAGATGGCAGCGCTTCACGACCGCGAGTTCATCGCCCTGGCGCAGCGCGTCAACGTCTTCGCGCGCGTGACACCCGAGCAGAAGTTGCGCCTCGTCGAGGCCCTGCAGAGCCGTGGCCTGGTGGTCGCCATGACCGGCGACGGCGTCAACGACGCGCCGGCCCTCAAGCAGGCCGATATCGGCGTCGCCATGGGTATCACCGGTACCGATGTCGCCAAGGACGCCGCCGATATGGTGCTCATCGACGACAACTTCGCCTCCATCGAGGCGGCGGTGGAGGAGGGCCGTGGGGTCTTCGACAACCTCGTGAAGTTCATCGCCTACGCGCTGCCCACCAACGTCGGTCAGGGGCTGGTGCTCATCGCCGCCATCCTGCTCGGTATCACGCTTCCGATCCTGCCCCTGCAGATCCTGTGGATCAACATGATCACTGCCGTGCTGCTGGGCCTGGGGCTGGCTTTCGAGCTCAAGGAGCCGGGAATCATGCAGCGCCACCCGCGTGCTCCGCGATCGCCCATCATCTCCACCGCGGTCCTGGTGCGCATCGGCGTCGCCGGAGTCATCCTTCTCATCGGCGCCTTTGCGCTCTTCGAGTGGTCGCAGGCGATCGGCGGCTCCGTCGAAGAGGCGCGTACCGTGGCCGTCAACGTCTTCATGAGCGTCCAGATCTTCTACCTGTTCGCCTGCCGGTCTCTGCGCCGCTCGTTGTTCACGTACAACCCGTTCGGGAACCGCATGATCGTGCTCGGCGTGGCCGTGGTCGTCTGCCTGCAGCTGGCCTTCACCTATGCGCCGTTCATGAACGTCGCCTTTGGCACGCAGCCTCTCGCCGCCATGGAATGGGCGATGATCGTCCTTGTCGGCATCGCGGCCATGGTGCTCATGGACGCGCTGGGCTGGCTCCTGCGCAGACTGCACATCGACTGACGTCGCTTCAGGTCGGGGGGAGACAGATCGTGAGCGCACCCACCCCGACCTTCGAGCAGGGCCCCATCCGCCCGCCGAGCGAGGCCCATAGCCTGCTCGTGCGCGTGATCCGCAACTGCACCTGGAACCGCTGCACCTTCTGCCCCGTTTACAAAAGCAGCGGGTCGTCGCTGCGGCCGCTGGAGGACGTACTCGCCGACGTGGACGCGATGGCCGCCGCCGCCGAGGTGCTGCAAGAGCGGGGGGTCGGGGCCATCCACGGCGGCCTGGTGCCGCAGGAGGCCTACCAGGTCGCGCTGTTCCTTCGCGGAGGAGGCCGCACGGTCTTCCTGCAGGACGCGGACCCTTGCGCAGTCAAGCCCGAGAAGCTGGCAGCCGTGATCCGCCGCGTGCGAGAGAGGTTCCCGGCCGTCGAGCGGGTGACAACGTATGGGCGCGCGGCGACCCTGGCGCGGCGCGCTCCGGAGCAGCTTGCGCTGCTTGTCGAGGCGGGCCTCACCAGGGTGCATCTGGGCCTCGAGTCGGGCGCCGACGAGGTCCTCATGGCGATCGACAAGGGCTGCTCCAGCGGCGATCTGATCGCCGCCGGCGAGAACGTCGTGCGCGCCGGCCTGGAGCTGTGCTTCTACCTGATGCCGGGTCTCGGCGGGCGCGCGGCGGCCGCCGAGCACGTCGCGGGCTCCGCCCGCGTGATCCGCGCGGTGGCCGCGGCCGCGCCCGCCGAGCGCCCGCTGGTGGTGCGCCTGCGCACGGCCGCGGTGGTGCCCGGCACGCCGCTGGCGGAGCGTGAGGCGGCCGGCGAGTTCGTGCTGCCCGACGACGTCGAGGTCGCGCAGGAGCTGCGCGACCTCCTCGGGCAGCTCGATGACGCCCGCCTCGAGCTGCGCTCCGACCACGCGCTCAACCTGCTGCCTGGACTCGAGGGCTCGCTGCCCGAGGATCAGGGGCGTCTGATGGCGATGCTCGACGAGTTCCTGGCGCTGCCGCGTGACGAGCAGGCGCGGTACGCCGTCGGCGCGCGCCTCGGGATCTACCGGGCTCTGGACGACAGGCTCGACGCGCAGCGCCGGGCGACGCTGGATAAGCAGTTTGAAGGGTACGGTCAGCCGACTGCTGACGAGCTTCTGCAGGCGGCCACGGCGCTCCGCGCGCGGTTCATCTAGGGCTGGTCGACCTGGTCGGACCGTCGGATTCCGGCGGACGGCCCGGGCCGAGGTCGCCGGTGAGATACCGCTGCATCGTCGGCCCGAGGGCGGCGACCAGCCAATCGCCGCTCGCCGAGGCGAGCGGCTCGATGCAGGTGATGTAGCGCATCATCGCGAGGCCGATGAACTGGGCGCCCACGAGGTTGGCGCGGAGCTCCGCATCGGGGACGCCGAGGACCTGGGTGATGGGGCCGAAAACGCGGCGCCCGAGGTACTCGCGCACCATGCCAAGGGCGACCTCGTTGGTCATCGCCGAGCGCACTATGGCGACGAGTCGCTGGCGGCTTTCGGGGGGCTCCCACGCCTCAAGGAAGGCGCGCACGACCGTCTCGCCGATCCGGTCCGGGGTCGCCGCCGCGGCGCGCTCGAGCACCACGCCCGGCTCGACCGGGATCTCGAGGGCGGACCCGAACAGTTCGTCCTTGGAGCCGAAGTAGTGCAGCACGAGCGCAGGGTCGACGGCGGCGTCCGCGGCGATGCCGCGGATCGTCGTGCGGTCGTAGCCCAGCTTGGCGAAGGCGCTACGGGCCGCCGCCAGGATCGCCTCGCGGGTGCCGCTCTCGCCGGGGCGGCGGCCGCCACGCTGGGGTCGCGGTGCGGCGGTCATGCCTTCTCCGCGGCCTCATCTGCGGCTCGATCGGCGGCGCGCTCCTCGCGCGTCATTTCTTGGTGGCCGGAGTCCGCGCCTAGGCGACGCCCGGTCAGCAGGGCCGGGATGATGGCGAGCAGCGCCGCCAGGGCGGCGGCGTAGTAGGGCCAGGTGAAGGACTCGGCGAGGTCGTGCCTGTAGATGGCCGCCACGCTCTCGTTGACCTTGACGTAGGTCGCCGCTTCGGGTGTCCCGGCGGCCGGAGGCGCCGTGCCCTTCGTCATCATGGGGTCGGTGGTCAGGTGCGAACTGCCGCTATTCTCGGCCGCCAGCTTCGCGTTCGTTACCACAGCACCGGTATATGCCTGCTTCTGGGAGGGGCTCAGCCGCGGGTTGGCGGTGATGGCCCCGACCGCCTGCTTGGTCGCGTGCTGCGCATTCTGCGCGATGGTCTGCGAGAAGATCGCCACCAGCAGGGCCACGCCGATGGTGAAGCCCACCTGGCGCATGGTGTTGAGCGAGCCCGAGCCGACACCACGCACCTGCGGCGGCAAAGACGCCATGGAGGCGGCAGACAGGGTCGGCATGGCGAGGCCCATGCCCACGCCGATGAACAGCGCCCGCCAGACCACATCCCACAGGGTGGCCTCCCCGCTCAGCTGAGCGAGCAGGATCAGGCCGACGGCGAAGCACCCCGCACCCGCGGCGGCGGGGAGGCGTGGTCCGATGCGGTCGTTGAGGCGCCCCGAATTGGGCGCGATCAGCAGGGAGACGAGCGGGATCACCGACATACCCACGGCGGCGTGCAGGGGCGTGTAGCCGAGGACCGTCTGCAGGAAGATGACGATCAGGAGGAACGTGCCGCCCATAGAGATACCCAGCAGCATGACGGCGCTGTTGGCGGCCGTGAACGAGCGGATTCGGAGCAGCGTGACGGGAAACATCGGCGACGGCGTGCTCACCTCACGCCAGATGAACAGTGGGAACGAGATGATGGCGCCCGCGAACAACCCGAGAATGACCGGAGAGGTCCAACCCCAGTCGCCGCCCTGCACCAGGGCAAGCGTCAGCATGAAGAGGCCGGCGCCCGAGATGAGCATGCCGGGGATGTCCAGGCCGCCCGCCTGGCCGGCGCTCTTGCCGTCCCGGGGAATGACCATGCCGCAGGCGACCAGCGCGAAGATACCGACCGGGACGTTGACGAAGAAGATCCAGGACCAATGACCGTAGTTGAGCAGCACGCCGCCGAGGACCGGGCCGACCGCGGCTGCGGCGGTACCCAGGGCGGCCCAGAGGCCGACCGCGGTGCCCTGCTGGCGGCGCGGGAAGGCGCCGAGCACGATCGCCAGTGAAACGGTGAGCAGCGCCGCGCCGCCGACGCCCTGGCCGGCACGGAACGCGACCAGCCATCTGATGTCGGGCGCGATCCCGCACAGGAACGAGAACGCGGTGAACGTGACGAGGCCGAACAGGAAGACCCGCTTGCGGCCGTACTTGTCGCCGATGCGGCCCATGGTGAGGAAGAACACGGCCAGCGTCAGGCTGTAGGCGTTGAGGACCCAGGAGATGCTGGCGAGCGAGGCATGGAGGTCGGCCTCGATCGACGGGATGGCGATATTGACGATGGTCACGTCCAGCAGTCCCATGAACATGCCGATCGAGACGGCGATGAGAATCCACCACTTGCGCGGATGGCCCTGGTCGAGGGTCGGGTCGAGGGTGGCGGCAGGCTTGACGGCGGTGGTCTCGGTCACAGTGCGGTCCTTCCGATGGGGGGATCGTCTGAGGCGCGGACGAGCGCCACGAACGTCTCTTCGAAGGTGGCGGGGACGATGCTGAGCGCGGCGGCCACGCCGCCCGCGTCGAGCGCAGCCTGGACGTGGGCGGCATCGCCGCCGGGTACGCGCAGCGTGCTGCCGACAAGGGTCGCGGGAAGGCCGCCCCCGTCGAGAGCCGCATAGGCGGCCTCCCAGCGCGAGGCCTCAACGGTCACGGCCTTGCGTTCGCCGACGATGCTGGCCAGGGTGCCCTGCGCAACGACGCTGCCGGCGGCCATCACGACAAGGCGGTCGCAAAAGCCAGCTTCGTCGAGATGGTGGGTGGTGACCAGCACGCCGGCGCCGCCCCGGGCGGCGTCGTGGACCGACTCCCAGAGCCGGGCCCGTGCAGTGGGGTCGACCCCTGAGGTGGGCTCGTCGAGGACGAGCAGCTCGGGAGCGTGCGCGAGGGCCGCCGCGAAGGCGAGACGGCGGCGCAAGCCGACAGGCAGGTCGCGTACCAGCGTGTCGCGCAGTTTCTGGAGGTCGTCATCCAGCGCGGGCACCACACTGCCGAAGGCCCGCGCCGAGAAGGCCAGGTTCTCCTGCACGCTGAGGTCGCCCCAGAGGCCAAGGCCCTGGGAGACGTAGCCGAGGCGCAGACGAGCGGCGCGCGAGGGTGCGTGGCCGAAGAGTCGCACCGCGCCCGCCGTTGGGTGCAGCAGACCGAGCAACAGCCGGATGAGGGTGGTCTTGCCGGCGCCGTTGGCGCCCAGCAGGCCGACGACCTCGCCGGCGTGTACCTCGAGGTCGACGCCGGCAACGGCGGTGAGCCGGCCGAAGCGGCACACGACGCCGTGGGCTGCGGCCTGAGGCAGAGGGGTCTGGCCGTCCAGCGTGCCGCGCGAGCTCTGGCCGGCCTCACGCTTGTGCGTCGCCGCCGGGGGCAACACCGCGGCGACCGCCTCCGGCGGTCCGGCGGCGATCGCCCGGCCCTCGTCCAGCAGCAATACCGAGGCGGTGCGTGCGGCCTCGTCGAGATAGGTCGTGGAGACGACCACGCCGGCGCCGCCGGCGGCGGCGCCGGCGATGAGGCGCCACAGCTCCACCCGGCTCACCGGGTCCACGCCGGTCGTGGGCTCGTCAAGGATCAGCAGCTCCGGCTGGTGCAGCAGCGCAAGGGCAAAGGCCAGCTTCTGGCGCATGCCGCCGGAGAGGCGGCCGGCGAGGCGGTCGCCGAGGCCGTCGAGCCCAGTGCGCTCGAGGAGCTCGGCGAGGCGTGCCTCGAGCTCCTCTCCGCGCACGCCGTAGGCGCCGGCGACGAAGGCGACGTTCTCGGCGACGCTGAGGTCGTCGTAGAGGCCGGAGGCGCCGGCGACGTAGCCGATCCTGCGGCGCGCCGGGCTGCGCACCGTGCCGGCCGTGGGTCGGGCGACGCCGGCCAGGGCGCGGAGCAACGTGGTCTTGCCGGAGCCGTCGCCGCCGATCACGGCGGTGACCGCCCCGGCCGGCACGTCCAGGCTCACGTCGTCCAGCGCGGTGCGCTGGCCGTAGCGAACCGTGAGGCCGCTCACGCCCCAGCCGCTGACTCGCGATCCGCTCACGAGCCGCCCTCCGTGTATGCCGCCGAAGCGGGCGCGACGTCATGAGTCGCGCTGGGAGTAGCACCGCCGGTGGCACCGTGAGTGGTACCGCCAGTGGTACCGAGCGTCCCGTCGACACTACCCCCTCCGTCGGCCGCCTCGCTCACATCGTCCCCTCCGCCGGCCGGGGCCAGATCGCGGCGGAAGCGCAGCGTCGAGGCGGTGAACACCGCGGCCGCCATGACCGCGAGCACGACGAGCGGTATCCACAGCGCGTCGAGCGGAGCGCCGCGCACCATGACGCCTCGCGCCACCTTGATGAAGTAGGTCAGTGGCAGAAGGTAGCCGATCCAGCGTACGCCCCAGGGCATTGCGTAGAGGGGGAAGAACAGGCCGCTGAGAAGGAACTGGGGAAGCAGAGTCATCATCGCGAGCTGGATGGCCTGGCCCTGGGTCTGCGACACCGTGGAGATGAGCACGCCGGTGCCCAGGGTCACGAACAGGAAGAGCACGGCGCCGAGCGCGAACACCGCCACCGAGCCGCGGAAGGGCACGTCGAAGAGCAACATGCCGGCGCCGACGACGATCACCATGTCGAAGGCGGCGATGACCATGTACGGCGCGATCTTGCCGATGAAGACGTCGCGCGGGCGGAACGGCATGACCGCGAGTTGCTCCATGGTCCCCGCCTGCCGCTCGCGCACCACGCCGAGGGCCGTGGCCACGGTCCCGACGAAGACGAGGATGATGCCGCACAGTCCGGGGATCATGATGACCGCGGTGCGCAGATCGGGGTTGAAGAGGATCTCGGCGCCGGCCCTCGCAACCGAGCCCTCTCCCGCGGTTGCGCCGGATTGCGCCAGGGCGCGCAAGGCTGCCTGGGTGGCGAACAGCTCCGTGCCGTCGAGGTACAGGAGCGGCGCTGCGCCCGTCCGCGACGGCGTGACGACTGCGGCTGCGGCTTCTCCGCGGCGCAGCGCGTCGCGGGCCTGGGACGCCCCGTCGCCGGGGCGCGTGGCCACGACGCGGAGCTCCGCGGGGAGGGCCGCGGCGACCAGCCGGGCCCCCGGGCCGACGACGAGCGTCGGCACTTCCTTGACGTCGAAGCTGGCAGCGTAGCCGAAGACCACGAGGAAGAGGAGCGGGAACAGAAACAGCATGGCGACCGTTCTCCGGTCACGGCGCAGCTGGCGGAACTCCTTGAGTGCGATTGCCCACACGGTCGCCTCCTGCGTCATCCGCGCGGTCGCGGCGGACGGATCGACTCGACGCGCAGAATTCTACGACCGTTGAATTCTTTGGTCAAGCTGCCGAATACGACAAGATTCGGCGCGCCCTTCTTGCTTCGGGACAGACGACCTGAAGCCAGCATATTTGCCGAATCCGACACGTCGACGCCGACCCCCGATTTCCTGCTCTTGAGCGGAGAGAGTCCTTCTGATAGCTTGCGAGTTCACGTCCCTGCCGGCTGATCGTCGCCGTCCGAGGGACTCTTGCGGTCGCCTCTGTGGCGCCGCGGCCACGGAGGAGGCACGCTGGATCGCTGCCACCCGAGACGTCTGCCGATGACCGTAGCGCTGCTCGGCTTGGCCGTTCTAGCCGTCGTCGGGCTCGCCGCGGCAGCGGTCCCGGCTTCGGCGCGCAGCGCTGAGATTCAGAGCGTGCGCGCCAAGGCGAAGGCCTTGGCCGCCGAGGTCGGCGCTCTCGACGCGCAGATCGACGCCGCCGTCCTGCGCTGTGCGCGGGCTACCGATTCACTCGCCGCGGTGCGCGCTCAGATCAGCGACAACCGGCGCCTTCAGAGGCTCGCCGTACGCGAGCTGGACGTGGCGCGCGCCATGCTCGCCGTGCGAGCCGTCGCTCTCTACAAACACGACGACGTCACGGCGCTCGACGCCATCCTGACCGCCGACGACTTCAGCGAGCTCGTGGGCCAGCTTACGATGGTGCAGAGCATCGCCCGCGGCGATCGAGACGTGGTGCACACCGTCGAGCGCACCAAGCGACAACTCACCGACCGGGCGCTGTCCCTGGTCGCCGACGAGCGCACCGCCAAGAAGCTCGTCGCCCAGCGAGACGCCGAGCTCAAGAGCATCAAGGGGCAGCTCGTTGAGCGGGAGGCGATGCTCGCGGGAGTGCGACAGGAGATCCGCGACCTCGCCGCCCGGCAGCCGGCACCTACGCCCTCGCCCGGCGAGACCGTCAGGCCACCGTCGAGCGGCGAGGGCGGCGAGACCGGTGGCGGCCAGGGCCAGTGGTGGGCGCTCATCCAGGAGGCCGCCGGCGCCAACGGCGTCAGCGCGCGCGGGATGTACCGCCTCATGACGATCGAGTCCGGCGGCTATGCCTCGATCGTGGGGCCCGGCGGCTACTACGGCCTGTTCCAGTATTCCCCCGCCACTTGGAAGGGCTCGTGGAACCCCTATCGTGCGGCCGGTATCACCGACGGCGCCGCCCAGATCCGCGCCACGGCGCTCGCCCTCAAGATGGGGTACGGGCACGCCTGGTGGGACCCGTCGTACTCGTGGGCGTTCTCGGGTAGGTGACCCGGCCGCTGCTGATGCTCGACCACGACGGTGTCGTAGTCGACTCCTTTGAGATCTTCGCCTCGGCGTTCGTAGAGGCCTGCCGCCGCGTTGGCCTGCCGCAGATCGCGACGACCGACGACGTGCTCGCCCTGTTCGGCGACAACTTCTACGAGAGCATGCGCGGCGCGGGCGCCGACGACGCGCAGACCCGCGAGGCGATGCGCCGCACCGCCGACGTGCTGCGCATCGCCATGTCGGCGCTCCGCCCCTTTCCGCTCATGCCGGAGGTGCTCGCCGATCTCGCCGAGGCGCGCCATCTCGTGATCGTCACGTCGAACGCCGGCGACGTTGTGGAGTTGTTTCTCAAGCGGCACGGTATCGCCGGAGTCGCCGAGGTGGCCGGGGCCGAGGCCGGGCGCAGCAAGGTCGCCAAGATCGAGGCGCTCATTGCGCGGTTCCCCGGGCAGGCGGACTACTGGTTCGTGGGCGACACGGCCGGCGACATGCGCGAGGCGCGTTTCGCCGGCGCTCGGCCGCTTGGGGTCGCTTGGGGATGGCACGACAGAGAACATCTCGAGGCGGCCGGCGCCGAGCGCATCGCCGACACGCCGGCCGACATGCTGGCCATCGTCGCCCCCGAGCTGGCCGCCGACTTCCTGGGGACCGGCTAGGCTCGCCCGGCGCCGTTTGCGTGGTCGCCGGCCAGCACGGCGGCCAGTCTGCGGGCGGCGCTCTGGCGGAAGCCGCCGGCATCGTGGAACGCCACTCTGCCGGCGGCGTCCAGCAGCAGCACCTGAGCCTTGTTGCCGCCGCCGTCGCCGATGAAGGCGCGAGCCTTCGCGCCCTCCTCATACAGCGTGACGACGCTGGACCATTGTGCGCGTGGGACGCCGCCCCTCATGCCGCCGTCGATCATGCCCTGCAGGGGCCGCCAGACGAGCGCCGGGATGATGGGCAGCTCATAGACGGCCAGCTGCGGTAGCGCTCGTGCGGTGAAGGCCGCCCACCGGTCGATGTCGGCCTGCGTGCCGCGCCGGTAGGCGCAAAGGAGCAGCGCCGGCGCGCCCAGGGTGTCCTCGGGGAAGCGCACGCGTTCGCCCGACAGCGCGACGCCGGCCACGGACGGAAAGCGGCGTCCTTCGAGCGGCATCGTCAGCGGTCCTTCACGCCGTCGACGGCCGCGCGCTCATCCTCGTCTGCCTCAGCGAACTCGGGAAGCGGCCGTCCGTGCCGATCCAGGCCCAGGGCGCGCAGGGCGCGCTCCTGGCGCCGCCGCAGCGGCGCAGTGATGAGGTAGAGGACACCGAGAAAGGCGGCCATGGCTGCCGCCCAGACCAGCGTCATCCTGATGCCATAGAGCCAGATCAGGAGCACCGCGAAGAGAACGGTCAGGGCGACGGCGGCGATGCGCAGGAAGGTCATGGGGCCCTAGCGGCGCCGTGGCCGCGCGAAGCGCTCGAGATCGCCGGGGCGCGGGACGCCATCGCGGGCCGGTGCTGCGGCGGCTGCGCCGGGTTCGTCGCCGACCCTCTCGCGTGGCGGCACAGAGCCGTTGCCGCGCAGCCCGTAGCGGCCGTAGCCCGTCTCCGTGATGATCGGCGAGTAGGAGAGGCGGTTGTTGAAGCTCGACACCTTCATGCCCGCTGCCAGGCACAGGGTCTCGAGAGCGCGCCGCTCTGTCGCCCCGCCCTGCTCCCGCAGAATCCTGACCAGCGTCATCTCGGTGGTCTCGAGCACGTCCTGCGGCAGGATCGGCTCGGCGGCGTACACATAGTCGTCTTCCAGGGCGACGCCGGGGATGCGCTCGCAGACCTCGCCGAGGATGTACTCCGGCATCACGAACTCCTTCATGCGCTCATCACGGCGGATGCCGGCGTGCAGCGTGGCAAGGTCGATCCGGCCGGCGACGGCGAGTACTTTGACGACCCGGGACACGACGGCGTTCTTGGCCACCGTCGGCAGGTAGAACCAGCCCGTGCGGCGCTCCAGCCATACGAAGTCCGCCGGCTCGGAGACGATCGCCGTGACGAGCTCGTCGTCCACCCACACGGCGAGAGTCGCCGCCACGCGACCCGTGACGTCGCGCACGCGGGCCGCTCCGGCCTGACGCACGATGGCGCGGGCAACGGAGACGATGGCGGCGATCACCGCGGCAGTGTCTGCCGTAGGGTCTGGAGGGTTGGGAAGGACGACGCGCACGTCCTTGACTGTGTCCAGGATGAACGGCGCCTCGTGACCGAGCACCTCCGCGGCCGTGAGAAGACCCTGGGGGTCGAAGGCGCGCGTCGCGACGCGCTCGTCTGCCAGCCGGCGCGCCAGTTCCTGCGCCGTGGTGGGCGCGGCGTCGGCGGCCTGCAGAAGGGCGCGTTCGAGGGCGGGCGCGGGGATGGGCATGGAGCGGGACGCATGCCCGGAGCGTGCCGACGCCCCGATGCGTTTGGCCAAACGGCTGCAAAGCTGCCGGACGCGCTCGCGAGTGATGCCGCCGAACTCGCGGCCGGTGGCCTCCAGCGTGGCGCCGCCGCGGCCGTCCCAGCCCCAGCAGCGGATGGCGATCTGGGCCGTGCGTCCGGGCTCGGCGTTCTCTGCGATCGTGGCCAACTCGGCCTCGAGTGAAAGGGTCGGCAGCTCCACAGGATCTCCACTCCGCGCTGTTGCCTTCAGGGGAGAATACTACAGGGCCATGCTCCTCGGCCTTTTGAACGCCGACTCTCCCGTTGTCGGCGCCGCTGCACTATGATGAAGGTGACCGCGAAGCCCGCGTCGGAGGGAGTTCTATGTCGTCCGAGAAGCCAAGGCCGAAGAAGAAGGACGACGAGCCCGAGCAGTCTATCGGCTCATCGCGCAAGAAGTTGGAGCGCGAGGCCTACGAGGCCGAGCTCCACACCCTCCAGGTCGAGCTTGTCAAGCTCCAGGAGTGGATCAAGCACAAGGGCCTGAGGGTCGCGGTGATCTTCGAGGGCCGCGACGCCGCCGGCAAGGGCGGCACGATCAAACGGGTCACGGAGCACCTCAACCCGCGCGTCGTGCGTATCGCCGCATTGGCCACGCCCAGCGACCGCGAGAAGACTGAATGGTACTTCCAGCGGTACGTCGAGCACCTGCCTGCCGCGGGCGAGATGGTCCTGTTCGACCGCTCCTGGTACAACCGCGCGGGGGTCGAACGAGTGATGGGCTTCTGTACCGAGGACGAGGTGTGGGACTTCTTCCGCTCCTGCCCCGAGTTCGAGCGCATGCTCATCCGCAGCGGGCTGATTCTCGTGAAGTACTGGTTCAGCGTGAGCGATGAAGAGCAGGAGAAGCGCTTTCAGGCGCGTCTCAAGGATCCGCTCCGGCAGTGGAAGCTCAGCCCGATGGACCTCGAGAGCCGCCTGCGCTGGCTGGAGTACTCGCAGGCCAAGGACGAGATGTTCAGCTACACTGACACCAAAGACTCGCCCTGGTGGGTGGTCAACGCCGACGACAAGCGCCGCGCACGGCTCAATTGCATCCACCATGTGCTGAGCACGATCGCTTACGAGGACGTCACCCCCAAGGGTCTCAAGCTCCCCGACCTCCCGCCAGACAAGGGGTACGTGAGGCCCCCGATCGACTCGCAGACGTTCGTGCCGGAGGTCTTCTAGGCTAATCGGTGCCATTCTCGCCGCCGAACGGCTCGCCGATGAAAGGCAGCTCGGGAGGCTCGCAGAGGGATTCGAGGATGGCGCGTGTGATGACTCCCACAGCGATATCGGCGCGCAGCGCTTCGTGGGCCGTGAGGTGCGAGGCGTCGAACTCGGCGCCGAGCCACGCGAGTTGCGCCGCCGACGAGGCACGTGTGGCTCCGGCGGGGACCTCCGGAATGCGTACGATCCAAAGCAACTGCTCATCGACGGCGACGGCGACACAGGGGTGTGGCATGGCGGCCTCCTGACGGTGGCGGCGGCCGACGTCGCGAGCCGGCGTCGTCGGCGCTGGGCGGAGTGGCGAACGCCGCCGCCGGACGTATGGCGACACGTGGTCTGCAGCGACCGGTCGCACGTGCGGTGCGCGGCGCCTGTCGCGGAGCCGGCAACCGGCGGCGGCGTTCGTGGGGCAGCCTAGCAGCGAGGGCGGACAGATGTTCGTGCCGGCGTGGCCGGCGGGTGTCAGGTTAACGTGGAGCTCGACTGCGGGTATCATGCGCCATCACGCCACGCCGCCCAGTGAAGGAGTCGATATGTCGACGAGCGTCTACAAGGTCATGGAGATCATCGGGTCGAGCCCGAACTCGTGGGAAGAGGCTGCTAAGACGGCGGTCGAGAAGGCCGGCATCCATCGCGAAGACCTGCGGGTCGCCGAGGTCGTCCAGTTTGACATGAAGATCGATGATAAGCGGATCGTGGCGTACCGTGCGAAGGTCAAGATCTCCTACAAGTACCACGAGGTCGTCTGAGCGGACAACACCCACCCGACTGGTGACGGGCGCGTCGGGAGAGGCGGCAGAGCCTTTCCCGCCGCGCCCGTCGTCATTTCGTCGGGCGTGAGCTAAGGCACGATCACCTGCGCTTGGCGTATGCGCGCAGGGGCCGATGGGGAACCAGGCGACGGTTTGTCGCCGGTTCCCGCCGGGTACCCTGCGCATCAGCGCGCGCCCGCCGCAGAAGCGGCGCGCGGGCGCCTCACAAGACCCGAACGAGGCCGGCGGTCGCGCTGCGACCAGGCCCCCAAAACGACAGGAGCGACATGGTCCAGGTAGGTCAGAAAGCCCCCGAGTTCGCCCTCGAAGGCGTCCTCGACAACGAGTTCGTCGATGTCAAGCTCAGCGACTACGCGGGCAAGTGGGTGGTCCTGTTCTTCTACCCTCTCGACTTCACGTTCGTGTGCCCCACGGAGATCCGCGGCTTCTCGTCGCGCGTCGCCGAGTTCGAGGCCCTCGGCGCGAAGGTCATCGGCGCCAGCGTCGACAGCAAGTACAGTCACCTCGCGTGGATTGAGCGCGACTTCAGAAAGCTCGGTTTCCCCCTGCTCAGTGACATGAAGCGGGAGGTCGCGGACGCCTACGGAGTGCTGCTCGACGACGAGGGCATCGCTTTGCGCGGCACGTTCATCATCGACCCGGACGGCGTGCTGCGGTACGCGTGCGTGCACGACAACAACATTGGTCGTAACACCGAGGAGACCTTGCGCGTGCTCCAGGCCCTTCAGACCGGCGAGAAGTGCCCGCTGGACTGGGTCCCCGGCGAGGAGACGCTCGGGTAGCATCGCGGGCACACTGCGCACACGTGAGAAGGGGATCGAATGCCTGCCATCGACGACTGGTTCAACGAAAGGACGTTGCTCGACCTCGCCCCGCCCGACGTCTTCATGAGGGGCGCGGCCGCCGCCGAGCACGGGTCCGTGCAGATCCTGGAGCGCGACGCCGGCCACCTGCGCGCCCGTGTCGAGGCGACACGCGTGCTGGAGGCGGAGTTCTGGCTGCACGAGGGCGAGCTGAAGTGGTCGTGCACCTGCGGCGCCGCCGGGGCGCACCCCTGCGAGCACCTGCTGGCCAGCGCTCTCGCCACTATGCCCGGTGAGGCGCCGGACCTGGAGAGACCGTGAGGCTCGGACACTGATGCGCGGCCGGCCTTTGGTCTGTGCCTGAGTCGCCCCGTCGCCGGCGCCCGTGCTAGCCTGTGCCCATGCCCCTGTACGACTACAAGTGCGCGGCGTGTGGCGAGACCTTCGAGATACTCAGCAGTGTCGGCGAACGCGACGAGAAGGCCGTGTGCCCCGCCTGCGGCGGCCACGACACTGCCCGCCTGTTCAGCCCTATCACGCTCGCCGGCAGGCGCACCTCCATCAACCCGCAGAACTTCGTGCGCCCCCACGGGCCGGTGACGCACCCTGGGCCCGCGTCGCCGAAGAAGGGCGCGAGGGGCTAGGTCTGTCGCGCGGGCGCCAGCTCCGGAAACAGCGTCTCGACTTCGGCGATCCGCGCGGCGATGCGGGTGCGCAGGTCGGGGCACTCCTCATCTTGCAGCCAGGCGCTGAGCGACCCGTGCTCGTCGGGCGCGGGTCGCTCCACCAGTTCGCGCAGAAACGGGTGCACGTAGGGTCGCGACGTGTCGACGGTCAGCAGGGCGGAGTCCCGCGCCCGCGTGACGCCGACGTAGACGACCCGCCGCTCCTCCTCGATCTCCGCGGCCTCCCAGCGGGTGACGTCGCAGTCGTAGTCGGGAATCGCCACGGCGGCGTACTCGCGTCCCTTGGCAGCGTGGATGGTGCCGATGACCACGCGGTCCTCGTCCGCCTCTTCGCGCGCCAGCGTGTCGTCCGCCATGTCCGTGTGCGCGATCTCGTCGGCCAGAAGCCGGTCCCAGACTGAGAGGTAGACAGCGGGTTCGGGGTAGGTCTCGGCGAGCACCAGCAGGGCGTCGAGCACCGGGAGCGCGCCGGCTTCGTCCTGCTGCTCGTCTGGCCGATCTCCGCAGGCATCCCAGTAGTCCTCGAGACCGAACGCGTCGACCACGGCCCACACGAGCTCGCCGGCCGTGAGGGCCGGCTCGGGCAGTTGGGTCGAGGGCATCTCGCCGTCTAACGGGGTGGAGAGGGCGGCGGCGAGCGTGCGCACGCCATCAACGAGCTCGCTCAGGCGGCGTGGTCCGGTCGCCGGCTCGCCGTCCGCCAGCGTCCGCAGGTGCTCCCACGGTCGCGGGGCTGCGCCGACGGCCGCGGCCACGGCGTTGCTGAGGTAGCGATTCGGCCGGTTGAGCAGCGATTGCAGCCGGTCGCCGGGTATGTCCTCCGGTGCGCGGGCGAGGTCGATGTACGCGCGGAGCAGTGCGGCGCCCGGATGCGAGAAGAGCTTGTAGCCGAGCGCCGGCGTACGCGGGATCTCCTCGGCGTCGAGTGCCAACGCCACGGCCAGCTGCTGCGAGCGATACCTGCACAGCACGGCGAGGTCGCGCCAGGCGCAGTCCAGCCGCGACTTCTCGGCGCACAGAAAGGCGCAGAGCGTCGCTGCGCGAACTGGCCAGGTGGGCGCGCCGGCGAAGCGGAGCGCGCCTTCCGCGGCTCCTTCGCGCGGCCTCACGTCCTTGTCCTCCCGCACCGCGTTGTTGGCGACCAGCCTGGCCGCCGACTCCACCACGACGCGCGAGCAGCGGTAGTTGGTGCACAGTGTATAGGTCGCCGACCAAGGTCGCGGCGGCATGCGCTGGTGGAACTCGAGGATGCCGCGCGGGTCGGCGGACCGCCATCCGTAGATGAGCTGGTCGTCGTCGCCCACTACAAAGAGGTCTCGCCGTGGCCGGGAGAGCACGTCGACCAAGGCGAGCTGGGCGCCGTTGAGGTCCTGGAATTCGTCCACGAGGATATGGTCGAAACGACCCTCGATATAGTGGCGATGATCCGGGTCGCTGAGCATGTCGGCCACGGCGAGGTAGATCTGGTCGTCGAACGATTGGCAGCCCGTCACGGCCTGCGCCAGTGCGTAGTGGGCATGGACTGGGGCGAAAGGGACCATGATCACGGGCTGCTCGCCGACTGACTCGACACGTACCTCCACCTCCTCGGGCGCTTCGAGGGCGGCGCGCACGCGCGTCATCGCGGCGAGAAACGCGCCCACGGGGTCGCTGCCGCGCGCGGTCTTGAGCGTAGCCGGCGACGCGCCGGCGGCCTCCATGGCCTGCTTCATGAGAGCGCGCTGCCCGGAGCCGCGCGCGTCGAGGGTGAAGCGCGCGGCGACGATCTCGCGCTGGTAGCGGTAGCCGAACGCGTTGAAGGTGGCGCAGTGCACGGCGGCGGGGCGCTGCCCGCGCTCACCGCGGATGCGCCGCGTGGTGGCGATGCCCTGCGCGGCGAGACGTTCCTCGAGCTGCTCGGCCGCCTTGCGGTTGAAGGCGAGCAGCAGGATGCTGCCTGGATCCACGCCGCGCGCCACCAGCTCGGCGACCCGGCTGACGAGTGTCTTGGTCTTGCCGGATCCGGCGGGCGCGAGCACGCGCGCGGGGCCTCGCCGGTGCTCCACGGCGGCGCGCTGGGCGGCGTCGAGCCGCACGACGTCGGAGGCGGGCGCGCCGGTGCTCACGGCCGCGCCCGTTGCCGCGCCCATCTCCGCGACGGCGTGCGCTCCCCGACGTCGGCGCGAGGTGCGACGCAGACCCGCCTGGTCACTGTCGTGCGAGGCGCCACGTGCTCCCAGAAGAGCGCCGATGTCTTCGAGGTCCAGACGGGCGGTATCACCGAGTCCGAGGGGGCACCGCGCGAACGCCCTTTCGGGGAACGGGAAGCCAATGCAGTAGGGGAGGTCGCGAGCCACAAGCGGGTGGACGAAGCGCAGGAGTACGTCGTTGGCTGCGGCGAGTAGTTCCTCTTCTGTGCCGCTCCAGAGCCACAGGCCCACGGTCACGGCGCGCGCTGCCGCTCGCCCCGCACAGGAACGCCGCTCGCCCGGGTCGACGAGCCAGGAGCGGCGCCAGACGAAGCGCGAGTCGGGTGAGGCCGCCGCGGCTCGCTGCGCGAGGTCGCGGCGGCCCGCCACCTCGAAGAAGACGAGCCGTGGAGCGGCGGCCCCGCCACCGTCAGCAGGCAGCGCAGCGCTGCTCTTCAGAGCAGGCACGCCGCCGGCGGCCGGGTGGGCGCCGGCCTCATCGTCGCGTCGGTCTCGGGGTCGTCGTGTACTCAAGGTGTGGCCGGCGGGGCTCGCAGAGGCGAGCCCCGCCGGCCACCGACGTTAGCAGGCGCCGCACCCCACGACGAGGGTGACGAAGGTTGACGTTGCCCCAGCCTGGCGGACCCGCCCGGGCGTCGCCCGGGCGGACGACGGTAAGCCGGCCGTCGTCGCCCGATTCCTGGCATTCGGCGCCGGAGTGCGATAGACATGAGACCCGTCGGGTCAGGGGGTCGCAGATGAGTGGAGCAGAGGATCGTCGAGCTGGCGAGGCAGGCCTCGGCGTGGACGCAGCTGAAGCCGCGGCGCGCATCGCGGCGCTCGAGAACCTGGTCGCGCAGTACAGAGTCCTCCTCGAGACGAGCGCCGCGATCACGGCCAGCACGGACCTCGTGGAGACCCTTGAGCTCATCACGCGTCTCATCACGGAGCGACTCGACGTGGCTTGGTGTGATCTCTACGACTACGAGTCCGCCGGTGACGAGTTCGTCGTGATCGCCTTCTATCAGCTGCCCGAGCTCGAGATCGACTCTTCGGAATGGCTGGGCACCCGTTACGACTCAAGCAACTGGAGTGACCTCGACGCGTGCGTCAGAGAGCGGCGCCCGTCGATCTGGTACCGTGACGACTCCCAGCTCGCCGCCGACGAGCAGGCCAACATGGACGACTGGGGAGAGCTCTCCAACATGAGCTTGCCGCTGGTCTATCGGAACACCGTCATCGGCCTCATCGATGTCGGCGAGAGCCGCGCGATGCGGCGCTGGAGCGAGGACGACAAACGCCTCCTGGAGGCAATCGCCGACCAGGCGGCCATCGCCATCGTCAACGCGCGCGCATACACGCGGCTCGCCGAGCAGGCCGTCACCGACGGGCTCACCGGGCTGTTCAACCACCGTCACTTCAAGGAGCATCTGCGCCAGGAGGTGGCCACGGCTCGCCGCTACGGCCAGGAGTTGTCTCTGGTCATGATCGACGTGGACGACTTCAAAGCGTTCAACGATCGGTTCGGCCACCCCCAGGGCGACAGGATGCTGCTTGAACTCGCGGCGATCCTCCGTCACGGGACCCGCAACGACGTGGATATCCTGGCGCGCTACGGCGGCGACGAATTCATCGTCATCCTGCCGCAGGCCAAGGCCGACGGTCCCGCACCGACGGCGGCGCGCAACGTCGCCGAGCGCGTCGTCGCCGCGGTCCGCGAGCACAGGTTCGAGGGCGCGCAGGGCCGCCGCGATGTGGCCATGACGGTCAGCGTGGGCGTCGCGGGCCTCGGCCTCGGCGGCTATACGCACGAGGAGCTGCTGAGCAGCGCCGACAAAGCGCTCTACCTGTCCAAGCACCAGGGCAAGGACCGGGTCAGCGTCTTCGGCATGTAGGCCGCTCGGCGGGAGCGGCTGGGCCGGGCCCAGCTACCCCGCCAGGTCGTCGGGGCCGTCGTCTCCGGGGTCTTCTCCGAAGGGGACCGTCGCAAGCGTGGGGATGGCGAAGTGCACGCTCACGCCGATGAAGATCGCGATGCTTGCCCAGACGTTCACCAGGGCCAGACCGAGGGCCAGGATGTAGACGAACGGGCCCACCGTGTATTGCCTGGTGACCGCGCGCAGGGTCTGCGGCGAGGCTTCGGGCTCCAGCAGGTGTCCGCCGCGCCGTGCCCAGTACCACAAGGGCGTTTTAGGACACGGCGATGAAGAGCGCGACGACGCAGTAGACCTCTGCGGCGACTCCCTCTCCGGGGTGTCCCAGGTGGCTCGCGAGGAGCTGCGTGGGGAAGGGGACCAGGGTCACGCCCACGAGCACGAGCCCGTTGAGCAACAGGAACACGTGGTCCACGCGGCGCGTGAGGCTGAAGATGTTGTGATGGCTGGCCCACATGATGAGGATGCTCAGGAACGAGATCACGAACGCGACATAGGTGGGCCATTGCTCGAGCAGCGCGCAACGCAGCACCGCCGCGCTCGCCGCCTTCTCATACGTGGGTACCGCCAGCGTCAGGACGAACAGCGTGATGGCGATGGCGAAGACACCGTCGCTGAATGCGTCGACGCGGCTGGGCTCGCGGAGGAGTCTGGTCGCCGCACGCTGGGGCGAGACGTCTCTGGCCTCGGTCTCGGCGAGGTCGCTGGACTCGTCCAGATCGTCTGCCGCGTCGCTGAGGCTGTGGGGGCGGTCGCTCACGACAGCAGGGTGCAGATTCGCCGCGCAGTCCTGCCGGCAGCGCGCGGAACGGGCGCACTGAACGGATCTCATCTGTGCGAGCGCGCGCTCGAGGTGCGTCCGTTCCGGGCGGAGGGCCTCAGCTTGGCGCAGCGAGCGGTGCGCGGACGCGCACCGCTCGACTGATCAAGCTCACATCGAGAGGCACGTCGCCCAGCGCCTCGCCGTCCACATCGAGGGGAAAGACGCCACCGCGCGATGACCCCTCTGGGGGGTTCACAGGTTCCAGCCGGAGGGCGCGACACGAGAAATGGTGTACCCCAGGCTCGCTGGTGTGAGTGCCCGCGTACACGGTGAAGAAGCTTCCGACGAGCCGCCAGCGCGTACCGAGTCTCCATGGCGATGACCTCCAGCAGGCCATCGTCGGGCTGCGCCATCGGGGCGATGTGCATGCCGCCGCCGAACGTCGTGCCGTTGCAGATCGCCACGGCGTGGCTGTCGAGCACACGTTCGCCTTCGCGTCCGTCCGCGAATACGGCGCGGCAGCGCAGCCGTACGCGGTGGCACATGGCGATGCCGCGCAGGGCGGCCTGGGCGTAGGCGATGCGGCCGCCGAGGATTGCGGGTGAGGAGGCGGCATAGCGGTCCACGAGCCCGCCTATGCCGGCGGACAGCACGTTGATCCAGTACCGTTCGGCCGGCCGACCGGCGGCGCCGGCGAAACGCGCCCGCCCGACGTCGATGGCGCGCTCATGACCGCCGGCGACGGCGGCCAGGTAGTCCCGCACTCGCGGGGCGATGCCGAGCGTGCGCCCGAAGTCGCCGCCGGTGCCGGTGGCGATGACAGCCAGAGACGGGAGAGAGATGGCCTCGGAGCTCGCGCCGGGGCGCGATCCGCGGGCCCTCATCAGCCCGTTCACGACCTCGTGCAGCGTGCCGTCACCGCCCACACTGATGACGAGGGACCGCCGCGCTACCGCGGCCTCGGCGGCCAGGTCCGTCGCCTGGCGGGCTCCGGCCGTGGTGGCGACGTCGAGCTCGCCCAAGGCGTCGCGTAAGGCGCTCAGGAGATGAGAAAGGTCGCGACCGGTGCGGCCGCGACCTGCGGAGGGATTGGCGATGACAAGGGGGCGTCGTACGGCGCCGGGGTCTGCCGTCTGCATGAGGGAAAGGTACCAGATGGCGTGGCCCGCGTCAGGACTGCGTTCGCGCCGGTCTTCCACACCGGCACCCGTCGTCCCCTCCTCCCTGTGGCGGGTAGCCGTGCTCGCGCTCTCCGTCATCCTCTCGCTCCTCCTTCCACTGCCGACGGGCGACGACATCGTCATACCTCGGGGCTGGATATATCTCTCCATGATTGAGTTACTCTATTACGGGGTAATGATTCCCCATCGCGCTGCGCGTTCGAAGATTCGCATGACGGCCTGCAGCAGCGCTCAACTCGAACCTGAGGGGGTTCCACCATGTCACTGTCCTCGACAATCGGAAGACGTTCCCTGAGCCTGGCGGCCGCGGTCCTCTTGCTTGCCGTGGCCTTCTTGGCCCTATCGACCAGCGCGCAGGCGAGCACGCTCAAGCTGGCCGGAGGGTATACGGAGTTGACCACCGATCCGGGCACCACCAAGGCCCTGGTCGCCAACCGCATTCTGCCGCTGCCCGTGTTTCCGTCTTGGGTGATCCCGACGAAGGCCGACGGGCAGCTGGCGCTTCGCTACCGCTTCTACATCACCGGCGGCGAGATCGACTCGACGACCCTGGCCGGCGAGATCAAGCACTCCGGCGGTCTCAAGTTCGTCAACTTGAAGAACGGCAAGTCGCTCACGGTCCGCGACTTCACGATCGACACGGCGAATTCCCTGCTCACGGCCTACCTGCCGGCGCTCAGCCAGCGCGCCCCGATCCTCAAGCTCGACTTGTCCGCCAAAGAGGTCACACCGGGCTCCATCTACACGAAGGTCGGACCAGTGCCTGCCAGGCTCACCGGCATCGCCGCGACGGTGCTGAACGACAAGCTGTCCACCAACCTCTTCGCCGAGGACCTGCTGATCGGCACGGCGAACGTTTACGCGCGCTTCGCCAAGTGACGCTCGCCTAGACGCCGCATCTGAGGGGCGGTGCGGCGGATGGGCCATGCAAGCCCATCCGCCGCACCGCGCTCCTCGTCACGTTGGGGCGTGCAGAACGCGGAGCCATGCGTGCCCAGCGAAGTTCGGCCAAGATCGGCGAAGGGCTCCGTGAAGATCGTCCGGCTGGTCGGCGCCACTGGCTGGTGGTATGAATGAACCCCGTCCCCGAGCCGGAGGCCTGCGCCTTGGCATCCATCACACGTCCGTCCATCGAACCGCTGAGGCCCGCTTTCGTCACTGCGTACCACTCCTCCGCGCAGCTCGATCGCCTCAAGCAGGCCACGCTCGACATCCTCGAGTCCGTGGGGGTGCAGTTCCAGTCCGAGACGGCGCTGGACCTGCTCGCCGAGCACGGCGTGCGCGTCGACCGCGCCACGCAGCTCGCCACGTTCCCGCCCGAGATCGTGCTCGCCGCCATGGCGCAGGCGCCGCGGCGCTTCACGCTGGGGGCTCGCGAGCCGAACTGCGAGATCCCGGTGGGCGACGGCAACAGCTACTGCACCACCGACGGCTGCGGCGTCGAGATCATCGATTTCGAGACTCGCGAGCGGCGCCAGTCCACCAAGGCAGACCTGGCCGATGTGACGCGCCTTCAGGACTACCTCTCGAGCATCGCTTTCTGGTGGCCTACGCTCAGCGCCGGCGATTATGGCGAAACGGCGCAGCTTCACGAGCTCGACGCCGGCTGGAACAATACCGTCAAGCACCTGCAGGGGATGGTGAACGGCGCCCGCGAAGCGCGCTACGCCGTTGAGATGGCCACGGTGATCGCCGGCGGGCCGGAGGAGCTTCGCCGCCGGCCCGTCATGAGCGACCTGATCGGCACGATCTCGCCGCTCGTCATCGACAAGGACGGCATCGAAGCGGCGCTCGTGTTTGCCGCGGCCGGGTTGCCGGTCACGTTCGTCACCATGCCCACACTGGGTACGACGGCGCCGGCGACCAAGGCCGGCGCCTACGCGCTCGGCTCCGCGGAGCTGGTCGCCGCTACCGTGCTCCTGCAGTTGGCGTATCCCGGGGCGCCGGTACTCCATTCCACGATGCAGAGCTGGGCAGACCCGCGCAGCGGCAACTTCGTGAGCTTCCCCCAGGACGCGCGCAGCCGCGCCCTGGGCACCGAGCTCGCGCATCATTGGGGGGTGCCGGCCGAGTCGGCCACCTGCGGTACCGACTCGCCGGCGCCCGGCACCTGGCAGGCCGGCGTCGAAGAGGCTCTCGACTTCGTGCAGGCGGCTCAAGAAGGGTCGGAACTGCTGCCGAGCATCGGCCTCGTGAATGTGTACACGCTGTTCTATCCCGAGCACCTCATCCTCGGCGACGACATCTATCACCGCGCCCGTTACGCGATCATGGACATCGATCTCGACGACGAGGCGCTGGCGCTGGAAGCGATCGCCGAGGTCGGCCCGGGCGGGCACTTCCTCGGCCACAAGCACACGCGGCGGCACATGCGTGCGGCGGTCAAGCCGGCGATCACGCATCAGCTGGGCCCCGACGGCACCTTTCGCGAGCCGCTCGAGGTGGCGCGCGAGCAGGCCGAGTGGATCTGGCGCGAGTATCGGCCCGAGCCGCTCGACCCAGCGAAGGCCGCCGAGCTTGCGAAGATCCTTGCGGCCGCCGACGCCGAGCTGCGCGGCTGAGTCCCATGACGGCGGTCGGCGGCGCCGGCGTAGGTGGGGCGCGGCCGTGGAATGCTCCGAACACAGCAACCGTGAGGAGTGAACATGATCGTCGTGCGCTCGTCGACAGTGGTCGACGTCCCCATCGAGCAGGCCGGGCATCACTGGGCCGATTTCGTGCGTCAGCGGCTCTCCGATCGTAACTTCGTGCCGGACGAGTGGCTCGTCAAGGACAACGCCTGCGGCGTGTTCGGCAGCGGCGACGTCACTTTTGAGCCGGTGAGCGTGGCACGCACGCGCGTGACCCTGTCGGTGCAGCTCGATCTGTCGCCGTCCGACGACTCTACGGGCCCGGAGGTGGAAGAGACGTACCGCCGGGCGGTCGCCCACCTGGACCGCTACCGCGACTTCGCCGAGATGCGCTGATTTTGGCGGTCGCGGCCCGACGGGCGTAGGCTCCTGACCTATGAGCGTTCCCGAGCGCCTCACTGCCGTGATGGACGAGCTGGCCACGAAGGCCAGCGAGGAGAGCCGCGCGGGCATGGCCAGGTACGGCATCAACGTCGCGTTCGCGTTCGGGGTGTCGGTGTACGAGTTGCGGCGCATGGCCAAAGCCCTGGGTACCGACCACCAGTTGGCGCTTGCGCTCTGGGACACGGGCAATCACGAGGCGCGCACCCTCGCCAGCATGGTCGACGACCCGGCCGCCGTGACCGAAGAGCAGATGGAGCACTGGGCGGCGGCCTTCGACTCGTGGGACGTCTGCGACCAGGTCACGTCCAATCTCTTCGACAAAACGCCCTTCGCCTACGACAAGGTACGTGAGTGGAGCGCCGCCGAGGGCGAGTGGGTCAAGCGGGCGGCGTTCGCGACCGCGGCGGCACTGGCCGTCCAGGACAAGACGGCGCCAGACGAGCGCTTCCTCGCGATCCTCCCGTTGGTCCAGCGCGAAGCCGGTGACGGCCGCAACTTCGTGAAGAAGGCCGTCAATTGGGCGCTGCGCAACATCGGCAAACGCAGCCCAGTGCTGCACGCGGCGGCGGTTGTCACTGCCGAGGCGATCCTGGCCGAGGCAGAAGCCCTGGCCGCCGCCGACCGCCGTGACCCGGCCGCGCGCAGCGCTCGCTGGGTCGCGCGCGACGCCCTGCGCGAGCTGCGCTCAGACAAGGTGCGGCGACGCTTCTGAGCGCTGCGCTGGCCCGGCCTCTCATCACGGTAGTAAGATGTATAGTCTGCGCAGGCACGGTGTGCGCTCACTGGCAGGAGGTCACGTGACGGCCTCGTCGACTACAGGCACCTACGGCTCGGCCGAGCGGCGGCACCCGCGTCTGGTGCGGCGCACGGCGTGGCTCCGCCGTCATTCTGTGGCCGTCGGCCTGGCGGCTGTCGTTCTCATCATCGTCGTATTCTTCCTCGATGCCGGCGTGCACCCCGCGACCATGGCGGGCCTCTACCTCGTGCCGCTCACGCTGCTGGCTCTGGCCGCACATGAGCGGCTCGTGGCCGCGGTCGGCGTCGCGTGCGGCTTGCTCACCGTGCTCGTCATGGTCTGGCAGGACACGCTGACGGCGGGCAACTTCTTCTACTTGTTCTACGGTGGCCTTGCCGGCGTGGGCCTCATCATCCTCGCCTATCTCATCCGCCGCCTGTCCACGATCAGCGACTACGCCACCTTGCGAGCACACCTTTCCGAGGCCGGCGCGGACATCCTCACGAGTGGCGGCACGCGCGACGACCTCGACGAGTTGCTCCAGTACGCCTTGGAGCGCCTCGGCGAGCAACTCGACGCCACGGCCGGCGTGCTGCTGCTGCTCGAGGATGGCTACTGGCAGGGGCGCGCGGGGTTCGGTCTCGGCGTCGACGCTCGCGAGATCGCCGCGGAGTACGGTGACATGGTGCTCTCCGTTGAGGCCATGCGCACGGAGACGACTGTGGCCCGCGACCTGACCGGGGGCGACCCCTCGCCGGGCCCGCTCGCCGCGCGCCTCCGCCTGGAGCGGGTCCTGGTAGTACCGATGCGGGCCCTCGACCGCGAAGTCGGCGTGCTCGTCTACAATCGCCCGCAGGCGAACGGCGATTTCGATCCTGAGCAGGTGAGCCTGGCGGAGTACGTCGCCCGCTATCTGGGGGTCGCGGTGGACAACGTGCGCCTCATGCTCGAACTCGGCGCCAAACGCCGCGACCTGGAGCTGGTGCGCGATTCGAGTCTCGATTTCGCCCAGAGTCTGGACATGACCGAGGTTCTGGAGGCGGTCGTCACGCGGCTGCTCGACGCTCTCGACATGCAGGCCTGCAACGTGTACGAGGTGGACCAGGAGGCCGGGGTGCTGCGGGTCCTGGTCAGCTTCGGCGACCTGGGGTTCGACGAGGTCGAGTGGATGGGCCGCGAACTGCCGCTGGACAACTTCGCCGCCAGTGCCCTGGCCGTCGCCAGTCGGCGGCCTGTGCTCGTTACTTCGCTGGACGATCCGCGTCTTGGCGACCTCGAGCGCAAGCTCATGGAAAGGCTTGGCCACCACACGCAGCTGAGCATCCCGTTACGCATCCGCGACCGCGTGATCGGGCTCGTGGAGCTCTTTGACAAGGAAGCGCGCCACCTCAGCGAGGAGGAGATCGATCTGGCACGCACGATCTGTCGGTTCGCGGCTCTCGCCGTGGACAAGGCGAGTCTGTACGACGAGCAGCGCGCCACCGCCGAGCGCAGCGAACGTCTGGCGCGGCGCCTGCAGCGCCTGCAGTCGTTCGCCGTCGATCTCAACCGGCGCCTCGACCGCGCCGACCTTCAGGATGTGCTGAACGAGGTCGCCAACGCGGCGCTGGACCTGCTTCGCGTGCGGACTGCGGCCGTGCTCAGCGGGTCCGGCGACTACCTCGCCGTACGCGCGCTGGCCCTGGCGGGCGAGGCTTCGCCGGTCCGTCTTGCCGTGGCTGAGACGAAGCTCCTGGAGCGCTGCCGCAGGGCTCTCGCGGTGCCGGCCGACGAACCTATGGGCGGCGGTGAGCTCGTCGCTGTCCCGGTGGCCCAGAGCGACGGCCTTCTGTTCGCGCCCCTTGAGAGTGAGGCTCCGCAGCAGGCCTCGACGCTCGTCGTAGCCGATAGACACGAGGGCGAGTTTGACGACGAGGACCGCCTGCTCGTGGCGACTCTCGGGGCGCAGCTCAGCGCGAGTCTCCACAACGCCACGGCGTACCAGCGTGAGCACGCCATCGCCGAGACGTTTCAGCAGGCGTTGCTTATGGAGCCGCCGGCGATCCCCGGTATCGAAGTGGGGGTGCGGTACCGCGCCGCCACTGACGTGGCAAGGGTGGGCGGCGACTTCTACGATCTCGTGACGCTGGGGCCCGGTCGCCTCATGGTCATCGTCGGTGACGTGTGCGGCAAGAGTCTGGGCGCCGCTGCGCAATCGGCCGTCGTGAGATACATGCTGCGTGCCTACGCCGCCGAGGGATCACCCGGAGAAGCGCTCTCCCGGCTCAACGCGGCGGTCATCGCGCAGACCCCCGACCAGCCGTTCGTGACGTTGGTCGTCGCCTACATCGATGTGGCGCGACACATGTTCGAGTATGCGGTCGCCGGACATCCGCGGCCGATCGTCCTGTCGGGCCACGGCCCGTTCCCCGTGCCCGACGAGGGCAACGTTCCAGTGGGCATCTTCCGGGGAGCCGTATACCCCACGAACCGCGCCATTCTGCCCGATGACACCTGCGTGGTGCTGTACACTGACGGCATCACGGACGCGCGTGTCGACGGGACGTTGTTCGGCGAGGCACGCTTGAACGAGACCGTGATGCGGAACCTCGGCATGCCCGCCCAGGAACTGGCCGACAGCATCCTCGAGACGGTCAAGGAGTTCGCCGGCGGCGTGCTGCCTGACGACTGCGCCGTGGTGACGCTCAAGCTGCCCTGAGGGGCGGGTACGGGCAGACCGTCGTCAGCCGGCGCTGACGACGGTGGCCATGGCGTCGGCCACGGCGAGCACCCGGGCCCGATGGCCGAGCCGTGCCTCGGCCGCGGCGACGGCCGCGGCGACGGAGTCGAACGCGGCCACCCCGAGCGGCTCCAGGAAGTCGGGATTCTCGGTGCCGACCACGGCCAGGCGGAAGCGCTCCAGGACGCGGGCCAGCATGAAGGCGCGCTGACCGCCGGGGCCGAGAGGCTCGCGCAGTCCACGCGCGACGAGCTCGGCCGGCGAAGCTGCCGCGGCAAGTACGGTCGCGCAGTTACGCTCGCCGGGCCCGGCACCGATGCCGCCCGGCAGGTCGGCGCACAGCACGAGGAGTCCGCCGTCGGCGAGGGCCGGGCGGGCGGCGAGGCCGATGTAGGTGCCCGCGCGGCTGGCCTGGTAGAAGTCGTGGCTCTTGGGCGCGTGTACACCGGCGACGATCACGTCGAAGGGTCCGTCGACGGTGCGCAGCCACCCGGGGCCGTGGGTCCGTGCCAGCGAGGTCTGCACAGCCGATGGATCGCCGCCGGCGACCGCCGCCGCCTCGCCGCGCTCGTTCATGACGACGTTGACCGCCCAGGCCAGCGAAGTGCGCGCGGCGATCTCGTGGAGGGTGTCGTGAAAGGGGTTACCCGTCAGTCTGCCCACGCCGACGCCCGGGGCGCCGATCAACGCTGGGCGGTGCGTCCAGGCGATCGTCTCGTGGCCGGCGCAACCGATAGCTACGCCTTTGACCCCGCCGGAGAACCCGTTGTAGAGGTGCGGTTCGACGACGCCCACGGTGACGGCGAGGTCGGCCTCCGCCACGCGGCGCGCGATGTACACCGGCGCGCGGCCAGTGGTGTGGCCGAGGTGCACGACCGGCGTCTCCAGGCCCTGCGCGTCTTCGGTCCTGACGCGGCCCGAAAGCCTTGCGCCGATCAGCGCGTCCCGCTCGGCGACGGAGGTGGTGCGGTGGAGTCCGCAGCCGACGACCACCGTGATGCCGTCATCGGACACACCGGCCTCGTGAAGCTCCTCGACGATCGGCACGAGAAGAGCTGGCCCGGGACAGGCGCGCGAGGCGTCGGGGATGGCCACGGCCACCGTGGCCGCGCCGCGCGCCAGCTGACGCAGGCGCGGCGCCGCCACCGGATCGGCCAGGGCGTGCTCCACAGCGCGGTCGAGGTCCGTGAGCGGCGCGAAGAGGGCCGGCGGTTCGAAGGCGTCGGCGCGGGGGAGTGGCAGCCGGGCCGCGCCGCAGAAGACCCAGGGACCGGCGCTCACGCCGGCGGGTCTCTGTGCCGGGGCGCGCCGGCGGGCATCTCGGCCCCGGCGCGCCACCACAGACCGAGCATGATGAGGACGCCGGCGAGCGGCACGAGCGCGGCGAGGAAGCCGACCACCAGCCAATCGAGCAGGTCTCCCGCCGTCTTGCGGGCGGCAAAGTACCCGAGCAGCATGCAGATCACCATCTGAGGGCCGAGCGCATAGAAGTACCAGCCGGTCCTGTACGCGATCCAGGCCACGCTGGCGACGCTCATCGTGCGTACACGGCCAGAAGCCGCCGGACGGTGGCGCGCAGATCGGCGACCGCCTCCGGTGGCGCCACCGGGCGTGCCTGGTCGGCGAAGCGCAGCAAGTGATGCGAGAGCCACTGCTCGTCCACATAGGGCTGCTCGGCGAGGCACGAGCCGTCGGCCAGCGGTCGCACCGCCTGGCGCTCGGCGATCCAGCGATGCACCGCCGGGCTGTACCAGATGGTGGCGGTCTTGGGCGCATAGCTCCCCGAGGCGGGGATGCCCTCCCGCCGGTACAGCTCCACTTCCACGTCGGGTCGCGGCACGAAGCGCTCGTCAAGAAGTATCGCCTGCTTCGTGGTGGCCACCCGGAACACGCGCCTGCCGCCGGCGGTGCGGCACCAGCACACGTAGTACCACTCGCCGCGGCTGTGCACCAGGAGATATGGCTCGACGGTGCGCCGGCTGACGCGCTCGGTACCTTCGGTCCAGTAGTCGATGTCCAGAAGGCGGCGTTCGACGACGGCCGCGTTGACGGCGTCGAGCACGCCGTCGGCGGGCAGGAGCAGATCGCCGCTCGCGAGCGTTGACGCCGTGCCATCGCGCGCGCCGCGCAGCTTGGCGGCGGCGCTGGTCAGCGCGGCGCCCGGAGCAGTGGGCAGCTGGCCGCCGACGAGCTCGATGGCGAGGAGCAGGGTGTCGGCCTGCAGCGGAGACAGGCGCGCCGGGCGCGCGAAAGCAGGGCCGGCGAGCTCGCACGAAACGCGCAGTCTCGTGCGGCCCAAGTACTCGGCGTAGAGGAGCGTGCCATCGCCGCCGAAGTTGACCAGGTTGAGCAGGCGGATGTCGGCGCGCAGCTCTTCCGCGGATACCCCAAGGTCGGCGCGGATGGTGGCGATGTCGAACAGCGCCTCCTCGCCGGCGCAGCTCCGCAACAAATAGGTGGTGAGCGTCGCGAGTCGCGTGAAGCGGTCGACCTCCACGCGCCAGTCGGCCGGCGGGCGTCGCCGGCGTCGCCCGCCGGCAGCCGTCGCGCGGCCGGCGGGCGGGAGCGGCGTAGCCTGCGGCGAATCCGCGTCGAGCAGGCCGTCAAGGCGGCGAAGCTGCGCCGCGAGCTCCTCGCGCAGTTCGGCCGGCTCCACGAGCTCCGCCGCATCGGCCAGCCCGAGCAGCCAGCCGAGCAGCGGCCGCGGGTCCGCGTACGGAGTGCTGTAGACGATGCCGCCACCCTCCTGGCTCTCGATCGTGCCGCAGTGCCTCCAGTGCGCTTCGACCCACCAGGCCATCTCGGGGGCGACGCGGATGCGCGCCGTACCCGCGGGCTTCGCCAGCTGCCAGGACGGACGGTCGCGGTAGGCGCCGATGTCGAAGTCCTTCGGCGTGTCGAAGTCGTGGGGCGCGCGCGTGGCGTGGGTGACACGCGAGCGGATACGCGAGAGGCGGAAGGTGCGCTGCGCGCGGCGTAGATGACACCAGCCGACCAGGTACCACTCGCCGGAGACCAGCTGCAGGCCGTAGGGGTCGACGGTGCGCTCGAGCTGCTGGTCGCGGCCGATAGCGTAGTACGCGAAACAGACGGTCTTGCGCTCGGCGATCGCGGCCTGCAGCTTGGGCAGCACGGTCGCCGGGGCAGCCGTCTCGGGCACGACCGTCAGCGGCGGCATCTCGGCTTCGGTGAGGAGTTCCGGGCGCCCCTGGGCGAGGCTGAGGAGCGCCAGGCGCAGGGGCTGCGAGTAGGCGAAGCGGTCCTCGAGCACGGCGAGACACGTGGCCAGCGCCGTGAGCTCCTCGGCGCTCAGCTCGACCGGCGGCAGGTAGTAGGCGCTGGCGGGGAGACTGTACATCTCGCCGGCGCCCGCCTGCGTGTCGGCCGCGGAGGAGATCTGGATGCCGAGCCCGGCAAGCTCCGTGCGGTCTTCATAGAAGCGGCGCTTGAAGGCCTCGTCCGTCATCAGGGGATAGCCCTCCACGCTGCCGCGGATCTGAGTGACGCTCACCGGCTGGCCGCGGCGGCTGAGCAGCAGCGCGACAAGGGAGAGACGGCGCACGAGCTTGTCGGCGTCTTTGCTGAAACCCTCCTCATGGACCGTACTGCTGCTCATCGACGCTCCGGGCTGAAGTGGCGAGGCGCGGGCGGTGGCTGCGCCACCCGCACCTCATGCTACCGTACCCGGTACGGGGAGGGGGAGACGCCAAGGGCGCTCGCGCCCACCCGCATCCCGTCGATCACAGAACGACGATCCTGATCACTCTGCTGGCGTTGGGCACGTGCGGCACCTTGCGATGCGCGCTCTGCACGTCGACGTACTTCTCGCCGCCCACGAACCAGGCGCGCACCCAATACGTGCCCTTCGCCCCCGGCTTCCAGTTCACTGAGACCGTGGACGAGTTCGACAATTCTCCGGCCTTCACTGTCGTCCAGTCCGTGTACCAGATCTGCTTGCCTCCAAGCAGATAGGGGTGCTCGAACGAGTGACGCTGTCCGATCTGAAACTTGATCTCGTAGCCCCTGAAGTCGGGCGCCACCTTGCTGCCCAGCTTGAGCGTCGTGCCGAGCCTGAGCTTCGTCGTGGTGGCGCTGACGCTCACCGTGGGGATGAGCGCCACGTAGAGTTCGTAGGCGAGCGACTCGGGGTCGGTGCCCTTGGTGTTGGTGAACTGGCGGGAGTCGGCCCACACTACCCGGCTACCGCCGGGGGCCGAACTGATGGTCGGCATGTCCTGGATCTTGAGCTTGCTGCCGGGAGCTTCGCCGACGTCGCACACGGGGACGTTCTGCCCCGTGGCCTTGTCGTAGAAGTAGATGTCGTGGTCCCCGTCGGTATTGCCGCCGTGGCCGCCGGTGATGGCGAAGCGCATGCCGACCACGTCGAACGCTTGGGGGTTGGCGAGCGCGGTGATGATGCCGGCACTTCTGCCGGGCCTTTCGACCCATGGCTCGAACGGGCCTCCGGCGATGCCCGGCCCGAGCCAAGCGGCTCCTTGGCTGGTGGCCCGCGGGGTGATCGTCACTTGGCCGGTGTCGTTGTGCCAGAAGGCGCTGACCGCCGGTGAACCGCCGGCCAGGCTGGCTCGGTAGACGTCGGACTCACCCGAGCCCGCCGCGCCCCGATCGTCGAGCCAGAAGATGCCCTTGGCGCCTACCACGGGGTCGTGCTGGCCCCGCAGGTCAGCGCCGCCGCGGTCCACGCGCTCGCCCGCGTACACGGGGTCGAAGCCCGGTTCAAGGTAGTTCGGGTTCTGGTCGCCGTCCGTGTTGGCCGTCAGGTCGAGCATGTAGACCGCAGTCGTGGCCCCTGCGGTGTCGCGGTCGTCCGCCCAGGTGACGATCAGGTGGCCGCCGGACGGCGTCTCCGTGATGCCGACCTCCGGAGCGTACTGATGGGATTTCGCAGGGCCCTGGATGAGCAGCATCGGGAAGCCGAGGTCGGTGTTGCCGTCTTCGTCGCCGCGCCACAGCCAGATGTCCCGGGTCGCTGTGAAGGGGTCGTCCCGCTGCTGCCAGACGATGTAGACGTCGCCTCCGCGGTCGATGACCGTCGGATGTCGCTGGTCGGCGCCGTCCGGAAGGCCGGTGACCTCGCTGCCGATCGTGCGGTTGAAACCGTTGGCGGCATTCCAGAACATGATGCGCGCCGTTGGGCTCTTGACGACCGGCGGGGACGTCGGGTCAGAGAGGCCGAAGATCTCGAAGGTGAGTACGGGTCCGCTCATGTCCGGGTTCTCCATACTCGTCCAGGCGTAGGCGGCGTCGATGCCGGGCGGGTACAGCTGCACACCGTCCACCGCGAGCGCCGCGGCGGGCGCCAGCAGCAGGATGCCGACGGCGATCAGGACAAGCCCCAGTCCGCGAAGGCGCGGTCGCGTTACAGCGCGGCGTTCCATGACTCCCCCTTCGTAGCTGCCGTACACGCAGTGTACTACCGGGGCGCAGACACGCGGAAGTCGCCGCCACCTACTTCGCGGCGGCCTCCCTCGCCGCGGCGGCGATGATGGCGTCAAACTCGGCGCCGAGGTCGGCTGGGAAGGGCACGGGCTCGGCGCCGAGGATCGCGGCCACCTTCTCTTGCGCCTTCTCCGTTGTGCTCCTCGCGCCGGAGTTCTTCCAGGCGTCGTAGCTGCCGGTCTCGCCGAGCTTGGCCTGCCAGAGCTCGCGCACGTGCGCGCGGGTGTGATTGTCGAAGAGGTAGTTGCCGTTGAAGCCCATCTTCTTGATGAGGTCGACGGCCAGCGTCTCCCTGCTCACCTCGATGCCGGTGAGGATGCGCTTGACCATGCCGATGATCTCGTCGTCGACGACCATGTTCTCGAGGCAGAGGATGCGCGAGCCATCGAGCAATCCGGTGCCGAAGGTCACGTCGGCGCCGTTGGCGTAGGCCATGAACATCGCCAGCGTGTTCTCGTAGGCGCTCTGGATGCCGGGCTCCTTGGCAGTTGTGGCGCCGGCGCCGTACCAGGCCGGCACGCCGTAGAAGTCGGCCATGTGGCCCTGGCAGCTTCGCAACAGCAGGGCCTCCGGCGAGTTGCTCGCATAGGCGCCGCTGCGCATCTCCATCGCCGTCGGGCCGCCGCCGTGGATGACCTTGGCGCCCGGGTGGGCGAGCTGCACGAGCGTGGCGCCGCTGACGAACTCGGCGTTGTTGACCACCGCCGAGCCGGCGATCGTGACGGGGCCGGTCGCGCCGAGGATCGGCATGGGGTAGAAGCTCACGGGGATGCCGGCCTCCGCCAGCACCAGAGCGAGGTCCATGCCGAAGCGCTCCTGGTGGAGCGGGCTCACGGTACAGATGATGGCCGTGAACATGGGACGGCGCTTGAGTTCTTCCGCGCCGCCGGCCAGCGCCTCGGCCATCTTGATGAGGCTGCGCGCCTCCCAGTCCTCCTTGACGCTCACGACGATGTTGTGCTTCTCGCTGCTCCGCGCGCAGGCGTCAAACTCGTGCAGCACGCGCGTCTCGGGGGGGCAGTCCTGGGCGCTGACCACGGCGCTCGTGGCGCTCACGTTGTCGAGCGCTTGCACGACCCGGGCACAGTCCTCGAGGTCTTCCTTGCGCGACGAACGCACCTCGCCGGTGGCGGGATCGCGGCAAAAGACGCCGCAGCCGTCCGAGCTGATGTAGACGTGCTCGCCGTCGAGCGGCAGGTCGTATTCCGGATTGCGGGCGCCGAGCGTGAAGGCGTGGGGCGCCGTGCTCAGGGCCTTCTCGACGACGGCGCCCGGGATCCTGGCCACCGTCGTCTCCCGGTCCACCGAGGCGCCGTGGGCCTCGAGGATGTCGAGGGCGGTCTGCGAGTGGAACTTCACGCCCACGCTCTCGATGACGTCGAGCGTGGCCTCGTGGATCTGCCTCACGTCGTCCTGCGAGAGCAGTTCGAGCTTGACGCGCTTACCGACGTAGCACTTGTCTGCATATGCCATCGTGGGTCCTTTCAGAGGCGGCCGGACTCGGCCGCGGCGATGATCTCGGTGAACTCGCGGTCGAGTTCCTCGGGGAACTCGGGCGCCGGGGTGGCGAGGATGCCGTCGGCGATGGCCCGCGCCTTGTCTTCCAGACGCGGGCTGCCCGCGGCCTCCCAGCCTTCGTAGGTGCCGGTCTCGCCGAGACGCGCCTGCCAGAGAGCGCGCACGTGCGCGCGCGTGTGCTGATCGAAGAGGTAGTCGCCGTTGAACGCCATCTTCTTGATGAGGTCGACGGCGAGGTGCTCCGCGTCGACCGTGACGCCGCGCACGAGGCGGGTGACCATCCCGAACACCTCGTCGGCGATGACCAGTTCCTCGAGCGACATCTGCTGCACGCTGTCGAGGAGGCCGGCGCCGAAGAGGAAGTCCGCGCCGGCGGCCATCTCGAGGACCATGCCGAGCGTGTTCTCGTAGGCTGACTGGGCCTCGGGCTGCTTGGCCTTCGTGCCGCCCCAGCCGAGCCCGGCCGGCAGGCCGTAGAACTGCGCCATCTGCGCCTGCGCGGCGCGGAGCATCAGGGCTTCCGGGACGTTGGCGAAGTAGGCGCCGGTGCGCATGAAGAGCGCCGTGGGACCTCCGGCGTGGACGATCTTCGCGCCCGGGCAGGCAAGCTGGACGGCGGTGACCGCCGCCAGGATCTCGGTATTGTTGACGACCGCCGTGCCGGCCGGCGTGACCGGCGCGGTGGCGCCGAGGATCGGCATAGGGTAGAGCATCAGGGGGATGCCGGCCGCGGCGAGCTCGAAGGCCAGATCCATGCCGAAGCGCTCCTGATGCAGTGGCGAGACCGTGCAGAGGATGACCGAGACGGTCGGCCGGGCCTTCAGTTCCGCGGAGCCACGGGCGACCGCGGCGGCCATGCGGATGAGCGGCCGAGCCTCGGTCACATCCTTGATGCTCACGACGATGCTGTGCTTGCGCGAGGCGCGCATGCAGGCGTCGAACTCGTGCAGGACGCGAGATACCTCGGGGGTGTCCTGGGCAGAGACGAGTGCCGAGGTGGCCGAGAGATCGCTGAGGCCGTCGACGACGCGGGCCGCCTCGTAGACGTCCTGCTTGACGCTCGGCCGCACCGTGCCGTCGGCGTCACGAACGAAGGTGGCGCAGCCGTCGGAGGCGAGGTACACGTGCTCTCCGTCCAGCGGCAGGTCGAACTCCGGGGTGCGTCCGCCGAGAACGAACTGGGCGGGCAGGGTCTTGAGCGCTTCGGCGACGGTCGCAGCGGGGATGCGGGCGACCGTCGTTGCGCGGTCCACGACGGCGCCGTGGGCCTCGAGCACGTCGAGAGCGGCCTGTGAGTGGAACATCACGCCGACGTCGGCGAGCACGTCGAGCGAGGCTTCGTGGATGCGCTCCACGTCCTCCGCCGGGAGCATCCTCAGCGGGCGCCGGCGGCCGACGAAACGGCCCTCTGCGTGAGCGCTCATGAGTCTCCTTCTCGGGTATCTGGTGTGGTCGTGGAATGGGCGGCGAGCTCTCCGCGGGGCGATGAGCGTGGGGCCGCCGAACGGACGCGTCTCCTCGCGGTCAGGTCACCGTCGCCGGCGTGATCGCACGGCGCGCGGCCGCTTGTCGATCGCCGCGCAGACGATCGCGACGCGGAGGGAGGGGGCGGCTGCTAGAAGTCGTGGAACTTGCCGCCCGAGAAGGCGGCGCGGCGATGATCGTGCGGCCTGACGTCAACCACTCGGTTCACGTGTCTCCCGTAGCCGGTGGGACGGAGCGTGGGCAGTATACTTCGGCCGCGTCCGACCGTACAAACGAGGAGCATCGCCTGCCGGCCGACGATCTGTCGGTGGTCTTCCGCCAGGGTCGTTGTTGGTGCCGGCGCGCGCGCATCCTTGCGGTCGCCGGAAATGCGGAGACATGAGAAGATGCAACTTGACGATGAGGCTCTTCTTGCCGGGTGACAGATGGCGCGTATAGAGGTCGACTGCGAGCGCATTCGCCGCAACGCGACGGCCGTCGTTGCCATGTGTGCCGCCCGCGGCATCGAGGTCGCCGGCGTTACCAAGGGCTGCTGCGGCGAGCCGCAGGTCGCGCGCGCCATGCTGGCCGGTGGTGTTGCCCAGCTTGCCGAGTCGCGTCTGCCCAACGTGCGGCGTCTGCGCGACGCCGGGATCGACGCAGACGTGCTGCTGGTGCGCCTGCCGGCGCTCAGCGAGGCGGACGAGGTCGTGGCGCTGACACAGTACAGCTTGAACTCCGAGGTCGACGTGGTGCGCGCTCTCTCTCGCGCCGCGCAAGCACAGGGCAGACGGCACGGCGTCATCCTCATGGTCGAGACCGGCGATCGCCGCGAAGGTATCATGCCCGAGGACGCGGTCGCCGCGGCCGCCGAGATCGCCGCGTTGCCGGGCATCGAGCTGTCTGGCGTGGGCACCAACCTCAGCTGCATCGGCGGCGTGATCTGCACGGTCGAGAACCAGGGTCTTGTCGTTGACATCGCAGAGCGGGTCGAGCGTGCGTTGGGTATCAGGCTACGCTGGATCTCAGGCGGGCACACCGGCAGTCTGCCGTGGGTCAACGAGGACACTCTGCCCGCGCGCATCAACCACCTGCGCGTCGGCGAGGGCATCCTCAACGGCACCGAACAGTGCACCTGGTACGAGTTGCCGGTCCCTCACCGGGATGCCTTTCGAGTCTATGCCGAGGTGATCGAACTCAAGACCAAGCCTTCGCTGCCTGAGGGCCCGATCGGCCCCGATGCGTTCATGAACGTCCCCCAGTGGGAGGACCACGGTCTCCGCCGACGTGCCATCCTGGCGCTGGGCGAGCACGATCTGCGCACCAACTGCCTTCTGCCGACGCGTCCCGGCGTGTCGATCGTGGGAGCCAGCTCCGACCACCTCGTCGTGGACGTCACCGAGGCCGACCCGCCGGTGCACCTCGGGGAGGAGCTCGAGTTCGACGTGCTCTATGCTGCCATGGCCACAGCCTGGGCAAGCAACTGCATCGCCAACGTCGTCAAGCCCATCGCCGGGTAGCTCGCCGCGGCTCGGGGGCGGGCTCGCGCCCGCCCCCGTTAGGTACGCTCGCCGACGCAGATGCTCAGACGACCCACTGCGCCCGCACGCGCGCGTACTTGTAGCGCGTGGAGCTGTAGCCCATCTTCCAGTAGGTGCGGTAGTAGTTGGTGGTATGCGCATCGACGACCTTCTGCCCGGCACTGTTGGTGCCGACGACGACTGCGACGTGGTCCCAGGCGCCGTCTCCGCTCCAGTCGTAGTACACGAAGTCACCCTTGCCGAGGCCGCTGATGGAGCTCACCCAGTCGGTGCGGCTGCCGGTCCAGTAGCCCATCTGCTTAGGAACGTTGATCCAGCTCAGGCTGTAGCCGTCGTCGGAGGTCGACGAGGTGCCCTTGCCGTTGTACCACCAGCCGTTGCTGTAGTCGCCGGAGGTGACCGGCATGCCGCCGGCGCGGCCGGCCTGCGAGGCGAAGTTGGCGCAGTCTGCGCCGAAGCGGACGTAGCCGGGATTGTACGAGAGGGCATAGCGGTCGGCGTAACTCGCGGCGGCTTCCCTGTTGTAGGTGAGGATGTCGTTGTAGCGGCGGATGCCCGAGGTACCCGATACCCACCTGCGTTCGTTACCCGACACCACGACGGGACGCGGGGCGGCACGCTCGAGGCGCTGCACGGCCCCACGCACCGCCGCGGGCGACGCCCCGGCGGCCTCCAGGTACGCGGGCGTCATGTCGTCGAGATAGGAGTCGCCGACGACCTGCCAGGTGCCGGCCACGCGCTGCAACGAGACGATGTGGTCGATGCCGGAGGCTTCGGTGCTCCGTTCCGGCCCGGCAGCGTGCCACACGATCGTGGTGACGACGTGAGCGGTCACCGTGGCGGTGTCGCCGGTGGTTCCCGGCACGGCGTCGAGGACTGTGGCTTCGCTGACGACGGAGTCGATCTGGTGGCCGAGGCGGGCGGCGCGAAGTGCCGTACCGCGGGCGATCGCGCGCTCGCTGGCCGCGAGCCTGCCGGCCGGGGTCGTCCAGGTCGCGAGCGCGGCGCCCGGATCGGTGGCGGTGATTCCCGTTGTTCGCGCCTGCAGATAGGCCGTGGCGGTGGCCACCGGCCCCGGCGCCGCCGAGGCGGGCGCCGCCGCGGCGGCGCAGGCGGCCGCGGCCAGCGTGACGAGCGCGAGCCTTGACCAATGTCGGTGTTTCATGAGAGACCCCTTTCGGAGGGTTACGGGCTCGCGGTCACGGCTGTGATCAGCCAGCCCCCAGCTGTGGTGCCGACCCTCCCCAGGGTGAAGAACAGTGTTGAGTCGCCGTCGTGGACCGGGCCCTCAGGCGCTGCGGATGCGCGAACTCGCGCGACCACGACCAGTGTCTGCGGGTCCGGCGCGAAATCGATGCGCGCCGCGCGGAACTCGAGGCGCCGCACGGCGCGGAGTTCGCGACGCGTCCATATGCGTGGCGTGGCGAACAGGGCGGCGGCGCGCCAGAGCCGGCGGCTGCCGACCAGATCGCAGAACAGCTTGACGGTGCGCACGGCTTCGACGCGCTGTGCACCCTCGGACGCGCTCGGCATGGCCGCCGTCTGCGGACTGTCAGGCGCAGCGGCAGCCGCGGGTGGCGTGGCAGGCGTCGCGGGTCCGCCGCCTTCGCCGCGGCCGGGCTGTGACAGTGCGGCCACGACGAGCACGGTGATCATGGCGAGACAGAGTGCAAGTGTCGTGAGACGGCGGGTCATGATCGTATGGTGCGCCGCCGACCCGCTGCGCCTCAAGGGTGACGCCTCCTCCTCGCGGTGACGTTTCTCCGGCTCGGGGATGACATTCGCAGGCGCAGGGTGGCCGGAGCTCGGCCGGGACGCGTCATGCTTCGGGAGGGACCGGTGACGCGGGTGCGCCGGTCGTGCGAGAATCGCGGGCGTATGCAGCATGACGGCGAAGACCCAGCGACTGCCCGCCCTGCCCCCGCGCCGGGGCCGATCTCGGCCGCGCCGTCGCCCGGGACAGCGCCCGGCGGACCTTCGCCCCAGCCTGCGGCCGGTCTGGGCGCGACCCTCCGCCGCGATCTCGGGATCGGCGTCAAAGCCGGCCTGCAAACGTTCTGGGAGCTCGCGCGGGTCATGGTCCCGGCCTACGGACTCACGCTCGTCCTCGAGGAGCTCGGCGTGATCCAGTGGCTGGCGCGGCTGGCGCGGCCGCTGATGTCGCTGCTCGGGTTGCCGGGGGACGCCGCCGTACCCCTGATGGTGGGCTACGTGCTCAACATCTACGCAGCCGTCGGCTCGATGCAGGCGCTGGATCTGAGCGCGCAACAGATCACGGTGCTGGCGATCGCCATCCTCATCGGGCACAACCTGCTTGTGGAGGGCGCGGTCCTCCACAAGGCCGGCATGAACGGGTTCGCCTTCGGCGCCTTGCGCGTCGTGGCCGGCCTGGCCGCCGCCGCCGTCGCCAACCTGCTCATGGGGCTGTTCTGAGCATGGCCGACCTCCTGCGCACCTTCTTCACCGGGTCGTTCGACCTGCTCCTGCGCGTCTTCATCATCGTCGTGCCCATCATGGTCGCCCTCGAACTCTTCGAGGGCACCAGTCCGTTTCGCGCCGTCGTGCGCGCTTGGGCGCGCGTGGTGCGCCACGTGGGCCTGAACGAGCGCTCGGCCGCGCCGACGCTCATCGGTTTCCTCTTCGGTCTGGCCTACGGGGGCGGGGTCATCGTGCGCGACATCCGCCGCCACGACCTCGATCGCCGCCAGGTGTTCATCATGAGCACCTTCCTCAGCATGGTGCACGCTATCGTGGAAGACTCCCTGGTGTTCATCGCGCTGGGGGCGAGCGTCTTCTGGGTCGTGGCCTACCGCATCGTGTGGGCGGCGCTCGTGACGCTGGCCCTGACCGCGGTCGCGACGCTCGTCGTGCGCCGCTGGAAAGCATGAGACGGACGAGCACGCCCGTCTGGACGTTGACACGGGGCGCCATCGTTCCCTATTCTTGACAGGAATTATAGGAAATGCTGTCGACGCGGGAGTGCAGCCGGCGTGAACATCTCCATGAAGAGCAGGTACGCGGTGCGCGCGCTCACGGAGCTTGCGCGGCGCGAGGAGACCGCGCCGGGAAAGCCGGTGCGGCTGGGCGACATCGCGGACAGCCGCGACATGCCGCTGCAGTTTCTGGAACAGGTGTTCGCGGCACTGCGTCGCGGCGGGGTGGTGCGCAGCCGGCGCGGCGCCGCCGGAGGGTACTCGCTGGCGCGCTCGCCCGCCGAGATCAGCGTCCTCGACGTCGTGGCGGCGCTCGACGGCGTACCTTCGCCGGCGGAATGCACGCAGGGGCTCTGCGATCAGGTGGACGGGTGCGGCGCATCGTCGGTCTGGATCGAGGCCCAGCAGGCTCTCGAGAAGGTCCTCGGCGGCACGACGATCGGCGATCTGCTGGCGCGCGAGGACGCTCTGCGTGGGCGCGCGCCGATGTACCACATCTGATTCTCGGCCCCCGGCTTCGTCGGGGCTCTGTGAGGAGACCGCATGAACAGGGCAGGAAGTATCACGGAGTTGATCGGACGCACGCCCCTGCTGCGCCTCAACCGCATCTCCGACGAGAGCGGCGCCGAGGTGCTGGGGAAGCTCGAGTCGATGAACCCGGGCGGGAGCGTCAAGGATCGCATCGGTCTGGCGATGATCGAGACCGCCGAGCGCGAGGGGCGTATCGCTCCGGGCAAGACCACGATCATCGAACCGACCAGCGGCAACACGGGCATCGCCCTGGCCATGGTCGCCGCGGCGCGCGGCTACGACATGGTGCTCACGATGCCCGACACCATGAGCATGGAGCGCCGCGCCATCCTCAAGGCATTCGGCGCGCGGCTTGTGCTCACGCCCGGCGCCGACGGGATGCGCGGCGCCGTCGCCAAGGCCGTCGAGATGGCCGCGGGCGGCGCCGACGCCTTCGTGCCCCAGCAGTTCGAGAACCCCGCCAATCCCGAGGTCCACCGCCTCACGACGGCCGAGGAGATCTGGGCCGACACGGGCGGCGAGATCGACGCCTTCGTGGCCGGCGTGGGCACCGGGGGTACGCTGACAGGCGTTGGCGAGGTGCTCAAGGAACGCCGTCCGGGCGTGCTTGTGGTGGCCGTCGAACCGGCCGATTCGCCGATTCTTTCGGGCGGCGCGCCCGGCCCGCACAAGCTCCAGGGCATCGGCGCGGGGTTCATCCCCAAGGTGCTCGACACGGACGTCTACGACGAGATCGTGAAGGTGAGCGCCGACGACGCCTTTGTCACGGCGCGCGATCTCGCGCGCCGGGAAGGCGTCCTCGTGGGCATCTCGGCGGGCGCCAACGTGTGGGCCGCCGGCCAGGTGGCGCGTCGCCCGGAGTTCCAAGGCAAGACCGTCGTGACCGTGCTCTGCGACACGGGGGAGCGCTACCTTTCGACACCGCTGTTCGGCGATCTGCCCGAGGTCAAGGCGTGAGTTGGCGGCGGGTCGAAAGCTGGGTGAGCGAAGGGCGCACATGCTGATCACCGGCAAGGAGCGCCTGAGGTACGACTGCCAGCTCGTGCTCGAGGATGTCGGCGAGCGCGGGCAGGACAAGCTGCGCAAGGGCTCGGTCCTCGTGGTCGGCGCCGGAGGGCTCGGCGCACCGGTCCTCTCCTACATCGTCGCGGCCGGCGTCGGCCGCGTGGGCATCGTCGACGACGATGTGGTGGAGCTCTCAAATCTGCAGCGCCAGATCCTGTTCACTACCGACGACATCGGCAAGAGCAAGGCGGAGTGCGCGGCCGCGCGCCTGCGGGCACTCAACCCCGAGGTGCAGGTGGAGCCCCACGCAATGCGCCTGACGGCGGCCAATACTCTGGACCTCGTGCGGCGCTACGACGTGATCGTCACTGCGGTGGACAACTTCCCGGCGCGGTACCTGCTCAACGACGCCTGCGTGTTCGAGGGCAAGACACTCGTCGATGGCGCCGTGTTGCGCATGGTGGGACTGGCGATGACCGTCAAGGGCGGGGAGACGGCCTGCTATCGCTGCCTGTTTCCCGAGCCTCCGCCGCCGGCGGGCGTGGTCAGCTGCTCGGAGGCGGGCGTGCTCGGCCCCATCCCCGGGACGATCGGCGCCATCCAGGCTCTCGAGGTCATCAAGGTGCTCACCGGCGCCGGCACACCACTCTACGACCGCCTCGTGCAGTTCGACGGCGCGGCCATGACCTTCAACCAGGTCGAAGTCGCGCGCGTCCCCACCTGCCCGGTGTGCGGCGAGCAGCCCACCATCACGCGACTGGTCGACTACGATGCGTGACGCCGCCCTGAAGACCGACAGATCCTTGGAGCGGCTCGAGGCTGAGCTGGCGCCGCTGGGCGCGGCCTGCGTGGCCTTCTCGGGCGGCGTCGATTCGAGCCTCGTGCTGGCCGCCGCCGTGCGCGTGCTTGGAGCGTCCCGAGTCGTCGCTTTCACGGCCGTCTCGGCGACGTATCTGCCGGAGGAGTTGCGCGCGGCTCGCGACCTCGCCGCGGGACTCGGTGTGCGGCACGTGGTCGTCGAGACGCACGAGTTCGACGACCCGGCGTTCACCGGCAATCCGCGCGAGCGCTGCTACTCCTGCAAGCGCGAGCTCGTCGCCGAGATGGCGCGCGTCGCCGCCGAGACGGGATGCGACGCCCTGGTCGACGGCGCCAACCTCGACGATCTCGGCGATCACCGGCCCGGGATGCGCGCCACCGCCGAGGGCGGCGTCTCACATCCGCTGCTGGCGGCCGGTATCGGCAAAGACGAAGTGCGGCGCCTGTCGAAGGGACTCGGCCTGACCACGTGGGACGCGCCGCAGCAGGCCTGTCTCGCCTCCCGCATCCCCTACGGCGAGCCGATCACGGTGGAGAAGCTGCAGGTCATCGCCGCCGCTGAGCAACTGCTGCACGAGCTCGGCTTTCGCCAGTGCCGCGTGCGGCACCACGGAAGCCTGGCCCGCGTCGAAGTGGAGAGTGGCGACCTTGAGCGCGCCCTTGCGGCGCGTGCCGCGATCACCGGCCGGCTGCGCACCCTCGGATTCACCTATGTGACCCTCGATATGGACGGGTTCCGCTCAGGCAGCATGAACGAGACGCCGGCCGAGGAGGCGCCGGGGGAGGGGGCCGCCTGCGGCGGCCCCGCGGGCGCCGGCGCCGCCGCGTGATAGCGTACCGCCCGGGTGGGCGGCGGCCTGCGGCCGCCGCCCCCGAGAAAGGAAGGTGACGATCGTGCTCCGCAAGCTCTTGGGCATCGTGAGCCTGGGCGTCGCCGGCTGCTGGGTGCTCGGCAAGCGGGCGCGCGGATGCACTCCCGTCAACGCGCTCGTCGGAGGTCTGAGCCGCGACGTGCACACGGCCGTCGCCGAGATCAGCAGCGACGTCACGGCGGTCCAGGAGCGCGACCCCGCAGCGACTTCGAAGTTCGAGATCGTGACGTCGTATCCGGGTCTCCACGCCCTGTGGATGCACCGCTTGGCGCACAAGCTTCGTGAGGTCGGCGTGCCGATCGTGCCGCGCTGGATCAGCCAGTTCAACCGCGTGCTGACCGGCATCGAGATCCACCCCGGCGCGCGCATCGGCCACGGCCTCTTCATCGACCACGGCGCCGGCGTGGTGATCGGGGAGACCACCGAGATCGGCGACAACGTGACCATGTATCAGGGCGTGACCCTGGGCGGCACGGGCAAACAGACAGGCAAACGGCACCCCACCGTCGGCGACAACGTGGTGTTCGGGGCCGGGGCCAAGGTGCTCGGCGCGGTCACCGTGGGCGACAACGCCAAGATCGGCGCCGGCAGCGTCGTCGTCAGCGACGTGCCCAGGAACTCCACTGTGGTCGGCAACCCGGGACGCCCGGTGCTCCTCCAGGGCCAGCGCGTAGGCATCCCCGACATCGACTATCGCCATCTGCCCGATCCTGTGGCCGAAGCCGTCAAGTGCCTCGTGGCGCGTATCGTCGAGATGGAGCAGGAGCTCGACGAGATCCACCCCGAGCGCAAGGGCAAGCGCCAGGAGGCCGTCCGCCAGACGCAGGAGATGCTGGCGGAGCTCCTGCCGTTCGACCAGGGCGCCGGCATCTGAGGCCGCCTGCTGCGGAAGGTGGGTATGCTACGATTGCAGCCTCCTCCAGCGACCCGTGAACGGAGCGTGATCATCCCATGAGCAAGGTCCGGCGCCTCGTGCTCGACGTGCTCAAGCCCCACCAGCCCACGATGCTCGTGCTCGCCGACAAGCTCGGCGACCTCGAAGGCGTCAACGGCGTGGACATCACGCTGATCGAGATCGACAACAAGGTCGAGAACATCAAGATCACCCTCGAGGGCGACGATGTCGACTTCCAGGACGTCGCCGAGGTGGTCCAGGAGTCGGGCGGCAGCATCCACTCCATCGACAAGTGCTCGACCGGCAAGCGGCTCATCGACGAGGTCGAGACCCCGCAGGACGCCGGCGCCAACTGGCTGCGCTGAGCGCCGCGTTGCCCGACAGCCAGGTGACCTACCGGTGAGCCTGTCGGCCAAGCCCAGCATCGGCACGCGCCTGCACGGCTTCGTCCAGACGCTGCGCCACTACCACGACATCGCCGACGTCGACGAGATCGCGCGCCGGTACTTCCCCATGAACGCCTTCGACGGCGTGCTCACGGCTCTCGGCATCGTGACCGGCGCCTACTTCGGCGGGGTCACCGACCCCAACTCGCTCGTCTTCGTCATCGCCTCTGCGTCTCTGAGCCTCGGAGTGTCGGGCTTCTACGGGTCGTATCTCTCCGAGCAGGCGGAGCGCACCCGGGCGCTGCGCGAACTCGAGGAGACGATGCTGTCCCGGCTCGAGTCCACGGACGTCGGTTCCGCCGCGCGCTACGCGGCCGTCGCGATCGCCGCGGTGGCGGGGCTCGCCTCGGCGATCGGCGGCCTCATCATGTGCATCCCGTTTCTCCTGCAGCCGCTGCTAGGCGTCGACGGGTCCTTCTATGCGGCGTGGGGCATCGCCACCCTCCAGTTGATCTTGCTTGGCGTCTTCCTTGGCCATGTCTCGCGGGGCAGGCTCGTGGTCTCGAGCGTGAAGCTGGTGCTCGCCGGCGGCGTCGCGTTCGGTCTGAGCCTGCTGCTCCACGTGGCAGGACTCTGACGTGGGGCGTCGACCCGACGAGCGTCGCGACGGTCCGGTGCAGCCGGACCACCCGCTGCTCGCCGGCCTGAACGACGAACAGCGCGCCGCCGTCGCCCATTTCGAGGGCCCGCTGCTCATCCTCGCCGGGGCGGGTTCCGGCAAGACCCGCGTGCTCACGCACCGCGTGGCCTACCTCCTGCAGGTTCATGGGGTGCGGCCCGACGAGGTGGTCGCCATCACCTTCACCAACAAGGCCGCCGGCGAGATGAAGGAGCGCATCGAGGGCCTGGTGGGGCCCATCGCCCGTACCATGTGGATCAGCACCTTCCACAGCATGTGCTCGCGCCTTCTGCGTCGCGAAGCCCAGCGCATGGGCTACAAGAGTACATTCACGATCCACGACGAGGATGACCGCCGCCGGCTCATCAAGCGCTGTCTCGAGGAGCTCAACCTCGACCCCAAGCGTTTTCCGCCGGAAGCCCTTGCCCGGCAGATCAGCGACGCCAAGAACCAACTCATTGGCGCAGAGGACTTCCGCGAGCGCGCCGGGGGGAGGTTCGCGCAGGCCTCGGCCGACGTGTACGCCCTCTACGAGAAGCGTCACGCCGAGATGAACGCCATGGACTTCGACGACCTGCTCATGAAGACGGTTCAGCTGCTCGAGAGCTTCCCCGACCGGCTCGAGCACTACCAGCAGGCCTTCCGGTTCGTGCTCATCGACGAGTATCAGGACACGAACCACGCGCAGTACCGTCTCGCCACCCTCCTCGCCGGAGCGCATCACAATCTCGCCGTGGTGGGCGATGACGATCAGAGCATCTATTCCTGGCGCGGCGCCGACATCCGCAACATCCTCGAGTTCGAGCGCGACTACCCCGACGCTAAGGTCATCCGTCTCGAGCAGAACTACCGCAGCACGCAGGCGATCCTCGACGTCGCCAACGCCGTGGTCACCAACAACCGCAAGCGCAAGGGCAAGAACCTGTGGACGCCGAGAGGGCAGGGCGCTCTCGTCCAGGTCGTGGAGGTCAACGATGAGCGCGCCGAGGCGCAGTTCGTGGCCAGCGAGGTGCAGAAGCTCCTGGAGGGCGAGGCGGGCGCCGACAGGCCCTACCAGGCCGATGAAGTCGCGGTGCTCTACCGCACGAACGCCCAGTCGCGCGTGCTCGAGGAGCAGTTCGGCCGCTACGGTATCGCCTACCAGGTCATCGGCGGCCCCAAGTTCTACGAGCGCGCCGAGATCCGCGACATGGTCGCGTACCTCACGGTGCTCGCCAACCCAGACGACGCGCTGCGCCTGCTGCGCATCGTCAACACGCCCAAGCGGGGCATCGGCGCCACGAGCCTGCAGCGCCTGCAGGCGCATGCCGCCGGCCTTGGCGAGAGCGTGTGGAGCGCAATGAGGGTCGCCGAGGATGTCCCCGGCCTGTCGGCCGGCGCCGTCAACGGTCTGCTCGCTTTCGTGCGTCTGGTCGAGGGTCTGCAGGCGGGCCTCTCCGGCCGCCCGGTCGCGGAGATCGTGCGCAGCGTCCTCGACGAGAGCGGCTACGAGGCTGCCCTCAAGGCGCAGACGACGCTCGAGGCCGAGGGCCGCCTCGAGAACCTCGAGGAGTTCGCCGGCGTCGCCGCCGAGTACGACAAGCGCGCCGACGAGCCCAGCCTCGACGGCTTCCTGCAGGAGATCTCGCTGTACGCCGACATCGATGCGTTCGCCGACACGAGCGCGCTCATCACGCTGATGACGCTGCACAACGCCAAGGGTCTCGAATTCCCTGCGGTGTTCGTGGCCGGCATGGAGGAGGGCGTGTTCCCGCACCAGCGCTCCCTTGACGAGCAGAACGTGGAAGAGGAGCGGCGTCTGGCCTACGTGGGCATCACGCGCGCCATGGACCGGCTCTACCTCCTGCACGCTCGGGCGCGCACCCTGTGGGGGGCCTCGCAGTACAATCTGCCGTCGCGGTTTCTGGACGAGATCCCCAGGCACCTTGTCGAGCGCCAGGCGATCGGTGGGCGCGCGGCCGGGGGCTGGAGTGCGCGCGGCGAATCCTGGGGCACCGGCGCCTGGGGCGGGGGCGAGGGGGACGGGCGCGGTCCCGGCGGGTGGCAGGGCCGGTCAAGCCGCCGCTCGGACGACGCGAGCGACGACGTCGACGGCGCCTCCGGGCGCCGCTTCACGGGCCTCGAGAAGAAGGCGCTCGACGAAGAGGTCGTCCAACAGTTCTTCAGCAGCGGCGACCGCGTGCTGCACGCCACGCTTGGCGAGGGCACCGTGCTCACCATGGAGCACGGCGGTATCGTCCTCGTACGCTTCGAGGGCGACGGCTCCGAGCGTCGTCTCATGGCCAGCGTGGCGCCGCTGCGCAAGCTGCGCGGGTAGCGGCGCGGCCGCAGGAGCACTGCGCAAGGTCATGGGCTGGTGGCCATGTGGTCGATGAGCCACACGCCCGGGGGGGCTTCGGTAACCGCCATGAAGAAGTCGTGCCGGCTCCCCGGCCCCCAGGAGCTGTCCGCCTCGCCGTCGACCCAGGCGCTCACCATCGGCAGCGCTGACACTCCCGCGGGGGGTAGGCCGAACAGCTTCGTCTCGACAGTGACGTCACGTATGCCGGCGATGCCCATCATGGGGTCTCCGCGCAGCGACGACGACGGCGTGAGCAGCGACGTCGCTGCTTCGGAGTCGCCGGCCGCGACGGCTGCGAAGTAGCGCTTCAGCGCGTCGACCGCCCCAGAGGGAAGGGAGCCAGAGGCGTAGGTTGCTGCGGGCGAGGGGGCCGTGGCCGTCGACGGAGATGCCCCCGTGTCGACGGTCGAGCCTCCGCAAGCGGCGAGCAGAGAGGCCGTGATGCAGATGGCGACGACGACCAGAAACGCCTGCCGAGCATTGATCGCCATGAGGGTCCCCTTCGTGGTGTGTGACCTGCGGCAAGTCCACCACACGGCGGAGACGCTGTACAGGATGACAATCGCGACTGGGGGCTGCGCGTCTCAGAGGATGGCCGGGGATGGCCGTCGATTGGGTGAGAGTGCGGTAGAGTCTCGCTGCGAGCTCCCACCCACCCGCAAGGAGGGTCCACCATGGCCGTCGAGGTCACCCGCGAAGGCGCCGTAGCCGTCGTCACCGTCGCGCGTCCGGAGGCGTTGAACGCTCTGGACAGCGCGACCAACCATCTGCTGCTCGCGGCGGTGCGAGAGCTTTCGGCCGACGAGTGCGTGCGCGCGGTCGTACTCACCGGAAGCGGCGAGAAGGCGTTCGTGGCCGGCGCCGACATCGCCGAGATGCAGGGGTTCACGGCCGAAGAGGCGCGCCGCTTCGGCGCCCTCGGTCAGGCCGTCATGAGCGCGATCGAAGCGGCTCCTCAGCCGTGGATCGCCGCCGTCAACGGCTTCGCCCTCGGCGGCGGCTGCGAGCTGGCCCTGGCCTGCGACATCCGCTTCGCCAGCGACAAGGCCAAGTTCGGCCAGCCCGAGATCACTCTGGGCATCACGCCGGGCTTCGGCGGCACGCAGCGCCTGCCGCGGAACGTCGGCGTCGGCTGGGCGAAGTACCTCGTCCTCAGCGGCCGTCACCTGCGCGCCGACGAGGCGCTGCGCATCGGGCTCGTCCAAGCCGTCTTTCCCAAGGACGAGCTCATGACCCAGGCCCTCAAGCTTGCCGGCGAACTGGCCTCCAGGAGCCCACTGGCGATGCGGTACTGCAAGGCCGCCGTGAGCGCTGCCGCCGACACCGACATCGCCACCGGCCAGGGCATCGAGCGTGACCTTTTCGCGCTGGCGTTCGCCAGTGACGACCAGAGCGAAGGCATGGCGGCATTCCTGGAGAAGCGAGCCCCCGAGTTCCGCGGCCGCTGATGCTTCAGGCCGGCCGCTGCCCGGCTCAGCCCCCGACGGCGGTGAGCAGACGGGTCAGCACCTCGAAGACGCCGGGAGTGGCGCGCACGAGCACGTCGGCATCGTCGATCACCGGGCGCGGCGTCTCCGCGGTCACGGCGGCAACGGCGCAGGCTGCGCGCCGCGCGTCCCGCGCCGCCCAGTCGTGCAGCGTCTTGAAGCCCGTCACGTCTGTCAGGTCGTCGCCGCAGAACATCGCCGCGCGGTAGTCGTCGTCCGCCAGCAGGCGGCGCGTTGCCGTACCCTTGTTGAAGGGCAGCGGCGGTCGCACCTCGAAGAGGAAGTGGCCGCTGGAGATCGCCAGCCCGCGACGGCGCGCCGGCTCGACCACCTTGGTGAGGATCTCGTGGCGTGTGCGCGCCGCATCGGTCGCGAGGCGATAGTGCACGGCGAGCACGGTGCGCTTGTCTTCGAGGACCACGCCCAGGGCCTCGCAGTCGAGGTCGCGGGCCGCGGCGGCGGCGACCTCCTGCACCTCCGCGGTGTAGCGCTCGGCCTGGGGCTCGGTGAGGATCAGGCCGCCCGGCGCCATGACCTCCAAACCGTGCGTACCCACATACGCGGCGCCGTCCAGAGGTATCATTCGCCGCCCGTCCTCGAGTGTGCGGCCGGTCACGAATGCCACCAGGCCCAGGTGCTTCGTCAGCGCGGCGAGTACGTCGCGGAAGGGCTGCGACACCGCCGCGCCCCCGGGGCGCGCGGCGATCGCCGAGATCGTGCCGTCGATGTCGCAGAGCAGTGCCCCCGCGCGCGGCGCCGCGGCGAAGACGGAGACGCAGGCGTCGAGTCCGGCCTCGCCCCTGGTGATCAGCCGTTCGTCCGGCATGGCGCTCCTTCGCCGCTCGTTGCGCACAGCGTATCCGAAAGCAGGACGCCCGCCAACGAAGGTCGTCGTCGGAGTCAAGTTCCCCATCGGCGTGCCGATACGGTGCTGGAGAGATGACCACCTTGGGAAACAAGTCTGACCATGCACTTCCGGGCGGGAAAGTGCGCGACCTGCGCGCCGACCCGTACCTCAAGTCCATGCTTCTAGGGCTCATCGAGGACAGCTATCTGCACACGGGTACGTTCACCCAGTTCGCCGCCGAGGTCCTGCAGGTGATCGCCTACGCCGTGATCGTGCCGGTGGCCTTCACTGAAGGCTTCCTGAAGGCGTATCTCTCCATCGACCGGGTGGTCGAAGACGCCGACGGCCGCATCAAGATCATCCCCAAGGCCGGCGCTACGATCGAAGACATGATCCGCGACGTCGACGAGATCACCGCGCAGGTGGACCCGGGCGCCGTCTTCAACCCCGTCGTCCGCGCCAAGCTCGACGCCGTGCATGATACGTCAAGCAAAGCCATGAAGTGGGACCTCAATACCCTGTCCCAAATGGATGACGGGCAGCTCATGGAAGTGCTCCGCGAGATGCAGGCCGAGTCGGAAGCGGGGATCGGCGGGGACGACGCTCCCAGCGACGAGGCCACCGACTACGTGCGTGCCAAGCTCGCGACCATCCGCCGCAACGTGCGCCACTTCCAGGCGAGACAAGCGCCGCAGGGCGGCGGCGCGGCCGCCGCCGACGTCGTCTGACGGCTTCCTTCCTGGCTTGTCCGCGGCGAGCCACCCGTTCGCCGTCGACTGCTTACTCCGCGCCTCTGCCCTGGCCGCGGTCAAGCTGACGCTCGGTCTCACCGTCGGATAGGATAGGCGCGCATCCAGGGAGGGCGGGCATGCAGCATTTCTCCGACGGACTGGCCACGGCCATACGCGCGCGTCGCAGCGTCGTCTGCGTGGGGATCGACCCTGCGCTCGAGCGCCTGCCGCCGGCGCTCCTCGAGAAGTACCGGCCGCAGGCGGCCGCGCGCGGCGAGGACGCGGCCGTCGCGGCCTGTTTCGAGGAGTTCTGCGCCGGCATCATCGACGCGATCGCCGACGTCGCCGCTTGCGTCAAGCCTCAGGCCGCCTTCTTCGAGCAGTATGGGGCCGCCGGCTGGCGCGCCCTCGGCGCGGTCATCCGCTGCGCCCACGAGCACGAGCTTCCGGTGATTCTCGACGTGAAGCGCGGTGATATCGCCTCGACCGGCGCGGCCTACGGGCGCGCCGCCTTCGGCGGTGCGCCCGGCTTCGCCGCGCCTGTCGCGGGCCTCGCCGCCGACGCGCTCACGGCCAGCCCCTACCTCGGTGAGGACTCTCTGCGGCCGCTGGTCGCACACTGCGCCGACGGCAAGGGCGTCTTCGTGCTGACCCGGACGAGCAACCCGGGCGCGGCTCTCCTCCAGGAACAAGAGGTCGGAGGAAGCCCACTGTACCTGCGCGTCGCCGAGCTGGTCGCCAGGCTGGGCGCCGAGCACATGGGAGCCGCGGGCTACAGCGATGTGGGCGCGGTGGTCGGGGCGACGTCGCCGGCGTCATTGCGCCTGGTTCGCGAGGCCCTGCCGCGCGCCTTTCTGCTCGTCCCCGGCTACGGCGCCCAGGGCGCCGGAGCGGATGCCCTTGCGGGCCTCGCCGCCGGCAGCGCGGCCGGCTTCGTGGTCAACGCCTCGCGCTCCATCATCTATGCCTGGCAGACGGAAGCGGACGACTACCAAAGGGCTGCCGCGGCTGCCGCCGAATCTATGCGCAACGACCTCGCTTTCGAGCTATGACCGACGACGTCAACGACAAGCAGCCCCAGCCTCGCCCGCGTCCCGTATCCGGTGACGCGCCGCCCCCGGCCGAGGCCCAGCGCTGGCAGAGCGCGTCGGCCCCGGGCGGGTCGGGGCCCGCCCCCGACGACGATCCACTGGCGGCCCTCGAACGGCTGCAGTCGCTGACCGCCGCCACGCCTGCCGCGGACGTGCCGCTCGCGACGCCCAGGGCGCGACGCCCCACTACCCCGACCGCCCGTGGCTCGCGGCCCCGTCCCGCCGCTGCGCCGCGGACGGGTCGCATGGTCGCCCGCATCGCCGCGCCGGTCGTGTTTCTCGTGGCTGTGGTGGTCCTGCTCAGTATCGTCGTGCAGTCCGGTGTCATCGGCGGCACGGCCGAACCGGTGGTCACGCCCACTCCCGCGGCCACCAAGACCAAAAACGGTGGCACGACCCAGTCGGCCGACTACAAGGTGTACGTCGTCAAGAGTGGCGACACCATTTCGGGCATCGCCGTCAAGTTCGGCATGAGCACCAGCGAGCTCGAGGCGCTCAACCCCAAGCTCAGCAGCAGTACTCTGGTCGTCGGCACGAAGGTCAAGGTCCCGAAGCCGGTCCCCTGAGCCTGGCGCCCGCCGCCGCGGGCCTCGATCTGCCCACCGTTCTCTGATCTCCTCGCAGCGGCGTGTCTTGTGCCCGGTGCCGCGTCTCCGGCGCCTGCGGCTTCTCTGCCCGCACCAGCGTGACGTCTCTCCTCGCGCCTCCGCCGGCCTCACTGTTGCCGGTGCGGTGGTATGAGATGTGTGGCGGTGGGGAAAAGTGGCGCAAGACTATTGCAATGTGGGGAGTAGTGGGGTAACGTGGCGCCTATGCAGCGACCGATCCTGGTGGGGGAGTACGAGTTCACGTTCGATGCGAAGAATCGCCTCGCCGTCCCCGCGCGCCTGCGCGCGGCGTTCGCCGACGGTCTGTACGTGACCAAAGGCCACGAGCATTGTCTCGCCGTGTACGGCCCGGAGGCGTTCGAGGAGTATCTCGCGCGGCAGATGGACGGCGTCTCCCCAAACAGCAGCAAAGGCCGCGACCTCATGCGCTTCACGGCGGGCAGCGCCGTACATCAGGAACTCGACGGGCAGGGCCGCATCACGGTGCCCGCCAAGCTTCTCGAGTTCGCCGGCATCAACCGCGAAGTCAGCATCATCGGCGTGCAGAACCGCCTTGAGATCTGGGACCGCGCCGCTTGGACTGACTACCAGTCTCGCCTGGAGGAGGAGGCCGATGCTACCGCAGATGAGCTTGCAGCTTCGTGAGTACGAGATGGCCCTAGCCCACACCCCGGTCCTTCTCGACGAGCTCCTCGAGCTGCTGCGGCCGGCGAAAGGCGACGTGGCCGTCGACTGCACCTTCGGCGCCGGCGGCCATGCCGAGGCGGTGGCGGCGATGCTCGGCCCGAAGGGCCGCCTGATCGCCGTGGACCGCGATCCCAGCGTGGCTGAGTACTTCCGCGACGTGGTCCGCGCGACCCCGTGTGCCTGCGAGATCCACCACGGCAACTTCGCCGACGTGCTGGCCGCGCGCGACGACGCCTCCGCCGACATCGTCTACATGGATCTCGGCGTTTCTTCGATGCAGCTGGACCGCCGCGAGCGCGGCTTCTCGTACGCGTACGACGCTCCCCTCGACATGCGCATGGACCCCGAGCTCGAGGTCACCGCCGCCGACCTCGTGAACACCCTTCCCGAGAACGAGCTGACCGACATCTTCTTCCGCTACGGGGAGGAGCGGTACGCCAAAGGCATCGCCCGCGGGATCGTGCTGACCCGCAAGACGCAGCCCTTCACCACCACCTGCGAGCTGGTCGAGGTCATCAAGCGCAACATCCCGACGCCCGCCCGCTTCGGCGCCGGCAACCCCGCGCGCCGCGTCTTCCAGGCGCTGCGCATCGTCGTCAACGACGAGCTGCAATCCCTGGCCCGTGGCCTCGATGAGGCCTACCGCGTGCTGCGCCCGGGTGGCCGCCTGGCAGCGATGAGCTTCCATTCGCTGGAAGACCGCATGGTGAAGGAGTTCTTCAGGGGCCACGCCGCGGGCTGCATCTGCCCGCCGGGCCTGCCACTGTGCGTCTGCGGGCACGAGCCCACGCTGCGCGTCCTGACGCGTCGGCCGGTGACTCCGAGGGCGCGAGAGACCGACGTCAATCCGCGCAGCAAGTCGGCGAAGCTGCGCGCCGCTGTCAAGCTCTAGGAGGGCAGATGGCGGCAGCCGCACAGGCGCGGCGCGCGGTAGCGGCCCCGCGCCGGCAGGAGCAGCCAGAGCGCGTCCCGGCGCGGCCGGCTGTGCGGCGTGCGCCGCAGACGCGGCGCCGCGCGGAGCAGCGCGCCCGCCTCACGCGCGTCTTCATCGTCTTCGTGATCTGCCTCACCGTGCTCGCCGTGGGACGCGTCTCTCTGAGCTTCGCCGTCGTCCAGAAGACCCTTCAGACCGCGGCCGTCGTGCGCGAGGAACGCGCCGTGAGCGCCGAGAACGCGCGCCTCCGCGAGACGCTCGCCCGGATGGGTTCCCCCGTGAACATCCGCCGTATCGCCGAGAAGGAGCTTGGGCTCGTCGATGCCGATGGCTATGAGGTCCTGCGGGTGCCGAAGGGCGCAGGGTTCGCCGGGGTGGCGCAGAGGCCCTGATGGCGACGGGCGTCTCAGGCCGGCGTCGCGCGGCCGACCGGCGCGCGGGCGGCCTGCGCTCGCTCACGCGGTCCGCGGCGCGTGGCGGAGGACTCGCCGGTGGCGCCGGCGTCGACGGGCGCATCCGCCTCCTGCGTTTCGTCTTCATCGTCTTTCTCGTGCTGGTCGGCGGCAAGGCCGTCGCGCTCGCGTCCTCGTCGGAGAACCTCACGAGGATCGCCCTGCAACAGCAGATGGCCACCGTCGTACTGCCTGCGCAACGCGGAGCGATCCTCGACCGTGACGGGAACGAGCTGGCGGTGGGCAAGCCGGCGCAGACGGTGTTCGCGACGCCTTACCTTCTCGACGAGCCCAAGGCGGCGGCTCGCGCGCTGTGCAAGGTGCTGCGGATCACGAAGAAGCGGGAGCGACGCGCCCTCGAGAAGGCGCTCGTTCAGCCCGAGAGCGGCTTCGCCTATGTGGCGCGCAAGGTCGACCCTCTCGTCGCCAAGGCCGCCCTGGCGCTCGATCTGCCCGGGGTCGGCGCCTATGCCGAGGAAGAGCGCTCCTACCCGATGAAGGGCTCGGCTGCCCAGGTGCTGGGCGTCGTCGACATCGACGGCCAAGGTATCGCCGGCGTCGAGAAGGCGTACGACGAGCAGCTCGCCGGCGTAGCGGGGAGTGAGGCGATCGTCCGCGATCCGGCCGGTCGTGCGCTCAGGACCGTGCACGAGACCCTGCCGACGTCGGGCGCCTCCGTGCGCCTGACGCTCGACGAGAACATCCAGTCCACAGCGGAGGACGTCCTCGAGCACACCGTGCGCGGCTCGGGCGCCACGGCCGCTGTGGCCATCGTGATGGACCCGCGCAGCGGGGAGATCCTGGCGATGGCCAACGTCCCCAAGGTCGAGGGCAACGACTTCGGGCGCAAGCCGGCGAACAACGCTAACCGCTGCGTCACCGACGTCTACGAACCGGGCTCGATCTTCAAGCTGGTGACGATCTCCGGGGCGCTCGCCGACGGGCTCATCAAGCCGACGACGAAGTTCACGCTGCCGCCCTCGCTCACGCTCTACGACCGCACCATCAACGAATCACACACGCGCGGCACCGTGACGTACTCGGTGCGCGAGATCCTGCAGTGGTCGAGCAACGTGGGAGCTGTGAAGATCGGCATGAAGATGGGCCAGGAACGCCTGCTAAAATGGATGGACGCCTTCGGTTTCGCCAAGCCCGCCGGGATCGGCTTCCCTGGGGAGGCGGCGGGCATCGTGCCGCCGGCAGACCAGTGGTCGGGCACGACGATCATCAACGTCCCCATGGGACAAGGGATCGCCGTCACTTCCGTCCAGATGGCGGCAGCCTTCTCGACGGTCGCCAACAACGGCATAGCCGTGAAGCCGCGGCTCATCGCCCAGGTGGGCGACACGGTCTACGACGACATCCAGAAGCACCGCGTCATATCGGCGAAGGTGGCCCGCGAGGTGCGCTCCATGCTCGCCACGGCGGTGGCCGAGGGCACCGGCACGAAGGCGCAGATCCCCGGCTACGAGGTGGCCGGCAAGACAGGCACCGCCGAGAAGCCGCTGCCGGACGGCAGCGGCTATTCGCAGACCGACTACGTCGCCTCCTTCATCGGCATGGTCCCCGCCGACCACCCGCGGCTCGTGGTGCTGGTCGCCGTGGACTCGCCGCGCACGCCGTCGCACTTCGGCGGCGACATCGCCGCACCGGCCGTGCAGAAGATCATGCGTTTCGCGCTGCAGCGGCTGGAGATCGCGCCGTGAGGGCGGACCTCGGCGGGGTACGTGCCGGGAGCCCTCCGGTGGGTGGAGGTCGGGGAACCTTTTGATAGAATCCGCGGCGATGAAGCTTGCCGAGCTGCTCGAGGGGGTCACGGGCGCCACCGTGCGCGGCGACCCGGCCACCGAGATACGAGGCCTCGCCTACCACACGCGTGACGTCGCCGACGGCACGCTTTTCTTTTGCGTGCCCGGGCTCACGGTGGACGGGCACGCGTTCGCGGCGCGCGCCGCGGCCGCCGGCGCTGCGGCGCTGGTCTGCGAACGAGACACGGGAGCGGCGCTGCCGCAGGTGCTCGTACCGTCGGCGCGGCGCGCCATGGCTCTCGTCGCGGCGCGCTGGTACAAGCACCCCTCGCGCGCTCTGACCGTCGTCGGCGTGACCGGCACCAACGGCAAGACGACCACCGCGCACCTTCTGGCCGGCATGTTCGCCGCCGCCGGCCGGCCGGCGGCGCTGCTCGGCACGGTCGTGAACCGCATCGGCGGTCGCGACAACGCCGTGCGGCTCACGACCGCCGAAGCGCTCGACTTGCAGCGCATGTTCCGCGACATGGTCGTTGCCGGCGACCAGGCCTGCGCTCTGGAGATCAGCTCGCACGCCCTTGTCCAGGAGCGTGCCGCCGGCATCGATTTCGACGCCGTCGTCTTCAGCAACCTCACGCGTGACCATCTGGACTTTCACAGCGACCTCGATGATTACTACGCTGCCAAGCGCAAGCTCTTCCTGCCCGAGGAGGCGCGCAACGGCACCGCGAGGGCGATCGTCAACGTCGGCGACGAGTACGGCCGCAGGCTCGCGCGCGAATGCCGGCCTGCGTACGGCGACGATCTCTGGACCTACGCCGTCGCCGGGGGGCAGAAGCCGCTGACGCCGACGGGCTTCCGACCGACGCCATCGCCGGGGACCTGGAACTCCACGCCGACAGTTCCGCCTTCGTGCTCGCCGTCCCTCGGCTCGGCCTCGAGGAGCCCGTGACGCTGCGCCTGGCGGCGCGTTTCAACGTCGAGAACGCGCTCGCCGCGGCCACCGCCGCCCTGGCACTCGGGCTGCCCGTCGAGGCTATGCTCCGGGGCCTCGCGGTGACCGAGGGCGTCCCCGGGCGTTTCCAGGCGGTCCGCGCGGGCCAGCCGTTCGGCGTGGTCGTGGACTATTCGCACACTCCGGACGCTCTCGAGAACGCCCTGCGCGCCGCGCGCAGCGTCACGCCAGGACGAGTGTTCGTGGTCTTCGGCTGCGGCGGCGACCGCGACCGCGGCAAGCGCCCCCTCATGGGCGAGATCGGCGCGCGCCTCGCGGACCGCGCCTTCGTCACCTCCGACAACCCGCGCAGCGAAGACCCCCTGCTCATCATCGATGAGATCGTCGCCGGCGTCCCGGAGGCACGCGCCACCGTCCTGACCGTCGAACCCGACCGCCGGGCGGCGATTCGCCTCGCGCTTTTCGAGGCTCGCGCCGGGGACGCGGTCGTCATCGCCGGAAAAGGTCACGAGCAGGGCCAGATCATCGGCGAGCGGCGGATCCCGTTCGATGACGGCGCCGTCGCGGCAGAGCTGCTGGATGAGCTGCGGGGGGAGTGGTGAGCACGTGCTGGCTCTGACCCTCGCGGAGATCGCCGCGGCCTGTGGCGGGCGCCTCGAGGGCGCCGATCCTCGTACGGTCGCTGACGGCGTATGCACGGACTCCCGCCGTCTGGTGGCGGGCCAGCTGTTCGTGGGCCTGCGTGGTGAGAGTTTCGACGGTGACGCCTACGCCGCACAGGCTCTGGCCGGCGGCGCGGCGGCCGTGATGGTCCGCGCCGCCACCGCGGCCACGCTGTCCGGAGACGCCGCGAGAGTCGTGGTGGACGATGGCCTGACGGCGTTGCAGCGTCTGGCCACGGAGATGCGGCGGCGCGCCGCCGTCAAGGTCGTGGCCATCACCGGCAGCGCCGGCAAGACGTCCACTAAAGATATCCTCGCCGCTCTCCTCCGGCCCGTGGCGCGGACGGTGGCCACGACCGCCAATCTGAACAACGAGATCGGCGTGCCGCTGACGCTCCTCGACATCGAGCAGGACACCGAGGTCGTCGTCGTCGAGATGGCGATGCGCGGCCGAGGTCAGATCCGCGAATTGGCGCGCGTCGCCCTGCCCGACATCGGCGTGATCACCAACATCGCCCCGGTGCACCTGGAGCTTGTGGGCACCGTGGACGACGTGGCCGCCGCCAAGGCCGAGCTCATCGAGGAGCTGCGCGGGGGCACGGCAGTGGTCCCGGACCCGGAGCCCCTTCTTGATCGGCACGTCGGGCGCTTCCGCGGGCGTGTGGTCACGTTCGGCGGCCCCGAGGCCGACGTGCATCTGGTGGCGGCGGAGCAGCGCGGCGCCGGCACCCACGTGCTCGTCGATGCGTTCGGGCACCGAGGCACGCTCGACTTCAGCTTCACCGGCGGCCACTACCTTCAGGATGCGCTGGCCGCGCTGTCCGCCTTCATGGAGCTGGGCTACCGGCTGGACGAAGCCCGGGAAGGCGCCGCGCGGGTCGCGTTCAGCGACCTGCGCGGCGCCGTCTCCGAGTTGCCCGGCGGCGGCCTTCTGCTCAACGATGCCTACAACGCCAACCCGCTGGCCATGATGGCCGCCGTCGACCACCTCGTGAGCATCGCCGCCGGGCGCCCCGCGGTCGCCATCCTCGGCGACATGTACGAGCTCGGCCCCGGCGCCGACGCCTTCCATCGCGCCGTCGGCGAACACTGCGCCGCCGCCGGCGTGCGCGTGGTGGCCGTCGGCCGGCTGGCCCGTGGCTACCTCACCGGCGCCGCCGGCGAGCGCTGGTTCTCCGGCGTCGACGAGTGCATCGAGGCGCTGCCAGACGCCGTGCCGACGGGCAGCGCCGTGCTCGTCAAGGCCTCGCGGCGCCTGCGTCTCGAGCGTGTCGCGGAGGCGCTTTCTTCGGGTCCGCTCGCTGCTGCGGAGGACGCTCATGCTTAGAGCCATGGGCGCCAGCGTCGTCGCCATGGTCCTGATGCTCGTCATCGGGCCGCCCTTCATCCGCTGGCTGCGGCTCAACGAGTTCGGCCAGAATATCCGCGAGGACGGCCCCGAAGGGCACAAGACCAAAGAGGGTACCCCGACCATGGGCGGCGTGCTCATCTGGTTCGCCGTCATCGTCCCCTTCATCATCTTCAGCCGCTTCTCCGTGGCTTCGATCACGGTCATGATCGCTGCCCTGGGCAACGCCGCCATCGGCTTCGCCGACGACTGGATCAAGATCGTGCGCAAGCGCTCGCTGGGCCTGGCGGCCCGCTACAAGCTCCTGCTGCAGCTTCTGTTGTCGCTCTTCATCGGCTTCATCGCCCTGCACTTCGTGGGCCTCGACACGCGCGTGGACGTGCCGTTCACGTCGTGGCAGCTCGAGCTGAGCGGCATCGGCTTCTATGCGCTCATCTTCCTGACGCTGGCCGGGTTCAGCAATGCCGTCAATCTCACCGACGGCCTCGACGGCCTCGCGGCAGGCGCCTCGGCGATCGTCCTCGTGGCGCTGGCCGGCATCGCCTTCATCATCGGGCGCAACGCCAGCGATCCGGGCATCACCGACCTCATGGTCGTGGCCGGGTGCGCCGGCGGCGCTTGTCTCGGTTTCCTCTGGTACAACACCTTTCCCGCCGACGTGTTCATGGGCGACACCGGGTCCCTGGGCCTCGGCGGAGCCATCGCCGGCATCGCCGTCATCACGCGCACCGAGTTCGTACTGCTCATCATCGGCGGCCTCTTCGTGATCGAGGCCGCCTCGGTGATGCTGCAGGTGGTGTCGTTCAAGCTGTTCCACCGCCGGGTGCTCCTGATGGCTCCGCTTCATCACCATTTCGAGCTCAAGGCCTGGTCGGAGACCAAGATCATCGTGCGCTTCTGGATCATCGCCGCCCTCTTCGCCGGCGCCGGCTTTGCGGCCTACTACGCGACCTTCTAGCCAGAGCTGACCGTGGAACTCGACGACATCCGCTGCCTGGCCGTGCTCGGCCTGCGGCGCAGCGGCCGGCCGGCGGCGCTGCTCGGCCGCCGCCGGCTGCCGGCGGCGCGCGTGGTCGCCCTCGACGAGGGCGCCGCGCCGCCGGAGTACGCGGCGGCCGAGCTCCGCGCCGCCGGCGTCGAGGTCCTGTTGGGAGACGCGGCCGTGCTGCCCGCCGCGGTCGACCTTCTGGTCAAGAGCCCCGGCGTCCCTAACGAGAGCCCCGTCGTGCAGGATGCCCTGCGGCGCGGCGTCACCGTGTGGAGCGAGGTCGAGTTCGCGGCGCGTTTCCTTCGCAATCGCATCATCGGGATCACCGGCACGAACGGCAAGACGACGACCACGGAGCTGATCGGCGCTATCTTCCGCGACGCCGAGCTGCCCGTGGCCGTGGGGGGCAATGTGGGCCACGCGCTCGCCGGCATGCCGGACGCCGTTGCTGCCGAGGCCGCCGTGGTGGCGGAGCTGTCCAGTTTCCAGCTCGAGCATGTGGAGCGCTTTCGCCCCGACGTGGCCGTCCTGCTCAACCTCACCGAGGATCACCTCGACCGCCACGGCGACTACCGCGGCTACGTGGGGGCCAAGCTGCGCATCTTCGAGAACCAGATCGAGGCGGACGTCGCGCTTCTGAACGCCGATGACCCGGGCACGCTCGCGGAGGCCGCGGCCGGGCGCCTCGAGGGCCGCGGCCGGCGCGGCTGGTTCTCGGTCGAGCCGGGCCGTGTTGAAGGGCCGGGCGGCGAGTGGCTGGCCGGCGGAGTCGACGCCGACCGCGTCCTCTGGCTCGCGCGCGGTGGTGTGCGCTCTTCTCTGTGCCCGGCCGGCGAGCTGGCGCTGAAGGGTGACCACAACCGGCAGAACTCGCTGGCGGCGGCCGCGGCGGCCTGCGCCCTGGGCGTGCCCGCCGCCGCGGCCGCCGAGACGCTGCGCACCTTCGCCGGCGTGCCGCACCGTCTGCAGGTCGCCGGCGTCGTGGGCGGCGTCACCTATGTGAACGACTCGAAAGCCACGAACGTCGACGCCACGCTCAAGGCGCTGACCGCCTACTCCGGGGGGGTCTACCTGATCCTCGGCGGCTACGACAAGGGGGCGGAGTACGGCGCCTTGGCGGCGGCCACCGAGGGGCTCGTGAAGCAGGCTCTGCTGATCGGCGCGACGGCGCCGCAACTCGAGGCGGCGTTCGCCGCCAGGGCCGCCGCGGCCGGGTCGCGGGCCACGTCCAGCGTCGTCTGCGGCGAGCTCGACGCGGCCGTCATGCGCGCCGCGCGTGAGGCCTCGCCGGGCGACGTCGTGCTGCTCAGCCCGGCCTGCGCGAGTTGGGACCAGTATAGGGATTACGTGGAGCGGGGCGAACACTTCCTGAAGCTGGTAAACGACCTGCGAGGAGTTGGTCCATCGTGAGTCCTCAGGGCCACGGCGTGGGCAAGGCGGACCTGGACCACGCCGCCTGGGCCGAGGATCCTCCCGCGCAGGAGCGTCGCGCGCGTGCCGAGCGGCGCGCCAGCGAGCGGCGCGCCCGCGCCGACGCGGCGCCGGCGCCCGAACGACGAAGCGCGACGTCGGAGCGTCGCCAGGCCGCCAGGCGCCAGCCGGACGCGCGACCCGACAAGAGGAGGACGGCTCCGCGTCGCTCCTCCCGGAGCAAGGCCTCCCCCCTGCCGGGCCCCGGCGTCGCCGAGCGCCGTGCGGTCATTCTCATCACGTTCCTGCTGGTCGTGTACGGCCTGGTGATGGCCTACAGCGCCTCTTCCGCCGAGGCCTACTTCCGCTACGATTCGAGCTTCTATTTCGTCCAGAGGCAGCTGCTGTGGGTGCTGCTCGGCGTGGGCGCCATGTGGGCGCTCTCGCGAGTCGACTACGCCTGGTGGCGGCGAGCCGCCATACCACTGGCCGGGCTCGTGCTCGTGGGCCTCGTCGCGGTTCTCGTGCCCGGCGTCGGCAGCGTCGTCAATGGTGCGCGCCGCTGGATCATCATCGGCGGGCAGGGTATCCAGCCCAGCGAGTTCGCCAAGCTGGCGGCCGTCGTGCTGGTGGCCGCCCTCATCGTGCGACGGCCACGGGAGATCGAGTCGCCGGCCGGCTTCGCGCGACTGGTGGCCATCGGCATCGTCCCTGCCAGCCTATTGATCATGATGGAGCCCGACCTCGGCACCACGCTCGTGCTGGTGGTGGCCGTGGCAGCGGTGCTCGTCGCCGCCGGCACGCGCCTGCGGTACCTCTTCTCCCTGGTCGCCGCCGGCTGCCTGGCCGTGCTGGCGCTCATCGTCGTCGAGCCCTACCGGCTCGAGCGCCTTGTCACCTTCTTCGATCCCTGGAAGGACCCGCAGGGGAGCGGCTTTCAGGCTACCCAGTCGCTCATCTCCATTGCCTCCGGACGCATCTTCGGCGTCGGCCTCGGCAACTCCGTGCAGAAATTCGGCTTTCTTCCCGAACAGGGCACCGACATGATCACGGGGATCATCGGTGAGGAGCTCGGCCTCATCGGCCTCGTCGTCCTGCTCGCTCTCTATGTGAGCCTCGCGTGGATGTGCTTTCGCATCGCCCTGAACTGCAAGGAGCTCTTCGGCAAGCTGCTGGCCACGGGGATCACGGCCATCATCCTCGGGCAGGCCTGCATCAACGTGGGCGCCGCCTTGGGGCTGCTGCCGCTCACCGGCGTGCCGCTGCCCCTGGTCTCGCTCGGCGGCACAAGCCTCGTGGTCGTGCTCGCCGGCCTCGGGATCCTGCTGAACATCGCCACCAATCGAAGGAGCTACATTGTCGTCAGCGCTCAGCGGCGCGACCGCGTTGCTCGCGGCGGGGGGGACCGGCGGTCATCTTCAGCCGGCGCTCGCCGTCGCGGCTGAGGCCAGGGCTCGGGGCGCCAGCGTCGTCGTCGTCACCACGCCGTCGCAGGTCGAGCGCGTCGCCGCCGAATACCCGACGTTCGCCCTGGAGCTCAAGGGCTTCTCACGTGGGCTGGCGCCGCGCGACCATCTGACCACGCTGCGGCTGCTGGCCGCCGCCGTGCCCGGCGTCGAGCGCATCCTCAAGGAGGTGCGGCCCGACGTCGCCATCGGCGGCGGCGGCTTCGCCAGCGGACCCGTCGTCGCGCTGGCCGCGCTACACGGGATCCCAGGTCTTGCTCTGGAGGCCGACGCTCATCTGGGCGTGGCCAATCGCCTCCTGCGGCCGTTCGTGCGACGCATCTGCCTGAGCTTTCCGATCGCCGGCCTGGGGCCGCCCAAGTACGTCCTCACGGGGCGGCCCCTCGGGCCGGAACAGCTCTCCGCGACCGCCGGCGAGGGCCGCGAGGCATTCGCGCTGCGGGCGGATCTGCCGGTCGTGCTTGCCTTCGGTGGCAGCCAGGGCGCGCAGAGCATCAACCGCGCCTGTATCGATGCGTTCGGCGGCCGTGAGCTGGGGTTTCAGCTCGTCCATGTCTGCGGGCCGCGCAACCACGAAGTCGTGCGGGCCGCGCTCGCCGCGAAGGGCGAGCGGTTTGAGCGCTATCGCCTGGTACCCTACACTGACCGCTTGGCCGCGGCGATGGCCGCGGCAGATCTCGTCGTGGCCCGCTCCGGCGGCTCGGTGGCCGAACTGGCGGCGCTGGGCAAGCCGGCCATCCTCGTGCCTTACCCGTACGCGACGGCCGACCATCAGCGCAAGAACGCGCGCTGGATGGCCGGCGGCGGTGCGGCCTTGCTGGTCGACGACGCCGAGCTCAGCGGCGACCTCCTCTTCGGGCTGGTCGCCGACCTGCTCGGCGATCCCGGGCGCTTGACCGCGATGGCCGCGGCCAGCGCCGCGCTCGGGCGTCCGCGTGCCACGGCTCGCGTCGTGGATGAGATCGAGAAGATCGTGAAGAGATGAGGGGACGATGAACGACGACACCCCCAGGCAGTTCCCGCAGCCGGTGCACTTCGTGGGCATCGGAGGCGCCGGGATGAGCGGTATCGCCATGGTGCTAGCCAAGCTCGGCGTTCACGTCACCGGCTCCGACCTGAAGACATCGCGCTATACCCGGCATCTCGATGAGGCCGGCATCGAGGTGTTCATCGGCCACGAGGCCGGCAACCTCGGCGAGGCGGCGCTCGTGGTGATCTCCTCGGCGATCCCGGCGGGCAACCCCGAACTGCGCGCCGCGCAGGTCGCCGGCTTGCCGGTTCTGCGACGCGCCGAGATGCTCGCCCGCGTGATGGCCATGCGCCGCGGCATCGCGGTCGCCGGCACGCACGGCAAGACCACCACTTCGTCGATGATCTCGCATGTGCTCTATCAGTGCGGCCTCGACCCCACGTTTCTTGTGGGCGGCGAGCTCAACGACATCGGCTCCAACGCCGGCGTGGGGCAGGGCGAGTGGTTGGTGGCGGAGGCCGACGAGAGCGACGGCAGCCTTCTGTATCTGCGTCCCGAGGTGGCGATCGTCGCCAACGTGGAGCTCGACCATCACGCCAACTACGGATGCCTTGACGAGGTCCAGGACGTGTTTCGCCGCTTCGTGGCCCTCTTGCCCGACCACGGGCTCCTGGTGCTGGTCGCCGGAACCGGCGGGGAAGGCCTGGCCGCCCACACGCGGGCGGCCGTCGTGCGCGTCGGCATCGGCGCCGGTGACCTGCGCGCCGCGGTGACCCGTGTCGATGACCGCGGCAGCGAGTTCGGCGTGCTCGACAATGGCGAAGAGCTCTGCCGCGTGATGCTGCGCGTACCCGGCGAACACAACGTCCTCAATGCCCTCACGGCTCTCGCCGTCCTGCGTCACGCGGGGGTCACCCCGGCCGCCGCCGCGCCGCATCTGGCGACGTTCAGCGGCGCCGCGCGCCGCTTCCAGGAGACGGGTCGCCATGACGGCGTGCTCATCGTCGACGACTACGCGCATCACCCCACGGAGATCGCCGCCACGCTCACGGCCGCGAAACAGGGCGATCACGGGCGCGTGATCGCCGTTTTCCAGCCGCACCTCTTCTCGCGCACCCGCTACCTGCAGCGCGAGTTCGGGCAGGCGCTCACCCTGGCCGACGAGGCGGTCGTCACCGACATCTTCCCGGCCCGCGAAGAGCCCGAGCCGGGCATCACCGGCAAGCTGATCGTCGACGCCTACCTTGCGGAGCGACCCGGCGGCCCGGTCTCGTACCTGCCGCGCCTGCACGACGTGGTGCGCTATCTCGCGCCGCGCGTGCGGCCCGGCGATCTGGTGCTCACGCTGGGCGCCGGCGACGTGTTCCGCGCCGGGGAGCAGCTGCTCGCCGCGCTCGCCGGGCAAGGGGAAGCGCCGTCCGGCGCCGAATAAGCATCCGTAGCTGTCCTCACGCGAAAAGGTCCGGCGCGATGGCCAAAGGAGGCGGAGCGAGCCGCCCGCGATTTCGTCTGCTTCCCACGGTGCTGCTCACGGCGGCGATCCTCGCGCTGCCCACGGTGGTCTACGGATGGGGCCGCAGTTCGTCCTCGTTCGCCATCGACAAGGTCGTGGTCACGGGCGTCAAGCTGGTGCCGGAACGCCGCGTGCTGCGTCTGCTGCGCAAGGACTATCTCGGACACAACCTGTTCACGGTGACGACGAAGGACGTGCGCGCGTCCCTGGCCTCTCTGTGTTACATCTCCGACGCGCGCGTCGACCGGGACTTCCCCGGGACTCTGCGCGTCAGCATCGCCGAGCATCGTCCGGCGGTGTACGCGCTTGCCGGCGGCCGCTGGTACGTGATCGCCGACGACGGCCATGTGATCTGCCAGGAGAAGCCGCGCTCCGCCGCCAGCGCCGCCTCCTCGGCGGAGACGACATCTTCCCAACCCATGGCAGCGGGGGGCGAGGCCACGGCCACCGTCGGCGCGCCGGGTGCCGCTGCCGGGCTCCCAGTGCCGACCGGCAAAGCGGCCCGGAGGTTGGCGGCGCTTCAGGCCGGGCCGCCGGGCGCCACGCTGCCGCTGCCGCGCCTCGCCGTGGATGAGCGGGTCGTCGTCGGGGCGACGCTGGCCTCGGAGGGCCTCCGCGCCGCGCTGCCTATCGTCGCCGGCCTCCCGCGCGCCTTGCGTGAGTCGCTGGCCGTGGTGGAGGTCACGCCGGAGGGCCAGCTCACGCTGCGCTTCGACGCCGGTCCTGCGGTGATCTGGGGCCTGGCGGGGCGCACGCTCGCCAAGTCACTGGCCCTCAGGGCCGTGCTGGACCACTATGAGAAGGCGTCCCAGGAGTGCGTCTTCGTGGACGTCTCGACCCCCGACAGAGTGCTCGCGCGCCCCGTGCTCAAGTGATGCTCGAGACGGTTCTCAACCTCTGGTTGAAGGTGGACGTAGTCGTGGGGCGACGACGCTCGTGTTTGACACTCCACGAGGGCCTCAGTATGGTAACTCCAAGGCTGGGGAGCCGGCGTCGCCGTGTTCCCGCAAGGCTCTGAACAGTGCTGCAAAACGGCGTGTTTCTGGGTTTCGTACTGAGGGCGGGTCGCAACCCTTGATCAGTACTTGAGGGTTTGCGAGAGGCCTCGACGGCGAGTCTCGACCACGACAGGAGGGTCAGTGCCATGATGGACGCTTCAGCGAACTATCTCGCCGTCATCAAGGTCGTCGGCGTCGGCGGTGGCGGCACGAATGCCGTCAATCGGATGGTCGACGCGGGCCTGCGCGGGGTCGAGTTCATCGCCGTCAACACCGACGCCCAGGCGCTGCAGATGTGCGACGCCGACGTCAAGATCCACATCGGCAGCAAGATCACCCGCGGCCTCGGCGCCGGCGCCAATCCGGCGATCGGCTATCAGGCCGCGATGGAGAGCAAGGACGAGCTGCGCGACGCCCTCAAAGGCGCCGATATGGTCTTCGTGACGGCCGGCAAGGGTGGGGGCACGGGCACCGGCGCGGCGCCGGTGATCGCGGAGCTGGCCAAGGAACTGGCGGCCCTCACCGTGGGCGTGGTCACGCGCCCCTTCGCCTTCGAGGGCAAGCGTCGCGCACGGCAGGCCTCGGACGGCATCCAGTCGCTGCGCGAAAAGGTCGATACGCTGATCGTGATCCCGAACGATCGCCTGCTGCAGGTGGTCGAGCGGCGTACGTCGGTCATCGAAGCGTTCAAGGTCGCCGACGATGTGTTGCGCCAGGGCGTCCAGGGCATCACCGACCTCATCACCGTGCCCGGTCTCATCAACCTGGACTTCGCCGACGTGCGCACGATCATGAAGGATGCGGGCTCGGCCCTCATGGGTATCGGCGTGGCCGGCGGCGAGAACCGCGCCGTTGAGGCGGCGCGCGCGGCGGTCAGTTCGCCGCTACTCGAGGCCAGCGTCGAGGGCGCCCGCGGCATCCTGCTCAACATCACCGGCGGCAGCGATCTCGGGCTTTTCGAGATCAACGAGGCCGCCGAGATCATCAGCAGCGCCGCCGACGCCGACTGCAACATCATCTTCGGCGCCGTCATCGACCCCTCGCTGGGCGACGAGGTGCGCGTCACGGTCGTCGCCACGGGCTTCGACCGCGACACTCCCGTCGAGCAGGACGCGCCGCGGGAGAAGGCCGCCCGCGAGCCCAAGGGGACGCCGCTGTTCGCCGAGGAGCCCAAGCCGTCGTTCGACGTGGATGACGACGTCCTCGACATCCCCAGCTTCCTCCGCGACCGCTGATCTGCGGCCTCACAGCGGTGCGTCGGCGGCGAGTTGCGCCGCCCTCGTCGGTCGGGTACGCTCTACCGCCGTGCCATCCAACGGCGACCGACTGAGCGCGCTTGAACGATCTCACCAGCATAGCGATTTGGACATCGGCGGCTGCGGCGATCGTCGTCGCGCTGTGGGCCACCTACCGACGCAAGAACTGGGTAGTCATGCTGTGCATGGCCGTGCTTGTGGCCGTCGCGGTCTACTACATCGTCCCGCCGAGCGTGAAGACGCGCCTTGGGCTCGATCTTCAGGGTGGCCTCGAGGTCGTCTACACCGCGAGGACCGCCGACGGTAGAGCGCCCTCCACCGCCGAGCTCGACCAGACTCTCGCGATACTGGACCGCCGTGTCAACGGGCTCGGGGTCACCGAGTCGACGATCCAGAAGCAGGGCACCGACGAGATCTCGGTCTCGCTGCCGGGCATCAAGGACGCGCAGCAGGCGCTCGACCTCATTGGCAAGACGGCCCAGCTCGAGTTCTACAAGGACGACCCGCAGTCGCGGCCGGTGGGGCCTGTCGCGACCAGGGAGGATGCTCTCAAGGAGTTGAAGCGCCAAGGCGCCTCCCAAGCGGAGATCGACCAGCTTGCCGCGGAGAGCAACACCGACGACTACTCTCTCGTGCAACAGCCGGCAGACCCCGTCACGAGCCAGCCGGAAGCATGGTACGTCTTCAGGCGCCCGCCGGCACTCACCGGCGAGGCCATCGCCGGGGCTCGCGCCGGCTTCAGCGGCCAGAACAACAAGCCGAATGTCCTCATCGACTTCACCGGGGAGGGCAGCAAGACGTTCCAGGAGGTCACCCGCGAGCTCTACCGCACCGGGCTCCTCAAGAATACGCCGCAGACGTTCGCCATCGTGCTCGACAACGTCATGGAGTCCGACCCCATGATCGACTACACCGACCCGGGCCTGCGCGACGGCATCAGCGGCGGCGCCGAGATCAGCGGCGGCAACATGACGGTCCAGGAGTCCAAGGACCTGGCCTTCGTGCTGAAGACCGGCGCCTTGCCGGTCAAGCTCGAGCCCACGTATCAGCAGCAGGTCTCCGCGACTCTCGGCAAGGACTCGTTGGACCAGGCTCTGATCGCCGGCCTGTTCGGTCTCGCTCTCGTCCTCGTGTACATGCTCGTCTACTACCGCTTTCTCGGCCTGGTCGCCGACCTCGCGCTCATTGTGTACGGGATCCTGCTGTGGGGCCTCTTCAACGCCATTCCTGTGACTCTCACGTTGCCGGGCATCGCCGGCATGATCCTTACCATCGGCGTGGCCGCAGACGCCAACGTCGTGATCTTCGAGCGCATCAAGGAAGAGGTGAGCCACGGAAAGACCGTCCGCTCGGCGGTCAACTCGGGGTACGCGCTCGGCTTCAAGACCATCCTCGACGCCAACATCCTCGTGATGCTCACGGCCTTGGTGCTGTTCTTCTTCGCCACTGCTCAGCCCAAGGGTTTCGCGGTCACGCTGATCCTCGGCGTACTCGTCAGTATGCTCACTGCGGTGCTCTTCACGCGCGCCATGCTCGGCGTGCTCGCCGGCTTCACATTCTTCAATCGGCCATCGCTCATGGGCGTCTCGGCCGGGCAGATCGAGGTCGGGGTCGCGGCTCAGGCGGAGAGTTCGCTGGCGGCGTCGCGTCGCCGCCGTGCCGGCGCTGCGGATGGCGCCGGCAGTCCGGTCGCTGCGGGCGCGTCGGCTTCCACTGAGGCTGGGACCACCTCGTCCACGTCTCGTGGCACTTCCAACGGAGGCCGTGGGACGGCCTCCACCTCCCGCAAACGCAAGAAGCGGAGATAGACCTGTGAAGTACTTCCGCCGTTTGTACAGCTTCGACTATATGGGTCACAAAGCGTGGTGGTTCACGCTCTCCGGGGTGATCATCGCGATCGGCCTCGCCAGCTTGTTCATCAAGGGTGACGGCAACCCGATCAACGGGCTGGACTACGGACTCGAGTTCAAGGAGGGTACGCGCGTCACGGTGGCCTTTGAATCGCCGCCGTCGCTGGCGGAGGTGCGCGCGACGGTCAGCGATGCCGGCTACCCATCGGCGCAGATCCAGCAGACCGCCGACATCGCGGCCGGCGGTGCCGAGGGCTTCCAGATCCAGACACCGTTGCTGACGGTGACGGAACAGGCGGAGCTCAAGACGGCTCTGGATGAGGCGTTCACGATCGCGAGTCCCGCGGGCGTGCCCGCCTGGGGTATCGAGGTGGTGAGCGCGTCGTTCGGTCGCCAGGTCGTGGAGTCGTCCCTCAAGGCGGTCGCGATCTCTCTGCTGTTGATCCTCGCGTACGTCAGCTTCCGCTTCCAGTGGAAGTACGCCGTCGGGGCGCTCAGCGCGGAGTTCCACGACCTTCTGATCGTCATTGGCGTGTACTCGCTCACGGGGCGCGAGGTGACCACGGCGACCATCGCCGCGGTGCTCACGATCATGGGTTATTCGCTCTACGATACAGTGATCATCTTCGACCGTATTCGCGAGAATGAGCCGAAGCTCGTGCGGATGCCGTACGGCGACATGGTGAACGAGTCCCTTTGGGAGACGCTCACGCGATCGTTGAACACGTCGTTCATGGCCCTGCTGCCTGTCGTCTGCCTGCTCTTCTTCGGCGGCGAGACGCTCAAGGACTTCGCCTTCGCTCTGCTCGTCGGTATCATCTCGGGCGCCTACTCCACCATTTTCATCGCGAGCCCAGTCCTCACGGTGCTCAAGGAACGGGAGCCGAAGTACCGCAAGCTCAAGCTTGCGGCGCGCGCCGACGAGTCCTGACGCGGCGCCGGGCGGGTCGCTGGCCCTGATCCGAGGTTCGAGCGTTCCCTGAAGCTGCCTCGACCTGCGCTTGAGGTTCGGAAGCCGTCCTTCAGGCTACCGCAGAGCCTCATCCGCGAACCTCCCAAACCTCACCGCGCGGCGCTTTACACCGCGCCCGTCGTGGCCTAGCGTCGCGTCAGCGCTCGCAGGGGCGCAGGGGGTCTTCAGCGTGATGGCAAGCCGACGTCGCATCCTCCGCGCCGGCCGGGCTCGATTGCAGGGAGGTTATACGTTGGTGCGTCCATCAGGCAGCCCTCACGAGCTCGTTCCGCCCCGGGGCCGTTGCCGCCTCGCCGGCCCGCGGAAGGCGGCCGCCACACCCCCAGTGCTGGAATTGTCAGGCGAATTCGATCTCGACTCCGTGCCCGATATCGACCGCTACCTGCGCCGCAACCTCGGGCCGCTGTACCACCAGGACCATCTCGTGATCGATCTGGCGACGACGACGTTCATCGATTCGAGCTTCGTCGCCTTCCTCGTGCGCCTGCTCACCGATCAGCGGGCACGGCGCAAGGAGCTGGTGCTCGTGCGCCCGGCCGGGCAGGTGCGGCGCGTCTTGGCGCTCGTCGGGCTGCCGAACGTGGTGCCGGTCTTCGAATCGGTCGAGGAAGCGGTGGCCTCGCTGATGAGCGGGCGCCTGCCGGCGATTCCGCCGGCCTTCGACCCTGCGCCTGCCTGAGGCGCCCCCGCCGCGCACTCAACGCCGTCGGGACGAAGTCCCGCCGGGTGTGGGCCGGGGCCACCGGGGTCTCGGCCGCGGTCAGCTGGCGCGGCGCGCGCCGCTCAGGTCGCCCATGCGGCGCGCTCCCATGACGCGCGCCTGGAACGCCCTCATGCGGCAGGCGTCGCTGCAGTACTTCTTCGCCGGGTTCGTGGTCAGGAACTCGCGAGCGCACGGCTCGAAAGCACAGCGGCGAGTGGCCTCTTCGCGGCGACTTGACCTACGGGCGCCGTGGTGGAAATCCTCCTGCCAGGCTCCCCCGTGAAGCGCGCAGACCCCGGACGGGTTATAGGCCGACAGGCGGGTTCCGCAGCCCTCTACGGTGCAGATGCGCCCTGCCCCATATGTCTTCGTCTTCAACATGTCGCCGGCCACACTGTGGAGACTGCAGCCCTGGAGTGACCGGGCGCTGCGGTGCTCCATCGTCGTCGACCCCGACGAACGCCTTGTGTGACCCGCCGGCGTCCGCCTTCTGCGGTGGTGGTACGGCCGAAGCTCTCAGGGACCGGCCGCCTTGACGGCCTCTCCGCGGGACGGGTAGATGCCGAAGATGCGGTCGAGGCCGGTGATCTCGAAGATGCGGATGATGTTGTCGTCGGTACAGACGATATCGAGATTGCCGTTTCGCGGCCGCACGCGTTTCGCGCCGCTCACGAGTACGCCCAAGGCAGTCGAGTCGATGAAGGTGACCTGTGACAGATCGACGATGACCTTGCGAGCGCCGCTCTCAATGCCGTTCACCAGCACTTCTTTGAATTCCGGCGCTGAGTAGATGTCGATCTCGCCGACGAGGACAACCACGCCGATATCGCCGCTGATCGTCTCGTAGCCCACGCTGAACTGCAGCCTCTCCTCCATGCGCGCCTCCTCCCGTCAAGATCAAGGACGGCACCGGGCCGAGGACCCGATGCATGTGACCCGATACTTTCCGCAGCCGTCCGGCGCTAAACCCGGCCGGGCTCAGGCGGCCGGGCGCTCATGGTGGCCGACAAGAGCATCCAGACCAGAAGCCGCCGGCAGCGGGTCGGCTCCCGCGCTGTGGGACCCGGACCGGGGAGCTCAGCGAAACAGGCCGGCCATGAGCCAAGCGAGCGGAAACAGCAAGAGCTGATGCAGGAGGTAGATCGGAAGAGCATGGCGGCCCATGAAGCGCAGCGGCGTCGTCGGGGCGCTCCAGTCGCGTAGCGAGAAGCGCCTGCGGCCACCGGTGTAGAGCGCCAGCCCGGCGGCGAACCCCAGAAAGGCGAATCCGGCCCACGGGGCCAAGGGATACCAGTCGACCGTCGCACGAGGTGCCGACCATCCCGCGACCGACCACGGTGGCCCAGGGCCCGGACCGGCCAACAACCCGCTCCAGCCTAAGGCAAGAAGGGCCAGACCGAGCAGCACGTTGACGAGCGCGCCGAGGCGCGCGGACAGCGCGACCAGCACGGTGCACACGGCCAGCAGGTGGAGGATGCCGAAGTAGACGAACTCGTCGGGAAGGACCAGGCGGGTAGCCAGGGTGACGAGAGCTGCGCCGCCGCCGATAAGCAGGAAGCGCTGGGCGGTACGTCGCCACAGAGATCCCCCTACCGCGCGCACCCGATCGCGGTCGAGCGCGACGGAAAGGCCGAGCAGCGTGATGAACGTCCCTGAGATCAGGCCTGAGGCGTAGCGTGACCCGTCACCCAGTCGTCCGTCGTGGACGTAGGCCCAGTCCCAGGCGAAATGGAAAGCGACCATCGCCAGGATCGCCACTCCGCGTAAGGCGTCTATCTCCCAGAAGCGTGCGATCGCCGTCTCTCGAGTGACCGACGGTGGCTGCGCGGAGAGTGAGGAGGTGGTGGAGGTAACCGGGCTCGAACCGGTGACCTTTTGGCTGCCAGCCAAACGCTCTCCCAACTGAGCTATACCCCCACCGAAGGGCCGCCGACGTGTGCCGGCAGGCACGGAAGTATAGCATAAGGGTGCCTGCCGGCAACCCCGCCGGCCGTCTGTGTGCGCAGTCACCGTGAAGGCGCGGATCGGCCGGCGTCCGCCGGAAGGCGTCGGGGAGGAGGTGGCGCGGTGGGCATCCGGGATGAGATGACGGGCGGCGATCGGTCTCGCGGCGCACGTCTGGCCGAGGTGGTCGTCCGTCTCGCACTCGTCGGCATCCTCATGCTCGCGCTCGTCGCCGTTCAAAGCGCCGCGACCTACTCGGTTCCCGGCGGCGCCGTCACGTACCGTCTGGAGCCGGCCTGGCCGGGCGGGCGGCTGGTCATGCCGCTCGGCCCCGCCGGCGAGTTCTCCCTGCGCACTCACCGTACGCCGTTCGACATCGTCATGGCCTACAGGTTGCCCGCAGAGACGGCCTTGCTGACGGGGGATGGAAGCGTCGTCGACGACCTCGCGGGGTTGCAGGAGGACGCGCGCGCCGCCTTCGCGCGGTACCTCAGCAGCCGGATCCCATGGCTGCTGATCGCCGCCGCCGCGGCCGGGGCGCTGGTCGCCGGCTTGCGGCCGCGGCGCCGACTCCTGTGGGGCGCGGTCGCCGGCATGGCCGCCGCCGGAGTGCTCACCGCCGCCGTCGTCGGCGTCACCTATCTGACCCTCGATCGTTCGCCGGCCGTCGCGTACAGCGGCCTGGCACGCAACGTCCCTCGCATCCTGCCGCTGGTGCGCGCTCTCGGCGCGCGCGGCGAGACCGACAACCTTCGCGGGCTGCAGGACTTCATCGACGGCCTCGAGGCGGTGGCCATGCAGCTCACGGTGGCGCCGCAGCTTCCCGAACGGAAGCGCGTGGTGCGGATGCTTCTCGTGAGCGACGTGCACGACAACCTGTTCGGGGCGCGGGCCGCCGCTCGCCTGGCGGCCGGCGGCGGCGTCCCCGTAGATGGGGTCCTCCTTGCCGGGGACATCACCGACAGGGGCACCCGCGCGGAGGCGGAACTGTTCCTGCGCGTCTTCGACGCAGCCGGCGCGCCGCAGGTGCTCGTGGGCGGCAACCATGAGGACGCCCCGGCGCTGACGGCGTTCGCGCGTGGCGGGGTCCGGGTGCTCGACGGGACGGTCGCCGACGTCGCCGGCATCAGGGTTTTCGGTGCCAGCGACCCGCTCTCGTCGTCTCCGCTGGTCGAATCGGATCCGCAGTTGCTCGCCGCCGCGTCGCTGCGGATCGCATCCATCTGGCCGACTCTGCAGCCACCCGCCCAGGTGCTGCTCGTCCACGACATCCGGCAGGCGGTCGACACTATCGCCGGTGCGCGGGACGCCGGACAGGACCTTATCGTGGCCTATGGCAACGACCATGTCGCCGCTGTGCGTAGCGACGGCAGTGTCACGCTCGTGGATGCCGGCACGGCCGGCGCCTCGGGGTACCAGGCGATCGGCTCGGCATCGCCCGGGAGCACGGGCAGGGATCCGGGCGAAGCGCCCGGCAGCAGCCGCACGCACTACACGTTCCAGCTTCTCGATTTCTCTCGGGAGACCGAGTCCCGGCCGGTCGCCGTCACGACACTGACATACGCCGGAGACGGTCAGATCGCCATCCAGTACGTGCCGCTGGACCAGTAGACAGGCGAGAGGCCGTGCCACCTTCCCGCGCGGCGACTTCGGGCGCGGCGGCGCTCATGTAGAATCAGGCGCTGGGCGCCCGTGGACCTCGCGGCGGCGGGCGCGCCGCAGACGGCCGCCAGAGAGGACCTCATGGATCGACGCTACGACCCGCACGCCATCGAGCAGAAGTGGCAGCGCATCTGGAAGGAGCGCGATGCCTACCGCACTCCCGACGAGAGCGACAAGCCCAAGTACTACTGCCTCGACTTCTTCCCGTATCCCTCCGGCGACGGTCTCAGCGTCGGCCACTGCCGCAACTACGTGCCCACCGACGTCGACGCGCGGTTCCGGCGCATGCAGGGGTTCAACGTCCTCCACCCGATGGGCTGGGACTCTTTCGGTCTGCCTGCCGAGAACTACGCCATCAAGATGGGCGTCCACCCTCGCGTGACGACGGCACGCAACGTCGCCAACTACCACCGTCAGATGGACCTCATCGGCCTGTCGTTCGACTGGTCGCGCGAGATCACCAGCTGCTTCCCCGACTACTACCGCTGGACGCAGTGGTTCTTCCTGCTGCTGTACGAGCGCGGTCTCGCCTATCGCTCCACGGGGCGGCAGTGGTGGTGCCCGAGCTGCAAGACCATCCTCGCCAACGAGCAGGTCGAGCAGGGCAAGTGCTGGCGCTGCGGCAGCGACGTCACCAAGAAGGACCTTGAACAGTGGTATCTGCGTATCACGGAGTACGCGCAACGTCTGCTTGACGATCTTCAGACGATCGAATGGCCCGAGCAGATCAAGCTCATGCAGACCAACTGGATCGGGCGCAGCGAGGGCGCCGAGGTCGACTTCGGCCTGCCGGGGCGTGACGACGTCCTGACCGTCTTCACGACCCGGCCCGACACGCTCTTCGGCGCCACCTACATGGTGCTGGCCCCGGAGCATCCCCTCGTCGACGAGCTCACCGTCCCGGAGCAACGGGCCGCGGTGACCGCCTATCAGGACCAGGCCCGGCGGCAGAGCGAGATCGAGCGCCTGTCCACCGACAAGGAGAAGACGGGGGTCTTCCTCGGCGCCTACGCCGTCAATCCGGTCAACGACGCGCCGGTGCCGATCTGGATCAGTGACTACGTGCTCACCGGCTACGGCACCGGCGCCATCATGGCCGTGCCGGCGCACGACGAGCGCGACTTTCAGTTCGCCACCAAGTTCGGGCTGCCGATCGTCGAGGTCATCGCCCCCGAGAGCGGGGCACAGGGCAGACTCGCCGAGGCCTACACCGGCGACGGCTTCATGGTGAACTCCGCGCAGTTCGACGGGCTCGCGGCGCCGGGTGAGGCCTTCGCCGCGGTCGTGGCCTGGCTCGGCGAGCGCGGTGCTGCCCGCAAGAAGGTCAACTTCAAGATCCGCGACTGGCTCATCAGCCGCCAGCGCTACTGGGGCGCGCCGATCCCCATCGTGCACTGTGACGTCTGCGGTCCCGTGCCCGTCCCGGTGGACCAGCTGCCCGTGCTCCTGCCCGATCTCGAGGATTTCCATCCGACCGACGACGGGCGTTCGCCGCTCGCCCGCCACGAGGAGTTCGTGCACACCACCTGCCCGCAGTGCGGCGGCCCCGGCCGCCGCGAGACCGATACCATGGACACGTTCGCCTGCTCGAGCTGGTACCACTTCCGCTTCGCCTCGCCGCACGACGAGACGGCTGCCTTTGACCGTGACAAGGCCGAGTACTGGCTGCCGGTCGACCTCTACGTCGGTGGCGCCGAGCACGCGGTCATGCACCTCCTGTACGCGCGCTTCTTCTGCAAGGTCGCGCAGGATGCCGGCTACGTGAGCTTCGGCGAGCCCTACGCGCGCCTCCGCAACCAAGGCATGATCCAGGCCGAGGACGGCCAGAAGATGAGCAAGAGCAAGGGCAATGTGATCACGCCGGACAGTGTCGTGGAGCAGTACGGCGCCGATGCTCTGCGCCTGTACGAACTCTTCATCGCCCCCTTCGAACAGAGTGTCGCCTGGAGCGAGCGTGGGGTGCAAGGGTGCTTCCGCTTTCTGGGCCGCTTCTGGAATCTCGTCGCCGAGGTGCTGGAGGCGCAGGGCAGCGGGGTGGCGGCGGACGAGGCCGCGGCCGAGCGGGGCCGCCAGGTGCTGCGCACGCTGAACAAGACCATCCGCAAGGTCTCGCACGACCTCGAGGCCTTCCGCTTCAACACCGCCGTCTCGGCGCTCATGGAGCTCCAGAACGAGCTCCTCGAGGTGTGGGTCGGCGCGCGGGGCGCGCTCACGCTCGAGCAGTGGCGCGGCGTGGTCGCCGACATGACCCTGCTCGTGGCGCCGATGGCGCCGCACATCGGCGAAGAAGTGTGGGAGCTGCTCGGGCACGGGGACACGGTGCTCGACGCCTCCTGGCCGGCCTGGGACGAACAGCTGGCCGCGGACGACGTCGTCACCGTGGTGGTGCAGGTGAACGGCAAGCTGCGCGACCGCCTCGAGGTGCCCGTGGACGCGGAGAAGGACGGTGTGCTGGCGCAGGCGCGGTCGGCGGAGAACGCCGCGCGCTTTCTCGAGGGCAAGCAGGTCGTAAAGGAGATCTACGTGCCCGGCAAGCTGGTCAACTTCGTCGTGAGGTAGATCGGTGGGGCCGCGCGCGGCCCCCCGCATCCAGCGTCACCCCTTCGAATCGCCCCTCAGGGGCGATGACGCGAGCGGCTCCAGGGCCTAGCCTTCCAGAGCAGGCGTCGCGGTCCGCTTTGGCGCCTGCGAGGTCCTCGTCCGCGTCCTCCCCGGAGGTGGCCATGCAGCTGTCGCGCCGTCAGATCTACGCCTACGTCGCCGTCGCCGCCCTGGTCCTTGCCATCGGTGCGCGCTACGTCGTGCTCCCGAAGGCGGCCGGCCCGGCCGGCGGCGAACCGCTGGTGCTGGCAGTGCCGTCCTCGTCGCCGGCCGGGCCGGCCGCCACGGCCAACCCGTCCCCGGTGGCCGACGTGGTCGTCTACGTGTGCGGCGCAGTCAAGTCACCGGGCGTCGTGCGCCTCCCCGCCGATGCGCGCGTCGCCGACGCGCTGGCGCTCGCCGGTGGGGCCGGCGCGACGGCCGAGCTGGACGGCGTCAATCTTGCCGCCAAGGTCGTCGACGGCCAGCAGATCATGGTGCCCGAGCGCGGAGCGGTCGTAGCGGGTGGCACCGCGAGCGCCGCCGGCAGCGGGTCGGCGGCTTTGGCCGGTGGGTCGGCCGCCGCGCCCGGAGCTCCGGTGAACATCAACACCGCGTCCCTCGAGCAGCTCGACGCCCTCGACGGGGTGGGCCCAGCCACCGCGCAGAAGATCATCGACTACCGCCTGGCCAGCGGCCCCTTCAAGACGATCGACGACATCAAGAACGTGTCCGGCATCGGCGACGCCAAGTTCGCCGCCATGAAAGACAGCATCACGGTGTGAACGCGAGTGCTGCGCAGGGTAGCCCCGCTGCACGTGTTCGCCGCCGCCTACTGCGGCGGCCTCTGCCTGGCCCTCGCGTTCAGGCCCTCGTTGTGGTGGTTCCTTCTGGGCGTGATCGGCCCTGCGGCGGCCATGGTCGTGGCGCTACGGCGCGGCTCTCCGGCGGAGTCCTCACCCGCCTGGTTGCTGGCGATCCCCGTCTGCCTCGCCGTGATGTTCGTCGTCGCCGGGCTCGCCGTGGGCGGCAGCCGCCTGGCGGCTGCAGGGCACTCCGCGCTGCAGGCCTACGACGGCCGCACCGTCGCCCTGACCGCCGTCCTCACCGATCTGCCGGCGGCGAAAGACGATCAGGTCACGCTCGCCGTCGCCGTCAGGGCCGTCGATGGCGCGCCTCTCGCCGCACCCGCCCACCTGCGCCTGCGACTGGAGGAGGGGGAGCCCTTCGTGCTCGATTCCTGCGGCACCCTCGTCGAAGGCGCCGTCATCGAGCTGGCCTCCGTGCGCGTCGAGCCGCTCCCGGCGCCCAGGCCGGACGCCTTCGACTACGGCCGCTACCTGCGCCGCCGCGGCGAGCATGTCACGCTCGAGGGCCGCTTCGCCGACCTGCGCGTCACAGGCCGCCGCGGCGGCCTCCAGGGAGCCGTCGACCGCCTGCGTCTGGCGTCCCGCGCACATCTGCGCACGGGCGTGCACCCCCCCGTCAGCGAGGTGCTGCAGGGTATGGTCCTCGGCGACGACGAGGGCGTCGACCAGGCCTCGATCGACGACTTCCGGCGCAGCGGCCTGCTGCACATCATGGCCGTCTCCGGCGAAAACGTCATCCTGCTCTGCAGTATGTGGGCGTTCGCCTTCTCGCTGCTCGGCATACCTCGCCTCGTGCGCACCACGTTGCTCTTGCCCGTCGTGGCCACGTACGTGCTGCTCACCGGGGCGTCGCCGTCCATCGTGCGCGCCGGCGTGGCCGGCATCGTCGGGCTGCTCGCGGTGCTTGCCTCCCGGCCCACGGACGGCTGGCTGCTGTGGCTGGTCCCGGCGGCGTGGCTCCTCACGCGCAACCCCAACAACCTCTTCGACGTCAGCTTCCAGTTGTCGTTCGGCGCCGTGGCCGGGCTGCTGGTCCTGGCGCGGCCGCTCACGCGGCTCTTCGGGTTCCTGCCCGGGCCCCTGCCGCAGCAGGTCGGCATCACCACCGCCGCGAGCCTCTCCACGGCGCCCGTCTCGATGATCACCTTTGGCTCCGCCTCGTTGGTGAGCGTGCCGGCCAACCTTGCCGGGGGTTTCGTGCTCGGTCCCATCATGTTCGTCGGTATGCTGTCGCTGCTGCTGGGGTTCGTAGCAAGCTGGCTGTCTGCTCCCCTGAACGTGGTGGCGGGGCTCTTCATCGGCTTTCTCATAGAGGTCTCTCGGCTGTTCGGCAGGCTGCCGTTCGCCGTGTACGAGTGGCGCGGGGTGAGCCTGAGGTTGCTGCTCCTGGTGGCGTTGTGCGGCGAGCTGGTGGTCGTCAGCTGGCTCGCGCGGCGCGCGGGGGGCGGTCTGGTGGTCTACGGGCGCGACCCTCGCCGGCGGACGGCGCTGGTGGCCGCGACCGCGGGCCTCGCGGCGGCCGTGCTCCTGCTCGCGCCCATGCCGGCGGCACCGCCGCGCCAGCCTACGCTCACGTTCCTCGACGTCGGAGAAGGCGCGGCGACGCTGTTCCAGGCGCCCGGCGGCCCTACCGTGCTCATCGATGCGGGACCGGCTCCGCTGGCCCGCATCCTGCGCGCCCATGCGGTGAGGCGCATCGACCTGCTCGTGCTGTCCCACGCGCACGCCGACCACGTCGCCGGTCTCGAGGACGTCGTGGGGAGCATCCCCATCAGCACGGCGCTGTTCCCTCGTCCGCCGACGTCGTCGTCGGCGCTGAACTCCATCGCCGCGAGACTCACGGCGGCAGGCGCCGAGGTGCGCTGGTGCGAGGCGCCGGTGGAGGTCGCGGGCGCCGGCTGGAGCCTCCGGGTGCTGCCCACCTCGCCCCTCTCCGGGGAGAGCGGCAACCAGAGCGAGAACGACACGGCGCTTGTCGTGCTGGCCGATCTCGGCGGGCAGCGCGCTCTGGTGACGGGCGACGCCGAGGGTGAGGTGCTTGAAGGGCTCGACCTGCCCACGTGCACGGTCGTCGAGCTACCCCACCACGGCAGCCGCGGCGGCTTCGACGAGGCGCAGCTCGATGAGCTCGCTCCGGCCCTGGCAGTCATCTCGGTGGGTCCCAACACGTACGGGCACCCCACGCCCGAGATGCTGACCCTCCTGGCCGCGGCCGGCGTGCCTTGTGCGCGCACCGATCAGCGCGGCGAGATCCGCTTGACGGCCGCGCCGCGAGGCCTCGAGGTCAGGGTGAGCCGCGGCGGGTAGCGTGGATGGCGCGGCGGGTAGCGGGGCCGGACCGCCGCCTCAGATCTCGCGTAGCGAGAAGCGCCAGATGGCCGCTGCAAGGCAGGCGGCGCTCAGCGCGATGCCGGTCGCGACCGGCATCTGCCAGTGCGCCGGTCCGCCGCTCAGGATGTCTTGCGCGGCCTGCATGAGCCCCGCCGGCGTGAGGCGGCTCGTGGCTTCGAACTGCGCGAGGACGGCGAACGAGGCGTAGACGCCGATGCCGGCGCCGGCCGCCGCCGCCGGCGCCGGCAGCACGGCGCTCAGCAGCACCATCGCGCTCAGGATCACTACGGCGTACACCAGCCACAGGGCAACGGCGGCGACCGCTTCGGTCGCCGGCCCGACGCCGAGCAGCATCGCCGTAAGGACGATGCACAAGCCGGTGGAGACGATCGCGGCGGCGACCACCACCAGGAGCTGGGACAGCCACTTGGCGAGCACGAACGCGCCCCGCGACAGCGGTTTGGCCAGCGCCAAGGCCGCGGTGCCGCTGCGCACCTCCGAGCTGACGATACCGCCGTAGGCGATCACGAGCGCCAGAAGCACGAGCTCGCCGAGATTGCCGAGGTACTCGACGTAGGCCGCCAGGGCGGTCGGATCGGGTGCAGAGATCACGAATCCCTGCTGCATGCCGCCGAGCCGGTCCACCAGCGTCGGCGTGAGAAACGTGATCAGCGGCGACGACAACGCCGCGAAGAGGATGAACCCCGGCAGCACCCAGATCCGCCAGGTGTGGACGGTCTCGCGGAGCTCCTTGCCGAGGAAGGCGCCGAAACCCCTCATCGGTCTTGCCCTTCCACCAGATCCACGAACACGTCCTCGAGGCTCAGTTCGTCGCTTTCGAGGCGGCGCAACGCAAGCCCCAGGCGCGCGACCAGCGCGGGCAGCTCGCGCTGCGCCGTCTCGAGGTCGTCGGTGGAGAGGCGCAGGCCGCCGTCCTCTGCGGTCACGATGTCGCGCAGCCAGGCGGCGCCCGCGAGCGCCGCCGTCAGGCGCTGCGGCTCGTCCACCTCGACGGCGAGGCGGTGGAGGCCGCCGCGCCGCCGGCGGAGTTCGTCGATGGGCGCGTGCGCGGCGACTTGCCCGTTGTCAATGATGGCAACGGTGTCGCAGACACGTTCCACGTCGGCGAGGATGTGCGTCGAGAAGAACACCGTGGTGCGGCCGCGCAGGGCGGCGATCATGTCGAGCACCTCGCGGCGGCCGATGGGGTCGAGAGCGCTGGTGGGCTCGTCGAGCAACAGCAGGCGGGGAGCGTTGACCAGCGCCTGGGCCACACCGAGGCGCTGCTTCATGCCCCGCGAGAAGCCGCCGATACGCGTGCCCACGCCGGCGAGGCCGGCGAGGTCGAGCAGTGCGGCGACGCGCGCCTCGAGGGCGGCGCCGCGCAGCCCGAAGAGGCTGCCCGCGAAGCGCAGGTACTGGGGCGCGGTCATCCACTTGTAGAAGGCCGGCACGTCGGGCAGGAAGCCGACCAGAGCGCGCACGTCGCCGCCAGCGCCCGCGACGTCGTGCCCGAGCACACGCGCCTCGCCGGAGGTGGCGCGCGCGAGCCCGGCGAGGATCCGCAGCGTGGTGGTCTTGCCGGCGCCGTTGGGGCCGAGAAAGCCGAACACCGATCCCTCCGGCACGCTCAGCGAGAGGCCGTCCAGCGCCGGCGACGTGCGGAAGACCTTGTGGACCCCGATGAGCTCGACGGCGGGCCCGCCGCCCTCTGCATCCTCATGCGGCTCGTTCGGCGCGCCCGCGTTCGGCGCGCGGGTGCGCGGTCCGGGCGCGTCGTAGAGCGCCGCGGCGGCGCGCGCGACGTGACCGTCGCCGCCCGGAGCCTGAGGTACGGGCACCGGCTGCGCCGCCGCGCGCACCCGTCCGACGACCAGATACAGCAGCGGTCCGATCAGCTGCACGAACAGGCACAGCAGCAGCCAGACCAGCCGGCTGCCGCCGGCGACCTGGTCGGCCGTGCGCCTGGCCAGGTCGATCAGCGCCCAGGCGAGGAGCCCGAGCTCGACAAGCGCGAGCACCGCCAGCAGCACCACGACGAGCGGCGAACCGATCGACGCCGACGCGGCGATGTTGGGCACGCTTCTCCTCCTGGCGACTCCGGCCGCGCGGCGCGCGGCCAGCGAAATCCTAGACGGCGGCCGCCCCGGCGTCGAGCGCGAAAGGGGCGGGCCGTCCGCTGGACGGCCCGCCCCGTTGCTCGCGGCGGCTCACATCGCGCGTCGCCTTACTTGACGACCCTGTATGGGCGCATCATCTCGTTGTCCTCGTGTTCGATGATGTGGCAGTGCCACACGAACAGCCCTGCGATGTCGAACCTTGCCTTGATGCGGGTGATCTCGCCGGGGTAGGCGATGACGGTGTCCTTGTACCCCATCTCCCACGCTTCGGGCTGCATCACGGCCCCGGCACCGAGGTCGCCGTTCGGCGAGACTTCGGGGTCGACCACCTCACGGTTGACCACCTGGAACTGCACGAGGTGGACGTGGATCGGATGGGCGTCGGCGGTGAAGTTGTGGAAGGCCCACTGCTCCACCTGACCACGCTTGACGGTCTCGGAGATGGGATCCATCCAATTCATGGGCGTCGTCACTTTGGTCACCGCGTTGTAGGTGCCGAGGAGGGCCTCCTGCGGGCCGAACGCCTCACCGTCCGGGTCGAAGACGACGCCTTGCGTCTCGTCTTCGTCGTCCTCCTCGATCTCTTTCACCTTGACACTCATCGACATCAGCTCGTTGAGGCTCAGGTCGCGGGACTTGACGGGCTGCCCGAGGGGTGTGACCTCGGGGAGCCGCAGCGCCGCCGGGGCGGTGCTCAGGTCGGGGCCTTGGCGGGGCCCGACGCGGAATTGCATCACCTGGCCGGTGGTCTCCGGGTCGGCGGGTTCGAAGTCCTCGCCGTCCTTTCCGCCGCCGAACGGCTCGTCGGGGCCGACGTTCTCAAGGACGACATTGGTGCCCGCCGGCACGCGGCTGAAGTCGACGATCACGTCGGCGCGCTCGGCCGGCGCGATGAGCAGCTCGGTGAGGCGCACGGGGTTCGGCAGGAAGCCGCCCTCCGAACCGATCTGCCAGAAGGGCATACCGTTGTCCAGTTTCAGGATGAGGAAGCGCGCCTGGCTGCCGTTGAGCAAACGCAGCCGATAGCGGCTTTGCTCGACGTCCAGGTAGGGCCAGGTCTTGCCGTTGACGACGATGGTGTTGCCAAAGGTCTCCGGGTTCCAGATCGGCGAGATATCGCTGTGCATGCCGCCGGGGACCATGTCGGGGATGAAGGGGATGCGCAGCTCGCCCTCGCCGGGGAACTGCGGATCCTTGCCGGGGACGTTGAGGCCCTCGAAGAAGGCCCGGTTGTCCGGGTAGAAGAGCGAACCATCGGACTTGAAGGTGCGGTCCTGGATGGCGATGGGGATCTCCCGGTACTTGAGGCCGGGCGCATCCCCCCGTTGCGGTGCAGGCTTCGGCAGGCCGGTCTTGAGGTCGTCCGGGCCGCCGCGAAGCAGGAAGAACCCGGCCGGGCCGGCGTACACGTTTACGCGGGTCATGCCCAGCGTGTGGTCGTGGTACCACAGCGTCGTGGCCCTCTGGTCGTTGGGGTACTGGAAGATCGCCGTGCCGGGCTGCCATGTGGTGCCCCAGCGCCTCTGGAACTCCTTCTTGAACTGCTCGTAGTACATGCCGCCGGTGGCATACCCGGCGGGGATGTTTCTGGCGTTCGGCAGGTACCAGGCTTCGGGGAAGCCGTCGCTGTCCTGGGTCGTGTGGGCCCCGTGAACGTGGGTGACGATAGGCACGGGGCCGGCATATGGCTCCGCTGCGTGCCCGTGCGTGTCGGTGCCGCCCGGTCCGCCCGGAGGGTTGGCCCAATGCAGTGTCTGATCGACGGCGAGCAGGTGCGGCAGATAGTCGCCGTTCTCGTCGACGAGTCCATTGATCCACTTGACGCGGACGGCTCTGTTGAAGCGCGCCTCGACGGTGAGCGACGGGTAGTTCAGGGTGCCTCCCTGCGCCACCGGGAGCGGATTCGTCATCGAGGCGTAGCTCCACACCGTCGTGGGCTCGATGCCCAGGCCCGTGGACCACGTCTTCGGCAGGATGTACTGCTGGAACTGCTTGACCGTGATCTCGTAGTAGTCGACCTTCTTGCCCTTGACCGTCTTCGTCCCCGAAAGCGGCATCGCCGGTGGTATCACCAGCGGTTCCTGGTACTTCGGGATCGTGTCCGGATCGATCGTCCCCACGGGCAGCGAGTCGGCCGCCGCCGCGGAGGTCAGGAGGAGTGTGAAGCCCAGAAGTGCGAGGAGCATGAGGCTCCAGGCCGTCCCCAAGCCACGGATCCTAGTCACCATCTTGTTCTCCCCTCTCGTGGCTTTCGGGAGCGCTACTGACTCTCACTGCCAGAAAGCCGGGTGCGTACTGCCCCGTCAGAAAACACGGTTCGGAGTGTTTCTACCCAAACGATAAAGAAACACAACAATTTCAATCCGGTAGAGGGGTGCGCCCGTGCAGGCGTCGTTCTCGGGCGCGGCGTAGCTGCCCGCCCGCGTGCTATCCTTCGGCCACCGTGAGCGAACCCGCCCCCCTCAGGCCCGTCTATCTCATCATCGGCAGCGACCGGCCCAAGGTGCGCCGCGCCGTCCAACGCCTGCGCCGGCGCGTCGTCGCCGAGAGCGGCAGCGACATCAACGTGGCTTCGTTCGAGGTAGAGAGCAAGGATACGGCGGCCGCGCTCCGGGCGGTCATCGACGCCGCGGCCACTCCGGGGTTCGCCCTCGGCACGCGTCTTCTTCTGGTGATCAACGCCCACCACTTCAAGGTCAAGGAGCGCAAGGAGCTCATCGCTTACATCCACGATCCGATGCCCGGTACGTGCCTGGCTCTTGAGGGGGAGAAGTGGGCCAGGGACGATGCCCTATACAAGACCGTGATGAAGACGGGGGACGTCCTCAGCTTCGACCTGCCGAAGAAGTACGAGATGGCCGGCTGGGTGCGCGAACGGGCGGCCGCGAAGCGGCTGCCGATGAGCGCCGCCGTCGCGCGGCACGTGCTCGACGTCTGCGGCGAAGACCCCGGGCACAGCGAGCGGCTGGAGCGCGAGATCGAGAAGCTTGCCGCGTACTGCCGCGGCGCGGAGGCATCGCCCGACGACGTGGACGCGGTCTGCACGCCCGACGACGAGGCGCGCATCTTCGACCTCATGGACGCGGTCGGCCACCGCGACCGCACGCGGGCCTTCGTGCACCTCGAGACGATCTTCGCGTCCGGTGACCCCTCCGAAGACGCGAACCGCGTCCTCTACAGTCTGCTGCGACACGTGCGCAAGCTCGAGGAAGCGTGGCAGCTCCCCGGCAACGACCAGGCGACGGCTGCCAAGCAGCTGAAAATCCATCCCTTCACGGCCAAGAAGCTGCTCGACCAGCGCAGGAACTACGACCGGCGCCGCTTCGACAGGGCCTACCGGGCCCTGGCGGTGGCGGAGACCGGCATGCGCGGGCGCGCGCCGGCCACGCTCGAGACGGCGGCCGGCGTGAACCACAGCGACAGGCTGGTGGTCGAGCTGGCCCTGGCGCGACTGCTGGCGTAGAACGACAAAACGGGCGGGCCTCAGGACGGCCCGCCCGTTTTGTCATCTGTTCTGCGAACGCTGCCTACGCGAGCTGCGCGAGCGTGTGCTCGACGCGGCTTTTCTTGTGGGCGGCGTTGTTCTTGTGGAGGATGCCTTTGGCGGCGGCCTTATCGATGCGCGAGGTGAGGAACGTGGCCGTCTTGCGGGCCTCGTCGCCCTGCTTCTCGGCGACCTCGTTCTCGAGCTGCTTGAACAGCGTCTTGAGCGTCGACTTGGTGTGCCGGTTGCGCAGCCGCTGCTTGGCGGCCAGGCGGATGCGCTTCTTCTGCTGCTTGATGTTGGCCACGTGATCCCTTCGATCCTGGTGAAATCGTGACTGCACGCTGAGGCAGTGGGGACTGCGCTCGGACGCGAGATGCTACCACACGCTCGCGACGCCGGGCAAACGCCGGGCTTTTTGTCACCCCCGTCCGCTCGCATGACAGTGAGCGTTGTGCCGGGTCGTGGAGGGTCCGGCTTTCTTGCGGCTGTGCTCGGTGTACGAGTACGTCGCCTACGACTCCGAGGTGGAGCGCGAGTTCGCGCGCCAGCTCGACGCGCGCGACGACAGCAAGCTGTTCGTCAAGCTGCCGCGCTGGTTCGAGATCGACACGCCCGTCGGCAAGTACAACCCGGATGGGGCGATCCTCAAGCAGAACGGCGGGCCGCTCTACCTAGTGCGCGAGACCAAGGGCACGCGCGACTTCCTGAAGCTGCGCACCAGCGAGGCCGACAAGGTGCGCTGCGGTCAGAAGCACTTCGAGGCGCTTGGCGTGCCGTTTGCCGTTGCCGTCACTGCGGACGAGGTGTAGGCACGTCGGGAAGCTGGCATGGAATGCGGGCCGCCGCGGGCCGGCCCCAGCGCAGCAGGACCTCTCTGGTTCGCCAGTCACGATCAAGGAGGCGAAATGAAGGTCAGGTACGCCACGATCATCGTTGCCGACATGGACGCGATGGTCGAGCTGATCAAGAACACTGAAGACAGCGTTGGCCTGCATTCGGTGGGGATGGAGGTCGAGGACGTGAGCGCCACCGTGGACGAGCTCAAGGCAAGGGGAGCCAGGATCACCATGCAACCCGTGCCGCGTCGTCCACCCTTCCGGATTCAGCGCAGCTTGCGCGTGATGAGCGGCCAGAAGCCGGAGGCCTCCTGGCCCATCACCCAGATGCTGATGCCGGCGATCTTCGGGTGGTCGGCGCGCAGCGCCGCGAGCTTGGCGGCGACGGCCTTCTCGTCCTGGAAGTACACCGTGTGCGTCTCGCCGCCGTCGGTGAAGGTCATCGTGGCCTCCTGCGAGGAGGGGTCGCGGCTCACGGCGGCGTCGTAGTCCTGCGCCAGCGACGCGCCGCGGTGCCCCGAGACGGTGGCGACCGAGCCGCCGTGCCAGTCGAAGCCGTAGAACGGCACGCCCATGAAGACCTTGCTCGGCGGCACCTTGCGTTCGGCGAACGCGAGCACGCGGTCGACCCACTCCAGCGGCGCCTGCGGACCCGGGTCGCCCCATGGGCCGCTATAGCTGTAGGTCATGATCTTGAACTCGTCCACGGCCTTGCCGATGCGGCTCCAGTCGGCGTACTTCTGGTTGTCCCACTCGCCCGGCTCGGAGGTCTTGGGCATCACGGCGATGGAGAGGAAGCGGTCCTCGGCGTGCAGGGCGTCGCCCAGGTCTTCCACGAACGCCGAGAAGCTGTCGCGGTCGGCCGGCCTCAGGTCCTCCCAGTCGAGGTCGACGCCGTCGTAGCCCATGTCCTTCACCAGAGTGACCAGGTCGTCGATGAAGCGCTGGCGGCGGTCGGGCGAAGCCAGCACCGCTGCCGCGAGATCCCGGCTGAACGCCTTGCCGGAGCTGGTCGAGTTGGTGACCGTGGCGAAGAGGTTCAGGTCGTAGCCACGGGCGGCCGCCACCAGGTCCGGCTCCTCGCCCTCGGCGGTCACGCTGCCGTCCGCCTGCGTGTGGTACCAGTCGAAGTCGACCTCGTCCACGGCGTCGGCAGCAGCCGCCGCCTGGAGCGAGGCGGCGTCGCCCAGCGTCCAGGCGGTGACCTTGTACTGACGGTCGCCTAGCGGCTCGCGAAGGTAGCCGAGGGGCGGGTCGCCGGGGCGGTCCAAGTGCGAGCCGAACGGCCCGACGGTGAACAGCAGGACGAGCACGACGACCAGGACGCCGGCCGCGGCTGCCAGCACGAGGAGCCGCTGCCGGCGCAACCGCGCCCGCCGCTCTTCGCGAGGCGGGCGCCCCGGCTCTGATGCTCGAGGCGATTCGCTGCCGTCGTGCCTACCACTCGTCTGCGTAGCGTCGTTCACTTCACGTCCTCGCATGCCTGCCGCGCGGGCGTTTCGGCCGATCGAAGCGTTCGCGACGGACGGCCCTGCCGCCGCGGAGGCTATGGGGAGCGTGAAGCCAGGTCAAATCACGGCGGCGGGCGTAGGGCTCGCGGGAGTCCGGCTCGACGCCCCGGGTCTGCCTCCTCAGAGGGAGCGTGCGCGCTGGCGGAATGCCTCAGCCGGACGACCACATCCACCTCCCCCGGGAGGTTTCCGCCCGCGCTTTTCCCGGTAGCCTCTCCTCGTGAGCACACCTGGAGGAGTCCCATGAGAGCGATCGTGTGTCCGAGATACGGAGGACCGGACGTCCTCGAGTTGCGTGAGGTGGAACGGCCCAGCCCCCAAGACGACGAGGTGTGCATCAGGGTCATGGCGACCGCGGTGACGGCAAGCGACATCTTCATCCGCGGTTCTGACATTCCACTGCGGTTCCGCATCCCCATGCGAGTGATGATCGGCCTGACGAGGCCGCGCAAGCCGATCATCGGCCTGGTGCTGGCGGGAGAGATCGCTTCGGTCGGTCGGACCACGACGAGATTCAAGCCCGGCGACCAGGTCTACGGGCTCACGGGCTTCGGGCTCGGCGCCTACGCTGAGTACAAGTGCATGAAGGAGACGGACTCGAAGCACGGGTGCCTCGCGCTGAAGCCGGCGAACCTTACGTACGAGGAGTCGACCGTAGCGGCCTATGGCGGGCTGCTGGCGCTGCAGTTCATGGAGAGGGGCAGCATCCGGCGCGGCCAGCGCGTGCTCGTCTATGGGGCATCAGGTACGTCGGGTACAACGGCAGTGCAGTACGCGAAGCATCTCGGCGCGGCAGTCACCGGGGTGTGCAGCACAGCCAATGTGGAGCTGGTGGAGTCCCTCGGCGCGGACTCCGTCATCGACTACACCAAGGTCGACGCGCTCGAGCCTGGCGACAGGTACGACTTCGTGCTTGACGCGGTCGGCAAGGCCAAGACGTCGAGGTTGAAGGAATCCTGCAGGGCGAGCGTCTCCGGCAAGCACGGGTACGTCTCGATCGACGACGGCAGTCTTCTGTTGGACTCGGGGAGATTGGCAGCGATGCAGGACCTGGTCGAGGCCGGCCATATCAGGCCGGTCGTGGACAGGTGCTATCCCCTGGAGGAGATGGCCGAGGCTCACAGGTACGTCGGGAAGGGGCACAAGCGCGGGGGAGTGGCCGTGACCGTCAGGCAGGAAGTCGTGGCCTGAGCCCATCTGGAGCGGGTGATCGCGTACCTGCGCACCGGTCTCGGCGCCGTTCTGGCTCCGGCGAGCGCCGGGTGGTACCGTCGACGGACATGGGACGACTCCGCATCCTCCTCATCGTGCTGATGGTCTCGGCCGTTGCGACCGCGGCGGCCGGCGCGCTCGGCTGCGCGTCTCAGGTAGGGGCCGCGGCGGCCGGCGAGAGCGTCGCCGCCGCGACCGCTGTCGTCGCTTCGCCCGCGCCGACCACCTCGCCGAGCCTGCCGGAGCCCTCGGAGCTGGCCGGGTGGTCGAATCGCCGGCTGGCGGCACAGCTCGTCTTCTGCAGCGTGCCGGCGACAAACCCGTCCGCGGGGCGCAGGTTCGCGCGCATGGGGGTCGGCGGCATCGTGATCCTCGGCGGCGGGGCGCGGAGCAGCGTCGGGAGAGACCTCGCAGCCGTCCTCAAGGCCGCGCCCCACGGCGTCAAGCCCTTCATCGCCAGCGACGAGGAGGGAGGGCAGGTGCAGCGACTGCGCGAAGTGGTCTATGCGCTGCCGTCGGCTCGCGTCCAGGGCGGCTGGAGCACGTCGAAGACCAAGGCGACGGCCAAAGACTACGGCGCTCGCCTCCGCAAGCTGCACGTCTCCGTGGTGTTCGGGCCGGTCGCCGATCTGGACGTCCCGGGCCGGTACATGAGCTCGCTCGACCGGTGTTTCTCGCGGGAGTCCAAGGTCGTCGGAAGCCACGTCGTCGCTTGGGTGACGGGGATGCGCGCCTCGCGGGTGCTCTCGACGGTCAAGCACTGGCCGGGCCACGGCTGGGCCACCGACACCCACAGCGGTGCGGCTCGCGTCCCCTCGCTCTCGGTGCTTCGGCGCGAGGACATGGTGCCGTTCGAGCAGGCGTTCGACGCCGGCGTACCGCTGGTGATGGTGGGTCACCTGCGCAGCAAGGGCCTCACGGGGGACGACACGCCCGCGAGCCTCTCGCGCCAGGCCCTGACGTACCTGCGAGGACGCGCCGGCGACACGACCGTCATCATCACCGACTCGCTGTCCATGGCCGCGACGACCAAGGCGCTCGGCATCAGGCTGCCAACCGCCGCCGTGCGGGCGCTCAAGGCCGGCGCCGACCTCGCGCTGTTCGCCACGGGGGACCCGGGGCCGGTCATCGACGCCGTGACGGCGGCGATCAAGTCCAGGCGCATCCCCAGGGCTGATGCAGAGGCGAAGGTGCTGCGCGTCCTCGAGCTGAAGCGCAGGGCCGGGCTGGCGCCGGCGGCGCAGTAGGCCCGGCCGGGCAGTACTTCGCGGCCGGCGGTCGAAAGAGTGGAGCCATGAGCGATCACAAGCGCAAGCTCGCCTTGGCGGCGATCGTCGTGGCCTCGGCGACCGCGGTCTCTCGCGTCACCGGTCTGGGACGCGAGGTCATCACCGCCGCCGTCTACGGCGTCATCCCCGACTACAACACGTTCGTCTCCGTGTCGGTGATCCCGCAGCTCGTGCAGCAGCTCTTCGCCGACGCCGCCATCAGCGCCGCCTTCGTGCCCGTGTTCACCTCACTGCTTGCCAAGGGAGAGCGTGAGCGCGCCTACCGTCTCGCCGCCAACCTGCTGGGGCTCATCGTCGTTGTGGTGGGCGCGGCGGTGGCGCTGCTGGCTCTCGCCGCAGGGCCGCTCACCAGCCTCCTCTACCCAGAGCTGACGACCACCTCCTCGGGGGCGGCGCTTGCCGCGCAGCTCCTGCGCATCCTCGTGCCGACCATCCTGTTCCTCTCCCTGGCCGGGGCCATCAGCGGCGTGCTGTACTCGCTCGAGCGATTCACGATGCCGGCCGTGGTCTCGATCGTCTGGAACCTGACGATCATCGCCACCATCGTCCTGTTCCAGGACTCGCTCGGTGTGGAGGCCATCGCCTGGGGCATGCTTCTGGGCACCATCTTCGAGCTCGTCCTCCTCGCCGGCGCCATGCGCCACGCGGAACGCTGGATCTGGCCGCGCTTCGGCCTCCGCGACCCTCTGCTCAGGCGCGTGATCCTGCTGATGGTGCCGATCACCATCACGCTCGGAATCCTTAACTTCAACGCACTTGTCGGCACCTGGTTCGCGCAGTTCGTCAGCGATGGCGCGGCCGCCGAGATCGGTTACGCCTTTCGCCTCTATCAGCTGCCCCAGGGCATCTTCGCGGTGACCATCGGGACGGTGCTGTTTCCCTCGCTCTCGCGCTTCGCCGCGCAGCACGACGACTCCCGCTTCAGGGAGACGGTGTCGCTCGGGGTGCGGCAGATGGTCTTCGTCTCGCTGCCGTTCGTGGCCTGGTTCGCGGTGATCCCACAGGCCTTCGTGCGCCTCGTGTACGAGCGCGGCAACTTCGGCCCCCAGGCCACTGTGGAGGTGGCCGCGGCGCTCGCCTTCTTCGCTGTCGGCCTCGCCTTCGCGAACGCCAACATCATGTTCAACCGCGCCTTTCAGAGCATGCAGCGCCCGTTGCTGCCCATGTACGTGAGCTTCGGCAACCTGGCCGTCAACGCGCTGCTCTGCTGGCTGCTCTACAAGCCCCTCGGGGTGGCGGGGATCACGCTGAGCATGGCGACGGTGTCGGCGGTCAACTTCTTCGCGCTGTTCTTTCTGCTGCGGCGGCGCGTCGGACGCATCGACGGCCGCCGGATGGCCGGCGCAGCGGGCGGAGCCCTGGTCTGCGCCGGCGCCCTGGCGGTCGTTTCGTACGGCGTATGGCGGTTGCTGGAAAGCTTCGCCGGCGGCGGGTTCGTGCCGCTGCTCGCAGCGGTGCTGGCCGCCGTCGCCGCCGGCGCGGCCGTCTACGTCGGCCTGGCGAGAGTACTGAGGCTCGAAGAGCTCGCGGCCGTGTGGCGCATCCTCAGGCACCGTCGCGCGAAGCCGGCCCCGCCGCCGCCCGCCTGACGAGCCCCCTTCGCTCCCGGGGGCGACGCGTCGAGCCTGCGCCTTCGCCGTCCTGGTCGGCAGGACGGCGTGAGGCTGGCGGCCGCCACTTCATCCTGCGTTGTCACGTCACGCCGCCGTGCTACGCTTGGGGCGCCGTTGTGGGGGGAGTCGCGGCAGTGGAACGCACATCTCACCAGGAGGAGTCAGATGTCACGAGAGCGCAATCGGGGAGCGTGCAGTCTGACGCGTTGGGGGGTCGCGGTCGCAGTGGTCATGGTCGCGCTGCTCGCCTGCGCCTCTTCCGCGCTTGCGGCGCCCAAGACGTTGCAGGGCGCCGCCTACGAGCAGATGAAGTCGTTCATGCAGGCGTTCGACAAGGACGGCTTCGCCAAGGTGACTGACCTCGGGAAAGCAGGGACCTACAAGGCTACGCTGGCCGGCCTGAACCTCGTCGTGGACCCCTCGATCAAGGGGGTCGCGCAGTACGATCCGACGACGAAGACGCTCACTTTCTCGAAGGACCCACGAAAAGTCACGGCAGCCGGCAAAGCCGCGATGGGCGAGACCGTGTGGCACGAAGTCACACACGCGATCGAGGACGTGCACGGGGACATCGGGTTCTTCGATAACGAGGCCTACGCCGAACGAAACGTCGACTACATGACCTCCGTCGCGCGCAGCGCGCTCCCGTGGCTCGAGCAGCTGGAGAAGCAGGCGAAGAAGGGCGCCTCGGTCGCGAAGCTCAAAGCGCTCTGGCAGAAATACCTGAAGGCGATGGACCTGGCTGCCAAGCTGCCCTCCACCACACAGTACCCTCCCGACCTCACGCTTATGAAGACATGGTTCGGGTTTCGCGCCGAACCCAATGAGGTCAGAGCACTGTATCTCTCCGGAAAGGCGCTTCCCGGCAAGCTGGGGGCGAACCTGAGAAAGGCGCTAGCCCTGCCGCCGGAGACGTGGACCGGTCGCTGGGACACCAATACTGCCTTGGGGCAGTTCGACCTGACCCAGTCCGGTTCCACGGTATCGGGGTACGTCGTCAACGGCCTGGATCCCCCGGACGCGTTCATCATCACTGGCACTGTCAGCGGGGATGGCAAGACCCTCACCGGCGTCATCGACCAGAAGGAGCCAGACGGGTACGATTGGGCATTCGTCGTCGTCATTAGCGCGGACTGGCGGAAGTTCGAGGGCCCGATCTCGGTCATCGGCATGGACGACCAGCCTTGGACGCTGGAGGGGAGCCGCACGTAGGTCCGGCGGCCGGACGCCGATTCGGTCTCCTCGCGACTGCGTGTTCACCGCCCCAGGCGACCCGCCCCTCGAGAGCCTGTATCATTGGCGGTCGTGACTTCACTCGACCACATCCGCAATTTCAGCATCATCGCCCACATCGACCACGGCAAGTCGACGCTGGCCGATCGCATCCTCGAGCTCACCGGCACGGTCGCGGCGCGCGACATGAAGGAGCAGCTCCTCGACAAGATGGATCTCGAGCGTGAGCGCGGGATCACCATCAAGAGTCAGGCGGTGCGCATCGCCTACGAGGCGCGCGACGGGCAGCTGTACCAGCTCAATCTCATCGATACGCCCGGCCACGTGGACTTCACCTACGAAGTTTCACGCAGCCTCGCCGCCTGCGAGGGCGCCGTGCTGCTGGTCGACTGCACCCAGGGCGTCGAGGCGCAGACCGTGGCCAACGCCTATCTGGCCATCGACAACGACCTCGAGATCGTCGCGGTGCTCAACAAGATCGACCTTCCGGCGAGCAACGTCCCCGAAGCCGAGCTGGAGCTGCACGAGCTCACGGGGGCCACCCACGAAGAGCTGCTCACTATCTCGGCCAAGACCGGCGAGGGGGTGGAGGCCGTCCTCGAAGCCGTGGTGGCGCGTACGCCGCCACCGGGCGGGGATTCCGAGGCGCCTCCCCGCGCTCTCATCTTCGACTCCGAATACGATCAGTACCGTGGCGTGATCGCCTACGTGCGCGTCGTCGACGGCAGTTTCTCGCGCCGCGAGATCGTCAAGATGATGGGTACCGATCAGGAGGCCGAGATCGAGGAGCTGGGCTACTTCGGCCCCGAGATGAAGCCCACGGAGCGCCTCGAGACCGGGGAGGTCGGCTACATCATCACGGGCGTCAAGGACGTGGCCCAGGTGCGTGTCGGCGACACCATCATCGACAAGAAGCGGCCGGCCGCCGAAGGCCTGCCGGGCTACAAGGTCGTGCAGCCGATGGTCTTCACCGGGCTGTTCCCGACCGAGGGCGACAAGTTCGAGGAGCTCCGCGACGCTCTCGAGAAGCTCAAGCTCAACGACGCCGCCCTGGTGTACGAGCCCGAGAGCTCGAACGCCCTCGGCTTCGGCTTTCGCTGCGGCTTCCTCGGCCTGCTCCACATGGACATCGTGCGCGAGCGCCTGGAGCGGGAGTACGACCTCGAACTGCTCACGACGATGCCCAACGTGGAGTACCACGCCTACCTCACCAACGGCTCGATGACCGTCGTGCGCAACCCCGCGCAGATGCCCGACGCGACGCACATCGAGCGCGTCGAAGAGCCCTTTGTCGCGGCCAGCATCCTCGTGCCCACCGAGTTCGTCGGCACTATCATGGAGCTCTGCCAGGGCCGCCGCGCCGACTTCGTCGACATGAAGTACTTGTCGCCGCAGCGCGTCGAGATGCACTACCGCCTGCCGCTCGGCGAGATCGTGCTCGACTTCTTCGACCAGCTCAAGACGCGCACCAAGGGCTACGCCTCCCTGGACTACGAGTTCCACGGCTACCGCAAGAGCGATCTCGTCAAGCTCGACATCCTGCTGGCCGGCGATCCCGTGGACGCGCTCTCGCTCATCGTCCCACGCGAGCGCGCCCACCTGCGCGGCAAGGCGTTGGTGACCAAGCTGCGTCAGAAGATCCCGCGGCAGATGTTCGAGGTCGCCGTGCAGGCGGCCATCGGCAGCCGCGTGGTCGCCCGCGAGACCGTCAAGGCGATGCGCAAGGACGTGATCGCCAAGTGCTACGGCGGCGACATCAGCCGCAAGCGCAAGCTGCTCGAGAAGCAGAAGAAGGGCAAGAAGCGCATGAAGCAGATCGGCACCATCGAAGTGCCGCAGGAGGCCTTCCTGGCCGTGCTCGAGCTCGACCCGGACGACAAGGACCACTGATGGCCGGCGGCGGCGCGTTCGCCGGCCCCGTGCGCCACGTCTACGTCCACGTGCCGTTCTGCCGGGCGAAATGCGACTACTGCGACTTCGCCTCCACGGCTGTGGGCGGCGCGCCGGACAGCGCCCTGCTGGATCGTTTCGTCGCCGGCGTCGCCGCCGAGTGGGAGCGTGAGCGCGCCGCGCACGACGTGCGCCGCCTCCGCACGCTGTACCTCGGCGGGGGCACGCCGAGCCTGCTGGGGCCGGACCGGCTCGAGCGCCTGCTCGAGCTCTTCCGGCCGTTTCTCACGCCCTCGGCCGAAGTCACCGTTGAGGCCAACCCCGAGGATGCCGACGACGCATTCGCCGCGTGGGCGGCGGCCGCGCCGGGCGCCGGCAGAGCCGGCGCGGCGCGCGGCGTGCGCATCTCCTTCGGCGCGCAGAGCTTCAGCCCGGACCTGCGCGAAGCGCTCGGTCGCCGGGCCCAGGCCGACCCGGCCGAGGCATTCCTCCGGCTGCGCGCCGCCGGAGTGGCGAATCTGAGCGTCGATCTCATGCACGGCATTCCGGGCCAGACCATGGTCGCGCTGGACGCGGACCTGGACGCGGTGCTCGACCTGGCTCCAGACCACATCTCCTGGTACGAGCTCACGCTCGCGCCGTGCACAGCGCTCGCGCGGCGCGCCCAGGGCCGCGCGCCCGGCGATGAGGGAGATGGGGAGGCTGATGGCGCGGCCTTCGCCGGCGCCGCCACCGATAGTAGTGCCGGTGCCGCCGACACCACTGGCGGTACAACTGGCGGTACAACTGGCGGTGTCGCCGCTGGTGCCGCCCACGAAGCCGACACAGACGCCGTCACCGACGACGCCACGGACGTCGTCACCGACGACGGCGCCGACGATGCGCTCGCCGACTTCTACGAACGCGTCGTGCAGCGGCTGTCGCAGGCGGGCTACGACTGGTACGAGGTGAGCAACTTCGCGCTCCCGGGGCGCAAGGCGCGCCACAACGTGGCGTACTGGCGCGCCCGGCCGTACCTCGGCCTCGGCCCCGGCGCGGTGAGCACGGTCGGCGCCCGGCGCTGGACCAACTCCGGCGACTCCGCGGCCTGGGCGTCGGCGCTGGCCGCGGGCGCCTGCCCACCGCGTGAGGTCGAGGACCTCGACGCTGCCACTCGCGCCCGCGAACGCCTGCTGCTCGCGGCCCGCTGCGGCGACCCCGTGCCGCTTGCCGAGCTCACCGGGATCCTCGCCCTGGACGCCGCCGGCCCCCTCGCCGCCGCTGGATTGGTTTCCCTGCACAGTGGTACAATCCGGGTGACGCGAAAGGGGCGGTACGTGGCCGGGTCTGTGTGCGTACGCCTGTTTCGCGATTGACGTTTAAGGGGTTGGATTTGGCTCTCACACCACGGCAGGAACGGGTGCTGCGGGTCGTCACCGAGGAGTACATCGCCTCGGGAGCGCCCGTCGGCTCGAAGTACCTCAGCGAACACTTCGCGTTCGGTGTGGCGGCCTCGACCATCCGCAGTGACCTCGCCGACCTCGAGGACATGGGCATGCTCGCGCACCCGCACACGTCGGCGGGGCGCATCCCCACCGACGTGGGGTACCGGCATTACGTCGACGTCATCCTCGGCGAACGTCGCGAGGCGCCGCCACCTGTGGCCGTCGAGCGCGACCGCGCCCGCAGCGAGATCGACGACGCGCTCCGCGAGACCGCCGAGGCGTTGTCGCGGGTCACCGAGCTGCTGGCCGTCGTGTCGGCGCCGGCGGTGACCACGTCCATCGTCCGCCACATCGAGATCCTTTCGCTGCAGCCGCACCTCGTGATGGTCGTCATCATCACCACCTCCGGCCAGGTCACGAAGCGCATCTTCACGCTCGCCGAGGCCGTCGACGAGGGTCTCGCCGAGTTTGCGCGCGTGTACCTCAACGAGCGGCTGGTGGGCTCGCAGCTCGGCACGCGGCGCGTGGCCGGGACCTTCGAGAGCCTCGACCTGCGGCCCAAGGAACGTGCCTTTCTCGACACGGTGCGACCCGCCTTTGAGACGCTCGGCGCCGGCGACGTCGAGGGCCTCCATCTTGGCGGCGCCTCGCGCCTCCTCGACAACCTCACTCGCGAGGGCGCCGGCCACCTCAACGAGGTCCTCGAGATGCTGGAGCAGCGCTACAACCTGCTCGAGCTGCTCTCCGAGGCGCTGCGTGCGGACGGCGTCTTTCTGCGCATCGGCCACGAGATGACGCCTCCCTCGCTGCAGGCGTGCTCACTCGTGGCGGCCAACTACGGCGTCGCCAACCGCAACCTCGGTACCGTGAGCGTGCTGGGGCCCACGCGCATGGACTACCAGCGCGTCATCGGCGCGGTGCGCGCCACCGCCGACAGCCTGAGCACGTACCTCGAAGAGATCTGGTGAACCCGTGACCTCCCCCCGTTCATGAAGCGCGACTATTACGATGTGCTCGGCGTGCGCCGCGACGCCGGGCAGGACGAGATCAAGAAAGCCTTCCGTCAGCTGGCCCGAGAGTGCCACCCCGACGTCAACCCCGGTGACCCCGACTGCGAGGCGCAGTTCAAGGAGGCCGCCGAGGCCTACGAGGCGCTCAGCGACACCGACACGCGTGCGGCCTACGACCGCTACGGCTTCGACGGCCTGAAGGGCCGCCACATGACCGACTTCGAGCACGTCGGCTTCAACGACCTGTTCAACATCTTCTTCGGCGGCGGCATGTTCGACTCGGTGCTGCGCGACGCCGGCGGCATGTGGGGCGCGGCCACCGGCAGCGCCCCCGCGCCCCGCGGCGACGACATCGAGGTGGGCCTGGAGCTCACGTTCGCCGAAGCGGTGTTCGGCGTCTCTCACGACGTCGAGGTCACGGCCGAGGACCGCTGCGCGACCTGCGACGGCAGCGGCGCTCGCCCGGGCACCGGGCGCGACTCCTGCCCGCAGTGCCACGGCAGCGGCCGCATGCGCGAGGTGTCCAGCCTCGGTGGTTTCGGGCAGTTCGTGCGCACCAGCACCTGCAACGTGTGCCGCGGGCGGGGCAGCATCGTCAACGATCCCTGCCAGGACTGCCGCGGCACCGGCCGCGTGCGCGGCTCGCGTACCGTCACCGTGGAGGTGCCTGCCGGCATCGCCGACGGGCAGCGCCTGCGCCTTACCGGTGAGGGTGGCGCCGGTGCCCAGGGCGGCCGCGCGGGCGATCTGTATGTGTCCATCTCCGTGGAGCCCCACGAGCACTTCGTGCGCGACGGCGACGACCTCATCTACCGCCTCGACGTCACCATGGTCCAGGCGGCGCTGGGCACCACCGCCTACGTGCCGGCGCTCGACGGCGACATCGAGGTCGAGCTGCGCCCGGGCACCCAGCCGAGCGAAGTCAAGACCTACCGCAACAGGGGCGTGCCGGCCCTGCAGGGCTACGGGCGCGGCGACCTCAAAGTCGTCGTCAACGTGCAGGTGCCGAGGCATCTGAGCGCCGAGCACCGCGAGATCCTGGAGCAGTTCGCGGAGCTCACCGGCGAGGCCAACTACGAGCCCGACCAGAGCTTTCTCGACAAGGTGCGGGCCGTCTTCCGCCAGTGACGTGCACCGCGTACACGCGCTACACGCTGCGGCTGGAGCCGGCCGCGGGTGCCGCCGGTGCGGCCGCGGCCGAGAGCCCCGAAACGCAGCGTGAGGACGATTGGTCCGGGGCGGCGGCTTACGAGCGCGGCGCCGATCCGGCGGCTCTGGACTACCTGCACCCCGAGGCCGTGTCCATCATCAGCACGCTGCAGCCGGCGGGCTGGCAGGAGGCCGACGGGGGCGACACCCTGACGTTCTGGCTGGCCGAAGGCGAAGAGGCCGGGGAGTCCGCCGTGTCGGCGCTCAGGCGGCTCGCGGCGCTCGGCGCCCTCGAGGTCTCACGTGAGCACCCCGGCTGGGAGGACGCCTGGCGCCGCTTCCACAAGCCCCGGGTGGTCGGGCGGCTCTACCTGCGCCCGCCCTGGTACCCGGCCCGCGACGATCTGCTCGACGTCGTCGTCGAGGCCGGTCTCGCCTTCGGCACCGGCGGTCATGCGAGCACGCGCCAGTGCCTCGAGGAGATCCAGACGATCTCGCCGGGACCGCTGCTTGACCTGGGCAGCGGATCGGGCGTCGTGTCGTTCGCGGCGCTCAGGCTCGGATTCGCGCCGGTGTGGGGCGTCGACATCGACCCCGTGGCCGTTCATGCCGCGGCCGGCAATGCGGCGCTCAACGAGCTGTCTCCCACGTTCCTCGTGGGCGACGCCACCGCCGCGGGCTACGCGCTGCCGGCGGCCGACACCATAGTCGCCAACATCGCCCTCCAGCCGATCCTGCGACTGGCGCGCCGTTTCGCGCCGCGCGCGGACGGCGGCGCGCCCGAGCTGCGGCCCGCGCACCTGCTGCTCGCCGGTCTGCTCGTGGACCAGGGCGCGCAGGCCGCGGCCGCGTTTCCCGGCTATGCGGCGGCGAGCCGGCGCGAGGACGACGCGTGGCTGATGCTGCATCTCACGAGAATCGCGTGACCAGGGTCGCGAGCGCCTTCGTGGGCTGCAAGGTCAGCCAGGCGGACGGGGAGGAGGCGCTGGCCGAGCTCGCGGCCGCCGGCCTGCTGCCGGTGCGCGCCCGCGAGACGGCCGACGTGGTCGTGGTGCACACCTGTTGCGTGACCGCCGAGGCGGAGCGCAAGTCGCGGCGCCTGGTGCGGCGTCTGGCGGGGGACGGCAGGCGCGTTATCGTCGCAGGGTGCGCGGCGGCGCTCCACCCCGAGCAGTTCGACGGCCCCGGCGTGAACGTGGCGGCGCGGCCGGACTGGGCGGCCTTGGCGGCGGCGAGCCTCGCGGAGGGATCGCCGCCGCAGGAGGCCGTGTCCCTCGAGGACGCCGCCCGCCGGCCCACGGCGCGCACGCGCTTCGTGCTCAAAGTACAGGACGGCTGCTCGGGCAGCTGCAGTTTCTGCGTCGTGAGGCTGGTGCGCGGGCGGCCGCGCAGCACGTCGCTGCGCGCCGCCCTCGCGGCCGCCCGCGCCGGCCTCGCCCGCGGCTGCGGCGAGATCGTGCTCAGCGGCATCGACCTCGGCGCCTGGCAGGACGGCGAGTCGCGCCTTCCTGACCTTGTGATCGGGCTCGCCGATCTGCCCGGCCTGGCGCGACTGCGTCTCTCGTCGCTGGAGCCGCGCCACCTCGACGAGCGCCTGTTGGAGGCGCTCGCGCACCCCCGCGTGGCGCGCCATCTGCACGTGCCGCTGCAGTCGGCCGACGACGCCGTGCTGGCCGCCATGCGCCGCCCTGCCACGTTCGCGCAGTACTCGGCGGCCGCTGCGCGCATGCAGGAGCGCCTTGGCGACTGTATGCTCAGCACGGACGTGATCGTCGGCTTTCCGGCCGAGGACGACGCCGCCTTCGAGCGCACGCTGGCTGTTCTTGGGAGCGGCCTGTTCGGGCGCGCACACGTGTTTGCCTACTCGCCGCGGCCGGGGACGGCGGCAGCGGAGCTGCCGCCCCTGCCGGCCGCGCTCGTCAAGCAACGCATGAGGCGCGCGCTGGCGGCCGCCGAGGCGGCCGCCCGGTCCGCGCGCCGCGCCGCGCTGGGGCGCGCCGCGGAGGTCCTCATCGAAGAGCGCCGCGACGGGCTGTGGAGGGGGTACAGTTCAGAGTACATCCGCTACTACCTCGAGGGCGCGGCGCGTCCGGGGAGCCTGGTCCGCGCGGTCGCCGACGAAGAGCACGAAGATGGACTGAAAGGACGCATGGTATGAGAGAGCTCGGGGTCATCGAGCAGCGCATCAAGGACGATTCCACGGCGGCGCTCAAGGCCGGCGACAAGCGGCTGCGCGAAGCGCTTTCGTCGTTCGTGGCGGCGCTCAAGAAGGAGCGTATCGACAGCCGTAAGGAGCCCACCGAGGCCGACGAGCTCACGGTCCTCAAGCGCGAGCGCAAGCGGCGCGCGGAGGCCATCGAGTTGTACGATGCGGCAGGGCGCCAGGACTTGGCCGACCAGGAGCGCTACGAAGAAGAGCTCCTCAAGTCATACATGCCCGAGGAGCTCGGCGACGCCGAACTCGAGGGACTCGTCGACGAGGCCATCGCGGCTACCGACGCGGTCACGCCTCGGGACATGGGCAAGGTCATGGGGTGGCTCAAGCCCAAGGTCGCCGGACGCGCCGACGGCAAGACGCTCAGCGACATGGTCCGCCAAAGACTGGGGGGCTGACCGTGACGCAGGTCACGCGAGCGGTCATCGAGATCGACGGCAACAACGTGGCTCAGGCGCTCGCGGGGGAGCAGGATGCACATCTCAAGATCCTGGAGCGCCGCCTCGACTGCACGCTCACGCTACGCGGAAACGTGCTCATCCTCGAGGGTCCCGACGAGGCCGTCGGGAGCGCGCGCGCCGCTCTTGAGGAGCTGCTCACGGTGATTCGCTCCGGACGGCCGGTGAACCCGGCCATGGTCGAGTCGCTCATGGACATCGCCGTCAACTCGTCGGGCAAGCCCTCCGAGGTGTACGGCGATGTGGTGTGGACGCATCGCGGCCGCCAGATCGGGCCGCGCACGGTCAATCAGAAGCTGTATGTCGACGCCATCCGCAGCAACACCATCACGTTCGGCATCGGTCCGGCCGGCACCGGTAAGACCTACCTTGCCACGGCCATGGCCGTGAACGCCCTCTTCTCCAAGCAGGTGGGGCGCATCATCCTCACGCGGCCGGCCGTCGAAGCGGGGGAGAGCCTGGGATTCCTGCCGGGCACCATCTCCGAGAAGGTCGACCCCTATTTTCGTCCGCTCTTCGATGCGCTCTACGACATGATGGACGGCGAGAAGCTCGCGACCCTCATCGAAAAGGGCGAGATCGAGGTGGCCCCACTGGCCTTCATGCGCGGTCGCACTCTCAACGACTCGTTCATCATCCTCGACGAAGCTCAGAACACGTCGCCCGAGCAGATGAAGATGTTCCTCACGCGCCTGGGCTTCGGCGCCAAGATGGTCGTCACCGGCGACGTCACGCAGATCGACCTCCCGCACAGCCGCATCTCGGGACTGGTCACGGTGCCCGATGTCCTCGAGGAGGTCGAGGACATCGCCATCACGCAGTTCGACGGCCACGATGTCGTGAGGCACAAGCTGGTGCAGCGCATCGTCAACGCGTACAAGGATCATGGCGACAAGGCCGAAGCCGCCAAGATGCGCACGACCGCGGCCCCGCAGGTCCGGCCGGAGCGTGAAGCATGAACCTCGTCGAGGTGTTCGACCGCACGCGCGCGGGCATCGACGGGGAGGCCGTCGCGCGACTCGTGGCACGCGCCCTCGAGGCCGAGGGCGTGGACCACGCGGAGGTGTCGGTCGCTTTCGTCGGCGAGCGCCGCATCCGCGCCCTCAACGCCGAGTATCGCAGCAAGGACCAGGTCACCGACGTGCTGTCGTTCCCGCTTGAAGAGGCGGGGGAGAGGCCCGCTCCGGCCGCCGTGGGCGGCCCCGCCGGGCCGCCGCGCCTGCTGGGGGACGTCGTCGTCTGCGCGCGCCAGGCGCTGCGTCAGGCGCGCGCCGACGCGCTGCCCCCCGCCCTCGAGCTCGCGGTGCTCCTCGTGCACGGCACGCTCCATCTGCTGGGCTACGACCACGAGGTGGACGCCGGGCAGATGGCTCTTCGGCAGGCCGAGCTCCTCGAGCTTATGGACTGGGAGGCGCTCGTTGTCGCAACGCCGCGGTAACCTGCTTCACAGCTTCAACTGGGCCTTCGACGGCATCGTCCACGCGCTGCGTTACGAACGCAACATGTGGGTGCACTTCGCGATCGCCGGCCTTGTGCTCGTGGCCGGCCTCTTCTTCGCCCTGACCCGCCTCGAGGTCATCGCTCTCCTCGTGGCGATCTCGTTCGTGCTCATCACCGAGATGCTCAACACCGCCATCGAGCATCTGGTCGATCTCGTGACCGACGAGGACGACCCGCGCGCCAAGGTCGCCAAGGATGTGGCCGCCGGCGCCGTCCTCATCGCCGCCATCAATGCGGTCGCGGTGGCCTACCTCGTCTTCTACGACAAGATCACGAGCGTGCCGTACACGGTGCTCACCAAGCTGCGCGGATCGCCCATCGACGTCACCGTCATCGCCCTCATGATCGTGGTCCTCGCGGCGATCGCCATGAAGGCGCTGACCCACCGCGGCACGGCGTTCCAGGGCGGCCTGCCTTCGGCCCATGCGGCCGTGGCCTTCGCCGCCTGGGTCGCGCTGACGTTCGTGGCCGCCAACACCGGCTACGCGCTGCCGATCTCGGCGATCGCGCTCTTCATGGCCCTGCTGGTCGCGCAGAGCAGGATCCAGTCGGGCATCCACAGCTTGCTCGAGGTGGCCGCCGGCGCCGCTCTGGGGATCGCCATCACCGTCGTCCTCTTCCGCGTGTGGTACCCCCTGTGAGCCGCGCCCCGGATGAGGCTGAGAGAGTGCTCTACGAGGAGGCTGCGACGCTCACCGAGAGAGCCTACGCGCCGTACTCGGGATTCGCTGTGGGGGCCGTGGTCGTCGGCCCGTCGGGTCGCAGCCATCACGGCGTCAACGTGGAGAACGCGTCGTACCCCGCAGGTCTGTGCGCGGAGCGCGCCGCGCTCGGCGCGATGGTCGCCGCCGGCGAGCGCTCTCTGCGCGCTGTCGTCGTCGCCGCCGCGGGCGGGCAGGACTGCCTGCCTTGCGGGATGTGCCTGCAGGCGCTGGCCGAGTTCGGCGACCCGGCGATCGTGGCGCGTGTGGGCGGCGAGCTCGTCGTCGTGCAGCTCAGCGACCTGCTCACCACGCCTTTCACCGGCGCCGACGGCGCCCCGTGAGCGGCGACTTCCGCTCCGGCTTCGTGGCCGTGTTCGGTCGGCCCAACGTGGGCAAGTCCACACTGGTCAACGCGCTCGTCGGCCGCAAGGTGAGCATCGTCAGTGACCACCCGCAGACCACGCGCCGGCGCATCACCGGCGTGGTCGACGTCGAGGGCTGTCAGGTCGTGCTGCTCGATCTGCCGGGCTTCCAGAAGCCCTTCGATTCGCTCACCCGGCGTATGCAGGCGACGGTCGACGACGCGCTCTCCGAAGTCGACGCGGCTCTGGTCCTCCTGAACGCCATGGAGACCTTCGGCGGCGGCGATCGCTACATCGTCCAGGCGGTCGCCGGTGCCGCCCTTCCGGCTCTTGTGGTCCTCAACAAGATCGATCTCGTCGACGGACCTCAGCTGGGCGCACGCCTCGAGGAGGCCCGCCGGCTGGCCGGCGGCCGCGATGTCATGCCCGTGTCGGCCAAACGCGGCGACGGCCTCGGCGAGGTGCTGGCCAGGCTGGCAGACGCCATGCCCCCCGGGCCCGTGTACTTCCCCGACGGAGAGAAGAGCGACCAGCCGCTTGAACTGCTCATCGCCGAGCTGGTCCGTGAGCAGGCCCTGCGGCGCACCCGCGACGAGGTACCTCACGCCGTAGCCGTCGAGGTCATGGGCATCACGGAGCGCGTCGACCGTCCCCTGGTCGAGATCGAGGCCACTCTCATCGTCGAGACCGAGTCCCAGAAGGCCATCGTGGTGGGCAAAGGGGGCCGTGTCGTCAAGGCCATCGGCAGCGGCGCCCGCCAGGAGATCGAGGCGATCCTCGGCGTGCAGGTCTTTCTCGACCTGCGCGTCAAGGTCCGCAAGCGCTGGCGCCGCGACGAGCGCTTCATCGAACGGCTGATCTGAGGCGGGGCGCGCTACCTCGTTTGCTATACTCGCTCAGGCTCCACCCGCCCCGCCGTCTCTCTGGAGGTCCACCGGCGTGTACGCCGAGGAACTCGCCAAGACCATCGATCACACGCTCCTGAAGGCGGACACCACGTCTCCCGACGTGGAGCGCCTGTGCCGCGAAGCGAGCAAGTACCACTTCGCGGCGGTGTGCGTGTTCCCCCACTTCGTGCCGCTCGCCGACAGCATCCTGCGCGGCGCCGACGTCAAGGTCTGCGCGGTGATCTCGTTCCCGTTCGGCGCCGATTCGCTGCGCGCCAAGGTCGTCTCCGCCGAAGACGCGGTGGCTCGCGGCGCCGACGAGGTGGATGTGGTCATCAACCTGCCCGCCTTCCTCTCCGGGGAGTTCGGCCATGTGCGTAACGAGCTGGCCAGCGTGGTCCGCGGGGTGCGTATGAAGGCGATGAACACGGGGCGCGGTCAGGTCGTCGTCAAGGCCATCATCGAGACCTGCTATCTAACCACCAAGATGAAGAAGCTGGCCTGCAAGATCTGTGAGCAGGCCGGCGTGGACTTCGTCAAGACGTCGACGGGTCTCGGGCCCAAGGGCGCCACGGTGCAGGACGTCGAGCTGCTGCGCGACTGCCTCGACGAGCACATCAGCATCAAGGCGTCGGGCGGGATCCGCACGCTCCGCGACGTCGAGCTCATGCTCAACGCCGGCGCAGTGCGCGTGGGTACCAGCGCCGGCGTGTCCATCATGAAGGATCTCCTCAGCTAGCAGCCGCCACGGCGCCGCCCGACTGGAGGACGCAGCCATCGACTCACAGACCTTCCTCGATCTCGTGCGCTACAACGCCGACGGCCTCGTGCCCTGCGTGGTGCAGGACGCCGCCGGCGGCGAGGTCCTCATGGTCGCCTACGCCAATGCCGAGGCGCTCGCCGCCACGCTGGCCACCGGAGAAGCGATCTTCTGGAGCCGCAGCCGTCGCGAGCTCTGGCACAAGGGCGGCACCAGCGGCAACGTGCAGCGCGTGCTCTCGGCACGGCTGGATTGCGATCACGACACCGTGCTCCTCACCGTGGCGCCGGCCGGGCCGGCCTGCCACACCGGCGAGGTGAGCTGCTTCCGCAGCGGCGCCAGCGGCGGTGCCGTCGTCGAGCTGGAGCTGGGGGACGCGTGAGCCTCGCGGACGCCCGCGCCGGGCCGTGGAAGCGCCCCGGTGTGGCCGGGGCGCTCCTCGTCGCCGTGCTCGTCCTTGCGCTCGGCCTGCGCCTCAAGGGCGTGGATTGGGGCCTGCCGTTCAGTTTCGTCAACGCCGACGAGAGCGTGGTCGTGCCGAAGGCTTTCGGCGTCGCCCGTGGCGGCTTGAACCCGCAGTTCTTCTATTACCCTTCTCTGTTCTTCTATCTGGTCGGCGGCGTGTATCTGCTGGCGGCGCCGGCGCTGTGGGCGTTGCAGCACGCGAACCCCTTGGCGATGGGCTCCTTCGTCGTCGACCCGGGGCCGTACTTCCTGCTCGCGCGTCTGGTCTCGGTGGCCGCCGGGACCGTGTCGGTGTACCTGCTGTACCGTCTCGGTCGGGAGGCCTTCGGCCGCCCGACCGGCCTTGTGGCCGCCCTCTTTCTCGCGGTCGCACCACTGCACGTCGCCTACTCGCACATGGCCGTCACCGATGTCACCGCCACGGCGCTCTCGCTGCTCGCCTTCCTGCTGCTGCTCCAGGCGGCCCGCGGCGGGGGGCGCCGCCGGCTGATCGCCGGCGCCGTGGTCGCTGGCCTCGCCACGTCCACCAAGTACAACCTCGGCGCGCTCGTCCTGCCGGCGACCATCGCCGCCGTCTTTGCCTGCCGCGGCGAGGTGGGGCGCCGCGTCGCGGCCGGCGGCCGCGCGGCCCTCGCCTGGCCGCGGCTGCTTCTGGCGCGTGTATACGCGCCCATGCTCCTGGCTTTTCTTGCCGGCTCGCCGTTCATCGTCCTCGACCCGGGTCACTTCCTCCACGACTTCCTCCGCCAGAACCGCATCATGGACCGCGGCTGGCTGGGCTTCGAGAACGTCGGCAACGGCTTCTGGTACAACCTCGAGACGAACCTCGGCGGCACGTTCGGCGTCGTGCTCGTCGTGCTGGCGGTCGCCGGGCTGGCGTGGGCGCTGTGGCGCCACACGGCCGTCGACCTGCTGCTGGCCCCTTACGCGCTCGCCTACTTCGTTTACATCAGCACGTGGAGTGAGCTCGCGGACCGCTACCTGCTGCCGATCCTCCCGCTTCTGCTGCTGCTTGCCGTGCGAGTGTGTCTCGAGGCGCTCGAGCTGCGGCCGGCGGCCAGGAGGGTGGCCGCGCCGGCCGTCGCGATCGTGTTCGCCGTCGCGCTCCTTGCGCCGCTGGCCGGCTCGCTGGCTTTCGTCCGCGACCTCTCCGGTGGCGACACGCGCGAGCGCGCCAAAGCATGGCTCGAGAGCAACGTGCCAGCCGGTAGTACGATCGCCACCGAGAACTACAGCGCTCCGCTGGTGCGCGTCCGCGACGAGGCGTACTACCGGAGCGCCGGGCTGGCGACGCCCGGGTATCGCATCATCCGGCTCAGGCTGCCGGCGCCCGGCGTGCCCAACCGCAGCCACGACCTCGACTGGTTGCACGAGAAGAACGCCGACTACGTGATCGTGAGCTCGAAGGTGTACGACCGCGTGCTGGCGGCGGCGGACGTCTACCCCGAACTCGCCGCCTTCTACCGCCGCCTCGACGAGCAGGCGGAGCTTGTCGAGACGTTCACGCCCGGCCGCGGCGAACGCGGGCCGGTTCTCAAGGTGTACCGGCTGCGGGGGTAGGGAACTGCGCGTTCGCAGCGGAGCGGCGCCCCAACAACGTGGCGCGGCACGACGGCCGCCCCGGGACCGCCATTGCGTGGCCGTCGTGCCGCTAGTAGATTGGGTAGGGCGACAACCGAACAAGGAGACTGCGTCGCCACGAGGCATGCTACGCAGGAGGTGCATGATGGTCAGGTCACGACGTCGGAGAATCGACTTTGCGGCACGCTGGGGCGTCGTGATCGTCGCTGCGGTCGTGCTTCTCGCCGGCGCTCCCGCTGCCTTGGCGGCTCCGATAACGCTTGAAGGCGCTGCCTACCAGCACATGAAGGCCTTCATGCAGGACTACGACAAAGCCGGCTTCGCCAAGGTAGTCGATTGCGGCGGGCTGAGGACTTACCGGAGCGCATTGGCGGGCGTGACGATCAAGGTGGACTCCACGCTGACGCCGGTCGCCCAGTACGACCCGTCCACGAAGACCCTCACTTTCTCCAAGGACCCGCGGAAGGCCAAGGGGGCGGGTGCGAGGGCCATGGGTGAGACCGTGTGGCACGAGGTGACGCATGCGATCGAGGACCGGCACGGGGACATCGGGTACTTCGACAGCGAGGCCTACGCGGAACGCAACGTCGACTTCATGACCTTCGTCACACGCAACGCGCTTCCCTGGCTCGAGCTGCTGGAGAAGCAGGCGAAGAAGGGCGTGTCGGCGGAGAAACTGAAGGTGATCTGGGACAAGTACCTGAGCACGATGGCGGAAGCCGCCGAGCTGCCGTCGACCGCTCTCTACCCGCCCGACTTCGGACTGATGAGGACGTGGTTCGGGTTTCGCGCCAACGCCGACGAGGTCAAGGCTCTGTACCTCTCCGGCAAGGCGCTCCCCGGCAAGCAGGGCGCCAACCTGAGGCGCGCTCTCGCGTCCTCGTTCAGCGCCAATGACTGGGCGGGAGCATGGGGAACCGCCGAGCGAGGGGGGGTGCTGACGTTGACGGTGTCCGGCAGCTCCGTGACGGGCGTGTGGCAGAACCCGGGCTGGGCCAAGGCGTTTCAGGGCGTGGTCAGCGCGGACGCAGGGACGATGACGGGGACCTGGCTTGCTGCGGGATCGGGGTCAACATGGGCGACCATGACGTTCAACATCCAGCTCTACCATGACGTCAGCCGCGACCAGCCCTGGTACTTCAACGGCTACGTCGAGTACGTCGACGAGTATCACCCGGTTCCGAATCGCGTCTCTTTTGGCGGGTGGCGCCAGTAGTCCGCACCCCGCGACGAGGCGGCTCTCCCTTCGTCTGGTCGACGGTGGGCATTACAGCAGACCATGCCTCTTGGCCGGCACCCGGGCGAGTTCTCAGTCGCCCGGGTGTGCTCCGAGGCCTTCGATCTCGCAGACTTCCGCGGCTGCCTCTTCGACCTCGCCTTCGGCGATGGGTCGCCGCCCCGGCTTCACCACGAGGTAAGCGATGAAGCCCGGCGGGATCGGCAGCCAGAAGTTGATGAGCCGGTACACGAGCACCACGGCAACGGCCGTCGCCGAGGGCACACCGAAGCTCACGAACAGGGCGATGAGGATGCCTTCGACCGCCCCCAGGCCTCCCGGGGTCGGAGCCAGCGTGCCGATCCCGTAGGCGACCACGTAGCCTACCGCGAGATAGCCGAAGCCGATCCGGTAGTCGAAGGCGAGGAAGGTCGCGTACAGGCAGAGCATGTCGAAGAACCACAGGCCGCAGGCCAGCACGGTGGTGGTGCGAAAGGCGCCGCGGTGCGAGGTCATGCGGCGCATGCCGGCGAAGAGGTTGTCGAGCCAGCCGTCGATGTGGCGTTCGTGCACGACTTCGCGGCGCATCACCCGGTTGGCGAGGTGGGCCAGCTGAGTCACCCGGCGCCGCATCCGCGAGCGGTGGTTGTACAGGTAGATGCCGTAGATCGTGAGCCAGATGAGCAGGCCGATGAGCACGATGCCGGCCAGGTAGCCGGCGATGGACTGGCCGCGCGCCAGCACGAGCCACACCAGGGCCAGGGCGAAGAAGAACCACAGCACGGCGTAGTTGAAGAACTGCTGCGCCGCGATCGCCACGAAGATGAGGCCGTGTGGCACCCGGCGCTTCCTCAGGGCGTTGTAGGTGACCACCCATCCACCGACGCCGCCGGCCGAGAGCACGTGGCTCACGGCGAGACTGCTGAGCGTGATGCCGAGCACGTCACGGAGCGGCAGGCGGATGTCGAGCACTTTGAGGATGTAGCGCGTCAGATTCGCGTAGCTGAGCAGCGCCAGGCACTGCAGCGCGACGGCGCCGGCCAGCAGCACGTAGCTGGCGTGGGTGAGCAGCGCGATCGTCTCCTGCGTGTCGACGAGCTTCGGCAGCAGGAAGTAGAGGACGACGACGATGACGGCGAAGACGACAATATGGCGGAGGGTCTTCTTGATCGGCTTCCTCTGCGCTTGGCGGTCAGCGCCGGGTGGTTCGCCCGCCGCGCTTCTGGCGGCCGGCCGGCATCCCGGCCCCGTCGCCGAGCACCTCGCGCTCGATCTCCTGACGGCGGATCCACGCGTAGGCGGCCGCCGCCGGCACGCAGGTGAGCGGGATCGCGCACAGGGTGAGCCAGAGCCAGCGGCGCGCCTTGAACGTCACGAAGACGCCGTACACGTAAGTCATCGCCCAGCCGGTGAGCATGACGAGGCCCCAGACCACGTAGGCGGGTCTGGGGATGAACGTGACACTGAAGACCTCGGCGAAGGCGCGCGTAAGGAACAGGACGAGCGTGATGCCCGAGACGAGGAAGAGGTTGGCGAGGCGCCGCAACTCCGCGCCGACCGCAGGATCCACGGCGACGGCGCGATCGTTCTTGTCGTGCTTGGTGAGGTCCAGCAGACCGGCCATGGCTCCTGCCTCGCGTGTGCGGCGCCCGCCGGTGGGGCATGAACCGGGGGACGCGAAGACGGCGTTAGTCTCAGCGATGACAAACGCGAACACAACCCCGCCCGGCGGTCACGCCGCCGTCTACGACGCGCTCATGTGGCCCTTCGAGCGCGCCGCTCTGGGTGCCTGGCGGCGCCGGCTGGCGGCACGCGCCCGCGGGCGCGTGCTCGAGGTCGGCACCGGCACCGGCGGCCAGCTGCGCTGGTACCCCGCCGGCGTGGAGGTCGCGGCGCTCGAACCCGACCCCGGCATGGCGGCGCGCGCCCGCCGCGCCGCCGCGCGCGCCGCTGCGTCCGTCACCGTCGTCGAGGGAGTGGCCGAGCACCTGCCGTTCGCCGCCGCGAGCTTCGAGACCGCCGTGACGAGCTTCTGCTTCTGTACGCTCGTCGACCCGGCGGCGGCGCTTGACGAGCTCCGCCGGGTGCTGATCCCCGGCGGCCGCCTGCTCATGCTCGAGCATGTGCACCTGTCGTGGCAGCCGGGGCGGCGGCTGCAGAGCTGGGCCGCCCCGGCCTGGGCGGCGGTCGCCGGTGGCTGCCGGCTTGATAGAGATACGGGTAGGTTCGTGCGAGAGGCAGGCTTTTTTGTCCTGCGGGAGCGTCCTCACGTGCTTGGCTGGATCGTCGAGTTCGAGGCGCGCAGCCCCCTCGGGTTGCATGGGCCGCCGGTGTCTGCTTGAATCCCCCCTCGAACGAACAACCGCGGCGTCCCGGCACGCCCCTTCATCCGTTCGCCTCCCCTCTCATTGTCTCCCTTACGCGGCGTACGCATGTGGTGTAAGCTGCCCCGGTGCGCGGAACGCGGTACGCCCCGTCGGCACAGGCTTCGCCGCTGTCGCCGGGAAAACCCCGTCGAAAGGACGTTGTGCCCCGACGCCAGAGCCGGATCGCGATCATCGCCTTCCTCATCGTCGCCACCGCCCTCACCACCGCCCTCACGACCGCCGTTCTCACGCCCGATGCCCAGGCGTCGACCCCGCTGCGCGGCAAACTGCGCGTCGCCCAGCGCGCTTTGCGCCAGGCCAACGACCGCTTGAAGGCCGCAGAAGCCGCTCTTCTCGCCGCTCAGGCCGGGATCACCAACGCGGTCGCTCTGCAGTCAGGCCAGGATCTCGCTCCAGCGCAGACCGCCGCAGCACCCGTCTCCGTCACCCAGCTGAAAGCCAAAGTCGCCAAGGCTCGCAAGGCCGTGCGCGTTTGGCGGCAGCGCGTGCAGCGCATCTCCCGCCAGGTCCGTCAGCAGGTGCAGATGGCCGACTGGGAGCGCCACGCCAAGTGGCTGCCAATCATCAAGGTCGCCGCTGCCAAGTACCACGTCAAGGCCGACGGCATCTATCGCATGATGATGCGCGAGTCCGGCGGCCGCCGGTACGCCGGATCCAGCTCATCCTTCAAGGGCCTGTTCCAGTACCACACGGGCACCTGGGCCGCGAGCTGGAACCCCTGGCGTCGCGACAGCATCTACGACGGCAGCTCACAGATCTTCGCGACCGCCTACGCTATCCACAAGGGCATGGGCGCGCAGATGTGGACGACGACCTGGGCCTCGCAGTACTGAGCCGGCGTCGCCAGTGACAGGCGACCGACTGCGCGGGATATCGGCCGCCGGAGCCTTCGGGCCCGGCGGCCGCTCCCGTTGCGGCGCAGGCAGAGCGCCGCCCGTCGCGAAGTCGAGGATCACTTTCAGGCGCCCGGCCCGCTGTGTGCGCCACGAGCAGGGTCTTCTGGTAACGCTTGAGGGTGAAGCGTCTTGCTCCACACACCCTCGGGGAGGAGGATGAGTGGGGACTCTTGCGCCGGCAGCAAGGGGCTCACTGGCACAGCGCCTTCTTGATCGGGTGTCGGCTGCTCCGCCGCTGCCGCGCACTTGTCTTTCTGCGCTGCCGCGAGAGAATGGGTGGAAGGACGGCGCCCTGGGCAGCGATCATTGGAGGGCACGTGTCTGGTCGGCCAGACGTCGGGGTTCTGGAGACGCTCGGGCGCCACGGCGCTACGAGGGTGGCGCCGGCGCACGGTCATAGCGTCTTCATCCGCCTGCCGCCAAAGCCCGGCAACATGCGGTGGCCGAGAGGCGCGACGGGGGACACGTGGCGGAGAATCTGATCGGTCGCACGCTGGGACGCTACCAGCTAATTGCGCTTGTGGGCCGCGGCAGCATGGCCGCGGTCTACCGGGCCACGCACCCCGGCCTCGAGCAGAACGTGGCCGTCAAGGTGCTGCACGCGCATACGGCGACCGACCCAGACCTTCTTGGCAGATTCCAGCAGGAGGCGCGGGCGGTGGCGGCGCTTCGTCACCCCAACATCGTGCGGGTCATCGACTTCGACAACATCGACGACTTGTACTTCATTGTGATGGAGTACGTCGACGGCCTCACCCTGTCGGCGCACCTAAGCGAAATCGCCGCCCTCGGGCGTCGCATGACGGCGGCCGAGGTGCTGCGGCTCTTTGAACCGCTCTGCTCCGCAGTGGACTATGCGCACCGGCAGGGCATGGTCCACTGCGGCATCAAGCCGTCCAACGTCTTGCTCACCGCAGAGGGCGAGCCGGTGCTCACCGACTACGGTATCGCCACGATTGTCGGAGTCGCGCAGCTGAGGATCGCCGACTGGGTCATGGAATCGGCCCGCTATGCGTCGCCGGAGCAGGCCCAAGGCGTCGCCGTGGACGGGCGCAGCGACATCTACTCGCTGAGCGTGATGCTTTTCGAGTCACTGGCGGGGCAGGTGCCGTACCTGGGCGACACGCCGGACGACATCCTCGAGGAGCACATCACGGCGCCGGTGCCCGCCGTGTGCCCGCTCAACGACGCGCTGCCACCGTCGCTCGATAGTCTCATGCGCGTGGCGCTCGCGAAGGATCCGGACGCGCGCTTTCAGACAGGGCAGGCGCTGGCGATCGCCCTGCAACAGGCGCTGGGGCCGCTCGTTCCTGCGAGTCTTGGGGAACCTCCGACGGCGACGATGACGGAGCGGCCGTCGAGGGGCGCCCCGGCGCCTCAGGGCGCCACGCGCTTGGAGGCGGCGTCGCCGGCGTCGCCGGCGCCGCCCGGCGAAAGCGCGGCCGCGCACGACGTGTTCATCAGCTATGCGGCGAAGGACAAGCCGGTCGCCGATGCCGTCTGCGCGGCGCTTGAGGCCGAGCACATCCGCTGCTGGATCGCGCCGCGCGACGTGCTGCCTGGCCAGAGCTTTGCACGGGCATTGGTCACTGCCATCCACGCCGCCCGCGTGTTCGTCCTGGTGTTCTCGTCGGCCAGCAACGACTCTCAGCAAGTAGAGCGCGAGCTCGACAGGGCCGTCTCCGCGCGGCTGTCGATCCTCCCCCTACGCATCGAGGACGTATTTCCCCGCGAATCGATCGAGTACTACCTCGCCGGACAGCATTGGCTCGATGCGATCACCCCTCCACTCCGCGATCATCTTGCGCGCCTCACCGTGGCGATCACAGCGCTGCTCCAGCGGGCGCCGACGCCAGCGACGACGTTTGAGTCGGCGCCCGCAGCCGAGGTCGAGCCGGCGGCAGAGGCGCTGGAGCCCGCAGCCGAGGTCGAGCCGGAGGCAGGAGCGCCGGAGCCCGGCGACACACGAGAGCCGGCACTGTCGGCGCCGGGCCAGCAGGCGGCGACGACCTGCGAGTCGGCGCTGGAGCCCAAGACCGAGCTGGCGCCAGCATCGCCGGAGGCGAAGGCTGAGCCCAAACCGGGCCAGGACCTGGCGACACCCGAGGCGGAGCCCGGATCCGGACCGGACATGCAGCCTCTCGAGCCGCCCGTGGAGGCGACTGGACCACAGGCCGCAACGACCGACGAACCGGAGGTCGAATCGGCCACGGGTGCCTCCAAGCCAGCGTTCGCTCCTGAACCGACGGTGATGGCCGCGCCCGCGTCGGCCGCCCCGACCGGCGACGGTCCGACGCCTGTGGCCGCGACCGTGCTGGCGGCGGAGTCGCCGCCGGCCGGCGTGGCAACGCTGGGCGAACGGGCCCGCGAAGCGCCAGAGCCCTCGCGTCAGGCGCTTCACAAGCCCGCGCTGATCGCCGCGGCGGCCGTCGGGATCGCGTGGATCGTAGTCCTCCTGGTCATCGACCAGGTGTTCCGCTAGTTCGCTCCCTTGCGGGTCGCCGTGCGCGCCGGCCGGCCTTCGTCGTCTCAGCGGGTGACGTACGGGTGGGTCTTCGGCGCTACGCGGAGCGCGGCTGGCGATGTGCGGCGGGCGGCGTCCACCACGCCAGCGCGACGACGACCAGGTCGACGCCCAGCGCCACGAGCACCCAGAGCGGGGTGTCGGGTGGGTAAAGGAAGGCCCAGGCGAAGACGGCCGCCGTCGCAAGGCCCGCGACGACACCGAGCGCTACCTTGGCCGTGTCGAGTGCGCCGCGGCGGCGGCTCGGAGTGGCTGCACGCATGACCACGTAGAACTGGACGGCGAACAGCACCCCGCCGCCGATCAGGACCGGCCACTTGAGCCATGAGGTGGTTCCATCGGTAGTGCCGTTCATGCTCGTCACCCGCGTGAGGTTGAGACTCGCGGCCTTCGCGAGGCCCGGCAGGTCGGACGACTCCTTGAGGTCGGTGAGCGTGGCTATCGCGGCCGTCTTGTCGCCCTGCTCGGCGTCGACAAGGGCGAGGCCCATGGTCGCGTAGTCGTTCTTGGCGGTCTTGTCGGACTCGGTGAAGTCGGCCTCGGCTCCTTTGACATCGCCCTTCTCGAGCTTCGTCATCCCTCGCTGGTAGTACGCGGCTGAGAGGTTGGTATCGACGGCCTGCGCCACTGCTTTGTCAGGGTTTGACGCCGCGATGTCTTTGAGCGAGGAGATACCCTTGTCGTACTGACCGTCGGCGCACCGGGCGGTCGCCAGACCCAGGTCTGTCTGGGCGCTGGCCGCCACCGCGGCCGACTTCTCGAAGTACGTCTGCGCGTTATCATACTGACCGTCCTCGGCGGCGATCAGGCCGAGGTTGTACAGCGCGGACGCCTTCACGCTCTTGCCGGTCTCGGTCGGAGGAGTGTCCTGAGCACGGTGCGTGGGCGCGGCCGCCTTGCCGGTGTCGCCCTGGAAGAGGTAGGAGGCGCCGATGTTGAGGTCGGCGCCCCGGTACTTCGCATTGAGGCGCAGCACCTTCTGCAGCAACGGGAGTGCCTTGCGGTAGTTGCCGGTCTTCACGTAGCAAACGGCCAGGTTGTTGAGGGCGTCGGAGTCCGCGGGGTTCAGCTTGACGGCCTCTTTGAACAGGTCCTTTGCCTTGGCGACATCGCCGGCGGCGAGTGCTTCGCAGCCGCGGTTGTAGGGGTGCTTCGTCGCGCCCGGCGCGGGCGCGGCTGTCACGGTCAGGCTTGCGAGGACCAGCAGAACCGCGACGCTCGAGACGGCGAAAGCTCGACGGCATCTGCTCAGAATGTGGTCGATGGGCACGGTGGCTCGGTCCGCGGCATCAGTACGGTTGTGCCTGGCAGGAACAGTTGTTCACGCAGTCGCAGGTCGACACGCCTTCGCAGGTGCAGACCGCGTCGCAGGTGCACGTGCCCCCGCCGCTGCCCGCGTCCGCGACGCAGCCGCATGCGGCGACGGACTCGCAGGTGCACACGAGGTTGCAGGTACACACGAGATCGCACGTGCAGAGGGCGCCGCCGAACGCGTCGCGCCCGGTGAGCTTGGTCTTGGTCGCGTGGGAACGCGTCTCCTTGCCGGCCTTCTTCGTCTTCTCGGGCCTCTTCGTGGGCCCGGAGAGCTTGCGTGAGGGGTCCTTGGGCGCGACGAAGACCTCGGGATCCGGATAGTCGTAGTCGGGCCGCGGCGCGCTCCAGTGCAGCACCTCGGGCGACGCGCTCGACGAGGGCGCGGCCTTCAAGGTGTCGTCGGGAGCGCTCTCCCCAGCGCGGAGAGCAGCCCATTCCACGGGCGCCTCGCTCTCGTAGATCGAGAGCTTGGGCGATTCATAGCCGCCGTCGGCGGGGAGGCCGCCAGCGTCTACACCGTCGCTGCGCTGGTCGTCGGACACCGGATCACCTCCTCGAGCTGGTCCAGCGTGAGTCGCCGGTTGATCGCACATCGCGCGACCACGGCGTCGTCGCCGCCCGGATAGAGCCGTTTTGAGGGACAGTCGCCCGCACAGTGGTATTTGGCGAAGCAGCGCGCGCATCGTGGCGCGTCATTGACGGTGAGATGGCGCAGTGCGTCGACCCGCGCGGCGTCGAAGGTGAACGATCTGTGCGTGGGGTCGTAGGAGCCGTAGATGAACGTATCGGCGCGGGTGTCGTCACGGCCGGTGACCTCGTAGCAGGCGGTGACGTCGCCCTCAGTGGTGATGTTGAAGCTGGGCCTACTCGCCTGGCAGAAGGAACAGGCCAGCGACGACTGGTGCGCGCCTGAGTAGGCCACCTCGACGCCGTGACGCCTGGCGTACTCGCGACACTCGCGAAAGGCCTCGACGAAGCGCTCCGCGTTCGGCGGCCGCAGACCGTTGCCGACGGAGCGGCCGCACGCGAAGAGCGGTTCGAGGTGGATGGTGTGGAGACGGTACGTGTCGACGAGGTGTCGCACCGTCTCCAAGGCGTGATCGAGCGCGTGCGACGTACACGTGAGCCGGGTGCCCAACGTGCAGTCGCTCTCCGAGAGGCGCACCAGAGTGCGCTCGACGGCGGCCGACGAGGCACCGCCGCCGGCCCGCGGACGCAGAAGGTCCTGCACAGCCGCCGGGCCGTCGATCGACACCATCACCGACGTCATGCTCTCCGCCAGGTACTCCCGCATGCCGTCACTCATGACGCCGTTTGTCGCGGTGCCTGTGGAGAGGGGGAGGGCTTGCTCTTTGCAGCGACGCCGGGCGTGCTCCACGCAGTGCCTCATCGCCTCGCCCGCGAGCGTGGGCTCACCGCCACCGTGGAAGGTGACGGTCACTTCGGTCTGGCCGCCGGCAACGGCGTTGTCGACCACGAAGTCGATCGCATCAAAGGCTACCTGCTCATCGAGGTAGCTCGGCTGCTCGCCGCCGGACGCGTAGCAGTACACGCAGCGCAGATTGCACGCCGACGTGAGGAAGAGTGTGACGGCGGTGGGCCGGAGCGCGGTCGGCGCCGGGTCGGCAGTTGCTGGTCCGACGGAGGTGGCGGTCACAGGCAGCGCCGGCGCCGCGCCGCTCGTCCGAGGTCTGCTCCTGGTCGTGCTTACGAGATCAAGGTCTACGAGGAGGTCGAGCACGTCGTGTGTGCGGGCGTCGCGAGTCACCGAACGCTCGGCGGCGATGTCGGCGAGCAGGTTGAGCGCGGCGTCGTTCAGCACGACACTCGTCTGGAGCAGAGGCGCGTACACAAGGTGGTCGCGTCCGCGCGGCAGCGAGAAGACCTCGGTGGCCAGGCGGTACCTGTTCACGCCGGCTCTCCGCTGATCTCGTTGCCCGAACCGTGGACGCCGAACACGAGACCTCCCCCGGAAAGGGCTCGGAGGCAGTCCACGGTGTCGGCGCGCGCCGCTGCGGTTGGGATGCCGTGCGTGGCGGCGAGGATGATGGCGAGGTCGTTCACCGTATGCCGCCCATCGATGCCGCGCCACACGGACGCCGCCGACCGGTTCAGGCGAAAGACCGGCCCGCGCGCGTCGACGGGCGTGGGGCGGAGCTCGACGCCACGCCCGTGGGCAGTCTCAACGAGGTTCTCGGCGCGGCGCGGCCGCGCCGGCCCGGCCGATGCGGCATGGCCGTTTCGAAGGCTCCAGGGGCGACCCAAGGCGAGCGCCACAGCGCCTCCGGCGACGGCCACCAGGAACATCTTCCTGGTGGTCGCCGAACTCGGCCGGTCCACTGGTGCGGCCACGACACGACCCCTTTGGCTCCGATTCGCAGGGGGGGTGACTTCCCCGCGTCTGAGCCCAATCGTGCGCCCTGTAGAGGGTCGCGTCAAGGGTTGTGGGCAAGATGAACGATGAACGGCTTGACATGGGTGAGTAATGGCGTAGAAGGGCGTAGAAGGGGTATGAGGAGACGGGGGAAGGAAGAGGTGCTCGACAAAGCTGCGAAGGAGTTGGGGGTGGTCCGTATGAGACCGCGGGTTGGCAGCGCAAGCACGTACACGTATGACAGTCGCCGGCGGGAATGGCGGTACCTCGTTCGCGGCGCCGCGGTCACCCTGCTGCTCGCAAGCATCGTGGTGATCATGGTCTTCGGTGCCGCGAACGCGTCGGCCACCATGCGCTCGCAGACCAAGGACACGGCTTCGCAGGCGCTGAAGCGTCTCGCCAGTGTCCGGGCACTGCACGCACCAGCCCGAACGGTCACTTGGGACGACGACATCCCCGGGGTGGCTATCCCGTCGTCCCCGCTCACCGGGAGCCTCTCCGGCACCACCGACTATGACGACGTCTTCAGTATCGCGCTCACGGCCGGCCAGACCCTGACCGCCAGCATCACTGGGCCGGCCGGCAGCGACTTTCGCCTCTACCTGTACGCGCCCGGTACTGCCAGCGTGAAGAACCCTGATACTCCCTACGTGGCCTACGCCACCAGCGGCAACTATCCACGTAGCTTCAGCTACACGCCGACGCAGAGTGGCACCTACTACCTCGATGCGTATGCCGAAACGGGCGACGGTAGCTACTCGGTGACCTACTCCGGCCCCACGCCCACGCCGACGCCGGGCTCGGACGACGACATCCCCGGGGTGGCTATCCCGTCGTCCCCGCTCACCGGGAGCCTCTCCGCCACCACCGATATTGATGACGTCTTCAGTATCGCGCTCACGGCCGGCCAGACCCTCACGACGAGCCTCACGGGGCCGACCGGCAGCGACTTCTGGCTGTGCCTGTATGCGCCCGGTACTGCCAGCGTGAAGGACTTTGATGCTCCCTTCGTGGCCACTGTCTACCTCGGCAACTATCCGCGCAGCTTCAGCTACACGCCGACGCAGAGTGGTACCTACTACCTCGACGTGTTTGCCTACTCGGGCGCCGGAAGCTACTCGGTGACCTACTCCGGCCCCACGCCCACGCCGACGCCCACGCCAACGCCGACCGGCGGGGCGGCAAAGCTGGTCCTGAGCGCGAATCGCTTGACCGTGCCGTACAACGGAACGGTGACCCTCACGGGAGCGCTTTCGGACGCGAACTCTGGGTCCTGGCTGCCCAACCGCGATGTGAGGTGGGACTATTCCTACGCCGAGAACCCCTGGACGCCCTATGCCTGGATCATTGGGGGTACTCTCAGTTCGTCTTCCGGCGAGTTCTCCTTCAACAGGTCCATTGTGCGGCGCACGGTCTTCGGTCTGTACTTCGCTGGTGACAGCCAATACGAGGATGTCGTCAGTGACGACGTGACGGTGATGTCAAAGGCCAAGCTGACGCCGCCGGCCGTGCCGTCTCGAGTCCGCCCCGGCACACTGACCACGAGCTGGGGCACTCTCCGGCCTCTGCACACGCCCGCGCAGAACAGGGTCAGTCACATCAAGGTCTACTTGCAGCGCTACGACCGGGGGCGGTGGCAGACTGTGACCTCGACATACGCGAACTCGTACCGCAACAAGTCCTCCTCGACCGAGTACAGCGTGAGGTTCAAGTATGTGGCGGGGAAATGGCGGATGCGCGCGGTGCACCAGGACAGCGATCACGCCAAGACGATCTCGTCCTGGAGGACCTTCACCGTGAACTGACGCTGGGCGGCCGGATCGACAGGAGCCGTTCGATCTGAAAGCCGGCGCACGCGAGGAAGACCGGGAGCGACCGGACCGTGTCGCGGTCTTTCTCTTTCTCGTCCTCGGTGAGCTGGCTCCAGGGGACGAGGGATGGGTGCGTCTTCTTGCGGGTCTGCTTGTCACCGGGGGCGTGGACCCAGCCGGCTCGCACGTAGTCGTCCATCCAGCGCTCATGTTCCTTGACGGCCAGCATCTCCACCTCACCCGGCGTGAAGGTGAAGCGGTCGGCGTCCCAGTCGGTCAGTGGGGCAAGCGTGCATCCGAGTTTCTCGAGCTTGACGCCGATGTCGTCGGCTTGGCGGCGGTTCGCCTCCTGCAGGCGCGGCGGCAGATCGTCCCAGGGCACGAGCGAGGGATTGCTCTGCGGTGTGTCGCCGCGCGCGGTCTGCTGGCGGAGGTACTGGCTGTGGATGGCGCGCGCCAGGGTCTCGTGCGCTCCGCCGAGGACCAGCTCGGGGGTGCAGGCGCGTTCGTACACGGGGAAGGTCCGCAGCAGCCCGCACGCCGCGCCGGCGCCTCGCGGCAGAAGCTTGGCGAGGCCGACCTCGTCCCGCACTCTCACGACGATGCGCGGGGCGCCCGTGGGAAGGCATTCCCGCAGGGAGAGGCCGATCGAGATGGCGGCCGGCTCGTCGTTCAGGCAGATGTAGGCGGCGGACAGGTCGCAGTGGCCGTCGGCGTCGACCAGCACAGCATGAGCATCGAAATCGGGGCGCGTGACGTCAGCCGTGTACGGCACGATCTCGCAGGTGGTAGCCAGACGCGGATACCTCGCGCAGAGCGCCTCGGTCAAGCGCTCGGCGTCCTTGCCGATGAGCATCATGCGCAGTCGCTCACCGCTCTTGCGGTAGTGCGGCTGCCAGTCGCGCGCCGCGTGCAGGACGACGCTGCGTCCGAAGTTCCCGAGGCCGACGACGAGCACATGAAGCCCACGGTCAGCCTGCTTTGGGTCGACCAGCGGATAATCGGCCAGGATGGTGCGCGCCGCGAGGTCGACCACGCTGAAGAGCTCAAGGCGCATACCGGTGTCCGGGCCGGACGCGAGCTCCCGCCGACGCAGGAGCTGGCAGAGGTCCGGGTCGAGGATGTGCACGACGCAGCTGAGCGGTCCGCCGCGCCGTCTGGCCACCAGACCGTGCGCAGCAAGCCCGACTTCGGCGTTGGCGCCGTCGTCGCGGCATACAGAGATCAAGTGCTCGGCCCGCGCCACTCCCGCGGCCTTAAGTACGTCCGCATCGGTGGCGTCGCCGACGAGCACGGCGATGCCCTCGTCCCGGCACTGCTCGATCCACGGGTTGGCGCGATCGCGTTCGACGACGACCGTCTGAGCCCCCATGCTGTGAAACCCCCGCGCCAGGCGAAGGCCCTTGTCGCCCAGGCCGCAGATCACGACGTGACGGCGCGTCATGCGCAGCCGCAGCCGCAGGGTCCTGCCCCAGAACGCGATCACGAGGGCGGCCACGGTGGCGTAGACCCCGAGGATCGGCAGGAAGTAACGCGAGATCTGGAGCTCCCACGGCACTGCGTGGGGCCGCGCTCCCGATTCCATCGGGAGGAGCTGGAATGTGTAGTAGATCAAATCGTGGCGCGCGTGAGGCATCTCCAGGGGATAGAGCTCGAAGTACTTCGAGAAGCCGATGTAGCCCAGGACCATCAGGAGCGCCCAGAGACCTGCGAGGATCGGCCATTGATGGTTCCACCAAGCGTGGGCCAGGCGGCGTCGTCTCAAGTGTCGGGGACGCGGCAAGGACGAGCGTAGGGCTGCCCGCGATGAGTGCGGCAAGGAGGCTCCTCCGATCCGTCAAGACCTGATTGTATCCGACACCTGCGCGCTACGGTGACCAAGTCCATCATCCAGTCGCGCACTGCGACAGAGTGGGATGCCGGAGATGGCTCGAACGCGCTCGAAGTTCGATCGCGCACGGAGGCGTGAAGCCATGCGCCGGCTCGGCCCCCAGATCGCAGCTCCAACGTCGCGGCAGACCCCGCAGCGCGGTGCTCGACGACATGGCTCTGTTTAGAGGCGCGCCCTGGACCCCAGCGCTCCTGGCGCTTAGTCTGCTGGTGGTTGACAGCGTCGCCAACGTCGGCTGCCGCACGCTCTTTGCGTTCTCCGGGCGCGCCGAGCGGTGGCAGATGTTCATCCATCCGCAGAGCCTGCGCCGGTTCTTCTGCCTCTGCACGCATCCGCGCTTCGCCGGCATGGTGCGGTACGCTTCTCTGCCGATCGCCAATGCCGCCGGTATCGGTACGGCGTTCCTCTTCGTCGGTCCGCTGCTCATCGTGGCCCGGCAGTAGGGTAGAATCCCTATAGGTCGCCTCGTGCCGAAGTGGCGGAACCGGTAGACGCGCTGGACTCAAAACCCGGTGCCCGAGAGGGCGTGTGGGTTCAAATCCCACCTTCGGCACCAGCTCTCACGCCAAAGTCGGGCGTCAGTCTCGTGCGCGAGGCGCGCAGAGGCTCCCGGCACGGCCGTCCACTCGCGTCTCGCCGCTGCGGCATCTGGTAGCATTACCTTCATGATCAGGACTGCGTGCGCGGTGGTCGGCGCCTCATCTGGGCAGCCGCGCGCGGGGAGGAGCTAGACACATGACGGTGCGGCTCTTGGGGCTCGATTGCAGCCCACGCGACAACAGCAACAGTGGCATCATGCTCGCATCGGCCTTCGAGAAGCTGGACGCCACCTACCCCGGTGAAGCGGAGCACGAGATCGTCCACCTGCGCGATCTTCATGTGGAGCCCTGCAAGGCCTGCAATGTGTGCGGCAAGACCAAGGGCTCGGGCAGGTTCATCCCGTGCGTGCGTGTGGACGAGGACGACGTGCAGATGGTCCTTGACAAGATGGTGGCCGCCGACGGCCTGCTCGTGGCGACGCCGGTCTATTTCGGGCTGCCCTCCGACCTTTTCTCCAAGTTCATCATGCGCACGCGGCCGCTGCGCCATCAGGACTTCAAGCTGGCCAACCGGCCGGTGGGCGTGATGGCCACCGCCGGTCGCCGTTCCGGCGGCGCCGAGACGGCCATCATCGCCACGTGGCTGCCCTTCGTGCGCAACGGCTGCCTCGTGGTCGGCAACGGCGACGGTACCTGCCAGTTCGGCGCCTACGGCTGGGCCGGCGGTCGCGGCCACATCCTCAGCGACGAGTGGGGCATGGAGCAGGGCTTCCAGACCGCCGAGCGCGTGTTCACGCTGGCCAGGGTGTTCAAGGCCGGCGTCGAGGCCACGGGCTTCGTGAACCCCATGAAGTTCTCCTACGCCGCGGGGACGCGCGAATGACCGACGCCGAGACCATCCTCGAGTTCATCCGCGAAGAGGCCGACCTCGACGAAGACGAGGCGACCGCCGACACGTCGCTGTTTCGCGATCAGTTGCTCGACTCCATGAATCTCACGGCGCTCATCGCCTTTCTCGAGGAGACCTTCTCCATCAAGGTGAAGCCCATGGACATCGTTTTCGAGAACCTCGACACGGTGAACCACATGCTGGCCTACATCGCGCGCAAGAAGGCGGTCGATGCCTGAGGTCGGCTCCGGGCAGACCGACTCGCACGACGTCGTGCCGCCGCTGGACGCCGACGAGCGGCCGCCGACACGGTGGTTCTTCTACGGGCTCGGGCTGAGCCTGCAGACGCTGCTCTGGTTCCTGCTCTTCCTGGCGATCACCGTGGCCGTACTGGTCGGCGGCAAGCTCACCGAGTTCCGCTACGTCGGCTTCTGACGCCTGACCGCGCGCTGCTCATGACCGCCGCTCTCATGACCGACGCTGTGGCGCGCCTGCGCTCGTGGGCGGCCGCGCGCCCCGCTGCCGTGCTGCTGGTCGCGCGCGGCCGCACGTACACCTACGCCGAGATGCTGCAGCGCGCCACGGCGGTCGCCGCCGACCTGCGCGCGGCCGGCGGCGACCGCGGCCGGCGCGTCGCCCTCTACCTCGAAGAGTACGACCAGTTCTTCGTCTGCATGCTCGGCGTGTGGCTGGCCGGCGGCGTGGTCGTGCCGCTGAACACGAGCCTGCCGCAGGCCGACGCCGACTGGCTCGTAGGCAAGGCGGCGCCGGACGTGCTCGTGCTCGCCACCGACGACGCCTGCCCCGGGGAGGGCCCTGCGCGCCTCGTGGCGACGGCCGACGAAGACGGCCTCATAGACGGCTTGCGTCCCGCCGAGGCCGGCGGCGTGGCGGCTCCGGCGGCCGGCCCGGCGGCCGTCGAGGACCTCGAGGCCGTGCGCGAGGACGAGCCGGCGATGATCATGTTCACCTCGGGCACCACCGGCCTGCCCAAGGGCGTCTGCCAGACGCTGCGCGCCATTTCGAGCAACGCCGGCCACGTGGCGCTGACGTTGGGTCTCCGCGACGACGAGCGCATCTTCATCAACACGCCGCCGTACTTCACCAGCGGCATCTGTCATTTCCTCACTCTGCTGGCGGCCGGCGGCGGCGTGGCCGGACAGCTCGGCTTCTTCTTCGGGGCCGGCCTGCTCGACGAGATGGAGACGCTGGGCTGCACCGGCTTCGGCGGCGCTCCGGCGCACCTCGTGCGCGTCGTCGAGCCCCTCGAGGAGCCGCGCGCCCACAGCCTGCGCTTCTGGGTGAGCAGCGGCGACCACCTGCCGCTGCCGGTGATCGAGAAGTTCCGCCGCCTGCTTCCCGGCGTCGGCCTCTTCAACATGTACGGGCTCACCGAGGTCAGCGGCCGGCTCTGCATTCTGCCGCCGGCCGATCTCGCCCGGCGCGTCGGCTCCGTGGGCCGGCCCATCGGCGACATGCGCGTCGTGGCCCGGCGAAGCGACGGCGCGGAGGCCGCGCCCGGCGAGACCGGCGAGCTCTACGTCACGGGCTCGCTGCTCATGCAGGGCTACCTGGACGAGCCCGCGATCACCGCCCGCACGCTCACCGAGCACGGCCTCAAGACCGGCGACTTCGGCCACGTGGACGAGAGCGGCGCCGTGTGGATCGCCGGGCGCAAGGACGACATCATCAAGCGTGGCGGCGAGAAGGTCAGCATCATCCACGTGCAGCAGGCGCTGCAGGGTCTCGGGCGCTTCGCGGACGTGGCCGTGCTCGCGGCGCCCGACGCCATCCTCGGGCACGTGCCGGTGGCCTTCGTGGTGCCGCTCGAGCCGGGAGGGCTTCAAGGCGTCGCGTCTGCTCCGCGAGCTGCGTGCGGTGCTGCCCTCGTCGTCGCTGCCGAGCCGCGTTATCGCCGTCGCCGCCATCCCACGCACGGGCTCCGGCAAGGCCGTCCGCGCCGAGCTCCAGGCGCTGCTCGCGGAGGAGCTCGGGTGAAGGGCTTCGGGGCCGGGTTCCGCAACCGGAACCCGCTGGTCCTGCTCGTGGCCGCGGCCCTACTGATCCCGGCGCTGCTGGGCTTCGAGTATCTGTTCACCAGCGGCGCCTGGAGCGCCGTTCCTCTCGAGTACTGCCTGCGCAGCAGCACCGACTCGTTCACCTACGTGTCCTGGACCGTGGGTCACAACAAGCGCCGGCCGCCGGACACGCCCGCCGTGTACCTTACCGGCGGCTCGGCGGCGCGCGAGGCCATCGTCAGCGGGCCGAGCCTGGCCGCCGAGGTGCGGCGCAGCGGGCGGGCCGCGCATCGCCGCCTGGGACCTCGCCTGCATAAACCAGAACTTCGCCGAGACGCTCGCCGTCGCCGACAACGTCCCGGATTCCCCGGCGTGGGTTCTCATCGGCGTCAATCTCGGGCCGCTTCACGGCCTTCCCGGCCGAGAACGAGCAGCAGGTGGTCGGCCGCGACCTCGTGCTCAAGAGCTCGTTCCTGCAGCAGTACGTGTCGAGCGCCTACGGCCGCTACCGGTACTCGTCTACGATTCTGCCGGGCATCTTCTCGTACCTCACGAGCTTTCTGAAGAAGGACGGCCCGGTGCTGCTCGCGGCCAGGCCGGCGGCGCGCCAGTACCGCCAGCATCACTACACCCTGAGCGGCATCCGCACGCCGGCTCAGAAGGAGCGGCTGGTGAAGAAGTGGAGCGCCTCCCGCTACCCGGTGTTCCGCCGCAATCTCGCCTACAATCTCGCCATGCTCGAGCAGCTCGTGACGCGCTGTGAGCAGCGCGGCGTGCGCGCCGTCATCGTGGAGCTGCCGCTCAACGAGGACGTCGTCAAGGGCCGTTTCGACGAGGCTATCGCCCAGTACCGTGAGCCGGTCAAGGCGCTGGCCGGCGAGCACGGCGTGCCGTATCTCGACTTCAACCGGGAGCTGGCTCTCCCCAGCGCCGACTTCCACGACCTCTCGCATCTGGTGGAGCCGGGGCGCGAGCTCTGGCAGACGCGCCTCGCCGAGGAGCTGGTGACGCTCCTGTGAGGATCTACTTCACCCTGTACCTGATCCCCGTCGTCCTCGCCGCGCTGCTGGTCTTCTGGCTGCTGTTGCGGAGGGAGCGCGTCAAGCTGGTCTTCCTGGTCGTGCTCTCGGTGGCCGTGCTCGCGCTGCTGCACCCGGCCTTCGCGGCGATCGCCGTGGGGCTCGTGGTCGTGGCTCACCAGCTCGTCGACCTCAAGCGCCGTGAGAAGCTGAGCGGCGGCCGCGTGGTGCTCATCATCGTCGCCATCACGGTCATCACCCTGGGGATCGGCAAGTACGGTCAGCGCGGGGCCATGACGATCTGGGGAGAGGACGATTGGGTCGTCTCGCATCTGCTGATGCCGCTGGGCATCAGCTACTTCGCCTTCCGCCTGTTGCAGTACGTCTTCGACTGTATGCGCGGCGTCATCGAGGAGAACTCGCTGCTGCGGCTCGCCGCCTTCGTGATGTTCATCCCCACGTTCCCGGCAGGGCCGCTCGAGACCTATCAGGGGTTCTACGAGAAGCGCAGCTACTCGTTCGACCGGCAGCTGTTCTACCTGGGGCTGCGGCGTATCGCCTTGGGGTACTTCAAGAAGGTCTTCGTCGTCGACTTCGTGTTCGCCATCTTCTTCACGAAGATCATCACGACGGTCGGCAGCCCCGGCTTCGAAGCGTCTGAGCTCGGCCCCTGGTGGCCCATCGCCTACTGCGTCCTCGTGTTCGTGCGCGCCTACTTCGACCTCTCCGCCTATACCGACCTGGCCATCGGGTTCTCGGCGCTGTTCGGCTTTCGCATCATGGAGAACTTCCACCTGCCCTTCCTGCAGAAGAACCTCGGCGACTTCTGGCGCAGCTGGCACATCTCCCTCTCGACCTGGTGTCGCAACAACGTGTACTTCCCGGTGTTCGGTCTCACGCGAAAGCCTTGGCTGGGTTTGTACGCCAGCATGCTCACCATGGGTCTCTGGCACTACGTCGACCTCAACTGGACCGCCTGGGGCCTGTATCACGGTACGGGGCTCGTGGTGGTCTCGCGCTGGGAGCGCTGGAAGAAGAAACGCAGGAAGGCCCGCAAGAAGGCCGGATTGCCCCCTTCGGCGCCCTACGAGAAGTACGTGAGCTGGCTGGCGTATCCGGCTACTTTCCTGTTCGTGGCGCTCGGCTACGCGTTCGTCTCCGCGCGCTCACTCGATCACGCCCTCACCATCATCTACCTCGCCTTCCGCCTGCCGCTTGCGTGGTTCACCGGGCAGGTTCTGTGAGAGCATCGGCGAGGCCGGGTAGGAGACTGATGTGATGAGAGGAACACCAGAGCGGCACTCGCAGTGGAGTTCATTGCGCCGCGGCTTTCGCCAGCGGAACCCGCTGGTCCTTCTGGCGGCAGGCTTGCTGGCGGTGGGCGGGCTGCTCGTCTTCCAGAGCGCGCTCGTGCACGGCGGCCTCACGTTGGTCGCGGAGGGCCGCCTCCTGCGCATCCCTCACGACGACTACCTGCACGTCGCCTACCGTGTCGCCGAGCTCAAGAAGGAGCCGTCGCAGCAGCCCACCATCTACCTCTTCGGCGGCTCGGGGACCATGGAGTGCTTCATCGACGAGCAGTCACTCGGCGCCGAGGTGGCCGCGGCGTCCGGCCAAGACGTGAGGGTCGTCAGTCTCGCTGCTCATCAACAGAGCATGGCCGATGTCGCTGGCGCTCGTCGACAATCTGCCGGACGGGCCCGCCCTGCTCGCCGTCGGCCTGGCGCCCATCCGCGTGACGACCTCTCCTGATGAAGACGCGGGCCTGCTCTCCGGCCGCCCGCTCCTCGTGCGCAGTCCGCGGCTCGAGGCGCTCGCGCAGCGCTTCTACGGGCAGAGCCCTGGCGCCTTCGGCGTGATGCCCGGTTTCTTCGACTATTTCGGGTCATACGTCAAGGCGCGTGACGGCAAGAAGGGTCGCCCCCTACCGGGCGCTCGCCTGATCTACGCCGAGCACTACTATCCGCCGGGCGCCAAGGGGCACCTGCCCCTCGGCAAGCGGCGCAACGTGCTGTACGTGCTCGAGAACGACGTGAGGCTGTACCGGCTCTACTCCGCCTACAACCTTGCGGTGCTGGAGGAGATCCTGAAGCTCGCCCGCGAGCGCGGCTTCTCCGTGGCGCTCTACGACCAGCCGCTCAACACGTCGGCGGCAGGGCCCGACTGGGCCGGTGTCGTGCCGGCCTATCGGGCGGCGTGCCGCCGGCTCGCCCGCGAGTACGGCGTGGCCTACCTGCACATCGAGCGGGCTGTCGCTCTCAAGGACGACGACTTCGCCGACCTCTTCCACCTGCTGGCGCCGGGGCGCGCCAAGTGGCAGCCCGAGATGGCCCGCCAGCTTGCGACCGCGCTGCGCTTCCGGCCCGACTGACGGGCTTCGTTGGGCACCGCCGAAAACGGCACTACCCGGCGTCAGTCACTGATCGGCGGCGGCGCGGCGGAGGTGCTGTTGGCCGTCGCAGACTACGCCGGCCACGACGTTTACGCCGGGGTCGACCGGCTTGGCGGCCTGCCGGTGCGGGTAGACTGCGGCAAACAGGATCCGTTCTACGAGGCCGACAAGGCCTTCGCCGCGGCCCTGCGCGGAGAGCCGCAGGGCGGCTTCGATCTCGGCGGCCACAACGACGCCTACTGGCGCCGCGTGGCGCCGCCGGAGATGGACTTCATCGCCGCGGCGCTCGTCCGGCGCCGGAGGCAGCTGATCGGGAGGTAGCCCGTGTCACGCACCGTCAAGATCGTCCTCTGGGTCGTCGTGGCCCTGATCGTCGGATTCGGCCTCATCCAGCTGGTTCCCTACGGTCGCGACCACACCAACCCGCCGGTCACCAGCGAGCCGGCGTGGGACAGTCCGCAGACCAAGGCGCTGGCCCAGAAGGCGTGCTTCGACTGTCACAGCAACGAGACGGTCTGGCCCTGGTATTCAAGTATCGCCCCGGGCTCCTGGCTCATCTACCGGGATGTCGTCGAGGGACGCGGCAACCTGAACTTCTCGGAGTGGCCGGCGACCGGAGGCGGGGGGCTCATGGCCGCAGCCGCCCAGAAGGTCGCCGAGGGCGAGATGCCGCCGCTGCAGTACAAGTTGGCGCACAGCGCCGCACGCCTCTCGGACGCCGAGAAGGCACAGCTGATCGCCGGCTTCAAGGCATCGGCGAAGTAAGGCGCGAGTGCTCGTGCCGCGCGCCGCTCAGGCGCGCGGCACGTACTCTTCCCGCGACCAGCCTTCGGCCACGCGCCGGGTGACGGCGGCCGCGAGCAGCGCGCCCGCCTCGGCGTCGTCCGGCTGCATGACCTCGAAGGCCGAGTGCATGTTGCGCACGGGGATGCTGAAGGAGAGCGTCGCCGCCTGGCCGGCCGCCATGAATTCCTCGGCGTCGGTGGAGGTGCGGCCGGGGATCGCTTTGACCTGTACCGGGATACCCTCGGCGGCGGCCACCTCGCGGGCCAGGGCGAGAAGGGCCTGGTTGCTGGCCGCGCCGCGGTGAAGCACGGGGCCGGCGCCCAGCTTGACCTCGCCGCCAAGCTTCTTGGCGTCGTTGCCCGGGTCGTCGCTGGCAAAGTCCACGTCGACGACGATCATCACGTCTGGCTGCCAGCGCACGGCCATGGCCTTGGCGCCCATGAACGTGGTCTCCTCGTGCACCGTGGTGAGCGCCGTGAGCTTGGCAACCGCGGGAGCTGACGCATAGTGCTCGAGGGCGCGGACGCAGACGTACACGCCGGCCCTGTTGTCGAAGGCCGGCGAGGCGTAGCGCCCGTTGGCCAGCGGCAGAAAGGCCGCGGGGAAGGTGATCGGGTCACCGATCTGTACGAGCTCGAGGGCCTCGTCGCGGCTCGCGGCGCCGAGGTCGAGCCACTGCTCGTGCAGGTCCGGAGCCTTGGCGCGCTCTTCGGGGGTCATCTTGTGCGAAGGGCGGCGGCCGACCACGGCGTTGACCGGGCCGCCGGGGCCGTGCACGACGAGGTTGCGACCGGGCAGCAGCTGCGCATCGACGCCGCCGATCTTGTCGAACGACACGTAACCCTGCTCGTCGACGTAGGTGACGATGAGACCGATCTGGTCGTTGTGCGCGGTGACCACCACGTGCGGCGGCGCCGCCGGGCACGACGCCTGCCCAAACGTTGCCCAGAGGGTCGCCCTCGGGAGCGGAGATGGCGGCAAGGCGCCGGCGCACGACCTCCTGGGCCGGCGCCTCGAAACCGCTGGGCGCCGGCGCGGCGCACAGGTCACGCAGAAAGTCGAGGTCGGTGGCCATGGATCCCTCCGGGGTCGTACCTGTGTGGGCGCGTGGTGCGCCGGCGGACTGAGCCGGCGCCACCGCATCCTATCGGCAAAGGCCCGCCGGAGCACGCGCGATCCGGCGCGGGCTACGCACGTCGCCGGCGCCGTAGTATCGTGGACTCATCGAGACGCCCGCCGGCATCCCCCGGCGCCCGCCGCGGCGCCGCTCCGCCGCGCGCCGCCGCCAGTTGGCGCGGCGGCGCGGCCTCGCGCTCGGCCTGTCGTCCTCATCCTCGCTGTTGTACTCCTGTGGCGCGCCGTGGCCTGCGGCTGTGGCGGCGCCGGCGTCACGGCGGTGACCTACGGTCCCGTGCCGCCGGCCCCGCTGCCGTCCCTCGACGGCGACGGCGTCAAGGTCGGCACCTTCCTCGGCAACTACTCGCGCCGCTTCTACGGCCTCGGCCCGGTGCCCGAGCGCCTCGACGTGCTCTGGAAGGTGCGGCTCGGCAGCGGCTGGACCTCGGGCAAGGAGGACGGGGACCCGCCGGCCAGGTGGGCGGGCAGTGGCTGGACCGGGATGCCCAGCATCGTCGTCGAAGGCGGCAAGCCGTACGTGCTGGTCGGCGGCTACGACCACCGCCTGCGCCGCCTCGACGCGGTGACCGGCGAGGTGGTGTGGGAGTACAAGTACGACGACATCATCAAGGGCAGCCCGTCGGTGTTCCAGAACCCCGATCCCGCCGGCGCCGACGACAAGTACATCGTCTGCGCCGGCTCGCGGCGCGGCTATCCCACTGAAGCTCGCCGACCCTGCGGTGGCGCCGTACCGGGCGCTGACGTTCGGCTCCGGCAAGGAGCTCTGGCGCCTGCCGGTGCCGCAGACCGCGTGCTACAGCCGCGACTGCGACGGCAGCGGCTTCTTCCTCGACGGCCGCCAGTACATCGGCGTGGAGAGCGGCTGGATGTACGCCCTCGATCCGCTTACAGACCGAGGAGTGGAACGGGCAGAAGCGGCCCAAAGTGGTCGCCCAGCGCCAGCTGCTCGGCGACCAGCGTGCGGCGGTGCACGACGGCAACCTGGTGCTCGAGTCCTCGGCCGCGGTGCTCGGGCGGCGGATCTACATCGCCTCCGGCGCGGGGCATGTGTACGGCATGCGGCGCGGCGACCTGGCGGTGGAGTGGGACTTCTTCATCGGCTCCGACCTCGACGGGACCGTGGTGCCCACGCGCCGCGGCAAGCTCCTGGTGCCGGTGGAGAAGCAGTACATCAAGGGCCACGGCGGCGTGTTGTGCCTCGACCCGTCGCGGCCGCCCGAGAAGGCCGATCGACTGGTTCTTCCCCACGGGTGAGCGCAAGGTCGGGGAGTGGAAGGGCGGTTTGATCGGCTCCTGTGCGGTCAACGACGAGTACAACCGGACGGGCGTCTGCCGGCGCTGACGGCCTTCAACGCGATCGACGGGTACCTGCACGTGGTCTCGCAGGACACCCTGAGCGGCCAGCTCGTGAAGGGTCCGAACCTGGAGCCGGGTCTGCAGACGCCGGTGGAGATCGCGCGGCTGTGGAACGGCGGCGTCGATCTCCACGCCTCTGCTTTTCGGCGATACGCTCATCTCGGCCGCGTACGACCAGCGCGTGCACCTCTACCGGATCACCTACTCACCGTCGGAGAAGGGCCTCGAGGGGGCGCTTGCCCAGCGCCCGCGACGATGGCAAGTACTGGCGCGTGAGCTTCAACGAGACCGACCAGTTCTTCGCCGGCGGAGGCTTCGAGAGCACGCCGACTCTGTGGGACGGGCGCGTGTACGTGGGCTGTCGCGACGGCTGGTTCTACTGCCTCGGCGACAAGCCCTGAGTGGCGCCTCAAGGCAGGAGCTTCTGCGCCGCAGCGACCACCCGCAGCGCCTCCTGGAGGCTCACGCGCGTGAGCGGGCGCAGCTTCTCGGTGTCGAGTACGTTGTGCGGCGAGCGGCTCTTCTCGATGAGCTTTGCGTGATGCTCAAGGCGCACCATCGACATGCTGGCAAAGGCCTCCTGCAGCGCCCGGATGTTCTCTCCGGTCCCGCTCGTGGCCTCGCGGACGGTGGCGAGTCGTTCGACGGTGCGTCCCTGCTGAATTCCCCCTGGCGAAGGCATAGAAGCGCGCCAGGTTCTCGACGGGCAGCAGACCGCTCTTCTTGATGTCGATCGGCCCCGTAAGGCGCCCGCGGAACCCGAGTGGCGACGGGATCTGCGAGGCCATGTGTGCGAGGCCGCTGAGAAAGCCGCCGTGGCGAGGCGCCTGTCGAAGGAGGTCGGTCAGCGGCGCGATGAGCGAGAGGTCGCCGGCCACCTGCGGAAGTCAAAGGCGATACTTGCGCGCAGCAGGTGCTTCCAGTCCCAGACCTCCAGACAGCGCGAGAACACCTCGAGCCAGCCGGACTGAGTGAGGCGCCAGTGCCGGTCGCTGGCCAGCACGCCGGATTCGTCGAGGCTGAAGCCGCAGCGCGCCAGGCCGGCGTTGACGACCTCGGCCACCTGCTTGAAGTACGCGTCGACCGCTGGGTCGTCCGTATCGTCGTAGGCGAGCGCGTTGTCCTGGTCGGAGGCAAGGGTGAGCTCGTTGCGCGCGCTGCTCCCGAGGGCGAGCCACGCATAGGCCACCGGCGGCGTGCCGTAGCGCGCGAAGGCCAGGTCGAGCAGGCGGGTCGTCATGGAATCGCTCAAGCAGCGTGATGACGCGCGTCAGAGCTGGCGCATCGAGGTGCGCGTCGAGGAGCGCGACGAACAGCTTCGGCAGCCCTGACGCCGCTTCGACCAGCTTGTCCTCGTCGTGGGCCGACGAGATCGACCAGCGCAGGGCGAAGGGGCTGAGCGCGTCGAGGTTCATGAGACTGCCGGCGGAGACCACGCCCACGACCCGTCCTTGTGCGTCCACCACCGGGAGGTGGTTCACGCCGGCCTGCATCATCTCGATGCTGGCCTCCGGGGCGAGCATCAAGGTACTCACGGTCTTCGCCGGCACCGTCATGATCGTGCTGACCGGCGCCTCGGGGGAGAGGCCGCCGGCGATCACCTTCTTGCGCAGGTCGGCGTCAGTGACGATGCCGAGGCCCTTGCGGCTCTGGACGAGGACGGCGGTGACCGTCTCGTCGCTCATGAGCTGCGCCACGTCGCGGATGGTCGTGTCCGGTTCGCAGAACACGGGACCGCGGCGCACCAGCGAAGTGACCGGGACGCTGCGCACGTCCGGCAGCGCGCGCATCGTGTGAGCCGCGCGGATGAGCCGCTCGCGCAACGTCTGGGCGACGAAGGTCACGCCGTCGGCGCGGCTGAGAAGCTCCATCGCGACGTCGCGAGGGATGAGGTAGAGGTCTGTGTCCTCGCGGGCACGGACGGTGAATTCGGGCGCCAGCCCCGTGAGCAGGGTAGGGTGGCCGAAGACCTGTCCCTTGGTCACGACGTCTACGACGTGGCCCTTGTGGTCCAGTTCCATCGTGCCGTCGCGCACGACATACAGGTACGTCCCGGTGGCGCCGTTCTCGACGAGGACGGACTCCCCTTCGAGGGCGCGGTGTTCCACGACGGAGGCGGCCACGCGCTCGAGCTCCGCCCTTTCCATCCCGTCGAAGGGCGGGTAGTGCGACAAGAACCTCGCGACCTCGCCGGCGTGATCCTCCCAGCGCTTTGCTTCGCTCATGACGGACTGCCTGTCATCGGTCTTCCCCGGGCCTTCCGCGCGGCGCGCAACGCCGCGCGGGTGCCGGCCGCCGCGAGCAGCATAGCAGGCGAGGCACGAAGACCAGGGGACGCCGGCATCGTTACTTGATCAGCTCGCGAGCACGCAGATAGTAGAGGCTCGCGAGCACGTCGTCCTCGTTCAAGTGCTCGACGACCATCGAGGCGCCGACGGTCCGCGCCTTCGCGATCACGGCGCCGGCGTCGACGATCCCCGTGCCCAGAGGGTGGTGCAGATCGCCGCTCGCGGGCCCTTGGTTGTCGTGCAGATGGACGTGGCGCAGGGTCGCGCGCGGGTCCTCGAGCCAGGCGGACAGCGTGCCGGACACGGCGGCGTGGCCGACATCGAGCGCCAGCTCGAGGCCGCAGAGATCGAGATCTCCCGGCGCCGTGAAGTGGGACAGGCCCGGGAACGGCATGTTCTCGACGACCACCGGCACGCCGTATTCGTCCTGGTACGCGCGCAGCTCGGCGAACGAGCGCTTCAGCGCCGTGACGACCGCGGGTTGGCGCGGCTTCCGTTTGCGCTGCCGGTCGGGGTGCACGAGGTAGAGCGTCGCGCCGAGGACCGCCGCGACCTTGAGATGGCGCCGATGCAGTTCCACCGCGGCGCGTCGCTTGGCCTCGTTCGTGCTGCCGATGGCCACGCGCACGAAGGGACCGTGCACGCTGAAGGGCAGCCCGAGAGCCGCCACTGCGCGCGCGTTGTCCAGTTCGAGCAGCGAGTGCGCTCCGTAGGAGGTGATCTCGGCGGCCGGGGCCAGCTCGCTGATGCGCAACAGGACGGCCGCCAGCGGAAGGCCGCGGTAGGCCCCTGTCGAGATGGCGATGTCGGAGCGCTCGAACATCATGCGGACAGTATGGCAGACGCAGCGCGGACTCAGCCGGGGACGTAGACCTCGACGCGGTCCTTGCCTCCCTGCTTGGCCGCGTAGAGCGCCCTGTCGGCTTTGTTGACCAGGTCGTCGGCGTCGACGGCGTGCGCCGGCAGGGTGGCGACGCCCACGCTGGCGGTGATATGCGGGGGCAGCCCGTCGTCGGACGCGGGCAGCGGCAGCGTGACCTCGGCGATCGCTCGCCGGATGCGCTCGGCTGTGGCCTGCGCGCCGTTGGCCGTCTCTGTGAGAGCGGAGCTCAGCGGACCAGTGTGCGGCAGGATCACGGCGAACTCCTCGCCGCCGTAGCGCGCCGGCACGTCCACATCCGCACGCAGCTGCGTTCTCAGGACCGCGCCCACGGTGCTCAGGACGCGGTCACCCGCGGGATGCCCGTGAGTATCGTTGACGCGCTTGAAGTCGTCGAGGTCGAGCATGACCACCGAGAGCGCAAATCCGTAGCGCCGCGCGCGCAGCGCCTCGGCCCTGAGCCGCTCGAAGAAGTGGCGGTGGTTGCACAGGCCCGTGAGGCCGTCGGTGGTCGCCTGACGTTCGATGACCTTCTTCTGTTCCTGCGACTGGCTGTACAACTGGGCGTTGCGGATCGCCGCCGCGGCCTGCTCGCCGAGCGCGGTGCACAGCGCCGTCTCCTCTTCGGTGAACCGGCGCACGTGATCCGACTCGCTGACCTCGAGGGCGCCCACCAGGTCCTGCCCGACGATGAGCGGCACCATCAGCGACGACATCTCCTCCCAGTCGATGAGCTGCTCGCGAACCACGGGGTCGATGTCGGGGTCGTCGAGGCTCACCTGCACGGGACGGCGCGTCTCGAGAACGACACGGTCCTGGGGCAGGTCCTCGATCGGATACACGGTGCCGAGAGGCTCCTCGAAGCCGTGGGAAGGATCGCGCTGAAAGTGCGCCAGCCACACCATCGTGTCCGCCTCGGGATCGTACTGGTAGATGTAGCTCGACTGCGCGCCCAGGGCACGCGCCGTCTGGCGACAGACGACGTCGAGGACCTCGTCGAGGTCGAGCGTCGACGTCATGGCGCGCGAGGAGTCGATGAGGGCCGTGAGCTGCCGGTTGCGGGCGGCCATGGCACGCGAGTCGCGGGCGTTGCGCAGTACGAGCGCAGCGAGGTCGGCCATCTGGCGAACGAGGAGCTGGTCGGCTGCGGAGAAACGGCGCGGGGCGCGCTTCTCGGTGAGCTCGAGGACGCCCAGTACCTCGTCGTTGGCGACGATCGGCGCCCAGACGGCGGCCAGCTCGCCCCAGTACGTCATCGTCTCGGGGCCGGGCGCGACGCTTACCACCTCGTCCTCCGCATACGCCACAAGGACCATGCGCCGCGTGACCACGCGGGCGAAGTCGGGGATCGTGGCCAGGTCGTGCAGGCGGCCGACCCAGGTGCGGTCGCGGTCTGTCAGTTCGACGGACCAGATCGCCTGGGCGCGCAGCGCGCGGCGCTCCGGGAGGTACTCGTAGATGCAGCACTCGGAGCAGTCGATCGCTCTGGCGATCTGCTGGGTGAGCGCCTTGAGCGTCTCGGCGAGGAGCCGCGAGTCCCCGTCGCCTTCGTCGATGTGGGCGTGGGAATGGGTGTCGTCGTGCGGAGTGATCATCGTCTCCTCGCCGGGCCTGTCGCAGCGTGGTATCGGCGGCTGACCCCGCCGACTCTAGGGGACGATAGTCTAGTACTTCACCATCAGCTTCCTCGTGGACGCGGCCAGCCCGTCGACGGTGAGCTCGAACATGGGGAACACCTCGCGGACCTTGCGGATCGTGACGCTGCCGTAGGCGCGCTCCCAGTCGCTCTCTGAGATCGTGTTGAGCCACACCGAGTGGTCGAAGTGGCGCCGCAGGCGCCGCAGCCATTCGATGCCCGGCTCGTCGTTGCCGATGGCCCCACCAGATGATGCCGTCGCGGGCCATGAGCTCGCTGGGCGCCATGGCCGCATCGCCGACGACGATGAGCTTGTAGTCGCCGGGCAACTCCTGAAGCACGCGGCGCGTCGAGATCGCATTACTCATGCTGCAGCTGGTGTCGAGGTAGAGCCAGTCGTAGATGCAGTTGTGGAAGTAGTAGGTGCGCAGGGCCTTGAAATGCGTGCTGCGATCGACGGCGCTGAAGAGCTGGCTGCAGAGGCGGATGTAGGGGTGCATCGATCCGCCGACGTCCATCAGCAGTAGTACCTTGACGGCGTTCTTGCGGCTCTTGCGCCAGACGAGGCTGAGGCGGCCGGCGTTGGCCGCCGTCTCCTCGATGGTCTCGTCGAGGTCGAGCTCGTCGGGGACGCCTGCGTTGCGCGACGAGAGCTGCCGAAGGCGCCGCAGGGCGAGCTCGAACTGCCGCACGCCGACCTCCTGGTCGGTGCGGTAGCCGCGGTAGCGACGCTCGCCGGCCACCTTCACAGCGCCACGATTGCGGCTCTCGCCGCCGACGCGGATGCCGCCGGTGTGAAAGCCGGAGTGGCCGAACGGCGAAGTGCCGCCGGTTCCGACCCAGCGGTTGCCGCCGTGATGGGCCTCGTCCTGCTCGGCGAGGCGCTCGCGGAACAGGCGCTCGAGCGCCTCCAGGTCGAGATCCTCCATCGCGGCGGCGAGCAGGCGGCGCTCCTCTTCGGTGAGGCCGGGCATGTCGAGCGGGTTCGCCAGCCAGCCCCACACCTCGTCTTCGATCTGCGGCGGCGTGTCGATGCCCTCGAACATCGCTGCGAAGGCCTGGTCGTACTGGTCGAAGTAGGCCTCCGACTTGACGAGGATGCTGCGCGCCACGGCGTAGAACTGGTCGAGGCTGGCGGGCGCGAGCCCCAGGGCGAGGGCGCGCATCAGCGCCAGCCACTCCGTGACCGTGACGGGCACGCCGTAGAAGCGCAGCAGGAAGAAGAAGTCGGTGAACACGTGGTCTCCGGGCGGGCGGGGCCGGACTGCCGGGCTCGCTACCGCCGCCGGCCGCCGGCGAGCGCCCGCTGCGCGACGTCGACGTCGTGATCCTTCTTGAGCAGCACGCCCATGAAGGGCAGGCGCGCGGCGATCTCCTTCGGGTCCACGCCGCCGCGGGCCAGCGCCTGCACCCAGTCGATGAGCTCGCTGGTGCTGGGCTTCTTCTGCAGGCCGGGCACGTCGCGCAACCAGTAGAAGGCCTGGAGGGCGAGGTCGAGGAGGCGCTTGTCGAGCTGCGGCACGTGCACGCGCACGATGCGCTCCATCATCTCCTCGTCGGGGAACTCGATGTAGTGAAAGACGCAGCGGCGCAGAAACGCGTCCGGCAGTTCCTTCTCGGCGTTGGACGTGATGAGCACGATGGGCCGGTGAAGGGCCTTGACGGTCTCGTGGGTCTCGGGGATGCCGAACTCCATCTGGTCGAGCTCCCACAGGAGGTCGTTGGGGAACTCGAGGTCGGCCTTGTCGATCTCGTCGATGAGCAGCACGACGCGCGCCTCGCTCCTGAAGGCTTCGCCCAGCTTGCCGGGCTTGATGTACTGGGCGATGTCGCTGACGTCGCGGTCACCGAACTGGCCGTCGTAGAGCCGCTGCACGGTGTCGTAGAGGTAGAGGCCGTCCTGGGCTTTGGTGGTCGACTTCACGTTCCAGACGATGAGCGGCATGTCGAGGCCGCGGGCGATGCTCTGGGCGAGCATCGTCTTGCCGGTGCCGGGCTCGCCCTTGATGAGCAGCGGGCGGCTGAGCTGGACGGCGACGTTGACCGTCTGCATGAGGTCGGGGGCGGCGATGTAGTCGCGGGTGCCGGTGTACGTGGAAGACTGGCTCATGGCGCGCGCTTTCGGTCGTTGGCGTGAGCGGGAGGCGGCCGGAGGCCGCCGGCACGAGTCTAGCAGAGGGCGGCCGCGGGCGTCACAGGCGGCCGCACGGCCTCAGATCTGCAGACCGGACCCCCACGGCGATCGCTTCTGCGCCGCGGCGACCTCCCGCAGCGCCTCCTGGAGGGTCACGCGGGTCAGCGGGCGCAGGTTCTCGACGTCGATCACGTTGTGTGGGGTGAGGCCGACCTGCAGGAGCCGGGCGTGATGCCGAAGCTGCAGCTGGGACATGCTGATGAACGCCTCGCGCAGCGACCGTTCGCAGGTGGTCTCGTCGTTGCACGCCTCCCGGACGGCCTCCAGGCGCTCGAGGGTCGTACCCGCGGTGATCCCCCGGGAGAAAGCGTGGTAGCGGGCCAGGTTCTGGATGGGGATGAGCCCGTCCTTCTTGATGTCCAGACGCCCTTCGAGCCGCTGCCGGAAGCCCAGTGGCGGGCGCACCTTGGCGCCGAGTAGCTCGAGGCCCTTGAGAAAGCGCGGGTGACGGGGGGCCTCGCGCATGATGTCGGTCAGCGCCAGGTCCACGCGGAGCTCTCCGGCCACCTGGCGGTAGTCGAACGCCACGCTGGCGCGCGCCATGCGGTCGAGGTCGCGCCCCTGGAGGCAGTCGCGGAACGTCGCCTGCCATTGCGCCAGTGACATGCGCCACTGAGCCGTGCGCGCCAGGACCCCGTGGGGGTCGGCGGCGAAGCCGCAGCGCACGAGGCCGGCGTTGACGTCTTCGGCGACCAGCCGGAAGAACCCGTCCACCGCGGGGTCGTCGGTGTCTGCGTAGGCGAGCCCGTTGTCCTGGTCGGAGGCCAGAGTGAGCTCGCTGCGCGCGCAGCTGCCGAACGCCAGCCAGGCGTAGGGCACCGGCGGCTCGCCGTGCCGCTCGAAGGCGAGCTCGAGGAGGCGCGAAGTCATGGCATCGCAGAGCACCGTGATCACGCGGGTCAGCGCCGGCGCGTCGAGGTGGGCGTCGAGCAGGTCGAGAAAGAGCTTGGGCATGTCCGCGACGGCGTCGTCCAGGTCCTTCTCGGTGCGCGCGGACTGGATCGAACGGCGCAGCGCGAAGGGGCTCCGAGCCTCGAGCGTCATCAGGTTGCTGGCCGACAGGATGCCCACCACTTCGCCGGTCTCGTCGAGAACGGGGAGGTGGTTCACGCCCGCGACCATCATCGCGATGCTGGCTTCGGGGGCCAGCGCCTCGGCGCCGATGGTGTGCACGGGCCTCGTCATGATCGTGCTCACCGGAGCCTCTCGAGAGACGCCCCCGACGACGACCTTGTTGCGCAAGTCGACGTCGGTGACGATGCCGAGCCCGTCGCGGGTACGGATGAGGATGACGGAGCGCCGTTCGTCGATCATCAGCTGAGCGGCATCGCGGATCGTGGCGTCCGGGTCGCAGAACAGGGGCGCGCTGCGCACCACCTCGGTCACGGGGCGCGTGCGCACGTCGGGCAGCGCGCTCATGGAGCGCGCTGCCTGGAGCAACCTCTCGCGCTGGTTGCCCGCCAGCCACTTCACGCCCTCGGGCCGGCTGAGAAGCTCGACGGCGACCTCCTTGGGGATGCAGTAAAGGCTGCAATCGGTGCGCGCCCGCGCGGTGAACTCCGGGGCCAGACCGGTGAGCAGGGTCGGGTGGCCGAAGATCTCACCGCTGGTGAGGACGGCCACCAGAGCCTGCTTGTGCAGCAGCTCCACGGTGCCGTCATGGACGAGGTAGAGCTGCGTGCCCGGCAGCCCGCTCTCCACCATCAGCGCCGTGCCCGCGGGGACGAGCCGCTCCTCGACGGCGGCGACGACGCGCTCGAGGTCGGCGGGATCGAGCCCGGCGAAGGGCTCGAGACGGGCGAGGAAGCGCACGCGCTCGTCGGCAGGTTCGATCTCGAAGAGGCGTTCGCTCACGATCGCGGCCTAGCCTCGGGCCCGCACGAGAAGGCCGCGGGTGCGCAGGTGGTCGAGGCTCGCGAGGACCGAGACCTCGTCCTTGTGCTCGAGGACGATGCTCGCTCCAGCGGCGCGCGCGACCTCGAAGATGGGCTCGAGGTCGATGACGCCCGTGCCCAGGGGGTGGTGGTGGTCGCTGCCGCCATGACCCTGATTGTCGTGGAGATGCACGTGACGAAGGTCGACCTGTGGATCGTTGAGCCAATTGCCGAGCGTTCCGGTGACGGCGGCGTGGCCGGCGTCAAGAGCCAGGCCGAGTCCTTTGAGGTCGAGATCGCCGGGGGCGGTGAAATGAGAGTGTTTGGAGAACGGCATGTTCTCTACGGCGATGGACAGGCCGATCTCGTCCTGGAGTGCACTGAGCTCCTCGAAGGCGCGCTCCAGAGACGCCGCGACCTTCGGGTTCCACCCCCGCGCCCGGCGCTGCATGTCGGGGTGGACGACGTACAACTGGGCGCCGAGCTCCGCGGCCACCCACATGTGCCGCCGGTGCAGGTCGATCGCGCCGCGGTGCTTCGTCGCCGAGCGGCTGCCGAACTCGAAGTGCGCGAACGGGCCGTGGACGGTGAACGGCAGGCCCGCGGCCTCGATGACGCGCGCGTTGACCGGCTCAAGCAGGGAGTGACTTCCGAGCGAGAGGATCTCGGCGGAGGGCGCGATCTCGGCGATGCGCAGCAGGGCGGCTCCCAGCGACAGCTCGAAGTAGGCGCCCGTGGAGATACCGATGTCATGCTCGTGCACCACACTCCGAGTATCCCACACTTGGCGGGCGACCAGACCCGTCAGGTGATGAGGTCGCGGCGGCGCAAGTAGGCGAGACTGGCGGCGACATCGTCGGCGTTGTTCAGTTCAAGAACGACGGAGGCGCCGGCGGCCCGCGCCGCGGCCAGCACGGCCGCGGCGTCCACCACGCCGGCGCCCACCGGCAGGTGTGGGTCATCGAGGTCGCCCACGCCGTGGTTGCTGTGCAGGTGCACGTGCCGCCACTCGGGCGGCGGAGCGCTGAGAAAGGCGGCGAGGGTGCCGCTTATCGATGCATGCCCCGCGTCGAGGGCGAAGCCGAGACCACGCAGGTGGAGGTCGCCGGGCGCCGTGAAGTGCGAGCAGCCTGCGCCCGGCATGTTCTCGACGACGATCGTCACGCCCGTCGCAGCTTGGAGCTCGACGAGGGCGTCGAAGGAGCGCTCGAGCGCGTTCACGACGGCCGGGTCGCGAGCGCCGGGTCGCGGGCGCCAGTCGGGATGGACGAGGTACAGGGCGGCGCCGATCTCGGCGGCCGCCTCGAGGTGGCGGCGGTGCTCGTCGAGTGCCTCAAGCCGCACCTTCTCGGACGGGTCGCCCAGGCCGGCGTAGCCGAAGGGACCGTGTACGGAGCACGGCAGCCCGGCCTCCAGCGCGGCGCGCCGGTTGCGTCTGCTGAGGAGCGTGTGCAGACCGAACGAGCGGATCTCGACGGACGGCGCGACGGCGGCGATGCGTTCGAGCGCCGCCGGCAGGAGCAGCTCCGAGTAGGCGCTGCTGGAGATGCCGATGTCGTGGGGCGGGGGCACGGGGCAAGTATGGCAGACGAGCGCCGCTGGCGCGCCTTCCGGGGCAACGTCACTGTGGCCGAGCGTGAGTTCGTCCAGCACCGGGTACCGTGCGGTCATGGGTAGTTCAACACGCGATCAAACCGCTCCGTTGCCCGGACTGTATACACGGCTCGCGGGTCTCGGGCTCGTGGTCGAAGGCTACGAGACGGAACGCGCCGAGCTGGACGTCTCCAGCGGGTTCCTGCGCGTCACCACGACGGTCGTGCTGCGCGGCGGCGGTCACGAAGGGCGTGGGGAAGACGTGACCTACGCGGCCGAGGACCACGATCCGTATCCGCTGGCGCTGCCGCTGGCCGGGGATTGGACGCTTGAGGGCTATTCAAAGCGCGTCGGCGGCCTGGACCTGTTCCCCGACAGGCCGCCACAGCAGGAGTTCTTCCGCAACTACCGGCGCTGGGCGTTCGAGAGCGCCGCGCTGGACCTGGCCCTGCGGCAGCGAGGTCAGTCGCTGGGCGCGGCGCTGGGGCGCGACTACCAGCCGCTGCGCTTCGCCGTCTCGACGCGCCTCGACATCACTCCCTGGCTCGCCGTGGACCCGGCGCTCGAGTTCAAGCTGGACCCGACGCCCGAGTGGGACGCGGAGACGATGACGCGCATCGCCGCGACCGGCCGGGTACGCGTGCTCGATTTCAAGGCGTTCTACGAGGGCTCGCCGGTGGACAACCCGCCCGACCCAGTGCAGTACCGTGCCGCGGCTGCGGCGTTCCCCAATGCCGTGCTTGAGGACCCCGCGCTGACCGGCCCTGCCCGTGACGCCTTGGTCGGCGAGGAGGCGCGCTTCAGCTTCGACGCTCCGATCCACTCGTGGGCCGACGTCGAGGCTGTCGCCGATCGCGCCTTCGGCGGGCGACCCCAGGCGCTGCGCCACCTGAACATCAAGCCGTCGCGGTTCGGCATCCTCAGCGCACTGCTGGACTGCGTGGAGCACGCTCAGGCCGCCGGCATGGAGCTCTACGGCGGCGGCCAGTTCGAGCTCGGCGTCGGCCGCGATCAGATCCAGGCGCTGGCGAGCTTGTTGTACCCCGCGGGGCCCAACGACGTGGCGCCCCGCGACTTCCACGGCGCCGCTCACGACGACGTGCCGAGCAGCCCTCTGGATCCGCTCGAGCAGGCGCCGGGGTTCGGCTTCGCCTTCCGGCGCTGAGCGTCGCTCGGATCTTCAGCCCGGCGTGAGGATCCCTCGCCGTTCGAGGTAGGCGACGCTCTCGGCGATCGCCGCCTCGTCGAGAAGTTCGAGGATGACCAGCGCCCCGGACTGTCGCGCCGCGCGCACCACCGCCCCTGCGTCGACGATGCCACGCCCCAGGGGAAGATGCGGATCGCCGTCGTCGGCCGGTCCACGATTGTCGTGCAGATGCACGTGCGCCAGTTCGTGGTGAGGCGTTCGCAGAAACGCGTCGAGCGTGCCGCAGATGGCCGCGTGTCCGGTGTCGAGGATCAGGCCGAGTTCGCCGAGCTCGAGGTCGCCGGGCGCGCCGAAGTGCGAGAAGCCGGTCCCCGGCATGTTTTCGACGACGATGCGCACGCCGAGCTCGCGCTGCAGCTCCTCGAGCTCGGCGAAGGTGCGCTGCAGCGCGTCGACGACGTGTGGGTTGCGGGGAAGCGCGCAGCCGCGGTAGTCGGGGTGCACCACGTAGGTGAGCGCCCCGATCTCGGCGGCCGCCTCGAGATGTTGCCGGTGGATCTGGACAGCGTATCGCCGGTCGCGCTCCCGCAGGCTGCCCGGCTCGAGGTCGTCGTAAGGTCCGTGAACGGTGAGCCGCAGGCCGCTGGCCACGGCCACGCGACGGTTGTCGGGGGCCAGCAGGTTGTGTTCGTCGGCCGAGTAGATCTCCGCCAGTTCGGCGCGCTCGGCGATGTGCTCGAGCGCGGCGGCCAGAGGCAGCTGGTACCAGGCGTCGGTGGGCAGGCCGATGTCGGGCGGGAGCTTCACGACCCCAGTGTACCCCCGCGTCGCGCGCGTATCGGCGAGGTACGTCCGCTCGCGGCGCCGGCTCCGGCGCGCCTCCACGATGTCGCCGGCGGCGTCCTGCGGTAGACTGTGCCGCGGGCGCCGCTGGGGCGCCTCGTCACGTGCAAGGAGACACCCGTGGCACTGTTCGGACCTCCCAACGTCGCCAAGCTCGAGGCCGAGGGCAAGATCGACCGCCTCGTGCGGGCGGCCAACTACAAGAAGGACCCGGCCGTGGCCGCCGACGCGCGGCGCGCCCTCACCGGTTTTCTCGACAAGATCGTCCAGCGACTGCAGACCAAGAACCTCGTCCAGCTCAACACCGCCCGCGACGCGCTCGTCATCATCGGCGAACCGGCGCGTGACCGGCTCATCTTCATCGTCCAGCAGGGACACCTGCACCGGCGCCAGGACGCGGCCTACGTGCTCGGCTTGATGGGCGACGCGGTGGCCGTCAAGCCGCTCTGCATCGCCATGCACAACCCCGACCCGCTGCTGCGCATGATCATCGTCGAGGCGCTGGGCAAGATCGGCGACCCATCCGCATTGGAAACGCTGCGCAAGGCCGTCGGCGACCCGGACAAAGCAGTCGCCGAGGCGGCGCGAAAGGCGCTGAAGAAGGTGGGTCCGGCGCCCGCCTGACGCTCCGCCCGCGGGCGCTTGTGCGGAGCCCTCGTGCCACGGTCCGCCGGAGAAGATAGACTTGCCGCGGCAAGGCTCCCGACACGAAGGATGACGTCAGGGCATGGTACGCACGCTGAACGGCCCGGCTTTCTCGCGGGTGCTCCGCGCCGGCGCGCTCGCTGTGGTGCGCGAGCAGGAGAGCCTCAACCGTATCAACGTGTTCCCGGTGCGCGACGCCGACACGGGCGCCAATCTGGCCGCGACTCTCAAGGCGGCGGCGTCGCGGCTCGGCAGCGCCTCGCCGGACGGCGTGGGCGCCGCGGCGCGCGTGGCCGCCGACGGCGCCCTCGACGGCGCCCGCGGCAACTCCGGCGCCATCTTCGCGCAGTTCCTCCACGGTCTGGCCGGCGGCATGGAGCGCCGCAGCCACGTGGACGGGCCGCAGTTCGCGGACGCGGCCCGCCTGGGCACGGAGTCCGCCTACTCGGCCCTGCAGGATCCCCGTGAGGGCACCATCCTCTCCGTGCTCAAGGCGTGGTCGCACGAGCTGGGCCGCCGTTCCGGCGAAGAGGACTTCACCGAAATGATGCACAGCGGCCTGCTCGCCGCCCGCGAAGCGCTCGCCAATACGCCGCGCCAGCTCGAGGTGCTGGCGCGCAGCCACGTGGTCGATGCCGGCGGGCAGGGCTTCGTCTACTTCCTCGAGGGCATCATCGAGTCTCTGCGCGGCCGCGAGACGGCCTGGGTCCCCATCGAGGCCCCTCCGCGCGGGCTGCCGCCGTTCGCCCCCGAGCACGAAGAGATCGACGAGCGCTTCCGTTACTGCACCGAGGCGCTCCTCACGCCGCGGGACGCATCGCTGTCCCGCGACGCCGTGATGGCCGCCGTACTGGGGCTTGGCGAGTCGCTGGTCGTGGCCGGCGGCGAACAGCGGCTGCGCGTGCACATACACACCAACGAGCCGCAGAGGTTCCTCGCCACGGTGGCCGCGCTCGGCGCCGTCGCGCACAGCAAGATCGACGACATGGTGCTCCAGCAGCTGGCGGGGCGCGAGGCCACCATCGCTCTGGTCACCGACTCCACCACCGACCTGCCTGAGGACACCGCCTTCCGCCTTGGCGTCGTGGCCGTGCCGCTCACCCTGACGCTCGGCGACGAGAGCTACCTCGACGGCGTCGACATCACGCTCGACGGCTTCATCCACCGCGTCACCAGCGGCACGGGAGTGCCGCGCTCCTCGCAGCCCGCGGTGGCCGACTTCGCGCAGACCTATCGCCGTCTGCTGGAGTACCGCGAGGGCATCGTATCGGTGCACATCGCCGGAGCGATGTCGGGCACGGTGCAGTCCGCCCAGGCGGCGGCCCGCGAGGTCGACCCTGCGCGCATCAGGGTGATCGACTCCTGCGCGGTCTCGGTGGGCGCCGGCTTGCTGCTTGAGGCCGCCGGCGAGGCCATCGCCGCCGGCGCCGGTCTGGACGAGGTGGCCGCGCTGGTCGAGCGGGCGAAGCGCGAGATCCGTATCTTCGGCACGGTCGCGTCGCTCGACTTCGCCGTGCGCGGTGGACGCTTGAGCCCCACCATGGCGCGCACGCTGACGCGCCTCCATCTCGCCCCGATCATCGTCTTCGACGAGACCGGCAAGGCCGGCAAGGGCGGCGCGGCGCTCGGCTTCGACCGCGCCCTCAACGCCATCGTCAAGCGCGCCGTGAAGTTCGCCGCCGGCGCTCCGGCCCGGGCCATGGTCGTCCACAGCGGCGACGAGGCGGGCGCCGACTTCGTCGCCGCCCGCCTGGCCGAGCACCTGGGCGGAGAGGTCCCCGTGGTGCGCGCCGGCGCCGTCCTCACCACGCATGTCGGTCTCGGCTCGGTGTCGGTGGCCGTGCGCCGCCTGACGGCCTGACGGCCCACCCCACTTTCCACTGGCCGCGCGAGGTTTTCGCCTCGCCCTGCGTGGGAACTCCACTCGTGGAGCCCCTGTCGGGGCCTTTCTGACGCTGGAGGACCGATGGCCGTTCGCATAGGCGTGCCCAAGGAGACCGCAACGGGCGAGACCCGGGTGGCCCTCGTGCCCGCCGTGGCCGAGAAGTACAAGGCTCTGGGCGCGGAAGTACTGATCGAGACCCATGCCGGCGAGCTCAGCCACCTGCGCGACCAGGAGTTCACGGCGGCCACCGTCGTTGGGAGTGCCGCCGAGGCCTTCGCCGCCGACGTGGTCTTGAAGGTGGACCCGCCCTCGCCGGCAGAAGCCGAACTGTTGCACGCAGGCTCCGTCGTGGTCGGCCTGCTGCAGCCGTACAAGGCGTTCGCATCGATCAAGGCGCTGCGCGATCGCAAGGTCACGAGCTTCGCCCTGGAACTGCTTCCCCGCATCAGCCGCGCCCAAGCCATGGACGCGCTCACGTCCCAGGCTTCCATCGCCGGCTACAAGGCAGTGTTGATGTCGGCCTGCATGGCCGGCCGCTATTTCCCCATGCTCACGACCCCCGCTGGGACCCTCCGGCCCGCCAAGGTTCTGGTCCTCGGCGTGGGCGTCGCAGGTTTGCAGGCCATCGCCACGGCGCGCCGCCTCGGCGCGGTCGTCGAGGCCTACGACGTGCGCGCCGCGACCCGCGAGCAGGTGCAGTCACTGGGCGGGCGCTTCATCGACACCGGCATCGACGCCGAGGTCAAGGACGGCTATGCCCGCGAGCTCACCGACGAGGAGAAGGCCAAGGCCAGGGAGATCGTCGATCAGCACATCGTCGAGGCCGACGCGGTGATCACGACGGCGGCCATCCCCGGCCGCCCCTCGCCAAAGCTCATCAGCGCCGCTGTCGTCGAGAAGATGAAGCCGGGCGCGGTGATCATCGACATGGCCGCCGAAGGCGGCGGCAACTGCGAGCTCACGCGGCCCGGCGAGCAGTACAACCACCCCAACGGCGTGTTCATCTACGGGCCGCTCAACATCCCCGGAATGCTGCCGGTGCACGCCAGTGACCAGTACGCGCGCAACCTGATGCACTTTCTCACGCCGTTCATGAAGGACGGCGAACTCGCCCTCGACTGGGACGACGAGGTCCTCGGTGGCAGCGTGCTCACGCGGGACGGCGCGATCGTGAATGACGCCGTGCGTACACTCGTCGAAGGAGCCGCGCCATGATCACCGGGTTCGCCGCGATCTACATCTTCCTGCTCGCGGCCTTCACCGGCTACGAGATCATCTCCAAGGTGCCGGTCATCCTGCACACGCCGCTGATGAGCGGCTCCAACTTCGTGCACGGCATCGTCGTGGTGGGCGCCATGGTGGCGCTGGGCAGGGCCAACACCACGCCGGAGCGCATCATCGGCTTCCTTGCCGTGCTGCTCGGCACCGCCAACGCCGTGGGCGGCTACGCGGTCACCGAGCGCATGCTCGAGATGTTCAAGAGCACGAAGGAGAAGCAGGCGCCGGCCAAGGCGGACGGCGATGAGGTCTGATCTGATCCAGGCGAGCTACATCGCCGCAACCCTGCTGTTCATCCTAGGCCTCAAGGGCATGAGCTCGCCGCGCACGGCGCGGCGCGGCATCGTGTGGGCCGGCGTCGGCATGCTGGTGGCCGTGGTGGCCACCTTCTTCGAGCCCGACATGACCAACTACCTGCTGATGGTCATCGCCGTGGCCATCGGCGCCACCATCGCCTACGTGGCCGCCAAGAAGGTCGCCATGGTCGACATGCCGCAGATGGTCGCCATCTACAACGGCATGGGCGGCGGCGCCGCGGCGCTGATCGCCGCCGTCGAGTTCATGAACCCCTCGACGATGTCGGCCAGCTTCGCCATCCTCGGCGTCACGGGCGCGCTCATCGGCTCGATCTCGTTCTCGGGCAGCATGATCGCCTTCGCCAAGCTGCAGGGGCTGATCAAGAAGTCGTTCCTGTTCCCCGGCCAGAACGTCATCAATCTGCTGGTGCTGGCCGCGGCCGTCGTCCTGGCCGTGATCGTGACGCTCCAGCACACCGGGCACCTCACCGGTCCCGAGGGCCCCGCTCTCGCCCTCTTCTTTGGCCTGTCACTGCTCTACGGGGTGCTCATGACGCTGCCCATCGGTGGCGCCGACATGCCGGTCGTGATCTCGCTCTACAACGCCCTCACCGGCCTGGCCGTGGCGTTCGAAGGCTACACGCTCGGCAACGCCGCGCTGATCATCGCCGGCACCGTGGTCGGCTCCGCGGGCTTCCTGCTCACGCAGCTCATGGCCAAGGCCATGAATCGCTCGCTGGCCAACGTGCTCTTCGCCGGCTTCGGCGCCAAGGGCGGGCAGGAGCTCGCCGAGTCCGTGGAAGGCTCGATGAAGGAGATGGCGCCCGACGACGCCGCCATCAGCATGGCCTTCGGGCAGAAGGTCATCATCGTGCCCGGCTACGGCATGGCGGTGGCCCAGGCGCAGCACAAGGTGTGGGAGCTCGCGAAGCTGCTGCAGGACAAGGGCGTGCAGGTCAAGTTCGCCATCCACCCGGTGGCGGGGCGCATGCCCGGGCACATGAACGTGCTGCTCGCCGAGGCCGGCGTGCCCTACGACATGATCTACGACCTCGACGAGATCAACGGCGAGTTTCCCACCGCCGACGTGGCCCTCGTGATCGGCGCCAACGACGTCGTCAACCCGGCGGCGCGCGACGACAAGGGCAGCCCTATCTACGGCATGCCGATCCTCGATGTGGACAAGGCGCAGACCGCGGTGGTCATCAAGCGCGGCCGCGGCGCCGGCTTCGCCGGCATCGAGAACAAGCTGTTCTACTCCGACAACACGCGCATGGTGTATGGCGACGCTCAGGACGTGGTGAGCAAGCTGATCGCCGGCGTCAAGAAGGTGTGACGCAGGGCGGGCGGCAGCTCGCCGCCCTGCAAGACCGAGGCGGTGTCCGAGCTCATCAGCCAGATGCAGGCCGCCTGGCGCGCCCGTCACTACAGCCCAGGACCAGCTCGACGACGCTCTCCCCGACGCGCTCGCGCACAAGTACCCGCTCGCGCCGGCCGAGTGGCGCTGACAATGGGTGTTCCAGCAACAGCGCTGCTGGATCGAGCGGCGCACCGGGGAGCAGGGTCGTCACCAGGTGCACCCCCACGGTATGGGTGAAGGCGTCGAAGTAAGCTCTACGTTGAAAGCCGTAGCGTGAGAGCTCGCAGCTTATCCGCGGTGCGTTGGGCGCACTATCCGGTGCCGCGAAGAAGTCCGTGATAGGCTGGCGCAGGTCGATGCGAAGGGAGCTTCCCATGGCTGACTCACCGCGACGCGGCTTCACTCTCACCGTACTCCTCCTTGCGCTGCTCGCCGCCGCCCTGGCCGCCGCCCTGGCGCTCACTTACCTCCCCTCGCCGCTTGACGACAAGACGCTCTCCTCGGCTGTCACCGCGCAGGGCCCCGCGGGCGACGCCGTCTTCGCCGCTCTTGTCGCAGCCGCGCTCAGTGTCCTCGTCATCGCCAGCCTCTACGCCTCCTGGCGGCCGGGCGCGCGGGTCTGGGTGCGTCTCATGTGCACCGGGCTCATGACTGCCGCGGGTCTCGTGTCCGTCCCTCGTGCACGGCGCCAGCGTAGGGAGCCGGCGCGGCGGAGGGTGGATTATCGTAGGGCTTCTGCAGTCTGCCTTTCGCCAGCTCCTGCGCCTCGTGGTAGCGTCATATGCAGAAATGGGCCGTCTGCGTCGGTGACTTATGCAGACTGTCTAGTGCTTGTTCGGCTGAACAGAGCTAGATGAAGCGACGCGGTCTTAGACTCTTGATCGCCCTCGGGGTCGGCGGGGGGCTCGTCGGCCTGGCGGCCGTGCTCGTCCGGGTCACCCGTGTCCACAACTTCTACGGCGTGTGTCTCGTAATCGGCCTGATCGCCATGGGCCTCGCGGTTGCGGCCCTGGTCTCTCCCAACGTGCTCATGCAACGCGCGACTGGAGACCCGTACTTCGGCCAGAGCTCCACGCCCCCCGACGAAGCCGGCTTCTCGGAGGATGAATACGGTTTCGCCGGCTGGTACTCCCTCTACCTGGTACTGGCGGCTGTGCCGTGCCTTCTCACGGCGCTGATCCACTACTGGACGTAGCGTCGACATGGCGGGTCTGCCGAACAAGCGCATCAAGCTGGCTCGCAGTATGGTCTCCGTTGAAAGCCGTCGAGTGGGCGCTCGCAGCTTATGCACTGGACGTTAGGCCCTGACCGGATCTATTCATACGCAAGGAAGTTCTTCACAATGGACATCCCACGGATATTCAGCATCACTGAAAGTGCTCACCGCATCCACAACCCGATCACACCCGAGAAGCTCGCCACTCTCGGCGCGGCGCTGCGTCTGGAATCGGGGGCCCGAGTGCTCGACCTCGGCAGCGGTTCGGGGGAGATGCTGTGCACCTGGGCACGCGATCACGGCGTCAGCGGCACCGGCATCGACATGAGCCAGTTGTTCACCGAGCAAGCGAAACTCCGTGCTGTAGAACTCGGTGTCGCCGATCAAGTCAAGTTCATCCATGGCGATGCTTCCGGCTATGTCTCTGACGAGAAGGCCAGTGTGGCGGCCTGTGTCGGTGCCACGTGGATCGCCGGGGGAGTCGTCGGCACTATCGAGCTTCTGGCGCGGAGCCTGCGCACCGGAGGGATCATCCTCATCGGCGAGCCCTACTGGCGGCAGCTACCGCCGACGGAAGATGTTGCCAAGGGGTGTCTCGCCAACTCAATCTCCGATTTTCTCATGCTTCCGGAACTTCTCGCGTCTTTCGGCCACCGTGGCTACGATGTCGTTGAAATGGTCCTGGCTGACCAAGACGGCTGGGACAGATACGAGGCGGCCAAATGGCTCACCATGCGCCGATGGCTTGGAGCCAATCCTGACGACGAGTTCGCGAAAGATGTTCGAGCTCAACTGACCTCGGAACCCGAGCGCTACGCCGCTTACACGCGTGAATACCTGGGCTGGGGTGTGTTCGCGCTGATGCCGCGGTGATGAGGGGATTACCGGGCGACTCAAAAAGTGGGGGACATCCAATCATGCCGAACAACTCATTCAAGCCGACGCCGCTTCGCGGCGCGGCTTGATTGAGGCGTTATCCCGCGTACGCGAAGCACAGTGAAGCAGCGCCGGAAAGTTAGGCCTTTGCGAAACATCAGCGTGGAAATGTCGGCCGAGCCAAGGCCCTTCGACTGCGAGTGCATCGTTGGCTCCGGTTTCGGGCGGCTCATCACAAAGGAGAAGTGACATGGTGAAGCCGGCAAAGAACACGATTTGCCTCTGGTACGATGGCGACGCCGAGGGCGCGGCGCGATTCTACGCCAAGACCTTTCCCGATTCGTCCGTCGGCGCGGTGCACCGCGCACCCGGCGACTTTCCGTCGGGGAAGAAAGGGAACGTGTTGACCGTCGAGTTCACCGTGATGGGCATTCCTTGCCTCGGGCTCAACGGGGGACCTGCGTTCAAGCACAACGAAGCGTTCTCGTTTCAGGTCGCAACCGCTGATCAAGCCGAAACGGATCGCTACTGGAACGCGATCGTCGGCAACGGCGGCCAGGAGAGCGCGTGCGGCTGGTGCAAGGACAAGTGGGGATTGTCCTGGCAGATTACGCCGATCGCCCTGATGGAAGCGATCATCGATCCCGATCCCGCTGCCGCCAAGCGCGCGTTCGACGCGATGATGCAGATGAATAAGATCGACATCGCTGCGATCGAGGCGGCGTGCCGCGGTTGAGGTTGCATCTTCGACGCGTGCCTCTCGGAAGCACAGGGGGCGCATGACGGTCGGCTCCGAACCCACTCGGTCCTGAGCCTGCAGTTCTTCAACCCGAGGAGAGAACACCACCGCGCCCGCACGAGAGGCGGGATAACCAGGCTTGTAGCTGGCCGATCACGCCTGCAAGAGGGCTACCGTTCAATGGGCCGAGGCAAAGGCAAGTTCCAAGGCGCCCGCAAGCGCGCCGGCAGCTATACGCTACGTTCGTTGGGTGGAGCCGGTTGGTGTCGAACTGATCGGCGCGGGAAGGGTTGTGTGGCGACCGAACGGCACCGAGAGAGGGGAGTCATCGATGAACTCGGAGAAGGAGACTCGGAAGTCGGACTCGGAGACCACCGAGATCGACCAGAAGTCCAGCGGATTCTCGGCTGAAGAACGAGCGGCGATGAAGCAGCGCGCCCAAGAGTTGAAGGCGGAATCGCGCCGCGGTTCGCGCTCCAAGCGGGACGGAGAGAGCGACGTGTCGGCGAAGATCGCTGAGATGCCTGAGCCGGACCGGCAGATGGCCTTGCGGCTGCACGAGATCGTCAAGGCCAGCGCGCCTGTTTTGTCGCCGAAGACCTGGTATGGGATGCCCGCGTACGCACTCGATGGCAAGGTCGTTTGCTTCTTTCAGGCCGCGAGCAAGTTCAGCGCGAGGTATGCGACCTTCGGATTCAATGACACCGCGAACCTGGACGAGGGTGATATGTGGCCGACCTCGTTCGCGATGAAGGAGCTGACATTCACCGTGGAGGAAAGGATCGCCGCGCTCGTCAGGAAGGCCGTGAGCTGATCCCTTTGCCGCACTTGCGCCCAGACTCCAGGAGTCATGCTGGTGACAGGAGCCGGTCGGCCTCGCGACCGGCATCGGCGGAAACGCGCGTGCAGGCGATCGCCAGGAAGCCGCCGCAGGAGATCGCGACGCTTCTGTAGGGAGATTCGTGGCGCCTCGGGTCGCGTTTGGCCCGAGCGGGTAGAGTCGCAGCCGACACGGACGTGCGCGGCGGAGGAGTGACGCATGAGCGATCGTACAGTGGTGGGCAAGGAGTCTGAGGTCGTTGCGGTGCCCATGGCCGGCGACGGCATCGAGGGGGTCGTGAAGCGCGTGCTGGTCTCGCCCGTCGAGGGATGGGAGGGCTGGGTGATGAGGCTCTTCGACGTCGACCCTGGCGGGCACACGCCGAAGCACGCGCACGACTGGCCGCACATCAACTTCGTGGCCGGCGGGCGCGGCGTGCTGTATCTGGACGGCAGGGAGCACGCCCTCGAGGCCGGCTCGTACGCCTACGTGCCGGCCGGCCACGAGCACCAGTTCCGCGCGGCGGCGCACGAGCCGCTCTCCTTCGTCTGCATCGTGCCGGAGGCCGGCGACTATTGAGCCTCGTGGCGCCACGGCCCATCCTTGAAAAGCGGCCGTTAAGGGAATTGACTAGCCTGAGGCCGCGTGGCGGGCCGGCGTTCGGCGCCGGCATCACAGCGCGGCCCTCGTGACGCTTACGACAACGACGACGCCAGGGTGACCCCAGCGCTGGCGAAAGGAGAGTGAAGGCCGTGCCCCCCGCCGAGAGCAGGCTCGCCGAGCTCCATCGACTCGGCCAGAGCCCTTGGTTCGACTACATCAGCCGCGAGCTCGTGGCCCGCGGCGGTCTCAGAAGGATGGTCGACCGCGACGGCCTCGGCGGCGTCACCAGTAACCCGGCCATCTTCGAGAGGGCCATAGGCACCGGGAGGGGCTACGACGAGCAGATCCTGGAGCTCGCGCGCGAGGGCCTGGACGCGGCGCAGATCTTCGAGCGCCTGGCCGTCGAAGACGTGCGCGCCGCGTGCGACGTGCTCGCGCCCGTGTACCTGGGCAGCGGCGGCGAGGACGGCTTCGTCTCCATCGGAGTGTCGCCCGCCTTCGCCTACGACACGCAGAAGACCATCGCGGAGGCCCAGCGACTCTTCACCGCCGTGGACCGCCCCAACGTGATGATCAAGATCCCCGGCACCCGCGAAGGCGTGCCGGCGATCCTCGAGACGTTGCGGCAGAGCCTGAACATCAACGTCACGCTGCTGTTCTCGATGAGTCAGTACGAGGCTGTCGCCGAGGCCTATCTCGAGGCGCTCGAGTACCGGCTGCAGCACGACCTCACGATCCGCGCCACGTCGTCGGTGGCCAGCTTCTTCGTGTCGCGCGTCGACACGCTGGTCGACAGGCTGCTGGACGACATGATCGCGGCGGCCGCCGACGCGGCGGAGCGGCGGCCCCTCGAAGCGCTCAAGGGCACGGCCGCGGTGGCCAACGCCAAAGTCGTGTACGAGCGCTTTCGCAGCTACCTCAGCGGCCGCGACTGGCAGCTCATCGCCGCCTCGGGCGCCAAGGTGCAGCGCCTCCTCTGGGCGAGCACCGGCACCAAGGATCCCGACTACTCTGACGTGCTGTACGTGGACGAGCTCATCGGCGAGCACACCGTGAACACCCTGCCCGAGGTCACCTGGAAGGCGTTCAACGACCACGGGACGCCGGCGCGGACCGTCGACCGCCACCTCGACGACGCACATCGCACACTCCGCGAGCTCGGCCAGCTGGGCATCGAGATGGAGCGCGTGGGCGCCCAGCTTCAGGCGGAGGGCGTGGAGCTGTTCGCACAGGCGTTCGCGCAGGCCGTGGCGATCGTCGAACAGAAGCGCAGCGACCTGCTTGCCGCGGAAGGAGGCTGAGATGGACCGCCACATCCTCGAGGCCGCCGTGCAGGAGCGCCTCGCGGCGCTCGCGGCGGCGGATTTCTCGGAGCGCCTCTGGGCGGCCGACCCCACGCTCTGGAAGGCCGGCGACGACGCTCACCAGAAGATCGTCGCCGCGGCCCTCGGCTGGCTCAGTGTCTTCGAGGGAGTCCGCGACGAGGTCCACGGCTTGGCCGAGTTCGTCGACGAGCTCCGTGCCGAGGGGTACCGCTTCGCGGTCCTGCTCGGCATGGGAGGCTCCAGCCTGGCCCCGGAGGTTATCCACGCGATCCTCGGCACGCGCTCAGGCTACCTCGATCTGCACGTGCTCGATTCCACCGACCCTGCCGCCGTGGCCGCCGTCGAGGCGGCCGTCGATCTCGAGAGCACGCTGTTCGTGGTCGCCAGCAAGTCCGGCGGCACCACCGAGACGGCGTGCTTCCACGCCTATTTCTACCAGCGCCTGCAGGAGCTCGCCGGGGAGCACGCGGGTCATCACTTCGTGGCCGTCACCGACGAGGGCTCCTCGCTCGAGCAGGAGGCGCTCGACGAGGGCTTCCGCGCCATCTTCGTGAATCCCAGCGACATCGGCGGCCGGTACTCGGCGCTCAGCTTCTTCGGTATGGTCCCGGCCGCCCTCATGGGCGTCGACCTCGAGCGGCTGCTCGACGGGGTGCGCGCCATGGCCGTGGCCTGCGGTCCAGACGTGGCCGCGGAGGAGAATCCGGCTCTGCGGCTCGGCGCCGCGATCGGCGAACTGGCGCTGCGCGGCCGCGACAAGCTCACGCTGGTCTTCGAGCCGCCGCTGGCGCCTCTGGGCGCCTGGGTCGAGCAGCTCGTCGCCGAGAGCACCGGCAAGGAGGGCACGGGCATCCTGCCGGTGGACCTCGAGCAGCTCGGACCGGCCGGCGCCTATGGGCACGACCGCGTCTTCGCGGCGCTGCGCCTGGCGGGCTCCGCCGACGCTCGCACCGCCGAAGCCCTCGAGGCATTGCGGGACGCCGGCCACCCGGTGCTGGAACACGAGATCGCCGACGTCCGCGATCTTGGCGGCGAGTTCCTGCGCTGGGAGATCGCCGTCGCGGCCGCCGGGCACGTGCTCGGCATCGACGCCTTCGACCAGCCCAACGTGCAGGAGAGCAAAGACGTCACCAAAGGGCTGCTCGCCGAGTACGCGGCGAGCGGAGAGCTGCCCGCCGAGCCCCGGGCAGCCGACGGGCGCCGGCTGGTTTACCCGGTGGGTGACGATGGCCTGCCGGCCGCCTTGCGCGAGTTCTTCGCGCAGGCCGCGGCCGGCGACTACGTCGCCCTCCAGGCCTATGTCACGCCCGGGCAGGCCGTCTGGGACCAGTTGCAGGCGGTCCGCCTGCAGCTGCGCGACGGCCTGCGCATCGCCACGACGCTGGGTTACGGCCCGCGCTACCTGCACTCCACCGGCCAGCTCCACAAGGGAGGGCCCAACACGGGTTTGTTCCTGCAGCTCCTGGGGCACGACCCCGACGATGTCGAGATCCCCGGCCAGCCGTACAGCTTCAGCGTACTCAAGCGCGCACAGGCGCGCGGTGACCTGAGCGCCCTGCGGGCGCACCGCTGCCGCGCGATGCGCGTGTGCCTCGGTGACGACGTGCCGGCCGGCCTCGCGCGCCTGGCGGAGCTCGTCGCCGCCATCTGAAATGCGGGGCGCCCGTGGCGCCCCGCGACAACGCCGGACCGCGCCGGCTTCACGCCGCGCGAAAAGCCCGGTCCGAACGAGGAGGTCCTGATGGACATCGCCATGGTCGGCCTGGGCCGCATGGGCGGCAACATGGCGCGGCGCCTGCTGCGCGGCGGTCACCGAGTGGTGGTCTGGAACCGAACCTTCGCCAAGGCGGAGGAGCTCGGCGCCGAAGGCGCCGAGCCTATCCGCGAGCTGGCCGGCGTCGTGGCGGCGCTTCCGCAGCCCCGCGTGATCTGGCTGATGCTGCCCTACGGCGCCACCACGCAGGAGGTCATCGACGAGCTGGTGCCGCTACTCGCCGACGACGACATCCTCATCGACGGTGGCAACTCGCCCTTCCAGGACGACGTCAGGCGCGGGGCGGCGCTGGCCGAGAAAGGCATCCGCTATCTCGACGCCGGTACGAGCGGCGGCGTGTGGGGCCTCGAGGTGGGTTACTGCCTCATGGTCGGCGGCGAGCGCACGGCCTTCGAGCACATCCGGCCGATGCTGGCCACACTGGCCCCGCCCGGCCACGGCTACGACTACATGGGCGGGCACGGCAGTGGGCACTTCGTGAAGATGGTCCACAACGGCATCGAGTACGGCATGATGCAGGCGTACGCCGAGGGCTTCGAGCTCCTCGAGGCCACCGATTGGGACCTCGACCTGGCGTCCATCGCCGACCTCTGGAACCAGGGCAGCGTGGTGCGCTCGTGGCTGCTCGAGCTGGCCGCCGACGCCCTCAAGAAGGACCCCGGCCTCGAGCACATCACCGGCTACGTGGAGGACACCGGCGAGGGCCGCTGGACCGTCGAGCAGGCGATCCACCACAGCGTGCCGATGCCGGCCATCACCGCGGCGCTGTTCATGCGCTTCCGCTCGCGTCAGATCGATACGTTCAGCGGCAAGGTGCTGGCCGCCTTGCGTAACGAGTTCGGCGGCCATGCTGTGCAGGAGAAGAAGTGAGTCTCACGGACGACCCGCGGGACGAACTCGTCGGCTACGAGGTCGCCGATCGCTTCGGTGACGACGGTGGTGTGCGCGTCCACGGCGTGGCACATCTCCCTGAGGCGCCCTCGCCGTTCGGCGGCGAGCGTCACCCGGAACCGTGCAGCCTCGTCATCTTCGGCGTCACCGGCGACCTCGCGCACCGCAAGCTCATGCCGGCGCTCTACGACCTCGGCTGCCACGGCGTGCTGCCGTTCGGCACGACCATCGTGGGGTACGGGCGTCAGCAGCTCAGCGACGACGAATTCCGGCAGCTGCTGCACAGCTCCATCGACGACCACTACGGAGAGGAGGCGATCGACGGGTCGCTCTGCGAACGCATCCTTCTGACTCCGCGCTACGTCCAGGGTCAATTTGACGATCCCGAGGGCTATGCGCGTCTGGCAGCCGTCCTCGACGAGCTGGACTCCAGCGGGACGCGCGGCAATCGTATGTACTATCTGGCCACGCCGCCCAGCCAGTTCGGCGTGATCGTGGAGCAGCTCGGCGTCTCGGGCCTGGCGCGCAAGGGCACCTTCGACGGGGCGAGCGCCGGCGACGGAGCGGCCGCCGGGTGGACGCGGGTCGTCATCGAGAAGCCGTTCGGCCGTGACCTGGCGACGGCGCAGGAGCTCAATCGCACGATCGCCGCGGCCTTCGACGAGCGGCAGGTGTACCGCATCGACCACTATCTTGCCAAGGAGACGGCGCAGAACCTCCTCGTCCTGCGCTTCGCCAACGGCATCTTCGAACCGGTGTGGAACCGCCAGTTCGTGGACCACGTGCAGATCACCGCCGCGGAGACGCTGGGCGTGGAGCATCGCGGGCCCTATTACGAAGAGGCCGGGGCTCTGCGCGACATGATCAAACCGCATCTCATCCAGCTGTTCACGCTGGTGGCCATGGAGCCCCCGGTGAGCTTCGACGCCGATGCCGTGCGCGAGGAGAAGCTCAAGGTGCTGCGCGCCGTGCGGCCCATTCCGCCGGACCGCGTCGAGCGCTTCGCGGTGCGTGGGCAATACGTGCAGGGCACGGTCGGCGGGGAAGAGGTGCGCGCCTACCACGGCGAAGACCGTGTCGCGACGGACTCTCACACCGAGACCTACGCGGCGCTCAAGCTGCTCGTGGACAGCTGGCGCTGGCAAGGCGTGCCGTTCTACCTGCGCACCGGCAAGCGCTTGGCCGAGCGTGTCACCGAGATCGCCGTCCAGTTCAAGCGCCCGCCGGTCACGATGTTCCGCGACGCGGCCGCCGGTGGCGGGCTGGCGCCCAACGCGCTTGTGCTGCGCGTGCAGCCCGACGAGGGTTTCTCGCTGCGCATCGAGTCGAAGATGCCGGGCCACGGCAATCACCTGCAGCCGGTGGATATGGCCTACGCGTACGGGACGACTCTCCACGAGCTCCCCTTCAGCGCCTACGAGACGGTGCTGGTCGACGCCATGGAGGGCGACATGACGCTGTTCAAGCGCGGCGACCAGGTCGAGCAGGCGTGGCGCATCATGGAGCCCGTACTCCGCGCCTGGCAGACGGCGCCGGAACGCGGCATACCCATCTACGAAGCCGGCAGCTGGGGCCCGGAGGCCGCGGACGCGCTGATCGCCCGCGACGGGCACAGCTGGCGCCGACCCTGAGACGACCACGAACACGACGACCATGATGAGGAGCACACAATGAGCATCGAGATCCTTCCCGACGCGGACGCCTTGGCGCTGCGCGCCGCCGATCTGTTCGCCCTGACGTCCCAGGAGGGGGCGGCGGCGCGCGGCAGGTTCGCCGCCGCCTTCAGCGGCGGCGAGACACCGCGCGCCTTCTACAAGCTGCTGGCCCGCCAGCAGTTCAGCCAGAAGATCCCCTGGCGCCGAGTCCAGCTCTACTGGGGCGACGAGCGCTGCGTGCCCCCGGACGACCCGGCGAGCAATTACGGCATGGCGCGCGACGCCCTGCTCAAGCACGCGCCCATCGCCGACGCCAACGTGCACCGCGTTCGTGGGGAAGACGGTGCGGACCAAGCGGCGCTCGCCTACGAAAAGGAACTGCGCGCCCTAGCGGCGCTCGAGCGGCCCAAGAGCGAGCTGCCCGTGTTCGACCTCGTGCTCCTCGGCCTCGGTGGCGACGGACACACGGCCAGCCTCTTCCCGCACAGCGACGCCCTGGAAGTGGAGGAGCGCTTCGCGGTCGCCACGGAGGCTCCCGACGGCTCCCCGCGTGTCACCGTGACCTACCCGGTTATCAACGCCGCGCGCCGCGTGTGGTTCCTGGTGAGCGGCGCCGACAAAGCCGGCATGGTGGCCGAGGTCCTCGAGGGCCTGCAGGTGCCGAACGCGGTGCCGGCCCAAGGCGTGCGCCCGGTGCACGGCAAGCTCACGTGGCTGCTCGACGAGGCTGCTGCGGCCCAGCTTAGCCCCGCGCTGCGGGGCTGAGCATGACGAGCCACAGCCACGATGATCACGCGACCGGCGACATCGCCGAAGGCGGCGCCGACGGCGTCTTCGAAGTGCTCAACGCCGACGGAAAGCTCGTCCGTTACACACCGGACGACTTCGACGAGATCTTCTCGACCACTGACGAACACGAAGCAGGGCGCCACGTGAAGCTCGGCTGGCTTCTGCTCGACGAGGTTGTCGGCCGCGAGGGCGGCAAGCCGGCGCTCGACACGTTCTGGCGCCGGGCGGCCGGCCGCGTGCTTCCCGCCGCCGACGATTCGCAGTACGAGGCACCCGAAGACGTGACCACGTACGTGCTCGGCTACCTCGAGGAGGGGGCCGGCGGCACGCCTGTGGGGTGACGGAGTTTGTATCGATACTATAATAGCATGGCTATTGCGGCATCGATGGCGAGAGCGTATGATGGCCGAGAGCAACCAGGAGGTCCGCCATGGCGCGCGCCACGATCTCACCCAAGTTCCAGATCGTGATTCCCAAGGAGATACGCGAGCGGCTCGACCTGCGGCCCGGACAGGTCGTGAGTTTTGTCGCCCACGACGGTTTCGTCAACATCGTGCCTCAGCGCCCGATCGGGGAGCTCAGGGGCTTGTTGAAGGGGGCCGACACAAGCGGGTACCGAGACAAGACCGATCGCTTCTAGCGCCGTGCTGAGGGTCGTCGATTCGTCCGGCTGGATCGAGTTTCTGGCCGATGGTCCACTCGCGGCGGCGTTCGCTCCGTACTTGTCGCCGCCCGAGGAGATCCTTACTCCGGTCGCCATACTGTACGAGGTCTATCGTTGGGCGCGACGCGAGGGCGGCGATCCTGCCGCCATGGAGGCCGTCGCGCAGCTCGAACAAACGCGTCTGGTCCCAGCCGATCATACCGTGGCCATCGTCGCGGCCGAGCTCAGCTCCGATCGCGGACTCGCCGCTGCGGATGCGTTCATTTACGCCACGGCGCGGCTCGAGGGCTGCGAGCTTGTCACCGCCGACACCGACTTCCGCGGGCTGCCGGGCGTGACGCTCATCGAGACGGAGGTGTGAGCGCCTCCGGTGCCGTGGGCGGAGATTCGTGGCACCGTTCGTGCGCGTCGCCGGGGGGGGTATGGTGAAGGCGGAGAGTGCGGCGACGAAGGGTGGTCATCATGGGCAGCGACGCTCCGAAGCATCTGGATCCGGACGAGGCAGGCACCGAGTCTCGTGAGGCGCAGTCGGCGTGGATCGGCGGGGGGCGCACGCAGCCCATCCTGTCGGCGGCGCGCTTCGGCGCCGCCAACGAGGGCTCGCGAGGGCGTCGGCGCCCGCTTCTGTGGGCGGCGGCGTGGGTCGGCGGCGTGATCGCCCTCACGGCCGTCTTCATCCTGATCGTGCGCTGAGCGAGCGCCGCGGCGAGCGGGGGTCTCGAATGCGGACCCCGGTGGTACACTCAAGGGGCAAGCCAGGTGGCCGCGGGGGGGTGGCGTCGCGACGTTCTTCGGAGCTCGTGAGGCTCCCCGTCGAGGAAAGTCCGGACACCGCAGAGCAGGGCGCTGGTTAACGGCCAGCCGGGGAAACCCGAGGGAAAGCGCAACAGAGAGCAGACCGCCAGCGGCCCCTTTCGAGGGGTGCGGGTAAGGGTGAAACGGTGAGGTAAGAGCTCACCAGCGGTCCTGGTGACAGGCCGGCTCGGCAAGCCCCGCCCGGTGCAAGACCAAATAGGGGAGCGTTTGAGGGTTGCTCGCCCGAGGCTCCCGGGTTTCGGTCGCATGAGACGCGCGGCAACGTGCGTCCCAGATGGATGGTCACCCACGACAGGATCCGGCTTACGGCTTGCTACCGAGAAGCCCCTCGTTCCAGCCGGAACGAGGGGCTTCTCCATGTCCACCTAGCGCCTGACGGATTCTACTTCCTCGACCACGCTGGGACCGCTCACGTCCGCGAACCGCTTGAGGACGCCCGAGGAGCGGAGCCGGTCTCGGGCGGTCTGGGCGTCCGCCGACGTGGTGAACTCGACCTGCACGAAGACCTCGCTCGGCTCCTCCAGGTTGCGGAACAGGCGGTAGCCCTTCGCGGTCTCGCGGGCGCGGGGAAGATCCTTGTCGAACGACTGCTTCCAGGTGTCGAAGTCGCCGACGTTGATGCGTGTCATGATGAACGCCATGGTGCACCTCCCGGGGCGGGGTCCTGACTCTATTGGACACCCTTGACAGATATTGATTACAGTAGCAAGACTACCCAAATGGTCGACCGTCCCAAACCGCGACGTTACGACTCGCCTCGCAGACGCCAGCAGGCGGCTGCCACGCGAACGGTGAGATCCTCGAAGCGGCGTTGCGGCTCTTCGAGCAGCGCGGCTACACGGCGACGACGATGGCGGCCATCGCAGCTGAGGCGGGCGTCGCCCTCAAGACCGTCTACCTTGCGTTTCAGACCAAGCGCGGTCTGCTGCTCGCGCTCTGGCACCTGCGGCTTCGTGGCGATGAGGCGCCTGTGCCCGTCGGCGAACGGCCGTGGTTCCGCGAGGTCCTCGACGAACCAGACCCCGCGCGGCTGCTGCGCCTGAACGCGCGCAATTCGCTCGTCGTCAAAGGACGCGCTGGGCCATTGCTCGAGATCCTGCGAAACGCCGCGTCCGCGGACGTCGAGCTCGCCGCGCTCTGGGAGCGGATACAAGCGGAGTTCTACGACAACCAGCGCTCCGTCGTTGAGAGGCTGCACAGGAACCACGCACTGAAGCCTGGCCTCGATGTCGACCGCGGCGCCGACATCCTGTGGGCACTCAACCATCCCGATCTGTATCGACTGCTGGTGGGGGACCGGGACTGGACGCCCAAGCAGTATGAGGAGTGGCTCGGCGACGCGTTCTGCGCCCAGCTCCTTGGATGAGGCGCGTGAAGCATCGCCCGGCGAGTATGCTCGGCCCATGAGACCGACCGCCGCAGAGTTGGCCGCCACGCTGGGGCTCGCGCCCCATCCCGAGGGCGGGTTCTTCCGGGAGACGTACCGCGCCGCCGAGACCGTGATCACGCCGCGCGGGGAGCGCGCGGCGTCCACCGCCATCCTGTTTCTGATGACCGCCGCGGCCATCAGTCGTCTGCACCGCCTGTCGAGCGATGAGCTCTGGGTGTTCCAGGGCGGGCTGCCGCTGGAACTGGTCACGACTGTCGCCGAGCGGTGAGCTCGAGGTGCAGATGCTCGGCGACCCGACGGGCGCGGCGCGTGAGGCAGACGGGGCAGTGGCAACGCCGCAGGCGCTGGTGCCGGCCGGCAGCTGGCAGGGCGCCCGCCTCGCGGGCGACCCGCATCTGCCGGCCTCGCGCGCCTGGGCGCTCGTGAGCTGCATAGTCTCGCCCGGCTTCGAGTACGAGGACTTCGAGCTCGGCGACCGTGACGCGCTGCTCGCGGCGTTTCCGGCGCACGCGGAGATCGTCACGGCGTTCACCTGAAGATGCGGGCCGGGCGGCGCCGGCTGCTCCGTCACGGCTGCGTGATACGCTCGGCGACAGGATGACCGCGGGGGACGATCAAGCACGAGGGCTGCTGGTGAGCGGCCGCTTCCCGGAGCTCGAAGACGCGCTCTGCGAGCGCGTGCAGGAGCTCCGGCGAGGCCGCCCGCTGGCGCTGCTCACGGTGGTCGTCGGCTCGTCCAACGTGCGCACGCGCAGTCGGCGACCTGCTGGTGCGGCGCCTCGGCGCGATCGCTAACGTCTCCGTGGTCACACTCGGCCGCCTCGCCGCCGACCTGGTCGCCGCGGACCGCGGGGCGCCGCAGGCCAACGCTCGCGGGCCTCGCCCGCGAGCGCCTGCTTCGGCGCCTGATCGCGGCCCGCCGGCTGGCCTACTTCGCCCCGGTCCAGGACCGGCCGCACTTCCCTCAGGCGGTGGCCGCGACCTTCGCGGACCTGCGCGAAGCGTGTCTCGCGCCCGCGTCCTCATGGGCACGGATCGCTCTCGGCCAGGGTGCGCCGGAAGACGCGCCGTCAAGCGCCGCCAAAGCGGCCGATCTTCGGGATCTCTATAGCGCCTACTGCGACGAACTCGCCCGGCGCGGGCTCGCGGACGGCGCCCAGCAGCTGCTGGACGCGGCGGCAGCCGTGCGGAGTGCGACGCGGGCCGGCGCATGCCCGCGTCCTCCTCTATGGCATCTACGACCTCAATCAGGCGCAGGAGGCACTCGTCGCCGGGCTGCTCGATGCCGGCGCCGATCTGTTCGTACCCATCCCGCGCGGCGGATCCGGCGCAGGCGTGAGCGCCCTGGAGGCGGCGCGAACCGCCGGGCTCGCGGAGCAACGCTGTGAGGCTCCCCCGGCCGAAACGAACCTCGCGCGGCTCGCCGATCTGTGGTGCACGTCGCGCCGGCTGGACGCGCCGGTCATCACGTTCCGCGGCGAGGACGACACGCTGACTGTGGCGTCGGTGCCCGACGAGCGAGCGGAGATGCGCGAGGCTGCACGCGCCGTCCTTGCCGCTGTGACCGACGGCGCCGAGTCGTGGGACTGCGCTGTGGTCGTGCCGCACGGCGACGACGTCGAGAGGGCGGCGGTCGCGCTGGAGGCGGCGGGCCTCCCGGTGGCGTGCCGGCGCGCTGATCGCTCCGACGGGCCGCGGCTGCTACTTCGCCTGGCCGACTGTCTTGCGCCGCCGGCCGGTAAGTCGTTTGCGCGACGCGCGGTCGTCGATCTCCTGTGCGCCGCGCCTCTGCGGGATTCCATCGCGTCGCAGCACGAGATCGCTCTGTGGCTCGACGAGGCGCGGCAGGCCGGGGTGGTCAGCGGCCTCGAGCAGTGGCGCGACCGCGTCGCGCGACGTCGCCGCGGGCTCGAACGTCGCCTGGCGGATCTGGAGGCCCGAGGAGAGGACCTCGCCTCCGACGACGAGGTCGCCGAGAAGCTCGACACCGTGCGGCTGCGCCTTGCTGCGGCGCGCAGTCTGGAGGCCGCCGCCGGCGCCCTCGGACGCGCCTGCGGCGGCCTCCCGTCGCGTGCCGGATGGAGCCAGTGGGCCGGCGCCGTGGGCGTCGTCGCGGAGGCGCTGTTCGAGGCGCCGGTCGCCGCGGCGGTCCGTGATGCCGTCGCTCGTCTGGCGGCGCTCGACGTACTGGACGAAGAGGTCGACGTCGGCGAGATGACGTCGGTGCTACGCGCGCAGCTGGCCGACGCGCGCGTGCCCCAGGGCAGGGTCGGCCGCGAGGGCGTCGCCATCCTCACGCCGCTCGAGACCCGTGGTCTGCGCTTTCACACCGTGGTATTCACCGGCCTCGCCGAAGGCGGCTTTCCCTCGCGCGGCCGGCCCGACCCCCTCCTCGGCGACGCGGCACGTCACCGGCTCGCCGAGGCGCTCGGGGTCCGGCTCCCGCTCGCGGAGTCGCGCGACGCGGAGTCGACCTTGTTGTTCGCGTTCGCCTGCGAGGCGGCGCGAGAGCGGCTGACGCTGCTCGCGCCGCGCACCGACGCGGCCACGGGGCGCGAGCGCATGCCGTCGCGGCTTCTTCTCCGCCTGGCCTCCCTGGCTGAGGGCCGGCCGGTCGGCCTCGAAACGTTCCAGACCGGCAAGCCGCTGGCCGCGGTATGGCGTCTCGATCGCGTCGGCGACGTGCCGTCCGGCGCCTCGGCGTCCGCCGTCGATGTTCTGTGGCTGGATGAGCACGAGTACGACACCGCGGCGCTCCTCGCGCTCTCCGCAGCGGGGCGCCGCGCCCGCGGCGCAGAAGTACCTCGGCGCCGTGCTCGAAGACCAGGCTGCGGCGGAGCGTCGTCTGTCGCAGTGGCGTTCCGCGCGCGAGAAGCAGCCGGGCGCGTGGGACGGCCTGCTGGGCGGTGAAGCCCGCGCCGCGCTGGCGGCGCGGCACCCGTTCGACGCCGAGATGTCTCCCACGCGCCTCGAGCGCTACGTGGGCTGCCCCTTCGCCTTCCTGCTCCGCGATGTCCTCGGCCTGGACGCTCCGGAGGAGCCCGGGGAGAGCCTCGAGATGGACGCCCGCGAGTTCGGCACCCTGGCTCACACGATCCTGCAGGTCGCCTTCAGCAGCGCGATCGCCGGTGAGTCCGGTCTCGACGAGACGCTGCAGGCCCTCGCCGCGGCGTGGGAGGCGGCCTGCGCAGAGGCCGAGCTTGGCGGCATTACCGGCGCGGCTCTCTCGTGGGACGTGCGTCGGGCCATGCTGCTCGAGGACCTCCTTGAGTCCGTGCGCCGCGATCCCGTGTTCGCCACGGACGGCGACCGGCCGGTGGACGTCGAGTGGGTCTTCGGCGAGGCGGCCGGCAGGCTCGTCAGCCCTCGAGTTGCCGGGTGGGCGGACGGTGCGCTTCAAAGGCCGTCTCGATCGCCTGGACGCTACCGCCACAGGGGCGCGCATCATCGACTACAAGACGGGCAAGGGCACCACCGAGGCGAAGCGCCTGAAGGACGGGCTGGGCGTGCAGCTGCCTGTCTATCAGCTGGCCGTGCGGCAGGCCGGCGAAGCGGACTACCAGAGGATCGCCTGCCTGTACCGGCTCGTCACTCGCCGCGGCGGGTTCGAGGAGCTGGCGCTGCCGGACGACGAAGAGGCCACCGGCAGGCGGCTGCGCGGCCTGGTCACCCAGGCCGTCGCGCTGGTCGACGCCGGCTTGTTCCCGCGCTCCACGGCCGGGCGCTGCGACTACTGCGACGTCGGCTACGCCTGCGGGGCCACCGACTGGACGCGGGGTCGCAAGCGCGAGCACGAGCTGCTCGCCGACCTCGTAGGCCTGCAGCGCAACGGGCCCCTGGAGGTGAGCGACGATGCCGGCGCCTGAGCGCGCGGTCTGCGACCAGGACGTCCGCGAACGCGTCACCGGCGAGCTCGGCACCACCTTTCTGCTCGAAGCCGGGGCCGGCACCGGCAAGACGCGGGTGCTGGTCGACCGCTACGTCAGGTGCGTGCTCGACGCCGAGTCGGGCACCGGCGACGTGCGCACCGTGGCCGCCATCACGTTCACCGAGAAGGCCGCCGGCGAGCTGCGCCAGCGCGTGCGCGAGGAGTTCGAGGCGCGGGCCGCCGTTGCCGAGGCAGGCTCCGAAGCGGCGGATCGCATCGAACGTGCTCTCGCGGCGCTCGACGACGCGCCCATCAGCACCATCCACGGCTTTGCCGGGCGCCTGCTGCGCGAGTTCCCCGTCGAGGCCGGCGTGGACCCGGCCTTCGAGCAGCTCGATGCGCTCGGCTCCGACATCGAGCGCGGCCGTCTCTGGGAGGAGTGGCTCACCGATCTGGCCGCCGTGGATCCGTCGGCGGACGCTGCCGAAGCGGGCGTCGGCACGGGTGCCGGGCGACGTGTGCGCGACTGGCTCGCGCGCCTGCTCCGCCTGGGCGTGAAGCTCGACGACGTACGCGAGCTCGCCGTGGGCCCGAAGGGCGTCTTCGGCGAGCGCTACGACCTCGAGCCGGCCTTGGAGCCGCCGCCGGAGCCCGACCTCGCCGCCCGTCTGGACGAGCTCGCGGGTCCCCTGGCGAGACTGCGCGCTTTCTGTGCGGCGGCCTGCAGCGATCAGAGCGACAACGGCTTCACCGCCGCCTTCGGCCTCGTCGAAGCCGGCGAGTCACTTCTCGCGGCGCCGCCCGCCGACCACGACCAGCTGGCGGCGGCGCTCTTCGCCCTGCCGGCCAGGACCACCGCCTCGGCGCCCGGCGGCAACAAGGGCCACTGGGACGCGGCGGCCGGTGGCAAGGACGAGCTGCAGACGCGCTACAGGGCCGCGGTCGCCGTCGTCCTCGAGGTGCGGGACGTCTACGCCGAGTACGTGACCGGCCTCGCCGTGGCCGTCGCCGACTCGTTCGCGCGCTGGGCCGGGCAGGTACAGGTGAGCCTCGGCCTGCTCGATTTCACGGATCTGCTCGGCCGCCTCCGTGACCTCCTCAGCGGCGACCTGGCCGCGCGGCGCGCCTTGCAGCTGCGCTTCAGCTACCTCCTCGTCGACGAGTTCCAGGACACCGATCCGCTGCAGGCGGAGATCGTCTTCCTGCTCTGCGAGCGCGAACCGCGGGCCGCCGACTGGCGCGACGTGGTCCTCACGCCGGGCAAGCTCTTCGTGGTCGGCGATCCCAAGCAGTCCATCTACCGCTTTCGGCGCGCCGACATCTCTCTCTACGACCAGGTCAAGAGACTGGTGGGCGGTCAGCCGGGGGGCACGGGGGTCGTCACGGCGATCCGCCAGAACTTTCGCACCACCCCGGCCGCGGTGGCGTGGGTCAACAACGTGTTCGCCGACGTGTTCGAAAGCGACGAGGCCGAGGGGCGTCAGCCCGGGTACCAGTGGGTCGAGCCGTACCGTCCACCGGCCGAAGGGCCGCGCGTCGCGGTGCTGCTCGGCCGCGAGTATGGCTCGCAGGCCGGCGAGGCCGAAGCCGCCCGCCGCGACGAGGCTCTTGCGCTGGCGGGCCTGCTGCAACGGATGCTCGGTCCCGACGCGGCCCGCTGGTCCGTCCAGGACCGCGCTGCGGCGGGAGAAGAGGAGCGCTGGCGCCCGCCGAGATGGGGCGATGTGGCCCTGCTGTTCCGCGCCACGACGGGACTCGAGACCTACGAGCAGGCGCTGCGCGTGGCAGGCGTTCCGTACCGCGTCGACGGCGGCAAGGCGTACTTCGCGCGCCGTGAGGTCGCCGATGCGCTGCTCTGCCTGCGCGCCGCCGACGATGCCGCCGACGGGCCAGCCCTGTACGGCGCCCTGCACTCTTCGTTCTTCGGGTTCAGCGACGACGACCTCTTCCTCTTCTGGGCGGCCGGCGGTCGCTTCGACCTCTTCGCCGCCGAGCAGCCGCCGGGGTTCGACGCGATCGTCGCCGCCCTCGGCACGCTGGGCGCGCTCCACGAGCGTCGCGTCGCGTGGGAGCCGCACGAGATGGCGGCTGCGCTCGTGCGCCGTGCGCACGGCGCGGAGTTCCTCGCGGCCACGGGCGCCGGGGCGCCGCAGGCGATCGCCAACCTTGAGAAACTCGTCGAGCGGGCGCGGGCGTTCTCGGCGGCCGGCGGGGGAGGCCTCGGGGCGTTCCTCAGCTGGGCCGCCGAGGCCGGCGACGCGGCCGGCGAGGGCGAGTCTCAGGTGGACGACGAGGGCGACGTGGTCCATCTGCTCACCATCCACAAGGCCAAGGGCCTCGAGTACCCCATCGTCGTGCTGGTCGGGGGCGCTTCGGGCGGCGGCTGGAAAGGCGGCGGAGAGCCCATCGTCGACCGCGCCGGGCGCCGCCTGGCGATCAAGCTCAAGGCAGAGCTTCCCGGAGCGGCGGCGCGAGATCTGGAGCCGAGGGCGTACACCGACCTCAACGAGATCGAGAAGAAGATGTCCGCCAGCGAGTCGCGGCGGCTGCTCTACGTGGCCGCGACCCGCGCCCGCGACCGCCTCGTGGTGTCGTGCTTCGGCAAGCTCACCACGGCGAAGGGCGAGCCGGCGAGCGTAGTCCTCGGGGCCATCGCCGGGGCGTTGCCGGCGCCCTCATCTGCAGCGCCTGTCGAGGACACCGAAGCGGGCGGCGTCCTGGTGCTCGCGCCGACGGAGCCGGCGGCGCGAGGCGAGCAAGAGGCGCCGCCGGACGCCGCGGCCTTGCTCGCGGCGCGCGGCGCCTGGATGGTCGCACGCGAGGCGATGCTCGCTGAGGCTCGCAAGCCCGCTCGCGCCACCAGCCCGAGCGGCCTCGAGCACGTCGACGAAGAGGTCCGCAGCGGTGGCCCCGGCGCGCCGCCCGGCCGCGCCAGAGCGCTGGCGCTGGGCTCGGCGGTGCATGCCGTTATGGAGCTCTGCGACCTCGCCGACGAGTCGTCGCTCACGGCCATCGCCGGCGCGGTCGCGCGCGAGGCCGGCTGGCCGGACCTGGCCGCGCGGGCGGCCGAGCTCGCCGGCGTATGCTGGCGTGCGGCGCCTGTGCGCGCAGCCGCGGCTAGTCCCGAGGTTTACCGCGAGCTGCCCATCGGCGCGCTCCTCAACGGCGCCGTGGTGAGCGGCGCCGTCGACCTTCTGTACCGCGACGGCGACGAGTGGGTCATCGTCGACTACAAGACCGACCGCGGCGCCGACGCCGGCGTGCTGCGCGAGCGCTACACGCCGCAGGGCGCCGCCTACGCGGTGGCTGTGGAGGCCGCCACAGGCCGGGTGGTGCGCGAGGTCGTGTTCGTGGCCGCCGCTGCGGCCGACGGCCTGGTCGTCACCGTGTCCGTTGACGACGCCTTGCGCGAGCTCGCGCGGCGCGAGGTGGACGCGGCCGTGGGAGAGGGGCGGGCCGTCCGCGCCGACGAGCTCGCGGCGGACGTCTGAGCCGGCCATCGTCCGTGGACCGACGTGGAGAGGCGGTTCACCAGGCTGCGGATCGCGACTGGGAGTCCCAGCCGTGAACCTGCGGCTACGCGTGCCCGGTGACCCCTGGCTGTACGCGGTCGGTCGCGTGCTCATGGTGGCCGCGGTCCGCGTCTACGGGCGCTTCTGCGTGGCCGGGGCCGGCAACCTGCCCGCGACCGGGCCGGCCATCGTCGTCGCCAACCACCCCAGCGACGTGGACCCCATCCTCGTCGCCGTCGCAATTCCGCGCACCATCTCCTTCCTGGCCGACGCGGTGCAGTTCCGGCGCGGATTTGTCGGACCGGTCATCGAGCGTCTGGGCGCGATACCGGTCCATGAGGGCGTGCCGGACAGGGCGGCGCTCGAACAGGCGCTGAGCCTACTGGCCGAGGGCAAGGTAGTAGGCATCTTCGCGGAGGGCGACCTGTACCGGCGCGCAGAGCCGTCCGCATTCCACCCCGGGGTCGGCTTCCTTGCCGTCCGCAGTAGGGCGCCGGTGGTGCCGGTCGCCATCTCCGGGGCCGATCGGATCTCCGCGGAGGGTCGCCTCCATTGGCCCTGGGTGCGGCTCGTGGTAGGCCGGCCCATCACCTTCGCCGGAGGGCAGCGCGGCAAGGTGGCCTACGCGCGGATCGCGGAGGAGCTGCGCGAGGCCGTGATCCGACTGCACGACGCGCCGTAAGCGGCGGGGAGGCAGCATCTCCCCGCCGCTCACGGCGGCACGCACGAAGCTACGGTCACGCCGATCCCGGCGGCGCCCGCGCCTTGCCGCAGCCTGCGGCCGCTTTCGCCGCGGGCGCCGCGGGCGCCGCGGCGCAGGCCGACACCGACTTGGTGTCGGCGCGGACATGCCGGGGCAACACCGCGGTCTCGCCGCCGGACCTGGTGTCGGCCGACTGCCGGGGCGTGGCGGCGTCGCGGACCTGCGGGGCGGGAGGCGCAGCAGGGGGGTAGGCCAGTCCGTCTCGGGCAGGTCCCACGTTCACGACGGTCGCAGCGCTGCTGACGGTGGCCTGGTGACCGGCCGTTGCGGCTGCGGGAGCCGCTGCCACGAGGGGCGTCGCGATCAGCGTGACGACCACGATCAGCTTCTGCATGCGGCACCTCCTCGGCAGTCGGACTCTACGGGCAACAGTCTGCCACCCGAGTCTGCGTGGCCGCTGAGAGGGGTCTGTGCGCGTGCTGTGAGTAGCTCTGGAGACAGGGTGGGCGGGCAGGACGCGGCTGCGTCGCGGTAGGATGGGAGCGCGAAAGGAGACGCCATGCAGCAGCTGCCGAAGTGTGCGGACGTGGTCGTGGTGGGCGCGGGCCTCATGGGGGCCGCCGCGGCCTGGGCGCTGTCGGCGCGTGGTCACGACGTGGTCGTGCTCGAGGCGCGGCGAGCGGGGCACCGAGAGGGCAGCTCTCACGGCAGCTCCCGGGTCTTTCGGCGCGCCTACCGCGAGCCACACTACATCGCCATGACCGGGCTGGCGCAGGAGCGCTGGCGCCGCCTGGAGGCCGAGGCCGGCCGGCCGCTGCTCACGCTGACGGGTGGCCTCGACCATGGCCGCGATCCGCAGGGGCTGTGCGACGCGTTTCGCGCCGCCGGGGTGGAGTGCGAGTTGCTGTCGCAGAGCGACGCCGGCAGACGCTGGCCGCACATGCGCTTCAAGGGCCCAGTCGCCCACTACGGCGCCGCCGGGATCTTCGACCCCGAGCTGGCCATCGCCGAGATGCTGCGGCTCGCCGCGCGGCGCGGAGCCATCGTCGTCCACGAATGCCCTGTGTCTGCCATCGAGCCGTCCGCGTCCGAGGCGCTCGTGCGCGCCGGCGACCAGACGCTGCATGCGGCGACCGTCGTGGTCGCGGCGGGACCGTGGACCGTTGGCTTGCTGGGCGGCGCGGTGACGCTGCCGACGCTCACGGTGACGCAGCAGCAGGTCTTCCACTTCGCGCGTCGCGAGCGCAACGACGACTCGGTCTGGCCGATCGTCCTGCACGACGACGTGCCGGCCGTCTACGCGCTGCCCGGGGGCCGTGACGGCGTCGTGCCGGGCAACATGAAGCTGGGCGAACACGACCCCGGGAAGATCACGACGGCCGCCGGCCGCGACGGCGTCGTCGACCCGCAGGCCAGGCAACGCATGATCGACTACGTGCGGCGCTGGTGGCCGGGCATGGAGCCGACGCCGATCGCCGAGTTCAGCTGCCTCTATACCTGGACTCAAGACGAGGCCTTCGTCGTCGACCGCGTCGGTCCGCTCGTGGTGCTGTCGCCGTGCTCGGGTCACGGCGCGAAGTTCGCGCCCCTGATCGGCGAGTGGGCCGCCGACCTCGCCGAGGGCGGCGATCTGCCGTACCCCCAGTTCCGCCTCGACCGCGGTGGTCTCGATTGACCGCAGACCAGGTCTACTCTTGCACGTCGATCAGGCGTTGCGCCCACGCGAGGACGGCGGCGGCCTGAGAGAGGGCGCGCCGGTATTCGATGGGGGTGACGTCTTCGGCCGCGTCTGGGTACCGCATGGTCACCGCGTAGCCGGACAGAGCAGCGCAGGCACGCACTTCCTCTGGCACGATGGTGTCGTGTGGCAGCAGTTCGAACAGTGTGACCAGGTTGTGGGTGCGCGGCGGCCTCCTTCCGAGCGAGACAAAGACAGCCTTGATCGCCTTCTCGGCCGCTTGCTGACAGTGGAAACACAACGTCTCCAGCAGCAGGTCCGGGTGTCTGGGACGGGCGCGGGCGACGGCCAGGTCGCTGCGCGCGTGACGGAGCCAGCGCGAAGCCTGCTGGGCTGGGTCAGGCAGCGTAGACTTCTCTGCCGTCGCGCGCGATGTCGGCGTACACAAGCCCGTCCTCGCCGCGCCGACCCTCGAGGTCGGACGGAGTGGCGACGACGACGTCGAATGGGGTGCGCACGCCCCTGATCTCGCCGTACAGACGGCTGCTTGTCGCGCGGCGATTCGTGCCCTCGGCGACAACAACGAGGAGATCGATGTCTCGCGCCTGGTCGGCACCCTGGCGGGCGAAGGATCCGAAGAGCACGATGCGCACCGGATGCGCGATGCGCACGATCTCGTCGACCAGACGCGCCAGATCATCATGCTTCTGTGTGGAGGGAGATGCACTCACGCCGTCCCCGACCCTTCCTTCCGCCGTCAAGCATATGGTGCGCCACGCTGCGCTTCACCGCAAGATGACAATGGCCGCGTTCGTAGGGCCGGGGAAAGTGAGCGATTCCCGGGAGTCTTGCCCGTCAGCTTCAAGGAAGCGCGGCGAGCAGCTCCTCCGCGAACTCGATCATCTCGATTGTGCCCGGGTGGCGCAGCGTGGTCGAGTCGATCGCGTAGGCCCCCTGGCCGGGAGGAGCAAGGCGCACGCGGTCGAGGGCGTCGGCGTCCTTGAGCAGCCAGAGGACGCGAAGGGCGCGCTCGGGGTCGGCCTCGTCGATGGCGCGGCGCTCGCCGCGCCCGTCGCTGCGGCAGTGGTAGCGGATCGCGTACCGGGCGATCCGTGAGTCTGCCGCAGACAGCCCGGCGTCAAGCCTGCGGTCCGCAACGCGCTCGGCGCTCAACTCACCGTGCCGCGGATCCCAGCCGTCGTTGACGCGGCCGATGTCGTGCCAGAGGGCCGCCTGGAGGACGACTTGCGCATCGTCGTCCTGCCAGTCCAGTTCGCGGACCAGCCGCTGCGCGTGGATGTGCACGCGCTGCGTGTGGCGCACGCCGTGCAATCCCGATAGGCGCGTGAACCACTCGGCGGGCACGTCGGCGGCCCGACCGGCCCAGGCGCGGGCGTCGTCGGCGTGGGGAAGTCCATTCACAACTTAAGGATAGCCGATGGCCGGGACGGCAGACGCCGGCACCGGCCGCGCACGGGCCTCATTCTGCCGGGCAGCGGGTATGTCTGGGGCGGTGGGACCTCGAGAGAAGGGATGCGCAGTGCCAAAGTCTCAATGGAGCGATTTCGGCGCCATGTGGAAGACCATCCGCGAAGTCGACATCAACGCCATCCGCCACGAGGCGGACCGCGGTGTCGCGATCATCTGCATCGGGCAGCCCGCCGCGCTGGGGTGGGTGGAGCGCTACCTGCGGGATGGTCCCAACCGTTACCCCCTGAGCGCCGACCCCCTGGCGCTCGTGCCGCTCAGCCAGGCGGCGGACTACCTCGGCCTCGTGGGCTCGGCCGATCTGCTGGTCTTGGCGCTGGATGCGGCGACAACGCTCGACGGCGCCGAGCAGGCTGGGCTCCAGCGTCTTGCGACGGCGCCGCGACCGAGCCAGGTGGTGCTGCTCTTCGGCGCGCCCACGGGCGCGCCGTCGCCGTGGTCCCCCTACCTCGACCGGGGCGCGGCCACGCTGGTGGACCCGCAGTCCCCGGCGGCGGCGGCGGCCGTCGGCGGCGCAGTGCTCAGCGCACTTCCCGCTGAGGCGCGCCTGGCCGCCGCGCGGCGGCTGCCCGGTCTGCGCCCCTGGTTCGCCGCCCGCCTGACGAGCGAGGTCTCGGTGTCGAACGCGGCCTTCGCACTGGCGTCCGGGGTGCCCTCGATAGTGCCGTTCCTCGGCATCCCCATCTCGGCGGCCGACACCGTCATCCTCACCAAGAACCAGGCGCTGATGGTCTACCGGCTGGCTCTGGCGTGCGGGGCGCCCCCCGACTTCCAGAGGCGCATGATCGAGATCACCCCCGTGATCGGCGGCGCTGTGGTGTGGCGGCAGATCGCCGGGGCGTTGGTGGGTCTGGTACCCGGCTACGGGATCCTGCCGAAGACGGCCGTCGCCTTCGGGGGCACCTACGTCGTCGGCATGGCGGCGACGCGCTGGTACGAGACGGGCCTGCTCACCGACGCCGAGCGCAAACGCATCACCGCCGACGCGGCCGTCAAGGCGCGCGATGCGGCGAAGGTGATGGTGGCGCAGGCGCGCGCCGCCGGCGACAAGGCCGGCGCGCAGGCTCAGGGCGGGATGCAGAAGGTGAAGCAGGGCGCGACTGCGGCTCGGGCTCAGACCGGCAAGGTGGTGGTCGGCGCGCGCGCGGCTACCGGCGCCGCGGCCGGCAAGGCGGGCGCGCAGGCGCGCGACGCGGCGCAGCGGCTGCGCGACGGAGGCATGAAGGTCGTGCGGCGCAAGCCGCGCGGCGCCACGGAGCCCGCCGGCCCGGTCGACGGAGCTGCTCAACCGCCGGACGGCTCCGCGGGCGGCGATTGACGCCGTAAGACGCTCCCCAATGAGCGCCGACGTTCCTGCACCTTCTGCGACATCACGAAGCGGCTGCTCTGGGCATATAGCTGGTCATGCGGCGGTCGGCGTGGGCATATGGTCGGCATGAAGGACCGCCAGATGATGCAGAAGGACGCACAGCGGCCGGCGGCCTCGTTCACGCTGGTCCTTTCGGACGTGCACGGCTTCCCGGAGCTGCTCGAGAGCGCGCTGCGCAGCTCGGGCTTCCGCGAGGGCATCGACCGGCTGGTCTTCGCCGGCGACTTCCTCGACCGCGGCGAGCGCGCCGCTGAGTGCCTGGAGCGGCTGGACGCGCTCGGCGCCGAGACGCTGATCGGCAACCACGACCAGGCCATCGCACTCGGGTACTGGATCGGCGAGCAGCGGGAGGCGAGCAAGGCGTTTCGCGACCTGCTGCTCGAGCGCCTGCGGACGCGCCGGCTCGAGCTGGTGACGAGCGTCGACGGCGTCCTGATCAGCCACGCCGGCCTGGCCCGTGCCTTCGCCGCCGACTTCGACGAACTGGATCGCGATCCGGCGCGCCTGGCGGCGCGTCTGAACGACGAGTATCACGCCGCCGCGCAGCGGCAGCTCGAGCACGGACGTGAGATGCCCGAGCAGCGGATCCTCGACGAATGGTCGCCGCTGCGCCTGCGTGTCGACGATGCCGACGTCGGGCCGGGCCGTCTGCTCGGCAATGCCGAGCAGATCGCCGGCCACACCACCCCCACGGTCTTCCGCCGCTGGACCGAGGCCGAGTTCCGTGCCGCCGGCCTCTCTGCGATCGACCCCGGCACCTACGGCCTCGGGCCCGGCGACCGCCCGCGGCACCACCGGCACGCGGTGATCCGCGCCGGGGCGGTGCGGGTGGAGGCCGGGACGATGGGGGCGGGGATGCCGTCGCCGTCGAGGGAGAACGAGCCGCCGGCCACGGGGTGGCCGCCCTGACCCCTTGAATCGCCGTCGCGCGAGGCCTCGGGGCTAGACGAACCGCCGCATGTACTCGTAGCCGGGCGTGAACTCCCCGTGGTGCAGGATGAGTGCGCGCCTGAGCTCCGGCGGTAGCGCCAGCTGCGCGTACGGCACGGAGAAGTCGGCGCCGGCCAGGCCGGGCACGAACGGCGACAGGGCGGCGCTGAACGCCTCGGACGACTCGCGGGAGAGCTCGCAGGGCAGATTGCCCACGGCGAGCACGACTGGGCCTCTGCCCGCCACGCCGTCGGCGATGCCGCCGGACTCGGGATCGTAGACGTACACCGGATCGTCGATGTGGGTCTCTTTGACGGTGAGCTCGACGGAACCCTCGATGTCGCAGCTCACGTCGCCGATGACGCGGAGGCGCGGCGGGGCGGCGGCGAAGAGCCTGCGTACCGCCGCCTTCGTCACCAGCCGGGGGTACTGAGCGTCCCAGAAGATGCAGTTGACGAGCACGCTCAGGCGTGGCAGGCGGCGCTCGAACACACCTTCGTACAGCTCCGGATGCCGAAAGTACTCCTCCAGCTCGAAGGGCGCTGAGCTGTCGCGCCGCGCGACCATGTCGGGCTCGGCGAACACGACCGCGTGCACGGCGCGGCGCGAGACGGGCCCCGCGAACAGGTCGTCGAGGTCGGCCGCCGCCACGGTGACGGCCCCGAGCGCGTTCAGGGCCTCCTGAGCGCCGCGCGAGACGTTGCCGTAGCCGGTGATGCCGATGACGAAGGGGCAGAGCTGCGCGGGCAGGCCGTCGCAGGCGATCGTCGCGCCCACCTCGCGGACCGCGGCCAGCGCCGCCGCGAGCGACGGGTGCCTGTGCGTTTGCTCGAGCGCGGCGAAGGGATTCGGGGCAAGGCCCTCCCACTCCAGCCGCCGGCCGAGCGCCCACAGCGTGTCGATGGCGCCGGCGAGGCCGGCGAACCGCGAGAAGAAGATGAGCCGCCTCCCACTCTCATCGGTGATGCGCTCGTAGTCGATCAGCTGGCACCTGAGCTCCATCAGACGCCGGAGCATGTCCATGTTGTAGGGCTGGCCCTTGATGGTGTGCGAGAAGAACGCGTAGGTCTTGCCCTGCTCGAGGAGCTCGAGGGGTATCTCCTTGACGGCCAGGACGACGTCGCAGGCGCTCAGGTCCTCGTCGATGCGCGCCCCGGCGCGCTCGTACTCCTCGGCGGCGAAGACGCGCTGCGCCGACGGCTGGAGGACGAGCTTCGCGGAGCCCGAGCTCGTGAGGCGGGCGACATCGTCGGGCACCAGCGGCACGCGCGCCTCCCAGCGGTCCTTGTCTTCGCGGCGGATGCCGATGCTGCGCATGAGAGGCGGTCTCTAGCTTCGGCGCGGCTGAGAGCCGCCGCGCGCACGACAACGGCTCGGGCGGTCCTGATGGGTGGCCGGCATTGAGTCTCCTCGCCTCGTGCTGTGGGCGCCAGTCTATGCGCGCCGCGGCGTCTTCGCCAAGGGGGCGGGGCGCCGCCGCCGGAGCCACCGTTACAGGAGGCTCTCGCCCTGCTCGACGCGTACCTCTACTCAGTCTGGCCGACGCCCTTCGGCATCGATCGCACAGGAGTCAGCGGCGTGATGCTCGGGGGCTATTCCAAGCCGAGGCGCGCGAGCTGCGCAGCGAGCTCTCGCGCGTCCATCTGCAGACAGGCGGCGGCCTGCTCGATGCTCAGTCGGCCACCGTGCACGGCGGCGAGCGCCCAGGCGCGCATCGCGGCCGGCACGCGCAGCACCGCCGGCCGGCCGTACTCTCCCTCGGCGGCAGGCACTCGCCAGGCGTCAGGTACGTGAGCGTGTCGCGCAGGCCGCCGAGGTATGCCTGTCGCGGCAGGAGCTCCCATTCGTGGCGACGCAGCCCCTGGTTCAGCGCCGCGAACTGCTTCGCGTGGACACGTCTGGCGGCGCGTGACCGATAGAGCGCCGCCCAGGCGCTGATGCCGAAGGCGTTGCCCAGTTCGAGCATAGTCTCGAGCTCGGGTCGCGGCTCGCCGCGCCGCTCATACCAGCGATGCACGGCGCGCACCGGCGCGAGGAACTCCTCCGCGAAATCATTGGCGGCGGCTTCGCGCGGGTTGTGGCGGCTCCAGTGGATGCGGACGTCGACGATGTCACCGTGGCCCAGCACGAGGTGGGCGAACGCGTGCGCGAGGGCGAACCTCTGCAGCACAACGGGGCGCGCCGCATTGACGAAGACGAACGGCACGCCGCCGGCCGTGAGAGCCGCGCACACGGGCCGCTGGCCGGCGGCCGGGGTAGGGTCGGCCGGCGCGGCTTCGTCGTAGCCGGCCACGCGCGCGACGATCACCTGAGCGCCCAGGCCGTCCTCGAGCAGGGGTACCAGATCGGGCAGGGGGCCGTCGTCGGGTTCGACGTGCAGCTCACTGCGCCAGAACCGGGCGACGCGGTCGTAGAGCACGTCGCCGCCCAGCGACCCGCGCTCCGCAGGCTGGACGGGATGGGCGAAGCGCTCCGCCTTCCCTTCGGCGGAGTGGCCGGTGCTCCAGGCGAGCGCCGGTTCGTCGCCTCCGGCCAGCCGGCGCAGCTCGAACCAGTCGCGCACGACCCCAGCGACCTCCGCAGGGAGGCCTTGGAGGCGGGCGAGCGCGACGATCGGCGCGGGCGCGGGGGGACCGGCCGGCACTGCGGCGCGGAGTCGCAGAGCGCGAGCCGGAGCCTCGAAGCGTCGGTCACTCAGGTCGCTCCCTAGCGAAGACCTGGTGGCTCGGCTTGCAGCGGGGATGGGGGAGTCGTAGGCGTCCTCCGCTCCCGCGATGTAGGGGTGTTCCCTCGCGCCGAGGTCGGGGTGCGGCTGCGGCCGGTTCTCGAGATCGCTGACGCTCTCAAACGCATCGGAGAAAGCGTACTGCCCTGGTGACGAGGCAGGGTAGGGCGTGGCCGGCGCCGGGGGCGTAGCCGGCTCCGGCGTATCGTCATCCGGCAGGCCCAGCAGCAGGGCGTCGGCGGAGACGCCGAAAGTGTCGGCGAGGAGTTGCAGCTCCTTGGCCGAGACGCGCCGCCGGCCGGCCTCGATGCGGCTCACGGCCGACTGGTCGAGGCCTACCCACTTGGCGAGCTGGCGCTGGCTCCAGCCCTGCTCCTCGCGCAGCCGGGAGATCGCCCGGCCGATGCTCTCCTGATGTTCATCGCGCATCAGTTCCGTCACCTCGGTCCGCTACCATTGCATCGCTACTGTACGCCACGCCAACGCGAGAATCCTGCGCGCGGGAGCGTTTCGGGCTTGACAAGCATGTTATAATAGCATCATATGCGGAGATTTTAGATATATAGGCGATGACTATAGCGCATATAGCATATCACGTCATCGACGCGCAGTGTCAGGAGCGCCAGACAACGGAGGTGTCACATGGCTGGTCAGAACGAGGTCATCGATGGCGCGCAGCTGATGCGACAGCTGCGCCTCGGAGAGCGCCAGACGGAGGGGCCGCTCGCGGTCTTCCCGCTCTTCGCAAACGGACATGCTGAGGCCGGCGGCGGCCAGGACGCCGCGCCGCGCCGCCGCCGGCCGCACTACATCACCTTGCGTCAGGCTCTCGCCGACGGCCGCGCGGTGATCACCGAAGTCAGCGAGGGCGGCTCCGTGCCCGAGTTGCGCGTGGTCAACAAAGGCGACGCCCGTATCCTCGTGCTCGACGGCGAGGAACTTCGCGGCGCCAAGCAGAACCGCGTGCTCAGCACCGCCATCCTCATCGACAGGCAGACCACTCTGGTCGTGCCTGTGAGCTGCACCGAGCGGGGACGCTGGGCATACGCTTCGCGCGAGTTCGCCGAGAGCGAGATGCTGGCCGAGCGGCAGGTCCGCTTCTCCATGCGCAGCAGCACACATGCGGCCATGCTCAGCGGCGCGCCCGCGCACGCCGACCAGGGCGCCGTGTGGTCTGAGGTCGAAGGCCTGCATCGCCGGCAGGGGACGCACTCCGGCACGAGCGCGATGCGCGACTCCTACGTGGCCAGAAAGGGCGATCTCGACCGCGTCCTGGCCGCCTTCCCCCTCCTCGACGGGCAGACCGGGGTGCTCGTGCTTCACGGCGCCCGCGTGGTCGGCCTCGACCTCGTCTCGCGGGCGCCGCAGTACGCCGAGCTTCACGACAAGTTGCTGCGCAGTTACGCCTTCGAGGCGCTGGTGCGCGGCGGCGAGGCGGGCGACCGGCCGGTGGCGGAGGCGTTCCTCGAGAGGATCGCCGGCCTGCCGGGCCAGCGCTTCAAGAGCCCGGGGCTCGGCTGGGATGTGCGCTTCGAGGGCGCCGGCGTGCTCGGCTCGGCGCTCGTCTACCGCGAGCAGGCAGTGCACGCCGCGTTCTTCGATGTCGGCGGCGCCAGCGGCGCCAGCGGCTCCATGCGCGACAACGCGCCCGACGCTCAGCCGAACTGGCGCATCGCCGACGCGCGCGAACGTGCCCGCCGGCGTCAGGCGCGCTGACGAAAGGGGGAGTCGTGAAGGTCAGGATCGAGCTGAGGACCGGGGAAGCAGAGCAGGACGTCAACCGACCGCGGCGATCGTCACTCTGTTTCAGTCGCCGCGTCTCGACTACGGTGAGCGCAACGGCGACCCCGGACGCGGTATACTCATTGTAGATACCGCGTGGAGGAGGTCGCCGTGAAGACCAAAGTCCAGCGCTGGGGTAACAGCCTGGCCGTCAGGATCCCCAAGTCGTTCGCACAGGAGGTGGGCGTCATGGATGGCTCTCTTGTCGAGATGAGGCTGGTCGACGGAGGGCTGCTCGTTGAGCCTGTGTCCGCACGGCCCCTCAGCCTTGAGAAGCTGCTCGATGGCGTCACCGAGGCCAACCTCCACGCGGAGGTCGGCACCGGCTCGGCCCAGGGTTCGGAGGCCTGGTGAGCCTGCCGTGGGTCCCCGCGCGCGGCGACGTCGTGCGCATCACCATGGACCCGAGGGCGGGGCACGAGCAGTCCGGACGCAGGCCCGCGCTGGTCCTGTCTCCGGCCGCCTACAACGGCAAGGTCGGCCTGGCTATCCTGTGTCCGATCACCAGCCAGGTGAAGGGTTACCCGTTCGAGGTCCGGGTCCCCGATGGTCTGCCGGTAGAAGGCGTCGTCTTGTCAGATCAGGCCAAGAGCCTCGACTGGCGGGCACGAGGGGCGGAGCTCCTCTGCACTGTGCCGCCGGAGACCACCTCGGCAGTTCTGCAGAGGCTCGAAACGCTCATCAGACCTTAGGGTGCCTGTCGGCGCTCGATCGGGACCGGTCGCCGCGGCGCTCGTAGACCGCCGCGGCTTCGCGAAGCAAGCGCCGCGCAGAGGGGCGCGTCCGCCGCCTCGAGTCGGTCGGCCACGGCCTCCAGCTCGGCGAGGGTGGAGCGCCCCGGCCGTAGCGCCTCGTACACCTCGAGTACCTGGTCGTCCGGCACGGCCGCCAGCTCGGCGGCGCGGCGCAGATTCTCGCCGAGCTGCGAGTTGCCGTGCTCCTCGGCGACGCGGGCCTGATACCGCAGCGTCTCAGGGTGGATGCGCAGGTCGGCGGGGGAGAGGTCGCCGTTCACGGCCGCCTCGAGCGTGATCTCTTCGAGGGGTCGGCCACTCAGCGCCCGCGGAGCGACGGGCTCGCTTTCCGGAGCCGGCGTCATGCGATCACCTCCAGGTCGACGGGCGGCGCGTCGCGCACGCAGGCCTCGCGTTCCACGGCGGTCAGCGCCACGACCTCGGCGTGGTAGCGCCCCTCGATCGCCTGGTCCGTGTACGGGTTGCGGACGGGTTCGGGCTGCAGCCCCTGGGCGTAGCGGGCGGCGTTGACTCCCAGGTCGCGGTACAGCTCGGCGGTGAGGATCGGGGCGATCGAGAGAAGCTCGAGGCAGGCGAGCGGCGGCAGGTCCCGGCGATTGATGACGGCCGTACCTTTGGCCTGCAGGCCGACGCCGATGCCCGAGCCGGCCAGCTGCGCGGCGGTGAGGCCAATTACGCCGAGGTCGAAGGTGGAGCGCACGCGCACGACACGCGCCAGGCAGCCTTCTTCCTCGATGCCGGCGACGATCTGCCGGAGCGCTTCGCCCACCGGCAGCCCGGACATGGTGAGCCAGAGCCGCGTCGCGAACGCCGGCGAGACGCCCACGCAGACCTCGAGCGGGTCCGCGCCGGGGCCGGCCACGCCGCGCTCGAGGATGGAGTACGCGGCGGTCGCGGTACCACCAGTGGTGCCGCCAGTAGTGCCGTGAGTGGTGCCGCCAGTGGGCCGCCGGTGGTGCCGATGGCTTCGTCGCATACCCCGTCCGTCGCCGGTGCAGCCGCCGCCTGCCGCGCCAGGTAGTCCTCGCGCGAGCGTTGCTGGCGGATGCCCGCCATCTCCTCGCGGCGGGCGGGCGAGACCTCGTAGCCCGTGCCCGGACCCTGGTAGTCGTTCGGGTCGGTGACCTTGGAGAGCACGTTCATCCCCTCGTCGAAGATCGCCGCCGTCTGCAGGTAGTCGCCGGCGACGCGCGCGCGGCCCATGGCGAGCACGCGCGCGGCCTCCTCCTCGAAGCCCGTGTCCGCGAGTGCTCGCACCACGTCCAGGATGCCGATATCCAGCTGCGCGATGGCGTCCGCGGCCCGCAGCACCGCCTGGGGATCGGGCGGCGTGATGTCCTTGGAGCCCTCGGCGACGACGACCTCCTCGACGCGTTCGTCGCCGAACTCCGCCAGCCCCAGTTCGCGGTAGACGGCCTGCGCGGCCCTGGCTGCGCGCTCGCGCACCTCACGCATCCGTTCCTCGGTGACCGGCCGCAGGGCCCCGTCCACGTCCCAGTCGCGCTGCAGCACGAGAAAGTCGTCGAGGTCCTCCGCGTTGAAGTTGGAGGGCCCGAACATGTTGTCGTAGCGCAGAATCCCGCCGAAGCCCGAGAAGAGGAAGTCTGAGCCGGCGAGGAAGAGGGGCACGGTGTGGGCCGTGCGGCGCACGTCCGACTCGGAGACGAGGGCGTCGTTGCCCGAGCACGACTCGAGGTCGCGGAGCATGACGAGGAGGTTCTCGGCGAGCAGCTCGCGCATGCCGCCGGGCACGGAGCCGACCACGCTGGCCGCGTCGATGCCGCCGTTCTGCACGCCCTGGGCGCCCATCGCCCGGGCGAGCGCGACGCAGCGCGACTCGAGATAGAACATCGACTTGCCCTCGGCGGCGCCCATGAGCGCCTCCGCGCCGCCGCCGCTCGTGACCCGCATCTTGAGGCCGCGTGAGGCATAGGCCGCGCAGAGAAAGGCCTTGGACCAGGGCGTGTCGTCGCCGTCGATGAAGGCGCCCTCGGTGCCGTACACGGAGACCGTCTCGGCGTAGGTGGTGAGGCCATGGAGGGCGAGCTCGAGCTCCATGGCCTCCTCGACGGAGCACTGCGTGAGCGCCCCGCCGGCGCCGACCTGCGAGCCGATGAGCACGGCCAGCGCGTTGGAGGGCGCGTCGCGGTTCACGGGCACCGTGGTCTCGACCTCGCGGAAGCCGAAGGCGACCGCGGTGGCGGCGTCGGCGGCCAGCAGCAGCGGGTCGTCGAGACGGTTGGTGACGTGCGCCTGGCTGGAAGGCGTGCGGCGCACGCGCATCTTGGCTGATCGCCATCTGCAGCTCGACCGGGCGCAGCAGCGCGACGACGCGCGCGAGCTTGGCGGGGGTGGCGCCCCGGGCGAGGCGGACGACGTCCTCCCGGGGCGTGCCCGGGTCGACGATCAGGCGGGCGAACGCGACGTCGTCGAGGGCGTTCGCCTCCCGCGCCACCGCCGCGTCGATGCCGTGCGCGGCGATGAACGCGTCGATGAGGTCGAAGCCGGCCGCCGGCACGCCGTCGAGCTCAGTGATGCGGCCGGCCGCGTCGACCTCAACGGAGGGCTCGGGATCGTTCGCGCTCGCGAACGCGACGAGCCCCGCCTCGTGGTCCTCCTTGGAGAAGCCGTCAAGGTTGACGGGGCGCGCGTCGAGGCCGATGAAGCGGCCGAGACGCGCGGGCTCTTCGTCCGGCCGCATCAGCCCGCCGCAGCGCGGGGAGACGGCTCAGGGATCCCGAGGTCCTCTGACTGCCGGTAGTGGACGTAGTCGGCGAGGCACTGGCGAAGCGCCGCCTCGGCTTCGGCACGGGTCGCTCCGTCGCCGATGACCTCAGGGATCTCCGCGAGACGCACGACCCAATACGGCTCCGCGTCGTCTTCGCGCCATTCCCACACCCGCCGGTACGGGAGTTCAAGATAGTGCTTCGGGTCGCTGTTCACTCGGACTCCTCAGCCGTTGTCGCCAGAAGCCGGCCAACGAGCCGGACCGCGTCGGCGACCACGTATGGCCGCAGGCGGCGCGATCGTGGCACAGCCAGCGCCAGCTCGGAATGCCTCGGATGACGATAGAACGTGTGCGCGCCGCTGTCACGCGGACCTCGCCATTCAGGCACGGGAAGGTGTATGACTCACAGGTTGTATGGCTTACAACCTTGACCATGGTCGAGAGTTAGGAGGTGACCCAAAGGCGTCCCAAGTCAGGTGCTTCGTGAGCGCCGCCGCCCCTCCTACGGCGCGAAGAACTCCCGAAGGACCTCGAGCACCGCGGAAGCCTCGCGCGGGTCGAGCGCGCCAAGGCGCTTCGCCAGTCGCGCCTTGTCGACCGTGCGCAGCTGGTCGATGACGACTTGGCCGTGCCTGCCGTCGAAGCGCGTCTGCACGCGGGATGGGTAGGGGCGCCTCGCGGTCGTCAGAGGCGCCACAACGACCGTGCCGACGTAGCGGTTCATCTCATCGGGCGAGACGACGACGCACGGGCGGGACTTGCGGATCTCACTGCCGATGATGGGGTCGAGGTTCACCAGGAAGACGTCGAAGCGGCTTACCCCCACTCCCAAGACTCCGCCTCGAAAGACCCGCTCGGGGCGAGGTCGCCGTCGAGCAGTTCGTCGTCGCCGCAGATGGCCATCTGGCGAAAGGCCTCATCCCAGCCTTGCCTGGAACGCCCGGTGGGAGCGATGACCAGAGTGCCGTCGTGCACGCTCATGTCCACCTCGCCGTGCAGGCCCGACTCTTCAAGCAGAGCTTTGGGGATGCGGATTCCCCTGGAGTTTCCGATCTTGATGATGCGTGTGCGCAACGAGCCACCTCCGTGTACCTACATTGTAGGTACGCTATGGGCGGTGTGCAACTCGATGAGAAGAGCGGATGCGGCGGTTCGGCGTTCATGGCCCTGACGGTAACAGGCTGCGCAGCCGTCGTCTGCTCTCATCACCCGTCAGCGGGATGACGTTGTCTGCCGTGGCTGGTAGACGTTAGTCGGCCCCCCTGCGGGCCGACTAACGCCCGTGCCTGGAGACAGGGTTGGACTCAGCCCGCCCCGCCCTCCACCCGCGCGCCGATGACGAGATACGAGAGGCCCTCGGGCCCGGCATCGACGCGGCGCCGCGCGGAGGGCTGCACCAGCACGTAGCGCCCCGGCACGAGGTCGATGGTCTCACCGTCGATCAGGATGGAGCCCGCGCCGGCGAGCGGCACGAACAGCTCCTCTTGACCTGATTTCAGCTCGTCGTGCTCGTAGCCTTCGCGGCCCGGCTCCGAGTCGAACTGGTTGGCCCTGATCGCGAGCGCCTCGAGAGCACTTGCGACCGGCGTGCGCCGACCTTCGAAATCCTTGACGTCGATCACCGTGTAGCTCACCTTGCGCCTCCTGGGGGTGTGGGGACGATCATGCACCAGCTTCGACTTTAGCAGGTGCCCGCGGCGGCAGGCGCCGGCCTCGCAGCGGCGATCGGCGGCGAGGCTCGTCGGCGCGCCCTTCCGTCCGCCTGGCGGCCTATGCTGAACAACCGGCAGGTGGCTTGGAGGGAGGGGGCGACCGTGGCGAGCTGCGAAGCCTGCGGCAACGAATGCCCCGCTGGCGCCGCCTTCTGCGCCGCGTGCGGGCATCGGCTCGGCGTAGCGCCCGAGGAGCCCATCAACGTCAACGTGCGCCTCGTCGGCTCGGCGTTCGGGTCCTGCCTGTCGTGCTTCACTAACGCGGTGGCTGTGGTCGTGCTGATCTTCTTCGTGCTCTGGATCTTCAGCTGCTGAAGGGGCGGGCGCAAGACACGGCCGTAGCAGTCAGAGCAGAAGCAGGCGAGGGCGGCGACCGCGCGTCGGCGGTCTGGTGTCTGGTGGAAAGACTAGTGGGGCTTTTCGTCTGCGGCAAGTGGCCGAAGTACCTCGACCAAGGCCGGCACTTCAGCGGTGGCGACGTCCCACACGATGTCGAAGTCGATATCGGTGTAGTCGTGGGCGATGCGGTTTCGCGTGGCGATGATCTCGCGCCACGGCACCTCGGCGTGGGCCTCTTGGAAAGCAGAAGACACACGCCGCGCGGCTTCGCCCATGTCCTGAAGGTAATGCGCGACGGTCACGCGCACCGTCTCTTCCTTCACGAACGCCGCGAAGTCGAGACCGTCGATGAGCCTCTGGATGCGCAGGCAGCGATCCAGCATGTCGCTGACGAAGGTGGGGTCGTCACGCCGCATAGATCTCCTCGGAGCTGGTGAGCACATCGTCTTTCGTCCAGCGGTTCAGGTACTTGGGATTGACCAGATCGACCTTGCGTCCCCAGAACAGCGCGCTCAGCTCCTCCTCGACGCGGAAGATGCGGAAGCCGACGGTCGTGCCTGGCTCGAACTCCACCAGCAGGTCGATGTCGCTGTCGGGGCCGAAGTCGTCACGAAGTGCCGAGCCGAAGAGCGCCAGCCGGCGGATGTGGTGCCGCCGGCAGATCGCGGCGAGCTCGTCATGTGGGTAGTCAGGGAGTTGTTTCGGCATCAGTGAAGCCTCCGACGCAATGGTACCTCGAACGCCGCTCACGGCGCACGCGCACTCTCTATGATGGATGACGACCGCGGCGCGCCGTCGACCGCGGGTTCAGCGGCGACGTCACGACGCCGATCGCCTGTCCGGCAGACGGGATCCAGCAGACGGCAGCGGGTTTGAAGGCTGGGGAGGATGGCTCGGTCGGGCTGATCGTGTGGGACTGAGCGACATGGCGGAGGGGGGCAGGGTGCCGTACAGCGTCTACGTGATCGAGCTGCGCCGCGAGGTGCTCGAGAAGGCGCGGTTCGCGCGCAAGAACCCCGGGCTGCGGGAAGACAAGCCGTGCGTCTACGTGGGGCAGACCGCGCTCGCGCCGGAGGACCGCTTCGCGCAGCACCTTGAGGGGCGCAAGTGCAACCCGTTCGTGCGCGAGTTCGGCGTGCGTCTGCGCCCGAAGCTGTACGCGAACGTGGGGCCGTTCGAGACGCGGACCGAGGCCGAACGCGCCGAGGTGGCGCTGGCCGAACGCCTGCGCCGGCGCGGCTACGCGGTATGGAGCAACTGAGCGACCGCATGCACGTCAAGGTCTGGCGCGTTGAAGTCGGGGGAGGCACGGACCTGCCCCTGCAGGCGGACTGCGTTCACTGCGGAACCTCACTGCCGAGTGCGGACACACGGCCGGTCATCGTGTGGGTCAAGGGCGAGCATGGCGTGGACGGGGTGTGCAACGCTTGCCGCGTCCGCTACGACCGAGAGACGTTGTCTCAGATGGGCAGGAAGTTGCACATCCCGAGGAGCCCGCTTTGGCGCAGATTCACGCGAACCACCACATGACAGAAGAGACGACAACACAAGCAAGGCCTATCACCACGGCTATCACGGTTCGAACACCTTCATCACGACGCAGCCTCCTCGAGTGTCTGCGCACTCACCTCGCCGTTGACCGGGCCCAGGGCCTCGATCCAGTCCATATCCGGCCACATCGTGTCGAGGGCCAGACCAGTTGGCAAGCACACTACCCACGTCACCCCGTCTGCCGCGAACAACTGTACGCCCAAGGGCACCTCCGGATCGTCGATGGGATGACCCCTGTGAGACTCCTCGATGCCGCCCGCGCGACGGCGGAGTGCGTCTCCGGGTTCTGCCAAGAGCGGGTCGCCGCGCCGCCGCGGGCTTCGAGGGATACAAAAGCATCGTAGGTGGCGGGTCGGACGGAAGAGCGGACGGAGGAAGACGGCCGCCGAGCCTCGAACGTCAACGCATCGGCCCCATCGTCACTCTCCCCACCGACGGGTCGGCCCGATACGGTCGAGCTGTGCTTCACCTCTATCTCGACGAATCGGGCGACCATAGCCTGCGGCACATCCTGCCCTCGTACCGTCTGTTCGTACTCGGAGGCGTCATCTTGGCCGACGATGGCGCGGTTGCGGCGGCGGAGGCCGCGGTGGCCGCCTTCAAGCGCCGCTGGTTCGGGGCGGCACGCGTGGTGCTGCATACCGCCGACCTGGTGCGCAATCGTGGCGCCTTCGTGGGCCTCAAGGATATGGCCTTGCGGGGGTGGTTCTTCGACGATCTCAACGAGTTGCTGCGAAGCTTGGAGTTCAGCGTGGTCGCGTGTGCAGTTCGCAAGGATGCCCACCTCGAACGATATGGAGATGAGGCGATCGACTTCGTCAGCAAGAGCGGTGCTTCGGCGGGGACGGAACTGGCCGACATAGTGGTGTCCCCGCTCGGGAGGATGCTGCTGGGAAAGCGGACGCGCATCGACCAGAGCATCGTCCAGGCGAAACGGCGCCGCGGTCCGGACGGAAGGGAGTGGGGCAGAGGCTTGATCGTACTGCCCCACGAATGAGGCCGGCTCCCGCTACGCAGTCACCGACCCTGACGGGAGTGTAACAGGCCGGCGGCGGCGGTCAAGGAGTGGAGTTCTCGCCGCCTACCGCTCCGCGATGCTCAGCTCGACCCCGAGGGCGCCGGTGAGCGCGCCGAGCGTCTTGAGCGTGGGGTTGCCGTTGCCGCTCTCGATGCGGCTGATCTCGCTCTGGTGGATGCCAGAGGCGGCTGCGAGCTGCTGCTGCGTCATGCGCAGCTCGCGGCGGCGCGCGATGAGCTGCCCGGCGAGGCGGTAGCTCGTCTCGTACATGCGCAACTCGGCGACGGCCGCAGGGCCTTCGGCCTCGGCCTCAGCGACGACTTGGGCGTAGTGCTCGTCGAACGAGATCATCCGTCATCACCTCAATGCGATTATGGCTCAAAGCTCATAGTGGGTCAACATCGAGATGACTGCGAAGACACCGTCATTGGCGCCTCCGGCGATAGTCGCCGAGGCGCCGGCGGGCCATTTCGATCTCCCGTGGTCGACGATGGTCGGAGATGCGAGCGGGCGGGACCCAAGCACGCCCATGGTCGGCGTCGCGGTTACGGCAGCCAGCCGGTTGCGCGTGCCTCCCAGTCGAGCGCGGCCAGCTCGACCTTGACGACCGAGTCGATGGGGAAGGCGAACCCGTCCTGGAACCAGATCACACGCAAGACCGAGGCGATGCTCTCGGCATCGTCCGGCAGCACGTCGGACATGAACCGTGCGATGCAGGTGATGGACGGCAGCGCTGCCGCGGTGCTCCAGTCCGGATCGAGCGGGAACTTCGCCAGTGGCGTCTCGATGGGCTCGAGGAGAACCGGGACACCCGGCCATTTGGTGCCGGAGTGCGTGGTGACCAGTCGGTCCATCATGCGCCGATTCATCTCATGGCTGGGGTGTCCCACCAGGAGGCCGCCATAGGTCCAGTACTGATCCAGCGCGTCCAGGCGGATGGTTCGGCCCGACAGGAGCTTGAACTCGTGCTTGCCGGCCGCAGCGCTCATCGGCTACGCGCAGATCGGAAAGAAGTTGCACGTGCGGCAGAGCCCGCTCTCGCAGCGCTCGAACGCCGCCATCTCAAGCGGGACGTTCTGGTCGGCGTCGGCCAGCAGCGCGCGCATCTGGGCGACGCCGGCGTGCACGGTCTCGGCGGCCTGCTCGCGGAAGCCGGGCGCCGCCTCGACCGGCTGGGTGCGGCCGGCGGTCACGTACTCCAGACAGCCGCGGATCTCAAGGCTCTCGAGGTCCGGGTAGGTCTCGAGGGCCCACCACATCTGAAGCAGAACCTGCGTGGGGTTGGACTCGTCTTCGCGGCCGGTCTTCCAGTCGATGACGTGCAGGACGCCGCCTTCGACGTAGGCGAGGTCGGGCGCGGCGAAGACCTTCACCCCGTCGTGCTGGAAGCTGGCGAAGTCGGGGACGTCGACGTGCCCCGCGTCGCCGCACGCGCGCAGGCGGCCCCAGTGCGACGTCGCGCGAGAAGGCCCTGCATGGACGGGCCGGCCTTCTGGTTGAGGCGGTCCGTTTCGGGCTGCGTGTCCTGGTCCATGTAGAGCGAGCGGAGCATGGTCACACGGTTCGGCCGGGCCTCGAAGGCGGCGCGGCCGTTCTGGACCGTGTCCAGAGCTGCCGCAGCGCCTCGCGCGTCCGAGCCTCCAGTTCGTCCGCCTCGGGCAGCACCGCGCCGCCGCGAGCGGCCGCCTCGAGCTCCCGCGCACGCACGTCGATCTGCTGGCCGAGCAGCGCGTCCAGCGAGGTGAGCTTGCCCAGCCGGTACGCCACGCGCGTCTCCGCAGGGGCGTCGTCCAGCCAGCCGTTCCAGCCGAGGTAGTACGTGTAGAAGTAGGCGCGCGGGCACTGGTCGAGCTTGCGCTGCCGGCTGATCGACCAGGCGAACTCGGGATAGGGCCTCACCTCGAACGTCATCGCGCGCACGCCTCCTCGGGCGTCTCAGTCTGCGCCTCTTCGGGGACCGGGGCCAGCGCCTCGATTTACTCCACGTCCGGCCAGATGGTGTCGCCGGCCAGGCCGGTCGGCAGGGAGACGACCCACGTCACCCCGTCTGCGGGGTATGGCGGTCAATGCGTTAGTGTAGGGGGTGGGTCGGACGGAACGCGACGCTACGCCGCCGAGGCAGAGCCCGACCGACCAGGAACCTTCGACCTGGCCGACCTTCACAATAGGATCGGCGCTCATGGACCTGGTCGAGCTCGATCACGTTCGAGCAGGCGGGGCAGAACGCGTGGTCCAGCTCCTCGTCGGCGACCTTACGCGCCTCGATCGAGACGATGCGGTGGATGTTTGATCGTGTCGGCATTCCCCGATGACTACGCGCCGACGCTGACGCGTCTGATCGAAGGCGGTTCGATGGCGTCGCGCGTCGTCGCTGACCTGCGTGAGCAAGGCCGTTCGACCTGGGGCAGTTTCCGCTTGCTGGCTGTCTCGGCCCGTCGAGCACCCCGACCTCCACTCCTCGCCCATCCTCTGCTTGAGCCGCCAGGAAGGGGAGCAGCAACGGAAGTCGCAGGGAGACCTGTTGGAGCATCATCCCCCTCACCGCCGGCGACCCGCCGATCAGGCGCATCGGGATGCCGCTCTTCGCAGCCGGCGACGAGGAGAATCTCCCCATGGTGATGCTCGAGGCCCTGGCGAAAGCGTCGGCGCACTGCTCGCGAACGGGACGCTTCCGAACGAAGGGAAAGAGATGGATGACATGGGGAGTGAAGAATGACGTGCCGCCGACACTGGGACTCAAGTTGCGTACGCCTCTGCTGCTTGCCGTCAGGTTCAGGTCGCGGCGAGCTGCGAAAGGGCACGGAGGTACTCTACGTCTTCCACCTGCTCAGCGTCTGCGCCTGGTGCTGGAGGACGGGCGGTGTCAAGGACGAGGCCATCGCGGCGCTGCTGCACGACACCCTCGAGGATCATCCCCAGGAAGCCAACGAGTCCGACCTGGAGCGTCGCTTCGGTGCCCGGTCGCGGATCTTGTCGCGCGTGCACGGACACGCCGCCGGACTACCGCGGAGGTTCAGGCGCCGTGGCAGGCCCGCAAGGATGCCACTGACGAGCGGCTCCGCAAAGAAACGTATCCGCTCTGCCGGTGGACTGGCCGACAGCTATAACACCGAGCGATCGTGCCTTGACCAGCGTCGCTTGGCGACGACGTCGTGGGGCTGGTTCAACGCGACCAAGGAGGACGAGGTCCGCTACCATCGAGCCCTGGTGACGCTTTCGGCGAGGCGAAGGCGCCAGAGTACCTCGTCGATGAACTGGATTCTCTGGTGGAAGAGCTGGAGGCGCGCGAGGCGAGGCGTGCGGGCTGCTGCCACCGGCGGGCCGCGCCGGGGAACGTGACACGCAAAGCCGTGGGCTGCCGACTACCTCACAACGCGGGCAGGCGCGCTCGCGACCAGCTGGAGCAGGTGCCTTCGGCGCCGAGCTCAAAGTGACCCGGCGAAGGCCCCAACGTCAACGCGACCCGCCCGATCGTGAGCCTCGCCAGGCTGGCTGCGTGCCACTACTCTGGGGCACATCATCGCTCGTAGTGTCCGTGCGCCTACGCGGTCTGAAGACAGGGCATCGACGTACATGATCGCTCTCGACAGCCCGACGTGCGCCCTCCGTTGATGCCTGTGGGGGAAAGGGTATGTCGCGCATGAAGGTTCGGCTACCACATTGACCTGAAGCACCGATCGGCCTCACATGGTGGAATCAGGGGTTGACGAAGCCGAGGTGGAGCATGTTCTGCGCCGTCCGGGTGAGGTCCGGCCGGGGCAAGCGGCGCACGCGTGGCACTCGGCCAGACGGAAGCGGGACGATGCCTTCGCGTGATCTACGTGCCGGAGGTCGGAACGGAGAGCGTATCGTGATCACGGCCTGCGAGTTGACCGGAAAACCATTGACCGCGTATCGCAAGCGGCGGCGTCGGAGATGACACAAATGAAGCAGGGCAATTTTCATCAGGCTGGACGAGGATCGCGCTACGCGAGGTGCTGGCGCACTACGAGGCTCAAACGGAGGACGAGGCCGTTGCCGAAGACGAGGCCGCCTTCGAGGATCAGAGCCAAACCTTCATGGAGATCCCGATGCTCTCGTGCCAAAGTGCGCGAACTGATTGCCGCACAAACGCGCTGAAGATTCGAGACTCAGGGAGTCGACTCCTTCAAGCTGACTCTGCGGTGGAGCAGGACGCTGCGGCGGAGCTGGGCAGCTCTTCCACCGCCATCTCGCTTGAAAGCGGTTGACCACAAGGGCAACGAGATACTGAAGGTGCACGCGGTGTCACCATCCACGCGACGTTATCGCTGCGGTTATGAGGCGGAGATGGAGGATCCGCTGGGCAGCTACTGGACGAAGTCGTCGGCCGTCTCGCGCGGCCTCGTCGCCGGTGCGTGTGATCATCTTCGGGTCCAGGGCGACCGGCAGCAGCCACTCTGGACAGCGATCTCGACCTTCTGGTGCTTCGACGATGTCGCGGACACGCCGCTGGAGAGCATCGTCTTCGGTGACGCGCTCGGCGACATCGAGTCGATCGACGTGATCGTGATGGCACCCGGCGTCTCAGGAGACGAGGCATGTGATCGGCGGCATCGCCTACCCCGCCCACAAGTACGGCAGGGTCATCTACGGAGCCGCCTGAGGAAGCCGCTGGTGAGATGGCGGCGAGTGGTTGGCAAAGGCCGACGCCGATCTCAGGGCCACGACATCAAGCGACTGCTCGCGCTGTGCCGGTCTGTCGACCCGGGCCTGGCAGAGTCACTCGGCGACGCCGCACAGCTGACGCCTTTCGGGGTTGAGTATCGCTATCCCGGGGAGTATCCGACGGTTTCGACCGCGGCGGCCGAGGAGCGTGGCGCTGGCCGAAAGGTGCTCGCGGGAGTCCTCGGAGCCTGCCGGACGAGCTCGAAGGTAGGGCGGCGCAGCGTCACGCTACGGCATGATCGTCATCCTCATGCGGCCCGGCGAGCTCGGCTCAGCTCCGGGTGGCATGCGATCGGACGGATCAACACCATGGCGCAGAATCGCACTTTCGCCCACCTTGAAGGGGAACCGGGTATGACGTATCATCATACCCGGAGATGCGGATCATGGCCGCTCGAAAATCGCCATCACGATCGACCAACAAACGCTCGGCGAGATCGACAGGCTGGTGTCGAGGCACCGCTTCCCGATCGCAGCCAAGCCATCCAGGAAGCCCTGGACGAAAAGCTCTCGCGACTGGCTCACAGCCGCCTGGCGCAGGAGTGCGCGAAGCTCGACCCGGGCCTCGAGCAGGCTCTCCGCCGAAGAAGGCATGGGTGGGGAGTTGGCCGAGCGGCCGAATACTGAGGGGATCTGATCCATTCGGCCGATCTGAACCCGACTCCCGGACACGAGCAGTCGGGCCGGCGGCCTGTCTTCATCCTGAGCGCCGACGTCTTCAACGAGCGCTCGGGCACGGTGATCGCGGTCGCGCTCACGACTCAGCCTCCGGCGAGCCGGCTTCCCTCTGACTCTGGAGGTAGATTCCGCGCAGCTCCCCAAGCCGGCGTGGATCAAGATCAGCCAGATCCGCACGCTCTCGGTGCACCGCATGGCCGCAACTGGAGCCGCCTCAGCGGAGGAAGTCGCGCGGGTGATCGAGGGCTTGAATGAGATCGGAGCCGACCGTGATCTGACTCAGCCCGACGAACACCAAGAAGCGCTGGAGTTCGGTCAGATAGACGCGGAAGCGATTCACGAGTTGGCCGGCATGCGCACGCGGCCCTCACGCTCGAGCGGCACGAGGAAGACCGTCCGACAGTTTCGCACCGTGGGGCCAAGCTCCTGCGTGTCCTCGACGACATACGACGAGCGACGTGAACGTCTGCCGCCGGGTGTGTACAAGAAGGCCCAGCTCTTCCAGGATGCGCGGCGCCGGTGATCGGGACTCGGCCGGCGCCGTGAGTTGCAGGATGGGGAACCCGCGCCAGTGCAGGTGGTAGGCGTCGACGTAGGCGGCATGCGTCTCCTCGAGGAATCTGGAGGCCTCCTGCGTCGTCACCTCGTCCCAGTCCCAGATGCCCGGAGGATGAAGCCCGAGGCGGGGCTGTCGGTGGTGATGAGCAGTGAGAACGCGCTGCCGGCGGCGATCTCGTCGGCGGTGGAACCGGGTGCGGTGAGAAGGACCGAGGCGGCGATCTCGTGGCCGATACGATGCGACCAGGCGGCTGCGAGGCGCGGGTCGCTCCGGTCGTCGACGCACGCGAGGCGCGCGTCGTCGTAGGCGGACCGAACCCGTGCGGCTCGTTGGTGTAGGTGATGATGGTCACGGTCGAAGGTAGGCGATGGCCGGGACGGAGCTTCGCTCGGCGCCGCGCCGCCGAACAGGGACGGCGCATGGAGCTGATTCCCGCCGACCATCCCGCGCGACACGCCGAGCGACGGCGAGAAGCTCGTCTTCGAGCTGCTCGCCGCGGACTCGGCGGGGGGCACTGCCGACGGCTGGGCCGCTCTGCACTCCCAGGACATCGCCCACCACGTCAGGCAGATGGAGGGCGAGGCCGACTTCGTCGTCGTCGCGCCCGGGCTGGGCGTGCTCGTGCTCGAGGTCAAGGGGTGCCACCGGCTGCGGCGCGAGCACGGGCTGTGGTACTACGGCGCGGACGCCGCAGGCGATCCGCGCGGTCCTTCAAGCAGGCCTCGGAGGCGATGTACAGCCTTCGCGAGCGCGTCGCCAAACACCGCCCGCACCTCAAGGGCGTGCTCTTCCGCTCCGCCGTCTGCTTCCCGTTCATCGAGTTCACCGACGAGGACGAGGAGTGGCACTCCTGGCAGGTCCTCGACAAGGGCAGGCTTGGGCAGCGCTCCATCGTCGACTGCGTGGCCGCGGCCCTGCGCCAGGCACGCGAGCGCGCCGCCGGGTTGCGCAAGGTCTGGTTCGACACCTCCGCCGGGGAGCCGACCAAGGAGCAGTGCGATGAGATCGTGCGAATCCTGCGCCCCGACTTCGAGTACTTCGAGAGCCCCAAGGACCGCGCCAGGCGCATCGATGCGGAGATCCTCCACTACACGGAGCTGCAGTTCGACGCCCTGGACGCGATGCGGCGCATGCCGCGCGTCGTCTTCGACGGCCCGGCCGGCACCGGCAAATCGCTGCTCACCATCGAGGCGGCGCGGCGCGCCCACGCCGCCGGGCGCCGCACCCTCGTGCTCTGCTTCAATCGTGCGCTGGCCGAGTGGCTGCGCGAGCAGACCGCCGGGCTCGCGGAGGCCACGACGATCTCCGACCACATGGTGCACGCCGCCGGTATCCCGGCCGGCGCGCCTCAGTTCGCCGTCGACGGGTTCTGGGACGACCTGCCGCGACTCGCCTGCGAGGGCCTCATCGAGCGTCCGCCCGGCTACGACGAGCTCATCGTCGACGAGGCCCAGGACGTGCTCCGCAGGCAGTTTCTCGATGTGCTCGATTTCAGCGTGGCAGGTGGTCTGCGCGATGGCTTCTGGCGCATCTTCGGCGACTTCCGCCATCAGGCGATCTACGACGACTCGGTGGACCTCGACGGCTTCTGCGACGGTCAGGGCCGCACGTGCACCGTCTTCGAACTCGACGAGAACTGCCGCAACTCGCCGGCAGTGGCGGCGCTGGCCTGCGCCGGCGCGGGCATCGGTGGGGGCTACGTGAGAGTGATGCGCGACGATGACGGCGACCTGCCGGAAGTGCGCTTCTGGCAGAGCGCCGCGCAGCAGCAGAAACTGCTCTGCGCGGCCCTCGACGACCTCCGCGCCGCCGGCTTCAGGGGTCCCAAGGTCGCCGTGCTCAGCCCGCGCAACGACGCCGCCTGCGTCGCCGCCACGCTCACCGAGCAGCCGTGGCGCGACCTCCTCACGCCACTCGCCCGCTCGGGCCCGCACGGCCCGGTCTTCGACCTCCACTCCGCCAAGACCCGCTACACGACCGTCCACCGCTTCAAGGGCCTCGAGTCACGCGCCGTGGTGCTCACCGACATCGAGCGCCTGAGCACTCCCCGCGAGCGCGACCTCTTCTACGTCGGCGCCACCCGCGCTACGCAGCGCCTCATCGTGCTGGCGCACGAGTCGCTGCGGGGGACGCTGCAGTAGATCGAGGTCCGTCTCGGCTCGGCTGCGGGCGTTGCCGCCAACGTGACCCCGCGAACGACCCCAACGTCACCGGGACCCGCCCATCGTGAGCCTCGTCAGGCTGCATGCGTGCCACTACTGTGGTGCCATGCCGTGTCCGTCTGAAAGTCCGTGTGCTACACTGCCCGTGTATGCTCCCCGCTGGCAGCGCCGCAAGGCCCCCAGCGGGGTTATTCTTATTAGCCTCGGTTGAGGCGACCGCCCCCGATTGTCCGCGCCATGGCCTTCATCGACGGGCAGAACCTCTTCGCTGCGGCTCGCGACGCGTTCGGAGCCAGAGCACCTTCGTTTGACGTCGTCGCTCTCAGCCGCGCGGTCGGCCCATTCGCAGGGCTGGAGGGTCCACGGTGTGCGTTTCTACTCTGGCGTGCCGACCGCAAACGACAACGCGCGTCTTCATCGAGCTTGGACCAGGCAGCTACGTGAGATGCGGACGCAGGGCGTGCACGTCTCCGTGCGCCCCCTTCGGCGTCGCCGCAAGAGCGTGCGTCTCGATGACGGCACGACGGCCGAGTTCACGGTGCTCGAAGAAAAGGGCATCGACGTGCGCATCGATCTTGACATCGTCCGTGCGGTCATCGACGGCGCCTGTGATGCCGTCCTCCTGTTCAGCCAGGATCAGGACTTCGCCGAGGTGGCGCTCGAAGTGAGGACTATCGCTCACGCTCAGCAGCGATGGGTCAAGATCGCCAGCGCCTTTCCTGTGGGGGAGGGCACCACAAACCGCCGCGGCGTTGACCGCACAGACTGGCTGCCCATCGATCACGCGACCTACGAGGCGTGCCTGCGGCGTCGACGCTGAGGTGCCGAGAAGGTTCGCGAAGAGACGACCGAAGCGGCCTCAAGCTCATGGATCGCGCCGTTCAGCGACGCGCTTCAGCAGCCCCTCGTCGCCCAGTTCCCGGCAGACCTCCTCCAGCTCCGCCTTCGCGCCTCGCCACTCAAGATCCGCGAGCCCTTCCTCGAGCGGGACATCGTCGCGCAGCGTCGCCAGGCGCCGGTAGAGAAACGCCTCCTCGCGATGGGCCGCAAGGCTCGCCACGAGGCGGGAGGCGCGCCCCGGCGGGAGGCCTAACCGGCCGGGGTCCTCTGGGATGGCCTCGAGATGGTCGAAGCGCGAGAGCACCGCGGCGGCCGACTTGGCGCCCCACGCGGGGATCCCTGGCAAGCCATCGGCGGCGTCGCCGACAAGCGCCAGCCAGTCGGGAATGGACTGCGGCCGCACGCCGAACTTCCTGAACACGCCCTCGTCGTCGAGCACGATGTCGCGGCGGCGGTCCCAGCACACCACGCTCACGCCGGAGACCGCCTGCGCCAGGTCCTTGTCCGGCGAACAGATCACGACCTGCTCGACGTCCGGATGGTCCTTGAAGCGGAAGGCGGCCGAGGCCAGGGCATCGTCGGCCTCGAACTCCACCATCGGCCAGACCACGATGCCCAGGGCGGCAACGGCTCGTTCCGCAAGCGGGAACTGAGCCAGCAGGGCCGCCTCGACGCCGTCACCCGTCTTGTAGCCGGGGAAGAGGTCGTTGCGAAAGGATTCGATGACGTGGTCGAAGGCGCAGGCCACGTGCGTGACGCCGGGCGTCGAGACGAGCATGAAGAGACTCCTCAGCAGGCCGACGGTGGCGCCGACCTCGCGGCCGTCGGGCGACTTTCGCGGGGGCGCTCCGAAGTGGCTGCGAAAGAGCTCGTAGGTCCCGTCCACCAGATGGATCTTCATGTGTCTCCTTGCTGACGACAGAGCGATTGTCTCAGAGAACGCTCCGCGCGCTTCTGTTTCGGTTCATCGAGCGCCGGCTTCCAGAGTACGATAGGCGGGGATCGGGGGCGCACGCGCGGCGGCACTCCTGCTCTGCGCGACTCAGTCGAACGGCGTGACGCCGGGCGTCGCGCCCTTATGGGGGGTGACCGCATGCAGCAGCTCGTGAGGGTCAACGGCAAGCCGGACGCTCGGCGACTCGCGCGCAGGGTCCTTGCCGCGACGCTGATCCTTCTCAGTCTCGCTGTGGCGCTACCCGCCGGAGCCTCCGCCTTCAGGGCCGGCGGCGCCGGCGGTGGTTCAAGCAGAGTTCGGGGAGCTCCTCGGCGCTGTACGCCGTCAGCTTCAGCGACGCCTCTCGCGGCTGGGCGGTGGGCGAGGCCGGCACCATCCTCGCGACCACGAGCGGTGGCGCCGCGTGGAGCAAGCAGGCCTCGGGGAGCGCCGCGGAGCTCTACGGCGTCGACTTCAGCGACGCCGGCAACGGCTGGGCGGTCGGCGAGGGCGGCGTCGATCTTGGCGACCACGAACGGCGGCGCCACCTGGGGCGCGCAGGACTCGGGGACCTACCGGGCGCTCTACGGCGTCGCAGCAGGCGATGCCGCGCATGGCTGGGCGGTGGGCCAGAACGGCGCCATCGTCGCCACAACGAACGGCGGCGCCACCTGGGACGCGCAGACCTCGGGGACGGCAGTGGCTCTCAAAGCCGTCGCGTTCAGCGACGCTCTGCACGGCTGGGCGGTGGGCGACAACGGCGCCATCCTCGTCACGGCGAACGGCGGGGTGGCCTGGCGCGCGCAGAACGCGGGGACGACCGCGACCCTCAGAGCCGTGGCCTTCAGCGATGCCGACAACGGCTGGGCGGTGGGCGACGACGGTGTCGGCGGCGTCATCCTCGCTACCACGGACGGCGGCGCCAGCTGGCACGCGCAGAGCCTGGGCCCGTCTTACAGGCGCGCGTGGCTCAGCGGCGTCTCGATTCAGCGATGCGACCCACGGCTGGGCGGTAGGCAACTGGGGCGCCATCCTCGCCACCACAGACGGCGGCGCCAGCTGGAAGGCGCAGGACTCGGGGTCCAGCGAGGCTCTCACCGGGGTCGCCGTCAGCGATGCGACTCACGGCTGGGTCGTGGGCTGGCACGGTACAGTCCTCGCCACCACGAGCGGCGGCATCCCGCCGGCGCCGGCCGCCCCCCGCATCACCAGGCTCGCGCCCGCCGCGGCGAAGCGCGGCGCACTCGTCACCATCAGCGGCACGGGCTTCGCCGCGACGCGCGGCACCGGCTCCGTGCAGTTCGGCAGCAAGTCAGGCACGAAGTACGTCTCCTGGAGCGCCACGCAGATCAAGTGCAGGGTACCGGCCGCGGCGAAGTACGGTTCGCTGAAGGTCACGGTGACCACGGCGGCGGGCAAGAGCAATGCCAGGAACTTCACGGTGAAGAGGTAAGGACGTAAGCGTTGTCCGGGGCGCGGAGTCCGTCCCAGGCGCAGTCCATACTCACATGCCACCCTCGAACGCGGGAGCGTGACGCATGAGCTCAGCGATCTCCTGGCTGCTCCTCGCCCTTACGGCGCTCAACGCCGTGCTGCTCGTCGCCCTTCTGGCGCGGTCGGCGCGGGGCGCGCAGGGCCGTGCCGACCCGCTGCGCGACGAGCTCCGTCAGGGGCGCGAAGAGGCCGGTCGCGCCGCGCGCGAGTCCCGCGACGAGCTCTCGCGCGGCTCGCGGCCGCCAACGACACGCTGGCCGTCACGCTCAAGGGCATGAGCGACGTCCAGCGCGCCCAGCTCGACGGTATCGCCGCGAGCCTCAAGCAGCTCAGCGAGTCCAATCAGGCCTCGCTCGACCGCGTCCGCACCACCCTCGACGCCAGCGTGCGTCAGCTGCAGGACGGCAACGAGAAGAAGCTCGAAGAGATGCGCAAGACCGTGGACGAGAAGCTCCACGTCACGCTCGAGAAGCGTCTCGGCGAGTCGTTCAAGCTGGTCAGCGACCAGCTCGAGTCCGTGCAGAAGGGCCTCGGCGAGATGCAGAGCCTGGCGACCGGGGTCGGCGATCTCAAACGCGTGCTCACCAACGTCAAGGCTCGCGGCACGTGGGCCGAAGTGCAGCTGGGCGCCCTGCTGGGCGAGATCCTGGCGCCCGGGCAGTACGAGAAGAACGTCCACGTCGAGGCCGGCGACGCCGAGATGGTCGAGTACGCCGTCCGCCTCCCGGGCCCCAAAGACGATCCCGGCAGCTGCGTGTGGCTGCCCATCGACTCCAAGCTGCCGCAGGAGGACTACATCCGCATCCAGGACGCCGCCGACCTGGGCGACGTCGAGGCCACGCGGCTCGCCACCGAGGCGCTGGCCCGGGCGATCCGCCTGGCCGCCCAGGACATCAACCGCAAGTACGTCAAGCCGCCGCACACCACCGACTTCGCCATCATGTTCCTGGCCACCGAGGGGCTGTATGCCGAGGTCGTGCGCCAGCCTGCGCTGGTCGACGACCTGCAGCAGCATCTGCGCATCGTCGTCGCGGGCCCCACCACGCTGGCGGCGCTGCTCAGCAGCCTGCGCATGGGCTTCCAGACCCTGGCCATCGAGCAGCAGGCCGTCGAGGTCTGGCGCGTGCTCGGCGGGGTCAAGCTGGAGTTCGGCAAGTTCGGGGACGTGCTCGCCAAGGTCAAGCGGCAGCTCGAGACCGCCAGCCGCACCATCGACGAGACCCACGTGCGCACGCGGGCCATGGAGCGCAAGCTGCGCGCCGTGGAGCAGCTCCCCGACGACGAGGCCCAGCGCGTGCTCGACCTGAACTCGGGGGCCGACGAGGCAGACCCGGAGGAGCCGGAACCGCTCACCGTCCCTGAGGAGGGTGACGAGACGACGTTCTAGCGGTCACGACCGCACCACGCGCCCAGTCAGGCGGTGGCTTGCCGGCCAGTGTCACCGTGCAGGTCAGGGAAGCGTCTACCTCCAGCATCATTTGTGAGCCTTCCGGAGCAGGCGGCCGCACGCCATGCTGCGTTTCATGCGCCAAAGACCCGGATACCTCTTCGCTACGAGCGACTTGACGGTGATGTCAGAAATGACATATCTTGCGAGTGGAGTCTGACGTGGACAAGCCGCTCGTGTGGCTGCACGGAGAGGTCACGACGCCCCCGCTCTCCGCCGCGGCTCGGGTAGCGGCGGGGGTTCTCCTCAGGCGCTTGCAGCGAGGGGAACTCCTGAGCCTCCCGCATTCGCGTCCGATGGCGTCGATCGGCAAGCGCTGCCATGAGTTGCGTCTCGCTGACAGGCAGACGACGTGGCGGGTGATCTACCGCATCGACCGAGATGCGATCGTCATCGCGGGAGTTATCAGGAAGACGACGCAGCCTACACCCAAGTCGGTGATCGACTCCTGCAAGCGCCGGCTGACAAGGTACGACTCCCTTCCCGACGACAAGGGGTGACCGCGATGAACAAGGCCAAGATGAGCCGGCTCGACTCCGGGGGCTGGCGCGTGGGCGATGCGGCGGACTTCCTGGGGCTCACGCCTGAAGAAGCGGCCTTCGTCGAGCTCAAGCTGGCCCTGGCGGCTTACCTGCGCGAGCTTCGCACGCAGCGAGGCTGGACCCAGATCCACGTCGCCGGACGTCTGGGATCCAGCCAGTCACGTGTCGCCAAGATGGAAGCCGCCGATGCGTCGGTGTCGATCGACCTTCTCGTGCGCTCGCTGCTGGCGCTCGGCGCGTCGCGCGCTGATGTCGGCGGGGTGATCGCCCGCGCGGCCTGAGCCGCGTCACCTGTACCGCAGATCGGCGAAGGACATGCCGAGGTCCTCACCAGGCCGTCTCGTGATACGTTGGCGCCGGCATCTGAGGACGGTCGGCCCCGAGTTCGAGGCCGCGAGCACGGAAGCGGGTGGTCATGAGTCAGGATTCGAAGGATCGCGTCGGCCTCGTCGGCTGCGTCAGGCAGCAGGCGGCTCGTCGGGCCGAGGCGCAGGACCTCTTCGTCTCGCCGCTGTTCCGCGGGCGCCGCGCCTACGTGGAGCGCACCTGCGCGCGCTGGTACGTGTTGTCGGCGGCGCACGGACTGGTGGCGCCCGACGAGTCGCTGGCGCCCTACGACCTCAAGCTCAAGTCGCTGTCCCAAGCCGAGCGCCGCGCCTGGGGCGAGCGCGTGCTCACGCAGCTTGAGGACGAACTCGGCGACCTGAGCGATCGCACCTTCGAGATCCACGCCGGGGCCAGCTACACCAATGAGGGCCTCGTGCGCGGGCTGCGCGCGCGGGGCGCCGCCGTGGAACTCCCCGCCGCGGGACTCGGCGAGGCTCAGGAGCTCGCCTTCTACCACGAGGCCAATAGCGCGGCCTCGGGCGGGGACCCGGCCGGCTCCGCGTCCGCCGGCGGCGAGTCTGAGGAGGACGCCGAGGCTGCACAAGCCGCCCGCGCGGCCCTGCAGGCCGCCGAGGCTGCGGCCGTAGCGGCGGGCGCGCCGCCGTGCACCGCGGCCGACGTCGACGCCGCCGTCGAGGGGCTCGCCACCGCCGCGCTGGCTGTGCCTGCCGAAGGATGGCCGCCGCGTCTCGACGGCGGCGCGCTCGACCCACCCGGCCTCGACGGCCCCGGCCTCCACTCGTGGTGGGCCGACGAAGAGGGGGCCGCGCAGCTCAGCCGGGGCCTGGGCCTCACGCTGCTCCCCGGCCGCATCTATCTGGGCCAGGCGGGCGCGACCAAGTGGCCGGCCGGCAAACCAGTGCCCACCACGCTCGCCCAGCAGATCTCCGAGACGCATCTGGGCGGGCGCGTCAGGCGGTCAGACCTCAGGTTCTCGTTGGCCGCGGTGCTCCTCGACGAGCTGCGCCTGCAGGTGCAGTCGCCCATGCTCGTCGCGCCGGCCTCCGAGGCAGAGCTCAGCTCGTGGATGAAGCGACACCTTTCCGTGGCCGTCCATCCCGTTGCCGACCCGGGCATCCTTGAGAGCCTCGAACGCCGCCTCCTGATCAGGCTGGACCCGCCATTTGGCCTTTCGTCCATGCCGCCAAGCCCGGTGCGCGCGCGTCTTATCGACCTGCGCCGCCGCATCAGCCGGGACTGACGACCGGCCGGAGGGCTTGCCCCTCGCGGGTGCGTGGAAGACTGGCTCCAGGCGATACAAGGAGTAAGACCATGCACGACATCACACAGCGCATCACGCCGAACCTGTGGTTCGACACCCAGGCCGAAGACGCGGCGCGCTTCTACGTCTCCGTGTTCAAGGATTCGCGGATCATCGCGATGAGCCGCTACGGCAGCGACGGGCCGGGACCGGCGGGGTCGGTCATGGTCGTGAGCTTCGAGCTCGAGGGCCAGAGGTTCACGGCGCTCAACGGCGGGCCGGCCTTCACCATCAGCGAAGCTGTCTCGTTCATCGTGAACTGCGAGACGCAGGAAGAAGTGGACTTCTTCTGGGACAAGCTCTCCGAGGGTGGCGACGAGCAGGCGCAGATGTGCGGCTGGCTCAAGGACAGGTACGGCGTCTCGTGGCAGATCGTTCCCACAGAGCTCCCCGAGATCCTCGGCGGCTCTGACCCTGAGGGAGCACAGCGCGCGATGCGAGCGATGCTCAAGATGAGGAAGCTGGACATCGCCGCGTTGCGGAGCGCCTACGAGGGGCTCGAGGCCGCTTCTTCGCCGGCCGCCGGCCCTGACGCGGGCGGATGAGCGGACCCCGCGACCTGCCGGCGGGCGAGTTCTCATCCTGGCTGCGTGGCACGCGGGCCGCGCTTCGCGGAGAGGGCGGGGCCGATGTGCCCTGCGGTACGTGCAGCGCCTGCTGCACGACCTCCCACTTCGTCCACATCGGGCCTGAAGAGACGCGGTCCCTCGCGCGGATACCCCGGGAGCTCCTGTTCCCGGCGCCCGGTCTGCCCGCCGGCACCGTGCTGCTCGGCTACGACGAGCACGGGCGCTGCCCGATGCTCGCCGGCGGCCGCTGCACGATCTACGAGGATCGCCCGCTGACGTGCCGCACCTACGACTGCCGCGTGTTCGCTGCGGCGGGGACCGCCGCGGACCGCGAGCCGATCACGCGGCAGGCGCGGCGCTGGAAGTTCGGTCATCCCACGCGGGACGACCGCGACGAGCACGCCGCGGTGCGGGCTGCCGCGACGTTCGTGCGGGAGCGCGCGGCGTGCTTCCCCGTCGCGCCGCCGCGCGACCCGGTGCAGGTGGCCCTGCTCGCGATCAAGGTCTACGAGGTGTTCCTCGAGCGCGGCGAGACCGGCGCGGTCGTGCACGCGTCGTCGGATCTCGACGTCGCGAAGGCCGTCATGGAGGCCTACGAGAGGTTCGAGGGGGCGGCCGACGCTTGACCGCCGCGCGTCGCCCGCATAGCATGCGGGTCGCCGGACGACGCTCGTCGACCGGCGCCACTCCGACCAAGGAGCGCTGATGGGCAAGGAGCTCTCCATCCTCGCGCACGACACGGTCGACCAACCTCCTCCAGCACCCCGCTCCTAGACGCGCCGGCGCCTGCCTTTCGGCCGGCGCTCCCGCAGTCCACCCGCCGCACGCCGCGACGCTTCTCGCGTCACCCCTTTTCGTCGTCGCGCGCCGGCCGCCATCACCGTTGACAAGACGGGAGAGGTCTGACTCTCCTTGCATAGTTTCTATTCATGACTGCAAACCCTGTGACAAGGAGCGAGACATGATCAAGGTAGCTGAGTGGGGCACGGGCATGATGGGCCAGGGCCTCCTGGGGTACATCCTCGACCGCCCGAAGGACATCGACCTGTGCGGCGTCATCGTCACCAACCCCGCCAAAGAGGGCAAGACCGTCGGTGAGCTGCTCGGCCGTCCGTGCGACGTCAAGATGACCACCGATTTCGGGGCCGTGCTCGCGCAGAAGCCCGACGTGGTGTGCATCAACACGCAGAGCAATATGGACGAGATCGAGCCGCAGATCGTGCCCGCCGTGAAGGCCGGCTGCAACGTCGTGTGCATCGCCGAGAAGCTCGCCTATCCTTGGGCCAGCGACCCCGCGCGCGCCGAGATGTTCGACAAGCTCGCCAAGGAACACAACGTCACGATCCTCGGCACCGGCATCAACCCCGGCTTCGTCCTTGACGCTCTCATCGTCATGTGGAGCAGCATCTGCCTGCGCGTCGACTCCATCGAGGCGTCACGGGTGAACGACCTCTCTCCGTTCGGCCCCACCGTCATGGTCGGCCAAGGCGTGGGCACTACCGTCGAGCAGTTCGAGAAGGGCGTCGCCGACGGCACGATCGTCGGCCACATCGGCTTCCCCGAGTCGATCATGCTCATCGCCAAGGCCATGGGCTGGGACATCGACGAGATCGTCGAGACCCGCGAGCCCATCGTCACCAAGGTCGAGCGCTCCACGGCGTGCGTGCACGTGGCCGCCGGCGACGTGGCCGGCTGCAAGCAGGTCGGCAAGGGCTACAGCAAGGGCGAGCTCAAGATCCACCTCATCCATCCCCAGCAGATCCACCCGCAGATGGCCGACCAGGGCACCGGCGACTACATCAAGATCGTCGGCGACCCCAACGTGAACATGGCCAACACCCCCGAGATCCCCGGCGGTAAGGGCACCTACGCGAGCGCCGGCAACTACATCCCGCTGCTGCCCGGGGCGCCGGCCGGCATGCAGACCGTCGTCGACCTGCCGATGCCGCGCTTCTGGGCGCCCACTGTCTGAAAGGGGTGAGCGCCTTGACAGACGCCACGCGTTGCAGGGCCGGCGACTGGGTCGAGGTGGAGCGCGTGCTCCTCGAGCCGGCCGACCGCTCGAAGAACCTCCCGCCGGAGACGGCGGAGAAGCCGCTGCGGATGTGGATCAAGGGCTTCGCCCAGGACGCAGGCGCATTGGGCGATCCGCTGACCGTCGAGACCATGACCGGTCGCCAGGTCACCGGCGTCCTCTCGGCGATCAACCCGGGCTACTTCCACACCTTCGGCAACCCCATACCAGAGCTTGCCCGCGTGGGCGTCGACCTGCGCGCGCGGCTCGACGCGTACCGCGCCGCCGAAGGCGGTGAGCGCTGATGGCCACCAGGTTCGATGCGATCATGGCGCGCCGCGGCGAGATCATGCTGAACGCTCTGGGCATGGACTACAGCGTGTTCGAGCAGAGCCCCATCGCTTTCGACTACGAAGGCATGATGGCGGCGCACGGCTACAGCCTGCAGGACATCGTGGCCATCCAGACCAAGGCCGGCGTGGGCAATACGCCGCTGCTCGAGCTCAAGAACCTGACCGACGTGGTCAGGTCGATGAGCGCGCCCGGCAAGGGCGCCCGCATCTTCGTCAAGGACGAAGCCGCCAACATGGCCGGCGCCTTCAAGGACCGCCGCGCCAGCGTGAGCATCCACGTCGCCAAGGAGAAGGGCTACAACGGCGTCATCGCCGCCACGTCGGGCAACTACGGCGCCGCCGTCAGCAGCCAGGCGGCGCGCTACGGTCTCAAGTGCATCATCGTCCAGGAGACCTTCGACAGCCGCCACATCGGCCAGCCGGAGATCGTCGAGAAGAGCCGCATCTGTGAGGCCTTCGGCGCCGAGGTCATCCAGCTGACAGTCGGCCCCGAGCTGTTCTTCCACATGGTGGAGCTGCTCGACATCACCGGCTACTTCGCAGCCTCGCTCTACAGCTCGTTCGGGGTCAGCGGCATCGAGACGCTGGGCCTCGAGATCGCCGAAGAGATGACGGCCCTCACCGGAGCGCCGCCGACGCACTGCGTGATCACCCACGCCGGCGGCGGCAACACCACGGGCACGGCCCGCGGCCTCAAGCGGGCCGGCGCCACCGGCACGCAGATCATCAGCGCTTCCGTCGACCTGAGCGGCCTGCACATGGCCAGCGACAACGACTTCAACCGCAAGAGCTTCACCACCGGCCATACCGGCTTCGGCGTGCCGTTCGCCACCTGGCCCGACCGCGCCGACGTGCCGCGCAACGCGGCGCGTTCCCTGCGCTACATCGACCGCTACCTCACGGTGACGCAGGGCGAGGTGTTCTATATCACCGAGGCGATGAGCAAGATCGAGGGCCTGGAGCGCGGCCCCGCGGGTAACACCGCCATGACGGCGGCGGTGAGCCTTGCCCGCGACCTTCCGCGCGACGACACCGTGGTCGTGCAGGAAACCGAGTACACGGGCGCCGGCAAACACCATTGGGCGCAGCTCAACTTCGCCAAAGAGATGGGCGTCGGCGTGTGCACGGGCGACCCCAAGAACAACGTCCCCGGCAAGGTCATCGTGATCCCCGAGCGTCCCGAACAGATCCAGGCGAAGGACTTCGACGTCGCCCGCATGCGCACGAGCTACGTACGCAACGCGCTCAAGCAGGCGCCCGAGGGCTACGCGCCCACGGCCGACGACATCGCCTTCCTGGCCGCGGACACCAACAGCGACGCGGCCGCCGTCGAGGCGATCCTCGCCGCGCTCAAGGAGGCCTGAGATGGCCCGTGAGGACACGTATCTGCAGATCCGCGGGCACCTCGCCGCGCTCAGCGACGAGCAGCTCGAGGCGCGCTTCTGGGAGCTCGCCCAGCAGGTCGTCGATCCGCTCGTCGAGCTCGCCCGGGGGCACACCTCGCCGAGCATCGAGCGCTCGGTGCTGATGCGCATGGGCGTCGACTCGCCGACCTGCATGGCCGTGGTCGGCGAGTGCGAGAAGCGCGGCCTGCTGGGGCACGGGGCCGGTCAGGTCGTGCTGCACTGTGGCACGACCTGGGGCTGCTCCGCGCCCGAAGCCGCGCGGCGCCTCGCCGCCGGCGAGGGCTGGGACCTGGTCGCGCAGAAGTGGGGAGGGGAGGCATGAAGCTCGAGCCCGACGACAAGCTCGATGTCGGCGCCCTCCTCGAGGGCATCGCTGAGTACCGCCCGCGGCGCAAAGGCTGGCACTGGCGCGAGCAGGTGCCCGACCAGAAGCTGCACAAGTTCGTCTATAGGGAGACCTCGAAGGGCGTCAAGAACAGCATCCCGCTGCCGGCGGCCCACTACTTCGGCGACATCGACCCGCAGCCCGATTGTGTGGTCACCACCGAGATCGCCTCGGGGCGCTTCGAAGACGACATCCGCCGCATGCGCATGGCGGCCTGGCACGGCGCCGACCACATGATGGTCATCCGCACCGCCGGGCAGAGCCACATGGACGGCCTGCTCGAGGGTACGCCCGAGGGCGTCGGCGGCATCGCCGTCACGCGCAAGCAGGTGCGCGCCACGCGCAGAGCGCTCGACCTCATCGAGGACGAGGTGGGCCGGCCCATCAACTTCCACTCCTACGTGAGCGGCGTCGCCGGCCCCGAGATGGCGGTGATGTTCGCCGAGGAGGGCGTCAACGGCGCCCACCAGGATCCGCAGTACAACGTTCTCTACCGCAACATCAACATGTATCGCAGCTTCGTGGACGCGGCCGTCGCCAAGTACGTGATGGCCAGCGTGCGCATGGCGCAGATCGACGGCGCCCACAACGCCAACGCCACGGCGGTGGAGGCGTGGAACGTGATGCCCGAGCTCCTCGTGCAGCACGCCATCAATTGCGCCTTCTCGGTCAGCGTGGGCATGCCCAAGGAAGACATCTGCCTGAGCACCGTGCCGCCCGACGCAGCCCCGGCGCCGTGCATGCGCATGGATCTGCCGTACGCGGTCGCGCTGCGTGACTTCTTCGGCGAGTACAAGATGCGTGCCCAGGAGAACACGCGTTACATGGAATCAGACGGCCGCGACGCCACTGTGAGCCACGTCATGAACCTCCTGATCAGCCGGCTCACGAGCGCCGACATCCAGAGCACGATCACGCCCGATGAGGGCCGCAACGTCCCCTGGCACTACAACAACGTCGCCGCCGTGAACACCGCGAAGCAGAGCCTCGTGGGCATGGACGGCCTGCGCGAGATGGTCAAGCTCGACCGCGACGCCCCGGAGCTCGATCAGAAGGTGCGCGAGATCAAGGAGCGCGCCGTGCTCTTCCTCGAGGCGATGCTCCGCGAGGGCGGCTACTTCGCCTCCGTCGAGGAGGCGTACTTCGTCGACTCCGGCATCTACCCCGAGACCCACGACGACGGCATCGCGCGCAAGAGCGAGGGCGGCGTGGCGGCGGGCACGATCGTGCCTCGCGCCGCCGACTATCTGGCGCCGGTCTGCCACCACTTCGGCGAGAATCACCTGCCGGAGGGCCTCGACAAGGCGTGCGACCTCAGCGGCGGCTGCACGCTCTGCGACGCCGAGAAGGTGCCCTTCATCGACGAGCTCGACCCCGAAGACAACGTCAACGTCCGCTTGGCACAGACCGCCGAGCTGCGCGCGAAGGGCCTCATCAAGCCTGAGGTCCAGTGGGCCGCCGACGGCTGGGTGGTCGTCACGATGTTCCTTCCGGCGGCGCCGCGCGTCGCGGAGTTCGCGGCGCTCGAGTTCGGTAAGGCGATGAACCTGCAGGCCTGCGAGGTCATCAACAAGCAGGTCATGCACCCGGCCGAAGGCACGCTCATCGAGCTCAAGGGCCGGCTGGACGCCGTCGTGGACCCGGCTACTCTCACGATCCCGCCTGAGCAGGTGGTGATGAGCGACGCCGAGATCAAGGCCTTCGTCACCGAGAAGAAGCTCAAGTGCGTGGCCGCCACAGTGGGCGAGGACGAGCACTCGGTGGGCATGCGCGAGATCATCGACATCAAGCACGGCGGTCTCGAGAAATGGGGCTTCGCCTGCGAGTATCTGGGCACCTCGGTGCCGGTCGAGAAGGTCCTCGACGCGGCCATCGAGCACGCCGCCCAGATCGTGCTCATCTCGACGATCATCTCGCACGGCGACATGCACCGCGAGAACATGCAGAAGCTCGCCGACCTGGCCGTGGAGAAGGGCGTCCGCGACAAGCTCCTGCTCATCAGCGGCGGCACCCAGGTCACCGACGAGCTCGCCCGCAGCTGGGGCATGGACGCCGGCTTCGGGCGCGGCGCCAAAGGCATCGGCGTCGCCTCGTTCGTGGTGACCACGATGCGCGAACGCGGGATGTGACATGACGGAGTCCCGCCCCGTCGATGCGCTCGTTGCCGAGATCGGCTCGACGACCACGGTCGTCTCGGCGTTCGACGGGCTCAGCGAGTACCCGGCGGCGACGCCCTGCCTCGTCGGGCAGGGCGTCGCCGCCACGTCGGTCGCCGACGGCGACGTGACCATCGGCGTGACCGCCGCCCGGGCGCAGCTCGAGGCGGCGGTGGGGCCGCTCGCGCCGCGCCTCACGCTGGCGACGAGCTCGGCGGCCGGCGGCCTGCGCATGACCGTGCACGGCCTCACGCAGCGCATGACGGCGATGGCTGCCCGCGAGGCCGCACTGGGGGCCGGCGGCGTGGTGGAGTACGTCACCGCCGGCCGCCTTCGCGACCACGACCTGCGCAAGATCGACGAGCTCAAGCCCAGCCTCATCCTGCTCGCCGGCGGGGTGGAGGGCGGCGACTGCGACACCGTGCTGCACAACGCCGCACGTCTCTGCGAGCTCTCGGCGCGCCCCATCGTGGTGTACGCCGGCAACTCCGTGGTCTGCAGCGACGCGCAGGAGCTGCTCGAGCGCGCCGGCTTCCGGTTCAAGCTCACCAGCAACGTGTACCCGGGCATCGATGAGCTCGATATCGTGCCGGCCCGGGCCGTGATCCACGACGCCTTCGAGGAGCACATCACGCACGCCCCCGGCATGGAGCGCATCGGCGAGGTAGTCAACGGACGCATCCTGCCGACGCCGGGGGCGGTGCTGATCGCCGCCGAGCGGCTCGCCGAGGAACTCGGCGACCTCGTCGTCATCGATGTCGGCGGCGCTACCACAGACGTGCACTCGATCACCGACGGCAGCCCCGAGATCGCGGCGCTCACGATCGAGCCGCAACCGCACAGCAAGCGCACCGTGGAGGGCGACCTCGGTACCTACGTGAGCGCGCGGCACGTGGTGGAGATGCTGGCCGAGCAGGAGCGGCCGGTGCATCTGCCGCCGCCGCTCCCCACGACGCGCGAGGAGATCGAGGCCGCGCTCACGCTGACGCACTTCGCCGCCGTCACCGGCGTGCAACGTCACGCCGGTCAGCTGGCCCACCTCTACACGCCCACCGGTCGCGAGACCGTGGCCCGCGGCCGCGACCTCACGGCCTGCCGCCTCCTGATAGGCACCGGCGGCGCTCTCACGCGGCTGCCCGGCGGCGAGGCCATCCTCGCCGACACGCGCGGCAAGGGCGGCGGAGAACGCCTCCTGCCGCCGCCCGACGCCCGCTGCACCCTCGACCGCGACTACATCTTCGCCTGTTGCGGCGCCCTCTTCGCGCACTTCCCCGCCGACGCTGTGATCGCGCTGATGCGCCGCAGCGCCGGCGTCTGAGGCCGGACGTTCCCGGGCGGGGCGCCGCGCGCCCCGCCCGCCGCCGCCGACCGGGCGGTCAATCGCCTTCGTGATACTTGAACGACACTTTCACCTTGGCGCGATACGCCATCACCTTGTTCTCTTCGAGGCGCAGGTCGAGCTCCACGACCTCGGCCACGCGCACGTCCTCGAGATGGCTCGCCACTTTGTCCACCGCGGTCTTGGCGGCTTCCTCCCATGACGTCGAGCTGGTGCCGATCACTTCGATGACCTTGTAGACGCTGTCGGACATGACTCCTCCTTGTCGTGGCTCGTCGGTCGATACCGTCTCATCCTCTCGCCATTGCGCACGCGTGACGAGCGTTTGCTCGCGCCCCCGCAAGCCTCAGATTTCGGTGAGAACTACGAAGGCTGGTGGCACCCCAAGTACACCTGCCGCCTCCCCAAAGGCACCTATCGCATCGTCGTCAGCGGCGAAGATCTCGCCGGCAACCGCGCCAGCGTGATCGGCAGGGCCACGCTCAAGGTCAAGTAGGCCGCGGGCGAAGGCGGGCGGGGAGGCCGCAGGGCCGCACCCCGCCCGCTTTCGCCTACGCGCTCAGCGTGATGGCGCCTGGCTGGCACACCTGGGTGCAGCGGCCGCACAGCCGGCAGGCGTCCGGGTACTGCGCCGTGACCACGCCGCCGCCGGCCGTGAACACGCCGTCCGGGCAGACCTGCAGGCACGCGCCGCAGCCCACGCAGCTTCCTGAGTCGACGGCGACACGCGTGGTGGTGGCGGTGGCGCCGCCCGTGCTCCCGTCGCCCGCGCTCGAACCCTGCGAGCTCGACCCGTACTCTGAGTCGTCAGCCTCAGCCGAACCGTTCCAGCCGACCTCGTCGGCGGAGGCCTGCTCCGCGGAGCCGTTGAGCAGGCTGCCGGCGGCATCGCGGCCGGTCAGGCCGAGGCCCACCAGCAGAGCCGCGCCGCCCACTGCGGCGGCGCCGGTCAAGAATGCCTTGCGCGTGTGCCGGCGTTCGTTCTCGCGGCGCCGCGTGTCCCAGCGGCGTTCGAGCCGCTCCAACTCGGCGGCGGCGACGGCGCGCGGCGCGCCGGGTAGCGGGCCGCCGCTGCCCGTCACGGCGCTCGCCGCGGCAGGGGTCGCGGGCACGCGTGTCGCGCGGCCTGCGCCGACCGGCACGACGCCTCTGGGGCGCTTCGTGTCGCCGCCGGCGATGCGGCGCGTCATGTGCGCCAGCCAGCGCAGGTGAAGGACGGTGTGGACGCCTACTCCCGCGGCCATGATCACCCCGCTCCAGTCGTGGATCGTCGCCCAGAGTGCGGTGCTTATGCCGAGGATGGTGGGGGCGCCCGAGGCGCCGAGCGTCGTGGCCTCGGGGAAGAGCCGCACGATCCCGGTGACCGCGCAGAAGACAAACGCGAGGCCGGTGACCATGTCGAGCCAGTAGTTGACGAGCGCTTTCCTCATGGTGGTCCGTCTCTCCTCACGGGGTGGCGGGCCCGAACGCTGGGGGCAGCGCCGGGACTCCTGTGGCGGAGTCGCGAACGATGCTAGCGCGCCATTCTGTGGATGGGCTGAGAACCGTGCGAAGCCTCGCCAAGGCTTGTGAAGAACTGTGAACGCTTGCGCCCGCGAGCCCCGACATATACCCTCGTGCATAGGTCTTATGCACGGGAGGGACGCGTTGACCACGGCGACTGTCACAGTCGATCTGAAGAAACTTCGCGAGAACACGCGTCGCGTCGTGGCTCATTTGCCGGGCATCGACGTCGTCGCCGTCACGAAGGTGACCTGCGGTTCGCCGCAGGTGGCCCGGACGCTGCTCGCCGGCGGGGCTAAGGCGCTCGGTGAGAGTCGCCTCGAAAACGCTGCGCGGCTCCGCGCCGCCGGCCTCACGGCGCCGATCTGGCTGCTGCGCGCGCCGACGCCCGAGCTGGCCGGCGAGACCGTGCTGCTCACCGACGTCTCGCTCGAGAGCGAGCTCGAGACTGTGGTGGCGCTCGACAACGCCGCCGCCGCCGCGGGGCGGCGTCACGCCGTCGTGGCGATGGTCGAGCTCGGCGACCTGCGCGAAGGCATGCTGCCGGCGGATCTGCCGGCCTTCCTCAAGCGCGTCAATGTCATGGACCACATCGACATCGCCGGCATCGGCGTCAACCTCACCTGCTACGGGGCGATCGTCCCGGACGACGACAATCTCGGGCGTCTGGCCGAGCTGGCGGCGCAGAGCGAGAAGCTCCTCGGCCGTCCGCTCCTCGTCTCCGGCGGCAACTCGAGCTCCATCGGCATGGTCACCGCCGGCCGCATGCCCGCGGCCGTCAACACGCTGCGCATCGGCGAGACCATCCTCCTCGGCGTCGACACGCTCACCAGGGAGCCCACGCTCGATCTGCACCTCGACGCCATCTCCGTGTCGGCGCCGGTGATCGAGTGCCGGATCAAGCCGTCGCTGCCCCTCGGCACCAGCGCCCAGGACGGCTTCGGCAACCGGCCCGCCTTCGCCGACAGAGGCGAGCGGCGGCGCGCGATCTGCGCCCTCGGGCGCCAGGACGCGCCCCCCGAAGGTCTGCGCCCTGTCGACCCGCGCATCCAGGTCCTGGGCGCCTCCAGCGACCATCTCATCCTCGATGTAGAAGAGCTCGAGAGGCCGCCAGCCCTCGGGGAGTCCATCACGTTCGTGCCCAACTACGCTGCGACGCTGCAGCTCTTCACGTCACCGTACGTCCACAAGGTGTTCACTCCGCCGGCCTGACACAAGGATCGTGGCGCGGAGGGACCTGCAACCACAGGAGTGAGCATGGCAGACAGAACGAAAGTCCTCATCATGGGAGCCGCCGGGCGCGACTTCCACAACTTCAACACGTACTTCCGCGACAATGAGGCCTACGAGATCGTCGCGTTCACCGCCACCCAGATCCCGTACATCAACGACCGTAAGTACCCGGCCGAGCTTGCCGGCAAGCTCTACCCCGACGGCATCCGCATCCACGACGAGTCGGAGATGCCCGAGCTTGTGAAGAAGCACGGCGTCGAGCAGGTCATGTTCGCCTACAGCGATGTGCCCTACGAGTACGTCATGCACAAGTCGGCGCAGGTCAACGCGCTGGGCGCCGACTTCCTCCTCATGGGCCCCGCCAAGACGATGGTCAAGAGCACCAAGCCGGTGATCGCCGTCTGCGCCGTGCGCACCGGCGCCGGCAAGAGCCAGACCACGCGCAAGATCCAGACGATGCTGCGCGAGGCCGGCAAGAAGGTCGTCAGCATCCGTCACCCCATGCCGTACGGCGACCTCGTCAAGCAGCGCGTGCAGCGCTTCGCCACCGTCGAGGACCTCGCCAAGCACGAGTGCACCATCGAGGAGATGGAAGAGTACGAGCCGCACGTCGTGGCCGGCAACGTGATCTACGCCGGCGTCGACTACGAGGCCATCGTGCGCGAGGCCGAGAAGGAAGCCGACGTCATCCTCTGGGACGGCGGCAACAACGACTTCAGCTTCTACCAGGCCGACCTGTACATCACGGTCGCCGACCCGCATCGCCCCGGCGACGGCCTCGTGTACTACCCCGGGGAGGTCAACATCCGCCTCGCCGACGTCGTCGTGCTCAACAAGATCGACACCGCCGACCGCGCCGGCATCGATGCCGAGATGGCCGCCGTGCGCTCGGTGAATCCCACGGCGCGCATCATCATGGGCGCCTCGCCGGTCACCGTCGACAAGCCCGAGATGGTCTACGGCAAGAAGGTCCTCGTGGTCGAGGACGGTCCCACGCTCACGCACGGCGAGATGAAGTACGGCGCCGGCACCGTGGCCGCCAGGCAGCTCGGCGCCGCCGAGCTCATCGACCCGCGTCCCTTCGCCGTCGGCGAGATCAAGGCGACCTTCGAGAAGTACCCGGGCGTCGGCGTGCTGCTGCCGGCCATGGGCTATTCGGAGCAGCAGCTCAAGGACCTGGAGACGACCATCAACGCCTCCGGCGCCGACGTGGTCGTCATCGGCACGCCCATGGACCTGCGCCGCATCATCGACATCAAGCTGCCGGCCGTGCAGGTCACCTACGACCTGCAGGAGATCGGCAGCCCCACGCTCGAAGACATCCTCCGCGAGCGCAAGTTCATCTGATAGCCTCCGTGTGAAGCTGACTCGGCGGGGAGCGGACACATCCGCTCCCCGCCGGGGCTTCGCCGGTCGCGCCGCTTCCGTGGCGCCATGCCATCGTCCGTATCACTGAAGGGGGTTCCATGCCCGAGAAGGCAAAGCGCCACCTCTCCGAGCTCGACCTCACCGGCCGCAGCTTCCTCACGATCCACGACTTCACACCCGCCGAAGTCATCACCGTGCTCGACCTGGCCGCCGCGCTCAAAGACGCACAGAAGCGCCGCGCGCCTCATCCGTTCCTTGCAGGGCGCGCTGTGGCCATGATCTTCATGAAGACGAGCACGCGCACGCGCGTGAGCTTCGAGATCGGCATCGAGCAGCTCGGCGCTCAGCCGATGTTCCTGAGCGCCAGCGACATCCAGCTGCGCGTCGGCGAGACCATCAAGGACACCGCCAACGTGCTGAGCCGCTACGTCGACTGCATCATGATCCGTACCTTCGCCCAGAAGGACGTCGAAGACCTCGCCGAGTACGGCCAGATACCCGTGATCAACGGCCTCACCGATACGCATCACCCATGCCAGGGCATGGCCGATGCGCTCACCATCCTCGAGCATTGTGGCCGTCTGGAGGGCGTCAAGCTCGTCTACTCCGGTGACGGCAACAACGTGGCGCACTCCCTCGCCGAGGTCGGCGCCAAGACGGGCATGCGCGTCGTGATCTGCACGCCCGAGGGCTACGGGCCGGACAGGGACATCATCGCCCGCGCGCAGGCCGATGCTGCGGCGACGGGAGCCAGCATCGAGCTCACCAGCGACCTTCGGGCGGCCGTGCAGGGCGCCGACGTCATCTATACCGACACCTTCACCAGCATGGGCCAGGAGACGGAGCACGACGTGCGCCTGGCCGCGCTCAAGGCCTATCAGGTCGACATGGACCTCGTGAAGCTGGCTGGGCCGCAGGTCAAGGTCATGCACTGCCTGCCGGCGCACTGGGGCGAGGAGATCACCGAAGAGGTGCTGTACTCGCCGCACTCGGTCGTCTTCGACCAGGCCGAGAACCGGCTGCACGCGCAGAAGGCGATCATGGCGGCGGTCATCCGCTAGAGCCGGAGCGCCGCCGCAGCTTGTGGGCAAGCAGCGCCAGGGCGACGGCGCAGAGCGTCGCCAGGCTGGCCACCGCGGCCAGCAGGAGCCACACGTACTGCAGGCGCTCGCCGGCGGCGTCGGCGACGACGCCGCCGGCGAGCGCGGCAAACGAGCCGAACCCGAACGAGAGCGCGAAGCTGGTGCCGTAGCCGAGGCTGCGATGCCCGACGGACGTGTAGTGACCCGTGAACGTGTTGTCCATTGGCTGCGTGGTGAAGTGGACGAAGCTGGTCACGGCGAGAAACACGAGCAGCCACCACTCCACGGCGAAGAAGGTGCCGGCCAGGAGAAGTGCGGTGACACCGAGCAGCACCGCATAGAGCGTCTCCGCGTGCCGCCGGCCGCCCAAGTGACCGCCCCACCACTGGCCGAAGAAGCCGGCGAGGTAGACGATCGAGGCGAGGATGCCGCCACGGAGCACGGCCGTGGCCGGGAGCACCCCGGTGCGCGTCGCGGCCAGCGCCGGCAGGTACGTCGCGAACCCTCGGAAGATGAAGCCGAGGGCGATGGTGATGGCATACACGAGGATGAGAGCCGTGAGGTTGGTGGAGACTCCCTGTCCAGGCGCCTCAGCGGTCTGGGTCGGCGCTCCGCTCGACTGGGCGGCGGCGACGTTCGCCTCACGGTCAGGCGGCCTGGTCACGAGGCCGGGGTCGACGAGCCGCGGCATTCTGAGGGTCAGCGCCGCCACGGCGAGGCCGACCAGCGCGGCGGCGGCAAAGGGGAGTCGCCACGACACGCTCCACGCGAGCAGGGCGCCGAACGTGGGCGCCAGTGCCAGCCCGAGGTTGCCCACCATACCGTGATGCCCGAGCCGCTTCGGGTCGTTGCCGCTGACCCGCGAGACCAGGGTGAGCCCCGCGGTGTGGTAGGGCCCACACGCCATGCCGAGGGCCAGGAGAGCCACGGCGAAGGCGATCTCACCGGGGGCGAGCGCGATCGCGAGGCAGGCGGCCGCGCCACCGACAAGCACGAGGCGTACCACGAGCAACGGTGACACACGGTTGAGGATCAGGCCCGTGGGCAGCGACAGCAGCCCATAGGCCAGCATCGCGGCCGTGAACACTGCTCCCAGGGTGCCGTAGCTGGCCGAGAACTCCTCGCGCAGCATGAACAGGACGGCGGGGAAGAGGCCGATGTAGAGGTGCGTGGTCGCATGCGCCAGATAGACGGGCAGAAGGGAGGGGACGACAGGCCGTGCGGCGCCGCGTTCGCCCGCTGTCGAAGCGGTGTCGTCCATGGCCGCGCGGCCCGTCAGATCCAGCTGGGGAACCAGGTGATGTGGGAGAAATGCCCTGGGCTGATCGGGATGTTGAGCACGACCGGCAGGAAGGCCACGGCGATGCCCACGATCGCGCCCGCCAGCACCATGGTCATCAGGGGGCGCCCGCGCCGCGCTCGTGGGGAGACCGCGACGATGACCGCGGACAACGCCAGGAAGATGCCGACGCCGACGGTGATCCACCCCACGGTCGGGTTCACGCGGTGCGGCAGCGTCCAGAAGAACCACCCCGCCAGCCTACCCACGGGGTCCCAGAGCACAGCTGTGGCCACGGCCGTGGCGACCATAACGAGGACGCCGCGTTGTGGCAGGCGGGCGCTGCCGGCGAAGGCCACGAGCGCCGCGGCCGCCAGGATGGCCAGAAACGGCGCGACCGGCGTCATGTAGTAGATGAAGGAGGTCCTCGTGGCCGCGAACCAGGGAAGATAGAGCACCGCCACGACGATCGCCGTCGGCAGCAGGAGCGTCGTGCGGCGCAGGATCGCGAGGATCGGCGCCGCGATGAGGCCCACTGTCGCGACCCACCAGAGGAAGGGGTTGCCCATGGCGATCACGCCGCGGTACATCTTGGCGCCGTCGAAGTAGTACCACACCGGGCGGTAGTCGACGATCCAGGTCGCGGCGGCAGAGGCGTAGGTGTGAGTGGCCTTCAGGTGCAGGTTGAAGAACAGCGCCTGGCGCTGGAGCTCCCACCAGTCGGCGAGCGTGTGGCCGGCGGCGAAGTACTGCACGTAGCTGAAGATGTACAACGCGGCCGGGACAGCGACGAACAGAGCGACGACGAGCAGGGCGGCGGGGAGTGCCTGCAAGACGGTGGGCCGCGCCGTCGGCACGTCCCCGAGAAGGTAAGCGGGCTCCGCCGCCTCGTCCTCCGCGACGGGTTCCCTGTCACGCAGCCACACGAGGAAGATGAGGACGGCGGCCGCCACGAGAGCAAGGCTGCCCGACCATTTCGTGGCCACGGCCATGCCGCCGGCGGCGGCGCAGAGCACCAGCCAGCGCTTCTGGCGCCCGTCCTGGGCGTAACGCAGCGCGAGCAGGATGCAGAGCACGGTCCACACGCCCACGAAGACGTCGAGCGTGGCGATGCGCGACTGCGCGATCCCGAGCGTGTCGGCGGCGGCGAACACCAAGGCGATGAGCGCCCACGGCGGCGGCAGGCCGAGGCGGCGCGCCAGCGGGTAGACGCAGGCGAGTGTCACGAGGCCGGCGATGACGGCGGGGAGACGCCAGCCGAAGGCGCGATCGCCGAATAGCACGATGCCGGCGGCGATGGCGAACTTGCCCATCTCCGGGTGCGGCCACGACACCTCGTCGCCGGCCTCCCAGCGCAGCGGCTCCTCGGGGCGGACGCGGCCGTCCACGATGGCCTTGGCGTCCTTGGCGTAGTACACCTCGTCGAACATGTAGTCGGGGGGCGCGGCCAGCTGCCACAGGCGCAGCGCCGCGGAGATCAGCAGGATGAGCGCGACCCCCAACGCCACGCGGCGACGGCGGACCGGGTCGGCTATGGGGACCGGTGGCTCCAGCACAGGGCGGCGGGACTCCTTCGGGCTAGCTGCGCGTGGCGGTCATTATAGTCGCCTGTGGCCGGGTCGCGCTCGGAGTGTGGAGGACGGCGCGGGACTTGGTCGCGCTTGTGAATCGTGATAGAACTCCGCAGGTTTGTGTCGTGGCCGCGGGCGCGGCTGCGTGCGTCCGTTCTTCCCGCAACGTCTTCAGAAAGTGGAGGCTCCGACAGATGGCTGACGAAAAGAAACTGACCATTCCGGGCCAGAGCACAGGCCCGATGGGCGAGCGCGGGACGATCACCGCCACGTTGCGCGACGCGACCGCCAACCCCGGCCCGCTCGGACTCATGGCGTTCGGCATGACGACGCTGCTGCTGAATATTCACAACGCCGGGATCTACGAGATGAATTCCATGATCCTTGCCATGGGCGTGTTTTACGGCGGCATCGCGCAGGTCATCGCCGGCATCATGGAGTGGAGGAAGAACAGCACCTTCGGGATGACCGCGTTCCTGTCGTACGGCCTGTTCTGGCTGACCCTCGTCGGCCTCATCGCCTTCCCCAAGTGGATGGGCGCCGAGGCGCCCAGCGAGACAGCGATGGGCTACTACCTCATGGCGTGGGGCATGTTCACCGGCCTCATGTTCGTGGCCACGCTCCGCATCAACCGCTCGCTGCAGGCCGTGTTCCTTTCGCTCACCGTCCTGTTCGTGCTGCTTGCCTTCCGCGACTGGGCGGGCGGCGGCGCGAGCGTCGAGACGTTTCTCGGCGTCTCCGGCGTCACCTGGGGCAAGATCGCCGGCTGGGAGGGCATCTTCGTGGCCTTCACGGCGATCTATGGCTCGATCGCGCAGATCTGGAACGAGCTCTACGGCCGTGTGGTCCTGCCGTTGGGTCCGCACATCAAGAAGTAGCGTGTCGCCGGCGCGAAAGCGCCTCCCATGAACCGTTCGGCGATGGGCCGGGTCTGCAGCGGCAGCCCGGTCCATCGCTCGTCTACCGTTCGACGACAATGACGAGATCTGTCCCGTCCTTGAGACCGGGCTGGCGGCGCGATCCGCGCCGTCGTGTCCGTGGTATATCCTTGCCGCGTCTTCCGGAGGTGACCGTGAGCGCTTCGAGTGGATCGAATCCTGCCGTCGCGGCGGACTTCGTGCTGCGCGGCGCCGGCGAATTGGTCACGATGAGCGCCCCGCCGGCCGAGGGCCTCGGAGCGATCGCCGGTGGCGCCCTCGCGGCCAAGGACGGCGAGATCGTCTGGGTGGGGCTGGAGGCGGAGCTCCCGCAGGCCGTGGACCTCGCGCCCGACGGCCTGGAGATCGACGCAGAGGGCTGCTGCGTGCTTCCCGGCTTCGTGGATGCGCACACGCACGTGCCCTTCGCCGGGTCGCGAGCCGCCGAGTACGGCGAACGGCTCGCCGGCGTGAGCTACGCTGAGATCCTGGCCCGCGGCGGCGGCATCAACGTCACGGTGGAGGCCACGCGCCAGGCCTCGGAAGACGAGCTGGCGCGCCTCTCGAACCTGCGCTACGACAGCATGCTGCGCCACGGCACCACGACTGCCGAGGTCAAGAGCGGCTACGGCCTCACCGTGGCCGACGAGGCCAAGCAGCTGCGCGCCGCCGCCACGCCTCACGCGTTGCGCCGCGAGCTCACCTTCCTCGGCGCGCACTTCGTGCCCCCCGAGTACGCCGCTCGCGCCGAGGACTACATCCGCCTCGTCTGCGACGAGATGATCCCCGCGTGCGCGTCCCTGGCGCGCTGGTGCGACGTCTTCTGTGACGAAGGCGCCTTCACCGTCGCGCAGGCACGGCGAGTCCTGATCGCTGGGGCCGCTGCCGGGCTCAGCCTGCGTATCCACGCCGACGAGCTGGCGCGTTCCGGCGGCTCCCTGCTGGCCGCCGAGCTGGGCTGTGCTTCGGCCGACCACCTGATCCACGCCACCGGTGAGGAGATCGCGGCGATGAACGCCGCCGGCGTGGTCGCGGTGATGCTCCCGGGCACCAGCTACACGCTGGGCATCAAGTTCGCCCCGGCGCGCTCCTTCCTGGAGGCCGGGGTGACCATCGCCCTGGCGAGCGATTTCAACCCCGGCAGCTGCAACTGCGAGAACCTGCAGACGATGATCTCTCTGGCCTGCCAAGGCATGAAGCTCACGCCGGACGAGGCGCTGTACGCCGCCACGGTCGGCGGCGCGGCCGCGCTGCGCCGCGACGACGTCGGCAGCCTCGCGGTGGGCAAGCGCTGCGACTTCAGCGTGCTGGTCTCCGAGAGCCGCAGCGAGCTGCCGTATCACTTCGGTGTCAACCTGGTGAGCGACGTCGTGGTCGGGGGCCGGGTCGTCGTCCGCGCGGGCGCCGTCGTACGCGACGTGCCGACGCCCGCTCCTGTCCCTCTGTTCGCCCGAGACGTTCCTCCCGAGTACGGAGGCCCGCGGTGACGCTCGTCGAGTGCGTCCCCAACTTCTCCGAGGGCCGGCGGCCCGGGGTCATCGACCAGATCGTGGCCGCCATCGCCGCGGTCGACGGGGTGCACGTGCTCGACCGCCAGAGTGACGCCACGCACAACCGTTGCGTGATCACTTTTGTGGGGCCCGACGAGGCGGCCGCGCAGGCCGCCTTCGGCGGCATCGCCGCGGCCGCCCGCCTCATCGACCTCAACGTCCACGACGGCGCGCACCCGCGCTTCGGCGCCGCCGACGTCGTCCCCTTCGTGCCTGTCAAAGAGGACGACATGCCGGTCTGCGTAGAGTTGGCGCGCGGGCTCGCCGGCCGCGTCGGCGCCGAGCTCGACATACCCGCGTACCTCTACGAGGACGCGGCCCGCCGCCCCGAGCATCAGAACCTCGCCGACGTGCGTCGCGGGGAGTTCGAGGGGCTGCGCGAGACGATCCTCACAGATCCGGGGAGGGCGCCCGACGAAGGCCCCCGGCGCCTGCATCCCACGGCGGGCGCCGTGGCCATCGGCGCCCGGCCGCCGCTGATCGCCTACAACGTCAACCTCGACAGCGACGATGTCGAGCTGGCCCGCGAGATCGCCGTTGCCATCCGCGAGCGCGACGGCGGGTTCCCCAAGGTCAAGGCCATGGGCCTGGCGCTCGACGATTGCGTGCAGGTATCCATGAACCTCGTCGACTATCGCGTCACCTCGATGCACACGGCCTACGAAGAGGTCGCGCGCCGTGCGGCTGCGCGGGGAGTGGCCGTGCGCGAAAGCGAGGTCGTGGGCCTGCTGCCCGAGGCCGCGCTTGTCGACGTCGCAAGGCGCGCGCTCACGGCCACAGGATTCACGCAGCAGCAGGTACTGGAGGCGCGGGTACTCGACCTGCTCACCGGTTCGTGAGCGGGTAGAAGGACCGCGCGGCTGCGTCTCCGTCGCGTGTGCGCGCTTTTCCGTCCGCGCCTCTTCCTATGATCACCCTTGACACGAACATGGGTTCGCCCTAAGCTGCATGCGAACATATGTTCGCCATCAAGGGAGGAACGGTGGAAGGCCTCACACCGCGACAGAAGCAAGTCCTGGATTTCATTCGTGAGAGCGTGCGCGACAGTGGCTACCCGCCTACGGTGCGCGAGATCTGCACGGCGCTCCATCTGTCGGCGCCGTCCACAGTGCATGCACACCTCGCCAACCTCGAGCGCCTGGGCTTCATCAAGCGCGATCCCACCAAGCCTCGCGCTCTCGACGTCGTGCAGGATCTCCGCCCGCGGCGCCCGCTGCCGCTGGTCGGCCGCGTCGCCGCCGGTCAGCCCATCCTCGCCGACGAGAACATCGAGGAATACGTCGACGTCCCCGCCTTCTTGCGCCGCGACGACGACGACTTCGTCCTCCGCGTACGTGGCGACTCCATGGTCGACGCCGGCATCTTCAACGGCGACTTCATCGTGGTGCACTCGCAGGACCAGGCGCAGAACGGCGAGATCGTCGTGGCGCTGGTCGGCGATGAGGCCACTACCAAGCGTTTCTACAACGAGGGCCGCACCGTGCGCCTGCAGCCCGAGAACGAGAATCACGAACCGATCATCGTCAACGCCGACGAGGTGCAACTCGTCGGCCGAGTCGTGGGGGTCCTACGCCAGCTATGAGTACCATGCCTCTCGCCACAGTCGCCTGTCCGACGCTCGCCGACACCGTCGACGAGGCGCTCGCCGCAGCGCTCGCCGGTCGCGGCGAGCCCTGTCTGTGGTGCGGAGGCCCAGCTGTCGAGGTCGTCAGGGCCGACATCTGGAGCGGCGAGGTCACGGTGCAGTGTCACGAGTGCGGCAGCGAGCTCAGCGGCGTCGTGCCGCGTCATCTTCGCGAGGTGCGCAGGTGAGCGCCGGGCGCGCCGCTCACGGATCCGCGCCCGTGGGGCCTGCGCAGTACCGCGCGGTAGCGTCTCGCGGTATCGGGCGGCGGCCGAGCAGCCGGGCCGGCCGGCGCCAGCTTCGCCGGCGCCGCCTCGCCGGCCTCCTGCGCTTCGTCGTCTTCCTGCTCCTCATCTTCGTGGCGGTGTGGGCCGGCGTGCGCGTCGCCCACGCCGGCACCGACGGCAGCGTGTATACGGGCCACACGTACGTAGTGTGCAGCGGCGACACGCTGTGGAGCATCGCCGCCCGCCAGTACGGCGCCGACGTCGAGGTGCGCCGCGCCATCTTCAAGATCCGCGAGGCCAACCGTCTCGACGTGTCCACCGTCTCTCCCGGCGATCGCCTTACGCTCCCGTACCTCGAAGAGTAGGGACGCCCGGCTCCGCGGGCGTGCGGTATACTTGCCTCGCGCCGGGACGTGGCGCAGCCTGGTAGCGCACCTGCTTTGGGAGCAGGGGGTCGGCGGTTCGAATCCGCCCGTCCCGACCACCACATCTCTCTGGGCGGGAGTAGCTCAGTTGGTAGAGCATCAGCCTTCCAAGCTGAGGGTCGCGGGTTCGAGACCCGTCTCCCGCTCCACTGCCTGCGTTCTGGCCGTGCTCCAGCAGCAGACGCCCGTCGCACGACAGCCCACTCCCGCGCCCGTAGCTCAGCTGGATAGAGCAGGAGACTTCTAATCTTCAGGTCGCAGGTTCGAATCCTGCCGGGCGCGCCAGTCTGCTTCACCGCGCCTTCGTGTACCGCGCCTTCGGCACCTCCAAGTACGCTCCATGCAGCGTCCCCGACGATCGGCTCACGGCGACTGGGCGCGACGGTGGTGTACCATGTTTGCAGCAAGATACGGCTCTCGCGTCATCGTGATGCGGGTGCAGACGGAGGCGAGATGCGGTCCAGCGGCCGGCTGATGGCCGGCGGGCCGTCCGCCCATGCGGCAGGAGGTACACCGTGAACACAAGGGCACTTGCAGCACTCGCGATGGTCACGCTGACCCTGGTGGCCTCCTTGGCGCTCGTCGGCGTCGCGATGGGCGCGGCCAATGTGCCGGCCTGGTGGATCGACCGCGGTGATGCGCGGGCCAGGGCCGCCGACCAGGCCGTCGGGTCGCCTGTGGTCGGCCTGCCGCCGTCCCCGGCGGTCGAGTACTTCAGGGTCGTCCTGACGGCTACCGACCACAACAGCGGCCTGAGGGCGCCCGGCATCGAGTTTCGCGTCCCCGCGTGGATGCCGCCGATCTACGCCGACTGGCGGGCGAGCACCGAGGTGCCGCTCTGGGTCGATCGCGCCACCCACGCGACCGACGGCATCTTCGCGCTCGACTACCGTGCCACCGACATGGCCGGCAATACGATGTCGACGAGCGTGCCGGTGAAGATCGACACGCGTCCTCCCGTCACCGACGGCGCCGCGGGATGGGTGAACGGCCTGGTGCCGTACACGCTCACGGCGATCGACCAGGTCCCCGGCTCCGGTGTGGCCGCGACCGTCTATCGCGTCGACCAGTCCACGCCGTGGCGGGTCAACGCCGCCACGACCGTGGCTCCCACCCTCACCACCGCGATCGCCTTGACGCCGGCAGGCAGCACGCCGGTCCAGGGCGCCCTGCACACGATCGATTTCGGTTCGGTCGACGCCGCCTTGCCGTTCGGCTACGACCCGCTGACCTGGGTCGGTCCGAGCTATCACTGGGGCAACGTCGAGGGTACCGGGTGGGTCTGGAGCGGCGCCGGGAATCAGCAGTACATCGAAGTGTTCACCGGCTACCAGTCGCGCACCGTCAGACTCGACGTCACGGCGCCGGTCGTCACGGCGATGGATCCCAAGAACGGCGCCTGGCAGAAGGGCCCGGCGATCGTGAACTTCAGTGGCGCCGACGTGGGCTCCGGCCACGCCTCTACGGAATGGAGCACCGACGGCGTCAACTGGACGCGCGGCGAAAGCGCCCAGGTCGGCGGCGACGGCGAGATCACGATCTCCTATCGCGGCGTCGACAAGGTGGGCCTGGTGTCCGCTGCGCAGACGATCACCGTGAAGGTCGCGTCCACGCCGCCGACGGTGACTGCGAAGGACGCGCGCGTGAAGTCGGGCCACCGGGCCACGTTCGCCTTCAACGTCGGCGCGGTCACGCCCACGGCGCAGGTCGTCATCCAGCTGCGCTCCATGAGCGGCAGGACGCTCAGCACCCACCGCTTCAGTAACGTGACGACTCATGCCGACGCGTCGCGCTCGTTCCGCGTCGACCTCAGGAAGGGCACCTACGACATCCGCGTCGGCGCCGTCGACGAGGCCGGCAACGAACAGAGCAGCAGAGGCTCCGCAACCCTCACCGTGAGGTAGAGCCGGATGGTCTTCGGGCGCGCGATGATCTGGGCGGGCGGGGCGCCGAAGGGCTCCCCGCCCGCCCGTGCATCGCGGCTCCGCGGTTAGGCGTTCCGGAGAGTCGGGTAGGAATCTGCGGATGCATGACGAGCCGGACAGCACGGTAGCCAACGGACGCGAGGCCTGTTCGACCGCGTCCATCGTGGCGGACCTCTCCTCAGAGCTCGGCGCCGCGTTCGCCCAGCACGACAAGCCGGCGGCCGTGCGCACGGCAGTCGAGGCTGTGACCTCAGGCGCGATCAGTATCGCCACGCTCTACCGCGACGTCCTGACTCCGCTGCTCGTACACGCCGGTGCGTCCTGGCAGGACGGCAGACTCTCCATCTGGGAGGAGCATCTGGCGAGCGCCACAGTCCGAACCGTCGTCGAGATCCTCTACCCGGGGGTGCTCAAGGCCAAGGCAGCCGCTCCGCCCGCCCACAGGACCGTCTTGCTCGCCTGCCCACCCGAAGAGGGTCACGACCTCGGTCTGCGCATGGTCGCCGACCGGTTCGACATGGCGGGCTGGACCACCTACTTCCTGGGGCCGGACACGCCGGTCGCCGAGATCGCCGACGCCGCCCTCCGCCTGGGAGCGGACGCCATCGTGATGAGTTCCTCCACGCACTACCACAGGCTCGCCGTCCGTCATGCCGTCGACGAACTGAGATCGGCGCTGCCGACCGTCGACGTCTGGGTCGGCGGTCCCGCTTTCGTCGGCGCGGCCAAAGGGTGGCTGCCGCAGGAGGTCGTGGACCTCAACGATCTGCTCGGCGACGCGGGCGCCTGAGCCATGCTGAGTCTGCGCATCGCCGCCCGCTTTCTGCGCAAGAGCCCGGCGCAGTCCATCCTCATCGCCGCCGGCATCGCCGTGGGAATCGGCGTCCAGGTGTTCCTCGGGTCGCTCATCACGAGTCTTCAGACGAGCCTGGTCGAGCAGACCATCGGCAACAGCCCGCAGGTGATCGTGAGGGCCGCCGAGGAAGGCACGCCGGTGGACTTCGGGGCGGGTCTGCGGGAGGCGATGGAAAGCCAACCACAGATCACGACGGTCGTGCCCACGCGCGCGTTCTCCGCCATCTTCAAGCAGGGTGCCCAGAGTGCGCCGCTGCAAGTGATCGGCGGCCAACTGGCGCAGCTCGACACGATCTACGACATCTCAGGACGTCTTACAGCGGGCACGGCTCGGCTCGGCGCTCAGGAGGTCATGGTCGGCACGGATTTCGCCGACACCTACGGGCTGAAGCCGGGCGACACCGCCTCCTTCCTTCTCCCCGACGGCAAGCCCGCCGAGCTCACGGTGAGCGGCGTGTTCGACTTCGGATCGGCGGCAGCCAACAGCGCGACGGCCTTCGTCGACGGCGACCTGGCCGCCGGCGTGCTCGGCCTCAGCACCGACCAGTACACTGCCGTCGACGCGCAGGTGAGCGATGTCTTCGACTCCGAGACCGTCGCCCAGAGCCTGAGCGCAGATCCGGCTCTGAGCGGTCTTCAGGTCACGGAGTGGCAGGCGGAGAACGCCGATCTGCTGTCGGCTCTCCAGAGCCAGAGCTCGTCGAGCTACATGATCCAGTTCTTCGTCCTGGTGGCGGTGGCGCTGGGCATCGCTTCAACGCTCGCCATCTCGGCCGTTCAGAAGACGCGGCAGATCGGCATCCTCAAGGCGATGGGTATGAAGGATCGCCAGTCCGGCCGCATCTTCCTCTGGCAGGCGCTGATCCTGGGGGTCAGCGGGGCGGCCGTCGGCGTCGGCGCCGGGCTAGCGCTGATCGCGCTGTTCACCTTTCTGGGGCGCAACTCGACCTCGCTGTTCCCGATCACTCCTCAGATCGGATTCGTCGTGATCTCGTTCGTGGTCGGCGTGCTCGTCGCGGTGGCCTCGTCGCTGATCCCCTCGCGGCGCACCTCCAAGCTCGACCCGATCGAGGTGATCCAGGGTGGCTGAGGTGCTGCTGCGCGCCGAAGACCTGGGGAAGACCTACGGCACGGTGGCCAAGACGGTGGCGCTTACCGGCGTGTCCTTCGATCTGCAGAGTGGGGAGTTCGCGTCCATCATCGGCCAGTCGGGTTCGGGCAAGTCCACCCTGCTCAACCTCATCGGCTTGCTGGACACGCCCACCACGGGGCGCGTTGTGCTGAACGGCCACGACACGGCGGCGGCGAACCGCAAGCAGCGCGCCGCCCTGCGCAACGACTTCATCGGCTTCGTCTTCCAGTTCCACTACTTGCTCCCGGAGTTCAGCGTGCTCGAGAATGTGCTCATGCCCGGGCGCATCGCCGGGGCGGGCGACGCCGACCTGCGGCCACGCGCCGAGGAAGTTCTGGCGCTGCTCGGCCTCGAGGGTCTCGAGAGTAAGGGCGCCAACGACCTCTCCGGCGGTCAGAAGCAGCGCGTGGCCATCGCCAGGGCGCTCATGAACCGGCCGGCGCTGGTGCTCGCCGACGAACCCACCGGCAACCTTGACACGCTGAATACGAAGGCGGTGTACAAGCTGTTTCGCGAGCTCAACCGCGAGCTGGGGACGGCGTTCATGATCGTCACTCACGACCGCAGCGTGGCGCAGCAGACCGACCGCATCCTCGAGGTCCAGGACGGCATACTGCTGCAGGACCTGCGCAGCAGCTACGTGGAGGCCGGGCCGCCAGAGGAGATGGAACCTGAAGAAGCGCCGGCTCCCTCCGTGTGACGCCTGCCTGTGCCCGTGGTATCATTTCTGCGTCGACCGCGTCGACGGTGCCGGCCTTGGTCGGCGCCCTACCGAGGCGGTGACCGGTGGTGGGGGTAGCTCAGCTGGTAGAGCTCCGGGTTGTGGTCCCGGCGGTCGCGGGTTCGAGTCCCGTCCTTCACCCCATCTACGCGATGCACCGGCCGGCGCGAACGCCGGCCGTCGACGTTAACGCCGTGCGGGTGTGGCGGAACTGGTAGACGCGCTAGACTTAGGATCTGGTGAGCACTGCTCGTGGAGGTTCAAGTCCTCTCACCCGCACCACAGGCCTCGGCCTGACCCCCGCACGGACCACAACGCGGATGCCGGCGCGCAAAGCGCCGGGGGCCGCCAATCGCAGAGACGGAGAATCCAGAGTGAAAACCAAGGTCGATCCCACAGCCGAGAACGAGGCCCAGCTTACCGTCGAGATCCCGGCCGAGACGGTCAGGAAGGCCTATGACCGCCTCGTCGCCAAGGTCCGCGGCGAGATGGTGCTTCCCGGCTTCCGCAAGGGTCGCGTGCCCATGAACCTCGTGATCCAGCACGTCGGCGCCGACTACCTGCGCGCCGAGACCCTGGAGGAGGCCATCCCTGAGTGGGGCGATGAAGCCCTGCGCGAGGCCGGCCTGTACGACGACGCGGTCGGCACGTCGGACCTCAAGGCGGGCCCGCTCGACGAGACCGCCGACTACACCTTCTCGATCAAGGTGCAGACCATGCCCGTGCCCAAGCTGGGCGAGTACAAGGGGCTTGAGGTGCCGCAGCGCGTGGTCGAAGTCACTGAGGCACAGATCGACGCGCAGCTGGCCATGCTGCAGGAGCGGCTCGCCAAGCTCGAACCGGTCGAGGACCGCGCCGTGCAGACCGATGACTTCGTGCTCATGGACCTCGAAGGCTCGCAGGACGGCACGCTCATCGAGGGCGCTCAGGGCGCCGATCAGATGTTCGAGATCGGCCGCGGCAATCTCATCCCCGGTTTCGAAGAGGCCCTGGTCGGGGCGCAGCGCGGCGAAGAGGTCGTGTTCGACGTCACCTTCCCCGACGACTATCAGGCCGAGGAGCTCGCCGGCCAGCCGGCCACCTTCAAGGTCAACGTGAAGGAGATCAAGGCCAAGATCGTGCCCGAGCTGGATGACGCCTTCGCCGCCGACGTCAGCGAGTTCGATACGCTCGAGGAACTGCGCACCGACATCCGCACGCGTATGGAGGCGGCCGCCGAGGCGGGTGTGCGCCGCGAGTTCCGCGCCGCGGCCGTCGACAAAGCCGTCGCGCTCGCCACCGTCGAGGTGCCTTCCGCGATGATCGACCGCGAGGCACACCATCTCTACCACGAGCTCGAGGAGAACATCGGCGAGCGCGGCCTCACGCATGGACGTCTACCTGGGCGTGCTCGAGAAGACCGAAGAGCAGGTCGAAGAAGAGCTGCGGCCGCAGGCCGAGCTCATCATCAAGCGCCGCCTGGTGCTCGAGGAGATCGCCAAGGCCGAAGACCTCTCGGTGAGCGACGACGAGATGCTCGAAGTCATCAAGGCCGACGCCGCGGCGCTCGAACGCGACCCTCTGCAGCTCATCGCCGATCTGCGCGAATCGGGCAGGCAAGAGGCGGTGCGCGACGAAATGCTACTGGCCAAGACCGTCGACTTCGTCGCCGACGCGTCGGTGGCGGTCGAGATGACCGCGGCCGATGAGGCCGCCGCCGAAGCCGCCGCGGATGCCGCCGACACCGATGTCGACGACTGACGTTTCGGCCATGGGAACACAAGATGAGACAGCATCAACGCAGAAAAGGGTGAGCACGTGACACCACTTGTACCGTTCGTCATCGAACAGACGAGCCGCGGCGAGCGCTCGTTCGACATCTTCAGCCGGCTGCTCAACGAGCGCGTCATCTTCTTGGGCACCCCCGTCAACGACGACGTCGCCAACCTCATCGTCGCGCAGCTGATCCACCTCGAGTCCGACGACCCCGACAAAGACATCAGCCTCTACATCAACAGCCCGGGCGGCTCCGTGTACTCCGGTCTCGCGATCTACGACACCATGCAGTTCATCAAGCCCGACGTGAGCACCATCTGCGTGGGCAGCGCCATGAGCATGGGCGCGCTGCTGCTGGCCGGCGGCGCGAAGGACAAGCGCTTCGCGCTGCCCAACGCGCGTATTCTCATCCACCAGATCATGGGCGGCTTCGAGGGTCAGGCCAGCGACGTCGAGATCCACGCCAGAGAGGTCCTCAGTCTGCGCCAGCGCCTCGACGAGATCCTCGCCGAGCACACCGGCCAGCCGGTCGAACAAGTGCGCAAGGACACCGAGCGTGACAACTTCATGAGCGCGGCCGACGCCAAAGAGTACGGCATCATCGACGCCGTCATCGCCCACCGCTAGCGCGGGCGAAGCGGGTCTTCGAGAAGGAGCACGAGGTGGCAGGACCGACCGACGGCAACGATCAGCTGCTCTGCAGTTTCTGCGGAAAGTCGCAGCGCCAGGTCAAGAAGCTCATCGCCGGCCCCGGCGTGTACATTTGCGACGAATGCATCGACCTCTGCAACGAGATCATCGACGAGGAGCTCACCGCTCCCGTCGCTCTCGATCTCGAGAGCCTGCCCAAGCCGCGCGACATCTATGCGATCCTCAACGACTACGTGGTCGGCCAGGACGAGGCCAAGCGCTCGCTCGCCGTGGCCGTGTACAACCACTACAAGCGCGTGCAGGCGGTCACTTCGGGCGAGACCGACGTCGAGCTGCAGAAGAGCAACATCCTGCTCCTCGGGCCCACGGGCTGCGGCAAGACGCTGCTGGCGCAGACCCTGGCGCGCATCCTCAACGTGCCGTTCGCCATCGCCGACGCCACCGCGCTCACGGAGGCCGGCTACGTCGGCGAGGACGTCGAGAACATCCTGCTCAAGCTCATCCAGGCCGCCGACTTCGACGTCAAGCGCGCCGAGACCGGCATCATCTACATCGACGAGATCGACAAGATCGCGCGCAAGGCCGACAACCCGTCGATCACCCGCGACGTCTCGGGCGAGGGCGTGCAGCAGGCCCTGCTCAAGATCCTCGAGGGCACCGTGGCGAGCGTGCCGCCGCAGGGCGGGCGCAAGCACCCTCATCAGGAGTTCCTCTCCATCGACACCACCAACGTCCTCTTCGTCTGCGGTGGCGCCTTCGCCGGCCTCGAGAAGATCATCGAGCGTCGCATGGGCCGCCAAGGCGTGGGCTTCATGGCCGACGTCGTGAGCAAGGCAGACAAGGACCCGGGCACGATCTTCGCGCACACCCTGCCCGAGGACCTGCTCAACTTCGGCCTCATACCCGAGTTCATCGGCCGCCTTCCCGTGGTCTCGGCGGTGCACAACCTGGACGAAGGCGACCTGCGGCGCATTCTCACCGAGCCCAAGAACGCGCTCACTAAGCAGTACCAGAAGTTCTTCTCGCTGGACGGCATCGAGCTGGTGTTCGCCGACGAGTCCCTCCGGGCTATCGCCACCAAAGCGCTCGACCGCGGTACAGGCGCGCGTGGCCTGCGCTCGATCATCGAGGAGTCACTGATGGGCGTGATGTTCGACCTGCCCTCGCGGCGCGACGTGCGCAAGTGCGTGATCACGCGCGAGAGCATCGAGAAGGGCATCGACCCCACGCTCGTCACCGAGGCGGAGAAGGCGGCGCCGCAGCGTGACGCAGAGTCTGCCTGACGGCGACGCGGCGGCCGCGGCTCTGCCGCTGCTGCCCACTCGCGATCTGGTCGTCTTTCCGAAGATGGTCGCGCCCTTGTTCGTGGGCCGCGAGAAGTCGATCCAGGCCATCGAGGCGGCCTTCCGCGAGGGTACTGCGCTCATCCTGAGTTCGCAGCGCGAGGCCTCTGTCGAGGAACCGGACGCCGCCGACATCATGCCCGTCGGCACGCGGGTCAGCGTGCTGCAGCTTTACAAGCTGCCGGACGGCACCGTCAAGGCGTTCGTCGAGGGCCAGGAGCGCGTGCGCATCGAGGGTTTTGCCAGCACCGATCCGTACTTCCTCGCGATCTCCACACCGCTGACGCCGCCCGATCGCGCTCTCGTGCGCTGCCGTTCCCTGGCGCGCCGCGTGGCGGCCGAGTTCGCTGAGTACGTGCAGCTCAATCCGCAGCTCGCCGACGAGGTGCAGCATGCGGTCAGTCAGACCGCCGATCCCGAGGAGATCGCCGACGTGGTCGCTGCGCACCTGCAGGTCGACACCGCCGAGAAGCAGGCGCTCCTGGAGATGGAATCCACGCAGGAGCGCCTCCTCGCTCTGATCGAGGCCCTGGCCGAGGAGAACGCCGTGCTCGCCATGGAGCACGAGATCGTGAGCAAAGTGCAGCAGCGCATCGAGAGCGCGCAGCGCCAGCTCTTCCTGCACGAGAAGCTGCGCGTGATCCGCGATGAGATCGAAGAGGCCGGCGAGAGCTCCGACGAGGACTTCGCCGAGTACGCCCGCGGACTGGCCCAGGTGCATCTCTCGCCGGCCGCTCACAAGCTCGGCGAGCGCGAACTGCGCAAGCTTCGCCAGGCCCCGTCGATGAGCCCCGAGGTCGCCGTGATCCGCGGCCTCCTCGACACGATCTTCGACCTCCCCTGGGGTAAGCTGGCGCCCGCCGACGTCGACGTGGCCGCGGTCGCCAGGCATCTGGAGCGCACGCACTGCGGTCTCAAAGACGTCAAGGACCGCATCCTCGAGTATCTGGCCGTCTGCAAGATGCGGGCGGAAGCCGGGGCGGCCGTCGGCCGCGGCGCCGGCGCCGACCATCCCGCCACGATCCTCTGTCTCGCCGGCCCGCCCGGCACCGGCAAGAGCAGCGTGGCCCAGGCGATCGCAGACGCCCTGGGCCGGCCCTTCGCGCGCATCGCGCTCGGCGGGGTGCGCGATGAGGCCGAGATCCGCGGGCATCGCCGTACCTACGTAGGGGCGATGCCAGGGCGCATCCTGGAGGGCCTCGCCAAGGCCGGAGTGGACAATCCGGTGATGCTGCTCGACGAGATCGACAAGCTCGACAGCGACTGGCGCGGCAACCCGGCGGCGGCTCTCATGGAAGTCCTCGACCCGGCGCACAACACGAGTTTTCGAGACAACTACCTCGAGTGCGAGTACGACCTCAGCCGCGTGTTCTTCATCGCCACCGCCAACGACATCGAGGGCATCCCGCACACGCTGTACGACCGCCTCGAAGTGATCCACCTCAGTGGCTACACGATGTCCGAGAAGCTGGCGATCGCGCGCACGCACCTGATTCCGCGGACGGCCAAAGAGACCGGCTTGCGCCGCGGCGACGTCAAGCTGGGCCGCGGAGCCTTGCGGGCCATCGTGCGCGGTTACACGCGCGAGGCCGGAGTGAGGGAACTCGAGCGCGCCCTGCGGCGCATCGAGCGCAAGGTGGCGCGCAAGCACCTCGAGGACGGCGCCGCCCTGCCACTCACCGTCGAGGTTGACGATCTGCGCGCGTATCTTGGCGAGGCCTTGTGGCTCGACGCCGAGCTGCGGCGTACGGCGAGGGTGGGGGAGAGCCTCGGCCTCGCCTACACCTCGGACGGCGGTGAGGTGCTCACCGTGGAGGCGATCATCGCCCGCGGGCGCGGCGAGCTGGTGCTCACGGGCCAGCTCGGCGACGTCATGCAGGAGTCGGCCTCCGCGGCCTGGGGTCATCTGCTGGCCAACATCGAGCGCGACCCGGCGCTGCGCGCGCTCCTGCGCCGCTCACCGTACCTCACGAAGGAGGGTCTGGACCTTGCCACGCAGGACGTGCGCGTGCACGTGCCCGAGGGCGCCGTACCCAAGGACGGGCCGTCCGCCGGTCTCCCCTTGGCGGTCGCGATGCTCTCGGCTCTCGGGCACCTGCCCGTCAAGGCGCGCGTCGCGATGACCGGCGAGATCACTCTCGGCGGCCGCATCCTCCGCGTCGGCGGTCTTAAGGAGAAACTTCTGGCCGCCTCACGCAGCGGCATCCGCACGGTGCTTCTCCCGGGGAGCAACCGCGGCACCATCGCAGAACTGCCACCGGAGGTGGTCGGCAAGCTCGAACTTGTCTACGTAGACACGTTTGGAGATGCGCTGCCGCACGTGTTCAGCGGGCGTCGGGCCGCCACAGTCCGATAGGGCAGAGCCCCCGCCGGGTAGACTACGTGCAGACGTGAATCGGTATCGGCTTCCAAGGAGCACGGAACATGAGCGAGGAACACGACCATCAGACACCGGGCTCGCACCTCGAACCCGCGGTCGACGCGGGCGGCGGCAAGCTCGAACCGCACTGCTCGCAATGCGGCGTAGGCATCGAGGGATCAGACGAGTTCTGCCAGGTGTGCGCTATTGAGGCAAGCGGCGACGAAGTGCCGCCTGCGGACGGCGCCTGAAGCGCCGCGGCGCCTTCTAGGGCTTCCGCTTCGCCTGCGCATCGCGGAGGAGATTGATGCGGTCGCGTGGTCCCATCCAGCGCCGTGTCAGGTCGGCATCCGGTCCCGGCGAACCCAGAGCCGGTGAGGGTGAGCCGTTCGCACGGTCGAGTTGGGCATCGCGATCCAGCATGGCGAGCACGCCCTTCTCGTCGCCGGCGAGCTGGATACGGCGCACGTAGCCCGCTTTCAGACTCTGCTCGGCGGTCTGTCGCCCGTGTTGCTCCCACTCCGCCGCGTAGCTGATCATGGATTCCGACAGTCCGCGGCGCGCGTCTTCCAGCGTCGCGGCGGCGACGTGCGTCTCCACCTCAGGCAGCCAGATGTCGACGCGTTGCCCATCGAACGTGGTCATGGGCCGAAAACGGAAACCGGCCCCCAGCAGATTCTCGATCTCCTCCGCGTCGGCCAGCACCACGCCGGCGCGACCGTGCTCTCGAACAAGCTGCCATTTGCCACGGCGCACCCCCTCGAGAAGGGTCTGGAAGTGCCTGCCGGCCTCGGTAGTCCGCCACGTCTCCATTGAAGTCACCTCGCTGTCCAGGGTCCAGGACGGCGGCTCTCACTGCGAACTGTCCGCGCCGACAAGATTGTACACGGCGGCGGGCGCAGGCCGCCCCCGTCGTGGTGGCTCGGCAGCGCCGTGCGCCTCCCGCTATACTGTCGCGTGGCCGCGGGCAGACGTCGCCGAGCCCACGGCTTCGCGGTCCACGTCAGCACCCGGCAGCACAGAGGCCCCATGACCGACGCACAGAGCATCGACCACCTTCGTGAGACCACTCGCTTCGAGCCCGCTGCCGTCGAGGCGCGCTGGATGAAGAAGTGGCTCGCGTCGCACCTCTTCCACGCGGAGCCCGATCCGGCTCGCGAGCCGTATTCCATCGTCATCCCGCCGCCCAACGTCACCGGCGTGTTGCACATGGGGCACGCCCTCAACGGCACGATCCAGGACGTGCTCACGCGCTACCACCGTATGCTCGGCGAGAACGCCTGCTGGCTGGTCGGCACCGATCATGCCGGTATCGCCACCCAGAACGTCGTCGAGAAGATGCTGCGTACAGAGGGCCTCACCAAAGAGGACCTGGGCCGTGAGGAGTTCGCCAAACGCGTGTGGGAGTGGCGTCTGCAGTCCGGCGGCACGATCATCGAGCAGCTCAAGAGCCTCGGCTGCTCGTGCGACTACGACCGCGAGCGCTTCACCTTCGACGAGGGCTACGCGAAGGCTGTAACCAAGGTCTTCGTGGCGCTCTACGAGAAGGGCTACATCCACAAGGACAGCTATCTGGTGAACTGGTGCCCGCGCTGTGGCACGGCGATCAGCGACCTCGAAGTGGCGTACAAGGAGATGCCGGGCACGCTCAACTTCATCCGCTACCCGGTGGACCGCGGGGGCTCGGTGACCATCGCCACCACGCGCCCCGAGACCATGCTCGGCGATACCGCGGTGGCCGTGCATCCCGACGACCCGAGGTACAAGGACCTCGTCGGTAAGACGGCCACCCTGCCGCTCCTCGGGCGCGAGCTCAAGATCGTCGCCGACGAGCGCGTCGACCCCGAGTTCGGCACGGGCGCTCTCAAGATCACGCCGGCCCATGACCTCACCGACTTCGACATCGGCCGCACGCACGGGCTGGAGGCCGTTCAGGCCATCGGCCAGGATGGCCGCATCACCGCGGCGGGAGGCCCGTACGCCGGCCTCACGGTCGACGATGCCGCCGCGCGCGTCGTCGCCGACCTCAGGGCGCTCGGCGTCCTCGAAAGGGCGGAGGACTACTCACACAGCGTCGCCACGTGCGAGCGCTGCGGCACGCCCATCGAGCCGCTCATCAGCGAGCAGTGGTTCATGGACATGGACCAGCTCAAAGTGCCGGCCACGGAGGTCGTGCGCGACGGCAGAGTGAAGTTCACGCCGGAGCGCTGGGGCCGCGTCTACATCGACTGGATGGAGAAGCTCCGTCCCTGGTGTATCAGTCGCCAGCTGTGGTGGGGGCATCAGCTGCCGGTGTGGTACTGCGCCAACGGTCACGTGAACGTTGCTGAGACGGAGCCGCAGGCCTGCAGCGAGTGCGGCTCCGCGGCCCTCACTCGCGAGACCGATGTCCTCGACACCTGGTTCAGCTCGGCGCTCTGGCCGTTCGCCACGTGGGGCTGGCCCGACGAGACCGCCGATCTCGCCTACTTCTACCCCACCAGCGTGCTCAGCACGGCCCGCGAGATCATCTTCCTCTGGGTCGCGCGTATGACCATGATGGGCCTCGAGTTCATCGGCGACATCCCGTTTCACGACGTCTACATCCACTCCGTGATCCAGGCCGCCGACGGGCGGCGTATGAGCAAGAGCCTGGGCACCGGCATCGATCCGCTGGAGATGATCGAGAAGTACGGCGCCGACGCCACACGCTTCGCGCTGCTCCTGATGAGCAGCAGCCAGGACGTGCGCTTCAGCGAAGAGAAGATCGTCATGGGCCGTGGCTTCGCCAACAAGCTCTGGAACGCGTCGCGGCTCGTGCTGCTGGCGAGCGAGGGGCTCGCGGCGGAGCGCAGCGACGCCCACCAGGTCGATCGCTGGATCACGAGCCGCTTCCAGCGCTGCCTGGCCGAGGTGGAGGCGGCGGTCACGGTCTTCGATTTCGCCGCGGCCATCGACACGCTGTATCACTTCGTCTGGGACGAGTTCTGCGACTGGTATCTGGAGCTCGTCAAGGTGCGGCTGTACGGCGAGGACGAAGCACAGAAGGCGCAGGCCGGCGGGCACGCGCGCTGGCTGCTGGCCCAGATCGTGCGTCTGCTCCATCCCTTCCTCCCGTTCGTCACCGAGGAGGTCGCGGCGCAGTACGGCGAGGCGCCGCTGCTCGAGCGTGAGCATCCGCTGCACGACGAGACGCTGCTGGCGCCGGTCGACGAGGCGGCGATCGCCGAGCTGCAGGCCGTGGTCGAGGCGCTGCGCCGCTTCCGCGCCGAGGCTGAGGTGCCACCGGGAAAGGTGCTCGCGGCCGTGTTCGTGGCCGAGGGCGGCGGCGCGGCAGGGCGCTACGCGCCCTACGCCGCCGCCTTCCGTGCCCTGGCGCGCACCGAGGTGCGCTTTGAAGGCGAGCCCGACGCCGAGGCGACCGTGGTCCTGGTGCCCGGCGGCCGCCTCGAGGTGGCTGCCGTGGTCGACAAGGCAGAGGAACGTGCGCGCCTCGAACAACAACTCGTCAAGATCGAGGCCGAGATCAGCCGCGGCGCGGCCAAGCTCGCCAACGAGGGCTTCACGGGCCGCGCCCCCGAGGCCGTGGTGGCCAAAGAGCGCGCCAAGCTCGCCGACCACATGGTCGATCGCGACGAGCTGGCGGCGCGTCTCGCTCATCTACGCGGAACCTGAGACCGGCGCCGTGAGAGGCGCGGAGATCGCGTGAGCGCCGGCGCCTCCGGATGGTCGGCGTACCTCGAGTCGCTGGCCGCCTTCGGCATGCGTCCGGGGCTGGCGCGCGTCCGCGCGCTGCTCGAGGCCCTCGGCCGGCCGCAGGATGCGTACCGCGTGATCCACGTCGTGGGCACCAACGGCAAGTCCTCCACCACGCGCTACTGCGAGGCGCTTCTGCGCGCTCACGGTCTGCGCGCCGGCGCTTACCTCTCGCCGCACATCTCGGGCTGGACCGAACGTGTCGTGGTTGACGGCCGCCCCGTGAACGAAGCCGTATTTGCCGCCTGCGTCGAGGCCGCACGTGCGGCCACGGCGTCGCTGCCCGCGGACGTGGGAGAGACCACGCAGTTCGAGGTGCTCACGGTGGCGGCACTCCTGGCCATGGCCGAGAGCGGCGCGGAAGCCGTTGCGCTCGAGGCGGGGCTCGGCGGGCGTCTCGACGCCACCAACGTCGTGAACGCCTCGGTCGTAGTGTTGACGAACATCGCTCTGGAGCACACGGAGGTGCTTGGCGGCACGCGTGAGCTGATCTTCGCCGAGAAGGCGGCGGTCATCAAAGGTGGCGATGTCGTGTTCGGGCCGCTCGAAGGGCTCGAAGGAGAAGCACGCCGGGTCTGCTCCGCCGCCGGCGCGCAGCCCCATTTCCTGCACGATGAGGCACGCGTCGTGGCGGGCGCCGGCCGGGGAGAAGCCCTGCCCCGGGGGGGTCTGTCGGTCGTCGGACCTCCCGGAGACTTCAGCGTCGCGCTTGCCGCGGACGGCGGGTGCGAGCAGTGGACCGGTCTTCGCGTGCCGACGCCGGCCCTGTACCAGGTACTCAACGCCGGCTTGGCCGTGGTCGCGGTGCGGCTGCTCCTCGGCCGCCTGGATGAGGCCTCCACGAGGGAGGCGCTGGCCGCCACCGCCGTGCCCGGTCGCCTGCAGAAGGTCGGCGAGCGCCCGCTGGTGCTCGCCGATGGCGCGCACAACCCCGACGGCGTCCGCGTGCTCGCCCAGAGCCTGGCGGCCGTGGACGTCCCCAGGCCCACCGTCGGCGTGCTCGCGATCATGCGCGACAAGGGCTACGACGAGATGCTCGAGCGCTTTCTCCCGCTTCTGGACGCCGTCGTGTGCACGCAAGCCGGCGAGCCGCGGAGCCTCACGGCCGAGGCGTTGGCCGCCGCCCTGCGGGCGGCGGCCATGCGCCTCGGCCGGCCGCTCTTCGAGGTCCTCGTGGCGCCGGACCCGCACGAGGCTCTGGCGCTGGCGCGCCTGTCGGCGGGGCCCGGCGGGTCCGTCCTCGTCGGCGGTTCCCTCTTTCTGCTGGAGGACCTCCGCGACGTGCTCGCCGGCGCCGTCTAGGGGCATCTCCTGCGCGCTTGTCGGCCAAAAGGCGTCGGATATACTGGCGCAAACTCGTGGAGGGTGGAATGGCACAGAAGAAGGCGCACCCGGCCGTGCGGTTCCTGGTCGCGTTTCTCATCGTGATCGCCGTCGCGTTCGTGGCTTTCTTCGTCGGCTACCTCCTGGGCATGCGCATCGCCGTCGTGCCGCACCTCTTCGTGGGCATGGTCTAGGCGTTCCACGCGTCAATCGCGGCTGCGTGCGGCCGCAGGAGGGTCTCGATGAGCGCAAGCGCCACCCATTCGTCGACGGGCGCAGCTGACGAACGCCTGATCCTCGTCTCCGGCGCCACCGGCTACGTCGGCGGCCGGCTGGTGCCGCGTCTGCTGGCGGCCGGTCATCGCGTGCGCTGCCTCGTCCGCGACCCCGCGCGCTTGCAGGGTCGCGATTGGCTGGCGCATGTCGAGGTGGCGGCCGGGGACGTGCTGCGGCCAGGGAGTCTTGAGGAGGCTCTGGCCGGCGTCGACGTGGCCTACTATCTCATTCACAGCATGGCCGCAGGAAGCGGCTTTCACGAGCGCGATATCGTGGCGGCGAGGGGCTTCGCCCGCGCCGCGGCGGACGCAGGCGTTGGCCGCATCGTGTATCTCGGTGGCCTCGGCGACCCCGAGGCCGACATCTCCGACCATCTGCGCTCGCGCCACGACACCGGCGACGCGCTCCGTGAGGCCGGCGTGCCGGTCACCGAGTTCCGCGCCGCCGTCGTCGTGGGGTCCGGGAGCATCTCCTTCGAGATGATCCGCTACCTCACCGAGCGGCTGCCCGTGATGGTCTGTCCGAAGTGGGTGTACACGAAGGTGCAGCCCATCGGTGTGGACGACCTGCTGCGGTATCTCGTGGCGACCCTGGATGTGCCCGAGAGCGCCGCTCGCGTGGTCGAGGTAGGCGGCTCGGACGTGCGCACCTACGAGGACATGATGCTGGGCTACGCGCAGGCGCGCGGACTGCGCCGGCGCCTGCAGCCTGTGCCCGTGCTCACTCCCGTGCTGTCGTCCTACTGGGTCCATCTCGTGACCCCGATCCCCTCGACCATCGCACGACCGCTCATCGAGGGCCTCAGCAGCGAGGTCGTCGTGCGCGACGACACGGCGCGCCGCCTGTTTCCGCAGATCCACCCGGTCGACTACATGACGGCGGTGCGCGCCGCGGTAGAGACCCTCGAGAGTGGCGACGTGGAGACGTCATGGGCCGACGCCCTGGTGACCAGCGGTCGCGACGCGACCCCGAAGGTGCTCACGCAGCAGGCCGGCATGATGATCGAGCGCCGCCAGGCGCAGGTCGCCGCCGACCCGGCGGACGTCTTCGCGGTCTGCCTCGGCATCGGCGGCGAGTATGGCTACGGCTACGCCGACTGGATCTGGGAGGTGCGTGGGGCGATCGACCGGCTGGTCGGCGGCGTCGGGCTGCGCCGCGGCCGCCGCGACCCCCACGACCTGCGCGTCGGCGACGCCCTCGACTTCTGGCGCGTGGAGGCCGTGGAGCCGGGGCGGCTTCTGCGCCTGCGTGCCGAGATGAAGGTACCCGGCCGCGCCTGGCTGCAGTTCGAGACGCTGCCGCAGGCCGGCGGTACGCTGCTCGTGCAGACGGCCTTCTTCGCGCCCAAAGGGGTGCCCGGCCTCCTCTATTGGTACTCCCTGTACCCTGTCCACGGCAAGATATTTTCGGGTATGATTGCCGCGCTGGCCGCCGCGGCCAGCCGGCCGGCCGGGCGTCGCGGGGGCGTCGCGTCATCGAGTCCGTGACTGGTCGCCATCCCGGCGAGATGCCGTGTGCGTCGTCGTCGATGCGCTCCTGAGGAGGAGACGTTGCCTCACTGGGTCCTCGCCGCGGCCGCGAGCAGCGACACCAATCCGTTCCAGTCGGCCCTGGACTTCTTCGAGTCGCCGACGTGGCACTTCATCACTCTCCTGTTCTACTTCTTGTTCGTCGTCCTCTGGCTGGCGTGCGCCTACTGGGTGTTCAAGGACGCTCGGCGGCGCGTCGACGACAAGATCATCCTCGCGGTCTGCGTGCTCACCGGCCTTGTGTTCGGGCCGCTGGGCCTCATCGTCTACGCCATCGTGCGGCCTCCGGCGCTGCTCGCCGATCGTCGCGAACAGGAGCTCGAGATGCAGATGATGGAGCAGCGCCTGAGCGAAGAATCCCGCTGCTCGTTCTGCAAGACGACGGTGCGCGCCGACTATCTCGTGTGCCCCACGTGCGGCCGCCGGCTGCGCACCACCTGCGCCTCGTGCAAGAAGCCTATCGAGCCCAGCTGGAGGGTTTGTCCGTACTGCGAGGCCGACGTCCACGGCGCCATGCCCCCGGTGTCCGTCTACGACCGCGCCTGAGCGCCGCTCGTCCACACCGCCCCACCCGCGGCGCCGCGGCGCCCGGCGATTCCCAGGAGGAACTCCCATGGAACGCACGTTCGTCATGGTCAAGCCCAACGGCGTGGCCCGCGGCCTTGTCGGTGAAGTGGTCGCGCGCTTCGAGCGCCGCGGCTTCACTCTGCGTGGCATCAAGGCGCTGCGCATCGACCGCGCGCTCGCCGAACGGCACTACGCCGAGCACGTCGGCAAGCCGTTCTTCGAGTCGCTGGCCGCGTTCATCACTTCCGGACCGGTCGTGGCCATGGTGTGGGAGGGCCGCGAGGCCGTCGCCGTGGCGCGCGCCATGATGGGCGTCACCGACTCGGCTCAGGCGGCGCCGGGCACCATCCGCGGCGACTTCTCGCTGAGCAAGGAGGAGAACGTGGTGCACGGGTCCGACGGCCTCGAGAGCGCAGCTCGTGAGATCGGGCTGTTCTTCCGTGAGGACGAGCTCGTCTGAGGGCGGCGCGCCGGGCGCGGCTTGCGCCGCATCCGACGCACCACCACTGCAGATCGTCCTCGCCTCGCGCTCGCCGCAGCGCGACGGGCTGCTGCGCCAGCTGGGCATCCCCTTCCGCGTGGTGGTCAGCGCGCACCTCGAGGACCTGCACGACGGCGATCCGGTGCGCACCGTGGAGCGCAATGCCCGCGGCAAGGCTCAAGAGGTACTCGCCCGCATCCGCTTGCAGACGGGCGAGCTGGCCCTCGGTGTGGACACCGTGGTCGTGGCCGACGGCCGCGTGCTTGGCAAGGCGGCCGGCGAGCAGGAGGCGGCGGAGTACCTCCGCCTGCTCGCCGGCCGCCGCCATGAGGTCTACAGCGGCCTTCACCTCTGCTCCGGCGTCCGCGGCGAGACCGCTCATGCCGTGACCGGCGTGACCTTCCGCGCCTTGGGCGCCGGGGACATCGCGCGCTACCTCGCCTGCGGCGAGTGGCGCGAGCGCGCCGGCGCCTATGCCATCCAGGGCGTCGGCTCGGCTCTCGTCGAGCGCGTCGACGGCGACTATTTCAATGTCGTCGGTCTGCCCGTGGCAGCCCTGCTGACGGCGCTCGCCACCTTCGGCGCGGCGCCGTTCTCGTGGCTGCCGGACGGCCGCCCGTCCCGATGAGCGGCCGCCCGGACGGGCCGCGCGGCCATCGCCGCGCGGGTTGGCCATGCCTTCGGCGAGCGTATACAATCAGCGTTCGAAATCTCACCGAAAGGAGCTCGTCATAAGCTTCCTCGGATTCCTGACGGGCTTCGGCGCCCGCGACATGGCGATCGACCTCGGCACCGCCAACACCTTGGTCTATCTTCGTGGCAAGGGCATCGTGCTCTCCGAACCCTCCGTGGTCGCCATCGATCACCGCAGCGGCGAGGTGCACGCCGTGGGCGCGGAGGCCAAGCGCATGCTCGGCCGCACGCCGGCCACCATCAGCGCGGTGCGTCCGCTCAAAGACGGCGTGATCGCCGACTTCGATGTCACCGAGCAGATGCTGCGGCACTTCATCCGCAGGGTCATGCAGAACCGCTGGGCGCACCCCAGGGTGGTCATCTGCGTCCCCAGTGGCGTGACCGGCGTCGAGAAACGAGCAGTCGAAGAGGCGACCTACTCCGCGGGCGCCCGCTGGGCGACCCTCATCGAGGAGCCCATGGCGGCGGCGATCGGCGCCGGCCTGCCCGTCGCCGAGCCTACCGGCAGCATGATCGTCGACATTGGCGGTGGTACCAGCGAAGTCGCCGTCATCTCGCTGGGCGGCATCGTCGTCAGCCAGTCCATCCGCGTCGGCGGCGATGAGCTCGACGAGGCCGTCATCAGCTACGTCAAGAAAGAATATAAGCTCCTGATCGGCAGCCAGACGGCCGAAGAGATCAAACTCGAGATCGGCTCGGCGCACGCGCTGCCGCAGGAGGAACAAGCCGAGATCCGCGGCCGCGATCTCGTCACCGGCCTTCCCAAGACGATCGTCCTCTCGTCGGAGGAGATCCGTGGTGCCCTCGAAGAGCCCGTGCAGGCGATCATCGACGCCATCAAGGCGACCCTCGACAAGACGCCGCCGGAGCTCGCCAGCGACATCATGGACCGCGGTATCATGCTGGCCGGCGGCGGGTCGCTGCTCCAGGGCCTCACGGAGCGCCTGCGCGAGGAGACACAGATGCCTGTACACCTTGCGGAGTCGCCGCTCACCTGCGTGGCCGTGGGGTCGGGCAAGTACCTCGAGGAGTTTGATGTCCTCGTCAAGAGCAAGCGTAACTCTCGGCCGCGAGGCCGGTAGTCCCGCCTTTCGCTGACTCGTGAATCGCCGGCGCGTACTCCGGCGGCGGATCGTCGTGGCGGTCCTGCTGCTGCTCTGTGTCGCCATGCTCACGTTGTACTTTCGTGAGTCCGACAGCGGCGCCGTGCACGGCGTGCAGGGCGTCGTCCTGCGCGTGGTCGCGCCGCTGCAGAACGGCACGGCGCGGGCCACGAAGCCCTTCCGCGACGCCTGGAACTGGACCGGTGACCTCTTCAGCGCCAAGTCCGAGAACGCGAAGCTGCAGAAGGAGCTCGAGCAGCTTCGCGCCGGCCTCGCCAGGGAGCTCACCACTCAGGATGAAAACGCCCAGATGCGCCTTATGCTCATCATGCAGCGCGACAGGATCTACCCGGACGGCGTCCGGCTTGTCACGGCGCGCGTCGTGGCGCGTTCCACCACCGCCTGGTACTCCACGGTGACCATCGATGTGGGCCGCGGGAGCGGGGTGGATGTGTATGACCCCGTGGTCAACGGCGCCGGCCTTGTGGGCCGCGTGACCGAGGTCGAGGCGAACGCCGCCCAGGTCACGCTCATCACCGATCAGCAGAGCTTCGTCGACGCCATGGTCCAGCCGGGCGCCGCCCAGGGCATCGTTGCCGGCAGCGTCACCGGCGACATCACGTTGCAGTACGTGGACAAGAACGAGCGTGTCAAAGTGGGTCAGTACGTCGTGACCTCCGGCACCTCCGGGCGCCTGGGCTCCATCTTCGTGCGTGGCATCCCCATCGGCCAGATCGCCAGCATCGGCGTCCAGGACGTCGAGCTGTACCAGAGCATCTCCCTCGACCCGTTCGTCGATTTCCGCAAGCTCGACCTCGTCCAGGTGGTCACGCGATGAGGCTGGCCCGCACCGCCGCAGACACGGAGCAGCGCCAGTGGCCGTCGGGCGGCGAGATCGCCCGGCTCGTCGTCACGCTGGCGATCGCGACACTCCTGCAGACCACGGTCGCGCCCAACATCCGCATCCTCGGTGCCAACCCCGATTTCGCCTTGATCATCGTCGTCTGCGTGGCCCTGCTCAAGGGCTCCGAGATCGGCGCCGTGTTCGGCTTTCTCACGGGCACTCTCGTGGCCATCGCGCTCATGGAGCCTCTCGGCCTGAGCGCCTTCGTCTTCGTCCTCATCGGCTTCCTGGCCGGGCGCTACGCCGAGACCGCCGACCTGTCAGCTGGCTACGCGCCGCTGGTCAGCGTCTTCGCCGCCACGCTGCTCGCCAACGTGCTTCTCGCGATGGCCCAGTACCTGCTCGCGCGAGAGGTGCCGCTCGGCTTCTTCCTGGGACGTGTCCTCGTACCCTCTCTCATCCTCAACACGCTGCTGGCGGCGCCTCTCTACCTGGTCGTGCGCCTCTGGCTGCGAGGGGCAGGTGATCTGCGTGTTGCTCGGGCCCGCTAGCGACTCCGGGCGCCGCGACCGGCCGATCCGCACGGGCCGCCGCGACAAGCCCATCATCCAGCTGCCGTCCGTCGCCCTCAGGGTGGCCATCATGGTCGGCATCGCCGTCGTCCTCTTCGCCATCATCCTCTTCCGCCTGTGGTTTCTCCAGATCCTCAGCGGGCAGCAGTTTGTGGCGCAGGCCAACGACAACCGCTTGAAGTCAGTGCAGGTCCTGGCGCCACGCGGCACGATCACCGACCGCAAGGGCGAGGTCATCGTCGAAAACCGGCCGGGCTTGGCCGTCGGCCTGCGTCTGATGGACGTACCCGAGGGGCAGCTCGACGCCGAGGTCGAACGACTGGCGGGCGTGCTGAAGATGAAGCCCGGCAAGGTGCGCACCAAGATCGTGGATCATCTGCGCCCGAGCTGGCCGCTCGACGAGAACGGTGAGCCGGACATCCCGATCGGCTGGCAGTCTGTCGTGGACGGCAAGGTGGCCTCACTCGACCTCATCGTGATCAAGGACGATGTCAGCGCGCGGGTACGGTCGTACATCCTCGAGCACACCCAGTCGTTCCCGGGCGTCGAGACCCCGAGCAATTATCTGCGCGCCTACCCGCACGGCTCGCTGGCCGCTCACCTGCTCGGCAACATGGGCGAGATCACCAAGGAACAACTCAAGGAACAGCGCTTCAAGGGGTACTCCGCGGGCGACGTGGTCGGTCAGGGCGGCCTCGAGTGGAGCTACGACCGCTGGCTGCGAGGCCGCGACGGTGTCGCCAAGGTGGAGGTCGACGCCTTCGGCCGCCCCAAGCAGAGCGACGCCGTGCCCGGCGGCCGTCTGAAAGAGCCGGGCCACACGCTGGTGACGACTATCGACGCCAAGGTGCAGGCCAAGGCCGAGGAGGCGCTGCGGTACGCCATCGACCTGGCGCACAGCGACGGACGCTACAAGGCCGCCGGCGGCGCTGCGCTGGTACTCGATGTGAAGACCGGAGAGGTCATCGCGATGGCCAGCTTCCCCACCTTCGACCCCGACGTGTGGGTGGGTGGCATCAGCACCGCGGACTACAAGGAGCTCGCCGACCCGCAGGCCAACAGGCCCCTTCTCAACCGCGCGATCATGGAGCAGAAGGCGGTCGGCTCCACCTTCAAGGTCGTGGATGCCATCGCGGGGCTCGAGGAGGGCGTGATCAGCCCCTACACGGGCTTCTTCTGCGATGGCAGCTTCAAGCCACCCATCGCTTCCGACAAGACGGTCTGGAACTGCTGGGCGCTCGACGGTCACGGCACCCTCGATCTGGTGCAGGCCATCACGCAGTCGTGCGACGTGTACTTCTACAACGTCGGCTACCTCTTCTATCAGCGCAAGGGTTCCGAGCTCGCAAACTGGGCCGTGCGCCTCGGCATGGCCAAGCCTACCGGGATCGACGTGCCCGGTGAGGTGGGCGGGCGTGTGCCCACGCCGGAATGGCGTGAGTCGTACTTCGAGACCGAAGTCGACAAGATCTGGACTCCGGGCAACTCGATCAACCTGTCGATCGGCCAGGGCGACCTCGAAGCCACGCCGTTGCAGCTGGCCGTGACCTACGCGGCCATCGCCAACGGCGGCTCCATCGTGCAGCCGCACATCGGCAAGAGGATCGTCGACGCGCAGGGCAAGATGGTCCGCGACCTCCGGGGCGCCAAGCCGCGCAAGGTCGACATCTCGAAGAGCACGCTCGACGTCGTGCGGCGCGGCCTCTACGAGGCGGCGAACTCGGCGACGGGTACCTCGTCGGCCGTCTTCGCCGGCTACCCGGTGCAGGTCGCCGGCAAGACCGGCACCGCCGAGGTCTTCGGCTCAGACGACTACGCCTGGTACGCGAGCTACGCGCCGGCCAACGACCCCAAGTACGCCGTGGTCGTGATGATCGAGCAGGGCGGCCACGGCGGCTCTGTCGCGGCGCCGGCCACGCGGCTCATCTACGACGCCCTGTTCAACCTCAAGAGCGACAAGGTCACCGGCGCCGAGAGGAGCGACTGAGCGTGGATTGGCGCGCCTACCTCAGGCATCTCGACTACATCCTCCTCGCAACCACGCTCGGGCTCATCGCCTACGGTGTCACGATGGTCTACTTCGCGACGCGTCACGATATCGACGGGCGACCGCTGTATTTCGTCACCGAGCAGCTGATCGCCGTGGGTGTGGGGCTGGCCGCCGCCGCCGTCATCTCATTGCTCGACTACGAGATCTACCGTCGCTTCCAGTGGGCGATGTACGCGTTCGCCGTCTTCATCCTCGTGCTCGTCCTGCCGTTCGGCGAGGTCGTCAACGGCGCGCGCCGCTGGATCGACCTCGGCTTTCAGAGCTTCCAGCCGTCCGCGCTTGCCCTGCTGCTCATCGCTCTGAGCATCGGCGCGTACCTCGCCGACCGCATGGACATGCTCGGCTCGAAACGCGTCACGCTCGTCGCGCTTGCCATGGTCGCAGTGCCCGCCCTGCTGGTCTACCAGGAGCCCGACTTCGGCTCGGCCACGGTGATGGTCGCCCTCACGCTGGCCATGCTCTATTTCTACGGCACCTCGTGGACCCACTTCGCAGTACTTGCCGCGAGCGGTATCGGGGCCTTCGTCCTGGCCCTCAAGGTGCTGCCACTGGCCGGTATCCATCTCATCCAGCAGTACCAGGTCGACCGGCTTTTCGTCTTCCTTAACGCCGGCGAGAATCCCCAGGGGAGCGGCTACAACATCATCCAGTCGATGATCGCCGTCGGCTCCGGGGCGCTCACAGGGCGCGGCGATATGGCGACGCAGACCACTCTCGACTTCCTGCCCGAGCACCACACCGATTTCATCTTCGCGGTGATCAGCGAGCGCAACGGGTTTGTCGGGGCGCTGGTGCTGATCGCGCTCTACGGCGTCCTGGTGTGGCGGTGTCTGCGCATCGCCACACTGTCGCGCGACATGTACGGCAGCATCCTCGCCGGAGGCATCGCGGTGATGTTCTTGTTCCAAGTGTTCGTGAACATGGGCATGACGATTGGTATCATGCCGGTGACGGGCATCCCGTTGCCGTTCGTGAGCTACGGCGGCACGGCCATGATCGCGTTTCTGATGTTCGTCGGCCTGCTGCAGGCCATCCACCTGCGGGCCACCGTCACGCCGAGCACCAGGGGGCGCTTTGTCCAGTAGCGTGAGCATCTCGAAGATAGTCAAAGCCGTCACCGAGGCGCGCGCCGGCGATGCCGACATCGCGCGCCTCTGCGTGGTCGGCGTCGGGCCCGAGCTCACGCGCGTGACGCGCGCACTTTCGGCCGGCGCGGACGACGGAAGCAGCGGCGTGAGCGCCGCTCTCGACGTGCTTTCGCCGTCCCACTTCCCTGCCGACGACGGCCTCGGCGAGCGCTGGGACATCGTCGTCCTCGTCGCGGCCGGGAGCACGGCCGCGGACATGGCCCCCATCGTCTCCGCGGTACGCGCCGCCGGACGCCAGATCATCGCGCTTGTCGAGGTTCCCTACGGAGACTGGATCGACGCGGCGGGCGTCTTCGACGACGAGGTCGCCCGCGGCCTCGGCGGCGATCATGCCGGTGCGCCCAGCCTCGAGAACCGCATCGTGCGCGCCGCCGGCGACGGCGCCCTGGCGCTGGCGGTCAGTCTTCCGACTCTGCGTCGCGCCTTCTGCGACCATGTGGTACTGGCCAACGCCTCTCAGAACGCGGTGATCGGGGCCGTGGTCATCATCCCCGGCGCCGACATGCCGGCGATGACCGCCAACCAGATACGCATGGTCCTCAAGATCGCCGCCGTCTACGGTGAGCAGATCGGGCTCGATCGCGCTCTCGAGATCCTCTCCGTCGTGGGCACCGCATTTGTCTTTCGCACGCTGGCGCGCCAGGCGCTCGACTTCGTGCCGGGGTTCGGCTGGGCTCTGAAGGGAGCCGTCGGCTTCACGGCCACAGTGGCGCTGGGTGAGGCCGCAATCGCGTATTTCGAGGCTGGAGCGCCGCTCCAGATCTCGCACATGCAAAGGATCAGTAGTCGACTTGAACACGCTCGCTCCAGGCTCCCCAAGTTCATGCAGCGAAGATTGGCTTCCGGATGAAATAGCGAGACTGCTGGCGCGCGTCACGCGCCCCGGGCGCTACACTGGCGGTGAGTTCAACCTCCGCCGAAAGCCCGGAGCCAGCCCGCGCATCGTACTGTCCTACCCGGACGTGTACGAGATCGGCATCTCCAATCCGGCTCTGCAGATCCTCTATGCCCACCTGAACGACGCCACGGCGGCGGCGGCGGAGCGCGCCTACTGTCCCTGGCCCGACATGGCCGCGTTGATGCGCGCCCACGACGTGCCGCTGTGGACACTGGAGAGCATGGGACCGGTGGCCGCTTGCGACCTCTGGGGCTTCACGCTGCCGCACGAGCTCACGTACACCAACGTGCTCGAGATGCTCACGCTCGCGGGCGTCCCGCTGCACGCCGCCGAGCGTGGGGAAGGGCACCCCATCATGCTCGGCGGCGGGCCGGCCGTGGCCAATCCGTGGCCCCTGGCGCCGTTCTTCGAAGCCTTCTTCATCGGCGAGGTCGAGCACCGGCTGGACGAGATCGTGGAGGCGCTGGGCGCGCCGTCGCGCGCCCGGCGCCTCGAGGCGCTCGCCGCCGTCCCCGGCATGTGGTTGCCGGGGGTGAGCGAGCGCCCGGCGCAGCGCCAGGTCTTCACCGCCTTCTCGAGCACCCCGCCGGTGCTGCGCCCGGTCGTACCGGTGCTCGAGGCCGTGCACGACAGGGCCATCGTCGAAGTGATGCGCGGCTGCACCGCAGGCTGCCGCTTCTGCCAGGCAGGCATGTGGTACCGGCCGGTGCGCGAGCGCCCGGTCGACCTGGTGGTCGAAGCGGCCGAAAAGCTCCTTGGCGAGACCGGCTGTGACGAGGTCTCGCTGCTCTCACTGAGCACCTGCGACTACTCGGGCGTCGAGGAAGCGCTCACCCGCATCCGCGCCCTGCGCCCGGGAGTGCGCGTCTCGCTGCCGTCCCTGCGCATCGATTCCGCAGCCGAGGCTTTGGGCGAGTTTGCCACCGACCAGCGCGGGTCTGTCACGCTCGCCCCTGAGGCTGGTACCCAGGAGCTACGCGACGCCATCAACAAGGGCGTCGACGACGCGCAGTTCGAGGAGGCCGTGCGCGCCACCTTCAGCGGCGGCTTCACCGGCCTCAAGCTGTACTTCATGATCGGCCTGCCCGGCGAGACCGACGCCGATGTCACCGGCATCGCCCGCATGGCCGGCAAGGCCGCGCGTCTCGCCAAGGAGATCGCCCGCGGCCGCGCGCGCCTTTCTCTGGCGGTGTCCTCGTACGTGCCCAAGGCGCACACGCCGTTTCAGCTCGAGGCGTTCGCCGGCGAGGCGGTGCTTCGTCAGCGGCAGCTGCTGCTGCGTGATGCCATGCCCCGCGGCGTGCGCGTCAGCTTTCACGACGTCGCAGCCTCGCTCGTCGAGGCCACCCTGGCACGCGGCGGGCCGGGCAGCGACCGGCTCGTCGAGGAGGCGTGGCGACGCGGCGCCCGCTTCGACGGCTGGACAGAGCACTTCCGCTTCGCATTCTGGAAGGCGGCTGCCGAAGCCTGCGGGATCGAGCTGGGCGCGGCGGCACCACGCAGCGCAGAGGCCTTTCCATGGGAGTTCGCCGTGGATCCCCGAGTCACGCGGGCCTTCCTCGCCGACGAGGAGGCGCGCGCCGCGAGCGGCGAACTGACCGAGGACTGTCGCGAGGGGAGCTGCGCGGTGTGCGGTGTCTGCGGCGGCGGCGTCGAGATGGACACGCTGCCGTGACCTGGTGGCTCCTCACCTTCTCGCGCCGCGGCACGGCCAGCTACCTCTCGCATCTCGACACGGCGCGCGCCGTACAGCGCACGTTCGCGCGCGCCGGCGTCCCCATAGCGCTGTCTCACGGTATGAGACCAAAGCCGAGGCTCTCGCTGCCCTTGCCTTTGCCGGTGGGCGCCGCGGGCTGCGAGGAACTGGCCGTCGTCGAAGTACCCGACGACCTGCCGGGCCCGGCGGCAGCGCTGCGCGAGCTGCGCGCTGCCGCGCCGCCCGGCCTCCTGCCTCTCGCGATCGTCATCGTCGGAGAGCAGCACCCTCGACCGCAGGCTCTCGAAGCTCGCTATGCGTGTCTGCTCGAGGGCGACGCAGGCGCTGTGCAGGCCGCCGTCGAACGCTACGCCACGGAAGTATCGGTCGTCCGCGAGCGCGTGTCCCCGAAGGGCAGGCGCACGCTCGACCTCAAGGAGTATGTCGTCCACGCCGTCGCCGATCCGGGGCCAGGGGGAACGAGACTAGCGTTCACCATCCGGCACCGCGACGACGGCGCGGCGCGACCGCAGGAGTTCATCGACCTCATCGCCGGTTGGGCGAAGGTCGAGCCTGTGATGCGCGGCCTGGAGCGCCGCCGCGTCACCTGGAGAGATTTGCCGCCGGGGCCAAGCCCCGGGGCTGGAAGGAGTGTGTCATCGTGAGCGCAGAGAACAAGGCGCCGACCGGCGACCAGCCGTCCGCGTCGCCCCCCGAGCCGAAGACGGGCGGACCGACGTCCGCCGGAGCAGCCGCTGGCGACGGGCAAACCGCTGCCGGTGACGCCGGCACAGGCCGGCGCAGACGAGGTAATCGCGGCGGCCGCCGGCGGAGGAAGCCGGCGGAGCCGCAGGCAGCCGCGAATGCCGGGAGCGAGCCCGAGAAGCGGGCGCCTGCTCCGCCGCGATCCGCAGGCGATACTCCGCCGCCGGGGGGTCTGCCGACGGCGCCGCTGATCCCCATCGCCTCGCCTTCGGCCGGCGCTCCGCCACGCGGAAAGGCCAAGGGGGAGGACCGTCGGCCGGCCGCCAACCAGCCGCCGGCGGCGGGCTCCACGGTCGACCCCCCGGCAGCGGCTTCGACGGCTCCCGCCGTCCCTTCGAGCCAGAGCACGGAGGCTGATGCGGGGACGCCCGGCGACACGACGTCGCCGCGGCGGCGCCACCGTGGTTCGCGAGGCGGGCGACGCCGCCGCAGCGCGGCGGAAGCCGTTCATGACGAGGTCGTGCGCGAGGCTGAGGAGGTGGTGATCGCCGCGCCGTCGTCTGCCGCAGTATCCGCGGCGCCGGGCGCACCAACTGAGAAGGCTGCGAAGAATGAGCCGCAGGCGCAGCCGTCGTCGCAGCCGGCGCGGCGTGGGCGCCGGCGCAGGCCGTCGGGGGCGACGACGACGGAAGCTCCCGAGACCCCGGCCGTTCTCAAGAAGGCGCCGATCGTGCAGGCTGGCGTGCCGGCCGACCCGGGGCTGGTTGAGCCGCCCGCGTCTGCGGCAGAGGAGCAAGGCGCCGGACAGGCGTCGGACGAGGCCGGCCAAGCCGGCGACGACGCGGCGCCCAAGCGCCGCCGCCGGGGAGCTCGCGGCGGGCGCGGAGCCCGTGTGAAGCAGTCCGGCGACGACGAAGTGGCGCTCCTGCCGGATGCGGATGAGCGCCCCTCGGCGCCCGCGGCTGTGCCGGCCGGCGCAGCCGCCAAGCCGGCGACCCGCGAGACCAAGTCGCGCGGGCGTGAACACCGCCGGCCCAAGGCCATCGTGCGGCAGGACGAGGGCAGCGGCCTCGCCACGGCGATGACGGCGCCGCCGCCGCGGCGCCTGGGCGTGGTCGCCGGCCAGCCCAAGCGTAAGCTCATCCTCGTGACCGACGACGGCCAGGAGCTGCGCGTCGCACTGGTCGAGGACGCCCGCCTCGCCGAGATCTACATCGAGCGCCCCGACAAGAAGTCCTACCTCGGCGACATCTATCAGGGCAAGGTCGAGAGCGTGCTCGGTGGCATCGACGCGGCGTTCGTCGACTTCGGCCTCGAGAAGAACGGCTTCCTGTACGTAGACGAAGTCACGGCGCCGGAGGGCGAGAAGCGCGCCCGGCGCATCGGCGACGCGCTCAAGAACAAGCAGCAGGTCCTCGTCCAGGTCACAAAGGACCCCATGGGGAGCAAGGGCGCCCGTCTGAGCACCAAGATCTCGCTGGCCGGCCGCTATCTCGTGTACGTGCCCGGAGGCAGCGGCGCGGGCGTGTCACGGCGGCTCGGTCAGGCCGAGCGCGAGCGCTTGCGCGACATCTCGCGCGAGCTCAAGCCCAAGAACGCCGGCCTCATCGTGCGGACCATCGCCGAAGGTCACGACCTGGAAGACCTCAAGCGCGACCTGCGGTATCTGTCGCGCCTCTGGTCGCGGCTCAAGAAGAAGGCGGAGACGGTGAAGGCGCCGGGACTCGTACACAAGGAGGTCGACATCTCCCTAGAGGTCACGCGCGACCTCTTCAACGACACCTGCGAGAGCCTCATCGTCGACGATCCCAAGCGGCACAAGGCCATCGTCGCCTTTCTCGATAAGGAGGCGCCGGAGCTCCTCCCCAAGGTGCATCTGCACACCGGCGACGAGCCGCTCTTCGAGGCCTACGGCGTGGAAGATGAGATCGCCAAGGCTCTCGAGCGCCGCGTTCCCCTGCCGAGCGGCGGCAACCTCGTTATCGACCACGCCGAGGCGCTCACCGTGATCGACGTCAACACCGGGCGTTTCACGCGCGGCAAAGGCCTCGAGGACACGATCACAAAGACGAATCTCGAGGCGGCTCGCGAAGTCGTGCGGCAGCTGCGCCTGCGCGATATCGGCGGCATCATCATCATCGACTTCATCGACATGGCGCACGCCAAGAACCGCGAGATGGTGCTCGCCACCCTCGAGGCAGAGCTCGAGACCGATCGCACCAAGACCTACGTGGTCGAGCTCTCGCCGCTGGGGCTCGTGGAGATGACGCGCCAGAACACCACCGACGGCGCGCGCGGCATCCTCACGCGCACGTGCCCCGCTTGCCAGGGCAAGGCGCGCGTGATGAGCGACGAGACCATGGCGCTCAACGTCGAGCGGCGCGTGCGGAGCCTGGCGCGGCGCTCGCAGAGCCAGGCATGGCTCATCGAGGTGAGCGGGGCCGTCGCCGAGCGACTGAGCGGCGACCGGCTCAAGAAGCTCGAGAAGCAGGTCGGCCGGCGCGTGTTCTTCGAAGGTGGCGCCGGCCTGCCCGTCGAGACGTTCCGCGTGCTCGCGGAAGGCACGGCGGGGCACGTTCAGGAGCAGCGTATCCCCGTGAAGGAAGGGCAGGAGGTCGAGCTGGAACTCGAGTTCAGCCTCACCTACAGCCCGCGTGACGCCGTGGGCTACATCGACGGCTACATGGTCATCGTCGAGGGCGGCCGTCCGTCCCTCGGCAAGCGCTGCAACGTGCGCATCACGGCTACCGCGCGCACAGGCGCCTACGCTTCGGCCCTGAAGCAGGCCTCAAATTGACGGCCAGTCTGCGATTGGCTATCATCATCTGCCGTTGTCTTGTGGGGAGTTGAAATGACGAAGTCCGATGTCACGTACGCGGTCATCCGCGCCGGTGGACAGCAATTCAAGGTGAGCGCCGGCGACACCATCGTCGTCGATCGCGTCGCCGCCGAAGAAGGCAAGAGCGTCACCTACGATACCCTGGCCGTGCGCACGGACAGCGGTACGTTCGACGGCGACGCCGCCAGGAACGCTAAGGTCAAGGCCACGGTCAGCGAGCACCTGCTCGGCGAGAAGATCAAGGTCTTCACCTACAAGCCCAAGAGCACGTTCAAGAAGACGAAGGGTCATCGTAGCCGGCTGAGCAAGCTGACGATCGAGTCGATCACCCTCAAAGAGTCCAAGGAGAAGCCTGATGGCGCATAAGAAGGGTGCCGGCACCAGCCGCAACGGCCGCGACTCCGACGCCCAGCGCCTGGGCGTCAAGGCGTTTGCCGGCCAGGTGGTCCCGGCCGGATCGATCATCGTGCGCCAGCGCGGGACCAAGTTCCGCCCCGGCGACAACGCCGGTATCGGCGTCGACCACACCATCTTCGCCAAGGTGAGCGGGCGCCTCGTGTTCATCCAGAAGGGCGCTGGGCGCTTCATCTCGGTCGTCCCCGAGGCCTGATCGCGGCCGGCCCAGGCCGGCGGCTCCCATCATGCTCGATAGGGCCAGCATCTGCGTGCGCGCGGGCCGCGGCGGCAACGGCTCCATGAGCTTCCGTCGCGAGAAGTACGTGCCCAAGGGCGGACCCGACGGCGGCGACGGCGCTCCGGGCGGCGACGTCGTCCTCGTGGCCACACGCCAGCTTCACGATCTCGGCCACTTCCGCCACAAGCACCATTTCCGCGCTGGCGACGGCGGCCAGGGCCGCGGCGCCAACAAGCGCGGCGCCGACGGCGCCGTGCTCGAGGTCAAGGTACCTGTAGGCACAGAGGTGCTCGACGCCGATGGCGGCGTGCTGGGTGACCTCGTGACCGAGGGTCAGCGCCTGCTGGTCGCGCGCGGCGGCGAGGGCGGCCGCGGCAACGTCTGTTTCAAGAGCTCCACGCGCCAGGCGCCGAGGTTCGCCGAGATCGGCCTCGACGGCGAGGAGCTCTGGCTCACGCTCTCACTGAAGCTTCTTGCCGACATCGGGCTCGTCGGCCTGCCCAACGCCGGCAAGTCGTCATTGCTCGCGGCGCTCACACGTGCGCACCCCAAGATCGCCGCCTATCCGTTCACTACCATCGAGCCCAATCTCGGCGTCCTCTCCGTGGGCGACGCGACTGCCGTCATTGCCGACATTCCCGGACTCATCGAGGGGGCCAGCGCCGGCGCCGGCCTCGGGCACCGCTTCTTGGCGCACATCGAGCGGACGGCCCTGCTGATGTTCGTCCTCGACGGAGGCGATGGCTCCGCGGCCTGGCCCGCGGCGCTGGCCACGGTGCGTCGTGAGCTCGGCGCGTTCAGCACCGAACTCCTCGAGCGGCCCGCCGTCGTGGTCGTGAACAAGGCCGATCTTCTGGACGCGTCGGGCAGGGAAGAGGCCGATGGGTTCCTCGCCGACCTCGCGTGGCCGGCGGCGTCGCTCCTGGTCTCCGCCCAGACCGGCGATGGGCTGAAGCAGCTGGTCACGGCGCTGGCCGACGTCATGGCGAGCGCCCGAGAGGCACAGTCAGCCGCCGACGCCGCGGACGCGGCGTCGGCGGCTGCGGTAGTTCTGCGCCCGGCGGACGGTCGCCTCGATTCCTTCACCGTGGAGCGCGACGGCGAGCTCTTCGTGGTCCACGGCGTCCAGATCGAGCGCCTGTTCGCCAAGGCCGACCTCGACAACGCGGACGCCGTCGAGTACCTGCAGCAGCTCATCGAGCGCGCCGGCCTCAACGATGCGCTGCGCAAGGCCGGCGCGAAGCCGGGCGACGCGGTCGTCGTCGGCGCCCAGGAGTTCGAGTTCGCGTGAAGACGATCGTCGTCAAGATCGGCTCGAGCACAGTGGCCGACGATCACCTGCGTCTGCGCCGCCGCCTGCTGGCCGGCCTCGCCGCCGACGTGGCGGAGCTCGTGCACGGCGGGCGCCGCGTGGTGCTCGTGTCGAGCGGCGCCATAGCGTGCGGCCAGCACGTGCTGGGCGTCACAGAGCGGCCGCGCCTTGTGCCGGCGCTGCAGGCCGCGTCGGCAGTCGGCCAGGGCCGGCTCTTCGCTCACTATGAGAGGCTGTTCGGCGATCATGAACTGGTCGCCGCGCAGGTGCTGCTCACCAGCGACGACTTCGCGCGGCGCACGAGCTACGTCAATGCCCGCAACACGCTGCGCCGGCTGCTCGGATGGGGGGTGGTGCCCGTGGTGAACGAGAACGATACCACTGCCACCGACGAGATCCGCTTCGGCGACAACGACGTGCTGGCTGCCCAGGTCGCGATCATGCTGCGCGCCTCGATGTTGGTGCTCCTCACCGATCAGGATGGGCTCTACACCAGCGACCCGCGGCGCGACCCCGAAGCTCGCCTGGTCGCGCGCATCGAGCATCCGCGCGAGCTCGTGGCTCTCGACGTCGGAGGTGCGTCGCAGCGAGGCGCCGGCGGCATGCGCGGCAAGGTGGCCGCCGCCGTCATGGCCTCCGCTGCCGACGTGCGTACGGTGATCGCCAACGGTGCCCGACCTGGCGTCCTCGCCGCCGCCGCCGCGGGAGAACCGGTGGGTACGATCGTGTCCTCCCGGCCGGCGGGCGTGTCGGCCTTCAAGCTCTGGCTGCGCTATGCGAAACCGGTGCGTGGTACCCTTGAGGTCGACGCCGGCGCGGTGCGCGCCTTGGCGTCGGGGGGTGGCAGCCTGCTGCCGGTCGGCGTGCGCGCCGTCCACGGCGGTTTCGCCGCCGGGGAAGCGGTCGCGATCCTCGCTCCCGACGGCGTCGAGATCGCGAGAGGCCTGGTCACCATGAGCGCCCGCGACCTGCGGCGTGTGCGGGGCCTGCGCAGCGACGAACTGCGCGCGCTCAACCCCCAGCTTGAGGAAGAGGTAGTGCACCGGGACTGCCTGGTGCTGGTCGGCGAGGAGGCCGAATGAGCGTGCAACAGACCTGCGCGGCGGCGCAGCGCGCCGCGCGCGTGCTGGCCGGCTTGCCCCGGGAGCGCAAGGATGAGGCGCTTGTCAACGTCGCCGACGCCCTCGCGCGCCGCGGCGCCGAGATCCTCGCCGAGAACGCCGAGGACGTGCGTCTGGCGCGTGAGAGCCGGCTCCCCAATGCGCTCGTCGATCGTCTGCTTCTCGACGAAGACCGCCTCGGCGACGTGGCCACGAGCGTGCGCGCCCTGGCGGCGCTGCCAGATCCCATCGGGCAGCTGGTCGATGGGTGGCGCCTCGAGAACGGCATCGAACTGCGCAAGGTGCGCGTGCCCCTCGGCGTCGTCGCCGTGATCTACGAAGCGCGCCCCAACGTCACCGTCGACGCGGCGTGTCTGTGTCTGAAGACCGGCAACGCCGTCATCCTGCGCGGCGGCAGCGCTGCGCTGCACTCCAACCGCATCCTCTCCGAGGTGGTCCAGGGCGCGGTCATCGAGGCCGGCCTGCCGCGGGAGGCCATCTCGTACCTCACGCCCGACCGTCGTGAGCTCGATGAGCTGCTCGAGCAGCGCCGCTACGTGGACCTCGTCATCCCGCGCGGCGGCGAGGATCTCAAGAACTACCTGATGGAGCGCAGCAAGGTCCCGGTGATCTACGCCGCCGGCGGCAACTGCCACGTCTACGTCGACGCGGCGGCGGACCTGGACAAGGCCGTCGCCATTATCGTCAATGCCAAGTGCCAGCGCCCTGGTGTGTGCAATGCCGCCGAGACGCTGCTGGTCCACCGCGAGGTGGCCGCAGATTACCTGCCGCGCGCCGTGGAAGAACTGAAGCGGCGCGGCGTCGAGCTGGTGGTCGACAAGGCTGCCGCCGACGCGCTCGGCGATCCGAGCTTGAAGCGCGCCAACAAGTCGCACTACGAGACGGAGTTCCTGGCGCTCAAGCTCGCCGTACGGGTCGTCGCCACTCTGGACGAGGCCCTCGAGCACATCGCCACCTACGGCACGCGCCATTCCGAGGCGATCGTCACCGAGGATCTCGGCGCCGCCCGACGGTTCGCCGCCGAGGTCGACGCCGCCTGCGTCTACGTGAACGCGTCGACGCGCTTCACCGACGGTGGCGAGTTCGGGCTGGGCGCGGAGATGGGCATCTCCACGCAGAAGCTGCACGTGCGCGGCCCCATCGCCCTCCAGGAGCTCACCTGCGTGAAGTACGAGCTGTGGGGCGACGGGCAGGTGCGCCCCTAGCGCCGTGCTCCAGGCACGCCCGCGCCTCGGCGTCATCGGTGGCAGCTTCGACCCGCCGCACGTCGGTCATCTCGTCATCGCCTCCGAGGCGCACGCCCGGCTCGGCCTCGAGCGCGTGCTCTTCGTGCCTGCTGCCGCGCCGCCGCACAAAGATCTCGAACAGCGCACGCCGGCCGACGTGCGTCTGCAGATGACGGCGCTGGCCGTCGCCGACGACATGCGTTTCGTCGAGTCGGGTCTGGAGATCGAACGCGGCCTTATCTACACCCGCGATACGCTGAGCGCGGTGGCCGAGCGCTTCTCAGGGCGTGATCTGGTGTTCATCATGGGTTCCGACTCGCTGCTGCAGTTCGACACGTGGCACGATGCGGAGGCGATCCTTGAGCTGTGCACGCTTGCCGTGGCGCCGCGGCCCGGCGACGACCATGCGCTCGTCGAAGCCGTTGCGGCGCGCTGGGGCGCAGGCCGGGTGACCGTCCTTGAGGCCCCGCCGGTCGGCGTTTCTTCGAGCCAGATCAGGGCACGTGTCGCCGCCGGCCTGCCTCTGCGCTACCTCGTGCCGGAAGCTGTCGAGGAGTTCATCTCCCAGCGCGGCCTGTACGGGCGCGCATGATCGATCGCGCGCAGGCCGAGCGGCTCATCTCGGAACGGCTCTCGGAGAAGCGCCGCGAGCACTCGCGGCGCGTGGCGGCTGAGGCCGTCGAGCTGGCGCGGCGATTCGGCGGCGCGCCCGAAGCCGCCGAGATCGCCGGCCTGCTGCACGACTACTGCCGTGAGCTCACGGATGCGGAGACGCTGGCCGCGGCGGAGCGCTACGGGCTCGAGGTGGGCCCAGTCGAGGCGCGGCGTCCGAAGAAGGTCCTGCACGGCCCCGTGGCCGCCGCGGAGCTGGGCGCAGCCGGCCTCGACGCAGCCATCGCCGGCGCGATCGCCCGCCATACCACCGGCGGCCCAGGCATGACGGTCCTTGAGAAATGCCTGTATCTGGCCGACTTCTGCGAGCCGGCTCGCGAGTTCCCCGGCCTCGACGAGGTACGCGCTCTGGCGCTCACCTCGCTCGATGCGGCCGTGGCGGCCGCGGCTCGCATCAGCCTGCTTGATCTCATCAGCAGAGGGCGCGGGGTGGTGCCCGAGGCGTTGGCGTTGTACAACGAGACTCATGCCGGAAACTAAGGGTTATAGGGTCGGTCGTCTGCGCCGCCGCCGCCGCACCAGGGCGGAGCGCTGGCAGGCCTGGGTGCTCTACGTCCTGGCCGGCGTCGTGGCGTTCGGCGCCGTGTTCGGCGCCTGGTACTTTGGGTCGCGCTGGCTGAAGAAGCCGGAAGCGACGGCGAAGTCCGGCTACCTTGCGCTCGTCAACCTGACGGCGCCGGGATCTGCCAAGCCCGTAGCGGCTGCGCTGGTCGTCAAGGACGCCGCCGGTAGCGCCCCTACCCTGTACGTGATCCCCAAGGAACTGCTGCTTGCGGGGCCGAAGGGCGAGTACGTGTTCGCCGGCGATGCGATGGCGGCGGGAACGCTCAAGGAGGACCTGCAGCGCGTCGTGGGCGCCGAGATCGACGCGCAGTACCAGCTACCCGTGAAGGCTCTCGGCGATCTCGCCACGTCCGGGGAGTTCCAGCTCTCGCTGCGGGATCCCGTCGAGCTCGACCTCGCGGGCACAAAACGTCTGTTCGAGCCAGGCCGTACCATCGTCTCCGCGGAGGAAGTACCCGCGCTCTTCGCGGCGAGTGGACCGAACGGCTACGACGCGTCGCGCATCCAGGAGGCGCTCTGGAACGCGATGCTCGACGCGGCGGCGCTGCGCCCGGGCGATGTGCGTTCCCAAGCGGCCCGCTCAGCTGCGTCACGCTCCTCGGGCAGCGCCGACAAGTGGTATCTCGACGACGCGCTGAGAGGGCTCACCGGCGGCGACGCCGTGGTGGACCGGTTCCCGTCACACTCACGGATCGCCGAAGGACAGTTCGCCTTCGTCCCCAGGAGCGACGACATCATGGCGCAGATCACGCGCAAGGCGCCGGGCTATCGCAGCCGCTACACGGTCGTCGTGCGCAACGGCAGCGGGCGCGTGGGTGTGGGCAAAGACGTCGCGCAGCAGCTGGCCATACTGGACGTCAACCTTCCGTTGCCGGCCAACGCCGACACCTTCGACTATCGGCAGACGCAGATCCTGCCCGGCAGCCGCGCCCTCCCGGTGGCCGAAGACATCCGTGCTATACTCGGCCGCGGAGTCGTGCTCGACGGCGCGGATGTGCCGCCCGACACGGTCGTAGTCATCGTCGGCGCCGACGCCAAGCTCGGGCACACCGAACCAGAGGACCAGCCGTAGCACTCGAGGCAGAGCTCACGGCGGCCGAAGAGTTGGCCCGCGACATCGCCGGGCACGCCGCCGACAAGAAGGCCGAGGACATCGTCGTCCTCGCGATGGGCGACGCCATCAGCTGGACCGACTTCTTCGTGATCGCGACCGGCGCCAACCCCCGCCAGACCAAGGCCATCGCCCAGGAGATCGAAGGCAAGCTCCGCTCGCGACGCCATGCAGTGCGCGTGGAGGGCGCCCGCGAAGCCGAGTGGATCCTCCTCGACTTCATCGATGTGGTCGTGCATGTCTTCACCCCGTCGGCGCGCGACTTCTATCGCCTCGAGACGCTGTGGGGTGACGTCCCCCGCCTGGACCTCGTCGTACAGGGCTGAGGCAACGCTTGGCGAACGTGCCCGAAAGGTCCGCGCGAGCGGCAGGGAGGATCCACATGCGTAAGCCGATCTACGCGGCGTTCGCCGCGCTCGTTCTGGTGCTGGCCGTCGCTGCCGTGGTGGCCGGACCCGTGCTGGCTTCCCAGAGCAGGGCCAACGAGGCGGGCATGCTTCAGCTCATCAACCACGCGCGCACGCAGCGCGGGCTGGCGCCGCTGCACGTGCGGGGGGCCTTGAACCGTGCCGCCCTGGCGCATTCCCGCGACATGGTGTCCCGTCACTACTTCTCCCATTCGTCGCCGAGCGGCGCGAGTTGCGCGGCGCGCGCGCGTCGCGCCGGCTACGGGACGAGCGGCTGCCGTTCCTGGGGCGTCTCCGAGGTGATCGGTTGGGGTATGAGCTCCGTCGGCACGCCGCAGGCCGTCTTCAGCGCCTGGATGCGCTCTGCGTATCACCGCTCGGTCATCCTCGGCAGGCGTTGGCGCGACGTGGGCATCGGCTGCGTCTCGGGCACGTTTCAGGGTGCATCCGGGTCGTGGATGTACACAGTCGACGTGGGCTGCCGCAGCAAGTAGCGTCCGCGCCGTGCCGCCTTCCTGTTGCGATTGACCAGCAGTCCTGTGCAGGAGTACGATACGAACATATGTTCGTATCACACCGGGCAATCCTGCACCTCGACATGGACGCCTTCTTCGCGTCGGTAGAGCAGGCACGGCGTCCCGAGCTGCGCGGTCTGCCGGTGATCGTCGGCGGTGAGCGCGGCGGTCGGAGCGTCGTCTCCGCGTGTTCGTACGAGGCGCGCGCCTTCGGCGTCCACAGCGCCATGCCCATCTTTCAGGCCGAGCGCCTCTGCCCACGGGGCGTGTTCCTGCCCGTCGACATGAAGGCATACGTGGCCGTGCACCGCGACCTCGTCGAGCTGCTCGGGCAGTACACCGATCTCGTCGAGGTCGCTTCTATCGACGAGGCCTATCTCGACGTCACCGGCAGCCGGCGGCTGTTCGGGCCGCCGCGGGCCATCGCCCTGCGCGCCCAGGAGCAGGTGTACGACGCCCACGGCATCACCTGCTCCATCGGTATCGGTCCCACCAAGCTGCTGGCCAAGCTGGCGGCCGGTCTCAACAAGCCGGCCGGTATCGGCGAGCTCACCGACGCCGACGTCCACGGCCGCCTGCGCGAGTTGCCGGTCGGCGCGGTCTGCGGCATCGGTCCGGTGATGGAGGAACGGCTCGCCACCCTCGGCCTCACCACCGTCGGCATGGTGCAGGACGTTCCCTTCCCACTGCTTGCCGCGGCCTTCGGCCGCGGCGCCCACGGCCTGCGCCAGCTCGCCATGGGGCGCAGCCTGTCGCCGGTGCGCAGCGACCGGCCGCTGCCCAAGTCGGTCGGTCGCGAGGTCACGTTCGCCGACGACACCAACGATGTCGAGCTGCTGCGTGCCACCCTGCTCACGCTCACCGACAACGCCGTCGCCGAACTGCGCCGCAACGGTCTGGCGGCGCGCACCGTCGCGCTCAAGGTGCGCTTCAACACCTTTCACACCGTGGGGCGCCGCCGTACGCTGCCGCGCTCTGTCAGCGCTACGCGGCCTCTCTACGAGACGGCCGTGGCGCTGCTCGACGAGCTCGGCATCGGCGCCCGCTGGGTCCGCCTCGTGGGCGTGAGCGTCAGCGGCTTCACGCACAACGCCTTCCAGCTCACCCTCGACGAGGGCTGGCGCGAGGTGGCGCTCGGAGAGGCCGTCGATCGCGTGCGCGAGAAGTACGGCTTCAAAGCGCTCAAGCTGGCCGGTGGCGCGCTTGTCGACCGGCATCTCGAGTGCCCCGGCCCCGGCCTCGCGTTCACGCCTCCCGCGACGGCTCCTTCCGGGGGCTCGCACGGCGCGTGAACACGTGGGCCCTGTGCTAGACTTCACCCTTCCGACAGGCCACGACCTGCCCCTCGCGTACACGCGCGCGGGGAGCCGGCGAGACGACACACGAGGAGAGCCCGGATGAACGACCCAGGCAAGATCAGAAACATCGCCCTCGTCGGCCATCGCGGCACCGGCAAGACTTCGCTGCTCGAAGGCCTTCTGTACAAGGCCGGCGTGGTCAATCGCCTGGGGCACGTGGTCGAGGGTACGACCGTCTCCGACTACGACGACGACGAGAAGCGCCGGCAGCTCAGCCTGTCGGCCGGCCTTGCGCACATCGAGCGCCACGGACTCTGCTTCAACCTCCTCGACACGCCCGGCGATTCGAGCTTCCTGGCCGACACCATCGCCTCGCTGCGGATCGTCGAGACCGCCCTCATGGTCGTCAACAGCGTCCTCGGCGTCGAGGTCCAGACCGAGCGGCTCTGGGCGCGGGCCGACGCTCTCGGCCTCGCCCGCATCCTCTTCTGCAACATGCTCGACCGCGAGCGCGCCGACTTCACCGTCGCCGTCGATCACCTGCAAGAGGCCTTCGGCCCGCAGGTCGTGGCCGTCGAGATCCCCGTCGGCAGCGAGCACGACTTCAAGGGCGTCGTCGATCTGCTCAGCATGAAGGCTTACATCTACGAGGGCGAGCAGGCCACCGCGAGCGCCATCCCGGCCGACCTGGCGGAGGCCGCCGACGAGGCGCGCGGCAAGCTGGTCGAGGCTGTCGCCGAGACCGACGACGAGCTCCTCGAGAAGTTCTTCGCCGAGGAGGAGATCACCTCCGCGGAACTCGAGACGGCCTTCGCCAAGGCGGTCGCCGAGGCCAGGCTGTTCCCCGTCGCCGCCGGCTCCGCCACGCACCTCATCGGCGTCGACCGTCTGCTCGATCTGCTCGCCCTGGCTCCGGCCCCCGACGCCGTCGCGCCGCCGCGGGCGCTCGACGTCGACGGCGCCGAGGTTGAGCTCGCCTGCGACGTCGCCAAGCCTGCGGTCGCCTTCGTGTTCAAGACCATGGCCGACCAGTTCAGCGGCCGCATCAACGTCTTCCGCGTCTTCCAGGGCGCAATCAAGAGCGACGCCAACGTGGTCGTCGGTCGCGACGGTCACAAGGAGCGCATCGGCCAGCTGCTCAAGAATCAGGGCAAAGAGACCAAGCCGGCCGACGGCCTCTGCGCCGGCGACATCGGCGCCGTGGCCAAGCTCAAGGACGTCGTCACCGGCGACACGCTGGCCGCCGAGGGCGCCCGCGCCGCCTTCCCGCCCATCGACTTCCCGTCGCCGCTCATGAGCTTCGCCATCGAGGCTAAGAACAAGGGCGACGAGGACAAGGTCATCCAGGCGCTGCGGCGCCTCACCGAAGAAGACCTGATGATGGAAGAGCACCGCGACCCGCAGACCGGCGAGACCATCGTTTCCGGCATGAGCCAGCTGCACGTCGAGGTCATCTGCGAGCGCCTCAAACGCCGCTTCGGCGTCGAGGTCCATCTGCACCCCCCGCGGGTGCCGTATCGAGAGACGGTCAAGACGAGCGCCAAGGCGCAAGGGCGTCACAAGAAGCAGACCGGCGGCCGCGGCCAGTTCGGCGACACCTGGATCGAGGTGCAGCCGATGCCGCGTGGCGAGGGCGTCGAGTTCGTCGACAAGATCGTCGGCGGCGTGATCCCGCGCAACTTCATCCCCGCCGTCGAAAAGGGCGTCCTGGAGGCCACGCACGAAGGCTTCCTGGCCGGTTACCCGGTGGTCGACGTGCGCGTCATCCTCTACGACGGCTCGCATCACCCCGTCGATTCCTCCGAGATGGCGTTCAAGATCGCCGGCTCCATCGGCTTCAAGGCGGCCGCCGAAAAGGCGCAGCCCACGCTGCTCGAGCCCATCATGAACGTCGAGGTCACGGTGCCCGAAGAGAGCGTCGGCGACATCATCGGCGATCTCAACTCACGGCGCGGCAGGGTGTTGGGAATGACGCCGCGCGGCCATGCCGCTGTGGTCGCCGCCGAAGTGCCGCTCGCCGAGATGCTGAGCTACGCGCCGGACCTCACGTCGATGACCGGCGGACGCGGCGACTACCATATGGAGGTGCTGCGCTACGAAGAAGTCCCTGCGCACCTCTCGCAGAAGATCATCGATCAGGCCAAAGCCGACAAGGAAGAGGCGCACAAGAGCTAGGGCGCATCGCCACTTCGTCCACATTATTCCCGCATCTTGGGTGTTTTGTGAGGCTGCCAACGGTAACGTTGCGGCTCTCGGCTGCGGTAGTATCGGCACAGTAGACCAACGGAGGTTCCCGTGTTTGATATCGGCACCATGCGCGTCAAGAGCGGCCTCGCCGACATGCTCAAGGGCGGCGTCATCATGGACGTCACCAACGCCGAGCAGGCCAAGATCGCCGAAGAGGCCGGGGCCTGCGCCGTGATGGCCCTGGAGCGCGTGCCCTCCGACATCCGCGCCCAGGGCGGCGTGGTGCGCATGGCCGATCCCACCAAGATCATGGAGATCCAGCAGTGCGTCTCCATCCCCGTCATGGCCAAGGCGCGCATCGGCCACTTCGTCGAGGCCCAGATCCTCGAGTCACTGGAAGTCGACTACATCGACGAGAGCGAAGTGCTCACGCCCGCCGACGAGGCCAACCACATCAACAAGTGGAAGTTCACGGTGCCCTTCGTCTGCGGCGCCGTGAACCTCGGCGAGGCGCTGCGCCGCATCAGCGAGGGCGCCGCCATGATCCGCACCAAGGGCGAGGCGGGCACCGGCGACGTCGTCGAGGCCGTGCGGCACATGCGCACCATCATGGGCGAGGTCCGCCGCCTTGGCACCCTCGATCCCGACGAGCTTTACGTGGCCGCCAAACAGCTCCCGGCGCCCTACGAGCTGGTGCGCTGGGTGGCCGAGAACGGCAAGCTCCCGGTGGTCAACTTCTCCGCCGGCGGCATCGCCACGCCGGCCGACGCCGCGCTCATGATGCAGCTCGGCGCCGAGGGTGTCTTCGTCGGTTCCGGGATCTTCAAGAGCGAGGATCCGCAGAAGCGCGCCAACGCGGTCGTCAAGGCAGTGACCAATTACCGTGACGCCAAGATCATCGCTGAGGTCTCCGTCGGTCTCGGCGAAGCGATGCCGGGCATCGATGCGGCGCGGATGCCCGAAGAAGCCAAGATCCAGCATCGCGGCTGGTGAGCCAGAGGGCGGCATGAGCAGCGGCCACGGCACACGCCGGCTCGACTGGATCCTGTCGCCCGAGCCCTGCCGCGGCCTGCTCGGTCCCGGTGCTGGCCTCACCGTCGGCGTCCTCGCCCTGCAGGGCGATTTCCGCGAGCATCGTGTCGTGCTCGAGCGGCTTGGCGCGCACACCCGTGAGGTGCGGCGCGCCGACCAGCTCAAGGGCCTCGATGGGCTGGTGATCCCGGGCGGGGAGAGCACCACCATCAGCAAGCTGATAGGCGCCTACGGCCTTGCCGCGCCCATCCAGGCGTTCTCCGCCGCCGGCGGCCTTGTGTACGGCACCTGCGCCGGCCTCATCACCGTGGCTCGCGACACTGTCGAAGGCTCACCGCCGACGCTCGGCCTTATGGACATCGTGGCGCGGCGCAACGCGTTCGGGCGCCAGGTGCGCAGCTTCGAGGCCGACCTGGTCGTCGAAGGTCTCGACCCAGAGCCGCTGCGCGCCGTCTTCATCCGCGCGCCGTGGGTCGAGAGCGCCGGACCCGAGGTCGACGTCCTCGCCACCTGCGAGGGCCACATCGTCGCCGCTCGCGAAGGCGGGGTGCTCGTCACGGCGTTCCATCCGGAGCTCACCGCCGACACGCGCATGCATGAGCTGTTCATCACCATGATCCGCCGCCGCGAGGGTGCGGCGTCCGCGCCGGCCGGCGCGGCGCGGCCGCGCACCGCCGGCGAGCAGGGCCGCGCCTTCGCGGCGCCCGCCAACCGCTGAGAGAGGAGGTGGTGTCCCCGTGTCCGGGCACTCCAAATGGGCCACCATAAAGCACAAAAAGGGCAAGACAGATGCCAAGCGCGGCAAGCTGTTCTCCAAGCTCTCCCGCGCCATCACGGTAGCCGCCCGTGAAGGCGGCGCCGACGTCACCATGAACATCGCGCTGGCCAATGCCGTGGAGAAGGCGAAGAGCTACTCCATGCCCAAGGACAACATCGAGCGCGCCGTCCAGCGCGGCGGGGGCGGCGCCGACGGCACCTCCTATGAGAGCATCCTCTACGAGGGCTACGGCCCTGCCGGGGTGGCGATCATCGTCGACGTGCTCACCGACAACAAGAACCGTTCCGCCGCCGACATTCGCAACATTTTCAGTAAGCACGGCGGACAGCTGGCACAACCGGGCGCGGTCGCCTGGGTGTTCGAGCGCCGCGGCTCCGTTGTCGTCGACGCGTCCAAGTACAGCGAGGACGACGTCATGACGGCCGCCATCGACGCGGGCGCCGACGATGTCCTGCAAGACGGCGAGGAGTTCCAGGTCCTCACGCAGCCGGCCGACTTCGCCGCCGTTCGCGATGCCCTGGCCGCTGCCGGCATCGAGTTCGACCAGGCCGAGCTCACGATGATCCCCAAGAGCACGGTCAAGCTCGAGGAGAACGACGCTCGCAAGACGATGAAAATCGTCGACGCCCTCGAGGACAGCGACGACGTGCAAGAGGTCTACGCCAACTTCGACATCCCCGAAGACATTCTCGAACGCCTGGCCGTATAGCTGATGAGGACGGCCGCAGGGTCCGTCCGGGGCCGCATCCCCGGCGCGGGGCAGAGACCGTGATCGTCCTCGGGTTCGATCCCGGCACGGCGAGCACGGGCTGGGGCGTCATCGAGCAGGACGGCAACCGGCTCAGGTCGCTGGGGCACGGGTGTATCGTCACCTCCGCCAAGGACGGCACGCACGTGCGCCTGCGGCAGATCTTCGATCAGGCGCGCGGGCTCATCAAACGCTTCTCCCCTGACATCGTCGTGCTCGAGGAGCTCTTCGTCAACGTCAATGTCAAGACCGCGCTGGCGGTGGGCCAGGCCAAGGGAGTCCTCTACCTGGCCGCTTCGGACCTGGACACCGCGCCCTGTGAGTACTCGCCGCTGCAGATCAAGCAAGCCGTCACCGGATACGGGCGTGCGAGCAAGATCCAGGTACAGGAGATGACGAAGGTGATCCTCGGCCTGGCACGCATCCCGCAGCCCGACCACGCCGCCGACGCGCTGGCCGTCGCCATCACGCACACCCACCACAACAGCGCCGCCTTCGCGGCGGCGGTGCGTCGAGCTCCCGGCGGGCGGCGATGATCGCTTCGATCCGCGGCAGACTGCAACTCCTCGACGGCGAGCACGCCGTGGTCGAGGTGGGAGGGCTCGGAATCGAGGTCCTGGCCTCCGGACGCACTCTCGGCGCGCTGTCGCCCAGGCTCGGCGAAGAGATCGGGCTGCACACCTATCTGCATGTGCGCGAAGACACGCTGCAGTTGTTCGGCTTTCGCAGCGTGCGGGAGCGTGTGTTCTTCCAGTGGCTCATCGGCGTCAGCGGCGTGGGCCCCAAAGTGGCTCTGGCCGTGCTCTCCGGCTATCCGGTGGAGGAGCTCGAGCTCGCCGTGGCCCGCGACGACGTGAAGAAGTTCGAGAGCATCTCCGGGATCGGCAAGAAGCTCGCCCAGCGGCTCGTGGTGGAGCTCGGCGACAAGGTAGGGCAGCTGCCGCCGGCCCCGGCCGGCCATCCCGGCGCCGGCGCCGGCCCCACGCCGACCGACGGCTACCTCGCCGCCCGTTCGGCCCTGCAGAACCTCGGCCTCAGTCTGCGAGAGGCGGAGGAGGCGCTCCGCGGCGCGCCCGAAGGCGCGCCCCTTGAAGAGCTCGTCAAGCACGCCCTCACGCGCGACAGGGGCGCCACGTGACGCCGCCGGTCGACCGCATCGGCGATCCCAACGAGGCTGCCGACGATCGCGACCTCGAGCTTGGCCTCAGGCCGCGGCGCTTCAGCGACTTCGTCGGGCAGGGCGCCGCCAAGGAGCAGCTCGAGATCTTTGTCCAGGCGGCGCGCAATCGCGGCGACACGCTCGACCACGTGCTCATCGCTGGTCCTCCGGGCCTGGGCAAGACCACGCTGGCCGGCATCATCGCCACCGAGCTCGGGGTAGGCATGCACACCACCTCCGGGCCGGCCCTCGAACGCAAAGTCGACGTCGCCGGGCTGCTCACCAATCTGCAAGAGGGCGATGTCCTCTTCGTCGACGAGATCCACCGCCTCAATGCCGCCGTGGAAGAGGTGCTCTATCCCGCCATGGAGGACTACGAGATCGACATCATGATCGGCGAGGGCCCCGCGGCGCGCAGCATCCGCATGCAGGTGCAGCCGTTCACGCTCATCGGCGCCACCACGCGCACGGGCCTGCTCACGACGCCGCTGCGCGACCGTTTCGGCGTGTGGCAGCGCCTCGAGTACTACGAGATCGAGGAGCTGGCGCAGATCGTGCGGCGCTCGTCGGGGATCCTCAAGGTACGCATCGACGACGATTCGGCCCTCGAGATCGCCGGCCGCTCGCGGGGTACGCCGCGCGTGGCCAACCGCCTGCTGCGGCGCGTGCGCGATTTCGCCGAAGTACGCCACGAGGGCGTCATCGACCATGGCATCTGTCTGGCTGCGCTCAAGCTGTTCCAGGTCGACGGGGAAGGGCTCGACAAGCTCGATCGCGACATCCTCTGCGCCATCGCGCAGAAGTTCGACGGCGGCCCTGTGGGCCTCGACACGCTTGCCGTGGCCCTCGGCGAGGAGGCCGACACGGTGATGGACGTGTACGAGCCGTACCTGATCATGCAGGGCTTTCTCAAGCGCACCCCGCGAGGGCGCGTGCTCACGCGCTCGGGCTTCGAGCACTGCGGTCTCACGCCGCCCTCCGGGCCGGGCACGCTGTTCGACGAGAGTTGAAAGCAGAGATGGTAGGCCTCCTGCTGCACACCTGCTGCGGGCCCTGTTCGACGGTCGCCGTGCCCGCCTGGCGCGAGCGCGGGCTCGAACCGCTGGCGTGGTTCCACAACCCCAACATCCAGCCGGCCGCGGAATCAGAGCGCCGCCTCGAGAGCATGCGGCGCTTCAGCCGGGCGGCCGCACTCGAGCTGATCGTGGAGGCGTCGGCCCAGCAGACGCCGGCGTGGCTGGGATGGGCGGCAGGCCTGGGCGCGGCCGTGCCCGAGGAGCGCTGCACCGTCTGTCTGCGACTGCGTCTGCGGGAGGCCGCTGGGGCCGCGGCCGGTCGCGGCCTGCGGCGCTTCAGCACCACGCTGACCGTGAGCCCGTACCAGCGTCACGACCTGATCGTCGCGGCCGGCGAGGCGGCTGCGGCCCAGCACGGCGTCGACTTCGTCTATCTCGACCTGCGCGACTCGTTTCCCGGGAGCTTCGTCGAGAGCCGGCGCCTCGAGCTGTACCGCCAGCCCTACTGCGGCTGCGCGGCCAGCAAATGGGAAGCGTGGCAGCAGCGTCTGGCGCGGAAGAAGGCCGGGTGAGGGGGCCGCAAGCCGCCGCCGGCCCGAGCGCCCCGGCCGCCCTGCGCCTCGAGGATCTGGACTACGACCTTCCCGAGGAGCTCGTCGCACAGGCGCCTGCGGAACCGCGTGACGCGTCGCGGCTGCTCGTCTGCCACCGCGCCGCCGGGAGGCTGGACGACCGCGTCTTCAGCGATCTGCCGCAACTGCTTCGCGAAGGCGACGTGCTGGTGCGCAACGACACCCGCGTGTTCCCGGCGCGAAGCTACTTTCGCCGCGCGACCGGCGGGCGCCTCGAGGTCCTCTTCCTGCGGCCTTCAGGCCCGGGTGACGGGCCCGGCAGTGAGGCACGAGACGGCGCCGTAGCCTCTCGCGAACGGGTGGAAGTCTGGGAAGCGCTGCTTCGCGGCCGCCCGCGCTCGGGCGAGACGCTCACCAATGAGGCGCTTGGAGAGGCCTGGCCGCTGATCGCCGTGCGACCTCTCGGCGACGGCCGCTGGCTGGTGGCAAGCCGCGAGGCGCGGCCGGTGCTCGACCTCCTCGAGGACGCCGGAGCGATGCCTCTGCCGCCCTACATCCACGAGCGCCTGAGCGATCCCGAGCGCTATCAGACGACCTACGCGCGCCCTCTGGGCTCCGCTGCCGCGCCGACGGCCGGCCTGCACTTCACGCCGGCGCTGGACGCCGGCCTGGCGGCGGCCGGCGTGAGCATCGAGACCGTGACGCTGCACGTCGGTCTCGGCACGTTCAAGCCGCTGGTGGAGGAGAGTCTGGCGGCAGGGCGGCTCCACAGCGAGTCGTATGAGGTCGACGCGGCCGTGTGGGCGCGCCTGCTGGCGGCGCGCGCCCAGGGGCGCCGCATCGTGGCCGTCGGCACCACATCTGTGCGCACCCTCGAGCATCTCGCGCGTCACGCTGAGGAGGCGGCCGCGCCCTCCGGCGCGGCTGCCTATCGCGGCGAAACGAGCCTCTTCATCACGCCGGGCTTCGAGTTTCGCGCCGTCGACGCCGTGGTGACCAACTTCCACCTGCCGCGCACCAGTCTGCTGGCGCTGGTGATGGCCTTCTGCGGCGCGGTACAGACGCGGCGCCTGTACCAGCATGCCGTGCGCGAGCGGTACCGTTTCTACAGCTTCGGCGACGCGATGCTGGCGCTTTGAGCGCACCCATGACAGCGCAGGGCTTCGCCTTCGTCGTGGAAGCGCGCGACGGCGCAGCACGGGTCGCGCGCCTCACGACGCCCCACGGAGAGGTCGAGACTCCGTGCTTCATGCCCGTCGGCACCAAAGCGACGGTCAAGGCGGTGGCGCCCCGCGAGCTCGCCGAGCTGGGCGCGCGGATCGTCCTCGCCAATACCTATCACCTGTACCTGCGCCCGGGCGCCAAGCTGGTCGCCGCGCACGGCGGCCTGCACGGTTTCATGGGCTGGGACGGACCGATCCTCACCGACTCCGGCGGCTTTCAGGTGTTCAGCCTCGAGGGCACCCGCGTCGTGCGCGACGACGGCGTGGAGTTCGCCTCGGTGTACGACGGGTCGCGGCACGTCTTCACGCCCGAGCTGGCGGTGCACATCCAGGAGGCGCTCGGCGCCGACATCATCATGGCCTTCGACCAGTGCGCGCCGGGCACCCTGCCGCGCGCCGAGATCGAAGCCGCCGTGGAGCGCACCTCGCGCTGGGCGGCGGCCTGCAAGGAGGCTCATCGCCGCCCGGACCAGCTTCTCGTGGGCATCGTCCAGGGCGGCGTGGACGAAGGACTGCGCCGCCGCTCGGCCGCCGAGATCATGGGCGTCGGCTTCGACGCCTATGCCATCGGCGGCCTCAGCGTGGGCGAGCGCGGCGACGAGATGCTCGCCACGGTCGAGCTGATGGACGAGGTGCTTCCTGCCGATCGCCTGCGCTATTTCATGGGCATCGGCGACCCCGTGGGCATGCTCGAGGTCGTTCGCCGGGGCGTCGACGTCTTCGACTGCGTCCTGCCCACGCGCCTGGCGCGCACCGGGACGGCTTTCTCGGCCGAAGGACGCCTCAACCTGCGGAACGCGCGCTTCGCCGCCGACCTGGGGCCGCTCGACGCGACCTGCGACTGCTACGCCTGCCGCATGTTCACGCGCGCCTACGTGCGTCACCTCGTGGTGCAGAAGGAGATGCTCGGGGCGCAGCTTCTGAGTCAACACAACCTGAGGGTTCTGATAAGATTGACGGAAGACGCCCGAGCCGCCATTCGCGACGGGCGTTTCGCAGATTTTGCCAATCACGTCGCGGAACGGTACTCCGCAGGAGGTTGACCGCATGGGTGGAGGCGCGGCCATCATCATCTGGATCCTGGTCTTCTTCGGGATCTTCTACTTCCTGGCCATTCGGCCGCAGCGTCGTCAGCGTCAGGCTCACTCGCAGATGGTCACGATGCTCAAGAAGGGTGACGAGGTCGTCACCATCGGGGGCATCTTCGGCACGGTCACCAAGATCGGCGACGACTGGGTGGAGCTCGAGATCGCCAAGCGCACCAAGGCCCGTTTCCTGAAGCGCTCCATCTCGTCGATCACGAGTATCGTCGAGGACGACGACGAAGACGAATACATCGAGGCCGCCGACGACGACGTCGTCGACGAGACCGAGGCCGAGGACGAGCCCGAAGAGGCCACCGTCGAGGAGGTCGTCGACGCAGACCTCGAGGCCCCGGAACCGCCGCAGGAGCCCAAGGCCTGACGAGTCTCTCGCCGCGCCCAGTATCATGAAGTTCTCGACGACGAGCCCTGCCGCATCTGCAGGGCTCGTCGCATACGGGGGATGCAGGGATTCTTGCCTGCGGCCCGAACTGCGTTCTGACGTGGTGTCGACACAGGGGTAACGTATCTATGGCGCATGTCATCGCCTTCGCAAACCAGAAGGGCGGCGTAGCCAAGACCACATCCACCGTGAATCTCGGCGCAGCGCTGCGTGAGCACGGGCTGCGTGTGCTCGCCGTCGACATGGATCCCCAGGGCAACCTCACGATGAGCCAGGGGATCGACACGGAGGGGCTCGAGAAGAGCATGTACGACGTGCTCGTGCACCGCATGCCCATCGAGGATGTCATCCATGAGCGCGAGTTCGATGTGGCGGCGTCGACTATCGACCTCGCGGGCGCGGAGATGGCGCTCGCGCAGATGATCGGCCGCGAGCGCGCCCTGCAGCGCGCCCTCGACCCCGTGCGCGAGCGCTACGACTACATCCTCATCGACACGCCGCCGTCGCTGGGCCTGCTCACCATCAACTCGCTCACAGCCTCCCAAGGTGTGATCGTACCCGTGCAGTGCGAGTACCTTTCGCTGCGCGGCCTGCTGCAGCTTGAAAAGACCCTCGAGATGATCCGCGAGAACCTCAATCCCAGCGTCAAGATCCAGGGAATCCTGCCGACGCTGTTCGACGCCCGTACCAGCCACGGCAAAGAGTCCATCGAGGTGCTCCGCGACAACTTCGGCCCCCTGGTCTTCGACACGGTGGTACGCAAGACGATCAAGTTCGCCGAGGCGCCCGTCAGCGGAGCCTCGGTGCTCAAGTACGATCCCAAGGGCAGAGGGGCCGAATCGTACCGCGCCCTTGCGCGGGAGGTGCTGAATGGCAGATCGTCCTAGCATGAAGGATGGCTTGAGCGAGCTCTTCCGGCGCACCGACAGCGGTGGCCCGCCGAGCGAGGGCGCCGCTCAGGACGCGGTCGTCAAAGGACGGCCCTATGTGACGACCATCAAGGTCGTCGGCATCGGCGGCGCGGGCACCAACGCCATCAACCGCATGGTCGACTCAGGCGTCAAGGGCGTCGAGTTCATCGCCGTCAACACCGACGTGCAGCAGCTCGGCGTGTGCGACGCCGACGTCAAGATCCACATCGGCCAGGAGCTCACGCACGGTCTCGGCGGCGGGGCGAACCCCGATGTGGGACGAGAAGCCATGGAGATCTCGCGCGATCAGCTCAAGGCCGCACTGCGCGGCGCCGACCTCGTGTTCGTCACCGCCGGCGAAGGCGGGGGCACGGGCACCGGCGGCGCGCCGGTCGTCGCTGAGGTCGCGCGCGAGCTCGGGGCCGTGACCATCGCCATCGTCACCAGGCCATTCGGCTTTGAGGGTAATCGCCGCCTGCGCCAGGCCCAGGCGGGCATCGAGGTCCTCAAAGAGGTCGCCGATACCGTCATCAGCATCCCCAACGACCGCCTGCTCGAGGTGGTGGAGCGCAACACCAGCGTGGTAGAGGCGTTCCGGCACGCCGACGACATCTTGCGTCAGGGCGTCCAGGGCATCACCGACCTCATCACAGTTCCGGGCCTCATCAACCTCGACTTCGCCGACGTGCGCACCATCGTGAAGGATGCCGGCACGGCGCTCCTCGGCATCGGCATGGCCGGCGGCGAGAATCGCGCCCAGGCCGCCGCCGACATGGCCATTCACTCACCGCTCCTCGAGACCTCCGTCGACGGCGCTCGCGGTGTGCTCCTCAACATAACCGGCGGCAGCGACCTCACGCTCTACGAGGTCAACGAGGCCGCCGGGGTCATCAGCGAGGCGGCGGACGACGACGCCAACATCATCTTCGGGGCCGTCGTCGACGAGCGCCTCGAGGGCAAGATCTCCATCACCGTCGTGGCCACAGGGTTCGGCGAGCACGTCACGCGCGCCGTTCGCGACGCGGAGCGCGCGGATCGGCGCGCAGGGGGGAGCGACAACATCCCACGCGAGCGCCCCGCCGACAAGGGCACGCCCTTCGGACCCGCGCCTTCGTTCGACAGCGGCGGCTTCGATATCCCGTCCTTCGTCAACCAGCCGGAGGACTGACGAGCGGGCTCCCGCTCAGGGCCGGCGCGGACCGGCTGAGAGACGTCGCGGGAGGCGACGGAGATGGGCGCTGAAGCGGCGGCCGTGGCCGCACCTCCCGTCGTGCTCGAGCTTGACCTCGACGTCTTCGACGGGCCGTTCGACCTGCTCATCACGCTGATCCTCAAGGACGAGATCGACATCTGGGAGGTGCGCGTCTCGCGCATCATCGCCGAGTATGTCCTGAAGCTTGCGGACAGCGGCGAATTCGACCTGGACGCCACCTCGCAGTTCGTGGTGCTCGTCGCGGCGCTCCTCGAGATGAAATCGCGCCTGCTGCTCGAGGAAGAGGTCGAGGAGGAGATCGCGGACCTCGACCCCGACGAAGCCGCGGAGCGCCTCCTTGAGCGCCTGGTGCGCTACAGCCAGTTCAAGAACCTCGCCGGTGCGCTGCGTCTGCGCTGGGAAGAGCACAGCGCACGTCTGTATCGCAGCGTCCCCGTGCCGCCGGCTCTGCTACGCCGGGCGACCCCCGCAGGGACCCTTCCGGCGTCGGCCCTGCAGGCGGCTCTCGCGCCGCTGCTGCGCGACCCACCCGTGCCCGACACCAGCCACCTCGCCGATCTCGCCGTCTCGCTGGTCAAGGAGCTGCGGCGGCTGCGGCTCATCCTCGGCGACGAGGGTGAGTTCACCTTCTCCACGGTCGCGCCCGACGACCGTCTGGAACGCGCCGTCACCTTCTTCGCTCTGCTCGAGCTGCACTCCGGGGGCGAGGTGGTGCTGCGCCAGAAGCGGCACCTTGGCGACATCGTCGTGAGGCGCTTGACGCGCCCGGCGCTGGTCGCCGTCGCCCCAGTCTGATCCGCGCCCGGGTGACTCCGGCCTCCTGTCTGCGGTAGCATCGACTATACCCGGTCACCCGCGGACCCTGGACCTCATGCACGCACTCGCCCGGCGCCTCGAGGCGCTCCTGTTCATATCGTCGCGGCCTCTTCCTCCCGCCGAGATGGCGGCGGCGTGCGCCTGCTCCACGCACGAGGTCGACGAGGCGCTGGCCACCTTGCGCGTCGACTACACCGCCGAGCGGCACGGCGTCACGCTGTGCGACGTAGCCGGCGGCGTCACGTTCGCCGTCGCCGACGACTGCGCCGAGGACGTGCGCCGGCTCACCGGGGCCGAGCGGCCAGACGATCTCACGCCGGCCCTGCTCGAGACGCTGGCCGTCGTCGCGTATCTGCAGCCGGTGACCCGTGCGGAGGCGGCCGAGGTCCGCGGCGTCTCGTCGGAGTGGGCACTGAGTTCGCTTGAGGAGCGCGGCCTGGTGGAGCAGCAGGGCCGCGCCGACGCGCCCGGCGCGCCTATCCTGTACTGCACAGGCGCGCGCTTTCTCAAGCTGTTCGGGCTGCCCTCGCTCCAAGAGCTGCCGCCCCTTGAAGAGTTCTCTCTGCAGGCGGCCGAGGTCGATGCGATCCGCGCCCGCCTGCTCGCCAACGCCGAGAGGAGGCGGGCGTGAGCCAGCCTATGAACCTGGTGGTCTACCTGGCGCGCGCCGGCCTCGGCTCGCGGCGCTCGTGCGACGAGCTCATCCGCAGGGGGGCCGTGACCGTCAACGACGAGGTGGTGACGTTCCCCCGCGAGAAGGTGGCGCCCGAAGACGTCGTGCTCGTCGACGGCGAGCCGGTTGAGGCTCGCGAGCTGCGGTACTTCCTGGTCAACAAGCCGCGGGGTGTCGCCAGCACGCGTCGCGATCCGCACGCCGAGCGCGTGATAGTGGACCTGGTGCCCAACGGGCGCATCCTGTTCCCGGTCGGGCGGCTGGACGTCGACACCACGGGCCTCATCATCCTGACCAACGACGGCGTGCTCGCCAACCGGCTCATGCACCCCCGTTACGGCGTGCCCAAGACCTACGTCGCTCGCGTGCGCGGCAAGGTCAGCCGGCGCGCCCTCGGCGCTCTTCGGCAGGGAGTCGACCTTGAGGACGGGCTCACGTCGCCGGCAGAGGTCAATCTCAAGAAGCAGAGCGCCAAGACGGCCCTCGTCGAGATCACCATCCACGAGGGCCGCAAGCGCCAGGTGCGGCGTATGCTCGCGGCCGTCGGCCTGCCGGTGGAAGAGCTCCATCGGCGCCGCTACGGCCCCATCGCCGACAAGGGTCTCGAGCCCGGCGGGTACCGCGAACTGGCGGGCGACGAGGTCGAAGCGCTGCGCCGCGCCGGGGAGGACGTGGCGCTGGCGGTTGGCGGCGAGGTCGAGGGACCCCCTGTGCTGCTCGCCGCCGAAGCGGCCCCCGTGCCTGAGCCGCTCCGCGCGACCGAGTCTGCGGGGAGCGCCGTCCCGACGGCCAGCGCCGGGGATGACGAAGGTCAGGAGACTCCGCTGGACGAGCCCCCGACGCCGGGGCACGATGAGTTCGGAGACGAGCCCGAAAGCTCGGGGAGTGTATAGTGTTGCACTCCCTATGCGAAGTGGAGCCACATGAGTGACGATACCCCCCGGCTGTATGCGTTGCGCGGCGCCACCACCGTCGCGCGCGACACCAGCGCCGACATCGCGGAGCGCACGGCAGAGCTGCTCGGCGTGGTCCTCGATCGCAACGACGTGGCCATCGACGACATCGTCAGCGTGATCCTCAGCGCCACTCCAGACCTGTGCGCCGACTTCCCTGCGGTCGCGGCGCGCAGCATCGGCTTGTCCCGTACACCGCTGCTCTGCTGCCAGGAGATCGCCGTGGAAGGCGCCGTGGAACGCTGCGTACGCGTGCTGCTGCACGTCTATCTGCCGACCGGCTCCGAGGTGCATCACGTCTACCTGCACGGTGCCCGGCAGCTGCGTCTCGATCTTCCGGAGTGACCGTGGCGCTGCCAACGAGTACCCGCTGCCGCCGTTCCCGAGCTCAGGGAAGTCGTGATGGATCGCCTCGCGACTCGTGGGCGCGCGTCGGCGAGGATGCACAAGCTGAGATCGAGTTCTTCCCGAGCAAGCGTGCCTCGCAAGAGGTCGGCGCGCCGGGAGACGGCGAAGGGGGGACGAGCTGAGCATGATGGTCATCATGCAGGAGACGGCGACCGAAGCAGAGATCGCCCACGTCGTCGCGCGCGTCGAGGAGGTCGGCGCGAGCGCCCACATCTCCACGGGCGAGCGCGTGACGGTCATCGGCGTCATCGGCGACCGCGAGCAGATCACGCAGTTGCCGCTCGAAGCCATGCCGGGCGTTGACCGCGTCGTCGCCATCCTCAGGCCCTACAAGCTCGTGAGCCGCGAGTTCCAGCAGCGCGACACCATCATCGACGTGCGCGGCGCCAAGATCGGCGGGGGGCACTTCGCCATCATCGCCGGCCCGTGCTCTGTGGAGACCCCGGAACAGGTCCTGGCCGCCGCCCGTGCCGTCAAGGCGGCCGGCGGCAAGATGATGCGCGGCGGCGCCTTCAAGCCGCGCAGCTCCCCCTACGCCTTCCAGGGTCTCGGCGAGGAAGGCCTCAAGATGCTCGCCGCGGCGCGCGACGACACCGGCCTGCCGATCGTCACCGAAGTGATGGACCCGCGCGACCTCGACGTCGTCTGTGAGTACGCCGACGTCCTTCAGGTGGGGGCGCGCAACACGCAGAACTTCTTGCTGCTGGCGGAGCTCGGCAAGGTGGCCAAGCCCGTGCTGCTCAAACGCGGCCCCGCGACGACGATCGAGGAGCTGCTCATGGCCGCGGAGTACATCGTCAAGGAGGGGAACCGCGACGTGATCCTCTGCGAGCGTGGTATTCGCACCTTCGAACCGGCGACCCGCAACACCTTCGATGTGAGTGCTGTCCCGGTTATCAAGATCGCCAGCCACCTGCCGGTGGTCGTGGATCCCAGCCACTCGGCCGGGCGGCTGGACCTCGTCCTGCCGCTTTCACTGGCGGGCGTGGCCGCCGGCGCCGACGGCGTGCTCGTGGAGACGCACCCCAACCCCGAGCACGCGCTCTGTGACGGCCCTCAATCCCTGCCCACCGCCGTGTTCGGCGAGTACGCCGGGCGCGTGCTCGACCTCGCGCGCTGGGCCGGCAAGACCGTCGTCTGACGCGATGAGCGACGCCGGCGTCAACACCGTCGCCGTGATCGGTGTCGGCCTCATTGGCGGGTCGCTCGGGCTCGCCGCTCGAGAACGCGCCGGGGTCGCCGAGGTGCGTGGGTTCAGCCAGACCGCAGCGACGCTGGAGCTCGCACTCGAACGTGGTGCCGTCTCGCGCGCCTGCGGCAGCCTCGAAGAGGCCGCCGCAGGCGCGGATCTCATCTTCGTGTGCACGCCGGTGCGGCTCGTTTCCCAGCACGTCAAGGCTGCGCGCGCCGCGGCCCCGCCGCACGCCGTGGTCACCGACGTGGGCAGCACCAAAGGCCCGCTCATGAGGTCGCTCTCACCGGACGAACAGCGGCGCTGCGTGGGCGGTCACCCTCTGTGCGGCTCCGAGACGGCCGGTGTGGCCAATGCCCGGGCATCGCTCTTCGAGGGCGCCACTTACTTCGTGACGCCCGGGCCGCACGTCGACGCCGACGCCTACCAGCTGCTCTACGGGTTTCTCGGCGAGATCGGCGCGCGGCCGGTCGCCGTCGACCCAGAGGAACACGACCGCGTGATGGCGGTGGTCAGCCACCTGCCGCACGTGCTCGCCAACGTCCTCATGAGTCAGGCTGGGCAGCACGCGGGCGCCCGCGACGCGCTGCTCTCCGCCGGCCCGAGCTTTCGCGATCTCACGCGCATCGCCGGCAGCAATCGCCGCATCTGGACCGACATCTTCCTCGAGAACCGTGCTGCTCTGCTGGCCTCGCTGGCAACGTTCCAGGACGGCCTGCAGGAGGTGCTCGAAGCGCTGGCTGCAAACGATGCCGGCAGGCTCGGCGACACGATCGTTCGCGCTGCGGAGCAGCGCGAACGCATGCTCGCCGCCGGCAGTCTGGCGCCGCGTGACCTCTACCGCCTCATCATCCCCGTCAGCGACCGCCCCGGCGTGTTCAGCGAGATCATGGTCGCGCTCGGCGACGCCGGGATCAATGTGGAAGACCTCGCCATGCACCACATGAGCGCCGAGCTGGGCGGCACGCTGACCGTCTATGTCCTCGGCAGCGACGTCTGCGAGCGGGCCGCTCACGTGCTCGGCGGTCTGGGCTACGAGGTGAGTACGCGGGCGGAGGTTGAATGACCGTTGTCGCGGTCGACGGTCCCGTGGGCTCGGGAAAGAGTACGGTGGCGCGCCGCGTCGCGGCGCGCCTCGGCTACGTGTACCTTGACACGGGGGCGATGTACCGCGCGGTAGGACTTCTCGCAACGGAGGCCGGTGTGGGGCTCGGCGACGAGGAGGCCGTCGTGGCGCTTGCCCGATCAGCCGGACTGCGTTTCGACGGCGACGGCCACCTGTTCGCCGGCGGGCGCGACGTGAGCGCGGCGATCCGCACCCTGGAGATGGGCGCGGCGGCTTCGCAGGTCTCCGCGCTGCCCGGCGTGCGTGAGCTTCTCGTCGAAGAACAGCGGCGCCTCGCCGGCGACACCGACATCGTCATGGAAGGCCGTGACATCGGCACCAACGTGTTCCCCGAAGCGGCCGTGAAGGTCTTCTTGACGGCGCTCCCGGAGGTGCGGGCGGCGCGCCGCGCGGCGGAGCTGCGAGAGAAGGGCGACGAGGTCGACGACGCCCAGGTGCTCGCCGCCTTGCTGGAGCGTGATCGCCGCGACACCACGCGGTCGCTCGCTCCTCTGCGCAAGGCGGAGGACGCCGTCGCGCTGGACACCTCCGAGATGACGCTCGACGAGGTGGTCGAGGCCGTCACCGGAATCGCTCGCGGGCAGGGCAGGCCGTGAGGCTCTGGGGCCTGCCTCTGGCGGGTGACGGCGACACCCGGCTCTACACACTCTGTCGCTGGCTGGCGGTGCCTCTGTTCGGGGGGCTCTACCGCTGTCGCGTCGAAGGCACCGAGAATCTCCCCAGAGAGGGCGCGGTGATCGTGATCACCAACCACAAGTCCAACATCGACCCCGTCGTCGTTGGCATGATCTGCGACCGGCCGCTGCGCTACATGGCGAAGAAGGAACTGTTCGGCAATGCGGCCCTGCGCAAGCTTATCGTCTCTCTCGGCGCCTTCCCAATCGATCGCGGCGCCGGTGACCGCGCGGCCCTCACCACGTCCCTCGAGATCCTCACCGACGGTGGGATCCTGCTGATGTTCCCTGAGGGCCACCGCAAGCCCGACAACGCCGTGCATGAATTCCAGCCCGGCGTCGGCATGCTCGCCCTGCGTGGCGGTGCGCCCGTCGTGCCGCTGGCGATGGACGGCACGCAGCGCATGGTTCGCGATGGGCGGCCCGGGCTGCCCGCTTTGCGCGCGCGCATGGGGCCGCCGCTCGATCTCAGCGACCTGACGGCGCGCAACAGCAAGGCCTACCAGGAGGCGGCGCGGCGCATGCACGAGGCCGTCGCCGGGCTGTATGCGCAGCTCTGACGGGATGACGGGTGGACCCGGCGACGAGCGCGAGCGCCGCCAGCCCTACGACGATGAGCCCGAACGGCGCGCCGAGTTGCGCCACGTGAGCGCCGGCGATGTGCAGATCGTCGTGTCCAGGTACGCGGGCTATTGTTACGGCGTGGAGCGCGCCCTGCGCATCACCGAAGAGGCTTTGGAGGGTGCCGACGGGCCGGTGGCTTCTCTGGGCCCGATCATCCACAACCCGAGCGTCGTTGGGCGGCTGGAAGCGCGCGGCGTCAAGGTCGTGGAAGACGCCGGGGAGGCCGCCGGAGGGACCCTGATCGTGCGAACTCACGGTGTGCCGCCGGAGGTCGTCGACGGCGCCCGAGCCAGAGACCTCACCCTGGTCGATGCGACTTGCCCCTTTGTGGCCGTGGCGCAGCGCAAGGCGGCCAGTCTGCGCGAGGCCGGCTACGCAGTGGTCATCCTGGGGGAGCGCGACCACCCCGAGGTGGCCGGCCTGGAGGGCTTCGCCGGCGCGGCCGCCGTGGTCGTCGAGGACGCCGCCGGTCTGCCGCTCGCGCAGCTGCGCGGCAAGCGCGTCGGCGTCGTGGTGCAGACCACCCAGACGCGGGCCAACCTGGCCAGCGTCGCGGCGGCGCTGGCGCCGGTAGGCCGCGAGCTGCTCGTGTTCAACACCATCTGCGATGCCACGGAGAAGCGCCAGAGCGCCGCTTGCGAGCTGGCCGCGGAGGTCGACGTCGTCGTCGTCGTCGGCGGCCGCAACAGCGCCAACACCGCGCGGCTGGCGCAGCTCTGCCGCGCGCTCGAGAGCCGCACGTATCACATCGAATCGGCGGCCGAGCTTGAGCCAAGCTGGTTTGCCGGCGCCTTACGAATCGGTGTGACCGCCGGCGCCTCGACACCCGACGAAGAGATCGAGGCTACCGTCGCCGCCCTGCAGGCGCTCTGTGGCGACTGAGGACGAAGAGCGCGGCGCGCCCGACGCGAGCCTTCCGGTCGTCGCAGTCCAAGATGCCGCGCAGCGTGCCGGCCTGCTGCCTGGGGACTGTATCGCGCGCCTCAACGGCGCGGCTCCGCAGGACGTTCTCGATCTCGAGATGGCCGCCGCCGACGGCGCCTTCTGGCTGACCGTGCTCCGCGACGGGCATCCGCTCGACCTGCTTGTGGATCCTGGCGCTGACGAGTGGCACGGTATCTCACTGGGCTACGACGGTCTCGGCGCGCCGCCGCGCGTGTGTCGCAACCGCTGCCGTTTCTGCTTCGTCGACCAGGTCCCCGCCGGCCTTCGAGCGGCCCTGTCGGTGAAGGACGATGATTACCGGCTCTCGTTTCTGCACGGCAATTTCACGACCCTCACGAACCTCGACGAAGACGACCTCGGGCGCATCGAGGAGCTGCGTCTGTCGCCGCTGTACGTGTCGCTGCACGCCTGGGACGACGAGGCCCGCGTGCGCCTGATGGGGCGGGCCGCGGCCGGCTCTCGAGCCGCTCTGGAGCGGCTCGCGGCGGCCGGCCTGGAGCTCCACCTTCAGGTGGTGTTCTGCCCGGACTGGAACGACGGCGCCCTGCTGGCCGAGACCGTGGAACGCGCGGCCGCCCTGCCCGGCGTAGCCGACCTCGGCATCGTGCCGGTATCGCTGGCCTTCGAGGGCGATCTGCGCCGCGTGACGGCGGGGGACGCTTCAGCGGTCCTTGCCGTGGTGGAGCAGTGGCAAAATCGCTATCGCGAGGAGCGCGGCGTCGCCTTCGTGCACGCCGCCGACGAGTTCCACCTGCTGTGCGGGCGCACGCCGCCGGCCAGCGATGCCCCGGAGCAGTACGAGAACGGCATCGGCATGGCAGCTCTGTTCGGCGAGGAGGCCGCCGTGCTGGTGAGCGAGCAACGCACGGCGGCTGGGCGCCGGAGGCGGGCCGCGTTGCGGCCGCGAGCCGGCGCCGTGCGCATCCTGTGCGGCGCTCTCGCGGAGCCCGTCGTCGCGAACGCCGCGACGCTGCTCGGAGAAGCCTTCGCTCTGCCGGTCCGCGCCTTCGTCGTGGAGAACCGCCTCTTCGGGCCGCACGTCACCGTCACGGGCCTGCTCGGCGGGCGGGAGGTGGTGGAGGCGCTCCGCGACGCTCCGCTCGCCGCAGGCGAGTGGCTCGTCGCGCCGCGCGTCTTCCTGCCGGCGGAGCTCGGGCGCACCCTGGACGACGTCGGCGAGAACGAGCTGGCGGCCGCCTGCGGCGGCCGCCTGACCATCGCCGCGTCCCTGCACGAGGCATTTGCTACACTGTCCCGATGACTGAGCCTCCCACTGTCGTCGTCGTCGGCTCGCCCAACGCCGGCAAGTCCACGCTCGTCAACCGCCTGAGCGGCTCGCGTCAAGCCGTCGTGCACGAGACGCCGGGCGTGACCCGCGACCGCAAGGACGTCGAGGTCGACTGGGAAGGCCGCCTGATGCGCATGGTCGACACCGGCGGCTACGACACCGCCGAGGAGTCGCCGTTTGCCGGGCACATCCGCGAGCAGGTCGAGCTCGCCATCGACGGGGCCGACGTGGTGCTCTTCGTGGTCGACGGCCGCGCCGGCCCGCTGGCCGACGACTTCGAGATCGCCGAGGTGCTGCGCCGTCGGCGCGCCACCGTGGTACTTGCCGCCAACAAGATCGACGACCCCGGGGCGGTGAGCGCCGCCCAGGAGCTGTACCAGCTCGGCTTCGGCGAGCCGCTCCTCGTCAGCTCGACGCACGGCCTCGGCACCGCCGAGCTCCTCGACAGACTGGTCGAGGAGAGCGGCGCGGTTCGGCCCACAGAGGCTGCGCCCAGCGACGTGCCCGCCGAGATCCCGGTAGCCATCGTCGGGCGCCCCAACGCCGGCAAGTCGTCGCTGTTCAACGCTATCGTCGGCGAGCCGCGCACCATCGTCAGCGAGATCGCCGGCACCACGCGTGACGCCATCGACACGGCCGTGACGACCGACGAAGGTACCTTCCGTTTCATCGACACGGCCGGCATGCGCAAAGCGGCCAAGGTGAGCGGCGTGGAGTACTACTCCTACCTGCGCAGTGTGCAGAGCCTGGACCGCGCCCATGTGGCCGTGATCGTCGCCGACGCCACCGTGCGCTTCGGTGAGCTCGACCTGTCGATCTGCACCGAGGCGGCGCGCAACCACTGCGCCACGGTCATCGCCGTCAACAAGACCGATATCGCCGAGGCCGACCTCGAGGAGATCGCCGGCATCGCGCGGCGCAAGCTGCGCCAGAGGCCGATCGTCATCCCCGTCTCTGCCGTGACGCACCGCGGCGTGCGACAGCTGCTCGCCGAGGTCGCCTCGCTGGAGGCCCGTTTCGCCGCCCACATCTCCACCGGTGAGCTGAACCGCGCCCTGGCCGCGCTGGCCGCCGACCGGCCGCTGCCCATGAAGCGCGGCAAGCGCCTCAAGATGTACTACATCGCGCAGTTCGGCACATCTCCGCCGCGGTTCGCGATCGAGGTGAACGACCGGACGCTGGTGACGCGCGACTTCGGGTTCTACGTCGAGAACCGGCTGCGCGCGCACTTCGAGCTCGATGGGGTGCCGCTGGTGATCGACTTCAAAGGCAAGAAGTGAGTACCTTCCAGTTTGCGGCCTTCGTGGCCGCGCTCCTGGTGGCGTACCTCGTGGGCGCCATCCCGTTCGGCGTCGTGGTCGGCAAGCTCTTCTACCACGTGGACGTGCGCCAGCACGGCTCCGGCAACGTAGGCACCACCAACGTCTTCCGCGTGCTGGGCAAGAAGGCGGGCGCGGTGGTGCTCGTCTGCGACATGCTCAAGGGCTACATCCCCGCGTTCATCGCCGCCTACTACTTGCGCGAGACGAATCCGTGGCTCGTGATCGTCATCGCCGCTGCCCCGGTGGTGGGCCACATGTATTCAGTGTTTCTCAAGGGCCGCGGCGGCAAGGGCGTCGCCACAGGCGCGGGCGTGGTGATCGCGCTCATCCCGCTCGCCGGCGGCATCATCGCCGTGGTGTGGGTGCTGCTCATCCTCACGACGCGCTACGTGAGCCTGGCGTCGCTGGTCGCCACGCTCCTGGTGCCGGTGTTCGTGTTCGCGCTCAGTGACCCGCTGCCATACCTGATCGCCTCGCTGCTGGTCACCGTCGGCATCTTCTGGGCGCACCGCGGTAACATCAGTCGCCTCTTCAAAGGCACCGAGAGCCGCGTGACCCTGCCGTGGTCGCGCGACCACTCGGCGCTGGCGGGAAAGGGGGAGACGTGAGCCTCGACGTCACCGTCGTCGGGTCGGGGAGCTGGGGTAGCGGCTTCGCCCGGCTGCTGGCCAAGCGTGGCCACGGCGTGCAAGTGCTGGCGCTCACGGCCGCCGAAGCCGCCCAGCTGACCGCCACGCACGAGAACCCACACTTTCTGCCTGGCGTCGCACTACCGCGCGAGATCCGTTTCGTCGCCATGGGCGATGCCGACATCTCCACCGCCGGCCTGCTGGTGTACGCCGTGCCGACGCAGGCCGTGCGCGAGGTCGCGCGCTGGGCCGCGCCCAGGCGCGCCGCCGACTCGCTGCAGCTCTCCCTCGCCAAGGGCTACGAGCTCGGGAGCCTCAAGCGCCCCACGCAGGTCATCGAGGAGGAGACCGGCGCGCCCGCGGCCGCGCTCTCCGGCCCGAACCACGCCGAGGAAGTGAGCAAGGACATGCCCTCGGCGACCGTGATCGCCGCCGCCGACGAGACCCTGGCGATCGCGCTGCAGGCGGCGATCACCAGCGACACGTTTCGCGTGTATACCAACGACGACGTCGTCGGCGTCGAGTTCTGCGGCGCCGTCAAGAACCCCATCGCCGTCGCCGTCGGCATGTCGGACGGCCTCGGCTTCGGCGACAACTCGCGCGCCAGCCTCATCACGCGCAGCGTCGCCGAGATCACGCGGCTCGGGGCCATCCAGGGGGCGCACATCGCCACCGTGACCGGTCTCGCCGGCATCGGCGATCTCATCGCCACCTGCACCTCGCGGCACAGCCGCAACCGCCTGGCCGGCGAACTGCTGGCCAAAGGCGCTTCGCCGTCCGAGGTCCAGCAGAAGGTCGGGCAGGTGGTCGAAGGCATCCCCACCGCATACGCTCTGCACGACCTGGCGGGCAGGCTCGGCATCGAGATGCCGGTCACCGAGAACGTGTACCAGGTGCTCGAGGGCCTGCGCACGCCGCAGGAGTGCGTCGCCGACCTCATGGGCCGCACTCCGAAGAAGGAGCGGCACGAGGGCTGAGCGGCAGCGCTACAACGCCGTGATTCGCAGCTCGGCGCCCAGCGCTCGTGCCAAGGCGCCGATGCCCCTCTGCCTCACCAGTGGACGCCCGTGCGCAGCGGCTTCCGTGAGGGGTCCGCAGTGACGACCCTCAACGTGGGTGACCGACCCCGCTCCGGGTCCCTGTCCAGGCGGTCTCCAGCGTGATCCGGGTCGTCGTGTTGGCGGCCATCCCGCAGGAGTCCCGTCCCCTGTTGAAGCTGCTGGGCTCGCCGCGCAAGCTTACGGGTCAGCCCTTTCCAACCCGGCTTCAGCGTTTACCTCACGTCGAGCTGCTGGTGATGGAAAGCGGAATGGGAGCCGAGCGGGCGTGGCGGGCCGCTCGGCACGCGCTGTCCGGCTCGACCATCGATCTGCTCGTGTCCATCGGCTTTGCCGGGAGCCTGTGGCCAAGCTTCCGAATAGGCCAGGTGGTGTGGTCCCGGGAGCTTGCTGCCTATGACGAGACTGCTGGGGGCCTGTCTGCGGTGGGCTTCCGCCCCAGTTCCACCGTGGGACTGGCCAGCTTCTGCCGGACCCATCAAGTCCGGCCGGCTCGATTTCTCACCGTGGACCGGCCGCGGGCCAAGGCCGGGATGGCGGGACGATTCGCCGCGGAGCCCACCGTGGTCGAAATGGAAAGCACACCGGTCGCCGCCGCGGCCCACGGCCGCCACGTCCCCTTCCTGGGCCTGCGCGCCATCACCGATGAAGCGACTGAGGACATCGAGTGGCAGCTGGACTCCATGATGGACCGGGCCGGCAGAATCAGCGCGACCAAGGTCATGGGCGCCGTTCTCAGAAACCCGAGCCTCCTGCGGACGGTGCTTCGCTTGCGCAGCAGCTCTCGGGTCGCCGGGCACAATCTGGCAGCAACGCTGATGGCGCTGCTGCAGCTCCCCGAGGAGGACCTGCTGGCGATGGTCGGCGCGTTGTCGCCCGTCGCAGCCGTCTGGTAGACTCGCCGAGGCCGCGCGCCGCCGTCTTTTCGTGCCTTCCGGGCCGTATTCGGACTCCGCGCCGCCGCCAGACGCACGCTATCCAGCCCGCGCCGGCACGTGCCCCGTGCAGCGCGTATTTTGAGGAGGTACGGTGGAGAAGAGGAATCACCTGTTCACGTCGGAGTCGGTCACCGAGGGTCACCCCGACAAGCTCGCCGACCAGATCTCGGATGCCATCCTCGACGCGATCCTTGAGAACGATCCCTACGGCCGCGTGGCCTGCGAGACGCTGGTCACCACCGGCCTTGCCTTCGTCGCCGGCGAGATCACCACCGAGACCTACGTCGACATCCCCAAGATCGTCCGCCAGACGGTCAAGGACGTCGGCTACACGAGCTCGCATTTCGGCTATGACTACGAGACCTGTGGCGTCATGGTCGCCATCGACGAGCAGTCGCCCGACATCAGCCAGGGCGTGTCGCATGCCCTCGAGGTGCGCACCGATGTCAACGACGACGATGCTCTGGACGCGCAGGGCGCCGGCGACCAGGGCATGATGTTCGGCTTCGCCTGCACCGAGACGCCGGAGCTCATGCCGCTGCCCATCTCGCTGGCGCACAAGCTCGCGCGCCGTCTCGGTGAAGTGCGCAAGGCCGAGATCCTGCCGTACCTGCGCCCCGACGGTAAGTCGCAGGTCACCGTGAGGTACGAAGACGGCAAGCCGGTGGAGATCGTCAAGGTCGTACTCGCGTCCCAGCACGCCGAGAGCGCCGATCTGCAGAGCATCATCTACCCCGACCTCCTGGAGCACGTCGTGGAGCCCATCCTGCCGAAGGGCCTCTACGATGCCTCCAAGCTCGAGGACATCACGGTGATCAACGCGACCGGCAAGTTCGTCATCGGTGGCCCCATGGGCGACTGCGGCCTCACGGGCCGCAAGATCGTCGTGGACACCTATGGCGGCGCCGCGCCGCACGGCGGCGGCGCCTTCTCGGGCAAGGACCCGAGCAAAGTCGACCGCTCCGGCGCCTACGCGGCCCGGTACGTGGCCAAGAACGTCGTGGCGGCCGGTCTGGCCGAGCGCTGCGAGCTGCAGGTCGCGTACGCGATCGGCGTCGCTCACCCCGTGTCCGTGATGGTCGATTGCCAGGGCACCGAGAAGGTCGATCTCGTCACCATCGAGCAGCTCATCAGCGAGCACTTCGACCTGCGCCCGGCGGCCATCCTCCGCGACCTCAACCTGCGGCGGCCAATCTACCGCAAGACCGCCGCCTATGGCCATTTCGGCCGCAACGACCACGACTTCACGTGGGAGCGCACCGACAAGGCCGCAGCGCTGCGCGCCGCCGCCGGCCTCAAGGGCTGAGCCACTGCGGCGCGCGGAAGACGGCGGCGTAGCGTGAGCTACGCCGCCGTCTTCCCGCTGGTCCGCACGCGCGCCTTTGCCGGCGCCTTCGACTATACCGTGCCGCTGGAGCTTGACGGTAAGCTCGGGCCGGGCGCGCTCGTCGCCGTTCAGCTTGGCTCTCAGACCGTCATCGGCGTGGTCCTCGAGTTGCGCTCGTCGACGGCGCATGAGGGCCGCGTCCTGCCCGTGCGCGACCTCCTCGACGTGCCCTCTATCCCCGCCGATCTGCTGGAGCTTGCTTGCGAGGTGGAGAGCTACTACCTGACCTCGTTCTCGGCGGCGTTGGCGCTTGTGTGCCCGCCGACCGGCGCTCTCAAAGTCGTGCGCCAGTACGAGCTTACAGCGGGCGGGCGGGCCGCCCGCGCCGCCGGCGAGGAGGGCCTCGACTCGATCGCCGGGCTCAAGCTGCCGGCTGGCCCGCTCATCAAGCTCGGCGAGCGCTACCGGCGCAAGGGCTGGGTGCGCATCGCCTATCGCGTGCACGTGGCCGGTGCGTCGCGGGCCGGCCGCGCGCTCAGGCGCGGCGGCGAGACGCCGCCGCGCCTCGGCCCGCGGCAGCGCGCCGCCCTGGGGCTGGTCGAGCAGTCTGGCGTCCTCGACGAGCGCGCGCTGCGTGCCACCACGGGCCTGTCGCTGCCGGCGCTGAAGAAGCTGCTCGAGGCCGGGGCGCTCGTCGAGAGCGTGACCGACGCCGAGGGCGCCGCCGCGAACGGCGGGGGAGAGGCGCTGAAGACCGACGGCGGGGCAGAGCCTGCGGCTCCGCCACCGGTCCTCGCCCAGGCCGCCCGCCTCCAGGCCTGTGCCAACTTGGGGGATGCGCCCGACCTGCTGCCCGAGCAGCGCCATGCGTTGCACGCCATCCTCTGCGAGGCGCGCCCCGGCGACGAGGTGCTCGTACATGGAGTCACCGGCAGCGGCAAGACCGAGGTGTACCTGCAGGCCGCCCAGGCCGCTCTGGAGGGCGGCCGTTCGGTGCTGCTCCTGGTGCCCGAGATAGGGCTCACCGGACAGACCGTGGCGCGCGTGCGCGAGCGCTTCGCCGGCCACGAGGTCGCCGTCCTGCACTCGGGCCTCACGGCGCGCGAGCGGCTGCTCGCCTATCGCGCCGTCGCCCGCGGCGAGGTGCGCATCGTCGTGGGTGCGCGCTCGGCGGTGTTCGCGCCTCTGCGCGACTTGGGGCTGATCGTCGTCGACGAGGAGCACGACACCTCATACAAGCAGGAGAGCGAGCCCGCCTACGACGCCCGCACCGTGGCTCGCTGGCGGGCGGCGCGCAGCGGCGCGGTGGTCGTCCTCGGCTCGGCGACGCCGAGTGTCGAAAGCTATGCCCGCGTGCCTCTGCACGTGGACCTGCGACGGCGCGTCGACGGCTCGCAGCCGCCGGCGCTGGAGATCGTGGACATGCGCCACCACCACGGCATCTTCTCCGGTCCGCTGGCGGAGGCCCTCACGGCGAGCATGGACGCCGGCGACAAGGCGATCCTGTTCCTCAATCGTCGCGGCTTTGCCTCCTACCTGGTCTGCGATCACTGCGGGTTCACGTGGATGTGCCCGCACTGTGACGTCACGCTGACGCTCTTCGGCGGCCACAGCCTGCGCTGCCGGACCTGCGGGCACGACGAGGCTGCGCCCGGCACGTGCCCGTCCTGCCGCAGCGCGGAGCTCATCCGCTACGGGTTCGGCACCGAGCGCCTCGAGCGCGAGGTCATCGGCCTCCTGCCCGGCGTCGAGCTGCTGCGCCTCGACTCCGACGTGGCCTCCTCGTACGCGCGGCTGCGCGCGGTGCTCGAACGCTTCGCGCAGCCCGGGCCCAAGGTACTTGTCGGCACCCAGATGATCGCCAAGGGCCACCACTTCCCCGACGTCACCCTGGTCGGGGTGGTCAATGCCGACCTCACCCTGCACTTTCCCGACTTTCGCGCTGAAGAGCGCACCTTCGCAATGCTCGTACAGGTCGGCGGGCGCAGCGGTCGCGGCGCGCATCCGGGGCGCGTGATCGTGCAGACCCTGAGCCCCGAGGCGCGACCGATCGCCATGGCCGCCAGTGGGGAAGAAGAGCGCTTCTATGCCGAGGAGACGGAGCGGCGTCGCGAGCTGGGCTATCCTCCGACCGGGACCCTGATCGGCCTCGAGCTCTCCGGTACGTCGCAGGCCAAGGTCACCATCGCCGGGCGCTTCACGGCCGAGCGGCTCACGGCACGACTGACGCATGGTGAGAGCGTTCTCGGCCCCGGGCCCCTGTGGCGCGAGCGCGGCCGCCATGCCTGTCGCGTGGTGGTTAAGACTGCCGAAACAGGGCAAACTCTGGATACGCTGCGCGCATGGCTCCACACCAACCGCGACCGGTTTGCCGCACGTGGCGTCAGGCTGGTCCCCGACGTGGACCCGCAGTGGTTGTGACCGCGAGCTGAGGTACCATAGGCACATGACTGAGACGAAGCAAAGCGAGCGCGACCAGCTCGACTTGAGCCGGCGGGAGCGTGAAGCCCGCAGGGATATCCGCGTGATCGGCGATCCTGTGCTGCGCGAGCATGCCCTCGAAGTGACCACGTTCGATCGCGGCCTGCGCAAGCTGGCCAAGCGTATGATCCGCATCATGCACGACGCCCCCGGCGTGGGTCTGGCGGCGCCGCAGGTAGGCGTCCTGCAGCGCCTGCTGGTGTACGACGTGGACGACGATCCCAGGGTCCTGGTCAATCCGGAGTTCGATGAGTTCTCCGCCGAGATCGAAGAGGTCGACGAAGGCTGCTTGAGCGTACCCGGCGTGACCATGCCGGTGAGCCGGCCCGTGAGCCTGCGGGTGCGGGCCTTCGACGCCGCCGGCGAGCCGCTCGACTTTCGCGCCGACGGCCTCGAGGCGCGCGTCATCCAGCACGAGTTTGATCATCTCGAGGGCGTGCTCATCGTCGACCGCACGTCACGCAGCGCTCGCGCCGCCGCCCTGCGAGAGCTGCGCGACCGCGAGGGCGCGGGCCTGCACGGCGCGGTCGGCGGAGGTCTGTGAGTCGCGTGCGGTTCGCCTTCGCGGGCACCGCGTCGTTCGCAGAGCTCGTGCTCGAAGGGCTCATCGAGGCTGATGCCGCGCCGCTCGCGGTCGTCACCAACCCCGAGCGGCCACGCGGGCGCCACGGTACGCCGCAGCCCCCGGCCATCAAGCTCATTGCGACCGAGCGCGGGCTGCCGGTGTTGCAGCCACAGAACGTGTCCGCGCGCGAGGCGGTCGCCGAGCTCCTCGCGCTCGATCCTGAGGCGTTCGTGGTCTGCGCCTACGGGCAGATCGTCGGCCGCGAGCTGCTCGAGAAGGTGCCGACCATCGTCGTCCACCCGTCGCTGGTGCCGCGCTGGCGCGGCGCCGCGCCTGTGGAACGCGCCCTCATGGCGGGGGAGACCGAGCTGGGGGTGACCATCCTGAGAATGACCGCCGGCGTGGACGAGGGCCCGGTGGGGGACGCGCGCCTCGTGCACGTGCCCGCGGACGCCGACGCCGGCCGTGCTTACGAACTGCTGGCGCCGGCCGCCGTCGACGGCGTGGTGGCCACCCTCGACGGCATGGCCACCGGAACCGTACGCTGGCGTGAGCAGGAGGGCACACCCACCTACGCGGCCAAGATCGCGCCGCAGGACAGGCTCATCGACTGGACGCGCCCTGCGCAACAGATCGTCGACCAGGTCCGCGCGCTGGCGCCCGCGATCGGCGCCGTGACGGACCTTCTCGGCAAGCGCACGCTGATCTGGCGGGCGGCGGCCGGCAGTGGGCCGCTCCCGGCGGCAAGCCGGGAGCGCCTGGCTCTGCCGGCCGGCGACAGGCTGGGTGGACGTGCTCGAGCTGCAGCAGGAGGGCCGCGGCCGCATGACGGCCGCCGAGTTCCTGCGTGGCGCCGGCCGCGCGCTGGCCGAGCCGTGACGCCTGCGCGCGGCAGCGGCCGCGCCGGCGGCGCGGTGAGCCCGGCGCGGGCCGCCGCGTGGCACGCGCTCCTGCGCGTGCGTTCTGGCGGCGGCCGTTTCGACGATTCGTTGGCGGCTTTCCCCGAACTCGAGGGGCTGAGCGACCGCGACCGTGCGCTCGCCAACGAGCTGGTCGTCGGGACGGTCAAACGTCGCGGCTCGCTCGACGCCGTCCTCGGCGCCTTCACCAAGGCACCACTGGCGGACACCGACGCGGAGGTGCTCGAAGCTCTGCGCCTGGCAACGTTCCAGCTCCTCTTCCTCGACCGCGTGCCCGCCTACGCCGTGGTCGACGACGCCGTGGCGCTGGTCGCGCGCAAAGGGAAGCGCACGCAGGGGTTCGTCAACGCGGTGCTGCGCAATGTCGCCGAAGACGGGCGCGAGAGCTTCGCCACGCTCGCCGATGGCGAGGGCGCTCGCGCATGGGCGGTGCGTCATTCGTGCCCCGTGTGGCTGGTCAAGCTGCTGCGCCGCGAGCTCGGCGACAGGTCTGCTGGCGCATTCCTCGCCGCCGCCGACGCGGCCCCCGAGCGCTGCCTGAGGGTGAACACGCTCAAGGCGGCTGTGCCGGCGGCGCGCACGGCGCTGGCCGCCGCCGGGCTGGCCACCACCGGCGTGGCCGGACTGCCTGCGGCGCTCATCTACGATGGTCCCGCGCTCGAGCGCTCGGCGCCGTTCCGTGACGGCCTCGTGACACCGCAGTCCCAGGGGTCCCAGGTCGCCGGAGTGGTGGCCGCCGCCGGCTCCGGGCCAAGCGCCACTCTCCTCGATCTGTGCGCGGCGCCGGGCACCAAGACGGCGCAGCTCGCCGCGGCGGCGCCGGGGGCGCGCATCACCGCCGTCGACGACGATGAGCTTCGTCTGGACGTGATGCGCAAGAACCTGGAGCGGCTCGGCGTGCCGGGCGTCGAGCTCGTGCAGGGCGACGTGCTCGAATTGCCCGCCGCCTTCGACGGCGCCTTCGACGCTGTGCTCCTCGACGCGCCGTGCAGCGGGCTCGGGACACTGGCCTCTCGCGCCGACCTGCGCTGGCGGCGCCGCGAGGCGGACATCGCTCGCCTCGCGCAGCTCCAGCGCCGCCTCATCCGCCAGGCGGCGCGTTGCGTGCGTCCCGGCGGAGTGCTGACGTATGCCGTGTGCACTCTGCCGCGTGCCGAGACGCTGGGAGTCGTCGAGACCCTCCTTGCCGAGGGCGGCTGGCAGGCGGACGATCTCGGCGCGGCGTGGCCCGGCATGGGGCACCCGGCGGCCGGCGGGTACTTGCTCGTCCTGCCGCCGGCGCGGGGCGCCAGCGGCTTCTTCGTCGCCCGCCTCCGGCGCAGTGCGGGCGCGGAGGGGTAGAATGACGGCGCGGCCCGCGCCGCGTCGACCCGTACATGGAGGAGATCATGACGGACCTGCTGCACGAGATCCACATCGCCCCGTCCATCCTGTCGGCCGACTTCTCGCGTCTGGGCCACGACGTGGAGGCGGTACTCAACGCCGGCGCACGCGTCATCCACGTGGACGTCATGGACGGTCACTTCGTGCCGAACATCACCATCGGGCCGCTGATCGTCACGGCGTTGCAGCCGCTCGTGCACGGCGCGGGCGCACTCATCGACGTGCACCTCATGATCGAGCACCCCGAGCGGTACGTGGACGCCTTCGCGGCCGCCGGCGCCAACGTCATCACGGTCCATCAGGAGGCGTGCGTGCACCTGCACCGCGTGCTCATGCAGATCCGCGAGGCCGGGGCGGCCGCCGGCGTGGCGCTCAACCCCGCGACGCCCATCGAGACGCTGGCCGAGGTGCGCGAGCACTGCGACCTCGTGGAGATCATGTCGGTCAACCCCGGCTTCGGCGGGCAGCGCTTCATCGAGACGTCACTGGACAAGGTGGAGCGCGCCCGCGCCTTCTTGCCCGATTCCGTCGCGCTCGAGCTGGACGGCGGCGTCAGCACTCTCAACGCCGGCACTCTGGTGGCGGCCGGCGCCAACCTACTCGTCGCCGGCTCCAGCGTCTTTGGCGGCCGGGACATCGGCGAGCAGTACGCTGCGCTGGCGCAGGCGGCCGGTGAAGCTGTATGATCGTAGAGCACGATCAAGCTGCTTCGGGGCGGGGTGAGATTCCCCACCGGCGGTAACAGCCCGCGAGCCTCCTCGGAGGCCGACCAGGTGAGATTCCTGGGCCGACGGTCACAGTCCGGATGAGAGAAGCACGCTGCGACGCCTCGGCGTCGTCCGCCCTGGGGCCTGGCTCCGGGGCGTTTTGCGTATGGACGACGACAGGTACCTCGAAGAAGCGTTCGCGCTGGCCGAGCGTGGCCGCGGCATCGCGCACCCCAACCCGCTCGTCGGCGCCGTGCTTGTGCGTGACGGCGACGTGGTGGGGCGAGGCTGGCACCTGGGCCCCGGTGAGCCGCACGCCGAGGCCATGGCTCTGGCTGAAGCCGGCGGGCGCGCCGCGGGTGCCACTCTGTACTGCACCCTCGAGCCCTGCAGTCATCAGGGCCAAACGCCGCCCTGCGCCGATGCGCTCGTGGCGGCCGGGGTCCGGCGGGCCGTGGTCGCCCTCGGCGACCCCAACCCGCTGGTCGACGGGCGCGGGCTGGCGCGCCTGCGTGACGGCGGCGTCGAGGTGGACCTGCAGGACGAACGCTGGGGGGCGCGAGCCCGCAAGCAGAACGCGCCGTTTCTCAAGTACCACGCCACTGGGCTGCCTCTGGTGACCTACAAGGCCGCCGTGACGCTCGACGGCAAGGTGGCCGCCGCCGGCGGTGACGCCCGCTGGATCAGCTGTCTGGACAGTCGCCGCGCCGTTCATCAGCTGCGCGCCACGGCCGATGCCGTCATGATCGGCGCGGGAACGCTGCGGCGCGACGATCCCGAGCTCACCGTGCGCTTGAGCGAGGGTCGCGACCCGGTGCGCGTGATCGTCACGCACGGCGGCGGACTGCCGGCGGGCGCGAGGGTGCTCGCCACAGCGCGCCAGACGCCCACCATCGTGCTGGCCGAGCGGGCCGACGGCGCGGCGCGCCGCATCCTCGAGGCGCGGGGCGCCGAACTTATCGAGGTGGGGGAGGGTGGCCTGCGCGCCGGCCTCGCCGCGCTCGCCGACCGCGGTCTGCTCGACGTCCTCTGCGAGGGCGGCCCCACCCTGGCCGGCAGCCTACTGGCCGAAGGGCTCATCGACCGTGTGCTGCTGTTCGTGGCGCCGCTCATCGTCGGGCGCGGGGCGCCCGACCTGTTCGCGGCGCCGGCCGTCGGCGCGCTCGCCGACGCCTGGCGCCTGCACGACGTGGAGTGGCGGCCGGTGTGCGACGACCTGCTGCTCAGCGGCAGCCTGACGAAAGACGGGGCCTGAGTGTTCACCGGCATCGTCGAAGAGATCGGGACGCTGCGCAGCCTGCGCGTCTCTGAGAAGAGCGCGGTGCTCGACATGTCGGCCACGCTCGTCACTGGTGGCGCGGCCGTCGGCGACAGTATCCTTACAGACGGCGTGTGTCTCACCATCACGGGGCTGCGTCCCGGAGGCTTCACCGCCGACGTCATGCCCGAGACGGTGCGTCGCACGACGCTCGCCGACCGGCGGCCCGGCGACCGCCTCAATCTCGAGCGTGCGCTCACCCTGCAGTCGCGCCTCGGCGGTCACCTCGTGAGCGGGCATATCGACGGGGTCGGTACGGTCGTCCGCGCGACGCCCGAGGACAACGCCCTGGTCGTGGAGCTTGAAACGCCGCCGGCCGTGAGCGACGTCAGTGTCGCGCAAGGGTCGCTGGCCGTCGACGGCGTGAGCTTGACGATCGTCGCCGTCGACGGCGGCCGCGTGCGCGTGTCGCTGATCCCGCATACGGCGGCCGTCACCACGCTGGCGCGGCTCGCGCCGGGCGTGCGGGTCAATCTCGAGGCGGACCTCATCGCCAAGTACGTGCACGCGTTCGTCGCGGGGCGCAAGCCCGGCGCCGGGCTCACCTGGGAGAAGTTAGCGGAAGCGGGGTTCTGATGGGCAGCGACCAATCACGCGCCGACCGGCACGGCGGACGGCCTTTTGCCTCCATCGCCGAGGCGCTCGACGATCTGCGCGAGGGCAAGATGATCATCGTCTGCGACGACGAGGACCGCGAGAACGAGGGCGACCTCACGATGGCCGCGCAGTTCGCGACCGCCGAGAAGGTGAACTTCATGGCCAAGGAGGGCCGCGGGCTGGTGTGCCTCTGCCTCACGCCGCAACGCTGCGCGGAGCTCAACCTGCCGCCCATGACGGCCCACAACGAGGCGCGCCTGCAGACGGCCTTCACCGTCTCGATCGAGGCGCGCGAGGGCGTCACTACGGGGATCTCCGCCGCCGACCGCGCACACACCATCCAGGTCGCCATCGATCCGGAGTCCACGCCGGAGTCACTGGTGCAGCCGGGGCACGTGTTCCCCCTCATGGCGCGCCCCGGAGGCGTGCTGGAGCGCGCGGGTCAGACGGAGGCCGGGGTCGACCTCGCGCGCCTCGCCGTCCTGAACCCCTCGGCCGTCATCTGCGAGATCATGAACGACGACGGGACGATGGCCCGCGTGCCCGACCTCATCCTGTATGGCCGGAAGCATGGGCTCAAGATCATCACCGTCGCCGATCTCATCAAGTATCGGCGCCGCAACGAGAAGCTCATCCGGCGCGCCGCCACGGTGTCGATGCCCACCAAGTACGGCGACTTCAAGGCCGTGGGCTACGAATCCGTGATCGACGGCGGCCACCACGTCGCCATCGTCAAGGGTGACGTCGCCGGCCGCAAGGACGTGCTCGTGAGGGTGCACTCCGAGTGCCTCACCGGTGACACGTTCGGTTCGCTGCGCTGCGACTGCGGCGAGCAGCTCGCCGAATCCCTGAGGCGCATCGAGGCGGAGGGACTCGGCGTCGTGCTCTATATGCGCCAGGAGGGTCGCGGCATAGGGCTCATCAACAAGCTCAAGGCCTACGCGCTCCAGGAGCAGGGGATGGACACCGTCGAGGCCAACGTCGAGCTGGGCTTCGCCGTCGATCTGCGCGACTACGGTATCGGGGCTCAGATCCTCGCCGACCTGGGTCTGACGACGATCCGCATCATGACCAACAACCCGAAGAAGATCGTCGCGCTGGAGGGCTACGGCTTGCGCGTCAGCGGCCGCGAGCCCATCGAGGTGGACCCTCATGACGACAACGTCTGCTATCTGCGTACCAAGAAGGACAAGATGGGTCACCTGCTGGAGCACGAGGACCTGTTCGGGCAGGAGGAGGGCGTCGAGGGCTGACGTCGCTTCGCCCGCGAGACCGCCACAACGACGGCAAAGGAGCCGCACGATGACGACCTACGAAGGCATGCTCAACGGCAAGGGGATGAAGTTCGCCCTCGTCGTCGGGCGATTCAACGAACTCATCTCCTCGCGACTGTACGAGGGCGCCCTCGACTGCCTGCGTCGGCACGACGTCGCCGACGGCGACGTCGACTCCGCCTGGGTGCCGGGCGCCTTCGAGATGCCGCTGGTGGCGAAAAAGCTGGCCGCCAGCGGCAAGTACGACGCCGTGATCTGTCTCGGCGCCGTGATCCGCGGCGGCACGCCGCATTTCGACTACGTGGCCGGCGAGGCCGCCAAGGGCATAGCCAAGATCGGCCTCGATACCGGCGTCCCCGTCGTCTTCGGCGTGCTCACCACCGACACCATCGAGCAGGCCGTGGAGCGCGCCGGCACCAAGGGTGGCAACAAAGGCTGGTCCGCGGCCGCCACAGCGCTGGAAATGGCCAGCTTGGTCAAGACGCTGCCCTGACGATGCGGGCTCTGACGATCTCTGAGTTGGAGCGGGTGACGGACGTGCCCCGCTCCACCATCTACTACTACGTGCGCGTGGGGCTGCTGCCCGAGGCGCAGAAGGCCGCCGCCAGCCGGGCGATCTACAGCGACGTACACGTTGAGCTTCTCGGGGAGATCCGCCGGCTTCGCGAGGAGGGGCTCGATCTCGACGCCATCAAGCCCCGCCTGCGGCCGCTTATCGAGGCGGACGAAGCCAAAGGCGTCGATCTCGTGGCGCGACAAGCTGCAGCGACGCGCCTCGCCATCCTCGAAGCGGCCACGCGACAGTTTGCGACGAAAGGATACAAACGCACACGCATCGGCGACATCGTCGAGGAGGTCGGGGTGACGCCGCCCGTCCTCTACGAGTATTTCGCGAGCAAACGTCAGCTGTTTGCCGAAGCGATCGCGCTCTTCGTGGATTGGACGGCGCGGTCGATGGAGCCTCAGCTGCGCCTGGAGCCAGACAGGACGATCCGGGAGCTGGCGCGCGTGGGCGCTTTCTTCGGGGTGCAGACTCTGAGCCCGGACTTCCTCGCGCTGGCGCGCTCTGAGGCGATGCACGAGGGCGGAGAGGCGCGCGAAGCGGTCCGCGGTTTCATGGAACAGATCGCCAACGGCCCGATGGAGGATCTCGGCGAGGCCCGACGGGAAAACGGCACTTCACCAGCGGTCTCGGACGAGCTGGTCAGCTACGGGATCTTCGGGGCTCTCGAGAACATGACGCTGCGCCGCTCGCTGGACGGCATGTACTCGCGGCGCGACGTGGTGCGCGCCCAGCTGTTCATCTACCTGGCCGTGCAGGCCGTCTACAGAGGCGAGCTCGACCTCTCCGCCGAGATGGAGCGCTACGCCGAGGTGGTGGACCGCATCGCGCGCTCCGAGCCGCCCCTGCCGCCGGAGGTGCAGCGCTCGCGCGAGTGACGGTGACCGAGTGCGCTCGCTCAGTATTCTGCAGGAATCTGGAAGAAGAGCGCGACCGCCGGCGCGCGGGCGTCTGGATTCCACCACGAATGCGGCTCGCTGGGCGCGTAGGCGATCGTGTCGCCCGCCTGCAGAACAGTGGAGCGGTCGCTGAAGCGGAACTCCACGGAACCCTCCACGACGGTCGCCATGACGAGCTCGCCCGGATGGGACCAGAACTCGGTCCCCGGCGAGCCGCCCGGGTCGATACGTGTCTCGATGATCTGGGCGCGCCGCTCGGCGCGCGGGGAGAGCACGTAGTTGACGACGCCTTCGCCGCCGAAGTACGTGCCCTGCACGTGTGCGCGGCGCACAACGTTGGCATCAGGGGTCGCCACCGTCTCGAAAAGACTCGACATCGAGATGCCGAGCACCTCGCAGATGCGGTACAGAGAGCCGATCGCCGGCGAGGTCTCGCCGCGCTCGACGGCGCTGACGAACGACTTCGTGAAGCCGGCGGCCGTCGCGACCTCGTCGAGCGTGAAGCCGAGGGCGTGACGCGCCTCGCGCAGCCGCCGGCCCACGAGTTGGGCCGGCCAGCGCTCGGGAGCGTCCGCTACGTCTGGAGATCTGGGTGCTGAGGCGTCACGCATGGAGTCCGACTGTACCCGAGCGCAGGGAATGCGTCCAGACGGGACGGCATTCCACTATAGATTGACTTCCGGCCATCAGGAGTGGAAACTGCTGCGGCATACCTGAATGATCTCTTGTGCACAGCGGAGGAGAAATGAGCGAGCCACGCAAGCGTTCCTGGGCGGAGCCCTTCAAGATCAAGATGGTCGAACCACTCAAGATGACGACCCGCGAGGAGCGCGAGGCCGCGATCCGCGAGGCCGGCTACAACACGTTTCTGCTGAGGAGCGAGGACGTCTACATCGACCTGCTCACCGACTCGGGCACGAGTGCCATGAGCGACCGCCAGTGGGCCGGCATGATGCTCGGCGACGAGGCCTACGCCGGGAGCCGCAATTTCTACCACCTCGAGACGGCGGTCCGCGAGATCTACGGCTACAAGCACCTCGTGCCGACTCACCAGGGTCGCGCCGCCGAGCACATCCTCAGCCAGATCACCATCAAACCCGGCGACGTCGTGCCGGGGAACATGTACTTCACCACGACGCGCCTGCACCAGGAGCTCGCCGGCGGGCGCTTCGTCGACGTCATCATCGACGAGGCCCACGACCCGGCCAGCGAGCACCCTTTCAAGGGCGACGTGGACCTCGCCAAGCTTCAGCGGGTGATCGACGAGGTCGGCGCCGAGAAGATCCCTTACGTGTGCATCGCCACGGCCGTCAACATGGCCGGCGGCCAGCCCATCAGCCTCGCCAACCTGCGGGCGGTACGCGAACTCTGCGACGCGCAGGGCATCAGCGTGATCCATGACGCCACGCGGGTCGCCGAGAACGCCTACTTCATCAAGGAGCGCGAGCCCGGCTACGCCGACAAGTCCGTGGCCGTCATCGTCCGCGAGATCTGCGACCTCACCGACGGCTGCACGATGAGCGCCAAGAAGGACGCGCTCGTCAACATCGGCGGCTTTCTCGCGCTCAACGACGACGACCTCTTCGACGCGGCCCGCAACATGGTCGTGGTCTACGAGGGTCTGCACACCTACGGTGGCATGGCCGGCCGCGACATGGAGGCCGTGGCCATCGGCCTCGGCGAGAGCGTGCAGTACGACCACATCCGGGCGCGCGTCGGCCAGGTGAAGTACCTCGGCGAGAAGCTGCAGGAGTACGGCGTGCCGATCGTCGTGCCCATCGGCAGTCACGGCGTGTTCCTCGACGCCAAGGCCTTTCTGCCGCAGCTGGACCAGGATGCCTACCCGGCGCAGACTCTTGCCGCGGAGCTCTACCTCGACAGCGGCGTGCGCGCCATGGAGCGCGGCAACGTGAGCGCCGGTCGCGACCCAGTGACGGGTCAGAACCGGCGTCCCAGCCTCGAGCTCGTCCGCCTCACGATCCCGCGGCGTGTCTACACCCAGGCACACATGGACGTGGTCGCCGAGTCGGTCGCCGAGGTGTTCGACCGGCGCGCCGCGATCAAGGGCCTGGAGATGGTCTACGAGCCACCGCAGCTGCGCTTCTTCCAGGCGCGTTTCAGGCCGCTCGCCTGACGGGCAGGTGATGAGGCCGGCGCCGGGCGGGCACTGCCTGCCCCGGCGTCGGCCGCGCAGCGTCTAGCGATCCAGGGCGCGCTGGACAAGGGTTCGCACCTGCTCGATGTGAGCGCGCGTCAGCTCGGCTGCCAGATCCGGGTCGCGCTGCCGGATCGCCTCCAGGATCGCGCGGTGCGCTTCGTGGATCTCCCCGACCCGATGCTCGAGCAGCGCCTGGTCGACGGGGAGGAAGAGCTCACCGCGCACGTCGAGGAGCGCGCGTTCCAGGCGCAGACTGTGCGCCGCTCTCCCGATGGCTCGGTGGATATCCATGTCCGCTCGGAAGAGGGACGAGCGGCTGGGGCCGCCGCGCTCCGACTCCACGGCGGCCTGGATTACTGCGAGCTCGCCAGCCGTGCGCCGTTCGGCGGCCAGTGCCGCGATGCGCGTCTCAAGGGTGAGTCGCACCTCAAAGATGTCCTCGAGGTCGCTTTCATGATCGGCTATCCACCGCCGCCAGCAGCGCAGCAAGGCCTCGAAGTCGGTGACACGGGAGCCCCCGTGGGCGCCACGAGTGGTGACGATGAACCCTGTGCTCTCAAGGGACTTGAGGGCCAGCCGCAGCGTCATGCGCGAGATGCCGAGCTGCGTCGCGAGCTCTCGCTCGCTGGGCAGGCGGTCGCCTGGGCCGAGCTCGCTGGAGAAGATCAGGGCGCGCAGAAAGCGAGCCACGTTCTCATTCGCCGTGTCGGCGGCGAGGGAGGCTCCACCAGTCGATTCACCTTGTCCCGCAGTGAAATCGTCGCTCATGAGCGCTCAACCTCCCTGTGTGTGCTCTCACTGTAGTCGATGGGCAAGAGGGCACGTGGGCATTCTTGACAGTGTGGTCTGAAGGTATATCTAATAGACCATTAGCGCAAGGGCGCCGCGAGTCGACACCGCGGAGGTCCTGAAGAGGGGAGTGCCGGTGACCAGAGTGAAGGAGCTGAGCCCCACTGAGGCTGCCGCCGAGTCGGTGCGCAATGCCGTCAGTGCCGAGCGCGAGTCCCTCGACGAGGCCGAGGCCAAGGCACTGCTCGCCGCCTGCGACGTCCCTGTACCGGCGGGCGCCGTGGTGCATGACGAGGACGCGGCCGTCGCGGCCGCCACGTCGATCGACGGTCCGGTCGTGCTCAAGGCCATCGGCGCCCGCATCCGGCACAAGACCGAGAGAGGACTCGTCGCACTGGACGTTCGCGACCCTGAGGCGGTGCGCGCTACCTATCGCGACATTGCCATGCGCGCCGGCGACGATCTCGACGGCGTGCTGGTGGAGGAGATGCTTGCCGGCGACCGCGAGTTCCTGGTGGGTATGAAGCGCGACCCCGCCTTCGGGCCGCTCGTGGCATTTGGCCTGGGCGGCGTGTACACGGAGGCGCTCCAGGACGTCGCCCTGGGCATCGCGCCGCTAGACCATGCGCAGGCGGATGAACTCCTGGGGCAGATCCGCGCGAAACGGCTTCTGGGCCGGTTCCGCGGTCTGCCCGAGGTAGACCGGGAGGCGCTGGCGAAGGTCCTCGTGGCGGTCGGGCATCTGGCCGTCGCCTTTCCGGAGATCGTTGAGATCGACGTCAACCCGCTGCTCATCGTCGACGGCCGGCCGGTCGCGGTCGACGCCCTCGTGGTGCTCGACCCTGACACGAGGCGCGAGGCGCCGGTCAGACGCCGCACCGTGCCCGATCTGCGGCCGGTGTGTGCTCCGGATTCGGTGGCCATCGTGGGCGCGTCTGGAGACGTCTCTCGCTGGGGCGGCTCGGCGCTCAAGAACATTCTCGACGGGGGGTACGAGGGGCGCATCTACCCGGTGAATCCGCGCAGCGGCGAGTACTTCGGTCTCGCCAGCTTTCCCGACGTCGAGGCGCTTCCCGAGGCGCCCGACCTGGCGCTGCTCGCGGTGGGCGCCAGGCAAGCCGCCGTCGTCGTAGACCAATGCGGCCGCCGAGGGATCCCCGCAGCCGTGGCGATCGCCGCCGGCTTCTCGGAGACCGGGCCGGAGGGCCGCGAGCAGGAGGCTGCGCTGGCCGCGGCCGCGGACACCGCGGGCATCACGCTTCTGGGGCCCAACTGTATGGGTCTCGTCACGAACGAGCGCAAGCTCCACGCTACGGGCTTCATCGCGCTGCACCCGTCTCCCGGCACGCTCAGCCTAGTCTCCCAGTCGGGGAACCTCGGCGTGCAAATGGTCATGGCCGCCGAGCGGCGCGGCATCGGTCTGGAGAAGTTCATCGGCGTGGGCAACGAGGCGCAGGTCTCGGTGGTCGACGTGCTCGAGTACTTGCACCACGATCCGCGCACTCGAGGCGTCATCCTGTACGTGGAAGGCATCGAGGACGGCCGCCGTTTCGTCGACGTCGCGTCGCGCACCACCCTGGACAAGCCGGTGGTCGTGCTGCGCGGCGGTCTCACTGAGGCCGGCGGGCGCGCCGCAGCGTCGCACACCGGCGCCATGGCCAGTCCTGCGGCCGTCTTCGAAGCCGCCGCGCGCCGCGCCGGTGTCGTGACGTGCGCGGCGACGCAGGAGGCACTGGACCTGGCCTGCGCACTCGCTAACCTGCCGTCCCCGCGCGGCTCGCGCGTCGCCGTGGTCACCAATGGCGGCGGCGCCGGCGTGCTCGCCGCCGACGAGGTCGCGCAGAGTGGCCGCCTCGAGCTGGCGACGCTTCCGCCGGCGCTGATCGAAGAACTCGACGCCGTCCTGCCATCCTTCTGGAGCCGGCGGAACCCGCTCGACCTGGTCGCGTCGGCCGGCGGTGACGTGGCGCAGCGCGTGGTCACCGCCGTCGCTGAGTGCGAAGGGATAGACGCTGTGATCGTGCTATCGGTCCTGGGTGTTCCCAACACTGGCGAGCACGCCCGGCCGACTGCGTCGACGGGCGAGTACGACGGCCTGAGCCCTTGGGAGGCGGCCTTCATGCAGCGCGTTGGCGCTCTGATCGAATCCACGGGCAAGCCGATCATCAACGTGCCGGACATCCCCGTTCGCCAGTCGCTGTTTCCCAGTGGCGCCCGGTATTCGCCGGTCTCTCTGAGCTCGCCGCGCGCCGCTGCCAGGGCGATGGACCGCCTACTCTGGTACGGCGAGTACCGTGCGAGGCACGCCGATCACTCCTCCGACGACCACGACTGAAGGACGACTCATGGCCCAGACAGCTCCACCCGAACGCGTCGCCTTCGAGCGCCGCGTCGAGATCATGTCAGGCAACGATGCCATCGCCCGGGGCGCTTGGGAGGCCGGCGTGCGTTTCGCGTCCGCCTACCCCGGCACCCCCAGCACCGAGATCCTCGAAGCCCTGTCGCGCTACGACGATGTCTGCTGCGAGTGGGCGCCCAACGAGACGGTCGCCGTGGAAGCGGCCACCGGAGCGGCCATGGCAGGCGCCCGCGCCCTGGCCTGCATGAAGCACGTGGGCCTCAACGTGGCGGCCGACCCCTTCTTCTCGGCATCCTACGTCGGCGTCGGGGGCGGCCTCGTGATCGTGTCGGCCGACGACCCTGGGATGCACAGCTCCCAGGATGAGCAGGACAATCGCCAGTACGCGCGCTTCGCCAAGATGCCGCTTGTCGAGCCGGCCGAGGCCGGGGAGGCCATCGAGTATCTGAAGGCTTCCTACGAGCTGAGCGAGCTGTTCGACACGCCGGTGCTGTTCCGCACGACGACCCGCACGTCACACGCGCAGGGCATCGTGGAGCTGGGCGATCGCGCGGATGATCAGGAGCCCATTACCGTGCTCAACCGCGATCCGGCCAAGAACCTGATGATGCCGCATAACGCGCGGCTGCGGCATGCCTTCGTGGAACAGCGGCTGCTGGACGTGGCGGCGTGGGCCGAGACCAGCGCGCTGAACGGCATCGAGAAGGGCGACCCTCGCGTCGGCATCGTCGCCTCCGGAGCGGCCCTTGGCTACGCTCGCGAAGCCTTCCCCGCGGCAAGCTTCCTCAAGTTGGGGCTCACCTATCCGCTGCCGCGCAAGCTCATCGCCGAATTCCGCTCGCAGGTCGAGAAGCTCTACGTCGTCGAAGAGCTCGATCCGTTTCTCGAGGAGTCAATCCGGCTCATGGGCATCGAGGTCGACGGCGGCAAGGACCTGCTGCCACTGTGCGGCGAGTTCGACCCGGGTCTCGTTGCGCGAACATTGTCGGCGGCCGGCGTGCCGGGCGTCGACGAGCGTCTGCTGCAGACGCGGGAGCCGGTCACCGGCGAGCTTCCCGACCGCCCGCCGACGCTCTGCCCCGGCTGCGCGCACCGTGGCGTCTTCGTGGCGTTGCGCAAGATGAAAGCGTTCGTGAGCGGCGACATCGGCTGTTACAGCCTCGCCGCGCTGCCGCCGTTCGCGGCCATGCACTGCAGCACCTGCATGGGCGCCGGCATCAGCATGGCGCACGGAATGGCCAAGGTCGTCGACGAGACCGCCGACGCGCACAACAGGGCGGTCGCCATCATCGGCGACAGCACGTTCTTCCACTCCGGCATCACCTCTCTGCTGAACGTGGCCTATAACCAGAGCCATGTGCTGACCATCATCCTGGACAATCGCACCACCGCCATGACCGGCGGGCAGCAGAATCCGGGCACCGGCAAGTCCCTGGCTGGGCAGCCGGCGCCCGAGGTCGACATCCCCGGGCTATGCCGAGCCTTGGGCCTCCGCCGTATCGCGACGATCGACCCGTTCGACCTGGAACAGACGGAGCGCGTGCTGCGCGAGGAGCTCGCAGCCCGCGAGCCATCCGTGGTCATAGCCACCTCGCCGTGCGTGCTGCAATTCAAGATCCGGCGACCGCCGTGGAGTGTGGATGCGGATCTGTGCAGCGGCTGCAGGGTCTGCCTTCGCGCGGGGTGCACGGCCCTGAGCCTGGTCGATGAAGGCGAGGACCTGCGGCGCGTCGAGATCGACGCTGAGGTGTGCAACGGCTGCGGCGTCTGCGCGCAGCTGTGCACGTTCGACGCCATCATCGGTTCTGACGCCGGCGACGGAAAGGATGCCCCATGAGCGGCCGCGCGACCTTCAACATCCTCATCAGCGGCGTGGGCGGTCAGGGCGTTGTTCTGGCGAGCTACGTGCTCAGCCGGGTGGCTTTGGCAGAGGGCTACGACGTCAAGCAGAGCGAGGTCCACGGGATGGCGCAACGAGGAGGGTGTGTGACGGGGCACCTGCGCTTCGGCGACCGGGTCCACTGCTCACTCATCACGGAGGGGACCGTCGACGTCCTGCTATCGTTCGAGGCGGTGGAGGCCGCACGCTACGTGCACTGGCTGCGGCCCGGAGGCCTGCTCGTCTACAACACCCTGCGCCTGAACTCCAGCACCGTGTCGGCGGGCCTGGCGGAGTACCCGGTCGACATCGACGCGCGCATCACCGCCGCCTGGCCCAGCGTCTGCGCGCTCGACGCCAACGCGCTGGCTGTCCAGGCCGGCAACGTCAAAGCCGCCAACGTGGTCATGCTGGGCGCCGTGGCCGCGGCGCTGCCGTTCTCCGCGGACGCCATGGAGGCAGTGATCCGCCGCTCCGTACCGCCGAAAACGGTGGATCTGAATCTTGACGCCTTCAGGCTGGGCAGAGCCGTGAACACGTGCGCCTGAAGGGCGCTCCGGACGGCGACAGTGGTGCGGCGGCGAGGCGCGCGTGACCCCCGACTCCCACCCACAGTACCGGTGGGCCATCCTCGCCGTGGCCTTCCTCGCCGTGTTCGGCGCCCTCGGCCTGGGCCGCTTCGGTTACGCGTCGGTGCTGCCCTCCATGCAAGAGAGTCTGGGGTTCTCCAACGTCCAGGCGGGAGCGTTGGCCTCCTGGAACCTCGTCGGCTACGTCGTCATGGCGGTAGTGGCCGGCGTACTGGCCACCCGCTTCGGACCGCGCCGGGTGATCGCCACAGGGCTCGTGATAGCGGGGGCTGCGATGCTGGCGACCGGGCTTGCTCAGGGCGTTGTCTCGGCCTCCGCGGCGCGTGCCCTCACCGGCATCGGGGGTGGAATCGTCAACGTCCCCGCCGTCGCCATGATGGCGACGTGGTTCGGCTCCCGGCGCCGGGGCTTGGCCTCCGGTTTCGTGGTCTCGGGGTCGTCGTTGGCGCTGGTGGTCGTCGGGCCGGCGGTGCCGCGGTTGATCGCCGCCGCCGGCCCTGAGGCATGGCGAGAGGCCTGGTTCGCCTTCGGGGCGCTCACGCTCGGCTTGGCGGTGCTCGCCGCGCTGGTGCTGCGCGACCGTGCGCCTGAGGCCGCCGGCAGGCTCCTGCCTGCTGAGGCGGCCGAGCTGCCGCACCCCACGGGCGTGGCCGTACCCCCGCGCTCTCACCGCGCCGATGCACGGCGCGTGTTCGGCTCTTCGTACTTCTGGGGCTTGGGGCTCGTCTACGTGGCGTTCGGCTTCTCGTACGTGATCTACATGACGTTCTTCATACGCCGCCTCACCGGCGACCTGGGCCTCAGCCCCGAGGAGGCCGGAGGGCTGTTCATGACGCTGGGCTGGGCGAGCCTCGTCTGCGGCGTGCTCTGGGGCTGGGTCTCGGACGTGATCGGGCGCAAGTACGCCCTGGCCATCGTCTGCGCCGTGCACGCCGCGTCGTTCGCGCTCTTCGCGGTGTCGACGGGAACGGGGGGCCTCACGGCGTCGGCGCTGCTCTTCGGGGTCACGGCCTGGAGCGTGCCCGGCATCATGGGAGCGGCCTGTGGTGACGGCTTCGGGCCGGCCCTGGCGTCCAGTGCGCTCGGGTTCTTGACGCTCTTCCTCGGCGTCGGCCAGGTCGCCGGCCCTTTGGTCGCGGGGGCTTTGGCGGATGCCTCCGCGTCCTTCATGTCAGCGTACCTTGTGGCGGCCGGCGTCGCCGCGCTGGGTTCGGTGGCCGCCCTGTTCATCCCGCGGGCCAACGGAGACCTGCCGCCATCCGCATAAGCGTCAGGTCGACATCGAGCGGGTCGCAGACGACGAGGCTACAAGCTCCTGCCCGGCTCCCATTGCCCTCTCGTTCAATCGTCTACAGCTCCGCGTAGCGGATGTCCCGGCCGCGGCCCTCGACCCTGAACGAGTAGTCGGGGCAAATGGCAGGGTCGGTGATGACTCGGTAGAGGCGGCTCAGCGCCGGGAGAAAGACTTCCCAGTTGCCAACTTCTTGCGTGGCGTGAGCCGCCCAGATCAAGCCGTTGTCGGCTAAGTCGGCTTTGGCCTCCATGCCCGATGACATCCCCACGACGCCGCCGTCGGTCTTCTGCCATTGATGCACCCTGTAGCCGATGACGGGGTCGTCGCGCCTCACGTTGTCGCCGAGGATACTGATGGCGCCGACGATGACCACGTGGTCGTATTTGACGAGATCCTTGATGTCGTCGGCGACGTCTTCCAGAGTCTCCATGCGAATGTAGGGCCTGATCTGCTGCCCGTCGTCCCACGTCTGCGGCGCGACGTGGATGCTGCCGAGCGGAGAGCCCTGCTCCTGGATGCTCACCCACCACTCAAAGCCATTGTGCTGGTTAGGGTGCCACAGGTAGTCGCCTTTCTCCATGTTGCACCAGAACCAGTCCAGCATCCTGGGCGTCACGTCGTCCAGTTCCCAATCGATATGTGTCCTTGCCTGTTCGTCCTGCCACGTCGTGCTTTTCATGCTGCTTACGCCCTCCTGGGTGTCTTTCGGCCTGCTGACTTGGCGAGTCTGGGTGCCTGGCCGGCCCAGTACGCCGGCCCAGACCGCCGTTTGCCACAGTATAGGGCCGCCGGCAGCGGAGGCATCTCTGGTCCTCAACCCGACTCCTGTGAGAGGCGTAGTCGCCCGCTGCTGGTCCCCGCGCCGCCGTCTGTGACATCATCTCAGGCGGGCGTCATCGGCTCCGCAGGGGGAGAGGGCTGCATGCAGGCGTTGACCATCGGCAAGCTGGAACGCGTGAGCGGGGTGCCGCGCGGCACCATCTACTACTACGTGCGCGCCGGCTTGCTGCCGCCTGCGCAGAAGTCCAGTCCCAGCCGCGCCCTGTACGCCGAGGAGCACGTAGCCCTCCTCAAGGAGATCCAGCGCCTCAAGGAGCAGGGACTGCCGCTCGCGACGATCAAGGAACTGCTCGCGCCGCGCCTTGAGGCCGCTCACGACAACGGCGTGGACCTGGTGGCGCGCAAGACCGAGCAGACGCGGCGCGCCATCCTCATGGCAGCGACCCGCCGCTTCGCCCGTGAAGGGTACAAAGGCACGCGTATCGCCGATGTCATCGGCGAGCTCGGCATCACGCCACAGGTCCTCTACGCGCATTTCGCCACGAAGCGCGACTTGTTCGCGGCCTGCTACGGAGTCGCCGTGAAGTCGATGGCCGATTACATGGAGCCGCGGCTCAAGGACGAACCCGACCCGGCCGTCCACCTCCTCTGGCGCATGTACGCCGACTCGGGCATCCAGGCGTTCGCCCCCGATCTCATCGCGCTCTCCCGCGAAGCGGCCCTGGAGAACGAGGAGGCGCGCACGGAGCTTCGCGCCACCTTCGAGACGTTTCTGCGCGGCGCCATCGACGATCTGCGCAGACTGCGCCGGCCCGGCGCCGAGCCGCCCTTCTCCGATGAGCTCGTGTCCTATGCGTTCTTCGGCGCGTTCCAGCATCTGGCCATGCGCGCCTCATGGGATGCCGAGTTCTCGCGGCGCGACGTGCTGTGGACGGCGCTCGGCCTGTTCCTCGCCTTCGAGGCCGTGTACTCCGGCGAGCTCGACATCGAGGCATGGCGCGAGCGCTACGGGCCCCTGCTGGATACCATCGTGAGCCTGCCGCCGCCCATACCTCCGGCGTTCCGGCCGTAGGCCGCCTGCGCCGCAGCTTCGCCTCGATCTGGAGCCCGCAGCGACTACCCCTCGAGCTGGTGACTACCCGGAGCTTGACAAGCTTCCTAGTCGTCGTGTAATCATCTAGAGTGACGGAACGACAGCGAGTCAGGGGGCGTCTGTGAACACTATCAAGATCGACATGGACGGTTGCACGGGCTGTCAGGTGTGCTTCGACGCGTGCTTCGTCGACGTGTTCCGCTGGGATGGCGGGGAGGAGAAGCCGATCGTCGCCTACCCCGAGGACTGCGTGGAGTGCAACAAGTGCGAGCTGGGCTGTCCCGAGCACGTGATCGAGGTGATTCCTGACTACCTCGGCAACTACTGGCCGCCCGTTGTCTGATCTCCACCGCCTCGAGCCTCTCACCTTTCACGAAGGAGCAGTGACGTGACTTCACTCGAGTCCGAGGGGAATGTCCTCACCACCGACATCCTCGTCATCGGCGGCGGCATCGCCGGGTTGGCACTTGCGATCGGAGCCAAGGAAGCCGCTCCCGACGTAGACGTCCTTATGCTTGACAAAGTCGTCGCCGGCTGGGGCGGCAAGGCCAACAAGGGCGGCGGCAACTTCGCCTACGTAGAGGCCGAAGACGGCTTCGACACCTTCGTCGAGTTCCACGTCCGCGAGATGGGCGCCGGCCTTGAGGATCAGGTTCTGCTGCGCGCCTACGCCGAGCAGTCACGAGGCCTTCTGGAGCGCCTCGAAGGCTGGGGTGTTCACATCTATCGCGACGAAGCCGGCGCGCCCAAGTTCATCCGCTGGACCGAGAGCCTGCCCTGGCGCATGGCCGTCATGGATCAGGACGTGACGCTGAACCTCGCCAAGCGCGCTCGTAAGCTGGGAGTGCGCTTCGTCGACCGTGTCGCCACAGTCGATCTCCTGAAGGACGGCGATCGCGTCGCCGGCGCCATCGGCTTTGGGATGCTCGACGGCGAGTGCGTCATCGTCTCGGCGGGAGCGACGGTGCTCGCCAACGGCAACCAGAACTACAAGCTCATGCGCCGCTGGGCCAGCGGGCGCGGCGACGGCATCGCCGCCGCCTACCGCGCCGGCGCCGTGATGCGCAACGCCGAGTTCGGGAACTTCATCAACTGGGTGTTCACGGACACCAAGGAAGTCTGCCAGGGCGCCGAGGACGTGCTGTACAACAACAAGGGTGAGCACATCACCAAGGCCATCCGCCCGGTCATCGAGCCGGACTGCCACTCCAAAGAGGTCGTGGCGTGGTGGCGGGAGATGAAGGCCGGCAACGGGCCTGTCTGCGCCAACATGCCGGAGAACTTCATCATGAACGTCACCTCCGCGGCGTTCCACTCGGACGCCCTCGCCGTGCGCCCGATCAGCACGGCCTTCTGGGGCACCACCATCGGCAAAGCCATGGCGGCGTCCACGGTCAAGGGGCCGATGCAGCCGGTTCTGCCGGGCTTCATCGGCGAGCAGTCCTGCGTCAAGGTCGATCACCAGATGGCGACCACGGTGCCGGGCCTCTTCGCCATAGGCGACACGAGTCTGTCCGGCTCGTCTTGGCCTGGCGCCGTGCCGGCGCCTCCCGGGCGTATGCGGGGCACCGGCCTCGGCAACGCCGTCTTCTCGGCCGGTCTGTGCACGCAGGCTGTCGTGGCGGCCGCCTCCGCGGCGGCGCGGCCGACGCTCGACGCCGAGCAGGCGGCGGTGCTCAGGGAACGCATCTACGCGCCGCTCAAGAAGGGCGCCGGCAACACGGCGCCCGCTGTCGTTCGCGCCGTGCAGGACGTCATGTCGCCGGTGGGCAACAGCATCTACAAGCGCGAGGACCGCATGGAGGGGGCGCTCGACACCGTACTCGCCATCAAGGACGGGCTACCGGAGCTCTCCGCCGAGGACCCGCACTACCTGTCGGCCTGCCACGAAGCGGCAGCCATGGTGCTGAGCGCCGAGCTGTTCTACCGCACCTCGATAGCGCGCCCCGAATCGCGCGGCTGGCACCTGCGTGAGGACTTCCCTGAACGGGATGACGTCAACTGCCTCAAATGGATCGACGTGGTCGACGCGGATGGGCAGATGGTCATCAGTACGACGGACGTCCCTGTGAAGGACTACCCGGTCAAGCCGTGATCAAGTTCATGCTCGCCGCGCGGCGCAAGCCCGGCGACACGCAGGAGAAGTACTTCCACGAGTGGGGCGTCATCCACGTCGCGCTCATGATCACGACGCCGTCGGTGATGCGGACCTTCCGTCGCTATGCACAGCACTTCACCGTGAACGGCGTTGACGGCGGAGCGCTGCTGTATCCGCTGTCGGACATGGCATGGGACAACTTCGCCGACCATTGGCTGGAGACGGCTGAGGACAACCTGGTCCCATTCCGCTCGGACGACTACATGCTGCGTATGCACCCGCACAACTTTGGCGACGGCAACTTCGTCATCGAGATGACCGAAGAGGTGTTCGCCCACGAAGAGCCTGGTTGTCGCCCGGGCGGCGTCAAGCTCCTGCACTTCGTGAAGCGCCGGGACGGTTTCGGTGACGAGGACTTCGCCGAGGCTTGGCGTGAGAGGCACGCCCGTGTTCTGCTCGAGACGGGGCGCGCGCGTCCCAAGAGGATCGTGCAGAGCATCCATGTGCGTGTCGACCCCGCAGCGTTCAAGGGAACGCTGTTCGCGCTCGCCGGCGTGGGCGGCTACTCGGGGGTCGAGGAGCTCTGGTTCGACAGCCTGCCGGACCTGCTGAGCTTCACCGGAGACCCTGCGGTGCGCGTGGCGGTCGGCGGCGAGGACTCGCCGCTCGACTCCGTAGGCAGCTTTTCGATGGTGACCACAGAGCGGGTCGTCTACGACTACACGCGCGGCACCGAGAGTAGTCCGAGGCCCGCAGTTCTGAGCCCCCACTCGCTGGAGGCGCTTGTCGACGCTCAGGGATACCGGGGCTGGAACGAAGTCGTTGACACGGCGGACGGCCAACTCTAGAGTGAATATTCACTCTCATAAGTACTGGAGCTGGGTGCCGGAGCCGTTGAGTGAGAGATCACGCCACGGACGCAGAGCCAGATGTGGGCGAGCGCGGGGGGACTGATGGGCGTCACGCAGTGGCTGCAGCTCGTGATCTCGGGCATAACTGCCGGGGCCATCTACGCGCTCGTAGGTCTCGGCTATGTCACGATCTATCGCACCTCCCGGGTCGTGAATTTCGCCCAAGGTTCGTTCGTCATGCTCGGCGCGCTGATCACCTACTCGCTGCTGACCGAGCGCGGTCTGCCGTTCTGGCTCGCCGGCATCCTGTCCGTCGTCGTTGTCGTCGCGATCGCGGTGGCGATGTACTTCCTGGTCATTGCTCCCATCATGAAGGTCTCGCTCGTCTCCATGATCCTCGTGACCATCGGCGTCAGTCTTCTGCTCGAGAACCTGGCGCTGGTCAAGTGGGGCGGCTACGGTCTCGGGATCCCGGCCTTCCCCGGCGACCGCACGCTCCACTTCTGGAAGCTCACTTTCGAGGTGCAGAGCATCTGGGTCATCAGCGTCGCCCTGCTTCTCTTCCTGGGCCTGTACCTGCTGTCCAATCGCACCCGGGTGGGCAAGCAGATGACGGCGACGGCCAGCGATCCGCTCTCGGCCAGCCTCTCCGGCATCTCCACGACGAGGATGGTCGTGCTGGCGTTCGCGATCAGCGCGGCCATCGGCGCCATCGGCGGCATTTGCGTGGGCTCCATCAGCGCGATGAGCTACGCCTCGGGAGGCATGCTCGGGCTGGCCGGGTTCATCGCCGCCATCGTCGGCGGCTGGGGCAAGAGCAGCGGAGCCATCGTCGGCGGGCTCACGGTGGGGCTCGCCGAGTCCCTCGCCTCCGGCTTCCTGCCCGGCGGCTACCGCAGCGCCGTCGCGTACGTGCTGCTCATCATCATCCTGTACTTCAGGCCCTCGGGTATCTTGGGCACGGGCGCTGCGGAGGTCGACGGATGAGCGCCCAGACGCAGCCTGTCGCTCAGGCTCCGCCGCGCCGCGGCAACCGGTTCCTGTCCGCCGCGCTGCTCGCGAAGCTCGCCATCATCGCGGTGCTGGCCGCGTGGCCGTTCTTCTACCAGGACCTGTACACGCTCAGCTGGATGACCTTCGCCGGCCTGTCGCTGATGGTCGTGGTCAGCGTCTACCTCATCATCGCGCAAGCCGGACAGCTCTCGTTCGGTCACGCCGCCTTCTACGGGGTCGGCGCCTACACGGCGGCCATCCTGTCGTTGAAGTACAACGTCCCGACGCTCCTTGCCCTGCTGGCCGGCGCGGCGCTTGCGGGCGTGATCGCGGTCGTCATCGGCCGCCCCGTCCTGCGTCTCCGCTACTTCTATCTGGCGTTGGCGACGATCGGTCTCGGCATCATCTTCAGCGCCCTCATCGTCGAAGCGCGCGGCGTGACCGGGGGCACTCTCGGACTTGCCCCGGTGCCGCCGCTCGACCTCTTCGGGTTCAAGGTCGACACCTACATGCGCCAGTACTACGTCGTGTGGATCGTCGCCCTGCTCATCCTGCTGTTCACCGAGCGCGCCCTGGGCATGCGCGTGGGTCGCGCCCTGCGAGCCGTCGCGACCAGCGAGATCGCGGCGCAGACCCTCGGGGTCCGCACCGCGAACTGGAAGCTCGTCGCCTTCGTCGCCAGCGCCATCTTCTGCGCCATCGCCGGCGCGCTGTACGCCTTCACGCTGGCGGCGATCACGCCGGGGGCGTTCGCGTTCGGGGCCGCCATCCTGCCCATCATCATGATGCTGATCGGCGGCGGCGGGTCCATCTGGGGCGGACTGGTCGGGGCAGTGCTGATGACGTGGCTCTCCAACTCGCTTTCCGGCACGCAGCAGTGGAGCGGCGTCATCTACGCGGCGATCATGATCCTCCTGCTCCTGTTCCTGCCGATGGGCATCACGGGGCTGTTCACGAAGCGGCGCCTGGTCAGCGTGAAGACCGCGTTCCGGCGGCAGAGCCGGGCCGAGACGCTCGAGTGCGCCAACGTGGCGGAGGCCGACGGTTCGACCGAAGCGTGCGCGACGCAGGTGGCCTTGCCCGTCTACGTGCAAGAGCACGCGAGTCCCGCGCTCGACGCCGGCGCGCCTGGCGCCCTGTTCGCAGACCTGCGGCGACAGGAGTCGGGGACCAAGGGAGAGGAGTTGCTCAAGGTCCAGGACATCTCCGTCGATTTCGGTGGACTGCGGGCGGTGAACAAGGTCTCCCTGGCGGTTCCCGCGGGACAGATCGTCGCCCTCATCGGACCGAACGGCGCCGGCAAGACGACCCTGTTCAACGTGGTCAGCAGGCTGCAGCGCGCCTCGGGCGGACGGGTCTGGCTGGCCGGCGAAGACATCACCGACGTGTCGCCGGCGGACAGCGCTCGTCTCGGCATGGCCCGTACCTTCCAGAACCTGCGCATCTTCGAGAACATGGACGTGCTCGAGAACGTCCTCGTGGGTTGTCATCGGCACGAGAAGGCCGGCCTCATCTCCGGCGGGCTCGGTCTGCCCAAGCAGCGCCGGGAGGAGAAGGCCTCGCGGGCTCGCGCCATGGATGCGCTGCGGCTGGTCGGCCTCGACTCAAGCGCTCACCAGCCTGCCGCGAGTCTCCCGTACGGGCAGCAGCGCCTGGTGGAGATCGCCAGAGCGCTGGCCTCGGAGCCGAGACTGCTGCTCCTGGACGAGCCTGCCGCTGGCATGAACGCCGCCGAGCGCGAATACCTCGTCGACCGCATCCGCCGCATCCGTGACGCCGGCGTGACCGTCCTCCTGGTCGAGCACGACATCGAGCTGGTGATGGGCCTGTGCGACTGGGTTACGGTGCTCGACTACGGCAAGCTGATCGCCTCCGGGGTGCCCGACGACGTCAAGAAGGACGCCGCCGTCATCGAGGCGTACCTCGGCGTGGGCCACGAGGGCGCCGGCGACGAGTGCGGCGACCTCAGCACGTCGCAGGCCGCCGTCTCAGCGAGATCCGAGACAGCTGCGGTCGAGACGCTGCTCGAGGTGCGGGACCTGTCGACCCGCTATGGCGCCATCCACGCGCTGCGTGATGTGACAATAGCCGTGCCCAAGGGCGAGATCGTGGCGGTCCTCGGCGCCAACGGCGCCGGCAAGACCACCCTGCTCCACACCATCTCAGGCGTGCTCCGCCCGAGCGCCGGGTCGATCACCTACACGGGTGCGGCCATCACCAAGCTTGCGCCCTCGAAGATCGTGGGTCGCGGTGTCTGCCAGGTGCCCGAGGGAAGGCGGCTCTTCCCGTCGCTCTCCGTTGAGGACAACCTGCTTCTGGGCTCCTCGGGGCGCCGCTCGCGAGACGGCGTGCCCGACGACCTCGCCTACGTCTACGACCTGTTCCCGGCGCTCGCGGAGCGTCGCGCGCAGCCCGCCGGGACGCTCTCCGGCGGTGAGCAGCAGATGGTCGCGATCGGGAGGGCGCTGATGGGCAAGCCGAACCTGCTCCTCCTGGACGAGCCGTCGATGGGGCTCGCGCCGCTGGCCGTCGAGCGGATCTTCGAGGCACTCAAGGAGCTCAACGACCAAGGCCTCACCATGCTGATGGTGGAGCAGAACGCGGAGATGGCGTTTTCAGTGGCCGACCGTGCCGTCGTGCTGCAGACCGGATCGGTGGCCCTTATGGGTCTCGCCTCCGACCTGCGACAGGACGAGCGCGTGAGGGCGTGCTACCTGGGTCAGGCCTGACCCTCCGTTTCTGTCAGTGAGCAAGGAACCAAGAGAAGGGGGAGTTATGAGCAAGCGCAAGTGGATGGCGGTGGCGCTCGTGGCGCTGATCGTGATGGTCGGGGCGGCGATCGTCCTCGGCGGCTGCGGCAACTCGGACGAGGGCACGGACGCGTCGAGTTCGCCGTCGGCCGGCGCCACCACCACGATGAAGGTGGGCTTCGTGAACTCCGCGACCGGAGTGAGCGCGGCGCCGAACGAGTCGATCGTGGGGTCGACAATGGGTGCGGTCGACCAGATCAACGGGTCCGGCGGCATCGACGGCAAGATCACGATCGAGATCATCAGCAAGGACGACGGCTCGGATGTGGCCAAGGCGTCCGCCGCGGTCACCCAGTTGATCCAGCAGGACAAGGTGGACTTCATCCTCCAGCCGTGGGTCGACTTCATCGCGCCCGTCGCACGTGGTATCGAGGAGAAGGCCGGCATGCCGGGCGTGCTCTCCTACGCTCCCCAGAAGGGCAAGGAGACCGAGGCGTTCAAGTGGACCTTCAGCAACGCGCAGGGCGCCAAGGATAATGCCGATGCGCTGGTCAAGGTCTTCGCCGATATGGGCTGGAAGAACGTCGTCGGCGCTGCCGACGTCCTCACCATCCAGCAGGAGACGCTGGACTACGTCGCGGAGATGGCCCCAGACGCAGGCATCACGTTCACGCGCCTTGGCGATCAGTGGCCGCTCGACCAGACGGACTTCAGCGGCGTCGCGTCCAAGGTCGTCGCTGCCTGTGACAAGGCCAGCGCCGACGCGCTCTGCCTGATGGTGACCGCGCCGCAGGCGGACGCGTTCATGAAGGCCCTCAAGGGCGCCGGTCTGGACATCCCGGTCATCAGTGGTCCTACGCTCGCGTCGGCCATCCCGCTCTTCGCCCAGGGCACGAAGAACGTCGAGGGCATGTACTTCATCGCCACCGCCGTCACGGCCGGACCTCAGCTTCCGGACAGCTACCCCGGCAAGCCGATGATCGCCGGCATGTACGAGGCCGTCATGGCCGAGACCAATGCCCCGCCGGACACCTTCGCCGGGTGGGCTGCCGACGCGGTCAACCTGATGGCTGAGGCCGTCACGAAGGCCGGAAGCACCGACAAGGCCGCCGTCCGTGACGCCTTCGAGTCCATCACGGACTTCCAGGGCCTCTCCGGCGTGTACAGCTACTCCGCCACCGATCACGTGGGCATCCACGGCCAGATGTGGCTGTTCCAGATCAAGAACGGCGAGTACGTCCTTCAGGGCGACGCTCCCGTCAACTGAAGCGGCTCTGACTTCGAGGCTCCGGGAGGGTGCGGCGCACCCTCCCGGAGCCTGCCCAGGCCCAGCGTCACCCTCAGTTCGTCCGTCGCCGCAGCCGTCCAAGCGCCTGGGTACTCAGCTCGCGGCCTCGCGCGTCGAAACGGAGTGCGAAGCGCAGGGGATTGACGCACCGCATGGCTGAACTCTAGAATACAAGGAAAGTATTCACAGTCCTATAGCTACGATCCGTAGTTCCGATTGGGACGGACGAGATCGAACTGTCGAGTGTGGAGGTTCGAATCAGGCATGAACAGCGTGATCATCGACTTCGACGCGTGCACCGGCTGCAAGACCTGCTACCAGGCCTGCTTCGCCGACGTCATCCGCTGGGACACTGAAGCCAAGCGGCCCATCGTGGCGTATCCGGAGGACTGTGTGCACTGCAACGTCTGTGAGCTCAACTGTCAAGAGGAGTGTCTCAGCGTGATCGCCGATTGGGACATGGACTTCCCGCCCGTCATCGAGCGCGGGTTCGCCTATCGTGTCGGGGGTGACTCGAGATGACCGCGCTTCAGGAGTTGGGGAGAGTCGAGCTGGCCGACGTGCTCGTGATCGGCGGAGGGATCGCCGGCCTCGCCGCCGCCACTGCGGCCAAGGAGAAGAACCCCGACGCCGACGTCCTCGTCGTAGAGAAGGCCACGTCCGGCTGGGCCGGCCAGGCCAACAAGGGCGCCGGCATCTGGTGGTATCTTGCGCCCGAGGACGATGTGGACCGGTTCGTGGAGTTCCACTGTGAGCGTATCGGTCACTACATCGAGGACCAGGACCTGCTCGCCGAATTCGGCCGCGAGAGCGCCGACACGCTCGAGCGCATGGACGGCTGGACGGGCAAGTTCCAGCGCCGCGAGGACGGGCAGTTCATCCACAAGCGCTTCAAGCCGTTCCTGCCTTGGAGCCTCACGGGCGCCGATCTCGATCTGATGCGCGTCCTGAAGCGCACGGCCCGCAAGCTGGGCGTGCGTTTTATCGACAAGACGTCGCTGACCGACCTGCTCTCCGACGGCGGACGCATCGCCGGCGCCGTCGGCTTCAGCCTCCTCGACGGCGCGCCGATCGTCATCAAGGCGCCGGCGGCGATCATCGCCACCGGCGGCCAGAGCTACCGGATCATGGGCATGTGGAGCTGCCAGCGCGGCGATGGCCTGGGCATGGCCTGGCGCGCCGGCGCGCAGATGCGGAACGCCGAGTGGGGGCCGTTCGCCCAGCTCGCCGGGAAGCGCGGCAAAGAGCCGCTCATCGGCTCAGAGGACGCTCTCTACAACGCTTGGCACGAGAAGCTCTCGCCGCGGTTCCGCGGCGAGTTCGAGGCCGACGTGTGCGGCATGACCAGCGCCGTGTGGTACCAGCAGATGGTGGCCGGCAACGGACCGCTGGTCACGTTCCACCCCGAGAACTGGATGCTTGCCAACACGACTGAGGACGTGGAGGGCGGCACTGTGTGGGACCGGCCAGTGGCCGTGAAGTTCTGGCAGACGCTCATCAGCAGGGTGCGCGCCGCCGATGCGCCGGGCGCCTTCCTCGAGGTGTTCCCGGCGGTGCTCGGCGAGCTCTCGCCGATCAAGGTCGACCACGGCATGGCGACGACGGTGCCGGGCCTCTACGCCTGTGGCAACGCCTGCTACAACGGCTCCGGCCTGCCGGGCGCCGTGCCGGCTTCGCCCGGGCGCATGCGCGGAGCGGGCCTCTACGGCGCCACCTGGATGGGCATCCGCGCCGGCGAGGCCGCGGCGTCCGCACCGGCGTCCGCCGAGGTGGACGCCGCGCAGGCCGAAGCGCTCGTGCGCGACGCCCTCGCGCCACTCGGCCGCGACGGCGTGCCGGCCATGGACCTCGTCCGCGGCATCCAGGACGCCGTGAATCCAGCGGGGTACTCCATCTACAAGAGCGAAGAGCGGATGACCGAGGCGCTCGGCATGGTGCTCGACGTCAAGGAGCGCCTGCCGCAGGTGACGGCTCAAGACCCGCACTACCTCGTGGCTGCCCACGACGCGCGCAACATGGCGCTGAGCGCCGAGCTCTTCTACCGCGCGGCGCTCACGCGCAAGGAGTCGCGCGGCTGGTTCATCCGCGAGGATTACCCGGAGCGCAACGACGCGGACTGGCTCAAGTGGGTCTGCGCCGAGCCCGACGGCGGCGAGATGCGCATCTGGACGGAGGACGTGCCCATCTCGAGCTATCCGTTCAAGCCCGGCGATAGACAGGAAGGAGGCGGTCGCGATGCGTGAACTCCGCCCGCTGACGCCCGAGGAGCAGGCCGCGCCCTACGCCAAGTACTACACGATGGTACTCGGCGGCGCAGACGAGAAGGCGCTCGAGCTGCTGCGGCGCGATCGGCAGATGGACCCCGCGAAGGCGCTGATGCCGGAGAACATCAGCGCGCTGCTCGACCCTGGCTACCACGAGGTCGAGACCGGTTGGTGCATGCTGCCCAACGGCGCCGGTTACCTGGCCGTGCTGCACGAGATGCCGGGCTTGACCGTCGAGATGATCGACTGGTGGTTCGCCTGGCATGCACTCGAGGACCTGCGCTATCGGATCTGGTACCCGCCGTTCCACCTCGGCATCGGGGTGGACGAGTGGGCCCGGCCGAAGCTCGTGGACCCGGACGTCCCGGTGCGCGATAAATTCCGCCACGTCGTCCACCACGTCACCGAGGACGTGGGCATGGGCACGGAGCACATCGACATCCACTTCCTCGGGCCCGAGGAGATGGGGTTCGACATGGAGCGCTTCGTGGCTCCGAACGTGGGCACCTTCGTCGGAGGCTTCGGGTTCAGCCTCAACGAGCATCAGCCGCCGGAGATCCCCTCGGCACCGGCCATCATGTGCCACTTCATCCGCGAGGTGGACGGCGGCGTGGAGTGGCGCACGCGCTTCTGGATGGGTTACACGCTGATGAGCGGCCGCCCGGTTTACATGCTGCCGCCGGGCGTCCGCGTTCCGGAAGAGGCTCCCCACGGCCTCGCCAACCACAACATCTACGAGTACGGGCGCCTCAAGGCGTTGCTCCCGCTCATCTACGCCGAGCTGGGCGGCACGTACGCCTGAGGGGGGACCATGCTCAAGAGCATCGTGATGATGGACCTGCCCATCGACGACATCGCCGAGATGGAGCGCTGGTACTACGAGGCGCACTCTTCGGAGATCTCGCGGCGGTACGGTCCCTTCCTGCAGCGCCACGAGAGCTACGCGGCGCTTGACGCGCCGGAGGACGCGCGCCAGTTCGGCTTCTACAACTGGCGCGTCACCGAGACCTACTGGCGCGAGATGCCCGAGTCCGGCGCCAAAGGGGCGTACTGCTTCACGCCGGCGCCCGTCTGGAATCCGGTCGCCACCTGCACGGTCCAGGCACAGCCTGACGACGACTTCTTGGGCTGGGACGGGTTTTCCACCGACGGCCCGAGCATCCGCTGGTACATCCTCTTACGCTATCCCCTCGGCGTGCGCCTCCGGGAGGGAGAGGACTGGTTCGTCCGCGTGCACGCCCCGGAGGTGTGCAAGCAGCCGGGGCTCACCCGCTTCTTCAGCTACAGGTGCGAGCAGGCCGCGATCCCGCTGCCCGGGATGTGGCACCCGGAAGCCACGCCCCCTCAGGACATGATGATGGTCCAGTGGGACCGCGTGGTCGAGCTCTGGTACCCGAGCTTCAGCGCCTGGCGCAACGCCGTGATCGAGGAGCCGCCGGCATACACGCCGCCGGAATGGGCTACCGACGACTTCTACAAGGACGGCCACGCCGCGTACCCGTTCTTCAAGCCGGGCGTCGACTTCGTCAGCACCTTCCTGCTCGAGCGCCCTGCCGACGAGTTCCTCCGCGACACGCGCTACTACCGGCCGTGAATGTCATGCAGACTGCAGTCCACGCCGCACCCGGAAGGTCACGCTGATGGCCGTCAGGACGCTCACGCCCGAAGAAGAAGCCAAGCCGTACGCCGGGTACTACCACCGGCCGATCACGCCGCCGGATGCCGACATGGTCGCGCTGATCCAGCCGGACGCGCCGATGGACCCTGCCCTTGCACTGCCGCCGGAGCGCATCAGTGACCTTCTCGACCCCGGCTACCACGAAGTGGAGACCGGCTGGTGCAACATGCCCGACGGGAGCGGCTACATCGCCGTGCACAACCGCATGCTCGGCGTGACTACGGAGATGCTCGACTGGTGGTTCTGGTGGCACTCCATGGCAGACATGCGCTATGGCATCTGGTATCCGCCGGGCCACTACGGCATCTCCATCAGCAAGAAGTCGCGGGCGAAGCTCTCAGACCGCAACGTGCCGGCCAAGGAGAAGATCTACGGCCGCACCGACCACGTGGTCGAGGACGTCGGGACGGGCGCAGAAGACATCTACATCAGCTTCTGCGCCCCCGAAGAGCTCGGCTTCGACATGAGCCGCTTCCAGGCGCCGAACGTCGCGGCTGTGTACGGCGGCTTCGGCTTCGACCAGGCGCAGGGCGCCAAGCCGTCGGACATCCGGGCGCCCGCCATCATGTGCCACTTCATCCGCGAGGTCGACGGCGGCGTCGAGTTCCGTTCGCGCTTCTGGATGGGCTACAAGCTCATCGACGGCAAGCCGGTTCTCGCCATCCCGCCCGGCGAATCCGTCCCGGTCGACGCGGTCTACGGGCTCGCGAACCACAACGTCCACGAGTACTGCAATCTCAAGTCGCTGCTGCCCGAGATCTGGGCTGAGTTCAAGGGCGCCGACCCGGCGCTGTGAGCCCTGCTCGTCCGGCAACCGTCCGATCGAGCATGCAGAGAGAGGTCAGGGCAATGAAGGTAGCCGTCATCGGTCACACGGGGATGGGCGGGAGTGCGCTCACCGACATCCTGTTGAGCCGTGGGCATGAGGTCACGGGCGTCTCGATCGACGCCGAAAAGTCCGAGTCGAGGCCGGGGCTGACCAGCGTCGTCGTCGACGTGTGGGACGGCCCCGCGCTTGCCGAGGCGCTGCGCGGTCACGACGTCGTGGTGTCCGCCTTCTCCGGCGGGCACGAGATGGACCCGCTCGTCTACTACCGGCAGGCGGAGGGCACGCGGCGGATCATCAGGGCCTTCAGGGAGGCGCAGGGGAGGTACTTGATCTACATCGGCGGCGCCGCGAGTCTGTTCGTGAAGCCCGGCGTGCAGATGTTCGACGACGAGCGCTTTCCGCGCTGGTACTTCGGCACCCACCCCGCGGCGCACCTGCGCTGGCTGGGCGACATCACCGGGGTGCCGCTCTTCTACGAGGCGGCGAAACGGCGGGAGACGGGAGAGGTCGGACCCTACGACTCCGACCCCGAGATCGAGCAAGCGGTCGGGGACTGGAGCCGCGTCTGGCTGCTGGAAGGTTGCCGGATCGCGCTCGACCTCTTCGAGGGTCGCAGCGACTTTCGCTGGAGCTTCCTCTCGCCGCCCTGGCGCTACCGTCCGGGCAAGGGCAGCGGCGCCTACGAGACGGGCGTCGACTACATGATCTTCAAGCACGGCGTCCCCTCCGGCATCGCCGTGCCGGACCTCGCGCTCGCCGTCGCCGACGAGGTCGAGAACCAGGCGCTGGCGTTCAAGCATTGGACGCTGGCCGGAGAACAGGACGATGACTGATGAGTGACCTGATGGAAGGGCTCGCCGCGCTCGTCGGCCGCGACAACGTCGCGGCCGACCCGGCGAGCCTCAAGGAGTACGCACAGGACGAGAGCTTCGTCCCGCGCCTGACGCCGTGGGCGATCGTCAGCCCCGGCTCCGCTGAGGAGGTCCAGAGGATCGTCGTCTGGGCCAACGAGACGGCGACGCCGCTTGTGCCGCTCAGCTCCGGCGGCCCGCACTTCCACGGCGACACGGTTCCGAGTGTGCCCGGCGCCGTGATGCTCGATCTGCGCCGCATGAACAAGATCCTGCGCATCGACCGGCGCAACCGGATGGCCGTCATCGAGCCCGGCGTCACGTACCCGCAACTGCAGGCCGCGTTGGCCGAGGAAGGCATGCGGGTCACGCCGCCGCTCCTGCCGCGGGCGGACAAGTCCGTGGTCGCTAGCCTGCTCGAGCGCCAGCCGACGCTGATCCCGCGCTACAACTTCCACCTGCCCGAGCCGCTGCGCAGCTGCGGCGTCGTCTGGGGGAACGGCGAGACCATGTTCACCGGCGAGGCCGGCACTGGCCCCGAGTCGCTGGAGGCGCAGTGGCAGGCCGGTGGCGTGCAGGCCGACCCCAAGGGGCCGGCGCAAACCGACTTCTTCCGCCTCCTCACCGGCGCGCAGGGTACGATGGGTGTCGTCACTTGGGCGGCGGTCAAGTGCGAGCTGCTGCCCGCCGCCCACCAGTATCTGTTCGCCGCCGCCGCCGAGCTCGATGACCTGGTCGACTTCACGTACCGGATCGACCGGCTCAGGCTCGGCGATGAGGTCATGATCGTCAACGACGCTTACCTGGCGCGGCTGCTGGCCGCGTCCGGGGCTGCCGTCGACCCGGACCTGCTGCCCGTCTGGACGCTCGTCCTCGGCCTCGGCGGCCGCGAGCACTTCGCGGCCGAGCGCGTCGAGGTCCAGAAGAAGGACGCCGCGGCACTCGCGGGAGAGTTCGATCTAAGGCTGCACCCGTCCATTTCGGGCGCGGCCACCGGCGACATTGCCGTCGCCGTCGCCGGGTGCTGTGAAACGCCGTGGAAGCTGGCGGCCGAGGGCGCCTGCGCCGACGTGCTCTTCGTCACGACGCTCGAGGAGGCGCCCGCCTTCGTCGAGATCGCCCACGTCGTTGCCGACGGTCACGGATACGCCGCCGAAGACGTCGGCGTGTACATCCAGCCGCAGCACCAGGGCGTGACACATCACGTCGAGTTCAGCCTGCCCTATGACGCCGCGGACGCGGCCACCCGGGACGACATGAACGACCTTTGCGATGACCTGGTCGTCAACCTCATCTCCGCCGGCGCGTACTTCAGCCGGCCCTACGGCTCGTGGGCGCAGCCCGTCTACAACCGCGATGCGGCCGCCCGCGACGCCTTGCGCAAGGTCAAGGCGATCTTCGACCCGGCAGGCGTCATGAATCCCGGCAAGCTGTGCTTCGGGGCGCCGGCCGCGCCTCGTGCGCTTGTCGAGAAGGAGGCCTGACATGGCCCTCACCGACTACCGCGCCGACGCGATGCGTTGCACGCGCTGCAGCTACTGCAAGTGGATCCCGTTCGATCTGGTCAAGAGCCACCAGTTCGCCAAGGGCTGCCCATCCATCGAGGCAGGCAAGTTCCACGCCTACTCGGCCGGTGGCAAGCTCGTCACCGCGCTCAGCCTGATGGACGGCCGCAGCGAGGTCACCGACCAGGTCGTCGACATCGCCTTCAAGTGCCAGCTGTGCGGCAACTGCGACGTGGCCTGCAAGCTGTGCCGCTACGACATGGAGCCGATCCTCGCGCTGCGCGAGTTCCGTGCCCACCTCGTCGAGATGGACCGGGTGCCGGAGTCGTACCGGCCGCTGATCGAGCGGACGCGGGCGGCGCTCGCCGGCAAGGGTCCCAAGAGCCCGGCAGACCGCAACGCCTGGGCCGAGGGGCTCGGCCTCAAGGACCCGGCAGCCGAGCCCGTCGACGTCGTGTTCTACGCGGGCTGCAAGTACTCCCTGGAGGAGAGCCTGCGGGAGACGGTGCGCACGCAGGTGCGGCTGCTCCAGCTCGCCGGCCTCACCGTCGGCCTGTTCGAGAATGGCTGCTGCGGCGGCTTGGCCGACAAGATGGGCTATCGCGACGAGGCCGCCCAGGCCGGCACCCGCATGCTCGAGCAGTGGGCGTCCGCCGGCGTGAAGACGGTGGTAACGCCCTGCGCCGACTGCCGGCACATGTTCACGCGGGTGTATGCGGACCTCGAAGGTGCATCGGAGCACCTGCCGGAGATCCTGCACACCGTCGAATGCGTGGATCGGCTGATCAAGGAAGAACGGCTCGAGCTCGCCACGCCGGTCCCCATGATCGTCACCTACCACGACCCCTGCAACCTCGGTCGTCAGGGCGAGCCCTACACGCCGTGGAACGGGGTCGAGACGAAGATCTATGGCCAGGCCGTGGTCTACGACCCGCCGCGGCCGCGCCACAACGGCGCGGGCGGCGTGTACCAGGCGCCGCGCGATGTTCTCGCCGCCATCCCCGGCGTCGCGCTCGTCGAGATGGAGCGCAGCCGCGAGGCCACTTGGTGCTGCGGTGCCGGCGGCGCCTGTCGCGAGGCGTTCCCCGAGTACTCGGCGGCGACCGCCGCCGAGCGCGTCGGGGAGGCCGCATCGACCGGCGCCCAGGCCCTGGTGACCGCCTGCTCGCGCTGCGAGCTCAACTTCACCGAAGCGGTGGCCGCCGAGGCTGCGTCGGGCGGCCTCGGCGCCGACCTTCAGGTCCACAACGTGCTGGAGCTCGTCGCGCTTTCCGTCGGCGTCCTGAAGGAGGCCTCATGAGCCCGAGCTACGCCAAGCCCACGACGCCGGCTGAGATGGCGGCGCAGTCGGCCCAGCTCCCCGACGAGGCCTACAGGGCGCTCGAGGACATTGTCGGCGCCGCCAACGTCTCGCGCGATGCCGCCGTGCTCGACACCTACGCGTTCCAGTGGCTGGCCGAGCTCGTGCGGCCGGACCAGAGTCACTACATGCCGCGTCCGGCCGCCGTCGTGTTGCCGGGCTCGACCGAAGAGGTCCAGGCGATCATCCGGCTGGCCAACAAGCACGGCCTCAAGGTGAAACCGCACGGGACCGGCTGGTACCACTGGTCCGGCCCCATCAAGGACTCGGACGCGACACTGCAGCTCGACTTGCGGCGCATGAACGCCATCGTCGAGATCGACGAGCGGAACATGTACGCCGTCGTCGAGCCCTACGTCATCGCGGCCCAATTGCAGGCGGAGATCCTTCCGCTGGGGCTCAACCTCAACATCCCCGGCGTCGGCTGCTCCAGCTCGATCGTCGCCAGCGCCTGCGCCTACCACGGCGCCGGCCCCGACACCTACTACATGGGTGGCAACGCCGAGAACGTGCTCGGCATGGAGTGGGTGACGCCGACGGGCGAGATCGTCCGCACCGGCTCGCTCGGCTCGGGCGACGGCTGGTTCTGCAGCGAGGGCCCCGGCCCGTCGGTGCGCGGCATCTGCCGGGGCACGCTCGGCAGCCGCGGCGGCCTCGGCGTGTACACCAAGTGTGCCGTCAAGCTCGCACCGCACTTCGGCCAGACGGACTGGAACGTCGAGGGCACGCTCCCGGCTTACCGCCTTCCCGTACACGAGAACCTGCGCGTGTACACCCTCGCCGTTCCCAGCTGGGACGCCTGGGCCGAGATCTACTACAAGATCTACGACAACGAGATCGGCTATATCTTCCACCGCCAGTTCAACCTGGCTGGCGCCGACCTCGCTCCAGCCTTCTGGCTCATGTACAACGACGCGTCCAAGACGCTGTCCGACGTGCCGGAGCTGGTCGCCGACCCCGAGATCGTCAAGATGACCGAGGAGATGCGCATCAGCTTCCAGATCATCCTGGCGGGGCGCTCGACGGACGACATCGAGCTGCAGGACAAGATCCTCGACGCCATCCTTGAAGAGGTCGGCGGCCACAAGGTCGAGCGCTTCTGCGAGCAGGACATGGCCGAGTTCACCAACGTCTACCTGCAACGCCTCGGCCACAAGCACATCAACTTCGTCTGGGCCGGCGGCTACATCGGCAGCTGGATGCAGTTTGGCACGCCGGATTGGGTCAAAGGCTATGTGCCGACGGCCGCCGCGGGCCTCGAACGCGACGCCGCCCGCGGCAAGCTCGTGCAGTGCGGCGGCGACGCGATGATGGGCTCCGGCTCCGGCATCCCGCTGGGCGGCGCCACCGGCCTCGAGCAGTTCGTCAGTTACGACCCGGACGACCTGGAGTCGACGAAGGCCGGCATCAGGCACATGGAGGACGCCGTCAGCGACGCCGCCTCTATCAAGTACCCGCCCGGCAAGGAGTTCCTGTACCTGCAGATCGGCTGGACCGACGAGGAGATCTGGGACGCGCTCGCGCACGCAAAGCAGCCTCAGGTGTTCCACTACCAGCGCCAGATCAAGGCCGCATTCGACCCGAACGACGTGGGCGATCGCATGTACCCGACGCTGCCGGAGGGCTACGAGCTCGGCAGCTGACCAAGTCCCCCACGGAGCGGGGCGGCCCTCCACCGCCTCCTGGGCCGCCCCGCTCACTGCGACCGTTCTGACTGTCAGCCTGAAGGAGGGCTCAATGTCACAGGAGTTGATCGATGCGATCCTCGCCATGGACGAGGACGGCGCACTCAGGATCGTGAAGGACCGCCTGGACGGGGGCGAAGCCCCTGAGGCGGTCCTCGACGACGCCAAGAGCGCCATGACCGCCCTCGGCGACAAGTTCGCCTGCGAGGAGGTCTTCATCCCCGAGCTGATCATGGGCGGCGAGATCATGAAGGGCATCGCCGCCGAGCTCACGCCGCGGATCACGACGGAGGACACGACTGGGAAGCGCGGCACCGTCGTCGTCGGCACCGTCCACGGCGACATCCATGACATCGGTAAGGACGTCGTCGTGATGATGCTCGAGGTTTCCGGCTACGACGTGCACGACCTCGGCATCGACGTCCCAGTCGAGAACTTCGTCGCTGCCATCAGGGAGAAGTCGCCGGCAGTCGTCGGCCTCTCCGGCCTGCTCACGCTCGCCTTCGACTCGATGAAGGACACCATCGAGGGCATCGCTGCCTCAGGGCTGCGCGATCAGGTCAAGATCATGATCGGCGGCAGCCCCGTCGACGAGCAGGTCTGCACCTACACGGGCGCCGACGGCTGGGGCCGCGACGCCGCCGCCGCCCTCGCCCTCGCCGCCGACTGGACGGGAGGTGCCGCATGAGCGCTACACCCGAGGAGCTCTACGCGCGACGCGAGCAGCGCTTCAACGACATCGTCGCACTGAGGAAGCCGGACAAGATCCCGGTCATGCCGCTGATGATGCACTACTTCCCCAACAGGATCGCCGGCGTGAGTAACGCCGCCGTCGAGGCAGACCACATCCTCAGGACCAGGCTCATGAAGGAAGCGACCCTGAAGTTCGGCTTCGAGTGGGCGGCGGCCGTCGGCGTGCCGCCCGCCAAGTCGTGCGAGGCGCTGCAGATGAAGCAGCTACGCTGGCCGGGTGGCGACCTCCCCGACGACGCGCCGTTCCAGTGGGTCGAGGGCGAGTACATCAAGGCCGACGAGGTGGACCAGTTCCTCGCCGACCCGAACGGCTTCGCGATGCGCACCATCCTTCCGCGCATCGCCGGCATCTTCCAGCCTCTCAGCTTCATCCAGTTCCCGCCCATGTACTGGCTGGCGAACGCCTACTCCACCATCCTGCTTGCCCCCTTTCTCTCCGCGCCGGGGATGAAGGAGATGTTCGAAGGTATGGCGGCCTTCTGTGAGGACGCGCAGAACTTCATGGCCGCGGAGGGCGGGTACTTTGGCGAGATGGCGGCCATGGGCTACCCGCGGCCCTTCGTCGGCGTCGGATTCCCGGCGTTCGACCTCGTGAGCGACTACTTCCGCAGTCTGCGCGGCAGCACCCTCGACATGTTCCGCCAGCCGGACAAGCTGCTGGCCATGATCGACGCCATGGTGCCCGCCTCGATCAACCTCATTATCGGTGCTTGCAAGGCGACCAACACGACCCGCGCCTTCATCCCCATGCACCGCGGCGCCGGCGGGTTCATGAGCGACGAGCAGTTCGAGAAGTTCTACTGGCCGTCGTTCAGCGCCTTGATCTACGCGCTCATCGACGCCGGCATCACGCCCATGCCGCTGTTCGAGGGCGACTACACGCCGCGCCTCAAGTACTTGGCGACGCTGCCGCCGGGTCAGATCGCAGCGCACTTCGACAAGATCGACCGCAAGCAGTTCAAGGAGATGTGCGGCGACGTCATGTGCTTCTGGGGCAACGTCCCGCCGTCGCTCCTGGCCACGGGTACGCCGCAGCAGGTCAAGGACGACGTCAAGGAACTGATCGACATCATGGGCGACCGGCTCATCATCGACAGCACGGTCGGCATCCCCGACGAATCCAGGCCCGAGAACATCCTGGCGCTCAAGGAGGCAGCCGACGAGTATGGCGTCCTCTGAGACGACGGAGGGGGCCGGCGCTGCGACGCCGGCCCCCGAGACAGGCGGACGCGCGGGCGAGGCGGCTGCCCGGCTCTTCGAGGAGCGCACCCGCCGGATAGCGGACGCCATCGCGCTCCGGAAGCCGGATCGTATCCCCGTCTGGAACGGCGTCCCGGGCCCGTATCCCTCCGAGCGCCTCGGCATCACCCGTGAAGTACAGATGATGGACGTCGAACGGTCGTTGGAGGGGAGCTTCCAGACGGCGCTGTACTACGAGCCGGACATGGTGGAGGTCATGCCGCCCCTCGGTTCGGTGCTCGCGCCGCTCGACTACCGGCCGCTGCGCTGGGCGCGGCTTGCCGGCAGATTCGGGGTGGCAGTTCGTCGAGGACGAACTGATGATGCCTGGGGAATACGACGAGTTCCTCTACGATCCGTCGGACTTCATCAGCCGCAGGTTCTGGCCGCGGGCGTTCGGCAAGCTGGCCGGTCTGGCCGGGCTATTCCCCTTCCGCGAGGCGCAGGGCTACTTCGCGGCACCCTTCGCATTTCTCGCCTTCGGCACTCCTGAGGGCGTAGAGGCGCTCGAGGCGCTGAAGGAGGCGGGCGCCGCGGCGCTCAAGACGGTCATGGGCCTCGACGCACACGGCCTACGGCTCAAGGACGCCGGCTTTCCGCAGAGCTGGGCCGCCACTTCACAAGCCCCCTTCGACCTCGTCGGGGACTTCCTGCGCGGCCGAAAGGGCGTGATGCTCGACATGTTCCGCCGCCCGGAGAAGCTGGAGGCAGCGGCGGAGAAGATGTTGCCGATGGCCCTGGAGACGGGCATCCGCGGGGCGCGCATGTCCGGGAATCCGAGAGTGTTCATCGCCATCCACGGTGGCGTCGAGGGCTTCATGTCGGTGGACCAGTACAAGCGTTTCTACTGGCCCACGCTACAGGCGCTTCTCGTCGGCCTGTCCGACGCCGGTCTGAACCCGTTCGTGCTGGTCGAGGGTGGGTCCGACTCGCGCCTGGAGATCATGGCCGACGTCCCGCCCGGCAGGGTCTGTTACTGGTTGGACCAGGTCGATATGGCCCGGGCGGGGGAGGTCCTCGGCGGGAAGGCCTGCATCGCCGGCAACGTCCCGAACGCCCTCTTGACCGTGGGCACCCCGGATGACAGCCGTGCCTACTGCAAGGCTCTCATCGACACGATGGGCCGCGACGGCGGGTTCATCCTGGGGCCGTCGGGCCAGACCGAGGACGTCAAGATCGAGAACATCAAGGCCATGGTCGACTTCACGAAGGAGTACGGCATCTGTTGACGTCTCCTGACAGACGACGTCCCCCGAGGAGCGGGGTGGCCTTCAGTCTCCCGGGTCGCCTCGCTCGCTCTTCTTCTGCGAGAGTCAGGCCGGGCCCCGGGCACAGCCGCCCGGCTCTGTCTCAGTGTCCTGCACGCACGTGCGAGATCCACTCGGCCTGGGCCAGGAACTCGGCGTCGCAGCAGGCGCAGCGGTAGGAGTGCGTCTCGACCTCGCCGGTGTGGGTGCGGAAGAGATGGTGGTCGAGCGCCTCGCACGTAGCGAACTCGGCGTCGCAGCGCGGGCAAGAATGCATCTGCATCGTCATGGTCGTGTGCCTCTCCGAGGGACGTGGCTGGCGGGATACGCAAAAAGCCCCGCCGGGCGGCGGGGCTGCGAGTGGTGTTTGGCGGCGCCGGGTGAGCGGCGAGCGTCCCTAGACGGCCTTCGTGACCTTGCCCGACTTGAGGCAGCGGGTACACACGTAGGCGTGCTTGGGGTGGCCGTTGACGAGGATGCGGACGCGCTGCAGATTCGGGTCGAAACGCCGCTTGGTGTGGCGGTGTGAGTGGCTCACGTTGTTGCCGATTGCGGGCGCTTTGCCGCAGGTCGTGCAGATCTTTGACATGGTCGTTCCTCGACTTGATTGGTCAATAGCTGCGCTAGTATGCTGCACCCGGCTGGCCAACGCAAACGCGTGCCCATGACCAGACTGCCCTGACCACCGCCCCGCCGAGGCGTCATGGACCGTTTCCACAAAGAGATGTCCATCTTCGAGGCTCTCGAGACTGACCCCGGGGCGCGAGGGGTGTTTGAGAGTCACGGCATGGCCTGCTGTCTGTGCATCGGGGCTCAGTCCGAGACCATCGTGGCAGGCGCCATCCTTCACCAGGTCGACCCCGAGGTCGTCGTCGAGGAGCTCAACTGCCTCGCCGACCCAGGGTCCTGAAGCAGGGGGTTCGCCGCTCGTGCCGTCCCCGGACCTCCACATCCCCTTCTCGTCCGCGGGCCTCGACGGCGGCATCACGGTCGCCCATCAGGTCATCGCCAAGCTGGCCGGCAAGGCTGCCCGCGCCACGTACGGCGTGGTCGCCATGCAGGGGTCACCGATCCGCAAGCTGGCGCGCTTCTTTCGCGGCTCACTCACCGAAGGCGTCGAGGTCGAAGTCGAGGACGGCACCGCCAACATCGGCCTTCACGTCATCATGGAGCGCGGCGTCAATCTCGCGCAGGTGACGGCCAACCTGCAGGAGCAGGTGCGTTACCAGGTCGCGGAGGTCGGGGGCGTGCCGCTGGGCCAGATCAACGTGCGCGTGGAGGATCTGCAGGATTGAGCGTCCGGCACGCCGCCATCACGGTCATCGACGCCGCTCTCGCCGCCATCGAGGCGGAGCGCGGCGTCATCAACGACCTCAACGTCTATCCGGTGCCGGACGGCGACACGGGCACTAACCTGGCGCTCACCGTGCGTGCCGTCCTCGAAGAGCTGCAGCAGAGCGACGTCGAGGGCATCCCAGCCGTGGCTGCCGCGGTCACCAAGGGCTCGCTCATGGGCGCGCGCGGTAACTCGGGCGTCATCCTTTCGCAGATCGTCCGTGGCCTCTGCGACGTGTGGGGTCGCTCCGCAGACCTCACCACCTCCGATTTCAAGGAGGCTCTTTCGGAGGGCGCTACCAGCGCCTATCGCGCCGTCAAGGAGCCTGTCGAGGGCACCATGCTCACTGTCATCCGCAAGATGGCCGAGGCGGCGCAGGGCGTGCCCGACACTCTGGGCCTCGACAGGCTGCTGGTGGCCGTCGAGGAGGCCGGCAGGGTGGCGGTCGAGAAGACCACCGAGCAGCTGCCGGCCCTGCAGAAGGCCGGCGTCGTCGACGCCGGCGGGTACGGGCTGCTGGTGCTCTTCCGCGGCCTCGCGGCCGGTATCGCCGAGCTCATGCACGCCGGCATTGCGATCTCGCTGGCGCAGGTCGCCCTGCGCACGGGGGAGGGGGGCGGCGCCCCGAAGGCGCCGCCGCCCCACGAGGCGTCGGAGTTGTCCGCGTACCGCTATTGCACAAGCCTGCTCATCACGGGCGAGGCAATTGACAGGGTGGCCTTCGAGGCGTTTCTGGCCCCCATCGGCGACAGCGCCCTCGTGGTCGGGGAGCAGCGCATGGTCAAGGTCCATGTGCACACCAACGACCCCGGGCTGGTCCTCAGCGAGGCGCTCAAGCTGGGCGCCATCGGCGAGGTCGAGATCAACGACATGCACGAGCAGACCAAGGCCCGCGACGAGCGCCTGCAGGATCGACCGGCGCTCGCCGAAGGAACCGTCGTGGTAGCCGTGGTCGCCGGCGAGGGCAACAAAGCGCTGTTCCGCGAGCTCGGCTGTCACGCCGTGGTCGACGGCGGCCAGTCGATGAACCCGAGCGCCGCGCAGCTGCTCGACGCGGTTGAGGCGCTGGGCGCCGAAGAGGTCGTGGTACTGCCGAACAACGGCAACGTCATCCTCACCGCCGAGCAGGCCGCCGGCATGAGCCCGCGGCACGTCGCCGTCGTCCCGTCGACCTCGATCCCAGTCGGCCTTGTGGCGATGGTGGCCTTCGACCCGGGCGGCGACGCCGTCGGCAATGCGCGCGCGATGCAGGACGCCATCGAAGGCGTGCGTTCGGCGGAGGTCACGCGCGCGGTGCGCGACTCCGAGCTCGACGGTGTCGCGGTCAGCAAGGGCGAGGCCATGGGCCTTGTGGACGGGCGCCTTGTCGCCTCCGGCGCGAACATCGAAGACGCCTTCGGCGGCGTCCTCGAGGAGTTCGCCAGGGTCGACGCTGAGTTCGTCACCGTCCTCACGGCTCTCAACGGGTCGGGCGCGAGCCGCGCGCGGCTCGAAGAACTGGCCGCGCGGCTCACGCCCGACGCCGAAGTGCACTTCCACGAAGGTGGTCAGCCCTTGTACCCTATCCTTGCGAGCGCCGAATGACCGAGATGCTCACACTCAAGAACACCGCCATCGTGCTGGATTCCACCTGCGACCCGCCGGAGGGCTTTTTCGACAGGCCCGGCCTCTCCATGGTGCCGCTCAAGGTCCACTTCGGTGACGAGACCTTCCGCGACGCCGTCGACATGACGTATCAGGAGTTCTTTGCGAGGCTCGAGGCCTCCGAGGTTCTGCCCACCACGTCGCAGCCGACCGCCGGGGAGTTTCTCGCTGCCTACCAGGCGGCCAGGCATACCTACGACCACGTGTTCTCGCTGCACATCTCCGGCGTGATGAGCGGCACCGTGCGTTCCGCCGAGCAGGCCGCCGAGCAGATCGACGGGGTCGAGGTCCACGACATGCGCACCGTCTCGAGCGCGTTGTCACTCTGTGCAGAACGCCTGCGCGCCCGCCTCGAGCGTGGCTGCACGCTCGACGAGGCGCGCGCCTACATCAAGCACTTCACCGACCACTCGAGCCTGCTGGTCCACGCCGCGACGCTCGAGTACCTGCGTCGTGGAGGGCGGATCGGCCGCGCCGCCTCGCTCGTCGGCGGCGTGTTCGACATCAAGCCGCTGATCTGCACCGCCGACGGCACCCTGCAGGGCTACGCCAAGGTGCGCGGCCTCAAGAAGGCCATGGCCGCCATGCAGCGCTTCGTCGAGGAGAACAGCACCCCCGACGACGAGCTGTATTTTGTCACCATCGACGCCGTCAACGACGAAGAGCCGCAGCTCATCCGCGAGATGATCGAGCGTCTGCGGCCCAAAGCGCATTTCTTGCTCCAGGGCCACTGCGGGGCGGTGGTCGGCACGCACATCGGCCCGGGGACCGCCGCCTTTGCTATGATCGCGGAGTGACCGAGCCCGTTCTTCCGCTCCGCTTCGGCGGCGGCCGGTACGACGAACGGCCGCCCTCCCCGCGACTCTTCCATCACCCCGCAACGCTCGCGAGGCCGCTGGCCGACCTGGAGCACGTCACCAAGCCGGTGGCCCGGCGCCTGGCGGCGTTCGGCCTCGAGACCGTGGGCGACCTCATCGACCACTTCCCGCGGCGCTACGAGGATTTCCGCGACCGCAAGCGCATCCGCGACCTCAAGGTCGGCGAGGAGGCCACCGTGCGCGGAACCGTCGGGCGTGTCGTCGCCGAGCGCACGGCGCGTCGCCGCGTGGACATCGTGCGCGTCGTGCTCAGCGACGACACCGGCGCCATCGAGGCGGTCTGGTTCAACCAGCGCTACCTCGTCAAGGTGCTGGCGGAGGGTATGCGGCTGAGCGTGCGGGGTACGTATCGGCCGCAGGGCGGCCGCTCGGCGTTCGTCGTCAAGAGCCACGAGATCCTCGAGGAAGAGGCAGGCGACTCCGTGCATACGGAGGGGATCGTCCCGGTGTACCCGGCCAGCGAGCAGGTGTCGGCACGGTTGCTCCGCGGCCTCCTGCGCACCGTGCGGCCGGCGATGCGCGGGCTCCCCGACCCCCTGCCGGCCGCGCTCCGCGAGCGCGAAGGGCTGCCGACGCGCGCGGATGCCACCGTGGCCGTGCATCTGCCGCGCGACCTCCAGGAAGCAGGTGTCGCGCGTGCTCGCCTCGTGCTCGAAGAGCTCCTCCTCATGCAGGTCGGGCTGCTGCTCCATAAGGGCGAGCAGCAGCGCCGCGCCGCGGCGCCGGCCCTCGCCCCGCCGTCGGACCTCAGCCGCGCCTTCCTGGATGGGCTGCCGTTCGAACTGACCGCGCACCAGCTTGAAGCGCTCGACGAACTGGACGCCGATCTGGCCCGCACGGTCCCGATGCGCCGTCTGCTGCAGGGCGACGTGGGCTCGGGCAAGACGGTGGTGGCGCTCTACTGCCTCGTGCGGGCGGCGGAGGCCGGCCTGCAGGGGGCGCTCATGGCTCCGACCGAGACGCTCGCCATCCAGCACGCCGAGACGGCGGCGCGTCTGGCCGGCGTTCTCGGCCGCCCCGAGCTGCTGACCGCGGCGCTCGGCGCCAAGGAGAGGCGGGCCGCGCTCGAGAGGATCGCCAGCGGCGCGTCCCGTCTCGTGATCGGCACGCACGCCCTCCTGCAGGAGGACGTCGAGTTCGCCGGCCTGGCGCTGCTGGTCGTCGACGAGCAGCATCGCTTCGGCGTGGAGCAACGCGACGCCCTCGTGCGGCGCGCCGAGCGCGGCGGCCACGCCCCCCACGTCCTCCACATGACGGCCACGCCGATTCCCCGCACTCTGGCGCTGACCGTCTACGGCGACCTCGATGTGACCACGATCGCCGGCTCGCCGTCCGGTCGCCAGCCCGTCGTCACGCGTCTCGTCGACGAAGCGCAGCGCGAGGCGGGGTACGACTTCGTGCGCAAGCAGGTCGCCCGCGGACGCCAGGTCTACGTCGTGTGCCCGGCGATCGACGAGTCGGAGGCGATCCTGGCGGCCACGGCCCTCGCGGAGGCGGAGCGCCTGCAGGCCGGTCCGTTCCATGACAGCCGCGTCGCCGTGGTGCACGGTCAGCTCAGATCAGCCGACCGCGACGCCGTCATGCGCGCCTTCAAGGCCGGGGAGGTCCAGGTGCTGGTCTCCACCAGCCTGATCGAGGTCGGTATCGACGTACCCAACGTCTCGGTGATGATCGTCGAAGGCGCCGAGCGCTTTGGCCTTGCGCAGCTCCATCAGCTGCGCGGCCGTGTGGGGAGGGGGACGGCCAAGTCGTATTGCCTGCTGTTCTCGCAGGCCGAGACCGGCGCCTCCCAGGCGCGCCTCGAGGCTCTGCTCGAGACCAACGACGGCTTCGAGCTCGCCGACCGCGACCTCGAGATCCGCGGCGAAGGTCAGGTGATGGGGGCGAGACAGGCAGGGGTGCCGGACCTCAAGCTCGCGCGCCTGGCGCGCGACCGGGCGGCCCTGCTGCGCGCTCGCCAGCTCGCCGCCGCGATCATCGCCGCCGACCCCGGTCTCAGCGATCCGGTCAATGCGCCGCTCCGCGCTGCCGTGGACGGCGCCTTCGGCGGCGAGCTCGCCTGGCTGCTCAAAGCCTGACGGGCCGCCGCGGCGCGCTCCCGTATACTGCAACTCATGCGCACCCCCGAGCTCATCGCCACGCACACGAACACCGACTTCGACGCCTTCGCGGCGATGGTCGCCGCGCACAAGCTGTACCCGGAGGCGTCCATCTGCCTGGGCGGCGCCGTGAACCGCAACGTGCGCGAGTTCCAGGCGCTCTACGCGGATCTCATCCCCGTCGTCGATCCCGGCGACGTCGAGCGCGACAGCGTGCGCCGGCTGATCCTCGTTGACACGGTCCACGCGAATCGGCTCGGTGACCTCGGCGACCTCTGCGGCCGCGAGGGCGTGCAGATCGTGGCCTTCGACCACCACACCCACAAAGGCGACCTGCCGGACTTCATCCCGCCAGACAACCTGGTGTCCTCGGCGGACGGCTCGCTGGTGACCCTGCTCGTGCGCATCGTTGCCGAGCGCGGCATCCCCATCACGCCGTTCGAGGCGACCGTGTTCGCTCTCGGCATCCACGAGGACACGGGATCGCTGACGTTCTCGACCACGACCCCGGCCGACGCCGAGGCCCTGGCCCTCTGTATGTTGCGCGGCGCCGACACCGCGCTCCTGGAGAAGTGGCTGGCCAACGCGCTCACCCCCGCGCAGCGCCACACGCTGGCCGTAGCTCTCGACACGGCCGAGGAGCTCCCCATCACGGCGGCGACGGTGCTCCTGTCGGCCCTTCACCAGGACCTGTACGTGGAGGGCGTCAGCGTGGTGGCGCACCGCGTCATGGACCTCACCGGCTGCGACGCCTACTTCCTTCTCGTGGCCATGGAGAACCGCGTTTTCGTCACGGCGCGCAGCCGCGGCGGTCGCCTGGACGTGGCCAGAGCACTGGCCGCGGTGGGCGGCGGCGGCCACCCGGCCGCCGCCTCGGCGGTCGTCAAGGACCGCGCTCTGGACGACGTCGCGGCGGCCGTGGCCGCCGCGGTGCCGGCGGCCATCGTTCCGATGCGCACGGTGCGCGACGTGCTCGTGCCGCTCCCGGCGCCGGTCGAGCTGTCGACCAGCATCGACGACGCGGCGCTGCGCTGCCGCCGCGAGGGGCTCGGTGGCGTTGTCGTCACGGCCGCTGGGCGACTCGTGGGCAAGGTGGCGCTCGCCGACCTGGAGCGCGCCGCCGCGCACGGACTCGGTCACGCGCCGGTGAAGGCCATCATGACCTCGCGCGTGACAGTGATCGCCGCGGACGCGACGCTCGAGCACGCCGCGACCCGCATCGCCCAGGAGGAGATCGGGTGGGCGCCCGTGGTGCGCGACGCCACCGTCGCCCAGATCGCCGTCGACGACCTGCTAGGGGCGGCCACGCGGCGCGCCGTGGCCGGGGACGTGGGCGCGCCCGAGCCGCCGCCGCCCGTGGTCGCCAATCTCGCCGGCCCCCTCGGGGAGCTCGGTCTGGACAGCCTGCTGCGCCACATTCAGGCAGTGGCCGCCGGCGTACGCGGTGTGTATCTCGTCGGCGGCGCGGTCCGCGACCTCCTGCTTGGTGAACCGGGCTTCGACGTCGACATCGCTGTAGAGGGCGACGGCATCGCGCTGGCCGGCGACCTTGCCGAGCGGCTCAAGGGCCACGTGCGCCCGCACGAGAAGTTCGGCACGGCGGTGGTGGTGGCCCACGACGCCGCCGGTGGCAGCCGTCAGCGGGTGGACGTGGCCTCCACACGTTCCGAGTCGTACGCGTACCCCGCCGCACTCCCCAAGGTGGAGCACGCCGGCATCCGCAGCGATCTGGCGCGGCGCGATTTCACGATCAACGCGATGGCGGTCTCGCTCAAACCCGAGACCTACGGCGACCTCCTCGACTACTACGGCGGTATGACCGATCTCGCCGCGCGGCGCATCGTCGTGCTGCACAACCTCAGTTTCATCGAAGACCCGACGCGCGTGTTGCGGGCGATACGGTACGAGAACCGCTACGGGCTGCGCATGGACGAACACACCCTCAACCTGGCCCGCGCCTGCTGTGCCATGGACCTCGTCGGCGACCTCTCTTCGGCGCGTCTCCGCGACGAGCTCATGGCGCTTTTCGAAGAGGAGGGCGCCGACTTCTCGCTGCGGCGCATGGAGGAGCTCGGCCTGACCCCGTCGATCCACGGGCGCCTGCGCGCCGGCGCCGCGACGCGCGACCTCGTGCGGCGCGGCGACCTTGCGCGCGCTGCGCACCACCTCGGGGGCGAGATTCCGCGCTGGCGCTTGCGCCTCGTCTGGATGCTCCGCGATCTTGAGCCCGAAGAGATCGCCATCTGGGCCGAACGCATGCGCATCCGCAGGCACGACGCCGAGGTGCTCGAACGCGCCCTCATCGTGGGCCGGCGCCTTGTCGACAGGGTCGCGAGAGGCCCGAGCGAGGCCGATCTGTACGAGTTCGCCCACGACGAGCCGCTGGAGGCCGTCCTGGTGGCGATGGAGCTCGACGAGACGGGGATCGCCGCCGAGCGCCTCGGCCGCTTCGTCGACGTCACCCGGCACGTCAAGCTCGCGATCGGCGGCGGGGATCTGCTGGAGCTCGGCTTCGCCGCCTCTCCCGAGATGGGCGACGTGCTGCGCAGCGTCCTTCACCTCAAGCTGAACGGCGTGGTGCGGAGCCGCGACGAAGAGCTCGCCGCCGCGGGGAGGCTGCGCGGATGACCGACAACGGCCTCTTCGTCCAGTTCCTGATCATCTCGCCGCTCCTGCTCGTGAGCCTGGTACTGCACGAGCTTGCCCACGGCTGGGTGGCCTGGAAGCTCGGCGACCCCACCGCCAAGCTCCACGGACGGCTCACGCTCAACCCGCTCAAGCACCTCGACACGTGGGGCACGGTGATGCTCGCGGTAACGTTCCTCGGCTCCGGAGGGCGTTTCTTCTTCGGCTGGGCCAAACCGGTGCCCATCAGCCCGCAGTACTTCAAGGACCCGCAGCGGGGGATGATGCTCGTGGGCGCCGCCGGTCCCTTGACCAACTATCTGCTCGCGCTCGTGGCTGCGGGCCTGATCTGGTTGACGTACACCTGGAGCATGTGGCTGGCCCAGACCCTGTACATCCTCTTCGCCCTCAACGTGATCCTGGGGACGCTCAACCTGATCCCCATCCCGCCACTGGACGGATCGCGCGTCGTGGGTGGGTTTCTGCCACGAGAGGCGTACGCGCGCTGGGTATCGTTCGACAGGTACGGGAACTACGTCTTCGTGGGCCTCTTCTTCGTGATGATCGCCTTTCCGCGCGTGTTCAACGACACCATCGGGGCCGTGCTCGAATGGTCGTTCGCGCTCCTCCCCGGAGGGTGAGGGGATGCCTGGTCGGTTGACTTTGGAGTGGCAGGCGGCCGACGGGCTGCGGTGGCTGCAGTGGGAGGGCGCCGGGGTGGCCGCCGCCTTCCCGGCCAGGGAGGGTGGCGTCTCCGCGGCGCCGTTCGCGTCGCTCAACCTCGGTCTCTCGGTGGGCGACGAGCCGGCCGACGTGCTGGAGAACCGGCGGCGTTTGTGCGCCGCCGTGGGCGTGCCCCAGGAGCGGCTCGTCGTGCCCGGTCAGGTGCATGGCACCACGCTCGCCTGGGTGGGGGACGCCGAGGCCGGGCGCGGAGCCTTCGACCGCGAGACCGTGATCCACGACCGCGATGGCCTGCTGACCGCCGCGCCCTGCCTAGCACTCGCCGTGAGCTACGCCGACTGCGTGCCCGTCGTCATCGCGGCGCGCGGCGCCGACGGACCCGAGTTCGCCGTGGTGCACGCCGGCTGGCGCGGCATGCTCGCCGGCATCGTCGGGCAGGCGGCCGCGGCGCTGGCGCGCCGCGGCCGCCTGCTGGGCGCCGTGGTGGGCCCGAGCATCGGTCCCTGCTGCTTCACCGTCGACGAGCGCTTGCGGGCACGCTTCGACGAGCGCTTCCCGGGCTCGGCCGGAAAGGCCTCGGTTGACCTGTGGGCCTGCGCCGGCCACGACCTGGAGGCCGCCGGCCTCCCGCCGGCGGCCGTCACCATCACGGCGCTCTGCACATCCAGCGACGGGCGCTTCTTCTCACACCGGCGCGATGCGGGGTCGACGGGCCGTCATCTGGCCGTCGCCTGGCGGCAGGAAGCGTGAGGCGCTTCCAGAAGTAGGCGCCAGAGGAGGCGATCAGTGGTCCAGCAGTACATCCCCGACGCGAAGGTCGTGCGCGAGCGCTTTGCCGAGCTGAGCGGCCGCGTGGCCGTCGCCGCCGGCACGGCCGGGCGCGATGCCGCGGACGTACGCGTGCTGGTGGCGACCAAGTACGTGGCCGCCGAGCACCTGGGCGCGCTGCACGAGGCTGGCATCCGTCTGATCGGCGAGAACCGCGCCCAGGATCTCGTGACCAAGCAGGGGTTGTACGGCGACGCCTTCGAGTATCACTTCATCGGTCATCTGCAGAGCCGCAAGACCAGGCTCGTGGTGCCGTTGGTCAGCCTCATCCATTCGGTCAGTACGATGAGCGTCGTGCAGGAGATCGAGGCGCGCGCCACGAGCGTCACCGACGTCTTGCTCGAGGTGAACATCGCCGGAGAGGACAGCAAGAGCGGCATCGCGCCGGCTGCGGCCGATGGGTTTCTCGACGAGGCCGCGGCGCACGGCGCGGTGCGTTTCTGCGGGCTGATGTGCATGCCGCCCTGGTCCGCCGACCCAGCCGCGGCGCGCCCGTTCTTCGCGCAGACCCGCGAATTGGCAGAGCGGCTTTCGAGAACGTGGCAGGGAACGTATACTTTCGAGCAGCTATCCATGGGCACGAGTGCCGACTACGAGGCCGCCGTGCAAGAAGGGGCCACTATCGTGCGCGTCGGTAGCGTGCTTTTCTGACCCGGCAGGGAGGAACCTATGGGCCTGGGCGACACGTGGCACAGAGTAGCGGTCTATTTCGGCATCGCCGACGACGAGACTGACTACGATGAGGACGAGACACTGGCTCCACACGAGGAGCTCGAACGCTCGTACCAGGATCGGCCGAACGTGCGCAAGCTCGACGGCGCCCGCGGCCGCAACGAATACGACGATATCTTCGCCGACGAACCGCGACGCCGCAGTCAGCCGGCGCCGGCGGTGCGTGCCATCGAGCCCGCCCGCCCCACTCGGGTCGAGGTCCATCTGGTCATCCCCAAGAACTTCAACGACGCGCAGCAGATCGCCGACAAATTCAAGGTCGACGTCCCGGTGATCATCAATCTTCAAGGCTCGGAAACGGAGCTCGCCAAGCGGCTCATCGATTTCTGCAGCGGCCTCACCTACGCCCTCGACGGGGGCATGCAGCGGGTGGGCGACAAGATCTTCCTGCTCACGCCGCGCAACGTCGAAGTCTCGGCCGAGGAGCGGGCGCGTCTCATTGAGAAGGGCTTTTTCAATCAGTTCTAGCTCGCCGACGCGGCTGTGAACGTCGGTCTCATCGGCGCCGGGCACATCGCGCGGGCCTTGGCCGAGGGCTGGAGTCGGCCAGACGTCCTCGAGCCTCCGTCGCTGGACTTCTTCGATGTCGACACCGACAAGGCTCTCGAGCTGGCCGCCGCGACCGGCGGCGCAGCCGTCGCCACGGCGGCGGAACTGCTCGCGGGGGCCGATCTGGTGATCGTCGCCGTCCGCCCTCAGTACGTCGAGGGCGTGCTTCAGGAAATGGCCGCTGCCCTGGACCAGCGCATGGTCGTGTCCGTGGCGGCGGGCGTATCGCAGGCGCGGCTGGAGGCGAGCCTGCCTCCGGGCGCTCGCGTCGCCCGCGTCATGCCCAACGTCGCCGCCGCGCTCGGACAGGGTCTCTTCCTGCTGGTTCCCGGCACGCTGGGTCCAGGCGTCGCCGCGGTCGGGGCGCTCTTTGCGCTGGCCGGCGACGTCGTCGAGGTCGACGAAGCGCTGTTCGACGCAGCCACGTCCGTGGCCGGGTGTATGCCCGGCGTCATCGCCTATCTCGTCGAGGCCTTCGCGGCCGCCGGCGTGGCCCGCGGCCTCTCCGAGGACGTGGCGCTGCGGCTCGCCGTCTCCGGCGTGCACGGGGCCGCGGCGATCGTCGCCCGCGAGGGCGAGCCCGCGGCGGTGCTCGCCGCCGCCGCTACGCCGGGCGGCATGACCGCGGCCATGGTCGAGACGCTGGCCGCGCACGACGTGGCTCTGGCAGTCGACGATGCGGTGGCCGCTGCGATCGCTCGCGCCAGGACGCTCGCGTGACTGCGGCGCACTAGAATGGGAGAAAAGACGACCACGATCCGCGGCGCGGGCTGCGCCTGCGAAGGGGGGACCGCATGAAGCTCACACCGCTGGACATACGCCACCAGGAGTTCAAGCGCGGGATGCGCGGTTACGCAGATGTGGAGGTCGACGAGTTCCTCGACCAGGTCGCCGACGAGTTCGAGCGTGTGTTCAAGGACAACATCGATCTCGGCGAGCGCGTCGAGGCGCTCGAGTCCCAGGTCACGGGCTACAAGCGCATCGAGGAGACTCTCCAGAAGACCCTCGTCTCGGCGCAGGCGAGCGCCGACGAGCTCAGGCAGAACAGCGCCAAGGAAGCCCAGCTGATCCTTCACGAGGCGGAGCTCAAGGGCCGGCAGCTGGTCAATGAAGCGTACAGCGAACGGCAGAGCATCGAGCAGTCGCTGGCCAAGCTCAGGAGCTCAGAACAGGACTTTCGCTTCAAGTTCCGCCAGCTGCTCGAGGGCTACCTCAAGCACCTCGAGGAGGCGCCGGCCGGCGTGGCCATGGCACCGGCCGAGGGCATGGCGCAGGCGGAGTTCGCGCGCCACGCCGAGGCCATCAAGGAGGCCATTGCCCGCGAGGAGACACCGCTGCCGGCGGAGTCGCTTGAGGCGTCCCACGAGCCGGCAGGATCCATGGCGGCACCCGAGGACACCGTCGAGGTGCCGGCAGCGGAGATCGACGAGGTTGCCGCGCTCGCGGCGCTCGCAGAGGAAGAACCGCCGGAATACGTGAACGACTCGGCTCCGGCTTCGGAGCCGGACCTGCCCACCGAGCCGGGGCCCGGCGCCGCCGAGCAGCCGCCCGCTCGGGAGCGCATCATGTTCGGCGAAGCGGACGATCTGCTGGAGGACGTCGATACTGGGGTGAACGAGAACGAATTCAAGTGGTGAAGCAGGGCCGCTCCGCGCGTCGGCCGGCGGCGTGAGCCTGGCTGTCTGGGTCACGCCGGGGGCGCCGCGCAGCGAGGCCGCCGGCGTCTGCGATGGCCGCCTGCGCCTGCGGCTGGCGGCCGCGGCACAGGAGGGCAAAGCGAACGTGGAGCTGATCCGCCTGGTGGCGGACCTGCTCGGGGTCCGGCGTCGGCAGGTCGACCTGGCGACGGGTGCAACGGGCCGCCGCAAACTGCTCCGCATCCACGGGGTGACACTTGAAGAAGCGAGGCGGAGACTCCGCCTCTGAAAGAGGGAGAGCCGAATGGCCAGACTCGCCTACTGCAAGACCTGCAAGGCGACCTACCCGCTCAACATCGTGGTCAGCGACGGCGGGCGTTCCGGGAAGACCAAAGAGCCCGCCTGCCCTATGGGCCACAAGGACGTTGAAGAGCTGGACGCACCGCGCAAGTCGCGTGCCAAGAAGTAGTCGCCGGCTCGGCCTGGCGCTGGCGCTCGCCGCCGGCGTCCTCGTCGTCGACCAGGCGAGCAAGGGAGTCGTGCGCCACCAGGCCGCCCTCCTGCCCTACCGGGTCGTGGGCGGCCTGCGCATCGACCTCAACTACAACTCGGGGATCTCGTTCAGCCGATTCGCCGGCGCCGGTGGTGTGCTCGTGGTCCTGGTCGCGGCCGTGGTGGCCGGGGTCACGGCGGCGCTGATCCTCGCGCCGCCGAGGTACCGGCCGGCTCTGGGCGTGATCCTCGGCGGCGCCGTGGGCAACTTCATCGATCGACTCCGCTTCGGCGGCGCCGTGGTCGACTTCATCGGTGTGTACGGCTGGCCGTTGTTCAACGTCGCCGACGCCGCCATCGCCGCGGGCACGATCATCCTGGTCTTGCAGGTCCTGCGTGGCGCGAGAGCCTGAGCGCGAAGGATGCTTCGCGGTGCTGCCGGACGAGGTGGGCATGCGCCTCGACGTAGCGCTGGCGGCGCGCGCCGGTCTCTCGCGCGCGGGCGCCCAGCGCCTCATCGAAGAAGGGCGCGTGACCGTCGACGCCCGGCCGGCCCGCAAGCGGCATGAGCTGCGCCTCGGGGAAGCCGTTGTGTGGCAGCGCGGCCCCGAGCCGCCCGCTGCGCTCGCGGCGGAGCACGTGCCCCACGAGGTGGTCTACGAGGACGACTGGCTGCTGGTCGTCGACAAGCCGGCCGGCGTGGTGGTCCATCCGGCGCCGGGCAACGAGCATGGCACGCTGGCGCAAGGGCTCGTGGAGCATGGCGCTCGCGGCGGCCACGAGCTGCGGGCCGGGATCGTGCACCGCCTCGACAAGGACACCTCCGGCCTGCTCATCGTGTCCAAGAGCGAGCGCGCCTATCAGGCGCTGGTCGCCACCATGGAGCGGCGCGGCATCAAGCGCGTCTACGTGACGCTCCTCCGCGGCAACCTGCCCCAGGACGAGGGCACCATCGACGCGCCTATCGGCCGGCACGCACGCGACCGCAAGCGCATGTCGCTGCACACGACTGCCGGCAAGCGGGCTGTCACGCACTTCCGCGTGCTGGGCCGCGCCCCGGGTTTCACACTGGTGCGCGTCCAGCTGGAGACCGGCCGCACGCACCAGATTCGCGTGCATTTCGCGGCCTTGGGCTACGCCGTCGCCGGCGACATCCAGTATGGGGGGCGGGAGAGGCCGGAGGGCCTGGGTCGCCAGTTCCTGCACGCCGCGCTACTGGCCTTTCCACACCCCGAGGACGGGCGGCAGATGAGCTTCGCCAGCCCTCTGCCGCCCGACCTCTCGGCCTTCCTCGAAGCGCACGGCCTTCCCGCACAGCCGAAGCTGTAGACTAGCGTTCGAGTCGCACAAGCCACGAAACACGCACGCGTTTCAAAGGGAAGAATGGACGCCGTTGTGGACGATCGATCTCGACAGGCAAAGGAAGCGGCCCTGGCTGGGTTCCAGGACCACGGCCCGGGTCACCTCAATTGCGCCCAGGCGGTGCTCCGTTTCGCCTCCCTCGTACTCGGCGCTGACCAGGACTCGGCCGTGCTGGCGCGCTACTTCGGCGGGGGCATCACGCGCATGGGGGAAGTCTGCGGCGCCTTGTCGGGAGCGGCCCTGGCTTTGGGGCTGCGCGACCGCTGCCGCGGGCTCTCCTGGCCGGACGGCACGTCGCCCGACACGGAGAAGCTGCAGCAGCTCTTTCGCGGCTTCGAGGCGAAGTTCGGCGCTCTGACCTGCCGGGCGCTCGTCGGCTACGGCACCGGCACTCGCGAGGGCTACGAGAAGTTCAGGGTCGATGACAAGTACGCGTCGTGCGAGGCCTATGTCTCGTGGGCCTGCGACCAGTTGCTCGACATCCTGGAACCGCAGGGCTAGGCGACGAAGGGCCGCGCCGCGACGTATCTGCCCGCGCCGTCCTCGCCGACCCAGCGACCGTCCGATACCACGATCTCGCCCTTGCTCAACACCGTCCGCACCGCCCCACTGACACGCATGCCTTCGTACGGTGTGTAGTCGATGTTCTGCATCTGCGTGGCCGCGGAGATCACCGCGTCTCCGGCCGGATCGAAGACGACCACGTCGGCATCGCTGCCCGGGGCGATGACGCCCTTCTGCGGATACAGCCCGAAGAGCCGCGCCGGGGCACTGCTGAAGACGTCCACGAGCTTCGGCATGGTGATCTCGCCGCCCACCACGCCCAGGGTGTGCAGGATCAGGAGCCGATGCTCGACCCCGGGGCATCCGTTGGGGACCTTGTGGAAGCCTTCGCTCAGGCCCATCTCTTTCTGGCCCGCGTAGTTGAACGCCGCGTGATCGCTGGCGACGACCGAGAGATCGCCGGTGCGGAGCCCGGCCCACAGCCCAGCCCAATTGGATTTGTCACGCAGGGGCGGCGAGCAGATGAACTTGGCACCCTCAAATCCGGGGACGTCGAAGTCGTCGACGGACAGCGCGAGATACTGTGGGCACGTCTCGCCGTACACCGCCTGACCCCTGTCCCTGGCGGCGCGGATCTCGTCCAGCGCCCTCGTGCAGCTGACGTGGACGATGTAGATGGGGGCACCGGCGATTTCGGCGAGCATGATGGCCCGCCGCGTCGCTTCGCTCTCGACGGCGGGCGGACGGGTGATGTAGTGGTACTTCGGGGCGATCTTGCCTGCCGCCACGTGCTCCTTGACGAGGACGTCGATCACGTCGCCGTTCTCGGCGTGGACGCATACGAGGGCGCCGCACTCCTTGCCCTTCTGGAGAGCCTGGAGCAGAGTGGCGTCGTCGACCATGATGGCGCCCTTGTACGCCATGAAGAGCTTCAGGCTGGTAACGCCTGCGGCGACCAGCAGGGGGATCTCCGCCAGGGTCTCGTCGGTGAGCCTGGTGATCGCCATGTGGAGCCCGTAGTCGACGGCCACATGGCCGTCGGCCATCGCTCTCCAGTCCGCATAGGTCTTCATGAGCGTGTCGTCGAGCCCCTGCATGGCGAAGTCGACGACCATCGTGGTCCCGCCCGCGGCGGCGGCCTTGGTGCCCGTGGCGAACGTCTCGCAGCTGACCGTGCCTCCGAAAGGCATCTGGAAGTGCGTGTGCACGTCGATACCGCCGGGCAGCACGTAGGCGCGCGAAGCGTCCACGATCAGGGCTCCGTCGCGCGGGAGATCCAGGCCCACGGCGACGATCCGGCCGTCCTCCACGAGGACATCGGCCTGGCATTCGCCCTCGGAGTTCACCACGGTGCCGCCTGTGATGATGGTCTTCATGTGCGGGCCTCCTTCAGATTAGCCCTCAGCGTTCATCGGCCGACTGCAGGACGCATTGCAGCAGCACGTTGGCCCCCGCTTCGCAATCGTCCCATGTGGTGTCCTCGACTTCGACGTGACTGCGGCCCCCGATGCTGGGGACGAAGATCATCGCCGTGGGACCGACCATGGCCGCGTAGCTCGCGTCGTGCCCGGCGCCGCTGACCATGGGAAGCGTCGAATAGCCGAGGGACTCGGCCATCGACTGCACCTGCCCGACCAGATGGGAGGCGAACTCGTTGTGCTGGACCCGCCAGGTCTCCTCGATGCGCAGCGGGCACCCATGCCGGGCGGCGATGGTCTCGAGATCTGCTTTGACGTCGTCCCAGGACCGCAGGGCCAGCTCGTCGTCCCACGAGCGGATGTCGACGGTGAAATGCACGCGGTCGGGGATGATGTTCCGCGAGTTGGGGTAGTTCTGGATCTCCCCGACCGTGGCCACCATGTCGCCACCCATCTTCGCCGGGAGCGCACGCACCTTGAGGATCATCTCGGCAGCCGCGACCAGCGCGTCGCTGCGACCCTCCATGGGCGTAGGGCCGACCTGGTTCGCCTCCCCTTCCACATAGACGTCGTACCAGTGGAGGCAGAGGATGCCTTTGGGCACACCGATCGTCTTGCCCTCGGCCTCGAGCATCGGACCTTGCTCGATGTGCAGCTCGTAGTAGGCATGGAAGGGCCAGCTCGCACAGGGGAGGGTCCCCTTGTAGCCGATGCGCTCCAGCTCCTCGCCGAAGACCAGACCGTTGACGTCGGTGCGCTGCCACGCCCAGTCGCGCTCAAGCTTGCCCGCCCAGACTCCGGAGGCCATCATTGCGGGCGCGAACCGTGAGCCTTCCTCGTTCGTCCAGTCGATGAGCATCACCGGCCGCTCGGTGGCGACACCGTGTTCGTGGAGGGTGCGCACCACTTCCAGGGCGCCCATCACGCCGAGGATGCCATCGAAGCGGCCACCCTTGGGCTGGGAGTCGACGTGGGAGCCGGCCATCACCGGTGGCAGGCCGTCGTTCGTCCCGGGACGCCGGCCGAAGATATTGCCCATCTCGTCGACCGTGACGTCGAGGTCCGCTTCCTCGAGCCAGGACACGAGGAGGCCCCGTGCCTGCTTGTCCTCGGGGCTGAGGGTGAGTCTCTGCACGCCCCCACCCGGCGTCGCGCCGATCTCGGCCATCCGTTCGAGGCTGTTTCGGAGGCGCTTCCCGTTCACCCGCAAGCCGGCTGGGTCCATGCGCGCGATCCTTTGTCCGTGATGTGATCACCCGCCGCGCCCGCTGCTGATCCGGCGCGGCGGGGGACTGACAGTGGAGCACGAGACATGATTCTAGCAGACTCCCGCGCGTCATCCGCCTTCAACGACCCTGGTCGCGAATCTCCGCGAAAAGAGCGCCTAAGAAGAACCCAAGCACACGACATGCGTTCCGGGGCCGGCGGCCTCTGCAACCGGCAGGGTCGATTGACAGGTACTACCCTTGAGGGTCTGATGTCCTGAGTCGTTAAATCCGTTGAGCCACGGGGATTTGGATCGCTCAGTTGCAGACGGCGCTCGCTGCCCGACTAGAAACCGAGAAGTCTGGCAGGGACCCCGTTCTTCCGTTGGATGTTCGCTGATCCAATGGTCTCGAGACGCGCTCCGGCACCCGAAGCTGGGACTATGTGAAGTGGTCTCTTCATCTCAGCAACGTGAGACCGCACCAGGCATTCCGCGTCACATTCTTTAGGACAAGATCATCCGCACGATGTCAAGGGCCCTGCGAATCAAACCCTGCTCCATAGGCTGTGGCCATTGCCGTGGCGTCTTTGCGTCTTCCCTCGCTCTGGGCCGAATGATCGTCTCCTGCTTCAACGTCCGCCAGCCTTTTGCTAGTCTTGACCAGTCGGGCAGGAATAAGCGAGAAGTGAATCGATTGCAGCGGGAGGACAGGGGTCATGTATGACATTGTGATTGAGAACGGTCGGCTGATCACGGGCACTGGGAATCCCTGGTTCTATGGCGATGTGGCTCTGGCGGGAGAAGCGATCGCCCAGGTCGGCCGATTGGCCGACGCTGAAGCCGCTCGGCGCATCGACGCGGCCGGGTGCTATGTTAGCCCCGGCTTCATCGACGGGCACAGCCACTCCGACTTGTTCATCTTCGTCGACCCCAAGGCCGAGCAGAAGGTGATGCAGGGTATCACGACTGAAAACGTCGGTATGGACGGCATGTCGGTCGCGCCCATTGAAGAGAAAGACGTCGCCAGTTGGCGGACGCATCTCTCTGGTCTTGCCGGGAACCCATCCATCGACTGGAAGTGGCGCAGCTTCGCCGACTATCTCGACGCTATCGACCAGCTTCGGACTTCCGACAACATCAGTTCCTACGTCGGTCTCGGGACGATCCGGCTTAAGGTGATGGGCATGACCGACCGCGATGCCAACGCCCAAGAGATCGAGGCGATGAGATCGTTGGCGGTGGAGGCGATGCAAGAGGGGGCCCGAGGGGTGTCGTCGGGTCTCATCTATCCGCCGAGCCAGTACCAGACACTCGAAGAGGTGGTGGCCATCTGTGAGATGGTGCGCAACTACGACGGAGTCTATGACGTTCACCTGAGGAGCGAAGGAGACGGTCTGATCGCAGGGATGGAAGAGGTCATCGAGATCGGTCGGCGCTCCGGCATCCCTATCGTCGTCACGCATCACAAGGCCATGGGCAGACGGAACTGGGGCCGCAGCGAAGAGACTCTTCGCATGGTCGACGATGCGCGGCGCGAGGGGATCGACGTGACCCTGGAGCAGTATCCCTACACTGCAGCGAGCACCATGCTTCACGCCGTCATCCCCCCTTGGTACCACGCACAAGGTCCGCACAAGCTTGTCGACAATCTGAAGAACGATCGTGAGAAGATCAAGAAGGACATCCGGGAGCGGACCGATTGGGAGAATTGGGCTTCCAATAACGGATGGGAAAACATCGTCGTCTCCTCCGTCGGGAGCGAGAAGAACAAGCAGTACGAAGGCAAGAACGTCAGCGAGATAGCTGTGATAAGGGGGCAGGCCGATCCCGCCGACGCGGCCATGGACTTACTGGCCGAAGAAGACCTCAATGTCGGCATGGTGATCTTCTGCATGGATGAGGCGGACGTAACGCGCATCATGACCCACCAGACCGTGAGCTTCATCACTGACGGTCTGCTCGGCGGCAAGCCGCACCCCCGGGTATACGGCTCGTTCCCCCGTGTTCTCGGCCACTATGTGAGAGGAAGGGCGTGCTCGGGCTCGAAGAGGCAGTGCGTAAGATGACGTCCGCTCCGGCTCAGAAGCTTCGCCTGAAATCCAAAGGACTGCTTGCCAGCGGCATGGACGCCGACATCACGGTGTTCCGGGCCGCGACCGTCATAGATCGAGCGACCTACGACGACCCCAGACAGTTCTCACCGGGCATCGAATGGGTCTTCGTCAATGGCCAAGTCGTGGTCGAAGACGGGAGGCACACCGGGGTCAGGCCCGGCCGCACCATCAGAAGCAGGTAGATGAATGCGCGACAAGGAGGACGACACATGAAGTCGATCATCGTGAACGGCACGGTTGTCAATTCCGACGGCCAGTACAGGGCAGACGTCTTGATCGACGGTGAGACGATCAAGGCCATCGGGACTGATCTGCCACGTGAGGGTGCGACGGTCATCGACGCCAAAGGAGCGTGCGTGATCCCCGGCGGCATCGATGTCCACACGCACTTCGAGATGCCGTTCGGAGGAACGATAGCCTGCGAGCTCTTCGAGACGGGCACCAAGGCGGCGGCGGTTGGTGGGACCACTACCGTTGTGGACTTTGCGTTGCAGGCGAAGGGTGACTCTCTGCTCAAGACGTACCAGGACTGGAGGGAAAAGGCCGATGGCGACGTCTGCGTCGATTACGGCCTGCACGTAGCAGTGACCGACCTCAACGACGCGACGCTCGCCGAGATTCCCAAGCTGGTGGACGAGGGAGTCACCAGCATCAAGCTCTTCATGGCGTACAAGGGAGCCATTCAGGTCGACGACAGCACGCTGTTCCGCACGCTGCAGAAGGCCAAGGAGTGCGGGGCTCTGGTCAGCGTGCACGCAGAGAACGCCGACGTGATCGACGTTCTCGTCAGTGAGTATCTGAAAGCGGGCAAGAAGGAGCCTAAGTACCACGTGACGACCAGGCCGCCGGAGGCGGAGGCCGAGGCTACCAGCCGCGCCATCAAGCTCGCTGAGATTGCGGGCTCCCCCATCTACATCGTGCACCTGAGCTGCACCAAAGCGCTGGACGAGGTGCGCGCGGCCCGGGACAAGGGGCAGGCCGTGTACGCGGAGACGTGTCCGCAGTACCTCGCTCTGAGTGAGGACAACTTCGATGTGCCGGACTTCGAGGGCGCGAAGTTCGTCTGTTCTCCACCGCTGCGTGACAAAGCCAACTGGCCAGAACTGTGGGCCGGGCTGCGCACCGGCGACCTCTTGACCGTTGCCAGTGATCACGCCGCGTTCAACTACGCCGGACAGAAAGAGCTCGGCCTGACAGAAGGCTTCCACAAGATCCCCAATGGCTGCCCCGGCGTCGAGCACGAGGCTCTTCATCCTCCACACTTTCGGAGTGGCTGCCGGCGAGATCAGCATCACCAGAATGGTCGATGTGTTCAGCAGCATGCCTGCGCGCCTCTTCGGGATGTATCCGCAGAAGGGCGTCATCGCGCCAGGAAGTGATGCGGACGTGGTCGTCTTCGACCCGAACATCGAGTGGGTCATCAGCGCGGCCCAGCAGATGCAGAACGTGGACTACACGCCATATGAAGGCATCCCGGTCAAGGGCGCGGTGATGACGGTGCTGAGCCGCGGCCAGGTGGTCGTGTCCGACGGCAAGTGGGTCGGCAAGGAGGGGGCCGGCAAGTACCTGAAGCGGCTCCCGTTCGCTGGCTGAGCACTCAGCTCGCCGCTGTCGCCCAAGGTGACCACGATGATGAACGGGGGAGCTTGAATGCGCCCGCACTGCGTGGCAGCTGGACACCGCACCGGTCGTTCTGCTCCGCTGGCACCTGAGACGGGGGTCTGAAGTGGCCGGCGGCGGCCGCTCTTGGATGGCGTGTTGCGCCTGAGCGCGGCCGCCGCCGCGGCGTGCAGTCGAACGGCCTTCCCCACACGTCCCTGGTAGAGGCCACGGGCAAGGCGTTCAAGATGCTGGGTGTGCGGATTGGCTGGCGCGCTGGGCGGCACAACGGAAGGCTGGAGTGGCTGTACACTGGTGGCAGCGTCACGTGCTTTCAGTCTTTGCGCTGCGGCGCCAGAGCGCTCATCCCCGAGGTGACTGATCACCGCGGGGAGTGCAACGATCACCGTGTCCGTCGGCTTGGACCAGTCGATTTCTCAAGTCGAAGCACAGAAGCCGCCCTGGAGGCGTCGCTTCGAAGTGCCGGCGGGGTTACAGTCCCGGACAGCGGTGCGCCTGCAGTCAGGACACACACGCAAGGGGGCCCACATGCGCAATGAAGACGCACGTAGCAAAAGGATCGTCTTTGTCTCGAGCTGCCTTCTGAACACTAACAACAAAGTCAAAGAATTGGCACGATATGGTGGATTCTGCAAGGAATTCATCAATGTGCTCTCGGAATACGATGTCGGTATACAGCAAATAGACTGCCCCGAGACGCTCTATCTTGGTATAGAACGCTGGTACCACACCAAGAACCTCTATGACAACGTTGGATATAGACGATTCTGCAGAGATATAGCAGAACACAATGTCGACTACATGGAGTCGTACGAGAAGGCGGGCTACGAAACGGTGGCGTTCCTTGTCTGTAACGGGTCTCCAAGTTGTGGGTATGATCTCACCAGCTATGATGAAGACTGGGGCGGCAACCCAAACGTACCGCATGACTACAGCGATGCTCTGATCCCCGGGATGGGTGTATTGATTGAGGAGATACATGACGCCATAAGGGCGAGGGCCCTCAAGGTTCCACCGTTTCTCGGACTCAATCTCGATGACCTTTCAGCACCTCTGGCCGACATCCTGCAAGACTTGCGCGTATTCATGCGGTCCGTGATCCAGGCTGAAGGCGATTCAGGTTCGAGGATGTGAAAGGGAAGTCGCCGGCCTGATGGTCCTGTATGACTGCACACGAGAGCACCCAGCGAGGTGTGGCTGCCGGGAATCGCCGGATGCGCCAAGCTCCGCGTCCTTCCCCTATCCTGCTCCCCCGATTCTTGAAGCCGCCCTTAGTTCGCAGCCATGATGGGTGCGGAGAAAGGAACGCGTGCGACGAGTGAAGGCCGCTCTGCCCGGGCTTCCGGAGATAAGAGGCACACGAAGCGCACAGAACGTGGTTACGAGCAGGGAGAAGGGTAGTGTTTGGCGCGAGGGGTCGTGTTACTACAGCGAGTCTGAGGCAGCGACGCTTTGCGCGGGAGCCTGCGTGACCTCGACGTCGCTGAAGGCAGGCGGCTCGGGGAGCTCGAGAGCGGCGAAGATCGGGCGCTGGCCGGGCGTGGTCAGTGAGCGCTTGGCGACCCGGCCTTCGCTCGTCTCCAGGGTCACGAGGTGCATGCGCTCAAGCTCGTCACGCACGCGGCGCCAAGTCTTCCCGGTGGCGTTCTCGACGACGCGGATCAGCAGCAGCGCCAGCCGGGCCTTGTGCGCAGCGTGCCGACGAGCTCGTCGCGCCTGCGCTGCGCCCAGGAGTCGGAGCCGGCGATCTGCTCTTCGAGGTAGGCGACGAGGTTCGCGCGCACGCAGCGTCGCGCTCGGCGGCCTCCGGGTTGTGGACAGACGACGAAGCGCGGCGCGCGCAGCCCCTCGCCGAGGCGCACCTCCTTGACCTCGAGGTTGCGGGCGACCGTTCGGTAGCGGCCGGCGCGCGCGAGCGTCGGGGTCACTCGACCCGCGTAGGCGCTCGGCGAGCACGTAGTGCCCGCCGCGCATGTGCAGGTAGGCGCGGTTCGCGACCGAGCTGAAGCCGCAGTCGGCGACCCAGACGACGCGGTTCAGCTTCCAGCCCGAGAGGTCGTCGTGGACCGTGCGGATGATGAGCTGGTCGGAGGCGTTGCCGGGGAAGGTCCAGCAGCGCATCGGGATCGCCTTCGCGGGTGACGGCCATGCCGATCACCACCTGGGGGAGGTCGGGACGCTTGTCCTTGGAGTGCCGGCTGAAGCGCCGGGCGGCTGCCTCGCGGGGCCGCGCTGCGGTCTCGCCGGCGGCCGCTCGCAGGCTCTGGCCTCCTGCTCGTCCAGATGGCGCTGGCGAGCTCGACCTCCTCGTCGGCCCCGTCGGTCTCGAGGTAGGTCGAGCTGGTGTCGACGAAGATCACGTCGCAGCCCAGGTTCAGCAGGTTGGCGGTGGTGGCGAAGACTGCCATCGGCGATCTCGGGCAGGTTTGCGAGGAGGAAGTCCATCGCCGGGTAGGCGGAGTCGTCTACGAAGCCCGGGCAGTCCTGGATGGCGACGCGCTCGCGGGCCCAGCGCGTGGCGGTCGGCTTGGAGCCCGGCTCCAGGGCGCGCTGCGCGACGAGCGCGAAGCAGATGCGCTCCACGAGGTCGGCGTCGAGGCGCCGGCCCTGCGCCGCCGTGGCGCAGGGCGTCGCCGATGCCGAGGCGCGCGAAGAGCGCGTCGAGCACGTAGGCGCCGCCGCAGCGGCGCGCGTCGACGATCTCGACGCCTCGAGGCCGGAGCCGGTGCTGCACGGCCTCGGCGGGCTCGAGGACGCGGCTGATCGAGGCCACGAGGCGCCGCAGCGCCTCGCGGTCGACCTGGTCGGCGCGCCCGAAGTTGTGGATGATGCAGGCCACCGGGCTGCCCGTCTCGGGGTGGCGCTCGTTGTGGGCGAGCTGCAGGTAGGCTGACCACCGAGCCGTCTTTGTTGCGCCGCCGTGTCTCTCGCAGGTACACGCCTACAGAGATAGTGAGAAGTACCTGCTCATGTCAAGGAATCGTGTGCCTACATGTTTTGGCGTTTCAGAGCCACGAAAACGCTCTGAGCAGGGAAAACGTCTTCGCGGACAGCCGAGAATGCCTACTATCTCCGGAAGTCCGTTCTGTTGACACGCTTCGGAGCGTCTGCTGTAGTATCCAAGGGGTCCAAGGGTGGGGTGAAGGATCGCTTCAACTCCGTTGTCATGGGAAGGGGTACGGCATGAAGCACAAGTGGAGAGGGATTCTGTCAGTTCTCTTGATCGTAGGCCTGTTGGCGGCCGTGGCGTCCCTGGTGGTCGCCTGCGGCGAAGAGGAAGGGGGCGAAGGCGCCGTATCAGGCTCGGCCTCGCCTGCGGCTGGAGCCGGAGGACTCGATCAGGCGCATGCACAAGCGAATCTGGACGGACTCGAGCAGGTGCCGGCGTGGATCTCACCTGGTGAGCCTTTTGACGCTAGGGCCGCCATGGCGGGGAAGTCTATTCTTAGTATTCCTGGGACCGGCAGTGACCCGTTCTATCAGAACGTCAACCAGGGGATGGCGGACGCCGCCGAGGCCGTCGGCTATGAATTCAAGGTCTGGAACAACCAGGGCCAGATCACGCAGTATCAGCAGGGCGTCGCCAATGGCATTACCCGGGGCGTGTCGTTGATCGACATGCTTGCAGGTCCGAATCCCGACACGCTGAGCGCGCAGATCACGGAAGCACAGGACGCCGGGATACTCGTCGCTACGTCCCACCTCAACGCGTACGAGAAAGAAATGGCATACGTCGATGCTGACATAAGGTTCCCCTACATCAAAGCGGGCCAGACACTCGCGGACTGGGTCATCACCCATGACCCCAAGGCGCACGTCCTGGTCATCGTGTCAGACGAGATCCTATCCACGGAGCATATGAGGATCGGCTTCGCCGACGAGATCGACACCTACGGAGGCCCGGATATCGAGTACAAGTTCGTCAACGTCCCGATTCCCGAATGGGGTCAGAAGGTCCAGACGGTCACGCAGTCGGAGATCGTTGCCGACCCCGACCTCACATACGTCGTGGCAATCTACGACAACATGCTGCACTTCGTCGTGCCGGCGATCGAGGCGACCAATTCCGTGGGCAAGGTCAAGTGCATCGGCTACAATGCCACCCCCGGCGTGGTCGACCTTGTGCGCGAGGGCAAAGTGGAGATGGACTTCGGCGACATGTTGAACTGGGCCGGCTGGGCGATCGCCGATGTCGAGATGCGCATGATCGGCGGCTTGGACTACGACCCCCTCGTCAAGATCCCATTCCGGCTCTTCACTCAGGAGAACGCCGACGAGATGGGCGTCCCGGCTGAGTACACCAAGGGCTTCGGCGACTACCAGGTCGAGTACAGGAAGCTCTGGGGGCTTGAGTGAGCCTGTGACTAAGTGAGCAGCTTCCGGACCTGTGAAGAACAGCGGTGAACGACATGGCCGTGGACCAGACCCTCGTTGTGCGGAACATGTCCATGACCTTCGGCGGCCAAAGGGCGCTGGACAAGGTCGCCATGACCATACAACCAGGGGAGGTCCACGGCCTCGTCGGCCAGAATGGGTGTGGCAAGTCCACCCTCATCAAGATCCTGGCCGGCTACCACCACCCCGATCCGGGCGGTGAACTGGAAGTTGAAGGCCGCCCGGTCAAACTCCCTGTCCCAGTTGGGATCTCCGCCGAGCTCGGATTGAGTTTCGTTCACCAGGACCTTGGACTGATGCCGACGCTAACGGTCCTCGAGAACTTCTGCGCCTGGAAGCTCGCAACGACGCCCATGTGGCGCGTCGACTGGGCCAAGGAACGTGAGCGCGCCGAGATGGCGTTCGAGCGGTTCGGGGTGAAGTTGGACGCGCGACGGCAGGTGGATGCACTTCCTGCTTTGGACCGTGCCTTGCTGGCCATCGTCCGCGCGCTGGACTCTCTGGCCGAATACACATCTAGGGACGGCGGCGGCCACGGCGGGCTCCTGATCCTCGACGAGCCGACGGTCTTCCTGCCTCGCGCCGACCGCGAGCGGCTCTTCGATGTCATCCGCGCAAGCGTGGCTCACGGGGCAAGTGTCTTGTTCGTCTCGCACGACCTGGACGAAGCGCTGGCCGTGACGGACCGCATCACCGTGCTTCGTGACGGTCGTGTGGCAGGGACGGTGGTGAGCGCGGAGACCGAGAAGGACAATCTGGTCGAGATGATCATCGGGAAACGCCTCGAAGCGTTCCAAGCCGTTCACGATTCTCGCACTCACGCAGACGGCGGTCACGTGACCGTCACCGGCGTCACGGGGGAGACCATCGAGGACGTCTCCTTCACGATGGACGTGGGAGAGGTGCTCGGCCTGACCGGCTTGGCAGGAAGTGGCTTCGAGGAGATGCCCTACCTGCTGTTCGGGGCTGCGACGGCGAAGGCGGGCCGTCTCAGGATCGGCGACCGCGAGTTCCGTCTCGAGCGCATAACTCCCTCGACCGCCATCTCGGCCGGGATTGCCCTCATCCCAGCGGATAGACAGGGCTCCGCCGGCGTCGGCTCCCTACTGGTGCGGGACAACGTGATGTTGCAGGTGATCGACAGGTACGGGTCTCTGCGACTGCGGGCGCGGCGCTACCTCGAAGGTGCGCGAAAGGCGCTGCGTGATCACAATGTTGTGCCTCCTGAGCCGATGATGGACTTCCAGGCCCTTAGCGGCGGCAACCAACAGAAGGTGGTGCTCGCGAAGTGGCTCCAGGTCGAGCCCAGGTTGCTGCTCATGCACGAGCCCACGCAAGGTGTCGACATCGGTGCGAGACTGACCGTGTTCCGGACGATACGGGAGGCAGCGTCCGCAGGCATGTCCGTCGTGTGCGCGAGCTCCGACTACGAGCAGCTTGAGGCCGTCTGCGACAGAGTGCTTGTGTTCACCCTAGGGCGAATCTCGTGCGAGCTCACGGGCCACGATATCCACAAGGACCGGATCATGGAGCGCTGCTACCTTCAGGCTTCAGTTGAGACTGGTGCCAGTACTGCGGAGGGAATGGAGGGGGCGGCATGACGGAACCCAACGATTTGGGGCCGGGAGGTCTTCTGCCAGATGATGCCGTGTCCGGCGCGCGAAAGGGGGGCCTCAGCCTCGGCGATGTGATTGAGCGCTTCGCGCTGGTCATCGCATGGCTGGCCGTCATCGTGATCTTCAGCCTCCTCGCGCCGGAATCCTATTTCGCCGTCCGCAACTTCACGACGATGTTCAGCACGCAAACGACCCTCGTGATGCTGTCTATGGGGCTACTGATCCCGTTGACCGCGGGTGACTACGACCTCTCTGTGGCGGGCAGCCTGACCACGGGCGGCATGATCGTCGCGGTCCTGAACGCCCAACACGGTGTGCCCATCGGATGGTGTATCCTCATCGCCCTTGCAGCCGGCGTCACAATCGGCTTGGTGAACGGCTTCTTCGTCATGGTGTTCGATATCGACCCGTTCATAGTGACTCTGGGCACCGGCACCGTACTATACGGCCTCACCTATTGGATGAGCGACTCGCAGACAGTGGCTGGAGTGTCACATTGGCTGACGGAGTGGGTCGTCGTGAAGCGAGTCTTCGGGATATCCCTAGAGTTCTACTATGGGCTGATCCTGACGCTGATCATTTGGTACTTCTTCCAGTACACGGCCTTGGGACGGCGAGTTCTCTTCGTCGGGCGGGGCAGGAACGTCGCTCGTCTGAGCGGCATTCGCGTCGGCCGTGTTCGCTGGGGCTGTTTCATCGCAGCCGCCGTCATCTCAGTTGCTGCCGGCATCCTGTACACCGGGACCGCGGGCGCTTCTGATCCGACGTCCGGCCAGAGCTTCCTCTTGCCGGCGATGGCGACCTGCTTCCTGGGCAGCACGGCAATCACGCCCGGGCGCTTCAACGCCTGGGGCACCTTCATCGCCGTCTACTTCCTGGTGGCGGGCATCACCGGTCTCGCCATCATGGGCGCACATACATGGGTGCAGCAGGTGTTCTACGGAGCCGCGTTGGTGCTGGCCGTGTCGGCATCCCAGTTGGTCAAGAAGCGCAGGGAGGCCGCCGCGAAGCTCACGGCGTGATGCTGCCGGCGCCCTTGCGACTCCCGTTCTCATCGAATGAGCGTCATCGGATTTCGCACGGGCCACGCCGATTCCGGGCCTTGGACATCTCCTTCAGCGAAACCTTTCTGAGCTCATAGGAGGCTGTCGTGGCAGCGTCGCTCGAACACATCCGTCATGACATCGAGGCCATCGCCAAATGCAGCTCGTCTGGTCCTGGGACCAATCGCCTGACGTTCACGCCGGAGTACGCGGCGGCCGTCGACTACGTCGCTGGTGAGATGGAAGCTCTCGGGTATGAACGCAGAACGACCGTCCACGGCAATACCCGCTTCCGCAGACGCGGGAGTGACTGGACGCAGCCGGCCGTCGCGGTCGGCTCGCACCTCGACGCCGTGCCCCACGGAGGACGGTTCGACGGTGTCGCCGGCGTCATAGCGGGAGTGGAAGTCGCACGCCTCCTGGGCAACGATGATCTCGAACGGCCGTTCGAGGTCATCGTCTTTGCCGAAGAGGAAGGCGCGCGCTTCGGGAGCGTCCTGGCCGGCTCCAAGGCATTCGTCGGCCGACTCTCAGCGCCGGAGCTCGCCAGCATGCAGGACAAGGTTGGGACGAGCTATCTCGAAGCCCTGCGGGAGTGGGGTCACGATGTTCCGCCGGTTGCAGACGAGACCCACGGCGCGCAGAGCCTCGCGGCATACTTCGAGTTGCACATCGAACAGTCGCTCGTGCTCGAGTCAGTCCGGGTCCCGATCGGGATCGTCCAGGCGATCGTGGGGATACGCCAATATAGGGTCGTCTACTCCGGGGTCGCGAATCACGCGGGTGCGACACCGATGCACCTGCGCAACGACTCGCTGGCTGCTGCTGCGCTGGCGATCGAGGCAGTGGAAGAGTCGGCGGTGGCCTCGCAGTCTGGAGTCACCGTGGGCACGGTCGGCATGCTCGTGAACGAGCCGAACGCGGCCAATGTCATTCCGGCTCGCACGACCTTCTCGATCGATATCCGCGACACCGATGCGACGGCCATACAGGAGACGAGTGCCCGGGTGCTGGCGAGAGTCCGGCGCATCGCCGAGGAACGCGGGGTCCATGCCGAGGTGACGCTGACCGCAGAGTCGGCGCCGGTCGAACTCTCTGAGCGTCTGCGTGGAGCATTGATCCGTTCGGCTGTGGCGGAGGAGATCGACTACCTTGAGATGCCGAGCGGAGCCGCCCACGATGCGCAGGAAGTCGCCCGCGTCACAGACGCCGCCATGCTGTTCGTGCCCTCGCTTGCGGGTCGCAGCCACTGTCCGGAGGAGAGCACACCCTACGAGGCGATCGCCCGGGGCGTGGACGTCCTCGTGGCAGCGGTCCTGGAGACGGCAACCGGGAGGCTCTGACCTCGGCAGGGGGGGGACTGGCACACCCATCCTCGCCTCTGGCCTCTCTTGAGAGCGAGGGTGGCCCCATACGGTCAGGAGGCTTACCCTTCTTTCACGTCGACATCCCGAGATCGCCGGCACGCGCGCCTGGCTCTCTCGACTCGGAAAGCGGGGAATGAACGATTGATCTACAGGGCGTGATCGAGGAAGCCGGGCGTTGTCTCTTGTGCCACGACGTGCCGTGCAACAGTGGGTGCGGGACGGAATGGAACATCTGGTCTTGGAGGAAGGAACCGATCCACAGCGGAGCCCGTAGCGCCAAGATGGGCGTTGACGGTGGAGGCCGAAGCTGTCGTGAAGCCGAAAAGGAGTGGGCGTGGACATTATCCAGACTGTCGCAAAGCGGTTCAGCGTGCGCGCATATAGTACGGCCCCCGTCGATGACGAGGCGCTGACGAGCGTCCTGGAGGCGGCGCGCCTCGCGCCCACGGCGCACAACAAGCAGCCGTTCCAGGTCATCGTCATGCACACAGCCGGCAGAAAGCAGGATCTTGTCCGCATCTACTCCCGGCGCTGGTTCTCTCAACCTCCACTCGTGCTGGCGGTAGTGTCGATTCCCGGGGCGTCGTGGCGCCGGGTCGACGGCATGCTGTACGACGTCGTTGACGCGACCATCGCCATGGACCACATGATTCTGGTGGCCACGAGCCTCGGCCTCGGGACGTGCTGGGTGGCCGATTTCGATCCGGCCGCCGCACGCGAGGTTCTGGGGCTGCCGGATGACGTGGAACCCATCGCCTTCACGCCGCTTGGTCACCCTGCACGGCAGGCACCGCGTAAGCGGCGCCGTCCGCTCGAGCAGCTAGTGCGCTACGAGCGCTGGTGAGGCTAGACCCGGCGTCGTTGGCTCCAGGCGGCGCTCGCCGGACTCGCCGCCGAGCGGGGGGACGAGCATTTCCATGAATCCCGTCTTGTGCGCAAAGCGTTGTCTCTGAAGTAGTGCCGTAGCGTCTTCCGCCGCTCCCGGATAGAGGACTTTGCCCGGTCATCGTGGTGTGTGCTCAGGCTCGCCCCACGACAGCCGGAGAAGAAGCAAGTGCCCTTGAGTGCGGGTCCTCAACGTCGCGACTAGCTCGTCATTGGCTCTCCGGCCTGGTCGGCAGGTCGACGACGATGATCGCCGCGGCATATCTCGTGGATCGGGGCCGGCAACCCCGCAATGGCGTCGAGATGCGCTTACCCGCCGTTCTCACCACAGAGGCACAAGAGGGGTCGATGGTCCGCGCACCACGCCACAGAGGCCCCTCGACCCCGGCGAATGCCGATTGGGAACACGCCGTGCGATACTACGACGGTTCCGCCTGCGTCCTTCACTTCGTGGCTCGCTTCCTTCGGCCACCTGTCGGTGCCTCGATACCACAACCTCCCGGTGCGGCGGCCCCGGATCTCTCGGACACGAGTTTGTATAGCATCAGTGTCCGAGAGAAAGGTCCGTCATGGCAGAGGAGAACCCCTCGTCGGAGAGTCACCTCGTTCCGGTGGGGCCACATGCCCGACCTCATGTGGGGCACCGACGGCACGCGCGTGCAGACCGCCGAAGAGGGCATGTGCTGGATCTTCACGGGCGTCGACCACTTCAGCTGCGAGGTCGTCGGGCGCCACGTCTGCAAGCGGGGCGACCGCTTCGCCGCCCTGTTGCCGGTCTCGCAGTGCCTCGCCAAGCACTCAGGCGGCCTCACGCGGACGTCGGCCGCGGCCTCTCCCTGCGCATGGACGACGGCACCCAGCACGTGTCCGAGCACACCCGCAACCAGGTGCATTTCTGAGGCGTGGAAGCGATCTGCGCCTTCATCGAACAGCCGCAGGTCAACAGGGTCGCGGAGCGCTTCTTCAGGGACCCTCAAGGAGCAAATCGTGTACGGCTACATTTGTCGCACGATGGCTGAGCTGCGCGCCCGTGCGGAGAAGTTCGTCGACCTCTACAACGAGCAGTGGCTGTCCGAGAAGAACGGCTTCATGAGCCCATCCGCGACCCGGGCGGCGTGGTACGCTCAACGCGACACGGAGGTCGCCGCGTAAGACAGATCTGTGTCCAGGTATCCGCGTCCTCTACTCGAGAGTAAGCTTGGGTGAAGCGCACTACAGTCCTGAACCGGTCGGTGCTGAGCGACGACGGGAGTCGACAGATGTCTTGTTTCCAGGAAGCCAGAGCGGCGGCGCTCGCAGGATTCGCCACTAACGGGTCTGATCACCTGAACTGCAGCCAGGCCATCGTCCGATGCGCATCCAGACTCATCGGCATGGAGGATGATTCGGTTGTGCTGGCGCGCTACTTCGGCGGTGGGATCACGCGTATGGGAGAGGTCTGCGGAGCCCTTTCCGGTGCGGCCCTGTCATTGGGCCTCCGCGATTGGCACCACGGCTTCACATGGCCGGATGGACAATCGCCCGACACCGGAGCGCTGCAGCAGCTTTTCTTGCGCTTCGAAGCCGAGTTCCAGGCTACGACTTGTCGGAGGCTAGTCGGCTACCCGATCGACACGCCTCAGGGCTATGAACGCTTCCGTGAAGAGGGCAAGTACGAAGTCTGCACGGAGTATGTAGCCTGGGTGTGCGACCAGCTGCCAGATCTTCTCATCGGATAGGTTTCGGCAAAGAGCCCGGCGCGATCCTTGCGGCCAAAGGGGTCGCTGCCGACAGGCGGCACTCGAGGTTGCGCTCCAGTGCCGCGCGGACTTGACGTTGATCCCGAGTGCGACAATCCATGTTCGAGTCAACGAAAGGTGGGTCAACCATGTTGACGATCACGGCAGGCGGCTTTGCGTTCGTCGCGCGACTCGAAGAGGAACATGCACCTGAGACGGTGGCAGCATTCCGACGACTCCTGCCGCTCGAGTCGCGCATCATCCATGTCCGGTGGAGCGGGGAGGCTGGTTGGATTCCATTTGGCGACCTCGATCTTGGGCTCGCCCCCGAGAACGCGACGTGCTATCCGCAACCTGGTGAGATGCTCCTCTACCCAGGCGGTGTGTCCGAGACGGAGATCCTGTTCCCCTACGGCTATGTGAGTTTCGCATCGAAGGCCGGACCTTTGGCAGGCAGCCACTTTGCGACAGTCGTGCAAGGCAACGACAACTTGCGTGCGCTTGGCACCAAGCTCCTCTGGGAAGGTGCGCAGAGGATTGTGGTAGCGTCGGACTAAGCCCCGTTCGCCGTGGCCCCGTTTGCTTTGGAAGTCCGATGGAGAGCGACAGGCTAGCTATGGTCCTTCCCTGCATGGGCGGTAGGTTCTCCAGCTGCTACAGACATGCGGCCGCCTCCATTGCCGTAGCATCTGAGTACGAAGAGGCCGCTGGTGCTCGTCCAGATTTCCAACAGGCTGTTCCGCGTGAGCGTCCCGCAGCTGGACCGGTGAGGGCGAACAGCTGCACTTCCCGAGGCCGACCTGGCAAAAGGGGTCGGTGCCATGGAGGAGTGGAGGAGGAGTACCGCGAGTACGTCATGACCGGCTTCGTGAATCGGGTCGAGCCAAGTGGTCGCCGACTGCGGCGAAGAAGCTCTGCTCTACCACGCATGCGCATTGACTGCTTCGCCGGCATGAGCGACACCAACCCGGGCACGGCAACCCCAAGATGATCGAGGCCGCCCAGGCTCAGGCCGACAAGCTCGTGCACGCGTGTACCTGCGTGTATCACGTGGAGAGCGCGGCCGACCTGGCCGAGGTGCACCAAGGCGTACAGCACCGAGGCGGCCGCATTCACCCGCGAGTACCGCCTGGAGCCGCGTGCTCATCGGCGCTGACGACAACTTCGGCAACGTGTTGCGTCTGCCGCCGCCGCTGGCATTAACGACAAGCAGCTCGACGTCTTCGTGGCGACCATCGAGAAGGCCCCTGGCGGAGTACGCGATCAGCGTCTGGGCGGTGACCAGACCTGAGGCCGAGTCTGCCGGACTGGAAGGATGCAGAAGAAAGCGGGTCTGAGAGGAGCGCGGTTGCTGAGTGGAGCGGCGGACAACGGGAGGCGAGTGGGTTTCGCCCCCCTCGGGTCCTCGGGGCGGGCACCTGAGCCTTGTTCTTGGGCTCTTGCCTCACGCCGGAGACGGCTCCGCCAGCAAGGTTCGCATGCGCACTAGGTTGTAGGCCGTGGCACGCCCCGAGTCTCGCGTCGGCTGAGTTACTTGGGAACCAGTCTTCCTGAGGACCGTTGATTGTACTGCTCGAGCACCTGCAGCGGCGCTTGCCGCCGCGCCTGCCCGTTGCTCGTTCGCTTGAGTGAGCGGAGCCGGCGACGCGCCGTGCGCCAGCCGAGCTCGCGCTTGAGCGTCGAGATCGCGCTCTCGACCATGGCGCCCTTGAGCGCCGTGCTGGTGCGCCCCCTAATCGGAGCGATGCCGGCCCTCAGTCGCCGCTCGGTGTATTCGTAGGATGACCGGCCCCCATGGAGTGGTCCACTTCCTATGATAGTGCCGGCGTCGGCGCTCGCATGAGTGTCGGCGGTGCGTGGTCCATGAGCGAGAAGCCGGGCCAGACGATCGTCTCTGGCGCCGGCGAGTGCCGGCCTCGTGAGTTGTGCGCCCGCAGGCCCTCATAGAGGCGCCGCTACTCGGTGATGAGGATCTGCGCCTCCCTGAGCGTGCAGAAAGGTCACCGTTCAGGAACCCGTCTCTGAGTCTGCCATTGAAAGACTCGATGTAGCCGTTCTCCCAAGGGCTTCCCGGCTCGATGAACAGGCATCTCCTACGAGTTCTACTACGGCTGCTCTCTGCGTCTTCCTCTGGTATTTCTTCGACTACACGGCGCTTGGGCGGCGCATCCTGTTCGTGGGAAGGGGTACCAACGTCGCCAGGCTGAGCGGTATCCGTGTGGGACGCGTGCGCTGGGGGTGTTTCGTGGCCGCCGGCGTCATCGCCGCGGCCGCCGGCGTGCTGCTACACCGGTACGGCCGGCGCGTCGGATCCCACGTCCGGCCAGACGTTCCTGCTGCCGGCGTTTGCGGCGGCCTTCCTCGGCAGCACGGCGATCACTCCGGGCCGCTTCAATCCGTGGGGCACATTCATCGCCGTGTACTTCCTGGTGACGGGGATCACCGGCCTCGCGATCCTGGGCGTCCAGACCTGGGTGCAGAACGTGTTCTATGGAGGGGCCTTGGTTATTGCCCTGTCGGCCTCGCAGATCGTCAAGAAGCGTCGCGAGCATGCTGCCCGACTGTGACGCGCCTCCGCGATTGACGCGTCTTCTCTGCGCGCCGGCCCTCTCGGACTTCTGAGCCACCGGGCCGCGGCGCGCCGCCATGATCTCCGTATCTCCGTGCCGTCTACGCAGGGGGTACAATAGTGGTTCGTCATAGTCAATTGTCGATCGTGGAAGGCGGCGAACGAAGGATGGATCTACAGGGCGTCATTCAGGAGGCGGGACGCTGTCTGCTCTGCCATGACGCGCCATGCAACACGGGTTGCGGAGCCGATAACGACCCCGCGACGTTCATCCGGCAGTTGCGTCTGGGGAATATCAAGGGCGCCGTCCGCACGATGCGCAGGAACAACATCCTGGCCGCCACCTGCGCCCAGGTGTGCCCCACTTGTCGTCTTTGCGTAGAAGGGTGTGCGCGCAGCGGTATCGACGAGCCCATCCGCATCGACGAGATCCAGGCTTTCCTCGCCGACTATGAGCGAAAAGGGGGCATGCAGGTCCTGCAGGCGCCCGCGCCCGGCGACCGCAAGGTCGCAGTGATCGGCGCGGGGCCGGCCGGCCTGTCTGCCGCCGCCGCTCTGGCCCTGCTGGGCTACGCAACCGTGGTCTACGAGAAGATGCCCAAGCCGGGGGGCCAGCTCCGCTACGGCATCCCCGATCACCGGCTGTCCGCCGAACTCGTCGAACACGAGATCGGCCTCGTCCGCGAGCTGGGCGTGCAGTTCGAGTGCGGGCACGCGATCTCGACGCGGGCGCAGCTCGAAGGATTGCTCGACCAAGGGTTCGACGCGGTGTTTCTCTCCCCGGGATACGATCGACCCTACTCGCTCGGGATGCACGCGGAGGCGTCGGCCGGCGTGTACTCGTGGGTGGAGTTCCTCGCGCAAAGCAAGGACCCCACGGCGCGCACGGCGCTGGCCGCCGCGGTGTCCGGCCAGAACGTCGTCGTGGTCGGCGGCGGCGCCGTCGCCATGGACTGCGCCGTGACCGCCAGGCGCCTCGGCGCGGATCGCGTGTACGCGGTCGCTCTGGAGGCGATGGAGGAACTGCCGGCCGACGAGGACGAGATGGACCTCGCGTTCCGCGAGGGCATCCGTTTCAAGCCCAATTCGCGGCTCACGAGGATCGCCGACGAGAAGGGCGCCGTCAAGGCCGTTCACGGTGTGGAGATCCGCTGGCTGGAGCCGGGCCGTTTCGTACCGCAGAACGCGGTGGACGTTCCCGGGAGCGAGTTCGCGCTCCCGGCAGCCATCGTCGTCGAGGCGATCGGGGCCGGGTTCTCGACGGATACAGCGGCCATGCTGAGCGGCCTGGATACCGACAAGGGTCGGCCGCGCACCGATCCCACGACGATGCGCCTCTCGGATCCCCGCGTGTTCGGCGGCGGGGACCTGGTCGCCGCGGGCAAGACCGTGGCCGCCAGCGTTCTCGACGGCAAGCGCGCGGCGAAAGCCATCGCCGAGGCCTTCCCCCTGCGCGTGGCGCTGATGGTGCCGCGGGCGACGCGGCCCAGTCTGGAGATCGAGTTCTGCGGCGTGCGTTGCGTGAACCCGTTCTTCCTCTCGTCGTCCCCGGTGGGCAATACTGCGGAGATGATCGCCCGGGCGTTCGACGCCGGCTGGGGAGGGGCGGTCTACAAGACCCTCAACCTCGAGAGAGATTTCGAGGTCATCGACCCGACGCCACGTCTGAACGCGCTCCATCACGGTGCTGAGCGCTTCATCGGGCTGCAGAACATGGAGCAGATCAGCGAACGTCCGCTGGCCGACAACCTCGAGGACATCGCGTGGCTCAAGAAGCGCTACCCGGACCGCGTCCTGGTCGCCAGCATCATGGGCTACAGCGACGAGGGCTGGAGTGAGCTCGCCACGCGCTCGGAGGCGGCCGGCGCCGACATGCTCGAGCTCAACGTCTCCTGTCCGCAGATGGCCTGTGAAGGCGCCGGCCACAGGGTGGGGCAGGACAACGAGCTCCTCGAGCGTTACTCTCGCGTGGTCAAGGAGAGCGTTTCCATCCCGGTCATGGTCAAGCTGACCCCGAACGTCACGGACATGTTGCCGTCGGCGTTGGCGGCCAAACGCGGCGGCGCGGATGCCTTGGCGACCATCAACACGGTGAGAGCCATCAGCGAGATCGACCTCGAGAGCCTCGTGCCCATGCCCGCGATCCAGGGCAGGGGCTCGATCAGCGGTTTCTCGGGAACGGCGGTCAGGCCGATCGCCCTGCGCTTCGTCGCCGAACTCGGTCAGAGCAGAGAGGTGGGTCTGCCGGTCTCCGGCATCGGCGGTATCGAGACCTGGCGAGACGCCGCCATGTTCATGCTGCTCGGCGCGACCAACCTGCAGGTGACCACGGCCGTGATGCATTACGGGTATCGCATCGTCGAATCCATGCAGGAGGGTCTCGAGGACTATCTGGAGACGCTGGGTCTCGAGTCGGTCACGCAGCTGGTCGGGAGAAGCCTGCAGTCCATCGTCGACCCGGCCGAGCACCATCAGACGCTGCACATCGTCGCCAAGGTGGACCCCGACAAGTGCATCGGTTGCGGCCTGTGCCATGTGGTCTGCCACGACGGCGCCAATCAGGCCATGGGATTCGATGTCTTCACGCGCAAGGCCGAAGTCGAGGAGGAGCGCTGCGTCGGCTGCCTGCTCTGCCGGCACGTGTGCCCGGTGTGGGACTGCGTGGGCACCGCGGAGGTGGCTGCCCCGGTGATCTCTGGCATGCACCGCGATGCCCTGGACCTGGTCCCTCGCGGGTGAGAACGGAGCGAAGCGCGGCGCTCCCGTCCCTTGCCGACCGTCGACCGGGCTGCTAGGATGAATTGACCTTTAACCACGTCCAGAGAGACGGAAAGGGGGTGTGCGCTGCCGTTCGCTACCGAAGCCTCGGCGGCGTTTTTTTATGCCTGAACCCAGACCCACCAGCGAGGTCGTCATCATGACGGCCGATCAGATGTCGCGGACCATGACGCGCCTCGCCCACGAGATCATCGAGAAGAACCCCGACGCGCACGATCTCGCCATCGTCGGCATCCACACCCGCGGAGCCTTTCTCGGCGAGCGTCTGCACCACATGCTCTGCGAGGCCGGCGGCTGCCGTTACGCCGCCGGCAACATCGACATCACCTTCTACCGCGACGACGTCGGCCCGCGCGGCGATGGCGGCGTGGCCCCCATCGCGATAGCGCCCGTGGTGAAGGGCTCCGAGCTGCCCTTTGACGTCGATGGCGCCACGATCATCCTCGTCGACGACGTGCTGTACACCGGGCGCACCATCCGGGCCGCCATCGACGCGCTCTTCGACTGCGGGCGCCCGGCGGGCGTGCAGCTCGCGGTGCTCGTCGATCGCGGTCACCGCGTGCTGCCCATCCGCCCCGACTACGTCGGCAAGAACGTGCCCACGGCGCAGCGCGAACGCATCAGTGTGCGGCTGCCCGAATCAGACGGCGTCGAGGAAGTCGTCCTCGTGCGCGCAACGAAAGATGTCTGATCATGCCGAAAAGAGACCTGATCTCCGTCGAGGACCTCTCCCGCGCCCAGATCGAGCTGCTGCTGGACACCGCCGAGAGTTTCCTGCCCGTCCTTGAGCGCGACATCAAGAAGGTGCCGACGCTGCGCGGGCGGACCATCATCAATCTGTTCTGGGAACCCTCCACGCGCACGTCGTCGAGCTTCGACCTGGCTGCCAAACGGCTGTCGGCCGACACCCTGGCCCTGAAGGCCAGCGGCTCGGCCGCCGAGAAGGGTGAGACGCTCAAGGACACAGCCATCACGCTGAACGCCTACTCACCCGACATCATCGTCTTGCGTCACCCCTCCGCCGGCGCCTGCCAGACGCTCTCGGCCAATACCGAGGCCAGTGTCATCAACGCCGGCGACGGCAAGCATCAGCATCCCACGCAGTGTCTGCTCGACCTGTTCAGCATGCGCCAGAACCTCGGTCGCGATCTTCAGGGCCTGCGCGTGTTCATCATCGGCGACATCCTGCACAGCCGTGTCGCGCGCAGCGACATCATGGGCTTCCATATGCTCGGCATGGACGTCACGCTCGTGGGCCCGCCGACACTCATGCCGCGGGGCATCGAAGAGATGAACGTCAAGGTGGAGTACGACCTGGCGAACCTCAAGGACGCCGACGTCATCTATCTGCTGCGCATTCAGAAGGAGCGCATCAAGGCTGGAGCCAACTTCCTCCCGTCGCTGCGCGAGTACAGTGAGCTCTACGGCATCTCGCGGGCCCGTCTGCGGCCGGGGCAGAGGGTCATGCACCCCGGCCCCATCAACCGTGGCGTGGAGATCGCCGCGGACATCGCCGACGACGACGAGAACCTCATCGCCCACCAGGTCTTCAGCGGTCTCGCGGTGCGCATGGCGATCCTCTACCGCACCGTCGTCGGGTACAGCGACGGTGCGGCCAGCGGGGAGGTGCTCTGATGGAGCGCACGTGGAGCAAGAGCGGGCCGGCCGCCGACCTGCTCATCAAGGGCGGCCGCGTCGTCGACCCCGGGACCGGCATCGACGCCGTCCAGGACGTGCTCGTGACCAAGGGCAAGGTCGCCGGGCTCGGCAAGGACCTCAAGCCCGGCAAGACCACCCGCGTCGTCGATGCCCGAGACAAGCTTGTGCTGCCCGGCTTCGTCGACCTGCACGCCCATCTGCGCACACCGGGTCGCGAGGACGAAGAGGACATCGCGACCGGCTCGAGGGCCGCCGCGGCGGGCGGCTACGTGGCGATCTTCGCCATGGCCAACACCGAACCGGTCGTCGATACGGCGAGCGTCCTTCGCGGCCTCGCCGAGAAAGCCCGCGCCGAGGCCGCGATACCCGTAGGGTTCTTCGCGGCCGTCACCCGCGGGCTCGCCGGCGAGCAGCTCACCGAGATGGCCGAACTCGGCGCGGCCGGCGCAGTCGGCTTCAGCGACGACGGGCGTCCTCTCGCGACTGCAGCGCTCACGCGCCGCGCCCTGCAGTATGTCAAGGTGAGCGGCCGCTTCGTGGCCGTGCACGCCCAGGACGACTCGCTCTTCAGCGGGGGACAGATGCACGAGGGGCCGGTGTCCGCAAGGCTCGGCCTCACGGGCATCCCGTCGCTGTGCGAGAGCCTCGACGTCTCGCGGACCCTCGACGTCGCCGAATACGAGGACGCGGCCGTGCACTTCTGCCACGTCAGCACCGCCGCCTCGCTGGCGGCCATCGCGCGCGCCAAAGCAGCCGGGGTCAGGGTCACCGCCGAGGTCACCCCGCACCACCTGACGCTGAACGACGAGGCCATCGCCGCGCTCGACCCCAACTTCAAGATGAACCCGCCCCTGCGCGCCGAGAGCGACCGCACGGCGCTCGTCGCGGCGCTCAAGGGTGGCCTTCTGGACTGCGTCGCCACCGACCACGCGCCGCACGCCGCCGAGGAGAAGGACGTGCCGTTCGAGGAGGCCCCCTTCGGCTGCATCGGTCTGGAGACGGCGTTCAGCGTGCTGTACGGCGCGCTCGTCATGAACAAAGCGCTTGACCTTGGGACCCTCGTCACGCGCATGAGCACGGCGCCGGCGCGCATCGCCGGCCTCGCGGCGCCCAGCGTGAGCCCCGGCGCCGTCGCCGATCTCTGCATCGTCGATCCCAAGGCGAAGTGGACGGTGCGCACAGAGCACCTGCAGTCGCGCTCGTTCAACTCACCCTGGCTGGGCCGCGAGCTCACGGCCCGGGTCACGCTCACTCTGGCCGCCGGGCGTGTGGCTTGGGAGGACCTTGCCTAGCCCGGCCCTCATCGTCCTCGAAGACGGCGCCACGTTTCACGGTGAGGCGCTCACCGGGCACGGCGCCGTGGGCGGCGAGCTCGTCTTCAACACGAGCATGGCCGGCTACCAGGAGATCGCCACCGACCCGTCGTACTGCGGGCAACTGGTGACGTACACGTTCCCGATGAATGGCAACTACGGGGCCGACCTGGCGCGTGACGAGTCCGACACGGCGCACGCCCGAGCCATCATCGCCCGCGAGATCACCAACTACCGTTTCAATCGCGACTCGCGTACCACCTGGCTCGACTGGCTCGCCGAGCACGGGGTGCTCGCCGTCAGCGGCGTCGACACGCGCGCCCTCACGCGGCACATTCGCGAGCAGGGTGCGCTCAGGGCTGTGGTCAGCACCGAGACCACAGACGTGAAACATCTGCGTAAGGCCGCCCAGGGGCTTCCCAAGATGGGCGGCCTCGATCTGGCCCGGGTGGTCACCTGCGCAGCCGCGTACGAGGCGCCGGCTCCCGAAGGGGCTCCGGCGCCCGACCTTCACGTGGTCGCCTACGACTTCGGCATCAAGCGCTCGATGCTCAGGTACCTCGCCGAGCGCGGCTTTCGCGTCACCGTGGTGCCCGCGCAGACGAGCGCTCGCGAGATCCTCAGACACGGCCCCGACGGGGTGTTCCTCAGCAACGGGCCCGGCGACCCGGCCGCGGTCGGCTACGCGGTGAAGGCCGTGGAGCGACTGCTCGGCAAGGTACCCGTGTTCGGCATCTGCCTCGGGCATCAGCTGCTCGCCCAGGCGCTCGGCCTCTCCACGTACAAGCTCAAGTTCGGCCACCGCGGCGCCAATCACCCCGTCAAGGACCTGCGCACCGGCGTCGTCGAGATCACGACGCAGAACCACGGCTTCGCCGTCAAGGATGAGGCCATGGCCGGCGCGACTATCACGCACACGAACCTCAACGATGGCACCGTGGAGGGCGTGGCCGCGCCGGAGCGCTTCGCCTTCTCGGTGCAGTATCACCCGGAGTCCACGCCCGGGCCGCACGACTCGCTCTACCTCTTCGACCGCTTCCGCGAGGAGATCGCGCGTTTCAAGAAGGAAGGCGCCTGATGCCGCGCCGCGACGACCTGCACAAGATCCTCATCATCGGGTCCGGGCCCATCGTCATCGGCCAGGCCTGCGAGTTCGACTACTCGGGCACGCAGGCCTGCAAGGTGCTGCTCGACGAGGGCTATGAGGTCGTGCTGGTCAACAGCAACCCCGCGACGATCATGACCGATCCCGCCTACGCCACGCGCACCTACATCGAGCCGCTCGACCTGCCGACGCTTACGCGCATCATCGAGGTCGAGCGCCCCGACGCCCTTCTGCCCACGCTCGGCGGGCAGACGGCGCTCAACCTGGCCATGGAGCTCAAGAGCGCCGGCGTGCTCGACCTCTGGGAGGTCGAGATGATCGGCGCCGACGACCAGGCCATCCATCGCGCCGAGGACCGCCTCGAGTTCCGCACGGCCATGGAGGAGATCGGCCTGCGCGTACCGCGCAGCATGCTGGCCGAGTCCATGGAGCAGGCCGAGCTGGCGGCGGTGGAGCTCGGCCTGCCGCTCGTCGTGCGTCCTGCCTACACCCTCGGCGGCGCCGGCGGCGGCATCGCCCACGATGCGGGCAGCTTCCGGCGCATCGTCGAGCAGGGTCTGCGCCGGAGCCCCATCTCGCAGGTCCTCCTCGAGGAGTCCGTTGCCGGCTGGCACGAATTCGAGCTCGAGGTGATGCGCGACCACGCCGACAACGTGGTCATCATCTGCTCCATCGAGAACATCGACCCCATGGGCGTGCACACCGGAGACAGCGTCACCGTGGCGCCCGCGCTCACGCTCACCGACGCGCAGTACCAGGAGCTGCGCGACGCCGCCAAAGCCATCATCCGCAAGATCGGCGTCGACACCGGCGGCAGCAACGTGCAGTTCGCCGTCGATCCCGAGAGCGGCGCGGTCATGGTCATCGAGATGAACCCGCGCGTCTCGCGGAGCTCGGCGCTGGCCTCCAAGGCGACCGGCTTTCCGATCGCCAAGATCGCCGCCAGGCTGGCGGTGGGGTACACGCTCGACGAGATCGACAACGACATCACGCGGCGCACGCCGGCCTGCTTCGAACCGACCCTTGACTACGTGGTCGTCAAGATGCCGCGCTGGGCGTTCGAGAAGTTCCCGCTGGCTGATCGCGAGCTCACGACGCACATGAAGAGCGTCGGCGAGGCTATGGCCATCGGACGGACCTTCAAGGAGGCGTTCCTGAAGGCGCTGCGCTCGCGCGAGCTCGACAGCGCAGCGGAGCTCCCGACGAGCGCCCAGGAGCTGCGCAAGGCGCTCGCCATCCCCACGGCCGAGCGCTACGAGCTCGTCCTCCAGGGCTTTCGCCTGGGCCTCGATGTCGACGACATCCACGCGCTCACCGGCATCTCGCCGTTCTTCCTCTCCGAGCTCGGCGATGTCGTGGAGCTCGAGCGCGAGGTGCGAGAGGCGCCGCAGCTCACGGCGGAGCTGCTGCGGCGCATGAAGCGCTACGGCTTCAGCGACAAGAGGCTCGGCGAGCTCTGCGGCCGCGGGGAGCGAGAGGTCAGGGCGCTGCGCATCGAACACGACGTGCTACCGGTGTACAAGGCGGTCGACACCTGTGCCGCCGAGTTCCAGGCCGAGACTCCGTACTTCTACTCGACGTATGAGGAAGAGAACGAGGCCCTGCCCGGCGCGCGCGAACGCGTGGTCATCCTCGGTTCGGGCCCGAACCGCATCGGCCAAGGCATCGAGTTCGACTACTGCTGCGTGCACGCCGCGCTCACCGTTCGCGAGATGGGCTTCGAGGCGGTCATGGTCAACTGCAACCCTGAGACCGTTTCCACCGACTACGACGTCTCGGATCGGCTGTACTTCGAGCCGCTCACGTTCGAGGACGTGGTCAACGTCGTCGCCAACGAGGACCCCAAGGGCGTGATCGTGCAGTTCGGCGGCCAGACCCCGCTGAAGATCGCCGGGGCGCTGGCCGAGGCCGGCATCCCCATTCTCGGCACGCCGCAGGAGTCGATCGACCTGGCGGAAGATCGCGGCCGCTTCGGCAAGCTTCTCGAAGAGCTCGGCATACGGTGCCCGGAGTACGGGCTCGCGGCGACTGTAGAGGAGGCAGCGGCGGTTGCCGCGAGGGTAGGCTACCCGCTGCTGGTGCGGCCCTCCTACGTCCTCGGCGGCCGCGCCATGCAGATCGTCTACGGCGCCGCCGAGCTTGAGGAGTACATGGCCACCGCGGCCAGAGTAAGCCTTGAGCACCCCGTGCTGATCGACCGCTTCCTCGAGGATGCCATCGAGGTCGACGTGGACGCCATCGCCGACGGCGTGGATGTCTACGTCGGCGCCGTCATGCAACACGTCGAGGAGGCGGGCGTGCACTCCGGCGACTCCGCCTGCGTCATCCCCTCGATCTCGCTCGGGGAGGGCACGCTGGAGCAGGTGCGCAAGCAGACGAAGCTGCTTGCCCTCGGTCTCGGGGTGCGGGGTCTCATGAACGTGCAGTTCGCTTACCAGAACTACCAGTTGTACGTCCTCGAGGTGAATCCGCGCGGCTCGCGCACGGTGCCGTTCGTGAGCAAGGCCACCGGGGTACCCATGGCGCAGCTGGCCACGCGCGTCATCCTCGGCGAACGGCTCGCCGACCTCGGCCCGGTGCGCCGCGTCCCCGAGCACGTCAGCGTCAAGGAGGCCGTGCTGCCCTTCGACCGCTTTCCGGGCTCGGACACGCAGCTGGGCCCGGAGATGAAGTCGACCGGCGAGGTCATGGGCATCGCCGAGAACTTCCCGGCGGCCTTCGGCAAGGCCGTGGCCGCCGCCGGCGCACCGCTGCCGCTCGAGGGCAGTGTCTTCCTTTCGGTGTGCGACAGCGACAAGTCGGCGGCGACGATCCTGGCGGCACGGCTCCACCAGCTGGGTTTCAAGATCTACGCCACGCGGGGCACGGCTACGGCGCTCACGAGTCTGGGCATCCCCGTCAGCCTCGTGAACAAGGTGTTCCAGGGTGAGCCGCACGTGGTGAACCTCGTCGAGAGCGGCGAGATCGTGCTCGTCATCAACACGCCGTTCGGCCGTGGGGCGCGCAGCGACGGCTACGAGATCCGCACCACGGCGCTGCGCAAGGGCGTGCCGATGATCACCACGCTGGCCGGCGCCTCGGCCGCCGTCTCGGCCATCGAGGCTGCCCGCCGGCCCTTGGTGCAGGTGAACTGTCTGCAGGATCTGCACAGGGCCACGGAGGCTCAGTGACGGGCATGGACGCGGACGCACACCCCGACCCCGGGCAGTGGGCGGAAACCTCGCACTGCCGTGTTTCCGCGGTGCGCCGCTTCGGAGCGTTCACGGCGCTCGAGCTCGTCGCACCCGGCGTCACCGCCAAGGCGTCACCCGGGCAGTTCGTCATGCTGACCGTGCCCGGAGGCGGCTTTCTGCTGCGCCGTCCGCTCTCACTGTTCAGCGTGCACGGCGATCGCCTCGGATTGCTCGTCGAGGCGCGGGGCGCCGGCAGCGAGAGGCTCGCGGCGCTCGAGGTGGGGGAGACGGTCGATCTGGCGGGGCCGCTGGGTAGCGCGTTCCCCGTACGGGGCGTCACCACTGCGCTCCTCGTCGGCGGCGGCATCGGCTGCGCGCCCCTCCAGTACCTGGCCGACGAGCTCGCGGCGGCGGGCGCCAACGTCACCGCCGCGTTCGGGTTCCGCGACTTCCGCTCCGCCCGGGCCGCCGGCGCGTTCTCCATCGAGCGGCTGTGGGTGGCCAGCGAAGACGGCGCCGTCGGACGGAGAGGTACGGTCATGGACGTCATCGGCGGGTTCGACGCGCCCCCCAACACGGTCGTCTATGCCTGCGGCCCCGCCGCCATGATCGGCGCCGTGCAGCGCTGGACGATCCAGGAGGGCCTGCGTGGCTACGCTTCGCTCGAGGCGCACATGGCCTGCGGCACGGGCTCGTGTCACGGCTGCGTGGTCGACACCAGGCGTGGCAAGCTGCGCGTGTGCAGCGAAGGACCCGTGTTCGCCCTGGACGAGGTGGCCCTGTGACGACGCCGCTCGAGCTCGAGCAGGTCAAGCTCGCCGTCGAGCTGGGCGCGCTGCGACTCGAGCATCCACTGGTGGACGCCTCCGGCACGTTCGACCTGCTCGAGTACGCGCGTCGCTACGACGGCGACTACTTCGCCGACTTTCCGTACGCCGCGTATGTCCCCAAGACAGTCACGGCCGAGGCGCGGACAGGCAACCCTGCACCCCGCGTCACGGAGACCGCGGCCGGGATGATCAACGCCATCGGCCTCGAGAACCCCGGCATCGACGCTTGGATCGCAGGGCTGCTCGAGTGGGCGGCGCTGCGGCGCCCCGTCATCGTGAGCGTCGGCGGCAATGCGCCGGCGCAGTACGCGGCCGTCATCCGCGCGCTCGAAGCGCATCTCGCGACGGCGCCCCCGGAGACCGTGCCGCACATCGAGGGCTACGAGCTCAACGTGTCCTGCCCGAACGTGGCCGGCGGCCTGCAGATCGGCGCCGATCCGGCCGCCACGGCGGCCGTCGTCGGCGCCTGTCGCGCGGCGACGACGCGTTTCCTGCTGGCCAAGCTCACACCGAACGTCGGCGACGTCACAGTCTCGGCCCGTGCCGCCGTCGAGGCCGGCGCCGACGGCCTCTCGCTGGTCAACACCTTCAAGGCGATGGTGCTCGAGCGCGAGACGCTGCGGCCATTCCTCGGCAATCGCACGGGAGGCCTGTGCGGCCCGGCCATCAAGCCTATCGCCCTGCGCATGGTCGCCGAGGTCGCGCAGGCGCTGCCCGGTGTGCCCCTCGTCGGCATGGGTGGCGTGATGACTGGTCTCGACGCGCTCGAGTTCATCGCCTGCGGCGCCACGGCCGTGGGCGTGGGCGCAGCCAACTTCACCGGTTTCGAGGCGCCGGCTCGCATCCTCGGCGAGCTGCGCGCTGAGCTGGCCGCGCGCGGCTATGCTTCGCCGGCCGACGCGCGCGGCATCGCCCTCGGCGCCTGACACCGTCGGTCCCTTCCGACAGCTCGGCAAAGTCCCAGCTAGCGGCGGCGTTTTGCCGTCGGTCCCCTGTTGAACTCGCCGCGCGCCATCACATATACTTTCGCCCGATGTCCGTCTCCTCCAGGCAATCCAATACGGCTCCCGAGCGTTCACTCGACCAGCGCATTGAAGCGCTCGGCCGGGCCAACCAGGTGCGCAGCCGCAGGGCCGCTCTCAAGGCCGACCTCAAGCGCGGTGCCGCCAGCATCCGCGACGTCCTAGTCGCGCCGCCCGACTACTTGCTCACCGCCAAGGTCGTCGACCTCCTCATGGCGGCGCCCAAATGCGGACGCGTGAAGTCGGCGCGCATCATGGAGCAGTGCCGCATCAGCCCGAGCAAGACCATCGGCGGTCTCTCGGAGCGCCAGCGTGCCGAACTCCTCTCCTACTTCGGAGCCTGACATCCCCACGGTGTTCGTGATCTCGGGCCCGTCGGGCGCCGGGAAGGGTACCGTCATCGCGCTGGTCAAACAGCGGCTCGCGCAGGTCGCCACCGCGGTGTCGGCCACTACGCGGGCCGCGCGGCCGGGCGAAGAACACGGCCGCGAGTACTACTTCGTGGACCGAGCCGCATTTGAACGCGGCGTGGCCGCGGGCGACTTTCTGGAATGGGTAGAATACAGTCGTGATCTGTACGGCACGTTGCGCGCCGAGGTCGACGGCAAGCTGGCTCGCGGCGACGATGTCATCCTCGAGATCGAGCTCGTCGGGGCCCGGGCCGTGCGCAAGGCTCTTCCCGCAGCGACCGCGGTCTTCATCGCTCCGCCCAGCATGGCGGAGCTCAGTCAGCGGCTGCGTGGCCGGGGTACCGAGTCGGACGAGGCCATCGCCCGCCGCCTGAGCATCGCGCAGACGGAGGTCGCGGCGGCCGGTGAGTTCGACTACTTGATCGTGAACCACGACGCAGAGCGCGCGGCCGCCGAAGTCGCCGCCATCATCGAAGAACGACGAAAGGGAATCTAGTGGACAAGCCCCGCATCGACGAGTTGTTGCCGCACGCCGGCGGCTCGCGGTACGCCCTGGTGATGATCGCCGCCAAGCGCGCGCGACAGATCAACAGCTACTACCACAGCCTCGGCGAGAACACGATGGGCATCGAGGATCTCGCGCCGCCGCTCATCAACACGCGCAGCACCAACCTCCTCACCATCGCCTTCGAGGAGATCGTCGACAACAAGATCGAGTACCAGGCCCCGGACTGAGTCGACCGTGAGCGGCCAGACCTCCACGGCCCCGGCCGGCGAGCGCACGGTGCTGGTCGGCGTCACCGGTGGCATCGCCATCTACAAGGCGGTCGAGCTGGTGCGCGGGCTTGTCAAGGACGGCTTCCAGCCGCTCGTGGTGAGCACGCCGGCGGCGCAGCGTTTCGTCATGCCGCTCACCTTCGCTGCGGTATCTCAGGCGCCCGTCCTCGACGATGAGAGCGCCTGGCAGGCCGGCGGCGGCTGGTTCCAGCACATCGAGGCGGCGCGCGCGGCGCGCGTGATGGTCGTCGCTCCTGCGACCGCCAACACGCTCGCCAAGATGGCCGCCGGCCTCGCCGACAATCTGCTCACCGCCATCCACCTGGCGTTCCGCGGTCCCGTCATCGTGGCGCCCACCATGAACTGGGCGATGTACGAACATCCCGCCACGGTCGCCAACCTGCGCGTGCTCGCCGCGCGTGGGGTGGAGGTGCTGCCCGCCGAGAAGGGTGAGCTGGCCTGCGGAGAAGAGGGCTCCGGCCGCATGGCATCGCCTGCAGCGATCCGTCTGGCCGTGCGGCGCGCCTTCGCCGGCACTGCTGCGGGGCCGCTCGCCGGCAAGAAGGTCGTGGTCACAGCGGGAGGCACCCGCGAGCGCATCGACGCGGTGCGCTTCATCGGCAACCGTTCCAGCGGCAAGATGGGGAGGGCGGTCGCCGATGAGGCCTACCTCCGTGGCGCCCGCGTGGTGCTTGTCACCACGCAGCCCGCCGACGCCGTGCCGTACGGCGTCGTGCGCGTCGAGAGCGCCGACGACATGGCGGCAGCCGTCCGCGAGGAGGTCCGCGATGCCGATGTGCTCGTCATGGCCGCTGCGGTCGCCGATTTCAAGCCACGCCACGAGGAGGCCGGCAAGATCGCCCGGGGTGATCGCGAGACCCTCACGCTCGACCTGGTGCGCACCGTCGACATCCTTGCCGAGACCGCCCGGCCCGGACTCTTCCGCGTCGGCTTCGCCGCCGAGGCCGGGCCGCAGCTGCGGCGCGCCCGCCAGAAGAAGGCGGCCAAGGGAGTGGACCTGCTGGTGTTCAACGACATCCTTGCCGAGGGCGTCGGCATCGGCGCCGACGAGAACGCGATCACGATCCTCACGGCGCGCGAGGAGATCGAGGTGCCGCGCACCAGCAAGAGCGCCTGCGCGGCGGCCATCGCCGATCAAGTCGAGGCAGGGCTGCAGCGGCGATGACCGGGCCGTCGCGCGAACAGGTCCTGGCGATCATTGAGGCGCGCGTCGCCAACGAGAATCTGCGTCGTCACATGCTGGCCACGGAGGCGATCATGCGGGCGTTGGCGGAGCGTCTCGGTGAGGATCGAGACCTCTGGGGGCTGGCCGGCCTCGCCCACGATCTCGACTGCGAAGAGACCGGCGACGATCTCTCGCGGCAGGGCGTCGTGGCCGCGGAGGCGCTGCGCGAGCTGGGCGCGCCCGAGACCGTCGCTCACGCCGTGATGGCGCACAATCCCGCCACGGGGGTGGTGGCCGAGTCGCGCTTCGACATCGCGCTTCTGGCGACCGACCAGCTCAGCGGCCTCATCACCGCCGCGGCGTTGGTGCGGCCTGACAAGGACCTCGCCGGGGTCAAGGTCAAGTCGGTGCGCAAGCGCTTTCGCGAAAGCGCCTTCGCCCGCGGCGTCGACCGCGACGCCATCGTCCGCTGCGGCGAGCTCGGCCTTGAGCTCGACGAGTTCATGGGCATCGGGCTGACGGCGATGCAGGGCATCGCACCGCAGCTCGGCCTCTGAGGGGCGCCACGTGGACGCTGCGCCGCGCCGCGAGCCGGCCTTCGAGGCCGAGAGCGAGGCCTACGCGCTCTTTCAGCGCGGCGTCGCCTTCCTGCGCGAGAAGCATCCGGCGCAGGCCGCCATGCTGCTCAAGCAAGCCCTGCGCCTCGAGCCCGGCAAGAGCTCCATCCGCGAGGCGCTCGGCCGCGCCGAGTTCGCCCTCGGCATGCACCAGCAGGCTGCGCAGAGGTTCGCTGACTTGCTGGGCGACGCCCCCGACAACGACTATGCGCACTACGCTCTCGGGCGCTGCCTGCTGCGGCTCGGTCGTCCCGACGAGGCGCGGGCTCACCTGCGGCTGGCCCGCGCCCTTCGACCCCAGAGCGACCTGTATCGCGAGGCGCTGAACGGCCTCGGGTGACCGTCCACGCGGCGCCCGCGGTCAGGCCGGCGAAGCCGGCGGAACCGCGGGCGGCGGGGGAGGGTCGTGCGGGGCGAGCGCCGCCGCCATGCGGCCGGGCACCAGAGCCTCAGGGCCGACGTGCGCCATCTCGAGCAGGACGGCGATGCGCTTCTTGATCGGCGGGTGGGTATCGAAGACGCCGCTCGCCTCTTTGGTCTTCTTGTTCTTGAGCGGATTCTCGATGTAGAGGTGCGCCGTGGCGCGGTTGGCATGGCGCAGCGGCCTGGGATCGGCGGCGATGTCGTTGAGCGCCCTCGCCAGGCCGAGGGGGTTGCGCGTGAGCTCCACGGCGCTGGCGTCCGCCAGGTACTCGCGCCGCCGCGAGATCGCGAACTGCACGCTGTACGCGGCCAGGGGGGCGAGGATGGCCAGCACGATGGCGACGACCATGAGGATAGCGCCGGCCTGGTCGTTGGAGCCGCCGCCGCGCCGCCGGCCAGCGCCGCCCCAGAAGCTCCAGCGCAGGAAAAAGTCGGCGACCAGGGCGATCATCCCCACGAGGATACCGACCAAGGTCGCGAAGCGGATGTCGTAGTTGCGGATGTGCGACATCTCGTGGGCGATCACGCCCTGCAGCTCGTCGCGGTCGAGCATCTGCATCATCCCGCGCGTGACGGCTATGGACGAGTGTTGCGGGTCGCGCCCGGTGGCGAAGGCGTTGGGCGCCGCCTCTTCGATGACGAAGACCGCCGGCACGTTGGGCAGGCCGGCGGCGATCGTCATCTCCTCGACGACGTTGAAGAGCTGCGGCTCGTCCTCGTGGGTCACCTGGTGGGCGCCGCTGACGGCGAGCACCATCTTGTCGCCGGAGTAGTAGCCCAGGAGGCTCCAGGCGATGGCCGCGAGGCCGAACACACCGAGGAGTCCTAGGCCGCCGCTGGTTCCTCCGACGACGGCTGCGCCGATGGCGTAGCCCAGCGCGGCCAGCAGGGCGACGACGAACCCCATGAGAAGCCAGGAGGCTCGCCGGTTGCGGCGGATCTGCTCGTACATCGGCCTGTCCCGGAGTCAGGCTGCTAGCGCAGGTCCACCTTCGGCACCTCGCGGTCGCCCTCCGGCGCCTCGAAGAACTGCCGAGTGGTGAAGTTGAACATCCCGGCGATGACGTTGGACGGGAACATCTGGATCTTGTTGTTGTAGGTGAGGACGCTGTCGTTGTAGAACTGGCGCGCGAACGAGATCTTGTTCTCCGTCGCCGTGAGCTCTTCCTGAAGGCTGAGGACGTTCTGGTTGGCCTTGAGATCGGGGTAGGCCTCGACGACCGCGAACAGCGACTTGAGACTCTCGGTGAGCATGTTCTCGGCGCGCGCCTGGGCCTCTGGGCCTTGGCTACCGGCGTTGATGGCGGCGGTGCGCGCTGCGGTGACGTTGGTCAGGGTCTCCTGCTCGTAGGACATGTAGTCCTTGACGGCCTCGACGAGGTTGGGGATGAGGTCGTGCCGGCGCTTGAGCTGCACGTCGATCTGACTCCACGAGTTGTCCACCTGGTTACGCCGGCCGACGAGACTGTTGTACATGCCGGCGAAGATGATCCCCAAGACGACGAGGATCACGACGATGACGATGATGGAAATCACCCAAGCTCCTTTCGTTGGCTGCGCTCCATGGCGTGCTTAGTGTACGTCACCGGAGGGAACCCACGTGTGGGCGGATTGTACCGGGCTGCCCGGCTGTTCTATCCTGCGAGGACTATGAACGCACGCACCCGTGAGATCGTGATCCTCGCCGTGGGTCTGGCACTCGTGCTGGGCGCGGCCCTCGGAGGCTACGCCGTGGTTCGCGCGCGCGCCGAGGGGGGCGCCGGCCGTCAGGTACTCGCGCCTGTAGTCATGCCCACGCCGTCCGCCAGCGGCGGGACCTCGGCGCCCCAGTATGAGCGCTGGACGGTCGGCATCGCCCGGCGCCCGCTCACCGTGCGCCGCCGGCCCGCCGACGGTGCGCCTGTGCTGGCACGCCTGCCCATGCAGACACCGGCGGAGTACCCTACGGTCGTGTTGGTCGACGAGGTGCGCGAGGTCGACGGCGTACCCTGGTATCGGGTGTGGCTGGCAATCCCCCCCAACGAGAGTCGCGGCTGGGTTCGCGACGGCCAGATGGCCTTCTACACGACGGCCTCGAAGATCGTCATCGACCTGTCGCAGCGCGAACTCATGGTGTACCGTCGCGGCGAGCTCCTGCGCACCTTCCCCGTCGCCGTGGGACGCCCCGGCCTGGAGACTCCCAACGGGCACTTCTACCTAACGCAGAAGCTGCGGCCGGCGGATCAGAACGGCGTGTATGGCGTGCTGCAACTCGGCACCAGCGCCACGCAACCCAAGCTCAACGGGTGGCCTGACGGCGGGCTCGTCGCCATCCACGGCACCAACGAGCCGTGGCTCATCGGCAAGGCCATCAGTCACGGCTGCGTGCGCATGAAGAACGCTGCCGTCCAGCAGGTCAGCGACCTCGTGCCCACGGGCAGCCCGGTGATCATCGAGAAGTAGCCGCCGCGCCGCCGCGCCGCGCACGCGGTCTTACCAGTACTCGCCCTGGTGGAGCATCATGTCGTGGGCCTTACACTTGGGGCAGGTGTACGAGGCGGCCTTCTCGAGGAAGAACAGCTCGCTGCCGCAGACCACGCAGCGGAATTCATCGACGTGCAGGTCCGCGCCGGTGAGATCCACCTCGACGATGGTGTTGCACTCCACGCAGTAGCCGGGCATGAAACGCTGGCGCGGGTCGTTGACGCTGACGCCCCAGCGGATGCGGTCGGCCGTGTAGCCGCACTGGCGGCATTCGAAGGTCGTGTACTCTCCCATGCTGAGCCTCTCTGGATGCTGGGTGTCGCCACGAGTATCGGCAGAATCGTGGCGCGGATGAGCAGACAGGCAGGAGGCTCCTTGTACCGTTGATAATCGGGGTGCTATACTTCACCGGCTGGAAACACACCACGATGCGGGCTCTTGCGCGAAAAGTCGGTGGTCACCGACTTTTGTCTTGTCAGGGGTCGTTCATGAGGGAGAGCAGAGAGGAACTTGAGGCGATGATCGAGGCCACGCTGGCCGAGCGCTTCCCCGAGGTCGAGCTTGTCGATCTCGAGGTGCGCGGCGGCCCGACCGGCACGCTGACGCTGTTCGTCGACCGGCCCGGTGGCGTCGATCTCGAGTTGTGCGCAGCGCTCAGTCAGGCGCTGGACGACGTGCGCGACGATCGCGCGCTCGAAGTCTCCTCGCCGGGCCTGGACCGGCGGCTGCGCAAGCCCGCACATTTCGCCGCGGCGCTGGGCCGTGACGTCGCCGTCAGGCTGGCGGCGCCGCGAGACGGGCGCACCAACTTCCGCGGCGTCCTTGAGGCTGCTGATGCCACCAGCGTGACCCTCGACCTCGCCGACGGAGGCAGCGCCACGCTGCCTCTCGCTGCCATCTCCAAGGCGCACGTGGTCTACAACTTTGATACCGACGGAGGCCACCCGTGAGTAAGGAAATCATCGAGGCATTGCGACAGATCGAGAAGGAGAAGGGTATCGCCTTCGAGGCCCTTATCGCGGCGCTCGAAGACGCGCTGCTCTCCGCCTACAAGAAGACGACCCACGCGGTGGAACACGCCAAGGTCGAGGTCGACACCGAGACCGGCGACATGCGCGTCTACGAGCTCATCTTTCCGGAGCACATCGACGTGGAGGCCCTCAAGGTGCACGACGAGGAGGGCGAGGAGATCGGGCTCGATCTTTCGAGTGTCGACATGAGCGAGGTCGAGCGCATCGAGGTCACCCCCGACGACTTTGGGCGCATCGCCGCGCAGACCGCCAAGCAGGTCATCCTGCAGCGTATCCGCGAGGCCGAGCGCGACCTCATGTACGAGGAGTACATCGACCGCGTCGGCGAGCTCGTCACGGGGATCGTGCAGCAGAGCGATCCGCGTCACAACACGCTGGTCGAGCTGGGTCGCGTTGAGGCCGAGTTGCCGCGCGGCGAGCAGATCGAGACCGAGCACTACGACCACGGCGCCCGTATCAAGGCCGTGATCATGCGCGTCGAGGACTCCGCCAAAGGTCCCCAGGTCAAGCTCTCGCGACGCAGCGAGGAGATCGTCCGCAAGCTCTTCGAGCTCGAGGTCCCCGAGATCGCCGACGGTCTCGTGGAGATCAAGCAGATCGCCCGCGAGACGGGTTACCGCGGCCGCGACGGCAAACCCGTGCCCGGGCGCTGCAAGATCGCCGTCATCTCGCATGCCGACGGCGTCGACCCGGTCGGGGCCTGTGTCGGACCGCGCGGTTCGCGCGTGCGCATGGTGGTCAGCGAACTGCGCGGCGAGCGCATCGACATCATCCCGTACAACGACGATCCCGCGCGCTTCGTGGCCAAGGCGCTCTCGCCGGCCCGCGTGCGCGAGGTCATCGTCGACGACGAGGAGCGCTCGGCGACCATCATCGTGCCCGACGACCAGCTGTCGCTGGCCATCGGCAAGGAGGGCCAGAACGCCCGCCTCGCGAGCAAGCTCACCGGCTGGCGCATCGACATCAAGAGCCAGCAGCAGATGGCCGAAGCCGAGAACAACATGGAGTTCGGCGACGACGAAGGCGTGGACGGCCAGTGCATGGCCGTCATGCGCACCGGCAAGCGCTGCCCCAACCAGGCCGAGCCGGGTTCGCGCTACTGCAGCATCCACGCCGACTACGTCGCCCCCGAGCCGGTCGTCAAGGCCGAGCCTGCGTCGACCGACGAGGCCGCGGCCCCCGCGGCGGAGGCCGGCGAGGAGTGACCGTGGCGACGGCGCCCGAACGCACCTGCATCGGCTGTCGCCGCAAGCGCGGCCAAGCTGAGCTGGTCCGTCTCACCAACGAAGCGGGATGCGTCGTGCCCGCTCGCCCCGGTGCGCCGGGGAGGAGCGCGTACCTGTGCCCCGAGCAGACGTGTCTTGAGGCCGCGGACAAACGGCGCGCGTTCGCGCGCGCCTTCCGCGGCCCGGTAGTTATCGATCCCGCAGTGCGCCGCGCTGTGGCGCGACACACGAGTGATGAAAGGCGGTGAGGTGAATGGCGACGAAACGCAAGGTCTCCGATATCGCAACGCAGCGAAAGACGAGCGTCGATGACGTGCTCGCCCACCTCAAGAAGGCGGGCATCGAGATCGTCGACGGCGAGGTCAATGTCGAGGATGAAGCGCTCGACAAGGCACTCGCCACCCCGGGGGGCGGCGTGCGGCGCCGTGCCGGTGGCCCGGGCGGCAAGCGCCGCCGCGTGATCATCGACGCGGGTGCTTCGCGCCGCGGCGGCGGCCCACAGGGTGGTCGCGGCCGGCGCGGCGGTCGTGGTCGCGGCCGCGACCGTGACGAGCAGCCCACCGCGCCCGTGGTGCCCACCGGCCTGGTCAAGGTTCCGTCGGGCTCGACGGTCAAGGACATCTCGCAGCTGATGGGCGTCTCCACGCCCGAGATCATCAAGGCCCTGATGGGCTACGGCGAGATGGTCACCATCACGCAGACGCTCAGCGACGAGGCCATCGAGGTCCTCGCCACCGACTTCTCCCGCGAGGTGGAGATCACGCATGCCGCCGACGAAGAGGCCGAGCTTGAGGCCGAGGCCGTCGACGACCCCAAGGACCTCAAGCCCCGCGCCTCCGTCATAACCGTGATGGGCCACGTCGACCACGGCAAGACGAGTCTGCTCGACGCCGTCCGCGACACCGCCGTGGCGGCCGGAGAGGCCGGCGGCATCACGCAGCACATCGGCGCCTATCAGGTGCGGCACAAAGGCCAGCTCGTGACGTTCATCGACACGCCCGGCCACGCCGCGTTCACCGCCATGCGTGCCCGCGGCGCCAAAGTCACCGATATCGCCGCCATCGTCGTGGCCGCCGACGACGGGGTGATGCCCCAGACCGTGGAGGCCATCGACCACGCCAAGGCCGCCGGCGTGCCGATCGTCATCGTCGTCAACAAGATCGACAAACCCGAAGCCAACGTCGACCGCCTCAAGCAGCAGCTCAGCGAGCACGGCATCATCCCCGAGGATTGGGGCGGCGACACCGTGTTCGTCGAGGCGAGCGCCAAGAAGCGCATCGGTCTCGACAACTTTCTCGACATGCTGCTTCTGGTCGCCGAGGTCGCCGACCTCAAAGCCAACTTCGAGGCGCCGGCCAGCGGCTTCGTCATCGAGTCGCGGGTGGACGCCGGCCGCGGCGTCGTGGCCACCATCCTCGTGAGCCGCGGCACGCTCCACGTCGGCGACGCGGTCGTCGCCGGCGAAGCCAGCGGCCGCGTGCGTGCCATGCGCGACTTCAAGGGCGACGCGCTCAAGAGCGGTGGTCCGTCCACCCCGGTCGAGATCATCGGCTTCGACGAGCTGCCCGTGGCCGGCGAGTTCTGCCGCGTGGTCAAGGACGAGCGCCTGGCGCGCTCACTGGCTCACAGGCGCGCCAACCGCCTCAAGACCGAGGCGCTCGCCAAGCAGCGCGCGCTCACCCTCGACGATATCTTCGCGCGCATCGCCGCGGGCAAGGTGCTCGACCTCAACCTCGTGGTCAAGGCCGACGTTCAGGGTAGCCTTGAGGCGCTCAGCGACGCGCTGCTCATGATCCAGCATCCCGAGGTCAAAGTGCGCGTCATCCACTCGGGCGTGGGTGGCATCAACGAGAACGACATCATGCTGGCCAGCGCCTCCACGGCGATCATCATCGGCTTCAACGTGAGGCCGAGCCCGGCGGCCACGGCGCTCGCCGAGACCGAGGGCGTCGACGTGCGCACCTACAAGGTCATTTACAAGGTCACCGAGGACATCACGGCAGCCCTGGTCGGCATGCTCAAGCCGACCATCGAGGAGGTCGTGCTGGGGCAGGCCGAGGTCCGCACGACGTTCAAGGCCTCCAAGCTTGGCACCATCGCCGGCTGCAAGGTCACCCACGGCACGATCACCCGCAACGCGAGCGTGCGCGTGCTGCGCAGCGACGTCATTGTGCACGATGGCAAGATGGGCTCCCTCAAGCGTTTCGCCGAAGACGCGCGCGAGGTGGCCGAGGGATTCGAGTGTGGCATCCTGCTCGACGGCTTCAACGACCTCAAGGAAGGGGACGTTCTGGAGGCGTACGAGACCAGAGAAGTCGCGCGTGAGGCCTGACGCCTGCATCGGCGTCCTTCTCGCGGATCTGCACTTCCCCGCCAGCCGGTCGCTGAAGGAGAAGCGCGCCCCGCTCGCCTCGCTGCGTGACGTGATGCACACGCGGTTCCGCGTCTCGTTCAGCGAGGTGGGGTTGCAGGACGTCTGGCAGCGGGCGCGCGTGCTCATCGTCCTGGCCGCTTCCTCGCTGCAGCAGGCGCGCGAACGCCTCGACGACATCGATCGCTACCTCCACGGTCAGGACTTCGAGGTGGCGCGCGTGATCGTCAAGACAACGGACACGGTGGAGACCCTGTGGGACATCGACTCTTAAGGATCAACGCAAGCATCAAGGAGACCTTGTCTTCGGTCATCACCGCCGAAGGCCTCAAGGACCCGCGCGTCGGGTTCGTGACGGTCACCGGCGTGGAGACGTCGCCCGACCAGCGCTACGCCAGGGTCTACGTCAGCGTGCTCGGCAAGCAGGCGGAGCGCGAGGCCACGATGAGGGCGCTCGACAAGTCGAAAGGGTTCCTGCAGGCGCGCCTCAACACCGCGCTGCACATGAAGCGCACGCCGCAGCTCGAATTCGTCTACGACAGCACGCTCGACAACGCTTTGCACATCGAGAAGCTCATGAAGCGCGAGGAAGAAGTGCTGGGCAGCGAGGCGCCGCTCATCTTCGTTGACGGCGAGACCGACGAGGGCGACGGCGACAGCGAAGCCAAAGCTGACGACGGGGAAGAGGGGCCGGCGTGAAGGCGCTGCCCGCCGACCTGGCAGCGGTGTGCCGGCGCATGAAGGCCGAGCGCAGCGTTGCCCTGGCGGTGCACGAACGACCCGACACGGATGCGCTCGGCGCCGCCGCCGGCATGCTCGACCTCTTCGCGCAGCTCGGGGTGGAGGCTCGACTTCACGTCGATCAGGATGAGATCCTGCCCCTCGAGGAGTATCTGTTGCCGTTCGGCACCGTCACGCGCGGCCTGCCGCCGGCGCGCCGTCCTCTGTACGCCCTCGACTGCGGCAGCCTAGAGCGTCTGGCGCTCCCGCTGACGTCGTGGGACGGCCGCGTCGTCAACATTGACCACCATCACGACAACACGCTCTTCGGTGACGTGGTGTTCGTGCGCGGCGAGGCGAGCAGCACCAGCGAGCTGATTTGCGATATCGCCCGTGCCCTCGGCCTTCGGCCGTCTCTGCCCGCGGCGGCGGCCCTGTTCGCCGGCATCTCGTTCGACACCGGCCACTTCCGCCACGACAGCACCACCGCCGCCACCTTCGAGACGGCGGCCTGGCTCACCGCGCTGGGCGTCGGTGCGACTCGGGTGTTCTCGCTGCTCTACGAGCAGGGCTCGGTGGAAGCCCTGCATCTCTGGGCGCGTGCCGTCGCCGGCGCCCGGGCGGTGTCGTGCGGCCACGCGCTTGTGGCCACGTTGAGGCTCGCCGACTACGCCGCGGCCGGCGCCGGCGAAGAAGAGACCGAGGGCATCGTCGATAGCCTGCGAAGCGTCGCCGGTGTGGAGGTCGCGGCCCTCGTCAAGGAACAGAGCCGGGGGCCGCGCGTGCGCGTGAGTCTGCGCTCGAACGGCTTCGACGTGAGCGCGATCGCCGCGCTCCAGGGCGGCGGCGGCCATCGCCTGGCCGCCGGCTTCTCCAGCGACGACGGCCCCGAGGAGGTGACGGCATGGCTCAATTCCGAACTCGAAAGGCGCCTCTCGACGGCGTCCTGCTGATCGACAAGCCCGTGGGCTTCACGTCACACGACGTCGTCGCGCGGGTGCGCCGGCAGGTGCGCCCCGCCGTCAAGAAGGTGGGCCACGCCGGTACACTCGACCCATTCGCTACCGGCCTTCTCGTGGTGCTCGTCGGGCGCGCCACCAAACTGGCACGGTTCTTCGTCGACCTGCCCAAGGAATACGAGTGCACCCTGAAGTTCGGGGTGCGCTCCGACAGCGGCGATCTCACCGGCGAACTCTCCGAGACGGGGTCATCGACGACGCGCGAGGCCGTCGAGGCCGTGCTGCCGGACTTCCTTGGCACCGTCAAGCAGCAGGTACCCATGACCTCGGCCGTCAAGGTCGACGGGGAGCGTCTGTACAAGAAGGCGCACCGCGGGGAGGTCGTGGAGACGCCTGTCAAAGAAGTGCAGATCGACGCCATCGAGGTCCTTGCGTTCGACGCTGCCACGCAGACCATGCGCTGCCGCGTGGCCTGCAGCAAAGGCACCTACGTGCGCCAACTGGCCATCGACCTCGGCGAGGCCGTGGGCGCTGGGGCTCATCTCGTGCAGCTTGCGCGCACGGCGACCGGCGACCTGCGCCTCGACGACGCCGAGACCCTCTCTGCCTTCGAGGACGCGATGGCCGCGCGCGACGCGGGTGACGAGCACATCCCCGGCCTCGTGAACCCCGCGACGGCGCTGCAGTTCATGCCCGCCATCGAGCTTTCGGCGGCGCAGGTGACGGCCGTGCGCAACGGCGCGCGCCTTCCCGGCGGGCCACCCGAGCCGGTGCGGCTCACATTTCGCGGCGAGCTCATCGCGATCTACGGGCCCGCCGAAGAAGGACACGCCCTCAAACTGCTCGTCAAGCTCTGATGCGGGTCGTCACCGATCTGGCGCGGCTCCAGCGTCGGCCGCGAGCGCTGGCCATCGGCACCTTCGACGGCGTCCACGTGGGTCACCGCGCAGTGATCGGCCAAGCCGTGGAGGTGGCCGCCGAGCGCGGCCTCCTGGCGTCAGTCGTCACCTTCGACCGGCACCCGCTGGCGGTCGTCGATCCCTCTCATGCACCGCGCCTGCTCACGCCGCTCGCCGAGAAGATCCGTCTGATCGAGCAGTTGGGGCCGGGGGAGCTCGTACTCCTGCCGTTCGACGAGGGGCTCGCGGCGCTCACTGCGGCGGGCTTCTGCGACCAGGTGCTTGCCGGGGCGCTCCAGGCGCGCGTGGTGGTCGTCGGGGAGAACTTCAACTTCGGCGCCGGGGGCGCCGGCGACGCGGCGCAGCTGCGCGCCTGCGGCGCCGCGCACGGCTTCGAGACCGTGGTCGTGAGCCTCGTCACCGAGCATGGCAAGACCATCAGCTCCACGCGTATCCGCCGTCTGCTGAGCCGCGGCGAGCTCGAAGAGGTGCGCGAGATCCTCGGCCGGCCGCCGTCGGCGGCCGGCCTCGTCGTCGCCGGGGACCAGCGCGGCCGTACCTTGGGCGTGCCCACCGCCAATATCGACGTGGAAGCGGGTACGATCTTCCCCGGGCGCGGCGTCTACGCCGCCCGAGTGCTCGTGGCCGACGCCTGGTACCGGGCGGCCGTGAACATCGGTCACAACCCCACCTTTCGCAGCAAGGCGGCAGAGACGACTCACGTCACCGTCGAGGCGTTCCTGCTCGACTTCAGCGGCGACATCTACGAGCGCCCCATCCGCGTCGACTTTCTCCACAAGCTCCGCGACGAGCACCGCTTCGATACCGTCGAGGAGCTCGTCGCGCAGATGCGCCGCGATATCGCCGAGACGGCCTACCTCGAGGACCCGGCGTTCGCCGCCGTCGGCCTCGCGGCCTCGGTCGCCCTCTGACCGCGCCGCGGTTTCTTCGCCGCGCTTGCCTGTGCTAACCTAGCGCGACCGATTTCTCGGTTGCGGGTAGCCAACCCGCTACTGGGTTCCCGGATACTCCCGTGAGGGAGGTGAACACCATGGCAGTCACCAAGGAAAACAAAGAGACCATCATCGCCAAGCATGCGAAGCACGATGGCGATACCGGTTCCCCCGAGGTCCAGATAGCGCTCCTCACGGCGCGCATCGCGACCCTCACCGATCACCTCAAGACCCACAAGAAGGACCACCACAGTCGGCGCGGCCTCCTCAAGATGGTCGGCCAGCGTCGCCGCCTCCTCAACTACCTGCAGGCGCGCGACCTCGAACGGTACCGCGCGCTCGTCAAGGAGCTCGAACTCCGCAAGTAACCAGCCCACACGGCGCGCACAGCGCCTACCCAGTCGTCTCGTGCACATGAGTCACGGACGAGAGAGAACCCGCGCGCAATGGGGCGCCGGGTCATCAGGAAGACGAAGGAAGACATGACTACAGTAGAAGTAGAAGTCGGGGGGAAGACGATCACCCTCGAGACCGGCCGCCTGGCCAAGCAGGCCAACGGATCGGTCCTCGTGCGCTGCGGCGACACGATGGTCCTCGTCACGGCCACGGGGCGCACCTCGGGACGCGAGGGCCAGGATTTCCTTCCCCTCACGGTCGACGTCGAGGAGCGGCACTATGCGGCCGGCAAGATCCCCGGCGGCTTCATCAAGCGCGAGTCGCGGCCCAGCGACAAGGCCACGCTCGCCGCCCGCCAGATCGACAGGCCTATCCGGCCGCTGTTCCCGAAGGGGTACATGAACGAGGTCCACGTGGTGGCCACCGTGCTGTCCGTCGACCTCGAGAACAACTACGACGTGCTCGCCACTCTGGGCGCTTCGGCGGCCCTCGGCCTCAGCGAGATCCCGTTCCTCGGCCCTATCGGGTCCGTGCGCGTCGGGCGCATCGAGGATGAGTTCGTGATCAACCCCACGCTCACCGAGATCGAGGACGAATCTGAGCTCGACCTCGTGGTCACCGGTACCAGGGACGCCATCGTCATGGTCGAAGCCGGCGCCGATCAGGTCTCCGAGGCGGTCATCGTCGAGGCGCTGCGCCTGGCCCACGAAGAGATCAAGAAGCTCATCGACGTGCAGCTGGAGCTGCATCGCCAGTGCGGCAAGCCCAAATGGGAGACGCCGGAGTGGGCCGTCGACGAAGGCATCCTCGCGGACGTCCGCGGCCAGTACGGCGCCGCTCTGGACGCCGCGACGCAGGTAGTCGACAAGAAGGAACGTCAGGACGCCACCTCCGAGGTCAAGAAGGCCGCCGTCGAGGCTCTGCTGGACGACGATTCGCCGGTCGAGCGCGTGACGCACGTCAAGCGCGCGCTTTCCCAGGTCGAGAGAGACCTCGTGCGCGACCGCATCGCGGTGCAGAAGCGCCGCCCCGACGGCCGCGGCACCGACGAGGTGCGCAAGATCACCTGCGAGGTCGGCGTCGTGCCGCGCGTGCACGGCAGTGCCCTCTTCACGCGCGGCGAGACGCAGGCCCTGAGCATCATCACGCTGGGTGGCACCGGCGAGTTCCAGCGCATCGACGGCCTCGGCATCGAGGACAAGAAGCGCTACATCCATCACTACAACTTCCCGCCGTACTCGGTGGGCGAGACCGGCTTCATGCGCGGCCCCAAGCGCCGCGACATCGGCCACGGCGCCCTTGCCGAGCGCGCCCTGGTGCCGGTGCTTCCCAGCGAGCTCGACTTCCCCTACACGACGCGCATCGTCTCCGAGATCCTCGAGAGCAACGGCTCGTCGTCGATGGCCAGCGTATGCGGTTCGACGCTCGCGCTGATGGACGCCGGCGTGCAGATCAAGTCGCCCGTCGCGGGCACCGCCATGGGCCTCATCAAGGAGGGTGACGCCTACGTCGTCCTCACCGACATCGCCGGCGTCGAAGACCACCTCGGCGACATGGACTTCAAGGTCGCCGGTACCGCCGACGGCATCACCGCCCTGCAGATGGATATCAAGATCACCGGTGTCACCTTCGAGATCCTCACCGAGGCGCTCGAGCAGGCGCGCAAGGCGCGGCTCTTCATCCTCGAGCGCATGCTCGCCACGCTCCCCGAGCCGCGCAGCGAGCTCTCGGAGTGGGCACCGCGCATCTTCAGCATCCAGATCAACCCCGATCAGATCGGCCTCATCATCGGCAAGGGCGGCGAGACGATCCGTGGCATGACCGACGAATTCGGCGCCGACATCGACATCCAGGAGGACGGCACGATCTTCATCTGTGCCCCCGACCAGGAGGCCGCCGAAGGCGTCATGAACCGCATCCAGACCATGACCAAGGAGATCGAGGTCGGTGACGTGTTCACCGGTCGCGTGGTCAAGACCACCGATTTCGGTGCCTTCGTGGAGCTCAAGAAGGGCACTGACGGCCTGCTGCACATCTCGCGACTCGGCCAGAAGGGCGAGCGCGTCAAGTCGGTCGAAGACGTCGTCTCCCGCGGCGACACGGTGACCGTCGAGGTCGTCGAGATCGACAAAGCACGCAACCGCATCGGGCTCACGCTGCTCAAGAAGCCCGACGCAGAGTAAGAGGAGCGGGAGAAGGCCACGGAGGCCTACCGCCTCTCAACGCTGGACAACGGCCTGCGGGTGGCCACCGAGCGCCTCGAAGGAGTGCGCTCGGTGGCCCTCGGGCTGTGGATCGCCGCCGGCTCGCGGCTGGAGCCTCTCGAGCTCGGCGGCATCTCGCACTTCATCGAGCATCTCATCTTCAAAGGCTCCGACCGCTTCAGCGCCTGGGACATCGCGCGCATCTTCGACGACATGGGCGGCGAGCCCAACGCGTCCACCTCTAAGGAACACACCCTGGTCAATGCGCGCTTTCTCGACGAGGACCTCGACACCGCCTTCGAGGTCATCGTCGAGATGCTCGCGCGGCCGTCGTTCGCCGACCTCGATCACGAGCGCGAGGTGGTCCTCGAAGAGGTCGCCATGTACGAAGATTCGCCGCCCGAGCTCATCCACGACGAACTCTGCGAAGTCGTCTTCGGCGAACACCCGCTGGGGCGCTCCATCATCGGCCACAGCGAGACCCTGGCCCGTCTCGACCTCCCCACGGTCAGTGCCTATCACGACGCACACTACGTCAACCCCGGGATCGTGGTGTCTGCCGGTGGGCATGTCGACCACGACCATCTCTGCGAACTCACGGAGGCGCACTTCCGCTCGGAGCCCGGGGCGGTCGTCCTGCGCCCCGACCTGAGCGCTCCGGGGTTCGATCACCTCGCCCGCTTCTCGCGCAAGGACACTGAGCAGTACCATATCTGTCTGGGCGGTCCGGGGCCGCGGCGCGCCGACCCGGACCGCTACGCCGTGTTCGTCGTCGACACTATCCTCGGGGGTTCGTGGAGCTCGCTGCTCTTCCAGGAGGTGCGCGAGAAGCGCGGACTGGCCTACTCCGTCTACTCGTACACCTCCCTGTACACCGACGCCGGCCTCACGGCCGTGTACGTCGGCTCGCGCGAAGAGGCAGTCGAAGAAGCCATGACCGTCATCCTCGACGTGCTTGACCGCCTTGCCGACGACATCTCCGAAGAAGCCATCAAGCGCGCCAGGAACCATCTCAAGGGTCAGCTCGTGCTGAGCATGGAGAGCCCCGGCAGCCGCATGCAGTCCCTTGGCCGGGCCGTTCTCATGGAGCAGCCTGTGCTCAGCGTCGACGAGGTGCTGGAGCGCATCGATGCGGTGACTCGCGACGACGTGGTGGCCGCGGTGCGCCGGTACTACGACCCCAGGAAGTGGTCCACAGTGTGCATCGGCCCGCGGCCGGAGCCGTTTCGGGCCGTCACCGAAGGGTTCGCATGGGAGGAACGATAAGCGGCATGTACCTACGATGTACCGCTTGTGTACGCCGGAAGAGAGGAGCGTCATGACGGACGTGCTCGTGACCGGCGCTGCCGGCAAGATGGGTGGCCTGAGCGCCGCCACGATCGCCGCCGAGGACGACCTGCGCGTAGTGGCGCTCGTCGACCCAAAGGGCGCGAGCGCCGGCGAGGCGCCGTGCTTCGCGACTGTGGAGCAGGCCCTGGCGCTGACGTCACCCGACGCGGCTCTGGAGTTCAGTCTCCCGGAGGCGGTGTTCGACAACACCAGACTGCTGCTGCAGGCCGGCGTGCCGACCGTGGTCGGCGCCACCGGCCTCGATGACGCCGCCGTCGAGGAGCTCAGCGCCGCTGCCGCGGCTAGCGGCGTGGGACTCTTGATCGTGCCCAACTTCGCCCTTGGCGCCGTCCTGCTGATGCGCTTCGCCGCCCAGGCGGCCAAGTACTACGAGCACGCTGAGGTCATCGAGATGCACGAGGCCGGCAAGCTCGACGCCCCGTCGGGCACCAGTCTGCGTACGGCGCGTCTCATGGCCGAGGCGCCGGGGTCCGCCCTGCGGGACGCGCCCGGCGAGCAGGTCTCTCGCGGCTTGGCTGCCGACCACGTGCGCATCCACAGCGTTCGCCTGCCGGGCGTCGTCGCTCACCAGGAAGTCCTTTTCGGCGGCGGCGACGAGGTTCTCAGCCTGCGGCACGACTCGCTCTCGCGGCAGTCCTTCATGAGCGGCGTCCTGCTCGCTCTGCGCCGCCTGAACAGCGTCCAAGGGACTGTCGTGGGGCTGGAGAACCTCCTAGACTAGTGCGAGCATGTACCAGCCACCGTCCGCCTTCGAGGAGCGCGCCATGACCGACAGCCTGGGGACGATCCTCACCGCGATGGTCACGCCCTTCGACGCCGACCTGGCCGTCGATCACGGCAGACTCGCCGAGCTCGCCGAGTACCTCGTCGCCAACGGTTCCGACGGTCTCGTGGTCGCGGGCACGACCGGCGAGTCGCCGACGCTGACGGACGACGAAAAGGCGGCGATGTTCCGCACCGTCGTCGCCGCCGTGGGCGACCGCGTGCCCGTCGTCGCCGGTACCGGCAGCAACGACACGGCCCACAGCATAGAACTTACGCGCTCCGCCGAGAGGTGCGGCGTCGACGCGGTCCTCGTGGTCACGCCCTACTACAACAAGCCGCCCGAGCGCGGCCTCCTGGCGCATTTTCGCGCCGTAGCCGCCGCCACAAGCCTACCGCTGGTCGTGTACAACATCCCCGGTCGTTCGGTGGTCAATCTGTCACCGGAGGCGCTGGCCACGCTGGGCGAGGTCGACAACATCGTCGCCGTGAAGCAGGCGAACCCCGATCTTGACGAACTGCGCCGGCTGCGCGAGCTCAGCGACCTCGGTATCTACGCCGGCAACGACGACATGCTGCTCGACGTGCTCAAGATGGACGGTCTCGGCGGCATCTGCGTGGCCAGCCACGTCGTCGGGCCGCGGCTCGCCGAGATAGCGCGGCTCGTCAGAGCCGGTGACGAGGCTGGGGCCGAGGCGCTCGACGATGGCCTCCACGCGCTTTTCAAAGCGCTGTTCATCACGGCGAACCCCATCCTCGTCAAGGAAGCCCTGAACCTTCTCGGGCACGAGGTCGGCGGTCTCCGCCTCCCGCTCGTGCCCGCCAGCCCCCAGGAGTCCGCGGCGGTCGCCGACGAGCTGCGGGCACTGCGCCTACTGCCGTGAGCCCGTCCGCGCGCACCTCCCTCGACATTTCCCTTTCCGCCGCGGCTCTTCGCCGCAGCGCCTACCCACCACACAGAATGGTGTCCACATGAAAGACTCCCTCCGCATCATCCCTCTCGGCGGACTCGGCGAGATCGGCAAGAACATGACCGCCGTCGAGTACCGCGGCAAGATCGTGGTGCTCGACTGCGGCGTCGAGTTCCCGCGCGACGAGATGCTTGGCATCGACCTCATCATCCCCGACATCCGCTGGCTGCTCGAGCGTCGCGACGACGTCCTCGCGTTCCTCATCACGCACGGCCACGAGGACCACCAAGGGGCACTGCCCTTCGTGCTCAAGCAGCTCAACAAGCCCGTCTACGGCAGCCGTTTCACCCTGGCCCTCATCAAATCGAAGCTCGACGAGCACGGGCTTCTCAAGGTCGTCGAGCTCAACGAGGTAAGCGATACCTCGGCGTTCCGCCTCGGACCCTTCGATGTCTCGTTCATCGCCACCAGCCACAGCGTCCCCGACTCGCTGTCCATCGTGCTGGGAACGGAGCTGGGCGCCGTGGTGCTCACCGGCGACTACCGCTTCGACCACACGCCGATCGACGGCCGCATCACCGACGTCAACGCGTTCGCTCAGATCGGCCAGAAGGGCGTCCTTGCTCTTCTCGGCGATTCGACGAACGTCGAGACTCCGGGATCGACGGCGTCGGAGAGCACGGTCGGCCAGGCCTTCCATCAGATCTTCGCCGAGGCCGAGGGTCGCGTGATCGTCACCAGCTTCGCGTCTCACATCCACCGTGTCCAGCAGGCGATCACGATCGCGCATCTGCACGGCCGCAAGTTCGCGCTTTCGGGGCGTTCGATGGTGAAGAACGCGAACATCGCTCGCAACCTCGGCTATCTCGACGTGCCCGACGGCGCCATGATCAAGCTCACCGAGATCGACGACTACCGCCCCGAGGAGATCCTGATCATCTCGACCGGAAGCCAAGGCGAGCCTCTCTCGGCGCTCACGCGCATGGCTTTCAACGATCACCCGCAGGTCGCCCTCCACGAGGGCGACACGGTGGTCATCTCAGCCAAGGCGATCCCCGGCAACGAGCGCAGCGTGACGGCCACCATCGATCGCCTTCTCAAGGTCGGCGCCACGGTGATCTACGGCGAGGACAGCGGCATCCACGTCAGCGGCCACGCCGCCCAGGAAGACCTGCGCATGATGCTCAACCTGGTGCGTCCCCAGTACTTCTTGCCGGTCCACGGTGAGTACCGCATGCAGCACTTTCATGCTGAGCTTGCGCGTCAGTCCGGCATTCGCGACGAGGACATCTTCATCCTCGAGAACGGCGATGTCCTCGAGCTCGACGCCGAGAACGGCGAGATCGTCGACAAGGTGCCCACGGGCATGGTGTTCGTCGACGGTTTCGAGCTCGGCGATGCCGAGGGTCTCGTGCTTCGCGATCGCCAGCAGCTGGCCGGCGACGGCATCCTCATCGCCGTGGTCACCGTCGACTCCCAGAGCGGCGACTCGGTGGCGCCTCCGGAGCTCGTGGCGCGCGGCTTCCTGCACGACGACGAGCGCCTCCAGGAGGTGCTCGAGGAGTGTGCGACTGCGCTCGATGATCTCATGGACGAGCTCGGCGCCGTGCACGTGACGGGGCAGCGCCTCATCAGGGACGACATCAAGGAGAAGCTCGCCGGGCTCGTCTACTCACGCACCCGGAGGAGGCCGCTGATCATGCCGGTCGTCGTCGAGGTCTGAGCGACCGGCGCGCTTTTGCCGGCTCGCGCCACGTGCCTTCCTAGGGTTTCCCGCGCCTGCGTTGAATAGACGCCCTATGGCGACTGCACGCCCCAAGCAAGCGCGGCGCGCGGGCGCTGCGGCGCGGACATCACCGCGCGCCGCCCGTCCGGCGCCTCGCCCGGAGAGATCGGCCTCCCGTCACCGCCACGAGCTGGCGGCGATCGCTTGCGTCGCCCTCGCCGTGTTCCTCGCCTTCGTCATCTATCTCGGCTGGGACGGGGGCACGCTCGGGCGCTGGCTCGGCGGCGTCACTCGCTGGCTGGTCGGGCTCCTTGTCTTTGCGCTTCCGCTGCTGCTCTGCTTCGTCGCCTACATGCTGGTTGCTCGCGAGGACCGTCGGCCGCGGCGCGGAGTGACCTGGGGGATCGTGCTGGTCGTGGCCGCCTTCGTCCTGGCCGCGGCCGCCGACGCCTTCGGCGTGTTCGCCGGCGAGCGCCCGGAGCGTCTGTTCCGCGACACCTACATGAGTGCTCATGGTGGGGTGGCTGGCGAAGCTCTGTGGTCGCTGCTCCGCAGCACTATCGGGCGTATCGGCGTCGACGTGCTGGTCGTGGCGCTCTTCGTGGCCGGCCTGCTCCTGGCCACCGGCTCGTCGCTCAGGTTGTGGGCAGACCATTCGCGCAAGGGCGTGACTGCTGCCGGGGCCGCCGCCGGCCGGGCGGCGCGCAGCCAGGCTGAGGCGTTGGGGGCGCGACGCCGGGACGAGACGCCCACGCACGTGGTGGAGCCCGACGAGTCGCCCACGAGCGACGCTTTCGACCTGATGCGCACAGCGGTGTCCACGGTCGCTCAGTACGGCCCGGCGGTGAGCACGCACACCCCGCACCTCGTGGACGGGCGCGTGGCGGCGCCGGAGATCTTCGGCGCGCCGCCGCCCTACTCGCCGCCCCCGGAACCCGTGGACGATGCCGACGAGGGCGAGCAGCTCTCGCTGGCCGAGGCCGTGTCCGGCGAGCCCGGTGAGGCGGACGCAGCTCTCGCCTTCCACGGCGCCGAGAAGCGTCAGTGGCTGCTGCCGGAGGCTTCGCTGCTGCAGCGGCTCGGCGAGAGCATCGGCGAGTCGCCCGACGCGATCCATCGGGTCTCCCAGCGCCTCGTCGAGACCCTTGGGCATTTCGGCATCACCGCCCAGGTCATCGGTACAGTCTCGGGGCCGCGCGTGACGCGCTACGAGCTGCAGCTGGCGCCGGGCATCAAGGTCAGTCGCGTCGCAGGGCTGAAGGACGACCTCGCCTACGCGCTCGCTGCCACCGAGATCCGCGTGCAGGCGCCCATCCCCGGCAAGACCGCCGTCGGCGTCGAGGTGCCCAACCTCGAGGCCAACTACGTCTCTCTCGGCGACATCCACGGGCTCTTCCCGCCACACGCCTCGCCGATGGCCTTCTGGCTCGGCAAGGACGTCACCGGCAAGGCCGTCCTCGCCGATCTCGTCAAGATGGTCCACCTGCTGATCGCCGGCACCACCGGCTCGGGCAAGAGCGGCTGCCTCAATGCGCTGATCAGTTCGATCCTGCTGCGCGCGACGCCGGACGAAGTACGCATGATCATGATCGACCCCAAGAAGGTGGAGCTCAGCAACTTCAACGGCGTGCCGCACCTGCTGGCCCCGGTGGTCACCAACATGAAGCAGGCCACCTACGTGCTCGACAACATCACCCGCGAGATGGACCGCCGCTACGACGTGCTCTCGCGCAACGGCTGCCAGGACATCCGCGCGCTCAACAAGAAGCTCGCCCGCTCCGGCGAGGAGCACTTGCCCTACATCATGGTCATCGTCGACGAGCTGGCCGACCTCATGATGGTGGCGCCCTCCGAAGTGGAGGACTCCATCATCCGCCTCGGCCAGCTCGGACGCAGCTGCGGCATCCATCTCGTGGTTGCCACGCAGCGACCGTCGGTGGATGTCGTCACCGGTATGATCAAGACCAACATCCCGTCGCGCATCGCCTTCGCCGTGGCGTCGCAGACAGACTCTCGCATCATCCTTGACCAGGGCGGCGCCGAGAGCCTCCTCGGCATGGGCGACATGCTGTTCAGCCCGATGGGCAGCAACCGCCTGCTGCGCGTCCAAGGGGCTTTGATCACCGCCCACGAGATGAAGCTGCTCACCGAGCACTGGAAGCGCCAGGCGAAGCCGGAGTTCCAGGATGACCTTCTCGAGAACCCCGCCGGCCCGGACGCCGACCAGCAGGCACAAGCCGCCGGCGGCGACACCCTCCTCGCCGATGCCATCCGGACCGTGGTGACCACGGGCGCGGCCTCCGTGGCGCTCCTTCAGCGCCGCCTGCGCGTGGGCTATGCGCGCGCCGGCCGGCTCATCGACATCATGGAGGAGATGGGCATCATCTCGGGCTACGACGGCAGCAAGGCCCGCGCCGTGCTCATCGACGAAGCTGAGCTACCGGCCACGCTCGCGCGCGTGGGCGGCGATGCGCCCGAGGCGCCCGAGGCGCCACTCGAAGCGGACGTTCCGGTCGCCGGGGAGGACTGACCGGCGCGGCGCGTCTCTCTTGACTGATTTGTCTTCACCGAGCCCGCTTACTAGACTGTGCGTTCGGGCGCCGGGCCACCGGTCCCGAACGACCGAGGAGAAGGCCATCCACCGTGTTTGAGATCGGCAACACGCTGCGCGAGGCGCGCGTGCGTCGTAACCTCACGCTCCAGCAGGTCGAGGAAGACACGAAGATCCGTGTCAGGTACGTCCAAGCCATGGAGAACGAGGACTTCGACGTGATGCCCGGCGCGACGTACGTCAGAGGCTTCCTGCGCACGTACTCCGAGTATCTCGCCCTGGATCCCGAGGTCATCGTCGGCGAGTATCGCTCGCGCGGCATCAAGACCGGGGAGATCCAGGAACCCTTCGGTGGCGTCTCGATGCTCGGCGCGCCGCGCAGCCACCGCGGGCGCAACACCGTGGTGTTCGTCGCCGTGATCTGCCTTCTCGTGCTCGGCGTGATCTGGATCCTGGGCCGCGGCACAGAGACGCGGTCGCCCACCAAGCCCGGAGCCCTCGGCATCGTGAGCCCGTCACCGTCGCCGTCGGCCAGCGCGTCCGCCAAGCCCCAGAAGACCGCGGCACCGGTGGTGAAAGGCGAGCTGCGCATCACCGTCCCCGAAGGGGAGAGCTGGCTCGAGGTCCGCAGGGACGGGTCCACCGGCACCGTGTTGTTCTCCGGCACCGTGAACAAGGGCAAGACGCGCGTGTTCGTCGGCGACGTCTTGTGGCTGCGCCTCGGTAACCCGTCGGCAGTGCGCCTGCGCGTCGAGGGGCGCAAGATCGCGCCCAGCGACACCGCGGACCCCGTCGACTACATCGTCAAGGACGGCAAGCTCGAGAGGCAGGGCTGACATGGCAAAGGAATCTTCGTTCGACGTAGTCTCGCGCGCCGACATCAACGAGGTGCGCAACGCCGTGAACATGGCGCAGAAGGAGATCACCACGCGCTACGACTTCAAGAAGAGCGTGAGCTCCATCACGCTCGAAGGCGAGGCGCTCGTCCTGGTCTCCGACGACGACGGCAAGCTCAAGCAGGTGGTGGAGGTGCTGGAGGAGAAGCTCGTGCGCCGCAAGGTGCCGCTCAAGGCGTTGCAGTATGGCAAGGTCGAGGAGGCGCTGGGCGGCACCGTGCGCCAGCGCGTGCCCATCGCCCAGGGAATCCCCGACGACAAGATCAAGGCCATGAACAAGCTTCTGCGCCAGCGCTTCAAGAAGGTCAAGTCGCAGATCCAGGGCGACACCCTGCGCGTGTTCTCGGCGAGCAAGGACGAGCTCCAGGCGGCGATGGCGGCGCTGCGCGAAGAGGACTGGGGCGTCCCTGTCCAGTTCGTGAACTATCGCTGAGATCCCGACGGGCGCCGCCTTCTACATCCAGACCCTGGGCTGCCCCAAGAACGAGGCCGACTCCGACGCGCTCGCCCGTCGGCTGCGCGCCGCCGGACATCGCGAGGCTCAGCCGGGTGGCGCCGACGTGATCGTCGTCAACACCTGCGGATTCATCGACGCCGCCAAAGAGGAGTCCATCGCGGCGCTTCTCGAAACGCTCGAGTTCGCACACCAGCGCGGGGCACGCGTCGCCGCCGTGGGCTGCCTCGTCGAGCGCTACCGCGAGGAGCTTGCGGCGGACCTGCCCGAGGTGGACCTCTGGTGCGGCCTCGACACGGCGCCGCTGCTCGCCGCCCTCCGCGAGGCGGGCGCTGGGGGAGAGGGCGCGGAGGGGCACGGCGCAGCCGTGCCGGTGCCGCGCCGCCCGCGTCCCGTGACCAGCTACCTCAAGATCTCGGACGGCTGCGACCGCCGCTGCGCGTACTGCGCCATCCCGCTGATCAAGGGCGACTACGAGACGATGGCGGCCGCGGAGATCCTTCGCGCGGCTCGCGCCGCGCTGGCCGCGGGCGCCAGGGAACTCGTGCTCGTCGGCCAGGACACGTCGCGCTGGGCGCAGCCGGGCTGGGGCGGCCTCGGGCGGCTTCTGGCCGAGCTCAAGGCGCTGGCGCCGGCGCCGGTCTGGCTGCGCCTCCTCTACCTGCAGCCTGACGGTATCGATGAAGCGCTCCTTGAGGCCATTTCGCGGCACGCGGTGCCCTACGTGGACGTCCCCCTCCAGCACGCCTCCGGCGCCGTCCTGCGGCGCATGGAGCGCCGCGGCGACGGCTCCCGCTACCTCGAGCTTCTCGCCGGAATACGCGCCGCGCTCCCCGGCGTGGCCGTACGCTCGACCTTCATCGCCGGGTTCCCCGGCGAGACCGACGACGAGTTCGACGAGCTGCTCGCTTTCGTCCGCGAAGCCGGGCTCGCGGCCGCCGGCGTGTTCCCCTACGACGCTCAGGAAGGCACGCCGGCGGCGACGCTGCCCGGGCAGGTCCCGGCGGCGCTCGCCTTCGCGCGCGCCGCTCAGCTTGGTGAGGTCATCGACGACGTCGCCGCCGGGTTCTGGGAGGCGCTCGTCGGGCAGCCGCTCGATGTTCTCATCGAGCGCGGCGCGAGCGCCGACGGTGTCGCCGTGGGGCGTTGCCCCTTACAGGCGCCGGATATCGACGGTCGCACCTTCGTGCGCGGCACCAAGACGCGGCGCGGGCAGCTCGTGCAGGCCGTAGCGTCGGGCAGCGTCGGGTATGATGTCGAGGCCGACGCCGGGAGACGTGAGCCGTGAGCAGCAGCCAGTGGAACCTCGCCAACGCCATCACCATCGCACGGATCCTGCTCATCCCCGTGTTTCTGGTGCTGCTGCTCTCGGGGATCCCGCAGCCGTACGGCGACATCGCCGCCGCGGCCGTGTTCATCCTGGCGGCGGCCACCGACAAGCTCGACGGCTATGTGGCGCGGCGCAACAAACAGATCACGACGCTCGGGCAGTTTCTCGACCCTCTCGCCGACAAGCTCCTCATCGCCGCCGCTCTCATCGCCCTGGTGAGCCAGGGCCGCATCGTCGCCTGGGTGGCCATGCTCATCATCGGTCGCGAGATCGCCGTCAGCGTGCTGCGCATCGTCGGCGTATCGCAAGGCGTCTCCATCCCCGCGGACAAGTACGGCAAGCTCAAGACGGTCCTGCAGATCGTCTACGTGGTGTACGTCCTCGTGCCCACAGAAGACATCGCCGAGCTCATCCACGTGTCCACCGACGTTGCCACCATCATCCAGTGGATCCTGGCGGGCGTCGTGGTGATCGTCACCCTGGCCTCGGGCGTGCGCTACTTCCTGAACGCCCGCGGCGTCATCCGCATGCCCGGGAGTCCACAGCATTGAGCGGCGTCCGCTGGAAGAGCGCGGAGGGGTGAGCGGCGCGCTGCCGCGCGCCGCCGTCGTGCTCAGCGGCAACGAGCTCCTCGACGGGCGTACTCGCGACACCAACGGCGCTTTCGTGAGCGCCGACCTCAGCGGCCGGGGAGTGAAAGTGACAAGCGTCCTCACGGTCGCCGACGACGAAGAGCGTCTCACTGCGGCCCTGCAGTACTCACTGGCCGCTGAGCCCGACCTGCTCGTGATCGGTGGCGGTCTGGGCACGACCCATGACGACCTCACCGCCGCGTGTCTGGCGCGTGCCCTCGGCGTGAGCCTCGCCGAAGACGCCACCGCGCTCGCCATGGTCCAGGAGCGCGTGCGCTGGGTCGCCGAGCGCCGCCACGTGGACTTCGACGAGCTGTTCCCCCTCGCGCGTCGGCAGGCCCTGTTGCCGGCCGGCTCCAGTCCTGTCTCTCCGGCCGGCGTCGCGCCCGGCATCGCCGCGCGCCGCGGGCCGACGCGCATCTACGCCTACCCGGGAGTGCCCCACGAGTTCCAGGCCATGTGGCGCGCCACCGCCGAGCGTCTGCAGGCCGAGGAGTTCTTCCCCGACGTCGCGGTGCGCATCGTGCGCATGTTCGGCATCGGCGAACTGCAGGTGGCGCCGCTGCTCGACGCGGAAGCGCACGATCTGCTCGAGACGGGGATCAATGTCGGCAGGGGAGAGGTGACCGTCAGGCTACGCTACCGGCGCGGGGCGCCCGCCGACGCCCAGGCGGCGGCGCTGGTCGCCGCGCTCACCGCCGGCGCGCCGGTGTTCAGCTCCGACGGTCGCAGCGTCGACGACCTGGTCGCCGATGCTCTCCGTGCCGGCAGCCTCACGGTCGCCGTCGCGGAGTCGTGCACCGGCGGTCTGCTCGGCGCCCGACTCAGCGAGCGGCCGGGAAGCTCAGGCTACTTCCTCGGCGGCGTCATCAGCTATGCCAACGAGATCAAGATGGAACTGCTGGGCGTACCGGCGGCCATGCTCGTGCAGTACGGCGCGGTCTCCGAGGAGGTCGCTGGGGCGATGGCCGAAGGCGCGCGCGCCGCGACGGGCGCCGACTACGCTCTGGCCGTGAGCGGCGTCGCAGGGCCGGACGGCGGCACGGCGGACAAGCCCGTGGGCCTCGTCTACGTGGCCTGTTGCGGGCCGCGCCGCACGTACGGCGTGCGCGGCCTCTATCCGGGCGATCGCGTCTCGGTGCGCGAGTACAGCGTCTCCGCGGCGCTCCACCTGCTGCGCCGGGAGCTGGAGGGGTGAGTCCGGGGGGAGGCGACGAAGGGATTCTTCGCCTCTTCGTCGCCTGCGACCTTCCAGAAGAGACGCGCCTCGCCGTCACGGCCTGGCAGCGCGAGGCGCTCGAGGGTCGCGAAGGGCTGCGCCTCAACCACGCCTTGCACATCACGCTGGCGTTTCTCGGCGCGGTGGCGGCGGCCCGCGTGCCCGAGCTCACCGAGAAGCTTTTGCAGGTTTGTGTGCGACCCTGCGATGTGGCCGTCACGGGGCCGGCCTTTCTGCCCGTGAGCGGCCCCAAACGCGTGCTCGTGCTGCGCCTCGCCGACCGCGACGGTGAGCTCGCGCGGCTGCAGGCGGCTGTGGCGGGCGCGCTTGCGGGGACCGGCCTCTTCGAAGCTGAGGGACGCCCCTGGCTGCCGCATCTCACGGTCGCCCGTTTTCGCCGTCCCCGTCAACCGTTTTCCCTGCAAAACGTCAACATCCCGGGGTTTTGTGTCGTCCGCGTCGTCTTGTATAGTAGCCTCCTGGAGAGGGCAGGCGCCGTGCACACTCCCCTGGCAGAATTCGCCGCATCCTGAGCAAGAGAGGAGCGCTACCTTGGACAAGGACAAAGCCCTTGAGGCCGCCGTCACGCAGATCGAGCGCCAGTTCGGCAAGGGCAGCGTCATGCGCCTCGGCGACCACCCCGTGAGCGACGACATGCAGTTCGTGCCCACCGGGTCGCTGGCCCTCGACATCGCTCTCGGCGTGGGCGGCATCCCGCGCGGCCGCATCGTCGAGATCTACGGCCCGGAGTCGTCGGGCAAGACGACCATGGTCTATCACCTCATCGCGCAGGCGCAGCGGCTCGGCGGCCAGGCCGCCTTCATCGACGCCGAGCACTCCATGGACCCTATCTACGCCAAAGCCATCGGCGTCGACGTCGACAACCTGCTGGTATCGCAGCCCGACTACGGAGAGCAGGCCCTCGAGATCGCCGAGATGCTGGTCCGCAGCGGCGCCCTCGACATCGTCGCCATCGACTCCGTGGCGGCGCTCACGCCCAAGGCCGAGATCGAGGGTGAGATGGGCGACAGCTTCGTCGGTCTGCAGGCGCGCCTCATGAGCCAGGCGTTGCGCAAGCTCGCTGGGAGCCTCAACCGCTCGGGCACCATCTGCTGCTTCACCAACCAGCTGCGCGAGAAGATCGGTGTCATGTTCGGCAGCCCCGAGGTCACCACGGGCGGCAAGGCGCTCAAGTTCTATGCCACCATCCGTCTCGACATCCGCCGCATCGAGACACTCAAGGACGGCACCGACGCAGTCGGCAACCGCGTGCGCGTCAAGGTCGTCAAGAACAAGGTCGCGCCGCCCTTCAAGCAGGCCGAGTTCGACATCATGTACGGGCAAGGCATCTCGCGCGAGGGCACGCTGCTCGACCTCGGCGTCGTCCACGATGTGGTCGCCAAGAGCGGCGCCTTCTTCAGCTACAACGACGAACGCCTCGGGCAGGGCCGCGCCAACGCCAAGGTCTTCCTCAAGGAGAACCCCGACATGGCCGACGCCATCGAGCTGCAGATCCGCGAGAAGGCCGGTCTCCCGCTGGTCTCCATCGGCGCGACGGCGCCGTCCGCGGCACCGGTCGTGCCCGAGGGCGTCGACCCGGTCACCGGCGAGGTGCTGTAGGGCTCCAGACGTGCCTGTCGTCACCGCTCTTCGGGCCACTCGCCGTGGCCACGTCGCCGTGCACGTCGACGGCAGCTTCGTCTGCAGCGTCAGCGACTCGTTCGTCGCGCGCTGGCGTCTGTACCAGGGGCGCGAGCTCGACGCCGACGCGCTCGCCCAGCTTCGCGGCCAGGGGTCGGCCGAACGGGTCATGGCCGACGCCTACCGCCTGCTCGGGCACCGCGCCCGCAGCCGTCATGAGCTCCGCCGGCGGCTGCTGCAGAAGGGGCACGACGACGAGGCCGTCGCAGAGGCGCTCGAACGCCTCGCCGCCGACGGCCTGCTCGACGACGCCGAGTTCGCGCGCTGCTATGTGGCCGACAAGCGCGGCCTCAGCGGCTGGGGCAGCCAGCGCATCCGCCGCGGCCTGACCGAGCTGGGCGTCGATCACGACGTGATCGACGCGGCGCTCGGGGCCGCCGCGGCCGCCGAAAGCGAAGACGCGGAGCTCGAACGTGCGCTTGAGGCGCTGCGCCGCCGCGGCGCGCCGCAGGCGCCGCTCGACGCGGCCCGGCGGCGCGCCTATCAATCCTTGGTACGGCGTGGCTTCAGCACGGCGATCGCGTATGCGGCAATACGGCGCTGGAGCGGCGACCAGCCCTCCGTGAGCGGCGACGAGACCTGAGGCGCTCGCGGCGCCGGCGCCCGGCTACTCGCCGAAGGTCATCTCGCGCAGGAAGACCTCATGGAACCGGCTGTCCATGGCCAGTTCGCGGAACGTGATCTTCCTTCGGAGCTCGGCGATCCGCTCGCGCTGACGCACGTCGATCAAGGCCATCTGCGCGCCGACTCCGGCGGCGTTCCCCACGAAAGCGATGCGGTTCGTGGCGATTGGCGGAAGCAGCCCGATGGCCAGCGCGTTATCCAGACCCAGGTAGTTGCCGAACGCCCCGGCGACGAAGACGTGACGCAGGTCCTGGGGCTCCAGGCCGGCGTTCGAGAGCAGCAGCGACCATCCGGCGGCAATCGCTCCCTTGGCCAGCTGGAGGGCCCGTACGTCGCGCTGCGTGAAGACGATCTCGCCCTGGGCGCCCTCCGCCACCAGATACTCGAGGCCGCGTGCGCCTCGGCGCACGCGTTCGTGGGCCTGCATCAGGCCCGATCTGTCGACGACCCCGGTGGCGAGTAGTCCGGCGAGGATATCGACGACCCCGGAGCCGCAGATCCCGACCGGCTCGGCCCGGCCGATGGTCTGGATGTGCCTTGGCCGGCCATCGGTGGTGAAGTCGATGCGCTCGATGGCGCCCTCGGTAGCCTTCATGCCGCAGGTGATCTGATAGCCCTCGAAGGCCGGCCCCGATGCGCAGCTCGTCACCGATACTTTGCCGTCCTTGACCAGCGCGATCTCGGTGTTCGTGCCGATGTCGATGGCCATGGCCGGCAGGCGCTTCGCCTCGAGGTGCGTCGCCGCGATGACGGCCAGGCAGTCTGACCCAACGAAGCCGGCGATGGGCGGCATGAAGTAGATGCGCCCCTCGGGGTTCATGGTCACGCCCAGATCGGCGGCGCGCAGTGAGAGCGGTTCGTCGAGCGCCGGCGCGAACGGAGCACCCGTCAACCCCAGGGGCGACAGCCCCAGCGCCAGATGGTGCATCGCCGTGTTGCCCACGATCACCATGTCGTACACGTGCTGCGCGGAGATCTCCTGGCGAACGCAGAGCGTCGCGAGTACCTCGTTGATGCCCTCTGCGGCAAGACGCGTGAGCTCGAGCAGCGCTGCTTCATCCAGAGCCTCGGTGATCCGCGAGATCACGTCCTCACCGTAACGCATCTGCGGATTCTCGATGGCCTCCTGGTCGATCAGGTGGCCTTCCTGAAGGTCCATGAGGTAGACGATGATCTTGGACGTGCCGATGTCGACGGCGGCCCCGTAGGCGCTCAGGCCGACGTGCCTCGGCTCGATGTCGATGAGGCATCCTTCGTACATCGTGGTGGTGACCGAGAAGCGGCCGTCACGCAGGGACACGGGAAGCTTGCGCAGCACCGACAGAGGCAGAGCGGTGGCGCCCAGCTCCTCCCGCACACGCTCGCGGTCGCTGCGCGCGTCCTCGAACGTGGCGCGAGGTAGCGTGGCAGCTTGCCTGCCGACCGCGGACCGGGCCTCGCCGTGCGTGAGCTTCGAGGCCGTGAGGATCTGCCGGCGACCCGCGGTCTCGCGCACCTCGACGCTGACGCGCGCCGAGAGCGGCATGGCCTGACACGCAAGGCGCCAGCCCTCGGCGCGCTGCTCAGGCGTCAGCTTGCTCAGCTCGACGCTTGTCGGAGGGCTGAGCTCTCCCGCTCCCAAACGTACCCGGCACTTGCCGCACGTCCCCCGGCCGGCGCAGTCGACAGGCAGGCCTACGGCCGCACTCGATACGGCCGCCAGCAGCGTGTCGCCGGCGGCGACCTCGACGGTGACGCCGATGGGCTCAACAAGGACCTTGAACACTGGTGCACCTCTTTCCGGGCGGGGCGAGAGCCTGGCTCTCGACGAGCGATGGCATGCGATCCTCGCTATGTATCTCACAAGGTCTGTGGATGCTGCAACGGCGGGCCCCTGGGAGTGGCGGCTGCCTGCACGACGTGCGGCCCTTCGCCGACCACTGCGGGGAGCCTGTGGAATCACCGCACCATGTTGGACAAACGGCAGTCTCTTGACGATGTCTCCCCACCAAAGCGTATACTCCGGATGATTCGGCGATGAGTCGCATCGCTGGAGTCACGCGGATGCCATCGAGTCTCCGACAGGGAGGTGGTGCTCTAGCCCGAGGCAACAGCGAGCTGGAATCAGTCTTCTGAACCGCGAGTCTGGAAGGAGGAGCCACATGGCTGGACCTGGGACCAAAGCCCAGCGCGAGCGCATGTCGGTCTTCGAGGCGTACGAGAGGGCCCGCAAGGGGCCAAAGGTCGATGAGGCGGTCTGGAACTTCGAGACCATCCCGCAGACGGCCACACGCCTCAAGGAGAAGTACGGGATCAAGATGGACAAGAGCGTCATGGTCCCCACTGATCCCGAGATGATGAAGAAGCTCTATCAGGCCGGTCTCGAGATGCTCGTCGAATGCGGCGTGTACTGCATCTCCACCGGACGCGTCATCAAGTGGACCGAAGAAGAGGTCCTTCTCAACCTCGCCACAGCGCCGAAGGAATGCGTGATCGGCGAGGGACTCCACTCCCGCCGAATGTTCCCGCGCTCGCACAAAGACACGCGTCCGCCGCTCGTCCAGGGCGGCCCCACTGGCGCGCCCTGCAGCGAAGAGCACTTCTTCGGCATCCACGAGTCATACGTCAAAGAGGGTATCGTCGACTGCATCGTCGACGGGGTGCTCTCCACGGTCAACGGCTATAACCCGGCTCCGGACACCCCGTGGGAGGTCCTCGCCGGTCGCCAGGAGATCATGATGGTCCGCATGGCGCAAGCCAAGTGCGGCCGCCTGGGGATGGGTTTGTAGGGCCCAGAGACCACTCTGAACGCTGCTGCCACGATCTCTCAGGATTTCGTGGGCGGCATGCGGAAATCAGACAACCACGAAGTCTCGCAGTTGAATGAGCTGAAGTGCGACATAGGCGCGTTGACCTTCACTTCTCATTACAATCTCGCTGCCGACGTCGTGATGGTCGAGCAGATGCCAATCTTCGGTGGTTTTGCCGGTGGTCTCGAGGAGACGACCATCGTCAACGTCGCCACGCATCTCAACTCTTTCGTCACGTTCGGTGGTACTTGGCACCTTGATGGTCCGGTGCACATGCGCTGGGGGATCACGACGACCAGGGAGGCCCTGGCCATCGCCGGTCACGCCATCATGGCGGTCAACTCCGTCTGGCCGAGCCTCATGAGCGGCAATCAGTACTACACGATGGCCGGTCCGTGTACGGTCATGTGCCTGCTGGAGACCGCCGCCCAGGCGATCACCGACACCTCCAGTGGTCGCGAGATCATGTCCGGCGTCGCCGCCGCCAAGGGCGTCATCACCGACAAGACCACAGGCATGGAGGCGCGGTTCATGGGCGAGTGCGCTCACGCCGTGGCCGGCATGCCTACCCAGCAGACCAACGAGATCCTCGATGCCCTCGTCAAGATGTACGAGGGCGACTACAAGACCGCCGACCAAGGCAAGTTCTACCCAGAGTGCTACGACACGGTCAAAGTCGTCCCGACCGACGAGTACCTCGAGGTCTACGACAAGGCCTGCGCCGCCATGAAGGGTCTCGGCGTCAACTACAAGCTGTGGTAGAAGGAGTCCGGACAGTGACCACGCCGAGTTCAAGGAGGCTGTTGGGAAATGGGAAATGAGGCGTTCTACAAAGAGGCGATCGACTCTCTCGTGAACCACGACAAGGTCGTGGCAGAAGACGTGGCCAAGCGTGCCATTGCTGCCGGCGTCAGCCCGCAGGAGATCATGCAGAACGGGTTCGTCGTTGGCATCCGCCAGGTCGGTGACCAGTTCGACGAGGGCGAGGTCTACCTGCCCGAGCTCATGCTGGCGGCGGCGGCGATGGAAGCCGCGATGGCGATCTGCAACGCAGCTCTGCCCGAGGGCGAGAGCGAGACGCGTGGCGTCGTCGTCATCGGCACCGTCGAAGGCGACGTCCACGACATCGGCAAGGCCATCGTCTGCGCGTATCTGCGGGCGAACGGCTACGACGTTCACGACCTCGGTCGCGACGTGCCGGTGGATGCGTTCGTCGACAAGGCCGAGGAGGTCAACGCCGACATTATCGGCGCCAGCGCTCTGCTCACGGCGACCATGCGCAAGCAGGCCGAGATCCTGGCCGAGCTCGACGACCGGGGCATCCGCGACAAGTACAAGTTCGTGGTCGGCGGCGCGCCGTGTACGCAGGAGTACGCGGACTCCATCGGCGCCGACGCCTACGCCGCGGACGCCAGCGACGGCGTCAAGAAGATCGAGAAGATGCTGGGCATCAAGTAAGAAGAGGTCGGGCTGCGGCAAGCGGCTCGTGTCACGGCAGGGGCGGCGCTCGCGCGCGAAGAACGCCGCCCCTGCCCCCCATGATCGGCCGCTTGCGCACCGCGCAAGCGGCCGATTTGCATTGGGAAGTGCTTCACAAGCGCAGAGGGCATTGACCCCGCGGGGAATTTGTCCATAATGGCGCATAAGGCGGGTGACCGCCGTCCACAGCGTCCACACGGACGCACGCGGGCAGCGAATCACCTCCCCAGACAGGCACCATCAAGAGGCACCAAGCCAAGACTCAGACTGGAGGTCGCCGGATGATGAGACTGTTCGCGAAACGCATCGCGAGGGGGGGGACATGAGCACGCCCGATGTCGACCACGTCGTCGAAGAGGCGATCGAAGCCCAGGAGCGCGCCGGTAAGCACGACCCCCGCATCGACAAGCTGTACAGGCAGGACACCACCGTCATCTACTTCTTCGTCGTGACCTTGTGGGTCGTGCTGTGGGGCGTGTTCTTCCTCGTCGCCAACCCGGAGATTACCAACGACTCACTGCGCTGGCTCCTCATCGGACTCGGCCTTTTCGCCTCGATCTTCAACAGCGTCGGCATGATCTCCAACACGCGGAGGCTCAAGCACGAGGCGGTGCGCTTCTACTCTCAGGACCTCTTCTGGCAGGACGAGAAGAAGCGCCGCAAGGCGGCGGGCCTCCTGTGAGCGGCGCATCATCCCATAAGGAGGCCATCGATGGCTGAGGAAGAACGTCGCCAGGAGCCCAAGGAGGAGTGGGTCCCGTACAAGGACTACAAGGCGCCCACGCAGAGCACCCTGTGGCAGATCATCGACGTGCTTTTCGTCCTGATCCTCTGCTACATCTGCCTGCTGATTCCGATCCTGCTCACCGGCAAGCTGATCGTGGGGTGAGCGATGAAACGTTTGTCACGTACCGGGGCGCGCTCGTCCAGCAGGGCTCGCCGGCTCATCTCACTGCTGGCGATCGCGCTGCTTTGCCTCACCATCGCGGCCATCTTCGCCGGGGCCGCCCTCGCTGAGGGCGGCGTGATCATCACGGGCAACGGCACGGAGATCGCCACGTCCGAAGGCATGGAGGCGCCGTCGCTCGACTACACGTTCGTGTGGTGGAGCTTCATCCTCACGTTCGGCCTTCTTGCCCTCTACTACATCTTCGTGCTGCGCATATCCAACACGGAGTTCAAGAAGATCATCGACGCCCACTTTGGGCCGAAGCAAGACGGGGAGTGACCGGCATGGTATGGATCAATTACGCCGCCTGGGCGCTGTCCATCCTTTTCCTGGGGTGGACGATCGTCGACGCATTCCGCATTGAGACCACCTACGACCATGACCTCCTCGTCAGTTCCGTCGAGGGTGAGATCGAGAAGGAGATCCTCGATCACGCGCACCCGGCAACTCCACCGGCCCAGTCGGGCGACTGATGGCCACCGAGCAAGTGGCCGTTCCGTCCGGCGCGGCCGCTCAGCCACAGCGCCTCAGCCTGCTTCGTGTGCTCGGGCCCATGCACGTTTGGGCTCTCGGCGTCGGCATCGTGCTCGTCGGCGAGTTCATGGGCTGGAACTTCACCGTGGCCAAAGGCGGCGTCTTCGGCGCCCTCGTGGCCTGCTGGTTCTCCGGCATTCTCTACTCCTGCGTGGCCATGATCGACTCCGAAGTGAGCTCCACCGTGGCCTCGGCAGGCGGGCAGTACGCCCAGGCCAAGCACATCCTCGGCCCTCTCGCGGCCTTCAACATCGCGCTGTTCATCATCTTCGAGTACTGCATGCTTGCGGCCGGCGACGCCCTCGTCATCGGAGCCATCGTCAACAGCCTCGACCCGGCTCTCAGCCCGGTGGCGTTCGTGGTGCTCTCGATTGCGTTTCTGGCGTGGCTGAACTATCGGGGCGTGCACACCACATTGACGTTCAACTTCGTCATCACGGCCCTCGCCTTCATCACGATCCTCGTGCTGATCGTCGGCGCGGAGTTCTGGAACCCCGGCCACATCACGCAAACTCAGGCGCTGTTCGCGCAGCCTCCAGGCGGCGTCGATCCCAAGATGCCGTACGGCTGGCTGGGCATCCTCGCCGCGCTGCAGTTCGGCATCTGGTACTACCTCGGCATCGAGGGCACCTGTCAGACGGCCGAAGAGTGTCGCTCAGCGCCGCGGGCGTTGCCGGTCGGTACCATGTCCGGCCTCATCACTCTGCTGGTGGCCGCCACGCTCACCTGGTACATCTGCACCGCCCTGGTCAACTGGATCACGCTGGGCGAGTCGCTCTACCCGCTCTACGACGCGGCCGTCAACACCGGCAAGGACTACTTGAAGGTCATCCTGTGGATCGGCACGGTGCTCAGTTGTCTCGCATCCGCCAACGGCTGCATCAACGACGCCTCACGGGCGTGGTTCGCCATGGGCCGCGACCAGTTCATCCCCCGGTGGTTTGGCGGTGTGCACCCACGCTACAAGACGCCGTACCGCGCGATCCTTTTCCTCGTCCCGATCATGATCGCGTTCGGCTACACCGGGCTGCTCGACCAGGTGATCACCTTCTCGATCATCTCCGGCTGCCTGATCTACCTCATCATGCCTCTCAACATGATCCGCTTTCGCCGTCTGTACCCGATGGACTCGATCAGACGCGGCTATGTGTCCCCGTTCCATCCGCTGCCGTCGTACGTGCTGTTCGCCTTCGTGTCGTTGACGTTCCTGGCCATATACTTCGGCTTCTGGCGCAACCTCGTGGCAGCGATCGTGTTCTACAGCCTCTGCTCGGTGTGGTTCGTCCTTCACCGTTTCAAGTACGTGGACCGTGCCAAGCTCTATACGATGCCGTGGCCACGGCCCAAGGGCTACTGACGTGAGAGGAGGACGCCTTGTTTGAGACTCTGTTGGTAGCTACCGACGGTTCACGCGCGGCTCAGAAGGCCGTGGAATACGCGGTCGAGTTCGCCAAGCGCCACGACTCCCGGCTGATCATCTGCAACGTGACCTCGGAGAGGATGGTGAGGCTCCAGAGTGCCGAGCCGAACCCGCCGGACGTCGACATCTCGCTGGAGGGCGCCGGCGACCGCATCTCCACAGAGGCCCTGGCACGGGCCGAGGCGGCGGCGAAAGCGGCCGGCGTGAACTACGAGCTCGATGAGATCTACGGCAGAAACGTCGCGGCCGCCATCGCCAAGGAGGCCGTGGCCGTCGGCGCCGATCACATCGTCATCGGCTCGACCGGGCAGACCCAGCTTGCGACGTGCGTGCTGGGGTCGGTCGCGCAGAACGTGGTGCACTACGCCCACTGTCCCGTGACGGTGGTCAGATAGGTGCGCGAGTGGGGCCGCAGCCGCGGCATGGCGAGGAGAGGGTGACATGGACATCTTCTCTCTCCCCCTCAGGATCGCCATCGTCACGGCTGCGGCCCTGCTGCTGGGCTGGGTTTTTCTCGCCTACTTCCGGCGGGACCGGAGCAAGATGGAGCACATGCTGGATCCGTTCCTCGGCGCCCTTGACGAGCCTCACACGGGGCGCAGCCCGTGGGGCTACGAGTTCGCCGAGGGAGCGCTTGACGGCCGTCCGGCCCGGGTGAGTCTCATCCCCGACTCGCTGATCACCCGCACCTTGCCCACGCTGTGGCTCGAGCTGCGCTGGGCGCGGCGTCACGACGCCTGGCTCTGCGTCATCCTGGGGGCCAATGGCATGGAGTACTTCGCCGACGACGTCGACGAAGGCTCCCGGCTGATCTCGCCGCGCGAGTGGCCGGAGAGCGTCCTGGTGCGCGGGAAGGGCCCTGGGAGCGCTGCCTTGGCGCGGCGCCTGCGGGACCTAGACCTCACAGCCTACGAGGACCTCAAGATGTTCACGCTCAGCGAGACCGAGACCAAGGTGATCATGCGCTGTGCCCGGGCCGACGTGCCCTACTACAGAACACTGCGTTCGGCGGAATTCCCCGAAGACTCGGTGAAGCCCGAGCTGGTATCCGAGACAGTCCGCGTCCTGCGCGACATCGAGCGCACTCTGGATGCCGTGGAGGACGTCTCGTGACGAGCGGCCCCCGGCGCCCGAGGCAGCGCAAAGAAGAGCCCAAGGGGGTCCTGAGGAAGCCCCGCCCGGTGTGGTTCGTCACGCTCATGGCGTTCGTGCTCCCGGGCAGCGGCCAGGTGTTCAACGGCGCCCCGGCCCGAGGCGTCATCTTTCAGTTCGGCATAGTCCTGGGAGCGTTCATCTCGTATGAGCTGACCACGCCCGACATCTCTCCCCTCGGTCGCATGGCCGGCGGACTGCTGGTCTACGTGTTCTCCATCGTCGACGCCAACGGCATCGCCAAGCTTCGCGTCAAGGCTTGGGAGCGAATCGAGGCGGGCCAACCGCCTCGATACCGAAAGGGCATGGCGACCGAGGCGGCCGTCGAGGGCCGCCCAAGCGGCCTCAGCAAGAAGGGTGTAGCGAGCACTCCGGGCCGCAAGCGACCACCGCCCAGCGACGAGACGGCCGAATCTGGGGCACGCCAGACCCACGGTGACCACACCGGCACTCGCTGACCCGAAAGGGGACCGCATGACGGTGATGCTTTACACGAAGCCCGACTGCCCGTATTGCGACGCCGCACGCCGGTATCTCGACGAGCGCGAGGTCGCGTATGAGGAGAGGGATATCACGACGAATCCGGCCGCCGAGGAAGAGGTGGCCGCGATCACCGGAGGTCCGCTGACGGTCCCCATCACGGTCGAAGACGGGGAGGTGCGGGTAGGCTTTCCCTACACCTGAGGTGGCGCGCGGGGTCGGACGCGCTGGATCTGGCAGCACGACCCCGAGCGCCGGCGCGCGTGACGCGCTGCTGAGCGTTGACGGAAGGCCACCTCGTGGGTACATAATGCATGCTGACACGGTCACGGAGCGCAGCGGCTGTGTCAGTCGTCGAACCGCGGCCGGAAGCCCCGACCGCGGGGAAGAGGGGGGTTGAAGGCAACGATGCCGGAGGTCGTGAGTCGCACAGGGTGGTTGCTCGCGGACCTCAAGGCAGGGCTGCCTGTTGGTCGCGCCTCGCCGCGCTCCCCCCCGCGACAGATCGCCCCACTGAGTTCTCTATACGAAACGGAGGTGTTACGCAGTGAGCAATGTATGGACCCGAATGGGTGACGGCCAGGCCGTCGTGATGACGAGCGACGAACTTCGCAAGGACATCATCGAGGCGTCCGAGGATGCCGCCGACAAGGGCAAAGTCCCGATTCTCGAAGACAACGAGATCGACAAGATGATGGAGATCTTCACCGCTCCATGGCGTGTCATCGGTGTCGAGCCCGGCCACGAAGTACCCCTCACCAAGGATGAAACGGCGTGCACGCTGATCTCTTCGCAGCTGTCGAGCGGCTCGCACCTGCCCATCAGTCGCGAAGCCGCCGTCGAGATCTTCGAGCGCGTCTTCGCCTTCGACACCATGGAGCTGGGCTGGATCGACTACTCGTTCAAGCAGGCCAAGCCGATGGTCTCGCTCGACCAGGTCTCCATCGAGCGCCTTCTGGCGACCACGGTGTTCCCCATTCTCTACGGCGCGATGCCGAACATGGGGCTCTACTACACGCCTGACGGGCCCTTCACCAACCCGGCCGACCTTCTCGGCATGATGAAGGTCGAAGAGGCGCGGGAGATGCAGATGAAGGCCTCCGAGCTCTGCGAGGAGGACATGATCTTCGTCTGCAAGCGTATGGCCGAGATCGGCGCCGACGGCATCGACTTCGACACCACCGCTTCGGCCGGTGACGCCGACTTCCTGGCCGTGCTCAAGACGGTCGAGGAGCTCAAGAAGACCACCAACCTCGGCATCGAGGTCGGCATGTCCGGCGAGTTCATCCTGGGCATGCACGGCGAGGTGGAGTACAAGGGCACGAAGCTCGCCGGCCTGTGGCCGCACCAGCAGCTCAAGGTCGTTGAGCAGGCGGGCGCGGACATGTTCGGTCCTGTCGTGAACACCAAGACCAACAAGTCGGCGGCCTGGAACGTCGCCCGCGCCGTGACCATGGTGAAGGAAGTGTGCAAGCAGGCCACGATCCCGATCCACGCCAACGTGGGAATGGGCGTGGGTGGCACGCCGATGTTCGAGACGCCGCCTGTCGACGCTCTCAGCCGCGCAAGCGTCGCGATGGTCGAGATCGCCAAAGTCGACGGGTTGTAGGTGGGTGTGGGCGATCCCTTCGGGATGTCCCTTACGCACGCGATTGCCTCCGGAATGGGTGGCATTCGTACCGCTGGAGATCTGGTGGCGCGGATGCAGCTCAACTACAAGATGAGACTCCCTGAGGCCAAGAAGTACGTGGCGGACAAGCTTCACGTGAGTGCTTTTGACCTGTCGGACTCCACCGTGATGCGCCAACTGCGGGAAGAGCTTGACATCGGCCTCATCGAGGCCGTCCCCGGTATGGCCAAAGGCTTGGCGGCGAAGGACCACATCGCCAGGCTCCTGGACATCAAGATCGATTGCGTGGAGAAGCTCAAGGAGAAGCTCGCCTGACGGCACGGGTCTTGCGGGATCCCCCCAAGGCTTGCCCAAACTGACCGCTGGAGGTCATAGCATGGCAAATGAAGACTTCTACACCGAAGCGATGGAGGCCATCCGCGCCTGCGACAGGGTCAAGGCCACCGATGTGGCTACCAGGGCTCTCGCGGCGGGCGTCGCTCCGGACGACCTGCTCAAGCTGGGCTTCATCCCCGGCATCGCGAAGATGGGCGACCTCTTCGAGCGCGGCGAGGTGTTCCTCCCCGAGCTCGTGCTCGCCGCGGACGCCATGACCGGCGCCGCCGAGGTGTGCAACGCGGCGCTGCCCGAGGGTGAGGGTGGCAAGAAAGCGGTCGTCGTCATCGGGACCGTGCAGGGCGACGTCCACGATATCGGCAAGACCATCGTCGTCGCCTTCCTGCGTGCCAACGGCTACGACGTCACCGATCTCGGCCGCGATATCTCCGGTGACAAGTTCATCGCCGCAGCTGAGGAGCTCAACGCCGACGTCATCGGCATGAGCGCGCTGCTCACCACGACCATGCGTGAGCAGACCCGCGTGATCGAGGCCCTCAAGGCCGCCGGTGTACGCGACAAATACAAGGTCATCGTCGGCGGCGGCGCCTGCACGGAGCAGTGGGCCACCAAGATCGAGGCCGATGCCTACGCAGAAGACGCCAACGACGGCGTGCGCAAGATCAACCAGCTCACGGGCAATTGACCGCACGCTCGTAGACGCTCAACTCGGCGGCGCGACCGGGCCGGATCCGCAACGCGGGCCCGGCCGTGCCGCCGAAGTAGGGCTCTTCAAGTCGCCGAGCCTGGCCTGAGCGCAGCACGCGGCCGGATAGCTGCGCCCGGAGCTCAGATCGGGGCTGCGAGTGGCGAGGTCATGACACCCCCTCCGCCTCGCAGCCCCGATTTAGTGAAGACCGGTCGAATGCCGGCCTGTGTCTGCCAGAGACGTCCCGAAAGCTCTATTCCTTGGCCGGGACCACCAAGACCGGTACGTGGGCCGTATGCAGCAGTGCCTGGGTCGTGGATCCGAGCACGGTGGTCGCCTCAGAGGCGCCGGCGCCTTTGGCGCCGACGACGATCATGTCGGCATCGACCTCACGCGCCACGGTGACCACGATCGCCGCCGGATTCCCGCGGCTGCAGGCGGTGCCCGCCTCGATCCCGACGGCCCGCACCGTCTGAGCCGCCTCCTCGAGATCGGCGTTGATCTTGTCCTCCATCTGGTCCCAATGCTTCTCCATCTCCATCGCCGCCTGCCACAACGGCTCATAGCCGAGCCAGCCAGGGCGACGGTCGTGGCCGCAGGTGATGAAGATCTTGCTCCCTGGCCTGTCCTTGGCCAAGCCGATGGCCGCGTCCAAGGCGTTCTTGGCCGCCTTGGAGCCGTCATATCCGACCACGAAGGTGTTCGCCATGCCGCACGCTCCTCTCTCAGTGCAATTGACCGGCCGGCGCGCCGCCGACCGGAAAGGACAGCCTCAGCCGTGCCCATCGATTCGGGTGGGGCATGCGTCCGCGACAAGGTCGCGGACGCATGCCCCGGACAGGCCTGCGGCCATCCTGTTGATCAGTACGTCTCACGCACCCCAGCGAAGAACACTTCGTGGTCGTCCACCGGCTCCGCGGAGACGGCGTCGAGCTGCTCTTGCGACGGCGGCTTGGTGAGGAAGGTCACGACTACGAGCGTGACGAAGGCGAGGATCACGCCGATGACCGCGAAGCCATAGCCGGTATCGATCAGCGCCTGCGGAGCCGGGTAGTCGTACTCCAGCACGTACTTCTCGACGAGGTAGAACACCAGCGTCCCGACCCCGCCGACCAGAGACGCGGTAAACGCGGCCGCGTAGCCGACCCGCTTCCAGAACATGGCCAGCACCGCCACGGCGACGCCGGCCGAGAGCAGGCCGCTGGAGAAGTAGTAGGCGTCCCACAGGGCGTTCGGCAGCGTGTCGATGAGGAACGTCACGCCGAGGGTCACGATAACGGTGACCAGCGACGCGATCCGGCTGAAGAACACGATGCGCGCGTCGCCCCAGCCGCGCTTGCGGTAGACGAGCGGCTGCAGGACATCGTAGCTGGCGTTCAGGGCCGACACGTTGGTGAACGTGGCGATGGTGGCGATGGCGTGGGCCGCCAGCAGACAGAACGTGATCACCAGCAGCCACGGCGGGAAGTACTCGGTGAGGAACACCGGCATGAGCTGGTAGGGGTCGCCTCCGAGCAGATTCTGGAACTGCTCGGGCGGATAGAGCACGAGGCCAAAGAGGCCGATGAGGCTCGGCAGCGCGAGGATCCAGATGATGTTGTAGACGAGGTTGGCCCAGATGCCGTTCCGTGCCGCGCGAGTGCTGGTGGCCGACTGTGCCTTGAGCCACCAGTCTTCCTCGATCATCCACCCGGGAAGGAGTGCTATGAGCGAGAAGAAAGCGAACGGTATGCCGAGACTGAACAAGGTCATGGCGCTTTGGCCCGGTGCGTTGCCCGGCGGGACCACATTCGAGAGGTAATTGAGCATGCTCTGCCCCTCGGGCAGATGGTTGAACGACTCATAGGTCATCACGATGGTGACGATGGTGACGAACGCCACGCCCATGGCGAACTGCAGCAGGTTGGCACTGATGACCGCGTGGAAGCCGCCCAGCGCCATGTACACCGCGACCGGCACCGCGAAGACGATGTACAACACCCAGGGTTCGACGCCAAATGAAGGCGCGAGGTACTGCGACACCGTCCAGATCTCGGCGGCCGACCAGATGACGAAGGCGATGATGTTGAACGGGCTGACCAGCACGCGGAGACCTAGCCCGAAGCGCTGCTGCAGGCATTGCGGCTGCGAGATCGCCTTGAAGCGTCGCACGTTGGGCACCAGGATGACCATGGTGAACAGCAGCACGGTCCATGGGACGACCATGGACCAGATGCCGCCGATGCCATACATGTAGGTATTGGCCATGGCCCAGGTGATGAAGCCGATCAGGAACCAGCCGGCGGCGATGGCGCAGCCGACGACCAGGGCGCTGTTGCTGCGTTTGGCGATCCAGTAGTCGTCGTGCTCGTCGGTGGCTGTCTTCTGCTTCTTCTGGAAGTTGTAGGTCCAGACGCCGATCCCGATGAGCACGAACATGTACGGGATGACGATCGCCCAGTACCAGATAGGACTGGCTGCAGCTATGATCATGTATTCCCCCTACTCAGTGTGGACCCGACCACGACAGACCCGGAGAGGTATACCGGCCTCCGTCCGGTGTCGAGGCTCTGAACAGCATCTGCGCGATGCTGGAGACCGGTCATCCGCTCGATCAGCCAAGGGCATCACCTCCCCAGCCTAGGGGGGATGCCCAAGGATCCGGCGAAGAGCACGGACCTGTCACCACGGGCAGGCCAAAGGCCCTCGATGAAGCATCTGGCGACCGTTCAGACAAAGCCAAGTCCGCGCCTTCCCTCCGTGGCGAGACAGCTCCACTCTTGAGTGGAGAGTCCCGCCTGTATTTAGTGCAAGCTAATGCGCCTTCGCGGCCGCGTCAATAGGCAGCGCACCGACCATCGACAGTCCGGGTCGTCTCGCTCCACGACGATTCACTTCTCACGCACCCACCGTCTGTAGATTCGAGCCGCCCGCCGGTCCATGTCAAGCGTGATGTCGACACCGTCGCGTTCAAGCGCCTCCGCGGCGCCCGGGACGCGCGCGCGACGCAGGCAGATGAGTGCGCTGAGCAGGAGGCTCCGCCGACGTTTGTCCTCGGAGCGCAGTGATTCCTCGATGATCGGGACGACGTCGCCACGAAGCTCCGCCATCCCCAGTGAGAGAAGGGCTGCCACTGCGACTCCGCCGAACTGGGGCGCGACCTCGATGACGTGTCGCACGCCCGCGAAACGCATGCCGTTGACGCTCAGGCGTGCCTCCATACGTTCTCTGTGGACCCGCGAGTACATCCGTATGAAGGTGCTGTTGCCATCATCACGCTCGGTGCTGGCCTTCATGCGCGCGAGCTGACGGTCTATCTCCTCGTTTCGTAGGCGGCCCAACAGCTCGACCCTCTCGGCCATGCGAGTGGCGGGCTCGGCAAGGTCGGGAGCCTCTTCGCCGGCCGCGATCGCGCGCAGCAGCTCGTGCGCGGCCGGCAGATCGCGGTATCGAGCGTAAAGATAGACGGCATGAAGGGCGCCCTGGCGGCGTAACTCCTCGTCCGACCCCAGCTGGGCGGCGATCGCCGGGAATGTCTCCTCACCAAGCTCGACGAGCACGGCGCCCGCACTGCGCTGCCACTGCTCATCGCCCAGCAAGTCCATCAGGGCGGTCTGGCCACCACCACCCAGCGACTCTAAGGCGACCCGAGCGGCGTGACGCTTGTCACGCCGCTTCGCGGATTCAAAGGCTTCGATCAGTCCGGTGACATCGCCGGCGTCTCGCATGGCCGCGATCTTGTCCCCGCTCGACAACCGCTTAGGCATATGGTCCTCCCTCGCGCGCCTCGATCCCCAGGTCCAGCGTGATGGCGCGACCACAGGGTATATGTACTCGAGGGGACAGGCCAGTGCACGAGGCATGCAGGTGAGCCTGACCGGATACGGGGATGCGCACTGCGACCCTTTACGTACCCTGCCCTCGTCGCCGGCCGCTCGATCGTGCAGGCTCACACTGGGGGCGAGCGCCTCACTCGCCCGCTGGCGGCATCAACCGCCGGAGATCGCCACGAGCGCGTCTTTGGGGAACGCCAGCTCCGCGGCCACGCGCATCGCCTTCAGCGCCGAAGCCGGCACGATGCAGTCGGTGCAGCAGCGGCCCTCACGGCCCGCGGCGAGCACGGTGTTCTCGCTGCGGGGATCGATCTCCTTGTAGGCGTCGAGTGGCGACCGTTCGGCGAGCAGCGCCGCAAACCGGGTCACGTTGTCGCAGTCGGTCTCGAGAACGATGCTCACGGCACGGCCGTCACTCGTCTCGGCGCGCGCGAGCGTACGAAAGCCACAGATGCCGGGCTGGATATCCGCCTCTGCTTGCATGGGATGGGCCTTTCTGACGTTTTCCTAACTCACTTATACCCCATGGGGTATACGCCGTCAAGGCGCCGCAACGACGACAGGCTGTTGATTCGCCGTCCGTGCGTGAGATACTAGCTCTACCGAGGCGGTCTGGAGGGCGCTTGTCGCGCTGTGACAGCGCCCCTCGAGTGGACCGCATTGCGTGCGACTCAGTGAGAGGAGGGATGCTGCTCCGGAACACAAGGCGGTGACCGCCCAGAAAGCGGCGGTCACGGCGCCACCACCATCCCAAAGGAGGAATTTTGATCCGAAGTCAACGGTCAGGCATCAATCACCAGGGCGGCATCGGCATCGATGTCTTCTCCGCAGACGAGCGGCAGGCCATCCACTGGGGCACCGTCGAGGTGCTCGAGAGGGCCGGCATCTGGGTGGAGGATGACGAGGCCCTCGACCTGTTCGCCGACGGCGGCTGCAAGGTCGACCGCTCCACGCGCAAGGTCAGGATCCCGCAGCACGTGCTCGAGGAGTGCATCGGCTGGGCGCCCTCCACGGTCACGCTCTGCGGCCGCACGCCCGACAAGGACCTCATCATGGAGGGCCGGCGCGTCGCCTTCACCAACTTCGCCGAGGGCGTCAAGGCCGTGGATCCCTGGGACGGCAAGCTGCGCCCCACCACGAAGAAGGACGTCGGCGATCTCGCCCGCCTCGTCGACGCGCTCGACGACATCGAGGTTTACACGATCGCCGTGACGGCTACCGACGTGCCGCCCGAGGTCGCCGAGGCACATCTCATCGAGCAGTCGCTGCTCAACACCACGAAGCCGATCTGCAGCCTGGCCCTCGGCCACCACGGCGCTCGCCTGCACATCGACGCCACGGCCGCCGTGGCCGGCGGCCACGACAAGCTGGCCGAGCGCCCCATGCTCCTCTTCCTCTCCTGCCCGGTCAGCCCGCTCAAGCTCATGGGCGAGTTCACCGGCTGCATCATCGAGGCGGCCCGCGCCCATCAGGTCGCGATGCCCCTCTCCATGGCCATGTCCGGCGGCTCCGCCCCGGTCACCCTGGCCGGCACCATGGTCACGCATAACGCCGAGGTGCTGAGCGGCATCGTCCTCGCCCAGCTCGCCGAGAAGGGCGCCAAGTGCGTCTACGGCACCTCCACCACCGCCTTCGACCTGCAGCGCGCTGCTGCGACCGTGGGCACCCCCGAGCTCGGCATGATCAGCGCGGCCGTCGCGGAGATGGGCCGCTACTACGGCCTGCCGACCTACGGCGCCGGGTTGTAGAGCGATTCCAAGCTCGGCGGCGACGCGCAGTGCGCCCACGAGAAGACCATCACCGGCCTCCTGCCAGCGTTGGGAGGGCTCAACCTGATCTACGGAGCCGGGATGATCGAGTCGGGCGTCACCATCGACTACGCAACGCTCGTCATGGACAACGATATCGCGCGCATCTGTAAGTTCATCCTTCGTGGCATCCCCACGAACGACGCGACGCTGATGGTGGATGAGATCGTCGAAGTGGGGTCCGAGGAGGACTTCCTTTCGAGGATGAGCACCCTGAAGCTGATGCGTGAACACCAGTCCAAGGCCGGGAACATCGACCGCCGCGTGCGCGAAGAGTGGGAGATGGACGGCAGCACCGATATGTACACCCGCTGCGGCGAGGTGGCCAAGGAGCTCGTCGCCGGCCACAAGGTCGCGGAGCTCCCGAGCGAGATCGTCGATCAGATCCACGCCATCGTCGTTAAGGCCGAGAAGGATGCCGGAGTCGCCTGAGCCCTGGGCTTCCGGAAGCGAACCACGAAGCAAAGGACACAGGATCCTATGGCAGATTTTGAGACTCTCAAGAAGATGATCATCGACGGTGCCGACGGCGCCACCGCCGAGACGCAGAAGCTGATCGACGGCGGTGCCTCGGCCCGTGACATCCTCGACCAGGCCCTGTTGCCCGGTATGGACGTTGTCGGCGCCGAGATGAAGAGCGGCGACAAGTTCATCCCCGAGGTGCTGCTCAGCGCTCGCACCATGCAGGCCTGCCTCGACCTCATCAAGCCGCACCTCGCGGCCGGTGAGACGATGAGCCTCGGCACGGTCGTGATCGGCACCGTCGAGGGCGACATGCACGATATCGGCAAGAACCTCGCCGCCATGCTGCTCTCGGGCGCCGGCTTCGAGGTCGTCAATCTGGGCAAGGGCGTCACGCCGGCCGACTTCGTGACCGCGGTCAAGGAGAACAAGGCGACGATCCTCGGCATGAGCGGCTTGCTCACGACGACGATCCCGAAGATGCCCGAGACCATAGCCGCGCTCAAGGCCGCCGGTCTGCGCGACAGCGTCAAGGTCATCGTCGGCGGCGCGCCCGTGAGCGTCGAGTGGGCCGACGAGATCGGCGCCGACGCCTATGCGGCCAACGCCTCGCTGGGCGTCGAGAAGTGCAAGGAGCTGGTCTCCTAGCTACTGTCGGCCTGAGATGCTCTGCCCGGAGGGGCGGGGAGCGGTTCGCCGCTCGCCGCCCCTCTTCGCGCCTTCTGACGGCACCGCGGGGGAGGGCAGACGGGCCTGCTCACTGAATAGGCTCCGCGGGGCGCATGAAATGCAGCGAATGCCGCCGGTCGCACTGTAGAGTCGGGGAGGAGGTCCGTGTGCCTGTTGACGACCGGGCAGGCCGCGGTAAAGTACGGTGTAGAAGCGGCTTGTCGCGTTCGCGGACGCGGCAGTGAGGGGGGAGCCAGAGGATCACTCATGTGGGGCTGTTCGCGCCGAGCCCAAGTCGCCGGAAGTCCGGGGCCCCGGCATGCGCGGGCGCTGACGTCAGAACGCACCTTGTACCCTTAATAATCGCAGAAGGGGGCAACGGTATGGAGGATCAAGACCGCTCTCAGTCAGACATGATTCGGTCTGACGTTTCGGATAAGTACCTCGCCGACTACGGCGACGAGTACAAGCAATCACGCTTCCAAACCAACATGCGCCGAGACCTCAGCTGGGTCGGCGCCTTCTTCGTGGCCGCCGGCGTGCCGGCGCTGATCCTGTTCTCGATGGGTGGCATCTCCGCCGGCACCGGGCCGGTCGCCGTACTTGTATGGACGCTTTCAGTGCTGGTCGGCTTCGTCGACGCCTTCATCTACGCCGAGATCGCCGGGCTCCACCCGAAGAAGTCGGGTGGCACCGCGGTGCACGGCGCGACTGCCTGGATCCGCTACATCAGGCCCGCGGCGCCGATCTCGCTGTGGTGCAACTGGCTGGCATGGACACCGGTGCTGGCGCTCGGCTCCGGTCTCTGCGCGGGGTATCTGCTCTCTGTCTTCTTCGCCCCCGACGCCACCATCAACACGTGGTCGGTCACGATCGCCAATCTCGATTTCTTGAAGGATGGGCTGACGCTGCGCATCAACGCGGTATTCATCATCGGCGCCGTCATCATGCTCGCCGTGTGGAATATCCAGCACTACGGCATCCTGCGCACCGCGCGCGTCCAGATGATCCTCACGATCGGGGCGATGACGCCCTTGATCCTGCTGACGGTCATCCCGCTGATCACCGGCGACGTGGTGGCGAGCAACTTCTCGCCGTTCGTGCCGGTCAACGGCTCGTGGAACCTCGACGGCTGGACGGCGTTCCTGGGAGGCTTCTTCATCGCCGCTTGGTCCGCCTACGCCTTCGAGACGGCCATCTGCTACATGAGCGAGTTCAAGAACCCCGGGCGCGACCAGGCCAAGGCCATTCTCTGGTCCGGCGTGTTCTGCATCTTGTGCTACACCGTGATCCCGTTCGTTTGGCAGGGCGTCCTCGGCACCGACTACATGCTCAAGCCCGAGATCTACTCGGGGGCCGGCGTTCCTCAGGGTTTCGCGGACATGTTCAACGCCGGCGCAACCTTCACCAAGTTCTGCGCGGTCGCCATGTTCTTCACGGTGATGCTGTCCGTGATGACGGCCATGTCGGGCTCGTCACGGACCCTCTTCCAGGGCGGTCAGGACGGCTGGCTGCCCAAGTACCTGGCGCACCTCAACAACCACAAGGTGCCGACCTACGCGATGTGGACCGACCTCATCTTCAACCTGTTCCTGCTGCTGATGTCGGACTACGTCTTCGTGCTCGCCGTCTCCAACTGCAACTACATGATCTTCAACTTCCTCAACCTGAACGCGGGCTGGATTCACCGCAGGGACAACCCGCGCGTGCCGCGGCCCTTCAAGGCGCCGCTGCCGCTCTTCGTGCTTGGCACCTGCTTCGCCTACATGAACGTGTTCCTTCTGGGAGCCGGCGCGAACTACTGGGGCCAGGGCACGCTGCTCATGGGCTGGATCTCGGCCCTGATCGCCCTCCCGGTCTTCTACTACCGACACTACGTCACCGACAAGGGCAAGTTCCCGTCGCACATGTTCGACGACCTCATCCCCGAGGGCGAGACCGAACTGGGGCCCAAAAGGTGCGGCGTCCTGCCGTACGTCGCCGTCGCCGGCGGCCTGGCGTGCATGACCCTCGGCTACGTCATCTTCTGGGTCTGAAAGGGGTGACATCGATCGAGCGCGCTGCTGCATCACTCTGAAGCTGGCCAAAGCGCAGCAGCAACGAGGGTCCCGGCGGAGGCACGTGGCTCCTCCGGGACCCTCAGCTTCAGGGACAGGGGCGGACGCGGTCAGGGTGCGCAGCGCGCGATCGCCGCGGCGGCCACTCAGACCACAAGGACCGGGATACCTCCCGCCTCGTGCAGGACGCGGTTCGTGGTGGAGCCCAGGCGGGACTTCTCGCCTTGAAGCGCGCCGGCGCCCTTCGTGCCCATCACGATCAGGCGCGCGTTCGTTTCGCGTGCGATGTTGACGATGGTCAGGTCGGGCCGATCGGGGGTGCAGGCTGTGGCTACCTTGACGCCGGCCGCCCTGACCCGAGCCGCTGCGAGGTCGAGCTCCTCCTCGATCTTCTTGGTGAGCTTGTCCCACATCTCCTCGACCCCAAACTCGGCTCCTCGGAAACCGACCGCCGGCGCCGGTCGATTCTGGGCACAGGTGATGATGATCTCGCTGTCGGGCATCATTCTGGCAAACTCGACGGCGACGTCGAGGGCCTTCGCGGCGTGATCTGAACCGTCGTACCCTACGATGATGGTATCGGCCATGGCGCTTACCCCCACTCACTTCGGTTGTTCATACGTGTACCCCGTGCACAGCTGCGACAATCCACAGGGCTCGATCAGCGAGTTGCGCCGACCAGACCCGGTCGTCCTGCGCGTCGCCCTCGTTCAGCTCACATCCTCCTCGTCTGGCTCGTCGCCCTCGTCGTCCAGCAACCCGCGCGCCTCGAGCTTCTCGAGTGCCTCGCGCGCCAGCTTGCGGACGTCGCGGCGAGCGTCCGCAGCCAGCTCGCGCAACCCATCCACGGCCGGGCTTCCGATCTTGTCGAGAATATCGAACACAAGGACGTGGTAGAGGTACCTCGCGTTCTCCTCGGGGTTGCCGTACGCGTCGTACTCGCGAATCGAGGACACCAGAGGCGTGACCGCGCGGGTGCCCAGTCTCGTGAGAGCCCGTCCGGCCTCGTTGAGGAGCCGGATGCTTCGCGTCGGAAGTCGCTTCTTGCGGCCGACGCTGTGAGACTCGGCCCACATCGCCGTCTCGTAGAGGTACTCCACCACGGCAGACACGTCCTTGCGCAGCACCGACATGGCCGCGCGGCTCTCCGCAGGAGCCTTGTCGTGCAAGGCCCAGTAGACGAGTCGCGGCATGTCACCATCGCGCCGCATCTTCTCGAAGTCGGGCGGGCTGAAGATCCCCATGCATCGGCCTCTGTCCGCGGGAGGTTCTGTGCCGCAGTCTAGCGGTCGGGCCGCACGTGCGCCAGCACGATTCATTCCCCACATGCCAGGCCGCCGCTATACTAGACGAGCAGCCCGCGTGGGCGCACAGACGCCGCCGGGGGCGACTGCGGCACCCGTCTCATCGCTGACAGTCGGGCCCGGTCGATTCGCCAACTGGAAAGCGAGGTCAACGATGTCAGCAGATCTCAAAGAGCAGCTGCGCTCCGCGGCGGCCGATCACGGGTTCGAGTTCTTCGGCGTCGTCGACGCCGGCAAGCTCGCGGAAGTCCCCTTCCCGCCGAACCGCTGCCTCGACGTCCCCAGCGGCTTTCTGCCCGAGGCGAAGAGCGTCATCGTGATGGGCATGCACATCTGGGACGTCATGCAGAACGCGGTGGTCACCTCGGTGCTCCCGGACGGCGCCATCCCCTTCGACGACGTCCCCGGATCCCAGTACTACAACATGTACTACGAGATCACCGAGGCTCGCGCGCATCGCTTCGCCGAGGCCGTGCGCGACGCCGGCTACAAAACCGCGGTCACGCATTTCGTCCACGCCAAGGCGGCCGCCACGCTCGCCGGTCTCGGCTGGATCGGCAAGCAGACGCTGTGCATCACGCCGCAACTGGGTCCACACGTGCGCTGGGCGTGTGTGGTCACCGATGCCGTGTTGCCCTACGACGAGCCCTTCACCGAGGACCTCTGCGGCGAGTGCGAGCTCTGCATCAAGGCGTGTCCGACGCAGGCCATCATTCCCGGGCCCCTCCCAGGGAGTGGAGCCCGGCAAGAAGGTCGACTTCTGGAAGTGCATCGTCCCGCAGGAGATGCTGGCCGAGCCCAACAAGGCGTGGCAGAAGGTGGCTGGCCACTACTCGCCGCGCGGCAGCCACGAGTGCCTCATCTGCCTGGATGCCTGCCCCATCGGCAGGGAAGAGCACGAGCGCCGCGTCAAGGCCTATGGCTTGAGGCCGAGCGGCTGACGGCGCCACGGCGGTCGCCGACCGGCGACGAACAGCCCGGCGGCACTCCTCAGAGGCTCCGGCGAATTGACTTTCTGAGCGCCAATCACCTACTATCCTCTTGCGCGACGTGTGTGCGTGCCTAGTGTATTTCACTCTCGCTCTTGTATAGCGATACGCAAGGCGCTTCGGCGCCCATTGGCTGAAACCATCGAACCAGGGGTCCACTGTGAGAGTTTTGGGAGGTTTTACGACCTGATCGTTGTCCCGACCCCTGGGCGCTGACACAGCTGCAGATCGGTATCTCTGGCACGGGCGAGTGTGGCACTGGCCGGGCGCGTTGCCCGGCCTTTTTCGTGCCGCGTGACCTGTGAAGGGATAGGACTGAGATGATGAGTGCCGTGTACATCGTGGTGGGCCTGGCAGTGGGCGTGGTCGTGGGATACCTGATCCGCCGCAACCTCGCCTCGGGAAAGCTGGCCGGAGCGGAGCGCGAAGCCGAGAAGGTGCTGCGCGACGCCAAGCGTGAGGCCGAGACCGTCGTGAAGGAAGCTCGGCTCGAGGCCAAAGAGGAAGTGCACAAGGTGCGCAGCGAGGTCGAGACCGAGCTGCGCGGCCGGCGCGAAGAGGTCGGCAAGGCCGAGCAGCGCCTGCTGCAGCGCGACGAGCAGCTCGACTCGCGCGCCGCCGAGCAGGACCGGCGCGAGCAGTCGCTGCGCGACCGCGACGCCAACTCGCAGCGCGTCGCCGACGACCTGCAGAACGCGCACGACGAAGCCATGATCCAGCTCGAGCGTATCTCCGGGCTCAGCGCCGCGCAGGCCAAGGACATGCTGCTCAAGCAGACCGAGGACGAGGCCCGCCACGACATGGCCAAGCTCGTGCGTCAGGTCGAAGAAGAGGCACGCCGCGAGGCCGACCGCCGCGCGCGCAACATCCTCTCGCTGACGATCCAGCGTACGGCCGCCAACCACGTTGCCGAGACCACCGTGTCGGTGGTCCACCTGCCCTCCGACGACATGAAGGGCCGCATCATCGGCCGTGAGGGACGCAACATCCGTACCCTCGAGAACACCACGGGCATCGACTTCATCATCGACGACACGCCCGAGGCCGTGGTCCTCTCGGGCTTCGACGGCGTGCGCCGCGAGACCGCGCGCCTCACGCTCACCAAGCTCATCACCGACGGGCGCATCCACCCGGCGCGCATCGAAGAGACGTACCTTCAAGCCAAGGCCGAGGTCGAGGCCACCATGGAAGAGGCGGGCGAACAGGCCTGCTTCGACACCAATGTGCACGGCGTGGCGCCCGAACTCGTCAGAGTCCTCGGGCGCCTCAAGTACCGCACGAGCTACGGGCAGAACGTGCTCAACCACTCCATCGAGGTCGCACATCTCGCCGGCATCATGGCCGCTGAGCTGGGCGCGAACGTCAAGATCGCCAAGCGCGCCGGGCTGCTGCACGACATCGGCAAGGCCGTGGACCACGAGGTCGACGGCTCGCACGCCGACATCTCTCAGGCGCTCTGCAAGAAGTACCGCGAGTCGGAGAGCGTCTGCCACGCCATCCAGGCGCACCATCAGGACATCGAGCCGCAGACCGTCGAGGCCGTGCTCGTACAGGCCGCCGACGCCATCTCCGCGGCGCGCCCTGGCGCACGCCGCGAGTCGCTGGAGAACTACGTCAAGCGGCTCGAGTCGCTGGAGCGCATCGCCGAGAGCAAGAAGGGCGTGGAGAAGTGCTTCGCCATGCAGGCGGGCCGCGAGGTGCGCGTGATGGTCAAGCCCGCCGAGATCGACGACGACGCCACGGCGCTGCTGGCCCGCGAGATCGCCCGCGACATCGAGGACCAGCTCGATTACCCGGGGCAGATCAGGGTCACCGTGATCCGCGAGAGCCGCGCCGTCGACATCGCCAAGTAGGCGGGGGCGGCGCGGAGGCGCCATCAAGGCCATGCGCACTTACTACCTGCGCTCGTTCGGCTGCCAGATGAACGCCCACGACGCCGAGCGCATCCGCGCGCTGCTCGAGGCCGAAGGCCTGGAGCGCGCGGATGCTCCCGACGGCGCCGACGTGCTCGTCTACAACACCTGCACCGTGCGCCAGAGCGCCGACGAGCGCCTGGCCGGGCATCTGGGCACCGCCGCCCGGCTCAAGCGCGAGGACGCCGGCCGCATCGTCCTCGTCACCGGCTGCCTGCCGCAGGCCGAGCAGGACGACTTCTTCCGGCGTTTCCCCTTCGTCGACGGCGCCCTGGGGCCGCAGAACCTGCACCGCCTGCCCGAGCTGCTCGCGGCGGCCGTGGCGCCGGCGCGGCCGGCCGGCCGGCCGCCGGGCTTCTTCGCCGACGGCGCGGCCATGAGCGGCGACCTGGCGGCGCGCCGCGAGCGCCCGTTTCAGGCCTGGGTGCAGATCATGTCCGGCTGCACCAACTTCTGCTCGTACTGCATCGTGCCCCAGGTGCGTGGCCCCGAGCGCAGTCGCGACGTCCACGCCGTGGTGGCCGAGGTCCGTGCGCTCGTCGCCGACGGCGTGCGCGAGGTCACCCTGCTCGGCCAGAACGTCAACGCCTACGGCCTCGATCTGCAGCTGGGACGGGCGCGACGGAGCGCCGGACTTCCCGGCGCTGCTGCGCGCCCTCGACGCCATCCCGGGCCTCGCCCGCGTGCGCTTCATGACCTCGCACCCCAAGGATCTCTCGGACGACCTCATCCGGACGATCGCCGAGCTGCCCAGCGTGTGCGAGCACGTGCATCTCCCGGCGCAGGCCGGCTCGGACCGTGTGCTGGCGGCGATGGGCCGCGGCTACACCGCGGCCGCTTACCTCGCGCGCGTGCAAGCCTTGCGCGCGGCCGTGCCCGACGTGAGCGTCACCACGGACCTCATCGCCGGTTTCCCCGGCGAGAGCGACGACGACTTCGCACAGACGCTCGAGCTGGTGCGCGCGGCGCGGTTCGACGCGGCCTTCACGTTCGTGTTCTCGCCGCGGCGCGGCACGGCCGCCGCCGAGCTCCCGCGTCAGATCGCCGCGACGGTCAAGCGCGAGCGCGTCGAGCGTCTCATCAGCCTGACGCAGGAGCTGGCGCTTGACTCGCGGCGGCGCTGGGTGGGCCGGCGCGCCGAGGTCCTGCTCGAGGGTCCCAGCCGCGACGGCAAGGGTCTGCGGGGCCGCACGCGCCAGAACGTGACGGCGAACGTCTCCGGGTCGCTGGAACCCGGTGCTATAGTGGAGATCGAGGTCACCGGCGCGACCTCGACGACCCTTCGCGGAAGGGCCTGACGAGCGCACTCAGGAGGTGCCGTCATGCAGGGCTGCATTTGTCCCCATCCTCCACTGCTCATCCCTGAGGTGGGCGGCGCCTCGCTGCGCCGGGTGAACGCCACCGTCACGGCCATGCAGCGTCTGGCCGCCGAGGTGGGGGAGCCCGAGACCGTGGTCGTCATGTCCCCCCACAGCGACGGCTACGGGGACGCGCACGTGGTGCGCACGACGCCGCGCCTGCGCGGTGATCTGCGGCCGCTTCCGCTGCCCTGAGGTCACCTTCACCTACGAAAACGACGTGCCCTTCGCTGAGCTGCTGCTGGCTCTGGCCGGCGACTATCGCCGCCTGGAGCTCGTGCCCGAGGACGGCGATGAGCTCGATTGGGGCGTGCTCGTGCCCCTGAGCTTCCTCAAGGCGCGGCAGATCGTCTCGCTATCCATCGTCAGCTCCTACGCCGAACATCGCACGCTGGGGCAGCTCGTGCGCCGCTGCGCCGAAGAACTGGGCCGCGACACGCTGTTTCTCGCGTCTGGCGACCTCTCTCACGCGCTCACGCACAACGCGCCGTCGCCCTACGACCCGCGCGGCAAGCTCTTCGACGACGAGGTCGTGCACATGCTGGGCTCCGGCGACTTCGCCGGGCTGGGGCGTATGGACCCCATCCTGCTCGAAGGCGCCGCCGAGTGCGGGCTGCGCAGCATCATGGCGCTCGGCGGCTTCCTCGGCGATGACGCTACCGTCGAGCCCGAGATCCTGAGCTACGAGGGGCCTTTCGGTGTGGGGTACATGGTGGCGCGCTTCGGAGCAGCGGGGGTGGAGCGCCAGGGAGTGGGGCATGAGTGAAGCTTCATCCGGCCCCGCAGACTACGCCCGCGCCTGTGTGGAGAGCGTCGTCCTGGCGCGCCCGTTGCCGCCGCCGGCGAGCCACCCCTTCTTCGCGCGTCGCGCCGCCTGCTTCGTCTCGCTGAAGAAGCATGGCGACCTGCGCGGCTGCATCGGTACCCTGGAGCCGGCCGAGACGCACCTGGGCGCCGAGATCGCCCGTAACGCGCGCTCAGCGGCCTTCCACGATCCGCGCTTTCACCGCGTGCGCCCCGACGAACTGGCGGCGCTCACCGTTTCGGTGGACGTGCTCAGCGCGAGTGAGTCGTGCACGCGCGCCGACCTCGACCCCTCGGTCTACGGCGTGATCGTCCTTGCCGGCCTGCGGCGCGGGGTGCTGCTTCCCGATCTGGACGGCGTCGTGACCGTGGACCAGCAGGTCGACATCGCCCTGCAGAAGGCGGGCATCGGCCGCGGCGTGGCGTTCAGCGTGGAGCGTTTCACCGTGAGCCGGTACCGCGAGGGCGAGCCGCCGCGCGACGACGAGGTCGGCGAGCCGCCGGCCCAGTCGGGCTGACGTGCCGGGTGCCGCAGGCGCACGACGCAGCGGAGCTCCGCTGGTGATCGCTCTGTTCGGAGCCACCGCGCTCGGCAAGACGGAGGTGGCGCTCGCGCTCGCCGAGCGCCTTGACGCCGACATCGTTGTGGCCGACTCCATGCAGGTCTACGCCGGCCTGCCCATCGTCACCAACCAGCCCGACGAGGCGCAGCGCGCCCGCGCGCGGCACCACCTCGTCGGTTATGTGCCTCCCCAGCGCGAGTTCACGGTGGCCGAGTACGCCGGCGATGCCCACGCGGTCATCGACGGGCTGCGCCACGAAGGCCGCGCGGTGATCGTCGAGGGCGGCTCTGGGCTGTACCTCAGGGCCGCCCTCGGCGACCTCGAGTTCGCGGCGCCACCGGACGCGGCGCTGCGCCGCGAGCTCGAGGAGCGCTGGGCGCGCGACCCGGACGGAGTGCTGGACGAGCTGCACCGCCGCGACCCCGCCGGCCTCGCGCGCCTCGACGCCGCCAACCCGCGCCGCGTGGTGCGCGCCCTCGAGGCCGTGCTGGTCAGCGGCGAGCCTCTGCCGGCCGCGGACCGCGACTACCTGTGGCGACCGGGCGAGCGCTACGCACACACGCTGGTAGCGCTCGTACCGGACGACGACCGCGAGGCGCTCAAGGCGCGCATCGCGACGCGCGTCGACGAGATGCTCGCCGCCGGCGCTCTCGAAGAAGTGGCGCGCGCCCGCGACGGCGGTCCCCTCTCGCGCACGGCCCTGCAGGCCATCGGCGTGCGCGAGCTCAGCGCTGTCCTCGACGGCGAACTGAGCCTGAAAGAGGCGGCGGCGCGCATGAAGGCGCGCACGCGCGCCTTGGCCCGCCGCCAGCTCACCTGGCTGCGCAAGCTGCCGGCGGCCGACCAGGTGCCTGCGGACGGGCGGCCTCCCGAGGCCGTCGCGGAGGACGTACTCGCTCTCGCCGAGGCACGCCCGTGGTAGAGTACTCGCTCGGTTCCAACTCACAGGGGGCGTGACGGGTGACGCCAACGTGGCAGGGCCTCGGCAAGGTCCAGTTCTCCAAGTGGCAGGGCCTCGGCAACAACTACATCGTGGTGCACGCCGAGGAGGTGCCGTTCGACCTCACGGTGGAGCGCGTGCGGCTGCTCTGCGACCGCAACCTCGGCATCGGCGCAGATGGCATCATGGTAATCGGTGCGCAGACCGGCGAGGACCGCTTTCCGGTCACGATCTTCAATCCCGACGGCAGCCAGGCCGAGATGTGTGGCAACGGTGTGCGCATGGTCGCGCGCAAGCTGCAGATGGAGGGCTCACTCAGCGGCGATACGGTGGTGCTCGAGACCGCCGCCGGCGAGATCGTCCCCAAGCTCGGCGACGGCTACATGGTGACCGTCGACATGGGCATCGCGCGCTTCGGCGGCGAGAAGCTCAGCGGCTTTGCCGGAGACTGCGTCGAAGAGTCACTGCACGCCGCCGGACGCAGTTTCACGTTCACGTTCGTCGACGTCGGTAACCCGCACGCCGTGATCCACTCTCCGTGGCCGCTCGAGCTCGTCCCGCTGCACGAGGTCGGGCCCGTGATCGAGGAGCACAAGCACTTCCCGCGCAAGGCCAATGTGGAGTTCGTCAAGGTCCTCGGCGAACACCAGGCCAAGGTCAGGGTCTGGGAGCGGGGCGTGGGGGAGACGCGCGCCTGCGGTACCGGCGCCACCGCGACCGCGGTCGCGCTGGTGCGCATCGGCCAGTGCGCGTCACCGGTCACCGTGGAGCTGCCCGGCGGCAGGCTCGTCGTGGAGGTGCGCCCCGACTGGCGCGTGTTCATGACCGGGCCCGCCGAAGAGATCTACCACGGAGATCTCTCGCGGGAGTTCCTCGATCACCTCGAGTGACGCCTCCACCGCCGTCCAGGACCCCGGGAGAGCCATGAGATTCTCACAGCGCGTGCAGAGCCTGCCGCCCTACCTGTTTGCCGGCATCGAGCGCCAGATCGCCGCGCGCCGCGCCGCGGGCGCCGACGTGATCAGCCTCGGCATCGGCGATCCGGACCTGCCCACGCCGCGTCACATCATCGAAGCGCTGACTGAGGGAGCCGCCGACCCGGCGACGCACCAGTACCCGAGCAACCTCGGGGAGACGGCGTTTCGCGAGGCGGTGGCCGGGTTCTACTCCACGCGCTTCGGCGTGGAGCTCGACCCGGCCTCGGAGATCGTCCCGCTGCTGGGCGCCAAGGAGGGCATCGCCCATGTCGGCCTGGCCCTCCTCGACCCGGGCGACGTGGCTTTGGCCGCCGACCCCGGCTACCCGGTCTACGTCACCGGCCCCATGCTGGCCGACGGCGCAGCTGTGCCGCTGCCCCTGATCCGTGAGCTCGGCTTCCAGCCCGACCTCGAAGCCATCGCGCCGCGCGTGCTCGCCAAGGCCCGCATGCTCTTCGTCAGCTACCCCAACAACCCCACGGGGGCCGTCATCGAGGACGACTTCTTCGTGCGCCTGGTCGCCTTCGCCGCCGAGCACGATCTCGTCGTGGTCCACGACAACGCCTACGCCGACATCACCTACGACGGCTACGTGGCGCCGAGCTTTCTCGAGGCGCCGGGCGCCAGAGACGTGGGTGTCGAGATGCTGAGCCTGTCGAAGAGCTACAACATGACCGGCTGGCGGGCGGGCGCGATGGTCGGCAACCGCGACGTGGTCGACGCTTACTGGCGGCTCAAGACGAACATGGACTCCGGGATGTTCGGCGCCGTGCAGCGGGCCAGCGTAGCCGCGCTCAGCGGGCCTCAGGACTGCGTCCGCGACATGTGCCGCGTCTACCAGCGCCGTCGCGACCTGCTCGTGGAGGCTCTGCGGACCATCGGCATGCACGTGGAACCGCCCAAGGGCACCATCTACCTGTGGGCGCCGGTGCCCGACGGCTACACCTCCGCCGGCTTCACGCAGCAGGTGCTCGACCAGGCCGATGTCGTGGTCACTCCGGGAGCCGCCTACGGTGACGGCGGCGAGGGCTATGTACGGCTTTCGCTGACAGTGCCCGACGAGCGGCTGCGCGAGGCCGTGCAACGTATCGAGGAGCGGGTACGCATCTAGGGGCCCTCAGATGAGCGCCGACGCTGCTGCCGTCGACACCGGCGCGACCGCGCCGCGGCCGCGCGTCGTGGTCTTCGCGGTCATGCCCGGGGGTCACGGTGCGCCTGGGGAAGAGGAGCCACTCAACGAGATCAAGGAGCTGCTGAGCTCAGCCGACATGGACTGGGTCGCCGACGTGCTCCAGCGCAAGGAGCGACCGCACCCGCACTCCTACCTCGGCAAAGGCAAGCTCGTCGAACTCGCAGAGGCCGTCAAGGAGAGCGGCGCCACAGTGGCGGTCTGCGAGGACGACCTGAGCCCCGGCCAGGTGGCGGCCGTGCTCGACGCCGTGGACGTGGACGTCCTCGACCGCACCGAGCTCATCCTCACCGTGTTCAGTAAGCATGCGCACTCCATGGAGGGCACCATGCAGGTGCACCTCGCACAGCTCGAGTACGAGCTCACGCGAATGCGGGGCAAGGGCCACATCCTCTCGCGACTCGGCGCCGGCGTGAACATGCGCGGCCCCGGCGAGACCAAGCTGGAGGTCGACCGGCGCGTCGTGCGCCAGCGCATCCAGACGCTGCGCCGGCGTATCGACCATATGGCCAGGACGAGGCGCACGCAGCGCGCCCGCCGCCTGAACGCCGCGGTACCGCTGATCGCCCTCGCCGGTTACACCAACGCCGGCAAGTCGACGCTGCTCAACGCGCTCACCGACGCCGATGTCTCTGTGCGCGACAGGCTCTTCGAGACTCTCGACCCCACATCACGCTCGTACCGCTTCCGCGACCGCGACTACGTGCTCACCGATACGGTCGGCTTCATCCGCAAGCTGCCACACTCGCTGGTGGATGCCTTCGCCTCCACGCTCGAGGAGACGACGCTCGCCGACGTCATCCTTGTGGTCGCCGACGCCCATCTCGAGCCCTCGGAGATCGCGGTGCGCGAGCAGACCGTCGCCGAGGTGCTCGACATGCTCGGCGCGCAGGCACCGCGGATCGTCGTCTTCAACAAGACCGACCTCGCCGATCCCGACAAGCTCACGCGCCTGCAGGCGCTTTACCCGGAGGCCGAGTTCATCGCCGCTGCCCGCGGCGAGGGCCTCGGCCGCCTCCAGGAGCGCCTCGCCGACTTCTTCGACCGCGCCCTGCGACCGGTGCGGTTGCTGTTCCCCTACGCCTCCGCCGCCGACATGCACCGCCTGCGCGGCATCGCCAGCGACGTCCACGAGGAGCACACGCCCGACGGCGTGGTCTTCACCGCCCGGCTGCCCGTCGCGGAAGCCGGGCGCTACGCGCGGTACAGTCTCGACGCCACGGTAGATCGAAGACGCCGCAGCCGAGGAAGGGGACTCCGATGAGCTCTGAGCTCGCCGACAGAGCACTCGACGGGCCCGGCGGCGCCACCGTGCCGGTGAAGCTCCTCACGGCCGCGGCGCGCCTGCCCGCACGCGCCTACGAGCACGACGCCGCCTACGACCTCCATGCGGCCGAGGCCGTCGTCATCGAGCCGCTCGGCCGCGCCGTCGTGGGCACCGGCGTCGCCCTCGGGCTCCCCCCGGGTCTGGCGGCCCTCACGCTGCCTCGCTCAGGGCTCGCCGCCCGCCACGGCATCGCCATCGTCAACGCGCCCGGACTCATCGATCCGGGGTATCGTGGGGAGGTGCGCGTGATCCTCCTCAACACCGACCGAGACATGGCGTTTCCAGTGGCCGTGGGCGATAGAATCGCGCAACTGCTGTTCCTGTCATTGACCCGGGTCGATCTGGCGGCCGCCGACGAGCTCGACGAGACTGAGCGTGGCCCTCTGGGCTTCGGCTCCAGTGGAAGAGGGGAGAGGACATGACCGAAGACGTCATCCGCGACCCGGCTCCGGACGTCGTCGCTTCTCCGGACAAGCCTACTATTCGCGTCGCAGGACTTCTCGTGCACGAGGGTCGTATCTTGATGGTAGAGCAGGGGCACGGGGAGGAGCGGTACTGGCTCCTTCCCGGCGGCGGTGTGCAGTTCGGTGAGACGCTCACCGATGCCGTGCGTCGCGAGTTCGACGAGGAGCTCAGCCTGCGCGTGGGCGTTTACAAGCTTCTGGCGATCGTCGAGTCGATCTCGCCGGATCCCGGCTACGCCAAACACGTGGTGCACCTGGTGTTCGAGGTGTCGGCGCCGCACGAAGTGGTTCCCGAACCTTCAGACGCCAAAGTCCTCAGCGCGGCGTTCCTCGACGAGATGCAGTTGCAGAGCGCCGACGTGCGCCCGCCCATCACCGAGTTCCTCAGCAGTTGCGTGCGTGAGCTGCCGTCCTCGCCGCAATACCTCGGGCGGCGCTGGTAGCGCGACCCTGTCCTTCGCTCCGGCTGCAGGTTCGCGCTGGCAGATAACGCACGATAATCTCCGTTATGTAAAGCTAGGCATGATGTGGTGGCGAGGGACCTCTCCGACGGCCCACAGTGCCTGGCCCAGAACACCTCTTCCCCCGACATGCCGTGGTGTCTCGTTTGTCCGATGCTCGGCAGACGTCACTGCCTGCCGCAGACGTCGCAGCGGCGACGTGCGCGGCGTCCACGCCAACAGGCGGCGTCTTGTCTGCTTCTCGTCACTGGCGCCGCCACTCCTCATCCGCAAAGGCACTCTGGCGCCCCCCGCTGGGCCCGGCGCCTGGTAGTCCGCGGTGATCAAACACGGTGTGCCCGGTCTGCCACATGCCGAGTATGGCGAATCTGGCGAGCAGGTTCGATTGGGTCACGAAAGCGAGTCAGGCATGACGCGGCGTCGAGTCTGAGCACGAGAACGAACGTATGTTCGTGCATACGTTGGTGCGTCTGGCGTTCCTGACGGCAGCGCTCCGCCCAAGGGCGGCCGGCGTCAGTACTTGATCAGGCTGAAGACGTCGTAGCCCTGGAGCTTGCTGCGCCCGTCGAGGGCCTCGAGCTCGATGATGAAGGCGATACCGACGACGATTCCGCCGAGCTGCTCGACCATGTCGACCTTGGCGCGTGCGGTACCACCCGTGGCCAGAAGGTCGTCGTGCACGAGCACATTCTGCCCCGGCTTGATGGCGTCGGCGTGGATCTCCAGCTTGTCGGTGCCGTATTCGAGGTCGTACTCCGCCGAGATGGTGGCGTGCGGTAGCTTGCCCGGCTTGCGCGCGCAGACGAAGCCGGCGCCGAGGCCGTAGGCGACGGCGGCGCCGAGGATGAATCCGCGTGCCTCGGCGCCCATGACCATGTCGATGTGTTTGCCGGTGCCGTACTCGACGAGGCGGTCGACGGCCTCGCGCAGAGCCACGGGATCTTGCAGCAGCGGCATGATGTCGCGGAAGAGAATGCCTTCCTTGGGGAAATCGGGGATGTCGCGCACGTGCGCGCTGAGGTCCATGCGGCCGTCGGTCATGTGCTTCTCCTTGAGGATGCAGTCAGCGCGCGCTGGAGCCGCCGGTGAGGCGTCGCACGGCGCGCGCGAGGAGCAGCTGGCGAAGCTGCGTGGTCGCCTGGACGATGTCGTCGAGCTGCTCGAGGCCTTCGCGGCGGCGCTCCTGGCGGTTGGACTTGAGCGCCGGCAGCAGCACCTGCTCGATGAGCCCGATCTCGCGGTCGACAGCGCTCTTGACCACGCGCAGGTTCTTGGGCCGCAGGCCGAGCTGCGCCAGCTGAGCGGCGGCCCCCACGATGCCGGCGTCGGTCTCGGTGTAGCGGCGCACTCCGCTGACCTGCCGGGCGTGCACGAGCTCGATACTCCTCCAGCTCGGAGAGCAGCGCGGCGTCGGCGCCGGTCATCTGCTGGATCTCCTCGGCGGTGTACTCGCGTTCCTCCCCCACCGCCATCAGGTCGGTCTTGCGCAGCCCCTGACGCGCCGAGGGCAACGCGCTGGCCGGGTTGCGTTCGAGCTCGCGGCGGATGACCTTGAGGGGCAGGTATTCGTCGCGCTGCATGCCGAGCACGCGCACCAGGCGCGCCGAAGTCGTCCTGCGAGTAGAGGCGATAGCCGGACTTCGTGCGGCGCGGCGTGACCAGACCCTGTTCCTCGAGGTACCGCAGCTTGCTGACGCTGATGTCGGGGAACTCGCCGTGCAGACGCTCGACGACGGAGCCGATCGTGAGCAGCTTCTCGTCGCCGACGTCGAACAGGAGTTCGGCGGCGTCGTTCACGATGGGATGATGAACGTGAGCTTGTATTTGCCTATCTGGATCTCGTCGCCGTCGGCGAGCGTCACGCGGTCACCGCGCCGCCGATTGACATAGGTGCCGTTCAGGCTGCCTTCGTCGACGATGACCCACTCGTCGCCGGCGCGCTCGACGAGCGCGTGGTTGCGCGACACGGTGACGTCGTCGAGGAAGATGGCAGCGTCCGGGTGGCGGCCGATCGTGATGCGTTCGCCGCGCAGAGGGTAGGTCTCGCCGGCGCGGCCGCCGCCGCTGCGCATGACCAGGCAGGCTTCGTCACCGGCGACGGCGGCGAGCGCGTTGGGCTCGCCCTCTTCGTCGCCGGGGAGATAGCTCATGGTGGTGGCGGACTCAGGCTGATCGGCGATGAGACTGGCCCCACAGCGCACGCAGAAGCTTGCTCCCTCTGAGTTGCGAATGCCGCACTCGGGGCAGAACACTTCAGCGCTCCCCAGGATCCTCGAGGGCGGGCTTGGCGTCCTCCGGCCCGAGGCCGGCGAGGATGCGTGAGAGCCGCTGCACGTCGTCGGCGGAGATGACGGGCTCCCCCAGATTGTGCTTGTGCTGCAGCCGCATCACCAGTTCGGCGCGCAGGATGTCGAGCTTGCCGTGCAGAATGCGGCGTCGCCGCGAGATCTCGAGCTCCTCGGCCTCGAGCTCGACGACCAGGGCGCGCAAGTCGTCGTCCGATCGCGAAACGAGGTCGACGATATCGTCCATGGCGCATCTCCTCCGCGTGCGTGAGGTCTGGGGTGCAGATGGTACCCGACGCGGTCTCAACGTTCAAGCTCAGGTTGAGGTGCCCTCCAGGTCAGTTTCCTTTGTCTTGTCGACCTTGCGGCCCGTCTTGACCCGAACGACGTGGCGAGCGGCGAGTCTCTGCAGAGTCCTGAGAGCATCGTATTCGTCGGCGTCTCCGCCCGACAGGAGGCCTTCGACGATGTCGCCGAGGGGCCGTGCCTTGCGGCCGCTGTAGTCAAGCACGCGTGCCTCAAGCTCGTCCTCCGCCTCCCCGCCGATCAGCTTGACGCGTGCCGACGCCGGCAGCTCGCAGCGCAGCCGGCGCAGCTCGTCGAGACGCCGCATGCCTTCCATGAGCAGCGACTGCGTGGGAAGGTCGCAGTTCTCGTCGTCGAACTCGGCGGCGAGCTCGAAGTCGAAGGCGCCGTCGCTGAGGTCGAGCAATGCGTAGAAAGCCTTCTCGGCGCCGAGCTCACCGCACACGGCGCCGACGAGGCGGCCGTCGCGAAAGGCGAGTTCGCCGACCGTCGCGCCGTCTTCGTCGAACAGCGTGAGACGGCCGGTCTTGCCGCCCAGCGAGGTCATCTCGATGACGTCGGCCAGGGGCAGCTCGGCGAGAGTGCCCTTCAGGCCCATGTGCGACTCGGGTCGTGCAGTCATCGCGTGTGCCTCGCCATCCTGCTGGTAGCTTCGCAGCCGCGAGCCCCGTTCCTGCAGTAATGGCTCATGCTTTGCCACCCGGGCGACGATAAAGGGGACGCGGAAGTAGTCTGGAACGGGCTTGGCCTGGTATATACTTCGCTGGCCGCGGGCGCGCAGGGTCGTCGGCGGTCTCGACCTCGAGGAGCGTGCGTGGCGCGACGCAAGGGACTTGTGATCAACGACCGGCAGCTCGACCGCTGCGACGACCTCCTGATGAAGCTCAAGGAGGTCTCGGGCTCGAGCTTCCTGGCCCTCATCAGCACGTCAGGCCAGCCCATCACCACGGCCTCCGACACGTACCATCCCGAGACGCTCTCTCTGGCTTCTCTGGCGGCGAGCTCCTTCGCGGCCACCCAGCAGCTCGCCAGCATCCTCGACGAGCACGAGTTCACCCTGCTCTTCCACGAGGGCAAGTCGCTGAACCTGCACGTCTCCCAGGTCACCGACCAGGTGCTGCTCATCGTCACCTTCGGGCGCGAGACCCAGGTGGGCAAGGTGCGCCTGTACACGCAGCGCGCCATCGAGGTCCTTCGGCAGATCTTCGACGGCCCGGAGGACGAGAACCCGCCGGTCATGGACGTCGACTTCGAGAGCGCTGCCGGCGACGCCATGGACGACATCTTCAAGGACGGGTGACGCCCTCCCTATGCCGCTCATCAACTTCGCCGCCCGCGAGATCAACTACAAGATCGTCTACTACGGCTGTGGCCTCTGCGGCAAGACGACGAACCTCCAGTACATCCACCGCAAGATCAACCCGGACGCACGCGGCAAACTGGTGAGCATCGCCACCGAGGAGGAGCGCACGCTGTACTTCGATTTCCTGCCGCTCACTCTCGGCACCGTCAAGGGGATGCAGACGCGGTTCCACCTGTACACCGTGCCGGGTCAGAGCTACTACAACGCCAGCCGCAAACTCGTGCTGCAGGGCGTCGACGGCGTGATCTTCGTGGCCGATTCGCAGATCACGCGGCTCGACGAGAACGTGGAGAGCTACCTCAACCTCTGGGACAACCTGCTCGGCCAGGGCGACGACCTCACGAAGCTGGGGTTCGTGATCCAGATGAACAAGCGCGACCTCAGCGACATCTTCTCGGTCGAGGACATGAACGAGCTCCTCAACCACACCGGTTCGCCGGTCACCGAGTCCAGCGCGATCACCGGCGAGGGCGTCTTCGACACGCTCAAGGTGGTCTGCAAGCAGGTCATCGCCAAGACCGGCTGAGGCGTCGGGCCCAAGCCGCCGCCTCTCCCCCGCCTCAGGTCCCGACGCGCTTCACCCAGTCAAGCGGTTCGTAGCGTGACACGAACGCGTCGCGGAAGAGCACTGCGCCCTGCGCGTCGCGCACCGTGCGCTCGACCTTCACGCTGTGTCCGTCGATGCCGCGCTCCCAGCGCACCACACCGGGGCCGAGGTCTGCGTCGTAGATCACGCGGGGGTGTGCCTTGCTGTGGGCCGGCCTACGACTATCGTAAAAGGAACTCGTCTTGAAGGTCACCTCGCGCCCCGTCTTCCCCACGATGGCGACCGTGAGGTGATCGCCCTCCACCCAGCTGCGGATCAGCAACGCCTTGCCGGTGTCGTTGCTGAACTTGAAGTCCACGGCGCCCCAGGCCACCGTGGCGTCGCGGCCGATCGGGTAGTGCGAGATGTAGAGGGAGTGAGCCTCGCGCTCCACGACCGGGAGGCCGGCGAGGAGCACGGCATTGAACAGCGTCGTCGCGTACTGGCAGATGCCGCCGCCGACGCCTTGGCGCAGCACGCCGTCGGCGGCGATGACGGGGGCGTAGTCGAAGCCGCGGTTGGTGGTGCGCGGGCCGATCGCACGGTTGAGCGAGAAGGTCTCGCCGGGCTCGATGACGCTGCCGTCGACGAGCTGCGCGGCCAGGGCGATGTTGCCCGCGCGCGTGGTGTTGCGCGGGTCGAAGTAGGTGACGAACTGCGCGCCGAGCGACGAAAGACCCATGGTCTCGACGTCTTCGCTGGTCAGCTCGGGCATGGCCGGCTTGAGGGCTACGAAGATGCTGCGCAGGCCGCCGCCCAGGGCGGCGTCGTCGAGGTCCTCGAGCAAGACCTTCATGTCGAGGACCTCGCCCACCTTACTCGGCGTGACCGTGATGCCGCCCTCGGGGTGGACTTCGATGCGTGCGTTCACGGGCGGAGTCTCGGCCCACGAGAACAGTTCGTGGAGCCGGGCGGAAGCGCGCTCGTTGCGGAAGGTCAGGGGGTACGTGTCGGCGTCGGCGCCCTTGTTGACGCTGAGCAGGCCGGCCATGTCCCGGGGGCTCAGCACCACGCTTCGCCCCCGGTAGCGCAGCGTGACCGGACGCGCAAGATACATCGCCGCCACTCCGGCACGCGCCTCGGCGTCGGCCGTGCTCACCTGCGGCGGCACGGCCTTCATCGGCACCGGCCCCTGGTAGGCCCTGCCATGGACGACGTCGGCCGTGATGGCGCGCGCCAGGGCCACGGCGTCGGCCGTCGTGCCATCCTTTGACGGCACGACCGTGACGCCGTCGCCGCTCGCCGAGATGTCCAGGCCCGCGTCGCGAGGCGCCGCGTCGACGGCTGCGCGCACGGCCTCGAGGCCTTGCTGGTAGGCGGCCGCGTTGACGTGCACCGCAGGCGCCACGTCCCCGCCGCCGCCGGGAAGCCAGACCTGAAGACCGAGAGGCAGGCTGTAGCGGCCGCGCGCCAGGGCGGCCTGAGCGGTGGCCGTCGTGTCGACGCTCATGCCGAGCTGCGCGAGGGTGAGCATGAGCGATTCATCGGCGCCGGTCTGGAGCTGGACCGTAGACACGCGCGGCACGAGGTCGCTGGCCAGCGTCTCGCGGGCCGCCGTGGCCGTCTGGCCGCCCACGTCGAGGCCGGCGACCGTGACATCCTCGCCGATACGCGCGTGCATCACGAGCTGCAGCGTCACGAACCCCGCCGCGGACACGAGCAGGATCAGCGCGGCGGTCGCGGCCCAGACGTGGCGCCGGTACCACGCAGCGAGGCCGCGCGGCGGGCGGGCACGCCGCGCGCGCGGAGCAGTGCGGGCCGCCGGAGGAGCGTCAGGTGCCGGTGTCATACGTTCGTCCATGCGCACTCATTGTACGGCACGGGTTCGCGGCGGGCGCACGGCGTCCTGCACGCACCGCGCCCGCCGCGCTCGGCGCCTACTCGGTATTGTCGCGGATGACGCCGCGGACGACCTCGAGAAAGCCCTCTGAGAGGCGCTCGGAGTCGGCGTGGTCGGCGCCCTCGGCGTACACGTGGAAGACCGGCTCGTCGGCGTCGGGCAGCAGTTGCACCCAGCCCCCGTCGCGACGCAGCTGGATGCCGTCCACGAGGCTGATCTCGCCGTCGTCGCCGAGGTCGCGCTGCAAGGTCTCGGTGGCCGTGCGCATGACCGTGCCCTTGAGTGACCAGGGGCAGGCGACGGTCTTGTGCACGAGGGTGCTCAGAGGGATCTGAGCGATCTGCTCGCTGAGCGGCCCCACCTGCGGGGCCAGCAGCTCGAGCAGCTTGCCGAGACTCATGACGGCGTCGAAGGCCGGCAGGAACTCGGGGAAGATGTAGCCTCCCCCGAGTGAGCCGGCGAAGACGACGCCGTCCGCAGTCGAGGCCTGCGCCAAAGCCGGCAGTGAGACCTTGGCGCGCTCCACCTCGACGCCGAATTCGCCGGCGAGCTGCTCGGCGAGGCGCGTGACGGTGAGCGGCAGGACGATCTTCTCGCCCTTGCTCGCCTGCTGGGCGACGAGCTTGACGTACAGCAGCAGCGCCTTCTCGAGGGGCACCTCGTGGCCGCGCTCGTCGACGATGTACATGCGCTCGGCCCCGGGGCCGATGATGATGCCCATGTCGGCCTCCATGGTACGCACCAGGCGCTGGACCTCCTGAATGTTGGCGCCCAGCTCCTCGGCGGCGAGGCTGGCGTGGCGCTGATCGTTGAAGGCGCGCATGGAAAGCACCTCGGCGCCCAGGTCGCCGAGGATGTTGGGCAGCGTGAGCGATGCCGGCGAATACGAGTAGTCGATGACGAGCCGGTAGGCCCGGCTGCGGATGCGCTCCACGTCCCAGGAGTTGAGGAGGCCACGCACGTAGGTCTCCATGGCCCTGTCGGGGAACTCGAGCTCACCGAACTCGCTGTAGAAGGCGCGGCGGAAATCCTCGCGGCCGTAGTACTTCTCGATGTCCTTCTGGCGATTCTCGCTGAGATTGACGCCCGGTGGCTCGAAGACCTGGATCTGGATCATCTCCGGGTCCCAGCTGGAGATGCGCACGTGCAGGCCGCCCTGGGAGCTGCCGTTCTTGACCTCGAAGCGGTTGATGGCGCTGCTCGCCACGCGCAGGTCGCGGACCACGACGCCGGTCGAGCTGAGTCCGCAGATGAGGGCGCGTTTGATGACCCGCGACGCCGGATGAGCGTCGCGGCTCGTGGTGACGCGCGCGCCCTTCTTGAGCACCGTGCCGTAGGCCATGGCGACGCGCAGCGCCAGCTCGGCAGTGATGTCGACGTTGATGAGGCCGAGGATGCCGTCCTTGCCGAACAGCTGCGAGGTGCCGCGCGACTCCCAGATGATGCTGGAGTTGATCTGCGCCCCCGACTCGACCGACTTGAACGGGTAGATCTTGACGTCCGGGGCGATGTACGCCTGCTCGCCGATGATGCACTCGTCGCCGACCGCCACGCCCTCGCTGAACGTGGCGCCGGCCTTGACGTCGCAGTTCTTGCCGAGGATCGCCCCCAGCACCTTGGCTGAGGCGCCGATGTAGGTGTTGGAGCCGATCACGCTGTTGCGGGTCTCGGCGTGATCCTTGACCACCACGTTGTTGCCGAGCACCGTGTACTTGCCGATGCTGGCCGTGTCGGCGATCTTGGCGTAGTTGCCGATGTAGGCCGGCCCGGTGATGTTCTCGATGGAGTCGAGGTTGATGCCGTCGCCGACGAAGATGCGGTGCTGCAGCTCGATTCCGGGGATGCCCGCCTGCACCTTACCGTCGAGCAGGTCGCAGTTGGCCGTGAGGTACTGCGAGAGGCTGCCGATATCCTGCCAGTAGCCCTCGGCGACGTAGCCGTAGAGCGGCGCCCCCATCTCGAAGAGCTTGGGAAAGAGGTCCTGGCTGAAGTCGTACTTGGTGTCGGCCGGGATGTGGTCGAACACCTCCGGCTCGAGCACGTAGATGCCGGTGTTGACGGTGTCGCTGAACACCTGGCCCCACGTGGGCTTCTCGAGGAAGCGGTCGATGCGGCCTTCGTCGTCGACCACGACGACGCCGAAGTCGAGCGGGTTCTCGACGCGCTTGAGGGCGATGGTGACCATCGCGCCACGCTGCTTGTGAAAGGCGACGATCTCGCCGAGATCGAAATCGGTGAGCGCGTCCCCGCTGATGACGAGGAAGGTGTCGTCGCGGAGATGGTCCTCGGCCAGCTTGACGCTCCCGGCGGTGCCCGCCGGCGCCTGCTCCACGGAATACTGCATGCTCAGGCCGAGGGACGAGCCGTCGCCGAAGTAGTCGCGAATGACCTTGGGCAGGAACATGAGGGTGACGACGGTCTCGTCGAAGCCGTGCTTCTTGAGGAGCTCGACGATGTGCTCCATGCAGGGCTTGCCGCAGAGCGACACCATCGGCTTGGGCTGGTTGCTTGTGAGCGGCCGCAGGCGAGTGCCCTCGCCGCCGGCCATGACGACTGCACGCACGGGCCTCACCTTCGCTTTCGCTCGAGTGACGGGGTTACTCGTGCGGCTATCGTACCAGAGCGCACGGAGCACGGCGCGGGGTCAGGCGGCTGCGCCGCCCCCGGCCCGCGCCTTTCGCAGCCACTCGATCGCCCTGTAGCCATACAGCAGGCCGCTGGCCACGTAGAGCGTCGCGCCCACGGCGAAGAAGCTCCAGCCGATGACACGCAGGTCGATGATGAACCACTGGATGGCGCAGATGAGGATGAAGTTGCTGGCCTTGCCCCAGCGACTGATCTGCGGGCCCTGCCGCGAGAAGCGCAGCGACGGGCCGACGAGAGCCAGGATGATGCCGTCGCGGAGCAGCAGCGGCACCACGGCCCACCACGGCAGCGTGCCGAAGTACCAGAGCATGGCCACGAGCGTGAAGAAGAAGAGCCGGTCGGCGATCGGGTCGACCCAGCGGCCGAATTCGCTCTGCACGTCGAACTTGCGCGCGATGAGGCCGTCGGCGACGTCGCTGAGCGCCGCGAAGAGGACGATCCAGGCGGTCGTCCAGGCGGCGCCCGGCGCATACAGCGAATACGTCCAGACGACGAAGGGCAGCGCCACGAGGCGGGCGACGGTGAGGATGTTGGGCACGTGGCGCATGAGACGCTGCATGCCGCGGAGTGTAGCAGACGGGGCGGGCAGGCTTCGCAGCCGCCCCCTGTGCTAGAATACCCGCCTGTACGGTCGGCGTGTGGCGCAGCCTGGTTAGCGCACTAGTCTGGGGGACTAGGGGTCGCCAGTTCAAATCTGGCCACGCCGACCATCTCTCCCCTTCCCGGACCTACACCTTCACCCAGAACATGCGCCACGGTGACGCCTGGCGCGGGTGCATCTCGTCGGCCAGGTGGACGGCCCGCACGCGCCAGTGGATCTTACCCGAGCCCCAGCCATAGAAACTGTAGCCCACCGTGTAGCGGCTATAGCCTTCGTAGTCCTCGCAGGAGCCAGAGACCGTGCCCGCTGCCCGCCAGCGGCCCTTGCTGTACTTCTGGAACTCGACCCTCACCGACGTGTCCTCCGCATAGTGCAAAGGTCGCAGGGTCCCGCGCGAGGTGTAGGAGCGATTCACGCGGGCCGTGCCCGGAACGTTGGGGGCGGTGATGTCCACGTGCGACGCCGGTGACTGGACGTCGACCGTGAAGTGGTACGACCCGGTCGCCTCCGGCGCGGACATACAGAACGGGTTGATGAGGTAGGTCCCTCCGGCGCCTTGCGGCACCACGTACACGTAGCTCTCCGTGCCGGAGTAGCGGATGGAACTCTCGACCGCTGAGCTCTTGCGGGTGATGTCGGTGGTCCCGGGCGCCCACAGGCAGAGGTCGAAGTCCTCGCCTTCGGCGGAATACATGGTCACGATGAGCTGCTGCCCGTCGCCCATGAAGACGCTCCACAGGTCTTCGTAGTCGGGCGCCTGGAGCGTGCCGTACTGCGTGCCGCCCGTCACGGGAACAGGGACGGGCATCGCCCCGTGGGGCGCCCCCATCACCGCCGGCGTCGCAGCACTCGCGGCGACCGCGAGCAGACTCACAAGACAGAGAAACACGAACGGCTTGCGCATGTCTCCCACCCCCTCCGGCGGCCGCGTCCCAGGCGGACCGCTATCGTGTGGATTCCCATCTCGTGTCGCGGTAAACGCGCGCGACACCTCATGCTACGATGCTGGAAGCGTCGTTGAGCTTGTCGGAGAGAGCGCGGACAGACGGGAGACCGCTCGTGCGAGACAGGATCAGGGTGGCGCGCACGCTGCTCGTCGTCTACGGCGTCGGCAGCGTGGCCGTCGCCATCCCGCTGCTCCTCGGCTTCGGCAACGCCGGAGACCTGGCGGATACCACGTCGGGCAAGATCCTCGCCGCGGCGCTTCTCGCCATGGCTTTCGGAGCGCTGGCCGCCTCCCGCGAACCGCGGCGCGAGCGGCTCATGATCCAGGTGATCATCGCGTTCACGGCGCTCTCTGCGGTGGCCATCGTCTACCGGCTGGCGTTTGGAGATCACGCCCTCTTCCCCACGCTCATCCTCTTGCCGCTTGCGGTCGCGGCGCCGATCCTCTTCGCGATCTTCTATCCTCGCGGCCCCGGCGTCTAGGCCCAATTGGAGGGGTGTAGCGTGGCGTCACGAATGCCCCTCGCCTCCGTACGTGCGACGACCGGCCGTTCGGCCGGTCGTCGCACTTCCCACCTACTGTCAGCGGGGGGCTACTCTCCTAGAAACTGACGATGACGGTCTGCGCACCCCCGTTGCCGCCGCCGTTGCGTGGCTGGCTCAGGGAGTCGCCGATGTCGTCAGGTACAGGCAGGTTGCGGAGCAGGATGCCGTACAGCTTGTCGGCCAGAAGCGGAGCCTCGTCGAGCACGCGCGCGACCTGCCGCAGACGGTATTCCACGAAGAAATCGGGCTCGACGCACAGCGCCTCAGCGAGAACGGCCAGGACCGGGTCGGCCGGAACCGGGCGCGTACCCTTGGTCAGGTGGTTCAGGTAGCCGGCCGAGAGCTTGGTCTTGTACGCGAGCTGGCGGTAACTGAGGTGCCGCTCCTCCATCAGGCCCTTCAGGGCAAGCGGGAACCGCTCCTGCGAGAACCTGTTCTTGGCTATGGGAGTTGTATACATGGCACTCATCGCAGTAAGGGGTATCGCCCGGAGTGCCCGGATACTTGAGTGGTATCTTTGCCCATGTTGCCAAAGCAGGCTACGAATTGGGCTTGAGAGCGGCCCGGCGGAAGACTCAGGCGCGGCCGATGAGCTCGCGCAGCGCGCCGGCGAGCTCAGCGACGGGAACGTCGCGCCGCTCGCCCGAAGCACGGTCCTTGAGCTCCACGAGGCCCTCCGGCGCTCTCTTCCCCACGACCACCTGCGCCGGGCAGCCGAGCAGGTCGGCATCTTTGAACTTGATGCCCGGGCTCAGGTCGCGGTCGTCGAAGAGGACGTCAAAGCCGGCCGCGGGGAGCTCCGCGTAGAGCTGCTCCGCGAGCGCGACCTGCACCTCGTCCGAGGCGCGCACGAGCACGAGGTGCGCGTCGAACGGCGCGATGCCGGGCGGCCACACGATGCCGTTGTCGTCGTGGTGTTGCTCGATAGCCGCCGCGGCGACGCGCGCCAGGCCGATTCCGTAGCTGCCCATGACGATGGGCTGCTCCTTGCCGTCCACGTCGAGGAAGGTGGCGCCCATCGGCACCGAGTACTTGGTGCCGAGCTGGAAGATGTTTCCGACCTCGATGACGCGGGCGCCAGCGAGGTCGCCGAGGCACTGCGGGCAGGCGTCGCCGGGGACCGCACGGCGCAGGTCGCAGAACGTTGCCTGAGGCACCATCTCGAGGCTGATGCCGGTGCGATGGTAGTCGGATTCGTTGGCGCCGGCCACGTAGTGGCCCCGGCGAAGGACCTCGTCCGCGTAGATGGGCAGCTCGGTCGGCATCGGCCCGATGTACCCCGGCTCGGTGCCGTGAGCGGCCACGACCTCCTCGGCCGTCGCCAGCCGAAACTCGGCGCCGAGCGCCTTGCGCAGCTTGAGGTGGTTGAGCTCGTGGTCGCCACGCAGCAGGACCATCACCTGACGGTCGCCGACCGGCTCGCCGGCGCCTGCGACCGCCGCCCTGTCCGGGTCGCCGTCTACCTGGCCGCCCTCCACCGTGACGACCAGCGCCTTCATGAACGCCCTGGGTGGAAGGGCGAGAAAGTCGGCGACCTGGGCGATGGTCTTGGCGCCGAACGTGGGGATGACCGCGTCGACCGTGAGTGCCATCGGCGTCTCGTCGACGACGGCGGAAGCTGCGCCGTCCACCGCCGTCTGGATCTCGCTGTGCGGCGGCTCGCGGTCGGCGCCGGCCACGGCCGTCTCCACGTTTGAGGCGTACCCGCACTCGCGGCAGAAGACGATCTCGTCCTCACCGGCGTCGGCATAGGCCACGTACTCGTGGCTCACCGAGCCGCCCATCATGCCCGAGTCGCCCTCGACCATCATCGCCTCGAGGCCGCAGCGCGCGTAGATGCGCTCGTAGGCGGCGATGTGCGCGGCGTAGCTTTGTTGCAGGGCCTCGTGGCTTACGTCGAGGCTGTAGGAGTCTTTCATGATGAACTCGCGAGTGCGCAGCACACCGCTCTTGGGCCGCGCCTCGTCGCGCTCCTTTGTCTGGATGTGGTACCAGAGCTGTGGCAGCTGCTTGTAGCTGTGCACCTCGCGGGCGGCTAACCAGGTGACGACCTCTTCGTGGGTCATCGCCAGCGCCATGTCGGCGCCCTTACGGTCCTTAAGGCGGAAGAGCTCGCCGCCTATGGCGTCCCAGCGCCCCGACTGCTGCCAGATCTCGGCCGGGTTGATGACCGGCATGAGCATCTCCTGGCAGCCGATGGCGTTCATCTCCTCGCGGATGATGGCGGCGATCTTCTGCATCACGCGCCAGCCGGCGGGCAGATACACGTAGATGCCTGCCCCGAGCTGGCGTACGAGGCCGGCGCGCACCATCAGCTTGTGGCTGATGGCTTCGGCGCCGGCCGGATCCTCTTTGACGGTGGGTAGCAACAGCTGACTGGCGCGCATGTGACCTCGCGATGACGAGTGGCGGACGAGCTCCTATCGTACCAAGCCTGCCAGCCGGGCGCAGGTCACCGCCGCTACCCCCTAGCGGATCGTGACGGTCACCGTGCGGCTCCAGGCCTCGGCGTGGGCGCGGGTGGCCGGCAGGTGCGCCCGCAAGCGATACGTCTCGGCCCTCGGCGTCCCGAACGGGCGGCTCTTCCACGTGCGCCCGTTCTTCAGCTTGACCGACCTCTGCAGGCTGACCGCCCGCCATCTTCCTCCGCGGTCGGTGAACAGGCCCACTCCCTCGCCGGGGAGCTTGGGGGTGACGACGCCGGAGAACCGGTAGATGTCTCCGACGCGCAGCACAAGGCGTGAGCGCGGCGTGCCGAGCTTCGGTTCGACGACCACCTGGACGGACGGGGCCAGCTCTACGACTGCCTCGCCATACTTGAACTCCAGGAGGTAGTCGTGCGTGAGCGACGGTTCGAGGAGGAACGACACTCTCCGGTTCCAGTCGCCGGACGCCCACGAGGCGGTGCGCGCTGTCTCCCACGGCCGACCAGGGACGCGCTCACGCAGGAGCACAGAGCCCGGCGCGTCGACGCTCACCGTCGCCGTCAGGCGCGTGCTCTCGCCGGCCACGATGCGCTTCTTCGTGAGCTCGACCTGGGCGGGCTCGCGACCGGCGCTCATCGTGCGGACAAGGCGGCCGTCGGTGGCAAGTAAATAGGCAACGCTCTGGCCGCCCGGGGCAACGGCGCGGCTGGTGCCCCCAAGTCCGGTGGAGGCGGGCAGCCAGCTCTGGCCGAGCGGTTCGAAGAAGCCGGCGTTCCGGGCGCCGGCGATGAGCAGGCTGCGCCCGGGCACGCCGGCCCAGGCCAGATACGGCCATGGCTGGGAGCTCAGATTCGGCAGGCCGGGCAAGGACGCGAAGGTGAGCGCGTCGTCGCTGCCCAGCACGTCGCTGCCGCTGGCTGCAAAGAGGTCGGGCAGGGCGTCACCCCACACAGGGTCGGTGGAGGCCGCGACGGAGCTCACGAGCCCCGCGACGGCACCGGCGATTGTCCAGACGTCGGCGACGCCGACGAGGATCTCGCCGGCCGCTGATCCGGCCACGGCTGTGCCGTCGCCGGCGATCGCGACACAGGTGATGGAGCTGAGGGTCGGCGAAGCCAGCGCGCGCCAGGTGGCGCCCGCCTCGGCGCTGCTCATGATCACGCCGTCGTCGCCCACCGCCACGGCGAGATCGCCGCGCAGCGCGACATCGTTGATCGCCGCTCGGGGTCCCGGCCCGACGTAAGAAGGCGTCCGCCAGGTGCTGCCGCCATCCTCCGTCACGAGGAGGAGACCGCCAGAGGCGACGACGCCGCGGCCGGACGGGCCGACGGCGATCGCCGTGAGCGCTGCTCCCCCGAGACCGGTGGGCACGACGACGCTCCAGGAGTCTCCGCCATCGCGCGTGACGCCGATGTGGCCGCCGTCACCCGCGGCGGCCAGACTGGTGGCGCCAAAGGCATAGACGTCGTTGATGGCCCACGAAGCAGCCCACGGCGGGGCCACTGGGGACCACGGCGTCGTCGCGGCAGCCGCCGAGGCCGTGCCGACGCAGAGTAGGGCGAGGCAGACGACCAGCGCCGTGACCACGCTGGTGCGGCCGAGGCCGCGAGCTGTCGCGCGAAGCGTCATGGCGGAGGAGGTTGTGGAGGATTCGTCGTGCCGGACCCGCCGCCGGCCTGCGGAGGTGAAGCTACCGTCGTCGCGACCGGCGCCGGCTGCGTCGCTGCAGGCTTCGGCTTGGGCTTGGGAGCGAGGGCGTCCCGAGCGTCGGCCACCACGGCCGCCGCGCCGGGAAAGTCCTTCTGCGTGGCGATCACCGCCAGCGCGATACGCAGCGCCGTACGCCACTCACCGCCTTGCGCGGCAGCCTTGGCCTTGCCCAGCTTGGCACCGAGCTCCGCGCCGGTCCGCGCTCGAGCTGCGAGGGCCACGGCCAGGTCGCTCGACGGCTCCAGCACGAGAAGCGCGGCAGCGTATTTCCCGGCACGTCCCCACGCCGCGTTGCCGAGCGACCTGCGTGCGGCGGCGGCGAGGTCGAGCGCCAGTGCATCCGCCGCCTCCCGCACCGAATCGCTTCTGTTGAGCGCGGCCCGGAAGTCGTTCACCTTGATCGCCTGGAGCGCGCTGCGGACGCCATCCGGGTCGCCGACCTCGAGACGAGCGCCGGCCTTCTCGAGCAAGGCGACCGCCGCCGCGCGGCGAGCTTCGGCTTTCTCGTAGCGGGCGTCTTCGGCCTGAAGAGCGCGCCGGGCCTGTTCCTCGAGGCTTCGCGCGTCGCGGTACGGAAAGACGAGCACTCGGGCGACGGAGAATTCGCTGACTGCCGTCGAATACGCGTGGTCCTCGAGCGCTGCGACGCCGCGCGCGTAGTGGGTGTCCGCGATCCACAGGAGGACGCCGACCACAAGTGCCACGATGATGACCACCACCGCGATGCGCACTGCACGCGCACGCCTGCTCGCCGTCAGGTACGGGTCCTTCCATTCGACAAGCTCGGCACTGCGCCAGCCGTCGGGCAGGTCGGGCGGCTCCATTGCCTCGTTACTCGTCGCGGTGTTGTGAAGCACGTTCTCCACGTTCTCTCATCGATTCGTGCGCGGGCCACCTCGGCGCCTGGCCCTACCTGACGGTGAGCACCCTGCTGAGACCTGTAGCGTCGCCGGCCCAGGCAGACGTCGGAGCCGTGTAGGCCCGGAACCGGTACTTACCCTTCTTGGTCAGCTTCATCTTCACGCTGTACCTGCTGCTGTCGCCGCTGTCGGCGTTGACAGCCCAGACCTGACTGCTGGAGATCCAGTGGCGGTTCTTGTACTTGTACAGCTTCACGGCGACGGTCTTCCGCCCGGCCGGCAGCTGCGGGGAGAGCGTGCCGGAAACGCTAAACGACCGTCCCGCCCTCACCGACGACGGCACCTTGGGTGTGCCCAAGATCGGCCGCACGCTCACACGCACCACGAAGCTGATCGAGCCACCGTAGCCCGAGCCGGCGCCAGCCATGAAGCGCAGCCTGTAGTAGCTTGGGCCCGTGGGTGTGACCGTCGACGTGAACGTGCCCACGGAGCCGGCGACGGAGCTCGTCGTGGGCGTCTCCAGGTCCACCCACGGTCCTGTGGCGGATGAGGCGGATTGCACGATGACCGGCCGGTCGCCCATACCCACTTCGTGGAGTGGATCGCCTGAATCGTAGAGAACGCCACTCAGCAGCGTGGAGCTCCCATAGTCCACCGTGGCCTCCCCCACGCTGATCGACAGTCTCGTCTGAATACCCGGAGCGAACGTGGCGCTGATGGTGTGGTTCGCCGAGACGGCCGTGAAGGTGTAGCTGGTCACCGGGCCCACCGAGACGCCGTCGACGAGGACGTCGGCGACGTAGTAGCCCGTCGCCGGCGTGATGGTGAAGGTCTGGGCGGCGCCGTGGTCGACGGTCTGCGGCGTGTTGGGGCTGATGGTGCCGTTGGCGCCAGCGCTCGGCGTGATCGTGTAGGTGTTGATGGCGAAGGTGGCGCTGATCGTGTGCGCAGCCGTGACGTTGGTGAAGGTATAGGAGGTCACGGCGCCCACGGATCTGCCGTCGACCAGCACGTCGGCGACGTGGTAGCCGGTCGCGGGGGTGATCGTGAAAGCCTGCTCGGCGCCGTGGTTGACGGTCTGGGCCGCGTTGGGGCCGATGCTGCCGTTCGCGCCGGCGCTCGGCGTGATCGTGTAGGTGTTGATGGCGAAGGTGGCGGTGACGCTGAGATTTGCCGTGACGTTGGCGTCTGTCCGGGTGGCGGTGAGCCCGCCGTCGCTCCAGCTGACGAAGCTGTAGCCGGTGTTCGGCACGGCCGTCACCGGCGTGCCACTTGCCATATAGTTGACCGTCTGCGTCGCCTCTCCCGAGATCGTGCCGTTCGCGAGCGCCGTGTAGGTGAGCGTGAAGGCATCGATGGCGAAGGTCGCGCTGATCGTGTGGCCGGCGGTGACGTTGGTGAACGTGTAGCTGGCGAGCGGGCCCACGGAGGCGCCGTCGACGAGCACATCGGCGATGTGGTAGTTGGCGTCCGCGGTGATGGTGAAGGTCCGGGCGGCGCCGTGGTTGACCGAGACGGCGCCAAGCGGCGTGATGCCGCCGCCGGGGCCGGCGCTGGCCGTGATGGTGTAGGCATCGATGGCGAAGCTGGCACTGATCGAGTGGTTGGCGGTGACGTTGTTGAAGGTGTAGGAGGTCACAGCGCCCACAGAGTTGCCGTCGACCAGCACACCGGCGATGTGGTAGTTGGCATCCGCGGTGATGGTGAAGGTCCGGGCGGCGCCCTGGTTGACCGAGACGGCGCCGCTCGGCGAGATGTTGCCGCCGGGGCCGGCGCTGGCCGTGATGGTGTAGGTGGTGAGGGCGAAGGTGGCGCTGATCGAGTGGTCGGCGGTGACGTTGCTGAAGCTATGGGAGGTCACGGCGCCCACGGAGACGCCGTCGACAAGCACGTCGGCGATGTGGTAGCCGCTCAGCGGGGCGATGGTGAAAGCCTGACTTGAGCCGTCGGTGACCTCGACCGCGCCGCTCGGCGAGATGTTGCCGCCGGGGCCGGCGCTGGCCGTGATGGTGTAGGTGGTGAGGGCGAAGGTGGCGCTGATCGAGTGGTCGGCGGTGACGTTGCTGAAGCTATGGGAGGTCACGGCGCCCACGGAGACGCCGTCGACAAGCACGTCGGCGATGTGGTAGCCGCTCAGCGGGGCGATGGTGAAAGCCTGACTTGAGCCCTCGGTGACCTCGACCGCGCCGCTCGGCGAGATGTTGCCGCCGGGGCCGGCGCTGGCCGTGATGGTGTAGGTGGTGAGGGCGAAGGTGGCGCTGATCGAGTGGTCGGCGGTGACGTTGCTGAAGCTATGGGAGGTCACGGCGCCCACGGAGACGCCGTCGACAAGCACGTCGGCGATGTGGTAGCCGCTCAGCGGGGCGATGGTGAAAGCCTGACTTGAGCCCTCGGTGACCTCGACCGCGCCGCTCGGCGAGATGTTGCCGCCGGGGCCGGCGCTGGCCGTGATGGTGTAGGTGGTGAGGGCGAAGGTGGCGCTGATCGAGTGGTCGGCGGTGACGTTGCTGAAGCTATGGGAGGTCACGGCGCCCACGGAGACGCCGTCGACAAGCACGTCGGCGATGTGGTAGCCGCTCAGCGGGGCGATGGTGAAAGCCTGACTTGAGCCGTCGTTGACCGTGACCGGGCCAGGCGGCGTGATGCTGCCGCCGGGGCCGGCGCTGACCGTGATGGTGTAGAGAATGGGCTGCGGGTCCAGTGGCCCGGCACTGTCGGCGCCCAGCGGCACCAGACGGCTGCCGGGCTCGAGGAGCGACGTGAAACTGCTGCCGCGGGCAGCCTGAGAGCCGGCCAGTCCGGCCGCCTCGCTCTCGACGCTCGAGCCGGCGAGCACGCCGACCACGGCCGGCACAAGGACGAGCAGAACTGTCAGCAGAACCCGCACGGCGCGCAAGCTTCTCATCGGTACCTCCCTCACTGCCCGACCCCATGGTAGCCCCGCGGGTACGCGAGTTCAACGTCGGGGACGGAACCCAGTGTGGGCAGCGCTAGACGGCGTTCGGAGCGGCACCGGCGTTGCCTGGGCTGGCGACGCCGATTACCCATGCCGGAGGGCGCCCCTACTCGTTGTGGTCTTTGACCTCGAAGCCCTGACGTTTGAGGTGTTCATCGCGGCGCGCCTGGCCGAGGTCGTCGTGGATCATCTCGGCGACGAGCTCGCCGAAACCGACCGTCGGCGACCATCCCAGGCGCTCGCGCGCCTTGCTCGGGTCGCCGATAAGGCTCTCGACCTCGGTGGGCCGGTAGTAGCGGGGGTCGACGCGCAGCACGACCGCCCCCGGCTGGATCGGCCCTTCACCGTCCGCCGGCGCGGGGTCGTCGCCGCGCCCGCCGCGCGCGGCGGCGAGCCGGCGCAGGTCGACGGTGTCGACGATGCCGGTCTCCTCCGCCGCGCTCCCTTCCCAGCGCAACCTCACGCCGATCTCAGCGAACGCCCGCTCGACGAACTCGCGCACGCTGTGCTGCTCGCCGGTGGCGATCACGTAGTCGCCCGGCTCGTCCTGCCGCATCATCAGGTACATTGCCCTCACGTAGTCGCGGGCGTGGCCCCAGTCGCGCAGCGAATCGAGGTTGCCGAGCCAGAGCCCGCGCTCGAGACCCAGGGCGATGCGTGCCACGGCGCGCGTGATCTTGCGCGTCACGAAGGTCTCGCCGCGCACGGGGCTTTCGTGGTTGAACAGGATGCCGTTGCTGGCGTGCATCCCGTAGGCCTCGCGGTAGTTCACCGTGATCCAGTAGCCGTACACCTTCGCGGCGCCGTAGGGGCTGCGCGGATAGAACGGCGTGGTCTCGCGCTGCGGTACCTCCTGCACCTTGCCGAACATCTCGCTGGTGGAGGCCTGGTAGAAGCGCACCGTGTCGCCGAGACCGAGGATGCGCATGGCCTCGAGCAGGCGCAACGTGCCGAGGGCGTCCGAGTTGGCTGTGTATTCGGGCGTCTCGAAGGAGACCTGCACGTGACTCTGCGCGGCAAGGTTGTAGAGCTCGTCGGGCTGGGTCTCCTGCACGATGCGGATGAGGTTGGTGGCGTCGGTGAGATCGCCGTAGTGCATGTGGAAACGGGCGCCGGGCAGGTGCGGGTCCTGGTAGAGGTGGTCGACGCGCTCGGTGTTGAACGAGCTGGCGCGTCGCTTGATGCCGTGGACGGTGTAGCCCTGGTCGAGCAGGAGCTCGGCCAGGTAGGCGCCGTCCTGCCCGGTGATGCCCGTGATCAGCGCCGTCTTGCCCATGTGCCCCCCGTTCGCAGCGCCGGCCGCAGGCTCAGGCGCGATTCTCCAGATACCACTCGTAGGCGCGGCCGACGCCCTCTTCGAGGCCCACGGTCGGCGCCCAGCCGAGGCCGCGCAAGCGGCTCACGTCCATGAGCTTGCGCGGCGTGCCGTCCGGCTTTGATGAGTCCCACTCGACCGGCCCATCGTAGCCCACGATGCGCTGCACGAGGGCGGCGAGCTCCCGGATCGTGAGGTCCTCGCCGCAGCCCACGTTGAGCATGCCGTCGGGGACGTCGGCGGCGTGCACGTTCTCGAGGCAGAAGACGACCGCGTGGCCGACGTCGTCGACGTACAGGAACTCGCGACGCGGCGCGCCCGTGCCCCACAGGCGGACGGGCTCGGCAGCGGTCTTCCCCTCGTGGAACCGGCGGATGAGCGCCGGCAGCACGTGACTGGTCTGCAGATCGTAGTTGTCGCCGGGGCCGTACAGGTTGGTCGGCATGAGCGACAGGTAGTCGGCGCCGTACTCGCGGTTGAGACTCCGGCACAGCTCGATGCCGGCGATCTTGGCGATGGCGTACGGGCGGTTGGTCTCTTCGAGCGGCCCCGTGAGGAGGTACTCCTCGCGGAGCGGCTGCGGAGCCTCGCGCGGGTAGATGCAGGAGCTGCCGAGGAAGATGAGCTTGCCCACCCCGGCGGCGTGCGCCTCGCCGATGATGTTGGTCTCGATCTGCAGGTTCTGGAAGATGAACTCCCAGGGCTGCTCCCAATTGGCGAGGATGCCGCCCACTTTGGCCGCGGCGACGATGACCGCCGCGGGCTTTTCGGCGGCGAAGAAGCGCCGCGTGGCGCGCTGGTCGGTGAGGTCGAGCTCGCTGACGTCGCGCACGACGAGGTTCTCGTAGCCGGCCTCGTGCAAAGCGCGCAGGATCGCGCTGCCGACGAGGCCGGTGTGCCCGGCCAGGTAGATGCGCAGTCGCTTGTCGACGCTCTCGGCCATCACGTCAGAGTTCGCCGTCCACCAGCTCCGGGTGCCGGCGCAACCAGCCCAGTATGGCGTCGCGCACCTGCAGGATGTCGGAGCGGCGCTGCGCGCAGATCGCGAACAGCTCAGCCGTGCTCACTTCGTCGTAGAAGTGAGTCAGGCGATTCCGATAGCCGGCCATGTCGACCAGGATGTCGCCGGAGGCCTCGTCCAGGACCCCTGCCCGTCGGAGCGCCAGCGCGATCTGCTTGTATTCGAGCGTCCGCTCGCCGAGCCCTTTCGCCAGAACGTGGCGCCCCAGATCCAGCAGTGCCTCCAGGGCGCGGCGCAGGTACGACTCCGCGGCGGCCGCATCGCGAGGATCAGTTTGGAAGGTCTCCAGGCTCGTCAGCGGCAGAGTGGCGAGACCGCGAAGCATGTCGTCGACGAGCTTCGACTTCTGCATGACGATCGTCACGCGGACCTGCGCTGGGCTCACGACCCGCTCCCGACCGTCTCGCGCCATTGCTCATGCAGCAACGGCGCCAGGTCAGCCGCTCGGCGCAGATAGTAGAGCTGCGCCTCGGCTTCTGCGTCGAGGTCGATGGCCAGCAGGAGCTCACCGCGCACTACGTCGGCGGCCAGGAACGCATTGGCCTCCGGCAAGATGATGAGGTCGACGCGGCGAGCGCCCAGCAGAGTCTCGAGCCGCTGCGTGATGCGGACTCTGTCCCTGGCATCGAGTCCACGCCCCCGCAGCGGCTCGACGCCGACGTCCACGTCGGAGTCAGGATGCGCCGCGACAACCGGACTGCCGGACACACGCGCCGCGACCTCCTCCGCCCGGCTGCCGAAGACGTAGATCGCCAGCAGCCCGTACTCGGCGGCCAACGCCTCGAGCCCAAGGTGGAGGTTCTCGTCCATGCGGCCATTATGACACGCGAGTCAGCCGCGCGGTGCACCCCCCGCGGCGTGCCGGGCGCGCCTCTTGCCCGAGCCGTCGGCGTTGTCGTAGTAGCGGTACGTGGAGTAGTACCCGCCGCTCTTGGCGCCGTCGACGCGCAGCACGATGCCGAGGATGCGGCACGGCAGGCGCATGAGCTGGTCGGCGGCCTGCTGCAGCATCGGCCGCTTGGCGACGTGCATGTCGACGAGGAACACGAGGCCGTCGACCATCGACGCCAGCGCCGGCGTGTCACCCACGGCCAGCATCGCCGGCGAATCGACGATCACCACGTCGGCCTCCTCGGTCAGCGTCTCGATGACGGCGGCGAAGCGCTTGGACGAGACGATCTCGCCGGGGTTGGGCGGCAGCGGCCCGCTGGTGAGCACGTAGACCCGCGACAGCGACTCGCTGCCCCGCGCCCACGTCTTGAAGTCGACGTCGTTGGCGCCGGTCACGGGGTCCAGGTAGACCTTCTGCAGAGCCTCGTCGAGGCTCGTCTGGCCGGTGACGACGGTGCTCACGCCCTCGTGGTTGTCGAGGCCGAAGTAGGCCTGCTGGCGCGGGCGCCGCAGATCGGCGTCCACGACGAAGACCTTCTTGCCGCCCATGGCCAAGGTGACGGCGAGGTTGGCCACGCACACGCTCTTGCCCTCGCCCTGCACGGAACTGGTCACGAGCAGCGACCTGACGTCCTCGTCGACGCGCATGAACTCGAGGTTGGTGCGCAGCAGACGGAAGGCCTCGGCGGGATGCCCATCCGGATGCGAGAGCGCCACCACCGCACTCTCGCCGAGCAGCTTCTTGGAGATGCGCGGGATGCGCCCCAGGATGGGCAGGCGCAGGATGCGCGCCGCGTCGTCGGCGTGGCGCAGGCGGGTGTCGAACTGCTCCAGCAGAAAGGCCAGGCCGATGGCCGCGAAGAGGCCGACGCCGAAGCCGAGGATGGCGCTGCGCAGCGGCTTCGGCGAGACCGGGGTCTCGGGCACCGTGGCCGGCACCAGCACGCGGAAGTTGCCGGTAGCGGTGGCCTCGAGCAGCTTGAGGTCCTGCAGGCGCTGCGCCAGCACGAGGTACTCGGTGCTCTGCTTGGCGGCGCCCTCGAAGCCGGAGAGCTCCTCCCTGAGCGCATCGATGCCGGTGGTGATCTGCAGCTGCGTGCGCTCCTTGCGCCAGGAGATGTAGGCGCCGGCGAAGGCGTTGGCCGCAGCTGCGGCCGCTCCGGGTCCTGGCTGGTCGCGGTGATGCGCACGACATTGCCGGACGTCGCAGCGGAGCCGGCAGCGTCGTCTTGCACGGGGGCGGCGCTGACCTCGAAGCCCGTCACGGCGACGCCCTTCTCCTTGAGCACGCGCCTTGGCGCGGCTCTCCATGTCGGGGCTCGCCAGCACGCTGCCGACGCTCCGCAGCTCGAGAGCACGCTCGTTGGGGTCGGTGTAGCCCTGCCCGGTGAGCGGGTTGCTGATATCGAGGGGCTTCTCGTAGATGAGGTCGGCGTAGGCCTCGTACAGCTTGGGCTGACGGTACGAGAAGTAGAAGGCGGAGGCGGTGGCCACGACGACGACGAGCAGGATGATCCACTTGCGGCGCCAGAGCACGTCGAGGTAGTCGCGAAGGGTGAGGCCCTCTTCGCTCAGGCTCGGGCACAAAGGAGGGCTGCTGATCGGCAGCACGGGGCGACGCGCCGGCGCCGCCGTTGTAGCTACCGCCGTTCAGCTCATCTCTGCGCATCTGACCTCACGAGAAGTTGTGGCGCGATCGAACGCCGGCCGCAGACTCGGCGAGCGCCGGTGACAAGCTTATCAGCTGAGGCAGACGCGGAGGAATCGCCACGCTCTATGGCGCGCGGCGTTCAGCGGCACAGCGTTCAGCCCGCCGCCGGAGGCGCGATGAACCTGACGCCGGGCAGATCCCGAAAGTGAGCGTCGTGCGTCCACAGCTCGGCGCCGTGATGAAGCGCGGTGGCGTACATGATGCTGTCGGCGCACGGTAGTGCGGTCGCCGGGCCAAGACGCGCGGCCTCGAGCGCCAACGCGGCATCGAGCGACACGACGACACCCTGAGTCATGACGGCGACGCCTGCCGCGGCGGCGGCCTCGCCGCTCCACGTAAGCAACCGGCGCCCTACTTCAAGCAGGCACGTCGTAGGGACGAGGAGCTCGTCGGCAACGGCCAGCGCTGGACGGTACGCCTCGCCCAGCGGTGAGGACGCGAGAAGCTCGAGCCAGCCACACGAGTCGACCAGGATCACAGCCGATCCCCGTGGTCGCGCGGGTCGCTGGTGTCCAGCCCCGGAAACATGCCGAACGCTTCACTCAGCGGCCTCACGGGCACCGCTACCACTTGCCCATCAAGCGCCCAGACCTGAAAGAGCTGGCCCGGCTTGAGATCAAGACCCACCCGCACTTCTTCCGGGATGACGATCTGGTACTTGCTCGAGAGCTTGACCTGAGTCATGAGGGTCCTCGCGGCGTCGGTATCGTCAACTACTGCGTTCAACGGTACCATGATCGACTACCTCCTACAACGCTCATGGACTGAACGACACACAAGTCAGAGTGCAGGAGAAGCGTAGGGCCGCGCCAGAGGCGACGCAAGCACGGGCAGGTTCACGTTGCCGAAAAGGCCCACGCTACCCGGCTATCGGATGCCTTTCACTGCGAACGGCGCCCGACGCCCCCGCTGGGTGGGTGGCGGCGCCCGGTGGCCGCGCGGTCACTCAGCGTCGCGCCGCCGCCACCGACGCAAGCGGCAGGAACATGGCCACGGGCTGCGGCCGGATCGGCGAGTGCCCGCTGGCAAGGTCGAGCTCGATGAAGCCCAGATCTGCGTAGAAGCCAACCCGGGTAGGCAAGGCGTCGACCACTACGCCGATGCAGCCGGCCGCGGCCCGTACCTCGAGCGCGACAGCGAAGGCGTAGGCCGCCAGCCGACCGCCGAGCCCGCGGCCCTGAAAGGCCTCGTCGACGGCCAGGCGCGCGAGCCTCAGCACCGGCAGGGGGTAGCGCGGCAAGTCGGGTCGGGCCTGCCTGGGGATGTCTTCGCGGTCGATCTGGCCGACGGCGACGGTCACGTACCCCACCACCCGCGGCCCGTCCAAAGCAGCATAGGTCGTACCGACGAAGAGACGATCCTGATTCTGTCCAGCGTACCGCTGCAGGAAGAGATCGTATTCGGGGTCGCCGCAGCGAAAGGCGCTCGAGTCGTCGCCGGCCAGAAGCCGGCGGATGGCCGGCTTGGCCACCGGCTCTACTCTTCGTCCGGCGACTCGAGGGTGCGCATGAGGCGCGCAAGGGCCGACGTCGCCTGCGGAGGCTGCGCCAGGCGCTGCTCGACGGCGGCGGCGCCACGCTCGCTCACGACCAAGCGCGCCGGCACGATGGCACTCTCGGGAAGCTCTTGGCGCGCGCACACGTAGAACCACAGCGCGTCCTCAACGATGCGGCTCTTCTTGATGCCACTGACCGCCGAGTACTCATCGAGCAGCTGCTTGGCGGAGGCCGAGACCTGGGCCGAGATCTGTGTCGCGTGTGTCATGGAGACATCATACGCCGAAAGCCATGCTTTTCCTAGGTTTACATATGACTTCGCTGACGCGTTCCGCCCGAATGACCACCCCTGTCGCTCAGGCGCGTGAGCCACGAGTCGGGGGCCCGGAGGGCGCCCCGGCCAGGCGCGCCCGCGGTGGCGGTGCGCGGTAGTGCGAAAGCGGAAGACAAGGATTCCCTGACTTTCACGTCGCGCACGGCCGTCGGCAGGCTCGCTCGGTGAGGGGGAAGACCAGGATTCGTTATCTTCCCCCGCAGCACTACCCCGCCGCGGCGGGTCCGCGGCTCCCACGGGTGCGGCGGGCGCGCAGCACCTCGGCGGCCTCATGCGCCACGTTGTTTGTGGCGCGACGGCGCCGACTCGAGCAGCCGCTGCGCCTCAGCAGCCGTGAGCACTTCGCAGGTGCCGGACATGGCGCCCGCCAGGGCGCGGTCTCCGGTGGTCAACACGCAGGCAGGAAGGGCGAGCGCGAGTCGCGCGATGTATACGTCTCCCGGCTCCACCCCGTGGAGCACGGCGATGGGCGAAGGATCCTCCGTGCTCGTCTCTGGCGCGCACCCGATGTCCACCTCGACGGCCTCGAGCGCAAGCCGCTGCAGGATCTCGTCCACCTCGGATGCTCGAGACCATGCGGTGCCATGATGGCGGGTCTCAGCAGTGCGCTGGCGTGGATGACGGGGGTTGTAGGGGGCGCCGAGCTATGCAGTCAGCGGTACCAGCGTGAGGTCGGTCTGCGGGAAGTCGGCGCCGACGCAGAGCAGCGGCAGGCCGGAAAGCTTGGCGACAGCGTAGGTGAGGCAGTCGCCGAAGTTGAGGCCGGCCGGGTGCCGGCTCTTGCCGTAACGCGCGAACGCCATGCCCGCCTGGCGCCAGTGCTCGTCGCCGAACGGGATGGCGTGGACGTCGAACTCGACGAGGAATCCGTGCAGGTCCGCCAGCCCCTGCGGACCGAGCTTGGCCTGCAGTACCAGCGCCGCTTCCGCCAGAGTGGGAGCGCCAACGGCGGAAGGCGCCTCGGCCAGCAGGGCGCGCGTGAGCGCACCCGACTCGGACTGGCCGAGGATGACGGCGACAATGGCGGACGTGTCGATGATCATACGCCGTCGGGTCCGTAGCCGAGGATCTCGTCGTCGGCGTGGGCATCGTGGGGGCGTCCGCGAAGCTCAGCGGGGCACGTGCGACCAGACCTCGGTCTCGAGCCACTCCAGAGCCGCGGCCGCGCGCGCCTGAGGGTCGATACCGTTCGTGAGCCGCAGCCGCCGCTCCTCGAGCGCGACCTTGACCGCCTGCGTCTTGGACTCGCCGGTGAGCTGCGCGACCTCCGTCGCCAGCCTCTCGACCTCCGCGTTCTTGATGGTGAGCGCCACGTTCATCTCCCCGTGAGTATGGCTATGCTGCCATGGTACCTGCAATGGGGTGTGCAGTAAACGAGGGTGACGTTGGCGAACGCGGCCCGGTGACATTGCGACACCGTAGGGATCGAGCCCCCGCCCGGTCCGAGCGGACGCTCTTCTCAGGCCTGCCGGCCGCTCAGCGTGAGTCGGGCATCGAGTGCGCGTGCGAGGGCAGCCAGTGTGCGCGCCGTGGGGTTCGCCACGCCTTGCTCGATGCGGCTGACGACACTCTGGTGCAAGCCCGATGCGACAGCTACCTGCTGCTGCGTGAGGTGTAGCTCACGGCGGCGGTCGATGATCTGCACGACCAAGTCGAACCTGTCGTGGAGATCGTCGAGGTGGGCCTGGCCGGCCGGGCCTTCCGCCTCGGCTTCAGACTCGATGTGGTGGAGCAGGTCTTCCCAGTCCGCCATGTGTGGCCTCCGATTCTGCGGTCGCAGTATGACATAAACGTCATAGCCGTTCCAGTCAGGGAGAATCGCGATCAGTGTCTCGGCCGCGCCCGAGATGCTCGGTGAGACGACGGCGTGCTACCTCGATCTGGCGCTCCTGTCGCCGTCTATGCGCGCCCTGACGCGGAGGCGGAACTCGAACAGCCCGTCTCCGAGCTGACGCCCGAACTCGGTGTCACAGACGCCGACCCCGTAGCGTTGCAGCAGACGGTAGATCGCGTACCCGAGGGCGCGGCGCTGTCGCACCGAAAGGTCGTCCTTGATCCCGCGAAGGACCGGCTTGTCGCCGCGTGGAGTCTCGTAGAAGACGATCGCGAAGGGACGAGGGTCGCACATGCGCCAAGACTACGAACAACACGAGAGCCTGTCTGGATGACAACAAGCGGCCGGCGGTGACGTTGACGCGCGCTCGAGGTAGACGTTTGTCGATGCACTCCGCGGTGCTGACGTCGCCGGCGACTGAGTCGCGTTTGGGGAGTGCGCCGCCCCGACCCAGCCCTACCGCGTGATCGTCAAACGACCCGTGCTCTTGGCGCTGCCCAGCTTCGCTCCTGCCCACCAGTGCTCGACGACGATGCGGTAACCCTTGCCGGGCGGCGCGTTCACCTTCCAGCGCGCCGAGTAGGACGTGGCGCCGGCGACGGCCTTGACCGGCGTGGACACGCCGGTGACCCGGTAGAGCGTGCCCTTGGCGCTCTTCGCCCACACGCGAAAGACGCCGGCGGCGACCGGCTCGGAGAGACGCCAGCGGACCGTCTGATTGGTCCCCCTGCGCCAGCTCACGGCGCCGCTGGGCTTCGTCACGCTGAGGCGCACCGGCGCAGTGACTGCGACCCTGCCGGCGCTGCGCGCTTCGCTCTGCACTTCGCCGGCATCCGACTCGTAGCGCACGAGGATCTGGTAGGTGACCATCGCCGGTAGGGCGACGGTGTAGCTCCACTCGTAGTCAGTGCTCCCGGCGAGCGCCGTCACGGGCGCTCCCGGCGAGGTGAGCTGCGTGAGCTCGCCGGAGGGTGAGGAGGCCCACACCGTGAAGCGTCCGCCCTCGACGGGCGCGCTGAGGGTCCAGCGGATCGCTTGGACGCTGCCGCGACGCCACACCTCCCCGCCACTGGGCGAGGTGATCGTCACGGTCGGTCCGGTGTCCACCGCGAAGCTGGCGCTGATCGTGTGGTCGGCCTGCACGTTGGTGAACTGGTAGGAGGTGCGGGCACCGACGCTGAGGCCGTCGACGAGCACGTCGGCGACGTGGTAGCCGGGGTCGGCGGTGATCGTGAAGCTGAAGCTGCCGCCGGCGGCGACGCTTTGCGGCGTCGGCGGGGCGATCCCGCCGTGCTCGCCGGCTGAGGGAGTGATCTTGAACGTCCGCCCCGAGTCGGCGGCGAAAGTGGCGCTGATCGTGTGGTCGGCCCGAACATTCGTGAACTCGTAGGAGGTGCGGGCGCCGACGCTGCGGCCGTCGACGAGCACGTCGGCGACCTGGTAGCCGTCGAAGGCACCGATCGTGAAGAGGACGCTGCCGCCGGCGGCGACGGTCTGCGGCAGCGGCGGGCCGATCCAGCCGTTGGCGCCGGCTGAGGGAACGATCGTGAACGTGCGCACGCTGTCCGCGGCGAAGGTGGCGCTGATGCGTGTGGTCGGCCTGCACATTGGTGAACTCGTAGGAGGTGCGGGCGCCGACGCTTTGGCCGTCGACGAGCACGTCGTCGACGTGATACCCGTCGAAGGCTCCAATCGTGAAGAGCAAGCTGCCGCCGGCAGCGACGGTCTGCGGCAGCGGCGGGCCGATCCAGCCGTTGGCGCCGGGCGAGGGGGTGATGGTGAACGTGCGCACGGCGTCCTCAGCGAAGGTCGCACTGATCGTGTGGTCGGCCTGCACGTTGGTGAACTCGTAGGTGGTGCGGACGCCGACGCTGACGTTGTCGACGAGCACGTCGGCGATGTGGTAGCCATCGAAGGCACCGATCGTGAAGAGGACGCTGCCGCCGGCGGCGACGGTCTGCGGAATCGGTGGGCCGATCCAGCCGTTGGCGCCGGGCATAGGGGTAATGGTGAACGTCGGAGGTGAGACAGCATCGAGCATGGCTCCGCGTGCCGGTCGCGCCATCATGTGCGCCGGTAGCCACGCAGCGGTCACACCTGTCATCAGAACCAAGGCTAAGAGAAGGGTGGTCGCGAGCCTGAACGTCAAGTGCGACGAACCTGGTGACTTCATGATGCCAACCCCCAGATCTGCTTGACGAGCGTCATGCCGCAGAGGCCGCCTGCTGCGGAGGGTTCTCACGGCCTCCACGGAGGATTTGAGATGGCGGTTCCGGCAAGGGAATGCGCGTGTACGGACCTTCGATTCAGAGTACAGGACGTAGGGCATCAGGGCAAAGCCGCACCCATGGCGCCCGCACGCAGCCAGCGTCGCAAAAGGCCTGCAAAACATGTTCCGCGGTATGCGGGTAAGATAGGTCCCAAGAATCGGGAATCGGACGGAGCGCCGGTCGCTATGCCCATCCATGAAGTCGCCAACCAAAGGGACGTGCGAGCGCCGAAGATGCTGCCGTCGGTGGCTCAGCTCTCGAGCGTGCACGGCCTGCGTCGCACCGCCAGTGTCATCACGCTGATGGCGGTCGATGCCGGCGCCTTCGTGCTGGCCGTGGTCCTCGTGCCGCCGGCTTCGGGGCTCGGATGGGTCACGCTGTGGCCGGGACTGTCGTGGTGGAGCGTCCTGCTCGGATGTGCGGTGATCGTCGTGGTCGCGGCACTTGGAGGCCTCTACGGCAGGCGGTACGTGCGGCACAGTGCGCGCAAGGTCGTCTCGGCGTGGATGGTCGCTTTCGTCGCGACCCTGGTGCTCATGCTTGTCGTCGACCCCGTCGACATCGGGGCGCGCTACGTGGTCGCGTGGCTGGTCGGGGCCTGCTTCGCCCTCGCCGGTCGCTACCTGTACGACGCGCTGGTCGCTCTGGCCTACGGCCCCGAGGGTGACGCTCCCCCCGCCCTCCTGCTCGGCAGCCTCGACTCATGCCTGTCGGCTCTGCCCACCCTGGCCGCCCTTGCCCCGTCAAGCCGTGTAAGGGTGGTCGGGCTCGTAGTCCCGGACGGTGAGTCGCAGTGGAGCAGCGACATCGGCCAGGCACCTCCGATCATGGCCGACCACGAGCACCTCAAGGAAGCACTCTCGACGAGCGGGGCGACTCAGGTCATCATCGCGGATCCTGCAGCCATGAACGGTCAGCTGCAAAGCGTCATGGACGCGTGCCGTGACGGCGGCGTCGCCCTGAAGCTCGTGTCGCCGGGCCTGCTGCCCCACGCCGATGCGGTCACGTACATCCCGGGACTCGACTGCCCGCTCTTCGTGGTCCGCCCGCGACCCGCGGGCGCAGGCAGCTATCTGGTCAAGCGGGCCGGGGACCGGGTCGGGTCTGCCTTGCTGCTCGTCGTCCTGAGTCCGCTGCTCCTCATCATCGCGATCGCTGATCAAGCTACTTCGCGTGGACCGGTGTTCTTCGTGGACGAGCGCGTCGGCGTCGGTCAGCGGCCCTTCGACTGCTACAAGTTCCGCACGATGGTCCACGGCGCCAGGGACTCTCAGGGCGCTTTGGAGGCACTCAATGAGGCAGACGGCGTGCTGTTCAAACTGCGCGATGACCCGCGCCTGACGCGGGTCGGTCGCGTGTTGCGGCGTCTGAGTCTCGACGAGCTGCCCCAGCTCTTCAACGTGCTCAAGGGCGATATGAGCCTTGTCGGCCCTCGCCCCTTGCCCTTGCGCGACTACCAGCTCATGGAAGAATGGCACCGGCGGCGGCACGTCATGCTGCCGGGCATCACGGGGCTCTGGCAGGTCAGCGGGCGCAGTGACCTGTCGTTCGACGACATGGTGCGCCTCGACCTGCAGTACATGGAGACCTGGTCGCTGAAGAGCGACCTGTACATCGTGTGGCGAACGGCCGGCGCCGTGGTGCGTTCGCGCGGCGCCTACTGAGAGGAAGACCGATGACCACATCCGTCGTGACCGGCGGCGCCGGGTTCCTGGGTTCGCATCTGTGTGAGTACCTGCTCGACAAGGACCACCGGGTCATCTGCCTCGACAACCTCGACACGGGCACGCTCGAGAACATCGAGCACCTGCGCGACCCGCTGTTCGACTATCCGCGACGCCGACGTGAGCGAGTACATCGACGTCGCCGAGCCGGTGGACTTCGTCTTCCAGCTCGCCAGCCCCGCGAGCCCCATCGACTATCTCCGGCTTCCTCTTCATACGCTCAAGGTCGGCTCGTACGGCACGCACAACGCCCTCGGCCTCGCCAAGTTCAAGCGCGCGCGCTTCTTGCTCGCCTCCACCTCGGAGGTCTACGGCGACCCGCTCGAGCATCCGCAGAAGGAGAGCTACTGGGGCAACGTCAACCCCATCGGCCCTCGGGGCGTCTACGATGAAGCGAAGCGCTACGCGGAGGCGCTGACGATGGCCTACCACCGCCAGCAGGGCGTGGACACGTGTATCGCACGCATCTTCAACACCTATGGGCCGCGCATGCGACCCAAGGACGGACGCGCGGTGCCCACCTTCATCCGGCAGGCCCTGAACAACGAGCCGCTCACGGTGTTCGGCGACGGCTCGCAGACGAGGTCGTTCTGCTACGTCGACGACCTCATCGAGGGCCTCTATCGGCTCGCCTGTCACGGCGTCCACGAGCCGGTGAACCTCGGCAATCCCGACGAGTACACGCTCACGCGAACTGGCTGAAGTGGTGCTCGCAGATCACCGGGAGCTCCAGCCAGATCGTGTACCAGGCGCTGCCGACGGACGACCCCAAGGTGCGCCAACCCGACATCTCACGCGCGACCGAACTGCTCGGCTGGGCTCCGGCAGTGCCGCTTCGCGAAGGGATGGCCCGTACCGTCGAGTTCGAGCGGCAGCGGCGACTCTAGGTGGCGAGCTGCGGGTCATCATGAAGATGCTGTGTCGCGAAGCCTGCTCAGTCGGTCAGCGGTCGTCGAATTTCGCGTGGCGCATGAGGCTCGTGTTCCAGGGTTTGTGTCACTGATGCGCGTCTTGGTCTGCCACAACCGCTATCGCCAAGCTGGCGGTGAAGACGCCGTCTTCGATTCTGAAGTCAACCTTTTACGGGACGCTGGGATTGACGTGTCCACATTGGATCTGTGTGCTGCTGACCTGGACGCCATTCCTCTCCGCGATCGCGCGCGCATAGCCCTCAGGTATTCTGATCACGAATGGGGCCGTCGCCTCATACGCCAGGCGGTGTCACGGCATCGCCCGGAAGTCGTGCATTTCCACAACGTCTACCCGCAGCTCGGTCCTGGAGCCATAGTAGAGGCGGACCGTCTAGGTTGCGCCACCGTCCACACGTTGCACAACTACCGCCTTTCTTGCCTGGCTGGCACCCACATGAGGCGCAGCAAGAACTGCGAGCTCTGCATGCCGGGGCGTCTTGCCGCAGGCGTCGTCTACGGCTGCTACCGAGGCTCACGCCTGCAAAGCCTCGTTGCGCGCGGCGCGGCATCACGGCAATGGGAAAACGCTGTTTCCCGCAGTCAGCCTTCGCTGTTGGTGGCGCTTACGCCACTCATGAAGGCGCGCTACGTCCGTTTTGGGGCGAAACCCGGGCGCATCGTCGTGAAGGCCAACAGCGTCGCAGAAGGGATCCCCTCTCATCGTGACGACCGACGGGGGATGTTCTGCGGCGGCCGATTGAGCCCAGAAAAGGGCATCCTCAGCTTGATTCGCGCTTGGCCGGAAGACGCACCACGTCTGACGATAGCCGGTTTCGGGCCTTTGGAGAACGAGGTTCGGGCGGCGGCTGAGAGGCGCAATCTCAACTTCGTCGGACGCCTCAGGCCTGAGGAAATGCGCTCGGCGATGCGCCAAGCCGCAATCGTCATAATGCCGTCGATCTGGCCCGAGCCGCACGGCTTGGTGGCATTGGACGCGCTTGCCGAGGGTACTCCGATCGTGGCGTTTGAAGGCTGGTCGCTTGGCTCGCTCGCTGCTGAGATTGCGCCTCGATGCGCGGTGCCGTTCGGGGACTTCCTGGGCCTCGCCCAGCGTGCACTCGAGTTGGGCTCGTCAGCATCATGGACTGAGCTCAGTGAGCGATGCCTGTGGTTGTGGCGTACAGCCTTCAGCCATGCGGCAAACCGTGACGCTCTCCTAGGAATCTACCGATCTGCCCTGGACCTGAAGCACGCCGAAGGTCACCCATGAGCACGGTCGCCGATGCGGGCATGGTCCCAGTCAGGAACTGCCGTCGCATTCTGGGAATGCGAGTGGACCAGATTGAGTTCGCGGAGGCGGTGTGCACGATTCTCGACTGGGCGTCGGTGCAACCGGCACCGCCACGACAGGATGACGCCTCCCTGGGCGGTTCATATACGGATCTGGTTGGCAATGACGCGCCTTCGGGCCCCCCTCTGCGCACCCAGCCAAGCCACTACGTCTGCGCCGCAAATGTTCACATGGCTATGTCCGCCTACGATGACAATGACTTCAGGAGAATCGTGAATGGTGCGGACCTCGTCCTCGCCGACGGGGTTCCCATGGTCTGGGGACTCCGCGCGCTCGGTCTGTCACAGTTGAAGCGCGTCCGTGTCTCGCCCGACTTGGTCATCGAGATGTTGGCGGGCGCCGAGGCCCAACACCTAAGGCTCGGCCTCTACGGCGGTACCCCGGAGACGCTCCGCGCGTTCTCCGCGCTCCTCGCCGACGCGTGCCCGGACCTGGACGTCGCCTACGCCTGGAGCCCACCATTCCGTACCCTAACACCTCAGGAGGACCGCCTGATCATCGACCGCATTAGGAAGTCCGGCGTTCAACTTCTGCTCGTCGGCATCGGGTGCCCCAAGCAGGAACGATGGATGGCTGCGCACTGCGCCGAGGCCGACGACGAGGAGGCCGCGACACTACCGTGCGTGATGGTCGGCGTTGGCGCCGCGTTCGACATGCTTGGGGGCAGGACCAGAAACGCTCCTGAATGGATGCGCGACCGAGGCCTGGAGTGGCTCTTTCGACTCGCCAGCGAGCCGCGACGTCTTTGGCGGCGCCACCTCCTGAACGATCCTCGCTTCCTGGCGCTGTTCGCGTGGCAATTGGCGCGCGAGCGCATCGAACACAGACACCGGCGTCGCCGACAGAGAGATCGCGGCGAGTGACTCGATGGCATCACCCGATTCCCCGTAAGCTCGTCTGGCCCGAGGACTGTATCGCCGCCTTCGCAGGGGGCCGCCTCCGCTATGACGCAATGAGCGGCGGCCAACTCAACGGGTACACGGTAGTACCTTCTACCTCTGCAGGCCGACTCGACTGCCGTTCGGAAGCGATTGCGTGCGTCTGGACTACGTCTGCCAGTTCGCTCTTGTATCCGTCGAGACGTGCATGGAGCGGCATGGCGTTCGAGCACTCCAAGCCTCGAACAACAATGGGGGAGTCGTCCGGCACGTGATACTCCGCGAGGTCGCTCAGGCTGCGCGATTGATGTGCGCACTCCTGCGCTCCCCACTGTTGGGCGTGCGTGGCGACGGCGCGCTGTCTGGCCTGAAGCGAAGGCTCCGTCCACTGCCGCAGGGCTGCGGCGTCGCCGCGCAGATCCCGGCCAGCAGCGACTCTGTCGCCGCTGTTATCGCCGCAGTTGGCTGTCGACACAACTTCGCCGCCTCGCCGCCGAGAAGTGCATGGCCAGCGTGCGATAGGATTGCGGTCTTGAGACTCGCCATCATCGACACATCGAACCCCGCTCAAGTGGCGGGCGGCGGGCAGCCTGCGTTTGTCAGGGCCGTGGTCCGACATCTGCATTGTGATGTGGCCGCTCTCGGAGAGGCCGCGCCCGGTGTCCCGCTGGGTATCTGGACACGAGTCGATATCGGCGGCCGCGACATCCCCTACCTTCCTCTGCTTCACACGCACCGTGGCCGAGGACGACCCGCCCTCCCGAGTCGGCTCACTGCCCTCGCTGCCCTCCAACTGCGGCGGCGGCGCGTACTACCTTGGGCGGATCTCCTATACGTGCACAGCCCCGAGCTCGTGCTGCCGTTCGCTGGGCAAGCTTGGGCACCTCCCGTTGTACTCCATATCCACGGCAACGCTCATCCGCTTGCACAGTCGCGCTACCCGTGGGCCCGATCGGGACTGTCGCGCCACATCTACACCCGATTGGTGCGCAACGGAGTGTTGGCTGCGCAGCTGTTGATCGTCGTCGACGAAGGTGGTGTTGGGCTTGCGACAGAGCTTGCCGGAGTCGACGTCTCCAGCAGGTGCGCGCGGGTGCCAACCTGCTTCGACGAGACCGTCTTCAACGTGGGGACAAGGGCGTTCGAGCTTCCGTACAACGGACGACCAATCCACGTCGTCTTCGCTGCGCGCGTAGAATCAGGCAAAGGTCTGGAACTCCTTCTTCGGGCCCTAGCGTTGCTTCTCGAACGAGGCGTACAAGTCCGCCTCGATGTAGCCGGGGATGGCACGCAGCGTATCGCGATGCAGCGACTTGCTGAGGAACTCGGGCTTGCCACGCGCACCTGTTTTCTAGGCTGGCAGACGCCTGAAGAGCTGGCGGTGGTTCTCCGCACAGCCGACGTCTTTGCATTGCCCTCAGCAAACGAGGGCATGTCGATTGCAGCGCTTGAGGCGTTGGCTTGTGGGACGCCGGTGCTGACCTCGGGAGTCGGAGCCATGCCCGAGGTGGTTTCCCACGAAGTCAACGGGCTGGTGCTCGAGGATCTTAGCCCTAGACGGATTGCCGACGGTCTCCGCCATATCGGCGAAATGGGGCTTGCGCGCAACGTCGTCGCGGCGAGTGTCCGTAAGTTTGGCAGTGAACGCGTGGCTGCACAAATCGAAGAACTGCTTTGGAAGCAGCTGCACTAGCTGTCTCCTCTTCACAACGTCTACCACTCTCCTACCCACATCGCAGAGTCCGAGCAGACGCGTGAAGAGTCGCCGATTCTGATGGAGCGAGCCTATGTTCAGTCAGGTAACCATTGGCGATAAGGCGGCTCAGCCCAACTCGACGACGGAGCGCGCCAGTCGAGAGTACTCCGTCGCTGTGCTCTGCAAGGCGAAGTGGCTCACCGCCCAGGTCCGAGCCGTACTCCGGTGCGTCGCGAGCAATGCTCGCTCCTCCGCGTAGCGCTGGAGCAGCGCGGCAAGCTCAACGTCCCTCCCGGGACTGAAGAGCGCGCCTGAATGCCCATCTCGCACAACTTCTGGCAGCGCCCCCATCCTCGAGGCCAATACCGCTACGCCACTAGCCTGAGCCTCAACCGCAACCATGTTGAAGGACTCCACGCACTCGGATGTGGAGGGCACACAAACGACGTCCTGTCGCCGATAGAAGGCCGGCATGTCGACAACGACGCCCTCAAAACGAATGCGATCGGCGATACCGAGGGTGGCTGCAAGTTGCTCGAGATGGCGTCGGTCCGGCCCTTGGCCGGCAAGACTTACACGTAACTCGATGCCCCATGAGCAGCAGCGCGCCACAGCGTGAAGCAGAATCTCGAAGCCCTTCTCTCGTGTCTGGGTGCCCACAGCTCCCAGTCGCAACGCCGACGGCGAACTTGCAGCCACCCATGGATGCGACCGATCCACGGGAGCGAAACGGGCCGTGTCGACGCCGTTTCGCACAATCACCAGACGATGAGCATGGGGCAGACGCGCCTGAACGCCGTACATGAATCGGGAGACGCACACTTCAGCAGCCATGCTGGCACTGAAGAGCCGACGGCTCAGCACCTGCGTCCAGTACATGCGGCGGCCAACCGCTCGGGGGTTGAGGATGATGCCGCCGTGCTCAACCACGATCAGTGGACCTGTGAATCCGCCCATTCGGAGAGTGGGAATGGCAGCATCGTAGTGGGAAAGAACGAGGCAATCCGGCGCGGCCACGGCGAGAAGCGGCCTCAAGCTATGAGCATGCGTGAGGGCGTCGGCAGCAGATCGGTAGCCTGCCTCGTATCGAATTACGCCGGACGAGAGCCGATCCGACGCACGGTCTCCACTTCGCATGAGCACTAGCAGATGCACCTCGATGTCAGGTCGCTTCGCAAGCTCCGTGCAGAGCGAACTCGTCAGCACCTCGGCACCACCCACGGCTTCATTCCACAGGACGAATCCAATGCGCAGGGCTCGAGCCACGCTAGGACACCGCCCTGCGCAGAGAATCGAAAGGAGCGGGTCCCGCAGACGAGCTAGGCGCGGGCGTCGTGGGACATAGGGCCCGGGTCAACCCACTGGTGAGCCCGCAGATCTGATGCACCTTTCGGTGCCATCGGTCCTGGCCGCGCAGCAAGGGTGCTAACGCCAGCAGAATCACGAAGAGACATGCGAGGTTGGCCAGCAACACGACAGCGGCGACCCGAGCCATACGACGACCGTCCCAAATACGAACGTAGGTGAGCCAGCTGGTCACCGCCCAAACCAGCTTCCAGGGCCGCAGCTCCATTGTGCCGCCCCCTTCATGAAGCCCGGTGATGGCGACAGTGGTGCCAATGCCCCATCCCGCGTTCAATAGACGACGGCACAGGTCCACGTCTTCATAGAATAGGAAGAAGCGCTCGTCGAAGCCGCCGACTTGCTTCCACGCGTCTCGACGGACGGCGACGAGACCCCCGGATGCCCAACGCCACGCTTCGGCGATAGCGTTGTTGGAATCTCGATGTCGGGAGCGCCAGAATAGTCGCTCCGCGCGAGCCCCACGCGGAACGAGCAACGTCCACGAGAACCAGATAGCGCTCTCAAGCACGCCGGCGAACTTCCGCACGCGAAAGGTCGGATGCCGAGATTCGGCGCTGCGCTGTCCGAGAGCTACAAGGCCAAGCCCCGCGCCCGCGGTGTCGGCGGTGAACATGTTCAAGTCCAGCCGGTCGAGCACCACATCGGGGTTCACGAGGACGATCCATTCAGCGTCCAAATGCGTGGCGCCGAGATTGCAGGCAGCGGCGAAGCCGTGGTTTGTATCACGTTCGAGCAGCTGGATGCGCGGAGCACGGCCTGCAACCAGACTCGCTGTCCCATCCGTTGATGCATTGTCGACCACGACAATCGGAGCGCCTGGCGGTGCGAGTCTCTTGAGGGCGTCCAGACAGCCATCCACGGTCGCGGCGGAATCGAATGTGACCACTACGAAACCCACACTCGTGAGCGCGGTTGCGGGAGTCCGAACCACTACTCGTCTCCTGAATGGTCTACGGGATTCAGTGATGCGGCAGGAGCGGCCGTGACATCCATCGCCGCATCCCGAGCCCGCGCACCGACTGCCACCGCGAACCCCAGGAACACGCCGGCAGTCCCAGCGGAGCCGGTGCTGAAAAGAATGACCAGGCTCACAGAGGTGGCCAACACCGCGACACAGTAGCCCGCCATGCCGATTGAGATGAGGCCCAGCGGACCTGCCACACATGGCATCCGCAGTAGCCACCAGGTAATGGCGAGTGGCAGGAGTAGCGTCATACCGAGGCCAATCGCCCCAACCGTCATGAGCGCACCCAGAGCTCCGACGTCCGTGTTGCGAATCGACCCCTGAGGCAGCGCATCGAAGTACTCGTATCGTGGATGCAAGAAACCCAGACCCCAGACCCACTGTTCGTCGAGAATCTCGAGCATGATATTCGCCATCTCACTCCGGGCGCGCACCGTGCCGGATACGGTGCCCAAGCCGATACCCACGTCGCGACCCATCGAAAGCACACGCGCGTAGACTGGGGAACTCGACTCGGAGCTCTGGCCAAGGGACGGGGACAGCGACAGGGTCAGGCTCCAAGAGAAGACGACGACCAAGGCCGTTGCGACCATGAACCGCGCTGGGCGCCGGACGAAGATGAATTCCCTACGCGCCATCACGACAACGAAACCCACTGCGAGGGCAACAAGCACCCCAACGTACGCTGCCCTTGTCATCTGAACCAGCACCTCAAGCGTGAGGAGAAGGAACGCGCCAAACCACAGAACCCTCTCTCGCCCCCGACGCCCAAGAGCGAACCAGAAGGACAGCGCGAGAGCAGGCAGCACGAGGACATCGCCAACGGCGATGAGTCGCGGCATCTCATAGTACGCGGAGAGGTCGACGTATGGGTGATAGAACCATGACAGGTCGAGTCCGGTTAGCACTGTCAGAATGTAGGCGCACGCGTACGCTGATGCGCAAATGGTGAGGCCCACGGCGAACAGTCTCAGATCCCGGATTTGACACCGTGCCAGGAAGAGGCAACATAGCACTGCCGCGACAACCGGGTAGACCAGGTCTCGGCCGTACGCTATGCCGTAAGGCAAGGGAATGCCGGACCACAGGAGAGTACGCACCAGTGTCGTCGACCACCAAATCAGAGAGACGAGGCATAGAACCCACAGCCAGCGGGGAACCGCGCGCCAGACCCGGGATCCGCCGAAAGCGCCGCTCAGGGCGCCGATCGCGAGCAGAAGCATGAGGTAGTCGATGTACTCGATCTGCCCGAGCAGGCGAATCGACATCAAGTCCACTCCGGGCACGAGATTCGCCGCGAGAACGACCCAAACGACTAACGCCACAACACGATCCATTCGTGCCAGAAGCAGCCAGTTCAGCGTTGCCACAAGAACTAGGAGCGCAATCAGCATAGGCAATAGGCTCGACATGAGAAGGGCATCGCTGCCTCCCCCGCACATTCCAGAGCGACTGTCCTGCTCCTGTGCTTGACGGATCGTCCTTTCGTCTCACCCTCGAGTGCCGCATCACCGAAAGTCGTCATGCGCCTTGCACTCGCGTAGAACTCAGTTCGCGGCGTCGTTCAGCGGCCCGGACCGTATCACGGCACCGTCTGTCTTTCGTAGGCATCGTAGGGAGCAGCTGCCAGAGCATACACCGTTGTCACCCGATCACTGACCGCGTGCACCGCCAATCACGACTGGTGTGAATTCCTCAGGAATGGCGCGCAGATTCTCCGTCAAGGTTGCCTCAGCATCTATCCCGCCAGCATCGGTCTCGCTGGGCGGGCTGGACCCTGTAAGGTGGTTCGCGATATGGCGTGGCATGATAGGGAGCTGTCGACCGTCTAGACGACCAACGCGCCAAACGATGCCCGAAGGGCAGTTGGTGTCCGCAACGTGGCGCAAACGCCAAAGGGGCAGCCGCGGAAGAGAGAGACTCACATCTTGAGTCACGGCTCAGCCTTCTCTTGGCCGTCCCGGACTCAGCGCCGTTATGAGGCGGCGCTTCTCCGCCGGGGCCAGCAACCAACACCAACTGGCGAGAGCGAAGCCCGCGATAACGACCACTGCCAGCAGCACCTTGAATCCAGCCTCCAGCGGCAGAAACGCCGCAGCGATGGGCACACAACCGGCGAGGACGATGGCAGCTCCCCGGCGCAAGGCACGACGCGCGACAGGGACAACATGCCGCGTGATAGCGAGCAGCAGGGCAGCGTCAAGAGCGCAGCGGATGGTCCAAGCCGCTGCGACTCCCTGGATTCCGAACAAGCGCGCGAGCACCCATAGCAGGAGCAAGTACGGTACTAGCTCCGCGAGGTAGAGCTTCGCGATAAGGTCCGGCCGTCCAACAGCTGAGATGACCGAGGCCGGCACGACCGCAGGAGCGTTGATGAAGACGCCGACTGCTATCAACTGCAGGACGACGAAGCTGTTGGCAGCGAACTGAACTCCGAGCCAGAGATCAAGCGCGGGTCGGGCAAGAAGAACGGCCAAGAACGCAATGGGAAACACCACAATGCAAATGGCCCGGATGCCACGGTCGACTAGCACCTCGAGGCGCGCGGGATCTATCTCCGAAGTCGCCGCAAAAGCGGGAAACAGCACTTGAGCAGCGGCAGCCGGGAGAACGAGCACGCGAGTCACAACCGAGTACGGCGTGGTGTAGTAGGCGACGTCGGTCATGGTGAGCCACGCGCCAATAAGAAACCGGTCAAGATACACCAGCATGGGGCCGAGAAAGCCCGCCACGCTGACCCAACCGCCGAAGGCAAGTAGTCGCCCCAAACTCACGCTGCTCTTCTGACCGGGAACAAACCTGAGGGTCTGAGTACAGCGGCGACAGAAGTAGGCCGTCAGCACCCAGCCCACGACCCGAATCGCCCCGAGGGAGATGACGACAGCCGGGAGAGTCGGCGCAACAAATGCAACAAGGAGCGGCACGCCGTAGGTCAACGCAGACAAGGGAATGCCAATCGCGTTGATCACGTCGAAACGCTGGTAGGCAGCAAGCAGGCCGTTAAGGGCCGCCGTGGAGGTGATCATCGGGACCATCAAAGCAACAAGCTGGATACTCGACTGGACCTCTGCCCTCAACGACGGGGAGGTGTCTAGGACGTCGTAGGCCAGCCACGGCGCCAGCATGAAGAGCGCACAGCCGACAGCAATACCCAAGGCCAGCATTGCCCACAGGGCGCGAAGGGCCATGGGGGCGATTTCCTCTTCCTTGTCACTCGCCAGGAGGCCGGCCGCGTGCTTCGTGAGTGCGCGTCCAAGCCCTAGGTCGAGGAAGCCAAGGTAACCAGCCAATAACCAGATCAGAGTCAAGGTCCCGAAGCGATCCGTGCCTAGTCTCTGAATCAAGTAGGGGAAGCTCGCAATGCCGATGATGATTGGTATGACCTGCCCCGCGAGAGTCCAGGCAGCGCTTCTCCCCAACACTCGCGTGCTCGTCAGGTCACTCATCGTGGGCCTTAGCGTCATGTGTTTCACCGCTGATAGGCAGGAGATGCCAGGGGGATGCTCCTCATTCGACCAAGTCACCCCATGAGACCAAAGGTTCATGATACAGTTAGGTGCACTTCGCTGGTGACATCTGATGGACGGGCGTCGTCGAAACGCGTCGTGCACGAACCGGCCTGTACGTGGCGTCGCGAGGCATCTCGGGAATGCCACCTAACGACCGTGTCGAATGGATGACTAGGGCCTACTGGGGCCGGACCATCGGATGGGTGAATGGGCGCTGACGCGAATCTGATGCTGGCTCCCACCCGGCCTCCTGACTCCTATTATGCTCAAGCCCGTCCGGACCTCCTGGAGCTCGCGCTACGCTTCACCACGCCATCCGGCCGAGGCCGCGCACTCGATGTTGGCTGCGCCAATGGCGTCTTCGCTCACTCCCTTCTCTTGGCCGGCTTCGATGAGGTCTGGGGCGTCGAACCAAGCAGGCACAGCGCCCGGCAAGCAGCTACGCGACTTACCGGGGTTGTTGCTGCTCCGTTCCCAAACGCTGAGATCGCTGAGCACGCACCCTTCGACCTGATCGTGTTCGGAGACTCCCTCGAACACCTCCAAGATCCATGGATCGGCCTGAGCGTCGCGCGCTCGCTGCTAAGCAGCGACGGCGTCCTCGTCCTTTCGGTGCCCAATGTTGCGCACTACAGCGTGCTGCTACCGCTACTCAGAGGTCGATGGGAGTATGCAGAGTCCGGTCACCTTGATCGAACCCATTTGCACTTCTTCACGCCGCAGTCGATTGTCGGGATCGTAAGGGCATCCGGCCTAGAGCCGACGTTCAAGCGAAGGGTTTGTATACTGCCATTGAGCTCATGGAAACGTGCCGTTGTCCGTACCGCAAGAGTCCTCGCGCCTCACTTGGTGACGTCGAAGGTGGATTTGGTGTGTCGCCGCAGCGATTCGCTCCCAACTCCTGCTGATTGAACTAGAGAGTGGGAGTTCCAGCCAACGGCCACAAACGCGTGGTTCAGTGCGCGGTTGGAGTTGCTGCACGCCCAGCGTTCTCTCTCGCCAGGTTACGCCCTCGAAAGGAGGTTTCTAAGCTGCGCAGCTCTTGCCACCGCGGAATGGGCTTGCACCACAAAGCTCCGATTCGCGTGAGCCCATCTCGTTCGCCTGTCCACATCTTCCAGCAGGCCGTCGCACAGGCGAACAAATGAGTCATAGTCTCGCGGAACACCAGTGAAAGTGGCAGGGAACGAATCGACGTACTCTGCCCCGCCCGGGGCGGCGCCCACGGGGATAGCGCCGCACATGGCGGCCTCCAGATATCGGTGAGTCAAGGGGCTCACCCGACCGGTCCGCACCGAATCGCTTCGGTCGGGTGGTGACACAAGCGCGATCGAGCTGCTGCCGAGTATGGACATGAGATTCGGGTACGAGAGTTGCACTCCCGGGCTATCCCAAATCCGCGTTTCGAAGTAGTAGATCCCCCTCGAAGATCGTTTCTGGTACAGGTAGGAGCGCCTCCGGTCATCGGCATACTTCAATGCCCATTCGTGCAGCACAGGATCCTGCCTGCCGACTTGCAGAAGGTCATTGGTCTTTGGAAGCGCGCGGAAGCCGTAGTACTCAGAATCGACGAAGTTGGGAAACAGGTGGACCTTCCTTTGTGCGCTCGGGTCCAAACGCTTCTTCAGCATCTGGGCAGCATCGGCATACGCCAGAAGCACCAGGTCCACCTGGGAGACCGCATGTGCGATAGAAGGTATGTCGGACTCCCAGATGTCGATGGCGTAGAGCACGGTCTTGCCGGTGGTTTGCACCCAGCGGCAAAGGTCCAATTCGTTTGGATTCAGGACCGTGACGAACGCTGATCCCGGGACGCGGTGAGCAAGCAGACGTTGCAGGTGCTCATACAGTCCTGCGGTCGCGGGAAGGCGTCTTGCGTAGCGGTTACGCAGCAGCTTACGAACCGTCGCCTGGCTTGCGTTCAAGCTGATGAGGTCCTGCGCGGGATAGTGTCGCCAGAGAGCATCTTCGGCCATGTTGACAACATCGGAGCTCGGTCCGACGGAGAGTCGACGCGTCGAAACCAGAGTGAGCCGCTCAGCTCCCGGGGGCGTCACTTCGCGGTCTCTATCCAGCGCTCCTATCCGGGTCTCCAAATGTCGACGTGCTCAGTCGTGTCTAAGGCACCGGTAGTGTCTTCGACACCCTGAAGAGCCAAACTCGTTGGAGTATACTCGCCGACGAGGAATTTGATGACTCTGCGCCGAGATTGACAAGTCCGGCGCGTCAGTCCGAGAGCATAGTGAACGACAGCATGCCAGCCTTCCGTGACATCGTGAGAAGAGTGCGCGACCGGCTCTTCTCATCCCCATGGGGCAAGAGAGCACTTCAAAGTCTGGCCAGCCGCCGTCTCATCCCGCGCGGTTTGTGGATGCGCATCCAGCCGATCGGCGCTCATGCCATCAAGACCTCAGACGGGCTCTCATTCACTTACATTGCCGACCATGAGGATGTCCTTGCGCGCCATTTCGTGTGGACCAACCTGGCGACGTACGAGCCAGCGACACTCCGCCTAGTAAGCCGTCTCTCCAAGGAGAGCGGTGTCTTCCTCAGCGCGGGTGCCCATACGGGACTCTTCACCCTCGTGGCATCCGCAGCGAATCCCGCGCTGCGAACGGTGGCGTTCGAACCGAACCCGACAGTGTTCGAGTGGCTGAACACGAACATCCGAGCGAACCACCTGGAGGGACGGGTCACACTCATAAGGCAAGCCTTGTCGAATGCACCCGGCACTGCCACACTGTTCGTCCCCCAGTTCTGGGCGCGCTCCAGCCTCATAAGGGAGTTCAACATAGAGCCCGCGCAGGAAGAGTTGGTCGTCCAAACCGCGACGGCGGATGAAGCGTGCCCCCAGCGGCCTGTGGACTTCGCGTTGGTCGATGTCGAGGGGCACGAGATCGAGGTGATCGAGGGCATGGCCGAGATCCTCTCAACCGATCATCCTCATCTTATCGTTGAATGTCAGTTTGGAGAGGCTGCGAGGCTCGCGCGCCTCAGAAGCGTTCTGGCCCAGCGAGGGTACCAGGGCTGCTTCCACATCAGTTCGTCGGGCTTGTTGGAGAACGTGGATCACGGTTTTGGCTGGGAGGCCGAGGAGCTCAATTTTCTCTTCCTGCACCCGGCACACCCGTTCAACCAGCGGAATCTCCTCAACGCTCCTGCTCGGTCGCAGCGGCAGTGATGCCCGCCTCAGTCTCGGGACGGAATGGTCAACAACGTGGCCGGCAGGCTCATGGGTGTCGGGTCTGCCGTAGTGGCAAGAACGGCACGAGCTGATCGTTCTCGATGCTGTTCAGGCTGGCGATGAATACCGCCCTGGTGATTCTGTGGCGCCGCACCTCGGAAGTGGACCAGTCTACGGGGAACTCCTCGTGGTTAGGCTGTGTGAGTGGGAGATAGACGTGGTCGAATAGGCTTGCGAGTTGATCGAACACCCACTGCCTCGTCGGCCTGCTCCCCGTTCCCGAAACCGCTTGCGTCGGATCGCATTGCAGCTCGCTGACCAGGATTGGCTCAGGAGTTGCGCCTTCAGACGACACGATTGTCTCCAGGAAGAGCATCCCTCCACAGCAGAATCGAAGGAACCGAAGCGCCTGAGCGGGATTGCCAAGGTGATACAGCAGGCCGTAACAGTGGACAATGTCGAAGGGCGCGCCCGCTTGCGGCTGCGGGTGCTCCAAGTCTAGATAGCGGACCGCAGCAGCGGGGTAGCGTTTCCTGAGTTGCAGAAGGTTCTCCTCGCGCGCCTCGGTAGTCACCAAATCGCATCCCCTGTCGATGTAGTAGTGCGAATGGTCGCCGATTCCGGCCCCCACCTCGAGCACCCTCAGCCCGGCCACCGGAATACGTAGGCTGGCCAGATGCTCCAGTCGACGTGCGTTGTGACGCAGGTAGTGGTCTGAGTGGAATGCCATCAGCGGACTGTGTGCCGGAACTACATCAAAGCCAGCCCTCCGCACAAGAGACCGAAGAACTGACTTGGGGGTGTGACTCGACATCGGCCAATCCATTCCTCGGCCCTTCTCTGCGTTCGGCGTTGTACTGCGCCCCGCGCCCTCGTGGGCCACCCGCTAGCCACAGAACCGCGGACCCGCTCTCGAGAGCGGGTCCGCGGTTGGCATCACATCCGCCTCGGGAAGCCGGATTACGAGTCCTGCCCCCTGCGCCATCCTGCCATTTTAGGGTCCAATCGCGAACGTCGCGTTGCTCGCATCGTTCAGCGTGAAGCTCCAGAAGATTACGTTAGGACGGTAGTACACGGTCAACTTGTAGTCGCTCGCAACCGGCAGGCTGGCGTTCCAGCCGAGGCTGTAGTCGGTGAGCGCGGGATCGACCGCCTTGGAGCCGACGTAGTAGTAGGTGTTCGCGCTGTCGACGACCCAGAGCTGGAAGTCGCCCGTCAGCACCGGTGTGCTGACGCTCCAAGTCAGGGTCTGGGGCGAACCCGGAGCCCAACTCTCACCGCCGTTCGGGGAGGTGACGGTGAGGACGGTCGCGGGCGTCCCGATGGCAAAGGCGGCGTCGCTGATGTCGTTGAGCGTGAAGCTCCAGACGGATGCGTCGGGCCGGTAGTACACGGTCAACTTGTAGTCGCTCGCAACCGGCAGGCTGGCGTTCCAGCCGAGGCTGTAGTCGGTGAGCGCGGGATCGACCGCCTTGGAGCCGACGTAGTAGTAGGTGTTCGCGCTGTCGACGACCCAGAGCTGGAAGTCGCCCGTCAGCACCGGTGTGCTGACGCTCCAAGTCAGGGTCTGGGGCGAACCCGGAGCCCAACTCTCACCGCCGTTCGGGGAGGTGACGGTGAGGACGGTCGCGGGCGTCCCGATGGCAAAGGCGGCGTCGCTGATGTCGTTGAGCGTGAAGCTCCAGACGGATGCGTCGGGCCGGTAGTACACGGTCAACTTGTAGTCGCTCGCAACCGGCAGGCTGGCGTTCCAGCCGAGGCTGTAGTCGGTGAGCGCGGGATCGACCGCCTTGGAGCCGACGTAGTAGTAGGTGTTCGCGCTGTCGACGACCCAGAGCTGGAAGTCGCCCGTCAGCACCGGTGTGCTGACGCTCCAAGTCAGGGTCTGGGGCGAACCCGGAGCCCAACTCTCACCGCCGTTCGGGGAGGTGACGGTGACGGTCGTCGGCACGGTCGGCGCAAACGTTGCACTGATCGTGTGATTCGACGCCACGCCCAAGAACACGTACGTACCCGACGTCACCGCTGCCGGCTGGTCGATGCCGTCCACCTTCACGGTGGCGCGGCTGTAGCCGTTGTTCGGCGTGATCGTGTAGGTCAGGTTGCCGCCGAGGGCTACTTGCGTCACGCCGGCCGGCGTGACTGTGCCACCGCCGCCCACCGCGGTCGCCGTGATGGTGGCCGCGCCCTGCGTGAACGTCACGCTGATCGTGTGGGGCGCCTGCACGTCGGTGAACGTGTACGTGCCGGAAATCACCGCGTCCGGCTGGTTGACATTGTCCACGACCACGAGGGCGCGTCGGAAGTCTGTGTTCGGCGTGATCGTGAAGGTCTGACTCCCGCCCTTGCCCACGGTTACCGTGCCAGACGGCGAGATGCTGCCGTTGGGGCCGGCGCTGGCCGTGATGTCGAAGCTTGGGCCGACAACGCGGGCCGTGGACGTGGATTCGACAGTCATGCTCGGGAATTCCGCCCCGTAGCCCAGGGTGTTCTGGGCGGCGATCCGGTAGTAGCGCGTCGTGGTGCTCGGATCGAACGTGGACTGGTCCGTGTAGGTGCGCGTCTCGTGGATGTTCGGCTGGTCAAGCGGCGAGACCATCGGGTCCCCAACGTTGATCCAGTTGAGGCCGAGGTCGTCCGACCGCTGCACCAGGAACGCGGTCTCGGTGATGGAGTTGTCGTTCCAGGTCAGCACGGTCTTCGAAAGGTTCCCCGTGCCGGTGAACGTGTTCGTGAGCCCATCCGGCCTGACCGGCGGCATCGCCAGCGACTGCGGGCGCATCATGTCCATCTCTTCGTGGCTCAGGATGTGGCAGTGCCAGACATACTCGCCGCCGTAGTTGACGAGCTGGTTCGTGATCGGCGTCGTCGGAATGCCCTGGGCATCGACGTTGTTGAACAACTTCGTTGAGCCGGCCGGGTCCATCGGGTTGAGGTTGCGGATCGAGTTGGGCACCTCCCACGGTACCTCGGGCACGACCGGCCGCAGGGCGACGATGGTGTCTTCCAGCGGGGCGACGCGCACCGTGTCCTTCCAGCCGAGCTCGCCGGCCTCCGTGGGGATGATGATGTTGTCCCAGGTGACCCGGTTCAGGAGCTGGACGTCGTAGAGGTGGAAGTGGATCGGGTGCGTGTCGACCCCGTTGTGCGTGATCCGCCAGATCTGAGAACCGTCCTTCGGGTCGGTCATCGGCGTGATCTTGAGGTCGCTCACGGCATCGCCGTTCGCGTTATAGGTCACGATGTTCTTCGGCAGGTTGGTGGCGTCGATGAGCTCGGTGACCGGGTTCACGAACGGGTAGAAGGTGCCGTTCTGCACGCCCGGCGTCGGCGGCTGCGCCTCGACGCCCAGGTTGGCCTGCATGCGGCCGAACTCATCGAAGGTCGTGGCGTTCATCTCGTCGTGGATGGCCTTGGGCTGGAGCGGCATCGTCGTCTTGACGGTCTGCTTCTTGAGGGTGTTGAAGCCGAAGTTCATGGTGTCGTTGACACGCACGAGGCCGTCGCAGATCTGGAAGGCCGGGTTCGGGTCGTTGGGGATGGGGTTGCAGTTGCTGCTGGCGGCGAAGTTGGTGCCGTAGGCCGAGTTGTAGGCGGCCTGCCCCACGATGATCGGGTGCTGGCCAGACTCGAACACGCCGCTGCCGTCCGCCTTGTGGAGGAACGCGTTCTTCAGCTTGGTCAGGTTGAAGGCCGCGGCCGGAGCGTTGTTGGCGATCGTCACCTGCATGATGGTGCGGGTGTTGGGCCCGTAGCCGGGCAGCACGCCGGGAGCGCCGTTCGGGCTCAGGTCCGGCTGGCCGGTGTAGTAGTCGTAGGACGGCACGCGCGCCGGGAAAGCAGCAGGCGCGTCGTTGTAGAGGATCAGGGTCTTGCCGGCGAACTGCGAGAAGTCGACGATGACGTCGGCGCGCTCGGCAGGCGCCAGCAGGAGCGAATGCAGATCGACGTTACCGACGTCGAAGCGGGTCGGGTCGGTGATCCAGGTGGTGGGCTGCTGGCCGTCGACGACCGCCGGGGCCGGCAGGAAGCCGCCCTCGGAGCCGATGTGGATCCAGTCGGGGCCGGCGGTCGCGGCGCCCTGCACGGGAGTCGGGAAGACGACCGGGTCGGTCTGCGCCGCCGCCAGCTCGGCGGGGTTGAGCGTGACTTCGCTCAGCGTCCCCGTCGACGGGTCGGCGATGTACCACTGGAAGTTGAAGAAGCGGTCGTTGGCCGCGTTCAGCATGCGGAAGCGGTACGTCTTTGGCTGGAGCGTCACCTTCGGGTACGCCACGCCGTTGACGACCGGCGTGTCGTTGAACTGCTCCATGCCGTTGGAGATGTTCGGCGTGCCGGGGATCAGCTGCGGCTCGCAGAACGGGTCGGTCTGGTAGGTCCACGTCGCCGGAACATCGAGGTTGCAGTTCGGGTCGTAGTAGGGGTTGGCGATCGGTCCGTACGTCGTCGCCGCCGCCGGCGGCCAGAACCACGGGCCGTACATCCAGCGTCCGTAGGCGCTCATGCCGCCCGGGTCGCCGGGGTTCTGGGCCGGCATGTACACGTGGTGGACCCAGAAGCTGCCCTTGCCGCCCCAGCGGGCCTTGTTCCAGGTGGGGTCCTGGCCGTAGCTGACGATGTTGCCGTTGGCGTCCTTCACGTCGTACATCTGCGCGTCGCTGGGGACGAAGGTCCGGTCCTGGACGACGAGCGGGATCGTGTCGATGGCGCCGGGGATAGTGCCGCTGTTGATCAGCGCCTTCTCCGTGTCGTCGCTGATGAGGTAGCCGGCAGCTCCGCCGGCCATGACGTTGAGCCTCGTGGTGCCCCACGCGTGGTCGTGGTAGAACATCATCCGCGCGCTCTGCTGGTTGGTGTAGAAGAAGGTCTGAACGCCGTCACGGGGGCCGGTGTCGACGCCGGTCATGTCGGGCACGGACCTCACGCTCACGCCCTCCGGCCAGGGAGTGTTCTCGCCGGCCGGCGTGATCCACTGGTGCGGCGTGCCGTCGCTGATCCACGGCGAGATGCCGCCGTGCAGGTGCAGCGTCTGCCGGTTGTCCTTGAAGCAGTCGATGGGCTTCGGGTACTCGTTGCAGACGGGGTTGCGCACCTCGTCCATGACGGTGCCGGAGTTGACGGGATCGACCATCGGCATCACTGGGCCCTTGCCGGAGCCCATGATGGTGCTGTCGACAGGCATGAACAGGTCGCCGCCCGTCCCGGTCGGGAGCAGGTTGCGGAAGACGATGCGTACCGGCTTGTTCTTGGTGGCTGCGATCACCGGGCCGAGCCACTGCGGCGGGGTGAAGGCGTAGGCCTGGACCCCGTTGATCAGGACAGGGGTGTCGGGCAGGGCCGGGTCGACGTTCGCGTTCATCAGCGGGTAGTGCAGGCTGCCGACGGCGTTGGTGGCCGTCTCGAGCTGCACGTAGCCGCGCACCAGCGTGGCCGGCAGGTCGGTGTTGAACTTCGTGCGGTACTGCACGAGGGCGATCTCGTACTCGTCGGCCTTGATGGGTCGGCCCTTGGGGTCGAGGTAGATCTTGGATTGCGGCACCCCGATCGGGATGTACTTGGCGGCCGCCGGGGCGCTCCCGTTCGGAACGTAGAGCCCGGGCAGGTCGTCCTGGAACTTCTTGATGCCGCCGGGACCGACATAGCCCGTGCCGGCGGCGGTGACGTTGATGGCCGTGACGCCGCCGCTGGCGATCGCCGCCGTGGCGGTCGCGCCGGCGCCGGCGCCGATGGCGTCGGAGATCGTCACAGTCGGAGCGGACGTGTAGCCGGCCCCAAAGGTGTCGAGCACGACGCTGAGAACCTTCAAAGTAGCCGTGGCCGAGGCTCCCAGGCCGCCGGCGATCGGGTCCATGAGCGTGCCGTCGCGGATGACCACGTTGGGAGCCGACGAGTAGCCGGATCCGGGATTGTCCAGGACGATCCCGGTGATCACCCCGGTCTGCTGATTCCATTCGGCGTGCGCCGTGGCCTGGATCCCGTTCGGGTCATCCGGCGCGTCGACGTCGACCGTCGGCATGGTGTAGCCGGTACCGGCGTTGGCGAGTGTGACCGCGTCGATGCCGCCGTACACGGTAGCCGTGGCGGCCGGGCTGCCGCCGCCGCCCGTGATCGCGACGACGGGCCTCACGTAGCCGGCGCCCGGCGCGCCCACGGTGACCGCGGTCACGCTGCCGCTTGTCGTGACCACGGCATTGGCGGTGGCTCCGGTGCCAGCGCCGCCGATTGTGACCGTCGCGGCGGTATAGCCACTTCCGGGGTCAGTGACGGTGATGCCGGTGACGGCTCCGGTCCCGTTGACCGTCGCGCCGAGTGTCGCCGTCGCCGTCGCACCTATGCCGTCACCTTCGATGGTGACCGTCGCCGACGCCTCCGTCGTTGGGCTCAAGGCCCAGTTCGGCCACGGGCCGAAGTAGTGCGGGACCACCGCCGCGTCGGTAGGATTGGCCGGCAATGCCTCGCCCTGACTCATCTTCACCATGAAGACGGTCGTGAGCAGTGCCACTGCCACGAAGACCAGGACACTGGCCTTCGCCAGCGTCATCCCTCTGACTACTCTGGCGGCTCTAGCGGTCATGAGAACCCCTTCCCCAGCGCATATCGGCATACCCCAACACTTGCGACCGCGCTCTGAGAACGTGGCCGCACCCGGTTTCGGATGAATCCGGACCAATCATAGCCCTATTGTGACTATCGGGGAACACAGTTGTTAGGCCTGTTCCTATCTGGACAAAAGGCATAGGCTTCCGGACGTGAACATCCCAGTCATCGCAATGGCAATGGCGGCGGGGATCAGCGTCGACGCCGCCCTCGCGCACGGGCTCACCGGCCTGCGGCGCCGTCCCCGCGACGCCGTGCGCATCACCTTTGCCCTCCAGGCGCTCACGGTCGCGGCCGGCGCGCTGGCGGTCGTCGTCATGTACACAACGGATAGTCCGCGGACGCACTACCTGGTGATGAAGTGGGCGTACTTCCCCGCGGGGCTGGCTTGGTGGATGGCCACCATGTGGCTGGTGGCCTTCTACACCGGCGTGCGCCCGATGCGCTGGCTGCTCGCGCTGAGCGCCGGCGGCGGCGCACTGATCGTCCTGGACCTGATCCTCCCCTACGGCATGCTGCACCGGGAGGTCGGCAGCATCGTGTCGCTGTCGATGGCGGCCTCGCAGGTAAGTATCATGGCCGTGCCCTCGCCGCACCCTGCCTACTACCTGGTAAGCGCGCTCGAACTGGCAGCCGTGGTCTTCATGTTCTACGCGGCCCGGCGCGTGCACCGTCGCGGCGAGCGACACAAGGCGTGGCTCATCACCGGCGTCCTCACGGTGTTCCTCATCGTCGGCGTCCTCGACGCGCTCCAGGACTACGGCGTCCTCGCGGACCTCTACTACACGCAGGTGAGCTTCGTGATCCTGATCTTCGGAGTCAGCATCGGGCTGCGCGAGGAGTCGCTGAGAGAGGAAGCCGGACTGCTGGCCAACCGGGCTCACCTCGAGGACCTCGTCGCGCGGCGCGTCAAGGACCTGGACGATGTCAACACACGACTCGAACTGGAGTCCGAGGAGCGCCTTGCCACAGCCGAATCGCTGCGCCGCCGCGTCGCGGAGCTCGATGCTCTGCAACGCGTCTCGCGCACGCTCGCCGACCGCGCCGACCTCGCCACGGCGCTGGACCAGGCCGCGCTCGAGATCGCGGAGCTGCTGTCCGCCGAACATGCGCGCATCGACCTCAACGGCGCGTTGCCGGCGGCGCTCCAGAGCACGAGCCGGCTGCTCGTCGTCCCCCTGGTGGCGAAGAACATGACCCTCGGCACGCTCAGCATCACGCGCGATCAGGGTGCGCCGTTCTCCAGCGAGGACCGGCGGCTGGCGGAGACGGTCGCCGATGACGTGGCGACGGCGATCGAGAACGAACGCTTGCACGAGCGCCAGACCGAGCAGGCGGCCGAGGAGGAGCGTCAGCGCCTTGCCCGCGACCTGCACGATGCCGTGACGCAGACCATCTACTCGGCTACCCTGATCGCGGAAGCGCTGCCCGCGGTCTGGGAGCGCGAGCCGAGCGTGGGGCTCAGCAACCTAGCCCGTCTCCAGCGGCTGGTGCGCGCCGCGCACGCCGAGATGCGCACCCTGCTCTTCGAGCTCAGGCCGGCGGCGCTGGAGGCCACACCATTGGAGGCCTTGCTCGACCGCCTGGGCGACGCGCTCGCCGGTCAGGTCACCGGGCAGGTCGACATCCGGACCGCCGCCGACATCCCCCTCTCCTCCGCCACGAAGCTCGTCTTCTACCGCGTCACGCAGGAAGCCTTCAACAACATCGCCAAGCACGCGCGCGCGACGCAGGTCGAGGTAGACTGCGTCGCCGACGGCGACGGCGTGGTCAGTCTGCGCGTGCGCGACGACGGCAGGGGATTCGATCCCGCCGACGTCGGACCCGACAGAATGGGTCTGCGCATCATGCGCGAACGCCTGGAGAGCGTGGGCGCGTCGCTCGAGATCGACAGCGCGCCCGGCCGCGGCACGACCATCACGGCCGTGTGGCCCGGCTGGGCCCAGTCACCGACACTGACGGAGGGGGATCATGAGCGATCTACGATGCACTAGGGTCCTGATCGTCGACGACCACCTCATGGTCCGTGAGGGCCTCAAGGTCCTGCTCTCCACGGCCCTCGACGTCGAGGTGGTGGGCGAGGCGGCGAACGGCGCGGAGGCCGTGGACCTCGTGCCGCTCACCGCGCCCGACGTCGTGCTCATGGACCTGATCATGCCGGTGATGAACGGCGCCGACGCCACGGCCCAGATCAAGGAGGCCTTCCCCTCGGTACAGGTCATCGCCCTGACGAGCTACGCCGACGGTGAGCTCGTGGAGCAGACGCTCCAGGCCGGGGCGATCAGTTTTCTGCTCAAGGACTCGCGCTCGGAGGCGCTGGTGGGGGCCATCAGGGCGGCGCACGACGGGCGGGGGACCATCGACGCCAGCGCCATGCAGTCTGTCATGAGCCGCAGACGGGACCAGGTCGGCCGCGACCTGACGCCCCGCGAGCGCGAGGTCCTCGCCCTGCTCGCCGCCGGCATGAGCAACCACGAGATCGCCGAGAAGCTCACCCTGGCCCTCGGCACCGTGCGTCTGCACGTGAGCAACGTCCTCACCAAGCTCGAGGCGCCCAATCGCACGACCGCCGCCGTCATCGCCATGAAGCACGGGCTCGACTGAGATAGGATGCGGCCGCAATGCACGCGCCCGGCCAACATCTCCTCGCTGCAAAGGGTGTCCCGTGGGTCGGCGGCAGTCTTCTGTTGCTTCTGGCCGTGGCCGCCCTCTACCTCTTCACGGGGGCGGCCGCCAGCGAGCCTGCGCGCACGCCGCCGCCCGGCCCCGACGACATCTCGTTCGGGCCGGCCGACGCCCCGCTGTCCGTGATCGAGTACTCCGACTTCCAGTGCCCGTTCTGCGCCGAATACGCCGCGATGCTGAAGACTCTTCGTGAGAAGTACGGCGACCAGGTCAAGTTCGTCTACCGGTTCTATCCGCTCGCCAACCACGAGTACGCCACCATCACGGCGAAGGCAGCGTACGCCGCCTCGCTGCAGGGAAAGTTCTGGGAGATGCACGATCTCCTCTTCGAGAACCAGAAGGAATGGGCGGAGTCGGACGACCCTCGCCCCTACCTCGACGCCTACGCGGAGAGCCTCGGCCTCGACCTCGACAGATTCCACGCCGACGCCGACGCGCAGTCCACCAGCGACTTCATCACGCGACAGGCGGCTGAGGGCAAGAAGGGCGGCGTGAGCCACACGCCGTGGTTCGTGGTCGGTGATGCGGTCGTGCTCCCGCGCAGCCTGGAGGAGTTCGACAAGCTCATCCGGGAGGCGCTGTGACGCGCGCCAGGTCTCCGGCGCCGCAGGCCCGCGCCGCTTCCAGAGGGCCGCGCCGCTGGGTGCCGTGGGTCCTGGCGGGCACGGCCTACGCCGGCTTCGTCATCTCGCTGTACCTCACCTTCGTGCACTACCGCGGCTACGTCTCGCCGTGCTACGTGGTCAAGGGCTGCGAGGAGGTGCAGACCAGCGCGTACTCCGTGATCCTCGGCGTGCCGCTGGCGCTCATCGGCACCGTCTTCTTCGCCCTCATGTTCTATCTGAGCATCGGTCTGCTGACCGGCCCCCGCGTGCGGGTCACGCAGGCCTACAAGGTGCTGGCCTTTCTCGGCGCGCTCGCCATCATCCCTCTGTTCCTGCTGCAGGCCGTCGTCCTGGATGCGTTCTGCACGTATTGCGTCGCCACCGAAGCGATCATGCTCGTGCTCTGGGTGCTGAGCTTTCTGCTCACGACGCCGGGGCGGAGCGAGTCGGGCGTCGAGAAGACCGGGCGAGCGGCGGCCGGCGGCTGAGAAGCCGGACAACCCGGACGCGCCTCACGGCTCCGTCACCTCGGGCGCAGCGACCCCGGAGGCACCAACGGCTCCGGCGGGCGGTAGTGCGAAAGGGGAAGATGAGGAACGGCTGCCGCCTCTTGTCTTCCCCCGGCGCGCAGTGCCTCCGCAGGCTCGCTCGCCGAGAGGGAAGACAAGGATTCGCCGGCTGGTCTTATCTTCCCTCACAGTACTACCCCGCCGCGGCGGCAGCGGCGCTGCCCGGCGTCCGTCAGGCGGGGCTGAGCGACCCGGACGGGCCCTCGTGATCCTCGTTCTCGCGCACCGTCCCGTCGACCATCTCGAGGTGCCGCGTGCCGAAGGCGACGAGCTGGCGGGCGTGGGTCGCCATCATGATCGTCACGCCCTGCTCGGCGTGGATACGCCGCAGGATCTCCATGATCTCGGCCTCGGTCTCCTCGTCCAGGTCGCTGCTCGGCTCGTCGGCCAGCAGGAGCGTCGGACGGTTGATGAGCGCCCGCGCGACGACGACACGCTGCTGCTGCCCGGCCGAGAGCTCGCGCGGCAGGGCCGCCGTGCGATGACCAAGGCCCACCATGTCGAGGAGCTCCCGCGCCCGCTCGCGGGCGTCGGCGTGCTCCTCGTGGCTGAACTCAAGCGGCAGCATGACGTTCTGTTCCAGGGAGAGTCCCGGGATCAGGCTGGGGAACTGAAACACGAAGCCCATGGTGCGGTTGCGCAGGCTGCTGCGCTCGGCGTCGCTGACGCTCCAGATCTCGACGCCGTCGACGGTCACCGTGCCGCTGCTCGGCGTCGCCAGGCCGGTGGCGACGTTGAGCAGCGTGGTCTTGCCACAGCCCGAGCGCCCGGTGATGACGAGGAAGTCGTTGGTCTCGATGTCGAGGTCCACGTCGCGCAAGGCGGCGAAGGTCCTGGCGCCGTCGCCGCCGTACGCCTTGCCGATCCCACGCAATGACAGTGCCGTCATGTCGCTTACTCCCTCATCGAGACGGCCGGCTCCTGGCGAGACGCTCGCAGCGCCGGCACGAACGCCGCCGCGGCGGCGACGACCAGGGCGATCAAGAGGCCGACGACGATGAGGCCCACCAGGCTCGCGAGCGACGGAAGCAGGATCGTGAAGCCGAGCGCCGACACGAGCAGGTCGTGGAAGAGGTACATGGTGGCCGCGGCCAGGATGGCGCCCACCAGGCCGCCAACAGCGCGAGCAGCACGGCCTCGGTCATGTACGACAGCAGCACGAAGCGCTGGGTAGCACCGAGCGCGCGCAGCACGCCGATCTGCCGGCTCCGCTCGTGCACCGCCATCCAGAAGACCAGCGCCATGAGCGCCAGCGAGAGCACGACCGTCAGCACGACGATCACGATCATCGTGCGCATGACACCCGAGATCTGCGCGCCATACGAGCCGAACATCTCGGCCGCCGGCACCGCGTCGACCTCCGGGATGGCCTCCCCTATCGCCGCGGCGACCGCGTTGCGGTCGGCGCCCGGCGCGACCCTGACCAGCACCGACGAGACCGTGTCCTCGAGTACCGGCAGCGCCATCTTCGCCTCTGTCTGAGAGACCTGCTCCATGTCGAAGGCGGTGTCGAACGTCATGAACAGGGTCTGGTCGAGGTTGGTGCCGGTCGGCTCGAGGTTGCCGACCAGATCGAAGTCGTAGCCGTACAGCTTGATCTTCTCCTCGCCCTCCGGGACGAAGACGTCCGAGCCACCGACCGCCTGGCCGTTCGTGAGGTCCTGACCGAGCTTCTCCCTCAGCCATGGCTCGATGGTGAAGTCGGTGGCGGGGTCGTAGGCGAACATGAACATCAGGGAGACCGAGCAGCACGAGGAGTTGGCCATCGACGTGAGGTAGAGCTGCGGCGAGGCGACAGCTACGCCGGGTACCGCTTCGACTCTCGGCACGACCGCACGCGGCATGTAGGCGTTCGTCGTGTTGCCGAGCAGCAGGGCGCCCTCGACGCCGGTCACGGAGCCACGAGGGACGACGACGACGTCCGCGCCGAGCCTCTCTCGTGCCAGGCGCAGGCTCTCCTCGCCGCCGCGCGAGATGATCACCGTCGAGAGGACCATCCCGGCGACAAGCAGCGCGCAGCCGGCGACGAGCCAGCTGCGCAGCGGATTGCTGGAGATGCCCGTGAGGGCGAGTCTGAGGAGGCTGCGGGGCCTCAGGCCGGCCGCCTCTTCATGCGAGCGTCGCGCCCCCGCTGCCGTTCTCCCGCTTCATCTCGCCCAGAACGAGCACGGCGATGCCGAGCGCGACGACGATTCCTCCGGAGATCAGCAGGACCGGCTTCATCTCCGTGTTACAGACCATCTCGTCATTGAGACACGTCCCGATGATGTTGGTGGGGAGCAAGATCGTGAGGACCCCGAGGATAGCAGTCAGGATGCCGAGCACGCGAGTCGTCTCTCTACGGCGCGCGAAGATCAGCAGGACGCCGATGGCGAGGAGGGGGACGCCGGCGACGATCTCCGCGTGCGCCGTCCAGTAGCACTTCATCATCCTGTAAGGCATCGCCCCCGCGGTCGGGCTCGCTGCAGGACTCGCCATCGTCGTGGCGGCGGTGCTGGTCGCCATCGTGGAATCGTCCTTGCCGGCTTCGCAGTTGGTGTACTGCGGTACGATCATGATCACGAGTGCGACCAGGATGATGAGGACTGCGAGAACCTTCACGTCTGCCCCCCCGCGCGACATTGACCGGGCCTGACCCTGGAGCCGAGGCCCCGGGGCACGCGGACATTGTATGGTACCGTTTAGTGCCCGTCCACGAACCGGTGCTGCCTCGTCCGCATTCTCCGGCTAGGGCGGCGTGCGCGAGGACGCCCCGCCGGGGGCAAGGAGGACGGTCTGGAACGCCGGCTGTTCAGAGGGAGCGTGGCACTGGTCGCGCTGGCGGCCGTGGCCGCGACCGCGCTCGTCGTCGGGGCCTGCGGCACCGACGAGAAGCCGCAGGCCGGCATCGCGCCGCCCGGCGCCGCGAGCACCGACGCCGGCGTCACCAACGGGGCCGTCTCGTACGCCACTCGGGACCTCCTCAGCTTGATGTCGGACCGCACTTCCCAGCAGGACCGGCTCAATGCGGCGTCGCGAGCGGCTCAGGCGACGGCCGGCGAGCCCTCTCCCCCACCGCCGCAGCTCGTCCCGCTCGCCACCCCCGACTACTTCGGCGGGTCCGCCAACTGGGCCAACAGCCCGCTGCTCCGCAAGTTCGTCGACGCGCTGCCCGGCGTCGGCGCGGCGGCGGCCAACGATCTTGGCCAGTACATCCCCGTCGCCGTCCCCGACACCACGACGTACCCGGGCTCCGACTACTACGAGATCGCCGTGCGCCAGTACTCGGAGCAGCTGCACCGCGATCTGCCGCCGACCCGGCTGCGCGGCTACGTGCAGCTCAATCGGGGAACCGACGCGAACGGGCAGAATACGGTGGCGCCGGCCGCCATCCACTACCTGGGGCCGCTGCTCGAAGCGCGCCGCGGCCGCCCCGTCCGCATCAAGTTCGTCAACGAGCTGCCGGCCGGCAATGCCGGTAGGCTCTTTCTGCCCGTGGATGCCACTGTCCCCGGCGCCGGCGCCGGCCCCCTCGGCGGCGACCAGACGTACCCGCAGAACCGGGCGTCGCTGCACCTGCACGGCGGCCTCACGCCGTGGATCAGCGGCGGCTCGCCGTACCAGTGGGTGACGCCGGCCGGCGAGCGCTCGCCCTACGGCACAGGTACCGGTCTGACCAACGTCCCCGACATGCCCGACCCAGGCCCGGGCGCCACGACGCTGTACTTCCCCAACGACCAGAGCGCCCGCTTCCTCTACCTGCACGACGACACCTTCGGTCTCACCCGCCTCAGCGTCTACGCGGGCGCGGCGACGCCGTACTTCATCGCCGACCCCGTCGAGGACGAGCTCGTCGCCGGCGGCGCGATCCCGGCCGCCGAGCTGCCCCTCATCATCGAGGACAAAACGTTCGTCCCCGAGCGCGAACAGCTCACGGCGCAGGACCCGACCTGGGACCTCGCCCGCTGGGGCGGCCGCGGCGCCCTGTGGTATCCGCACGTCTACATGCCCAACCAGAACGCGGCCGACGAAGCCGACGTCAACGCGAAGGGACGCTGGGACTACCTCCCCTGGTACTGGACGGGCTACGACCGCACGGTGAACGGCCCGGTGGCGAACCCCCTTTTCGGGACCGCCCCCTTCCAGCCCGAGCAGATTCCCGGGACCCCCAACCCCTCAGCAGTGCCGAACGCCTTTCACGACACCGTACTTGTCAACGGCACCGCGTACCCCTACGCCAAGGTCGAGCGCAAAGCCTACCGGCTGCGCATCCTGAACGCCTGCGGCGACCGAGCTCTCAACCTGCAGCTCTATTTCGCGAGGTCGAACAAGATCGCGGAGACGGGTCCGGACGGCACGCCCGAGCTGCAGACCGACTCGGGTGAGGTCCCGATGCTGGCGGCGGTGGGGGCGGCTGCCGGCGGCCAGCCGGCGACCTGGCCGACGGACGGGCGCGCGGGCGGAGTCCCGGACCCGGGGGCTATCGGGCCCACGATGATCCAGATCGGCAACGACGGCGGCCTCCTGCCTCAAGCCGTGCCGCTGCCGAACACGCCCGTCGGCCTCGTCTCCAAGGCGCCCGACTCGAAGGACCCCCTCATGGGTGATCCCGTCAACGCGGGCATCTCCACGACGACGCTCTTTCTCGCGCCGGGCGAGCGCGCCGATGTGATCGTCGATTTTTCGCAGGTCCCGAGGGGCTCCAAGCTGATCCTGTACAACGACGCCCCGGCGCCGGCGCCCAATGGCGACAGCCGCGTGGACTACTACACCGGCAACCCCGACCTGACGTCGATCGGGGGCGCGCCCAGCACCGTCGCGGGTTACGGACCGAACACGCGCACGATCCTGCAGTTCCAGGTCGAAGGCGCCGCCTCGCCACCCTTCGACCTCGAGCAGCTGCAGCGCGCTCTGCCGGCCGCCTTTGCCGCCTCCCAGGACCCGATCCTCGTCCCCGCGGCGCCCTACGATGCTGCCTACGCCAGCGCTGACGAGGGCGAGCCCACCCCCGAGTTTCCGCTCGAGAAGGGCGGCACGCTCACGTTCACGCCGATGGGTCGCGACTACCGGTTGACGCTCCCGGTGCAAGGCAAGATGGTCAGCGATCTGTTCGACCCCGGATACGGCCGCAAGACCGCCACGCTGGGAGTGGAAGCGCCACTCTCGGCCAGCGGCGCCCGGACCGGGGTGCCGTACTCGGCCATCGACCCCGCGACGGAGTACGTGCTGGCCGCCACGCAGGCGTCCCCGCCACGGCTCGGAGACGGCACTCAGGTGTGGCGCATCACCCATGACGGCACCGAGTCGCACAGCATCCACGTGGGGGGCTTCGACGTCCAGGTGCTCGCGCGCGCCACTCGCGACGGCGTCGCGCGCGCACCCTACCCCGGCGAGCTCGGCTGGAAGGACACCCTGCGCATCGACCCGCTCGAGTCGGTCCTCATCGCCCTGCGGCCGGTGCTCGCGCGGGTGCCGTTCAAGCTCGAGGCCAGCAAGCGGCCACTCGACGTGACGCGCCCCCTCGGCGCGACCGGCGGCTTCACCGAGCTCGATCCGCTCACGGCCGACCCCGTCTCGGTGGCCAACGTACCGGCCGACTTCAGCTTCGAATCCTCGTGGAGCATCCACCTGCCGGGCGGAGAGGAGAACCATGCCACGCGGCCGCTGGTCATCCAGGGGAGTCCCGTCGCCCCCGCGGGACTGACGGCGACCGCCGTGGACGGCCCGGCGGTGACGCTCGAGTGGGTGCCGCCGATCTTCCCGCCGCCGGTCATCGCCTACGTGGTGGAGCGCGCTGCCGACAAGGGCTTCCGCAGCGGCCGCACGTCCTTCGCGGCAGCAGCCGCTGCGGACTCGTTCACGGACGACTCGCCGCGGGCCGGAGGCACCTACTTCTACCGGGTCCGGGCCGCGGCGGAGGCCGGGTACTCGCCGTGGTCGACGCCCGCGACGGTCACCCTGCCGTAGACGCCGTGCGGAGCTGCGGATCGATTCGTTGGAATCCGGATTCCGCGCCCACCATTGTCTCCCGAGAGGCCGCAGCAACGTGAGCCCCGACGGATCGAGGAGCCCTACCCGACAACGGCACGGGGCAGTATGCTCTCTTCGCCCCGATCACCCTTTGTGAGTGCAGGTGCGCCAGGTGCCCAGGCTCGTATTCAGAGTCCATGCTGTGCAGCGGATGTTCCTCCGACACGTGACGGTCGAGGACGTACGCCATGCCCTCGACGGCGGAGAAGAACTTGAGGCCTATCCGAAAGACCTGCCGTACCCCAGCCGACTCGTGCTGGGGTGGAGTGCTTCGCGGCCGCTGCACGTCGTCGTGGCGCAAAACGATGCCGATGATGAGACAATCGTCATCACTGTCTATGAGCCGGATCCCTTTCTCTGGGATGCGGGCTTCAGAAGGAGACGGCCATGATCTGCCCCATCTGCCACCAGGGCGAGACTAGCCCCGGCACCACGACGGTCACGCTGGAACGTGGCGATCTCACCTTCGTGGCCAAAGATGTGCCGGCAATGGTCTGCGCCAACTGCGGCGAGGAGTACTTGGACTCGTCTACCACTGAGCAAGTGCTGCGCATGGCTGAAGAAGCCGCCGCGTCCGGAGTGCAGGTGGACATCCGGGCCTTTCGGGCTGCGTAGGATCGAAGTCGATGTAATCCGCGGGCCAGTGGGCAACATCTTCGGTCGCAAGCCAGAAGACCGCGCTGGCTGAGAGGCCGCCGCTGAGTGCTCCCAGGGCGCTTCCGTGTCACCTTGGCGCGTTCGTCCGGCCCCAGGCGCGCAGTTCGGACCTTACTCGGCGCGCCGCCCCTCGGGCCGTGTGTGCCGAACGCCAACGGATCGTCGTGGTCGTACTCTCCGTCTTCTCAGGACGGGGCGGCGGCCACGAAGAGCAGCGCCAGGCCAACGAGGAAGACGAGCATGCCCACCTCGACGACGATGCGTGCGCCATCGTGTTCCCTGACGGCATCCATCGTGCGCGGCCGTTCCCCGCTCTGCGTCGTCCTCTCCATGGTCAGCCTCCTGAGCCTGCGCTTTTCGCCGCCTCTGTGACACAGGACATCGGCAGAAGCGGTCCGCACCTTACTGGAACAGACGTTTAGGCAGAGGAGCCCGGGCGCTCAAGTAGGGGCGCGCCCGATGCGGGAGGCGCGGCGTGCCCGACTCTGCGATCGTCGACCCTGCCGACCACCCAACGTCACCGCACGGGCCGGAAAACGGCCTTCTGTTCGTCCCTCCTGTGCCATAGTCTCACCCCATGCCGACTCCCACTTGCCAGTTCGTCGCGCCGTGAGTACCCGTGCTACACCGTACCCGTGCTACACTGGTACGATCATGGCAAATCTGACCATCACGATCGACGACGCGCTGCTCAAGCTGGCGCGCATGCGCGCCCTGGAGCAGGGCACGTCCGTCAACGCCCTCCTTCGCGAGTACCTGGAGACGTACGCCGGGTCCGCGGGGCTGCAGCAACGCGCGCTCGCCGACCTTCTTGAGCTCTCGGCCAACGCGGCCTCGCGAAGGGGGAACGCCGCGTGGACGCGCGACGAGCTCCACCAGCGCGATACGGACTCCGCGGGCACCGACGGCCGATGAGGGTCTTCGTCGACACGAACATCCTCGTGTATCTCTTCGACGCTGATGCGCCGGCCAAGCGGGATTGCGCGCGGGAGGTCGTGAGCGAGCTCGCGCGCAACAGCAGCCTGGTCGTCAGCTCTCAAGTGCTCAGCGAGCTGTACGTCACCGTCACTCGCAAGCTGGCGCATCCGCTGGACTCGGCAGCCGCGCTTCGTGCTCTCGCCGATCTGGCCATCTTTCCTGTCGTGGCCATCGACGCCGCGCTTGTCCTCCGCGCCGCGTCGCGCGCCGTCGCCGAGCAAGTGGCCTATTGGGACGCGCTGATCCTCGAGGCGGCCGTGGAGGCCGGCGCCGGCACGGTGTATTCGGAAGACCTGCAGCACGGCCGCACGTATCAGGGCGTCACCGTAGTGGACCCCTTCGCCGCCTGAAGGGCCGGCGGGCGCAGCCTCTCCGCGCCCGTGCTCAGGCGCCGGCGCCGCGGATGCGCGCGAGGAGCGCGTCGACCAGCTGCTCTTCGGGCAGCGCCCCGACGCGCTGGCCGTGATCGAAGAGCACGCCCTCGCCGGCCCCGGCGGCGATGCCGTAGTCGGCATGCCGCGCCTCTTCGGGGCCGTTGACGCGGCAGCCCATCACCGCCACGGTGATCACCGAGCCGGCCAGCGCAGCGTCGCCGGCGAGCCGCCGTTCGACCTGCTCGGCGAGCCCGACGATGTCGACCTCGGTGCGCCCGCATGTGGGGCACGAGATGACCTCGGGGCCGCGCCGCCGCAGATCGAGCGCGGCGAGGATCTTCCAGGCGACCCGCACCTCCTCCACAGGGTCGCCGGTCAGCGACACGCGCAGGGTGTCCCCGATGCCCTCGGCAAGCAGCGCGCCGATGCCTACGGCGCTCTTGATCGTGCCGCTCCATACCGTACCGGCTTCAGTCACGCCGACGTGCAGCGGCGCCTCAGTGCGCGCCGCCAGTAGACGATACGCCGCCAGGGTCACGGGCACGCTCGAGCTCTTCACCGAGAGCTTGTAGGCGAGGAAGCCCCAGTCATCGAATCGAGCCGCCCAGCGCAGCGCGGCCTCAACGAGCGCCGCCGCGGGATCACTCTCGGCCGTCTCGCGCAGGTCGCGAGGCAGCGAGCCGGCGTTTACACCGATACGGATTGCCACCGGCGCCTCTTCCTCGCCCCCTGCCGGCACGCGCGCCTCGGCGGCCGCGCGTACGATCTCGCGGACGTGGGTCTCGGCCATGGTGCCGGGATTGATGCGGATGCCTGCCGCTCCAGCCTCAATGGCCGCCAGCGCCAGGCGCCAGTCGTAGTGGATGTCGGCGATGATGGGCGCCGGAGCCTCGCGCACGAGGTGCGCGAACGCCGGCGCCTCCTCGGCCGTGGGCAGGCTCACGCGCACGAGCTCGCAGCCGGCGGCCACGAGCGCCCGCACCTGGGCGAGCGTCGCCGCGGCGTCGCCGGTGCGCGTGCACGTCATGGACTGCACCGCCACCGGCGCGCCGCCGCCGACCGGCACGCGGCCGACCATGATCCGCCGCGTGCTAGGCATGCGCGCGTTCCCCATGCCACGCCCACGTCTTCGCGAGGCCGCCGGCGAAGGTCTCCCGCGCCTTCCAGCCGAGCACCCAATCGGCGCGCCCGGCGTCGGCCCGCGAGTCGCGGATGTCGCCGGCGCGCGCGGGCTCGAAGCGGCGCTCGATAGTACTGCCGGCCAGCGCGTCCAGGCGGCCAAGAACGTCCAGGACGCTCGTAGGGGTGCCCGAACCCACGTTGAGCGTCGAAACGCCGCTGAGGGGCCTCTGAAGGGCTCTCATGATGGCCTCGACCACGTCGCCGACGTACACGAAGTCGCGCGTCTGGTGACCGTCGCCGTACACGGTCACCGGCTCACCCGCCGTTGCAGCCGCCATGAAGCGGCTGATCACGCCCGAATACTCGGAGGCGGGATCCTGCCGCGGCCCGTAGACGTTGAAGAAGCGCAGGCAGGCGGCCGTCATCTGACCGGCGTCGGCGGCGGCCGCGCACGTTTCTTCAGAGGCGAGCTTTGCCTCGGCGTAGGGGCTCAACGGGCGTAGTGCGGAGGTCTCGGCGACGGGCTGCTGCGCCGCGTCGCCGTACACCGCGCAGCTCGAGGCAAGCACGAAGCGCGGCACCTCCGCGTCGACCGCCATGCGCACCGCATTGACGGTGCCCCCATGGGTCACGCTGCCGGTGCCGACGGGGTCGGCCAGCGACTGGGTGACCGAAGCCACGGCGGCGAGATGGCACACGCCCGCGCAGCCATCCACGGCGTCGCGCATCTTGAACTCGCTGCGCACGTCGCCGGCGATGAGCTGGAAGTGGCCGCCGTGCGCCGCTGCCATGGCTTCGGCGCCGCGCAGGTTCTCTGGCTTACCGGTGCTGAAGTCGTCGAGCACGCGCACGTCGTGACCCGCCATCAGCAGGGCATCCACGAGATGCGAACCGATGAACCCGGCGCCGCCGGTGACGAGGATCAGACCGTCCATACGTCCATGCTGGTTCTCCTGCGCGAGAGTCCCCTGCCCGGGAGGCGCGCGCTCGCGCGGGCGACCAAGCGGGCGGGCGACAGAGTGCGAAAAGGGAAGATAAGGATCGCCCTGTTTCTTATCCTACCCTGCAGCACTACCCCTCGCGCCGCCTCCGTCCGCCCGCCCCGCGGCTACCCGCCGAACAGCCTCTTCACGTCGTTGAACGTGAGGAAGATGAACAGCATCACGAGCAGCACCGTGCCGAAGGCGATCATGCGCTCCAGCACCGTGGCACTGAGGCGCTTGCCGCGCAGGCGCTCTACGATGTTGAGGGCGATGTGCCCGCCGTCGAACGGCAGGATCGGCAGCAGGTTGATGAGCCCCAGGTTGAAGCTCAGGAAGGCCAGCAGGATGGGGTACCAGCTCTCCTGCACGGCCTGCTTGCTCACGTTGATGATGCCCACCGGACCCACGGCGCCGTCCGGCCCCGTGGCGCTGATCTTGCCGCTGATGAGCCACCAGAAGCCGGTGAACGTGCCGACCACGACGTCCCTGAAGCCGACCAAGCCGAGCCCGACGGCTCGGACCGGCCCCGGCCGGTCGCGGGTGACGCCCGCGGCGACGCCAAGGTAGCCGCTGCCCGGGGATTGCGGGTTCTCGATGAGCGTGACCTCGACGGTCTTCTCCGCCGCGGCGCCGGTGGCCCCGGCCGGCCGGTACGTCAGGTCGATCGTCTTGCCCATGTTGGCGCGAAAGTAGGTGGACGCCTGGTCCCAGGTGGTCCAGCGCTGCCCGTCGGCGCCGACGAGCGTATCGCCGACCACCAGCCCGGCTGTGGCGGCCGGCGCATCCTTGACGACTTCGTCGAGCGTGAGCGTCGCCGTCGGGACACCCTGGATACCGACAAACAGGATCATGATGACGGCCGCCGCGAGAAAGTTCATGAACGGCCCCGCGGCGATCGTGATGTTGCGCTTCCAGATCGCCTTCTTGTAGTACACACGGTCGCCGGTGCCCTCAGGCACTTCTTCCTCGGGCAACATGCCGCTGATCTTGCAGAATCCGCCCAAAGGGATGATGCCGATGCCGTACTCGGTCTCGCCCCACGTGCGCCGCAGCGCGGCCGGCGGGAAGCCCACGTAGAACTTCTCGACGCGCATCCCGAACGACTTGGCGGCGATGAAATGCCCAAACTCGTGTACCGTGATGAGGAGGGCGAGGCCAAGGATGGCGACGAGCCAGACCCACTGACCGAGCACCACGGTGACGAGCATCGCGACCCCAAGAAGGAGCGACCACGGGCTCAGGGCGCGCTTCGGGGAGAGGGCGTCGGGCGCGGCGGGCTCAGTCATGTAGTCTCTTTCGTAGGTGTCGACGCGGCAAGCTCGGTGTGAGGATACCCGGCCGATGTTGCGGCGACATTAATTCGTGCGTGGGCAACGTTGTCGTCGTCCGTCACGCCGGGCCAGCGGCGGCCTCACGGGCGAAGCGGCGCGCCTCCTCGTCGCAGGCGTACACGTCTTCGAGACTCTCGACGGGCTCGTCGCCCAGCCAGGTGAGGCATTTCTCCACGATCTCCGCGATGGCGGTGAAGGCGATGCGGCCGTCGAGGAAGGCCTCCACCGCGATCTCATTGGCGGCGTTAAGCACGACGGGCGCCGCCACCGTTCTCGGCCCGGCGCCGAGGGACTCAGCCTCTGCGCTCACGATCGCCGCCTTGCGCCCGGCCTCCTCGGCCAGGGCCAGACAGCGGAAGGTCTCGGAGTCGGGCTTGTGAAAGGTCAGCTCGGTGGCGAACAGATCGAGGCGTTTGACCATGGGCAGCGACGGCCGCTCCGGATAGGCGAGCGCCCAGCCGATGGGCGTGCGCATGTCGGGCGCGCCGAGATGCGCGAAGATCGCGCCGTCGGCAAAGCGCGCCATGCTGTGCACCGTGCTCTGCGGGCTGATCACGACGGTGATGCGCTCGTAGGGAACGCCGAAGAGGTAGTGCGCCTCGATCAGCTCGAGGCCCTTGTTCATGAGCGTCGCCGAGTCGATGGTGATCTTCGGGCCCATCGACCAGTTGGGGTGCCTCAGCGCCTGCGCCGGCGTGACGGCGGCCAGGTCCGCGGCCGAGAGGCCGCGGAAGGGGCCGCCCGAGCCGGTCAGGAGGAGCTCTTCGAGGCCCGCGTGCCCACCCCCCGCCGCGATGCACTGGAACAGGGCGCTGTGCTCGCTGTCTACAGGCAAGATCAGCGAGCCGCTGCGCCGCGCCGCCTCGAGCACGAACGGCCCGCCGGCGACCATGCTCTCCTTGTTGGCCAGAGCCAGCGTGGCGCCGGCGTCGAGCGCCGCCATCGTAGCGCGCAGCCCCGCGGCGCCGACGATGCCGTTGAGCACCGTGAGGGGCACGTCGGCCGCGGCCGCGTCGGCGGCCGCGCGCGCGACGAGCTCCTGCACGCCGGCTTCGCCGGCGAGCACTTCGAGCTCGGGCCCTCGCGCGGCCGCTTCGGCCGCGGCCTTCGCGTCGCGCAGGCACACGTGCGTCACTCCGTGCAAGGCCGCCTGCTCGAGCAGCGCGTCGACGCTCGAGCCCGCCGCCAGGCCGACGAGCTCGCAGCTCGGCACAGCCGCGAGCACCTCCAGAGCCTGGCGCCCGATCGAGCCCGTCGAGCCGAGGACGAGCAGGCGTCTGGGCTCCGCCATGCTCTCGCGACCCTGCTCCATCACTCCACCGCCTTCTCGCATACGTCCGCTTTCGTCGCGCCGCAGTCTACCGCTTCGAAGGCGCTCGGCACGACAGTGCGCTTCACTTCCTTGGAAGCCTCATCAGCACGGTTCTCGTGCTTTCGTTCGCCGGCTTGCGCTGGAAGGCGTACGTGGGGCGCACCAGCACGGGCGGGTACTCGAGGCCCCCACAACCCGCCTGCAGCTCGGCGTCACTCATGCCCGCGGTGGGCAGCAAGTGGACGACGAGCGTCGGCACAAGTCGGTGCCGGCGAAAGTAGCTGATCGTGGCCTGCGGCAGGGGATCCATCGCATCCTCGCTCGACAACCCGTAGGAGTTGGCGGCGATCGGGCCTCCCCAGTACAAGTAGTAGCCGCACGACTCGTAGAAGATCAGCAGAGCGTCATCCGGCCTGCTCTGCTCCTTCAGGTCGCTGGCGAAGGCGTCTTGGACCCCGCGTTGCTCGGCGGTCGCCGCTATGCCCCACCAGGGCCCGGCGGCGAAGCGGCTCGTCAGCTGGCTATAGGGCACCCCGGCTTGCTGGAACTGGAACTGAAAGGTGACCAGAGTACCCAGCACCGCGACCAGCCCGATGAGTGCCAGCCACGGCACAGGCGATCGCGACGGTGCCCCCGCGGTCGCGGTCTCCGACGTCGTCACGGCCTCCAGAGACCAGGCGAAGCAGAGCCCGCTGGCCAGCAGGGCCGGAGTGAAACCGACCGGCGCGCTCAGGTAGCCGTCGGCACTGGTGAAGGCCGTCATCGCCCCGGCGAGGATCGCCGGCGCCCAGACCCAGAGGAGCAGCTTGGCTCCGGCCTCCCGCCTGGCGCGCGGCACGAACAGGAACAGGTACGGAGCCAGCGCGGCGTAGACGAGGACGAACCCCGCGGTGTCGCGCATCGGGCTCTGCGCCGCCAGCCACAAGGCTACGGGCAAGGCGGCCAGAAGTGCACGCCCCATGGTGCGCCAGCGCGTGAAGACGATGAAGATCAGCAGCGCCGCCACGATCAGATACGGCCGCGACCAGTAGAAGCGCCAGAAGCCCAGGGCCACCTCATAGGCCTTGACGGCGCCGCCCAGCTGGTCGAAGCTGCGCGCCACGTCCATGGTGAAGGCCCAGCAGCGTTGCAGGTTCTTGATGCCGAAGCTCAGGATCAGCAGACTCGCAGGCGCGAGGACCGCGACGCCACCCAGCGCCCAGAAGCTGACGGCGCGCCACGCCACTCGGCCAGTCGACGCTCCCACGGGATCAGGTGGATGCGCGAAGGCCAGGTCCGCCACCATGGCCACGGCACGGCGGCCGAGAGCGAAGGCGAGAAAGACCGCGAAAAACGGCGCCACGAACAACAAGGTCGGGTAGGCGACGATGGCCAGGCCGTACGCCACGCCGGAGGCAAGCGCCCACGCGCGGCCTCTCTCTTCCAGGACGACTCGCAGACCCAGCGTCGCACCCAGCGTCAAGAAGGCGGCGCCCATCGTGTTGAAGCCCAGCTGAGGCGTCGCCCGGTAGATGTACGCGACGTACACCGCGGCGATGGGCAGAGCCAGCTCCCAGCGCACGAAGCGACGCAGGATGAGGAACACGGCAGCGGCAACGCCGACCATCAACAACAGGTAGAGGTGCCTCGTGTACAGCACGAGCCCCGTGACGTCGTAGCCTCGGATGATCCCGAACAGCTTGATGAACGGGTACTCGAGCAGGCCCCCGACCTGGGTCAGGTTCTGCTCGTTCACGAACGGCGTATCCCCCAGGGCCCAGCGCCAAGGCACGACGATGGAGAAGCTCTCGTCTTGCAGGTCCACTCCGAGGAAGAGGCGCCGCCAGGTGAAGACGACGGTCACGGCGGCGCTCGCGACGGCCGCAACGGCGAAGAGGATGGGGGCGAGCGCGGCCCGCACGATCATGTCCTCAGAATTCCAGAACCACGGTCAGCAAGAAGTACGCCGCCACCGATGTCCACATCAACGCGTCGAAGCGGTCGAGCACGCCGCCGTGACCGGGGATCCCTCGCCCCGAGTCCTTGATCTGCACGTCGCGCTTGATGAGGCTCTCGAAGAGGTCGCCGAGCGGCCCCGTGACGGCGATCACAGCGCCGAGCATCAGCGAGTCGGCCGGTCCCAGTTCCGTGTACAGGCCGATGAAGACCACGAGCAGCACGGTGCCGATGGCGCCGCCGGCGAAGCCCTCCCAGGTCTTCTTGGGCGAGAGCCTCGGCGCCATGGGCGTGGACCCGAAGAAGCGGCCGGTGAAGTACGCCATCGTGTCGCCGGCCCACGTGCCGAAGATCACCGTGAGCACGGCGGCGGCCCCGACGTCGAGGCGGCGAAGCATAAGCAGGGCGCTGAAGCCGAGCCCCAGGTAGAGGATCCCGAGAAGCGTCACGGCCATGCGCACGCTCACCCCGCGCTTGGGGCCGATGAGCAGCCCGAGGAGCGCCACCAGCAGAAAAGCCAAAGCGATGGCGCCGAGCAGCCCGAAGGGGGTGCGGAACCACGCCATGTACAGCAGGACGCCCACGGCGATGAAGCCTGCCAGCGGCAGCGGCCGGTATCGCCGCACGAGCCGGTAGAACTCGTTGAGGCCGATCAGGGCCAGGGCCAGCATGACGAAGAAGTAGATGAGCCCGCCATGGAGGACGAGGACGACGGCCAGCACGGCGAGCACGGCGCCGGTGATGATGCGCGTCGTCACGACGCGCGTCCCCCGAAGCGCCGCTGGCGGCGGGCGTACTCGGCCAGGGCCTCGTCGAGCGCCGCCTCGTCGAACTCGGGCCACAGCTTGTCGCTGAAGTAGAGCTCGGAATAGGCACACTGCCAGGGCAGGAAGTTGCTGAGGCGCAGCTCGCCCGAGGTGCGGATGAGCAACTCGGGGTCGTGCATCTCGGGGGCGTACAGGCGACGGCGGAGATTTTGCTCCGTCGCCTCTTCCCCGCGCTCGGCGAGCGCCGCGGCCGCATCGAGCAGTTCCCTGCGGCCGCCGTAGTTGAAGGCGATGTACAACGTCATCCTCGTGTTGGCTGCGGTGAGCGCTTCGGCCTCTTCGATGCGGCGCACCAGCTTCTCCGGTACGCCCTCACGGCGCCCGACGAAGCGCACGCGCGCGCCTCGCTCGTGCATGTCGGGCACCTGCGAATCTATCATCTCGACGAACAGGTCCATGAGCGCCGCCACCTCTGCGGGCGGGCGGCTCCAGTTCTCGGTGGAGAACGAGTACACCGTCACCTCGAGGATCCCCAGGTCGAGCGCATGCTCGAGCACGCGACGCAGCATCTTCGCGCCGGCCCGGTGCCCTGCCGCCACGGGCAGCCGCCGACGCTGCGCCCAGCGGCCGTTGCCGTCCATGATGATGGCGACGTAGCGCGCGGTCGCGCCGCCCGCCGCAGGCTCGGCGGCGCCGCGCGCGCCGCGCAGACGCCAGCGCGCCAGCCAGGTACGCCACGAAGCCATGGGTTCAGACCTCGAGGATCTCCGCTTCCTTGTGCTTGACGAGCTCGTCGATATCGTGCACGTGCCCGTCGGTGGTCTTCTGCAGTTCGTGCTCGGCGCGCTTCTCGGCGTCCTCACCGACCTCGCCCTCGTGCACGAGCTCCTTGAGGTCCTTCATGCAGTCGCGGCGCACGTTGCGCACCGCCACGCGGCCGTCTTCGGCAAGGCGGTGCACGAGCTTGACGAGGTCCTTGCGGCGCTCCTCGGTGAGCGTCGGGATCGACAGGCGGATCACACTGCCGTCGTTACTCGGGTTGAGCCCCAGGTCGGACTCCATGATGGCCTTCTCGATGCTCTTCATGGCGGTCTTGTCGAACGGCTGCACCGTGACGAGGCGCGGTTCGGGCGCGGCGATGTTGGCCATCTGCTTCAGCGGCGTCGAGGTGCCGTAGTAGTCGACGTGGATGCGGTCGAGCAAGCCCACACTGGCACGCCCGCTGCGCACCGTGTTGAACTCGGTCTTCACGGCCTCCACGGCCTTGTCCATGCGGTGTCTGGCGTCGGCGAGCAGTTCTTTCTCCACGGGTCCTCCTCTTCCCCAAGTCAACTCTCGGCGGGCGTGCACACGACGGTGCCCACGCGTTCGCCCGAGAGCACACGCACGATGTTGTCACCGGTCATCTTGAAGACGTGGATCGGCATCCTGTTGTCCATGCAGAGGCTGAGCGCGGTCGTGTCCATCACTTTGAGCCCGCGCTCGATGGCTTCGAGGTGGGTGAGCTCAGGGATGAACTCGGCGCCCGGCTCTTTCTCCGGGTCGGCAGAGTACACGCCGTCGTACTCGCGCTTGGCCATGAGAATGCCGTCGGCCTCGAGCTCAAGGGCGCGTAGGGCCGCCGCGGAGTCGGTGCTGAAGTACGGATTGCCCGTGCCGGCGGCGCAGATCACGACGCGCCCCTTCTCCAGGTGACGGATGGCGCGCCGGAGGATGTACGGCTCGCAGACGGCGCGGATCTCGAAGGCGCTCATCACCCGCGTGTCGACGCCCTCGTGCTCCAGGGCATCCTGGAGGGCGAGCGCGTTCTGCACCGTGGCCATCATGCCGATGTAGTCGCCGGTGGCGCGGTCCATGCCGGCGGCGGCGGCGGCCATGCCGCGGAAGATATTGCCGCCGCCGACCACGATGGCGACGTCGACGTCCAGGCTGCGCGCGACCTTGATCGATACGGCCAGACGCTTGGTCGTGGCCGGGTCGATGGCCCTCGTCTCACTGCCCAGCGCCTGCCCGCTCAGCTTGAGGAGCACGCGCCGGAAGGCGGCTGTCGGAGGGTCGCTTCCCACGCCCGTCAGGCCTCGGCGCCCATCTCGCCGAGCTGGAAGCGCACAAAGCGCCGCACTTCCACGTTCTCGCCGATGACGCCGACGAGGTCGGTGCGCAGCTGCTCGATGGTGCGATCGGTATCCTTGATGAACGGCTGCTCCATGAGGCAGGTCTCGGCAAAGAACTTCTCGAGCTTGCCGGTGACGATCTTCTCGAGCACGTTGTCGGGCTTGCCCTTGACCTGCTCGGCGTAGATGGCCTTCTCGCGGGCGATCACGTCCTCGGGCACCTGGTCGCGCGTGACCCAGCTCGGTGCGGCCGCGGCGACGTGCATGGCGAGGTCGTGGGTGAACTCCTTGAAGGGGTCGCTGCGCGAGACGAAATCGGTCTCCACGCCGACCTCCACGAGCACGCCGATCTTGCCGCCGGCGTGGATGTACGCATCCACGGCGCCGTCCTTGGTCGCCCGGGAGCTCCTCTTCTGAGCGCTGGCGAGGCCCTGCTTGCGCAGCTCGTCCATCGCCTGTTCAGCGTCGCCGCCGGTCGCGGTCAGCGCCTTCTTGCAGTCCATCATTCCTGCCCCGCTCTTGTCGCGGAGCTCCTTAACCAACGCAGCGGTGATCTCAGTCACAGCGCGATCCTTTCCCAGGGTCGGCGGTTGTCGTGGTCGGGTGTTACTCGGCCGGCTTCTGCTCATCGGCCTTGGGCGCTTCGGCCTTCGGCTCGGCCTTCTTCACGGCGGGCTTCTTGGCCGCGGGCTTGTCGGCAGACTCGGCCTTGGCGTCGGCCTTGGCGACAGGCTTCTCGGCGGCCTTCGGCTCAGCCGCCTTGGCGGCGGGCTTCTGGGCGGGCTCGGCCTTGGCAACGGCCGGTTCGGGCTTTGGCTCGGTCTTCTTGGCCGCAGGCTTGACCTCGACCTTGGGCTCGGGCTTGGCGGCCGCGGGCTTGGCCTCGACCTTGGCCTCGGCCTTGGGCTCGGCCTTGGCCTCGGCCTTGGGCTCGGCCTTGGGCTCGGCCTTCTTCACCGGCGTCTCACTCTCGGCGCCCTTGGCCTCCGCCGCGGCAGGGGCCTTCGGGGCCTTGGCCTCTTCGGCGGCCTTCTTGGCTGCGGCCTCGGCGGCCTTCTTGGCTTCGAGCTCCGCGGCGGCCTTCTCGGCGGCCGCGGCCTTCTCGGCGGCGGCCACAGCCTCAGCGATCGCGATCGCTTCAGCGGCCTTGCGCTCGGCCTCGGCCTTCATCTCGGCTTCGGTAAGGAGCTGGCGGCCTTCGGCCACGGCGTCGGCCATCACGCGCACGATCAGCGAACAACTGCGGATGGCGTCGTCGTTGCCGGGGATGATGTAGTCGACCTCGTCGGGGTCGCAGTTCGTGTCGACGAGCGCCACGATCGGGATCTTGAGTTTGCGCGCTTCCTTGATGACAATCGCTTCTTTGCGCGGATCGACGACGAACACGGCGGCGGGGATGCGCTCCATGCCGCCAACGCCGCCGAGGTTCGTTTCGAGCTTGCGCAGGTCGCCGCGCAGCTGCATCGCCTCGCGCGTCGGAAGCAGGTCGAGCGAGCCGTCTTCGGAAAGGCGCTTGAGCTCGTGCATGCGTTTGATGCGCTTGCTGAGCGTGCCGAAGTTGGTCAGCAGACCACCCAGCCAGCGGTTACAGACATATGGCATGCCGACGCGCTCGGCCTGCTCCCTGATGGGCTCCTGGCATTGCTTCTTGGTGCCGACGAAGAGCACTCCGCCACCGCGCTCCGCGGTCTTCTTGAGGAAGGCGTAGGCCTCGTCGATGAGGACCGTGGTCTTCTGGAGGTCGATGATGTAGATGCCGCCGCGCTCGCCAAAGATGAACTGCTTCATCTTGGGGTTCCAGCGACGAGTCTGGTGGCCGAAGTGGACGCCGCTGGTGAGCAGGTCCTTCATGCTGACCGTGGGCTTGGGTGCAGGCAAGACTGCCTCCTTCTGAAACGGTTGCTGGGCGGCACGCGCCGCCACTCTGTCGCCGGCAGACGGTCAGTGGAATCGAGCGGAGGGCGAAGCGCCTTCCGCTCGACACCGCCACGGACCGGGGAGTCCGCCGGGTCGGCGTGGACATAACGGCAAAGGATGATACCAGACAGGCGCGACCTGCGCCTACCGTGCGACCTGCGGCGGCAGCGACGGTCGCGGATGCGACCCGGCCGGCCTCTACCCGATCGCGGCCGGCTCGACCTCGTCGCGCAGACGCCCCTTGAGACGCAGGATCGCCTTGGTATGCAGCTGCGAGACGCGCGACTCGGTCACGCCGAGGACCTCGCCGATCTCGCGCAGCGTGAGGTTCTCGTAGTAGTAGAGGGCGATGACGATCTTCTCGCGCTTCGGCAGCGCGTCGATGGCAGCCGCCAGTCGCGACTTCATCTCGCTGAGGTCGAGCATGCGCGAGGGGTCCTTGCTCTTCGGGTCTTCGACTGTGTCGATGAGCGACGCCTGGTCGCCGTCCGAGCCGGAGATCGACCACAACTCGTCCAAAGCCACGATGCTGGTGTTGGCGATCTGCGTGAGCGACTGGCGGAACTCAGGCACCGAGATGCTCAGTTCCGCGGCGATCTCTTCATCCGTGGGGGCGCGCTGCAGGCGATTCTCGAGGATGGCACAGACCTTCTCGATCTCGCGCGCCTTGCTGCGCACCGAGCGCGGCACCCAGTCGAGAGAGCGCAGCTCGTCGATGATGGAGCCCTTGATGCGCGAGATCGCGTACGTCTCGAACTTGATCTCGCGCTCAGGGTCGAACCGCTCCAGGGCGCCGATGAGGCCCAGCAGTCCGTAGCTGATGAGGTCGGCCTCTTCGATGTGCGAGGGCAGACCGTTGCCCATGCGGCCGGCCACGTACTTGACCAGCGGCGAGTACGCCAGGATCAGGCGATCGCGGGCCGCCTTGTCGCCCTGGTACTTGTATCGCTCCCAGAGTTCGCGCACTTTGTCCTCGTCGAGTCTCGCCATGATTCAGACGCGAGCCGGCGTAGCTTCAGGCTCGCGCATCCTCCTACCGTCAGGCACGCGGATGATGCAGGTCGTAGACGCGGCGCAGATGCGCGCCGCTGACGTGCGTATACACCTGCGTGGTCGACACTGACGCGTGCCCCAGAAGCTCTTGGATCACCCGCAAATCGGCACCCCTCTCGAGCATGTGCGTAGCGTAGGCGTGCCGCAGCATGTGGGGCGAAGCTGCGTCGAGGCCCGCGCGTCGGCAGTATCTTACTACGAGCCGGCGGATGTCGGAGGTGAGGAGGGCGCGGCCGCTGCGCGAAAGCAGCAGAGGACCCTGGACGGAGCCTGCGACGCGGGCGCCGGTCTTGCCGGCCGCCGCCAGCGGCCCGCGTCCGCGCTCGAGGTAACGGCGCACCGCAGCGGCGGCTTCCTCACCAAGAGGCACCAAGCGCATCTTGCCGCCCTTGCCGTGCACGATCAGTTGCGCCTGCGCAGGTTTCAGATCGTCCAGAGCAAGCGCGACCACCTCCTGGCTGCGCAAGCCGCAGCCGTACAGAAGCTCGAGGATAGCGCGGTCGCGCAGGGCAAGCGGCTCCGTGCCACTCGCCGCGCCGAGCAGCCCCTCGACCTCCGCCACGCTGAGCACACGCGGCAGCCGGCGGCGCCGACGGGGACCCGGCAGCAGCCGGGTAGGGTCGGCGCAGAGGACGCCGCGCTCCGTCAGAAAGCGGCTGAGGCCGCGGAGGGTCGAGAGCTTGCGCGCCAGCGTCGCCGGCGCGTACCCGCGGCGCCCCAGGTCCGCCGAGTAGGCGCGCACCGCCCGCCGGTCAAGAGTCTCCACGGTGCAGCCGCGCGCCGCCAGCCACTCCATGAGCTGCTGCAAGTCAGAGCCATACGAGCGTCGCGTGGCCGCGCTGCACGCCGCGCACCTCGAGATCACGCAGAAACGCCGCGCTGCGGCCATGTGGATCGGCCGCGACGGCGGCATCACGCTGCGATCGTTCGAGACACGGCTCCGGCGGAGCGGTCACGCGGCACCCCCTCAGGCGCTCTTTGCTTTCAACGCGCCGGCGGCTCACTCCTGCACCGGCCAGCCGACGCAAGCTCCTACTCGCCGACGCGAGATCCGACCCAATGCCTCTCTGGGGAAGACAAGAACTCGGGCTTTCCTTATCTTCCCTCTCGTGGCAATGCCCGCGTATCTGGGTCGTCGAATCGGTGGCCAGATCAGAGTGCGAGGCAGCGTGAGGCTGTTCCGGCCCAGTGTGCGAGGGTTCACCTTCGCTTGAGTCTGTACACTCCTCCGTCAGTCAGCGTTGCCAGCCCGTCGACTTCGAGCTCGCTGAGGAGTGCGCTCGCCTCATAGACGCGGACCCCACAGTCCTTGGCCACTTGGTCCGCCGTCATCGGTCCGCGCTCCAGCGCCCGGAGCACGCCGCAGACCCTGCCGTTGTCTGAGCCTTTCTCCAGAAGCCGCGCAACCGCCCTCGTATCGAGAGGATCGGCCAGCGACTCGGGGCCGAGAGGCATGGTGGCGATGGCAGCCACGACGTCGTCCGCCGACTCGCAGATGGCCGCACCGTGGCGAAGAAGATCGTGCGGAGCCTCCGTGAGCCTCTTCCCCGCTTCTCCGGGCACCGCGAGCACTTCGCGACCCAAGTCGAGAGCGAAGCCCGCCGTGATGCGCGCACCGCTGCGAGACGCTCCCTCAACCAGCACGACGCCGCGCGAGAGGCCGGCCATCACTCGGTTGCGCGCAGGGAACCGCCAGGGGCGAGCGGGAACCCCCCACGCAAACTCGGACACCAACAGTCCACGCCGGGCCACCTCTTCTCGCAGCCTCGCGTTCGCGGGCGGGTAGACCACGTCGGGCCCGCAGCCGAGAACGGCGACCGTGGCGAGCTCCTGCGCGACCTTCGCCGCGGCGATCGCGGCGGCCTGCGCCGTGGCATCGATACCCAAAGCGAGACCGCTGACCACGAGGACGCCGCGAACGGTCAAGTCGCGCCCCAGTGCCCAAGCCATCTCCGTGCCGTAGGGGGAGGGCGCGCGCGTACCCACGACCGCGACCACCGGTGCATCACAAAGGATCCGGAGTCTGCGCCTGATCTCCTGATCGCCGCAGCGCGCACGGACGAACAGACACAGCGGTGGGTCGGCGAGCTGGCGCAGCGCCGGGGGGTAGAGCGGATCGCACCACGCGACCACCGCCGAGTGGGGAAGACACTCCTGAGTCCGGGCAAAGTCCTCCGGGCGAGCCTTGAGGATGCCCGCAAAGCGTGCTTCCTCTGCATGCCGCTCAGCGGCATGCTGTTCGCGCTCGCGGGTGAGCCTCCGCGAGGCTGATGTCGCGTCGACCTTCTTCTTCCTCGTTCCGGCCCCCGGAGGCCTGATGAGTGAAGCAAGCCTCTCCGGTGACCTATCCAGAAGGTCGCTCACGCTGCCGCATTCGCCGACGAGTCTCCTTACGAGGCCACTGCGCCACGATGCCAGCGTGCCCAGCCAGATGCACCGCGCACGGCGTTGCGCGGAAACGCCGGAGTGCATCACTCGCGGCGCATCGCTTGCGGACAGTTCATCGATCATAGTGGCTCCTGTGGCGGTAGGAGAGGCTCTCGGCGACGTGCGCCGCGGCGATGCTGGGCGCCGCCTCGAGGTCGGCGATGGTCTGGGCGACCTTGAGCACGCGATCGCAGGCGCGGGCGCTGAGGCGCATGCGCTCGTAGGCCTTGTCGAGAAACGCCGTGGCATCGGCGTCCAGTGAGCACAGGCGCCGCAGGTGACGCGCGCTCATGTGGCCGTTGGCGTACACGCCGGTGCCGGCCAGGCGCGCGAGCTGACGCTCGCGCGCGGCCGCCACACGGGCGCGGACCGCGGCAGATGACTCTCCGTGGGCGCCGGCACGCCGGTCTCGCGGCGGTACGCGCGGCACGTCAAGTCGCAGGTCGATGCGATCGAGCAGCGGTCCGCTGAGCCGCGACGCGTACTGCCGCACTCTGTGGGCCGGGCAGGTGCAATCCCTGCCCCGGTCGCCGAGGTAGCCGCAGGGACAGGGGTTCATGGCCGCCACCAGCATGATGCGCGCCGGGAAGGTCAGGGACATGAGTCGCCGGCTGATGGTGACCTCGCCGTCCTCGAGCGGCTGGCGCAGACCCTCGAGCGCCGCGAGGCGGAACTCCGCGAACTCGTCGAGGAACAGCACGCCGAGGTGAGCGAGGCTCACCTCGCCAGGGCGCGGCGTGCCGCCACCGCCAACCAGCCCCGGCGACGAGATCGTGTGATGCGGGGCACGAAACGGACGCTGAGTGATCAGGGCGCAGTCCTGCGGAAGGAGCCCCGCCACGCTGTAGATGCGCGTGACCTCGATGGCCTCGTCGAGAGTGAGCGACGGCATGATGCCGGGCAGGCGCCGGGCCAGCATGGTCTTGCCCGCCCCCGGCGGGCCCGACATGAGGACGTTGTGGGCGCCGGCGACGGCGACCTCGAGGGCGCGTTTCACCTGTTCCTGACCCATGATGTCGGCGAAGTCCGCGTCCGTCGCCGGCCGACTGCCCAGGAGCGCCGTGAGGTCGGCCGGCGGTGCAGCTGTTCCGCCGCCGGCGGCAAGCTGCGTGATCGCCTCCGCAAGCGTGTGCGCCGGGTATACCTCCAGGCCGCCGACCAAGGCGGCCTCGGCGGCGTTGGCCGCGGGCAGGATGAGGCCACGCACCCCGCGCCGCCGCAGGCTCTCAGCCAAGGCAAGGGCACCGGCCACCGGCCGTAGCGCGCCGTCCAGACCGAGCTCGCCGACCGCGGCCAGAGGGCCGCGTCCGTCGCAGCCGTCGGTGGCTTGCCCGGTGGCCACCAGAAAAGCCAGGGCGATGGGCAGGTCGAACGAGGGGCCTTCTTTGCGCAGGTCAGCAGGCGCCAGATTGACGGTGATGCGTCGAGACGGGAACGCGAAGGCGGAGTTGACGATCGCCGCGCGCACGCGTTCGCGGCTTTCCTGAACAGCGACATCGGGGAGCCCCACGATGGAGAACGCCGGGGCCGCGGCGACGACGTCGGCTTCCACCTGGACCGGCTTTCCCTCCAGGCCGCTGAGAGCCTCACTGGCGATGCTGGCGAGCAAGGAGTGCCTCTCCTCTACCAGTCGAGCGTGAAGGCCGCGGGCAGATGACGGATCGTGCTGGGGAAGGCGCGGGAATCGACGGCGACGATGTCGAAGCGCACCTCGTCGATGCCGTTCAAGGCCCAAGGACGCGCCGCCAGCCACAACTCGGCGAGACGGGCGACCTGACGCCGTTTGGCGGCGCCGACGGCGTCTTCAGGAGCGCCGCACGTGAGCGTGCGGCGCGCCTTGACCTCGACGAAGGCGAGGACGGGGCCGCGGCGCGCGACGATGTCGAGCTCGCCGCGGCCGACGCGGACGTTGCGCCCCAGCAGGCGCCAGCCGGCTTGAAGGAGATAGCGGGCCGCGGCCTCTTCGGCCGCGCGGCCGTACTGTTGCCGAGCGTTCATGGGCACACCGTAGCGCCGCGCGGCGCCCCGTCACAGGGTGCCGATACGCGCCTCGGGGTGACGTTCGCCAATGGAAGCCGGCGGGTTCACGATGCCGTCGTCCGGCCTTGCCTCAGGCGCGCTTCGCAGGCTCGGTACCCGCGCTCGTCAGCCCGAGCTCCCGGTAGGCGACGCTGGCGAACGAGAGCCGGTGAAGCTCGCAGACGCCGTGCGCGACGATCGCCTCTCGGTGCGCCGCCGTGGCGTAACCGACATGGCGGTCGAAGCCGTACTGCGGATGGCTGAGATGCAGCTGCAGCATGAGGCGGTCACGCGTCACCTTCGCGATCACGGAGGCCGCGGCGATGGCGGCGGAGCGCCCGTCGCCGCCCACCACGGCCCGGTGCGCGCGCCGGCAGCCGGGCAGGGCAAACCCGTCGATCAGGGTCACGCCGGGCTGCGGTGCGATGCCTTCCACGGCTCGCGCCAGCGATCCGAGGTTGCAGCGGTGGAGGCCGTCGCGGTCGATGGTACCCGCCGAGCAGCAGACGATCACGACTTGACGGGCGCGGCGCAGGATCTCTTCGTAGAGCGCCGCGCGCCGCGCCCGGGGGACCTTCTTGGAATCGTCCAGACGATCGAGGGCGGCGAAGTCGGCGCCGTCCAGCACGGCGTAGTCAAAGCACACGGCCGCGGCGACGAGAGGGCCGGCGAGGCAGCCGCGGCCGGCCTCATCGGCGCCCACCACCGTCGCTTTCCCGGAGAGGTCGAGGTCGAAGGCGAAGCGCTCGTTCACGCCCGGCTCCGCGGTCGCCTAGTTTGCGCTGCCGATGCGCCCCGGCGGCCAGTACTTGGCAAAGGCGTGCCCCACGAACTGCGCGCGTTTGATGGGCCCGAACTCGCGGCTGTCGCCGCTGTCGGTGCGGTTGTCACCCATCACGAAGTAGCTGTCGGCGGGCACCGTGTACGGCGCCTGCAGCGACCACGGCAACCCGTTGGAGAACGGCTCGCTGGGCTCCTGCTGACCGTCGACGCGGCGCACGTAGGGCTCGTCGAGGCGCTTTCCATTGATGGAGACGAAGCCGCCGCTGACCGAGATCTCGTCACCCGGCAGCCCGATGATGCGCTTGATGAGCACGGGGCCGTCGAAGGGCGGATGGAAGACGACGATGTCGCCGCGCTCCGGCTGCGAGAAACGCCAGGAGATGCGGTCGACGAGCACGCGGTCGCCGATCAGCAGCGTGTCCTCCATGGACGCCGAGGGAATGCGGTATGGCTTGACGAGGAAGGCCTGGATGAGCAGCGCGACCGCCACGGCGACGACCGCCAGGACGACGTACTCGAGGATGGTGCGGCCCCTGGAGGCCGTCCGGCCCTTGTCGTCGCGCGTACTCCCGCCGTCGCTGCGCAGTTCGCTGCTCATGCTCCCCTTTGCCGATTCCGCGGGAGTGTATCAGAGCCCGTGAAGGCGGGAGAGCGGCCAGTACGTGAGGAACGCTTCGCCGATGATCTCGCGGCGCGGCGCGGGCCCCCAGTCACGACTGTCGTCACTTACCACACGGTTGTCGCCCATCAGGAAGTAGTGGCCGGAGGGCACCGTATACGCGCGCTCGAGTGACCAGGCCTTGCCGGTGCCGCGGAACGGCTCCGTGGGTTCGATCTCACCGTCCAGTCTGTGGACGTAGGGCTCATCGAGGCGGCGGCCGTCGATGTACACCGCGCCGCCATCGACGGAGACCGTCTCGCCGGGCAGCGCCACGACCCGCTTGATGAGGATGCGGCCGACGGCCGCCGAGTCGATGACCACGATGTCGCCGCGCTCCGGCGCGTGCAGACGGTACACAACGCGGTTGACGAGCACCCGGTCGCGCGGCACCAGCGTGGCAGCCATGGACTCCGAGGGGATGCGGTACGGCTTGACGAGGAAGGCCTGGACGAGCAGCGCGGCAATGATCGCGCACAGCCCGACCAGGAGGTACTCGGCGATCGTGCGCCGCTTCACGGCCGCGACGCTTCGCTCACAGCGTGGTCCAGCGGCCAAGGGGCCAGTAGACGACAAAGCCCTCGCCGATGACGTCGGCACGGGGGACCGTGCCCCAGTACCGACTGTCGTCGCTGTCGGTGCGGTTGTCGCCCATGACGAAGAAGGAGTCGGCGGGAACCGTGTAGGGACGCGCCAGCGACCACGGCTCGCGCATCGTGGAACCGGCCACCCGCCCGGAGGCCGCGGTGGGATCGCTGTGGCCCGCGGTGCGATGCACATAAGGCTCGTCGACGGCACGCCCGTTCACCCAGAGGCGCCCATCGCGCACCTGCAGCGTGTCGCCGGGCACCCCGACGATGCGCTTGATGAAGATGACGCTGCGATCCTCGGGGTAGCGAAACACCATGACGTCGCCGCGGTGCGGCTCGCGCAAACGGTAGACGACGCGGTTGACCAACACGCGATCACCCGGCCGCAGAGTACTCGCCATCGACTCCGAGGGGATGCGATACGGCTTGACGAGGAAGGCTTGGACGATCAGCGCCAAGGCGATTGCGACGACGGCGACGATGCCGTACTCGATGAGCCTGCCGAGCTTCACGGTGCCCGCAGCGACCGCGTTGGAGACGAGTGGCCTAGCGCTGCTTCTCGCGGATGCGCGCCTGCTTGCCGACCTTCTGGCGCAGGTAGTACAGCTTGGCACGGCGCACGTCGCCGATCTGCATCACTTCGATGTGATCGATCTTGGGCGAGTGCACGGGGAACGTGCGCTCGACGCCGACGCCGAAGGACTGCTTGCGCACGGTGAAGGTCTCGCGCACGCCCTCGCCCTGACGCTTGATGACGGTACCCTGGAAGACCTGGATGCGGTGGCGCGTGCCCTCGACCACTTTGAAGTGGACTTTGACGTTGTCGCCGGCCTTGAACTGCGGCACACCCTCGCGCAGCTGCTGGCGTTCGATGTTCTCGATGATGTTCACGGAGCCTCTTTCCGAGCGAAGACCGGCGGACAGTCTAGCAGGAGCGGCGCGGCGGCGCAAAACGCCGGGCGCCGCGCGCGCACGAAGCGCTATCTTACCCTTTTCTGACCTGCAGCGCGCGCCAGGCATCGACGGCGCCGTGGTCGCCGCTGAGCAGCACGTCGGGCACCCCCCAGCCGCGGAACTCCGCCGGGCGCGTGTACTGCGGGTACTCGGCGCCGCCCTGGAGCAGGGCGGAGTGCGACTCGCTGACCACGCTCTCGGGGTTGCTGATCACGCCGGGAAGCTTACGCGTTACGGCGTCGAGCACGGCCATGGCCGCGACCTCGCCGCCGCTGAGCACGTAGGGGCCGACGGAGACGCGGTCGCTGACCAGATGCGTGACGCGCTCGTCGATGCCCTCGTAGCGGCCGCAGAGGAGGACGAGGTCCTGGCCGGCCAGCTCGGCGGCGAGGGCGTCGTCGAGCTGCCGCCCCTTGGGCGTGAGCTCGACCACGCGGCGCTCGTCCCGTACATGGGCGGCATCGCCGGGGAATACCGCCTCCAAGGCGGCGTAGACGACGTCGATGCGCAGGACCATGCCGGCGCCGCCGCCGTACGGCGTGTCGTCGACCTGCAGATGGTTCAGCGGCGTGTGGTCGCGATAGTTCGTGAGCCGGAACTGGTGACCGCGCTCGACGGCGTTGCGGATGTGCACCTGCGAGAGATACCACTCGAAGGCCTGCGGGAACAGCGTGAAGACGTCGGCTCTCATGGGGCGTTCGCGCCGGGCGACGCCTCGGCGTCGCTCTCCGCTTCGACAGCCGGGGCCTCGACAAGGCCGTCGACCACGCGGAGCACGCCGGCTTCGGCGTCGACGCTCACCAGTTCTTCGACCAGCGGCAGCAGCAGCGAAGCACCATCCGGGGCGAGTACCTGCAGGATCTCGTGGGCGCGCGCCTCGAGTACGTCGCCGACCTCGCCGAGCAGGGCGCCAGAGGCCGTCTCGACGCGCAAACCGATGAGGTCTCCGACCCGATAGAAGGGCAGCGCGTCGAGCTCCCCGCCGGCGGCCAGCAACTCCATGCCTTGCAGGGCGATGGCGGCTTCTCTGGTCTGGGCGAGGTCGAGACGCACAAGTGGGCGCTGATCGGTGCCTCCCGCGCGCGTCACCACGCACGGGACGAGCCGCTCAGCGCCCTGTGGCGCGTCATCGTCCGGGCGCGCGACGAAGAACTCCGCGCCCATTTCGAGGTGCTCGAGTCCCTCGGGCGACAGGTTCATGTACAACTCGCCGTGCAGGCCGTGCGCCTTGCCCAGGATGCCGCACGCCCACAACCCACGGGACGGATCAGTCAATTATCTCCACGATGGCGCGCTTGCCGTCGCGAACGGCTGAGGCCTTGACGATGGTGCGCAGCGCGCGGGCGATGCGCCCCTGCTTGCCGATCACCTTGCCCACGTCGTCTTTGGCGACCGAGAGTTCCAGGACGACGGTGGTGTCGGTCTCCGTGGCTTCCACGTGGACCTCGTCGGGGCTGTCGACGAGCGACTTGGCCAGATACTCGAGCAGGTCCTTCAGCATCCCACTACCCCCCGTCGGCTCCACGAAGACGTCTCTATTTCTCGATGCCCTTGATGGCGAGCAGCTTCTTCACCGTGCGCGAGGGCTGGACGCCCTCGGCAAGCCACTTCTTCGCCTTCTCGGCGTCGATCTCGATGAACGAGGGCTCGGTACGTGGGTTGTACTGGCCGATGGTCTCGATGGCGCGACCGTCACGGCGTGCGCGGGAATCCACGACGACGATGCGGTAGATAGGGTTCTTGGTGCTCCCCACCCGGGTCAATCTCATGCGTACTGACAACTACTTCACACCCCCTCAGGGTACTGACACGACAAAACCATGCGACCCGGTGCCGGGTCGCAAGACGGTACATTCTACCCGCTCATGCCCGGCAGGCGAAACCCCTTCATGCGGCCGCTGGAAAAGGCCTTGAGCATCTTCTGCATCTCGCGGTACTGCTTGAGCAGCTGGTTGACATCCTGGATCGAGGTGCCGCTGCCGCCGGCGATGCGCCGCCGGCGACTCCCGTCGATGAGGTCGGGGTGGCGTCGCTCGTGCGGCGTCATGGAGAAGATCATGGCCTCGATGCGGTCCAGCTGGCGGTCGTCGACCTGGACGTTCTTGAGCTGCTTCATGCCGGGCACGCCGGGCAGCATGCCGAGGATGCTCGACAGCGAGCCCATCTTGCGCACCTGCTTGAGCTGGTCGAGGAAGTCCTCGAAGGTGAACTCAGAGCGGCGAAGCTTGGCCTCCATCTCGGCCGCCTGCCGCTCGTCGACGGCCTCCCCGGCCTTTTCGATGAGTGACAGTACATCGCCCATGCCGAGGATGCGGCTGGCCATGCGATCAGGGTGGAAGACGTCGAAGTCGTCGAGCTTCTCGCCGGTACTGACGAATTTGATGGGCTTGCCGGTCACGGCGCGCACGCTCAGCGCGGCGCCGCCGCGGGCATCGCCGTCGAGCTTCGTGAGCACGACGCCGTCGAGGTCGACGTGCTTGCGGAACTCGTCGGCGGCGTTGACGGCGTCCTGGCCGGTCATTGAGTCGATGACGAGGAGCACGTTGTGCGGCTTGACGGCGTCACGCATGCGCACGAGCTCGCCCATGAGCTCCTCGTCGATGTGCAGGCGTCCAGCGGTGTCGACGATGGCCACGTCGCCATGCTCCCGTGCGTACTTGACCCCGTCGCGGGCGATGTCGACGGGATCGACGTCGGCGCCGGGCGCGTACACGGGCACGTTGATGCGCTCGCCCAGGGTCTGCAGCTGGTCGATGGCCGCAGGACGATAGACGTCGGCGGCGATGAGCACCGGCGACTTACCGTCCTTCTTGAGCAGCTTGGCAAGCTTGGCGCAGGTGGTCGTCTTGCCCGAGCCCTGCAGACCGGCCATGAGGATCACGGTGGGCGGATGCCCGCTGAAGGCGAGCCTGGAGTCACCGCTGCCCATGAGCTCGACGAGCTCTTCGTTGACGATCTTGACGACCTGCTGCGCCGGCGTGAGGCTTTCCATGACCTCCGCGCCGAGGGCGCGCTCCTTGACCTGGGCGACGAACCCCCGGACCACTTTGAAGTTGACGTCTGCCTCGAGCAACGCCAGGCGGATCTCGCGCATGGCGGCGTCGATGTCCTCGGCGGTGAGCTTGCCGTGGCCCTTGAGGCCCTGCATGACGCCTTGCAGGCGCTCGGTCAGTGCGTCGAACATGGTCAGCCCTCAGGTAGATTCGCGGAAGCGACAATGGTAGCACGGGGGGAGCGACGTCGCCGCCGGAGCGGGCGCAACAGCAGGGCCGGGCGCTGCGACGGCGGCAAGGCGCTCAGGGGCGCCGTGACAACTTAGCTCTTCCGAGCAAGTCACGTGGCCCCTTCGCACCTCGCCGCCGCCTCCGCGCCCGGCCCCACTTCCGCCACGGACTTGGGATCCTCGCGGCGGCGTAACAGGCTTGCGCCGACGCGCCGGCGGTATTACTCTTACCTGTACTACCGCTCCCATGAGGAGGCTACGATGCGCATCACCACCAAAGGCCAAGTGACTATCCCGCAAGGCGTCCGCGAGCGTAACGGTCTTCTGCCTCACACCGAGGTCGAGTTCATCGAGGAGGCGGGTGCGGTCTTTCTCCGCAAGGTCGAGGGCGGCAACCGGCAGGCGCGCGAGTGGGTACGCCGATATCGAGGCACGGCGGACGCGGGCATGACCAGCGACGAGATCATGCGGCTCACCCGCGGCGAGGACTGATGCCCGAGCGCATCCTCGTCGACAGCAATGTCATTCTCGACGTGCTGTGCGAAAACCCACGGTGGGCAGAATGGTCGGACGATGCGCTGATGGCCTGCGCCGACCACGCGCGGCTCGTCATCGATCCGATCATCTTCGCTGAGGTGTCGGTAGGCTACAAGACTATGGACGGAGTGGACCTGCCGCTGTCCTCGGATCTGTTCGCTCGCGAGCCGCTGCCCTGGGCGGCGGCGTTCCTCGCCGGGAAGGCGTTCGCGCAGTATCGGCGCCGAGGTGGGATCAAGCGCTCACCGCTCCCCGACTTCTACATCGGCGCCCACGCAGCCGTTGCGCAGATGGGTCTGCTCACCCGCGACGCCGCACGCTACCGCACCTACTTCCCTACCGTCGAACTGATCGCGCCGGACGACTGACGGCCACGGCACGCGGCACGCGGCACAGCTAGGGCCTGCCCATCATCTTCGCAGCGGAGCGCAGGTTCGCGAAGAAGGACTGCCCTCAGGCTCGCCTTTCAGTTCGCGACGAGCTGCACAGGGCAGCCGCGACCAGAAGTGCGATGGCCGCGGGCAGGTAGAACAGCCCTATGGTCATTCCGGAGATGATGCTGAAGACGAGAAGCACCACGGCAACGCTCCACAGCAGGAAGCGATGGCCTCTGAGCGCGCCGAACACCCCGAGCACCGTGAGGGCGACCGGGATGGCCAGGAGGCCAAGCGCCCACATCCCGTTCTCGGCGAGGAGCGACGCCTGCTCGCTGCGCTGCACCACCGCGCCACTCGACGAGGCCGTGACGGAGACTCCCTGGTAGAAACCCGGATAGAACGCCAGCCACGACCCAGCGGCAAGCGCGAGCAGCAGGGCTGCGAGAGCCACCCAGACCGTTGGAGCCAGCCGACCATCACGCACCTGAGACACCTGACCCCTCCCTCGGCGTGCCACTATCCATGCCCGCCTAGCCTAGCAGCCGGCGAACGCAGTACAGGGCAGGCGAAGCGTCGGGTCAGGAGCGCTCAGCGGACGTCGAGCGCCCAGAGTTCGTGCGGACCGCCGCTCCATGAGACTTCGCGCTCCAAAGTCATGCCGAGCCGCCGAGCCACGCCGCGCGAGCGTTCGTTCCGGGGCGCGATCAGCGAGTACACACGCGGAAGGCCAAGGTCCGCGGCGTGCGTCAGCACGCCGCGCGCGGCCTCCGTCGCGTAGCCGTGGCCCCACCTGTCGCTGCGCAGGTCCCAGCCCAGCTCGGGCAGTCGTTGGCCCTCGATCTCGCGAAACGTCGGGCCGCAGTCACCGATGAGCTCGCCCGTGGACGCGATGACCACGGCGTATTCGGCGCAGCCGTCTTCCCGATAGCGCGCCACGGTCACGTCGAGCCACTGCTGCGTCTGCTCGCGCGTGTACGGCGCCTGCTCCCACCAAAGCACGTTCGGGTCCGCGAAGACCGTGGCGAGGGCGTCGAGGTCGGCGGTGGTGAACTCGCGCACGATGAGGCGCTCGGTGTGCAGCGGCAGCGTCATCGCGGTCCGGTCCCTCCGTGCGCACCCATCGTCACGGACCGGCGCCTACGCGGACTCGTGGTCGCCGCCGAAGATGGCGCGCGCGAAGACGTCGGGCTCGAAGGGGCGCAGGTCTTCGAGCTGCTCGCCGATGCCGATGAGCTTGATGGGGATGCCGAGCGTCTCGTGGATGGCGACCACGATGCCGCCCTTGGCGGTGCCGTCGAGCTTGGTGAGCACCACACCACTGACGTCGACGGCCTGCTTGAACTCCTGCGCCTGACGCAGGCCGTTCTGGCCGGTCGTGGCGTCGAGCACGAGCAGGGTCTCGTGGGGGGCGCCGGGCAGTTGTTTCTCGATGACCCGGCGCACCTTCTCGAGTTCACGCATCAGATTGACCTGGGTGTGCAGGCGGCCGGCGGTGTCGATCAGCACCACGTCGGCGCCGCGCGAACGGGCGGCGGCTACGCCGTCGTACACGACGGCGGCGGGATCGCCGCCCTCTGCCTGCTTCACGATCTCGCAGCCGACACGCTTCGCCCATTCGGTGAGCTGCTCCACCGCGGCGGCGCGAAACGTGTCGCCGGCCACCATGAGCGGCGTCTTCCCCATCTCCTTGAGCCGCCAGGCGAGCTTGCCGATGGTCGTCGTCTTGCCCGTGCCGTTCACGCCGACCATGAGGATCACCGTGGGCTGCGCCGTGACGTCGATCATCTGCGCCTCGGGATCCTCGGGCTTGAGCACGCCGGCGATCACCTCGGCGAGCTCGTCCATGAACGGCTCACGCGTCTCGATCTTCTTCGCGGTGCAGCGCTGCTCGAGCTCGTCGACCACCTTGACGGTGCCCTCCACGCCCACGTCGGCGGCGATCAGCAGCTCTTCCACCTGTTCGTAGAGCCGCCGGTCGACGCCCACGTACATGGCCGCCTTGAGCTGGTCGGCGACCACGGCGCGCGCCTTGCCGAGGTTCTTGCGCAGGCGACCGAAGAGGCCCCTGCGTTCACGTTCCTCCTCCTCGAACACCGACACCGGGACATCGTCCACGACGACGCCCTTGAAGACTTCATGCCACTCCACGTGCAGCTCCTCTAGCTTGTCGGGCCGGCGGCCGGAGGCTCCCCGGCCTTACCCTTGGCGCGTTCCTCACGCTCGATCTCCTCTTCGGCCATACGCGCGCTCACGACCTGCGAGGCCCCGTCGGGCCCCATCGTCACGCCGTAGAGCACGTCTGCCGCCTCCATGGTGCGCTTCTGGTGGGTGATCATGATGAACTGGGTGCGTTCGCGGTAGTCCCGCAAGAGCTTCACCAGGCGGCCGATGTTCACGTCGTCCAGAGCGGCCTCGATCTCGTCAAGGATGTAGAAGGGGCACGGCCGCGCAAGCACGAGCGCCATGAGAAAGGCGATCGCCACGAGGGCGCGCTCGCCGCCCGACAGGAGCTGCAGCTTCTTGCCGAGCTTCTTCGCCGGCTTGACCTGGACACTGACGCCACCCGGATCGTCGGCGCTGGGCTCGGAAAGCTGGAGCGACCCGCGACCGCCGGGAAACAGAACTGCCACCATGTGTTCGAACTGCTCCTGGACGGCTGCGAAGGTGCCGGCGAACTCCGCGTCGATCTGGGCCGTAAGCTCCCTGATGAGGGCGCCGAGGTCTTCGACAGACGTCTCGAGGTCGCGGCGCTGTTCACGCAAGAACGCGGCGCGTTCGCCGAGCTCGGCGCACTCTGCCTCGGCGAGGGGGTTCACGGGCCCGATACGCTCGCGCCTGCGGCTGAGCCGTTCGAGGCGCTCGCGCAGCTGCCGCTCCTCCTGGTCGTCGGCCGGCGCCGCGAACCCCGCCTGGTCGAGCTGCTCGCTGACTTCGTCGAGGGCCGCGGCGAGCTCGGCACGGCGATCGTCGAGGCGCGCCAGCGCCACCTGGACCGCCGTGCGCCGCTCGCCGAGGACGGCGAGGTCGCGGCGCAGGCCGGCCTCCCGCTCGGCCAGGGCGCGAAGCTGGCCGCGGTCGAGTGAGGCCTCGGCCTCCTCGCCCGGATCGAGCCGCTGGATGAGCGCCCTGGCGTGCCCACTCAGGCCCGCGACCCGAGCCGCGAGGGCCTCGCAGATCTCGCGCACCTCGGGCAACTCTCTGAGCCGACGTTCGAGCTCGCTCAGGCGCGCCCGCCCGGCGGCGGCGCGGCTCCGTGCCGCCTCACGTTGTTCCGCGGCGCGCTGCGCCGAGGCGCGCCGCTCCTCGAGCTCGACCCGGCGCCGCGTCACCAGTGACAGCGTCTCGGCGTGCTCGCCCTCCGCCGCCGCGAGCCGCGCCTCCGCGGCCTCGACCTCGGGGCGGAGCTGCTCGCTCTGAAGCAGCGCCGTCGCGGCGGTCTCGGCGGCGGCTTCGATCTCGGCGCCCGCTTCGGCGCGCTCGGCCGCCAAGCCCTCGAGCGCCCTGCGGTCGCGGGCGCTCACGTCCTCGAGATCGCGTATGCGCCCGCGCACGGCTTTCAGGTCGCGCTCGGCCGTCTCGGCGGCGATACGCGCCTGCCGTTCCGCCGCCGAGTGTTCCTCCGCCGCGTCCCGCGCGGACATGTGTGCCCGTGAGGCGATCGTCAGCGCCGCTTCTTCGCGGACCTCACGAGAGCGCACGGCATCGAGCTTCTCGCTGAGGCCCTCGAGGGCGGCGCGACGCTCGAGGAGCAGCGCCGCCGGCACGCCGCTGGCCAGTCCCACGAACCCCGAGCTGGGGCGGTAGAACTCGCCGTCGCGCGTCACGGCCAGACCGGTGAACCCGTCGGGGACGGCGTGCAGATCGTCGACGATGACCACGTCCGCCAAGGCGCTCTCGAGCTCGTCGTGCCCCTCCAGACCCACCTTGTCGATCAGAGGCGCCGCTCCTGGGAACGCTACCGCGGGTCGCGCCCGGGTCAGCGGCACGACGAGGCGCACGAGGCCCACTCCGGCGTCCTTGAGGGCGCTCAGAAGGGACCAGTGGTCCACCCCTCGGGGCACTGCCAGAGCCCCCGATACCTGCGCCAGAGCGGCGGCCAGAGCGCGCTCGTACCCAGCCTCACAGCTGATGGCGCCGGCGAGGGAGACGGTCCCGGGGTAGGCGCCGGCGACCTGGAGCACATCGGCGCCGACATCCTGCAGATCGCGAAGCGCGGCACGCAGGTGGTCGACCTCCGACTCCAAGGCGCGGCGTTCCGTGAGCAGCTCTCTGTGCCTCTCCTCGGCGGCTTCCGCGGCGCGACCGGCTCCGGCGGCCGCGGCCTCCGCGGCCTCCGCCGCCGCCACGGCGTCGTGCAACGCGGCGCGCGCCGCGACGTCTGCCTCGGCAGCGGCCGCTTCGTCGCCCGTCTTGGTGTCCGCCTCGGCGAGCAACGCCTCGCAGTGTGCCGTGAGGCGCGCCTCCTCGCCGCTCAGAGCATCCTGCCGGCGTTCCAGGCGTGCCACCGCCGTGAGGGCGCTCTCTCGATCCAGAATGAGGCGGCTGAGACTCGCCCTGCGCTCGCCGAGAAACTCGCGGGCGGCGCCGAGCCGCCCGGCGACCTCGGCGTACGCCGCCTCGGCCACCTCGAGCGCCTCGGCCAGGCGGCGCTCCTCCTGCGGCCAGCGCTCCTCCTCGGTCTCTTCCGGGCGCCCGGCCAGCTCGCCGAGCAGACGCTCACGCTCCTCGGCCGAGGCGCGCTCCACTTCTTCCAGCAGGCGCCGACGCTGCTCGGTGAGACGCCGGCCACTCTCGAGGCGCCCGTCGAGCACGCGTGCGCGCAGCAGGCGCTTGGCGCGGCGCTCGCGCTCCGCCAGGCGCCGCGCGAACGCCTCTTCCTCGCCGGTGCGCGCTTCGGCGACCGCCTCGAGGCCCTGCTCGCAGCGCGCCCCCTCGCCCTGCAGGGCGGCGAGCTCGTCATGGCGCGCGACCAGATCTGCGTCCACGCCGCCGAGCTCGCCGCTGAGGAGCCGGCCGCGTGTCTCCGCAAGGTCGGCCTCGACGCTGCGCAGCTGCTCGGCGGCGCTGGCCTGACGGCGGAGCGGCGCGAGCTGTGAACCGACCTCGCGCTCCAGGAGATCGGCGCGCTCGAGATTGCGGCCGACCTCGCGGAGTTTGAGTTCGGCACGCTCCCTCCGGCGCTTGAAGGTACCCAGACCGGCGGCCTCTTCGATCTGGTTCCGCCGATCCTCCGGCTTGCCCGCCAGGAACGACTCGACCTTGCCCTGTCCGATGATCGAGTGCAGCTCCTTGCCGAGGCCCACCTGCGCCATCAGCTCCACCACGTCAGTCAGCCGGCACCCGGACTGGTTGATGAAGTACTGGGACGACCCGTCGCGGGTGACGCGCCGCATGACGCTCACCTCGGCGGTGGGCAGGGGAAGCACTCCGTCGGCGTTATCGAGGGTGAGCTCGACTTCGGCGCTGCCGCTCGCGCGGCGCCCGTCGCTGCCCGCGAAGATGACATCTTGCATGGAGGCACCGCGTACGGTGCTGGGACTCTGTTCGCCGAGCGCCCACACCACGGCGTCGGCGATGTTGCTCTTGCCACTGCCGTTGGGGCCGATGACGACGCCGACTCCGGGCTCGAACAGCAGCACGGTCTGCCTGGGGAACGACTTGAAGCCCTTGAGGCGCAGCGCCTTGAGGTACACGCTCAGCCGACCTCGGCGGGCGCTGAGGGAGGCACTGCGAGCGCCCCGTCTTCGGCCGCCGCGCCCTCATCGGTCAGCGGCCGTGAGCGGCGCCCCCGCAGCCGTGCGCGCCGGGCCGTGCGCCGGGCGCGCGTCTGCAACTCTTGCAGCGCCTCGGCGGCGGCCTCCTGCTCGGCGCGCTTCTTGCTGGTGCCAAACCCGTGGCCCAGCACCTCACCCTCGACGCAGGCCTCGATCTCGAACTCGCGGTTGTGCGGCGGCCCGCTGTAGCCGAGGACCCTGTAGTTCACCGACTGCGAGCCGCGCGCGAGATGCTCCTGCAGCTCTGTCTTGTGGTCGATGTAGCTGCTCTCGGCGTAGCGGATGTGCTCCGCGAAGACCTCGACCACGGCCGGGCGCACCGCCTCGAAGCCGAAGGTGACGTACACGGCCCCGATGAGCGCCTCGGTGAGGTCGGCGAGCACGTTGTCGTTGCTCTGGAGCTGCAACGAGTCGCCGGCCTCCTTGCCGAGGCCCGCATGCTCGCGAAGCAGCTTGCCAAGGCCCAGCGTGGCAGCCACACGGGCGCACGTGGCGCGGCTCACGATGTAGGCGCGCAGCCGCGCCAGATGCCCCTCAGCGAAGTCGGGGTAGCGCCGGTACAGCTCGGTGGTGATGCACAGGCTGAGCACGCTGTCGCCGAGAAACTCGAGACGCTCGTACGAGTCGACTCGCTCGGCGGCCCACGACGTGTGGGTGAAGACCTGCCGCACGGTGGCGCGGTCCAGCTGTTCCGCCAGTGTTAGCAGTCGATAGGTCACTCGATCCCTCACACAGCGACGAGGGGACGCCCCCGAAGCGGGAGGCCTCCCCTCGTCATTCACACGCGAACGGGACGGGGCTTAGGCGTCGGCCGTCTTCATCACGAAGTCGACGGCGTCGCCGACGGTCTTGATCTGGGCGGCCTCTTCGTCGCTGATCTTGATGCCGAACTTCTCTTCCATCGTCATCACGAGCTCGACGAGGTCGAGCGAATCGGTCTCGAGGTCTTCCTGGAAGCGGGCTTCCAGCGTGACCTTGTCTTCGTCGACGCTGAGGGTCTCGACGAGGATCCCCTTGACGTGCTCGAACACCTCTTCGCGGGTCATGGACGAACCTCCGGTGAAGTTTGGCTGAGTCTACACTGTGGGGGCGTGCACCCCAAGCTCCGCCGAGATGCTCGGCAGCAGTCCGCTGACGACGGCTCGCCGCCCCATGTGCACCGCTTGGGCGATTCCACGGGCGGTCGAACTGCCGTGGGCGATGATCACGGGCGCGCTCAGCCCGACAAGGATGGCACCACCGTACTCGTTGGGGTCCAGAGCGTTCTTGAGACGCAGGAGGTCCCGGCGGAGCAGCAGGCCGCCGAGCTTGGTCTTGGCCGAGACGTCGATAGTCTGCCGCAGGCCGCTGAGGATGCCCCGCGCCGAGCCCTCGATCGCCTTGAGGGCGACGTTGCCGGTGAAGCCGTCGGTCACGATCACGTCGACCACGCGGTTCATGATGTCCCGGCCCTCGACGTTGCCGTAGAAGCGGACGTGCGCGTCGGCGGCGATGAGGCGGTGCGACTCGATGACGTCGGGGGTGCCCTTGGTGGGTTCCTCGCCGATGGAAAGCAGGCCTACCACGGGATCGGGGATGCCCATGACCTCGCGGGCGAACGCCTGACCCATCACCGCGAACTGGCGCAGGTGCTCGGGGCGGTACTCGGCGTTCGCGCCCACATCGAGGAAAGGCGATGGGCGTGGGCATACACGGGATGATGGTGCAGATCGCCGGGCGCTGCACGCCCTTGATGCGACGCACGTACAGAAGGCCGCCGGCCACCACGGCCCCCGTGTTGCCGGCGGAGACAAAGGCGTCGGCGTGGCCCTCGTGCACGAGCTTGAGGCCGACGACGATACTCGAGTCCGTCTTGTTCCGTGCCGCCCAGGCCGGCTCCTCGTCGTACCCGATCACGCCAGCGGCGTGGACGACCTCGACGTGGGCGGCGTCGGCCGGCAGAAGCCCGCGCACCGTCGCCTCGTCGCCGACGAAGACGATATGGGTGTGAGGGCCGGCGGCCTGCAGCGCACCCCGCACGACGTCGGCGGGCGCGTGGTCGCCGCCAGCCGCATCAACGACAACGCGCACGACTCGGTCGCCGTCGCTCGCGCTCCAGGCGGCCGTGACGTCGTGTGGTGAGACGTAGGTACGCGAGCCCGACGCGGTCATACCTGGAGGTCGGCCACCAGCCGGTCGAGATCGACACTCTCCTCGATGAGCTCTACGATGAGGTCGATCTTGGCGCGTTCCTTGACCCGCAGGCGGCCGAAGAGCCGGCGCAGGTCGTCGGCGGCCGTCACCGTGTCGGTCTCGACAGAGACCAGCGGCACTCCACGTTCGTCGGCGCGCTCGAGGACGGCCGGGCTGGGCACGTAGTTACCGGTGAGCACCACGGCCATCGTCGGCGTGTCGAGCGCCGTGAGGATGATCTCGGCGCGGTCGCCGCCGACGATCACCACCTTGTTGGGCGTGAGCTGAAAATACCGCAACGCGTGTTCGGGGCTCATGGCGCCGATCATGTAGGTCTCGACGAGGTGGTCGCCGTACTGCTCCCCGCTGACGTAGGTGCCACCCAACGCCTCCACGATCTCGGCGACCGAGACCGCCGAGAGGCGCGAGCTGGACGTGAGCACGCCGTAGCTGGTGACGCCGCTCTTGGCCAGAAAGCGTGTGTACTGATCGCGCACGAGGCCCAGACGCGACTCGGGCACCATGTTGAAGAGGACGCCCAGCAGATGCTGCTTGAGGGCGTCCTTGACGTAGATGATGTCGTCGAGCAGCCGCGCCCCGGCGAACTTGGCCACAAGCAGCGTCCTGAGGTCGAGCTGGGCTACGACTTCGGCGCCACTGGTGCGCAGGAAGCGACCCTGCCAGATCTCGCCGAGCCCTTCGCACACCACCAGATCCTTGCCCTCGCTGATGCGCTCGTAGGCAGCGCGCACGCGGTTCATGGCGTCCACTTCGGAGCCGGCGAGGACGTCGTGCAGGGCGTCTTCGTCCAGGACCACCGGGCAGATGTCGGAGGCGGCGTCATCGAGCTCGAGGAGCTCGGACACGAAGGCGGCGTCCTCGTCGAAGAGCACGCCGCCCGACTGCGAGGCGAGCGTGCCGACCGGCTTGAAGTAGCCGGGGTTCAGGCCGCGACGGCGGAGCGCCAGGCACAGGCCGACGGAGATGGTGGTCTTGCCTCCGCTGCCTTGAGTGGAGGCGATGTAGAGCGACTTCAGCACCACACGCCCCGGCGCCGCTTAGTCCGTCCGCCGCGAGGCCCTTCGGGCCGGCGGCCGCTCAAGAGCGCTTCCGTTCATTAGTCAGCTTCGAGGACGATGACCTCGCGGCCCTTGTAGGTACCGCACTTCGTGCAGGCCCGATGCGGGAGCTTGGGGCTCTTGCACTGCGGGCAGACGCTGGCCACATCGACGCTGAGCTTCTGCTGCGACCGACGCTGGTCGCGACGACGCTGCGATGTCTTCTTCTTCGGTACGGGCATTGTGAGTCTCCTTGAATCAAACAGACACGGAACTGTACCACATGGGACACGCTTACGCCTCGGGGTGCCGATGCTCGGGCTCGGCGTTGAGGTCGGCGCCGCACACGGCGCACAGGCCGCGACACTCGTCGCGGCAGAGCAGCTTGGGCGGCAGTTCCTCGGCGATGAGGTCGCGCACCCATCGCTCCACGTCGACGATGGAGGACGTCACGTAGCCCTCTTCGTCCTCCTCGGCGCCCTCCGAATCCCCGTGGCGCACATACTCGACCCCACGCGCCTCGACGATCACATCGGCTTCGCCGAGACAGCGCTGGCACGGGCCGATCACCGCAGTCTCAAACTCGCCGCTCAGCGTGATGTTGTCGCCGACCCGCGCGGCGGTGAGCAGCAGATCGACCGCGCCTTCGGGGACCTCGTAGTCGAGACCCCCGTACACGAAGGGGTCGACCTCCACGGGCAGGCGCCGCCAGACTTCGCTGGCATCACCGAAGCGTAGTGAGCGCAGGTCAAAACGGCGCACGGTCAGACCAGCGGTGTCGGAGCGCCGCGCCGGCCGCTCAGGGCTGCAGGTCGTCGCCCGCCGGGCGACCTTGCAGGCGCTCGCGGCCGCGGCGCACGGCGCCGATGAACTTGTCGAGGTTGATCTCGAGATTGCCGAGCACCTCGTCGGCGTAATCCTCGGCACCCAGGCGGGTCTCGCGCTCGCGCTCGCGGGCGTCCTCCATGATCTGCTGGGCGTTGCGCTCGGCAAGGCGGACCACTTCGGTCTCCGAGGCGAGCCGGTCGGCGCGCTCCTGCGCCTCGGTGAGCACGCGTTCGGCCTCTTGCTTGGCCTCGGCGAGCATCTCCTGGCGTTCCTTGACGATCCAGCGCGCCTGCTTGATCTCCTCGGGGATGGTGGAGCGCATCTGGTCGAGGATGTCGTACATCTCCTCGCGGTCGATCATGACGCTATCTGTGAGCGGCACTGACCGAGCGTTGTGGATGATGTCGTCGAGCTTGTCGATGAGAACGAGCACGTCCATACTCAGCAACCCTCCTTGGGTAGCCTAGCTGCGCGGCGGATAGACCTCCGCCAGGCGGCGGGCGACGCTCGGAGGAACCAGGTCTTCCACGGAACCTCCGAACGCGGCGATCTCCCTGACCCCACTCGAGCTGAGAAAGCTGTGCTCGGGCGATGCCATCATGAACACTGTTTCTATGTCTGGAGCCAACTTCCTATTGAGCTGGGCCATGGCGAACTCGTACTCGAAGTCGGAGATGGCGCGCAATCCCTTGAGGATCACGTGCGCGTCCCAGCGCGTCGCGAACTCTACCACCAGCTCGTTGAACCGGTCGACGACGATGTTGTCGTGGCCGGAGAGCGCCTCTCTGAGAAACGCCTCGCGTTCGTCGGGAGTGAACAGCGGCGACTTGCGCTGCGGGACTTCGATAAGGCCCACGATGACGCGGCCGAACTTGCTGGCGCCGCGCTTGATGATGTCGAGATGGCCGACGGTGACAGGGTCAAAGGTCCCTGGGCAGATGGCCGTGATATTACACGGCATGGGCGGCCTCTCGGCGCTCAGGTGACGGGGCGGTCATCGGCTGCAACTGCTCCTTCTTCGTCGCGCATATCGGCGGCCACCAGGAAGGTGACGCGCGTGTCCCCGTAGCGCTTCTCCCGCACCGTGGACCAGGGCAGACCGGCCGCCGTGCCGGCCGCCGTCTCGACGACGAGCACGGCGCACGGCGCGAGCAGTGGGCCCAGGAGTCTGGCCAGCGCGGGCCGGACCTCCGCGTAAGAATCGTACGGAGGGTCCGCAAAGAGCAGAGTATACCGTGCGCCGCGGCGAGCGTCAGCCTGCAGGGCGCGGCGCGCGTCGGCGGCGAGCACGCGGGCGTGCCTCGCGCGCCCGTCGTCGGCGCCCTTGTCGCGCCCGTCCCGCCCCCCGACCGCGACACCAAGGCGCTCGAGATTGGCGCGCAGCGCCCGCAGCGCGGCGCGCTCGTTCTCGACGAACGAGCAGGCGCCGGCGCCGCGCGAAAGCGCCTCGATGCCGAGGGCGCCGCTGCCGGCGAACAGGTCAAGCACGACGTGACCGCCGAGCGCACCGGCACGCGGTGCAGACGCCCCCACGGCGCGCACCTCGGGCAGCGCGAGGAGCACGTCGAACATCGCCTCGCGCACCTTGTCCGAGGTCGGCCTGGTACCACGGCCGGCCGGGGCGACGAGCGGCCGGCCCCTCCACTCCCCGCCGATGACCCTCACGCCGGCACCTCTGCGAGCGCGACCTTCGCCATGCGCATAGCCGCCGCGGTCACTCTGCCGCCTCGAGGCGGCCGAGCACGAGCCGTCCCGGCACAGGGCGCACGTCGCCGACAACGAAGGCCCGGTCCAGTACCTCGCTGGCCGGCGCACGCCGCAGCGGATCTCGCGAATAGACGGCGGCCAGAACATCCCCGGCTTCGACCTCGTCTCCCAGGACGTGCTGGAGCACCACGCCGGCGGCGGGATCGACGGTGTCGTCGATCCTCTGGCGGCCGGCGCCGGCGATCTGCGCCGCCTGCCCGACGGCCAGAGCGTCCACCGACGTGACGTATCCGGCACGCGTCGCGCGGGCCTCGTACGATGCCAGCCTGTGGAACTCCCCCGGCTTCCAGCGCCCTCCCTGCACGAAGCACCAGCGCTCGAAGTGCTCGGCGGCGCGGCCGTCGTCCAGCGCCGCCGCGGCGCGCCTCCGTCCCTCAGCTTCATCGACGCCGAGGTCAGAGAGGGCGAGCAGGGCGCCGGCCAGCGTAAGCGTTACCTCGCGCACGTCGTCTGGGCCCTGCCCTGCCAGGACCTGCCACGCCTCTTCCACCTCGAAGCGGTTGCCCACGGCGCGCCCCAGAGGAGCCTCCATGCTCGTGAAGATGCAGGTCGTGGGGCGCTCGTAGGCGTCGCCGATGAGGCGGCACAGACGCCCGAGATCGCGGGCGTGCTCCAGGTCGCTCATGAAGGCGCCCCTGCCCACCTTGATGTCGAGGACCAGCGCCGCCGTGCCGCTGGCCACCTTCTTGGCCATGATGCTGGCCGCGATGAGCCCATCGCACTCGATGGTGGCCGTCACGTCGCGGAGCGCGTACAGGATGCGGTCGGCCGGCACGATGCGCTCGCTCTGGCTGACGACGGCCACGCCGATACGCTCGAGCTGACGCACGAACTCCCCCTGGGGCAACTGCACGCGAAACCCGGGGATCGACTCCAGCTTGTCGATGGTGCCGCCGGTGTGCCCCAGACCGCGCCCCGACATCTTGCCGAACACGGCGCCGCAGGCCGCCACCAGCGGCGCCAGCACGAGCGTCACCTTGTCGCCGACGCCACCGCTGGAATGCTTGTCCAGTACGGGGCGGCGCACGACGCCGAGGTCGAGCAGCTTGCCGCTCTCGACCATGGCGCGTGCCAGAGCGACGGTCTCGGCGTCGCTCAGGCCTTGCAGCACCATCGCCATAAGCAGCGCGCTGGCCTGGTACGAGGGAACGGAACCGTCGACCACACCGTCGACGAAGGCGCACAGGCGCGCGGCGTCGAGCTCGTGGCCGTCGCGCTTCCAGGCGATGACGTCGTTCACGAAATCCACAGGCCGTCCTCCACTCGTGCGTCAGACCAGGCCGGGCCAGCGCGCCGTCACCACGGCGCCGAGCCCGGCGGCCAAGGTCCCGGCAAGGCGGCCGCCGACGGCGAGCACGTCTTCATGCGACCCTACAGCGGCGGCCCGGTTGACGACCAGCGCCAGAAGACAGCAGGCGGCGCCGGCGGCGCGCGCAGCGCGCACTTCCGGCGCCGCCGACATGCCCACCACGTCGCCGTGACGTGCCAGCCAGACGACCTCGGCCGGCGTCTCGAAATGGGGCCCGGCGACGGCGACGTAGACGCCGGTCCGGCCCGGCGCCGGCATCACGACGCCGGCCACCGCCGCCGCCTCAGCCGCTGTACAAACGTCAAGGATGGGCGCCGCCCTGCCCGGCGGCGGAGCCTGCAGATCGACGACGGCTGTGCAAGTGACGATGTTTCCGCACCTGACCGCCGAGCGGAGAGCCCCTGCGGAATTGGTCAGCACGAAGCGCGAGACGCCGGCCTCGGCCAGGCTGCGCACCGGCCGCTGCAGCTCTTCCCGCGACCAGCCCTCGTAGGCGTGCGGGCGACCGCAAGCCAGCGCCAGGCGCAGTCCGGCGGCAGCGCCGGCCGTTACCTCGACGAGCTGGAGGACGTTGTGATGGCCGGCCACGGCGGTGCAGGGCCAGGCGAGCTCCTCGTAGTCAAGCTCGCCCCTGACCTCGGCCGCCGGCGGGAGGCCGGCGAGCCCGGAGCCGAACACGACGGCCGCGTGCGGGCCGAAGGCGGCCACGCGGCCGAGCGCCTCACCAGACCGCGGCATCAGGCGAGCACCCGGCCGGGCAGCGGAGGCGCCTCGCCGGTGAGGCGCGCGAAGGCCGTGGCGCCCACGTCTTCCTGGGAGCCGTCGTAGCGCCCCGGCGCGAGGCCGAGCGCCAGAAGCGGCGAGTACTCCCGCGAGTGGTCGGTGCTCGCCGTCGTCGGGTCGACGCCGTGATCGGCGCAGAGCAGCATGACGTCTCCGGGACGCAGCAGCGTGCGCCACGCGCCCACTGCCGTGTCCACGGCGGCCAGCCCCTCGGCGAAGCCGGCAACGTCGTTGCGATGCCCCCACACCTGGTCGAAATCGACGAGGTTGGCGAACAGCAGGCCTTCCTCCATCTCCGAGAGATGACGCGCGCAGGCGGCGATGCCGGCGGTGTTGTCGGTGGTGTGATCGTCCACGTCGACGCCCCGTTGTACGAAGATCTCGCCGATCTTGCCGACTCCGATCACCGGTACGCCCCGCTCATGCAACAGGTCGAGATACGTGGGCCCCGGTGGCGCCAGCGAGAAGTCGCGGCGCCGCGGCGTGCGCTCGTAGGCGCCGGATACGCCGCCGAACGGGCGCGCGATCACGCGCCCCACGGCGTGGGGGCCCTGCAGGATGCCGCGGGCGATCTCGCACCAGCGGTACAGCTCCGGCACGGGCACGACGGCCTCGTGACAGGCGATCTGGAAGACCGAATCAGCTGAGGTGTAGACGATGGGCCGGCCGCTGGCCACGTGTTCGTCGCCGAGCTCGTCGATGATGCCGGTGCCTGAGGCCGGCAGGTTGCAGAGCACGCCGCGGCCGATAGCGTGCGTGAACGGCTCGATGACGTCCGCGGGAAAGCCCTGAGGATACGTCGGGAACGGGCGTTCGAGCACCACGCCCATCATCTCCCAGTGGCCGGTGGTGGTGTCCTTGCCGGCGCCGTGCTCCACGAGGCGGCCGTAGGTCGCCTCCGGCCACGGCGCTCCGAGCGGGAGGCCCACCACCTCGCCGAGCCCCAGCCCGGCCAGGTTCGGCAGCCGAACGTCACTGCGCTCGAGCACGTGTTTCAGGGTGGAGGCGCCGACGTCGCCGTAGGCGGCGGCGTCGGGAAGCTCTCCGGCTCCGCAGCCGTCGAGCACGCAGACGAACACGCGCGTCATGTGGGCTCCTCCTCTTCCCCGCCGTGAGCGTTCGGGTCCCCGTCGGCGGGCGCGCTACCCTTGCGGCGCCGCGCCCGTGGGTGTGTCTCCAGAAAGACCTCACGCAGATGTTCCACAGTGACGTGAGTATAGAGCTGGGTGGTCGCCACGCTGGCGTGTCCGAGCATCTCCTGCACGCTGCGCAGGTCGGCGCCGCCGGCGAGCAGGTGCGTAGCGAACGAGTGCCTGAAGGTGTGGGCGCTCGCCTGCCCGAGCATGTCGGCGCGTGCCAAGATCCTGCGCAAACGGTAATCGAGGCCCTGGCGCGTGAGCGGACCCCCGCGAGCGTTGAGGAAGAGCTCCGCCCGGCGGCGCCCGCGCAGCAGCTCGCGGCGGCCGTCGCGAACGTAACGTCCGAGGGCCGCCGCCGCCGCTCCTCCCATGGGGACTACGCGCTCCTTGTCGCCCTTGCCCACGCAGCGCACGAGGCCACCCTCGAGATCCACGTCACCCTCGCGCAGCCCCAGGAGCTCGCTGGCGCGCAGCCCGCAGCCGTAGAGCAGCTCGAGTGCCGCCAGGTCACGCTGACCCAGCGGGCCGGCGGGTACGACCCTGGCGAGAACGGCCTCGACCTCCTCGACCGACAGCACGCGAGGGAGCTGCTGCGGCAACTTGGGCGTGCGCAGGCCGGCCGCGGGGTCGTCGGCGCGCAGACCCTCGCGCACGAGGTAGGAATAGAAGGCGCGCAGGCTCGCCGTACGGCGCGCCACACTGGACGCGGCGCCGTCGCCGCCGTCGGCGGCAAAGTAGTCCTGCACGTCGTGCACCGTGGCTGCCGCCGGGCGGACGCTGCGATCGGCAAGAAAGGCCGTGAATCTCGCCAGGTCGCGCCCATAGGCGCTCACCGTATTGGCGCTCATGCCGCGCTCGAAGCGCACGTAGTCGAGAAACTCCTGGACGTCGGCGTCGGGAGGCGGCGCGGGACGGCCGTCGGCGGGGGACGCCACGGACGGAGGCCTAGGCGGGCGTCTGCCCGGCCACGCGCACCAAGGCGTGGCTGAGGCGGTACAGCTGCTCGAGCCGCTCGAGGCGGATGCACTCCTGAGGCGAGTGCACGCGCTCGAACCCTACGCCGAGCGTGAGAGCCGGCAGGCCCCTGGCATTGAAGACGTTCGCGTCGGAGCCTCCGCCACCGCCGATAAGACGGGCCTCGAGGCCCGCCCCGGCCAGGGCGGCGGCAGCGATGCGCAGAGGCAGTGCATCGGCGGCGTGTGCGTACCCGTGGAAGTGCTCTGCAACGTCGATCTCGACATCGACCCCCGTCTCGGCGGCGGCCACGGTGAGAGCCTCGACCATGCCGGCGACCTGCGCGGCGAGCTTGCCCTCGTCACGGCTCCGCGCCTCGGCGTGCACCACGCAGCGCTCGGCGACGATGTTCACGGCGCTGCCACCTTCGATCAGGCCGGCGTTGGCCGTGGTCTCGTCGTCGATGCGGCCGAGGTGCATGGCGGCGAGCGCGCGGGCCGCGGCGAGGATCGCGCTGCGTCCGTTCTGCGGCTCGATGCCGGCGTGCGCGGCGACGCCGCGGAACGCGGCCGTGACTGCCTTGAGGGACGGCGCCGCAGTGATCACGGTACCCGGCGCGCCCTCGCTGTCGAGGACGAATGCCGCGGCGGCGGCCAGGAGTGACGGGTCGAGCGCCGCGGCGCCTTGCAGGCCGATCTCCTCGGCGGCCGTGAACAGGACCTCCACAGCTGCGGCCGGCGGCTCGTGCGCGAGGTCGCGAAGCAGCAGCAGGAGCACGGTGACAGCCGCCTTGTCGTCGGCGCCCAGGATGGTCTCGCCGTCGGTGCGCACCAGGCCATCCTCGACGATCACCGTCGGAGCGCGCTCGAGAGGCACGGTGTCGAGATGCGCGCAGAGGGCGATGGGAGTGCCCTCCCCGTGCCCCGGCACGCGCACGACAAGGTTGCCGCAGTCTCCGCCGGTAAGCGCGCCGCTGGCGTCTTCGACGGCCTCGAACCCGAGGCCGCGGACGAAGTCCTTGACGGCGTCGGCCATCTCCCGCTCCCCCAGTGAGGGCGAGCGGATGCCCGCCAGGCGCACAAAGAGGTCGCGCAGCTCGTCTAGGCCGGCGCGCACGTTTCCTCGAGCTCGTCCTCGCGCTCGGTGCGCAGGCGCGCGGCGGCGCCCACGAAATCGCGGAACAGCGGCGCCGGTCGCGTGGGCCGCGATTTGAACTCGGGGTGGAACTGGGAGGCCACGAACCAGGGGTGACCCGGGAGCTCGCAGATCTCGACCAGGCGGCCGTCCGGGTCGGTGCCGCTCACCACGAGACCGGCCGCCTCGAGGAGCGGGCGCAGGTCGTTGTTGACCTCGTAGCGGTGACGGTGACGCTCCCACACCTCTTCGGCGCCGTACGCCGCCTGCGCCCTGGTGCCCTCCACGAGCTTGACGAGTGAGGCGCCGAGGCGCATGGTCCCGCCCATATCCTCCACGTTCTTCTGCTCGGGGAGCAGGTCGATGACCGGAAACGCGGTCTCGGGATCGAACTCCGTGGAGTTGGCGCCCGACATGTCGCAGACGCCGCGGGCGAACTCGGCGACCGCGCACTGCATCCCCAGGCACACGCCGAGAAACGGCAGCTTGCGCTCGCGGCAGAACTTGATCGCCTCGATCTTGCCTTCGATGCCGCGCTGGCCGAAGCCGCCGGGCACGATGACGCCGTCCGCGCAGCCCAGGCGATCGGCCACCGTGGCCGGCGTGATCTCCTCGGAATCCACCCAGAGCAGCTCGAGCTTGCGTCCATGGTGGAAGGCCGAGTGCTTCAGCGCCTCCCACACCGAGAGATAGGCTTCGTGCAGCTGCACGTACTTGCCCACCAGCGCGATTGTCACCGGCCGGTCGCAGGCGTCGATGCGCTCGACGAGCGCCTCCCACTCGGCGAGATCGGGCGGCCCGACGTCGAGCCCGAGCATCTTCACCACGAGATCGTCGAGCTTCTCGCGGTGCATGTTCAGCGGAACGCGATAGATGTCGTCGGCGTCGCTGGCCGAGACGACGGCGTCGGGGTCGACGTCGCAGAAGAGCGCGATCTTCTCGCGGATGCCCTGCGACAGCGTCTCTTCGGAGCGGGCCACGATGATGTCCGGCTGGATGCCGATCTCGCGCAGCTCCGCGACCGAGTGCTGCGTCGGCTTGGTCTTGAGCTCTCCGACGACGCCGATCATCGGCACCAAGGTGACGTGGATGTATAGGACGTTCTCCCGGCCCACGTCCTTGCGAAACTGCCGGATCGCCTCGAGGAACGGAAGGCTCTCGATGTCGCCGACAGTGCCGCCGACCTCGGTGATGAGGACATCGGCCTCAGTACTCTTGGCCAGCCGGTGCACACGGCTCTTGATCTCGTTGGTGATGTGCGGGATGACCTGCACCGTGCCGCCGAGATAGTCGCCGCGGCGCTCCTTGGTGATCACGGCGTTGTAGATGCCGCCCGTGGTGACGTTGGAGTCGCGCTGGACGAACTCGTCAAGAAAGCGCTCGTAGTGGCCCAGGTCGAGGTCGGCCTCGGCGCCGTCCTCGGTGACGAACACCTCGCCGTGCTGGTAGGGGCTCATGGTGCCGGGGTCGACGTTGATGTACGGGTCGAACTTCTGGCTCGCCACCTTGAGGCCGCGCGCCTTGAGCAGGCGCCCGAGGGAGGCGGCCGTGATGCCCTTGCCGAGGCCCGAGACCACGCCCCCCGTCACGAAGATATGCTTGGCCAACTCCCTCATCCCCTCCTGGTGTCTGTCCTCGCCGACAGCCCGGGACGGCGGCCGTGATGCGCCCGTGGCGCGTCCACCAGGAGACGCGCGCAGGGCACGGCGAAGCCGCTGCAGACTCGCAAGGGATTTAGTGGGGCCGGGGTCGCGCCCGTTCGAAACTGACGGGCCGGCGCGATGGTATCTCCGGCGGGGCCACGAAACACGCTGGCAAGTATATCATCGGGTGAGGGAGCCGCAAGGAGCGGCCGGCCTCACTGAGCGCGCCGGCCGGCCTTCGTAAGGAGGCCTTCGGCGTGGCTGCGCGCGGCGGCGTCGTCGGGGGCTGCGCCGAGCATACGGCAGAGCTCGGCGAGGCGCTCCTCGCCCTCCACGCGCCGCACCACGGTCACTGTGCTGCCGGCCTTCGCGTCGGTCTCCTTGACGATGGCGAACTGCCGCTCGGCGAAGGCGGCCACCTGCGGCAGGTGGGTGATGCAGAGCACCTGGCGGCGTTCCGCCAGGCCGGCCAGCCGCTCGCCCAGCGCTGTGGCCGTGACGCCGCCGATGCCGGTGTCGACCTCGTCGAAGATCAGCGTCTCGACATCGTCTCCGAGCGTGACGATGCCACGGATGGCAAGCATGGCCCGCGAGAGCTCGCCGCCCGACGCCGTCTCGCGGAGCGGCCGCGGCGGCACTCCGGGGTTGGCGCCGAACAGAAACTCGACCTCGTCGGCGCCCCGCGGCCCCAAGGCTTCCCAGCCCTCCCCGCGCGCGCTCACTGAGATGGTGAAGGTGGCGTGCGGCATGGCCAGACCGCGAAGCTCGTGCGCGACGCGCGCCGCCACATCCGGCGCCAGCCGGCGACGGGCGGCGCTCAGGCGGCCAGCGGCGGTGCGTGCCGCGGTCTGCGCCGTGTCCACGCGGCCTGCCAGAGCCTCTTCGTCCGCTTCGTACTCCTCGAGCGCGGCAAGCCGCCCCCGGGACTCCGCAGCGTACGTGAGCACCACGTCGGCCGAGTTGCCGTACTTGCGCATGAGCCCCTTGAGCCGGTCGTAGCGCAGCTCCAGTGCGTCGCGATGCGCCGGGTCGTCGTCGAGGTCGTCGAGATAGGCGCGCAGGAGCGCGGCGAGGTCGTCGAGCTCGGCGGCAAGGCCATCGAGGCGCTGCGCCGCGGGCTCAAGCTGCTCGTCGAGGGCGGCCGCCTCGCCGACCAGGCGCTGCGCGACGCGCACCGCGTCGAGCGCCGCGGCCTCGTTTTCGCCGGCAAGCAGGCTGAGCGCGCCTCCGGCGCGCTCCAGCAGCTTGTCGGCGTGACGCAGCCTTTCGCGGTCCTGGGCGAGTTTCTCGTCCTCGCCGGGTAGCACCTCGGCCGCTTCGATCTCGGCGATCTGAAAGCGCAGCATGTCGATCTCGCGTTCGCGCTCTCGGCCGGCGCCGCGCAGCTCCTGAAGCCGGCGTGACAGCGCCCGGGCTTCGTCGAAGGCTGCGGTGTAGGCCTCCTGGAGCGGCGCCAGCTCAATCGGCGCAGCGCCGTCCAGCAGGTCGAGCTGGCGCTCGAGGTGGAGCAGACGGGCGTGCTCGAGCTGCCCGTAGAAGGCGAGCCGCGCGCGCAGCACCTCCTCCACGGCGGCGCCGGAGCTCATGAGACCGTCCATGCGCGACCGCGAACGGCCGCCGCGGGGGATCTCGCGGGCCACCGCGAGGGTCTCTCCGTCGCTCTCGAAGAGCGCCTGCACGAGGGCGCGGGCGGCGCCGGGGCGCACGAGCTCGTCGCCGCCTTTCTGCCCCATGAGCAGGCCGATGGCCTGGGCGAGGAGGGTCTTGCCGGCGCCGGTCTCGCCGGTGATGACGTTGAGGCCCGGCGTGAACTCGAGGCGCGCGGCGGCGATCAGTACCAGATCGTCGATCGAGAGTTCAGCGAGCATCGCGGCGGTCGAAGAGCTTCTCCTCGACGTTCTGATAGAAGGACCCTTCGGCGCTCACCATGAGGCGCGCCAGTTGGGGTCCGGCGGCGATGCGCACAGCGTCGCCGCAGCAGAGGCGCCCCACGGTATCGCCGTCCACGACGATCTCGGCCTCCTGGAGCGGCGAGACGTTGCGGGCACTGATCACGTGGTCCGGGCGCAGGACGACGGGCCGGAAGCCCAACGAGTGCGGGGCGATGAAGTTGAGCACAAGGACCCCCGCGTTCCACTCCACGATCGGCCCGCCACAGGAGAGGTTGTACGCGGTCGACCCGGTGGGCGAGGCGATGATGAGACCGTCGCAGAACATGCTGCCCACGGTGACCCCGGCGACCTCGTACTCGAGCTGCAGCACGTGGCGCGGGGCGACCCGGCTGAGGATGACGTCGTTGACGGCTGTGAAGCTGCGACCGTTGACCTGCGCGTCGACGGTGAGCAGCTCGATGACCTGATGGTCGCCACGAAGGATGACCTCGAGGCCGCCGCTCCAGTCGTCGCGCCCAAGCGCGGCGAGGAAGCCGACGTTGCCGTAGTTGACACCGAGGGTGGGCACGGGGCTGCCGAGCAGGCGCCCGAGCGCTCGCAGGATCGTGCCGTCGCCGCCGAACACGAGACAAACGTCGGCGGCGCGCAGCGTCGCCTCGTCGACGATGGCGTAGCCGAGGGCCTCGCCGGCGTCGTGCCGAGCGGCCTCGTCGGCCGGCATGAGCAGTTCCACGCCCAGGCGCTCGCGAGCCGCGGCCAGCGCTTTCAGCGCGGCCCCCGTGGCCTCCTTGGCGATGCCGGTGAGCACCGCGACACGGCGCAGCCTCTCAGCCATGGACATACTGCACGGCATGCGCGGCCGCCTGCACCGCTTCGACCGCGGGCGCCGGGAGCGGTGCCCGCCCATCGCAGAAATAGACGAAGTACTCCACGTTCCCCTTCGGTCCGGGATGGCCGGAGTCGCAGATGCCGAGAACCACGGCGCCGCGACCCACAAGCCACGCGCCGACGGCCTCGAGGACCTCGCGATGGACGGCCGGGTCGCGCACCACGCCGCCCTTGCCCACGCGCTCTCTGCCGGCCTCGAACTGCGGCTTGACGAGCACGAGGCCGCGGTATCCGCCGCGCAGCGATTCTAGCACGGCCCCCAGGGCCACCGTCAGGGAGATGAACGACAGGTCGGCGGTGACAAACGACGGCCGGAACGGTAGACGTTCGGCCGAGAGGTTGCGCGCGTTCGTGCGTTCCATGACCGTGACGCGCGGATCCTCGCGCAGGCCCCAGTCGAGCTGGCCGTAGCCCACGTCGACGGCCAGCACCCTGGCCGCACCGCCCTGAAGCAGACGGTCGACGAAGCCGCCCGTGGAGCTGCCCAGATCGCAGACGTCCTCGCCGTCGACCGACACGCCGAGCTCGGCCATGGCGTGGTCGAGCTTGTCGCCACCGCGGGAGACGAAGCGTGGCCGCGCGGCCACGGTGAGCGGCGTGGCGGCGTCGATCATGGTGCCGGGCTTGTCGGCGACCCGATCGGCCACCCGGACCTCGCCGGCCAGGATGGCGCCGCGAGCTTGTGCGCGGGTCGCAAAGAGCCCCCTGACGACGAGCAGCGCGTCGAGCCGCTCGCGCACTCCGCCGCCTAGTTGACGCGCGCCAGCGACGCGGGGCGCAGCGCCGCAGCGGCGGCCACGGCCTGCGCCGTCAGGCCCAGGTCGCGAAGCAGCAGGTCGCGTTCGCCGTGGGGCACGAACGCGTCGGGCAGGCCGAAGCGGACCACCGGCACGCTGCTGCCGACCTGCTCAAGCACCGCGCTGCCGAACCCTCCGCTGAGGGCGTTCTCCTCGACGGTGACGAGGCGTCCATGAGTGGCGGCGAGCCGCTCCAGAAGCGCCGTGTCGAGCGGCTTGACGAAGCGTGCGTCGACGACCGTAGGCTGCTCGCCCTGAGCCTGTAGCAACGCCGCGGCCTCGAGGGCGATCCCGACCCCGGTGCCGATGCCGATGAGGGCCACGTCACGGCCTTCCTCGAGGACCTTGGCCTCGCCGACGGCGAGAGGCTCGAGCGCGGCCGCGGCGACGAACGGCGACGCCATGCCCCGCGGGTAGCGGATCGCCACGGGACCGTCGATGTCAAGCGCCGTGCGCAGCATGCGCTGGAGCTCGTCCTGGCTCGACGGGGCCATGATCGTGAAGTTGGGGATCGTGCGCAGGAAAGACAGGTCGAAGGCGCCGTGATGGGTGGGACCGTCGTCACCCACGAGACCGGCGCGGTCGATGGCGAAGATCACCGGCAGGCGCTGCAGGCCGATGTCCTGTACCAGCATGTCGTAGGCGCGCTGCAGGAAGGTGGAGTAGAGGGCGACCACCGGCCTCATGCCGCCGATGGCGAGGCCGGCGGCAAAGACGGCGGCGTGCTCCTCGGCGATGCCGACGTCGTAGAAGCGCTCGGGAAAACGCCGCTCGAACTCCTCGAGACCGGTGCCCTGCGTCATGGCGGCCGTCACCGCAACGATGCGAGCATCGGTCTCGGCAAGGCGCACCAGCGCCTGGCCGAATGCCTGCGTGTACGTGGTGCCCACGGCCGCCGCCTTACGGGCGCCGTTCCCGAGATGGAATGGCCCGGTGCCGTGGTAGGAGTCGGGGCGCGCCTCGGCGGGCTCGTATCCCTTGCCCTTCACGGTCTTCACGTGGACCACTACGGGGCGACGCGTGTCGATGGCCTGCCGCACGCTCTCGCGCAGCGCGTGCATATCGTGGCCGTCGACGACACCGATGTAGGCGAAGCCCAGTTCTTCGAACAGCATCCCGGGAACGAGCAGCGCCTTCATCGATTCCTTGACGTCTTTGCCGAGGCGGTACGCCTGCTGGCCGATCGCGGGGATGCGCGCGACGCCGCGCTCGATGTCTTCGCGCAGACGCGTGAGCGTCGGGTCGAGACGGATGCGGTTGAGGTACAGCTGCATGGCGCCGACGTTGGCGCGGATGGACATCTGGTTGTCGTTGATGATCACGACGAGGGGGGTGCGCAGGTGCCCTGCCTGGTTCATGGCTTCGAAGGCGACGCCGCCGGTGAGCGCCCCGTCGCCGAGCACGCACACCACGTTGCCGGCACCTGCGCGCGCCAGCCTGTCGGCTTCCACGAGACCCAGGCCGTAGCTGATGGACGTCGAGGCGTGGCCCGTGCCGACGACGTCGTGCGGAGATTCGCGGCGGCTGGGGAACCCGGAGAGCCCGCCGTACTGGCGGATGGTGCCGAAGCCTTCGCGCCGACCGGTGAGCAGCTTGTGAGCGTAGCACTGATGACCGACGTCCCAGACGATCTTGTCGCGTGGGCTGTGCAACACGCTGTGCAGGGCGACCGTGAGCTCGACGGTGCCGAGGCTGGCGGCGAGGTGACCGCCGACTTCACTCACGCACGCCAGTATGGCCTCGCGGATCTCCCCTGCGAGCAGCGTCAATTCGCGCTCGGAGTACTGCTGGAGGTCGGCGGGGTCGGAGATCTTGTCCAGATACCGCATCGTCCCGGGAGTATAGCACCGGGGTATCGTGCGGGCCGCCGCCGTCGCCCGGCGTCAGCGTCGGCGGCGGCGGATGTAGGCGGTGAGGGCGGCCAGGTCGGAGGTGTCGCCGGGCAGGGCCGCGAGGCTTTCGTGGGCGCGCTCCGAGGCCTCTTCCGCGAGGCGCGCGGCACCGCTCATGCCGAAGCGCGACACATACGTTATCTTGTGCTGGGCGCGGTCCTTGCCGACGCTCTTGCCGAGCTCGCCTTCGTCGCCAGACTCGTCGAGGATGTCGTCGACGATCTGGAAGAGCAGGCCGACCTCGGCGGCGAACGCCCGGTAGGGGGCTGTGTCCGTCGCCCCGCTGAGCAAGGCCCCGCAGACGACCGCGGCCTCGATGAGGCGTCCGGTCTTGAGGGCGTGCAGCGTGCGCAGGTCGTCGTCGTCGGCGGCCTCCCCGACCACGTCCATGTACTGGCCGCCGACCATGCCTTGCACACCGGTCGCGGCGGCGATCTCGGCGGCGGCCGCGAGGACCGCCTGCGGCGCTCCCCCCTGACGCCCGAGCAGGAGGTTGAACGCCTCCGCGAAGAGGCCGTCGCCGGCGAGGATGGCGATATCCTCCCCGAAGGCGACGTGGCAGGTGGGCCGTCCGCGACGCAGCGTGTCGTCGTCGATCGCCGGCAGATCGTCGTGGATCAGCGAATAGGTGTGGATGAGCTCGAGGGCAGCGGCCGCGGGCAGCATCTCTGCGGGCTCGTGGCCGCAGCTGCGCACCGTGGCCAGCGTGAGCACCGGGCGGATGCGCTTGCCGCCGGCGAGCAGTGAGTAGCGCATGGCCTCCACGAGGCGCGCGGCACGCCGGTCGGCGCCGAGATCGAGGAGGAGCAGGTAGTCTTCGACGAGCTCGAGGAGATCGGCGGGATACGGTGAGTTAGACCCCGGCTGCGACATCATCGCCTCGCCTCAGCCGGCGATGCGGCCGAGACGCTCGAGGAGTCGCCCTGCCTCCTCGACCAGCTCGGTCGCGTGCTCCAGCAGAGTCATCTCGACCTCTCCAGAGGCGGACTCCGCGAGCCGCGGCTCGAGTTCCTCGAGCTGGCCGATGATGGCGCGCACCCGGTCCACAGCCGCCGAGGGTTCGAATGGGGTCTCCGACGTATCGCCGGGCTCACTCATCGCTGACCTCTCTCTCCCTCTGGATCGCGCCCAGAACACCGTTCACGAAGGAGCCTGCTTCATCTGTGGCATAGCGCTTCGCAAACCGCACGGCCTCGTCGATGGCGACTTCAGGCGGGGTCACGCCACTCTCGATCTCCCACAGCGAAAGGCGCAGGATGCTGCGTTCGAGAGGCGCCATGCGCTCCAGCGTCCAGCTCGTGGAGTGTGCCGCCAGGGACTCGTCGAGCGCCTCGCGCTGCGCCAGCACGCCCCTCACGGCGGCGATCGTGAAGTCGTCGGGCGCATAGCCCTCGCGCAGACGCAGCCCTTCGACGAGCTCCGCCATGGTGAGCTCGGTCACGTCGCGCTGATAGAGAAGGAACAGCGCGTCTCGACGGGCCTGCTTGCGGCTGGGGCGAACGCTCACCATGGGCCGGGCCGGATCAGACGGGCTCGATGGCAAACAGCGGCTGGCCGTACTGCACGGTCTCGCCGTCCTCGACAAGGATCTGGCGGACGACGCCGGCCACGTCGGCGGTGAGCTCGTTCATCATCTTCATCATCTCGAGGATGCACAGGGTCTGACCCGCAGCCACGGTATCGCCGATCTCCACGAACGACGACGCCTGCGGTGACGGAGCGCGGTAGAACGTGGCGACCCATTTGGACCGCACCATATGGTAGCCGTTGGTGCCGGCGTCGTCCGCAACGTCGGGAGGGGCCGCGGCCTGCACGGGCGCCGCAGGCGCCGCCGGACCCGCAGCCACCCCGGCCTTGCGGACCGTCATCTTGAGGTCGCCCTGCTCGATCACGACCTCGTCCACGTCGCTCTCGTCGACCAGGGCGAGGATGTCGCGCAGGCGATCGCCGGCGTCGTCGCCGAGCGCCGCCCCCACCTGCGAGGTGAGGTAGGCGGGGACCTGCGTCCCGAACACGTCGCTCTCCGGCCCGATGTGATGACGCTCCAGGTACACGCGCGCCGTCTGAGGGAACAGGGCATAGCTCAGCAGGTCCTCTTCGGAGCGCGCCAGCTCGCCGATGTCATCGCGGTAGTCCTCGAGGGTCTCGTACACGAGATCGGCAGGCCTTACGTGGATGGGTTCCTCGTCGCCCAGAACGCGCTGGATGACTTCGTGCGACACGGGTCCCGGGGCAGCGCCGTACTTGCCCCGCAGGTAGTCCTTCATCTCGTCGGGCACGATGTGCCAGCGCCGCCCGGACAGCACGTTGAGCACCGCCTGCGTGCCGACGATCTGCGACATGGGCGTCACCAGCGGCGGGTAGCCGACCTCGGAGCGCACCACGGGGATCTCCTCGAGGACCTCAGGCAGACGGTCGAGGGCGTTCTGTTCCGAGAGCTGGCTCTCGAGGTTGCTGATCATGCCGCCCGGCACCTGGTGCGAATAGACCTGCATGTGCGTCAGCGACGTGACGCCGCGCTCGTGGCCGGTTGCGATGCGCACCTTCTCGAAGTACTTGGCGATGGTGAACAGCGTCTCGAGGTCGAGCTCGGTGTCGTTGGGCGTGCCGATGAGCGCCGTGACCACCATCTCGGTGGCCGGCTGGGAGTTGCCGAAGGCAAGTGGCACGGTGGCGGTGTCGATGATGTCGACGCCGGCCTCTACGGCCTTGAGGTACGTCATCGGCGCCAGGCCGCCGATGTAATGGCAGTGCAGCTGGATGGGCACGTCGATCTCGGCCTTGAGGCGGGTGATGAGCTGCTCGGCGTAGTAGGGCGAGAGCAGCGCCGCCATGTCCTTGATGCAGATGGAGTCGGCGCCCATGTCGACCAGGTTGCGGGCCACGTCCACGTAGTGGTCCAGCGAATGCACCGGCGAGATAGTGTAGACAACGGCGCCCTGGAAGTGCTTGCCGGTCTCTTTGATCGCCGCGGCGGCGGTCTCGAAGTTGCGGATGTCGTTGAGCGCGTCGAAGACGCGGAAGATGTCCATGCCGTTTTCGGCGGCCTTGTAGACGAAGCGGCGCACGATGTCGTCGCCGTAGTGGCGGTAGCCGACGATGTTCTGGCCGCGCAGCAGCATCTGCAGCGGCGTGCGCACGACGTGCTTCTTGATGAGCCGCAAGCGCTCCCACGGGTCTTCGTCGAGAAAGCGCAACGCGGCGTCGAAGGTGGCGCCTCCCCAACACTCGAGCGAGTGGAAACCCACCTCGTCCATGGTCTCGAGGATGGGCAGCATGTCGTGGGTGCGCATGCGCGTGGCCCACAGCGACTGGTGACCGTCGCGGAGGGTCGTGTCGGTGATGCGTACTCTGCGAGCTCGCATGGCTGTCTCCTGGCCTCAGCGCCGCGCTCAGGCGCGGCTGAGGTACGCGCGGGTGCGCGTGTCGACCTTGATACGCTCACCCTCCTCGATGAAGAGCGGCACCTGCACGACGACGCCGGTCTCCAGGGTCGCCGGCTTGGTGGCGCCCTGGGCGGTGTTTCCCTGCACGCCGGGGTCGGACTGAGTGATGAGCAGTTCCACCACGATGGGCGCCTGCACGTCGAACGGCACGCCGTTGAGGTAGTAGATCTCGACCTCCATGTTCTCTACGGCCCATTCGAGAGCGTCCTTGGCCATGTCGGGCGTCACGGAGACCTGCTCGAACGACTCGTTGTCCATGAGGACGACCTCGTCCTCGGTGGAGTAGAGATACGCCATCTTGCGCGACTGGGTGTGCATGCGCTCGAACTTCTCGCCAGAGCGGAACGTCTTGTCGAGCACCGCGCCGGTGGCGATGTTGCGCACCTTGGTGCGCACGAAAGCGCCACCCTTGCCCGGTTTCACGTGCTGAAAGTCGACGATGGTGTACGGCAGCCCATCGATCTCGATGGCCATGCCTGTCTTGAACTGGCTGGTGCTGACTACTTCTGCCATGTGGTCCTACTCAGGGGTCGCCTGGACGGGTCTGAACGCTGGTAGGCCATGATACAGCAAGCCCGGAGCGGCGCGAAGCAGGGACGCCGCCCGCAGGCCCGGAAACTCCGCCGCTTCAGGCGACGACCTGAAGCTCCTTGGGATACGCCGTGAGGCGTTCGCAGCCGGACTCGGTGACGAGCACCGTGTCCTCGATGCGCACGCCCGCGAGCCCCTCGATGTAGATACCCGGCTCCACGGTGCAGACCATGCCGGCGGCGAGCGGATCGCCACGGGTACGGCCCAGCCCGGGGGCCTCGTGCACGTCGAGGCCCACGCCGTGGCCAGTGCCGTGGCCGAACTTCTCGCCGTAGCCCGCCGCCTCGATGACGGCGCGCGCGGCCGCGTCGACGTCGCCGCGCCCGTGGGCGCCGTCGCGTACAGCCGCCAGGCCGGCGAGCTGCGCCGCGAGGACGACGTCGTACACGCGGCGCAGCTCGTCCGCCGGCTCGCCGGCGGCGAAGGTGCGTGTGATGTCGCTGCAGTATCCCTCCAGGCGCGCGCCGGTGTCGATCACGACGAGCTCTCCGGCAGCGATGACCCGCTCGCTTGGGATGGCATGCGCCTGGGCGCCGTGGGCGCCAGTGGCGACGATCGCGGGGAAGGCCTCGCCATCGGCGCCCAGGCGGTGATACTCGGCGCGAAGGTCCCACGCCACGTCCGCTTCGCGGCGGCCCACAAGGCCGCGGCCCACGACCGCGGCCAGCGCCTTGTCGGTCAGCGCCCCCGCACGCCGCATGACGTCGATCTCGGCGACCTCCTTGACCACCCGCAGGCGACTCACGCGCCCGCCGACGTCGCGCAGGCGGCCGCGATGCCGGCGGCGCAGCCGGCGATACTGCTGGTAGCTCAGCGATGCACCCTGGAAACCCAGGCGCGCATCGGCGCCCAGCCGCTGCGCCGCTGCAGCCACGGTATCGGCGATCAGGTCAGCGCCTACGACCTCGACCAACTCGAACTCAATGGCCTCCTCACGCGCCTGTTCCCAGAAACGCGAGTCCGTACAAATAAGAGCGGCGGCCCCGCCGACGATGAGCAAGGTATCGTCGCCGCGGAACCCGGAGAGATAGCGCACGTCCGCAGACGCGCTCACCACAACGGCGTCGAGGTCGTCCAGAAGAGCGCGACAGCGCACGAGGCGATCGTTCATTCACGTTCCTCTCGCGCGATGAGGTTCGCGAGGGCCGCGACGGCCTCAGCGTAGCCCTCGGGCCCCTTGCCGCTCACGCGCACCGCCGCCAGATCCGCGATCACCGAGTGGCGGCGCCACTCTTCGCGGGCTTCGATGGCCGAGAGATGCACCTCGGCGATCGGCGCGGCCACCATCTCGAGCGCGTCGCGCAGGGCGTAACTGTAGTGCGTCCAGGCGCCGAGGTTGACGATCACGGCGTCGGTCCCCTCGCGCACGATCTCGTGGATCTTCTCAACGAGCTCGCCCTCGTGATTGGTCTGGTGGCAGCGCACCGCAAGTCCGCGTGCCGCGGCGCAGCCGACCACGTAGGCTTCCAGCTGAGGCAGTGTGAGCGCGCCGTAGTGCGCGGGGTCGCGGCGCCCCAGCATGTCGAGATTGACGCCGTGCAGGAGCCAGAGAGTCCTCACCGCTGAGCTAACCACTCGACGACCTCCCGTTCGAGCTCCGGTGGCACGCGCACGTCGAGGCGCGGGCTCCCCAGGGCGTCCAGCAGCACGTACCCTACGCCGTCGCGGCCGGCCTTCTTGTCGCGGTGCGTAAGGTCGCACACCGCCTCGGCAGGCACGCCGTCCAGCCCCTGTGGCAGGCCGAGCCCGTCGAGAAGGGCCTGAGCGCGCGCAGCCTCGCCGGGATCCAAGCCGCAGAGGCACTGCGACAACCACAGGCTCGCACGCAGCCCCAGGCCCACGGCCTCGCCGTGCGTGTAGCGCGAGAACGCCGTGGCCGCCTCGATGGCGTGCCCGACGGTGTGGCCGAGGTTGAGCACGGCCCGTGCCCCGGTGTCCTCGCGCTCGTCGGCCGGCGACCACCGACACCTTGTACTCGACGCATTCGGCGACCAGCGCCTGGCCGACGCGCGCAGCGCGCAGCGGGCGGCCGCGAGACGCTCGACGCGGTCCAGCAGCTGGTCGCCGCCGAGCAACGCGCACTTGGCCACCTCGGCGGCCCCGCTGCGGAGCTCGCGCTCCGGCAGCGTCTCGAGCGCCGCGAGATCGCTGAACACCAGCCATGGCTGATAGAAGGTCCCCACGTAGTTCTTGCCGGCGCGGAAGTCGACGGCCACCTTGCCGCCCACGGCCGCATCAACTTGGGCGAGCAGCGTCGTCGGCACCTGCACGAGACGCACGCCGCGTTGGTACGTGGCGGCCACGAACCCGGCGAGGTCGCCGATCACACCGCCGCCGAGGGCCACCACGGTGTCGCCGCGGCGCACTCCACGGTCGTACAGCACGCCGTACAGCTCTTCCGCACGGGCGAGGTTCTTCTGCGCCTCTCCGGCGGGGATGACGACGTGCGAGACCCCGTGACCCGCCGCGCGCAGACTGACGCGGAGCGGCTCCAGGTAAAGCGGGGCGACGTTCTCGTCGCAGCACACCACCATCTTGCCGCCGGGGCAGCGGCGCGACAGCTCCCCACCGAGCCCGGCGAGGCACCCGCGACCGACGAGTACGTCGTAGGTGCGCGACGGCATGCGGGCCAGGATCCGCTTCATCGCCGGTCATCTCCGCGCAGAGAGGCCGGGTGGAGCGCGCCGCCGGCGACGAGCGTCACGATCTCCTCGGCCACGGCGGCCGACGTCCGCGAGCCGTCGTTGAGCACCTCAGCGGTCGCGACGCGCCGGTACAGTTCTTTGCGCTCCAAGAGCAGCCTGGCGAAGACCTGCTCGTCGGCAGCCAGCGGTCTCTCACCCGACAGCCGCCCTGCGGGTGCGCGCCCAGAGCACGTCGGCCGGCGCGGTGAGCCAGGCGACGTGCGAGAGGCGCCCCAGCGCCTCTCGCACGTCGCCGCTCAGCACCGCGCCCCCTCCGAGCGCGACGACGCATGGCTCACGAAGCGCGCTGTCGAGCGCGTCCACGACGATGTCACGCTCGAGGCGGCGGAAGACGTGCTCCCCACGGCCGGCGAAGATCTCGGCGATCGGGCCTTCCCGTTGCTCGATGAGCCCATCGGTATCGACGAAGGCGATCCGCAGGCGCCGCGCGACCTGTCTGCCCACGGCGCTCTTGCCGGCGCCCATGAAGCCGATCAGAGCGACCGCGGACACAGGCAGCGCAGCGTCCTCGGGGTTGCCGCTCACCGGCTCAAGATGTGGGCGCGATAGGCGTCCACGGCGGCGCGGAACTCCGTGACTGTAGCGCCTCCGAAGCGCGCCAGCGCCGCGTCGGCCAGGGCCAGCGCGAGAACGGCTTCGAGTACCACGCCGGCAGCCGGTACGGCGCACACGTCGGAGCGTTCGAAGCGCGATTCCACGGCGCGATGCGAGCCCATCTCCACGCTCTGCAAGGGACTGCGGAGCGTCGCGATGGGCTTCATGGCGGCGCGCACGACGATCACGTCGCCGGTGCTGATGCCGCCCTCGATGCCGCCTGAGTTGTCGCTGCGACGCACGTACCCGAGCTCGGCGTCGTGCTCGAGGGCGTCGTGCACCTCGCTGCCGGGCAGCCTCGCTGCAGCGAAGCCCAGGCCGAACTCCACGCCTTTGATCGCCGGCACCGTGAAGACCGCGGCGGCGAGTGCGGACTCGAGGCGGCGATCGCCGTGAACATACGTGCCGACGCCGGGCGGATAGCCGAAGGAGAGCACTTCGACGACGCCACCGAGCGTGTCGCCGGCTGCCTGCGCCGCGTCCACGGCGGCGCGCATGCGCGCGCTCGCCGCCGCGTCGGCGCAGCGCAGCGGGTCGGCCTCGACCCTCGACGACGTCCTCGAGGCGCAGCAGCGAGGCGGCCGCGGCGCATTCTCCGCCCACCGCGACAACATGGCTCACCACGCGACAGCCGACGGCCGCGAGCAGGAGCTTCGCGACGGCTCCGCAGGCGACTCGCGCCGCGGTCTCGCGCGCACTGGCGCGTTCGATGACGTCGCGAATGTCGTCCAGGTCGTAGAGCAGCGCCCCGGCGAGATCGGCGTGCCCGGGACGCGGCACGCACACCGGCTCCGCCGCGGCTCCGGGATCAGCCGGGGCCTCCACCGCGAGCGCGTCGCCCCAGTTGCCGGCATCACGGTTCGCGACGGTAAGCGCGATAGGCGCCCCGGTCGTGCGCCCGTAGCGCACGCCGCCGACGATCTCCACGCGATCGCTCTCGATGGTCTGCCGGGCGCCACGGCCGTAGCCGCCCTGGCGCCGCGCGAGGTCCTCGTCGATGCGAGCCGCGGAGACGTCGAGGCCCGCCGGGCAGCCCTCCAGCACGGCCGTCAACTGGCGGCCGTGCGATTCACCCGCGGTCAAGAAGCGCAAACGCGTCATGGTGCTACCTTATCGGGCGCTCGAGCCCGTGAACAGCTGTGCCCGCCGGCCACAGGGCTCCGCAGACGCGACAGGGCGGCCTTCGGCCGCCCTGTCGTCGAAGCCGTCTCGGACCGCTGTGCTACTTCACGACGACCTGTCCGGCGCGCAAGGTGAGCGTCTGGTCGCCGTGCACGATGGTGACGGTCTGTGCGTCCACGTTGATGGCGATGATCTCGATCTCGCCCCACGAGGTCGAGATCACGTCGCCGACCTTCTGGTCCGAGTAGGTCTTGCCGTCGACCTCGAGCGTAACCATGGGGGTACCATCGCTGCTCGTGATGCTGAGCACCGAGATGGAGTGGCCGCTGCTCGTGGTGCCGCTGCCACTGGAACCGATGCTGAGCACCGAGAGGTCGTAGCTGTTGCCGTTCTCCAGAGTGACGCTGACCGACTCGCCGAGATTCACGGAGATCGACGAGTCGCCGTTCTCGAGCGTGCCGTCGATCACCGAAAACGTGACATCGCTCGACGTGATGCCCGAGACAGTGAACGCCGGCGAGCTTGACGGCACCTTGTCGCCCTGAACGACCGTGTAGGTCGTGCCGTCGACCTTTACGCGCGCCGAAAGAGAAGCATCGGGGCTCGTGGTGGAGGTCGGGTTTGGCGTAGGCGTCGCTACGGCGAGCGGGATGAACGGGTCTTTGGCCGTGAACTTGTCGAGCAGCGGCTCCTGCCTCGCCGGATCGGCGCTGGCGATCGCGCCGGCCCCGGTCGTGTCGCCGAGCACGCCGCCCTGCGCTTGCGTCTGGGTGGCCAGTGACCCGGAGCCTGCGGCCGGCGCGTCGCTGCGCGCCAGAGCCACGGCCAAGGCCAGGGCAGCGCCGACGATGAGCGCGATGGCGACGTAGGTGAGCGTGCGCCTGTTGGCGATCATGGGGTACCTCCCGCGGCGACGTCGGCGGCGGGCAGCGCCCAGAGATACGCGTTCAGCTCGACGGTGACCGTCAGCGGCGGAGTTGAGCCGTCAGTCGTCGCGGCGCCGCCGGTGATGGTCATCGTCTTGACCTGGAGGAGCCTGCCGGTGACGCGGAAACTGGCGTTACGGAAGGCGACATAAGCTCTCCAGCCGGTAGAGGAAGTCCTCGACGTCGAAGAACCTGCCCGTGACCTGCAGAGAGACGCTCTGCAGGCCGAACGGCGTGCCGGTCACCGTGGCGCCGCGGGTGATGCTGTTGAGGTCGACCCCCGAGGCGTCGGCCGTCTGCGTGAGCTCGATGATCAGCGACGGGATGCCTTCGCTCTGGGGGAGCATCTTGCCCAGCCGCACGATCTCGGCGCGGGACTGCGGCGCCGTCTTCTTGTACGACTCGAGGCGCGCGACCTCTTGCTTGGCGGTCGTCAGCGCGACCTGCTGCTGCCTCGATCTGACTGTCGAGGTCGCTGAGCTTGGTGCGCGTGGGGCTGAACAGCAGGAAGTACCACGCCACGATGAGGACGACCGCGACCACGGCGGTGATGATGTAGACCTCTTTGCCCTTCGTGATTCTCATTGTGCCGCCCCCTGGATCACGGTGGCTGGAGGCGGCGTGAGATACGGCCGCAGCGAGGCCGTCACGGTGAAGGTGACGGTCGGCGTCCCCGTCGCTCCGCTGGCGTCGACGGCGGCCGCGCCGGTCGACGAGGCCAGCTGCACGTTCGACAGCTGCGGGATGAGGCCGAGTCGCGTCATGAACTCGGCTACGTCCTTATGGGTGTACGTCGTCCCGGTGAAGGTGATGTCGGGGGTGACTGCGGCCACGGTACCGTCCACCGGAGCAGTCGCCGGCCCGGGAAGCATGGTCGCCGGCACCGTGCCGGTGAGAGCTCTGCAGACGCACGTTCTCGGGGATCACCAAGCTGATCGCCTGGAGGATCGTCGCCCACGGCACGCGGGAGTCGTAGATGCCCCGGGCGGTCTGCGTCATGTCGGTGCGCGTGGTCTGTATGACTGCGTAGGGAGCCAGCGCAAGGGCTTGCTGCTGGACCGCCGTGGTTTGGGCAGTGAGCTGATCGAGCTCGGCCTGTTTGTCGCTGACCTGTCCGTTCTGCCAGACGTAGACAAGCCCAAGAGCCACGACGACGGCGACCAGGATGAGTATCGCCCACAGGAGACCGCGCTCGCGCGAGGCCTTGACGCGTTGCTCAGGCGGCAGGAGGTCGATGCGCTTCATGGCCGCTTACCCCTCGTCGTCGATGGCCAGGCCGAGCGCGATGGCCAGCCTCGGTGACATGGCCTCGAGCTCGGGCTGGGGGAACTTGGACTTGTTCTCCAAGAATGTGCTGGAGCGGGTTGCCCAGTTGTACACCCAGGTGAAGCGCCTGCGACAGGTAGCCGCAGATATTGCGCGTCAGGGCGCCTTCTCCGCTCAGCAGAAGCGTTGCGATCTGGCCTTCGTGCTCCTGGGAGTGATAGTAGTCGATGGACCGGCGGATCTCGTCGGCGAAGGCTTCGCAGCTGACGTCGAGCACTTCGTGCACCTCCGCGACCGTCGACGCCTCGTAGTCGCCGACGGCAGGGTCGTCGCCGGAAAGGCCTACCATGATGCGCAGAGCGTCGGCCTCGCCGCGAGAAAGCCCGCGGTTGTCGGCAAGCGCCTGCACGAGCCCTTCGTAGCCGACGTTGATGACGCGCGTGAAGTGCGGCTGTCCGTTGACGGCGACAACCAGGTTGGTGATGCCCGAACCGATGTTGACCAGAGCCGCCGCGTCGGCGCCCTGGGGGGCGCCCTGGTCGACGAACGCCACCGGCGGCGCGACCGAGCGCATCAGGGCGAAGGCCTGGAGGTCGATCCCGTCGACACTCAGCCCGGCCTTCTTGGCGACTTCGGTGAACTGCGCGATCATGTCGCGCTGCGCGGCGACGATGAGCACCTTCTGCCGGCCGGCGCCGTCTTCGGACGGGACGGTGGCCAGCACCTGGAAATCGAGGATGGCATCCTCGAGCGGGATGGGGATGGCCTCCTGCGCCTGGAACTCGATGGCGGCGCGCAGTTCTTTGGCGTCGATGATCGGGAACTCCATGGTGCGGACGACGATCTTCTGGTTGGCGACGCCCAGCGAGAAGCGCTTGCCCGTGAAGCCGCTCTCCTTCCAGAAGGCCTTGAGCTCGGCAGCCAAAGCGTCGACGTCGACGACCTCACCCTCGAAGACGAGGCCTTCGGGCAGCGCGCGCACGGACACATTGGTCAGCGAGTAGCCCTGACCAGCGCCTTTCACCTGCACGCCGGCGATCGACGCTTGCTCGAGGTCGATCCCGACGCGAGCACCACTCTTGGCCATACCAGCCCCTTTGCTTGCCTCGCCACCCTCTAGCGGCGTTGTCGGCAACCTTGCCACATACCTTTAGGCAGGGGGCTCGGCGAGAATTCGCCCGGACCCGCCCCCTACGGCAGGGCGTCTAGTCTTTCACAGCACGCCTGCGCAGTACATTCCTTTCGCATCAGCGCCGCGATTCCCTTCGCTCATGGCCCATCAAGCGAAATCAGGACGGGAGACACCATGCCGGCGAGTGGCCTCGTGCGCCAGTCACCAGCGAGTTCCAGAGACAGCGAGTCCGAGACCAGGAGGTCGCGGGCGTACAGGTGGCCGCGCAGAGTCGACGGCCCGCAGACGTGCAGGCTGCCGAGCACCAGCAGAGCGCCGTCAAACGCTGTCGGCACGCCGGGCTCCCCCAGCGCCGCCGCGCCCTGGATGACCACAACGACGGGGCACGCGCCGAGTGGTCGCAAGCCCACGACGAGCAGCTCTGAATCCTGGGCGGGCGTGACGACCACGACGTAGCCGTCGTTGCCAGGACCGCCCCCCGCGCTGAGCGGCCGTGACAGCGGCAGCCGGGCCAGGTCGAGGACACCGCCCTGAAGCGCTTCGCTGGGCGCGACGGCGGAGTCCCGCAGGGCGACAAGGTGGGACTCGTCGGGCGGCGCGACGAACCGCGATACGTCATTGTCACCAGTGTCCATATCGGTGTCGAGCGGATACTCCCAGCCTGCTTGAACCTCCGCGTGGATCTCCTCGCCTGCCGACCACAGGCCGCCCAGCGCGTGCACGCCGGCCAGCGGCCAGACGTCACCGTGGACGCCGTCGGCCGGCGGGGTCGTGCCGCCCCCGAACTCCAGCCACTCCCTGCCACGCACACAACCGCCGCAGTATAGTCCGCTACCGGTTACCAAGAGGGGCGCCTGCAACTCCGTGTCGGCGCCCACGGCCAAGCCCTGCGGGACAGCCTCGGCGCGCAGCTGCATCACTGCTGAGAGGGTCCTGCGGGCGGCCCCACACGATCCCTCGACACGGACGGCGGCGGCAGGCCACGACAGGCCGGCTCCCCCGTCGGCCGCGACCCAGCTTGCCTGCCAAGTGGCATCAGCGGCGGAGACCCGCGAGACTCGACAGCTCACCTTCGAGCGCCGCGGGATGACGACGGAGCTCCAGGCACACGCGCGCAAGCGCCTGCCGTGCGGCCGCTTGGGCACGCACGTTCGCGACGTCCGCGCAGACGATGCTCTGCCGCGCGCTCACGGCCGCGACAGCCACGGCGGCGAACACCGCCGCCAGGGCGGTCACCACGAGGGCCGCCAGGAGCGCGTAACCACGCTGGGACGAGGCCACTCTCATGTCGCCGCCTGATTCAGCGCTCACGGACCGGTCGGCCTGCGCCGAGCACCCGCCTACGGTCACGTCGACGGTCACGTCGATCCGCGCGACGGTCTGCGGCCAGCCGGCCGCGGCGAAGTCGGCCGATCCCAAGCGCTGTCCGTCGGCGCGGAAGTAGTCGACCGCGAACCGCGCCACGTGGTCGGCCAGATACGAGCCGGGCGCCTTGCGCCAGAGCACGCGACGCGCCGGGTCCCAGGCCAGCAGCACCATTTCGACGGCGAGGCCGTCGTGACGGTGCTCCACGCACACGGCGCGGTCGGGAGACATACCGGCCGGGGGACGGACGAGCGTTGTCGCCAGGCCGAGCTCATCGGCGACGGACTCTTACGGCGAAGGCCGCGGCCGTGGCGGCCTGCGCGCGGCCGGCCGTACCACTGGCGGCGCCGCCTGCGTTCCACAGCCAAGCCCAGGCGCCGGCCAGGGCCACGGCGCGTCACGCAGGTGGCCACGAGCAACTCGACGAGCGTGACGCCCGCGCGCGAGCGCATCCCTCCACGACCGGCCGCGCGTGGCGACGACGCCTCGCTCTCGCGACGTCACGAGACACGCTGACGCCCCTCCAAGGCGGCGACCGGCGGCGCGACCATGGGCGGCAGCGGCGCTGAGACGAGGCGCCGCTCAGCCACGAGCCCGCGCCACGACGCCTGCAGCTCGACCTCGATCAGGCCGGCCGGCGGGAGCGGAGTCCGACCAGACGGCCCACGCCGACAGGGCGTCGACGGCGACGGGCTCCAGCCCCGCCGACGAGACGGTCACGAACCGCGAGCCACGCGATGCACGGCGAGGTCGTCGGCGAGGAGCGTCGCTCACAAACGCGCCCGCCGGAGCCGCTCCCGACCCGTCCGCGTAGGAGGCCTCCGGCACGTTGCAGGCCGGCGCAGCGTGCGGGAACACCTCCCCGAGCAGGGAGGCAGGGCTCGCCGGCCGCGCTGCGCCGTCGGCGCGACGGTAGTAGGGCAGCGCCGCCAGGCGCTCGCCTTCGGCAGCGAGCACGGCCTCGAGGTGACGGCGCCGCTCAAGTGAGCGCTCGGCATGAAGCGCGTTGGTGAGCACGCCACTGACGGCGATGCAGGCGAGGCCGAGGATGGCCACCGCGACGACGGCCTCGATCAGCGAGAATCCGCCGTTGACGAGCGCTCAGGTGCATCTCACGCACCCCCCCAGCTGGACGACCACCGTGCGACCGGCCGTGGCCGCGCCGATCGTGAAGTGACCCGCCCTGGGGCTGGTGCGGCCGGGAAGCGTCGGCCAGCCGGCGGCGCCGAACTCGAGCGTACCCTGCGGGTAGTTGCTCTCGACGTCGGCGCCGAGCTCACCGCCGGCCACCGGGCGTTCCCCTGACGGACCGACGTCGCAGACGGAGTAGCAGCCGTCGCCGGCGACGGACACGCGCACGACGGCGCCGCGCGCCTGGGCTCTCGCCTGGGCGTCGCGGAGGACGAGCGCCAGCCTGTCCGCGGCGGCGTCGGCGGCGAAGACGCTGCGCACGGCTGCCACCCCGGGCACGGCGATGGCGCAGAGCACGGCGCTGATCGCCAGTATCGTGACGAGCTCGAGAAGCGTCGATCCATGTTGCCGGGACACGCGCCACCTCCCGTGGCTGACCTCGGATCCAGTGGAGCCCGGCGACCAGGGAGGCGCCGCGGCTCATGCAGCGAGACTAGCGAGATGAGCGCGCAGACGGGAGGGTGATGATGGCCGCGCCACGGTGACATTGCCGAAGCGGCCGGTTCACAACGCCGCAAGCCGTCGTCAGCGGTTCGGGAACACGAGCCCCAGATAGGCGTCGATGAGAGCGCCGCCGAAGAACAGCGCCAGGATCGCCCCTGCGGCCAGGAACGGCCCGAACGGGATCGCGGTCTTCGCGTCTCCGCGGCGGCCGCCGATCAGGACAACGCCGACCACCGCGCCACTGAGAAACCCGATGAACAGCGCCGGCACGACCGCGGGCCCCAGATAGACGCCCATGCAGAGCGCGAGCTTGACGTCGCCGAAGCCCATGCCCTCCACGTGGCGGATGCGAAAGTAGACCTCGCTGATGAGGAACAGAAAACCGGCGGCGCCCAGGCCGGCGAGCGGCCACTGCCACCACGGCGCAGACCCGAGCACGATCATCAGCGGCAGCCCGAGCGCAGCCACCGGAAGAATGACGATGTCGGGGATGATCTTGATCTCGAGGTCGACCTGGCTCACGAGAACGAGTGCCGATACGAAGAGCAGATGCGGGATCAGCAGCCACGAGAGGCCGTCCATGACCGCGACCGCCGCGAACAGCGCCGCCGTGAGCGCCTCACCCAGAGGGTACCTCCAGCTGATCGGCGCGCCGCAGTCCCGGCACTTCCCGCGCAGAAGCAGCCAGCTGACGACGGGGATGTTGTCGTAGGCGCGGATCTGGGCGCTGCACTGCGGGCAATGAGAGCGCCCCTTGCTGATCTTCTCGTCGTGCGCCAGGCGCCACGCCCACGCGTTGAGAAAGCTGCCGATGAGCAGGCCGTAGATCACGGCGATCACCAGGAGCAGCGCCGTCACGCCGGCCCCGTCACTCGTACCCCTTGAAGAGCTCGGCGATCAGCGCCTCGAACTCGTCCTTGGGCATCGTCTGGTAGAGCGGCGCAAGCGCCTTCATGCGCGCCGTCTTGTCTTCGGGCAGGATGCGCTCGCAGCCCATCGACCGCCTTCTGCCGCGAGTACTTGTCCCCCGCCGCATACACTTGACCCCACATGGTGACGGACTTCTCGAGGTCCCCTGCCTTTGCCGGAGAGGACCGCCGCGAGGCGCAGCAAGTACGAAGGACTCCCGGGGACGGCGGCCGCTCTCTCGTACCACCGTGCGGCCGCCAGGTCGTTCTGCTTCTTGCTGCCGGAGCCATATTGGTAGGCGAAGTAGCCCAGATAGGCCGGAAAACCCCACTCGGTCGGATTCTCCCGGAAAGCGCGCTGCAGGAGCTTCACGCTGAGGTCGGGGCGCTTCGCGTCCACCAGCGCGAAGGCTCCGAAGCGGTAAGGCCGTATGAAGTGCGGGCTCAGAGCGGTCACCAGGTCGACCATGGCCGGCAGCGACTCCAGGCGCCCACTCTGGAGGTGCTCGCCGTAGTACTGCACCATGCTCAGGTAGTAGGCGTCGGCAATCGAGGTGCGAAAGCTCGGCGAGAAGTCGAGGAAGAACTTCGGAGACGGCACGAACACGCGTGGATCGGCCGGCGCCTTGGCCGGCCGCGTCGCCTGATAGGCCACCACCCCGGCGGCGCAGGCCACGACCACCACGATGGCGACGACGCGCCTGAGCACGGTCAGAACTCCTTGCGACGGAAGACGAGCGCTGCGAGCGCGAGCACGACCACGACGTAGGCCAGAAGGTAGGCGACCCACAGTGCGATCTGCCCCCAGGCCAGAGTCTGCTCGCCCACGACGCCGGCCTTCACGTCCACCGCGGAGAAGTTCGGAATGACGACATATACCACCCAGGAGAGCGCCTCCGTGATGGGGTTCTTGCCGAGGCGCGTCAGCGCCAGCACGTTGTGGCTGAGCTGCCCGGCCACGAACACGCAGATGCCGAGCACAGCGGCCAGGATGGCCGAGCCCATCGTCGAGAAGAAGATCGTCACGGCCACGACCGCGAGGAGTTGCACGTAGATCATGAGCACCGCGAGCAGCACCATGCCGGAAGCCTCACCGGCGACGGCCCAGACGAGGACGAACAGGAACAGCCCCATGCCGGCGAGCACGATGGCCATGGTGCCGCACAGGCCGATGAACTTGCCGCTGATGAATGCCGCCCGGCTGACCGGCTTGGAGAAGAGCACGAACACGGTGCGTTTCTCGACTTCCTTGTGCACCAGGCTGGCCGCCACGAACACCGCCACGATGAGCCCGAAAACCCGTGACCGCGACAAGGCCGAAGTCCTTGATCATGCGCCCTTGCTCGCCGAGACTGATGCTGCCCAGCCAGAGGCCGCCGGCGATCATCAACAGGGCGAACACCACGATGACGGCGAGGACGCGGTCGCGGATCGTCTCCTTGAATGTGTTGATGGTGATGGCGACGAGCTGCTTCACGACGTCACTACCTTCATGAAGAAGTCCTCGAGCGAGGGCGCCTCGTCCAGGGCCTCGTCAACGGTGCCCTGCCAGATCACGCGCCCGGTGCGCATGATGGCGATTCGCGAGCACAGCTCGTGCACGTCGCTGAGGATGTGCGAGTTGAACATCACCGTCTTGCCGCGCTCGTGGAGGCGCTCGATGATGCGCTTCACCTCGACGCGGCCTACGGGGTCGAGACCGGTCATCGGTTCGTCGAGCAGGACCAGGTCGGGATCGTTGACGAGCGCCTGGGCGATGCCGATCCGTTGCAGCATACCCTTGGAGTACTTGCGCAGGTGCGTCCCCGCCGCGTCCTCGAGGCCCACGTCGCTCAGGAGCTGCTCGACGCGCTCGTGGCGCGCAGCCGCATCGAGGCCGAACAGCCGTGCGCAGAAGCCGAGAAACTCGCGCCCAGAAAGGTAGTCGTAGAAGTAAGGGTTCTCGGGGAGATACCCGACGCGACCGAGCCCGCCGACGCCGAGGTGCACCGCGCCGGCCGACGGCTTCATCAGCCCCAATGCGACCTTGACCGTGGTCGTCTTACCCGCCCCGTTGGGACCCAGCAGACCGAACACCTCGTTGTGGTTCACGACCAGATCGACACCCTTGAGGATCTCGACCTTGCGCCGCAGGAAGCCGACGGCGACGGTCTTGTGCAGATCCCTGACCTGCACGGCCGGACGATTCGGCTCGCTCGTGTCCGCGCCGGAAATGCGGACCTGACCGTTCTGCGGCGTCACTCGTTGTCCACCTTTCGTACAGTCGTCAGGAGGAGCGCTCCCGACGCCCTCTGCCGCTACTGTCGAGCACTGCCACTACCGTGCGCCCGCGCTCCCGGGGTTTTCGCCACGTGCCGGGTGCAGTCCTGTGCGCGGCTCCGCAACGGCGGAGCGCAAAGCGAAGGGGCGGGGCCTTTCGGCCCCGCCCCTTCGCACTCTGCCTTCTTGCTTCAGACCTGGGGACTCAGCGAACGACGAAGTCGCCGCTCGACAGCACTCCAAGGAGTGAATAGTCAGTCCCGTCAGCCGAAACGTATGTGAAGTTACCCAGCTCCCCGTCGTTTTCCATGGCTACGTTGGTGAACGGGTTATTCGGCCACGGGTCGAGCTCAGCCGCGACGGCGGCGGCCATGTCGTCCGTCAGTGGATAGACATCATTGTCGTCGACGGCGACGCTCTGCACGCCGATCTGGAGGCTGTGGACGCCTTCCTTCACGCCTGCGTCCTTGGCCTTCGTGCGCTGGTTGAGGAACATCGGGATCGCGATCGCGGCCAGGATGCCGATGATGATGATCACGATCAGCAGCTCGATAAGGGTGAAGCCCTTCTGACTCTTGCGGAACCTCTTCATTGTGGATCTCCTCTCTCCGTGGCACATGCCAACTCTGACTGACTGTCTTGCACTCCCCGGCGACGCCCCTTGCCGGGACACCTTACGCACAAAGCCTGCGGTACACGCTTGCGCGGGCGCCACAGGCTGCGAGGTGGTCTTCTTCTGGCGGCAGCCCAGCCGGCTCGATGAGCCCTGTGGCTTTGCGCCCCACCTTCGCAAGTGGTTTGCCCTTTTCGCCTCTGCCCCTATTCTGCCTCCTTGTGCGTTTCCTAGACACTTCTTTCGGCAGAATGCCGTGGGACTTTACGTCTCGGACCTACTCTGCCCCGGGCAGCTCACGCTGGACTGGAACGTCTGTCTAGAAGACGCGCCGTCCGAGCAGCTGCTTGAGCTTGCCCAGCGCCTTGATGGACTCCCGCGACACCTTCTTCTGCGTCAGCCCGAGCTCGACGGCGGCCTCTGTCTGCGTGAGGTCCTTGAAGAAGAGCAGGTAGATCAGGCGGCGCTGAAAGGCCGAGAGCTTGTCGAGGGCGTCGTACAGCGCGATGCGGTCCTCGATGGGCAGCGCGAACGACTCCTGGCGCAGCGAGTGAACCATGCGCGGGTCGGCACCTTCGTCCAGCTCGCTGGGCGCGAACGGCTCGTTGCGGCTGTGCAGGTCGATGCGCGCGTAGAGGCTCATGACCTCGAGGATGCCGGCCTCGTTGATGTTGAGCGCCTTGGCGAGCTCGGCCACCTCGGGCGGCCTGCCCAGCGCGTGCATCAGCTCGTTCGACTTGGCCTGGATCTCGTGGTAGACCTTCTTGACCCAGCGCGGCTGCCGCATGAGCAGCGAATCGCGCAGATGGTGGCGCAGCTCCCCGTCGACGATCGCCGTGGCGTAGGTGGAGAAACGCACGCCGCGCTCGGCGTCAAAGCGCTGCGCCGCCTTGATCAGCCCCAGGTTGGCGACCTGCAGCAAGTCCTCGTAGGGGTCGCCGGCGTAGGCGAACCGCTTCAGGATGTGGTGCAGCAGGTTCTGGTTGCGGCGCACGATCTCGTCGAGCGTCGCCGAAGCGCCGGTCTCCGCATAGGCCGCGAGAAGCTGCTCGTTCTCCACGGCGGCCTCGGCGCTACTTGACGATGTTCATCATGTTGAAGATCGGCAGGTACATCGAGATGACCACGACGCCGACGATGGCGCCCACGCCGAGCATCAGGATGGGCTCGAGGATGGACGTCAGCGACTTGATGCTGGCGTTGACCTCGTCCTCGTAGAAGTCGGCGATCTTGCTGAGCATGGCGTCGAGCGATCCGGTCTCCTCGCCCACCGAGATCATCTGCGTGACCATCGGCGGGAATACCGCGACGCTCTCCAGGGGTTTGGTGATCGACTGGCCCTCCTTGACGCTCTGCTGCACGTCGATCATGGCCTTCTCGATGACGGCGTTGCCGGCCGCCTGGCCGGTGATCTCGATGGCCTGCAGAATGGGCACGCCGGAGGTGATGAGCGTGCCGAGGGTGCGCGAAAAGCGCGCCACGGCCAGCTTGCGCACGATCTCGCCGATGCCCATGGGTACGCGCAGCTTGATGCGGTCCCACACCATCGTTCCGCGCTCGGTGCGCTTGAGCCGGCGCAGGCCCCAGACGAGGGCGATGATGACCACCAGCACCACGAGCCCCCACCAACTGCGGAAGATGCTGGAGACGTTGACCATGATGCGCGTGAGCAGCGGCAGCTTGGCGTCGCCGAGGTCTTTGTACATGCCGGCGAAGATGGGGATGAGGAACATCACCATGCCGATGAGTACAAGGATCGCGAACGAACCGATCACGATCGGGTAGACCATTGCCGATTTGACGGCGCGACGGATGCTGTCTTCCTTCTCGAGCTGCTCGGCGAGGCGGTTGAGCACCTCGTCGAGGATGCCGCCGAGCTCGCCGGCGCGCACCATACTGACGTAGAGGCGACTGAACACCCTCGGGTGCTTCTCGAGGGCGTCGGAGAGGCTGATGCCGGCCTCCACGTCGGCACGGATCTCGCTGATGACTTGGGCGAACTTCTTGTTGGTGGTCTGCTCCTCAAGGACGTACAGGCAACGCAGCATCGAAAGGCCGGAGTTGACCATGGTGGCGAACTGCCGCGAGAACACGGTGAGGTCCTTGGGCTTGATACGGCCGCCGATCTGGATCTGGCCGAAGCCCTGCTTGACCTCGTTGAGGTCGAGGACGGTGAAGCCCTGGTTGCGCAGCGTGGCGGCGACGGCGGCCTTGGTATCGCCGTCGATCTTGCCAATGGCCTGCGAGCCCCGCTGGTCGATCGCCTTGTAGTTGAAGGTGCTCATATCTCTCCCCAGCCTTATCGGCAGCTTTCGGGATTCCTACAGCCGGTCAACGGCCCGCGGCCGCGCCCACCGGCTTTCCGCCTGTCGGTTGCACGAGCAGCCGCTCGAGGCCACCCGGGTCGCTCGAGCGGTTCTTGGCCAGATCCCGCGTGATGATGTTGCGGCGCACCAGGTCGGCCAGCGCCGCGTCCATGGTCTGCATGCCGAACTGCGTGCCGGTCTGCATGGTCGAGTAGATCTGGTGCGTCTTGCCCTCGCGGATGAGGTTACGCACCGCGGGCGTGGGCACGAGGATCTCGCAGGCCACCACGCGCCCGCGCCCGTCGCGCGTGGGCAGGAGCTGCTGCGTGCAGACCCCCATGAGGGTCGTACTGAGCTGCACGCGGATCTGCTCCTGCTGGTGCGGCGGGAAGACGTCGATGATGCGGTCGATGGTCTGCGGCGCATCTTGGGTGTGCAGCGTGGCGAAGACGAGGTGGCCGGTCTCCGCCGCCGTCAGGGCCGTCGCCATGGTCTCGGTGTCGCGCATCTCGCCGACGAGGATGATGTCGGGGTCCTGGCGCAGCACGCTCTTGAGAGCGCGGTTGAAGCTTTTGGTGTCCGCGCCCACCTCGCGCTGGTTGACCATGCACTTCTTGTGGCGGTGAAGGAACTCGATGGGATCCTCGATGGTCATGATGTGCTCTTCGCGCGTCTCGTTGATCTCGTCGATCATCGCCGCCAGGGTGGTGGACTTGCCCGAGCCCGTAGGCCCGGTGATGATGACGAAGCCGCGCGGCTTGCGCGTGAGCTCGTGGAGGGTGCGCGGCAGCCCGAGATCCTCGAGCCTCTTGATGAGGATGGGGATCAGGCGGAACGCGGCCCCCAAGCTGTTGCGCTGGAAGTAGGCGTTGACACGGAAACGCGCGCGCCCGGGCACCGAGTACGAGAAGTCGATCTCCCACTCGTTCTCGAGGCGTTGCCGCTGGTCCTGGGAGAGGATGCTGTAGATGAGCTCCCGCGTGTCGTTGGCGCTGAGGCGCGGGTAGTCCAGCCGTTCGAGCACGCCGTTGACGCGGATGATGGGTGGCGACCCCACCGAGAGGTGCAGGTCGCTGGCGTCGCGCTCAAGTACTTCGAGAAGGACGTCGACGAGGTCCATTGTCACTTCCTCATGACGGGGTTGCCAGGTCTCATATGATCACGCGGGCGATCTCCTCCACGGAGGTCATGCCCAGGAGTACTTTGTCGATGCCGTCCTCGCGCAGGGACTTCATGCCCTCTGCCGCAGCCACGCGCGAGATCTCGTCGGCGCTCTTACGCTCGACCGTGAGCCTGCGGATGGCCTCGCTCACGATCATCACCTCGTACAGGCCGAGGCGCCCTTTGTAGCCCGTGGTATTGCACCGCGAACAGCCCTTGGCACGGTACAGCACCACATCGTCACGGTCGCAGACCTCGGGCGGGAAGTCGTTCTTGCGTAGCATCTCCTTGGTGGCCGTGTAGGGCTCGCGACATTGCGTGCAGAGCCGGCGCGCGAGCCGCTGCGCCAGCACGCAGTCGACCGCCGACGAGGTGAGGAACGGCTCGATGCCCATCTCGGTGAGGCGCGACAGCGCGCCGGGGGCGTCGTTGGTGTGCAGGGTGCTGAGCACGAGATGCCCCGTCAGCGCCGACTCGACTGGCGATCTGCGCCGTCTCGCGGTCGCGGATCTCGCCGACCATCACGATGTCGGGGTCGCAGCGCAGGATCGAGCGCAGCGCCGCGGCAAACGTCATCCCGGCGCGCACGTTGACCTGAACCTGGTTGATACCCGTAAGGCGATACTCGACCGGGTCCTCCACGGTGATCACGTTCTTCTCCGGCGAGTTGAGGATGTTGAGCGCCGCGTAGAGCGTCGTGGATTTGCCGGAGCCGGTCGGGCCGGTGACGAGGATGGCGCCATACGGCTTGGTGAACGACTTGTGGAAGCGCTTCAGCGCCTTGTCCGAGAAGCCCAGCTCCTCGAGGTCTAGCATCACATTCGACTTGTCGAGGAGACGCATGACGATCTTCTCGCCGTACACGGTCGGCAGAGTCGCGACGCGCATATCGATCGGCTTACCACCCACCATCAGACCGATGCGCCCGTCCTGGGGCACGCGGCGCTCGGCGATGTCGAGCTCGGCCATGATCTTCAGGCGGCTGATCACGCCGGCCTGCATGCGCCGGGGGATCGACATGACCTCGTGCAGCACGCCGTCGACGCGGAAGCGGATCATGAGCTCCTTGGCCTGGGGCTCGAAGTGGATGTCGCTGGCGGAGTCGTCCACCGATTGTGCGATTACGGAGTTGACCAACTTGATGATGGGAGCTTCGTCGGTGGCCTCGCGGATGTCGGTCAGTTCGCCGGCCGCCTCTTCGAAGGCCGCGTCCTCGACGGTGCTCTCGTCGATGTCGGGGCGATCGCGGTAGATCGTGGCGATCGCGCCGTAGATGTCCTCTTCGCTGGCGATCGCCGGCTGGATGGCGAACCCCGTGATGATCTCCAGGTCCTGCAGGACGAGGAGATTCTGGGGGTCGACCATCGCGACCAGGAGCGTGTTGTCGTCGAGGAAACGGATTGGGCGCGGCGCCGTAGCGCCGCGCCAGCTTCTCGTCGATGTAGCCGGCGGCGGCCGGCTCGAGCGGCGTGTCGCTGAGATCGAGGAAGCTCACCCCGAACTTGGCGGCCAGAGCCTTTGCCAGGTCCAGTTCCGTCAGCACGCCGTCGTCGATGAGCAGCTGCCCCAGGCGTTTGCGCGTGTGGCCCTGGCGAGACAGCGCCGTGGCGATCTGCTCCTCGGTGACGAGCCCCATGTCCTTGAGGATGTCGCCGAGCCGCAGCTTGGAGGCCCGCTGGCTGCGGACCATGCTCTCGAGGACATCGTCGGTCGTGACGCCTCGCGGGGCTTCCTCTTCCGCGAGGACCTCCGCGAGCGCGTCGGCGGGCGCGCTCAGCAAGCTGTCGACCGTGCCCACAGGCTCCGGTGGCTCGGCCGCGAGCGGGATCTCCACGGGCGTCATGATCGCTTCCAGCTCGGCTCCTCCGTTGTCGGACGGTCGACTGACGACCGTCTTCGTGCTCGACTTCTCACTCTTGCTGCGTGGCACTTCGCATCACATCCAGTGGCGCGGACCTTCCGGTCCACAGCTCAAACGCCGCGGCGGCCTGCCGGACGAGCATCTCGAGGCCGCCGATCACTGTCGCGCCGCGCGCCCGTGCCTGCGCGAGCAAGCGAGTCTCTTTGCGGGTGTACACAATATCGACTACGACTTGACCCGCAGTGACACTATCGGTCAAAGCCGCCGGGACTTTACCCATGCCGTCCATCCCCAGGGACGTCGCATTGACCAGAAGCCTCTGCTCGGCGGCCAGGGCGGGCGTCAGCTCGCTCGAGAGGCCGCCAGCGGCAGGCTGCACCGGGGACGGCCGCGGCCGTGAGCGCCGCAAGGCGCTCGGCCGCCGCGGCCGTGCGGTTGACCACGGTGAGGTCGACACCCAGACGCGCCAGCGCGAGGGCCACCGCTCGCGCCGCGCCTCCTGCGCCGAGAAGGAGACCCGGGGCGCCGCGCAACGAATCTCCACTCGCGGCGACCAAGGCGTCGGAGATACCTTCGACGTCGGTGTTGTAGCCCAGCAGCCGGCCGCCGTCGACGACGATGGTGTTAACGGCCTCGGCGAGCACGGCGTCGCCGTCGACCTGGTCGAGGAACTCCACGACCGCACCTTTGTGAGGGATCGTGACGCTGGCGCCGCGGAAGCCGAGGGCCGCGAGACCCTTCACCGCGGCGCCCACGTCCTCGTCCCGCACGGGCAGCGGCACGTAGACCATGTCGAGGCCGAGGGCGGCGAAGGCCGCGTTGTGGAGAGCCGGGGACAGCGAGTGCGCGACGGGCCGGCCGATGATACCGATGAGCTGCGTGGTCCCTGTGACCGTGGTGCCCCCCGTGGATACGCCCTACGACGCCGTCGCCGCCCCCTTACATTAGCCGTCGCGGCAGCGGCTCCTGCGGCGGGCCGGGTAGTATCCACGTGCGCGGCGGTCACTGACCGTTTTCTTGTGCCTTCTGCTGGTCGACAAGGAACTGCGCGTACGCTTTGGAGAAGTAGTGCCGCCCGCTGCCGTCGTTGCGCGCCACGTAGTAGAGGAAGTCGACGTCCGCAGGGGCAGCGGCCGCCTGCAGCGCCGCCAGCCCGGGGTTGGAGATGGGCGTGGGCGGCAGGCCCGGATGCTTGTAGGTGTTGTACGGGGAGTCGATCTCGAGATCGTCGAAGGTGAGCACCGGCTTGGTCTTGCCGAGGGCGTACTGGATGGTGGCGTCGATCTGCAGAAGCATGTCGATGCGCAGACGGTTCCAGATGACGGCCGCCACCATCGGTCGCTCCGCGGCCACGAGAGCTTCACGATCGATCATCGAGGCGATGATCACCACGTCGTAGGGCGTAAGGTTGGCCTTGAGGGCGCGGGTCATGTCGACCTTGGCGAAGTTGTCGTCGAAGGCCGTGAGCTGCGTCTTGACGAAGGCCCGCGCCTTGACCTTGGGGAGCACTTCGTAGGTCGCCGGGAAGAGCATGCCCTCGAGCGTGGTCCCGCGCTTGTAGCCGCCGAGGCGAAACGGCGGCGGATCGTCACGGGCCACGTCCACGTAGTCGACGGCACTGATGGAATCCACTTCAGCCGCCACCAGGCGCGCGGCCTGTCTGAGCGTGCTGCCCTCGGGAATGGCGACCTTCACCGAGGGTGGGTTCACGCCTCGCGCGAGCAGAGCGACGAGGTCCGCGTAGGGCTCGTTCTGATGAAACCTGTAGGTGCCGGGCATGAACTTCGTGGCATAGCCGTCCGACTCGGCGCGGATCACGAAGGCGCGCGCGTGTTTGACTACGCCCTTCGCTTCGAGCTCGGCGGCGATGGAGCTCAGGCTCGCGCCCACGGGCACGACCACCGTGACGGTGCCGCCGACCTCGCCGGAGGCGAAGTAGCCGCGGGCGTAGCCTGCGCCCAGGCCGAGGATGAACGCAATGATCGCGACCAGGATGTAGCCAAGAGCGCGACGGCGGCGCTTAGCGGCGCGGAAAGGCGGCGTGCCCCGGCGACGAACGACCTCCGGCTCGTCGCCGGCGAACGACGGTTCAAGGTCGGCCCAGGCGTCCGCGTAGGTGCGATAGGCGGGCGCGGGGGCCCGCCCGTCCAAAGGCGCCGGTCGCCGGGAGTTGGTGTCGTCAGGGCTGCCTGTCACCGATCGTCCTTAGGTAGTCCTCGAGCAGAATCGCAGCGGCTCGCGCGTCCCGCCCGGCCTTGCCGCCGCGCTGGTCGGCGAGGCGCGAGGTGAAGCGCTCGTCGTAGAGCTCGACGGGCACATCGACTGCCGCCGCGAGACGCGCGGCAAAGGCCCGCGCAAGCCTGGCCTGGTCGTGTTCGCGCCCGTCGAGAGACACCGGCAACCCTACCACGAGGCGCCCGGGCGCCTCGCTGCGGACCAGACCGAGCAGCGCTTCGAAGCCGGCGTCTGTCCCCACCCTGTCGAGGACGGTGAGCGGGCGCGCAAGCGTCGCCGTCTCGTCGGAGATCGCCACGCCCGTGCGCACGGAGCCGTGATCGAGCGCCAGGACGCGCACTCAGGACCCGAGCGACTCGCGGACCCGGGCGAGGCCGGCCTCGAGGGCAGCGGCGATGCCGTCGACCTTGGCTCCCGCGCCACGCGCCAGGTTGGGCTTGCCGCCGCCCTTGCCTTCGACGGCGGGCATCATCGCGCGCAGCACGTCCTGCGCGTGCAGGCCGCGGCCCACGGCCGCGTCGGCGGCCGTGACCACGGCCGCCACCCGGCCGTCCAGCGCGGCCACGAGCAGCAGTACGGAATCGGGGCTTCGTTCGCGCAGTTCGTCGGCGAGCGCCAGCAGCTCGTCGGCCGCGTCCACCTGCGGCGACGCGGCCACGACGGTCAGCCCGCCGATCTCGAGCGCCTGCCCGAGCAGCTCGCCGGCGACATCCTTGCGCTCGCCGCTCTCCGCCGCCTTGAGCTTCTTCTGCAGCTCGCCCGCCTGGGCTTCGAGCTTGCTCACAGCGGCGGGCACGCGGTCCGGCTTCACGCCGAGCGCCGCGGCCACCTGCTCCCAGGCGCCCTCGAGCCCACGGTAGTGGTCGATGGCGGCCGCCGACGTGATCGCCTCGATGCGGCGCGTGTTGGCGCCCACAGACTGGCTGCTGAGGATCTTGAACAAGCCGATCTGCGACGTCGACGAGACGTGCGTACCACCGCACAGCTCGCGACTGAAGTCGTCGATCTCGAGGACGCGCACGAACTCCCCGTACTTCTCTTCGAACAGGCCCACCGCGCCGATCTCCGTGGCGTACTCCCTGGTGGTCTCGAAGGGGCGCACCGCGTGGTTCTCGACGATGCGCCGGTTGACGAGATCCTCCACCTGGCGCAGCTCGTCGGCAGTCGGCGCCCCGCGCACGCTGAAATCGAAGCGCAGACGCTCGGGACGCACCATCGACCCCGCCTGACGCACGCTCTCACTGAGGACGATGCGCAGGGCGTTGTGGAGGAGGTGCGTAGCCGTGTGGTTGCAGGCGGTCTGGTGCCGGCGCACGGCATTGACCATGGCCTTGGCGCGTTCGCCGGCCACGACGGAGCCCTCGATGCGGCGCGCGACCACGACCTGGTCGTTGGCGAAGCGCACGACGTCGTCGACCTCGAGCTTGCCCGAGTCGGTGTGGATCCAGCCGCTGTCGGCGACCTGCCCTCCGCCTTCGGCGTAGAACGGCGACTCGGCGAGCTTGACGACCACGCGGCCGTCGGCGAGCTCGCGGCACACGCGGATCACGGTGAAGACCTCGAGGCGTTCGTACCCTACGAACGACACGGGCAGGCCCGCGGTGTCGCGCTGGAACTCCTCGAGCTCGCCGGGACCGGCGTCGAAGGCGCCCGCCCTCTGGGCGGAGCGGGCGCGCTCACGCTGCTCTTCCATGAGGTGCTCGAAGCGCTCCTCGTCGACGCTCATCTCCCACTCCGCGGCGATCTCGCGAGTGAGGTCGAAGGGGAACCCGTAGGTGTCGTGGAGCTCGAAGGCGACCTCCGCCGGCAGCTCCGCGCCGGCGTCGCGCGAGCGTCTCAGCGCCTCGTCGAGGATGCCCATGCCCTGCTGCAGGGTGTGCCGGAAGCGGGCCTCCTCCTCGCCGATCACGCGCACGATCTCGGGGCGCGCCGCCAGCAACTGAGGGTAGGCGGCGCTCATCTGCTCCACCACGCTCTCGGCGAGCGTCGCCAGGAACGGCCGCTCGAGGCCGATGGCGACGCCCTGCTGCACGGCGCGGCGGATGATGCGCCGCAGCACGTAGTCGCGCCCGTCGTTGCCGGGAAGCACGCCGTCCATGATCAGGAAGGCGGCGCCGCGGGCGTGCTCGGCCATGGTGCGCAGGGCGCGGGTGACGGCCGGCGAGGCCGCTGGCTCGACGCCGGCAAGCTCCGCGCCCCTGGCGATCAGCGGCACGAACGCGTCGTTCTCGAAGACGTTGGTGATGCCCTGCGTGATCACGGCGATGCGCTCGATGCCCATGCCCGTGTCGATGCTGGGTCTGGGCAGCGGCGTGAGAGAACCCTCCTCGTTCATCTCGTACTGTACGAAAACAAGATTCCAGTACTCGAGGAAGCGATCGCAGTCGCAGCCCGGGGCGCAGTCGGGGTCGTCGCAGCCCATCTCGGGGCCGAAGTCGTAGTAGAGCTCGGAGCAGGGCCCGCACGGCCCGGTGGGCCCGGCGGGCCCCCAGAAGTTGTCTTTGCGCCCGAGCCGGATGATGCGCTCGTCGCTGAAGCCGTGGGACTTCCATAGCGCGACGGCCTCGTCGTCCACAGGGACCTGTTCGTCGCCGCCGAAGACGCTGACCCACACCTTGCCGCGGTCGATGCCGAAGCGGTCGGAGAGCTCCAGCGCCCAGGCGATGGCGTCGGCCTTGAAGTAGTCGCCAAACGAGAAGTTGCCGAGCATCTCGAAGAAGGTGAGGTGGCGCGCCGTCTTGCCGACGTTCTCGATGTCCGAGGTGCGAAAGCAGCGCTGGCAGGTGGTCATGCGCGTGGCCGGAGGCGTGTCGACGCCGAGGAAGTAGGACTTGTACTGCTGCATGCCGGCGGTCGTGAAGAGCACGCTTGCGTCGCCGACCGGGACGAGGCTGGCGGCTTCGCCGGGGATGTGCCCTTTCCCGATGAAGAAGTCTCGAAACAGGTCGCGGATGTCGGCAGTGTTCACGTGGGGCCTCGCGTGGTCTGGGGTTGCTTCGTCTACCGGGGACGGTCGCCGGAGGGCCGCAGGACCGGCGGGGCGTCGAGCTCCCCGATCTCCTCGCGCAGCTTCTCGAGCGAGCGTCTGATGAGGCGCGAGACGTGCATCTGCGAGATGCCCACGCGCTCGGCGATCTGGCTCTGCGTAAGGCCCTCGAAGAAGCGCAGATGCAGGATGTAGCGCTCGCGCTTGTCGAGCTTGGCAAAACCGGGCGCCAGCGTCGTGCGGTCCTCCATCGTGTCGTAGGCCTCTTCTTCCCCGCCGAGATAATCGATGAGGCCGGCGTCCTCCTCGCCGCCTTCGCCGTTGGGCGAGGCTTGCAGCGAGACGGAGTTGTAGGCCTGGCTGGTCTCGAGCGCCTCGAGCACCTGCTCCGGGGTAGCGTTGGCCGCCTCGGCGAGCTCGTTGATGGTCGGCGAGCGCTGCAGCTTGGGCACGAGCTCGTCGATGACCTTGTTGAGGCGGATGTTGAGCTCCTGCAGACCGCGCGGCACGCGCACCGACCAGCCCTTGTCGCGGAAATAGCGCTTGATCTCGCCGACGATGTTGGGCGTGGCGTACGTGGTGAGCTCGACCCCACGGCTCAGGTCGAAACGGTCGATCGCCTTGATCAGCCCGATCGCGCCGACCTGGACAAGATCGTCGAACTGCTCGCCACGCGAGGCATAGCGACGCGCGAGAGAGCGCACCAGCGGCAGGTACATCGTGATGAGCTGCTCGCGCGCCGCGCGGTCACCGTACAGGTGATAGCGGCGCAGCAGGTACTGGTCGAGCTTCTCGGAATCCTCACGGCCGCGGCCCTGAGCGTCGGCCGCGGGACCGCTCTGTGCGGAGACCCCCAGCTCGTCCTCGGCGGCAAGGGCGCGCGCCTGCCCCGGCGCCGCCTCGAGGTCCAGGGGCTCCTTGACCACCCTGCGCTCGTCGGGGCCGCTCACGCCGAGCCGCCTCTACGCTTCTTGATGAGGACGATGCGGTACGCGCCGTCCTCGTCCTCCAGCAGCACATCGTCGACCGTGCTGCGCAGCAGCATGCAGAGATCGAGGCAGTCCTCGGCGTGAACGGTCACGTCGGCGCGCAGCTTGGCGGACTTGAACGTCCCCGCCGTGAATCGCAGGACGCTCTCGTCGAGCAGGATCTCCACGCACAACCGGTCTACGGCGTCCGCGGCGAGGGCCGTGCGCAACAGCTCGTCGGTCGCCAGATGGATGTCTTCGAGCTCGTCGAGGGAGAAGTCGAGGCGCGCGCCGAGACCGCCGAGCACCATGCGCACGGTGGAGAGCGAGTTCAGGGTCGCCGGCACCTCGAGGTCGATCCGCTCGGGCATGCGCCGCCTCAGCCGTCTGCGGCCGGAGGTTCGCCGGCAGCCGTCAGTCGCTGCGTGAAGTCGGCGTCGCGCCGGCGGGCCGCCGTCTTGCCCTCGTTGAGAGCCAGGGCGGCTTTCTGCTTCGCTTGGCCGCCCCAGCGCTGGGCGTCGGAGGGCAGTCGACGCAGAATATCGACGTAGCCCTCACCAGTGCGCGCGCGCCGTTTCTGCACGTAGTAGGCCAACGCCGCGCCGGCAGCAATGCCGCCGGCGACCAACTTACTTGCGAAGCCCATATCAGGCCTCGTCGGGCTTCGCGTCCGCGACGGTGTCGGCCACGGTCTCTGCCGCCGCGTTCGTGACGGCGGCCACCGCGTCGCCGGTGTTCACGGCGGCGTCGGCCACGGCTTCGCCGGCGGCGCTCGAGGCGTCTGCCACGGTTTCGCCGGCATCCGCCGCCGCCTCGGCGGACGGCGTGGAGGCCGTGCCCTCCGCAGCCTCAGAAGACGCAGCCGCGTAGGTCCAACCGGCGTCGGGCTCGGCGCCGGCGGCGTCGCCCGTCTTGTCGCGTTTCATGAAATTGGACACCGCGGACTGGACGCCGGCGCTGAAGGCGGCCGCCTTGCGTGCCGGGGTGGTGACTGCGGTCTCCACGGAGCCGGTCATCCTGTCGATCTTGTCGGTGATCCCGGCCACATCCTTGGTGATCTCGTCGACGTTGCCGAGGTTGGCGTTGACGCCGTCGAGCGTGGTACCGGCCTTGCGCATAAGCGGAATGCCGTTCTCGTCGACGTCGGCAAGCACCTTGTCGAGGCGTTCCAGGGCCTTGCCCGCCTTGAACAGCATGTAGGCCATGAAGATGGCCACGACCACAAAGAAGAAGGCCGCGGCGAACCGCAGCACGAGGGACGGGGTGCTCATCGCGGCGGTGACGAACATGGTGTCCATACACCTCTCCTTCCAGACCTTGTCAGGCTCCTACACGTGCAAGAAGCGTATCATACTCCCTCGGATTCGCAGGCCGTCGTCGCGGCACTCAGACAGGGTCGGCCAGCACGCCGCCGCCGACCACCACATCTTCACGGTAGAAGACCGCCGACTGCCCCGGGGCCGCCCCTGCAAACGCCTCCCCGAGCCGCACCAGGGCATGCTTCGCGGCGAGACGCTCGAGCCCGACCACGGGCACGGCCGGCGAGCGATAGCGCAGCTGTACGCGCACGCCGTTCCCGTCCTCCAGCCCGCGGTCGACGAGCTCGCGCACCGTGACCTCGTGTACCTCGAGCTCGCTGCGTCGGCCGACAACGACTTCGTTCTCGGCCGCCCGGCGTGCAAGCACGAACAGGGGCTCCGTCGACGACACGCCAAGGCCGCGCCGCTGGCCGATGGTGTAGCGCCAGTGCCCCCGGTGCGCGCCGAGCACCGCCCCCGAGCGGTCGACGATAGCGCCCGTCCGGGGCCGGAGGCCGCGCTCGTCGAGAAAGCGCTGGTAGCCGTCCACGGCGAAGCAGACCTCCTGGCTCTCGGGCTCGGCCGCCACTGGCAGGCCCGCCGCCTCCGCGGCGGCGCGCGTCTCGCGTTTCGTCGTGTCCCCCAGAGGGAACTCGAGGCGCGCCAGCACCTCGGCAGGGACCGCCCACAGCATGTAGGACTGATCCTTGGCGAGGTCGGCGCCGCGTGCCACGTAGGGTTCGCCGTCGCGCCACACGAGGCGCGCGTAGTGGCCGGTGGCGACGCGCGCCAGGCCCAGCTCGTCGGCGAGGCCGACGAGCGCCGCCAGGCGCCCGGGGTTGCAGCTCACGCAGGGATTAGGGGTCTCTCCGGCCAGGTAGGACGCCGCGAACGGTTCGACGACGACGGCCTCGAACTCGGCCTCACGGTCGATGAAGTGGTGCGGGAGGCCCAGCCACTCGGCCGTGTGCCGGGCGCGCTGCAGGGCGCCCGGCGAGCAGCAGCTGCGCCTGTCGCCGCCGGGCCACAGAAGCACTGTTGCCGTCTCCAGCGTGCGTCCCTCGTCGATCAGCTTCAGCGCCGCGACGGCGCTGTCCACTCCTCCGCTCAGGGCGACGAGTGCTCGTGTACTTTTGGGAGTGCCTTGAGGATCTGAGGGACCTCAGACTCGCGGCCCGCCTTCACCAGGTAGTCCTGGATGGCGAGGTGCAACGCGTCGGCGGCGAGGTTGGAGCAGTGCATCTTGTTGGGCGGCAGACCACCGAGAGCCTCGGCGACCGCCTTGTTCGAGATCTCGGCCGCCTCAGCAAGGGTCTTGCCCTTGACCATCTCGGTGACCATGCTCGACGTGGCCACTGCCGCGCCGCAGCCGAAGGTCTTGAACTTGACGTCAGCCACGCGATCGTCGTGCACGTCGATGCTGATGCGCATGACATCGCCGCACACGGGATTACCGATCTGCCCGACGCCGTCCGCGTTCTCGATCTCGCCCACGTTGCGCGGATTGCTGAAATGGTCCATCACCAGGTCGGTGTACATGCCTCAACCTTTCACGTAGAGCGGGCTCATCTGCCGCAGCTTGTCGACGATCGGCGGGAACACCTCGATGAACGCGTCGGCCTCGGCTTTCGTGTTTTCGCGACCCAGGCTCAGCCGCAGGCTGCCGTGAGCCTCCTCGGCGCCGAGCCCCATGGCCAGGATCACGTGCGACGGCTCGAGCGAACCGGACGCGCAGGCGGAGCCGCTCGACACCATGAAGCCATGGGCATCGAGCTGCAGCAGCATCGACTCGCCTTCGATGTAACGGACGGTGAACGCGACGTTGCCGGGCAGCCGTGCGATGGGGTGCCCCAGATACCTGACGTCGGGCACGCTCTCGAGGACGCCGCGCGCCAGGTGGTCGCGGAGCGCCTCCAGACGCGGCCGCGTCTCGGGCATCTCCGCCACGGCGATCTCAAGGGCCGCGCCGAGGCCGACGATACCGGGCACGTTCTCGGTGCCCGAGCGCAGCCTGCGCTCATGACCGCCGCCGTGCAGCAGCGGCGTAAGGCGCGTACCGCGCTTCGCGTACAGCGCGCCGATGCCCTTGGGGCCGTGGAGTTTGTGCCCGGACAGGCTCAGCATGTCGACGCCGAGGGCCCCGACGTCGATGGGCACTGAGCCCACACACTGCACCGCGTCGGTGTGGAACACGGCGCCCTTCTCGTGGGCGATGCGCGCCAGCTCGGCGATGGGCTGCATGGTGCCGACCACGTTGTTGGCGTACATCACGGAGGCGAGCTTCGTGTCGTCGCGGAAGGCCTGCTCGTACGCGTCCACGTCGATGACCCCGTCGCCGTCGACAGGGATGAAGTCAACGGCCCACCCGAGACGGTTGAGCGCGCGCGCCGTCTCCATGACCGCCGGATGCTCGATAGCGCTGATGATGAAGTGTCCGGGCTCGAAGCGCTGGAGGTAGCCGATCAGCGCCAGGTTGTCGGCCTCGGTGCCTCCGGCCGTGAAGACGATCTCCTTGTCGCCGGCGCCGAGGCCGGCGGCCACCTGACCGCGCGCCAGCTCGACGGCCGTGCGAGCCTCTCGGCCCAGGCGGTGGATCTCCGACGGATTGCCGTACTGCTCGCGGAAGAACGGCAGCATCCGCTCAAGGACCCGGGGATCCACCGACGTGGTCGCCGCGTGGTCGAAATACACGCTCGTCATCTCGGCACGGCCTCCCGTGTAAGGTCTTCGAGGGTGATCGAATCGAGAGCGCCGCTGATGGCGCTGTCGAGGCGGCGCCAGACGACTCGCGACGCGCAGGATTCGGCGCGCTCGCAGCCGCCGTCGTCGGGCACGCAGCCGACGAGAGACAGCGGACCCTCGAGGGCGGTGACCACGTCGCCGACGGCGATGTCGGCGGCTGGCTGTGCCAGTTGGTAGCCGCCGGAGACCCCGCGCGTGGCTTTGACCAGACCGCTCTCGCGGAGGCGCGCCAGAATGCGTTCCAGGAAGGGACCGGGGATGCCTTCGCCGGTGGCGATCTCAGGCAGCGGTACCGGACCCCCGCCCTCGCGAGCGGCGAGGAAGACCATGGCTCTGAGGCCGTATTCGCAGCGTGAAGAGATGCGCATGCACGTCCCGTCGTCGGTCCCTAATCCCAACCGAATAGGTCGGCATTATGGTACCACGACGGGTCGAACGGTCAAACCGCTGTGAGCGAAGAAGACGCTGAGGTGTACGTGCTCGGCGGGCGGGTCAGAGGCCGCGCACGGCGTCGGCCACGACCTGCTCCATGACCTTGAGGCCGATCCAGCCGGTGTAGAGCTCGGCGACCTCGCCGTTGCCGCGGATCACGGCCAGGATCGGCGGGTTGCTCACGCGCAACTGGTCGAGCGTGTCACCCAGCTCTGTGACCTTGACGGCCTCGAACGACATGAACGAACTGTCGGCGCCGTACTGTGCCTTGACGTCGTTGAAATAGCTGAGCATCTCCATGTCGTCGGCGGCGCCTTCGACGTAAACGAGGAGGACCATCCCACGCTCCTCCTCGAGGCGCGAGGTGATGAAGGAGGGGGTCTCGGCGGTGGGCGTGAGCGTCAACGGCGCGTAGCCGGTCATGCCGAAGCTGCTGACCGTGTTGTACGAGGCCGGGGCGGGAAGCGCCGCCGCCGCAGTTTCGCCGGACGCCGCAAGAACGCGCAGTGCGACGACGCCGCCGAACAGCGCTGCTCCGACCACGAGGATCAGTGCGGCGGTGATCAGGAAGGCTTTGTTGCGCCTTACGATGCCCATGCCGGCCTCCCGAAGTAAAGGCTCCACCTTGCCGTGCTCGCGTTATTCTCGAACCTGCTCTCGCAGGTGGGTGCCCTCCCAGCACATCCACGGATGCGCCGGAGTGCGAGCTCCCGATGTGTTCGTGTTGGCTCGAGAATGTCACGAGGTCACGAACAAGGTCGAGCCGCGCCATCCTAGCAAACGTCACCTGTTTCAACAAACATGTCGGCAGCCCTGCAACAAACCTTGAGACCGACGGTCGAAGGGTGGCGCGGGCCGGCGGGTCAGCCGAGCCTGAGGCGCAGCTCCTTGAGCTGCTCGACCGTGACCGGCCCGGGCGCCCCGGTCATCGGGTCGCCGCCCGACGAGGTCTTGGGGAAGGCGATGACGTCGCGGATGGAGGCGGAGCCGGCGAGGAGCATGAGGATGCGGTCGAAACCGAGACCGATGCCACCGTGCGGCGGCGCCCCGTAGTCCAGCGCCTCGAGGAACCAGCCGAACGACTCGTCGATGCGCGCGTCATCCATACCAAGGGCGCGCAGGATGGCGCGCTGCACCGCAGCGTCGTGGTTGCGCAATGAGCCCGAGCCCAGCTCGACGCCGTTGAGGACGAGGTCGTACTGCGCCCCCCGGACGGCAAGCGGGTCACTCTCGAGGAGCGGCATCGTGGCCGCGGTGGGCAGGCTGAACGGGTTGTGCCCGTAGGTGAGCCCGCCGGTCTCCGCATCGATCTCGAACAGGGGGAACTCCTCGACCCACAGGAGAGCCCAGCGGGCGCTCGGCGCGGGCGCAAGCAGCGCGATGAGAGCGAGGCGCAGGGCGCCAAGCACCTCGGCGGCGACCAGCGCGTCGTCGGCGGCGAAGACGATGAGGTCGCCGGGCTCGGCCGCCGTGCGCTCCACAAGGGCGAGCTGTTCGGCCTCGCCAAGGAACTTGACGATGGGGCCGCGCAGGGCGCGGCCCTCCTCCACGAAGACATAGGCCATGCCTTTGGCGCCGTGCTCCTTGGCGAGATCCGTGAGCTTGTCGATCTGCGCCCGCGAAAGCGAAGCGCCGCCGGGCGCACGCACGGCGCGCACGACGCCGCCCCCCTCGACGCTGCCGCGGAAGACCTTGAACTCGCTGGCCGCGAACACGGCCGACAGCTCGGTGATCTCGAGGCCGTAGCGCAGGTCGGGCTTGTCCGAGCCGTAGAGCAGCATGGCGTCGTCGTACGACAAGCACGGCAGCGGCAGCTCGGGGGGCTTCTCCCCCACGCCGGTGAAGACCGCCGTCATGAGGCCTTCGAGCAGCTCGCGGATCTCGGGGACGCTGAGGAACGACGTCTCGATGTCGATCTGCGTGTGCTCCGGCTGGCGGTCGGCGCGCAGGTCCTCATCGCGGAAGCAGCGCGCGAACTGGTAGTACCGGTCCATGCCCGCGACCATGAGGATCTGCTTGAACATCTGCGGCGACTGCGGCAGCGCGTAGAAACGGTGAGGCTGCAGGCGCGAAGGCACGAGGAAGTCCCTCGCGCCCTCGGGCGACGAGCGCGTGAGGTCGGGCGTCTCGATCTCGAGGAAACGGTGTTCGTTGAGGAAGGTGCGCGCCGCCTGCACGGCCTTGTGCCGCAGCTCCATGTTGGCCAGCATCGGCGCGCGGCGCAGGTCGAGATAGCGGTACTTGAGGCGCAGCGTCTCGTCGACCTCGGCGGCCTCCGCGGCCTCGATCTCGAAGGGCGGCGTCTTGGCGCGGCTGAGGATCTCGACGGCCGCGATGCGCACCTCGACGGCTCCACTCGGCAGGTTGGGGTTGACCGTCTCGGGGGAGCGGGCCACGACTTCGCCGCGCGCCGCGAGCACGTACTCGGGACGGACCTGCCCGGCGAGCGCGTGCGCCTCGGCGACGCGCGAGGGATCGAAGACCAGCTGGACCACGCCGCTGCGGTCGCGGAGGTCGATGAAGATGAGGTTGCCGTGGTCGCGGCGGCGCGCGACCCAGCCGGCGAGACGGACCTCGCGGCCCACATCGGCAACGCGCAGCTCGCCGGGGTAGACGTCACGCAACATCAGGACTCCTTCCCGAGACGCGCCACGAGCAAGGCCGCCAGGCCGGCGGCAACGACATCCTCTTCCCCGCCGCCATCCATAGTGCGCAGGCGCACACGGTCGGCGCCGAGTCCGTCGAGGCCGAGGAGGACCGCCAAGGTCGCGCCGCTACGACCGGCCTGTTTGAGCTGGCCCTTGGGACTGCGCCCGGCGAGGTCCAGCTCGGCGGCCAGGCCGGCGCCGCGCAACTGCTGGGCGACGTCGAAGGCCGCGGCCCGGGCCTCGTCGCTGAAACTGATGACGTAAGCGTCGGGCGCGCTGGACGGCAGCGGCAGGTCGCGCATCGCCAGGGCGATGCGCTCGAGGCCGCTGCCCCAGCCCACGCCCGGCGTGGAGGCGCCGCCGATCTGCTCGATGAGCCCGTCGTACCTGCCTCCGCCGCCGACGCCGCTCTGCGCGCCGAGGCGGTCGGAGTTGAACTCGAAGGTGGTGCGCGTGTAGTAGTCGAGGCCGCGCACGAGGCGGAAATCGAGGTGCGGCTCGAGCCCGGCCCGCTTCACGAGCGCCAGGACCGCGTCGAAATGCGCGCGACACTCCGGGCACAGATGGTCGACGATGTGCGGCGCCTCGTCGAGTACGGCCCGGCAGCTCTGTACCTTGCAGTCGAAGGTGCGCAGCGGATTGAGGTCGAGCCGCTCCCGGCAATCGCCGCAGAGCTCGCCCTCTCGCGCGCGCAGGTAACCGCGCAGCTTGTCGACATAGTCCGGGCGGCAGGCCTGGTCGCCCATGCTGTTCATGTTGAGCGTCACGCCCTCGACGCCGAGCTCCACGAAGATGGCCGCCAGCATGGCGATGACCTCGGCATCGACCGCCGGATCTGCCGAGCCGATGGCCTCGGCGCCGATCTGGTAGTGCTCGCGGTAGCGGCCGGCCTGCGGGCGCTCGTAGCGGAACATCGGGCAGTGGTACCAGACCTTCACCGGCTGCGGCAGCTTGTGCATCCCGTGCTCGACGTAGGCGCGACAGATGGGCGCCGTACCCTCGGGTCGCAAGGTCAGCGAGCGCGCGCCCTTGTCGGCGAACGTGTACATCTCCTTGCGCACGATGTCGGTGGCTTCGCCGACGCCGCGCTCGAAGAGCCCGGTCTCCTCGAACTCGGGCGTGACCATGTGCCGGTAACCGTAGGCCCCGAAGACGCCTGCCGCGACAGCCACCATGGCGTCGCGCCTCGCGGCCTCGTCGGGGAGCAGATCGTAGGTGCCCTTAGGGGCGCGCGGTGCGCTCACCAGCGGTGTTCGGGGTCGTAGCGGAGCGGCGAGAGGAAGGGGTTGAGAGCCAGCTCCCGGCCCAGAGACGTGTCGGGCCCGTGGCCGCAGTGCACGGCCGCGTCGGGCGGGAAGCGCCGCACGAGACCGGCGATGGAGTTGAGCAGCTGGTCCATGTCTCCGCCGGGCAGGTCGGTGCGCCCGACGCTGCCCTGGAAGATGAGGTCGCCGACGAACAGATGCGCTTCGCCGAGGGCGAACGTGTACGCGCCGCGCGAGTGCCCCGGCGTGGGGATGGCCAACACCTCGATGGGCAACGCCAGGGTCTGCTCGCCGCTGATGGTGACGGCGCCGGCCACCGGCTCGATGTCGAAGCCGGCCGAAGCCCCCAAACCGTTGTCGGCGAGTTCCGCGGCGTCAAGCTCGCCGACATACACGGGGATCTGGAAGTGCCGCGCCAGCGGCGCGACGCCGCCGAAATGATCGAAGTGGCCGTGCGTGACAAGCACCGCGGCCGGGGCGAAACCGAACTCGGTGAAGGCCTCGATGATGATCCCGGCTTCGTCACCCGGATCAATGACGATGCCCGTCTGACCCTGCACGACGACGAAGCAGTTGGCCTGCAGGGGGCCGAGCGGGAGGGCGAAGACTTCGAGCGGATCAGGCATGGTGGCACCTCGGGCGGTCGGCGTTCGGCCGAGAGCGTATCAGACGGCGGCGAGGAAGGTCGACCGCGCCGCCGTCCGAAGATGGCCCTCGCCGCTGCGCAGGGGCAGAGGGCGCTCACGAGGGCGCTCGCTACGCTCGCTCCGCTCGGCAAGCAGGCAGCTGCTCGCACGGGGTGACAATGCCACCCCTACCTCGCAGCGGCCGCCTCGCGAACCCCCTTCGCATCCCCTTCCCCATCTCCGCTCGACGCATCAACGCAGCTTTCCACTGATCGCCGCAGTCTGACCCGCTGCGGCCTCACGTGCTGCGCGCGGCCGGGGCGGAGCGCCTGCGGCGCCGCCCCCGGTCGCGCCGGTCCTTCGGGCCGATGGACCCCTTGGCGTCGAGCCAAGCCGAGTCGGCACGCGCGAGCGCGCGGAGCAGAGCCGGGCCCTCCGAGTCGCCGACGCTCCCGGCATCCCAGTGGTTGTTAGAACGCTGGATGCGGTGCGAATCAGACTCGGACTCACGCCGGGCACATCACAGGTCGTCACGGCAGCGCCTTGGGCAACCGATCGGCGCGTCAACGGCGCCGTCGATTCCGCCCTTACGCAGTCTGGATACACCCTTCGCTCACACTCGGTGCTATGGTCTCGGGCGGAAGGGGCAGCTGCGTCGAAGGCCCTACGCAAACTGCAGAATCCTAGTTCGACAGAGCAGAGGAGAAGTTCCCCATGAGCACCCCCACGCTGGTTCAGCAGTTCTACGAGCGCATCTGGAACGCAGGCGAGGAGGGTGCAGCCGCGGCGCTGCTTGCCGAGGACTTCGTCTTTCGGGGCTCCCTCGGCAGTTCGACTCGCGGGCGTGAAGCCTTCCTCGACTACGTCCGTTCGGTGCGCGGCAGCTTGTCAGAGTACCGCTGCGACATCCTTGAGTGCGTGAGCGAGAACGAGCGGGCCTTCGCGCGCATGCGGTTCTCCGGGCGCCACGTTGGGTCCTTTCGGGGCTACTCACCGAGCGGCAAGCTCGTCGAGTGGAGCGGGGCGGCCCTCTTCTCCTTCGAGAAGGACGTCATCGCCGAGCTCCGGGTCTTGGGCGACCTCTACGGCTTGGACGGGGTCCTGCGCGCGAACGCCGGTTCCTAGGCGCCCGCAACGCACTTTCGGCTCCGCCATGTCGAACAAGCGATCAAGCTGGCTCGCCGCAGCGCCGTCGCTGTCATCAGGTATCGCCGCGCTCGCGGCTTATCCGCGGTGCGTTAGGCAGAGCAGGCGGAGGCGTGTGTGAACCGGAGCGTCCGAGGTGGCGTCCCCCGTGCATCCGTCGGCAAGCTCGTGGAGGCGTCGTGAGCCGATCCGCCGTACTGCTGGGTCCGCTTGCCGCTGTACTGCTGGCCCTTGCCACCCTCTCAGCATGCGGCACATCCACACCGCCATCCCCGTCTGCCTCCCCTGAGTCGGGCGTTCGCGGGACCGCCAAGTCCGCCGGCGGGCCGGCCACGTCCGAAGGAACTTCCAACGTCTGGCCGAGCAGCGCCGTCACGGTAGTCGCCCACAAAGGCGGAATCGGCGGCCCTGTCGTTGCCCGGGTCGTGACCGACCACGCTGGCAGGTTCAGCATGGATCTGCCCCCCGGCACCTACGCACTGGTTCTGGCCGACGTTGCCGGCCAGCCGAAGACGGTCACCGTCCGTGCGGGCGAGTACGCCCACGTCACTCTGTGGCAGGCCATCCCTTGAGCGCGAACCGCATCTCGGACCCGCCCAGCAAGCGCATCAACCTGACGCGCCCAAGCGCTGCGGTAAGCTGTGACCGCAGCACGAGCAGGTTATGCGCGCAACGTTGGGCGAGACCCGGCGCCGCCGCCTGGCTGGGCTTGAGTTCCGTAGCGCCTGTCTGGGACGATCAGGGCGACGGAAGGTCTCGGGGGGATCCATTGAGGAATCGTCGACGATGTACGCTGTCGTTGCCAACGTGCACGGCGAGGGCTTACGCGAAGTGATGAAGGACTCCCGATAGCGGGGCGGGCGATGCGGGCTGGGCAAACAGCAGAGGGCATGGGTGCGCGTCCGACGGTGATCCTGCGTGCTTGCCCCTCGTACGACGTCGCCAGAGTCAGGGCCATCGTCCGCGAAGGCCTCGAGGAGTTGGGGCTTCGCCCGCACGGCAGGACCCTGGTGAAGCCGAATCTCGTCTCCAGCGGCGCGCTGTTCGCCAACGCGTACACCCGCTCGGAGTTCATGGAGGGCGTCCTGCTGGCTCTCCGCGACCGTGACCATAGACGGATGACTGAACTGGCCGTGGGCGAGCGGAGCGGTATCACCATCCCGACGCGTTACGCCTACGCCAAGGCGGACTACAACCCGGTGCTCCGCAGAACCGGCGCGAAGCGCTACTGCTTCGAGGAAGAGCGCCAGGTGGAGGTCCCGCTGCGCCACGCAGACCGGCTGCGCGACTCGGTCTTCGTCCCGCAGTCTGTGACCAGCGCCGACTTCTTCGTCAACTGCCCGAAGTTCAAGGGGCATCCGTGGACGACGGTCACCTTCTCGATGAAGAACTTCATCGGCATCCAGGACGACCGTCACCGCATGATCGACCATCATCACCGCTTGAACGCCAAGGTCGTGGACCTCCAGCACGTGATCCAGCCGGACTTCATCGCCCTCGACGGCATTGTCGCCGGGCAGGGCGCCATGCTCACGCCCATTCCCTTCGACCTGCAGCTCGTCGTGATGGGCGACAACCAGGTCGCGCTCGACGCGGTGTGCTGCACGATCATCGGGGTCGATCCGGGCACAGTGGAGCACATCCGGTCGGCGCACGAGCACGGTCTGGGTCCGATCGACCTGGCGGGGATCGACATCACCGGCGACGTGGACCTCGCCGAGGCCCGTCGTCGCGCGCGCGGGTTCAAGGTCGGTCTCGCCAGGGTCGAGGAGTACTTCGAGGGGACCACGATCTCGTGCTATGCCGGACCGCCGACGGAGGATGGGGTCCCGGACTACTGCTGGGGAGGCTGTCCGGGGGCGCTGATCGAAGCGATCCAGGTCCTGAGGCGGTTCGACTCGCAGACCGACCGGAAGATGCCGAGGATCCATCTGGTGTTCGGGTCTTATGAGGGCAAGATCCCGGCCAAGTCAGGCGAGCGGGTCATCTTCGTGGGCGACTGCACGACCTGGAAGGGCGAGGTCGCGGGCCGCGAGGTGACGATCGAGAGGCTGCCACTGTCCCCGACTCTCACCGATCCTCACCACGCCCGTCACGACGACATCTACGCGAAGATGGCGAAAGTGACGTGGCGCCTGATGAGGGCAAGGGGAGAGAACCACCTGCGGCTTCGCGGTTGCCCGATCAGCGTTGCCGAGATGGTGCTCGTGTTGTCCCACGTGAGCGGAGCGAAGAACCCGTACTTCGACCCGCGCATCGTGCTGGACTTCAACCGGGGGTATGTGGCATGGCGTCTCGCCGCGCTGCGGCGCGGCAGGTACCAGGAGCCACCCGGCCGCGCAGAGGCACGGCACGCCGCGCCCCACGGCCGGCCATAACGTATATGCGCACCACGGGTGACGCCCTGCGCAAGAAGACGCAGGCTTCTTCGCTTCTGGCGGAGTCTGAGTAATTGTTGTTGAGCACACCTCCAGGGGACTCATTGACCGAGATCTGGAGTGCTGACACGCAACGCCAATGCTCGAGGGGCCGGGCGTCGCTGGCGGCCACGCCAGAGGGAGGGCTGAGCCTCGAGGTTGCGGTTGTATCGGTCACGCCTGAGCGGAGCGAGCGCCCTCCCGAGCGCCCCCTGCCCCTGCGCAGCGGCGCGGAGCGGCACAAGTGAGCCGCAGACGGCGTCAGCTAGACACGACGCGGTAAGCGTCATAGACGGTGTGGATGCCGCGGATGTTGGCGAGGATGTTGTCGAGCTGCCGCACCTCGCCGACCTCGAGCGTGAAGCGGTCGCGAGCCACGCCGTCGGGAAGCGTCTGCATGCTGCCCCCGACGATGTTGACGCCCGAATCCGAGAGCGTGCGCGCGAGGTCCTCGAGGAGGTGGTTGCGGTCGAGCGCCTCGACCATGATCTCCACACGGAAGGCCATGCCCGCGAGCCCCTGCCAGCCCACTTTGGTGAAGCGCTCAGGGTTCTTCATGAGGGCGCGGGCGTTCTTGCAGTCGCCGCGATGGACCGTGATGCCCTTGCCTAGCGAGATGTAGCCCACGATGTCGTCACCCGGGATGGGCTTACAGCACTTGGCCATGCGGATCATGATGTCGCTCATGCCTTCGACGGCGATCCCGAAATCGCCGGAGAGAGCCTGCGGCTCGTCGGCGTCCTGCGCCGGGCGCGTGGGCAGCATCTCCGGCGGCGGCGTGGCCTCCTTCATGGTGCCTGAAGCCGCCATCACCTTGTTGGCAACGGTCTTCACCGGCAGGTTGCCTGCGCCGATGGCGGCGAAGAGGTCGTCGGGCTTGGCGTAGCCGATCTCCTTGCAGATCTGCCCGAACACCTTGGAGGAGAGGATCTTCTGGGCGGGCAGGCCCTCACGCCGAAGCACCTCCTGCAGGAGGTCGCGGCCGGAGTGTTCGCTGTCCTCGCGCTGCTCGCGGCGGAAGTGCTGGCGGATCTTCTGCCGCGCCCGCGGCGAGTTGACGATGTCGAGCCAATCGCGGGAGGGCCCGTGGCTGGACTTGCTCGTGATGATCTCGACGATGTCGCCGCTGCTCAACTTCGTGTGCAGCGGCACGATGCGGCCGTTGACCTTGGCGCCCACCGTGTGGCTGCCGACGTCGGTATGCACGGCGTAGGCGAAGTCGACCGGCGTGCTGCCCGCGGCCAGGCTCTTCACGTCGCCTTTGGGCGTGAACACGAAGACCTCGTCCTCGAAGAGCTCGATGCGCAACGTGTCCATGAACTCGCGCGAATCGCCGGTCTCCGACTGCCACTCCATCATCTGGTGCAGCCAGGCGAGCTTGTCGGGGTCGCGCTCGCCGCGTTCCTTGTAGAGCCAGTGCGCGGCGACCCCGAAGTCGGCGGTCTGATGCATATCGAAGGTCCGGATCTGGATCTCGAGGGGCTTGCCGCCGGGGCCGATGACCGTGGTGTGCAGCGACTGGTAGAGGTTGAACTTGGGCATCGCGATGTAGTCCTTGAAGCGCCCGGGAATGGGCTTCCAGACGGAGTGGATGATGCCCACGGCGCCGTAGCAGTCCTTGATCGTCTCGACGAGGACGCGCAGACCGGTGAGGTCGAAGATCTCGTTGAACTCCTTGCCGCCGCGGCTCATCTTCGTGTAGATGGAGTAGAAGTGCTTGGCGCGCCCCGAGATGTCGGCGCCGATGCCGGCCTTGCCGAGCTCGGCGCTCAGAAAGCCGGCGGCCTCATCGACGTAGTCCTCGCGATCGGCGCGCCGCTGAGCGACCCACTTCTGGATCTCCTGGTACTTGCGCGGGTGCAGTGAAGCGAAGGCGAGGTCCTCGAGCTGCCACTTGATGTTGTGGATGCCCAGGCGATGAGCCAGCGGTGCATAGACCTCGAGCGTCTCTTTGGCCTTCTGGATCTGCTTCTGCTTGCTGAGGTAGCAGAGCGTGTGCATGTTGTGCAGCCGGTCGCAGAGCTTGATCAGGATGACGCGGATGTCGGTGGCCATGGCGATGATCATCTTGCGGTAGTTCTCGGCTTGCTCCTCCTCCTGGGAGGTGAAGTGCATCTTGGTGAGCTTGGTGACCCCGTCGACGAGCATCGCGATCTCGGCACCGAACTGATCCTCTATCCACGAGAGCGGCGTGCCCGTGTCTTCGACGACGTCGTGGAGCAGGGCGGCGGCGATCGTGACCGAGTCGAGCTTGAGCTCAGCGGCGTTGAGGGCGGTACCGACGGGGTGGTGGATATAGGCCTCGCCGCTCTTGCGGTTCTGCCGGCCGTGGAGGACGCAGGCGGCCACGAAGGCGCGGGTGATCAGCTCGCGGTCAGGGTCCGGGTTGTACCGCGCGATGGCTGCGAAGAGGTCGTCGAGGAGCGGGCGGTACTTGTCGGGGACCTGCGTCAGCTCCCGGCCGTCAGGCAGGTCCGCAGAAAGTCGCTTGTCTGAAACAGGTTGTGCCATGCCGTGTACGTGTCGGTCTGAGTGACGTCGACCTTACTCTGCGGCCGCTCAAGATGGTAGCCGCCGGACCCGTCGACGCGCAGGAGGCCGGCGTCGCGGAGGGTCCGAAGGGCCGCCGCCGCGGCGCCGGCCGAACGCAGAAACGGGTCTCCCCCCAGAAGTTCCTGCTCGAGCTCTCCTTCAAACCGGCCGGCGGCGGCGCTGAGGGCGCGCCACACGCGCCGCAGCGCCGCGTCGAGGTCGAGCTCGGCGGCCGCGACCTGCGTCGCGAAGCCTGCCTCGGCGCGGCCCCAGAGCAGGTGCACCCACGCCTCGGGCGCAGCGGCGGTGAGCGCCGCGAAGAGGCGCCGCGTGAACGGCGGGTCGACGAGCACGACGTGGGCGAAGGCCGCGGCCAGCTGCGGCCGCGCGGCCAGCACATCGTAACCGGCCATGACGACATGAGGGCCGGCCAACGCCTCGCCGAGCCGGCCCGCGCAGGCAGACTGCAGGTAGGCGGCCCGCCGTGCCATCTGCGGCGAGAGCACGTCGCGACTGAGCAGCGGACGACGGCGAGCGACGTCGGCCACGACCACGAGCACGCGCTCGCCGCCGGCCGCCAGGGAGGCGAGCGCGGAGACGGCGGCGCAGCCCCTGCGATCGAGAAGGCGGCCGTTCGCGCGCGCCTCGGCGAGCGCATCCCCTGCGTCTTGCCCCGCTGCAGATGGACCCTCGAGCAGCTCGGCCCACAGGGCCTCGCCGGTGAGACGGTCGGGGCACGACAGGTCGCAGGCGGTGGCGCAGAGGTCACGGGCCGGGGCAACGAGCCGGTGCAGCCCTCTGACCTCGGCCTGGGCGCTCACGGCGCCGTTGAACTCGTTCTTCGACAAGCTCAGCGGCACGTCGAAGCGGCCGGGTTCGGTGAGTTCCTGCAGCCTGTCGAAGTTGAAGTGGATCGCCTGGCACGTGGCTCCGTCGCAGCGTACCGCGATACTGAGCATGCCGATGATCGCGAGTGAGACGCGGCCCCACGACCTCGGCGCCGTGGAGCAGCAGCGTGACCTTGCGATTGCCGAAGCCGTGCGGGGCCAGCAGCTCCAGCTCGTCGGCGAGCCCGAGGGTGAGATCGTGGCCGCCCACGACGGCGTCCACGGGCTGGGTGCGCACGAGATCGGCCGCGCCGAGCATGGCCGCCGCCTGGGCGACGAATGACTTGCGGAAGGCGGAGATGTGCTCGCGCCGCAGCCGCAGCCCACAGGCGGCGCGGTGCCCCCCGAAGGCGAGCAGGTGCTCGGCGCTGCCTTCGACCGCGCCGAGCAGATCGAAGCCCGGGATGCTGCGCCCGGAGCCCTTGGCCTCCTCGTCGCCCTCGCTGAGCAGGATGGCTGGACGGTTGAAGCGCTCGGCGACGCGCGAGGCGACGATGCCCACCACGCCCTCGTGCCAGGCAGGCGACGACAGGACGAGAGCAGGCGGCGGCGGGTCGGGGACCATCTCGACGGCGGCGCTGAGGATACCGGCTTCGATGGCCTGTCGCTCCTGGTTGAGCTCGTTGAGGCGCAGCGCCATGGGCAGTGCCGCATCGCGATCGGCGCAGCCCAACAGCTCCAGCGCCAGCGAGGCGTCTTCGAGGCGCCCGGCGGCGTTGAGGCGCGGCGCGAGGCGAAAGCCGACGGTGCCGGCGTTGACGCCGTCGGCCTTGACCCCGGCGACTTCCATCAGGGCGGCAAGGCCGGGGCGCGGCGCGCTGCGCAGGCGCCCCAGGCCGATGCTCGCGAGGATGCGGTTCTCGTCGACGAGGGGGACGATATCGGCGATGGTGCCGATGGCGACCACGTCGCTGAGCGGCCGCAGGGCCAGGGGCACCTCGACGCGCGCCTCCGCGGGCTCTTCGAGGAGCGCGTGCGCAAGCTTGAAGGCGACGCCGACACCGGCGAGCTGGGGGCACGGGTAGCCGGGCAGCTTGGGGGTGACGACCACGCAGTCCGGCAGCTGGCCCTCCACCTCGTGGTGATCGGTGACGATGACGTCCATGCCGAGCTCGCCGGCGCGCGCCACTTCGGCGCGCGAATTGATGCCGCAGTCCACCGTGACGAGCAGTTTGACCCCGGCGGCGGCGAGCTCCTCGACGGCCGCTGCCGAGACCCCGTAGCCTTCGGAGAAACGGTTCGGAAGATGCCAGCGCGCGTCCGCGCCGAGCTGCTCGAGCACGCTCACCAGCACGAACGTCGCGGTGATGCCGTCGGCATCGTAGTCGCCGTGGACGGCGATGGGCTCGCCGCGCTGGAGCGCTTTGTCGAGGCGACGGCGAGCGTCGGCCATGCCGGCCATGAGGTAGGGGTTGTGGACGAGGAAATCCGGGTGCAGAAAGGCCTGCGCCGCGGCGGCGTCGCTGAAGCCGCGGCGCACGAGGACCTGTGCCATGACCTCGTTCACGCCGAGCTCCGCCGCAAGCCGGTGCACGTCGGCAAAGTCGACGGGCGCGATGCTCCAGGAGCCGGGGTCGATCACAGGTGCCTCACCGCGCGAGTGTACAGCCGCGCGGCGACGGATGAGCGTCCGGCCGGCGGGCTCAGGACGCGGCGGGCGGCGACGCGTCCGCGACGTCCGCGGGCGGCGCCTCCGCAGCGACGACGGTCTCGGCCTCCGGCGGCGCGGCGGCGTCGACGACGCTCGGCTCCGGCGGCGCGCTGTCACGCTCGGCTCCGGCATCGCCTCGGCGATGGTGCTCGTCTCGTCGGCCGCCGAAGCGGCCACCACACTGGTGACCGCGGTGTGCTCCCCGGGCGTGGCCTCAGCGACGGCGGTCTGCGCCGGGGCGGGCACAGGCAGCTTCGCCTCGGCGTCGCGCAGCCGCTCGTACGTGCCCTGCAACTCCTTCTCGAGCTTGCGTGTCGTGGCGACCGCGCTTGAGCGCGCGAAGAACGCTGCCGCGAATCCGGTGATGACGACGACGCCCGCGATGGCGACGGCGACCCAGAACAGCGAGACCGCCGTCCAGGTGGCGACGACGAGGTCGATGTCGAAGAGCAGGTCGTTGTTGAACGCGCCCAAGGCCACGATGACCAGAGCTACGGCGACGAGGACTATGAGAGCGTTACGCACGGGGCAGCCTCCTGGGCGCGGGTTCCGAGACTGAGTATAGCAACCGATGGCAGGCCGGCACAGACGTTGACGCCGAGCCTACAGACGCTCGATGAGGGCGTCCTTGCGCGCCGTGGCGAGCCACTTGTCGAGCGCCGCCGCACGGCGTCGGCCGGTGAGCGCGTCCTCGATCTGCGCGCGCGCACTGGCGAACGGCACCACGCGTGCGGCCGGCGCGCCAGAACTCTGAAGATCCACGCGCCACCTGGTCCAGCGACCGGTCGGGAGGTCGCCCCCACCCTGAGACGAGCGACCGCCCTGCTCAGCGGCTCGGGCATCGATCGCGGGTCGATCCATCCCATCGCGCCACCGGCGCTCTTGAGCTCGGGGTCGACGGAGAACTGCCGCGCGACTTCGTCGAACGGGCGACCTGCGCGGAGGCGCTTGACGGCATTGCCGGCGATACCCTCGTTGCGCGCGACGATGGCGCCCAGCTTCACGGCGGCCGGCACCGTGAACAGCTCCGCGCGTCTGCGCTCGTAGAAGCGTCGGGCGGCAGCGGGTCCGGCCTTGACCTGCGGAAAGCGAGCGTCCTGGACGGCCTTGCGCAGGACCCCGGCTCGCAAGCTCTCGCGGAGCTGATCCTCACTCATGGCCGCCAGTTCCCGGGCGGCCTTCAGGGCGGCGTCGCCGCCAAGCTGCGCGCCCACGGCGGCAAGGCGACGCTCGACCTCCGCTGCGTCGGCGGCGAGGCCCAGCCGCTGCGCCTCCGCGCGCACGAGCTCGCGGTCGATGGCGGCCTCGAGCGCCGCGCCGGCGTCGTCGTCGGCGCCCGCGAAGCGCGCCTCCGCGCGCGCCTGGTCGACGGCGCTCTGGTGCACGGCCCGACCGTCCACTCGGGCGACGACGGCGTCGGGACTGGCGCTCGCGCCGCCGGGGCCGCCGCTGCCGCAGGCGGCAAGACCGGCGGCGGTGAGGACCGCCAGGCACGCCACGAACGCCGCAAGGACCCAGGTTCTGTGCACGGTAAGCGTCAGGATTTCAGCGTACTTGGGACTTGGGCGGCACAGCGCCCGCGGCCGCCCGTCGAGGTAGTGCACATCGGCAAGATGGGACAAGGGCCATTCTGTATCCTACCGATTTACGACATGGCGGCCGGCCGCCGACCGCCGCCACATAAGGCGGAGATCAGACCGACGCGGGCGGGAAGGCGTCGCCGAACGGCTGGTTGGCCACCGAGCGCACGCCACCGGTGAAACGCGCCGGGAAGTAGCAGGCGATCTCGTGACGCTCGCCGGCGTCGCCGCCCGTGCTCACGAGCGCGGGCATCGCCGTGGTGCAGACCTCTTGCGCCCGCGGGCAGCGCGGGTGGAAGACGCAGCCCTTGGGCGGGTTCGCCGGACTGGGCACGTCGCCCTCGAGGATGATGCGCTGCCGGGCGCGCTCGGTGGTGGGATCGGGAATCGGCACCGCCGAGAGCAGCGCCTCGGTGTAGGGATGCTGCGGCTTGTCGTAGAGCACCGCGCTGTCGGAGATCTCGACGATCTTGCCGAGATACATGACGGCGACACGGTCGGAGGTGTGCTTGACCACCGAGAGGTCGTGGGCGATGAAGACGTACGTGAGGTCGAACTCGTCCTGGAGATCCTCGAGCAGGTTGATCACCTGGGCGCGGATGGACACGTCGAGGGCACTCACCGGCTCGTCGCAGATGATGAGCTTCGGCTGAAGCGCCAGAGCGCGCGCGATGCCGATACGCTGGCGCTGCCCGCCGGAGAACTCGTGCGGGTAGCGCTCGGCGTGCTCGGTGCTCAGGCCTACGGTCTCGAGGAGCTCGAAGACGCGCTTCTTGCGCTCTGCTTCGGTGCCGATGTCGTGGATCTTGAGCGACTCGCCGACGATGTTGCGCACGCGCATACGCGGGTTCAGCGAGGCGTACGGGTCCTGGAAGATGATCTGCATGTGGCGGCGCAGGGTCTGCATCTGGGCCTTCGAGGCGGCCATGACGTCGACGCCCTCGAAGGTGATCGTGCCGGCCGTCGGCGCGATGAGCCGCAGCACGGCACGTCCCGTGGTGGACTTGCCGCAGCCGCTCTCGCCGACCAGACCAAGGGTCTCACCCTCTTCGACCGAGAAGCTGATACCGTCGACCGCGTAGACTTGGCCGGTGGTGCGCTTGAGGATCCCCGACTTGATGGGGAAGTGCTTCTTGAGCCCTTTGACCTCGAGAAGGCTCATGTGGCGTACTCCTGGAAGTGCAGCAGAGCGGCGCGCGACTCGCGGCGCTCGTCCTCGGGGATCCAGCAGTTCACGCCGTGCTCGGGCCCGACGATCTCGAGCTGCGGCCACTGGTCGCGGCACTCGGGGCGCTCGTAGCTGCAGCGGCCCACGAACGGGCAGCCGCTGGGCAAGGTGATGAGATCTGGCGGCTGCCCCTTGATGGGCGTGAGCCGCGTCTTCTCGGTCTGGTCGAGGCGCGGCAGCGAGCCGAGCAGGCCCCAGGTGTACGGATGGTGCGGGTTGTAGAAGATCTCATCGATGCTGCCGTACTCCACGGTGCGGCCGCCGTACATCACCATCACCTTGTCGGCGATCTCGGCGACGACGCCGAGATCGTGGGTGATGAGGATGACGCCGCTCTCGTAGGCCTGCTGCATCTCCTCGATGACATCGATGATCTGCGCCTGGATGGTGACATCGAGCGCCGTGGTGGGCTCGTCGGCGATGAGGATGTCGGGGTTGCAGCTGATGGCCATGGCGATCATGGCGCGCTGGCGCATGCCCCCGGAGAACTCGAAGGGGTACTGGTTGACGCGCTTTGCCGCGTCGGGGATGCCCACGCGGTCGAGCAGCTCGGCCGCCATTCTCCAGGCCTCGCCCTTGCTCTTGTCCTGATGCAGCATGATCGCCTCGGCGATCTGGTTGCCGATCTTGAGCACCGGGTTGAGGCTGGTCATGGGGTCCTGGAAGATCATCGCGATGTCGTTGCCGCGGACCTGCCGCATCTCCTCGTCGGTGATCGTGCGCAGGTCGCGGTCGCCGAGGAGCAGGCTGCCTTCGACGACCTTGCCCGGTGGGTCGGGGATGAGCCGCATCAGAGACAGCGCCGCGACAGTCTTGCCCGAGCCGGACTCGCCGACGATGCCCAGCGTCTCCTTGCGGTCGAGCGTGAAGCTCACGCCGTTGACCGCCTTGACCACGCCGGCGTAGGTGAAGAAGTGGGTCGAGAGTCCGTCGACCGTGAGCAGCCGTTCGCCCATACCTATTCCTTGAGCTTGGGGTCGGTGGCGTCGCGCAAGCCGTTGCCGAACGAGATGAAGGCGAACACGGTCACGGTGAGCGCGATGCTCGGGAACGTGACCATCCACCAGCTGCCGGCCTGCAGATACGTCAGGTAGTCGGCGATCATCTTGCCCCAGGAGGCGTCGGGCGGCTGGATGCCGATGCCGAGGAAGCTCAGCGCCGCCTCTGTGACGATGGCGCCGCCGATGCCCATGGCGATAGCCACGTAGATCGGTGCCATGGTGTTGGGCAGCACGTGCCGAAAGATGACGCGCAGATCACTGGCGCCCTGGGCTCGAGCGGCCTCCACATACTCCATTGCCTTGACGCTCAGCACCGAACCGCGATTGAGGCGTGCGTAGGAGGCCCAGCTGAGGATCCCGATGGCGATGAACACATTCCACAGGCCGGGCCCGAGCACGGTCATGATCAGCAGCACGAAGAGGATGTACGGGAAGGCGAAGAAGACGTCGGCGGTGCGCATGATCACCGAGTCGACCGCGCCCCCGTAGTAGCCGGAGATGGGCCCCAGGATGAGACCGATGATCAGCGCGATGGAGACGGCGATGACGCCGACGAGCATCGAGATGCGCGTCGCGACCAGCGTCCGAGAGAACACGTCGCGGCCCAGGTAGTCGGTGCCGAAAAGGTGTGACCAGGAGGGCGGCGAGCCGAGACCCTTGGGCGAGAGTTCGTAGTTCACGGCGTTGGGCGGGTAGGGCGCCAGGTACCCGGTGCCGGGCTCGCCCGTGTTCAGCCCGACGAGGTTGGCGATCTCCTGGGTCATACCGACAGCGAGAAAGACGATGATGATGCAGAGGCCGACGACCGCCAGGTGGTTACGCTTGAGGCGTCGCCACGTATCGGCCCACAGGCCGAGCGGCTTGCGGCCGGAGTACTTGTCCTCGATGAGGTCGAGCTCGCTGACCGTGCTGATGGTGAGGTCTTCGGTGAGCTGGTTGCCGCTGGTGTCGCGATCGGGCACGGCTCTCACCCTTCGAGACGGATGCGTGGGTCGACGAAGGCGTAGCCGAGATCGACGAACAGGTTGGCGAAGACATAGATGATGGTCGCGAAGAGCACGCCACCGGCGACCACCGGCAGGTCGCGGGCGCCGATCGCCTGGTAGATCATGAGGCCGATGCCGGGCCGCGAGAACACCGTCTCGGTGAGGATCGCGCCGCCCATGAGAGCGCCGAGGTCGATGCCGGCGATCGTCATGACCGGGATGACGGCGTTCTTGAAGGCGTGCTTGCTCACGACGGCGCGCTCCGAGAGGCCCTTGGCGCGCGCCGTGCGGATGTAGTCGCTGCGGATGACCTCGAGCATCGAGGCGCGCTGCATGTACGAGATGTAGGCGACCTCGATGAGGCCCAGGGTGACGGCCGGCAGGATGAGCGTCGACCAGCTGCCCCAGTTGGCCGGGACGATCCAGAGTATGTTGTCGCCGGCGCCGGTGAGCTGGAACATGTCGTATCCCGTCCACTCCTGCAGCTTGAGGCCGAAGAACCACTGCACGAAGACGCCCAGCACGAACACGGGGATGCCCCAGATGATCAGCGCGGTGGTGGTGAGGGCGGTGTCCCAGAAGGTGTACTGGCGTAACGCCGAGTAGATGCCCAGCGGGATGCCGAGAAGCTCGATGAGCACCGCCGCGAGCGCGAGCTGGATGGTGTTGGGGGCGTTCTCCCTGATCAGCTCCGTGACGGGCTGCTGGAGCGAGTACGACTCGCCGAGGTCGCCGCGCAGCAGACGCCCCAGGTACCTGTAGTACTGCACGTGGAGGGGCTGGTCGAGGCCGAGCTGCTCACTGATCGTGGCGATGCGCTCGGGGGTGGCGCTCTTGCCGGCCAACTGCCGCGCCGGGTCACCGGGGATGGCGAACATGATGAGAAAGGTGATGAGGCTGACGCCGATCAGCACGATCACGAGCTGGAACAGGCGCCTGACGATGTAGGACAGCATGGGCCTACTCTACCGTATCCACTTGTCTGCTCTCACCCCACGGAGCCCGCGAACGGAGGCATCTGAAAGGACAGTGGCGGCCCGCCGCGAAGCGCGGCGGGCCGCCACTGCAACGACTGCACGCAGTCTAGATATTCAGGACTGCATACGCAACTCTCAGCGTGGGCCTATTCGGTGGCCGCCGGCTTGACCCACACGGACCACATGTCGGTGAAGCCCATGGGGTTGTGATAGAAGCCACCGATACGGTTGTTGGTGACGCGGAAGTCGCGGTAGAAGTACAGCGGGATGGCCGGCATGTCGGTGAGGATCATCTTCTCGGCCTGCGCGTACAGGTTGTGCCGCTGCTCCGTGTCGATCGTCTGCCGCGCCTGCGCGATCAGGTCGTCGACCTGGGTGTTGGAGTAGAAGGTGTACATCGTGTTCGACATGGCCGACTGGAAGAGCGGGTAGAGGAAGTTGTCCATCGACGGGTAGTCGGCGCTCCAGCCCATGCGGAAGAGCTGGCTGCCGCTGCCCTCGTTGCCCTTGGCGAGCTTGTCGAGGAACGTGCCCCACTCGAAATTGGTCAGCTTGACGTCGATGCCGGCCTTCTGCCAGCCGGCCTGCAACACCTCGCCCACCTTCTGGTGAGCCTCGTCGGTGTTGTACCAGTAGTTGATGGTCGGTATGGTGCCGAGGCCGGCGACGATGGCCGCGGCGCCCTCGGGATCATAAGGGTAAGGATTCTGATCGGGGACGTAGCCGGGGATGCCGACGGGGACATAGCCCGTGGCCGGCAGACTGACGCCCTCACTGATGATGTTGATGACGTTCTGGGCGTCGGACGACTCGGCGAGCGCCTTGCGCAGCTCGAGGTTCTCGCTGAGCAGCGGATCGGTCATGTTGATGCCGGTGAAGGCCATGGCGAGGACCGGCCAGCGCTTGGCGGTCCACTCGCCGCTCTTGACCTTCGGGTTGTTCTCGGCGGTCGCCACCTGGCCGGGCGGCACCGTGGTGTAGTCGATGGTGCCCTTCTGGAACTCGAGCCACGAGGTGGAGGACTCGAGGATGATGGGCATGTTGACGTTGTCGACGTAGGCCGCGTTCTCGGTGTCCCAGTAGTCCGGGTTCTTGACGAGCTGGATGGACTGGTTGTTCGTCCAGGACTCGACCATGAACGGGCCGGTGCCGACGGGCTTCTTGCCGTACTCCTTGGCGCCGACCTCGTCGATGTACTCGACCGGGGTCGCCGCGGCCACGGTGTGGCCCAATGTCTGGTAGAACTCGGCGAACGGGTAGCGCAGCTTGACCTCGAGCGTGTAGTCGTCGATCACCGTGACGCCGGTGAGGCCCTTCTTGGTGTCGACCTGGTAGCCGCCGTCGTCACAGCCCTCGATGGGGGACAGGATGTACGAGACGTAGGACTGGTTCTTGGGGTCGGTGACGCGGGTCCACGAGTCGAGGAAGTCCTGCGCCGTGACCTCGCGGCTCACCGGGGCCTGGAACATGACGCCCTTCTTGAGCGTGAAGGTCCAGGTCTGCGAGTCGGTGGTCTCCCACTTCTCGGCGATGTCGGGCTCGGCGACCATCTCGCCCTGGTCGTTCATGACGTACTTGGCGAGACCCTGGAACACCTGGTGGGCGACCTGTATGCCCTCCGACTCCTGCGCGTTGAGCGGCTCGATGGAGACCGGGTTGGCGCTGAGCGGGTAGTTATAGGTGCCGCCGGCGACCGGCGTGCTCGAGTCGTCGGTGGTGGTGGTGGCGTCTTCGCTGCTGCTGCCGCAGGCGCCCAGCACCAGGCCCGCGACGATGAGGACGCCGGCCAGGATGACCAAGCCGCGCCACTTCTTGGTGGATCGCTTCACTGTGACCTCCTTAGGATGACCTAGACCTGTCCCCCCACGCGTTCAGTCTCTCGTACGCACCTCCCCTTGCGCTCGTGAGCACTTCGGCGACTGCGAAAGCGAGCCGGCTGCGGCACGACGCTGCACCGTCAGCCGATCCGCCAGACAAGCAGGAACGACGTGACGAACCAGGCGACGCCGCAGATGATGGTGTAGCGCGTGAGGTTGCGCTCCATCACGCTGGCCGACGAGGCGAACGAAAAGCCGGTGATGCTGGCCATACCGGCGTCTTTGCCGGAGTGGATGAGGATGAGCACGATGAGCAGGACGCTCTCGATCAGGAAGAGGGCGGTGAGCACGGCGTTCAGCAAGGGTCTACTCCTCTGGAGGCGCGGACGTGGTCGCGGATGTATGCAAGCATACTATTGTTACACCTCGGCCGACCCTGGACAACACGCAGAGCCGCGGCGACGGCTATTTCACCCAGAGATCCCACATGTCGACGAAGCCCATCGGGTCGCGGACGAAGCCGCCGATGCGATTCTTCGTAACGAGGAAGCTGCGGAAGAAGTACAGGGGGATGGCAGGCATGTCGGCAAGGATGAGCTTCTCGGCCTGCGCGTAGAGGTTCTGCCGCTGCTGGGCGTCCAGCGTCCCGCGCGCCTGCACCAGCAGTCCGTCGACCGCCTGGTTCGAGTACCCGGTGTAGCTGCCGATGTCAGACCAATCCGAGGAGAACAGCGGGTACAGAAAGGCGCCCATCGACGGGTAGTTCGTGATGTAGCCCATGGCGAACAGCTCCACCCCGCTTCCGGCGTCAGCTCTCGACAGTCTGTCGAACAGAGCAGGCCCGTCGAAGGCGCTGAGCTCGACGTCGATGCCGGCGGTCTTCCAGCCGGCGCGCAGGATCTCGGCGGTCTCTCTGTGCGGCGCGCCCGAGATGTGCCAATACGCGAGTCTCGGGGTCAGGCCGAGACCTTGCACGATCGCCGTCGCCGCACCAAGGTCGTATGGGTAGGGATTCTGGTCGGCGCGATGCCCGGCGATCCCCGGCGGCACGTAGCCCGAAGCCGGGAGCGGCACACCTTCGCCCACGTCGCTGATGACCGCTGCGGCGTCCGCCGACTCGCTGAGCGCCTGGCGCAGCCGAAGGTCGTCGCCAAGCGCCCTGTCACGCATGTTGATCCCGATGAAGCTCACGGCTGGGTCGGGCCACGACATGGCGGTCCACTCACCCGATTCCACCTTCGGGAGGGTCTCGACGTGCCTCACCTGGCCAGAAGGCACGCGCGAGCAATCGAGGTCCCCTTTCTGGAACTCGAGCCACATGGCGGAGGTCTCGGCGACGATGGGCATGTCGATACGTATCCACCCAGCCCGCGTTGTCCGTGTCCCAGTAGTCCGAGCTCTTGGCGAGCTGGACGGACCGCCGCTTCTGCCATGATACGACCACGTAAGGACCGGTTCCCACGGGCCTCCGGCCGTACTTCTTGTCGCCGACCTTCTCGATGTACTCGACGGGAGTCACGGCCGCCACGGTGTGGCCGAGGATCATCGGCAGGTCGGCGCACGGATAGCGCAGCCTGATCTCGAGCGTGGAGGCGTCGATCGCCCTGACGCCGCTGAGGCCCTTTTCGGGTTCGACCTGGTACCCGCCGTCATCGCAGCCCTCGATCGGCGCCAGGATGTACGAGACGTACGACTCGTTCGTTGGGTCGGTGACGCGGTTCCACGAGGCGACGAAGTCCTGCGCCGTGACCTCGCGGCCGACCGGCGGCTGGAAGGTCACCCCCTTCTTGAGCGTGAAGGTCCACGTCTGCGCGTCGGTGGTCTTCCAGCTCTCGGCGATGTCGGGCACGGCGACCATGTCGCCGGCGGCGTTCATCTCCCACTTCACCAGGCCCTGGAAGACCTGATGAGCGACCTGCATGCCCTCCGGCTCCTGAGCGTTCAGCGGCTCGATGGAGACCGGGTCGGCGCGCAGCGGAAAGGTGTAGGTACCGCCGGCCTTGGGGGTGTCGCCGGCGTCCCTGCCGGAGTCGGTCTTGCCGGCGCTGCCACAGCCGCCCAAGACGAGCACGGCGAGGAGCAGCGCGGCGAGCACCACGAAGCCCGGGTTGTGCTTTCGCGCAGCGCGGTAGATAGCGGCGCGACTGAGGCCGCTCATCCGGCCGGCTGCAGGAGACTGACGCCGGTCATCTCGGTCGGCTGGGCGAGGCCCAGCAGGGCGAGCACCGTCGGCGCCAGATCGCACAGCCGGCCGTCCTCGCGCAGACGCACTCCCGTGGCGGTCGCGATGAACGGCACCAGGTTCGTGCTGTGGGCCGTGTTGGGACTGCCGTCGGGCTCGAGCATGTGGTCCGAGTTGCCGTGGTCGGCGGTCACGAGGCAGACGCCGTCGAGGCGGGTCACCAGTTTCACGACCCGCCCCAGACACGCGTCGACGGCTTCGACCGCCGCCACCGCCGCGGAGATCACGCCGGTGTGCCCGACCATGTCGGCGTTGGCGTAGTTCACGACGGCGAAGGCGAACCCGCCGCCCTCGAGCGCGGCCAGCAGCTCGGCGGTCACACCGTAGGCGCTCATCTCGGGCTTGTGATCGTAGGTCGGCACGTCGCGGGGGCTCGGCACGAGGATGCGGGTCTCGCCCTCCACCGCTTTCTCCACGCCCCCATTGAAGAAGAAGGTCACGTGCGCGTACTTCTCCGTCTCGGCGATGTGCAGCTGCCGTAGCCCGTGCGCGGCGAGCACGTCGGCGAGCACGTTGGTGGGGTGCTCCGCCGGGAAGGCGACGGGCAGCCCGAACTCCTTCTTGTACTCGGTCATCGTCACGAAGTCGACGGCCGGCGGGTGCGGGCCACGGTCGAACGCGGCGAAGCCCGGCTCCGCGAACGCGCGCGTAAGCTCGCGAGCGCGGTCGGGGCGGAAGTTGAAGAAGAGGCACACGTCGCCGTCGGCGACGCGCGCGTCGAGCTCCGGCGCCACGACGGTGGGGCGCACGAACTCGTCGTTCTCGCCGCGCTTGTAGGCGGCGCCCACCGCCGCCTGCGCGTCGGCGGCGAAGAAGCCCTGGCCGTAGACCAGAGCGTCGTAGGCGAGCTTGACGCGGTCCCAGCGCGTGTCGCGGTCCATCGCGTAGAAGCGGCCGCTGACGACCCCGTAGCGGCCCACGCCGAGAGCGTCCATCTTCTGCTGGATCTCGGCGAGAAAACCCTTGGCGCTCCGCGGCCGGGTGTCGCGGCCGTCGAGAAAGGCGTGCACGACGACGCTGCCGACGTTCTCGCGGGCGGCCAGCTCCAGGCACGCCTCGAGGTGCCCGAGATCGCTGTGCACGCCGCCGCCCGAGACCAGACCCATGAGGTGCAGCGTGCTGCCTCGGCCGGCGGCCTTGGCGCACGCCTGCTTGAGCACGCGGTTGGCGAAGAAGTCGCCGTCGGCGATGGCCTTGCTGATGCGCGTGAGGTCCTGGTAGACGATGCGGCCGGCGCCGATGTTGAGGTGCCCGACCTCGGAGTTGCCCATCTGGCCCGGCGGCAGTCCCACTGCCGGGCCGGATGCCTCCAGGGTGCCGTGCGGGTATGCGGCCAGCAGCCCATCGAAGACGGGCGTGGAGGCCAGGCTCACGGCATTGCCCGGGCCGGCCGGCGCGCTGCCCCAGCCGTCGAGGACCATGAGGACGACCGGCCGCTGGACGCGGCCCGTCGGCGACAGAGCCGGGTCGCCCGGATCGGCGGTCGGAGACCACTCACCCGGAGGCTGTCCCGGCCCGGCGCCGGCAGGTTCCGCGCCGCTCAAGCAGGCGGCTCCACGAAGCGCACGATGCGCGCGAACTCCTGCGCGTCGAGGCTCGACCCGCCGACGAGCACGCCGTCGATGTCGGGCTGCGACATGAGCACGTCGATGTTGCCGGCCTTGACGCTGCCGCCGTACAGGATGCGCACCCCGTCGGCGGCGTCGCCGAAGCGCTCGCGCACGCGGCGGCGCACGAAGCTCACGGTCTCCTGGGCCTGCTCGGGCGTCGCCGTGACGCCGGTGCCGATCGCCCAGATAGGCTCGTAGGCAAGGGCGACGAGAGCGAGCTCCGCGACGCCTACCTCGGCGAGCCCGGCGTCGAGCTGGCCGCCGACCTTGTCGTCGGTGCGTCCGGCCTCGCGTTCCTCCAGCGTCTCGCCGCAACAGAGCACAGGACGCAGGCCGGCGTCCAGCGCGGCGCGCACCTTGCGCGCGAGGTCGGCGTCGTTCTCGGCGTAGTACTGGCGCCGCTCGGAGTGCCCGAGGATGACGTACGGTACGCCGAGCTCGTTGAGCATCTGCGGGGCGATCTCGCCGGTGAACGCGCCCTCGGCAGCGAAGTGCATGGTCTGGGCGCCGATGGCGATGCCGCTGCCGGCGGTGGCCGCCAGCGCCGTCTCGAGGTCGACGGCCGGCGGGCAGATGAGGATGTCCCGGTCGGCGATGCCGGCCACGGCCGGCGCGAAGGCGGCGAAGAACTCCTTGGTCTGCGGCCGCGTCTTGTACATCTTCCAGTTGCCCGCCATGAGCGGCCGGCGGCCGGCGGCCGCAGTACTGCCACGATCCATGAGCGCCTCCACGCCGGGCAGCGCCCGGCCTTCAAGGAATTCCATCGACGCACCACCGCCCGTGGAGACGTGGGTCATGCGCGCCTCCAGGCCGAAACGCCGCGCCGCCGCCACCGTGTCGCCGCCGCCGGCCACGGTGACCGAGGCGCTCGCCGCGATGGCCTCGCCGACGGCCTTCGTGCCGGCGCTGAAGTCGTCGAGCTCGAACAGGCCCATGGGCCCGTTCCAGTAGATGGTGCCCGCGGAACCGATGTGTCGCGCGAACGCGGCCACGGTCTGCGGGCCGATGTCGAGCGCCATCTCGTCGGCGGCGATGGCATCTGCAGCCACGACCCTCGAGGGCGCGCCCGCGAGAGCCTCGCGCGCCACCACGACGTCGCGCGGCAGGACCAGCGCACACCGCGTCTCCGCAGCGGCGCCGAGCACCCGGGCGGCGACGGCGACCTGGTCGCCGTCGCCGCGGGACTGGCCGATGCCGTAGCCTTTGGCGGCCAGGAAGGCGTTGGCCATGGCGCCGCCGACGAGGATCGCGTCGGCGATCCCCAGCATCTTCTCGATGACGCCGATCTTGTCGGAGACCTTGAGGCCGCCGAGGACGACCACGAACGGCCGCGCCGGATCGCGCAGAAGGCGCCCGAGGATCTCGAGCTCGCGGATCATGAGGAGGCCCGCCACCGAGGGCAGGTAGTGGGTGACGCCCTCGGTGGAAGCGTGGGCGCGATGGGCGGTACCGAAAGCGTCGTTCACGTAGACGTCGGCGACGCCGGCGAGCTGTCTGGCGAAGACGCCGTCGTCGGCCGTCTCCTCGGGATGGAAACGCAGGTTCTCGAGCAGGAGCACCTCGCCCGGCCGCAGGCCGCTCGCGGCCGCCTGGACCGCGGGCCCGACGCAGTCGGCGGCCGTCTTGACGGGGCGGCCCAGCAGCTCGGCCAGGCGCGCGGCCACCGGCGCCATGCGGAGGCCGTCGACAACCTGGCCCTTGGGCCGGCCGAGATGCGATGCGAGCACCAGCGAGCAGCCCTGCTCGAGCAGATAGGTGATGGTCGGCAGGGCGGCACGGATGCGCGTGTCGTCGACCACGCGGCCGCCGTCGAGGGGCACGTTGAAGTCCACCCTCACCAGAACGCGCTTGCCGGCGAGCGGGTAGTCGGTGAGAGAACGCTTCATGATGCCTGCAGCCTCCTTGGCTCCGCGGTCAGAGGACTCTCTGGACGAGGTCGACGAGGCGGCATGAGTAGCCCCACTCGTTGTCGTACCACGAGACGCACTTGACCAGGGTGCCCTTCGCCATGGTGAGCGCCGGGTCGAAGATCGAGGAGTGGCTGTTGCCGACCACGTCGATGCTGACGATGGGGTCTTCCTGGTACTGCAGGATGCCCTTCATGCGGCTGCTCTCGGCGGCCGCCTTCATGGCCGCGTTGACCTCGTCGGCCGTGACTTCCGTCTGGAGCACGGCGACCAGGTCGGTGGCCGAGCCGTCGGGCGTGGGGACGCGCAGGGCGAAGCCGTCGAGCTTGCCTTCGAGGTCGGGGATCACGAGCGCCACAGCGCGCGCCGCACCGGTGGTCGTGGGGATGATCGACTGGGCCGCGGCGCGGGCGCGGCGCAGGTCCTTGTGCGGGAAGTCGAGCACGGGCTGATCGTTGGTGTAGGCGTGGATCGTGGTCATGAAGCCCTTTTCGACGCCGAAATTGTCGACCAGCACCTTAGCCATGGGGGCAAGGCAGTTGGTGGTGCAGCTGGCGTTGCTGATCACGTCGTGCTTGGCCTTGTCGTACATCTCTTCGTTGACGCCCAGGCAGATGGTCACGTCGGGGCCTTTGGCGGGCGCCGAGATGATGACCTTCTTGGCGCCGGCCTCGAGGTGCTTGGCGGCCGCGGAGCGCTCGGTGAAGCGGCCGGTGGACTCGATGACGACCTCGGCGCCGAGCTCCTTCCAGGGCAGCTTGGCGGGGTCGGTCTCGCTGACCACGCGGATGCGCTGGCCGTCGATGACCAAGGCTCCGTCTTCGACCTCGACCGTGCCGGAGAACACGCCGTGCACGGAGTCGTACTTGAAGAGATGGCCCAGGGTCTTGGCGTCCGTGAGATCGTTGATCGCCACGAACTCGATATCGGCACTCTGCCTGAGCGCCGCGCGGATGACGAGCCTGCCGATGCGGCCGAAGCCGTTGACGCCTACTCGCACACTCATGTGACCCTCCCAGGTCGGTTTTTCGAAAGCCTACCAGAGCGCGCCCGACGGGGCGCGCGGCCTCAAAGCGGCTCAGGCGGCGCCGGGCGCGTCAAGGTCGGGATGCGGCCCAGGAAGATGTTGCCGGTGCGCCCATCGATCGACAGCCACTCACCGGCGTGCAGTTCGTCCCCGGCGAGGCGCGCCGAGCCTTCGCGCTCGATCACCTCGAGGTCCCTGCAGTCGACCACGGCGGTCTTGCCCAGGCGCTTGGCCGTGACGGCGGCATGCGACGTGGCGCCGCCGCGCGCCGTGAGGACGGCGCTGACCCGGGCGATCATGGCGATGTCCTCAGGCACCGTGTCCGGGCGCAGCAGCACGATGTTCTCGCTGGGCGCCTCGGCGAGCAGCCGGTCGATCTGCCCGGCGTTGACTGCGACGCGCCCCGCGTAGGCGCCCCCGGACACGCCCATGCCGACCGCCACAGGGGGCCCGTAGCTGGAGGACGTGGTATCGAAATAGGCGGCGTCCTTGGCCTGCTCCTGGACCACGCCGCGTTTCTGCAGGACGTAGAGATCCTCCGCGGCCGGTGACTCGAAGGTGAACTCGATCTCCTGAGGATCGAAGTCGCGCTCCACGACCAGCTCGCGGGCCACTGAGAGGAGCTCCGCGTAGATCGCGGGATAGTCCCGCTCCAGGGAATGCTCCGTGCCCCGGTACGTGGAGCTGCCGAGCCGCTGCGCTTCGGAGATCGGCAGCGGGAACACCAGCCCGCCGACCAGGTCCTCGCCCTGGCTGCGCACGGCGAAGTCGCCGAAAAGGCGAACTTGACGGCTGTACGGCTCGAACGGGTTGTGCGTGAAGGTCACCCCGGAGCCGGATTCGCGGCTGAGGTTGCCGAAGACCATGCGCTGCACCACCACGGCCGTGCCCCACTCCTCGGCCACGCCCGTGTACTGGCGGTAGAGGCGGGCAGGCGACGAGTCCCACGACTCGAGCACCTTGAGGATGCAGGCCACGACCTGGTCGAAGGGGTCGTCGACGAAGACCACGCCTTCTTCGCGTGCCCTCAGCTTGTAGGCGAAGGCGACCTCACGCATCTGTGCGGCCGTGAAATCGAGTTTCTGCTCGACTCCGTAGTGGACTCTTGAACTCGGCGATGATGGCATCGAAGAAGTCGCGGTCGATGCCGTCGGACATGGCCCATGTCTGCAGGAAGCGCCGATAGCTGTCCCAGGCGGCCCATCCGAGCCGCGGCTCTGCCGCCAGCGCCTCCGTCAGCGCGTCGTTGAGACCCACGTTGACGAAGGTGGTCATGAGACCGGGCATGGACATGGCCGCCCCCGAGCGGATGGACAGCAGCAGCGGGCGCGCCTGGTCGCCGAGGCGCGCGCCGGTCTGCCTCTCCATCTGGCCCAGTGCCCGGCGCACACGCTGGACGGTGTCGGCGTAGAGGGGCCGGTACGACATCGCGGGCATGGCGCCGAACAGCTCGTTCGTCATGATGAAGCCCTCGGGCACGCGGAGCCCGTACGACGCCATCTCCTTGAGTCCGAGGCCCTTGTAGCCCAGGCTGAGCCGGTCGTCGGTGGTGGCCTTGGGCTTGTGGATCGGCGACACGAGACGCTCGGGGTCGTAGTTCATCATGCGCGTGAGCGCCTGCACGCCGAGGCGTCCGTTGAGCATCGCGATCTGGCGGAGAGCGGCGGCCGCGTAGCGGTCCAGAGTCTGCATCCCCAGGGCGGACACCAGCACCTCGCGCAGGACCATCTCCGCGACCGCGTCCACCGACAGGTGGCGGGCCTCGCACTGGCGAGGGTCGTTGGTGAGCACGGCGTGGAGCACCTGGTCGTGGCTGAGGATCGACGTCATGGAGAGCTCGGTCACGCTGCTCACGAGGAACTGGAACACGTTCTGATACTGGCCGAAGGTGAAGTTGCGGCTGCTGAAGCTGGCCTCGAGCAGGGCCAGGTTGGCGCCCAGGGCGCGCGAATCGACGCCGTCGATCGACAGCGCCCGCTCGAAGCGTCCGATGGCGGTGCCCATACGGCGCAGCGTGGCCCGCGTCACGTAGGGTTCCACGCCCTCCTCGACGAGGTCCTCCAGGAGCCTGTCGACCAGATTCTCCACGCGGAACGACAGGCCCAGGGCGTCGAATTTGGGCTCACTGTAGTTGCCGTAGATCGAGGGGATGCCGGCGGCGATGTGGCGTTTCTGGTAGATGTTCTCGGTGGCCGGCGAAGGCGCCGGGTCGAGGACGATCGCCTTGAGATCCTGGAGGACGTCGAGAGCCGCGTCGAGCAGGCGGTCCAGGGCCGCCGGGAGCGGGCGCGCCTGCCAGGCGCTCAGGGCCCGCGCGAACCGGCGGCGTACCTTTGCCTCGAGCTGCCGGTGCCGGCCGACCGCGGCGCCCACGTCGTCGGCCGACAGGGAGTACTTGTTGGCGACCAGCTGGTAGGTGCGCACCAGGAGGGCCACCCGGCGGCGGTCGTCGTCGGTGCTCACCCCATCGCCGGCAGCGGCTCCTGCTTCCAGCTGGGCTTCAAGCTCGGCCGGAGCGAGCGTCAGGAGCCGGCCCAGCAGATCTTCGATACGCGGCGCGCCCAGCCGCTTCTGCAGGGCCAGGAGCGTCGCATGGGGGCCACTTGCCCATCCCTGCTCGCCGCGCACCATCGCCATCGTGTTGGCGGAGAGGAACGGCTCGAGGCCCGAGGAATCGAGGGTCGACCAGTAGTGGAGCACGGCGCGGCAGAAGGGCACCATACGGTTCGACGACTCCGCGTGAAGCTGCTTGCGCAGAAAGTGCATGAGCGTGTCGCGGCGCGCACAGATCTCGTCGATCTGCGTGGAGACCGCACGCAACTCGCCCTCAGCCCCGACCTCGTTGAAATACACGGGCAGCGTGCGCAGCAGCTGCTTGGCGACGAAATAGATGGGGCGGATGTCGGCGTCCAGGAAGCGCGTGACGTCGCGCTGGAAGAGGTCGGTGTCGGCGATGTACACGCCGCCCAGGCGCAGCTGCACGTTGAGAGCCGCCGCCAGGCGCTCGTACAGGGCGGGGTTCGACTCGATGATGCGCATCCAGCAGCGAATCTTCGGCAGATGATAGGGATTGACCACGGTCTCCCACTCATCGGTCGCCCCACTGATCTCGGGGTACTGGAACTTCCAGTAGAGGATGTCGGCGATGAGATGGTCGACCGCTTTGACGTTGCCGGCCTCGCCGATGGCCACGCCGATAGCCTCGTAGCATTTGAAGCGCATCAGCAGGAACTGGTTGTCGCGGTCACGGAAGAACATCGTGAGGCGGCTGAGGATCGTCTCGACGTCCATGTTCCGCTCTGGGTGGAGCATCTCCTTGATGACGCCGAGGAGGTCGGCCATGACCTCGTTCTGGCGATAGCCCAGAGTGTCGTCCTTGAGGAAGTAGAGGCACACCGCGAAACGGTCCTCGAGATTGTCGACGTGGAACAAGGCGCCGATCGCGGCTCCGAGGATGTCGGAGAGCACGGGGTACTGGCGCGCGAGGAGCAGATCCTCGTCGCTCGCCTTGCCGGCGGCGCGGATCAGCGCCGCTTGCCGTGTCCCGGCGAGCCCGGCGAAGCGTTCGGCGATGGCCGCGGGATCGGTGAGGCCGGCCCCCTGGGCCAGCGCCCACGCAGGGACGTCGAGTCGCTCCTCGACCCGTTGATAGCCGAGGAGGAGCACGCGGCGATAGAGGTCGAGGAAGACCGGCGCCGGCGCCGGGCGCAGGACGGCGAGGGCGACCAGGTCGCGAAGCAGGGCGTCGCGCTCGAGAAAGACCACGGGCTGCAGGGGCAGAAGGCGGGCCAGGGACTCGCCGATCATCTCGAGGCTGTCATCGTAGGCGGAGCCGAACGGTCCGCTCAGGGCATCCGTGCACCACTGCAGCAGCCCGCGCAGCAGGAGCGAGGACTGCTCGGCGCTGAGCGGCCCGTCGAGCAGGCCGAGCACGAGCTCTGCGAGGAGCCCGAACAGACCGGAGCGGTCCTCAGAGCGCTCGAAGTAGGGCCAATTCCGAAGGAGCGTCGTCTGGAAACCCTCGACGAGCATGTCGGCGTTACGAAAGGTATGGAAGTACTCGGCCATGGTCTCGCCGAGCGAGGCGCGCACGCCGTGCAGACCCTGCACCGCATCGAGGAGCGGCGTGTAGCGATCGGGGATGACGACCTTCTGCGCGGTCCGGCCGATATTCGCGCGCAGGGCGTCCGAATCGAAGGGTACTGGCGTCGTTCTCACGATGGCGCCAATGATACCTTGGCGGCCACCGGCAGGCGCACCGCAAGCGCAGGGCGATACCGTAAGATGGCGTCGTCGAGCAACAGGGGAGGGCCGCAGGCCATGGGTGTGCAGCGAACGCTCGGGATCAACGGATTGGGCCGCATCGGCAAGCTGGTGCTCTGGTATCACCTGGGGCGCGACGACTTCGACCGCCTCGTGGTCAACGTAGGCCGCCCCGTCGGCACGTCACTGGAGGCGGTCGTCCAGTACATCGCCAAGGACAGCACGTACGGACCCCTGCACCGTTTCCTCTTCGGGCAGGCGGGCGTGCGAGACATCCGCGTGGTCGACGAGGCGCGCGGCCTGATCAGCGCCCACGGCAAGGAGATCGTCGTCCTGCGTGAAGCACGCGACCCCAAGGACATTCCCTGGCGCGACCACGGTGTGTCCCTGGTCGTTGAGTGTACCGGCACGTTCAGAGACCCGTACGCCGAGCCGGACTTGCCCAGAGGATCGCTCCGCGGACACCTCGCCGCCGGGGCGCGGGTCGTCGTCCAGAGCTCCCCGTTCAAGAGCAAGCAGGAAGGCGCGCCCCTGCCCCACGACGCGACCATCCTCATCCACGGCATCAACGACTACCAGTTCGACCCGGCGGTGCATGCCCTGATCTCCGCGGCGTCGTGCACGACCACGGCGCTCGCCCACATGATCCGCCCGCTGCTCGAGCGCGACCTCACGCGCAACATGATCACCGCCGGCATGAGCACGGTGCACGCGGTCACCAACTCGCAGCCGGTGCTCGACGCCGTCCCGAAGGCGGGCGCCACCGATCTGCGCAAGACCCGCGGCGCCCTGGGCAACGTGGTCCTCACGTCGACGAACGCCGCCGCGGCGCTGGAACTGGTCATGCCCGAGATCGGACGGATCGGCTTCATGGCAGATTCGGTGAGGATCCCCACGCAGAGCGTGAGCCTCATCATCCTGAATGTGACTTTCCAGAGCGAGACGCTGGCCGACGGCACGGTCTCGGTCGAGCGCGACGTCATCAACGCCATCTACCGTGATGCGGCGGCGGCCGAGGCGAAGGGCCTGCTGGTGCTCAGCGACGAGCAGAACGTCTCCGCCGACATGCAGGGCGAGAACGCCGCCGTGGTCATCGAGGGCGTCGAGACCCACACGCGCACCGGCTTCATGGACCTCAGGGTGCCCACACGGACGCCCGGCACGGGCGCGGACTGCGAGACCGTGAGACTGCCGCTCACGCACGTCAAGGTCTTCGGCTGGTACGACAACGAGATGGGCAGCTACACCTACCGGCTCGGCGAACTGACGACGCGCGTCGCGAAGGGCATGTAGAACGCGCCGCGTCGCGGCCGGTAGCCCGGCGCGGGCGTCAGTGGTCGAGTTCGTCGGCGAGCGCCGTAAGCCGCCGCAGGCGATGGTTGAGCGCCGACTTGCTGAGCGGAGGGTGAGCGCGGCCGGCCAGCTCCTGCAGACTCAGGTAAGGGTAGCGCAGACGCAGGTCGGCGACCTCGCGCAGGGCGCCGGGCAGCGCCGCCCAGCCGGGCGAGGACATGAGAAGGCGGGCGGCGGCGGCCTGCCGCGCGGCCGCCGCCGCCGCCCGCCTGGCGTTGGCCTCGTCGCAGTTGGCCAGGCGGTTGGCGCTCTCCCTCACCGTGCCCAGCACGGCGTGTTCCTCCCAACGCAGGCAGCCCTCGTGGGCGCCGAGCACGGCCAGCAGGTCGGCGCCCGTCTGCGAGCGCTTGCTGTAGCAGGCGATGTTGCGGTCGCGCTCGGCCAGCTTGAACGGCAGGTCGAGGCGGCCCAGAAGGCCGCGCACCTGTTCCGCCAGCCCGGCGTTCTCGACGGTGAACTCGACATGCACCGGCGCCCCGGGCGCCGAGATCGAGCCGCAGCCCAGGAAGAGACCGCGCAGGAAGGCCGCGAGACAGCAGCGTCGCTCTACGAGTCGGCGCGGCACGGTCATCTGCACGCGCAGATCGTCGGAGAGCACGCCCAGCTCGTTGAGCAGCTGCAGATCGCGAGCCTCGTCGCCGAGGAGCACCTCGTAGCGCAGCCCGAGCGGCGCGGCGTCCATCGTGCGCAGCGACGACTCCACGTCGAAGCCCTTGAGCATCCCCAGAACGTGGCGGGCCGTCGCCGGCAGGCCCAGCGAGATGCGCACCCCGAAGTGGCCGCCGGAGCCGATCTCGAAGACGCCGGCGCCGAACAGGATGCCCGACAGCTGCGCACGGCGACAGTGCTCCGCCGCGGGCACCACTGTGCCCAGCTCGAGCTTGACGTCGCGCGTGAAGCCCACGGCGCGCTACCTCACCATGCGGATGAGCGCCTGTGCCAGGCGCTCCGAGTCGTGGCGCACCACGTTGCTCTCCGCCGCCACCTGGGCGTGCGTCACCTTGACGCCCGCCTCCCTGAGGCGGTCCTCGTCCACCACCACCGGGCGCGCACCGAAGCGCCGGTAGCTGGCGACCAGATCTGGCGAGACCGCAGCATCGTTGACCAGAACCACGTCGACGAGCCCCGTGAGTCCGTGCCGGTGCAGCGCGTCGAGATGGTCGGCGGCCGTATACCCGTCGGTCTCACCGGGCTGCGTCATGACGTTGCAGACGTACACCACCGACCCCTTTGTCGCTTTGATGGCGGCGCGGACCTCGGGGATGAGCAGGTTGGGGATCACGCTCGTGTAGAGGCTGCCCGGGCCGAGGATCACGAGATCGGCGCGACGCAGCGCGGCGATGGCTTGCGGCAGAGCCCGCGGCGCCGCGGGCGTGAGCCAGACTCGGAGAGGCAGGCGCTCCGCAGCCGTGATCGTGCTCTCGCCGCTGACCTGGACGCCGCCCTCGAGCTGCGCATGCAGCACCACGTCGTCCAGCGTTGAGGGAAGCACGCGACCGCGCACTTTGAGGACGTGCGTGGACTCCTGGACGGCGCGCTCGAAATCGCCGGTGACCTCGGCGAGCGCGGCCATGAAGAGGTTGCCGAAGCTGTGACCCTGCAGACCGCCGTCGTCGGGGAAGCGGTATTGGAACAGCTGGCTCATGATGGACTCGTCGTCGGCCAGGGCCACGAGACAGTTGCGCAGGTCGCCCGGCGGCGGCATGCCCATGTCGCGGCGCAGCAGCCCCGAGCTGCCGCCGTCGTCGGCCATCGTCACGACGGCGGTCAGGTTGCTGGTATGGACTTTGAGGCCGCGGAGCAGCGCCGCCAGACCGTTGCCGCCGCCGACCGCCACCACGCGCGGCCCACGCGCCAGCCGGCCGGCCGCGCGGATCTCGCTGGCCGTCTCGGGTCCTGTGCGCTGAAAGAGCAGGGCCTTGCGGGCGCCGATGACCAGAGCGGTGGCCCCGAAGACGACGCCGTCGAACGCCAGAAGCACCGCCGCCCAGTGCCTGTCGTGCAGCCATCCCATGCCCAGGCCATCCATGAGCTGCGCCGACCACAAGACGCCGACGGCGAAGATCGCCGAGTACACCAGCAGGACGCCGCCCGCACAGGCGAGCAGCAGCCAGCGCTTGATCCCGAGACCGGGATACAGCCACTCGAGGGAGCCACGCATCAGGCTCTCGTGATGTCCCGGTGGCGCACGACCGTGTAGTAGCCCTGCTTCTCGTAACGCTCGCCGATGAGCTGCGCGATTGCCACCGAGCGGTGACGGCCGCCGGTGCAGCCCACGCCGATGGTGAGGTGAGCCTTGCCCTCCGCGGCGTAGCGTGGAAAGAGGAAGTCGAGCAACGGGAAGAGGCGTTCGAGGTACTCCCCGCTGCCCGTCGATTCCATCACGAAATCACGCACCTCGGCGTCGAGGCCTGTGAGCGGCCGCAGGCGCAGGTCGTAGTGCGGGTTGGGCAGAAAGCGCACGTCGAACAGCAGATCGGCGTCGATGGGGATGCCGTACTTGTAGCCGAACGACACCACGGCGAACACGATATTGGTGCGCCGCGAGTGGTTGATGAGGTCCTCGTTGAGGCGCGCCTTGAGCTGGTGGATCGAGATGTCGCTGGTATCGATCACCAGATGGGCGCGCTCACGCAGGCCGGCGAGCAGCCCGCGCTCCTTGCGGATGCCGTCGATGACGCTGCCGCCGGCGGCCAGCGGGTGCCGGCGGCGGGTCTCTTTGAAGCGCCTGACGAGAGCCTCGTTGGACGCCTCGAGAAAGACGAGCGTGTACTCGACGCCGCGCTCGTGCAGCTCGTCGAGCAGCACCTCGAGCTGACTGAAGTACTCGCCGCCGCGCACGTCGCTGACGACGGCCACGCGGTCGACCTTGCTGCCGGTGCGGCGGAAGAGATCGACGAGCGTCGGCACGAGCTCCGGCGGCAGGTTGTCGACGCAGAACCAGCCGGCGTCTTCGAAGGAATCCATGGCCTGCGACTTGCCGGCCCCCGACAGGCCTGTGATGACGACGAACTGCAGCGCCTCGGTCACACCAGCCTCCCTTCCACGACGAGCATGCCCTCAAGCGTCAGCAGGCGTTCCTTCCAGGCCGGGTCGTCGCCGTACTGCCCGAGCCGGCCGTCGTTTCTGACGACCCTGTGGCACGGGAGGATCACCGGAAGCACGTTGCGGGCCATGACCGATCCGGCGGCGCGGTAAGCGGTTGGACGCCCCGCCGCCGCGGCCAGCTCCCGGTAGCTCACGGCGCTGCCGTACGGCACGCGCGCCAGCGCCCGGTACACGTCGCGCTCGAAGTCGGTGAGGCCGTGAGCGGCGGCGAAGGCATCGACGTCCAGCTCGAAGGCGACGCGCTCGCCGGCGAAGTACCGCTCGAGCAGGCGCGCCCAGCGGCCCGACGGGCCGGCCCCGGCAGGAGCCGCGGCCTCGGGTTCGGGCAGCTCTACCTCGAGCGGCAGGTCGCCGGCCACGAGGAGGCGGCCCACGCCGAGGTCGCAGACGTACATCTCTTCGGCCAGCGGCCCCAGCTCCGCGTAGCGTTCAGCCCGCTTTGTGAAGGTGCGCATAGATCTCCCTCGCCACTTTGCCCGGCAGCCCCGGCACGCGCTCGAGCTCCTCGCGAGAGGCGGCGATGAAGCGCTCGGGGCTGCCGAAATGCTGCAGGATGCGCCGCCGGCGCACGGGGCCGACCTGCGGCAGCTCGTCGAAGACGGAGGCCTTGTGCAGGTCGGCGTCGCGCCGCTGTCTATGGTACGTCACGGCGAAGCGGTGCGCTTCGTCACGGATGCGCTGCAGCAGGAGCGAGCCGGGATCCTCGGCCGGCAGCGGCAGCGGATCGCGGCGCCCGGGCACGAAGACCTCTTCTCTCTGCTTGGCCAGGCTGACGAGGTCGACGGCGACGTCCGCTTCGCGAAGCGCCGCCTGCGCCGCCGAGAGCTGGCCTTTGCCGCCGTCGACCACGACCAGATCGGGCAAGGTGGCGAAACTCTCGTCGTAGTCTTCGCCGGCGGACTGGCGCGCGAAGCGCCGCCGCAGCACCTGGTTCATCATCGCGAAGTCGTCCTGCCCCTGCACGTCGCGCAGCGCGAACTTGCGGTAGTGCGCCTTCTTGGCCACGCCGCCCTCGAAGACCACCATGGAGCCCACGACGTGCTGCTCGCCGAGGTTGGAGATGTCGTAGCACTCGATGCGCAGGGGCAGGCCCTCGAGGCCGAGACCGTCGCGCAGGCTCTCGAGCGCCTCGATACGCGCCGTGCTGCGGCGCGCCAGGCGCTCGACCTCGGCCTGCGCGGCCACTTCCGCATTGCGTCGCGCCAGCTCGAGCAGGCGGCGCTTGGGGCCGCGTTTCGCGGCACGCACCGTGACTCCGGCGCCGCGCCGCGCCGCCAGGAGCGCCGCCACGCCTTCGCTCTCCTCGAGAGGTGCGACGACCTGCGGCGGGATCGTCGCTCCATCCCAGTAGAACTCGAGCAGGAACTCCTCGATCACCTCCGCCGGGTCGCGGCCGGCGGCGTTCTCGACGTAGAAGGCCTGACGATCGACGACGGCGCCGTCGCGCACGCGGAACACCTGCACGTTGGCGCCCGGCTCGCCCTGGTGCAGCCCAAGCACATCGAAGGCCTCACCACCCTCGATGCGCGCCACCTGCCGCTCGTGCACGTGCCCTACCGCGGCGAGCCGGTCGCGCAGCATCCCCGCGCGTTCGAACTCCTGCGCCGCGGCGGCGGCGGCCATCTCGCCGGCGATGCCCTTCTCGACGGCGCCGAGGCGGCCGCGAAGAAAGTCGATGGCCTGCTGCACGACTTCATCGTACTGCTCGTGCGAAACGCGCGCGTCGCAGGGCGCCAGCGAGCGCTTGATGAAGTACTGCAGGCACGGAGATCCGCTGGGCCGTCCCGGCTTGACGCCCCGGCACTTGCGATACGGGAAGATGCGCCCGATCACGTCCAGCGTATCGCGGACCTTGCGGGCGCTCGAGTACGGCCCGAAGTAAAGGTTGCCGGGCACGTGCCGTCCGCGGAAGAAGCGCACCCGCGGCCACTCGTCGCGGAGGGTGATCTCGATGAAGGGATAGCTCTTGTCGTCGCGCAGGCGCAAGTTGAACGGCGGCCGCGACTCTTTGATGAAGTTGTCCTCGAGGAGAAGAGCCTCGCTCTCAGAGGCTGTGACCACCCACTCGATGTCGCAGGCCTGCTCCAGCATCTCGGGGGTGCGCCCGTGCGGCGTGCCGCTGAGGCGGAAGTACGAGGAGACGCGCTTGCGCAGCTCCTTCGCCTTACCCACGTACAGGACCTCGCCGGTGGCGCCCATGAAGCGATACACGCCGGGCTGGTTGGGGATGCGCGGGAGGATGGCCCGCAGATGCGCCGCGTCGCCCTGTGACTGCACCGGGCGGGCCTCAGACCGGCGCGGCGGCCGTCGCGCCCCCGAGCACGCGTGCCAGGAAGGCGCCGGTGTGGGAGGTCGCCGCCTGCGCGGCGAGGTCTTCGGGCGTGCCGACGGCGACGATGGCGCCGCCCTCTTCCCCGCCCTCGGGCCCGAGGTCCACGATCCAGTCGGCCGACTTGATGACGTCGAGATTGTGCTCGATGACGACCACCGTGTTGCCCTGCTCCACGAGCCGCTGCAGCATCTCGAGGAGCTTGTCGATGTCGGCGAAGTGCAGGCCGGTGGTGGGCTCGTCGAGGATGTACAGCGTCCTGCCGGTGGCGACCTTGCTGAGCTCGCTGGCGAGCTTGACGCGCTGCGCCTCACCGCCGGAGAGCGTGGTCGCCGGCTGCCCGAGCTTGATGTAGCCCAGGCCGACCTCGTCCAGCGCCTTCAAGCGTCGTGCGATACGCGGCACGTTGGCGAAGAACGTCACAGAGTCCTCGACGCTCATCTCGAGAACCTCGGCGATGTTCTTGCCCTTGTACCAGACCTCGAGGGTGTCGCGGTTGTAGCGCTTGCCGCGGCAGGCCTCGCAGGGCACGTACACGTCGGGCAGGAAGTGCATCTCGATCTTGATCTGGCCGTCGCCCTTGCAGGTCTCGCAGCGGCCACCCTTGACGTTGAAGCTGAAGCGCCCCGGCTTGTAACCGCGCAGCTTGCTCTCGGGGGTCTGCGAGAAGAGCTGGCGGATGTGGTCGAAGACGCCCGTGTAGGTGGCCGGGTTGCTGCGCGGCGTGCGGCCGATGGGCGACTGGTCGATGTCGATGACCTTGTCGAGGAGACGCGCGCCGTCGATGCCGTCGTGGTCGCCGGCGCGCAGCTTGGAGACGCGGCTGAGACGGCTCGCCATGCCCTTGTGAAGGATGTCGTTGACCAGCGTGGACTTGCCCGAGCCCGAGACGCCGGTGACGCAGGTGAAGGCCGACACTGGGAAGGCCACGTCGATGCCGCGCAGGTTGTGCATGCGGGCGCCGCGCACGGTGAACCACTCGAGCGGCAGGCGGCGCTGGCCGGGCAGGGCGATGCTCCTGCGCCCGGCAAGGAAGTCGCCGGTGAGCGAGGCCGGATCGTCCATGATCTGGCGCGGCGTGCCTGCGGCGACCACGCTGCCGCCGTGTTCGCCGGCCCCAGGCCCCATGTCGACGATGTGGTCGGCCGAGCGCATCGTCTCTTCGTCGTGCTCGACGACGATGACCGTGTTGCCCAGGTCGCGCAGCCGCAGCAGCGTGTCGATGAGGCGCCGGTTGTCGCGCTGGTGCAGACCGATGCTGGGTTCGTCGAGGATGTACAGCACGCCGACCAGCGCCGAGCCGATCTGCGTGGCCAGGCGGATGCGCTGCGCCTCGCCGCCCGAGAGCGTTGCCGAGGAGCGCTGCAGCGAGAGATAACCCACGCCGACGTCATTGAGGAAGGTAAGCCGCTCGCCGATCTCCTTGATGACGCGCCCGCCGATGAGGCGTTCGGTGTCGCTGAGCTGCAAGGCGTGCAAGAAACGGAGTGACTCGCGCACGCTCATCAGTGTGAAGTCGTTGATGTTGCGCTTGCCGAGCGTGACGGCGAGGCTCGTGGGCTTGAGCCGTGCCCCCTTGCACTCCGGGCACGGCCTGTCGGCCATGTACTCCTCGATCTTCTGGCGCACCTGCTCCGACTCGGTCTCGGCGAAGCGCCGCTGCAGGTGCTTGAGGATGCCCTGGAAGCTCGCCGTGTAGTGGCGCATACGACCCTGGTAGTTGCGATAGCTGAGGGGGATGCGCTCCTTGCCGGTGCCGTACAGGAACAGGTCACGCTGCTCCTCGGGCAGCGCGTCCCACGGCTTGTCGGTGTCGACGCCGAAGGTGGTGGCGATGGACTCGAACACCTGCTCGAGCCAGCCGAACGAGAGCTGACCGTACGGCAGCAGCGCGCCCTTGTCGATGCTGATCGAGCCGTCGGGGACGACGAGCGCCGGGTCGATCTCCTGGGTAGAACCGAGGCCGTGACAGGTGGGGCAGGCGCCGTGCGGGCTGTTGAAGCTGAAGATGCGCGGCTGGATCTCGGGCAGCGAGATGCCGCAGTGCACGCAGGCGAACTTCTCACTGAAAGTAAGGGTCTCGCCGTCGGCGGTCTCGATCTCGACGAGGCCTTCGGCGAGCTGGGCGGCGGTCTCGACGGAGTCGGTGAGCCGCCGCCTCAGGCCCTCCTTCATGACCAGGCGGTCGACCACCACGGCCACGTCGTGCTTGAACTTCTTGTCGAGCTCGATGTCCTCTTCGAGCTCGCGCACTTCGCCGTCCACCCGCACGCGCGTGAAGCCGTCGGCGCGGAACTGCGCGAAGAGCTTGCCGTACTCGCCTTTGCGGCCACGCACCACCGGCGCGACCACGCTGAACCTGGTCGCGGGCTGCAGCTCGCACACCTGGTCGACGATCTGCTGGATGCTCTGCCCCGAGATGGGGCGCCCGCAGTTGGGGCAGTGCGGGTGACCGATGCGCGCGTACAGCAGGCGCAGGTAGTCGTAGATCTCAGTGACCGTGCCGACCGTGGAACGCGGGTTGCGCGAGGTGGTCTTCTGGTCGATGGAGATCGCCGGCGAGAGACCCTCGATGCTGTCCACGTCGGGCTTGTCCATCTGCCCAAGGAACTGCCGCGCGTAGGCGGACAGCGACTCGACGTAGCGACGCTGCCCCTCCGCGTAGATGGTGTCGAAGGCCAGCGACGACTTGCCGGAACCCGAAAGGCCCGTGATGACGATGAAGCGGTCACGCGGCAGCCTCACGGTGATGTCCTTGAGGTTGTGCTCGCGAGCGCCGGTGATGACGAGATCGTGGCTCACGGAAAGAGTGTGACAGTCGGGAGGCCGGGCGGCAAACAGGCGTCGAAGCCGGCGGGCCGAGTGGAGTAGGCTGTGCACGTGGGCGAGATGCAGCTCAACGGCAGCGGGGTGGGCCTCGATATGGCAGGCGCCAAGCCGGAGCGCGGCCCGGTGGCGTCCACCTCGTGTCTCGTGATCGTGCTCCTGGCTGCCTTCATCGTTCTGGTGGTGTTCCCGGTCGCGTTGTGGCTGCTCGGCATCGCCGTCGGCGGGTAGTAGGCGCACCGCCAGGCCTCCGCCGACGGCACGGCGGAGCGGCAGCCGGTCAATCGATCAGCAGCAGCCCGGTCCAGCGTGGGTGCTTGTCGGCCGGCAGTTCGAGAGGCAGGCCGGCCGCCTCGGCGGTGGCGACCACGTCGATGCCCACGGCCTCCATGGAAGGCCGCGCCTCGAAGGGATGGTTGCAGGGCTCGCCGCTGGCCCCGGCACACACGTCGCAGAGCACGCAGTCGCCGCCGGCGAAGGCGGCCGCAAAGCGGTAGCCCATCTTGAAGGCCTCGGCCTCGAGCGCGCTCATGAGCCGGGCGAACTCGTTCTTGCTGTCGCGCAAGCGCGCCTCGTAGGGCGCAGTGCCGGCGCTACCGCCGTTCCCGGCGGCGCCCGCGGCCGCCCCTGCCGCCGGCGCGTGAGCCTCCGCGTAGCTCATGCCCTCGAGCGCCTCGTCGACGGCCGCCTGCGTGAGCGGGATGTCGAGCTGCACCACGAGGGTGTCGGAGTAGCGCGCCAGCGCGGCGCGCGTCTCGGAGGCGGTGGGCGTGTGCGGCGGGCACATGAGGTTGACGCCGTAGCTGGCGCACAATGGCACGCGGCACTTGAGATTGACGCGCTCGTCGACGACCACGGCGCGGGCGGGCAGCGGCGCCGCGCTGCCGGCGCCGAGCGCCCGCGCCCTGGCCACGATCTGCTGGATGTGGATCGCTTCAGCCAACCTTGCTCCCTCTTCGGTCGAGCTCTTTCGCGAGCTCTTTGATCTCGTCGCGCAACTTGGCGGCGTACTCGAACTTGAGCTGGTCGGCGGCCTCGAACATCTCAGCTTCGAGGCTGGCCAGCAGTCTCTCGAGATCGGCGTTGGGCATGGCCATCTTCTTGGCCACGGCCTTGGCCGCGCGGCGGCCCTTGGTGGGCACCGCCGCCGCGTCGCTCATCATCGTGGCGATATCGCTGACGCCCTTGACGACGCTGACGGGGGTTATGCCGTGCTCCACATTGTAGGCCGTCTGCCGGGTGCGCCGCCGGTCGGTCTCGCCGATGGCGAACTCCATGGCCGCCGTCATGCGGTCGGCGTACATGATGACCCTGCCGTCGACGTGGCGCGCGGCACGGCCGATGGTTTGGACGAGAGCGGTCTGGCCGCGCAGAAAGCCCTCCTTGTCGGCGTCGAGGATGGCGACCAACGTGACCTCGGGCAGGTCGAGACCCTCGCGCAGCAGGTTGATGCCCACGAGCACGTCGAACTCGCCGAGGCGCAGGTCGCGGATGATCTGGATGCGCTCGAGGGTATCGACCTCGCTGTGCAGGTAGCGCACCTTGAAGCCGTTCTCGAGCAGGTAGTCGGTGAGGTCCTCGGACATCCGCTTGGTGAGCGTGGTGACCAGCACGCGCTGGTCGAGGTCGACGCGCCGGCGGATCTCGTTCATGAGGTCGTCGATCTGGCCGTCGGTGGGCCGCACCTCGACCTGGGGGTCGACGAGCCCGGTGGGCCGGATGATCTGTTCGGCGATGTTGACGCTGTTGGCCAGCTCGAACTGCCCCGGCGTGGCGCTCACGAAGACGATCTGCGGCACCTTGTCCAGGAACTCGTCGATGCGCAGGGGGCGGTTGTCGAGCGCACTCGGCAGGCGGAAGCCGTAGTCGACGAGCATGTTCTTGCGCGACTTGTCGCCCTCTGACATGGCCCGGACCTGGGGCAGCGACATGTGCGACTCGTCCATGAAGCAGAGGAAGTCGTCGGGAAAGTAGTCGAGCAGGCAGTTGGGCGTGGCGCCGGGCTCCTTGCCAAGCAGGATGCGCGAGTAGTTCTCGATGCCGTTGCAGAAGCCCATCTCGCGAAGCATCTCCATGTCGTAGAGGGTGCGCTGGCGCAGGCGGTGCGCTTCGAGGACCTTGCCGTTGGCGTCGAACCAGGCGCAGCGCTCCTCCATCTCGCGCCTGATCTCGACGAGGGCGCGCTCGACGGCCGGGCTGTTGGTGACGAAGTGCGTGGCCGGGTAGATGGCCACATGACGAGGCTTGTCGAGGACCTCACCGCCGACCGGATCGAAGCTCACGATCTGCTCGACCTCTTCGCCCCACAACTGCACACGGATGGCGGTGTCCTGGGCGGCCGGCCAGATCTCGATGGAATCGCCGCGCACGCGGAACTTGCCGCGCGCCGGCTCGAAGTCATTGCGCGCATACTGGATGTCGACCAGTTTGCGCAGCATCTCGTCGCGGTCGACGGTGTCGCCGACGCTCAGCAGGACCATCTTCTCGAGGTAGTCCTCGGGCGATCCCAGGCCGTAGATGCAGCTCACGCTGGCGACGATGACCACGTCGCGCCGCAGAAAGAGCGCGGTAGTGGCGGAGTGGCGCAGGCGGTCGATCTCGTCGTTGATGGACGAGTCCTTCTCGATGTAGAGGTCCTGCGCCGGCACGTAGGCCTCGGGCTGATAGTAGTCGTAGTAACTGACGAAGTACTCGACGGCGTTGCCCGGGAGGAACTCGCGAAACTCGTTGCAGAGCTGCGCCGCGAGGGTCTTGTTGTGGGCGATGACCAGCGTGGGCTTCTGCACCTTGGCGATGACGTTGGCCATGGTGAAGGTCTTGCCCGAGCCGGTGACCCCGAGCAGCGTCTGGTAACGGTCGCCGCGCAGGACGCCGTCGCTGAGCGCGGCGACGGCCTCGGGCTGGTCGCCGGTGAGGCTGTAGTCAGCCTCGATGATGAAGTCGTTCATCCTGCCGACTTTACCAACACGAACACACGTTCGCAAGGGGCGCCCGCCGGCTCACGAGGTTCGTGGAAGCCGCTCGCCGTAGGTCTCGCGGTAGATCGCGCGCGCCTCAAGAACGCTGCGCACGTAGGCGCGCGTCTCGGCATACGGGAGGTCGGCGATGCGCAGAGAATGCCCATCAGCGCGCGCCGCGGCCTCCCACTCCCCCACCACACCGACGCCGGCGTTGTAGGCGGCGATGGCCGCCACGCGGTCGCCGCCGAACAGGTCGAAGACGGCGCGCAGGTAGTAGCAGCCGTAGCGGATGTTGACGCGCGGGTCGTCGAGGTCGGCGGGCACGAAGGCCACGCCGCCCGTCTCCCGCGCGATCTGCGCGGCCGTCTCGGGCAGAAGCTGCATCAGCCCGACGGCGCCTTGCGACGAACGCGCCGTGGCGTCAAAGCGACTCTCGGCGTAGATGACGGCCGCCACCAAAGCGGGGTCGAGGTCATGGCGGCGTGCCGAGGCCCTGATGGCGCCCTCGTACTCCAGCGGGTACACGGTGCGCGCGTACCAGTCTGGAGCCTGCACGCCGCCGGAGCCCGACGACACCCACAAGACGAGGGCGGCGAGGCCGGCCAAGACGGCCAGCGTGACGCCAAAGAGGACGAGGCGTCTCACGGGTCGCGCCCGCCGGCGCCGCCCCCCACGACGGTGTCGTACTCGGCGATGATCTGGGCCACGGTCTGCCCCACGAAATCCCTGAGCGCCTTACGCTCGCCGCCGTTGTGGAAGACGAAGTCGCTGCGCGCGATCTTCTGCTCCTCGGGCATCTGCTGGGCCATGCGGCGCTCGAACTCATCGTCGGTGAGCTTCGCCACGAGGCGCCGGCGCCGCACTTCGGCCGGCGCGGTGATGAGCATGACGAAGTCGAACGCGGTCTCCATGCCGGTCTCGAACAGCAGAGGGACCTCGGCGGCGATGAGGGCCGGGAGCGGCCTGACCTTCTGCTGGGCGGCGGCCCACTCGTCCACAGCCGCGCGTACGTGCGGGTGCAGCAACTGCTCGAGCCACTGCAGCTCGTCCTGGTCGCGGAAGACGATCCCGGCCAGCGCCTGACGATTGACGTGGGCGCCGGTCGTGGCCTTCTGACCGTAGCGCCCCTGGACGGCGGCGATGATAGCGGGCTGGTCATACAGACCGTGCACGATGCGATCGCTCGAGACCACGGCAGCGCCGCACTCGTGCAGGTAGGCGAGCGCGGTGGACTTGCCGGAGCCGATACCCCCGGTGAGGCCGAGGCGTGGTATGTGGGTTCGCGTGGCGGTCATCTGGTGGCGGAGACAGTCAGAGGGCGGACGCGGCGCCGGCCGGCGCCGCGTCCGCCCTCTGCGCGCGACTCGGGTCAGGCTTCGGGAGCCGCCTCGCCGTCGGTCGAGGCCTCGGCCTCGTCGCCGGCTTTGCCGCCGGCCGGGAAGACGTCGTCGCTCAGGCCGAGCTCGGGCTCGTGCTCCTTGGCGAACTCCTCGGCGGCCTCCTCGACGACCTCGGCGGCGGCTTCGACGACCGCGGCGTCTTCGAGGGCCTCGACGAGCTCTTCGACGGTCTCGGCCGCCGCGATCTCGGCGTCGACGACCGCGGCGGCGACTTCGACCGCCTCGGCGGCCTCGATGATCTCCTCGGCCTCCTCGATGGTCTCGAGAGCTTCGACGACCTCCTCGACCTCGGCCTCGAGCTCGGCGTCGTCTTCGGTGGCTTCAGGCTCGGGAACCAGGGGCCGCAGCGGCTTGACGTTGTCGCCGTCGACGCGCTTGATGCTGAGACTGAGGCGACGGCGCTCGGAGTCGACCTCGATGATCTTGACCTGCACGATCTGGCCCACGGAGACGACCTCGTCGGGACGCTCGACGTGGCGGTTGGCCAACTCGCTGATGTGCACGAGACCCTCGATGCCTTCGTAGATCTCGACGAAAGCGCCGAAGGCGACGATCTTGGTGACGCGACCCTCGACGACGTCGCCTACCTTGTGCTGCGCGACGATCTTCTGCCACGGATCTTCCTGGGTCTGCTTGAGACCGAGGCTGATGCGCTGGCGGTCGCGGTCGATGTCGAGCACCTTGACCTTGACCTTCTGGTTGACCTGCAGCACCTCGGACGGATGGTTGATGTGCGTCCAGCTGAGCTCCGAGATGTGGATAAGACCGTCGATGCCATCGAGGTCGACGAAGGCGCCGAAGTCGACGATGTTGCTGATAGTGCCCTCGACGACGTCGCCGACATTGAGCTCGTCGATGATCTGCTGACGAACTTCCTTGCGCTCCTCTTCGAGCACGGCGCGTCGGCTGAGGACGACGTTGTTGCGGTTGCGGTTCATCTCGATGACGCGCGAGTTGAGCTCCTGGCCGACGTACTCCTGAAGGTCCTGGACGCGGCGGATGTCGACCAGCGAGGCCGGCAGGAAGCCGCGCACGCCGAGGTCGAGGATGAGACCGCCCTTGACGACCTCGATGACGGTGCCGGTGACCGGCTCGCCGCTTTCGAAGGCGCCCTCGATGCGCTTCCACGCCTTCTCGAAGCGGGCGCGCTTCTTGCTGAGGATGAGGCGCCCGTCGGCGTCTTCTTTGGTCATCACGAGGGCGTCGATCTCCTCGCCCAGGGTGACCTCCTCGGAGGTGTTGACGTTCTTGCGGATGCTGAGCTCGTTGACCGGGATGACGCCTTCGGACTTGTAGCCGATGTCGACGAGGACCTCGTCCTTGTCGATGCGCACCACGTTGCCGGTGACGATGTCGCCCTCACCGAACACCGTCATGGTGATGTCGTAGTTGGGGACGATCTCGCCGTCGACCTCGATGAGGTAGCCTTCGCTGCCCTCCACGATCCTGGGGTCGTTGGCCGCCGCGAGCTGTGTGTCGATTGGTTTCTCTGCCATGTGGTGTCGTTGCCTCCCGGTCAAGGATGCGGTCCATCGTTTGCAGGATTGGAAAAGGCCCGCGGACCGCAGCGGGCCGAAACCATGGGAGTATAGCACGGGCGCGACGGCGGCGGCCAGGCACGCCAGGCGCCGCTCAGCCCTTGGCGGCCACCCAGTCGACGCCCACGCCCACGTCGACCTCGAGCGGTGGGTCCATCTCGTAGGCGCCGCACATGGCGTCGCGCAGCAGGGGCACGCACTCCTCGACCTCAGCCGCAGGGCACTCGAGGACGAGCTCGTCGTGCACCTGCAGGACGAGCCGCGCACCCAGCTTGCGCCGCGCGAGCTCGCGGCTCACGGTCACCATGGCCACCTTGATGATGTCGGCGGCCGTACCCTGCAACACGGTGTTGACCGCCAGGCGCTCGCCCAGCGAGCGCAGGCGGAAGTTGCCGGAGCGCAGCTCCGGCACGGCCCTGCGCCGCCCGAAGAGCGTCGTGACGTAGCCGTCCCGCGTCGCCTCCGCGATGACCCGCTCGCGGAACTCGCGGACCTTGGGGTACTTGGCGAAGTAGGCGTCGATGAACGCCTTGGCCTCCTCCACCGGGATGTCGACCTGCTCCGACAGGCCGAAGGCGGAGAGGCCATACATGATGCCAAAATTCGTGGCCTTGGCGTGTTCACGCTGACGCTTGGTGACCTCGTCGGGCGCGATGCCGGCGACCGCCGCCGCGGTGACGCGGTGGACGTCCTCACCGCGACGATACGCGTCGAGAAGGGCCGGCTCCTGTGAGAGCAGCGCCATGAGGCGCAGCTCGATCTGCGAGTAGTCGGCGACCACGAGCCGGCAGCCGTCCTCGGCGACGAAGCAGGCGCGGATCTCGGCGCCGAGGTCGGTGCGCACCGGGATGTTCTGCAGGTTGGGGTCTGTGCTCGAGAGGCGCCCGGTCGCGGCGACCATCTGCTTGAAGGTGCTGTGCACGCGCCCCGTGCGCGCGTCGATGTGCTCCGGCAGAGGCTCGAGATAGGTGTTGATCAGCTTCGTGAGCTCGCGCCACTCCTCGACGGCCGCGACGATGGGGTGCCCCTCGCGCAGACCGCGCAGCACGCGCGCATCGGTCGAATAACCGGTCTTGCCCTTCTTGCCGGGCTCCAGGCCGAGACGCACGAAGAGGATCTCGGCAAGCTGCTGCGGCGAGGCGATGGTGAAGTCCACGCCGGCCAAACGGATGATCTCGTCGTGCAGCTCGTCGACGCGATCGCGCAGACGGGCCGTGATCTCGCCGAGCCGGTACGGGTCCATCTTGACGCCGGCGGCCTCCATCTGTGCCAGCACATACACAAGCGGCAGTTCGATCTCGCGGAAGAGGCGCTCGAGGCCAAGCTCGACGAGCCGCGGACGTTGAGCCGCGGCCACGCGCCACGTGAGCATCGCGCGCGTGGCCGCGGCCGCCTCCGCGCGTGGGCCCTCGACTAACACGGCGCCGTCGTCGGCGCCGCCCAGGGCGAACAAGGTGCGCTCCTTCTCCGGCAGTTCCGGCGCCAGCAGGTAGGCGGCCACCGCCGTGTCGAAGGCCGGCCCGCACGGCGCCGCCGTGTAACCCGGCTGCGCCTTGGCGTCGTGCACGATCGCGTGCGCCGCGAGGAGCCACAGCGCGGCCAGCCGGTCGGCGCCGGCGGCGGCCAACTGCACGGCCTCGCCGCCGCCGTGGACGGCGACCGCGAACCCGTCCGCGCCGTCCTCCCGCGGCTCGAAGGCCACGGCCGTTTCGGCGCGCTCGAGCGCCGCCGCGAGCGGGCCCACGTCGGGTTCGTGCACGAGGCGCACGCCGGGGCCAGCAGCCGTGCTGGAGCCGGCTTCAGCGCTCACGGCAGCGTCGCCGGGAGCGCCCGCCTGGACGCCTGGAGTACGGACGCCGCCGGTCACGTCCCGCAGCCGGCGCCTCAGGCCGCGGAACTCGTACTTCTCGAAGACTGCGTCGACACTGTCGACCGGCAGCACGTAGCCGCCGCGCGCCACCAGCTCGACGAGGTCCTCCTCAAGCGGCACGTCGAGCACCATCGTCGCCAGGCGTTTGGAGAGGCGCGCGCTGCCTTCGTGCGCGGCCAGCAGCGCGCGCCGCTTGTCGCTCTTGACCTCGTCCAGGCGCTCGTACAGCGCGTCGATGCTGCCAAACTGCTGCAGCAGCGCCGCCGCCGTCTTCTCGCCGACGCCGGGCACGCCGGGGATGTTGTCGCTGGTGTCGCCTTTGAGCCCGATATAGTCGGGGATCGCGGCAGGCGTGACGCCGAAGCGCTCCAGCACAGCCGCCGGCGTATAGATCTTGACGTCGGTGATGCCGCGCCCGGTACTCATCACCCAGATGTCGTCATCGACGACCTGCATGGCGTCGCGGTCGCCGGTGACGACGATCGAGCCCACGCCCTGCCGCTTGGCCTCCTCGGCCAGCGTGCCGAGGATGTCGTCGGCCTCGAACCCGGGCTTCACCAGGTTGACGATGCCGAACGCCCGCATCAATTCGGGAAAGCGGCCCCACTGCTGCGACAGCGGCTCCGGCATGTGCGGCCGCTGTGCCTTGTACTCCTCGAACTCCTCGTGGCGGAAGGTCTTCTCGCGGGCATCCCACGCGACCACGATGCTCGCCGGGCGATACTCGGTGACGATCTTGAGCAGCATCTGGCTGAGCCCGTAGATAGCGTTGGTGGGGAAGCCGTCGCCCATGGTGATGCTCTCGGGCAGGGCGAAGAAGGCCCGGTAGGCAAGGCTGCTGCCATCGAGCAGGAAGAGGCGGTTCTCGAGGGTTAGATCGGCCACGGTCGCGATTCTACTCCCACAGTCCCGGCGGCAACGCGACGCATCGGTCCGGCGCCGGCGGCCGTCGCTCCCTCAATCCCGGCGCTTCACCAGCAGCACATGAGTGCCCAGAGGGCCGCAGGTGAACTGCACCTCGTCACAAAGGGCACGCATGAAGTGGATGCCGCGCCCGCTGCTCTCGAGCGCTTCGGGCACGCAGATGGGCGTGGCGTCGAGGCCGCCGCCGCCGTCCGCCACCTCGACGGCCACCTCGTCGTCGTAGCAGAAGAACCGCACGCGGATGTCGTCTTCGTCGCCGTGGGGAGAGCCGTGTACAAAGGCGTTGGTGAGCGCTTCGGCGACCGCGACACTGAACTCGAAGAGGTCGGCGCCGCCAAGGCCGGCCACCTCCGCGAAAGCGGTGACGCGGCGGCGTGCTACAGGCAGTGCCTCGGAGCTCGCTGCGAAGATGAACTCGTGCTCCCACAGCGGCTTCGCCGGCAAAGCGATCGGCTCGTCGCCGGGAGCCAGTTCCACCGACGGATGCGGCAGTGGCGCCTTGACAAGGCCGGCTTCGGCAAGCAACGCCCTGGCCGCGGGATCCTCGACGGCGACGACGAACTCGCCGCCCCAGCGGTGAAACGACTCGGCGGCCTCCTGAAGAACGCTTACCTCGTCGCCGCCGAACAACGCATCGCGGTCCACATCGACCACGATATCGGTGGCCCCGGCATCACGGCACGAAGCCAGTTCAGCGCGCAACCCGGCGACAGGATCGCCGTCCGAGCCGGTGCCCCAGCGCACCACGCACACCTCACCGCGAAACTGCGCCGAGACGTGATCGCGTGGACGTTCAGGGCGGTGGTCGTCGTCAGCCATGCGGCGGCTTGTGCGCTTCGCTGTCGTAGCTCACCGGCGGCTCGAAGCGGCAGTCCTCCTGGCCGGGCCAGCCGCCGAACGGGTAGGTGCAATGCATGGCGTGGAGCTGCTCGCCAAGGTCGTCGAAGCGCGCGTGGATGCTTTCCACCGCTTGATGGGTCATCGTGAACGAGCGTACGCCGTTAAGGAAAGCCTGCCGCAAGGCGTCCATGCGCAGCTCGAGCTCGTCGAACTCGGCGCGCCACACATCGACGTCGCCGGGTCCGGGATTTGGCAGGTCGCGGGTCTCGCTCATCGGTCCTCCGGATCCGTCGTTTTGCTCCGCTCGGCTCATACCCGGCCCTCCGGCTTCACAACCTCCCCTGCGCCGTGGTCGCAGGGTAGACTGCGGGCCGACGGAGCCGCCCAAAGGGCGGCGGGATCGGCACGAGGGGGCGTCATGGGTTCACGGGAGTTCACGCGCGGCCGGCGCGTCGTCGCGCGCCTGCCGCACGGCGGCGACCTGCTGGCGGAGATCGCGGCCGTTGCCGACGCGCACGGCATGGCGACCGCCGAGCTGCGCGCCATCGGCGCACTCAGCGAGGCTCGCCTGGCCTTCTACGACCAGAGGGCCAAGACCTACGGCGAGTTCGCCGTGGGCGGCGCCGTCGAGCTCCTGAGCCTGCTCGGCAACGTCTCGCGGCGCGACGGCGCCACGGCCGTGCACGCGCACGCCACGCTCGCCGGGCACGACGGCGTCTGCGTCGGCGGGCACGTGGTGCCCGGCTGCCGTATCTTTGCCGGCGAGCTCATCCTGCAGGAGCTGGTCGGCGAACCGCTTGAGCGCGGCTTCGACGAGGTCACGGGGCTGCCGCTCTGGCGCGGACTCTGACGCGGCGGATGACCAGGAGCACGACCAGGGCGACGAGCCCGGCAAACAGCCCCGCCATCACCACCGCGGCCAGCCAGTGGAAGGCCCCCTGACCGTACAGGCCGAGCTTGATGCGCACGACCGCGATCACGGAGCGCACTGCGTCACCGGCGGTGAACTTCTCGGCCTCGCCGATGCCGAGGGCGTACTCTCCGGTCTGTCCCGCGGAGTCGTAGACCACGAGGTGGTACGTCACGGCCGGCCTGAGCTCGACGCGCGTCGCGCCGCCGCGATAGTAGCTGGTGAAGCTGAACGGCTCGTAGAAGCCTGCACGCGCAGCAGCCCCCGGGTCGGGGACGACCAACACCCGCGGATACGCGCCGGGGAAAAGAGACACCGCCATGTACGCAGTCCGCAGACGCTCGACGATGAAGGGCGGCGGCACGCCGGCCGCCGGCAGGCCCTGCCCGACCAGCGCGAATGCCGGGCGGAAGTCGCGGTACCTGCCCGCCTTCGGGACCAGCATCTCGACGGGCGTGCTCACTGGGCGGGAGACCTTGAGGCGATAGGCGTCGAAGGACTCCCAGGGCGCGAGCGTCCCGTAGACCGCCCGCGACACGGCCACGTCGGGCAGGCCGATGGCGCCCGGGAAGGCATCGCCCTGCACGGCGGGCGCTTCGGACGGACGGTCTGGCTCCAGAAACGGCACGTGGGCGCCGGCTGGGGGCGCGCCGGCCGAAGCGCAGAGCGCCATAGAAGCCGCGGCGAGGCAGGCTGTCAGGATCCTCCACGCGTATCTCATGCCGGGTTCATACCGCCGGTGGTGCGCAGCGAATCGTGGCGCAGCGAGACACGGCGCGCACTGCCACGGCGCGGGGCGCCGCACGGATGCGCGGGAGGCAGGGAGAGAGGGTGGTGTCGGAAGGGGGACTTGAACCCCCATGAGGTTAAACCCTCACTAGGCCCTCAACCTAGCGCGTCTACCAATTCCGCCATTCCGACACGGAGGGAAGCAGAGTATAGGAAAGTCGCGGGTGAACTTCAACGCGAGGCGGCCCGACGGGCGGAACGCGAGGCGGACTGCCATCGGGCACCTTCCATGACGATGGGCGGCCACCTGCTGTGCAGGTCCCGCCCATCGGCGGCGCCCCCTTCGGTGCCCCTTCGTTCTCGAGGCTGTGGCCTGCAGAGGCCGTGGCGCCGACTGAACTCCAAGTGGCGCGAGTATAGACCCGGTCCGCGGGAGGAACAACGTTGCTTGCGCAGTAAAACGGATCATCGCCGTAGCAGACGATCGTCGGAGGCCGAGATGAGCACGCGCATCCTTGTGGGCAGCTGTTCGTGGACCGACCCCACGCTGATCTCCAGCGGGCGCTTCTACCCGCGCGGAGTGACCAGCGCCGAGGCGCGGCTGAGGTACTACGCCGAGCAGTTCCCGATCGTCGAAGTGGACTCCACGTACTACGCGCCGCCGTCCGCCCGTAACAGCGAACTCTGGGCGGCGCGCACCCCCGACGGCTTCGTCTTCAACGTCAAGGCCTACGGCCTGCTCACGGGTCACCCGGCGCGCGTGGAGCGTCTTCCCTCGTGGCTCCGCGAGGCACTGCCCGCCGAAGCGCTCGCCAAGAAGAACGCCTACCGCAAGGACGTCGACGAGGACGCCGTGGAGAAGCTCTGGGAGCTGCACCGGCACGCCTTGGCGCCGCTGGCCGACGCCGGCAAGCTCGGCGCAGTCCTCTTCCAGTTCCCGCCCTGGTTCGTGAGCTCGGAGGCAAACGCCGCATACGTGCGCTCGCTGTCGCTGCGGCTGCCCGGCTGGACACTCGCCGTGGAGTTCCGCGGCGGCGGCTGGATGGACCAGCAGGCCGCCGCCGGCACGCTCCGCCTCCTGGAAGAGGCAGGGCTCGCCTACGTGAGCGTCGACGAGCCGCAGGGCTTTCGTTCGAGCACGCCGCCCACCGTCGCCGCCACGGCGTCCCTGGCGATCCTGCGACTCCACGGGCGCAACGCCGGCACCTGGGACGCAAGAACGACGGCGGCGTCGGACCGCTTCAAATACCTCTACAGCGACGACGAGCTCCGCGAGTGGGTGCCCAAAGTGCGCGAACTGGCCCGGCAGACCCGGGCAGTGCACGTCCTCTTCAACAACAACTACGAGGACTGGGGCATGCGCAACGCGCGGCGCATGGCGCAGCTGCTGGGCGTGGAGACAGGACCCTCGCAGGCGGCGCTGGACCTCTGAGGCGGGCGTCTGCCACGCGCGAGGCTCCGGCGCCGTTGACGGCGCTCTTCATGAGGCTTTCTCCTGCACGCTCGGACGAGGTACTCTCCGAGCCTGAGCCTAAGCGGTTCGCAGCGCGAAGTACAGACCGTTATCATTGGCCCAGCTAAGTCCCTCTTTCCCGCGAGCAAGGATGGTGATGGTGGCGTCGTACGGTCTCGAAGCCGACGACTGGAACGCTCTCGAGCGCGAAGTCGTCGACCTCTTTACCGCCCTTCTGCGCGTCGACACCACCAATCCACCGGGCAACGAGACCGCCTGCGCGCTGGTCCTCAAGGAGTACCTGGCAGGCAACGGCATCGAGAGCGAGCTCGTCGGCGAGACTCCCGCGCGCCAGAACCTCGTGGCGCGCCTCGACGGTGCCCGCCCCGGCTCCACGCTGACCTACATGGGCCACATGGACGTCGTGCCGGCCGACGCCGGCGAATGGAGCGTGCCTCCCTTCGGCGGCGTCGTGAAAGACGGCTACGTGTGGGGCTGCGGGGCCACCGACATGAAGAACCAGGTAGCCGCCGAGGCGGTGGCGCTGGCGCGCCTCAAGCGTTCGGGCGCCGACTTCGCCGGTACCGTCAAGTTCGCGGCCACGGTCGATGAAGAGGACGGCGACCAGTGCGGCGTGCGCTGGCTCTGTCACAACGCCCCCGACACGCTGCGCGCCGAGTACCTCGTCAACGAAGGCATGGGCGGCCTGTGGCTGCCCGTCGGCGGCCGAAAGGTCTTCCTGTTGGCCGCCGGCGAGAAGGCCTTCGCCCAGTTCCGCATCCGCACGCGCGGCCGCGGCGGTCACGCTTCGGTTCCCGAGAAGGAGCACAGCGCGGTCATCGACCTGGCGCGCGCCGTGGTCGCGCTCGGCCTCTACGACCCGCCGGCGATGGTCTCGCCGCTCACGGCGCAGTTCATCGACGCCGTCGTCACCGACTCCGACCTGCGCGCGCGCCTCAAGGACCCGCGGACGGCGCGCGCCGCCGGCGCCGAACTGCGCCGGCTCGATGCGGAGGTCGCCGGGCTGGTGGAGCCGCTCCTCGGCGCCACGTTCACGCCGACCATGCTCGAGGCCGGCAAGGCCGTGAACGTGATCCCCACGCGCGCCGAGGCCTGCATCGACTGCCGCATCCTGCCCGAGATGACCGCCGCCGGTACCCGCGAGCTCGTGGCCGCGGTGCTCGAGCCGCTGGGCATCGACTGGGACTTCGAGTGGGTCGACGTGACCACGCCCAACGCCTCGCCGGCGCCGAGCGCGCTCAGCGAAAGCATCGCGCGCGTGCTTCGTGGGGACGTCCCCGATGCCGTCCTGGCGCCCATGTGCTCCGGCAGCTTCACCGATTCGCGCTGGGTGCGCGAGAGCTTTCCCGACTGCATCGCTTACGGTTTTGCGCCCTATGTCGCGGAGAGCTTCCACGCCATGCACGGCGGCCGCGATCACGAACCCGACGAGCGCATCCTCGTCGAGGACGTCACCTACCAGGCGCTCTTCTTCGAGCGCCTCGCCCGCGACCTGCTCGCCTGATGGCCGGGCACGACGAGACGCTCACCACGCGCGACCGCTTCCGCGGCGCGCTGCTGGGCCTCGCCGTCGGCGAGGCCATGGGCGCCCCTGCCGAGTTCCTTACCGCCGAGCAGGTCGCCGAGAAGTACGGCGTCATCACCGAGATGATCGGCGGCGGCGTCTACGAGGTCTCGCCCGGCGAAGCTGTGGACGCCACCGACATGATGCTGTGTCTGGCGGAGAGCCTGGCCGACGTGGGGAGTTTCGACCCCGAGAACGTCATCGAGCGCTACCGCCTCTGGTTCGAGAGTAATCCCCGTCACGTGAGCCTCACGGTGCGTGCGACCTTGCTCAGCTACCGTGCCGGGACGCACTGGGACCTGGCCTCGCGCCGCGCCTTCGAGATCCTCGGCGGCCCAACGGCCGGCAACGGCAGCCTCATCCGCTGCGCGCCGCTCGGGCTGCGCAACTTCGGCGACGCCGAGATGCGGCATGCACTCTCCCACCGAGAATCCACACTGACCCACTTCGACCGCCTCGCGGGCTGGTCGTGCGCAGCCTTCACGGACCTCCTCACGGCGGCGATCCACGGCGACTTGCGCGAGCAGGTGCCGGCCATCGCCGCCACCCTCGACGAGGAGGATAAGCGCGTGAGCACCATGCTCACCGACACGCTGGTCGCAGAACCAGAAGAGCTGCGCAGTTCCTCGTTCGTCCTCGACACCCTGCAGACCGCGCTCTGGACGGTCCTGCACGCCGCGACCTTCGAGCATGCCGTGTGCGCGGCCGTCAACAGAGGCGGTGACGCCAGCGCCGTCGGCGCCGTGACCGGCGCTCTGGCCGGCGCCGTGTTCGGCGAGACGGGCATACCGCCGCGCTGGCTGGCGCCCCTCCAGGGGCGCGAGCGCATCGCGGCGGTCGCCGAACGCCTCGCCGACCTCGCGCTCGACGTGCCATCACCCCCACCTTCGGAAGGCGCCACATGAGCTGGCTCACCAGGCTTTCCCTGCGCAACCGTTCGCTCATCGGCCTCGCCGTCGTCGCTGTCATCATCTTCGGCGCCATCTCGATCGGCTCCCTCAAGGAGGAGCTGATCCCCGACCTCACCTTCCCTTACCTCACGGTGTTCACCAGCCAGCAGGGCGCCTCTCCGACGGACGTCGAGACGAACATCACCACGCCGCTCGAGCAGGCGATCAAGAACAGCAGCGGGGTCAAGGAATACGACTCCTTCTCCAACGAGGGCATGAGCATCATCACGGTGCAGTACGAGTTCGGCACCGACATGAAAGCCAAGGAGGCCGAGGTCCAGCAGTCCGTCGCCGGCACCCAGCTTCCGGTGACGGCCACGGCGCCAGACGTCTCGGTGCTCAACTTCGGCGCCATGCCCGTTGTCCAGCTGGCCGTCTCGTCGTCGCTCCCGCCGCAGGAGCTGGCGACGCTGCTCGGCACCAAGGTCGTGCCGCGGCTGCAGGGGATCCCCGGCGTGCAGGCCGTCACTCTGTCCGGCGTGCAGGAGATGCAGCTGCAGATCCAGCTCAAGCCGAAGGAAGTCCTGCGGCTGGGCGTGACTCCGGAGCAGATCTCGACGGCGATCCAACAGGCGAACCTGACCAACGGCGCGGGCGCGGTCACCTCGGGGAGCCTCGTCTACCCGATCACCGTCTCGGCCAGCACGCCGACCATCCGCGCGTTCAAACGGCTCGTCCTCGCCCCGGCGGGCACGGACTCCGTGAGCTCCACCGCCACCGCCCCGCCGGCGCCGGTGACGCTCGGCCAGATCGCCGACGTGCGCATCGCGCCGGCGCCTCTCACCGCCGTCACGCGCACCGACGGCAAGGCCTCCATCGGTATCTCGGTCAGCAAGTCCTCGAGCGGCAACACAGTGGACATCGCCGATGCCGTAGCCAAGGAGCTCCCGGCCATCTCCCGGGACCTGCGCGGCAAGGCGACCATCACGCTGGTCGTCGACCAGTCGACCTACATCAAGGAGAGCGTCACCTCGCTGTGGCGTGAGGGCCTCCTGGGAGCGTTGTTCGCGGTGTTCGTCATCTGGGCGTTTCTGCGCAGCTGGCGTTCCACGCTGATCGCCAGCCTCTCCATCCCGCTCAGCGTGGTCGGTGCGCTCATCATCCTCTACTCGCGCGGCCAGTCGCTCAACATGCTCACGCTTGGCGGTCTCACGATCGCCATCGGGCGCGTGATCGACGACTCCATCGTGGTGATCGAGAATACCTACCGCCACCTGCAGGAGGGCGACGACATCCGCAGCGCCGCCTTCACGGGCACCCGCGAAGTTGCCGGCGCCATCACGGCGAGTACGCTCACCACCGTGGCCGTGTTCCTGCCACTCGGGTTCGTCCACGGTCTCGCCTCCGAGTTCTTCCGCCCCTTCGCGCTTACTGTGTCGTTCGCGCTGCTGTGCAGCCTCTTTGTCGCGCTCATGGTGGTGCCGGTGGCCTCGACCTGGGTGCTCTCCAAACGCCAGGTGGGGCACCGCGACCCTGACAAGGTCTCTCGGCTGCAGAGGGCTTACTTGCCAGCCCTCGAGCTGGCGCTCCGCCACAAGACCATCACCCTCGTCATCGCTGCGGCGGTCTTTGCCGGCACCATGCTCCTGACGCCGATGCTGAAGACCAATCTCTTCGACAACTCCGCGCAGAACACCATGAGCATCACCCAGCAATTGCCGCCCGGCACGAGCCTCGACTCGACGATGGCGGCGGCGGCCAAGGTCGAGGCGATCCTCAAGACAACCGCCGGCATCGAGATCTACCAGGTGACCGGTGGCAGCACGGGCAGCCTGTTCGGCGCCGGCGGCGGCACGAGCGCCTCCGCCAGCCAGGCGGCCTTCACCATCACCACAGACCCTGATCTGGACAAGAACACGATCGTGGAGGCCGTACGCGCCAAGGTGGCGAAGTTGCAGAACGTGGGCACCGTCACGGTCACCGGCGAGGACGGCTCCGGGTCAATGGGCGGCATGTCCAACATGGAGGTGCGGGTCTCCGCCAGCGACCCGGCGGTGCTTCTCAAGGCTAACGCCCTTGTCCTCGACGAGGTCAAGACGGTCGACGGACTCGCCAACGTGACCTCCAACCTGAGCGAGGGCCGGCCCTCGGCCACCGTGGCCATTGACCAAGCCAAGGCGGCGGCGGCCGGCGTGAGCCCGGCGACGCTGAGCGCCTACCTTTCGCTGGTGCTCAGCGGCTACCCGCTAGGCATTGTGCCAACGCCGGCCGGCCCGCTCACCGCCCAGCTCACGGTGGGCGAGATCAGGCTGCCGCCCATTCCCGGCGCCGTGACCGCGACGCTGACCCGCATACCCGTCCCGAGCAGTAGCGGCATGATCCCGCTGAGCCAGATCGCCACCATCACCGAGGTGAAGGCACCGGTGCAGGTGACGCACGTCGACGGCCAGCGCACCGCGAGCATCACCGCCAGCGTCACCAACAACAATATCGGCGCGGCGTCCAGCGCCGTCACCGCGGCGATGGAGAGCGTGCAGATGCCGGCCGGCGCCACCTGGTCGCTGGCCGGCGCCACAGAGATCACCAACGACGTCTTCCGCACGCTCGGGATCGCCATGCTGATCGCCATCCTCCTGGTCTACGTCATCATGGTGGCGACCTTCCGCAGCCTCCTGAACCCGCTCATCCTTCTCGTCAGCATCCCGTTCGCGGCCGTGGGCGCGGTGCTCGCCCTGATCCTTACGGGCACGGCGCTGGGCATGCCCAGCCTCATCGGCTTGCTCATGCTGATCGGCATCGTGGTCACTAACGCCATCGTGCTGCTCGACCTCGTCGAACAGTTCCGCCGCCAGGGCATGGACGCGCGCACTGCTGTCATCCAGGGCGGCCGGCGGCGGCTGCGGCCCATTCTCATGACTGCCGTGGCGACGATCCTCGCCCTCACGCCGATGGCCCTGGGCATGGGCAAGGGCGGCTTCCTCTCGACGCCTCTGGCGGTGGTCGTGATTGGCGGCCTGTTCACCTCGACGATGCTGACGCTGATCCTCGTGCCCGTGCTGTACGTGGCCTTCGACCGTCTGCGGCCCGAGAGTGCCTACCAGAGCGAAGCGGAGCGCGCCGTGCCGCTCGCCGCGGAGACGACGCCCGGCTGAGCACCGGTGCAGGCGGGCGCCTTCGGGGGTACCCTTGTGCTGCGCGCCGGCACGCACCGTGCCGGCTCCGCACTTGTCGGCAGCCGAAAGGAGACGAGCGTGAAGACACCACCCGCCAAGCTCACCAAGGCTCAGCTCATCGACGAGCTGAATCGCGATCTCGCCAAAGAGTACTCAGCCCTCATCCAGTACGTGCAGCACGCCTCGGTCATCACCGGGCCCCAGTACGACTCCATCTCCGCGGAGCTCACGGTGCACTCCAACGAGGAGCACCAGCACGCGATCACCTTGAGCGACCAGATCGACTTCCTCGGCGGCGTGCCCGACGTCGACGTCGCCGACATCCACATCTCGCCGGACTCGAAGATCATGCTCGAGCAGGACCTCGTCGGCGAGCTCGACGCCATCGCTCGCTATCGCGAGCGCATCGGTCAGGCCGAGATGCTGCAGGAGTACGGTCTGCGCCGCGCCCTCGAAGACATCCTCATCATCGAGGAAGAGCACGCCCGCGATCTGCAGAGCGCGCTCGATCTGTAGGCGACTTTCAGGGCGACGACGCGCGGGGAGCGGCGGGCGGTGACGCCCGCCGCTGGCTCTCGCGTTCCCTCACGCCCCGACAGAGCAGCGGGTAGAGCGCGGCGCCGGCCAGGCCGGCCGCCAGGACGACAAGAAAGGCTGCGCGCCCGCCGAGGACGTCCATCCCCCAGCCGGCGTAGAGCGGGCTGAGCGCCTGCCCGCCGATCCAGACCAGACTCCAGGCGCCCATGTAGCGGCCGCGCTCCTCCAGCGTGCTCATCCCCGAGACGAGGCTCGTCGACAGCGGCACGAACAACATCTCGCCGAAGCTGAAGAGGATCATCAGGAGCCAGAGTTGCCAGAGGCCGTACACCAGGGCCGCACCGCCGATACCTATTGCGAGCAGGGCGCTGGCCAGGGCCAGGAGTCTGATGTCGTCGCGTCCCCGCAGGCGGCGCACGAGCGGATACTGGAGCACCACGATAAGCACTGCATTGAGGGAGAGCAGCAGGCCCCACTGCTCCAGAGGCAGGTGCAGAAACTGAGTCAGATAGACCGGGAACGTGGACACGATCTGCCCGTAGCAGAACAGCGGTAACAGCGACACCAGGCAGAAGATGAGGAACGTGCGGTCGCGCAGGATGACGGCGTAACCTGAGGCGGGAGCGGCGCGCGTCCGCGCCGGAGTCGCCGCGGCGGGCGCGCCGGCCGGCGCCGCGGCCGGCGCCCCCTCGGCGACGTGGGGTACCAGACGCTCCGCCGCCGCGGCCACGGCTTCGGCCGCATCGAGCGGTCCGGCCGAGGTGAGCACGGCCGGGGGCTCGGGCCGCGTCTCGGCAAGGCGCACGAGCAGCACGGCGAAGAGGGCCGCGCAGCCCAGCCCCGCGACGCCGAAGAGCCAGGCGAACGAGACGCCGGCGGCCAAGGCGAAGCCCGCCACCGCCGGCCCCCCCACCACACCGGCGTTGACGGCGACGCGGACGATGCCGTAAGCCTCCGCGGTGCGGTCCTGATCCACGAGATCGGCGACCATTGCGTTGCTGGCCGTCAGGAACAGCGGCCAGCCGAAGGCGCCGTTGAGCAGCACCAGGAGGACGGCCTGCCAGACGGTCGTGACTGCCGCCAATCCGAACGACACGAGGGAGCTGGCGACGAGCGAGAACAGCATCACGCCGCGCCGACCGCGGCGGTCCGCCCACGCGCCGCCGAAGAGCTGCATGGGCAGGCCGGCGAGACTGGACGCGCCGAGCACGACGCCGGCCAGGGTGCGGGAGATGCCGAGCCGCTCCGTCATGTAAATGCCGAAGAACGGAAAGACGATGGCCGAGCTGCCCAGATAGAAGAACGTCGCCGCGAACACCAGCCAGAACTGCCCGGGGAAGCTGCCGTAGGCCCTGCGCGCCCGGCCGGCGAGGCGGCGAGGCACGGGTCAGGCCACCTCGGGGCGCCGGCGCCCCGTCGCCGTGGCCTTCTCCCGCCGCCGCTTCCAGCCGGGCGCCAGCGCCAGGAACAGGCCGGCGCCCACGAGGCCCTCGACCAGCAGGATGGCGAACGCCTGGCGTGCGCCGAAGACGTCCATCGCCCAGCCGCCGAAGGCCGGCCCCAGGGCGGCGCCGCCGCTCCAGGCGATCGTCCACACGCCCATGTAGCGACCGCGCACGGCCTCGGGGGCGAGGTCGGACACCTCGGCCGAGGCCACCGGTGAGAGCAGCGTCTCGCCGAGGCTCATCACGACGATGAGGATGATCAGCGACCACAGCGAGCCGGCGAAGGCCGAGCCACCGATGCCCAGCGCCAACGCCGCGCTGGCGATGGCCAGCAGGACCATGCGGTTCTTGAAGCGCGTCGCGCGCACCAGCGGGTATTGCACGGTGGCGACGATGAAGGCATTGAGGGCCAGCAGCATCCCCCACTGCCCGTAGGGCACGCCGAGGTACTCGGTGATGTACACGGAGTAGATGGACCCGAAGTTGCCGATGCAGAACACGGGCAGCACCGCGACGAGGCAGAACACGATGAACACGCGGTCGTGAAAGACGATTCGATAGCCGCTGCGTCCCTGCGCGTCACGGTGCTTGTCCGGCGCAGTGGCGCTTGCCGGCCGGCTCTCACGGATCGTGAAGAACATGATGGCCACCATCAGGGCGCAGCCCGCGGCGGCGGCGAGAAACAGCTCGCGGAAGCTCACCCCGAAGCCGAGAGCGAGCCCGGCGGCGGCGGGCCCCACGACGACGCCCAGGTTCATGGCCACGCGGCTGACGCTGAAGGCTTCCTGCCGTTTCTCGGGCGGCAGCAGATCGGCGATCATGGCGTTGCTCGCCGTCTGGAACAGCGGCCACCCCAGCGAGCTCTCGATGGCGACCAGCAGGGCGACCTGCCAGACTTCGGTGACGAACGCGAAGCCGGCGAACCACACGACGCCCATGCTCACCGAGAGCATGATCACCCAGCGGCGACCCAGGCGGTCGGTGAGCTGCCCTCCCCAGAACTGCATGGGCATCACGGCGACCGGCACGAGGCCGAAGACCACGCCGATCATCGACATGGACACGCCCAGCTCCTTGTGCAGGTAGATGCCCTCGAAGGGGAAGGCGAGCGCGGCGGCGGCCACGTAGATGAAGATGCCGCCGGTCAGCACCCAGAATTGAGAGGGAAAGGAGCGGAGCTCCTGCAGGGAGCGTTTCAGGCGGGACGACACGCCCCCATGCTATCGGAGTCGCAGGCGCTCAGTCAGCCGGCAGGTCCACCACCCCGACCGCCAGTCCGACCTTCTCCATCTCGGCCATGTAGGCCGCGGGGTCAAGCACCTCGGCCGGGAAGACCCCGCGCCGGGCGATCTCGCCGCGCGCGAACTGCGTTACGGCGCAGGCCGCAGAGGCACCTGTCTGGAAGGCGGTGCCCTGCACGCCCCACTCCTCCCACGACTTGTCGTGCGAGGTGGTCTGATAGCGGAACCTGCGCACCTGCTCACCGGCGATGGTGCCTTCGCAAAGCGTGCCGACGCAGACGGCGCCGTGCAGCTTTCCGGCAAGGTCGACCGGTCGCGGAAAGCGCGCGGCAACGAACTGGATCGGTGAGATCATGCCGCCCTTGAACTCGACCGGCTCGCGCTGGTTGAGGCCGAGGATCTTGAACACGCGCAGGGCTTCGACGAAGCGCTCGTCCAGGCCGATGAAGAAGGCGGCGTTCCTGAGCCCCTTGCCCTGAAGGTACATGGGCATGAGCTGAGCCTCTTCGTGGTCGACGTTGCAGAGCTTGAGCCTGCCGACCGGCGCCGGGAAGTCGAACTCCCTGAAGACCGAGAGCGCCTCGTTACGCTCCTCCCTGCCATCACGAAAAACGCACGGCGGCAGCAAGCACTCCTCGATCATCGTCTCGACGGAGAACGAGCAGGCGAGCTCGTAGCCATCCATCGTGGCGTTGTCGCCGTCGAGCACCGTGAGCGACTCCACGGTTTCGAAATCGTCGTGCAGGGCCCGTGCGAACAGGTCGCTGACGCCCGGGTCGATGCCGAAGGACACGAGGCCGGCGAGGTCGCGCTTCTTGAACTCGGCGTCGAGGGCCAGCTGCTCGTCGAGATCGGCGGTGCCGGTGATCTCGCGGGGCCCGCCGGTGCCCATGTCGAGATAGTGCCGTCCGGCCTCCAGGCTGGCCTCCATGACCGGGATGTCCCAGGCGGTGGCCAGCGCGTTGAGCACGAAGTCGGCGCTCCTCGCGGCCTTCACCAGAGCTGCGCGGTCGGAGGCGTCCAGCACGAGCGTCTCGACCTTGTCCGGCGGTAGTTTGGCGGCCACCTCGCGCAGCCGGCTCTCGTCGATGTCCGCCAGGACGACCGCCGTCACCGCCGGCTCCCGGGCGACGACCCGCGCGTTGACCTCGCCGACCGCGCCCACACCCAGTTGAAGGACCCGCATGTCCCCACCCCTCCGCCTCGTGCTCCCGGTCCCCGGCGCTCCACCAGCAGAGTCCGTCGGACCGGCCGAACGATCTCCTCGAGTATCACAGAAGAACAGCGCTGTTTACAGGGCATATTGCTACCTGAAGTTGACGGCTTGTCGCCTTCAAAGTTACTCGTAGTTGACTTGGCGTGGGGACGCCGCTAAGTTCGTCGCATGCTTCTCAGCGTCCAGCAGGCCGCGCGGCGGCTCGGCGTTTCGCCGGTCACGATCCGCCGCTGGACCGCGACCGGGTTTCTCCCCTGCACGCGCACGGCCGGCGGCCACCGACGCATCGACGACCACGACATCGACGACCTCTCCAGGGCGATCGGCGACAGCAACCACCTGGCCGCCCAGCAGGCCCGCGAGCGCGAGATCGACGTGCTCATCAGCACCTCCATCGCGCTCGCCGGCAAGATCGACCTCACCGAGCTCCTGCTGGAGATCGCGATGCGCATGACCAGCCTGCTCGATTGCCACTTCTGCGCCATCTCCGTTTATGACGACGAGGCCAAGGGGCTTGTCACGCTGGCCGAGTACGACCACGCGGGGCGGCGCCTCCCGGACGCGAGTCCGTACAAGCTGGCGGCATTCCCTCTGACCCGCACCGTGCTGCGCGACCAGACGGTGGCGGTCGTCAACGTCGACGACCCCGAAGCCGATCCCGCCGAGGTCGCGGAGTTGCGCCGCGACGGCGACCGCAGCCTCCTCATGGTGCCGCTCATCGTCCAGGGCGACACGATCGGCATCGTCGAAGTCGTCGACCAGAAACGCTCGCGCCAGTACTCGCGCCAGGAGCTCCGTCTGGCGGGCGCCATCGCCGGGCAGGCGGCAGTGGCCATCAAGAACGCCAGGTTGTTCGCCGAACGGCGACGCAGCGACGAGGACGTCGCCGGCCTGCGTCGCACGCTCATGGATCTCACGGCGCGCGTGCCGACCGCGGGCGCCGCGGGGCAGGGCGCGGGGTTCCTCGCCGCCGTGGCGGGCGCCGTCTGCGAGGCCTTCGGCGCCATCTCCTGCGTGGTCAGCGCCGGCGGCGAGAGCGCCGGCGCCTTCGGCGCCGCACAGGTCGCTGCACCGAGCGGCACGGCGTCTGCAGAGCGCGGCTCCAACGCCAGCCTCGTCGTTTCGCGTGACCCGTCGGGACGCACCGACCTCACGCTCGCGGTCACGCTCAGGGAGCCGCCCGGCGAGGGCCAGGTGGAGCTGCTCGACTTCGTCGCGGCGGCCACCGCCGTCGTGGCGACCCCCGTGAGCAGCCACGCCTGAGTTCCTCCGCGGCGCGGGGGGGCATCGCACAGAATCTCGCGCACGTACGCCGGCACCTCCCGCCGTCAATACGGTCGCTGGGCAGGTACTTCCTGCAGCGACACGCCGCTGTGAACTTCGCGCCCCATCGCGGTGCAACTTCGCGCCGTGTTGACGCTGGCAGGGTTCCCCGCTACGGTCCGGCCATGTATTTGAGCGTACAGCATGCGGCGCGGCGCCTCGGCGTGTCGCCGCACACCATCCGCCGCTGGACGGCCTCGGGTTTCCTGCCCTGCACGCGCACTGCCGGCGGACACCGGCGCATCAAGCAGGAGGACATCGACGAGCTCACCCACCTCATCGGCGGGAGCAACCATCTGGCCGCCCGCCTCGCCCGCGAGCGCGAGCTCGAGACACTGGTCGAGACGGCCATCGCCGTCTCCAGCCGGCTCGAGGTCCCCGAGCTCCTCCGCGAGGTCGCCAAACAGATGACCACCCTGCTCGACGCCCACATGTGCGTGATCTCGGAGTACGAGCCGGCGACCCGCACCGTCTCGGTCCAGGCCGAGTACGACGACCTCGGCAATCGTACCGTCGACACCATGACCTACACGCTCAGCCAGTTCCCTATGGCGCGCAAAGCCATCGAAGACCACGAGAGCATCACCGTCAACGCGAGCGATCCTCATGCCGACGCGGCAGAGGTCGCGATCATGCGCCGCGACGGCGACAAGTGCCTGCTGATCCTGCCGATGATCCACCAGGCCCGGGCCATCGGCCTGCTCGAGGTGCTCGATCACCAGCGGGAGCGACGCTTCAGCCGCCAGGAGATGCGCCTCGCCAACGCCCTCGCCGGGCAGGCAGCCGTCGCCATGCACAACGCCAAGATGTTCGCGCGGCTCAGGCGCAGCGACAACGAGGTGCTTGCCCTTCGGCGTGCGGTCCAGACGATCGCCGACGGGCATGCAGCTCTACTGAGCCCCACCTCCACGCACGAAGTCCTCCAGGCAGCGGCCGACCTGGCGACGGAGGCGCTCGACGCCATGTCCTGCGTCGCCGGCTGCGACGGCTCCACGGCCGGCGCCACGGGCGCGCCGCGCGGCGCCGGAGCAGGTAGCACCACGATGACTGAGTCGGCGCACGTGATCGTCTCCTCGGCACCCTGCGGCGCGAGTCAGCTCGCGCTGACCCTCACCCTCGGCCGCGCCGCCGGAGAAGGCCAGGCCGAGCTCCTCGGTCTCATCGCCGCGGTGGCTGCCGGGGCGATCGCGGGTCTTTCCGCGGCCTGACGCCCTCGGGCCGCGCCGTCGGCCTGCTATCCTGTCGCCATGCCCGCGGCCGCTCCTCCCCAGCTCGTCGTCCTCGACACCGAGACCACAGGTCTCGACCCGGACCGCGACCGCGTTATCGACATCGGTGCAGTGCGCCTCGGGCCGGACCTCGATGTCCGCGAGCGCTTCGACACGCTCGTCGACCCCGGGATGCCTATCCCGCTCTTCATCGCGCGACTGGTGGGTATCACCGACGCGGACGTGCGCGGCGCCCCCGCCTTCCCAGAGGCCCTCACGGCCCTCCGCGAGTTCGTCGGAGACGCGGTGCTCGCCGGCCACAACGTGGGCTTCGACCGCGATCACCTGGCGGCCGGTGCCCGCAGGGCGGGCCTGCCGCCACTCGCCAACGAGTGGTTCGACACGCTCGAGGCGGCCCTGCTGCTGTACCCCGAGCTCGACCGGCACGCGCTGGCCATCATGGCCGCGGAACTCGGCATCGAGCGGCAGGCGCACCGCGCCCTGCCCGATGCCGAGACGGCGGCCGACGTGCTCAAGCGCCTCTCCGCGAGGGCGGCCGGGCTCGGCGCCGAGGAGCGTGCGCTGCTGACGGCCGTCCGCTGGGCGCCGCTCGAGCTGCTGGACCGCTTCGCGGCGCCGCCGGACCAGGCGCCGCCGCCCGTGGTCGCCGAGGAGCCGCGCGGCGGCGGTCCGCTGACCCTCCTCCCTGTCAACGCCGACGGCTGGCGCGCCGAGCTCGGAATCGGTGCTGAGGGCGACCCGCAGGGGGAAAATGAGCGCGCATCGACCGCCGGCGAGCCGGGCCTGGCGGCGCGCCTCCCCGGCTTTCGCCACCGGCCAGGACAGACCCAGCTCGCAGCAGCCGCCGCCGGCGTCTTCAGGGATGGCGGCGTCGGTCTTTTCGAGGCCGGCACCGGGATGGGCAAGAGCCTCGCGTACCTTCTGCCGGCGGCCTTCGCCAGCGCCGCTGCCGGCCGCCGGGTCGTGGTGAGCACGAAGACCAAGGCCCTGCAGCGGCAGCTGGCCGCGCACGAGCTGCCCATCGTCGCCGAGGCGCTGCCGCCGGGCTGGCGCTGGGCGTTGCTCATGGGCCGCGAGAACTACATCTGCCGGCGGCGGCTCGACGAAGCCGTGGCCGCCGAGAGCGAGACGCTGCCGGATCGAGAGCGCTCGCTGGCGCTCGCCTACCTCGTCGGCCGCGCGCGCCGCGGTGAGGTCGACCTGTCGGCGCTGCCGTACCGCGCCTCCCGGGAGCTGGAGGCCCTCGCAGAGCTGGCCCGCGGTCTGCGTTCCTCGCGGGCCACCTGCCTGGGCCGGCACTGCCCGTCGCGACGCGGCTGTCACTGGCGGCTGGCGCATCGCCGCGCCGAGGCCGCGCACCTCGTGTGCGTCAACCACGCCCTGCTGCTCACGGCCCCTGAGACGCTCCCGCCGTTCGAAGACGTCGTGATCGACGAAGCGCATCTGCTCTACCATGAGGCCACCGAAGCGTTCAGCGAGGAGATCGACGCGCGCGCCATCGATCTGCTGCTCGCCGATCTGCGCGGCCGGCGCCGGCAGCGACCGCTGCCCGTGAGGCTGCGCGCGGCAGCACGGAGCGCTGAGCCCGGCGAAGCGCGTGCCCTGGCGGCCGCGGCCGACGCCTGCGAACGGGCAGCGGAACTGCTCCCCGACCTGGTTGAAGCCGTCGGCGGGACGCTCGCCGGGATCGGCGTCGCGGCCCGTAACGACGACGACGCGCCCGGCGCGCGCGCCGGCGGACGGCGCAGCGCGGCAAGCGCGGAGTACAACCTCTCAGTGTGGATCACGGCGGGCCTGCGTGAGCACCCCGCCTGGGATCCTTTCGCCGTCGCCACCGGCCTCCTTGCCGAGGGACTGACCGCCCTTGCTGCCGGCGTGGCGCCGGCCGCCGAGGCGCTCCCCGAGGAGCACCGCGATCACGCCGCCGTGGTGGCGCTCGCCGAGGAGGCGAGGAACTACGCCGTGCTGCTCGGAGAGCTGCCCGAGAGCGGCGGCGCGGAGGCCGTCGTCTGGGGCGAGATCGAGGCCGCCGCGCGCTCCGGCGGCGGCGCGGGCGCCCACGGTCCGCGGTCCGCGCGCTGGACGCTCACGCGCACGCCCCTCACGCCGGCGCGACAGGTCCGCGAGGCGCTCTGGGACCGCCTGCGCAGCGCTGTCCTCACGAGTGCCACCCTGACCGTGGCAGGGTCCTTCGCCTACTTCCGCGACATGACCGGCCTGGACGCGGACGTCGACGTGCTCGAGCGCATCTTCCCCTCGCCCTTCGACTTCAGCCGCCAGGCGGTGCTCGTGCTCGAGCACGACCCCGACGACGCCTGGCGGCCAGACGCGCTCGCCCAGCGCCAGGGCGAGCGCCTCAAGCGGCTCGCGCAAGTCACCGGCGGCCGTACCTTGGCACTCTTCACCAATAAGCGGGACATGAACCTGGTGGCCGCCGAGGTGGGCGCGCATGTCGAGGACGACGGCGTCCTCGTCCTGGCCCAGGGTCTGCACGGCAGCGCGGCCGCCCTTGCCGACGAGTTCCGCACCCATCCCGAGACCATCCTCATGGGCGTCGACACGCTGTGGACCGGCCAGGACTTCCCCGGCGACACGCTCACCTGCCTCGTGATCGCCAAGCTGCCGTTCCCCCGCCAGGATCCGCTCTTCCACGCCCGTCGGCGCGCCTGCGAGGAGGCCGGCGAGCGCTGGTTCGGCAAGTTCTACCTTCCGGAAGCAGTGCTCAAGTTCCGCCAGGGATTCGGCCGCCTGATCCGTACCGAGACCGATACCGGCGTCGTGGTCGTGCTCGACCATCGGCTCACGCAGAAGACCTACCGCCGCGACTTCGTCGACAGTCTGCCGCAGCTCGAGGTCGTCGAAGCCGCTCCTGCGGACATCCCGACCGTGGTGGAGCACTATCTCCGGAGGCTCGCCGGCGACGCCTGAGCGCCACCGGCACCACATCAAGATTCGTTGAAATGATGTGCGGAGTCGCGTACTCTCGGAGTCACGAGTGTCCTCGAGAGGAGAAGGCCATGCCCGCGCGCACGCCCCACCACACGCCGGCCTCCCGGCAGCAGGCGACGACTTCGTGCTGCCCTCTCCCTGCCGGCATCTCGCCGCTGCCGGCGAGCGCTGGGCTCGACGCCGGCGAGGCCGCCCGCCTGGCGACCGCGGCCAAGGCGCTCTCCGACCCCATCCGCCTGCGGATGCTGGTGCAGATGACGGCCGCCGCGTGTTGTCGCGGGCCGGCGGCCCACGGGGGCGCCGAGGGCGAGCCGCCGGGCGTCTGCGTGTGTGAGCTGCAGGGCCTCCACGGCCTGGCGCAGTCCAAGGTCTCGTACCACCTCAAGGTGCTGCGCGAAGCCGGTCTGGTCCGCGAGACCAGACGGGGCAAGTGGAGCTTCTACGCCATCGACCAGAGCGCGGCTGGCGCCGCCCTGGCCGAGCTCGGCGGGCTGCTCGGCCTCTAGCCGTGCGACCGCATCCTACTTGAGCAGCCTGCCGCTGCCCTTGGCGTCTTGCGCGTCGACGCGTTTGAGGACGCGCGCCTTGCTGCTCTTGCCGCACTGCGGGCAGGTGAGCGTCTTGTAGCTGTAGTACGTGCCGTCGGGGTTCTTGCCTACCGACGACGTAGTGAAGAAGTTGATCGTCGTCGGCACCTGGAAGGCGCGCCCGCAGTTGCCGCAGAGATACCCGGACTTGCGCGATACGAGGCTCACGTACATCCACAGCCCCGCCAGAATGAGCAGGAAGGTGGGCAGGAACCCACGCCACGGGTAGATGACGACGAGTGCGAAGATGATGATCGCCACGAAGATCGCGAGCTTCCAGGTGGTCGACCACCAGTCGTACTTGCCACGTTCGATGAAGCGCGCCAAACGAGCCTTCCTTGATAGACGAGCCGGCGGCGTTCGCCGCAGGGGCAGTGCCTGCCGGACTCAGCCGCCGACCGGCCCGGCGATGTAACTCACCAAAGTGAAGATGCCGAACAGCGCGGCCAGGATCACGGCCACGAAGGCCAGCGTGGCGAAGAAGCCTCCGAAGAACTGCTTGGCCATGATGCGCTCCCGCTCGAAGTGACTCGACCGGCGCACGTGCGCCATGCCAGAGTATGCCACGCCACCCGCCGCGGAGAAACCGCGGCGGGCTCCCCGCGGCTCGACTCAAGCCGACGCGCAAGACGGCCGACCAGTGGGTAGAAGGAGACCACATCGCACCCACGAGGAGGAAACCACATGGAAGTCGAGTTCCAGAACGGTCCGGCCTTCACCGTCGCCGTCGCCCGCCTTGCCGGCGGGGAGAGGCTGCGCGCCGAGAGCGGCGCCATGATCAGCATGACCACCGGCACGCAGATCGAGACCACGACCCAGGGCGGCATCCTCAAGGGCCTCAAGCGCTCGTTCTCCGGCGAGTCGCTCTTCATGAACATGTTCACGGCGCCGCCGTCGGGCGGCGAGATCCTGCTGGCCTCGGCGCTGCCCGGCGATATGACCTACGTGGACCTCCAGGGCGAGACCTGGCTGTTCCACCGTGACGGCTTCGTCGCGTCCGAAGAGGGCATCGACCTCGACACCAAGTGGGGCGGCCTCAAGGGCGCTTTCGGGGCCTCGTCGTTCTTCGTCGTGAAATGCTCCGGGCAAGGCAAGGCGATCGTCGCCACCTACGGCGCCCTGCGCCGCGTGGACCTGCAGGCCGGGCAGCAGTACACGGTCGACTCGGGTCATCTCGTGGCCTGGCCGGAGAGCCTGCCCATCGAGGTGCACAAGGTCGGCGGCATGAAATCCCTGTTCCTCAGCGGCGAAGGTTTCGTGGTGACACTGACGGGGCCCGGCACTTTCTTCATGCAGACCCGCAGCGAGGCGGCCTTCGTCAGCTGGCTGACCCCCTACCTGCCCAAGAGCGGCAGCTGAGGTCCGCAAGAGCGGCGACGGGACGCTGTTACGCCGCGGCAGCGACGGGTATGACTACCGTAGACGTTCGTCACCGGAGGTGCAGCATGAGACCCGACGACGGCGACCACGCCAAGGTCCCGAGCCCCAAGCGTCACGAGCACAGGCAGGAGCGGGTGAGCTGGCCGGCCACCGCGAAGACGAAGTCCCCGCCCACGAGCTGGAACAACAAGACCATGCACCACCCCGCGACCCGCATCGGCGAGATCAAACACGGCAAGACTTGACATCAGAAGCCGTGCGCCGACAAGGGACGCGTGTAAAGGGCCCGGCGGTCGAGAGACCGTCGGGCCCGGTTACGCAGTGAGCTTCTTGAGCGCCCAGGCCATCGTGCGGCCCAAGGTGGTCATCGTCGCCAGGCCTTCCTCGTCGTCTTCCACGTCGCCGATCTCGCGGCCGATGCCGATGTTCCAGTAGCTCGAGCCGATGAGGATCATCTCGTTGATCTGGAACCAGTGGTTGATGGAGTCGAAGGCGTGGATGGCGCCGCCGCGCCTGACGGCGACCACGGCGGCGCCCACCTTGCGCGCCAGCGGGTTGCCGTTCTTGCGCGTGGCGTAGCCCGCGCGCTCCAGAAGGGCTTGCGTGGTGGCCGTGCAGTTGGCGTAGTACGTCGGCGAGCCGATGAGGATGCCGTCGGCGGCGAGCATCTTCTCGATGCACTCGTTGAGGCCGTCGTCCTTGACCCCCGAGCAGCGATCGTCCAGGGTCTCGGCGCACTTGAGGCATGCGGTGCAGCCGGCGAAGCGCTTGCCGGCAAGCTGCACGAGCTCGATCTCGATGCCCTCGGCCTCCAGCTCCACGAGTACGCGACGCAGCAGGATGGCGGTGTTGCCGTTCTTGCGCGAGCTGCCGTTGAACGCGACTACTTTCATCAGTTACTGATCCTCCTGGATGATGGCGGGGAGAGGTGCGCCCCTTCCCCGGCGCGCCTACACGACGTTGAGCGCACCGGCGAGGTCGGCCAGATGCCGCTGCGACTCGCGGAGCGTGCACGAGACGCCGGGCAGAGGGAAGGCGAACACCCGCCGCCCGAAGGTACGCATGAGGTCGTCGTTGAAGCCGTAGCCGCTCTTGTGGTCCCAGCCGAACGAGTACTCGAGGACCTTGTCGAGGGCGCCCTTGTACACGAACGTGAGGATCCGCGGGCGCGTGCGTATGATGATCCCGTTGACGCGCTCCCAGCCCTCTGTGTACTCCGCCTCGCTGGGCTCCTCGCCGAAGGGACGCGGCACCTTGCAGACGTCGGTCATGCCGAAGCCGTTGGCGAGCAGAAGGTCGTCGGGAGACTCACCCTGCGCGGCATGCAGGAGGCCCACCTCGTCAAGCCGCTTCCAGAGGCCCTTACCCATACGCCCCTGGAAGTAGTGGCCAGCCTCCACGCTGGCCGGCGACGGCGTCTTGCCGATGAACAGCACGCGCAGCGGGCCGCGGGCGGGCACGATGTCGGCGAGCGTCACGACGGCCTGGCCGCCCATCTCGATCTCTGTGCGGTGGTCCATAAAGCTCCTCTCAGGCACTGCCCAGTCGATGGGCGACGCGTACCAGCGCCAGTGTGTCGAGAGCGCAGTACTCGAGCAGGGATAGGCGGACGGCCTCACGGCGGTCCGCCGGCGTATCGGGCGCCATCGCCTCGTGGAAGGCGGCCTGTGCCGAGAGGCCGTCCTGCACGCCGACGAGCAGCGCGTGGTCGAGTTCAGGGTCGATGGTCGGAAGCACCGTCTTCAAGGAGTACGAACCGTTGAGCGCCGGATGGCGGTAGTGATCCCGGGTGAGGCGCAGAAGATCGACAAGCCGCCCCATGACGGCCTCGAGGGGCGCCGCGAGGTCAGGGAACATGGTCGCCATCTCCATCAGACGCCATTTCTCGAAGTCGTGGTAGACGAAGATCGGGCCTTCGTCGCCGAGCGCCGCCAGCAGAGCCTCGGCGGCGGCGCGCATGGGCGGCTGGCCGCCGGTCTCGAGAAAGTCGAGGTGCTCGAGCTCACCGCGCTGCGCCTCAACGTGGCAGGACCACTGGAAGACAAGCTGCTGGAAGGGCTTCGTGCCGGCCCACAGCGGCACGGCGAACTGCACGGTCTCGAAGTCGAGGTAGTACCTGGGGTACGGCAGCGTGGAGAGGAATGCCGTGGCCGCCGCGTCGACGGTGCCCGCCGTGATATCGATGGACGCGGCGGGTACGCAGGCCCCGGCGAGATCGAGCTCGTCGCTGCGGGCGCAGGGTAGCTTGCCCTCCTGTTCCTCGCAGAAGGGGATGAACGGGCACTCGAAGGGGCGCCGGCACTGAGGCCCCGTCTTGATGGTCGGCAGCGGCCCCGCGAGCAGTTCGTTGAAGCCGCGCACCCACCCGGGGATGTGTGCCATGACGGGGCGCGCCTGGTCGGCGACCGCGATCTCGTGCAGAAGGCCGCGGTAGTCGCCGCCGCCGGGGTAGACGAAGTCGGTGTCGATGACGGCCACGCCGAGCACGTCGAGCGGTACGCCCGCGCCCTCCGTCACCCAGGCCTGGATGGCCACGTCCTGCACGTGATACTCCTTGAGACGCGTGGCCGACTTGACCTCGACCATGCGGTAGCGCCCGTCACGACGCTCCAGGATATCGGCGCGGATGAGCACCCCGCTGTGGCGGAAGGTCGCCTCGTAGAGCGTGACGTCGCCGGGCGCCGCCAGGGCGGCCTCGGTGTCGCGCAGCGCCTGGCTGAGGTTGCGGCCGCCGTCGATGAGTTCGCCGGCGCCGTAGAGCTCGCGGGCCAGCTCGCCGACGCTGTTGCCCGCGGAGAAACGTCGCTGCGTGTCGGCGCTGTAGACCTCGAGCTCGGGGCGATGGATGACGAGCCAGAGGCGCTTACCGCATTGCAGGCCGGCGATGAGGCGGGATTTCGAGAGGCGGAATGTACGCACTTTTCCTATTCTATCTCGTCAGGCCCTCGACGTGGGCGGCCGCCTCTGCGAGCGGCCGCTGTGCCGTCTCGGCCCTGTGGTAGGGTCGCGGTCATGAAGCTGATCCACACCGCCGACTGGCATCTCGGGCGGCTGTTCCACAACGTCCATCTCACGCGCGACCAAGAGTACGTGCTCGAGCAGTTCGTCGCCCTTGTCGCGGAAGTGAAGCCGGCCGCCGTGCTGCTCGCCGGCGACCTCTACGATCGCGCCGTCCCCCCCACCGAGGCCGTCGAGCTGCTCGACCACACGCTCACCGAGATCGTCGACAGGCACGAAGTGCCCGTTGTCGCCATCGCCGGCAATCACGACAGCGCCGTGCGCGTGGGGTTCGCGGCGTCGCTGCTGCGCGCGCGTGGGCTTCACCTGGTGGGCGAGCTGCCGCAGGCGCCCTCGCCCATCGTCCTGCGCGATGAGCACGGCCCCGTCCACGTGCACCCCATCCCCTATGCCGACGCCGCTGAAGCTCGTCACGCCTACGGGGACGAAGACATCCACGATCAGAAGGCGGTGGCCGCCGCCGGCGTCGCCCGGGCGCTTGTGGCCACGCCGGCCGGCGAGCGCAGCGTCGCGGTCGCGCACTCGTTCGTCGCCGGGGCGCTCGAAAGCGAGAGCGAGCGGCCCCTGAGCGTCGGCGGCGCCACGCAGGTGCCGGCCGCCGTCTACGACGGCTTCGACTACGTGGCGCTCGGCCATCTCCACCGGCCACAGCGCTGTGGCCGCGACACGGTGCGCTACGCCGGCTCGCTGCTCAAGTACTCCTTCGCCGAGCACGATCACGTCAAGTCGGTCAGCGTCGTCGAGATCGGCGCGCCGGGCAGCGCCGCCGGTGACGCGGGCGCGGCCGGCCGCGCCCGCGTCGGCGTCGAGACTGTGGCCCTCACGCCGCGCCGCGACGTGCGTCGCCTCGAGGGCACGCTCGCCGAGCTTCTCGAGAGCGGCGCCTCCGATCCCCGCCGCGACGACTACGTGCTCGCCGCTCTGCTCGACCGGGGAGCGCTGCTCGACCCCATCGGCCGGCTGCGCGGCGTGTACCCCAACGCCCTGTCCATCGAGCGACCGCTGTACGACACAATCGGCGCGGCCGGCGCGCGCCGGCCGCGCCCCGGCAGCGTCGGCGACCTCGAGCTGTTCGACACCTTCTTTGAGTACGCCACCGGCGGGGGCCTGGATGTCAAGCAGCGCACGGAGCTCGCCGCTCTCATCGACGGGCTGGAGCGCCGCCGCCGTGAGGCCCCCGAGTGAAGCCGCTGGCCGTCACCATGCAGGCCTTCGGGCCCTACGCCGGCGTCCAGTCGCTCGACTTCGCCGACCTTCACGGCGCCGGGTTCTTTCTCATCACCGGGCCCACGGGCGCCGGCAAGACCACCGTTCTTGACGCCATGTCGTTCGCCCTCTACGGCGATACCAGCAGCGGCAGCGAGGGCGAGGGCGGCCGCAGCGGCGCGGCGATGCGCAGTGATCACGCGCAGCCGGGCACGCTCACGCGCGTGCTCTTCGACTTCTCGATCGGCGCCGACCTCTATCGCGTTGAGCGCCTCCCCGAACAGCTGCGTCCCAAACTGCGGGGCGAGGGCACGACCACGCACCTACAGGAGGCCACGATGTGGCGTCTGCGTCGCGGTGAGGACGACGCCCTGGCCTCGGACGGCGCCCCCCTGGCCAGCGGCTGGACCAGCGTCAAGGCCAAGGCCGAGGACGTGCTCGGCTTCCGCGGTGAGCAGTTCCGCCAGGTGGTCATGCTGCCACAAGGGCGTTTCCAGCAGTTCATCGAGGCCGATTCAAACGAGCGCGAGCATATCCTCAGAGCGCTCTTCGACACCGGTCACTACGCCGCCATCGAGCTGGCCCTCAAGGACGAAGCCGCTGCCCTGCGGCGAGGGTCCCAGACGGTGGGCACGCAGCGCGACGAGGTCTTGCGCCAAGCGGAGTCGGCCAGCGCCGACGACCTGCGCGATCGTTGTGCGCGGCTCATTGTCGATGCCGCTGGCGCAGCTCAGGCCGCCGGCGAAGCTGAGACAGCGGACAAGGCCGCGCAGAGGCTGCTCGCCGAGGGTCTCGATGCCGCCACGCGGCTGCGCGAACGCGCTGCCGCCGGCGCCCAGGTGGTCGAGCTGGCAGCGCGCGACGACGAGGTCGAGACGCTCCGCGGCGAACTCGAGGCGGCGCGCCGCGCGTCCGGCCTCGCCGACGTGGCGCGCGAAGCCGACGCCGCGCAGGCCGATCTGTCGGGCGCCCGTGCCGCCGCTGAGTCGGCGACCGTCGCCGCCGCCGATGCAGCGGCCGCTCTCGCCGCGGCAACTGCGGCGCTTGAGCTCGAGGTCGCGGGGGCGGTCTCCCGCGAGAAGGCCGCCGCAGAGGTCAAGCGCCTCGAAGGCTTCGTGGCCGGCGCCGGCGAGCTCGCCGCAGCCCGCGAGGCGCTCGAGACAGCCACCGCGCAGACGGCGACGCTTCACCGCGACGCCACATCCGCAGACGTTTCGTGGAGGGCGGCGCGCGACCGGCTCAGGGGCCTGGAGGTGGCGTGGCAGGAGGCCCAGGCCGGACTTCTCGCGCGATCGCTCGGCGAGGGCCTTCCTTGCCCTGTGTGCGGATCGACCGAGCACCCCGCCCCGGCAGCGCTCACCTCCGCCGCCCCGGCCGAGGACGACGTCGACGCGGCCCGCGCGGTCGTCGAAGCGACGCTGGAGCGGCGCGACGCGACGCAAGCGAGTCTGCAGCAAGCCTCGACGGCGCTTGCCGCCGCCGAGGCGCTCGCCGGCGAGCGCGCCTCCGGCGTGCCCCCCGAGCTGGCCGATCCGGCGACCCTCGACACGGTGCTCGGCGAGGCGCGCCTGGCAGAGCGCGACCTGCGCGGAGCGTTTGAGCGCGCCCAGACAGAAGCACACACGGCCGCGCTCGCCGCCACCGGCCGGGAAGCCGCGCGCGCCTCCGCGGCCGCTGCGCTCGCCGGCGCTGAGGCCAAGGTCCTTGAGGCCGGCGCCCGCCTGGCGAAGCGTCTCGCAGAGGCGGGCTTCGCCGGCGAGGCCGCGTGCAAGAAAGCGCAGCGCGACCCGTCCGTCACGGAGGAGCTCCAGACGCTCGTCTCCGAGCACGATCAGGGAACGCTGAAGGCCGCCGAGCGCCTGCGCCTGGCCGAGCGGGCGGCGGAGGGGCTCGCAGCCCCCGATCTGGCGCGTCTCGAGACCGACGCGCAGACGTGCGAAGCCGCCGCGCGCGGCGCTCGCGAGGCGGAGATCAGCCTCCGCAGCGCCGCCGCAGCCGCCGCAAGGCAGCTCGCGCGGCTCGACGAGCTCGCCACTGAGGCGGCGGGGCTCGAGGCGCGCTACGCGGTCATCGGCCGGCTCGCCGACGTGGCCAACCGCCACAATGACCGCGGCCTCTCCTTCCAGAGCTACGTCCTGGGAGCGTTTCTCGACGACGTGCTCATCGCCGCCTCCGCGCGGCTGCGCGCGATGAGCAAGAGCCGCTACGCCCTCGAACGCACCGAGGAGCGCAGCGGTCGCAGGCTGGCCGCGGGCCTCGGACTGCTGGTGTACGACGCCTGGACGGGCGTCGCCCGGCCCGTCAGCACACTCTCCGGCGGCGAGAAGTTCATGGCCGCGCTCTCGCTGGCCCTGGGGCTCGCCGAGGTCGTGCAGGCGCACGCCGGCGGCATCCGCCTCGAGACCGTGTTCGTCGACGAGGGCTTCGGTTCTCTCGACGACGAGTCGCTCGACCTCGCGATCAGCTCTCTGATGAGCCTCAACGAGGGCGGCCGGCTGGTCGGCATCATCTCCCACGTGAGCGAACTCCGCGAGCGCATCGACGCCCGTCTCGAGGTCAGCGCCGGCAAATCGGGCAGCAGCGCCCGGTTCGTCGTGCCCTGACGCCGGCCCGGGCCGATCAGAAGGGCGACAGTGGGGATACTGACGTCATGCGCACGTATCGCAGACATATGGCACTGGTGCTGTTGTTCGTCGCCGTCGCGGCCGTGATCGCCTTCGGCGCCGGCCTCACCCTGTGCATCGACTGGGGCGGCGCGAGCGCGCCTCCGCACCTGTACGGCCAGCCCGGAGCGCTGATCCTCTCTCTCCTGCGTTGAACGCTCGTGCCCGGCTGACACCCGTCGCGAGCGCAACCTCTCGCGCTCGTGACCCGTGCGCGCATACAATCGCCACAGGTCATCGTCGTCCCCCCGTGGAGGAGCTCATGCCCGAGCGCGCGCCGCAGCCCGACCCGTCCCGCCTGTTGGCGGAGCTAGCTCTGGACCGGCCGCTGGTCGGCTTCTACGATGCTCCCGACCCCGAGGCCTTCGCCCCACTCGTGGCGCCCAAGCCAGGCCCGGGACGCGGCCCCTGTGTGTTTCATTTCTACCGCTGCTGGCTCAAGGGCGACACGCTGCACCTGACCGCCGACAACTTCGGCTGCGGCGGCTGCGGCCGCGCCTTCTTCGGCGTGCAGACCCGCGAACGCGACGACTTCATCGACTTCCTCTGGGGCGACGAGGGACTGCGCGCATCGCGAGAGCTCATGGCCGACTGGATCGACCACGCCCCGACCTACCGGCCCGAGCACGGACACGTGCTCGTGGGGCCGCTCAGGCCGGAGCTTGCGGCCTACCTCAAGACGGTCACGTTCTGGGTGAACCCCGATCAGCTCAGCGTGCTGCAGCACGGCGCCTATCACCATCACGCCTGGGGCGAGCCCGACCCGGTGACCGTCCCGTTCGGGTCGGGCTGCTCCGAGCTCGTCGTGACGTTCCGCGACCTCGACAAGCCGCAGGCCGTGATCGGCGGCACCGACATCGCCATGCGCAGCGACTTGCCGGCCGACGTCCTCGCGTTCACGGTCACGGTGCCGCTGTTCGCGCAGCTCTGCGCGCTCGGCGACGACAGCTTCCTCGGCAAAGGGTTCCTGGGTCGGCTGCGCAAGGCCCGCGGGGGATCGCTGGGATGAGCCGCCGGGAGGCCTTGCGGCGCCTCGAGCGCAACCGTGAGAAATTGCGCACCTTCGACGTGTCGCACATCGCGGTCTTCGGCTCCACGGCCCGCGACCAGGCCACGCTGCACAGCGACGTCGACGTGCTCGTGGAGTTTCAACCGCAAGCTCGAGTCGGCCTCTTCACCTTCGTGCGCCTGCTCGACTTTCTCTCCGACGTGATGGGCACGCGCATCGACCTCGCCACGCCGGCCGCCCTGCGCGCGGAGATGCGCGCCGAGATCCTCGCGGAGGCCGTGCGTGCCTTTTGACCGTCCCGACCGGCGCCGTCCCGGCTACGAGGAGCGCCAGGCCAAGCTGCGCTTTCGCGACTGGCGCTTTCGCGTGCGCGACATCCTCGCTGCAGTGCGCGCCATCGCGCGCTACACCGACGGCATGACCTTCGACCAATTCGTGAACGACGCCCGCACCATGGATGCCGTGGTGCGCAACCTCATGACCATGGGCGAATCCATCCGCTGGATCCCCGAGCCCATCCTCGAAGCGAACCCCGGCGTGCCGTGGCGCACGCTGCGCGGCATGCGCAACGTCGTCGTGCACGAGTACTTCGGCGTGGACCCCGCGATCCTCTGGGAGACCGTGCAAGGCGACCTGCCACCTCTGGAAGCGGAACTCGAGGCGGTGCTCGCGAGCTGAAAGACAACGGGCGGCAGGCGCTGCTCTACCTGATCTTGAACCGCAGGTCGGCGTCGGCGAACAGCGTCGTGGTGGGGAGATCCGCGCCGAGCGCCAGCTTGAGCGCCAGAGCGCCTGCGTCCGTGAGCTTGAACTGGATGCCGTCGATCGTGATGGTCTTGCCTTGCTTCGTGTACCTGGGCGTATTCGTGGCCGTGAACACGACGGCCCGAGTGGCGGGAGCCGTGCCCACGGCCGACGACAGGGCGATGGTCCGCGTGTTCGTGAAGACCACACGCAAACCGCCGAAGAGCAGTTCCTGCTCGGTCAGCACGTTGACGAAGCGCAGCTTTCCGCCGTGGAGGAAGGCGCCCTTCTTGGTGGCGTAGTCGAACGTGCTCCCGGAGGCGATGGGAAGGTCGTACCACCAGCTCAGGCCGGGCTCCCACTGGAAGCGGAACGAGACGGGAGGGACCGGTAGAACGGCGACATTGTTCGCCGTGAGGGCGAGGACCTGGGCCTTGGGGATCGTGAGCTGCGTGTCGCCGCCCACGACCTTCACCGCAACCGCCGTCGCCGGTGCCGCGGCGGTGAGCATGACGACCAGCAGCGCGGCCAGCATCAAGGTGCTCGCGATGCTGCCGGCGCCGCGCGTTCCCGCGGCCTGCAGACTGCTCATGGGATCCTCCTGACGAGTGGCGTGCGTTGATCGATTGTACCTGCCCGGGGCCCACGCCGGCGGGCGTGACACACCGGCGCGAGCCGGCGTATACAATCGACCGAGGCCCGCGGTGCTCTGCCCGCGGCTTCGAAGGAGAGTCAAGTGGAACAGGTGGGCGCCCGCGAGCAGGTCCAGTACGCGAGTCTCAACTGGCGCGTCGCCGCCATCGCCGTCGACACCGCCGTGCTTTTCCTCCTGCTGATCGTGATCTTCGCCGTGCTGGCGGCCGCCGGAGCGCTCGACCTCACGGATCCAGCGTTCAGCGGCGGCATCGACCTGCGGCGCACTGCGCCCGTGTGGATGTACGCGGTCACCTACGGTCTCATCTTCGTCTACTACACTGTGTTCGAGGCGCTGACCGCGGCCAGCGTGGGCAAGCTGGTCTGTCGCCTGCGCGTGACCATGGACGACGGCACCAGACCCACTTGGCTCGCCGTCGTGGTCCGCAACCTCATCCGCCTGCCCGAAGTCCTCTTCTGGTACATCCCGTCGGGCATCTCGTGCCTCGCCAACCCCAGGAAGAAGCGGCTCGGCGACCTCGCCGCCAAGACCGTGGTCGTGCGCCGCAGCGCAGCGCCGGCGGGAGTCGTTGCCACCGGCATGCCCTTCTCCCGGCCCGGCGCCGCGCCGCTGCCGCCGGCGCCGGGCCCCGCTCGTTCGTCCACGGGGTCGTCATCGGTGTACTCACCGGCGGCGTCCACGGCGCCCGGCGCCAGCGAGGCTCTCGCCGGGCTCAAGACGGCGGCGCTTGCCGCGCGCGGCGCGCACCTTTACTACCTGCGGTTCTCGGAGATCGAGCTGGCCAAGGGCGCCGCGCGGCCGGCCGGAGAGCCCGCCGAGCAGCCGGGCGCGCAGCCGGAGCCCGACTATTCGCCGGAGTACGCGGCCGCCTGGTACACACTCGCCGACGCAGTCATCGCCATGCAGCAGGCGCATGCAGCCGCGATGGCGGCGGCGACCCGCGAGGGCACGACGCTGCCTGCCCTCTGCGCGGCTCAGCCCGACGTCTCCTACCTCTTCCGGGAGCTCGAGCCCTACTTCACGGCAGGCTCCGACGAGCAGGTGCACGACGCCTACATGAGCGTCGCCCGCGGCGAGACGACGGCTTAGAGCGACGTCTCGCCGCGAGTCGCGGCCGCGCGACTCATTTGCGCCAGTACATCAGCGGGTCGAACCAGAGCACCGGGTGCAGGTAGAAGCCGCCGACGTTCTTGCTGCACATCGTGGTCATCACCGGTGAGTAGAGGGTCACGTACGGCGCCTGCTCCATGATGTGCTGCTGGATCTCGGTGTACTTGGCCAGCCGCGCCTTGGCGTCAGTCATCTCCTGCGCCTCGGTGGTGGCGCTCTCCACCCAAGGGTCGACGTAGTAGGACGCGTTCAGCCCGCCCTGCATGGCGTTCGCCTTGGTGAAGAAGGGCACGATCCAGTCCACCGGGTCGGGGAAGTCGAGGAACCAGTCGCTGGTGCCCATCTCCGTCTTCGCCGCGTCACTGGAGACGTTGTAGTACGTGGAGCTGTTCATCGTCTTGATCTCGGCGTCCACGCCGACGGCTTTGAAGTCGGCCTGGATCGACTGCACCAGCTTGGGCAGCGGGTCCACATTGCTCGTGTAGATCATCGACTTGAAGCCGTCGGGGTAGCCCGCCTCCGCGAGCAGCGCCTTGGCCTTGGCCGGGTCGTAGCCGTAGTACACCTTGCCGGGTTCGCTGCCGGGCAGGTTCTGCGGGTAGATCTGATACAGCGACACGGCCTGGCCGCTCATCAGCTTGACGAGCTTGTCACGGTCGACGGCCCAGCTCAGCGCCTGCCGCACCTTGAGATCGTCGAAGGGCTTCTTCGTCATGTTCATGAAGAGATAGGTGGTGGCGATCAGCGGCTGCGAGAACACATAGGGCTTCCACTGCGGATCGTTCAGCACGCGGTTCACGTCTGCCGGCGGGACGTTGTCGCCGAGGATGTCCACCTCTCCCCTCTGCAGCTTGAGCAGGGCCGTCGACGGCGTGGTGCTGAACTCGAAGTCCACAGCGTCCAGATACACCTTGTCGGCGTTCCAGTAGTTGGGGTTCTTGAGGAGCTTGATCTCGCGGCCCGGCGTCCAGCTGGTCATGTAGAACGGCCCGGTGCCCAGCGGGTGGCGGCTCACCTTCTTGCCCCACTTGTCCACCCACTCCTTGGGCACCACGTCGCAGAACTCCATGCTGAGCGCGTCCAGGAAGCTGAGATCGGGGGAGCTGAGCTTGAACTGGATGGTGAGCGGGTCGATCACCGTGACGCCCGTGACCTCCGTCGCCTTCTTGTCGACCACCGCCTGGGCACCCTCGACACCGGCGTAGAAGTACGTCGCCGGGCAGAGCGGCTCGGCCATCATGCGCTCGAAGCTGTACTTGACGTCCTCGGCCGTGACGGCGCGGTTCACGGGCGGCGCGAACCCGGCGTCAGGGCGGAGCTTGATGGTGTACGTCGTGCCGTCGGCGGAGATCACCGGCATGTCGACGGCGAGGTCGGGGATGAGGACGGTGCCCTCGGCGCCCGGCTTGGGCGCGTAGCGGTACAGGGCGTTGAAGATGGAGTCCTCGACCGTCCAGCCGACGACGTCCCAGCTGATCGCGGGATCGAGCGTGACCGGTTCGCCCTGGAAGGCGATCGTAATGCTGCCGCCCATTTTGGGCGTGCCTCCGGACGCGCCGCCGGCGCCGCTGGTATCCGTCGAGCCGGTCGAGCCGCCACAGGCTGCGGCCATGGCGGCGGCCGTCGCCAGCAGAAGTGCGCCCAGAAGCAAGAGGGCGAACGAACGCGCGTGAGGACGGCTGCGGCGGCTGCGGATGCGTGGACGACTGTCCATGTGGCTCCTCCTCGAGACTCCCCCCGGTTCCGTGCGCCTGCAGCGCACGCATGCGGCCACAGCGAGCCTAGACCGGCGGGCGTGGCGCCGCAAGGGTCAGCGCCGGCGGCACCCCAGATCAAGGGTGAAGTAGCGCCTGTCGCCGGCGAGATGGATGCCGATGCCGGCGTCGCGGAAGACGCCGCTGAGGATCACCTTGCGGTGAGCGGCACTCTGCATCCACAGGAGAACGACCCCCTGCGGCGTTGCCGCCACGCTGCCGGCAGGGGCGTTCGCGATATTCTCGCCGACGATCCAACCGGAATAGCCGTCGCGCACGTAGCCGTGGCCGAGGAGCCGCACACCGAACGACCCCCCGTTCGCCGAGTCGTGCGAGAAGAACGCCTGGTGCGCCATGCTGCGCGCATGCGCACGTGCGGCGGACATTAGGTCGGACTGTGCCTTCACGGGCGCCAGTCCGTGCGCGACCCGCTCTGCATTGACGCAGGTCAGGACTTCGTGTTCGAGGCCAGTGAGGTTGAGACGCGCCGCGGCGCCGGCGGGCGCAGCCAGCCCGGCCAGAAGGGTGACGCAGAGGAGGATGAGGCCGAGAGCTGGGATGACACCGGTGGTCCGCCGCATGGGCTCTCCTCTCGCGAGACGGTGCGCGTCGACGACGGTGAGAAGCGGTTTGCCTTGGCCACGCGCCGTGGGGTCGCCGGACGCGAGGCACTTTTCCGGCGCAGTATACGAGATTGACGACAGGATTCCACCCGGGCCCGGCGCATCCTGCTCCGTTCTCGCGGGCGCAGGCATCGCAGGCGCCGGCAGTGGTAGGCTCAGCGCATGACCGTGCCAGGTGTCATCCTCCACGTACCACACAGCTCGGCCGAGGTGCCTGCCGACGTGCGGCCGCGACTCCTGCTCGACGACGAAGAACTGGGCCGCGAACTGCGGCTCATGACCGACTGGCATACCGACGAGCTCTTCGCTCTGCCGGCCGACACGGCCGTCACCGTGCGCTTTCCGATCAGCCGCCTGGTCGTCGACGCGGAGCGCTTCGAGGACCCCGAGGCGGAGGTCATGGAAGCCGTCGGCATGGGCGCCGTGTATACCAAGACCTCGCAGGGCCTTCTTCTCCGCGATGAGGCGGAGGCCGCGCGCGACCGCGAAGCGCTGCTGGCGCGCTACTACCGCCCCCATCACGCCGCCCTCGAGGCCGCCACGGCGGCGGCGCTGGCGGCTCACAGCCGCTGCCTCATCATCGACTGCCACAGCTTCCCCAGCCGGCCACTTCCCTACGAACTGAAGGCGAGCGCCGACCGCTGGAAGGTGGTCCACCGCCCGGCCGTCTGCATCGGCACCGACATGACGCTCCCGCCGAACGCGCCCTTCGCGCATCCCGGCATGCACACCCCGCCCTGGTTGCGCGAGCGCGCCGCGGAGGCCTTCGGGGAGATGCTCTCGCGGTGGCCGGGTGGCACGACGCCGGACCCTGCCTCTGCCGCGCACGAGCCGGCAGCGGAGGGCCCCGGCAAGGCGGTGGCCGGTATCGCCTTCGACCGCCCGTTCGCCGGCGCCCTGGTGCCACTGTCGTACCTCGGCACCGACCGGCGCGTCCAGGCGGTCATGATCGAGCTGCGCCGCGACCTCTACATGGACGAAGAGACGGGTGGCCGCCTGGCCGGATTCGCCGACCGTGCGGCCGCCATGCAGACGGCCCTGCGGCGGATCATCGCCTGAAGAACAGTCGCCGGGATGGGCGGATCGCGGCCCGTATCGGGTACTATGAGGCGAGTGAGGGCGGACCAGGAGGGGCGATCATGATGAGCTTGTCACCGCATGCTCGAGGCCGGACGTCCACCTTCGTCGCCGCCGGCGCGCTGCTGCTGATCGCCTGGGCGGCGGCGCTGTTGGCGGCGGCCGCCGCCCAGGCGGCGCCCGCCGTCGTCCCCGTGTGCATCGAGATGGGCGGTCAGGCGGGGCCGGATATCGCCGCCAACATGGTGGTGTGGACCGACAACCGCAACGGCAACCTCGACATCTACGGGCGCTTCCTCGCCGGCACGAAGGACTTCGCCGTCGCCGCCAACAAGTCCCAGCAGGACAACCCGAGCGTGACCGCCACCGCGGTCGGCAGCCGCACGGAGTACGTCGCCGTGTGGGTCGACAAGCGCAATCACGACGGCGGCGATATCTACGGGCGTAACATCACCACCAAGCGTGACTTCGTGGTCGCCCGCAGCGGCGCGCTGAAGTGGTTCCCCGAGATCGTCGACCAGTGGGTGGTCTGGATCGAGGCCGCGGACGCCGCCGGCCCGTACGTGATCAAGGCCAGGGACCTCACGCTCGCGAAGTCATACAAGATCGCCACGACCACGGTGCTGAGCAGCTTCGGCGTGAGCCGCCGCACGCAGGGGGCAAAGCCGGTGTATACAGTCGTGTACGCGTCGAGCGGCGGCGACATCAGCGGCCGCAACCTGCCCGCCGGGGCACCGTTCCGCGTGACGCAGACGAGCGCCTTTGAGTGGAGCCCAGACATCAGCGGCGACCGCGTCGTGTGGTGGGAGGCCGGCGGGCGCGTGATGCTGAAGAACCTCAACACCGGCAAACGCACCTACGTCGCCCAAGGCTCGCGGCCGCGCATCGACGGCGAGCTCGTGACCTGGGACGGCGGCGGCAAGGGCGGCTCGTTCGCGATCGCCTACAAGGCCGGCGCGATCGTCTACGTGCGCAACGTCGCGCGCAGCAAGAACGCGATCGAGATCGCCCAGAAGGACCTCACGTGCCTCTTCCCGGCGATCAGCGGTCACACCGTGGTCTGGGAGTCCGGACCGGCCCAGCGCGTGCTCAGCCACATCCACATCTACCGGGCGCGGCTGAAGTAGCACGCGCGACGCCGCGGCGAGCGCGCTCACCCGGCCAGAAACGCCTGCGCCCTCTCCATCCAGCCGCTGACGGCGATGCCCTGCGGGCATTTGGCTTCGCACTCCCCACAGGCGTTGCATTGGTCGGCACGCTCTTCTTCGTCGAGCCAGGTGTAGAAGAAGCGCTGCCGCGAGGGGTCGCCATACATCTGGGCGTCGTTGTAGAGCTCGAGGATGCCCGGGATGGCGACGCCCTGCGGGCACGGCATGCAGTACCGGCAGGCCGTGCACGGGATCGGGCTGAGCTCGCGATAGAGGTCGCGCACCCGCGCGACCACGGCGAGCTCGGCCTCCGTGAGAAGGCCCGGTCGCGAGCGCGCCGCATAGAGCAGATCCTCCTCGACGTGCCGCATCGTGCTCATGCCGCTGAGCACGAACGATACCTCAGGGATGCTCCACACCCACTGCAGGGCCCACTCGACGGGAGTCCGCGAGACCGGAGCTTCGGCCCAGACCGCGGCGACCCGCGGCGGCAGATTGCGCGCCAGCATGCCGCCGCGGATAGGCTCCATCACGATGACGCCCAGTTCCTGACCGGCCGCGAGCTCGAGGCCACGGCGGCCGGCGGAATAGTCCTCGTCCATGTAGTTGAGCTGGATCTGGCAGAACTCCCACAGGTCGGTGGCCGCGAGGACCTCTTCGAAGAGGTCTGTACGTACCGTGGAAGCTGAAGCCGAGGTGACCGATGCGCCCGTCGGCGAGAGCTTTCTCCGCAGCGGCAAGCTGGCCGTGCTCGACGACGCATTTCCAGTGCGCTTCGTCGAGGCTGTGCAGCAGGTAGAAGTCGATGCAGTCGGTCTGCAGGCGCTCCAGCTGCGTCGCCAACAGGCGCTCGAAGTCGCCCGGCTTCTCGACCTTCCACACGGGCATCTTGGTGGCCACCTTGACCTTCGCGCGATAGCCGTCCTTGAGCGCCTCGGCGACCCAGGCCTCGCCGAACTCCTCGTGGTACACGTAGGCGGTGTCGACGTAGTTCACACCGCTGTCGATGGCATGGCGGAGCATCGCTGTGGCCTGCGGGTAGTCGATGCGCTTGAAATCCGGCTTGCCGTCGGCGCCGGCCAGCACCGGCAGGCGCATAGCGCCGAAGCCGAGCGCGGAGGGCTTGAAATCGAGGTTGCCGAAGGTCCGGTACTTCACGGGTGAATGCTATCGCTACGTGCCCGCCGGCGCGAACCGCCGGCGCGAACCGCCGGCGGCGGGGTGCCGCGCCCGACGGCTCGCGGTACACTCACGCGCAATGTCCGTGAAGCAGCATCCCGAGATCATCATCCAGGCGCGGCGCGGCGGTACCGTGGAGAGCGTGCACCACGCGGTGGCCGCTCTGGCCGGGCCCGACGGCGACATCGTCGAGCGCTGGGGCGACCCCGGCATGGTCACCTTCTGGCGCTCCTCGGCCAAGCCGTTCCAGGCGCAGGCCTGGCTCGCCGACGGCACCGTGGAGTACTTCGGCTGGGGCGCCGAGCAGCTCGCCATCATGAGCGCCTCGCACGATGGCCTCGACTTCCAGGCCGGCCTCGTGCGCAGCATGCTGGCCGACCTGGGGCTCTCCGAGGCCGACCTGCGCTGCGACAGCGAGCTGAAGGCACGGCACAACTGCTCCGGCAATCACGCGGGTTTCCTGGCGGCGAGCGTGCATCACGGCTGGGACGTACCGACGTACCAGCAGCCCGGCCACCCGGCGCAGGAGGCGGCGCGGCAGATGTTCGCGGCCTGTGTCGGCCTCGACCCGCGACAAATCCCCACCGCCGTCGACGGCTGCGGCGTCGTGTGCTACGCCACGCCGGTGACCGTCGCGGCGGCCACGTTCGCGCTCATGCCCGAGCTGCTCCCCGAGATCAGCGCCGCGATGCGCGCCCACCCCACGCTGGTCGAAGGACCGGGCTGGATCGACACGCTCGTCATGCAGACCATCCCCGGCGCCACCAGCAAGTGCGGCGCCGAGGGCCTCAGCTGCGTGTCGCTGCCCGACGGGCGCGGCCTCGCCGTGAAGGTCGTCGACGGCGCCGACCGCGCCTCGGACACGGCCACGGTCACAGCGCTCACGGCTGTGCTCGGCGCCGAAGCCATCGCCGAGCCGCTGCGCGCCAAGGGCCGTCCGCCGATCACCAACGACGCCGGCGACGTGGTCGGCGAGCTGCTCGGCGTCGCCCCGGCCTGAGGCCGGCCCCGCCGGCCTCCGGCTTCGTCCGCACTCAGCCATCACGGGCCGTCCCGCGCCATGCGCGTTGCGATACACTCAGCCACGCGCCGCGAGGCGCGGCCGCCGACCACCACCGCTGCCGGGAGCCACACATGACACTCAAGATGGGCCTGCCCAAGGGAAGCCTTGAGGCGGCGACCCTCGACCTGATGCGCCGCGCCGGGTTCCTCATCACCGTGGCAGAGCGTTCCTACTACCCCGCCATCGACGACCCCGAGGTGGAGTGCATGCTGCTGCGCGCCCAGGAGATGGCGCGCTACGTTGAGGACGGCGCTCTCGACTGCGGCCTCACCGGCTACGACTGGGTGGTCGAGAACGAGGCCACCGTGCACGCGGTCTGCGACCTCGTCTACGCCAAGCAGAGCTTCGGCAGGGTGCGCTGGGTGCTGGCCGTGCCGCAGGCGTCGGACATCCAGACGGTCGCCGACCTCGAGGGCAGGATCGTGGCCACCGAGCTCGTCGGCGTCACCAGGCGCTGGCTGGCGGAACGCGGCGTGAGCGCCCGCATAGAGTTCAGCTGGGGCGCCACCGAGGCCAAGCTGCCCGAGCTCGCCGACGCCATCGTCGAGGTCACGGAGACCGGCTCGTCGCTGCGCGCCAACAAGCTGCGCGTCGTCGAGACCGTCCTCGAATCCACGACGCAGCTCATCGCCAACGTCGACGCGTGGCAGGACGCCGCGAAGCGTCGCAAGATCGAAGACATCGCCCTCCTGCTCCAGGGCGCCATCGCCGCCCTCGACAGGGTCGGGCTCATGCTCAACGTCAGAGTGGAGGACCTGGACGCCGTCCTCGCCGTACTGCCCGCCCTGCGCAACCCCACCGTCTCGCACCTCAGCGACGCGGGCTGGCTGGCGGTCAACACGATCCTCGAGGAGCGCGTGGTGCGGCGCATCATCCCGCGCCTCAAGGAGGCCGGCGCCGAGGGCATCGTGGAGTTCCCGCTCAACAAGATCGTGATGTAGGCAAGTCGGGTGGCCGCGGTGCGCTAGCGTGCGCCCAGACCGGCCAAGGCCGCTTTCGCGGCTGGGACGCTGAGCTTGGCATACTTGTCTCGCAGCTCGTGCGCCGTGACGGGCAGCCAGATGGAGCCGTCGCGGCCGTCGCCGAGCGGCGTGGCAAGGCCTTGCACGAAGCGCCAGGCGGTGAACGCCGCCATGAGGGCGTCGAGCGAGTCGTGGTCGTAGTAGTCGTCCCACTGCAGGCCCAGGCGCCGCAGGGTGAGCACGCGCAGGCGCAGCCCTTCGCGCGTGCTCTTGGGCGGCGGCGTGCCTCCAAGCAGCGTCACGAAGCCGGCGTGCGGATACACCTCGAGGACCGCCGGCGCCTGGCCGAGCTCGCCGGGGAGCGATCCGGGAGCCGGCGGCTCGTAGCCGCGCCGGCCCAGCTCCTTGAAGTACGCCCAGCCGGTGTGCATCCAGGCGTACCGCCGGGCCTTGGCCTCCGCTTCCGCGCGCGTGGGCACCTGATACACGGAGATGCGCCTGTGCAGCAGCTGCGCATCGCAGTCACGCGAGTGGGCCGCACCGCCGGGGAGCGCGCGCTTCGGCCGCTGCGGGGCGTCAACGCCAACGACCGCCGGCCCCAGCCCGGCCACCCAGTCGAGCAGCCGCCCCCTGTCGCCGGGCTCGCGCTCGTCGGCCTCGCGCCACTCCCCCACCTCGAGACTCCGTCCGCAGCGCACCGCCACGGCCACGCACGGACGAGTGGCGGCGATATCGATGCCGATGACGAGGGGTGCGGCCTCCATGCAATGCTCCTCAGTCAGGTCACGGCTTCACGAGGGTGACATCGCGCACGCCCCAGCGCTGCCAGGACGGCGCGTCGCCACGAGCCACGAAGCCGATCACGTTGCGACCCTTGGCGTTCAGCATGCTCGCAGGGATGGCGAGCGATTGTAGGCGGCTCCACTTCACCTTGGGGCCGGCGTCCAGCGCGCCGGCGTCCTGCCAGTTCACGATCAGCCTGACCTCGCCGGCCTGCACGTCCCAGAGGCGGAAGTGCAGGACCCTCTTGCCGTTCTGCCCGGATGCCTGGTAGAAGACCTCTTTGGGGTGCGAGGTGTCGCCGGGGCAGTTGCCGAGCCGGGCCGCGTCTCCCACGTCCCTGGGCAGCGCCGTCGTCTGGACCTTGTTGAAGCGCACGTTCGCGAGCGCCCGCCAGTCGGCGTCATTGGTGGTCGGCCAGTCGTACATGCTGCCGCCGAGGCACCCGGTCTCGCGCAAGGCGCGCACGTAGCCGATGGTCTCGCTGCCCGACGACTTGTCCGCGAGGCCCGCGATGACGTGGATGGGGATCGTCGGCCGGCCGGTCTGCTCGCGGACGATGCTCACGTTCTCGCGAGTCTCGTTGTACGCGTGCGCGTAGCCGTCGCCATGATAGGTGTAGTAGCCCATGGGCACGATCACGTCGTAGACGGCGGCCACGTCCTTGTAGGGGAAGTCGGGCCAATAGCTTGCGTTGAGCTTCATGCCGGCGGGCGACGGGATGATGCCGCCGAGGGGGTAGCTCTTGCCCACCGCCGCACGGATACTTGCCGACAAGGTCCTGAGGCGGGCGCTGCGCGTGCTGGCCGGCTTGACGTGACTGTCTTCGATGTCGAGGGCGAAGGAGTCGAACTTCTGGCCGTCGGAGGTGCGAAAGTCGATGGCGGCCTTGCTGCGCTTGAGATCTTTGACGAGGTCTTTGAAGCCCGGCAGATACCAGCCCACGATCTTCATCTTGCGCGCGTGGCACTCCTGGATGAAGACGGCCATCGCGGCCGGCTTGAACATCGACGCCGTCGCCGGGTAGTGGTAGTTGGCCGTCTCGATGTACAGCGTGCGCACGCCGTGCGCGGCCATGTCGGCGACTGCGGCGGCCGGGTCGTCCCAAGCCGCGGCGTCGTACATGTCGACCCAGGTACCGAGGCCGCGATAGGCGCTGACGGAGGCCGAGCCGGCGGCGGCGACCTGCGGCCGCGCCGCCGCCATCGCGAGGCCGACGAGAACGGTGAGCCCGGCTATGACGAGCATGCGGCCGGGCCTTCTGAGCGCGTGTGGAAGAGTGTGGGAGGAGTGAAGCGTCACGCGTGGACCCCCTGGGTGGCTGGCGCGTTCGTCTTCCAGTATACGACGGCGGCGGCGGGCGGGCCTCCCCGCCCTCCTGCGCCGCCCCGAAGGGCCCGCTCTCCCCGCGTTACGCCGCCCGGCCTTCGTGGTAGGTTGCAGCCGACACGACCGCGAGGGAGGGCCCGTGAGCGTCGAGTACCTGAAGCAGCAGCTGGGAGACAACGAGACGATCGTCTACACCGAGCGTCACCACTGGATCTTCCCCATCGCCGAGATGATCAAGTGGATCCTCTTCGCCGTCGCGGTGCTCGTGGTCATCATCCTGCTGAAGAGCTGGCAGCCCGGATGGTCGTGGGTCAACTGGCTGTTCATCGTCTTCGTCGTGCCGGCGTTTCGCATCGCCTGGGGCTTCGTCTCTTGGCGCATGAACGTGTACGCGCTCACCAACCGGCGCGTCGTCGAGGTCACGGGGGTGGTCAACAAGACGGTCGCCGACTCGTCCTTGGAGAAACTCACCGACGTGGTACTCAGGCAAGGGCTGTTCGGACGCCTGCTCGGCTACGGCGACATCGAGGTGCTCACCGCCGCGGCGGGCGCAGGCATCAACTACCTGAAGCAGATCCGCAAGCCGATGCAGTTCAAGCAGGCGATGGTCAACGCCAAAGAAGACCTCGAGCACGAGATGGGCCAAAGCCACTGAACGGCGGGGTCGCCCGAGCGGGCGCGGCCCGCCGCCCTCAGGCGCAGCGCACGATGCCGCGGGCCCAGAGGCAGTCGCCGCACACGGGGTGCAAGTTGCCGAAGCAGTCCTCTGCGTTGCCTTCGGCCAGTTCGCAGCCGCAGTCGGTGCACGGCGGGAAGTCGAAGCGACGCACACGCTCGCGGAAGGCGGCGTAGTCGGGCTTCGCCCAGATCGCCAGCAGTGGCTCATCGGGCAGACGCCCGACCTCCCATCGGGTCATCCGTTTCTCGCGACCGCGCACGAAGCACGTGTACGTGTGCAGAAGCGGCGGGCACGGGCTGACGCCGCCGTGCCAGCCCACCGCGCAGCAGTCGGACTCGACGAAGGGGCAGTGATTCCCGGCGTCGCTTGAGACGCCGGCCGCGAAGTCGACCGGGCCCGAGCGCTCGAGGGCGCTCCCAAGCGCCGCGCCAAGCTCCTCGTCCCAATCGAAGGCGGGGAGCTGCCAGCGCGGGGCGGCCGTCGTCTCCCCGCCGTCCGACGCGCTCACGCGCTGATCGTAGAGCGTCTCTGCCTGCAGGTCCGGCGTGTACGCAAGCACATTACTGACGATGATGAAGGTGGCGCCCAGCTGAGCGGCGAGCCGGTTCAGTCCCGGCAGCTCGCCGACGTTGGAGCGCATCGCCACGAACTCGATACCGATGCGCATGCCTGGCCCGTAGTTGGGGCCGCGCCGGTCGTGCAGGCGGCGGACGTTCTCGACGACCTTGGCGAGCGAGGCGCCGGAGCGCACGCGGCCGAAGGCCTCGGCGGAGGTGCCGTCAATGCTCACCACGAGCTGGTCGAGGCCGGCCTGCAGCAGGCCGCCGGCCATCTCTTCGTCGAGCAGCAGTGCATTGGTGGTCACCTCGGCGCGCACGCCGCGGCTCTTGACCAGCCGCAGCATGTCGAGGAAACGGGAGTGCAGCAGCGGCTCGCCGAGGCCCATGAAAGCGACCGTGCCGGCGGCATGCGGGCCTGCGGCCGCGCCGCCCTCGCCATCGCCCGCGGCGTCCACCAGCCCATCCACGACGGCCTCGAAGGTCGCCCACTCCATGAAACCTTCGGGCTCGTCCCAAGAGTGGCGCACGCAGGTCGCGCAGTTCAGATTGCAGGCGTTGGTGGGCTCGACGTAGACCTTGCGCAGGTCATCGGCGCCGCCGCTCACGTGCGAGGATGGGCCTTGCGCAGGTCCTCGAGAGACGGGAAGGCTATGGCGCCGGCTTCGCAGAGGCTCGCACAATGCGAGCAGCCGACCACACACGCTGTGCGCTGGGCCACGAGCACTCTGCCGTCGACCAGGCCGTACACGCCCTGCTTGCAGAAGTCGAGGCAGACGCGACACCCGTCGCGGCAGGCCGCCTCGTCGATGGTCGGTCCCCAGTCGATCTCTTCACGCGGGATCCCGTCAAGCCACCCCATATGCTGCTCCTCGTCCGAGTACGGCAGCGTTTCTCCGACCTGCCCGACCTCAGTCTACGCGAGGGGCGTGAGGGGTGCAGCCCGAGTCACTGAGCCATGATCAATCTGACGCCTCCGCCTTGGCCAGCTCGACACCGAGACGGTCCGCCTCGCCGGCGAGCTCCGACGTAGCCTTGTGCCCGTGGTGCAGATGCACCAGGCCTTCTTCCACGACGGGTTGCCCGGGCACGGCCACCAAAGCGATCAGGGTGAGGTGAACACAGGCAATTTGGCGATGTAGGACCCCTGAGGCAGCTCGGCATTCAGGTACGGGAGTGCCTCTGCCACGTCGCCGGCCAGATGGGCCGGAACAGCCTGTGCCGGCCGGCGGAAATCCACCCACCCGGAAGTCACGATGTCGATTCTGCCAGCCTCGAGGAAGAGGGCCTTCGCTTCATCCGTGAGCGCGACGGCCGGACAACCGACGTGCGCATAGGCCGGCTCGGGAGAGATCAGCAGGTGCTCGATGCTCAGCCTGTTCAACAGTGCCGCGGCGCGCTCGAACTCCCGACGATCGGTGGAAGTCGTAAGTGCGCCCACGCGCACGGCCCGCTTACAGGACCGCGTTGAAGAGGAAGCCGACGAACATGATGCCGGCCCCGACGACGCCGAGGAAGACGGCGATGAGCTGCCACTTGAGCACCTTCTTGAGAATGATCGTCTCCGGCAGCGAGAGCGCGATGACCGCCATCATGAAGGCGAGCACGGTGCCAAGCGCGGCGCCCTTCTCGAGCAGTGCCTCGACGATCGGGATGATGCCGGCGGCGTTCGAGTACATCGGGATGCCGAGCAGCACGGCAAGCGGCACGCTCCACCAGGCGTCGGCGCCCATGATGCCGGCCATGAAGTTCTCGGGCACGTAGCCATGGATGATGGCGCCCACGGCGATGCCGGCGAGCACGTAGGGCCAGACCTTGCCGACGATGTCCTTGACGGCCTGCCAGGCGTACGAGACGCGGGCGGGCCAGTCGAGCTCCTGGGTGTCCTCGGCATCGCCCATGCGGATCTCGCGCACCCAGTCCTCCACGTAGCGGTCCATGCGGAGGTGCCCGATCACCCATCCGGCGACGATGGCGATGATGAGGCCGGTGACCAGGTACAGGGCGGCGACCTCCCAGCCGAAGAGCCCGTAGAGCAGCACCAGGGCGATCTCATTGACCATAGGCGCCGCGATCAGGAAGGAGAAGGTCACGCCCAGGGGGATTCCGGCCTCGACGAAGCCGATGAACAGCGGCACCGCCGAGCAGCTGCAGAACGGCGTGACGATGCCGAGGCCGGCGGCCATCACGTTGCCGGTGGTCTCGCGTCGGCCGTGGAGCAGGGCCCGCGTGCGCTGCGGGCTGAAGAACGAGCGCACGAGGCCCACGCCGAACACGACGAGGGTGAGTAGGAGCAGCACCTTGACGCTGTCATAGACGAAGAACTCGAGCGCTGAGGCCCAGCGGGTGTCCGGGAGGCTCAGCGCGTCATGGAACAGCCAGACGATGAAGGGCAGCCAGTAGTGATAGACGAGCGCCCACAGCGCGACGCCGCCGGCCACCCGTGCCCACCAGGGCAGGCGCAGGAACATGCGCGCGAGCGCCTTGTGCGGCGCGCGACCGGAAGCCCTGCCGGGCGCCAGGGCCGACCCGGTATCCGGCTCCGCCACGAAGGCGTCCGGCGGGGTGCCGCATTCACACATGGGCACTACAGGCTGCTGCTCCGACGTCTCTGCCGCGCTCTCGGGCACGATGTCGATCGTCTGCTGAGTCATGAACGTCTCATCCTCCCTGGACCTCGGGCGGCGCGGCGAACCGCGTGATCAGGGATGTCGTCGCCATGTCGGCCATCAGCCGCTCGTAGTCATAGGCGACGCGCACGAACTCGACGTAGCCCTCGTCCCCGCCTGGCCGGGAAGGGTCGACGAGCGCGTAGCAGACGCGCCAATCGCCGTCCTTGGGGCGTCCGGCGCTGCCGACATTCACAAAGACGGTGCCGCCCACCTGTCGCGCGTAGGGTACATGCGTGTGCCCGAAGAGGATGGCCGGATACTGGTACTCGTGCGCCATGCGTTCCATTGCAGAGGCGGGCCGATCTTCGAAGAGGTACTCGTTGATGCGCCGCGGGCTGCCGTGCACGGCGAGGATCTCGCCGCCGGGGGTCTGGAGCGTGAAGTGATCCTCGAGGGTGCGAAGGAACGCTTTGACCTCGGCGCTCGCCACCTGCTGAGTCCATGCCAGCGAGGCGGCGCCTTCGGCGCGCTGCTCGTCGGTCTTGTAGACGCAGCCGCAGTCGCCGGTCTCGAAGCCGATGCCCTGGTCGTAGTTGCCCATCAGGCACGGAATGGCGAGATCGCGCACAAGCAGAGCGACCTCATTCGGCGAGGGACCGTAGCCGACGAGGTCGCCAAGGCACAGGGTACGTGCAATCTCCCGGCGCTCGATGTCGGCGAGGATCGCCTCGAGCGCCGGCAGGTTGCCGTGCACGTCGGAGAAGACGGCGAACGGCTCATCGACCTGGATGACCTTCACGCTGCCCTGCCTTTCTCGCCTTCATGATGTAGTTCTTATATCAACTTAGCTTGACCATAAACACTTGTCAATGTATCGTCCAGAATGCCTGCCAGCGCCCACGCCGCCAAGGAGACGACCGCAATGGCACAGAGCACGATCAAGCGCCTCTCATTCCTCGACCGCTACCTCACCGCCTGGATCTTCCTCGCCATGGCCGTCGGGGTGTTCCTGGGCTGGGCGTTCACGGGCGTGCCCGACTTCATCAACCGGTTCAACGTTGGCACCACCAATATCCCCATCGCCATCGGCCTCATCGTGATGATGTATCCGCCGCTTGCGAAGGTGAAGTACGAGGAACTCGGCGACGTCTTTCGCGACTATAGGATTCTTGGGCTCTCGCTGGTGCAGAACTGGGTCATCGGGCCGCTGCTCATGTTCTTCCTGGCGATCATCTTCCTGCACAACTACCCCGAGTACATGGTCGGGCTCATCATGATCGGCCTGGCCCGCTGCATCGCCATGGTGATCGTATGGAACCAGTTGGCGAAAGGCGACACCGAATACGCCGCCGGTCTGGTGGCCTTCAACAGCGTCTTCCAGGTGCTCTTCTACAGCGTCTTCGCCTGGATCTTCGTCACCAAGCTGCCGCCGCTGTTCGGTCTCGAGGGCAGCGTCGTCGACATCACCATCGGGCAGATCGCCAAGAGCGTATTCATCTACCTCGGCATCCCCTTCATCGCCGGCATGCTCACCCGTTACCTGGGGATCAAGTACAAGGGGCGCGAGTGGTACGAGCAGACCTTCATCCCGCGCATCAGCCCGCTCACGCTCATCGCCCTGCTGTTCACCATTCTCGTGATGTTCAGCCTCAAGGGCGACCTCATCGTGCAGCTGCCGCTCGACGTGGTGCGCATCGCCATCCCACTGCTCATCTACTTCGTCGTCATGTTCTTCGTGAGCTTCTTCATGGGGCGCAAGATCGGCGCCGACTACTCGAAGACCGCGACGCTGAGCTTCACCGCGGCGAGCAACAACTTCGAGCTCGCCATCGCTGTGAGCGTGGCAGTGTTCGGCATCGGCTCGGGGGTCGCGTTTGCGGCCGTCATCGGGCCGCTCGTCGAGGTGCCGGTCATGATCGGGCTCGTCAACGTATCCCTCTGGATGGGCCGCAAGTACTGGGGAATGACCGACGAACCTGTGCCGGCGGCGGTCGCCGCCGGCGTCGACGAGGTCGCCTGCGACCCACCGAGGAGCTGAAATGAAGATCGCCAAGGACCCCGCGGAAGCCGGCAGCATGGTCGACTTCGTCCCCTTCTTCAAGGCCTTCTGTAACCCCATCCGCGCGCAGATCATCGAGTTCCTGCTGGGCGGAGAGCGCTGCGTCTGCGAGATGACGGGCCCGCTCGATCAGAGCCAGCCACTGGTCTCGCACCACCTCGCCTTGCTGCGCGACGCCGGGCTGCTGCGCATGCGCAACGAGGGCACGCGCACCTACTACGCCATCGACTGGGAGCGCTTCGACGGCGACCTCAGGGGCTTTCTGGACTACGTTCAGCGCCTGCGGGACGCGCCGGCCATCCCCAGCAACGCCGCCAGCGCCTGCGCGACGAACCCCAGACCCGCGAAGAAACGCAACGCGTCATGACCGCAACGAGAAGGAGTGTCCCGTGAAGCTCGAGATCCTTGGTTCAGGCTGCGCCAACTGCCAGAAGCTCATGGCGCTCACCGAGGCGGCCGTGCGCGACCTCGGCATCGAGAACGCCGAACTCGTCAAAATCGAGGACTTCCCCACGATCATGGCCTACGGCGTCATGTCGACGCCTGCCCTGGCGATCGACGGCAAGCTGGTGATGAGCGGCAAGGTGCCGTCGCAGGCCGAGGTCAGCACGCTGATCACGACGGCGCTGGCCGCGCAGGCGTGACTCGCAGGGGTAGCCGCGATCAGAGCGGCGTGGGCGCGCTGGCTCAGCCCTTCGCCACGTAGTCCTTCCCCACGCTCCAGCACTTGGCCAGCGGCTTGCCCAGGCTCCAGTACTTCTTGCTCGACATATCGAAGAGCAGCGGCTTGAGCTTGGCGATGTCGATGATGCCGTTGGTGAGCACTCCGAGATCGGCGTAGGTACCGACTACTTCGCCGACGAACAGGTCGTGGGTCGGCATCTCGATGTGCTCGATGAGCTTCAGCTCCATGGTGACCTTGCACTGCTCGATCATCGGCGCCGTGTCGAGCTCCCCGTAGAAGACGTCGAACATGCCGCTCTTGTCTTCGCTGCGGCCGCTCACCATGCCGATGTGGTCGGTGACCACCATCAGGTCCTCCGACGGCAGGTTGACGCTGAACGTGCGGTTCGCCTTGATGCCTTCGTTGGTGAGATGGATCCTGCCCATGCCGAGCGTGATGCCCTTGAGGTGGGCGATGCCCACATGGGCGACGGTGGCGAAATCGGGCTTGCCGTCGACCGTGGCGCCGATGATGGCGGTGACGAGCGGGTACAGAGCGTTGGTGGCGCCGAGCTTCTCCTTCACGGGAAACCTCGCTGATCGGGGTGGAGTGGTCCGTGCTCGGTGCATACCCACGCCGGCCTCGCGGGCAACCCACGCCCGCGGACGCTGAGTGCGAAGCCGGTTTCACAGGCGGCCGGCCAGGCGTCATGATGCGGAGATGGCGACTCGCGGAGGAGAAGGAAGCCGCGACCACGACGAAGCCCGCCGGGCGGCGCGCCGGCGCCCACGCCGGCGGCATGCTCCGGCCCTCGCGGTCATCGTCGTCGTCGGCCTCGCCGCGGTGGCCGCCGTCTTCGCGCTCGCCAGCGTTCTCGAGGACGAGCGCCCGCACGGCCCCTACCTTATCGGCGCCTGGACCTTCGGCGACCGCGACTCGCTGGAGCGCGCCGTCGATGCGGGCGCCATCGACGAGGTGAGCGTCGACTGGCTGCAGTCGCGCGCCGACGGCAGCGTCGAAGCGCCGCAGCTGGACGCGGGCTTCATCGCGGAGGCGCGCAAGAAGGACTGCCGCGTGATCGTCACCCTCGCGGACTACGATGAGGCGACCCACAGGTTCGACCCGGCGATCGCCAAGGCCGTTCTCGCGACGGCCCAGACCCGCCGCCGGCACGTCGCCGCCGTCGCCGACTGGTGCCACGACAACGAGGTCGACGGTCTGGACGTCGACTGGGAGGCCCTCACGGCCGAGCAACGCAACGGCTTCTCGAAGTTCGTCGAGGAGCTCGCGCGGCGGCTGCACCGCGACGACCGCCTCATCGCCGTCGACGTCTACCCCAAGACCAGCGAACCGGGCGGGTGGAACGGGCCGCGGGCGCAGGACTGGCGGCGCCTGGGCGGGGCGGTCGACCAGTTCCGTGTGATGACCTACAACTACTCGGGGTCCTGGTCTGGGCCCGGCCCGCTCTCGCCTCCAACGTGGATGGACAAGGTGCTCGACTTCGCCGAGACGCAGGTGAAGCCGCGCAAGATCGTGATGGGAGTCGGCTTCTACGGCCGCGACTGGCGCGGCCCCCAGACAACGGACCTGGTGTGGGCGGACGTCAAGCAGATCCGCTCGGCCGACGAGCCGCGCGCTTCGCGCGGCCCCTCGGCCGAGCTCATGCTTTCGTACAGACGCGACGGCGCGGAGCACATCGGCCTTCTTCCCCGACGCCAAGGCCATCGACGCCAAGCTGCTGATGCTCCTGGAGCATCACCCGCACATCCGCGGCGTGTACTGCTGGACCATGGGTCAGGAGGACCCTGCCGCCTGGAAGGTCCTGCGCACGCGGCTGCACTGAGCCGTCGTGCATGCGAAGCGGCCGGCGGCGCCTGAGGCGCCGCCGGCCGCTGTCTGGTGCGGGTGAAGAGAGGCCTTGTTACATGGCCGGCGGCACGAGCACCGTGTCGATCACGTGGATGACGCCGTTCGACGTCTCGATATCGGCGGTGGTGACGGTCGCGTCACCGATCATCACCGTGCCGTCGGCGTTGATCGTGACCTCGAGCTGAGCGCCGTTCACGGTGTCGATCATCATGCCGTCGCTGAGATCGCCCGCCATGACCTTGCCCGACGCGACGTGATACGTGAGGACGTCGGTGAGGGCGCCACTCGGGTCGGCGAGCAGGGCGTCAAGGGTCTCCTTGGGCACCGCTGCGAAGGCCGCATCGGTAGGAGCGAATACGGTGTAGGGCCCTTCGCCCTTGAGCGTATCGACCAAGTTGGCGGCCGTAACGGCGGTCACGAGGGTCGTGAAGTCCCCGGCCTCGACGGCTGTATCGACGATGTCCTTCAACACCATCGACGGCGTCGGAGACTCGGCGGGGGTCGCTTCTTCATCGCTGCTGCCGCAGGCGGCGAGGACGAGCGGAACTGCTACTACAAGTGCGATGACGATTGCGATGGACCAGCGCTTCATTGTGGACCTCCATATCTATGTGTCCGCAGCGTGGGAAGCGTGGACCACCTGCGGTGGCGAGCTGGGCCGGGAGGACTGTGTCGCTGTACTCCTCCTGCGGCTTTGCCTGCCCATCTTGTGCCCGCAGACGGACGAACTTACACATGCATGAAGTAGCTTTTTCCTGGAGTAGCTTTACCGTGGCGGTGGAGCGACGTCTGTGCGGTGCCGGGGCGGCGCCTCAGAAGGTCGGCGGCTCCCCGTCCCAGTAACCACACAGCTGGAGACGCCCGGTGACGCCGAGACCGCGAAAGCGCACCTTGCCCGAGCGCGGGTAGTACGTCATCTCATCGCTGCGTCGTTCACCGTAGGCCAGAAGGGTGAGCCCCATGGCGTTCGCCAGGAAGGTGTGAGCCACGCCGCTGCCGGCGGGACGCACCACCAGGTCACCGGCGCCCACCTTGTACAGCATGGGCGGCGCCTGCGGGATCGTGTCGCACTCGTAGAGCAGCAGATTGCCCTCCCCCTGCAGCACGACGAAGATCTCCTCTTCAGCGGCATGCACGTGTGGCGGGCAGTTCTGACGGTTGTGCACGACCTTCACGTAGTTGAGCCCGGTGGCGCGGGACCCCCCGGCGCGGCCGAGGGCGCGCTCCTTGCGATAGGTGTCGGTGTAGGCGGTCTCGACCTCATCGACCATGTCCACCGACACCACGTTCGCCGGCCGCTCGCCGGGTTCGGGCACCGCCAGGTCGCCGGCGGCCACTTCGCGCCCCCACGGGTGAGGCTCGCCGCCGATCTCGACCCAGCTGCCCCCGAGCCAGGCGACGCCGGCGCGCGGCAGACGCGTCACCGGGGCCGCACGGCGCGTACCGAACGCTAGTACGTCCAGACCCTCGTCGCCGGCGATCAGCGTGTGCGACGCACCCGCGGCGACGTGGACGATGCAGTCGCCGGTCGCGACCCTGCAGGTCTCACCGTCTTGCCAGCTGAGGCCGTCGCCACCAAGGACGTAGAAGATCTCCTCCTCGAGATCATGCACGTGAGCCGGCGTGGACCGCCGGCCCGGCTCGATCTGGATGCGTTTGAGGCCCGTGGTCACGCTGCCGCCGGCCTTGCCGAGGTCGGTCCAGGTGGCGCATAGCGGCCCGACCTCGACCCTTCTGCCCGCGACGTCCTCCCACCTCACCAGCGCACTCGCCGCCATCACGCCTCCTCCCGGTCGCGCATCGCCGCTGCCCCGTCGTCGTGGTCACCCTGCGCCCCGCAGTGTAGCAGGGCGGCTCCCGGGGCTCGGGCGTCGGCGACGCCGGCGGGAAATCAGGTCACGGGCTCTTCCGGCGGAAGCGGAGCGTCCGGCGCCGTCGGGGCGTCCGCGACCGTCTCGGCGGCGGCTCTCTCGCCCACCGCCGGCGACGCGATGGGCGAGGCGGAAAGCGGATCGGCGGCGGCCTTCCACGCGTCGGCGTCGGCCACCCGTGGAGGCGGCACGGCCGCCACCGCGGTGGCGGCGGTCAGTTCGCCCTGTCCAGCCGGCGCCGCGATCGGCGGCGGCGCGGGCGGCTGATACAGCTGTGCGCTTGCGGGCGGCGTCACGTACGGAGCGGCACCGTAGGCCGGCGGCGCGGGCCCACCATAGGCGGCCGCCGGCGCCACGACCGCCTCGCCGGCGGAACTCAGGTACATCGTGCTGACGTAGCAAATCACGTACGGCGGCACCAGCACGGCGAACACGAGGAAGAGGACGAAGCCCAGCGCGATGCCCGCCCACTCGACGCTGCGAGCGACGAGAACGGCCACCAGGACGATGACGATCGCCGCCAGCACGACGGCGACGCCGAGCACGACCACCATGCCGAAGGTGCGCCACCAGCCGACGGACTTCACCATCGCGTTGCTGCGCCTGGCGGCGTCGCCGAAGCCCACCCCTTGGTCGGCGATGAGAGGCAGCACGTACAGCCAGATCACGCCGATCCAGATGCTGATCACAAGGCCGATGATGCCGCCGATCAGCGGGATGATGCCGAGGATGCTGGTGCCGAGGGAGATGCCAAGCAGCACCAGCGCGTACAGCGCGTACGCGCCGAACTTGCGGAAGCCCGCAAAGAGGTCGCTGAATTCGACGCCGCGATCGCCGCGCACCGCGCCGATCACCATCTCGAACATGCCGCCGTAGAACACCATGCCGAGAACCTGGAAGAGGAATATGGCGACGATGTAGACGATGATCCCGAGGACGATCACGCCGGCGCCGATCGCGCCCGGCGCTCCGGAGTCGTTGTTCAGCATGCCGGCGCCGAACGTGAGGCTTGCGCCGGCGAAGATCGCCGCGAAGATCGCGAACACCACCGCGAAGATGGCCAGCATGATAAGGCCCACCACAAGGCCGGCGAGAATCAGCCACCCGACATCGCGGCGCCACAGCTCCCACGCCTTGGCCAGCACATCGCCGATACTCATGCATCCCTCCCTGTCACGCATTCTGCCCCAAGCAGGCGGCTGTGACCATATCTCACGTGCCGGGGATCGAAGCCGGTGGGTCGGGAGCCGCCGGCGCTTCGGGCGCCGCCGGCTGCGTCACGGCGGTCTGCGGCGTCGGCGACGCCGCCCCTTGCGCCGCGGCGGCAGGATGAGCCGGCGGAGACAGCGGCGGTGGAGCCGGCGCGTACGCCTGCCCCTGCTCCACCGCTGGTGGCGGCCCGGCCGGAGGCGAGACGTACGGCGGCGCCGGCGGCAGCGGTGCCGCGAGATAGGGCGCCGCCGGCGAGGAGTAGGCGGGCGGCCCGGTCGGCGCCTGACGCGGCCAACCGAGGACGGCGTCGACGAGCTGGCCCTCGTTGCGCGCCTGGAAGTACATGGCCACCACATACGTCAGCAGGAACGGATACAGCGCGATGGACGCCACGGCGCCGATGATCGGGATCATGCCGAGCGCGAAACTCACGGCGCCGACCGCGAGTTGCAGCAGGAAGAGCACAAGGAAGGTCCACCACCAGCCGGCGCTGTGCACCAGGCGGCGGCTCTCGCCCATTGCCGCGATCACGCCGAGGCCGCGGTCGACGATCACCGGGAACACGTAGACCCAGGCGATCACGAGGTACACGTAGGCGACCATGGCCGCCAGGAGGACGACCGCGCCGAGCCCGGCGAGGACCCCGGACTCGGCCAGCGCTCCACCGACGATCGCGGCAGTGGGCGCGACGAAGATGGCCATGATGATGAAGCCGAGCAACAGCGTCGCCCAGATCACCCTGCCGAACAGGCTGAAGCCCGAGAAGGCGTCGCCGTAGGCCATCTCTCGACCCTCGCGGATTCGCCTGAGCACGCCCGAGAGGAGACCCACGTACAGGGGCACCGAAAGGAAGAGCGTCACCACGATGAGCGCGACAGAGCCGATGACGATCAGCGCCCAATTCAGCGAATCGATGCCCGTCACCGTGCCCTGCGCGTCCACCTGCAGACCGCTGATACTCGCGCCGACCGCCGCCGCGGCGATCACGACGGCGGCGATCGCGGGCACGATGCTGGCGATCAGCACGCCGACGATCAGCGGCCCGATGTCCTTGACGAACAGCCCCCACGCGTCTCTGAACAGCTTGCCGATGTCCATGCCCTCAGACCCCCCGATTCGACGACGCCGTTCCCAGAGCGGCGTCCACCAGACCGCCTTCGCCGGTCGCCTGGAAGTACATGCTGAGGACGTAGGCCAGCTCAAACGGCACGGCCAGCAGGCCCACGATGAGACCGACGACCGGGATCACGTTGAGCAAGGACACGATGATGCCAACGACCAGCGCACCGACCAGCCAAGCCAGAAAGGTGGTGAAGTACCCCGGCGCGGCAGCGAGCCTGCGACTCTCCGACATCGCTTCGCCGACGCTGATGCGGCGGTCCACGACCAGCGGCAACGCGTAGATCCAGAGCGTCACCAGGATCAGCCCCGGGATCACCAGGAGCGCGTAGCCGATGCCGATCAGGACGCCGAGGATCACGAAGGCCACGGCGAAGGCGCCGATCTCATCCGTTTCCTTCATGTCGGCGTAGGTCGCCGGCCGCCCTTCGCGCACCCGGCGAACGATCATGCGAAGCATCGTCGCCGCCGCCCAGGCGTAGACCAGGAGCCCGACGACGAAGACCAGCAGGAAGGCAAAGAAAGCCGAGGCCGACCCGAAGATGCCTCCCAGCTCGCCGCCATACCTCGCCAGGCCGATGCCTCCGGCCATGACTGCGAGGAGCACGGCACTGGCGACGCCCACGATCGCCGACGCGATCAGGGCGGTCACAAGCAGGGGCCCCACATCGAGCCTGAAAAGCCCCCAGGCGTCCTTGAAGCACTTGCCGATGTCCATATCGTCGACCTCCGCCACGAAGCACTCCGTGGTCCTCGTTTGCGCCCAGAAGGGTGTTTTTGCCTGCCGTCGCTGCTACCCTTGGCCCAGTCATGCGCGAGTGTACCCGCAGGGAGTTCCTGAGAATAGCCGGCACGGCCGCCGCCGGAGCGGCTCTCGCCGGAGCCGGCTGCGGCTCGCAGGCGGCCATCCCGCCGCCGTCGAGCGACCGCCTCTTGTCGCCCGCGCCGCCCACGCGTCACGAGCGGCCGCCGCTGGCCGTGGCCCGCGGCGGGGACGCCGCGGGCATCACGGCGGCCGCCATCGCCGCCCTCGGCGGCATGAAGGCGTTCGTCAAGCGTGGCGACGATGTGATCGTGAAACCCAACATCTGCACCGGCTACCACGGGCCGGAGTACGCGGCCACCACGAACCCCGACGTGGTCGGCGCGCTCGTCGGGCTCTGCCTGGCCGCCGGGGCCGGCCGCGTGCGCGTCATGGATTCTCCCTTCGGCAGCCAGGCCGACGAGGCCTATACGAACAGCGGCATCCAGGCGGCCGTCGAGAAGGCCGGCGGCCAGATGGAGGTCATGGCGCCGGCCAAGTTCCGCGCTTACACGATCCCCACGGGGCTCGACCTCCAGCAGTGGCCCATCTACTCGGACATCCTTGGTTGCGACGTGCTCATCGACGTGCCCATCGCCAAGGATCACGGCATGACGAGGCTCACGCTAGGCGGCAAGAACCTGCTGGGCGTGATCCTCGATCCGGGCGCCCTTCACAGCAACATCGGCCAGCGCACGGCCGATCTGGTCAGCGCCTGCCGCCCCACGCTGACCGTCGTCGACGCCGTGCGCGTGCTCACCGCAAACGGGCCGACCGGGGGGGACCTGAACGACGTTGAACGGCTGGACACCGTGATCGCGAGCCCAGACATCGTCGCCGCCGACTCGTTTGCGGCGACGCTCTTCGACCTGAGCGGTGGCGACATCCCTTACGTGCAAGCCGCATACGACATGGGTCTCGGCGAGATGGACCTTAACAAGGTCGACGTGCGCCGAGTATCGGCCTGACCCCGCCGCCGCGATCCATGCAGCCCAGCCGGCCCAGCTAAGCCGCGCCACCGCCTTTCAGCCGGCGGCGTCCACCGCCGAGAAGTCGCGTTCGCCGAGGCCGGCCGCGAGGGCGCGGGCGTACGCGTCGGCCACGGTCCCGGCGAGCGGCAATTCCAGCCCTAGCGCCGCCGCCGTCTCGCCGACCAGCCGCATGTCCTTGTCGGCGAGCGCCAGCGAGAACGCCGTGCGCGCCTCCCCCCCGCCAAGGGTCTCGAGCTTACCGAGCGCCCAGGCCGGCAGGATCTCGGTGCGCGCGAACGCTTCGAGCAGCTCCTCCCGGCGGATTCCGTCCGCCGCCCCCAGCTTGAGCGCCTCCGTGCCCGCCACCATGGTCGCCAGCAGAAAAGCGTTGAGCGCCAGCTTGGTGGCGCTGCCGGCGCCGCTCGGACCCATGTGCAGCGTCGCCCGCCCGAGGACGTCGAAGAGCGGCTTCGCCGCCGCGACGTCCTCGGGCGGGCCGCCGACGAGCACCACCAGCATGCCCTTGACGGCTGCGCCCAGGCTGCCCGACACAGGCGCGTCAAGCGCACGCACCCCGCCACGCCTAGCCTCCGCGGCCAACTCCCGAGACTCGGCCGGCGACACTGTCGACATGTCGATCCACAATCTGTCTCCCGGCGCCCCGAGGAAGCCGCTCTCCCCCTGCGCCGTGGCGCGCACGGCGACCGCATCGGCGAGCATCGTGACCAGGAACTCCGCACCGGCGGCGGCGGCCCGCGGCGTATCGGCGACGGAAGCGCCGCGCGCCTCCAGAGCGGCGGTCCGCACCCGCGTGCGGTTGTAGACGGCGAGTTCGTGACCGGCGTCCAGCAGCCGGCCGCCCATGCGCTCGCCCATCATCCCCGTGCCTATCAGCGCGATCTTCATGCCGATTCACCATCCTGTTCCTCGACGAGTTCGTGCCAGCGGGCCCGCGTGCCGATCTTGGCGCGCCAGCGCCAGGAGCGCGTCTTCGGCGCGTGCTCGATCTCCTCGGTCAGCCGTGCGAGCGCAGCCCTCACGTGATCCTCTGCCCGGCGCTCCAGTCCGTAGCTCGCCAGCGACTCCGCGCAGCGCCGCAGGTTCCGCGTGACGTCGTAGGAGAGCCCCCAGTCCCGCGCGCAGAGCTCGGCCACGTACTTCACGTTGACTGTGCCGGGGGCGTCCTCGTCGGCCAGCTCGTCGTCCTTGAGGAGCGTGACGATGTCGCGCAGGTCACGCTCCTCTGCTCCGAACACCTGGAGCTTGGTGAGCAGCAGATCGCCGGCCGACACCGTGTACGGCTCAATGTCCAGGCGCTCGCGGAAGTCCACCGTGTGGTCCATGCGAAACACGTCGAGAAACACGTCCACGTGATCCTCGGCGTGCACGGCGTAGGCGCCGTCGGCGCTCCTGTGGGCGCAGGGGCGCCCGAACTGCGCCTGGCGGAGCCTCGTCGCCTCGCGCACGTGGAGGCGCTCGCGGTAGCCGAGCGCCTCGAAGAGACTCACGAGCCCCGGGGCCTCCCGAGTCAGACCCACCATGTCGAGGTCCGAGTGGTCGCGGCTGCAGAAGACCAGCTCTTCGCAGTGATCGCGTACGGCGAGGCCGCCGATGAGGCGCAGCGTGAGGCCGCGCTCACGCGCGGCGTCGACGATGCGCCGCCCTTCGGCGGCCATCTCCACGCGACTCAGGAGGAGCGTCTCGATACGGTCCGGGGTACTCATCTCCTCCGGGTTGTGCCCGCATGAGGCGGCGGCCAAGCCCGGAGGCCCCGTCAGGCCGCCGGCCAATGTGGTGGCGTGGCGATCAGCGCCCAGCCCACGCCATCCTCGAGCTCGCGCACGGCGGCCCAATCCCTGGGCGTCAGCGCGCGCTCGGCGATCGGGGCCAGTACCTGTTCCTCTGTGTCCGCGAGCGCATCGAGAAGATCGAGCAACCGCACTCCGTTCTCGACCGCCGACCCGGCGTCGTCGCGGGCGACCGCCAGACGAAGCCGACGGAGAGCCTCCAGCGTCTCGGCCTGCCGGTCGCGCATCAGCGCGGCAGGCCCGTGCGCGCCGAGCACGGCCAGAGCGGGGAACCACGCCTGCTGCTCGCGGCGTACCCGCGACTCCACACCGGAGAGACCCTCGACGAGACGTGCCACGAGGGGGCGGCCGGCGCGCCAGCGACGCCGCGACGGTGCGCCTCCGAGGCTCTCGAGCTCCGCCCTCAGCCCCTCGCAGAGTGCCCGTACCTGCACCGCCTCGCGACGCAGCGAGTCCAGAGGGTGCCCCTCCGGCGACGCGCTGATGACGGTGTCGGAGGGCAGGCCCACGGCCGTCTGCACGTTGCGGTCGGCGGCGGCCTGCGCCTCTCCAGCCGCTGCGGCGAGCGCGCGGTCGAGCGCCGCCGCCTGCTTCGCATCCACCCCTGCGGTCACATCACGAAGCCGCGCCGCCAGCTCGACGAGCGAGCCTCCGCCCTCCAGCCGGGCGCCGATCTCGCGCAGCTCGATGAGGCGCCGGTCGTCACTCGCGACGGCGCGCCGCGCGTCGCTCACCGGCGGCTCCTTACCGCTCACCCGGGCCACTTCGGCGGACACATCGCGCACCAGGTGACGCCAGGAGATGTCCATCTCGACGGCGATATCGCCGAGAGTCGTCATGCGCGTCCATCCCTTGCGCCTGCCCGGACCGGCCACCCTGCCGAAGGCCGGGTGGTAGGCGTGCAGAAACGCCTCCAGAAACGGGTAGGACTGGAGCACGGCGAACACGGTGGTACGCGAGCCCAGACTGACCGTGCTCTGGTCGCCGTTGCGGCTCACCTGCATGTCCTCTGGCGGGTCATTGCCGTCCAGCTTAGCAGCCGCGTCTCGCCGCGCGTTCGCTGGCCGCGGCGCAGCGGCGGTGGTATCCTGCCGCTCCCGTCCCCGCACGTACCCGCGAGCGTAGCCACCCATGAGCATCGTGACCTTCAGCAACGTCGAGAAGTCCTTTGGTGGGCAGCGGCTGTTCACCACCGTGTCCTTCGCCATCGACGCGCACGACCACGCTGTACTCGTCGGCCGCAACGGCACCGGCAAGACTACGCTTCTGCGCCTCATCTCGGGCGATGAACACGCCGACTCCGGCACCATCGCCCGCGCCCGCGGGCGTCGCGTATGGCTGCACGAGCAGACGCCCGAACTCGAGCGTGACCGCCCCGTGCGCGACTACCTCCTGGAGGCGTTCGGCGAAGCCGTGCAGCTCGAGGCGGCTCTACGCGCCACTGAAGAGAGCCTTTCCGGCCTCGCCGAGCACAGCCCCGGGCTGCGCGACACGATGAAGACGTACCAGCAACTCCAGCGCCGCTTCGAGGCTGCGGGAGGCTACGCCTACCGCAGCCGGCTGAGCGGCGTCGTCGAGGGCCTCGGCTTGCCCGATGAGATGCTCGAGCGCGACCTGCTGTCGCTGTCCGGCGGCGAGCTCACGCGCGTCACGCTGGCGCGCGCGCTGCTCGCCGACGCCGACCTTCTGCTCCTCGACGAGCCCACCAACCACCTCGACATCGATTCGGTGGAGTGGCTCGAAGGCTTCCTCGCCGACTACCCGCGCGCCTTCATCCTGGTCACCCACGATCGCCGGCTGCTCGAGAAGGTCGGCCAGCGTGTGCTGGCCGTCGAGCACGAACATGTCGAGGTCCAGGGAGGCGATTTCGCCACCTATCTCCGCGAGAGCGAGGCGCGCCTCGATCTCATGCGCCGCGAGTACGAGCAGGACCTCGAGAAGATCGCCCAGCTGCAGCGCTTCTACGACCGCTTCCACGCCAAGAAGAACAAGGCGACCCAAGCCAAGGCCAAGCTCACGCAGATGGAGCGCATCAAGCGCAGCCTGCGCGAGCCCCCCAGACAGACGAGGAGCTTCAAGCTGGGACTGCCGCAGCCCCAGCCCTCGGCGCGCGTCGTCCTCGAGATGAAGACGCCGGCCCTGTGCGTCGGCTCCGCCGACGACCCGGCCGGCGTCCGCACTCTCGTGCGCGGGGTCGACGTCGTGCTGGAGCGCGGCGAGAAGGTCGCGCTGCTGGGCGCCAACGGCTCCGGCAAGACCACGCTGGTCGAGACTGTAGCCGGGCTGCGCAGTCTCAGCGCCGGCGCTGCTCACCTGGGCCACAACGCACGCGTCGCCTACTATTCGCAGCAGGGGCGCGAGCTCAACGAGACGGACACGTGTCTGGAGACGGTACTCCCCCTGGTCGGTCACGATGAGCAGCGCGCGCGCCAACTCCTCGGCCGCTTCCAGTTCGGCCCGGACGAGGTGGAGAAGCGCGTCGAGATGTTGTCCGGCGGCGAGCGCAGCCGTCTCCGCCTACTGACCCTGCTCGTCGGCGACGCCAACTTCCTCCTCCTCGATGAGCCCACCAACCACCTCGATATGGGCTCCGTCGAGGCGCTCGCCGACGCCCTCGAGGACTACACCGGCACCATCCTCCTGGTGACCCACGACCGACATCTCATCGACCGCGTCGCCACGCGCGTCCTGGAGATCCACGACGACGAGTTGCTCAACCACCTGTCGTCGGGACGTTACTGGGAGGCGCGCCAAGCGCGCCTCGTTGGCGACGGCGACCGGGTCGCCGAGGCCGGCGGCGGAGCCGACGCCTCCGGCGGCGGGCCCGCCGGCCGCACCGCGGCCGCGCCCGCCGGCGCCGCCAAGACGCGCGAAACGAAGGAGACCGCGGAGGAGGCGCGCCGCAGGCGCGCCCGACTGCGCGGCGTCGAGGCCGCCGTCCTGCGCGCCGAGAAGCGGCTGGGAGAGATCGACGCCGAGCTCGCCGAACCCCACACGTACGCCGATCGCGACGTGCTCAACCACCTGCTCGACGAGCGCGGGATCGTCGAGGGTCAGCTCCAGCGCGAGTACAAGGCGTGGGAGAAGCTGGTCGACGAGGTGGGCTGAGCCGCGCCCCTGGCGCTGCGGGGCGCCGGCACACGGACCCTTCGTGCTACGCTGACGGCCATGGCCTCCCTCGCGACTCCGCACGATCTACCCTCGAGCGATCCGGCGACCGTCGCCGGGCTGCAGGCGCGCATCCTCAGCTGGTACGCCCACAACGGCCGCGACCTGCCGTGGCGGCGCACCACCGACCCGTACGCCATTCTCGTCAGCGAGATCATGCTTCAGCAGACACAGGTGCCGCGCGTGATCCCCAAATACGAGGACTTCCTCGCCGCGTACCCGCGCCTCGAAGACCTGGCGGAGGCGCCGCTGGAAGAAGTACTGCGCCTCTGGAAGGGCCTCGGCTACAACAACCGCGCCCGCCGCCTGCGCGACTGCGCCGCGGCGGTCACCGTCGCGGCCACCACGCGGCCGGCGACCCTCCCGCACTCGCTCGACGAACTCAAGGCGCTACCCGGGCTGGGATCGTACACGGCGCGCGCCGTCCTCATCTTCGCGCACAACGAGGATCTCGCGGCGGTGGACGCCAATGTGCGCCGCGTGCTCACCTACGAGCTCGGACTGCCGGCCGACCTGCCAGCTCGCGAACTGCAGACGGTGGCCGATGCCGCGCTGCCGCGCGGCCGTAGCCGCGACTGGCACAACGCGCTCATGGACTACGGCGCCCTGGTGCTCACGGCGCGGGTCACGGGCATCGCGCCGCGCACCAACCAAAGCGCCTTCGTGGGCTCGCGCCGCTGGTATCGTTCGCGCCTTCTGCAGGCGCTGCTCGAAGGCGGGCCGCAGGGCCTCGACCAGCTTGCGGCCACGCTCAAGATCGATCCCGCCGCGGCGGCTGAGCTGGTCGACCTGCTGGCGCGTGACGGCCTCGTGCGCCGCGACGGCGACTCCGTGCGGGTGGCATGATCTGCGGCGCGGACGCCGGCCGCGGCCTGAGCCGCCGCGCCGCGGATCTCAGGTGCGGAACATGGTGAGGAGGAACACCAGTTCCTCGTGTGCCTGCACGGCGTGCTTGAGATCGGCCGGCATGTAGTAGAGCTTGCCGGGTCCGGCCTCGTGCTCCACGCCGTCGAGCACCACGGCGCCGCTCCCGCGGAGGATGTGGATCACGGCCGGCACGCTGGCGGTGTGTTCGCTGAGCTCCTGGCCCGGCGCGAACGTGAAGTGCACTATCTTGTGGTGTTCGTTCTCGACGATCGACTTGCTGACGATGCCTTGATCGGCGACCTGGGCCATCGCCTCGAGATCGGCGACGATCGGCTGAGCTGCGTCCATGAGTGCCTCCAAGATGCGATGCGTATCTCTCTTCGCCCTGACCGTACCCGCGGAGCGCCCGGCCCCACCTTGACCTTGGTCAGGCCTCCCGTTTGACAGAACAGGCAAGTGGGCATATACTTTGTGCAGATTTACACAACATAATTCATTTTCGCTCTAAGGAGGGTCGCCATGTCGGTTCCAGTTCTTCCCACGATCAAGCGCTTCTTTGAGGGAACCGCCAACGCGGTGTTCTCTCCTTCGGGATCTAACCGTGAGCGCCGCACTCGCGATTTCATGAACGAGGATCTGACCGGAAGCGCCCGCTTCTACCCACGCTGAGCTGAGAGACGGTGAGCATCATGCAGAGTAGAATGTTCCGTTCGATAGGTCGTTTCTTCGAGGGCACCGGCGACGTCGTTGGGACCCCCTCGGGCGATGCCCGCGGGCTCATCCGCGTCTACACCAACGGCACCGTGACGCGAGGCCGCGACTTCTAAGCTCCACAGACCACTCTCCGACCCGCACGTGGCTTCCCCCGGCCGCTACGGTTCGACGTAAGGCCTCCCGCCCCCTGGCCCGGCCCCACTGTGCCGGGGGATCAAGCGGGAGGCCTTCCCTTTTCTACAGCGAGAAGTACGCCGGGAAGCGACGCGGCTTCTTCTTGCGCCGCTGGTAGGTGCGCGTGAGTTCGATGAAGATGCCGACGTCGCGCTCCAGGTCTCCCTGGGTGCCGTCGAAGTAGAAGGTGCGGATCGGCATGTTGTCGAGTTCCTTCTGCAGGCTCGGGTACACAGCCTCCGTGACGATGCCGTTCATGCACGTGAAGGGGCTGATGTCGATGACCCCGTCGGCGCCCTTTTCGTGGAGGTAGATCGCCTTGCCGCTACTCAGCACCATCTCGCCGAGCGCGCCCGTGTACGGCAGGTAGGGAAAGCTCAGCTCGAGCACATCACGCACGTCGGCCGGCTCCTCGTAGCCGACGAAATCGTCGGCGCACGGGCCATAGAGGGCGTGCTCGTCGCGGCGCATGACCTTGCTCTTGAGGATGCGGTACACGTTGTCCTTGGAGATGCGCCGCCCCTCGTCGATGAGCCGGCGGCGTTGCTCGTCGTCGGTGTACCACACCCACTCGCCGATGTCGGCCAGCCAGCACTCCCCGCCCTGCTCCTCCACCACGCGGATGAGGTCGAAGTTCGAGAACGTGTTCTGGCGGCAGAAGATCTCGCCGACCACGCCGATGAGCGGACGCGACCGATCGTACTGAGCGGGAACGGCGCGAAAGCGGTCGCGGGCGCGCACGATGGCAGGCAGGATGGCCGCCATGCGCTCTTTGTCCGAGACGCCATTGAGGCTGACGGCTGCGCCGACCTCTTCGAGGCTCTGGTGGTAGGCCGCGTCTGCGGCTCCCATCTCGGTCTCGTAGGGACGCGTCTTGAGCAGGAGCTTCATAAGGATGTCCTGCGTGAGCACGGCGCGCCAGGCGGTGCGGATGAGCGCGCTGGAGTAGCTGCCAATCGACGAATAACCGTCACCGGACGTGATGCTGATGACCGGCACGTCGTCGTAGCCGAGCTCGTCGAACTTGCTGCGGATGAGATGCAGGTACTGGCCGAAGCGGCAGGGGCCGTTCGACGAGGGCATAAGGAAGGCGACCTTGTCGCGGCCCTCGTCCTCGATGATGCGCAGGAAATCGCCCATGGTGATCTTCTGCGGGTAGCACTCGTCTCCGGAGGTCACGCGGCTGCCGAGCTCGAGCGTACGCTCGTCGGAGTCGCTGGTGACCCAGGCGTCGAAGCCGATGGAGCGGATGGCCGCCGCGAGCAGGTAGCTGCCGCCGTACGGCATTTGGGGCAGATAAAGGCGACGGCCCTCAAGGCCGAAGTCCTTGATCGCGCGCTTGATCTGGTCGTCCTGGATGAGCTCCGTGTGGCTACTTGACGACACTTGCCACCTCCTGCGGCGGAGCGCAGGCGTGCTCGCGCTCTTCGCCGGCCTGCGACCACCAGCGCAGAAAACCCTTGCTGTCGAGGTAGGCCTCGCAGCGCGTCATGGCTCCGGCGTCGTTCTGGTGCTCGTCGAACTGCAGCGTGAGGAACGGCTTGCCCGACGCCTCGCGCACGTAGTGTTTGATGTACGAGTCGGGCCCGCACTTGAAGTTGGTCAAGTAGATGAGATGCAGGTGCTCCTGGTCGTACACGTAGCTCGCCGCCTGCAGGATCTTGCGCCCGTAGTTCCAGAACATGTTGGGCACGATGGGATTGATGTCGATGCCCTTGATGGGAAGAAAGTCGAGCGGGATCACGTTGACGCCGTAGAACCGGCGCAGTTTGCGCGGGATGTCCATGTTGATGCCCTTGTCGTACATGTTGTAAGGGCGCCCCACGAGGATGATGCCGAGCTCACCGGCCTCCCGCAGCGTCTCGAGCGCTTCCCGGCCGGCGCCGAGCAGCGCCTCGCGGAACTCGTCCTGGACGACGTAGGCGCGGTCGAGCGCGGCGCGCAGCCGCGCCTTGCTCACGCCCAGCTGCGAAGCCATACCGGCCATGTCACGCACGAGGCCCTCGCGCCCATCGCGGAACATCACCCGCGGGTAGAGGAACCTGTCGCGGTACTCGTCGAGGCCCGGGGCGGTGCGCACCACGAACGGCAACGTCTGACCCCACGGGCAAGCATGCGAGTTGAACTCCGTGAACTCGGTCTCTTCGTTGACCTGGTTGGGCAGGAAGATCCAGTCGACGCCTTCGCGCGCCAGCCACTGGACGTGCCCGTGGGCCACGCGGATGGGGAAGCACGGCTCGGCGACAGTGAGGTCGACGCCGGCCTCGCGGATCTGCTTGTCGCTCTCCGGCGAGAGCACCGGACGGAGGCCGATCTCGGCGAAGAAGGTCGCCCAGAAGGGCAGCCGGTCGTAGGTGTACATGCTGCGCGCCAGGCCCACTGTGGGCGCCGACTCGGGGACACGCGCTCTGGCGGCGTCGTAGGGCGCCAGCAGACGCTCCTCGCGGAACGCGACGAGGTCGGCGATCACCGGCTGCTTGTCGACCTTGGCCGGCTTGCGGTAGCGGTCGGAGCACTTGTCGCCCCAGTAGGTCTTCTGCCCCTCGATGGTGAACTGGCGCACGTCGCACTCGTTTGAGCAGGCCTTGCAGACGAAGTCGACGACCGTGTAGTCCACGGCGCCGAGGTCCCAGCCGCGGAACGTGCTGGGCTCGCCCGTGCGTTGCGTACGCTCGCGGGCGAGCAGCGCCATGCCGAGCGCGCCCATCACGCCGTTGTACGGCGGCACGATGATCTCCTTGCCGAGGATCTGGCTGAAGGCCGCGGCCACGGAATCGTTGTAGGCGGTGCCGCCCTGGAAGAAGATGCACTCGCCGACGGTGCGCTCGCGCACGAGGCGGTTCAGGTAGTTGGTGGCGATCGAGAAGGCGAGACCGCCCACGAGGTCCTCACGGCGCGCCCCGCGCTGCTGATAGGCCATCACGTCGCGTTCCATGAACACGGTGCACCGCTCGCCCAGCCTGATGGGCGCGGGTGAGCTCAAGGCCAGCTGCGCGAACTCGTCGATGATGTTGATGCCGAGCTTCTCGGCCTGCTCCTCGAGGAACGACCCGGTGCCCGCGGCGCAGGCCTCGTTCATGGCGAAGTCGACGACGATGCCGTCCTGCAGGCTGATGAACTTGGAGTCCTGGCCGCCGATCTCGAAGATCGTGTCGACCTGGCGGCCGATCTGGCGGCTGATGAAGTCGGCGCCCGTCTTGTGGGCGGTGATCTCGTCGGTGATGATGTCGGCGCCACAGAGCTCGCCGATGAGTTCCCGCCCGGAACCCGTCGTGCCCACGCCCAGAAGGTTGATGCGTGCGCCGATCTCGTCGTGGATGTCGATGAGGCCCTTGGTGACCACTTCGACGGGGCGCGCGTCGGTCTTGGTGTAGATCTCCTTGATGACGCGCCCCTCGTCGTCGACGACCACGAGGTTCGTGGAGACCGAGCCGACGTCGATGCCCATGTAGGCGTCCACGACGCCGCCGTTGCCGCCGAAGTCGAACGGCTGCGCCATGTCGCGGAGCAGCACGACCTTGTCCATGCGGAGGGGCTCGGTGACGGGGAAATCGGCGGCCGGCACACGGCCGGCGTCGAGCGCCCCCATGGCGGCGCGCGCGTCCTCGTAGTCGGCCTCGACGAGTGCCGCGCCGATGGCGCCCAGTGAAGCGTGGAACTCGGGCACGAACAGGTCGCCCTGATCGAGGTCGAAAGCCTCCTGCAAGGACTGCACCGCGCCCCGGTTGGCGGCGACCCCGCCGATGAACGCGATGGGCGGCTGCACGACCTTGCCCTTGGCGATGGTGCCCTTGAAATTGCGCATGACGGCGTCGCAGAGGCCGCGCAGGACCTCAGGCGGCTCGTACCCCTTCTGCTGGGCATGGATCATGTCCGACTTGGCGAACACACTGCAGCGCCCGGCGATGCTCGCCGCCTTGCCGGCATCGAGGACGATGTCGCCGACGTCCTCGATATCGTAGAGGAGGCGGCTCGCCTGCTGGTCCATGAAGGAGCCGGTGCCGGCGGCGCAATCGCCGTTGGTCTGATAGTCGGCGATGCCGGCGCAGCGCGCCTCGTCGCCCTTCTCCAAGCGAATGAACTTGGACGTCTCGCCGCCCATCTCGAAGATCGTCTGGGTCTCGGGATGCAGCGCCGAGATGCCGCGGGTAATGGCCTTGAACTCGTTCTCGAAGCTCGCCTCGAGCGCTTGGCCGATGAGCCGGCCGCCCGAGCCGGTGACGCGCACGCCGGCGATCCTGTCTTCCGGAAGCACGGCGAGCAGCGCGTCGATCAGCGCCTGGGTAGCCTCGCCGGGGCCGCCCTTGATGCGCGTATAGCGGGAGACGAGGACCGGCCTGCCCTCGGCCACGGTGAGACCCTCGCGAGGGGTCTGGAAGAGGTCGGGATTGCGAGAGAGAAGTTCGCTGTACAGAGCATGGTCGCCGGCCTCGCCGGCGAGCGCGGCTTTGAGGCTGATGCAGCCGATGTCGATGCCGAGTGAAGTCATGGGTGAAAGACGTATACCTCCTGCGGGCGGAACCCGCCTCGCCGACTGCAGAGCCTACCGTTCGCGGCGGCCCGTCGCAAGCTGAGAGAAGAAGACTACTTTAGTCTTGAATCGCCGTCAACGCGCGCCCTCCGCCGGCCGTGATCGTGTACCTCGCGGCGCCGCGGATGTCACCCGCGGGGGCGCATCGTAAGCCTGTGCGGGCGGCCGACGCGCCGCTACCATGCTGTCAAGGCGCGCCGGCCGGCCGCTCTCCGTCAACCTCACCAGTGGGAGCATCCGTGAACGACTCGACCACGCTCACCAATCGCGAACGCCGCGAGAACGTCGCCTTTCTCGGGCAAGCCTTCGCCGCGGCTCAGCGCCAGCCGGTTGAGGTCCTCGACGCCGACGAGCGCGAGCGCTTCGCCGCCGAGCCGGCCGCTCAACCCGGGCTCTTCTACAAACTCCTCTGCTACGGCGCCCTGGCGGCGCAGCCGGCGCCCGACGCGGTCGTCGACGCAGACTGGCGCCGTCTCGAGACCGCCGGCGTCGTCGACGCGTTGTTCGCCGACGAGTTCGACCTCAAGCGCTACGCCCTCGACCCTCCGGTCTCGCGCAACGACAGTAAGGGAAAGGTCATCGACTTCACGCGGCTCGCGGAGGCCCGCGAGACGTGGAGCCGCCTTCTGCCTCAGCCGGCCGATCCCGACGTCGCCGTCGACGTCCTGCATGCGGCCTCGGGCGGCGCTCTCAAGTCGCGGGCCTTCTGGGCAGTGCGCGAGATGCGCCGCTACGGCCTGTGGAACGATGACACGCTCGACCGCTTCGCCTGCGTCCCCGATGGTCGCGTGCGCAAGCGCGCCGTGCGCATGGGGCTCATCGACCTCCCCGAGAAGGCCGACACGTTCGCCGACATGAAGGCGGTGTCGCGCGCGCTGCACGCCGTGCTCAATCTCGGCGAGACTGCAGATGGTGTCTTCGACCTCCCTATCAGCATGGCCGCGCAGCGCTGCGAGATCTGCGACGCGGCGCGCATGGCCGCCTGCCCTATCCCCCACTGCCGCTGGCGGCGCGAACACTCCGCCGTCTGATCTGGCACCGCGCGCAGACCGCCGGCCGGGGAGATCATCCCCGGCCGGCGGTCTGCGCGCGCACCGAACTCCGCCGCCAGGCTCAGGAGGAGGCTCCACCTACAAGGTCAGGGGGCAACCCCACCCTGTTCTGGGGCGTATGCCCGATGCGTTTCCTGCCCCGGAAAGGTGATAACTAGTACGGGAGCCGTGTGAAGCGGCCCCGCAGCTGCAGAGAAAGGGGGCATCATGGGCGGATGGGAGATTCTCGCTTGGCTCGCCATTGCACTCGTGAGCGTGCTCCGCGTCGCGCTCGTGGTCGGAGTCGTCGCCATCGTCGTCGCGATCGTGCGCGGCGTGCGGGCGTACGAGCCGGCTTCGCGCGCATTCTGACTAGAGTATCGTCGCGCACGGGCCCGGTCCCCGGGTCCGTGCTTCAGCGAACCTTCAGGACCGTGAGCCCCGCAGCACCCTCGGCATTGCCGCCGCGATCGACGGCGTGGAAGGTGAGCGTGTAGGTCCCTCGCGCCGGCGGCTTCCAGGCGCAGGTCAGCGTCGTCCCCTGCTTCACCCACCCGCAGTCCACCGTGGCCACGGCGGCTCCTGCAGCGTCGCTCACCGCGACCGTCACCTTCACGGTCGGGCTGTACGCGTCGCGCACCGAGAAGGCGACCCGTGCTGTCTTTCCCAAGGTCGCCGACGCGGTCGCAGGCACCGTGAATCGAGGCCGAAAGCGATCGACCGTCACCCGTGCGGCGACTGAGGTCACGCCGACGCTGCTGTCCGCGGTCACGCGCAGGTCATACTTGCCGCTCTTTGCAAACGCCCCGCCGGCGAGCTTGCCGTCCCAGGTGAGCGACTGCGAGCCGGCAGCCAGTTCGCCCGCCTTGATGGTACGCAGCACATCGGACCGGCTGACCAAAGCAACGGTGACCTCTGCCCGGCGCGTGAGCTTGAAAGCCACGGCGACCGTGTCACGCACGCCGTCGCCGTTCGGGGAGCAGGTCTGTGGGGTGACGCCCGGGAAGCCAAGCGTGCGATCGACGATCACCGCACGCCGGACCTGGGCGCTGTTGCCCGCGAGGTCGCGCACGGCGATCTCGACCAGGGTGCGGCCTTCGGGCGCCGCCACGAGCTTGCCGTTCTCGCTGATGCGCCCGTCCCAGGTGACGGACTGCGCCGCTGCCCCGACTGCACTCCAGCCGGTGAGCCGGCGAAGGACCCTGTCTCCGTCGCCGATCACCGAGACGCGCGCCGTGCCGCTTTCGCCGGGTTCGAAGCGTATCCTGGCGATGTCGGCCCGCCCGTCGCCGTTCGGGCTGAACGTGTCCGGAGCGATCTCGGCGCTCTCGAGACGTGGCGGCGTCGTGTCGAGGTGCACGTCGATCGTCGCGGGCCGTGCCTCGCCATGCGCGCTCTTCGCGCCCGCGATCAGCGTGTAGGTGCCGTCGGGCAGTTCGCGGCCCTCGTCGTCTTTGCCGCCCCAGGTCGCGGCGGGGTTGGAGCCCTCGCCGTTCATGCGCCGCACGACATCGCCACCGGGCCTGCGGATCTCGACGCTCCAGGTGGCCGGCTCCGACACGATGAAGCCCACCTCGGCCTTGTCGCGCACGCCGTCGCCATCGGGACTGAAGTAGGCGCCGGCGACGTCGAACGCGTAGATCTTGGGCCGGCCCATGGCGGCGACGGCCTTCCGGATCGCCGGCAGCTGACTGTACAGCTTGCCGCCCGGGCAGTCGGTGAAGTTGGCGTCGCGATGGCCGGCGATCACGGGGAAGGCCACGTTCTGGCCGGTGGCGTACTTCTGCCCGTACCCGCAGACCAGCGCCCCCTTGCCTGCGGGGTCAACGTGGTGCACATCCAGCTTCCAGGCCAGGAGGCGTTCAAGCGCCGTCACCACCGCAGCCGGGGGCGCAGCCGTGCTGAACGTGCCGATCACCGAGATGCCCGTACTGCCGGTGTTGAAGCCCAGGACCTGGGCCCCGATGACGCCCTTCGTCATGCCACCGTATCGACCCTCGTAGATGGTCCCGTAGCGGTCGACGAGGAAGTTGTAGCCGATGTCGCTCCAGTGCAGCGACCGCGTGTGATAGGCGTAGACTCCCCGCATGATGGCCGGCGCCTCCGCCCGCGAGTAGTCGTTGCCGCTGGCGGTGTGGTGAACGAAGGCCATCTTCACGGTGGCGAACGAGGGCGCGCCGGAGCGCAGCGACTCGTCGGCGCCCCATGCGGCGCGCGTCACGATGGCCGGCGTCGTCGTCATCGCTCCGGCGGGCGCGGCCAGCTCGAGCCCGGCCACGGCTGCCGCCGTGCGGCGCACCACGCCCAGCAGTGTGGCGCCGGGGTCGGCGTCCTCGGTGCTGTTGAGCGCCACGACCTTGACGCCGTGCAAGGCGACAGGCGCGGCCTGCCGTCCTCCGGCTTGCTGCGCCGCGACCTGGACGAAGCGCGCGGCGCCCGTCCACAGCGGCTCGGTGAACGCCTGCGGCCGCGAGCCGTCGCCCTCGGCGGCGACCTCGAGCGCGGCCGAATACCAATCACCCCACGAGCTCCCGTCGAGGCTCGTGCGCACCTGTATCACAACGCCTCCGGGCTCTGCCGGCGGCCGGCAGACGACGCCCACGAGGTTGAAGCGCAGGCCCGGATCGACGGTCACGGCGTCGTCAGCGGACGCCTCACCCGCAGCGACGGCGCTGCGTGCGGAGGCGCCGGCTGCCACCCGTGGCGCTGCGACCGACAGTGGGGCCGACAGGGCGCTCGTCTGGGTGCGCACGCCGGGCGTGCGCACCCACGCCGCCACGGCGTCGCTGGCTCGCGGCGCCAGCCAGATGGCCGCCAGCGTCGCGATGAAGGTGAGTATGCAGATGGCCGCCGCGCGAGCGACCCGCTTGTGGGGGTGAGGTCTCGCCATGGGGGTTTCGGCAGACTCAGTTTCGACAGGGTAGCACGAAACCCTTAGGCCGCCACCCCGCAGCCGCAAACGCGAGGCGGGCGGCGAGGTGCCGCTGGCACCTCGCCGCCCGCCTTCTCGCGGCCGTCTGCAGAGCCCGCTAGCGGACGGGCGCCGGCTCGTCGATCTCGTCGTCCACCTTGTTGGCGCTCAAGCAGTCCCAGATCGGGTTGTACACGCGATTGACCTCGTGCGCGTACATGTCGAGCTCGGGCTGCAGGTGCGTCAGCATGACGTCCCCGCCGGGATGCGTGGGCTGGGCACCGGTGGCCGCCATGATCTCGCGCGACTGCTCCGGGTTGTCGATCCACATGCACGGCATCAGCAGGTTGTGGTTGAACGGCTGCCTTCTGCGGATCTCCCGAAAGAACGGTGAGTTGAAGGCCTCCATGAGGCTGACATCGTGGATGTTGTCGGTGGCGAAGTGCGTGAAGATGCACGGCTCCACCCAGCCATCGCTGTTGATGTGCACGTAGTGCCTGCCGGCGATGCACCCGTTCACCCACGGCGCATCGCCCCAGAAATCGACCGGGAAGATCGGCTTCGTCTCGCGGATACGGTGGATGTCGACGCGGAACTGATTGCGCTCCTCAGGGGTGAGCATCATCGTCGTGTCCGGGTCACGACCGACCGGCATGTAGAGGAAGTGCCAGCTGAGCATCGCGCCCTTGGCGATCAGCGGGTCGACGAACTCGTCGCTGACGACGGCCTGCCAGTTGTTCCTGCCGACGGTGCAGGAGTAGCCGAACACCACGCCGGCCTCGCCGAGGTGGTCCATGATCTCCATGACCTGATCGTGCACCCCAGCGCCACGGCGCTGGTCGGTGAGCTCGGGCGAGCCCTCGAGGCTGAGCATCGGCGCGATGTTGCCGATCTTGGCGAGCTCGTCGATCGTGTCGTGGTCGAGGAGTGTGCCGTTGGTGAAGACCTGGAAGTAGGCGTCCTTGTTGGCGCGCGCGAAATCGAGCAGTTCCTCGTACATGAAGGGCTCGCCGCCGAGGAGGGTGAACAGGTAGACCCCCATGTCGTTGCCCTCGTCCACGATCTTCTGAAGGAGGGCCCTTTCCAGATCCTTGTCGGGCGAGTACTCCGCCGCATAGCAGCCGTCGCAGGTGAGATTGCAGCGCATGGTGGGGCTCATGAGGATCGTCGTGGGTGCGCACATCCCCGTACGTGCCACGAGATCCTTGCGCTTGGCGATGCCGCGAAGAAGGTTGTTCACGATAAGACATTCAATAAAGGCGTCGCGACAACGCGGGCTTAGTCTCGAGGAAACGTGTTTGGCGATGAACAGCGCCGGGTGGTCATCTTTCACCTTGTCGGCGACGAACCGCACTGAGCCCTTGTACTGGTCCGGAGTGATCTTCTCCGCCAGCCGGAACGCCTTGACGATCTTTGCCTTGTCGTCGCTGCCGGCCAGCCTGAGCATCTGGTTGATCACCTTCCTCTGCACCGCGGTGTAGAGGCCGTCCGCACGACTCATCCAGCTCCTCCTTTCCTCAGGCGCGTCCTTGCCCAGCGGACGCGCATCAGTGACGTCGGGAACGTCGTGGGAGAGAACATCCGGGCGGCGGGGCGGAAGCGAGGACCGCCTCGCCGCGTCGGCTCCCCACGACGGACTCTGGGCAATGATGCGAACAGTCTACCACCGGGCAGTGTCGCCGCGGCGGCTACACTTCCGTGGCCAATTCGTCTAGAAACCCTCATGTTTGGAATAGGGCCGCCCGATAGCCACACTGATAAGGGCAAACCTGTCGCGAGGCAGGGACGCAAAGCCAGAGGTCTTGGATGCTCAAGATAGCTCGGTTGCCGGATTCGATCTTCGCCCCCCGCGGACCTCGCATTCTGCTTCCCTCCTCAGGCCAGCGCCCCGCTCTGCACCACAGCTGAACCCGGTCATCGTCCCTGGTCGCGAGCCGACCGGCGGGCCGAGGGAGTACCGAAGTGGAGGCGAGAACGATGAAGCCGAGGATCCTCATCCTGACCGTTGCGCTGCTCTGCCTGCTGGCCGTGCCGAACCTGGCGCTGGCCGACAACGAGCCCGACGGCAAGATCGATTCAAGCGTGGTGACGGTCCTCGAGGCGACGGGAGGCAACGTCGCGATACCGGTCATGGTAAACGCGCCCGGCGCCCTCGCCCGGGTGACGGCGTCCATCCCACTGGGCGTCGACATCACGGAGCTGCCGCTGGTAGGCAGCGTGGCCGCTTTCCTCACTCCCGGCGAGATCCGCGCGCTGGGTGATGCGAGCTTCGTCACCGCCATCGTCGCCGACAACCTCGTTCACGGCTTCGACTACCAGAGCACGATGGACGTGACCAACCTCACCATCGGCCTCGGCGACGTGCCCGCTCCGGCCGACGGGGGGCCGGCGGGCGCCGGCGTGACCGTGGCCGTCCTCGACAGCGGCGTGGCCACCAACACCGACCTGGCCGCCAGCCGCATCGTCGGCTGGAAGGATTTCGTCAACGGCCAGCCGACGCCGTATGACGACGCCGGTCATGGCACCTACGTCGCCGGGCTCATCGCCGGCGACGGCACGGCTTCCCTGCCGCTCGAGAACGGCGGCTTCGCCACCGTCCAGTTCCGCGGCGTCGCCCCGGCCGCCGACATCGTCGGCATCAAAGTCCTCGACGAGGTCGGGCAGGGGCGCGCTTCCGCGGTGATCGCCGGCATCGCCTGGGCGATCGCGCACAAGGACGAGTACAACATCCGCGTGCTCAACATCTCGATCGGCGGCAACCCGGTCGGCCCCATCAAGCACGACCCGATCGCCATGGCGGTCGAGGCTGCCTGGCAGCGCGGCATCACGGTGGTGTGCGCGGCCGGCAATGAGGGCGACTTCGGCTCAGGCGGCATCCTCTCCCCCGGCAACGATCCGTTCGTCATCACCGTGGGCGCGACGGACACGAAGCAGACCGCCGACGCCGGCGACGACATCGTGGCCTACTACAGCTCCGTGGGCCCCACCCTGTTCGACGAGATCGCCAAGCCGGACCTCGTGGCCCCCGGCAACCGCCTGATCTCCGTGCGCACGCAGGGCTCCTATATCGATCTCAACTTCCCGGACAACGTGATCCCTTTGGCCGACTACGCGCCCACGGCTTCCTTCGAGACCTCGGGCACCGCAGTGTCCAACTACCTGATGCTGTCTGGCACGAGCACATCCGCGCCGGTCGTGGCCGGCGCCGCAGCGCTGATGATCGGCGCGGAACCGAGCCTGACGCCCGACGACGTCAAGGTGCGGCTCATGGGCACCGCCGATCCCGTCGCCGGCGCCAGCGTGCACCAGCAGGGCGCCGGCACACTCGACGTGGACGAGGCTCTGGCCGCGACGACTCATGCGAACGGTTGGGCTCTCTCAGCCTACCTCGGCGACGGCAAGAAGTTCTTCAAGAACGGCGACTACAACAAATGGGAAAAGCGGGTCTGGCAGAAGTACGGCTGGACGAAGTTCAAGTGGACCAAGTTCAAGTGGACCAAGTTCAAGTGGACCAAGTTCAAGTGGACGGAGGTCGCGTGGACGAAGTTCAAGTGGACCAAGTTCAAGTGGACCGAGTATGACTGGACGAAGTTCAAGTGGACGATCCTGATCCAGGGACAGTGATCGCGGCGGACAATGTGCACAGGCTAGACGAGACGGCCGAGCGGCAACGCACGGCCGTCTCGTTGTACGTCACGGCCTTCGCCTTGATGGCCGCCGCGGGTCTCGCGTGGGTCTCGTATAGCGACGGGATCTCGCTGTCGTGGACGCTGCTCGCACTGGCGCTCCTCGCGGCGGTCGCCGACGTGCGCGAAGTGCGGCTGCCGGGAGTCGGTGTCGTCGGCATGTCCTTCGTGCCCGTCCTCGCCGCCCTCATCATCTTGGGGCTGTGGCCGGCGATGCTGGTCGCGGTCGTCTCGGGCGCCACCTCGGCCGGCTTCACGAGGGACCCGCAGAAGATCGTCTTCAACATCGCGAACTACGTGCTCTCCACCTTCGTTGCCGGACTCGTGTACGTGGCGCTCGTGCCCTCCGGCGCCGCCTTCATCGAGATGGTCGTGCCCGCCTTTCTGGCCACGGCGCTCGACTTTGTGGCCAACACGGTCGCGCTGGCGGGCGTGATCGCGCTCAGCACCGGCGATGGACCGCTCGCGGTGTGGAGAAAGAACTACCAGTGGGCTCTGCCCGGCTACCTCGCCGGAGCGACGTTCGCGCTCTTCGCGGCGTGGCTCTACGGCGTGCTGGGGATCGCCGGGCTGGTCCTGGCCGTGCCCCCGGTCGTACTCATCTACTACTCTTATGAAATCTATGTGAGCCGGGCGCGCGACAGAGTCACCTTCGACGCCGAGCGAGACTCGTTCCACGACGAGCTGTCCAAGTCGACGGAGCTGCACGAGGAGCTCCGCAGCGCGCAGCTCAAGGTCGCCGCCGAGATCGAACGCGCGCGGCGCATCCAGGCCGACCTCCTCCCCGCTTCCGTGCCACATGTCGAGGGGCTGAAACTGGCGCAGCGCATGGAGTTCCTCGGCGAGATGGGCGGGGACTACTACGACTACATCCCGTTCGGCGACGGCCGCGTCGGAATCGTCTGCGGCGATGTGATGGGCAAGGGCCTCGCCGCCGCGTTGATCATGGCGATGGCGCGTTCACTGCTGCACACGGCCATCGCCCCGGGGAAGGGACCGGGCCAGGTCCTGGCCGAGGTGAACGACGGCCTGGCCCGCGACCTCGAGGGCCAGCGCCTGCCGTACTTCCTCACCGTGGCCCTGGCCGTGTATGACCCGCAGCGGCACAGCTTGGCGATCGCCGGCGGCGGCCACAATCCGATCCTTGTCGCCGGCTCGGGAGGCGTGCGCCAGGTGCCGTCTCGCGGCGCAGCGCTCGGGGTCCGGACGGGGCTCCAGTTTCCCGAGGACCTGCTCGAGCTGGCCGCCGGCGACACCGTGGCGCTCTACACCGACGGTCTCACCGAAGCGCGCGACCCCAACGGCGAGCTCTTCGGCCTGGAGCGGCTCGAGAACGCGCTCGCGCGCTGTCATCAGAGCCCACTTGATGAGACACTTGATTCCGTGTGGAGCGATGTCGCCGCGTTTCGAGCTGCGTCGTCACCGGGCGACGACGCGACACTGCTGCTCGCGCGTTTCGCCTGAGCCGCAACGGCTCGCGAAGCTCGACCGGACACCAAACGGGGAGAGAGATGGCTGAGCAAGCGGCCGATTCACCGGCCTCGTTGCAGGTATTCCGCTACACCGCCGGCGACGACACGGTGCGCTTGGTGATCGGCGAGGTCGAGGCCGGTCTGCCCGTTCGAGACCTTGTCGCACATGCCATCGAGGCCCTGGAGAGTGAGACGTTCATGTGCTTCGCCGTCTCCCAATCCGGCGACTTCGTCGCCGACGAGCTCTGTTTCGTACCGCAGGGCGAGCGCTGCGAGATCCTCAGCATCCGCACCAACGGCTGGGAGCGGCACCACGGCGACCACCGCCGCAGTCTCGTCGAGATCCTCAACGATCTTGCCGCGGCAGTGGCGTGTGGCAAGCTGCGCGTCCTCGACGAGTCCGAGCTGCTGCAGGAGGCGCAGACCGGCAAGGAGCTCCTGCACTTCGCCGTCGACGACCCGGCCTCCCTGACGGCGGCGCGCGAGGCCGTCGATGTCATCCTCCAGCGCTCCGACATCGACGACCTCACACGACAGCGCACGATCCTCTGCATCTCGGAAGCCGTGACCAACATGCTGCTCCACGGCGGCGGTCAGGGGTCGATGACCCTTCGGCGCCTCGACGATCGCCTGCGCGTCGTGGTGGCCGACGAAGGACCAGGGATGGACTTTCTCAACTGGATCGGGCCACCGACGAAGAAGGGGCAGGCTTCGATGGGCTACGGCTTCAAGATCATCCTCGACTATCTCGACGGCGTCGGGCTGCACACCGGCCGGACGGGCACCACACTGGTACTGGACCGCAAGACCGACTGAGGCAGGACAGCATGCTGCGGACAACGATCGCCCCGGGCCCGGCGCCCACCGTGTTCCTCGCCGGCGAGATGGACCTGGACTGTGCCGACAGTCTGCGCGCGGCCGTGGCGGAGGCCGCCCGCGGCGCTCAGACCGTCGTCCTCGACTTCGCCGACGTGGAGTTCATCGACTCCTCGGGGACTGGCATCTTCGTGCGGCTCAGCCTCGACATGAAGAGCCAGGGCACGCCGATGATGGCCCGCAACCTCTCCCCCGCCGTGAAGGGCGTCTTCGACATGCTGCGCGTGCGCGAACTGGTCGGTGACGAGGTCTTCCCGGACTGACGGCCCGCTCTACGCGCTGCGTAGCGGGCCCATGCCCGCCAGGGTCACGACCGTGGCGGCGTCTGCGGAGTCGCTTACGCTGGCCACGCACGCTTCGCCACGCAGATGGTCGCCCTCGCGAGTGACCATCGTGAACGCCATCGAAGAACCCTGCTCCAAATGGCGGCGAAACTCATCGATGTCGGCCGGCGACTCCACCCGCAGGCCCCAAGAGCCTTGAGATGCCTCATCCCTGACGACGCTCGCACTCAGAAAGCCGATGTCCCGATGATCGTGCTTGATCTTGAGCAAGCGTCCCGCTCCAACGAACAACCGTGCCCCCCGTCACCAATGCTCTCTGCCGCTAGTGTGGCCCACAGCGCGGCCCTCGGGCAAGAGTCGATACGCGAGGCGTGGCGGGGCGTCACACCTGGACGCGCCGACCGGCCGCCTTCCTCTTACGGTCTACTAGACTGCGGGTCCCGGCGTCGATGTTGACGTAGCCGGTCTGTGGCGGCTCGACGTTGCCGCTCTTGTCGGTGGAGAAGTAGGTCACGGCGTGGCTGCCGGGGCGCTCACCGTGAAGGGGCCGCTGTAGGTGAGCGTCGGGCCATCGTCGATGCTGTAGCTGGTCGGCGCCGCCGGTGCCGACGTCGACGGCGGTGAGGGTCACCGTCTGGGCGCTGTTGACCCAGCCGCTGGTGGCACTGCTCGCCAGAGGCGGCGTGGCCGTGGTCAGCGGCGCGGCGTCGATGTTGACGTAGCCGGTCGTGGCGGCTCGACGTTGCCGCTCTTGTCGAAGTAGGTCACACGTGGCTGCCAGGGCGCTCACCGTGAAGCCGCTGGCGTCGGGCCACGTCGATGCTGTAGCTGGTCGCGGCGACGCCGGTGCCGACGTCGACGGCGGTGAGGGTCACCGTCTGGGCGCTGTTGACCCAGCCGCTGGTGGCACTGCTCGCCAGAGGCGGCGTGGCCGTGGTCAGCGGCACGGCGTCGATGACGTAGCCGGTCTGTGGCGGCTCGACGTTGCCGCTCTTGTCGCGAAGTAGGTCACCGTGACTGCCTGGCGCTGTTCATGTAGGGCGCTGTCAGGCGCGGTTCTCCGGCGATGCTGCGCGGGTCGAGGAAGCGGGGAAGTAGCTGCCGCTTCGCAGCCGCGGGATGGCGAGCTCGATCGTCGCCGGCGCGGGTCTGCCAGGTGCGCTCGCGGTAGCCGTTGCGGTGCGTGACTCGCTCCGCGCTCTTCTCGTGGCGCACGGCGCCGATCTGCTCTGCGACCTCGGCCTCCATCAGCTCGCCGACGAACCAGGCGAGCGTCTCGCGCAGCACGTCGGCGTGCTCATCGCCCATGAGCTTGCGCACAGGCTCGTCGAGAGACATGCTCTTCGCGGCCATCGTGGTGCTCCGCTCGTCGTTTCCCTGCAACGGTTCCGACGACTGTGAAGCCCACGGTGGCCACTTTGCACCCGGGGCTTCTCTTCAGGACTTACACCAGCACTACGGGACTCAACTTCCGGGACTCCCAGGATCACGCTGCGAGGACCATGGGCGACTCGTAGAAAAGCCGCGAGCCAGCTGAGGGTCCGCTCCAGACCGTCACAAGGGGGTCCAGGTTCTGGACCGTCATTGACAAGAATGGCGGCGGCGGCGCGAACCTACGCTCTGGAGAGAGCTTGTTGGTGGCGAAGGTCAGAATTGAACTGACGACACCACGATTTCAGACGACCCTGGGCGTGCCTGGGATGCGGCGCTAGCCTCCACACAGCCCCATACGGTGCCACATTCTCCACTGTTTCTGATGGGCATGTTGGCAAGATTGTTGGCAAAGGGGGCGTCCGACTATCCGCGGCAAGCCAATCTGGCGCGCAGGGGGCCCAGCAGCAAACTGCCGGGCCCCCTGCGGCACCGTCGGGCGCCGTGTCAATGTCAGGGTCGATACCTTGCGTCGCTCTCTCAGGGCGTGTGATACGCGCCGCCCGCCCAGCCGTAGAAGATGTTCATCACCACGTTATGACCGCTGACGCTTGAGAAGTTGCCGCTCGCGTAGGAGTAGTCGCCACCGCTCACGCTGGCGTAGTACCCCTCGGCCACGTTGCTGCTGCCGCCGCTCACGCTCGCCCAGTCCCCGGTTGCGTAGCCAAACTGGCCGCCGCTCACGCTTGAGAAGTCGCCATACACCCTGTTGTTCGAGCCGCCAGATATGGTGGCATAGGGCCCATTGGCTTCGTTCTCGGAGCCTCCACACACGCTTGAATAGAACGCGTTCGCAATGTTGTCCTCTCCCCCGCTGACGCTGGCGGCGTAGCCCCCAGCCGTGTTGTTCAACCCACCGCCGACGCTGGCGTTCTGTCCGGTGGTTTCGTTCGCGCCGCCGCCGCTGATGCTTGCTGAAGAGCCGGCAGCCGTGTTGCTCCACCCACCGCTGACGCTCGAGAAGTTCGCCCGTCGTTCGCTCTCAGCTCGTCGCGAGCGGTCCTGCCTTCACAGAATGCTCCACGAGATCGAGGACGGCGCGGCAGGGCACAAGGCCGGCTTCTCGCAGGCGTTCACACATGTCGGAGGGTTCCGTGTCCCCGTCCAGGATGGCATTCAGCTTGCCGCCAACGTAAATGCTGCAGGAAAGTTCGGCGACCTCAAGCAACTCGGCAAGTCTGGTGCCGTAGGTGAGACATTGGCCGTTGTGGGCGCTCACGGCGATGTTCTCGATCGACTGTCTCCGCGCGGCGTCGGCAAGCTCCTCGGCCCCGCATTCCGAGCCTGCGTCGACCACGTTCGCGCCAAGCGCCCTCAGGACCGTCATCGCCGTGTAGGCGCCGTACCAGTGCGTGTCTGCCGAGGCCACGAGGAAGCGCTTCCCCTTCAGACTCCCTTCCAGCCCCTTGGCCTTGATGGTTGCGAGCTCTGCATCGGCCATCTCCTGCGCCATGGTGAGGAGCTCCGTCGGCACGTAAGGGACGATCTCGCCCGTGGGGTCACCGGCCAGCCTCGGATGACAGAGCAGCTCGAGGCGGTGAGCGCCGATGCGCCGGAGAGCGAGCAGCACCTGAAGCGGGTCGCCCACATTGACTCCATTCACCTTCAGCAGCTCGATCGCGTTCGCGAAGAATTCCCTGCCGTGCTGCACGAGCGTGTCACGCAGTCGCTCGATGGCCGGCCAGTCGAGAAGCCGGCCTAGTTCGGCTCCCCGCTCGGCGGCTTTGCCCGCGACCATCCGGGCCTCGAAGATAGCCTGGGGCGGTGGGACCTCTACCTTCTCCGTGATGGGGGTCGGCAGGAGCGAGACTCCCGTGCGCATGCGGGTCTCCACCGCGGCGAAGACGGCCATCTCGGGTCCGATCACGCCATAGTTCTGCTCGGTCTCTGTCTCGGAGGGCGAGATGGTGTTGCCGTACAGGTACGACACGCCGGGGTGCTCCGCCTTGAGCACCTCATGCAGCGCCAGCCAGACGCCCACCTTCGTCGGGATGTCGCTGATGAGGCCGCCGAAGCCGGTCGCGTAGCGCGCCCCGCACAGGTCGTCGACGACGTACTTCTCGAGCATCGCGTAACCGACGAGCGAGGCGTTGTCAACGAAGCGATTGGGCATGCCATCGTCCATGTACGAGTCGACGAACAGCCATTCGTCCCGCCGTGCCGCGACCATGCCGATGGCGGTGACGTTCTCCACGATGCCGGCGACGTCGTCCTTGACGAGGGGCAGATCCCAGGTGAACTGCGCCAGTACACCGTGAGACGAGGCCCCGACGGCGATGGCCGCAGCGGTGTTCTCAACGCAGTAGGGCGAGCCGATGTGCCAGTCGCAGAAGGCCGGGGAAATCGGAGCGGCCTGCGCGATCCGTTTGTGATCCCCCTCCCCGCTCAGGAGGAAGCTGGTGCCTTTGGGAGCATCCGCGCGAAGCTCCGGCGGAAGGCCCGACGTCCAGTCGGGGATCACCATCCCGCGATCAATGACGAAGCCGGACTCAGAACCACGCTTGTGCAGGTAGCGAAGATCGTCGACTTGTTCGTCGACCGTGGCTCGGCCCATGATCATAGACCAGGTGAGTTCCCCCGCCTTCGCCCTCTTTGCCTTGAGCTGGGCCTCGCTCCGGACGCCGCGGGCCACGCTGAAGGCGGAGGGGGTCACCTCGATCCTCTCGCCGCGTTCACGACCCATCGTCACGAGCCTCGCCCCGGACGGCAGACCACTTGGAAGCTCCACGACGTCGCCGCGCACCGCTCTGCTCGCTTCACTGCTCACGGGCTGCACTCCCTTCCAAGCTACCTGCGTCAACGGCGGAACCAGTTGGCCGACCATCCCGCGACGCCCCCTATTCGTTGCGGAGTGTACTCCTCATCCTCCTCGTTTCCCGCGTCCAGTCTTGGACCCGCTACCCCGGCTCCCGCAGGTCTCCGCTCATCACGAGCGCGTAGCGCCGGCCTCTCGCGCAAGCTGCAAGAAGGGTTGGACTTGGAGTTGTGTGTGACATGCCCGACCTCGCTTGACCTCGAGGCTCGTCACCATCCGAAGGCTGGCACGGCAAGGTGACGGAAGAGCTCACGGAGTGAGCAGCCGACCGGAAGCGCGACAAGTCAACTGAGGGCCAATCCGGCGTGCAGTCCGTGGCGAGGTTCAGCCGAAAACAAGTAGAAGCCGAGGCACTACCAGAAGTACCCGATTTAGAGGGAGAAAGTGGTGGCGAGGGTCAGAATTGAACTGACGACACCACGATTTTCAGTCGTGTGCTCTACCAACTGAGCTACCTCGCCACCGAGAGAACGCGGCTCTCGGAAGAGCGCGCCCCATGCTACCCGCGAGGCTGTGGACGGTCAACCGGTCGCAGGTGCTCTGGCGGAAGGGCGAATGGCGGCGGGTGTCGCGCTGCCGCCGCCCCTCGCCCTACCGCTCTGAGCCTCAGCCCTCCGAGGTGTCGAGCTCGGATTCGAACTGCACGCGCTCGGGTTCGTCCTCGGGCAGGAAGACCTTGATGAGCTCCCTCTCTTGGCCCGGCGGAAGCAGGCACAGCACGTAGTCGCCGGGCAGGATCTCGGTGGAGCCACGCGCCACCAGGGCGTGACCGGCGCGCACGATCGCCGCCAGCACCACTCCCTCGGGCAACGCGATGTCCTGCACGTAGGTGTGCGCGAAGGGCGAGCTCTCGCCGACCTCGAGCTCGACGACCTCGACCTGCTCGCGCTTGAGCGAGAGGAGGTGCACGAACTTGTGCGACGGCAGTTCGTGCATGATGAGATTGAGCATCGCCGTCGTGGCGCACACCGTGTTCTCGACGCCGAGCAGGTCGAAAGTGGGCTGGTTGAACGGGTTGTTGACCCTGGCCACGACCTTGGGCACGCCGAACTTCAACTTGGCGATCTGCGAGATGATGATGTTGTCCTCGTCGTCGCCGGTGACCGCCACGACCAGATCGGCGCGGCCGATGCCGGCCTTCTCGAGGACCCAGACCTCCGTGCCGTCGCCGAACACGAGAGCATCGTCGCCGAGCCAATCGGCGACGAGATCGTAGCGCGTCTTGCGCTGCTCGACGAGGGCGATCTCGTGACCGAGCTGCAGCAGCTGACGGGCCGTGTTGAGGCCGACCTTGCCGCCACCGATGATGAGCACGAACATCGCTCAGCCCTCCTGGTGCGGCAAGGCGATCTGACAGGACCGCACGGCGTCGAACAGCGACACGCGGACGTCTCGCGTGGGGCACACCGTGTTGATGCCGATCTGCGCGAACAGCTCGGCGCGCAGCGGATCGTAGACCCTTGCGACCACGCAGCGGATGCCGTATTTCTTCTGCGCGATCTGCGCGATGACGATGTTGGTGTTGTCGCCGTCGGTGCAGGCCACGAACGCCGTGGCGTCCTCGATGCCCGCCCGGCGCAGAGCGTCCCAGTCGAGGGCGCGTCCGACCACGAACTCGCCGGGAAAGTCGTCGCCGAGCAAGTGGAAGGCATCAGGGCTCTCGTCGAGGATCGTGACGCCGAAACCCTCGGTCACGAGGTCACGAGCGAGGCCCGAGCCGACGCGCCCGCACCCTGCGATCACTACGTGCATGTGTCACCTCTCATTGTGTTGCAGTCGGGCCGCCGGGCGCGCGGGGAGGCGCCGCCGAGCCGTCCACAGGATAACCCTTGGGAACGATGTTCAACAGCACCTCGCACGGTGCATGGTCCACGACGTAGTCGGTGGTGCGGCCGAAGGCGCGGTCGGCTATGCGGCGCTTGCGCATCGTCCCCAGGATGATGACTTCGGAGCGGCGGCTCTCCGCCTCCTCCACGATCGCCCGTCCGGCCGACCGCGCCGTGACGATGGTCGGCGCGAACTTCACCTTGAACTGGCTGGCGATGAGAGCTGCGGCGGCCAGCACCGTCTCCGCCTTGGCGCGTTCGCTCACCAGTCGCGCATCGAGAGGCAGGTTGAGCGGCACCTCGATCACGTAGAGGCCGTCGATCGACGACTTCTTCTCTGTGGCAAGCTGGCAGGCGAGCACCATCATCTCGTCGGTGACCCGGGACCCGACGATGGGCACGAGGATCTGGTCGTAGTCGATGTCCGACTGCATGGTCTCCGGCATCACGACCCTGGCGACGGCCTTGGTGAGCGAGTAGCCCTTCGACTTGCGGTAGACCACGTACATGACGAGCCCTACACCGATCCAGACGAAGCCGATGATCCGGCTCTGGTCCTGGAAGGCGACGATGACCAGCCACACGCTGAAGGTGCCGAGCGCGCCGGCGATCGCCGTCAGCGGCAGGAGCTTGCCCTTGACGCGGATGTTGAAGGGAGGCTTCCAGGGACGCTCGAGATCGGGCTCGCGGATGCGCAGTACGATCACCGACACGTGCGCCGCGGTGAACGAGATCATCGAGCCGAAGACGTAGAGGTCGGCGAGCAGCCCCGTGCTGCCGGGCACGATGAGGACGCAGGCGATCGCCCCGAAGACGATGATCGAGACGTACGGAGTCATGCGACGCGGATGCACGCGGCCGAGGGCCGCCGGCAACTGACGGTGCTGTCCCAGGGAGTAGGTCAGCCGGGACACGCCGATGAGCCCGGCGTTCGTGGCAATGACCAGGATCGTCGCGGCCAGGATGCCGACCCACGGCACGAGGATGGTACGCAGCCACGCCAGACTATCGGGCATGAAACGCACGATCCCGAGCACCGGGTCTTCCTGGTAGTTGCTGCCGAGCTGGGTGCCGTAGAGGCGGGTCGTCGGCACCCCGTCGACGGTGGTCACCTCCCCTTCCGGCTCCTGCGCGGGGATGACCATGACGCCGTCGACCTCCTCGACCGGCACGTACACCGTCACTTCGGGATCGCTCTTGAGCGCCCAGGTACCCTCCGGCTCGCTGGGGACCACGGCCTGTGGGATCGTCAGCTGCGTCGTCGGGTTCAAGGGGACCACGTTGTACTCGACGCGCATCGCCGAAAGACCAGCCAGCGGCATCCCGATGTACACGGCCAGCACGACGACGATAACGAGGTTGATGGCCCGGGGCACGTCGCGGCCGGGGTTGGTCGCTTCTTCGGCCATGTTCGACACCGTCTCGATGCCTGTGTAGGCGACCGTACCGATGGCGACCCCATACAGGAAGTCGCGCCAGGTCGGCGCGATGCCCCAGTTGATCTGCTCGATCAGGATCCGCGGCGCGAGCAGCAGGGCCAGAGCGATGACCATGATCAGTACCTGCGTGGCAAGGTCGAGCAGCGCGAGGATGATGTTGAGTCGCGCCGCTTCTTTGATGCCGAACACGTTGATCGACACGAGAAGAACGGCCGTGATGATCCCGCCGATGGCGTTGTACGGCCAGTCCAGCAGAACGGGCCAGAACACCGACAGATAGTGCGGCACGAACAGCGCTGAGATCGCGATGGTGGCCGTGTAGACGAGCATCTGGCCCCAGCCGATGCCGAAGCTCACGAACTCGTTGAAGGCCCGGCGCGAGAAGCTCGCCGCGCCTCCCGCCTCGGGCATGGCGGCCGTCGCCTCCGCGTAGGTCCACGCGGTCGTCACAAAGAGCAGGCCGGTGATGACGAAGACGAGTGGCGTTGCGCCCATCGCATACAAGGCGACGATGCCTAGAGCGTAGTAGATCGACGAGCCGACGTTACCGTAGGCCGTGCTGAACAGCGCCGGGACGCCGAGGACCTTCTGGAGGCCCTCACCTTCTCTGTGCTTACGCCGTGCCATGACCTCTTGCCCCGGCCCCCAGTCCGACCAGCGGTGTGGTCGGCCCAGTCTCAACAGGCGCGACCGAAGACCCCGCGAGGTTTGTGTCCTCGGCGGGCATAGTATCAGGATTGAGCCTCGAATCCAGCGACGCGAGCGCTCTCAGTCGGCCGATCCGCCCGTGGGATACTCGCGCGGTACGAGGTTCACGAGGACCTCGCAGGGAGCGTTGTCGAACACGTAGTCGGTGGTGTGCCCGAACACGGCGCCGGCGATGCGCCGCTTTCTCGTCGTCCCCAGGATGATGACTTCGCTGCGCCGCCCCAAGGCCTCTTCGACGATGGCACGTCCGGCCTGGCGCGCCGTGACGACGTGGGGCGTGAACTTGACCTTGAACTGGCTGGCGATCGCCCCCGCCGCCTTGAGCACCCTGTCGGCCTTCTGCCGTTCGTTGACGAGGCGGGCGTCGAGCGGCAGGTTGAGTGGCACCTCGATGACGTACAGGCCATCTATCGATGACTTCTTCTCAGTCGCCAGCTGGCAGGCAAGCACCATCATCTCGTCACTGATGCGGGTCCCGACGATCGGCACGAGGATCTGATCGTAGTCCACGTCGGTCTGCATGCTTTCGGGCACGACGACCTGCTCGATCGTCCGGGTGAGCGAGTAGCCGTTCGCCTTGCGATAGATCACGTAGAGCGTGATGCCGATGCCCATCCAGGCGAAACCGATGAGCCGGCCCTCGGCGTGCGTGGCGACGACCACGCACCACACGGTGAAGGTGCCCAGGGCGCCGACCACGGAAAGGACGGGCAGCGAGCCGCCGCGAAAACGGATGTTCAGCGGCGTACGGAACGGCCGGGGCACGTCTGGTTCCGAGTACCGCAAGGCGATCACGGAGACATGCGCCACGGTGAACGAGATCATCGCCCCAAAAGCGTAGAGATCCGCGAGGAACGCCGTACTCCCCGGCAGGATGAGCAGACAGGCCACCGTACCGAACACGATGATGGACACATACGGCGTCAGGCGCTTGGGGTGCACACGCCCGAGAAGCGGAGGCACCTGCCGGTGCTGACCCAGCGAGTAGGCAAGCCGGGACACGCCGATGAGGCCGGCATTGGTGGCGATGAGCAGGATCGTCGCCGCGAGGATACCCACCCACGGCTTGAGGATGGCCCTCAGCCATGCGAGTTCGTCGGGAATGAAGGTGACGACTCCCTGCACCGGGTCTTCGAGGTAGGCGCTCCCGAGTTGGGACCCGTAGAGCCTGGTGACCCAGAGGCCGTCCTGACGGAAGACGTCGCCCGTCGGGTCCTGAGGCGGGATCACGTACGTGCTCCCTCTCGCCTCGACGGGCAGGTAGACCGGCTGGGAGGGGTCGCTGGCCAGCGCGTAGGTGCCCTCGGGTTCGCTCGAGACCACCCTGACCGGGACCGTGAGATGGGTGGCCGGATCGACGGTCAGCAGATTGGACCTCACGGGCATCGCGGAGAGTGCGACCAGCGACATGCCGATGTAGACGACGAGGACGGTCACCAGCACCATGTTGATCGCCCTGGGCACGTCCCGCGTTGGATTCGCGGCCTCTTCGGCCATGTTCGAGACCGTCTCGATGCCCGTGTAGGCGATCGTCCCGATCGAGATGCCGTAGACGAACTGCTGCCACGTGGGCACGGCGCCCCATTGGATCTGGTCGAGGAGGAGCTTCGGCTGCAGGAGGAGAACGACGCCGAGGACCATCACCAGCACCTGCGTGGCGAGGTCCAGGACCGCCAGCACGATGTTGACGCGCGACGCCTCCTTGATGCCCACCACGTTGACGACCACAAGCACGACGATGACGACGATACCGCCCAGGGTGTTGTACGGGAAGGTCTTGAGGACGGGCCAGAAGACGGCGAGATAGTGCGGCACGAACAGCGCCGAGATAGCGATGGTCACGATGTAGTCGAGCATCAGGGCCCAGCCGGCGGCGAAACTCACGAACTCGTTGAAGGCCCGCCGCGCGAAACTGGACGAGCCGCCCGCCTCGGGGACGATGGCAGTGGCCTCGGCATAGGACCAGGCGGTGGTCACGAACAGCAGGCCGGTGAGGGCGAAGACCAGCGGGGTCGCGCCCAGGGCATAGAGCGCCACGAGGCCAAGCGCGTAGTAGATCGAAGAGCCCACGTTGCCGTAGGCGGTGCTGAACAGGGCGTAGACGCCCAGGACCTTGGGCAGCCCCTGCCCCTCTCTGCTCTTTCTGCGCGCCACGTTGCCTGCAGGCTCGTCGTCAGGCCAGCGTGCGCCAGCGGAGCACGGCCATCACGAGCAGAAGAACGCCGGCGATGAGCTGGAGCGATAGCGGCCACACACCGCCCCAGGCTCCCCGTCCGACGAGGAACACCCCCAGGGCGCCGGTGACGATGGCGATGATCTTTCGTGTGGTCAGCATGATCCAGAGTCCAGAAAGGCCGACCCGGGATCGAGTCGGCCCAGTCGTCGAGGGTACCACCGGACGAAAGGCCGTACAAGCGGCCTTTACGCCATCTTAATGCCTGCAAAGCCCGGCAAACACAGCGAAGGCGCGGCGGGCGGCCGAAGGGCCGCCCGCCGCGCCTTCAGCGGCGGAGCAGGAGCTCCGCCGTGACGTCTACTTGACGAGGAACGGGATGACGAGCAGGGCCACGATGTTGATGACCTTGATCATCGGGTTGATGGCCGGGCCCGCCGTGTCTTTGTACGGGTCGCCGACGGTGTCGCCGGTGACGGCGGCCGCGTGGGCGTCGGAGCCCTTGCCGCCGTACTCGCCGTCTTCGATGAGCTTCTTGGCGTTGTCCCAGGCGCCGCCGCCGCTGGTCATGGAAATGGCGAGGAACAAGCCGGTGATGATGGAGCCCATGAGCACGCCTCCGAGCACGAGGTAGGCGTGGTTCCAGAACACGAGGGCGATGATGATCGGCGTGAGCACCGGGATGGCGGCCGGGAGCATCATCTCGCGGATCGCCGACTTGGTGACGATATCGACGGCCGTGCCGTACTCAGGCTTCTCGGTGCCCGCCATGATGCCGGGCAGCTCGCGGAACTGGCGGCGGACCTCTTCGACGACTTTGCCGCCGGCGCGCCCCACCGACTGCATGCAGAGCGAGGCGAAGAGGTAGGGCAACAGGCCGCCGATGAGCAGGCCGACCAGCACCCAGGGCTCGCTGACCTTGAACTCGTTGATCACGCCGCCCCCGAAGCTCTCTTTGAGGTCGTAGGTGTACGACACGAAGAGGATGAGGGCGGCGAAGCCGGCAGAGCCGATGGCGTAGCCCTTGGTGATGGCCTTGGTGGTGTTGCCGACCGCGTCGAGCGGATCGGTGATCGCGCGCACGCTGTCCGGCAGGCCGGCCATCTCGGCGATGCCGCCGGCGTTATCGGTGATGGGGCCATAGGCGTCGATGGCGACGATGATGCCGGTCATCGACAGCATTGCCATGACGGCCACGGCGATGCCGTACAGGCCGGCGGTGCCGCCACCGGCGGCTGAATAGCTGGCCAGGATGCCCGCGGCGATGACGAGCACCGGCAGAGCGGTGGACTGCATCGACACGGCGAGGCCCTGGATGATGTTGGTGGCGTGGCCGGTGATGCTCGCCTTGGCGATGCTCTTCACCGGGTTGTAGCGCGTCGCCGTGAAGTACTCGGTGATGACGACGAGAAGGGCGGTCACGACGATGCCGCTGACCGCGCACAGGAACAGGCGGCCGACGCTGGGGATGCCCGCGAGGCGGTACTTCTCGTCGCCGAGCATCCAGTTGGTGAGCGGGTAGAAGAGCGCGATGGCGATGAGCGCGGCGATGGCAAGGCCCCTGTAGAGGGCGTTCATGATGTTGGTGCTGCCGCTGCCGAGGCGCACGAAGAACGTACCGATGATCGAGGCGATGATGGAGGCGCCGCCGAGGACCAGCGGGTACGTGAGCGCGGCCGTGATATTGGGCCAGAAGAGATACGCCAGCAGCATTGCGGCGACGGCCGTGACGGCATACGTCTCGAACCGGCGGAGACCCAGCGCCGCGAGCTGGCGGACAGCAAGGCGGCCTTGGAGGACTTGTTGGGCGAGCCGGTCCGGCACCTGTGCTATCCCTTCGGCAGCTTTGACCTGGGGGCGGTACGGGCGGCAGCCGCCGCGGGCTATACGAGTGCCACCACCTGCCTGCGCGGGGCGGCGACCCCGGAAGACCACCCCCTGGTCCTGCCGCGTAAGGCGATCTCGTATGGGGACAACCTGATCGGCTACTGGTGGAAGCTGGCCATGAAGGACTCCCCCAAGCCGGTCTTGGTGGAGTGGCGGCGGCGCCTGGCGGAAGGGCCCATCTAGCGAGGCTCCGCCTCGGATCGACGAGGCGTGGGCGCGGAAAGGCGGCAGCCATCGCACCGGGGATCCCCGGCCCTTGTGCAACGCATAGATGGCAATCCATTTGAAAACGTCGTCAGTCCCTCAAGGAACCCTAGTGGGCCGCGTTTTCTATAACCTACTGCTATATCTGGTCTTGCCCTTCGCCCTGCTGCGTCTGCTCTGGCGCAGCCGGCGCCAGCCGGCCTATCGGGAGCGCTGGGGCGAGCGCCTGGGCTACTACAACAGCGCGGACCTGCGGGCCGGGGTCTGGATCCACGCCGTTTCGGGTAGGGGAAGTCCGCGGCGAGCCCGAGCCGGTGATCCGCCACCTGCTGGAGCGCTACCCCGCAGAAGGCGTCATGGTGACTACCACCACGCCGACGGGTTCGGCCCGGCTGCGCGTCCTGTTCGAGGACCGCGTCCGTCACGTCTACACCCCCTTCGACCTCAAGCCCGCGGTGCGGCGCTTCCTGGACGCTGTGAAACCGCGCCTGGTCCTGGTCATGGAGACCGAGGTCTGGCCAAACCTGCTGGGTGAGTGCAGGCGCCGCGGCATCCCCGTGGTCCTGGCCAATGCCCGCCTGTCCGCCCGCTCCGCCAAGGGCTATGCCCAGGTCGGGGCCTTCGCCCGGGAGACCTTTGCCCGCTTCACCCTCATCGCCGCCCAGGCGCAGGCGGACGCCCAGCGCTTTATCGACCTGGGGGCCCCACCGGGAAGGGTCGAAGATTACCGGCAGCATCAAGTTCGATCTGCATCTGCCCGCCAGTCTGAGGGAGCAGGCGGATGTCCTGCGTCGGCTATGGTGCTGCGGTCGCCCGGTGTGGGTCGCCGCCAGCACGCACGAGGGGGGGAGGAGGAGCTTCTGCTGGCTGTCCACGCCAAGGTGCGTGCGGTCTTGCCCAATGCCCTGCTGGTGCTGGTCCCGCGCCACCCGGAGCGCTTCGACTCGGTGGCCGGGCTGGTCCGGCGGGCGGGCCTGACCCTGGCCCGGCGCAGCCACCGCGATCCCTGCACGGTTCAGACGGCGGTCTACCTGGGCGATACCATGGGGGAGCTACAGACCTTCATCGCCGTGGCCGATGTCGCCTTCATCGGCGGCAGTCTGGTCAAGACCGGGGGACACAATCTCCTGGAGGCGGCCGTGGTCGGGGTCCCGGCCGTCATAGGCCCCTACAGTTTCAATTTCGCCACGATTACCCGCCTGATGGTGGAGGAGGGGGCCGCGGTCCAGGTCCAGGACGCCGCGGGTCTGACCCGCCAACTCTGCACCTGGCTCAACGACGCCGCGGAGCGCGCCCGGGTCGGGGAGAACGGCCGGAGAGTCATGTTGGAAAACCGCGGGGCCCTGCCGCGATTGTTGGCGCTGGTGGATGGGTTGCTCGGGCGAGGCGATGGTGCCGGGCTCCGCTAATCGGACGGAGCTGGACCTGAGGGGGCTGCACTTAGCCCGCAGGCGGGGTTGCGGGACCCGGTGCCATGGCGACTACCTGAGCCAGGCCCCAGGCTCCCCCGACCTTGCCGGGGCCGTCCAGGACGTAGACCCCGGCGGAGTTGCCCCGGACCCGGAACCCGATCCGCCCGCCCTGCGCCCGCACCTCCTGGCCGGTCACTGCGTCGCGGTAGAGCCCGTCCCTGACCGCATCGACGGTGATGTCCTGATCGCCGCCGATGGCCAGCCCGATGACGGCGTAGCTTCCCTGTTCGGACAGGTCGCGGATGAAGCTCATGCCGTTGCCCCACTCTTCGATCCGGGTCATCGGGGCCTTCTGCAGGGCGGGCACGGCGCGGCGGATCTGGTTGAGACGCTGGATGTGTCGATACAGGGGGTGTCCTTGAGTCTCGCCGATGCGCTCGTCGCTCAGGTGATCCCCGAAGTAGGCCCGCCCGGTCTGGTCCAGGGTGTCCTTCTCTCCCTCCACGTCCTGGGGGGCCCCGCGCATGAAGGCGATCTCCTCGCCGTAGTAGAGGCAGGGGATGCCGCGGGCCGTCCATATCAGGTTGTAGGCCGCTGCGGCCATCCAGTCCTCGCCCTTGAAGCGGTATTTGAAGTCGTTGTCGGGGCCCACGTCGTGGTTCTGCAGGAAGGTGACCAGGCTGGTGACGTCCCCATAGATCCAGTCCATGGACAGGATCTGGCCGGTGCCGCCGTAGGTCCCCTTGCTGACCGTATCCCTAAAGGTCGAGAAGAGTCCGAAGTCCAGGACCGAAAAGCGGAATCACCGCCGGAATTGGGGTCCCGCGGGTCGTGCCCCAGGCGCGTGTACCACCAAGGCCGGATCTGCGAGGGGATCGTCGTCGCCGCCCCCCAAGTCCCCCCAGCCGTAGCCCTTGACCAGGTTTTCTCCGAAGACGAAGAGCCCCGGTTTGTGGGCCTTCCAGGCGTTGACATATTCGAGCAGGTTGTCGCGCTCGACGTGCTTGACCGTGTCGATGCGCAGGGCATCCACGCCCATGTCCAGGTAGCGGTTGATGGCCCCGATGATGTAGTCCTTGACGTTCTGTCGGTTGGTGGCCAGATCGATGCAGTCGCCGGCCAGGTGCTTGTGCTGCAAGGGATGGGTGCTCTCCCAGTCGCCGCCGCAGATGAAGCCCTCCTGGTGGTACCAGTGGGGGTCGAGGGTAGCGGCATCGACGCCAAAGAAACGCCCCGGGTTGTAGCCGGGCTTGGTGGGCTGCCGCCGGTCTTGGGGTCCTTCAGCGGCTCGCGGCCCTCCGGGTCGCGGGCGTGACGCTCCCGCCACCATTGGGGTGCGACCGGGTTGTCGATGTCGTCGCGGTTCGGCCAGGCGATATCGCCGATCGCCCTGGTAGGGGCCGTGATCGACCCGCCCCGACTCGGAACCTTGGGGGACAAAGTATTTGATGGGCAGGTGGTCGATGTGGACCTGGCCGCGGATGCCCCACTGGCAGAGTGATTCACCACCACGTCCTGGATGATCTTGATTCCTTGGCATGGGCCGCGTCGATGAGGTCCTGGTAGGTCGCCCCGGGTGACTCCAGGCGTGGATCGATGCGGGTCCAGTCGTAGGGGTGGTAGCCGTGGTAGTCCAGCCCCGGAGCGGTTCTCGACCGGGGGCGTGATCCAGATGGCCGTGAAGCCCAAGTCCCGGATGTAGTCCAGGCGCTCGATCAGACCTTTGAAGTCACCGCGCCAGTGGGGGTCTGTGGCCTGGCCGTTGGCATCGAAGCGGATGCGGTCGCGGCAGAAAAAGTTGTTGCTCGGGTCGCCGTCGTAGAAGCGGGTGGTGATGAGGAAATAAATGGTCTCCTCGCGGAAGTCGGTGACGGTTGTTGTATGGGGCTGGGCCGGCCGGCGGCGGGGCTGGCCGCTGGTTTCGCCGGCCGGTTGGCCTAGGGTCGGCCGGGCCTGGAGCGGCTGTGCTATTGGGTCGAATGGGGCCACGTCGTGCCAGGACCCGTCGGCACCGTACCAACCATCCCGGGTGCGGTAGAGGTCGGGGGTCTGGTGGCCCTGGTTGTCGTGGAACAGCAGATGGGTGGACCCGCTGCCCGACAGAACAAAGTCGAACCAGTCAGGGTGATCTGTGGGAACCATGGGCAGGCCGGGCCAGTCGCTTTCCAGTCCGGTGGGGACCGGGCCCCAAACGTGGACATGGATGCTGTCGCTCCAGCCGGCGGGCCTCTGGAAGAACAGGTGCAGCGTGGACATCGCGATGGCTCCAGAGGGTCTCAAGTAGTCCGGTTGTTTTCTAACACGAAACCGGGATCGAAGGGGCAAGGACCGGCGAATCGGTCCGGTAGATTCTGTCAGCCTGGCGACTGACGGCACCAGGTTCAGGTCCGCGGTATCCCCTCAAACGCGTTCTCACCTGGATCGGTGTCGGTCCGGTTCAAAGCGGCAGATCTCCAGGGTCCAATCTGGGGCGCCCACCGTCAGGACGATGCAAGAGGGCCCTCCGTAGGTGCGTTCCCGCCCCGCCGCCCCCGGATTGAGAATCCAGGGCTTGGCGTCCAGGTCGGTCACCAGGCGGTGGCTGTGGCCATACACCACGACCCGGGCATCCGGATAGCGGTGGCGCCAGCC
>CAVXXF010000003.1:0-123428 GCA_963765635.1 uncultured Thermoleophilia bacterium
CTTTTCCATGTCAGTCAGGGCACTGTGGCGGCCCCGCAGCAAAATGTCCGCATGGATGCCCCTGGGACTCATCCTGGGGCTGGCCGATGTCATGGCCGGCACTGGTGAATCTCCTCGGCGCCGTATTCATGAACCTCCCCTTCGGGTTCTTCGACTCCGTGGACATCTTGGTACGGTATTCTTTCATGGCTCAGGTGGCCGCTGATTATCGTTCTTCTCCTTCTGGCTGTCCGGGGATTGCCCATCTACGTCATGCTGGGCGGAACCGCACTGCTGCTGTTCGCCGGAAACTGGGGTGCCCTTGAGTCCCTTCCCAATGAAGCCTACAACCTTCTCACGGGGAACATGATTCCCGCCATACCGCTGTTCACCTTTACCGGATACCTCCTCTCGGAGAGTTCTTCCGGCAAACGTCTTGTCCGGTTTTTCAAGGCAGCCCTCGGATGGCTTCCCGGAGGCCTCGCCGTTGTGGCCGTTGTCGCCTGCGCCTATTTCACCACCTTCACCGGAGCGTCGGGAGTAACAATTCTCGCCCTTGGCGGATTACTGGCGTCAGTCCTGGTGGAAAGCAAACAGTACGGAAAGGATTTCTCAAGGGGTCTGATTACATCGTCCGGCAGTGTGGGTCTGCTTTTTCCGCCGGCCCTGCCCATCATCATGTACGGTGTAACAGCTCAGATCAGCATCAGGGACATTGTTCTCGGCGGCCTGATTCCCGGAATCCTCCTGGTAGCGACCCTCTCGGCCATGGGCGTGATCAAGGCCGTCAGAACCAGGTCCTGAGCGGGTCCCCTTCGTCCCCGCGGAGTTCGGCAGGGCGCTGAAGATCTCTTTCGGAGATCTGCTGCTTCCTGTGGTCCTGCTTGTGTCCTATTTCACCGGACTGACCACAGTTGTGGAAACAGCCGCCCTGGCTGTGGTGTACACAGTGATACTCACCGCAGTCACCGGGGAGCTGAAACTCGATCTTGTCTCAAGAGTGCTGCGCCGGGGCGTACCGGTCATCGGCGGGGTCCTGGTAATTCTCGCCATGGCCAAGGGATTGAGCTACTTCATCGTGGACGCCCAGGTTCCAACCATGCTCACTGCCTTTTTCAGGGATTATGTGTCCTCCAGGTTTGTGTTCCTGCTGCTGCTCAACCTCGCGCTTCTCATCACCGGGTGTCTGATGGATATCTATTCCGCAATACTGGTGGTGGCCCCTCTCATCATACCCCTGGGGGCCCTGTATGAAGTGCACCCTGTACAGCTCGGTATTATCTTCCTGGCGAACCTGCAGCTGGGCTACCTTACACCGCCGGTGGGAATGAACCTGTTTCTGGCCAGTTATACCTTCGGTGAGCCGATGAACAGGATCTACCGCCAGATACTCCCTTTCCTGGCTGTACTGCTGGTTGCGGTACTGTTCATCACCTATGTCCCATGGTTCAGCCTGGTGCTGCTGGGCTGATACCTGATTCGGAAACCGTCGGGAATCCGGCCTCAGCCGCCGGCATTTCCGATGACTTCCCAACACGCAACCTCCCGACCCGGGGCGACTTCCGCCAATGGCGGATACATCTCGCGGCACCTTTGTGTGGCCAACGGGCAACGGGGATGAAAGTGGCAGCCTGAGGGCGGATTCAACGGCGATGGAACGTCGCCCATGACTATCAGTTTCTTTCTGGACCGGTTGGACGGATCGGCTACCGGTGAGGCTTCCAGCAGGGCGCGTGTATAAGGGTGAAGCGGTTCAGCGATGAGTTCTGTTTTCGGAGCTTTTTCAACAATACGCCCAAGGTACATAACCATAATTCTCTGGGCGATGAGATTCCACTACCGACAAATCGTGTGAGATGAACAGGTTCGCGAAACCGTACCGGTCTTTCAGGTCCAGAAGGAGGTTGAGAATCTGGGCTTGAATCGATACGTCCAGGGCACTCACCGCTTCGTCGCAGACGCACGAACTCAGGATTCAGTATCAGTGCCCGTGCGATACCTATACGCTGCCGCTGCCCTCCGGAAAACTGGTGAGGATAACGGTGACCGTATACCGGGTTGATACCCACCTCATTCATAATCGCGTCGGTTTTTTCGGATATCTCAACAGACGATCCGGTTCTGTGAACCCGAAGAGGCTGACCGATGATATCCCGGATTTTCTTTCTCGGATTCAGGGAGGAAAAAGGGTCCTGGAAGATCATCTGCATGTTCCGTCTGGCTGCCGTAAGCTGTTCTTTCCTGAAGAGGGTGAGATCGTCACCTTTCCAGAAGAGGCTCCGCCGTCCGGCTCAAGCATTCGGATCATAGTCTTGCCCAGGGTGGATTTTCCGCAACCGGACTCACCTACGATTCCCACCACCTCTCCGGGTGCGATGGTCAGCGATACACCGTCAACGGCCCGAAGGATCCTGAGGGACCCCGATCGTCTTTTATTACAAAATTCTTGAAGATATTGTCCACACTCAGCAACGGCGCTCGCTGTTACTGTTCATTCCGCTGCTCCTGATGATCCGATGGGATGGTGACAATGAAATATGATTTTCGCCGGATCTGGAGACTCCTAGGAAAGGTCTTAGACATTCACGGGAAACTTTTTCGCAGCGGTTGGCAAAGGGACAGCCTTCGGTAAGGTTAAGGAGGTCCGGAACTGTTCCCTCGATGGATGTGAGCCGGAGTGCATTGCGGTTGGCCGGTGCCGACGGCTGGCATGCCAGGAGGCCCGCCGTATATGGATGACGCGGATTGGCGAACAGCTCCTCTACAGGAGCATCCTCGACCTTCCGTCCCGCGTACATCACTGCCACACGATCAGCGGTTTCGGCCACCACCCCCATGTCGTGAGTGATGAGAAGCAGGGACATGCCCACACGCTCCTTGAGAACCCTGAGCAGCTGGAGAATCTGGGCTTGTATTGTCACATCCAGAGCAGTGGTTGGTTCATCGGCGATCATAAGTCCGGGCTCCGGGGACGCCAGTGCCATGGCGATCATGGCCCGCTGCCTCATACCTCCGGAGAGCTGGTGGGGGTAAGATCGGGCCCGTTTTGTGGATCTGGAATTTTCACAAGATCCAGCAGCTCAACGGCCTTCCTGTGAGCTTCTTTCTTTCCAATTTTTACATGGGTGAGAAAAACCTCCGCGATCTGGGTTCCAATGGTGAAAACCGGGTTCAGGCTTGTCATGGGCTCCTGGAAGATCATGCTGATCCTCGACCCCGCCGGAGATCGCGCATACGGCGTTTGAAAAAGCAAGAAGGTTTTCACCGCGAAAACGAATGATGCCGTTTTCTATGATCCCCGGCGGCATGGGCACAAGACGGGTGATGGCATGAGCGGTGACGGATTTACCGCATCCGGACTCCCCGACCAGGGCCAGGGTTTCGCCTTCGCTGATGTGCAGGTTCAAGTCGCGGACGGCCCTTACCATGCCTCGGCGGGTATCAAAACTTACGCTGAGGTTCTCGATTCCCAGAAGTTCTTTCTTTTTGACGGACATAGTCGGGTTTCGCATCGCCATTTGAAACGGAACTGTTACTTGTCTTGCTCATCAGTCCCTCAACCTTGGATCAAGGATGTCCCTGAGACCGTCTCCAAGCAGGTTGAAGACCCAGAACGGTTACCAGAATGGCTATTCCCGGAAGGGTGACAATCCACCAGGCACTGGTGATGAACGGTCGGTCCACATCGTGAGCTCGGCGAGGGCGAGCAGCCACAGCGGCGTCGCATCGACCGAACCGAAGTACGGCGTGTGCGGGATAACGCGCAGATTGGCGAGCTCGCCACGGCGCAGCTCGTGAAAGATCTTGCCCGGCTGTTCCTCTCTGAAGACACTGTCGTGGGTGCCCTGGGCGCGGCCCAGAAAGTCCACGGCCGCCCGCGACCAGCGCAGATCCAGGATCTGCGTCTCGAGGCCGACGAGCAGCAACTCCCGCCCGAAGGGCGCCACGAACCAGGGGACACCGGACAGCGCGATGCGCTCACCGTTCACGGTGGCGGCCAGCATGCGCAGGTCGTCCTGGCCGCGGCGCAACACGTGGTTCACCTGTTCGTTGTCGGTGAAGATGTCGGTGGCGCCCGAGTCCCAGCGCTCGTGCTCGTGGCGCAGGGCGCCGAGCTTGACGTTGAAGTCGCCCTCGCGCGGCTCGGGGGCGTGCGGCGCCACCACGCGCACGTCGTAGCGCAGCACGACGCGCGCTCCCGGCGCCAGCCGCAGGCGATAGCGCGCCCGGCCCTGCTTCACCGACTCGGGCGGGTCGCTAAAGTGGACGATGGTCTCGCGCACGACGTCGTCCAGTCCCAGATAGCTGAGCGTGAGGGTGTCGCCCTCGACCTTCGGCGCCAGCCGCGTGCCTCGCTTGCGGCGCCGCAGCCCGCGCACCTCGAAGAGGTCCGCAAAGTCGGCGTCGAAGTACAGGTCGAGCACAAGCTCGACGTCGTGGTGATGGAAGTTGCGCACGCGCAGCAGCTCGTGCAGGCGATCGGCGAGAAAGCGCGTGCGTCGCACGTGCACGCTCGCCTGCGGCAGCGTGTGCCCGTCCGGGGTGCGCGCCTCCAGGTTGGTGAGCTCCACCGTGGCCGCGTAGCCGCGCTCGGCCGAGGAAGAGAGGAGCACCGGCTGGCGGCCGGCGATCGTGAGCTCGTGCCGGCTCAGGTAGCGGGTGTCGTGATGGAAGAGGCCGAGCACCGAGTTCTCGCTGCCGAGCGCCTGGCCGAGCGCGTCGCTGTACAGGAAGAGGTCGCCCTCCTTGATCGCCAGGCGCGGCGTGAGCCCGCCGCTCATCACGTAGCGTTCGGCGGTCGTCGTGACCACCGGTTCCCCCCCGGCGCCGGGGTATCGCTCCTGACCCGCGGGACTGCGTGCTGGTCGTGCTGGCGGCGTGGTCATGGGCTCGCTCTCGTCCTTCGCTGGTGTGAGATCGGGGTCCGCGGGCGACGCGGAGTTCTTACCCTGTCGCCTCGAGGAACAGACGCATGAGCTCGGCGCCGCTCGACACGAGCAGGCCGGTGGCGGCGGCGTCGGTCTCGCCGAAGGCCATCGCGCCGCCGCCGCCCGAACCCTGGAGCGGCTCGCTGATGACGAACGGCACGGGAGGGTCGGCGTGCGTGCGCGTAGAGAGCCACGTGTGGTGATCGGGCAGGACCATCCCGGCGGGGCGGTGCTGAGACGACATGATCGGCGCCAGCACCTCGGCATCGACGCGCTCGATGGCCCGCACCTTCTCGTGCAGCGAGCCCATGTGGCCGGCCTCGTCCGGCGCCTCTACGTGTACCCACACGAGGTCGTGGTCGTCGAGCGCCGCGATGGCGGCACGGGCTTTGGCGCCGTAGTCGGTGTCGAGGTCGCCGGTGGCGCCCGGCACGTCGATCACGTCAAGGCCGGCCAGCCGGCCGATGCCACGCACCAGGTCAACGGCCCCGACGACGGCGCCGCTGAGACCGTAGAGCTCGCTGAAGGGGCGTAAGCTCGGCTTCCTTCCCTCACCCCAGAACCAGACGCTGGTCGCAGGGCGCACCCGGCAGAGGACTTCGTCGGCGCGGCGCTGCAGATCGGTGAGCTTGACGGCACCCGGCGAGTCGGCCACCCCGGAGGCCACGCCGGGCATATAGCCCGCCGCCGGCTGATCGAGGATGTCGTGCGGCGGCGTGCACGGCACCAGCTCCCCCCCATGCCACACGAGAAGGCCGCGGTAGGTCACCCCGGCGTGGAACTCGAAGTCGTGGTCGTCGAGGGCTTCCTTGAGCGCCGCGAAGCAGGCATGCGCTTCCTCGCTGCTCAGATGACCCGCGGTGTTGTCGGTGAGCAGGCCCTCGGCGACGGTGACCAGGTTGCAGCGGTAGGACGCGTCGTCGGGCGCCAGGTCGACGATGTTGACGGCCTCGAGCGGGCTGCGCCCGCTGAAGACGGCCGCCGGGTCGTAACCGAGCACGGCCAGGTTGGCGACGTCGCTGCCGGCCGCCATGCCTTCGGGGACCGTACGCACGAGCCCCACGACACCGCCACGCGCCAGGCCGTCCATGCACGGCGTGTGGGCGGCCTCGAGCGGCGTGCGACCGCCGAGCGCCGCCTGCGGCTCGTCGGCCATGCCGTCAGGCACGAGCAGGACGCGTTTACGCATCATGTCGGCAGCCGCCGGCCGGCCCACGCGCCCGGCATCAGCCGGCGCCGCCGAGGACCATCATCGGGAGCCCCGCGAGGCCGTCGTACTTGGGGCGATACCGCTCGGTGTCGTAGCAGCGCGCGACGTCGACGACCTTCTTGGTGGCGACGACCTCGCCGATGGGCACCGAACCGTACTTGCCGTCGGTTAGCGCGACCATGCGGCCGGTCTCGCCGCGCAGGATGAGGTCCACGGCAAGGTTGCCGTACGCGGTCGGCACGATGCAGTCCACCGCGTCGGGCGCGCCGCTGCGCACCAGGTAGCCCAGGTTCATGCTGATCATGTCGATCTTGCGGCCGCCGTTGAAGCGCGGCGCCAGCTCCTTGATCCCGGCGCTCACGCGCTGGCCGATGCCGCCCAGCTTGGCATGCCCGTACTGGTCTTTCTCGCCGCCCTCGAAGATCATCTCGCCGCCGGCCGGCATGGCGCCTTCGCTGACCAGGCAGACCGCGAGGCGGTCGGGATGCGCGTTGCGGTCGGCCACGAGCAGCTTGGCGAGGCGCTCCACGTCGAACTCGTACTCAGGGATGAGGCAGCGCTGAGCGGCGCCCGCGAACGTGGGCAGCAGCGCCGTGAATCCCGCGTAGCGCCCAAAGATCTCGAGCACCACGATGCGCTCGTGCGAAGCTGCCGAGCTCGTGACCTGGCGGGCGAGTTGCACGGTGCGGCTCACGCAGGTGCCGAAGCCCATGCAGTAGTCGGTGCCGGGCACATCGTTGTCCATCGTCTTGGGCAGGGCCACCACGGGGAAGCCGCGGCGGCCCAGTTCCACGCCGTAGCTCAGGGTGTCGTCGCCGCCGGCCGGGACCAGGTAGTCGACGCCGAGGAACTCGAGATTGGCGAGCACTTCGTCGGTGAGGTCGTTCTTCTCGGCCGTGTACTTGTCCTTCAGGTGTTCGGGGACGTCTTTCGCCGGCACGGCGCTGGGACGCGTGCGTGAGGAGTGGAGAAAGGTGCCGCCGGTGTAGGCGTGCCGGTCCACGAGCTCCGCGCTGAGCGGCACGACCCACTCCGCATTGTCCGCCTCCGCTTCGCGGCGCAGCTCCACGAGGCCGGCCCAGCCGCGGCGGATGCCGACGACGTCGAAGCCCTCATGCAGGGCGCGCTGCGTGACCCCGCGGATCGCCGGATTGAGGCCCGGCACGTCCCCGCCGCCGGTGAGGATGCCGATGCGCCCCTTCTTGCCCTTGTCCATGACTGCCTCCTTCACGCTCAGGTCTCGCCCTCGACGCGGATGAAGGCGGGCTCGCCCTGCACGTCGGGCAGACCCTTCATCTTGTCGAGGGCGGCGAAGAATTGCGCCTCGCGCACGGGATGCAACAGGAGCACGAGCTCGGCGGCGTCGCCGCCGCCCTCCTGCACCATCGAGGCGATGCTCACGCCGTGGTCGCCGAAGAGAGATGCGATCTTGGCCAGCACGCCGGGCTGGTCGCTCACGCGCAGGCGCAGGTAGAAGCTCGACACCATGTCGGCGTCGGCGAAGAACGGCACGTCCTTGTAGCACAGGCAGTTCTGCACGAAGCTGCCCTTCACGGTGTTGACCACCGAGATGATGTCGCCGATGACCGCCGAGGCGGTGGGCACGCTGCCGGCGCCGGGGCCGAAGAGCATGATCTTGTCGAAGGCGTCGCTCTCGAGGAAGACCGCGTTGTAGGCGCCCGTGACCCCGGCCAGCGGGTGCGTACGAGGGATGAACGCAGGATAGACGCGCACGTTCATGCGCCCGTCGATGAGCTTGGCCACGCCCAGCAGCTTTGCGACCAGGCCGAGGCGCGTGCCGTGGGCGATGTCCGCGGACGTCACGCCGCCGATGCCCTCGTAGTGCACGTCGTCCAGACCGGTACGGCTGTGAAAGCCGATCGAGGCGAGGATCGCCATCTTGGCGGCGGCGTCCTTGCCGCCGACGTCCTCCGTGGGGTCGGCCTCGGCGTAGCCCAGGCGCTGCGCCTCCTTGAGTACGTCGTCGTAGTCGACGCCCGTCTCGGCCATCGTGCTGAGCATGTAGTTGGTGGTGCCGTTGACGATGCCGAAGATCGTCTTGACCTCGGCGGCCACCAGCGACTCGCGCAGGACCTTGATGACGGGCACGGCGCCGACGGCGCTGGCCTCGAAGCGCAGATGAACCCCGCTCTCCTCGGCAGCCGCGAACAGCTCGGCGCCGTGCTGCGCCAGCAGCTGCTTGTTGGCGGTCACCACGTTCTTGCCGGCGTGCAGCGCGCGGAGCTGAAAGTCGAGCGCCGCGCCGACGCCACCGATGAGCTCCACGACGACGTCGATCTCCGGGTCCTCGAGGATGTCCTCGAAGCGCGTCGTGAGGAGCGTCGCGTCGAGGCCGGGAGCGCTGAACCCTGGGTCTCTCTCGAGCACTCTCTTGAGGTACACGCGCTTGCCGGTGGCAAGGGTGACGTCGGCGGCGTTCCTGGCCAGGAGCTTGCCGACCCCGGAGCCGACGGTGCCGTAGCCCAGGAGTCCGATGCCTACATTCTCCACTGTCGTGCCCTCCGCAGTCGGGGAAAGGTCACCGCGTCACGGCCCCAGCGGGCGCTGCAGACGCAGAACATCGTCCCAGGTCTCTCGCGCGATGATGACGCGCGCCCGGCCGCCCGCGACCATGACCACGGCCGGGCGTGGCTGAGCGTTGTAGTTGTTGGCCATGGCGTAGCCATAGGCGCCGGTGCCCGGCGTGACGAGGATGTCGCCGGGCTCTGGGGGGGCGATGTGCACGTCCCGCACCAGCACGTCGCCGGACTCGCAGTGCTTGCCGGCGACGGTGACCACTGCCGTCGCCGGCACCTCGGCCTTGCTGGCCAGCATGGCCTCGTACCGCGAGTCGTAGAGCATGGGGCGCAGGTTGTCGCTCATGCCTCCGTCGACGGCAACGTAGGTGCGCACCCCGGGGATCACCTTGACTGTACCGACGGTGTACGCAGTCGCGGCGGACTTGCCGACGATGCTGCGCCCCGGCTCGACGAACAGCTTGGGCATCACCATACCGTGCCGCACGGCGCCCTCGCGGACCGCCGATACGCTCACCTCGGCGAACTCGGCGATCGAGCTCGGCTTGTCGGTCTCGGTGTAGCGGATGCCGAGACCGCCGCCCATATTGAAGATGCAGCATTCGAAGCCGACGTCGCGACGCCAGTCGGCGAGCGCGATGAACAGCACCTCGACCTCGCGCCGGTACGAGTCCAGCTCGAAGATCTGCGAGCCGATGTGGGCGTGCACGCCGACCAGCTCGAGGTGGGCCGCGTCCTTGAGGCGGCGCACCGCCTCAGCCGCGCGGCCGTCCGCGAGCCCGAAGCCGAACTTGCTGTCCTGCTGGCCGGTCTGCACGAAGTCGTGCGTGGTGGGCCGCACCCCCGGCGTGACGCGCACGAGGACCTGCTGGCGCTGCCCGCGCGCGGCGGCGCCGGCCTCGAGGCGCGCGATCTCTTCGAAGGAGTCGACGACGAAATGGCCGATGCCGGCGTCGAGCCCGAACTCGATCTCGGCGACCGACTTGTTGTTGCCGTGGAAGTAGATGCGCTCTGGGGGAAAGCCGGCGGCGCGCGCGGCGGCGAGCTCGCCGCCGGTGGCGACGTCCAGCGAAAGGTCTTCCTGGGCGACGAGTTCGCACATCGCCCGGCAGCTGAAGGCCTTGCTCGCGTAGACGATCTCGTAGAGGTCGGTGCGCGCCCCGAAGGCCGCGTGATAGGCGCGGCACTGGTCGCGCACCGTTTGCTCGTCGTAGACGAACAGCGGCGTGCCGTACTCATGCGCCAGGTCCACCACGTCGCAGCCGCCGATCTCGAGGTGGCCGGCGGCGTTGTGGACCGTTGTGTGCGGGTAGATGAGCGTGTGCGTCACGACGGCAATCCTACCACCCGCACAGACCCTGACGGTGCGCCGGGCCAACGAGCCGGCGCACCCTGCAGCGCCTAGTACTCGATGCCGGGCCGTGCCTCGACGCCGGCATCGTAGTAGTGCTTGAGCGGCCGCATCTCGGTGACGAGGTCGGCCGCCGCCACGAGTTCTTCGGGCGCGCGGCGGCCGGTCATCACGAGCTCCACCGCGGGCGGCTTCGCGGCCATCATGGCGAGCACATCTTCCACGGGGACCAGCTCGAAGTACACGGCCGTCATCAGTTCGTCGAGCACGACGAGATCGTAGTCTCCGCCCTCGACCAGTGCCCGGGCCTTCGCGAAGCCCGCGGCCGCCGCGGCGAGGTCCTCTTCCGAGGCCTCGCCCTTGAACACCCAGTGATCGAGTCCGCACTGCTCGACGGGTACGCCGAGCTTCGTAAGGGTCACGATCTCGCCCCAGGTGGGATCGGACTTCATGAACTGCAGCACGGCCGGCCGCAGGCCCTGGCCGAGAGCGCGCATGATGAGCCCCAGAGCGGCCGTCGTCTTGCCCTTGCCGTCGCCGGTGTAGATCTGCACATATCCCTCGCGCGCAGCGCTCATCGCGCGGCCTCGCGGCGCGTCACTTACCATAGTCGAAGAACCCGGCGCCGCTCTTGCGCCCCAGTTTGCCGGCCGCCACGAGCTCGGCGATGATCCCGGCGGGCCGGTACCTGGCGTCGCCGAGCTCCCGCTCGAGGGACTCGAGGATCGCCTTGGTGGTGTCGAGGCCGACGATGTCGGCGACGGCCAGCGGCCCCATGGGCCAGTTGGTGCCGAGCTTCATGCCGGTGTCGATGTCCGTGGCGCTGGCCACGCCTTCGGCCAGCGCGTGGGCGGCGTCGTTGATCATCGGGAACAGGATGCGATTGACCACGAAGCCGGGTGAGTCGGCGACCGTGATCGGCGTCTTGCCCACGGCCTCGGCGTAGGCGCGGGCTGCGGCGAGCGTTTCGGCGCCGGTATCGAGGCCCTTGACGACCTCGACCAGGGCCATCATGGGGACCGGGTTGAAGAAGTGGATGCCCACGAAGCGCGCGGGGTTCGTCACGAACGCCGCGAGCCTGGTGACGGAGAGACTCGAGGTGTTGGTCGCGATGATCGCGTCGTCGCGCAGGGTCAGGGCGGCGCGCGCGAACAGCTCCTCCTTGATCGCCATGACCTCGGGCGCGGCTTCGATGAAGAGGTCGGCGTCGGCGCCGGCGGCCATGTCGGTGCCCGTTGTGATGCGCGCCAGGGCGGCGTCGCGCGCGGCCGCCTCCATACGGCCCTTGTCGACCATGCGCCCGAGGCCCTTCTCGATGCCGGCCATGCCCCGCTGCACGAACTCGTCGGCGACGTCGATCATCACGACGTCGAGGCCGGCGACGGCCGATACCTGGACGATGCCGGCGCCCATCTGGCCGGCGCCGGCGACGAGCAGCTTCTTCACGGTCACGGGGTCCTCCTCAGTACAAGCGGGCGGGCCACTCGAGCAGCCCGCGTCGCGACGACAATGCCTCAAGGAAAGCGCTGCTGATGCTACCGCAGACGACGCGCCTGAGCACTCGCCGGCAACGCCCCACCCACCCGTGCGACGGGCCCATCATGGTCCTGCTACCATGGGGCTATGGAGGCTGGCCCCAAGATCATCAGCTGCGAGGTCCTGCGCAACGAAGTCGAACGCGTGAACCCGGGGTACGAGGTCGAGTTCTTCGAGGGCGCGCTGCACGACTACCCCGACAGGCTGCGCAACGCCGTGCAGGAGCGCATCGACGCGACCTCGGGCGAGCGCGACATCCTCCTCTGCTGCGGACGCTGCAGCAACGGCACCGCCGATCTGAAGGCCGGCCCCCACCGCCTCAAGCTCCCCGCCGTCGACGACTGCATCTCGCTGCTCCTCGGCTCGAAGCAGCGCTACCTCGAGGAGCACGGCCGCCAGCCCGGCACCTACTACTATACTCGCGGCTGGATCGACTTCATCGACGACCCGTACAAGGAGTACCTCAAGATCCTCCCCAAGTACGGCGAGGAGAAGGCGGAGCGCGTCGCGCGCCTCATCATGGAGCACTACACGCGACTCGCGGTCATCGAGACCCCCGGCGTGGGCGGCATGGCCGACAAGCAGGAGTACCTCGAGACCGTGAGCGCCTTTTACGACCTGCCGCTCGAGCGCCTCACCGGTTCGTTGCGCTTCCTCGAGAAGCTCATGAACGGGCCGCACGACGAGGAGTTTCTCGTCGTCGAGCCCGGCGACACGCTCGACGAGTCCCGCTTCTGGGCGCTGCCCACGCCCTGAACGCCCGCGGCCGGCGGTCGTCTACGCCGGTGACGACCCCGAGCTGCGCGGCTTCTTCGCTGCCGGCTTCTTCGCTGCGGTCTTCTTGGCTGCCGGCTTCTTCGCTGCGGTCTTCTTGGCCGCCGGCTTCTTCGCTGCGGTCTTCTTGGCCGCCGGCTTCTTGACGGCCACCGGCTCCTCGGCGACGACCTCTTCGGCGGCAGGCTCATCCGTGACGGCCGGCGGCGCGCTTCCCGCAAGGTGCACGGCCTGCGCGTACGCGAGCTGCATCTGCGCCAGCGTGGAGTGCAAGGCCAGGGTGTGGTCCTCCCCCAGCTCACGCTCCACGACCCCCAGGTTGGCGCGCAGAAGCTCGATGGTCAGCCGCGCATCGCCGAGGTCGCGCAGCTCGCTGGTCGCGTCCGTAAGTCCCATCTTCTGATAGCCGAAGGTCACCAGGCCTTCCATCATGTCGTAGGCAAGATCGAAGGCGTGCAGACTCTTCAGCTGCTCGCGAACCGCCCGAGCGCGCTCCTCGTCGGTCGGCGCGCCGCCGCTGCGCTGCTCGTCACTCATGCCGGATCCTCCTGCTTGCTTGCGGTTTCCTGAAGAGAGATCGCGTGGGCGCGGCGCACCGTCCCGGCGAAGACCTGGGGCAAGGTCTCACCCTCAATATGAGCCTTCGCCTGCTGCTGGGCGCCGTTCCCCTCACGGAGCATACGCTCGACGTCTTCTAGGTGAGGCGCCAGCCCGAGGGCTCCGGCCTGCGGCGCCGAGATCTCGATCAGATGGCGGATGGCGTCGGACGCCGTGAGCTCCTCACCCATCGCCCAGTCCACGAGCTTGCCGTCCATGCCGTAACGGATCGCCCGCCAGAGGTTCTCCTCCACGTAGCGCGTGGGCAGTATCGGCAGCGGCATGCCCTCGTCGTAGACGCGCGCCAGGTGCGCGATGAGACCCACGGTGAGCGCCGAGATCGCCAGGCTTTGCCAGGCCTCCGTCTGCGCGTCGCAGATGCGGACCTCCACGGTGCCGAAGCGGTGATGCGGACGCACCGACCACCAGACCTGCGTGAACTCCTGGATGCAGTTGGTGTCGATGAGCTCCTCGTAGAAGCCGCGGTGCTCCGCCCACGTGCCGAACACGTCCGGGATGCCGCAACGCGGGAACATGCGCACGAAGGTCTGCGTGCGTGCGGAGTGCAGTTGTGTCCACACGCCCTCGATGAACGGCGAGTTGGCCGACAGGGCGAGCAGGTGCGGCAGGTACGTGCGCAGCGCGTCGCAGACGGCCACCGCGCGGTCGCAGCCGCGCACGCCGACATGCACGTGCGCCGCCCAGGTGTTGTTACGCCACGCGACGTACTTGAGCCGGTCCTCGACAAGCCGGTAGTGAGGTGTGTCGACGATCTGCTGGTCTTTCCAGGGGGAGAAGGGATGCGTGCCCGTGGAGCCGAGGGCATAGCCCTCGCGGTCCGCGAGGGCGAACAGCTCGGCGCGGTTGAGGAGCAGCTGCTTTGCCGCCTGCCCGAAGTGGAGGGTGCGCGGCGTAGAGACCTCGATCTCCGAGCGAAGCAACTCGCCGGCGATGCGCCCGTGAAGGCGCTCGCCGGCCGCCTCGCGGAGCGCCTCGAAGCCCGGCGTTAGCTCGAGGGTCTCGACGTCGAGGACGTGGAACTCCTCCTCGAGACCCAGGTCGAAGTCGAGGGCCCCCTCGAAGCGGGCCTCGACCTCCTCGAAGTATGCGTTGTGGTCGGCGGTCATGCGTCCCTCACTCTACCGAATGGGGGCACACTTCACACCTGCGCGCGGGCGCGACGGGGCAGCTGCAAGCCGAAGGCACGAAAAGGGGCGGCCGCGCTTCCGCGCGGCCGCCCCTTTCAGGAAGCGTGTGGGCGGGAGGACGGGCCCTCAGGCCTTGCCGAGGATGCTCTTGGCCGTGAGCACGGCCTCGATGGCGTCCTCGGCGTAGCCGTCGGCGCCGATCTCGTCGGCCCAGGCGCGGGTCGTGGGGGCGCCGCCGATCATCACCTTGACGGAGTCGCGCAGGCCGGCGGCTTTCAGGGCTTCGATGGTCTTCTGCTGGTTGGGCATCGTCGTGGTCAGCAGGGCCGAGAGCAGGAGCAGGTCGGCGTCGGTCTCCTTGACCGTGGCGATGAAGCTCTCGACGGGCACGTCGCAGCCCACGTCCGTGACCGTGAAGCCGGCCGCGCTGAGCATGGAGCAGACGATCGTCTTGCCGATCTCGTGGATGTCGCCGGCGACCGTGCCGGCGACCGCCACGCCGAGCGTCGTGCGGGAGCCGCCGGCGGCGTCGATGGCGGGCTGCAGGACGTGCACGGCGGCCTTCATCGCCTCGGCGCCCTGGACCAGCTCGGGGAGGAAGAACTCGCCCTTGCCGAAGAGGTCGCCGACCTCCTCGATGCCCTTGACGAAGCCCTTGTCGAGGATGTCTCCGGGGGCGAGCCCGGCGTCGAGGCCCTTCTGCGCCAGGGCGGCGGCCTCTTCGGCCTCGCCGTCGATGACGGTCTGCTTCATCAGTTCGTAGAGCTCTTCTGACACCGGGTCCTCCTGACAACGACTACGTCCGCAAGTCCGCAAGCACACCCTTCGGCGCCGGCGACGCGCGGTCCGTGTGCCGGCGGGAAGTCAGTGGCACGCAGGGCGGGACCTGAGGCCCTCACCACGCGTGTGGAAAGGCTACCCGACGGCCCGAGCCATTGGCAACCATGCGCGAGGGGGAGAACGACCCTTGTGTCGTCGCGGCGCCGGCCGGCGAAAGCGCGTGCGCCGCCGCCCGCCGGAGTTGCGCGCCGCCCCAGAACGGATAGCATTACGCGCGGCGCACGGTGTGCCAGTGGAAAGGGGCCCGCGTGAGACTCAGCTTGGTTCCAAAAGACCACGACTACTTCCGGCTTTTCTCGGAACAGGCCGCCAACCTCGACTCTGCGGCGCAACTGCTGGTCAAGTTCATGAACGAAGATGACCGCGAGCACGTCGCCGCAGCCATCCTCGAGCACGAGCACGTCGGCGACAAGATCGTCCACGACATCGTGCGCCGCCTCAACAAGTCCTTCATCACGCCCATCGACCGCGAGGACATCTACGACCTCGTGTCCACTGCCGACGAGGTCCTCGACAGCATCGAGGAGGCGGTGGGGCTGGTCATCATCTACCGCGTCGACGGGATCACTTCCTACGCCCGCCGCCAGGCGGAGGTCATCGCCAAGGCCACGCCGATCCTGCGTGAGTGCATGGACAACCTCGAGAAGCCCAAGGGCCTCGATGAGCGCATCATCGCCGTCAACAGCCTCGAGAACGACGGCGACCGCATCGAACGCGAGGCCATCGCCAGTCTGTTCGAGGGCAACACCGATTGCACCGACATCATCAAGTGGAAAGACATCTACGAGACCCTCGAGAGCGCGATCGACGAGTGCGAGCACGTGGCGAACGTCATCGAGAGCATCGTCCTCAAGCACAACTGACCTGAGCACAGACCGTGGCCCTCCTCATCGCGATCGTCGTCCTGGCGCTCGTCTTTGACTACACCAACGGCTTCCACGACACCGCCAACGCGATCGCGACCTCGGTGTCGACGCGCGCCCTCTCCCCGCGAGTCGCGGTGATGATGGCGGCGGGGCTGAACCTCCTGGGCGCCCTGGTCTCCACCAGCGTCGCCAAGACCGTTGGCGAAGGCATCGTCGATACGGACCTCGTCACCCTGCAGGTGGTCATGGGCGCTCTCGTGGGCGCGGTCGTCTGGAACTTCGCCACGTGGCACTTCGGCATCCCGTCCAGCTCCTCTCACGCGCTCTTCGGCGGCCTCATCGGGGCCATGATCGCCAAGGCGGGCGTCGACGGGGTCATCTGGAGCGGGGTCTTCGAGAAGATCATCCTGCCGATGGTCTTCTCGCCGCTCATCGGGTTCGTCGGGGCGTGGCTGCTGATGACGGGCCTGATCTGGCTGGTGCGCAAGCGCCAGCAGGGGACCGTCAACAAGTGGTTCCGCCGCCTCCAGCCCATCTCTGCGGGGTTCATGGCCTTCTCCCACGGCGCCAACGACGCGCAGAAGACGATGGGCGTCATCGCGCTCGCCCTCTTCGCGAGCGGCACCATCGACACGTTCTACATCCCTACCTGGGTCAAGTTCGCCTGCGCGATCGCCATGGCGCTCGGCACCTACTCCGGCGGCTGGCGCATCATCCACACCCTCGGATCAAAGGTGATGAAGCTGGACCCCATCCACGGGTTCGCCGCCGAGACCACGGCCGCCAGCGTCATCCAGATCGCGACGCACTTCGGCGTCCCCGTCTCGACCACGCACACGATCACGGCCTCGATCATGGGCGTGGGCTCCACCCAGCGCCTTTCCGCCGTGCGCTGGGGCGTCGCCGGAAACATCGTGACGGCGTGGGTCCTCACGCTGCCGGCGGCCGCCCTCGTCGGCGCCGCGGTCTATCTCGCCGGCGAAGCGATCAGAGCGCTGCTTTAGTCGCCGGCCCCGAGGAGCGCCGGCCGCCGTCCTCCCCCGCGAAACGCGCGTCCGCTTCACTTCGCGCGAGCAAGCGACTACCATTGTGATCCGACCACATCCCCGCGTCGTCCGGCCGCACGGCGAGCCGCGGCGCGCGCCGCGGCCGCCCCGGCCGCCTCTCCAAGGAGCGTCATGAAGATCCGCCTCATCGAGCCCGAACCCCCAGGCATGCACGTGTATGCCAAGGTCCTGCTGCCACGCCTCGGCCTGCCCATCATCGCCGCGAAGCTCAAGGAGCACGGCCACGATGTGCTCATCTACAACTCGCAGCTGGCGCCCATCGACTGGGACGATGTCAACAGCGCCGACCTCGTCGGCCTGTCAGGCACCACCTCCACGGCGACGGCCGCCTATGAGTTCGCCGACGGGCTACGCGCCCGCGGCGTCCCGGTGATCATCGGCGGCTCCCACGTCACCTTCATGGCCGATGAGGCCCTCGACCATGCGGACTATGTGGCCCGCGGCGAGGGCGGCGAGCAGGTCATGCTCGAGCTCATCGAGGCGCTTGCCGGCGCCCGCGAGCTGGAGACCGTCGGCGGCCTCTCCTACAAGCGCGACGGCGTGGCCGTCCATAACGCGCTGCGAGAGCGGCTCACCGACCTCGACGAGCTGCCCTTCCCCGATCTGCGGCTGCTGGTCGGCAGCGAGAAGCTCACGACGATGCCCATCATGACGAGCTGGGGATGCCCGTTCGCCTGCAATTTCTGTTCGGTCACGGCGATGTTCGGGCGCAAGTACCGCTTCCGCAGCGCCGAGAGCGTGGTCGCCGAGATCAAAGACAAGCGCCCGTCGCGCATCTTCTTTTACGACGACAACATGGCCGCCGACAAGAAGCGTCTCAAGAGACTCCTGCGGATGATGATCGACGAACTCCCCGTGATCCCCTGGTCGGCGCAGGTGCGCACCGACGTGGTCCGCGACCGTGAGCTGCTCGAGCTCATGCAGAGGTCCGGCTGCGAGCTTGTCTACCTCGGCCTCGAGTCAGTCAACCAGGCGACGCTCGATGGTTACAAGAAGGCGCAGACCGTCGACGACATCGTCGAAGGCATCCGTCTGCTTCACGAGTACGGCATCCGCAGCCACGGAATGTTCGTGCTCGGCGCCGACACCGACGACGTGCAGACGGTCCGCGACACCGTGACCTTTGCGATCGAGAACCGCATCGACACGGTGATGCTCAATATCCTGACCCCACTGCCGGGCACGCCCCAGTTCAACGATCTCGACGCGGCGGGGCGCATCTTCGACAAGCGCTGGCATCTCTACGACGCTCACCACGTCGTGTTCGAGCCCAAGCTCATGACCCCTTACGAGCTGCAGATGGAGGACCTGCGCGGCTACATGCGCTTCTACTCCCTGCGCACCTGGCTGCGTTACATCTTCGCGCTCAAGTTCACCAAGCAGCTGCTCTTCCACTGGTGGGGCATGGTCATCATCCACAACTGGCGCAAGGACGAGCGCAACAAGGCCTTCGTCAAGGCGCTCAAGAACATGTGGCCGCGACCCACACCCCCCGGCACGGTGAGAAACGTCAGCGGCGACGGAGGGCTCAAGAGGTCGTGAGCGGCCACGAGCGTAAGACCTGGTGCGGCACCCCGAGCCCGGAGGCGACCGTCTGCGTCGCCGATGGTTGTCAGGACAAACGGCGGGTGTTAGGGTGCCATACTTAAGTTCGGTGAGCGTGTCTTCCGTCTGTGGAAGGCTCGGCATACCCAGAGCAGCATACTCAGGGCTCACCTCAACGAGGGCGTGACTGCCCCGGCGGCGCGTCCAAAAGGAGGCGATGCAGTGAACGGTAAACGGCGAATCGCAATCCTCTCCCTCGTTCTCGGCACCATCCTTTTCTCCTTCGCTCTCTCCACCCAAGCCTCCGCCTCTCCCGTTGCAGACAAGAAAGCACGGCTGCGTGCGGTCCAGGCCAAGCTGCAGACGGTCTACCACGAGGCCGACATGGCCGTCGAGAAGTACAACCAGGCCACGAGCCAGCTCAACACGGTGCAGCAGCAGATCAAGCAGAACGAGCATCTGCTCAAAGTCGCCGTGTACAACCTCGACGTCGCCAACACGCAGCTGCAGTCGCGCGTCCAGGACATTTACAAGACGCGCGACGTAGGTATCGTCGACGTCCTCTTCTCCTCCAACAGCTTCGACGACCTGATCACCCAGATGAACATGATGGAGCGCCTCGGCAACAGCGACGTCGACACCGTCAGATCCATCGCCGCCTACAAGCAGGACATCAAGGATCGGCGCGTCAAGCTCGACGCCGACAAGAAGTCCGCCGCCAGGCTCGTCACCGAGCGCGCCGCGCAGAAGAGCGAAGTCCTCGCCGTGCAGGCCCGCCTCGAACAGATGACGGCGGGCATCAAGAACGACATCCAGCGCCTTCAAGAGCAGCAGGCCGCCGCCGCGCGTGCCGCCGCTCAGGCGGCCGCAGCCAGCAGCGGCTCGAACAACGGCGGCGCCAGCAGCGGAGGCGGCTCCGTCCCCGACCCGGGCGGCTCAGGCAACTCCTCCGTGGTCGCCATCGCGCAGCGCTATCTCGGCGTTCCCTACGTGTACGGCGGCGCCAGCCCGAGCGGCTTCGACTGCTCCGGACTCGCGATGTATTGCTACGCGCAGGTCGGCGTCGGCCTGTCACACGGCGCCACCGACCAGCAGCACGCCAGCACCCCGGTGCCGATCAGCGCCCTGCAGCCCGGCGACCTCGTGTTCTTCGGCAACGCCAGCTACAGCTACCACGTCGGCATCTACGTCGGCGGCGGCAGCATGATCCACGCCCCGCACACGGGCGCCGTGGTGAGCTACGGCTCTATCGGTGGCGCCTGGATCGGCGGCAGGTTCTAGTACTCCACGCGAGCCCTGGGGGCGGTCTCCCGCGTAGGGAACCGCCCCCAGGGCTCGAATACTGTCAGCACCCGTGTCCACCCACGTCTGCACGCGCGCGCCGCTCATCGCGCGAGAGGTACCGATAGAGTGAAGCGTATGTACGGCTCACGGCGCGCGGCTCTGGCCCTCATCCTCGCCGCCTGCCTCCTCTCCCTGATCTGCGCCGCGGCTTCCCCCGCATCGCCGATCGCCACCAAGAAGGCTCGTCTCAAAGCGGTGCAGACCAAGCTCGACTCGGTCTACGCGCAGGTCGAGACGGCCGTCGAGAAGTACAACCAGGCCACAAGCCAGCTCGACACCGTGGAGCGCAAGATCGAGGAGAACCAGCGTCTCCTCGATACCGCCGCGCGCAATCTGCAGCTCGCCAACAAGCAGCTCAAGGTGCGCGCCGCGAACATCTACAAGTCGCGCGACGTGGGCATCGTCGACGTCCTCTTCCAGGCCGACAGCTTCGACGAGCTCATCACGCAGCTCGACATGATGAACCGCATCGGTAACAGCGACGTGGATACCGTCAAGGCCATCGCCGCCTATCGCCGGGACATCAAGGACCGGCGCCTCGAGCTCGAGGTCGACAAGGAGGCCGCGGCCAAGCTGGTTGCGGACCGCGCCGACCAGAAGAGCCAGATCATCGGCCTGGAGAGTCGTCTCGAGAAGATGACACATGGCCTCCGAGCGGAGATCAAGCGCCTCCGCGAGAAGGCGGCCCTCGCCGCCAAGCTCGCCGCCCAGGCGTCGTGGGGCGGCATCGCGCCGCCGCCGGTGGACCCCAACAGCCCCGGCCACCCCGAGATCGTCACCATCGCCCAGCGCTACTTTGGCGTGCCGTACGTGTGGGGTGGCGCCAGCCCGAGCGGCTTCGACTGCTCGGGCCTCACCATGTACTGCTACGCGCAGATCGGCATCCAGATGTCGCACGGAGCCACGGACCAGCAGCGCCAGAGCACGCCGGTAGCGCTCAGCGACCTGCGTCCCGGCGACCTCGTGTTCTTCGGCAACGCCAGCTACAGCCACCACGTCGCCATCTACGCCGGCGGAGGCAGCGTGATCGAGGCGCCGCACACCGGCGACGTCGTGCGCTACGGTTCGCTGGGAGGGCGCGACGCCTGGATCGGCGGCCGGTACTAGGTCCGGACAGCGCGCGGAGGTAAGCTTTTGGCATCATCTGCCGAAGTAGATGACGGAGACCGGCCACGGACCATGGGGATGCCACGTGAAACCCATAGATGATCTACTCAGCGAGATGATGGCGCGCAACGCCTCCGACCTTCACGTCAAGGCGGGGAGCCCGCCCGTGATCCGCGTCGATGGCGAACTGATGCTGATGGACGAGCCGGCGCTCGTTCCGGAGGACACCAAGGACGTCGCCGCGTCGATCATGACCGACAAACAGATCCGGCGCTTCAGCGAACACAACGAGATCGACTTCGCCTACTCGGCGCCCAACCTCGGCCGCTTCCGCGTCAACGTCTTCCGCCAGCGCGGCAGCATCAGCATAGCCATGAGGCAGGTCACGACCAAGATCCCCTCGTTCGAAGAACTCCACCTGCCGGACATCATCAAGAGGATCTCTCTGGAGCCGCGCGGCCTCGTGCTCGTCACCGGAACCACGGGTTCGGGCAAGACGACCACCCTGGCGGCCATGATCGACCACGTCAACAAGACGATGCGCCGGCATATCGTGACCGTCGAAGACCCGATCGAGGTACTGCACCAGGACAAGCGCTCGATCATCAACCAGCGCGAGATCGGCCTCGATACCGACTCTTACGCGTCGGCTCTCAAGTACGTGCTGCGCCAGGATCCAGACGACATCCTCATCGGCGAGATGCGCGACATCGAGACCGTCACCGCGGCGCTGACGGCCGCGCAGACAGGGCATCTCGTGATGAGCACGTTGCACACCATCGACGCCACCGAGACCATCAACCGCATCATCGACTTCTTCCCGCTCCATCAGCAGAAGCAGGTGCGCATCATGCTGGCCGGCACGCTCAAGGCGATCATCTCGCAACGCCTGCTCACGCGCGCCGACGGAGAGGGCCGCGTGCCCGCCATCGAGATCATGATCACCACCAACCGCATCCGCGACTTCATCCTGAACCAGGACCAGGGCATGCTCATCGGCGACGCCATCAAGGAAGGCGACTTCTACGGCATGCAGACCTTCGACCAGGCGCTGCTGAAGTTGTACGAGGAAGGTCTGATCACACTCAGCGACGCCGCCCAGGTGGCAAGCAACCCCCACGACTTCAAACTGCTCGTGCAGCAGCAGGGGCACGACGTCAGCCTGATGACGTTCTAGGGAGGCGCCCAGGCGCCGGGACCTCCTAGCTCAGGACCCGGCGACCCTCCAGGTGCAGGTCCACCTTGCGCTTGATGCGCTGCAGCGCGTTGTCGACCGTCTTGCAGTCGCAGTCAAGCTCGCCGGCGATGCGTTCGTAGCTCAGACCGTTCAAGTACAGGCGCAGAACGCGGCCCTCGAGATCCGACAGCATCTGCGCGAGGCACCCCGTAAGACTCGCGACCTCTTCCGAGCTGATGACCTGATTGACCGGGTCATGGGTGGTCGGTCCGGGGAGGACGTCGCCCAGAGAGCAGTCGCCGTCGTCCGAGGCATCGTTGGGCGACTGGCTGAATGACAGATAGCCGTTGAGCGGGACGTGTTTCTGGCGCGTGGCGGTCTTGATGGCGGTGATGATCTGCCGCGTGATGCAGAGCTCGGCGAAACTGCGGAACGAGGCCAGGCGGTCATCTCGGTAGTCGCGCACCGCCTTGTACAGGCCGAGCATGCCCTCCTGGATGAGGTCCTCGGCGTCGCCGCCGGCCAGGAAGTACGAACTCGCCTTGAGCCGCACGAACTGGTGGTAGCGCAGCATGAGCGCATCGAGCGCCGCCTGACTGCCGCGACGATACGCCTGCACGAGAGCGTAGTCGGCACTCTCACTAAAAGGTTGAGGGTTACGGGAGGATCCCGCACTGCGACTGTGGTCGGCTTGGCGCGCCATTCCTTGCCCCCACCTTTGCTCGTTTTCCCCTGCAAAACCAGGATGCCGTGGGCATCCGGGCCGTCACTTCGGCTTGTTGCGCATCTCCTCCAGCTTACGCAAAGTCTCAGGGTCTACTTTATCCTCAAGCCGTGAGGGCATTGTAGTAGAGTCTCGGGCAGAGTCAAGAGCCTGCCCGCTCTCGGTGTCCAGAAGTTCCACCCCCAGCTCATGAGGGGTCATGCGGCTCACGCCGGCGCGCGACGCGGTCCGTTGCACCTCCTGGTCGGCCGACACCACGACCACAGCGATGTCGGCGGGCTGCTCCGCGATGCGGCGCGCGATCAGCGTGTCGGCGGTGAAGCGCCCGCCGGCGAAGCAGACTTCCACCGGGGCGCCCTTGAAGGGCACGGAGCTGGTGCTTTGCGGGCCGTGCCCGTCGAAGACGAGCACGGCCTTCGCCCCACGCACCGCGGCGAAGCTCGCGAGCCTGTCGGCGAGCCAGTCGCGGCGCGCGAAGATCTCCTCCTTGCCGGCGCCGCGAAAGAGCGCGTGGAGAACGTTGTAGCCATCGACGAGGTAAACGGTGAGCATCACGCCCCGCCTCGTGGCCGCTCGCGCGGGGCGTCGCGGCCGCCCACCGCGGCGGCGGTGCGCTGACGCCGCGCCTCAAAGAGAAAGAGCGCCGCGGCGACGCTCACGTTGAGGCTCTCGACGGGTCGCTCCATGGGGATTGCGGCGAGCGCGTCGCAGGTGCGCGCCACCAGCGGCCGCAGACCGCGGCCCTCGGCGCCGAACACCAGGACGAGGCGGCCGGTGAGATCGAGGTCGAGATACGAGGAGCCGGTCTCGCCGGCCGCCCCATAGACCCACGCGCCGTTGTCCTTCGCCGCCTTGAGAAAGCCCACCACGTTGGTGACCTGGGCGACGGCGAGATGCTCGATGGTCCCAGCCGACGCCTTGACGGCGGCCGGCGTGACCGAGGCCGAGCGGTGCTTCGGCACGACGAGACCGCCCGCTCCGGCGGCCAGCGCGCTGCGCGCCGTGGCGCCGAGATTGCGCGGGTCGCTCACTTCGTCGAGCACGACCACGATCTCGGCGCCCAGGACGTCGTCTGCCGACGCGTAGGCGAAGGCATCGACCTGCAGCGCGACGCCCTGGTGGTCGCGGCTGCCCGTGAGCTCGTCCAGGGCGTGCGTATCCAGGGTCTCGACGGCAAGGCCCGCCGGGATGACGAGCCGGAGCGCCTTGAGCGCCGGAGGGGTCGCGGCGAGCCGGTGGGCTCGCCGCCGCGCGCCGGCCGCCAGCGCCAGCTGCACCACGTTGCGTCCGTAGATCCACTCCACGGCGCTAGAGGGCGTCCGCCGCCGGACGCCTGTATGCTGCAGCCATGCCGTTCGACGTCTCCGCAGGATCCTTCGCCGCCACAGCGATCAACGTCCTTTTCTGGTGGACGGTGCTCTCGCCGCTCGGCCTGCTCGCGATCGCCGTGATCTGCACGCGGCGGCTGCGGCTGCGCCTCTGGCTGACGGTGTCGATCCTCGTACCGCCGATCCTCGTGTTGCTGCCGGTGACCGTCATGCAAGCCGGACTGTGGCGTTTCGGGACCGCCGGTGCCGCGCTCCTCGATGGAGCGGGCGTCTTGTTCGCCGCGGCGGCGCTGGTCCGCCTGACCACGCGCCCACAACTCGCGGCACAGTACGCGGCCGCCGCGCTCGTGCTCGGCGTCGTCGGCGGCATGCTCGGCTCCGCGGCGCTGGTGGGTGCGCTCATCCTCGCCTGACCCCGCCGCCTCACGACTTCCTGACGACTTGCGTGCCCTGCGGCGTGTCGCGCACCTCGAAGCCGGCCGCCTGCATCTCGTCGCGCAGCCGGTCGGCGTCGGGCCACCGTTTCTCGGCGCGGTAGTGGTCGCGCAGCAGGCAGGCGTAGGAGGCGTCGGCGCAGCCCAGGCGGTCGGCGTATACGAGCACGATGTCGTCCCAGCGACCGTCCCCCGCGAGGCGGGCGGCAGGCAGCAAGGCGACGTCGCCGGTCACGCAGGCCAGCGCCTCGTCACCGGCGACGGTGCCCGCCGCGGTGATCTCCGCGGCGGCGGCCGGCGCCGGGACCAGCAACAGGCTGAGCGACTCCGTGAGCACGCTGTGCACCGCGCGCAGCGCTTCGCTGTCGAGCGGCGCCGCGCCACGGTCGACCTCGGAGAGGTATCGGTAGGTCTCGGTCAGCAGCGCGAAGAGATCCCCCACGGCGCCGGCGGTGTTGAGATCGTCGTCCATGTGCGCCCCGAACGCGAAGCGCGCGGTTTCCGCGCGCAGCGTCAGGTCGGGCCACTCGCCACGCAGCGTCGCCCGAGCCGCGTTGGCAACGCGGAAGTCGATGTCACCGAGCGCGTCGCGCAGGCGGCCGTAGGCGGCCTGCGCCTCGTCCAGCTTCTCGGTGCTGAACTCGAGAGGGCTGCGATAGTGCGTCGTGAGGAAGTACATGAGCACCGCGGCGGGCTCGTAGCGGTCGAGCACCTCGCGCAGCAGAAAGATGTTGCCGACGCTCTTGGCCATCTTCTCGCCCTCGTTGCGGATCATGCCGTTATGCATCCACACCTTGGCGAACGGCAGGCCGGCGGCCTCACTCTGGGCGATCTCGTTCTCGTGATGCGGGAAGATGAGGTCGCGGCCGCCGCCGTGCACGTCGAAGCCGGCGCCGAGATAGCGCAGGCCCATGGCTGAGCACTCGATGTGCCAGCCGGGGCGCCCGCTGCCCCACGGGCTCTCCCAGGCCGGCTCGCCCGGCTTGGCGGCCTTCCAGACGGCGAAGTCGAGCGGGTCGTCCTTGCCGGGCTCGGTGTCGACGCGCACGCCCTCCTCGAGCTCGTCGATACGCTGCTTGCTGAGCTTTCCGTACGCGGCGAAGCTGCGCACACGGAAGTAGACGCTGCCATGCGCCGCGTAGGCGTGGCCGGCGCCGACGAGCTGGCAGACGAGGTCGATGATCTCGGGGATGGTCTCGGTGGCCCGGGGCTCCAGGTCGGGGCGCTGGATGCCGAGCCGGTCGGTGTCGGCGACGTAGGCGGCAGTGTATTCCTCGGCGATCTCCGTGGAGTCGCGGCCCTCGGCCTTCGCTTTGGCGATGATCTTGTCGTCGACGTCGGTGATGTTAGTGACCAGCGTCGTCTCGAGCCCGCGGTGCCGCAGCCAGGAGCGCAGCACCGCGAAGGTCACGTAGGGGCGGGCGTTGCCGACGTGGATCAGGTTGTACACCGTGGGGCCGCAGCAGTAGATGCCCGCCCTGCCCGGATCGCGCGGCTCGAACGGTTCCTTCTGGTGCGTGAGTGAGTTGAACAGACGGATCAAGGCGTGTCTCCCGGGGTAGTCGTGGGCTCACCGGCGACGCTGCCGGCGAGAGCGTCGTCCAGCCGTCTGAGGGTCTCGCCACGCGGCAGTGCGGCGAGCACGAACGGCAGCTCGGGGCCGTGCTCGGCGCCCGTGAGGGCGATGCGCAGCGGCATCAGCAGGTCGCGGGCGCCGACGCCGTGCTCTTTTCCCCAGGCACGGTACGCGGCGATGAGCTCCCTGGCGCCGGCGGGCGGCAGCCACTCCGGCGACGCGGCGCGCAGCTCGCGGAACCAGGCGAGCTGTGGGGCGGCGGCGGCCAGCGACGCCGTGAGGTCCGCCGGCGCAGCCGGCGGCTCAAGCACGGCGGCGGCCAGCGCCGCCGCCTGACCGTAGGCCACGAGCGACGACTGGAAGGCGGCCGCGAGCGCCGCCGCCGCCGGCGGCGGCGTCCCGGCCGGCAGACGGGCCGCGAAGAGGCGCTGGTGGACCTCCGGCGCGAGCCCCATGATGTGCTCGTGGTCGAGCCAGTCGAGCTTGGCCTGATCGAACATCACCGGGCTGGGCGAGAGCCTTTCGATCTCGAAGTCGGCGACCAGCCGGTCCATGCCGAGCACTTCGTCCTCGTCGTGCGACCAGCTGAGCAAAGCGAGGTAGTTCACCACCGCCTGAGGCAGATACCCCAGCTCGCGATAGTCGCTCACGGCAGTGGCGCCGTGCCGCTTGCTGAGCTTGCCGCCGTCGGTGCCGAGCACCATCGAATGATGCGCGAAGCGCGGCAGATGGGCCTCGAGGGCGCGAAAGAGCAGCACCTGGCGGGCCGTGTTGGTGAGATGGTCGTCGCCGCGGATGACGTGCGTGATGCCCATGTCCCGATCGTCGACGACGGTGGCGAAGTTGTACCCCGCGACGCCGTCGGAGCGCACGATGATGAAGTCGCCGACGGCGGCGTCGCCGATGACGACGGGGCCGCGGACGAGGTCGTCGATGACGATGTCGCCGTGCGGGACCTGGAAGCGCAGGGCCGCCGGCTCGCCGTCGCCGAGGCGGCGCTGGACCTCGCCCGGCGCCAGGCCGCGGCAGCGGCCGTCGTACCGCGTCGTGCGGCCTGCGGCAAGCGCCGCCGCGCGAAGCGCCGCAAGGCGCTCCTCGGAGCAGAAGCAGTGGTAGGCGCGCCCGGCGGTCAGCAACTGGTCGGCGGCCGCCCGGTACCCGCCGAGCCGCTCGCTCTGCCGGTAAGGCGCACACGGCCCACCCACGTCCGGCCCCTCGTCCCACTCGAGGCCAAGCCAGCGCAGGTCGGCGAGGATGGCCTCCTCGTGACGGTCGTGCGAGCGCGCGGCGTCGGTGTCGTCGACGCGCAGCACGAAGTCGCCGCCCGCGTGGCGCGCGAACAGGCAGTTGAACAAGGCCGTGCGCGCCGAGCCGATATGCAGCGTGCCTGTGGGGCTCGGAGCGAACCGTACTCTTACCTTCGACTCAAGACTTATGGTTGCTCCCTGACGTCATCGATTCCCCTGCAAAACCGGCTTCAGTCTATCATCTGGCCGCAGACCGCTCCGGGCGGACCTGCCCTGAGCGCCCACGCTCGCCTGCGCGGGCGCCCGTGCGGCCCGGTATGCTTGGCGAGCAGACCCGCCATCGGCCGGCCGATGGCTCACCGCGGGAGGCGCGCGTGCCCCACGACCAGCACGAGACCCCATACCTTGACGCCACGCTGCGCTACCGAAGCGCACGCTACACCCCGTTCCACACCCCGGGGCACAAACTGGGAAAGGGCGCTCCCGAAGGGCTCCGCGAGCTTCTCGGAGAAGCCTGCCTGCAGGTCGACGTCGCGATGGCCGGCGGCGTCGAGGACACGCGCGAGTCCACACACCTCATCCGCCTCGCGGAGGACTTCGCCGCCGAGGCCTGGGGGGCCGATCGTTGCTGGTTCCTGGTCAACGGCTCCACGAGTGGCATCCACGCGCTGGTGCTCACGCTCTGCGGCCCCGGCGACGAGGTGATCATCCCGCGGAACGCCCACAAGTCGATGCTCGCCGGCCTCATCTTCTCAGGCGCGATGCCGGTCTACCTGGAACCGGAGGTCGACCCCCTGTGGGGCATCCCGCTCACCGTGAGCGCAGAGGCCGCCCAGCGGGCTCTCGCGGAGCACCCGGGAGCCAAGGCCGTCTTTGTCACCTCGCCGACGTACAACGGGCTCGGCAGCGACCTCGCCGCCGTGGCCGCCGCCGCGCACGCCGCGGGGGTGCCCTTCGTCACCGACCAGGCGTGGGGGCCGCACCTGCGCTTCTGCCCCGAACTGCCGGTGGACGCGATGACGGCGGGCGCCGACGCCGCCGTGGTCAGCACGCACAAGCTGATCAGTGGCATCACCCAGACCTCGGTGCTTATGGCGCGCGCGGAGCGGATCAACCTCGCGCGCCTCGACAGCATGGTGGCCATGACGCAGAGCACGAGCCCGCAGGTGCTCATGTACGCGAGCATCGACGCCGCGCGCCAGCAGATGGCCACGCGCGGCGCCGACCTCTGGCGAGACGCCATCGCGCACGCCTGTTGGGCACGCGAAGAGCTCAACAAGCTGCCCGGCGTGCGCTGCCTGGGCGAAGAGGCGCTGTCACGCCACGGTGTGGCCTCGTTCGACCCCACGCGGCTCACGATCTCGAGCTGCGACCTCGGCCACAGCGGCTACGACCTCGAGACGGTGCTGCGCGACGACTACCGTATCGCCGTCGAGGCGGCCGACCCCCTCAATGTCGTGCTCAACGTGACCTACGGCGACTCACGCGCCGACCTCGAGACGCTTGTGGCCGCGTTCCGCGATTACGCGGGCCGGCGCGCCGGGCAGGCCGGCGGCTGCGCCGCCGGTACCGGCCTGCTCGCCCGCACCCCGGCCTTCACGAGCCAGGTGCTCTCGCCGCGTGAGGCGTTCTTCGCGCCCTCCGTGACGCTTCCGCTGGCGGAGTGCGTCGGGCGCGTGAGCGCCGAGATGGTCACGCCGTACCCGCCGGGCATCCCCGTCCTCGGCCCCGGCGAGGCGATCTCCGCCGAGATCGTCGCGTATCTGCAGGAGGGTGCGAGGGCCGGCCTCAAGGTGCACGGCCCCGAGGACCGCGCTCTGCGCAGTCTCCGCGTCGTCGTCTGAGCCGGCGCGCAGGCAGCGACGCGTCAGGGCTTCTTGATCCCCAGCGATGTGGCCGTGAACAACGGGTCGAGCGTGAGACCCTTGGCTTCGATGGCCGCGCGGCCGCCCTCCTCGCGATCCACCACGCAGAGGAGCGCCGGCACCTCGAGCCCTGCCTCGCGCAACTTGTCGACGGCCATGAGGGCGGCGCCCCCCGAGGTCACGATGTCCTCGACCATCACCACACGCTGCCCGGCCGCGGCGCGACCCTCCATCGCCTTGTTGGTGCCGTAGCCCTTCTCGCCCTTGCGCACGATCACGAACGGCTTGCCGCAGGCGAGCGAGACGGCCGTCACGACCGCGACGGCGCCGAGCTCGGGACCGGCGAGGAGGTCGAACGGCTCGTACGCCGGAAGCTTCTGCGCGAGCCCGGCGGCGATGTCGCGCAGCAGGTCGGGCTGCGTCGAGAAGAGGTACTTGTCGAGGTAGAACCTGCTGCGCCGACCCGAACGCAGGAGAAAGTCGCCCTCCAGATAGCTCGCCGCGAGAAGGCGCCGGCCGAGATCGCTCACGGCGCGACCTTGACTGATCTGGGGGAGGACATCACGTACCGCCGATGGCCATTCCGTCGATGACCACCGAGGGCGTGAAGATGCTGCCGCCGGGTACCCAGCGGGCATCGTCTCCAAGCGCGTGCACGCTCGTGAGCATGCTGATGATGTCACCGGCCAACGTGACCTCGCGCACGGGCGTCGTCAGCCTGCCGTCCTCGATGAGGATGCCGCTGATGCCCACCGAGAACTCCCCCGAGATGGGATTGGCGCCCGAGTGCACGCCGACGGCGTCGGTGACGAGGACGCCGCGCTCCATGCTGGCGACGATGTCGGCGAGCGGCGTCGTCGGGCCGCTCACGACGAGGTTGGTCGGGTGCACTCCGGGCAGGCCCGAGTACGAGCCGCGTAGGCCGTTGCCGGTGGAGCCGCGGCCTGCTTTGCGCCCCGTGTAGGTGTCGTAGAGGAAGCCCTGCAGCACGCCGCCGCTGATCAGCGGCGTGCGCCGGCAGGGCGTGCCCTCGCCGTCGAACGGGGCGCTGTCGAGGCCGTCCGCCAGCGTGCCGTCGTCGACGAGCTCGAGGATCTGGCCGGCCACCTGTCTGCCCTCACGGCCGGCGAACAGCGAGCGGCCCTTCTGCACGGCATCTGCGGTGAGCGCCGAGCTGAGCACGCCGAAGAACGCGGCGGACACGAAGGGGTCGAGTACCACGGGAGCCTTCATCGAGGGGCACTTGCGGGCGCCGAGCAGCCGGCAGGCTCTCTCGGCGGCCTCGCGCCCGCAGGCGGCCGGGTCCAGCTCTTCGAGCGCCCGGCCCACGGTGTACGAGTAGCCCGTCTCCACCTGGCCGTCCTCTTCCGCGAGCACGTAGGCGAAGGCGTAGCACTGGTTGGCGCGGTAGCTGCCGCGCACCCCGGCGCTGCTGGCGATGAACACCTCGCCGTCGCCATCCGCGTACATCGTGTCTTCGACCGTCTTGACCCGGCCATCGGCGGCCAGAGCCGCGGCTTCCACGGTCATCGCCAGCTCGATGCGGCGCTCGTCGGTGGCGCGCGTGAGGCGCTCGTCGAACGGGTGCACGTCGGCCGGAGCGCCGGCCGGCGCGGGGACCGCGGCAAACTCGTCGGGGTCGCTGACGGCGGCGTGATCGACGGCGCGCTGCACGACTGCGTCGAGCGCGCCGTCGCTCAGGTCGGAGGTGTAGGCGTGGCCCACCGAGCCGCGCGAGAAGACGCGCACCCCCAGGCCGCGGCGCTGAGCCGCGGTGAGCTGCTCGACCTCCTGCTGATAGACCTTGATGCGCCGCGACGTGGAACGCTCGGCGAAGACCTCGACGTCAGACGCGCCTTTGGCGCGCGCCCGCTCGAGCACGGCATCGAGGATGTCGAACATCAGCCCGTACCTCCCACGGTCATCTCGGCGATGCGCAAGGTCGCCTGGCCGGTCCCGACGGGTACGCCCTGACCGTCCTTGCCGCAGATACCGGTCTTGACGTCGAAGTCGGCGGCGATCATGTCGATGCGCATGAGGATGTCGATGCCGTTGCCGACCAGCGTGGCGCCGCGCAGCGGCGTGGTAAGGCGGCCGTTCTCGATGAGGTAGCCCTCGGCCACGCCGAAGACGAAGTTGCCACTCGCCGGCTCGACCTGACCGCCGGCCAGACTCTTCGCGTAGAACCCGCGCGGTGTCGCCGCGATGATGTCGTCGGCGGTGGACTCGCCGGCGGCGATGTACGTGGTGGTCATGCGCGGGATGGGCACGTGGCGGAACGACTGGCGACGGCCGTTGCCCGTGGGCGCCGCCCCGGCCTCGCGCGCCCTCAGCCGGTCGTACAGATAGCCGCTGAGCCGCCCGTCTTCGATGACCAGCGTCTTCTGGGTAGGCACGCCTTCGTCGTCGAAGGCCTGCGAGCCCCAGCCGTTGGGCAGCGAGCCGTCGTCGTAGGCGCTCACGATGGGCGCCGCGACGACCTCGCCCATCTTGCCTGCGTAGATGCTGGCGCCCTTGGCGATGGCGTCGGCCTCGAGCCCGTGGCCACAGGCCTCGTGGAACAGCGTGCCGCCGAAGCCGTTGGCCATGACGACGGGCATGGCGCCGACGGGCGCCGGCCGGGAGTCGAGCATGACGAGCGCCTTCTCGGCGGCCGTCGCGGCGACGGTGCGCGCCACGGCCTCGTCGAGCAGTTCGAAGCCTGCACTGCCGCCGACCGTCTCGTGGCCGGTCTGGATGACGTCGCCGCGGCGCGCGACGACCTGTACCGTGAAACGCGTGCGCGTGCGGTCGTCGTACACGAGGTCGCCGAGGGAGTTCGCGATCAGCACCTTCTGGCGCGTGTCGCCGTACCCGACGGTGGCCTGCGCGACCTCCGCGCCGGCGCCCCGCGCGGCCTCGTCGCCGGCCCGAACCAGCTGCGCCTTGCGGGCGATGGCCACGGTCTCCGGCGGGACGCTGACGACGTGCCGTCCGGAGTCGCTGAGCACCGGCCGAGATCGATCACCGCGGAGCCGCCGTCGCCGGTGCGCACCGCCGCGGCGACGGCGTCGGCGGCGGCGGTCATGCCGGCCTCGTCGAGCGCGTCGCTGTAGGCGTAGTAGGTGTGCTCGCCGGACAGCAGGCGCACGGCGGCGCCGACCTCGCGGCCCCCGCTGGTCTGCTCGATACGCCCGTCCTCGAGGCGCAGGCCGAGGCTGTCGCGGTCCTCAACGAAGACCTCGGCGAAGTCGCCGCCGCGGCGCAGGGCGTGCGCGATGGTGGCCTGCAGCAGCGCGACGTCGAAGGCTGCGATGTCCATCAGGCGCCACCCTCGAAGGCGCGGCGCACTCCGGCCGCGGCGCTCTGCAGTTCGGCGGCTCCCGGGTCGCCGACGGCCAGCGACTGCTCGCCGCCGTCCTCCAGCCCGAGCAGGACCGGCGCCGGCGCCGCGGCAGCGCGCTTGCGGCGCGCGTACACACGCGGCCCCGGCAAGGCCGAGGACGACCAGGATGATGATGGCTGCACGGGTCTTCACTGGCCCTCCTCATCGGCGAAAGCGTCGCCGAGACAGGTACGCAGGTCGAAGAGGAGGAGCCCCACGGCCGGTCGCGGCCCGGTGACGGCGGCGATACGCCGTCCGCCAGCAGCGACCATCGCCACGGCGCCGTGCGCGTCCTGCACGACCAGGTGTTCCAGTGGGCTGCCGCCGTGGGCCCCCGCGCGCTCGACCGCCGCCTCCCAGAGCCGGCCGGCGCTGCCGGCCATATCGGCGGCCACCGCCCCCGGTCCGGCGGCGACGATCGTCGCCTTCAGGGCCCATCACGGCCACGCCCTGGATGTCGGTGGACACGTTGAGAAGATCGCGGATGGCCTCGTCTATGGTCACTGGCCCCTCCCTGCGGGTGCGGACGGGAAGCTACTCTATCACCGCCCGGCGGCGGAGGGCCCTCCGTCGTCGGGCGCAGAACGTGCAGGTCATCTCGCAACGCTCCCCGCCGCAGCTGATGCGGCAATCCCCGGGGCTGATGCGCAGGCGTCCGAGACCGGCGGTCACGACCTCGAGCAGGCCCTCCAGGAAGGCGCGATGCATGGCGCAGACGAGGTCCGGGTCGGCGCCCGAGAGCTCACGAAAGGTGCAGTTGTTGACGACGACCTCAAGAGCCTCGTCGCGCCAGGTGACCTCGGGGAGAAGTCCTTGCTCGTCGGCGACGCGGTGCACGAGCTCGGCCACCGCGACCGTGTCGCGCGGTGCGCGGGCCTCCCCTGCTATGGCCCGCCGCCCCTCGGCCGTGCCGGCCTCGCGGCACACGCGCACCGCGTCGTCACGCGAGCCGCCGGCCGAGAGCGATTCGAGCGCCAGCCGGGAGAGGAGCTCGTAGCGCCGCGGCGGGAAGCCGAAGGTGACCACGAGATCGCTGAGCCGGTACAGCTTGGCCGGTCGACCGCCACCGCTGGTGCGGCGGAAGTCGGTGGCCAGAAAGCCTGCCTGCTCGAGCTTGGAGAGGTGCATACGGGCCACATTGGGGTGGAGCCCGAAACGCTCGGCGATCTCGGCGACCGTGACGACTTCAGCGGGACGTTCAGCGACCGCCCGATAGATGTGATACCGGGTATCGTCGGTCAGCACTGCCGACAGCTCGTGATCGCGGTCCACGCACCTCCCTCCGGGTCATCGCCTGCGAGCGATAGTACAGTCCCCTGCTTCACCTGTAAACACCGTGCCTGTAGTGCGAAACGCCGAGTGGGGCGCGGGAGCCCCGGTCGAGCGTGAGGTCGGATGGCCGGATCAGGCCTCGAGGACGTACTTGGAGGAGATGTTCACGGCGGGCCTCAGCGTGGCCGCCACCGAGCAGTACTTCGTCTCCGACAGCTCGATGGCGCGCTGCACCTTCTTCTCGTCCAGGGCGCCCTTCACGTGATAGACCACCTCAAGGGAGATGAAGCGCTTGGGGTGTTCGTCGGCCTTCTCGCCGTGGACCTCGACGCGCAGACCCTCGAGCGGCTGACGCATCTTCTGCAGTATCGAGATGACGTCCATGCTGGTGCAGCCCGCGAGGGCGACGGCGAGCAGCTCCATGGGAGTCGCCCCCTGCCCGGGCTCGTCCAGCCCGGAGGCCATGTCCAGGCGCCCATGGGCCGTGACCCCCTCGAGCAGCAGGCCCTCGGTCTTCCAGCTCACGGTCACGGGTTTGCTCGTCGCCATGCCATCCCTCGCTTTCTCCGCGGGCGGAGCCCGCGGTCGACTCCGGTGTCTGCACAGGTATACCGTGCGCTAAACGCATCGACGGCGGCGCCTCTCCCGGCGGGCCGTCGTAGCTCGGCGAACGAAGGAGCCCTCTTGACCATCCTGCAGGCAATCATCCTGGGCATCGTCCAGGGACTCACGGAGTTCCTGCCGATCTCGAGCTCCGGGCACCTGCTCATCGTCCCCTGGCTGTTCAACTGGCATTTCCTTCTCGAGAACCCCGAACTCAACAAGACCTTCGATGTCGCCCTGCACCTGGGCACGTTCTTCTCGCTGATCGCCTACTTCTGGCGCGACATCGGCAGACTCCTGGCAGCGTGGGTGCGCACCATCACTCACCGCCGGCTCGACTCGCCCGAGGGCAGGCTGGCCTGGCTCATCATCGTCAGCACGATCCCCGCGGCGATCGTCGGGGTCGCCTTCGAAGACGTCATCGTCACGCGGCTGGGACAGCCGTGGATGATCGCCGTGCTCATGATACTCTTCGGCCTCGTGATGTGGCTCGTCGACCGGACGGCGAAGCTCGACCGCGACGTCGACGCGCTGACTTGGGGCGACGCGCTGATCATCGGCGTAGCGCAGGCGCTGGCCCTGGCCCCGGGCGTCTCCCGCTCCGGGATCACGATGATCACCGGGCTGCTGCTGCGCCTCAACCGCGAGGCGGCGGCGCGCTACTCGTTCCTCATGAGCATCCCCGTCATCGGCGGAGCTGCCGCGTACAAGGGCCTGAAGATGGCCCAGGACGGCCTTCCCACGGGGACTGCCACACCGTTCGCCGTAGGGATCGTCTCGGCGGCGCTCAGCGGGTTCGCGGCGATCTGGTTCACGCTCGCCTACCTCAAGCACCACAACTTCGACCTCTTCGTGATCTACCGCATCGCCATCGGTGTCGGCATGCTGATCCTCATCGTCACCGGGGTACGCGCCGCGACCGGCATCTGAGCAGCCCTGTCGTGTAGAATCCTAGGCCCAGCGACCAGGAGTCACCGGTGCGCAATCTCTCTCGCGGCGACCGCGGCAAAGAAGTCCTTGACGTCCAGACCCGCCTGCGCGGGCAGGGCTTCGAGCTCGGCCGCGAGGGCGTCGACGGGTTCTTCGGCCCGAACACGGCGCTCGCAGTGCGCTCCTTTCAGCAGCGGCGCGGCCTGCTGGCGGACGGCCTTGTTGGCGCCAACACGTGGCGCGAACTGGTGGAGGCCGGCTACACCCTCGGCGACCGCTTGCTCTACCTGCGCGAGCCGCCGTTCCGCGGCGACGATGTGCTGGCCCTTCAAGTGGAGCTCAACCTCATGGGCTTCAACGCCGGCGCCGAACGCGGCATCCTCGACGACGACGTAGAGCGCGCCGTGCTCGACTTCCAGAGCAATGCCGGCCTGCCCCTCGACGGCATCGTCGGCGACAGCACCATCGTCAAGTTCACGGCTCTGCGCAAGGCGGAGACAGGCCGGGAAGGCAAGAAGATCCCGGAGCGGGACGGCGGCTACGTGCAGGCCCGCAGCCTCATGGGGCAGACGGTAGTCGTCGATCCGGGGCACGGAGGCCCCGACGCGGGCGACGTGTCGACGGGAGGTCTCGCGGAGAAGGACTTCGCCTTGGCCCTCGGCCTGAGGCTGGCCGAGCTGCTGCGCGCCGAGGGCTGCCGCGTGCGGCTCACCCGGGAGCGCGACGAGGCCGTGCCGCTCTATGCCCGCGCCGCCGCCGCCAACGATGTCGCGGCCGGCTACTTCGTGTCCTTGCACGCCAACGCGAACGAGACACCGGTCGCCCGCGGGGCCGCCTGCTACTACTTCCAGCGCAGCCATTACTACTCCGAACACGGCCGCCTGCTGGCCGAGTACCTGGGTGCGCGCCTCGAGAGAGCCGGGGCCGAGTGCCTCGGCAGCTTCGGCCGTAACTACGGCGTCCTGCGTGAAGCGCGCGCCATCGCCGTCCAGGTCGAACCACTGTTCCTCAGTAACCCCGCGGAAGAGCGCCTGGCGTCGCGTCCCGATCACGTCGAGACGCTGGCTCAGGCGCTGGTCGGCGGACTCGCGGACTACCTGGCCCGGGCGTCGCTGGAGGGCGAGGCCCCGTGAGCACCGACAACGTCGAGGCGCCCCGCATGCGCCTCACGACGACGCAGGCGCAGCGCCTGCGCGAACTCGGCGCCGGCCCCCTCGTGCTGGACGGCGAGTTCGCTGACGCTTCCGCCCGCGACGCGGCGTTCAAGCAGCTCGAAGACGGCCTGGTGCGCAGCAGCCGGCGTCAGCTGCAGGAGTTGCGCGCCGCCGGCCGCGCGCCGCAGCTCGTGGAGCTCGAGACGTGCCTGCGTGTGGCCCTCGCCGCGGTCGGGTTCGTCCAGGTCGTCACGCCACTCATCATGACCACCGATGCCCTCACCAAGATGGGCATCGAGCATGGGCACCCCCTCCGCGAGCAGGTCTTCTGGCTCGAGGACGGCCGCTGCCTGCGCCCCATGCTGGCGCCGAACCTCTACACGCTGCTGCGCCGACTGGGGCGCATCTGGGGCCGGCCCTTCGGGATCTTCGAGATCGGCACCTGCTTCCGCCGCGACAGCAAAGGCGCCAGCCATCTCAACGAGTTCACGATGCTGAACCTCGTCGAGCTGGGGCGGCCGGCGGAGGAGTGCAGAGCGCGTCTCGAAGAGCTGGCCGCACTCGTCATGCGCTCCGCCGGCGTCGGCGAGTACGACCTTGTGCGCACGGAGTCAGAGGTCTACGGAGAGATGGTCGACGTCGAGGTGAAAGGCGCTGAAGTCTGTTCGGCCGGCTGCGGCCCCAATCCCCTGGACGGCAACTGGGGCATCGTCGAGCCTTGGGTGGGCCTCGGTTTCGGTCTCGAGCGTCTCATCATGGCGCGCGAGGGCTACCCCAACATCGAGCGCGCCGGCCGCAGCCTCAGCTACGTGGACGGCGTGCGCCTGAACATCTAGCGCGGCCCGAACTGCCCCCACCGCCACATGCAACGCGCGCTTCCGAGCGCGAGCCGTACGCGCGCGGGGCGGGGGCGCAAGCTGCGCCCCCGCCCCGCGGGACCTCGCGCTGCTCTGCTGCGGTGGGTCTTACTTCCCCAGCAGAGCGTCGATCTTCTTGACCCCGTCGCTGGCGTCCTCGGCGTAGGCGTCGGCGCCGATCTGCTCGGCCCAGCGCTGCGTGCAGGGGGCGCCGCCGACCACGGTCTTGTAGGAGAGGCCCTCGTCCTTGATCGTCTTGATGACCTTGCGCTGCTCCTCCATGGTGGTGGTCAAGCAGGGCGCTCATGCCGATCACGTCGGCGCCTTCCTCCTTGGCCCTGGCGAGGAAGCTCGCCGCGGGCACGTCGCGGCCGAGGTCGCTGACCTCGTAGCCGTTGGCCTTCAGGTAGGCGATCACGATCGCCTTGCCGATGTCGTGCACGTCGCCCTGCACGGTGCCGATGACGATGCGTCCCTTGACCTCGGCGGCGCCGCCCTCCAAGGCGGCGTTCGTGACCTCGGTGGCCCCGGCCATGGCGTCGGCGCTCATCATCAGCTCGGGGAGGAAGAGCTCGCCGGATTCGAACAGCTCGCCGACCTCCTGGATGCCCTTGACGAAGCCCTGCTGCATGATGTCGGCGGGGGCGATGCCTGAGTCTAGGGCGCGCTGGGCGACCTCTTCGGCGGCGGCGCGGTCACTGGTGATGATCGCCTGGGCTGCTTCTTCGTAGATGTCTGGCATGGGTCGGGCTCCTCCCAACGTCTCTGAACAGCTCCACCGCACAGCTAGGTATGGCGGGTGCAGAACGAGAGGCGGAGACGCTCCGCAAGCTGGATGGGCCGCGCCGGCCCGCAGGCCATCCGCGACCACACCCCGCCGCTCCCCTATCCTGCGACGGGACGGAGTATATCAGTCACGCGCAGGCCAGCCAAAGCCATGTCGGCACGGCGAGCACGCCGCCGGCGTGGCCGTGCTAGCATCAGGGCGTGAGATACCACGGCGCCGTAATCCGCCCCCCCAGCGAAGCCTCCAGCCTGATCGTGCAGGTCACCTACGGCTGCTCGAACAACACCTGCGACTTCTGCGGGACGTACCTCGACAAGCCCTTCGGCGTGCGCCCCTTCGACGAGGTCGTCGACGACGTCATCGGCCTGCCGTCCAGCGCGCGCGGGCGCGTGCGGCGCGTCTTCCTCGCGGACGGCGATGCGCTCGCCTTGACGCCGCGCAAGCTGCACGACATCCTCGATCTGCTTCACCGCGCGCTCCCGAATCTGGAACGCGTGGCCAGCTACGCCAATGCCAGGAACCTGCTCGCCAAGAGCGTCCCCGAGCTGACAGGGCTGCGCGAGAAGGGACTCGAGCTACTGTACCTCGGCCTCGAATCCGGCGACGACCAGACGCTCGCCGACATCCACAAGGGCATGACGGTCGCCGAGCAGATCGAGGGCTGCCGGCGGGCCTCCGGGGCCGGCATCGAGCTCTCCGTCACCGCCATCCTTGGCTTGGCCGGCATCGCCCGCTCGCGAGAGCACGGCAAGGCCACCGGCGAGGCGCTCTCTGCCATCGACCCGCAGTACATCGGTATCCTCACGCTGATGCTCACGCCGGGCACGGAGATGGACCGCAAGGTGGCATGCGGCCAGCTTGTGCTGCCCGACTCGATCGGCATGCTGAGGGAGCTGCGCGAGATCATCGCCAGCCTCAGCGTCGGCGACTGCCTCTTCCGCAGCAACCACGCCTCCAACTACCTGCCGGTGGGTGGGCGCCTGCCGCAAGACAAGCAGGCCATGCTCGCCGCTCTCGACAAGATCCTGCAGGCGCCCGAGTCCGTGCAGCTGCGCCCCGAAAGCTGGCGGCTTCTCTGACGCCGGTCAGCTGCGCAGATGCGAGCCGTACCCCCGCTTGAAGTGCGTCGCCGCGTACTTCTGCAGCTTCCACTCCGGGATGCGGCACTGAGGGCAGGCCTCCGCGTACCACTTGTTGCGCAGCCAGCGGCCGGCGCGGCTCGTCTTGGAGTCGTGCACCACCATGTGCTTGTTGCAGTGGGTGATCACGACGGCGTAGGAGCCGCGCTCGTCGAACTCCTTGATGCCGTGGAGGATGCCGCGTCGCGACGGCCACAGCTTGAGCTTCTCGACGAGTCGGAAGAGTGGGATCTGTTTGCGGTAGTACCGCGCCTTGTTCGGGTCGGTGGTCATCGGGGTCAGAAGTGTACCACCGCCGGCAGGAGCCGGCGTCCACGGCGGCGAAAGTGAAGGCTCGGTGACAGACGACGCGAGGTGGACCATGGCACCCTGCAGCCCCATCACCACCATCCGCGCGCTGCCGCCGTGGGCGCTCCTCTGTCTTGTGACGGCGGTCTCGGCCGCCGCTCTTCTGGCCGCCTGCGGCGGCTCCGGCGGCGGCTCGTCGCCGACCCCGGTCGCTACCATCACGTCCACGGCACAGCCCTCACCCTCCTCCAGCCCCGCGACAACGCCTACAGCGGCACCGTCGGCGACGACCGCGCTTTCGCTGTACTTCTTGAGAGGGGAGACGCTCGGCGTCGCCGAGCGCCGGGTGCCAGCGACGACCACGCCGGCCACGGCGGCGCTCGAGGCCTTGTGCGCCGGCCCGTCAGCGTCCGAGTCGGCCGCCGGCCTGACCAGCGCCGTGCCCGGCGGGACGCGCCTGCTCGGCCTCTCCATCGACGGGACGACGGCCCGCGTCGACCTCTCGGCGCAGTTCGCCGCGGGCGGTGGCAGCCTCTCGATGCAAGCGCGCGTCGCGCAGGTCGTGTACACGCTGACCCAGTTCAGGACGATCAGCACGGTCGCCTTCATGCTCGAGGGAGGTGCCCTCGACGCCCTCGGCGGCGAGGGACTGATCCTCGGCGAGGGTCAGCGCCGCGCCGACTGGCGCGGCTTCGAGCCCGCCATCTTCGTCGAGCGGCCGGGAGTCGGCGCCGTGTTGGGCAGCCCGTTCACCCTCGCAGGCACGGCGAGCGTCTTCGAGGGCTCGTTCGCGGCGCGGCTCGTCGACGGCGCCGGCCAGAGCATCGTCCGCGCGCAGGTGCAGGCGTCCGCCGGCGCGCCCGAGCGCGGGCGCTTTCGCGTCACGCTCCCGTTCAGCACCACGGCGCAGAACGGCACGCTCATCGTGTTCAGCCAGTCGATGGAGGACGGCTCGCGCCAGGAAGAAGTGCGCATCCCCGTTTCCTTCGCCCTGGAGTAGACGGCCCGACTGCTCCGTCGCGGAGAGCCGCCTGGCTGTGGCCGCAGAAGGTGATCATCTCAACGGGAAGAGGAGATTGGCGGGGAGTGCGGGAGTCACACCCGCCTGCGTGGGTTTAGAGCCCACGCTGATCCTTCCGATCGACCCCCCGCGCCAGACGATTGTACTACTTGTGCCGCGGCAGCGCCGACCTGCGGCGTGTCAGACGAGCGCCCGCGCCACCATCACCGCGACGCCGATGGCCAGCGGCTCGTGGATGTGGCGCGCGCCGAGCACATCCTGGGCAGCGGCGGTGAAGGCGGAGGGCATGCCCGGGACGGCCGCGACGGTGCCCGAGGAGACGTCGACGGCGTCGATGAAGCCGGCGGACGGGGTGGCATCGAAGATGAGGTCGCAGCGCGCGAGTCCGTCGGCGAGCGTCACCGGGCGCAGCCTGAGACCGATGTCGAGCGCGGCCTGCAGGCGCGCCTGATCGGGCTCCACCACCTCGACCTTGGCGCCACGTCTCACGAGGCGCCGGGCGGCGGCGCGGCCCACAGGGCCGAGCCCGAGAAGCAGTACGTCTCGGCCGAAGAGGCCTCCGGCCGCCGCCTCGAGCGCAGTCACGTAGCCGTCGGCCGTGGCCGGGTCGTCGTCGACGCAGAGTCCCTTGCGAGTGTTCAGGGCGATGAAGCGGTGGTCATCGGCGATGAACAGCGCCTCCGCCGCCGCAGTGTAGGCTTCCTGAATGCCGCGCACGTCCGCCTGTGCCGTCACCCACGCGTCGCTGCCGAGGTGCCGCAGGATGGCCGCCACGCAGTCGCTGAACCCCCCGATGACGCCCTCGCCACTCGTGATCGGCACCACGGCCACGCGCGTCCCGTGGAGGGGCACGCAGACCGGTGGGTCGGCGACGGTGTTGATGGCGAGCTCGCGCAAGCCCAGACCGGTGAGTTCCCGGAGCCCGGCTTCGAACTCGCTGAGGCGGGCGCTGAGCGCCCTCACGTCGTCTGTGGTGAGTCTGGTCACGATCTCATCGCCTTTCTGACCGCCTCGGGTGCCAGGTCAAGCCCCTCGCAGCGCGCGAGCTCCCCGGCGGCCTCGTCGGCGCGACCTCGCGCCTCACGGACGTCCGCGCCGGTGGCGATCAAGGTGGCCGCCCAGGCGCGCGCGCCGGGACGATAGTCCGTCAGCGCTTCGTCGACGCCGAAGAAGCCTTCGACCAGCCGCAGAGGAGCCGCGCTCCCCATGACATGCTCGCCGGCCACCTCCAGCAAACCATCGCGAGCGTGGACATGCTCATACACGCAGGCGCGCCGCGGCGCGCGGTCGACCCGCGGGGGCTCGCTTCGGCAAACGGTCTCGTGCAGCAGCTCGACGATGTTGAGACCGCTGGACCAATACACCGCGGTCGGCGTCTGGCTGGGCAGGCGCGCGTCGATCTCGAGCACCTTGGGCTCCGCGCCGCGCACCATCACCTCGATGTCCATCAAGCCGTTCAGACCGAGACCGGCAGCGAGACGCACGGCCGCGGCGTCGAAGGCGGCCAGCGTGCCTGGCGCCACCGCGCTGTCCCAGGCGCACGAGCCGTCGGGGCCGGCGGCCGCAGGCCCTCCGGCCCCGGCCTCCCCCACCGGCGCCACCACACGCTTGCAGTCGTAGACGGCATCGAACTCCAGGCCGGTGACCTGCAGCGGGACGGCGTGGCCGCCCCAGGCCAGGACCTCCAGCGACAATGACGGTCCGGCCACGTATTCCTCGACCACCGGCCTGTGCCCCGCGGCCGCGAGGCGCGCACGGGCAGCCTCCAGCTCGGCCTCGTCGGCGACCACCGAGACGCCCTCGCTGCCACTCGCGGAGTCGGGCTTCACGACAGCCGGAAAGCCGCAGGACGGCCACGGCAACGGCCGCGGCACGTCGAGTTCCGCGAACAGCCTCTGCGAGGCCAGTTTGGACTCGCTGACGCGATACGCGTCCAGGTCGAAAAGCAGGGGGACGCCCCAGGCGGGCACGCGTCCGGCCAGCCACTCCAGCGTCTGCAGGTCCTCGCAGGCCGGCAGCACGGCGTCGCAGGCGGTGACCAGCGTCTTGGCGAGGACGTCGTCGGCGGTGACGTCCGCCACCACGTGCCGGTCGGCGAGCCCCGCGGCCGGAGGGGCCTCCCGGCGATCCACGAGAACGGTCTCCCAGCCGGCCTTCGCGGCCAGGTATACGGCCTCGGTACCCTGCAGCTTGCCGCCCACGACGAGGATCTTCACGTGCGGACCTCAGAGCGTGCATGCGCCGCCGCAAGCCAGGCACGATACTCGGCCACCGTGCCCGGGCGAAGCCCCAGCTGGTCGAGGTGCGGCAGCACGCCCGCCACCGTCCGGTACCCTTCGTCGATGTCGAGCTCGGCTTGCGAGACGCCGGCGAGGCCGACTGTCGGGGGCACGATCGAGGTCACGACGTTGGCGCCCGCGTTGAGGCGCCGTTCGAGACCACGGATGCCGTCGACGTCGAGAGAAGCGGGTATCAGAGACCCCGGCATGGCCAGGCGCATCGTCGCGATCGTGAGCAGTTCGGCCTCATCGCCGGCCGGAGAGACGCCGGCCAGCGGCGTGCCCGTTTGCGGCACAAACGTCATGACCCGTACCTGCTCCCATGCCGCGGCGCGCATGTCCGCGATGGAACGGGCGCGGTCCGCCGCCGTGTCACCGATACCGGTGAGGAGGCCGTCCTCAACGAGCAGGCCGGCGCGCCGGGCCGCGCTGCGCGCGGCGACGCGCGTCGCGAAGGGCTGGCCCGTGCGCAGACGTGCGTAAAGCTCCGGCGTGTGCGTCTCCTGGTAGAGCGCATACCAGTCCGCACCGCCGGCGCGGAGGCCGGCCATCACCTCATCGGGCACGACGCCGGGCGAGACCATGACAGGCAGTCCGCTGTCCTCGCACACGGCCGCCACGAGCTCCAGAAGCCCGGCGTAGCCAGGGTCGTCGTGGATGACCGGGTCCTCGCCCATCGTGAGGTCGAGGAGGACCACCCCGGAGCCCGCGAGGTCGCGGCAGATGGCGACGACTTCATCGAGGGACTTGCGGTAGCGAGGGCTCTCGTCGTTGTCGACGCGGTAGAAACAGAAGGCGCACGCGTTGCGGCAGTAGGTGGAGAAGTATATGAAACCGTAGAGGAACACGGTGTCGCCGAAGCTTCGCACACGCGCCTCGCGGGCGGCGGCGAAGACCGTCTCGGCGACGTCGCCACGAGCTGCGAGGAGCGTCGCCAGGTCGGGCTCTCCGAGCCAGTCGCCGGCGAGCGCGCAGCGACAGAGCTCGCGGACGACACTGATCGATTGGTCCAAGGTGTTCCTCTGCGTCGGTGTGGGCGCTGAGAGAGTACAGTACCGCGGCGCGTAAGCCACGTCAGGGGAGTGTATCGAGGCGCAAAGGCGACTGGCAAGCTGACCTGCACGGCTGCCGGATCGCGGACGAGAGCTCGCTCAGCGGAATTCGAGGACCTCGCCGACGGGTCTCCGGGATGTGGTCTTGACTGCGCCTGCGGGTCGGCCGACGGGTACGACGGCGACCAGCTTGGCGGAGGGCTCCACGCCGAGAAGCGCTTCGATGGCCGGCGCCGCCAGCACCGGGGCCGTCATCCAGCACGAGCCGTAGCCCATGGCGTGCGCCGCCGTGCAGAAGAGCTGGACGGCGGCGCCGATGCTCTGCAGGTCCGGACGCGCGCGCAGCCGGTCGCGCTCCTCCGGGCGAAGGCCGCGGGCGAGGAGCATCTCGTCGGCTCGCGACAGATACGGCAGGCCGAACACGGCCATCACCAGCGGGGCGTCGACGAAAAACGTCGCATAGGCGCGCAGGGCCTTGATCTCCTTGCCGCTGCCGGCGAGCTCCGGCCACGCGGCCATCTCGTCGATGGCATCGTCGACGGCCTGACGCAGCGCCACCTGCGTCACAGTGTCGTCCACGGCGACGAACCGCCACATCTGCGCGTTGCCGGCGTTGGCCGCTCTGACGGCCAGCTCGACCATCGCCGCCACGTCCTCCCGCGGCACGGGGTCAGGAAGGAAGCGGCGCACGCTGGCGCGGCCCTCCACGGCGGTCTGGAGCCCCGCTGCGGCGAGCCTGTCTGTGGCGGCATCGTTCATGCGCCAGATGGTACCAGAACGCTGAAGTGACGGGGCGGGCGCCTTGCGGCGCCCGCCCCGGGAATCGATCGTCTGCATGCATCGAGAACGCTGTTCAGCCGCCGGCGATCGGTGGCAGGACGGTGAGCTTGTCACCGTCGCTGATCGGCGAGTCCATGCCGGCGAACGCGTTGATGTTGCGCCCGTTGAGGAACACGCCGGCATACATGCGCCCGTCCTCGCGGAAGATGCGCGGGCGCATGCGCGGCTCGACGCTGATCGCCTGCGCGATCACCTCGCGCACGGTGGCGCCCCGGCATTCGACCTCACGTCTCCCGTCGGCGGTGGTCATGCCCACGGGGAGTTTGACGTACGCAGTCGCCATGTCGATCAGGCCTGAGCCAGTTCCTTGTCTTTCTTGTCGACTTTGAGGTCGACGGCAAGCACGTGCGGGTTCTGGCAGAAGGCGATGCACTGGGGCTCACCGTCGCAGAGGTCGCACTTGTAGGCGACTTCCCTGGTGGGGTGCTCGTGGATGACGCCCGTCGGGCAGACGTCGTAGCACTCGCCGCAGTTGGTGCAGGCGTCCTCGTCGACCACGAGGACGTAGCCCTTGACCGTGTCTCCGATCTTCTCCTTGCCGGCGAAGTCGCCCTTGACCTTGACCGTGATCTCCTTGGTCAGGATGGCGTCGTGAGGACAGGCCTCCTGGCACTTGGAGCAGCCCGTCTGGAGGCAGGTGTGGCCCTTGATCGCGGCGGTGGTGGGGTTGCACTCGCTGAAGAGGCGCGCGACCGACGGCCGGTACGCGTCCTCATGGTACGCGGAGCAGGCGAGCTCGCACATGTGGCAGCCGGTGCACTTCTTGCTCGAGATCATTACGTGAGGCATCTGTTCTCCCTTCCTTCGGCGTGACGCCGTCAGAGGCGTACGTCGACGCCGAGCTCGGCGAGCTTGGCCTCGCTGGGGACACCGTTCTCGTCCCAGCCTCGCAGTTGATAGAACTCCTGCAGCGCCGCCTTGAACGTGGCGGTGCCGATCGACTTTCCGGCGGAGGCCCCCGTGGTGTGGGCGCCTTCCACCGCGTAGAGCTTCTGCGGGATATCGTCGGGCTCGACGCCCTCGCGCAGGTTGAACAGGCGTCCGAGGTTCCAGACGCGCTCGCCGATCTGGAAGACGTCGTCCTCGCTGAACTCGCGTTTCCAGGCGTGCTTGAAGATCTGCGCGATCTGCTCCGGCGTGATCGCCCAGAAATCGCACCAGATGCCGCTGAACTTCACCGAGCTGAAGTTCTCGCCGATCATCCCTTCGGCCGGGTTGCCCGAGATGACCTTCTCGGCCTTGCCCTCGAGACTGTCCGGCGGCAGCGTGCCGCCGACGATCTCGTCGGCGATGGGATAGGCGCGCATGTGGCAGCCGCCGCGGTCTGACGTGGCGTAGCCGAGGCTCATGCCGAACGCCCCACGCGGATCGTAGCCCGGCAGCTCCAGGTTCTTGACCTCCATCGCCAGTTCGGGGTGACCGTATTTCGCGGCCAGAGCCCGCGTGCCCAGCGCCAGTTCGGCGCCGATTCCCTCGCGCTTCGCGATGAGTGCCGGAGCCTTGAGATAGCCCTCTACCTCGCCGAAGCGCAGGCCAAAGTCCTTGATGCCCTTCTCCGTGAGGTCCATGGCCAGGGCGACGACGGCGCCGCTGGAGATCGTGTCCAGGCCGAGCTCGTCGCACTCCTGGTTGAACTTCGAGAGCGCGGCGATGTCGCCGACGCCGCAGTTGGCGCCGCAGATGGCGATAGTCTCGTATTCGGGACCCTCACCAGCGATGCCGTCGACCTCGTGGAACTGCCGGCAGCCGATGGCGCACTGGAAGCAGGCCCGGTTCTTGGTGCGGATCTTGATGAAGGCGTCGGAGTTGATGCCCTCCATCTGATCGAAGGTACCCGAGGACCAGTTGCGCGTGGGGATGACGCCTGCGTCGCTCATGATCTGGCCGAGGACCGGCGTGCCCTCTTCGTTGGCCCACAGGTTGTCCTCGGTGAGGACGTACTCCGTGTGGATGCGGTACATGTCGGCGAGGAAGGCCTTGGCGTCCCCCACGGTGACTGACCCGGTGCCGCGCACGGCGATCGCCTTGAGCTTCTTGCGTCCGAAGAGTGCGCCGTGGCCGCCCCTCCCGGCCTTGTGGAACTGGTCGGTGGAGAGGCAGGCCCAAACAAGCTCCTGCTCGCCGGCGGGGCCGATGGAGAGTGTCTTGGCGTCCTCGTCGAAGTCCTGGCGCATGGCCTTCTCGATCTCGGAGGTCTTGAGGCCCCAGTACTTCGGCTTGGCAGGTACGAACGCGACGACGTCGTCCTTGATCGTCACGACCACGGGCTCGGGGGATTCACCCGTGATGATGATCGCGTCGTAGCCGGCGAACTTCATCTCCGGCGCGAACGAGCCGCCGACGTAGCTGTCGTTGAGGATGCCCGTGGCCGGGCTCTTGCAGCCCACCACAAGCCGTGACGCCGTACTCACGTTGGTCCCGGCGAACGGCCCGGTCATCAGGATCACGGGGTTTTCGGGAGCCCACGGGTCCACCTTCGGCGGGACCTCCTCCCACATGTAGCGCAGCAGCAGGCCCTTACCGCCGATGTACTTCTCGGCCCACTCCATATTGAGGGGCTCGACGGTGGAGGTGCCCGCGCTCAGGTCGATCCTGAGCACGTTCCCTTGGTAAAAGTCCAACGCGTCCTCCTGACATATGCGTCGTCCCCTTGCCTCGGCTTCGTGCGCAAGAAGCCCCCGGGCACAGAGACGACGGGACTACAGGCTTCGCCATTCTAGCCGTTCGACGTGGATAGGGGCAACAGCGCAAAAACGGCAGCTTGCAGGGCAAAAAGGAGCCGAAACCGGCTCCGTGTTGGCCATTCCGGCAGGCTCGTCATTGTCGGGTGAGCCTGACGGCGCCCCCGACCTTAGCCCACCTGCGGCGGCTAATCGCGGCCCGGGGCTTCCGGCAGGTCCCTGATGTTCTCGGCCGCCTGCCACTTGCTGTAGTTGTCGGCCATGGCGTCGAGCAGTTCCTTCAAGAAGCGCGGCGAGAGGTTGACGCGGCTGACCACGACGCCCTGCATCTCGCCGGGCTCCTCGCTCTCGTGGTCGAGGCGCACGAACGTGATCGAGAACTCGTAGTCCGAGTGGCTGACGTTGGCGAAGTTGGCGTAGACGCCCGCCATCATCTCGGGGGTGGCGTGCAGGTTGATGTGCTTCTCTTGGTCCTCCATGGGAGCCTCCTGTTCAGCCGTTGACACGGCGGGCGATGGCGGCGGCCATGCCGCTGGTGCCGGCGGCGCCTCCAAGATCGTAGGTCACGTCCTTGCCCTCGGCCACTACGGCCGCGATGGCGTCCTCCATGCGGCGCGCCGCGACGTCCTCGCCAAGGTGCTCGAGCAGCAGGACGCCCGAACGCAGGAGCGCCATGGGGTTGACCTTATCCTGCCCGGCGTACTTGGGGGCGCTGCCGTGGACGGGCTCGAACACCGCGATGCCCTCGCCGAAATTGGCCCCCGGCGCCACCCCGAGGCCGCCGATGAGGCCGGCGCAGAGGTCGCTGACGATGTCGCCGTAGAGGTTGGGCAAGACAAGCACGTCGTAGAGCTCCGGCTTCTGGACCAGCTGCATGCACATGTTGTCGACGATACGGTCGTCGAACTCGATGTCCGGATACTCCTCGGCCACCTCGCCGGCGACGCGCAGGAACAAGCCGTCGGTGCACTTCATGATGTTGGCCTTGTGCACGGCGGTGACCTTGCGACGGCCGTGCTTGCGGGCGTAGTCGAAGGCGAAGCGAACGATGCGCTCACTGCCTTTGCGGGTGATGATCTTGATGCTCTCCGCCGCGTCCTCGCCGACCATGTGCTCGATACCCGCGTACAGGTCCTCCGTGTTCTCGCGCACGACGATGAGGTCGATGTGGTCGAAACGGCTGCGCACGCCCGTCATCGTCTTGGCGGGACGCAGGCAGGCATACAGATCGAGCTCCTTCCGCAGCGCCACGTTGACGCTGCGGAAGCCCGTGCCAACGGGCGTCGTGATCGGCCCCTTGATGGCTACTTTGGTGCGCCGGATGGCGTCGAGGACATGCCCGGGCAGCGGCGTGCCGTACTCCTTCATGACGCCCAGGCCGGCGTCGTGTACCTCCCACACGATCGGCACGCCGGTCGCGGCGATCACGGTCTCGAGGGCGGCGGCCAGCTCAGGGCCGGTGCCGTCGCCCGGGATCAGAGTGACTGTGTAGGTCATGGGACTCCTGCGGTCTCGGGAATCGACGCGCGCACCGTTCCGCGCGCCGGTCAGCCCTGGGGCAAGGCGAAGCCGCCGTGCTTCTTGAAGTGGGCCACCAGCCCGCCGTCGTTCAGGATCGTGACCATCACCGGCGGCAAGGGCACGAACGGGATGACGGCGCCGGTGGTGAGGTCGCGCACCTCACCGGCGCTCAGGTCGACTTCGAGCCTGTCCTGCTCGCCGATGCCGCCGGTGTCGCACTGCAGCACCGGCAAGCCGACGTTGATGGCGTTGCGGAAGAAGATGCGCGCGAAGCTCTGCGCGAGGACGGCGCCGGCGCCGGCGAGCTTGATGATGCGCGGCGCATGCTCGCGGCTGGAGCCGAGGCCGAAGTTGCGTCCGCCGACGACGAAGTCGCCGGGCGCCAGAGACGAGGCGAACTCGGAGCGCGCGTCCTCAAGCACGTGCTTGGCCAGCTCGGGGAGATCGGTGCGCAGGTGGAACAGGCGGCCCGGAGCGATGTGATCGGTCGAGATGTCGTCGCCGAACAGCCAGGCCTTGCCGCGCAGCGGCTCGTCGCTCACGTGATCCATTCCTCCTCGTGGATCGTCACGCTGTTCATCGCGACGCCGGGCTCGCGGGCACGCTGCGGATCCCGCTCGGGGATGGCCTCGAGGACGTCCATGCCTTCGATGACGCGCCCGAACACGGCGTGCTTGCCGTCCAGATGGGGCGTGTCGCGGTAGGTGATGAAGAACTGTGACCCGTTCGTACCCGGGCCGGCATTGGCCATCGACAGGATGCCCGGCTGATCGTGCTTGAGCGCCGGGTGGAACTCGTCGGCGAAGCGGTAGCCGGGGCCGCCGCTGCCGCTGCCGGTGGGGTCGCCGCCCTGGGCCATGAAGCCCTTGATGACGCGGTGGAACGTGACGCCGTCGTAGAAGCCGTCGCGGGCGAGAAACACGAAGTTGTTGACCGTCTTGGGCGCCTTGTCGGCGAAGAGCTCGATGACGATGTCGCCCTGGTCGGTGCTGATGGTGGCGGTGTAGCGCTTGGCGGGGTCGACGACCATCGGCGGCGGTGCGTCGTACTGCTTGGCCATGGCGTCCTCCTTCCTAGAGAAGTTGGCGGGGATCGGTGATCTCGCCGGCCACGGCCGTGGCGGCCGCGGTCGCCGGCGAGCCCAGATAGATGGACGCCTCGGGGTTGCCCATGCGCCCGTGGAAGTTGCGGTTGGCGGTGCTGAGGCAGACCTCGCCGTCGGCGAGGATGCCCTCGTGGATACCGACGCAGGCGCCGCAGCCGGGATTGGTGACCACGGCGCCGGCGTCCCAGAACACGTCGAACAGGCCCTCGGCGGCCGCTGCACGCGCCACGGCCTGAGAGGCCGGCGTGACGATGAGGCGCGTGTGTGCGGCTCGGCGGCGCCCACGCAGCAGCCGCGCCGCCGAGCGCAGGTCGGCCAGCCGGCCGTTGGTGCACGTGCCGATGAGCACCTGGTCGACTCTGGTGCCCTTGAGCTCCGCGGCCGGCGCCGTGTTGTCGACGGTGTGCGGCCGGGCCACCATCGGGACGATGGCGCCGGCATCCAAATCGACGATCCGCTCGTAGGCGGCGCCGGCGTCGGCGGCGAGCGGCCGCCAGGCCTCCTCGCGGCCCTGGCCGGCGAGAAACGCGCGGGTCGTGCCGTCGCTCGGCATGAGGCCTGCCTTGGCGCCGGCCTCCACGGCCATGTTGCTCAGCGTGAAGCGGCCGGGCATGGGCAGGGCGTCGATGCCCGGCCCCCCGAACTCGAGGGCCTTGTACGTGGCGCCGTCGGCGCCGAGGTCGCCGATGAGCGTGAGCATCAGGTCCTTGGCCTCGACGCCGTCGCGCAGCTCGCCGGTGACCGCGACGCGAAAGGTCTCGGGGACGCGCAGCCAGGTCTGGCCGCTGGCCATGCCGACGGCGACGTCGGTGCTGCCCATGCCGGTCGCGAAGGCGCCGAGCGCGCCAGCCATACAGGTGTGCGAATCGGCGCCGATGACGAGGTCGCCGGGCCGCGCGTAGCTCTCGGCGACCCTCTGGTGACAGACGCCCATCTCGACGTCGCTGAGTGTGGCGCCCGATGACGCGCAGAAGGCCCTGATCGTCTTCTGCGCGTTGGCCAGCTCGCTGCGCGGCGCCGGGGCGGCGTGGTCGATGAAGAAGATGCAGGTCGGCGCCTTGACGGTGGCGGCGCCGAGCTCCTCGAGCTGCTGGATGGCGAGCGGCCCCGTGCCGTCCTGGGCGATGGCCACGTCGACGGCGGCCACGACGATCTGCCCGGGCACGACCGTGTCGAGCCCGGCATGCTCGGCGATGATCTTCTCGGCGAGCGTGAGTGCCGTCACGAAGACGCTCCGGCGGTCTCGGCGGCGACGCCGTTCGCCTTGCTGCCCATGGGCACCGCGTCGCCGAGGCGCGCCAGATAGTCCTGGTAGATGTACATGAGCTCCTTGTCGAAGAGCGCCCGCTTGAGCTCGATCGCGGTCTTGCGCACCAGAGCCAGCACGCCGTCGCAGTCGGGCTGCGTGAGCTCCAGGCCGAACTCCTGGAACTTGCGGTAGATGGTGCGTGACCCGGAGTGCTTGCCCACCACGATCTGGCGTTCGAGGCCAACGTCCTCGGGGGCGAACGCCTCGTAGTTGAGCGGGTTCTTGATGACGCCGTCGGCGTGGATGCCACTCTCGTGAGCGAAGACGTTGGTGCCCACGATGCTCTTCCAGGCCGGGATGGTGCGCGCCGAGGCGGCGGCCACATACTCGCTGAGCTCGCGGAAGCGGCTGGTGTGCAGGCCCACGTCCACCTTGCCGAGATACTTGAGCGCCATGACGACCTCTTCGAGGGCGGCGTTGCCGGCGCGCTCGCCGAGGCCGTTGACGGTGGTGTTGACGTACGTGGCTCCGGCCTTGATGCCCGCCAGGGCATTCGCGGTTGCCATGCCGAAATCGTCGTGCGTGTGCATCTCGATGTCGAGGCCGCCCTCTCTCTTGAGAAACGTGATGACGTTGAAGGTGTCAAAGGGGTCGAGGATGCCGAGCGTGTCGCAGAACCGCAGGCGGTCGGCGCCCTCCTCTTTGGCCGCCTGGCCGAAGCGCAGCAGGAACTCGAGATCGGCGCGCGAGGCGTCCTCGGCGTTGACCGATACGTAGAGGTTCTTGTCTTTGGCGAAGGCCACACACTCGCGGATCTGGTCGAGCACCCATTGCCGCGACTTGGCCAGCTTGTGCTCGATGTGGATGTCGCTGGCCGACATGGAGATGGCCACGGCGTCGACCCCGCAGGCGAGCGAGTGCTCGATGTCGCTGATTACGGCCCGGTTCCAGGCGAGGATGGAGGCGTCGAGCCCCAGGTTGACGATCTCCGTGATCGACGCCTTCTCGTCGCCGCCCATGGCCGGGATGCCCACCTCGATCTGGTGCACGCCCACCTCGTCGAGCAGCTTAGCGATGCGGATCTTCTCGTGGTTCGAGAAGACGACGCCGGCCGTCTGCTCGCCGTCGCGCAGCGTGGTGTCGTCGATGCGCACCGCCGGTTCGGCCGGCCTGGGCCTGGCGATGACGAAGCTCGAGAGGTCGCTGGTCATAGGTACCTACCTGTGGAAGCGGGGGCCGTCGCGCGCCCCGGCCCCGGGGACGACGCTACCGCGGCGCGCCTGCGGTGTGAGAGCACATTGTCCCACAGGCCGGCGAGGGCAGGCAAGGAGGCTCAGCCGCCCAGCGCCTTGCGCAGCAACTCGTTGACCAGCTGCGGGTTGGCACGCCCCCCAGTGGCCTTCATGACCTGCCCGACGAGGAAGCCCAGCACCTGCTGCTTGCCGCCGCGATACTGCTCGACCTGCGCCGCATGGTCGGCAACGACCCGGGCGACAGTGGCCTCCAGCTCGGAGGTGTCGCTGATCTGGCCGAGGCCGTGCTTCTCGACGATCTCCTCGGGCTCGGCGCGCTCCGCGATCATCCTCGCGAAGACGTCCTTGCCGGCGCTCGTCGACACGGTGCCCTCGGCGACGAGCTTGACCAGCTTGGCGAGGCGCTCGGCGGTGACGTGGCCATGGCCGGCGTCGAGGCCGGCGGCATTGAGATGGGCGAGGTATTCGCCCATCGTCCAGTTGGCCGCCGGCTTGGCGCCGGCCCCCAGCGCCACGACCTCCTCGTAGAAGGCGGCGAGCGCGTGGGAACTGCCCAGCACGAGGGCGTCGGCGCGAGACAGGCCGTACTGCGACGTGAAGCGTTCCACGCGCGCCGCCGGCAGCTCCGGCTGCGTCGCGCGCAGCTCCTCCACCCAGGCCGGGTCGATGACCAGCGGCACCAGGTCGGGCTCGGGGAAGTAGCGATAGTCGTGCGCCTCTTCCTTGGAGCGCAGCGGGGTCGTGGTGCCCGTGTCGGGGTCGAAGTGCAGGGTCTCGAGGTCGATCGTCCCCCCGGCCTCGATGACCTCGATCTGCCGCGGGATCTCGGCCTCGAGCGCCTGCTGCAGGTAGCGGAAGCTGTTCATGTTCTTGAGCTCGGTGCGCGTGCCCAGCTCGGTGCTGCCCTCGGGCCGCACGCTGACGTTCGCGTCCCAGCGGACCTGGCCTTCCTCCATGTTGCACTCGCTCACGCCCAGCTCGATGACGAGGTTACGGAGCTGCTGGAGGAACTCGCGAGCCGCCTCCGGCGACGGGATGTCGGGCTCGCTGACGATCTCGATGAGCGGCGTGCCGCCGCGATTGAAATCGACCATGGAGTGGTCGGAGCCGGCGATGCGCCCGGCGTCGCCACCAGCGTGCACCAGTTTGGCGGCGTCCTCCTCCATGTGCACGCGGTTGATGCGGCAGCGAAGCTTCTCGTCGCCGACCCAGTACTCGAACCAGCCGTCGACGGCGAGCGGCTCGTCGTACTGGCTGATCTGGTACGCCTTGGGCAGGTCGGGATAGAAGTAGTTCTTGCGGTGGAAGATGGTGCGCCGGATCACGCTGCAGTTCAGCGCCAGGGCGATGCGCGCCGCGTACTCGACGGCGCGCTGGTTGACCACCGGCAGCGCGCCCGGATGAGCGAGGCACTTGGGGCAGGTGTGGGTGTTGGGCGCGTCGCCCTTGGTGACCTCGCAGGCGCAGAACATCTTGGTGCGCGTGTCGAGCTCCACGTGCATCTCGAGCCCGATCACCGGCTCAAAGGCGGTCATGCCTGGGCCTCCTGCCGCGCCCCGGCAGCCGCGTCGGCGCCAGAATCGCAGAAGGCCGGCGCCGTCTCGAAGCCGATGGCGCCCTCGAGCGCGTGGGCGGCCTGGAGGATGCGGTTCTCGCTGAACGCCGGGCCGATGAGCTGGAAGCCCACGGGGAGCCCGTCGCTGAGACCGCAGGGGATGCTGATGGCCGGCAGGCCCGCCAGGTTCGCTGGGATCGTGCAGATATCGCACAGGTACATCGAGAGCGGGTCGGCGGTCCGCGAACCGGCCTTGAAGGCGACCGTCGGCGTCGTCGGCGAGGCGATGAGGTCGACGTCGGTGAACGCCCGCGCGAAGTCGCGGCGCACCAGCGTGCGTACCTTCTGGGCGCGCCCGTAGTAGGCGTCGTAGTACCCGGCCGAGAGCGCATAGGTGCCGATCATGATGCGCCGTTTGACCTCGGGGCCGAAGCCCTCGCCACGTGTGCGCTCGTACATGTCGAGCAGGTCGACCGGGTCGGCACAGCGGTGGCCGTAGCGGACGCCGTCGAAGCGCGCCAGGTTCGCGCTCGCCTCGGCGGGCGCGATGATGTAGTAGGCCGGCAACGCATACTCGGTGTGCGGCAGGCTGATCTCGACGCACGTGCCGCCGAGCTCCTCAACGCGCGCGATGGTCTCGTCGAAGCGCGCGCGCACGCCGGGCTCGATGCCGGCCGCCAGGTACTCCCTGGGGATGCCCACGCGCAGGCCGGCGAGCCGCTCAGCATCGGGCAAGGCGACCGGCTCGGGCAGCGCGACACTGGTGGAGTCGTTGGGGTCGTGGCCGACGATGTGCTGCAGCAGAAGCGCGCAGTCGTACACCGAGCGCGTGAGCGGCCCGATCTGGTCGAGCGAGCTGGCGAAGGCCACGAGGCCGTAGCGGCTCACGGCGCCGTAGGTAGGCTTCATGCCGACGATGCCGCAGAGGGCCGCCGGTTGACGGATGGAACCGCCGGTGTCGCTGCCGAGGGCCCACAGCGACTCGCCGGCGGCGACGGCGGCGGCGGAGCCGCCGCTGGAGCCGCCCGGCACCGTGGCCAGGTCCCAGGGGTTATGCGTAGTTTGGTACGCCGAGTTCTCGGTGGAAGAGCCCATGGCGAACTCGTCGAGGTTGGTCTTGCCCAGCATCACGACGTGGTCGTCCCACACCTGGCGGACGGCGGTGGCCGTGTACACGGGCATGTAGTCGCGCAGGATCCGGGAGCCGCACGTGGTCGTCACGCCCTCCGTGACCATGTTGTCCTTGATGGCGATCGGCAGGCCGGCGAGCGGGCCGCGCAGCGCCTGCATCTCGCGATCGACCTTGGTGGAGTACTTGGCGGCGTTGTCGTAGGTCACACGGATGTAGGCGCGTACCTGAGCCTCGACGGCGGCGATCTGGTCGAGATAGACCTTGGCCAGCTCCGCCGCCGAGATCTCGCCGTCGACGAGCAGGCGTTTGGCGACGCGGGCGGTGAGCCGCAGCGGGTCCAGAGCGGCCACTGTCAGCCCATCCTCGGCACGCGGAAGCAGTCGTCGCTCACGGCCGGGGCGTTGCGCAACGCGTCCTCGCGCGAGAGGCCCGGCCGAGGCTTGTCGGGGCGCGTGACGTTCACCACGTCGAGGACATGGGCAGTGGGAGGTACGTCGGCCAAATCGAGCTCGCTCATCTTGTCGATGTGCGCGAGGATCTTGGCCAGCTCGCCGGTCATGCGCGCGGCTTCGTCCGGCTCGAGACGCAGACGGGCGAGTTTCGCGACGTAGCGGACGTCGTCTTCACCGATCATGGTGGGGTTCCTCCTGCGACGGGCCGCAAAAGCGGGACGGCTATAGTACTCCAGCTATACAGGAGGGACAAGAAAGGGGGCCCGCAGGCTGCACGAGCCGGCGGGCCCCCTCTGAGCGCACGGTCGTTAGGCGACGGGCCGCACCGTGGATGCTTGGAGCCCCTTGTCGCCCTCGGTGATCTCAAACTCCACAGTCTGGCCCTGGACGAGCGTCTTGTAGCCGTCCATGGTGATCTCGGAGTAGTGCACGAACAGGTCGTCACCGTCCGCCCGCTCGATGAAGCCATACCCCTTCTCGTTGCTGAACCACTTCACGGTCCCTTGCGCCACAGCCACACCCTCCTACGAAAATGCCACGTGCTGGCCTTGCGGCCGACGGAGCCCCCCATGCGGCACCGCGTACACGCGGCGAGCGTACATCACGCTTCAGATGGTGTAAATGAGTCCGCGTCGCCGCGGATGACGCCACGGCGTGGTGCGCGCTCCGCCGCGGCGCAGAATAGAAGAGGGCGGCGCCTCCGTGGAGGCGCCGCCCGGCAGTGCTACTTCCTGAGCCGGACTCAGGACGGCGGGATCGCCGAGTAGATCTGGGTGGGATCGATGCCTTCTCTGCGGTTCTTGGCGTACATGTACGCCACCAGGCCGAAACCGAACACGATGATGGCGGCCAGTCCGATCTGCGAGTACGTCGTGGTGAGCTCGAGACCCACATAGAGGATCATGTAGAAGCCGATGCCGAGCACGATCGCACCCATGATGGAGATGGCCGGCAGCCCGAACCACTTCTTCTGGAAGGTGGCCTTTTCGAAGAGGTCGGGCCGCGTGAACGGCAGGAACAGGCCCGCGAGGCCGACGGTCCAGATGAAGAACAGGGCGGTCCAGTCGAGGATCGCGAGCATGACGCCGGCCGACGCCGTACCGACCGCGTCGCCCAGGCCGATGAAGCAGCCGATGAGGGCTACGAAGCCGATGAAGTGGGTCGCCGTCGTGGGCACGCCGTTGCTGTTCACGGAGCACAGCTTGAGCGGCAGCTGGCGGTCGAAGGACATCGCGAAGAGCCCCCGTACCGAGGCCATCCAGATGATCACCGACGTGTTCAGGAACCATGCCATGAAACCGATCCCGAGCACGATCGCCAGCCAGGCCATGCCGCCGTCGACGGCGGCGTAGAACGGGATCGAGGGGATCGGCGGCGTGACGCCTCCCATGGCGGTCTGCAACGCCGCGTACGTGGCGTCGCTGGTGTTGTAGAGCCAGCTGTAGTTGCGGATGAACTCGGAGCCGTAGCTCACTCCCGGCAGCCACGCGTTGAGCATGTAGAGGGCCGTCACGGCGACGAAGCCGATGCTCATGCCCCGCATGAAGCTCGTGCGCGGGGTCTTGACCTCGCTGCCGACGAATGAGATCGCCTCCATAGCCGTGTAGGCCCAGAAGACGGCCATGAGCATGCCGCTGATGCCGCCCCACATGCTCAGCATGGCGTCCTGGATGCCCTGCTCCTGGGCGGCCAGATTGATCTTCGTATACGCACCGGCGCCGTACACGTCGTTGAACGACTTGGCGCCGTCACTCACGGCCATGATGATGAGGGCCACGATGGACAGGACCAGAGGCACATAGACGAGGACGCGGATGAACCACTTGAGCCTGTCCATGCCGCGCAGCTCGAAGAACCAGACGACCACCGTGGCGGCCAGCGCGATGTAGAGGCGATTGTAGTTGCCGGAGAGCCACTCGCCCGCGTTGATCATGCTCGACGAGCCGGTCATCTGACCGGCCACTAGCACGCACGAGGAGAGGATGTTCAGCATGATGTAGTTGAGGAACCCGACCGAGAACCCGTTGGAGAAGACCCACAGCCAGTTGGGCAGGAAGCCGAGGAACGGGTGCGTGGCGCGCGAGATCACGACGTACATGGCGCCGCTGCGCGGGAACGAGCTCGCATAGATCGCCACGAGCACTACCGGCAGCAGCCACAGCAGGCCGCCGAGCAAGAACGCCAGCACCATGTTGCCGCCCGGGTAGATACCCGGCTGCTTGACGGCATAGTAGGTCATGCCCGAGGCGGCGGGGCCGGCGATGGTGATGAGCAGAACGTCAAGCCAGCTCATCTCGCGCACGAGGCCCGATGCCTTTCGCGCAAAAACGATCGTTTCTTCAGCCATGGCTCACCAGAATCCTCATTTCTGTCGCGAGGAGGTGACGAGGTCACGATCCTGCGTGTTGACGTTGACGGCTTCGTGGGGCGCGGCGCGACGGACACATTCCTCGGGTGTCACCTCCCCCTTCCGGAGACGGTCGCCCAGGGAAGCGGCTCGATGGGGCATGCCAAAGAGCAGCCCTGACGGGCGCCCAGCCGGCGCTCAGATGCAGGTGGGTGGCGGAGGTTGGTCGACCGTCTCGGGCGCGAGCATGGAGAGCGCCTTGCCCATCATCGCCTCCCCCCCGTGGGCGTGCGTGCCCGCCGGCGGGCGCCGACGGTTGGCTGCATGCTACTTGGGGTGCGGCTAGGCGTCAAGGCCCTGCACAGGTCCACAAACGGACTCCTTGAAACGCGCCGGAAGACACAGGTGCGACCGCGTGGGTGACGTCTCGGACGCCCCTGCAGGTCACGACGGCATCAGGCGACCGGCGACCACTCCCGGACCCTCACGCCGACAAGGGCGGTCCGCGGCTGCAACGACCTGCAGGCCGGGCAGGACAAGGGCCACAGGCAGTGCCTCTGGCCCCTCCGGACCAGCCTGTGCCCGACAGACCGATTTCGGCGCGGCTGGGCTCTGTGCTCTCTGCACCTGCGCTCCCGATGCCCCGCGCAGCGGCCGAGCTCGCGCAGAGGCCGTCGAGGACTGCTGGGCGAGCGCCGGATCACCGGAGACGACGCAACCGATATCCCCCACGGTGAGCAGCGACTCCCGTTCAAGGACGTGCCTGTCAGGACAACGCGCGGAGCCTTGACGCCCCGCCGCGCGCCCCTGTAGCATGCAGCCGACCGTCGGCGCCCGCCGGCGGCACGCACGCCGACCCGCGGGAGGCGGTGATGAGCAAGGCGCTCTCCATCCTCACGCCCGAGACGGTCGACCAGCCTCCGCCAGCCACCTGCATCTGAGCGCCGGCCGGGCGCCCGTCGGGGCGCTCCTCTCGCGCGCTCCGGAATCGATTCCACGTTCTTCGCCGATCGCCTTCATCGAGGTGGCGGCCGGACCAAGAGTCGGTTGCCTCTCCCTGTGAGAGGAGACCTTCTCGTTTCTCACAAAGGAGCGGAGCAAATGAGGATCTTCTTCTCGGTCGATGTGCACGGCGCGGAGACGGTGTGGCGCAAGTGGATCACCGCCATCAGCATCTACGAGTGCGACTGCCTGATGCTCTGCGGCGATCTCGCCGGTAAGGCGCTCGTGCCGATCATCGACTTCGGCAAGGGCTACTCCAAGTCGGGCTACTTCGGCCAGGAAGTCAAGCTGAAGTCCGAGGAGGAGATCGTCGAGTGGGAGCGGAAGCTCGCCAACGGCGGCGTCTACTCCTGCCGCATCGACAAGGGCGAGCTCGAGAAGATGAAGAAGGACCCCGACCTCGTCGACGCGACCATGAAGCGCGAGGTCGTGAATCGCATGCGCAACTGGCTGGAGCTGCTCTGCGAGAAGATCGACACCTCCAAGGTGAAGTCGATCGTCATGCCCGGGAACGACGATCCGCCGGAGCTCGACCTCGCCATCAAGGAGTTCGCCGACCGCGGCATCATCTACCCGAACGACAAGGTCGTCGACCTCGAGGGCCACGAGCTGATCAGCCACGAGTACGTCACGCCCACACCCTGGGACACGCCGCGCGAGGTGGACGAGAAGGGCATGGAGGAGATGCTCGAGGAGAAGATCAGCTGGGTCAAGGACGTGCGCAACTCGATCTGGAACATCCACTGCCCGCCCAAGGACACCGATATCGACACGGCGCCCAAGCTCAGCGCCGACCTCAAGGTCATCTCGGGCGTCGGCGGCGTGGAGATGGTCCACGTGGGCTCGCAGGCGGTGCGTGACATGATCGCCAAGTACCAGCCGATGCTCGGCCTTCACGGCCACATCCACGAATCGAGCGGTTTCACCTTCATCGGGGAGACCCTGTGCATCAACCCCGGCTCGGAGTATGGCGAGGGCCAACTCCGTGGCTTCGTCGTCGAGCTGTCCCCCGAAAAGGTGGAGAAGTACTGGAAGGTCCAGGGCTGAGGTCGCCGCGACTACAGCCGTGCTCACCGGCCGTTCTCGACCCTGAGCGGGTCCACTCGTGAAGTACCGGTCCTTCCTATTCGTCGGCATCGTCCTCTTCGTGGCCCTGCTCACCTGGTCGGCTTCGACCATCGTAGGCTCGGCGGTCGCGGGCGGCCGCGACGACTTCTCCGCGTGGCGCACGGAGCACGCGGGGCTTTTTGTCGCCATCTGGGCAGCCGAGGTGCTGGTCGTCTGCGTGCCGCTGCTCTGGGTGGTGGGGCGCCGGCTCCGCGCTCAGGAGACGGCGCACGACAAGGAGGTGCTCCTGACGCGCGGCATGGGCCGTCTTACCGGCGAGGCCATGCGCGGCGGCGAAGCGGCCACTGCGAAGCTCATAGAGCTGCTCGACGATGATGAGGGGGTGATCCGCTGTCAGTCGGCGCGCGCCCTGGTGATGGTGGACAAGCCAGAGTCGAACGAGGAGCTCTTCCGCAAGGTCTCCTACTGGCCGGGCGACCAGAAGTCCGCCATGGTCGACGTCCTGAGGCGGATGAAGGACCCGCGCGCGCGCGCACTCATGGAAGTGCTCGCGAACGACCGCAGCCGGCTCGTCGCGGGGCGCGCGCGCGCCGCCCTCGCGGCGACCGCCGGCAAGACCACCGACATGACCGACACGATCGCCCGGCGCAAGCGCGAGGCGGCGGCGATCGAGAAACGCGCCGCCGCCAAGAAGAAGAAGATGTCACGGGGAGCGGCGGCGCGCACGGCCGCTGCGGAGCCTGAACCAGCGCCGTCCGCTGCCTCGGCACCGCCGGAAGCGTCCCCGGCGGGCACGAAGCCGCCGCACGGGACGCTAGCGGACGAAGCCGCCGAAGCCGGCGCAACCGGCACGACCGAGCCCCTCTCTCCCTAGCGGATCGGCGCCACTGGGGAGGCAGGCGCGCGCGAACGAAGCGCCGCTACTTCCCACGAGCGCGAGGAGGTCCGGGCGGCTTCAGCCGTCTTCAAGCAGCGCGCGGCGGAGCATCTCTTCCCAGAGCCCAAAGAGCGGGTCGAGGTCCACGCTCTCGGGATCGAGCAGCTTCTGCACCGCGAGGCCGTCGGTCATGGCGACCATGAGGGAGGCGAAGCGCCGCAGGCGCTCTTCGCCGGTCGCCGTCGTGGCGCCCATACCGCCCGCGTAGAGGTCGCGGTACCAGTCGTACAGGCCCGCGACTCTTGAGCGCAGCTCCTCGTCCAGGAGCACGTGCGGGAAGATCGCGAAGAAGTCGCGAAAGGAGTCGCGGTCGTCCACGAGCTGGCGATCACCGGCGACCAGGGCATGCACGCGACCCTCCCCGGGCGGCTGCACGCGTGTCTCGGCGACTGCGGCCAGGCTCTGGTCGTGCGCCAGCGAGTCGACCACGGCGGCGATGAACGCAGCTTTGCTGCCGAAGTAGTAGCGCACGGAGTCTCGGTAGGCGCCCGCCTCCGCGGCCACGCCCTCGACGGTGAGCGCCTCGAAGCCGCCGCGCGCCAGAAGCGTGCGCGCGGCGGCCACGAGGCGCCGCGCGGTCGGCGACAGCCGTGCCGTGGGGTCGTCGATCCTGTTCTCATCCGCCGTCATCCCGTCATCTCCCTGGCGCACCCTACCATCGCCGTCGCCGTCGTCTCCAGATGGCGAGCGCCTCGCCGGGGCCTTGCGCCGTTGCGAACTTCGCAGTACAGTGGCCCCATGGTTCGGTCGGCTGTACGAACTATACTGCAAATCGGCGTGAGTCTACTCTTTTGAGCACAGGACTGGGGGAATGAATGCAGGAGAAGTCCAAGTCCGAGGCATTGCGAGAATCGCGTAAGGCGCTGGATCTCATGGCGAGAGCCGAGCTCTCACGCGACGAGCAGGAGGCCGTCGTCGGCGACTGTCTCGCCAACTTCGAGAAATACGTCAACCCGGGCATCCTCGAGTACCGCAAGTCGTGCTCGACAGACTACACCGCTGTCGAGTGGCGCGACGAGGGCAACGTCTTCTTCGACATCCACGGCAAGGAGTTCATCGACTGCCTTGGCGGCTACGGCATCTACATGCTGGGCCACCGGCACCCCACTGTCGTGAAGGCCGTGATGGACCAGCTCCAGCACCAGGCCCTTCACTCGCAGGAGCTGCTCGACCCGATGCGCGGCTACGCCAGCGAGCTGCTCGCCATGGTCACCCCGGGCGAGCTGCAATACTCCTTCTTCTGCAACTCCGGCACCGAGGCCAACGAGGGCGCGCTCAAACTGGCCAAGCTGTTCGCCAAGCGCAAGAAGGCCAACCACAGCAACGGCGTGATCAGCTGCCTGGGCGGCTTCCACGGCAAATCGCTGGGAAGCCTGAGCGTCACCGGAAAGGCCGCCTGGCGCGAGCCCTTCTACCCACTGGCTCCTAACGTGCGCTTTGTCCCGTACGGTGACGCCGACGCGCTCGACAAGGAGCTCAAGGTCTGCGACACCATCGGCCTCGATATCGCCGCCTTCATCGCCGAGCCCGTGCAGGGCGAGGCCGGCGCCCGCGTGCCTCCCGATGACTTCTTCCCCAAGGTCCGCGAGATCTGCGACAAGTGGGGCGTGCTTCTCATCGCCGACGAGGTGCAGACGGGCATGGGACGCACGGGCACCCTCTGGGGCATGGAGCACTGGGGCGTCGCCCCCGACATCATGACCATGGGCAAGGCGCTCGGCGGCGCCGTCATTCCTGTCGGGTGCTTCGTCTCGACGCCCGCCGTGTTCGAATCGTTCGTGGAGAACCCCTACATCCACACGACCACGTTCGGCGGCAATCCGATGGCCACCGCCGCAGTCATCGCCGCCCTGCACGCGACCCTGGACGAGGACATCCCCGGCCAGGCCGCGGAGAAGGGCGCCTGGCTCATGGAGCGGTTCGAGGAGCTGCGCGCCAAACACCCCGACCTCCTTCACGAGGTCCGCGGCCTGGGCCTGCTGATCGGTCTGGAGTACTGCAGCGAAGAGGCCGGCTACGCAGTGGCCAGCGGCCTCTTCGGCGAAGGCGTGCTCACCGGGGGCACGCTGTTCAGCGCCAAGACCTTCCGCATCGAGCCGCCGGCCACGCTAACGCAACAGCAGATGGACGCGGTCGTCGCGCGGCTGGATCGCGTCATGGGACGCGTGCAGGCGCAAATCGACGCAGGCGCGTTGCCGGCCCCCTGACGGGTGCCCGCCGGCCGCGACCCCGGACGGGTCGTGGCCGGCGGCTCACACCGTCAGGCGCGCTCGGCGTTGCCGTCCACAAGGATCGCCTGGCCGGAGATCTTCGCGCCGGCGTCCGAGCAGACGAAGAGGATCATCGCGGCCACGTCGTCGGCGGTGACCATAGTGCGCAGCGAGACGGCCGCCACGCGCTCGGCCAGCACCGCGTCCTCGGTCATGCCGCGATTCTGCGCCTCGGCGGCGATCACGCGCCTGATTCGCTCGCCGTCGACGTCACCGGGGCAGATGGCGTTCACGCGCACGGCGTAGGGTCCCAGCTCCATGGCAAGGGACTTCACGAACCCGATGAGACCCCATTTGGTGGCGACGTACGGACCGCGGTACGGCAGACCCATGGTGCCGGCGTTGGACGACATGATCGCGATCGACCCGCCGCCGGCGGCCTTGAGGTACGGCACTGCCGCGCGCACGCAAAGGAAGGCGCCGGTGAGGTTCACGTCCAGCGTCCGCCGCCAGCCCTCGACGTCCATCTCCTCCACGGGCGCCGCCGGGCCGGCGACGCCCGCATTGCTCACGAGCACATCGAGGCCTCCCAGGCGGTCCACCCCCTCGGCCACGAAGCGCTCCACCTCGGCCTGCTGAGCAACGTCAGCCTGAAGCCCGCCGATCGAGGGGTGCGCCGCCAGATAGGCGGCGACCGCCTCACCGTCGACATCGCAGATGAACACCTGTGCTCCCGCCTCGGCGAAGCGCGCCGCGATCGTCGCCCCGATGCCGGCGGCGGCGGCCGTCACCAGCACGCGCTTGCCGGCTACGTCTTGCCGGATCATGCCTCCTCCTCGTCCTGTCGCGCCGCGTCGTCGCCTGTGCTTCGCACGACGATGCGTGCGTCGAGGGCGAGTGCTCCGGAGGGGAGCACGAGCAGCGGGTTGACCTCTACTTCCTCGACCTCCGGATGCGCGGCCGCGAACCTGCTCAGTGCCGCCGCCGCGGTCGCGGCGGCGGCCACGTCGAGCGCGCCTCGCCCACGGGCGCCGGTCAGCAGCGGCGCCGCGCGAAGCTCCGCGAGCAGGCTCTGCGCGCCGCCGGCCTCGAGCGGAGCCAGAGCCGTGCGCGTGTCCCGCAGGAGCTCGGCGTAGATCCCTCCGTAGCCGACCATCGCCACCGCGCCGAACAGCGGGTCGCGGCGGCAGCCGACGATGAGCTCGATCCCCTGGTCGAGCGCCGCCATCCTCTCGACGACGCAGGCGGACGGCGCGAGGCGAGCCTCAAGATCGGCCAGGGCGGCGAGGAGCGCGGCGGCGTCGCCGAGCCCAAGGGCCACAGCTCCCGCGTCGGACTTGTGCAGATGGCCGAGCGCCTTGAGGACTACCGGGTAGCCGAGCTCCTGCGCGGCGGCCAGCGCCTCCTCCGCGCCGGTCACGCGCCGGCCCTCCACCATCGTCAGGCCGGCCGCGGCCAGGACCTCCCGAGCTTCCCAGTAGTCCGGCGCTCCGGCGAGCGCGGTGGCCGGCGGTGGAAGACGAGGCACTCCAGTGGGCCTGGCTTCGGCGACACGCACCAGAGCGGCGAGCGCTCCGACGGCGGAGGCGATCTCGCGGTACACGGGCACGCCGGCGGCCCGCAGGCGCACGGCCGGCGCGGCGTCGGGATACACGGTGCTGACGACGAGCGGCAGGTCGGCCGACCGCGCACTCGCCGCCATGGCCTCGGCGCCCTTCACCTCCGCCGCCACGAGATCCCCGTGCGCCGGGAACCGCGCCGCCCAGTAGCCCAGCTGGCCCACCGCGAACACCGCGTCGACCTCGTCCGCCGCGGCCACCACTGGCAGAGCGCGCGCATAGGCGTCGGGCTCGGTGGTGCCGAGGGCGAAATCCAGGGGGTTGGTCCCCACGCTCCCGGGGAGGGCCTCGCGGAGACGGCTCGCCAAGGCGGCGCCGAACCCCGAAACGCGGAGCCCGGCGGCCTCGAGAGCATCCGCGGCGATGCCGCCGTGGCCACCGCCTTCGGTGATCACCGCCACCCGTCTCCCACGCGGCCGAGGTGCGTCGAGCAGAGCGACCGTCGCCTCGAACAACTCTCGCGGCGAGTCGATGCGGAGGATACCGGTGGCGCGGCAGACGGCATCAAGCGCCGCCGTCGAAGACGCCAGCGACCCCGTGTGCGAGCGCGCCGCGCGCGCGCCGGCGGCGGAGCACCCCGGCGCCAGCAGCACCACGGGTCGCCCGGCGGTGACCAGGCGCGCCGCGGCCTCGGCGACCCTGCGGCCATCGCGGAGCCCCTCGGCGTACAGGGCGACTACCCGCGTCGGCTCGTGGTCCACGAACGCCTCCAGGATCTCCGCGATGCCCACGTCCGCCTGGTTGCCCAGCGTGACGTACCGCGAGAACCCGCAGCCCCACGCGCGGGCCCGGGCGACGAACTCCTCGCCCATGGCGCCGCTCTGCGACACCAGGCCGATCGCCCCCGGAGGAACGTCGAGATACGCCACGGCCTGCAGGCCGGTGGAGTGATCCGTGAGCCCCATGCAGTTGGGCCCGATCATGAGGGCGCCTGCCGCGCGCAGGCGGGCGGCCGCCAGGCGCTCCCGCGCCGCGCCCTCCGGCCCGGTCTCGCCGAGGCCCGCGAAGAGCGCGACGAACGCCTTTGAACCGAGCGCCAGCGCCTCGTCCAGGGTGGTCTCGAACGCCGCCGCGGGCATCGCCAGGATCACGAGCTCGGGTATCTCGGGGAGCTCGGAGAGCGACGGGTACGCCGGACGCCCGTGCATCTCCCCGCCATTGCGGTTGACCAGGTACACGGGCCTGACGGTCTCGTTGCGCAGCAGGCGGGCGGCTACGTCGCCGCCCCACTTGGAGGCGTCGGCGGACGCTCCGACCACCGCCACCGACCGGGGGTCGAAGAGCGGCCGCAGGTCGCGCGTCGGTGTGGGCGATGGTCGTGTCAGCGGGAGTCCTCGGGTCGAGGGCGCCGAGGCGTGGTACCCGGCGCCAGAAGCCTATGCAACCGCCGCCACGCACTCAAGGGGTCGGCGGCTGGGGGACGCTCCGGGAGGCCGCCGGATACGCGGCGCATATGCCACGAGGGCCGGGGCGCACGTGCGCCCCGGCCCTCGTGTTCGTTGCCACTCGTCGGCCTCGGCGGCCGCGCTCAGCGGCGCCGCGCCGGCGCGGTCACCAGTCGGAGAAGCCTTCGTTGTACCAGATCTTCTTGGTGCCCTTCTTGGCGCGCTTCTCCCACTTCTTGGTCTTGGGCTCCTGGTCGATGCGCGCCCGCACTTCGTCGGCGACCTGCCTGATCTTGGCCGTCTGGGCGTCGTCCAGGGCGTCGACGGTGCCCACATGCTCCTTGACGCGATCGAGGTTCGTGGTACCTGTGTACCAGAAGCCCCAATCGTCGGCAAAACGCCGGGCGATGTAGCCCACGTTGACCTTCTTGGTGTCGTCCTCGCCGAAGTCAGCGACCGTGAACAGATACTCTATGTCCTTGAGATCCTTGTCGTTGATCTCCCAGATCTGCAGCTTCTGCAGCAGGATGTCGGCCAGCGAGACGCTCCAAGGGTCGAGCTCCAGGCGCCCCGCGTAGTTGACCTCGTGGCAATAGTCGAGCTTGTCGATGAACACATCGATCATCGGGACCTTGCCGCCGAAGTAGATGTGACGGGTGGTGCCCGTCATCGCCATGGTCTGCAGGTCGCACTCGTAGCCGACAGACTCCATGAACTTGATGAGATGCTTGCGCGTCTTGCCGTAAGTGGCGTAGTCGATGTCGGTGAAATACCGGTCGCCAAGACGCTCCAGCCTCGCGTACAGTTCGATCTGTTCGGGGAAGTAGTAGTGCAGCGCCAGCGGACCCATGACTCGCATGACGATGCCCTGCTGCTGCGCCGCCTCAGCGATCCGCTTGCCCTCGTCGAGAAACACCTCGGGCGTGGGATACTGGTCGAGCGGGATGTCCTTGGGCAGGATGAACTGGCCCATCTATCGCCCCCTTTCGGGATCGGCGTACCGATGAAATGCGTAGTCTACGCGACGATCAACCGGACGTGAAGACGTAGTCCTTCACCTTCTTCTTGTCGAGCATCACGATTACGCCCTTGAGGATGCCCTCGGAGTACTCGCTGCCCGGGTTGATGAGCAACGTCCGGCCGGACTTCTGGGCGCCACGGGACTCGTGGATGTGGCCGTGGAGGCCGAGGAGCGGCTGGTACTCCTCGATGACCCTCTTGGCGCCAAGGCTGCCGGCGTGGATCTTCTCGTCGGCGGCCATGGTGAGGTTCTCGTCGAGCTTGGGGCACAGGTCGAGCGAGTACCCGTACGGCGGCACGTGGAAATTGTAGATCGCCGTCTCCTGGTTCTTGACCAGCGCTACGAGGCCGCGCAGGTGCGTCTCGAGGTCTACCTCGCTCATCTCACGCGGGGTGTCCCACGGCGTGGGGTTGGACGCCGATGAGGTGATCATCTCGTGGTTGTCGATCTGCACGACGCGCTTGTCGCAGGGATGCACCAGCTTGGCGTTGTCGATCATGTCGTCGATGACGAACCAGTCGTCGTTGCCGGGAGCCATGTACATCTGGTACGGCTTGCCCTCGAGGCGCTCGTCGGCGAGGTCGAGCCACTCTTGCACGCGTTGGAATACCAGGCTTTTGAAGAGCGCGTCGATCTTGGCGGGGTCGCTGCGCGTATCCTCGAACTCCTCGCGCGTCTGGTGGACCCAGTAGTAGCCCGCGTTCTCGGTGATCTTCTTGATGTCGGCGAGCTCCTCTTTGGTGGCGATGTCGCGGTGCTGCCCCATGAGGGTGCACTCCCACGTGTCGTTGCCCTTCTCGACGAGCGGCACGAGCACTTTGCCGGTGAGGTCACCCATGAGCACGGCCACGTCGGCGCCGTAGATCGGAAGGGCGTTGAGGAACTTGCGATAGCACACGTTCGAGCCGTGGATGTCGGTGACCATGAAAAGCTTGTTCATCTGCACACTCCAGAGACAGTAAGGGGCGGGAGCGGGCGCTCCCGCCCCAGTACGGTACTGCTACATCACTCAGGCGGCAACTCGCCGTAGGTCATCGATACGTCGACGCCCACGCTCTTGCTGCGCTGCTTCCAGAACAGGTACCAGAGGATGCCCACGACCCACGTGATGACGATGAGCAGCAGGGTGCTGGTCGTGAAGCCCTCGAGGCGCTTGGCCGGGTCGGGCAGGAAGAAGAAGAAGTACGCCAGGATGCCCAGGTAGATGAGGTCGACGACGGCGCCGATCGTCACCACTGGGATACCGAGCAGCCTCCACGTCTTGTACGGCGAGGCGTCCCAGATGCCCTTGGAACGCTTCACGTAGGGGAAGATCAGGGCGGCGATAGCGGTCACGCCGAACACAGAGAAGATCTCGAGGGCCGTGACGGCCAGGCCTTGCATGGCTTCGTTCTGCCAGAAGACGTACACGGCGATCATGATCTGGCCGAGCACGAAGCACAGGACGTGGTTCTTCACCGGGCTCGCGAAGCGCGGGTTGATGTCGGTGAACCACTTGGGGCCCATGCGGTCCATGCCCCAGGCGAAGAGGATGCGCGGGAAAGCCAGGTACGACAGCGCGATCCACCACACGTTGAACGCGAGGAACGACATCACCGCGATGAACAGCAGGAGCTTGTTCTGGTTCACCATGGCGAGCAGGCCGAGGAAGTTGGTGCCCCACGGTACGGTGTAGGCGCCGCCCAGATCGGTGCCGGCGTTGTCGACGAACTGCGTCGCCGAGAAGAAATTGAACTCGACCATGTGGTAGAGGCCGATGGCTGCCCAGAGCATGAACACGCCGGGCACGATGATGGCAAAGAGGTTGGAGAGGATGATGGTCTTGTCCGGGCGCTTGACCTCGCCGGCGATGAAGGTGATGCAGTAGCTGTAGGCGAAGAGCCACGAGCCGGCGACCATCACGCCGAACGTGTCGAACCAGTTCCAGGTGCGCGGCATGGCGCCGCCGGCCTCTTCGCCGGCCGCCCTGAGGAACCCGGCGTAGTCGATGGAGCCGTACTGCTGAGCGATGCTGTTCCAGCCGGCGACGAATTCGGCCTTGTTGTAGAAGCAGATCGCGGCCAGCAGCACCGCGCAACCGCCGATGCCGAACAGCATGACGACCTTCTGGATGCGCGCGAACCACTTGATCCCGAAGACAACGAAGAAGAAGGCGATGATGTTGGCGATCGTGGCGATGACGAAGCAGCCCCACGCGTAGCTGAGGCCGCCGAAGAAGGTCTCCGTGGCAGAGTTGTAGAGCCAGTCCCAGCCCATGAACTGGGACATCATCACCATGCCCGGGTCGGCCGTCCACGGCGCCAGCACGTAGATCCACATGATCCACACGAAGGCGTTGCCGAACGACTCACCGATACCTACGATGGGGTGGATGATGCGCGAGTTGTAGATGTACTCCCCGCCCGAACGGGGCATGGAGCCGCCGAGCACGCCCCACACGATCGGGAAGCCGATGCCGGCGAGGACCATCGAGATGATGGTGGCCCAGATGAGGTTGCCACCGAGGTAGACGCCGACGCCCAGGCTGGTCATGACCCAGATCGAGGGCGTCAGCCCCTGGTTCATGAAGCCGACGCCAAAGGCGTCCCACATGGAAAGGCCGCGAACGAGGCCGCTGGCTTTGCGGGCAAAGGCCAGTTCTTCAGCCATACTCCCCCCTTTGCTGAATCCGGGTACCGCCGCCGTGGGCACTCCTGGCGACGCTACGCGGGTTGCTGGTCAGAGAAACAGAAACGCGCACGCCTCAGACGATCGCCCTCCCCTCTTCAGCGGCCTCCACGGGGACCTGCCACTGATAGACATCCTTGAGCTTCCACGGCACCATCGCAAGCTTGGTGCGGGTGACTCCAGGGACCTTGCCGATGACTTCGTTGACGAAGCGCAGAAGCTCCTCGGTGTCGCGCGCGTACACCTGCACGCTGAGATCGCCCTCACCGACGGATCCGGCGACGTAACTGACCGTCGGGAATTCCACGAGCTGCGCGGCCACGTCCTGCAGCTTGCCCGGAGCGACATCGATGAGGACATCGCCGATGACACTGAAGCCCACGGCCTGAGGATTGACGATGGCGCTGATGCGGATCACGCCCGAGCGCACCAGCCGCTCGATGCGGTAGCGCACGGCGCGTTCGGACACGTGCCCGATGCGACGTGTTATCTCGGCCGACGAGATGCGCCCGTCTTCCAGCAGAAGCGACACGACGCTGCGATCGATCGCGTCGAGAGTGAACGGCACCTAGACCCCCCTGGTCTCGCGCCTGTACGTCAAGGCTATTTCGATACCCCACGTCGGAAAATGTCAAGAGCCGAGCGCTCTTCGTAGGATTCGGCAAGCCACGAAATTCGCACATTGCCGAATCCTACATCTTCCCCCCATCCTAACGAGAGACGGCCTGTGCGCGGTAATGCAGCCGGATTCGGCCGCGCGGCCGAATCCCGTCTTCGCACCCTCAAAGCTCGACGCCCTGACCGGCAGACGATGCACGAAGGGCGGGGGGCGGCGCGCCTGAGGCGCGCCGCCCCCCGCCCGTTCACGCCGTCACGGCGTGGACTGCAGAGGGCTGTCCGGGGGTCACTCCGGCGGCAGCTCCCCGTAGGTCATGCTGACGTCGACGCCGACCTTCTTGCTGCGCGCTCTCCAGAAGAAGTACCAGATGACGCCGATGATCCAGACGATGCCGTAGAGGATCCACGACTGGCCGTTGGAGTCCTTCATCTCCTCGGTGAAGAGCAGGAAGTAGGTGAGAATGCCAAGGTAGACGAGGGAGACCGCGGCGCCCCAGCTGACCAGCGGGATGCCGAGGAACTTCCACGTCTTGTAGGGCGACGACTCCCAGATGCCCTTGGCGCGCTTGACGTAGGGGAAGATGAGCGCCGCGATGGTGGTGATGCCCCACACCGAGACGATCTCCATGCCCGTGACCGTGAGGCCCTGCATGTAGCTGCCCAGCCAGAACGAGTAGAGCGCGATGGCCGCCTGGCAGAGCACGAAGCAGAGGATGTAGTTCTTCACCGGGCTCGCCCAGCGCGGGTTGATCGAGGTGAACCATTTGGGACCCATGCGGTCCATGCCCCAGGCGAAGATGATGCGGGGGAAGGCAAGGTAACTGAGAGCCACGTACCAGAAGCAGAAGAGCATGTACGACCCGCCGGCGCAGACGGCCACGAACCAGTTGGAATGGGCGATGTACGCCAGGCTCATGTAGCTCGGCAGGAAGGGCATGTTGTAGCCGTCGATGCCGCCGTTGTTGTCGATCCAGGCGGTCGCCGAGATGAACTCGAACGGCATCGTGTGGTACATCGACAGAGCCGTCCAGATCATGAACAGCGCCGGCACAAGGATGGCGATGAAGTTGGCGCTGATCAGGGTCTTGTCGGGGCGTTTGACCTCGCCGGCGACGAACACGCAGAAGTAGGCGTAGGCGAACAGCCAGGAGCCGGCGACCATGACGCCGAGGGTGCCGTAGAAGTCCGACTGCGTCGGCACCGCGTAACCGATGGCCGCCGACACAGCCGGGACGACCTCGGCATACTTGAGCGAGTCGTACTCGCCAGCCATGGCGTCCCAATTCGCGGCGAACGCCGTCTTGCTGCTGAGCATGATCGCCCCGGTGACCACTGCCGCGCCACCCAGCGCGAACAACATGATGAACTTCTGGATCGAGGCGAAGATCTTGACCCCGAAGATCATCGTGAGCACGGCGAGCAGGTTGGCGATGCTCGCGACGATGAACACGCCCCACTCGTAGCTCAGGCCGCCGAAGAAGGTGCCGGCGGCGCTGTCGTACAGCCAGGTCCAATTCTGGTATTCGGCGATGATGACGAGGCCGGGGTCGGCGATCCACGGCGCCAGGACGTACACCCAGAAGATCATCACGAAGGCGTTGCCGAAGCTCTCGGCGATACCGACAATCGGATGGATGATGCGCGAGTTGTAGATGTACTCACCGCCCGAGCGCGGCATACTTCCCGAGAGGATGCCCCACACGAGCGGGAAGCCGAACCCGACCAGCACCAAGGAGATGACGCTCGCCCAGAACAGGTTGCCGGTGAGGTAGGTGCCCAGGCCCCAGGTGACCATCGTCCAGATGCTGGGCGTGATGCCCTGGTTCATCAGGCCGACGGCGATGGCGTCGACCATCGAAAGGCCACGCACCATCCCGCTGGCCTTGCGGGCAAACGCGAGTTCTTCTGCCATACTCCCCCCTTTGCGATGCGGACGCAGGGTCGGCCCCCGACGCAGAGTCCGCGGTCCATGCCATTCAGACGAACCTGTGTCTCATGCACCTCCTCGAGGAAGCCGTTGGGAGCCGAGGCTCGCTACTTGGTCACCCGGCGAACGATATGCGCACGAGGTGGTGAGGGCAAGCGGGTGACGGCGCGCCGCTTCAGCCGCCGCGCTGCGCGGCGACCGCGGCGGCGATCTCGTGCGGGCCGCTGACGACGTTCACGGCGTCGAACTTGCAGGCCACGCGGCAGGCGTCGCACTTGATGCACAGCTCCTGGTCGACGATGTGCGGCTGCTTCTTCTCGCCGCGGGCCGCGTCGACCGGGCACTTCTTGGCGCACAGCATGCAGCCGGTGCAGGCCTCCGGATCGATCGTGTAGGCGATGAGCGCATCGCACGATAGCGCCGGGCAGCGATGCTCGGCGATGTGCGCCTCGTACTCGTCGCGGAAGTACCTGATGGTGGTGAGCACGGGGTTGGGCGCAGTCTGGCCGAGACCACAGAGGCTGGTCTTCTTGATGGTCGCGGCGAGCAGCTCGAGTCCGGCGATGTCGCCGTCCCTGCCCTGCCCTTTGGTGATGCGCTCAAGGACTTCGAGCATGCGCTTGGTCCCGATGCGGCAGGGCACGCACTTGCCGCAGCTCTCGTTCTGGGTGAACTGCAGGAAGTACCTGGCCAGGTCGACCATGCAGGTGGTGTCGTCGGCGACGACCATGCCGCCCGAACCCATGATGGCGCCGGTGGCAGCCAGGCTTTCGTAGTCTACGGGCGTGTCGAGCAGGCTCGCCGGCACGCAGCCGCCTGAAGGCCCGCCGAGCTGCACGGCCTTGAACTCCCTGCCGTCCTTGATCCCGCCGCCGACGTCGAAGATGACGTGGCGGAGGGTGGAACCCATGGGGACCTCGGCGAGCCCACCGTTGACGACCTTGCCGGCCAGCGAGAAGGCCTTGGTCCCCTTGCACGTGTCGCTGCCGATGGCGGCGTAGGCCGCCGCCCCGTGGGCGATGATCCACGCCACGCTGGCGAAGGTCTCGACGTTGTTGATGTTGGTGGGCTTGCCCCAGAGGCCGGAGACCGCCGGGAACGGCGGGCGCTTTCGCGGCATCCCGCGCTCACCCATGATCGAAGCGATGAGCGCGGTCTCCTCGCCGCAGACGAAGGCGCCGGCGCCCTCCTTGATCTTGAGCTTGAAGGCCCAGCCGCTGCCGAACACGTCGTCGCCGAGGAAACCGCGCTCCTCGGCGCCGGCGATCGCGAGCCGCAGCCGGCGCACGGCCAGCGGGTACTCGGCGCGCACGTAGATGTACCCCTCGTGCGCACCGATAGCGTACGAGGCGATCACCATGCCTTCGATCACGGCGTGCGGGTCGCCGTCCATGATCGACGCGTCCATGAAGGCCCCGGGGTCGCCCTCGTCGCCGTTGCAGATGATGTACTTGACGTCGCCGGGCGACGAACGCGCGAACTTCCATTTGGTGCCGGTCGGGAAACCGGCGCCACCGCGCCCGCGCAAGCCTGAGGCGAGGATCTCCTCGACGATCGCGTCCGGCGCCATCGTGGTGAGCGCCTTGCGCGCGGCCTCGTAGCCGCCGCGCGCCAGATACTCGTCGAGGTTCTCCGGGTCGATGACGCCCACGTCGCGCAGGGCGATCCGCAGCTGCTGGCTGTAAAACGGGATGTCGTGCGCGCAGGCGATCCGCGCGCCAGTGCCGGGGTCCACGTACAGCAGTTTCTCGACGACGGCGCCGCCGACGAGGTGCTCGTCGACGATACGTTTCACGTCCTTGACCTTGAGGCGCGGGTAGTACGTGTCGCCATCGCTCATTACAGCCAGGGGGCCCTGAGAGCAGAGCCCATGACAACCGATGATGGCGATCTCGATCTCATCCCGCAGCCCCGCCGCGTCGACCTCGGCGACGAAGGCGTCGCGCACCTTCATCGAGCCGGCGAACACGCAGGCGGTGCCGGCGCACACGGAGACCCGGCGCCTGCCCTCGCGCTCCGCGGTGACCGCGACCTTGACGCCCTCCGTGGGCGCTCCGACTGGATCAGACATCGCCGCCACCGTCCCCCTTCGAGCCGCCGCCAGCGATGCCGGGATAGTGCGCCTCGAGACCGAGCTCCTTCACGAACCCGCGGATGACCTTGCGCGTGTGGTCGGCGCTGAGATTACCGTAGGTCTCCTCGTCGACGCGCATGACCGGCGCCTGAGAGCAGGCGCCCATGCAGGCCACAGAGCCCAGGCTGAACTCCATGTCGCCGGTCGACGCGCCGTCAGGCACATCGAGTTCCTGCTCAAGCGCTTCGGTGATGCGTGTAGCGCCGGCCACGTGGCAGGCCGTGCCGTGGCACACGAAGATCTTGTGCCGGCCGCTGGGCACCGTGGAAAACTGCGCGTAGAACGTGATGATGCCGAAGATGCGGGACGCCGGCACCCCGGTGAGGCGGGCGATCTCGTCGACGGCAGGCTCGGGCACGTAGCCGAACTCGCTCTGGGTGCGCTGCAGCAAGGCGATCAGGTTGCCGTGAGCGTCGCCCTCTTCAACGATGGTCGCGACCTGGGAGAGGTCGAGGTCGCCCTGCTTGGCATCTCCTGCCGGGGCCCACTCACTCCGCACTACTCGCCTGGGCATCTCATCAGCTCCACGTCACGTTCTGCATTCGTCGGACTCCACGTCACTATTGAACCACGTCCGCGCCGGCCGCGCGCACTCCGTGCGCGCGGCCGGCGGGAATCTCGAGGCGCTCTCCTCAGCCGGCCCCGGTCTGCGCCTTGCAGGCCACGAGCGCGTTCTTGAGCAGGATCACGTTGGTCACCGGGCCCACGCCGCCGGGCACCGGTGTGGCACAGCCGGCGACCTCGAGGACGCCCTCCCACTCCAGACTTCCGACCTGCTTGCCGTCGTCGCCGCGCATGGTGGTGACATCGATCACCACGGCTCCCGGCTTCACCATGTCCTTCTTGATGAGGTCGCGTACCGGCGCCGCGCTGATGAGCACGTCTGCCTGGCGACAGGCGGCGGGCACGTCTTTGCTGAACACGTGGACCACGTGGACCGAGGCGTTGCGGTTGAGACAGAGCAGCGCCACGGGCTTCCCGACGATGTTCGAGTGGTTGACGATTGTGACGTCGAGACCCTGCAGTTCCACACCCTCACGGTCGAGGATCTCGATGCAGGCCGAGGGCGTCGCCGGCGCGAACAGCTGGTCGCCGAGCAGCACGTGGCCGATGTTGGCCGGGTTGACGCAGTCGAGGTCCTTGAGTGGGGAGATGGCGTTGAAGACCTTGTTCTGGTCGATGCCGCCGGACATCGGCATGAGCGCCAGGATGCCGTGTACGCGAGCGTCGTTGTTGAGCTTGTCGATGAGTGCCAGGACTTCCTCTTCGCTGGTGCCGTCCGGCAAGGTGTTGTTGAAGTAGTCGAAGCCCACCGTGCCGGTGTTCTTCTCGATCTGGCCGCGGTAGAACTGCGCGCCGCCGTCGTCGCCCACCAGGATGGTGGCCACGCCGGGCTTCACGCCGCCCGCCGCGAGCTTGGCGACCTCGGCCTGGATCTCTTCGCGCACCTGTGCGGCGATCGCCTTGCCGTCGATGATCTGAGCTGCCATGGCGTCCCTCTCGTGTGTGGTCAGGGGATGATCAGAGCTTGGACAGTGTGAGGCCCAGGACCTCGGCGCGCAGCGCCGCGGCCTCGGCCTGGATCTCGTCGATCTGGGCGGCGGCGGCAGACGTGTAGTCGCAGTCCTCGATCGAGCCCAGATTGATCCTCACGTTGAGAGCGGCGCCGACGACGGCCGCCTCTCCGAGGATCGCGCCGATGCCGGCATCGGTGACGGCCTGCGGATTACCGAGCTCAGCGGCGGTCTTCGACAAGCGGCAGACCTCGACGGCCACCTTGCAGATCTCGAGCGGGACGTCGGCGGCAATGATGAGGCCGGCCTGCACCGCTGCCTTGCGGGCGGTCTTCTCCGCGTCGGTGTCTTTCGGCATCTTGAAGGCGGTGATCACGCCGTTATAGGCGGTCGTGTCGTCTTGCAGAAGCTGCTCGAGGCGCACCCGCGCCGCCTCGGAGGCCGCGACCAACGTGGTCATCTCGGCATCAACGTCGGCGAACTTCTCGCGCCCGACGGTGAGATTGCAGACCATCGAGACCAGAGCGGCGCCGAGGGCGCCGACGCACGCGGAGACGCTGCCGCCGCCGGGCGCCGGCTTGTTGGCGGCCGCGTCGTCGAGGTAGACCTGCAGCGGTTCGGTGGAGTAGATGGTGGGAGCGTCGCTCACGTGTACCTCCGGGTGCAGCGGGGATGGCAGGCGCCGCCGAAGCGGCGCCGCGGGGCGGGCCGGCAACGCCGGCCCGCCCCGCGCATCGACCGCAGGTCAGGTGCTAGAACAGGCCGATGATGCGGCCGGTCTCGACGTCGATGTCGACGTCGACGGCGGCCGGCCGTTTGGACAAGCCAGGCATGGTACGCATCTCGCCGAGCAGCGGGTACAGGTACCCGGCGCCCGTGGCCGGCCTGATGTCGCGGATCGGCACGCGGAAGCCGCGCGGCCGGCCCTTGAGCGCCGGGTCGTGGCTGAGCGAGAGATGCGTCTTGGCCATGCACAGAGGCAGCTTGTCCAGGCCCTGCTCCGTGAACTGCTTGATCTTCGCCTCGGCCTCCGGCAGGTAGTCAACGCCGTCGGCGCCGTAGATCTTGGTGGCGATGGTCTCGATCTTCTCTTTGATGGAGGCGTCGAGCGAGTAGAGGAACTTGAAGTCGCCGCCCTTGTCGGCGGCCGCCTTGACGATCTCGGCGGCCTCCTGGGCGCCGTCGCCACCCAGCGCGTGCACGTTGATCGGCACGGCATCTTCGGCGCCGGCCGCGATGGCCTCCTTGCGCACGATCTCGACCTCGGTATCGCGGTCGAAGGCGAAGCGGTTGATGGTCACCACGACGGGCAGGCCGAAGAGCTTCATGTTCTCGATCTGCTTGGCGAGGTTCTCGCAGCCCTTGGTGAGAGCTTCGTTGTTCTCGGCCTTGAGCAGCTCTGGATCGACGGGCAGGCCGCCGTGCATCTTGAGGGCGCGCATGGTGCAGGTGATGACCACGGCACTCGGGGCGAAGCCGCCGTAGCGGCAGATGATGTCCATGAACTTCTCGGAGCCGAGGTCGGCGGCGAAGCCACTCTCGGTGACGACGTAGTCGGCGAGCTTCATGGCGACCTTGTCGGCGATGATCGAGTTGTTGCCCTGGGCGATGTTGGCGAAAGGACCAGCGTGGATGAGGCTGGCGTTGCCCTCAAGGGTCTGCATGAGGTTCGGCTTGATGGCGTCCTTGAGGAGCACCGTCATGGCACCGCCGGCGCCGATATCGTCGGCGGTCAGCGGCTTGCCCGACGTGTCGTAACCGAAGGTGATGCGGCCGAGACGCTCGCGAAGGTCCTTGAGCGACGTGGCCAGGCCCAGGATCGCCATGACCTCGCTGGCCACAGTGATGTCGTAGCCGGTCTGACGCGGGAGGCCGTTCAGCCTGCCGCCGAGCCCGTTGACGATCTCGCGCATGGCGCGATCGTTGAGGTCGACGCAGCGCCGCCAGCTGATGGTGAGCGGGTCGATCTCGAGCTCGTTGCCGTGCATCAGATGACTGTCGACCATGGCCGCGAGCAGGTTGTTGGCCGTGCCGACGGCGTGGATGTCGCCGGTGAAGTGCAGGTTGAGGTCTTCCATGGGGAGCAGCTGCGAATAGCCGCCGCCGGCGGCGCCGCCCTTGATGCCGAACACAGGCCCCAGAGAGGGCTCGCGAAGGGCGAGCATGGTGTCGATGCCGATGGCGTTCATGGACTCGGAGAGGCCGACAGCGGTGACCGTCTTGCCCTCACCCAGGGGTGTCGGCGTGATGGCGGTGACGTTGATGATCTTGCCGTCGGGCTTGTCCTTGAGGCGCTCGAGCAGGGCCATGTAGTCGATCTTGGCCTTGTAGCGGCCGTATAGCTCGAGCTCCTCCTCCAGGATGCCCGCCTTCTCGGCGATCGCCTGGATGGGCTGCATGGTGGCCGCCTGGGCGATCTCGATATCGCTCGGCACCGGGGATTTGCGAACGGGCTTCGCAGACGAAGTCAACGCGTCCTCCTTTGTTTCCACACTTCCGCGCGTCTCACATGGGGGGAGCCTGCGCCGGATGGCGCGAACAAGCGCCTCTTGTGATTGATTGTACAGGTGCGTAATCGAGAGGGTCAATTGGGGCGAAGGGACGAGCGACGGGCCGGGCGAGCGGGGCGCCGGTACGGCTCCGAGCCCGGTCTCAGACGCCGCTGAAGCGCGTGCGCGCCGCCGATTGGGCGGCCTCGTACACCACCTTGGCCGGCCGCCCCACGGCCGCGGCCACGCGGCGCACGTCCTCGTACTCGGGCGAGACGGTGGCGAGCTTGCCGTCGACGAAGCTCAGACGCACGCCCACCTCGAGCTTGCCGATCTTGATGCTCTCGTGCCGATCCTCGGCATACAGGCGCCCGCACGGCACCACGCGCAGGCCGAACGTGGAGGTCTCGGCGAAGATGAGGCCGGTGAGGCGCTCGCGGTCGGCTGCCGCGGCCAGCACGTGCAGCACCACCCCGGGGCGGCCCTTCTTCATGAGCGCCTGGCTCATCCACACGTCGACGGCACCGGCCTCGCGCAGCACCTCGGCGGCGTGCGCCAGCAGCTCCGGGCTCAGGTCGTCGATGCAGGTCTCGAGCAACACGTGATCGCCGGGGCCGTGGCCGCCGAAGGCGGCCTCTGCCCCGGCCTTCGCTGCCCGCGGCGGCTTCGGCTGCGCCGCAGCGGCTCGACGACCACGACGCGCAACACGTTGGGCCGGCCCGCCACATCGCGCTGCCCGGCGCCGTAGCCAGTGAGCTCGATGCGGCCCGCCGGGAGCCCGGTGAACTCCTCGGCGAAATGGGCGAGCAGCGCTGCGCCGGTGGGCGTCGTGAGCTCGCCCAGAGGCTCTCCGCCGGGCGCCGCAAGCCCACCGGCCGTGGGCAGCCCTGCAAGCAGGGACAGCACGGCCGGCGCCGGCACCGGCAGCACGCCGTGCGCCGTCTCGATGCTCCCGTCGCCGAGCGCCGGCGGCGAGGACACGACACGCTCGGGAGCCAGGCGGTGCATGAGTGACACGGCGCTGATGAGATCGACGGCCGTGTCGATACCGCTGAGCTCGTGAAGATGTTCCTCGTCGCGGCCGTGCACCTCTGCCTCGGCGGCAGCCATGCGCTCGGCGATCGAGGCGACGGCGTCGGCCACGGGCTGCTCGAGGTCTGAGGCGTACATCGACAGGATCAGCTCGTCGAACGTCGCGAACCCGGGGCCGTCCGAGACCCTGAACGAGAGCGCCGCAAAGCCGCCGCGGCGCACCTCCTCGAGGGCGACCAGCCGGGGGTCGATGCCAGCCGCGGCAAGCGCCGGCCGCACGACGTCGTCCAGCGGCCCGGGGTCGCCCGGGCGCGCTCCGGACACGGCGAGCAGCGCGGCCACGAGCATGTCGCCGCTGATGCCGTTCGCGCAGTCGAGGTACAGGATCATGCCGACACTCTACCCTTCCGCAGCCAGGGTTGGACAGACCTCGGGGCCAAGAACGTCGGCAGTATGGGCGACGTCGTATAGAATGCCGGTATGCGCATCGCCCAGATCGCCCCCCCGTGGATCACCGTCCCGCCCGCCGGCTACGGCGGCACGGAGTGGGTGGTGCAGCAGCTCTGCGACGGCCTCGTCGCCCGCGGCCACGAGGTGGTGCTGTACGCCACCGGTGACTCCCACACGGCCGCCGAGCTGTGCGCCCTCTTCCCGCGGCAGATGCCCGAGGTGCTGGGCCAGACCAGCTACGATGCACGTCACGTGTCGTTCGCCTTCGCCGACATCGAGCAGGGCGATTTCGACCTCATCCACGACCACTCCGGCTTCCTCGGCATCTCGTTCAGCCGCTACCTGGCGGCGCCCATGGTCCATACGGTGCACTGCGCCTTCGACGACCAGGCATATGGCTTCTACGAGCAGTTCCAGCGCGAGGTCGCCTACATCGGCATCAGTGAGTACCAGCAGTCGATGGGGCCGGCGGGCATGAACTGGGCCGGCCTCGCCTACAACGCCATCGCCGTCGAGCAGTGGCCGTACACCCCGCAGAAGGACGACTACCTGCTCGCCTTCGGGCGGGTGTGCGAGGCCAAAGGCTTCCACCTGTCCATCGAGGCCGCCAGGCGCACCGGCCACAAGCTCATCATGGCCGGCGTGCTGCAGGAGCCCTACCGCGCCTACTTCGAGGAGAAGGTCGAGCCGCTCATCGACGGCGAGCAGATCGTCTACGAGGGCGAGGTCAGCGATGCGCGCAAGCGTGAGCTGTTCGCGCACGCCAAAGCATTCGTCTTCCCCATCACCTGGCCCGAGCCCTTCGGCCTCGTGATGATCGAGGCTATGGCCACGGGCACACCGGTCGTAGCGCTGCGTCAGGGCTCGGTGCCCGAGGTGCTTGACGACGGCAAGACCGGCTTCGTCTGTGACTCCTTCGAGGAGTTCGTCGCCGCGGTGGGACGTGTCGGCGAGATCGACCCAGCCGTGTGCCGGCGCACGGTGGAGGAGCGCTTCACCGTGGAGCGCATGGTCGCCGACTACGAGGCGATCTACCGGCGCGTGCTCGAGGCGTGAGCCGGACAGGGCGTGGCGCGGCAGGCGGCGCGGCGCAGGGCGACGACCGGCCGGCGGCGGCCCGCCTGACGGCCTATCTTGCGGGCCGCGATCCGCAGCCGCTGTTCCTCCTCGGCGATGTCCTCGAGACGCTGCGCCTCTTCCCCACAGCCTCCGTCGACTGCTGTCTCACGAGCCCGCCGTACTTCGGCCACCGCCGCTACGCGAGCGGCGGCCTCGGCGCCGAGGGCCGCTGGCAGGACTACGTGGCGGCCCTCGGCGCCGTGACCGCCGAGCTGCGCCGCGTCCTGAGACCCGAGGGCTCGCTGTGGCTCAACCTCGGCGACACGTACCGCGGCAAGCGCCAGCTGGGCATCCCCTGGCGGGTCGCGTTTCACCTCGCCGACGAGCAGGGCTGGACGCTGCGCAACAGCGTCGTGTGGCACAAGGTCAAGGGCGGCCCCGACACCAGTCGCGACCGACTGCGCAACGTCCACGAGCTGCTGTTTCACTTCGTCCTGCAGCCCAAAGGGTACTTCTACGACGCCGACGCGGTACGCAGGACCCCGCGCGCTTCACGCGTCGTTGACGGCGCCGTCGTCTCCGCCACCGGCGTGAGCGGCGTGCGCTACCGCCGGCAGATCGCACTGTCGACGGTGCTGAGCGCGGCGGAGAAGGAGGCGGCGGGAGCCGCCCTCGACGGGATGCTGGCCGAGGTCGGCGCCGGCCGCCTCGCCGACTTTCGCATGATCGTGCGCGGCCGGCAGCGCACCACTCATTCGGACGAGACGGCGGTGTCGGGCCGCGCCAGGGAACTCCAAGAACGCGGATTCTACTTCCTGCGCTACCACCCGGGCGGCGCCAAGCCCGGCGACGTGTGGGACATCATGCCCGAGGACACGCAGGGCCGAGCGGGGCACTTCGCGCCCTTCCCGGCCGACCTCTGCCGCATCCCGATACTCGCGACCTGCCCTGCGGACGGCGTCGTGCTCGATCCCTTCTGCGGGACGGGCACGGCGATGTTGGTAGCGTCAGAGCTGGGCCGCCGCGCCATCGGCATCGACGTGGCCGAGGAGTACTTGGCCCTGGCGCGCGAGCGCTGCCGCCGGCGCTCCTGACCCGGATCCGCGTTTCGCCACGCGCACGTGCGCTCTACGATGTCGTGAGAGCGGCGCCCCGATGAGCCCGAGCAGCGCAGACGACGACGGTGCAGCTCGTCGCGGGTGCGGCGACGGATGCTCCAGCAGTCCCCGCGAGAGCGTGACTCAGCCCGCGGCGACCACGACCGCCGTGCCCGACACGGTGACGAGCAGCATCGACCCGTTGGAGCCGACGCCTTCGACGTCCAGGGAGACGCCGACGATGGCGTTGGCGCCGAGATCCTCGGCGGCCTTCTGCATCTCGGCCATGGCCTCGCTTTGGCCCTTGTCGATCTCGTCCTCGTAAGCGCCGGAGCGGCCGCCGACGAGGTTGCGACCAAGGGCCTTGAAGTCCTTGCCCACGTTGACGCCGTGGATCGCCGTGCCGCTGACGATGCCCTTGTACTCGGCGATGGGCCGGCCCTCTACGCTGGAGGTGGTCGTGACGATCATGCGGGTCTCCTTCTTCCGGGGGGCGTTACGCCTGGACGGCGCGCGGCTGCGCGCCCGCCTTCGGCCTGAGGATCTTCTTCGCGCCGACGATCACGAGAACGACGGCGACGAGCACCAGGAGCGACTGCAGCAGACCGGCTCCGGCGGTGGCGATGTCGACCTTGGCCGCCGCAGCCCCCGCGGTCTTGCCGGCCACGTGGGTGAAGGTCCCGAAGTCCCAGAGCGCGTGCAGGACCATGACGACGACGATCGTGCCGCTGATGCGGCGGATGGCGTAGAAGACGCTGCCGAGGACGAAGGCGAAGATGACCTGGCGGACGGTCAGGACGGCGCCCTGACCGAGGATGAGGTTCGCGCCGTGCAGGAGGCCGAAGAGGAGCGAGGTGAAGAGCCAGACCTTGACCTCGCTGTAGCGGCCGCGGAAGCCGACGAGGGCGAGGCCACGGTAGGTGATCTCCTCGCTGAAGCCGACGAGCGCCGTGCCGAGGGCCAGCCAGGTGATCATCGCGGCGCCCATGTTGCCGAGGTTGCCGTAGTCGATGCCGAGCAGGACGGCGATGAAGATGAGGATGGGTACGGCCAGCAGCCAGCGCGGCGGCCGCGGGGGGCCTTCGGGCAGCTCACGCAAGACGGGACGCCACCAGCCGAGCCACGTCGTGACGATGATGAGGACGATGGAGCCGACGACCAGGGGCACGACGATCCCCTTGACGATGCTGTCGGTCGTGGTCCCGATCGTGTCGTAGCCGACGCCCATGATCCTCTCGAGCACGAGGAACAGGATGGCGTAGCCAATGCCGATGGCCCAGGCGATGGCGGGTCTGGGATGGATTCTCACGTGGTCGTCCCCTCCATGATCTTGATAGATGCACCTTGGGCGCAACGAGACTGCATTTGCACTGTCAGACGAGTGTTAATCGAGGCGCCTTTTACCCGCTCGTGCCGATGGAGAAACGTTCGTGCAGCGCGGGAAGCGCACGTCCGCTCCCGGCCAGGCGCGCCTGTAGTACCATCTGCCGGCAGTCAAGACCGGCAGGTCCGTCGAGAAGGAGTCGTTCATGCCCGAAGGCAACGTCAACGCCGAAGTCGCGAGCCACCTTCGAGAGCAGGGCGAGCACGACGAGCACTCGGCCCACCAGCCCAGCAAGCGGCGCATCGAGACGATCGAGATCCTCGAGGCGATCCTGCTCGCTATCGTGGCGATCGTGACGGCGCTGAGTGGCTACCAGGCGGCGCGCTGGGACGGCGAGAGCGCCAGGGAGTACGCCACCTCCTCCCGGCTGCGCACCGAGAGCACGGAGACGCACCTCTCAGCGAACGAGATTCTCCTCTACAACGCCGGCAACCTCACCGCGTGGCTGCAGGCCTACGACGGCGGCGACCGGAGTCTGCAGAACCTCCTCGAGCGCCGCTTCACGCCCGAGTACAAGGTGGCCTTCGACGCCTGGGTAGCGATCGACGGGATGAACGACTCCAGCGCTCCTCCCGGCCCGCGGTACATGCCGGAGTACGAGGACCCAGTCGCCGAGGAAGCGACCGAGCTAGGCAAGGAAGCGTCCCACGCGTTCGACCTGGGTGTCGAGTACCGTGAGACCGGTGAGCACTACGTACGGCTCACCGTCGTCCTCGCCGCGGTGCTGTTCCTGATCGCCATCGGGCAGCGCTTCAAGGTCCGTGGCGTGCGTTACTCGATCAACATCGTCGCCGGGGTCTTCCTCGCATACTGCCTCTACCTGTTCGCGATCTACCCGCACCTCGTGGGGTAGTGGCTGGCGAGTCCGGCTGAGAGGCGGCGGCCGAGGCTACGCCTCCGCCGCTTGCGGGCGCACGTCAGCTGCCGGCGTCGAGTTTGGCGGCGATGTCGGCGAACTGCGCGCGCACCCACTTCTCGATGCTGTTGCAGTCGACGACGCCGCGGATGGCCGCGCCGCGGTCGCGCTTCTCGGCGGCCGGCATCGTCAGGGCCTCGTGGATCGCCGCCGCCTGCTGCTCGACGTCGAACGGGTTGACGGCCACGGCGAACATGCCGAGCTCCTCGAAGGCCCCGGTGTTCTCGCTGAGGATGAGCACGCCGTCGCGGGTGTTGACCACCGGCCCCTCTTTGGCGACCAGGTTCATGCCGTCGAAGATGGCGTTGACGATGAGGGCGTCGTAGTGCCGGTAGGCGGCCAGCGTCTGCGGGAAGTTGTCCTCGATGCGCAGGTCGATGGGCATCCAGTCGGTGTTGCCATGCTTGGTGTTGATCTGCTCCACGACGCGCGTCACGCGCTCGCGGTAGACCACGTACTCCTCCACGTCCTCGCGTGAGGGCTGCAGCAGGGCGAGGAAGGTGATGCGGTCCTTGAACTCCGGGTGCAGGTCGAGGAAGCGGTCGAAGGCCACAAACCCGCGGATCACGTTCTTGCTGAGGTCGAGGCGGTCGACGCGCAGCAGCAGGAACTCGCGGCGACGCTGCAACAGGCTGCGCTCCGCGGCCTCCACCCGCTGCGCCGTGGCGGCCTTGCGCAACTCATCCGGGTCGATGGAAACCGGGTACGCACGCACCCACACCTCACGCTCGCCGTAGCTCACCGCGAGACGGCGCTCGTCGACCTCGAGGTCGAGCAGGTCGCGGCAACCCTGCAGGAAGTTCACCGCGTAGTGGCGCGTGTGGAAGGCCACCACGTCGTTGCCGAGCAGGCCGGCGAAGACCGCCTTGCGCATCTGTTCGGGGAGCACGAGCCAGGCGTCGCTCTGCGCCCAGGGGATGTGCACGAACTGATGGATGAAGGCGCCGGGGACGGCGGCGCGCACCAACGGCGCGACACCGTAGAGGTGGTAGTCGTGGAGCATGACGAGGGCGCCGAGCCCGGCGGCCGTGTCGGCCGCCCCTTCGGCGCCCGCCGCGCCAGAGGCCAACTCGGCGGCGATGGCCTCCGCGAAGAGCCGCTGCACCGGCAGATAGCCGTGCTCCCAGGCATCGACTTCGTTGGGCGAGATGTCGGGGTGCCGCCCGAGGTCCCACAGGTAGTGCTGGATGAACCACAAGATCGGGTTGGCGATGATGTTGTAGTACTTGTCGTAGACGTCGTCGGCGATGGCGACGTAGTGCACGCGGTACGCGTCGCCGTCGAGATCCACCTCGACCGCCCGGCCCTCAGCGGCCAGACGCTCTTCCTCGTCACCCACCGCGGTCGCGACCCAGGTGCCGGGATGCTTGCGCAGGAGCTCGGTGAGGACGGTCACGAGGCCGCCGGGTCCGCGCGTCACAACCGGCTCGCCGGAGGGGTCGCTGCGGAACGAGACTGGGCCGCGGTTGGCGGCCACCACGAGACGGCGTCCTGCGAGATCGTCGGCGTACACGCCGTGCCCCCTGCGTCGCGGTCGGGTCCGGCCGGAGCGGCGAAGCGTCGCCGGCCGGGATCTACCCTCCTATCTTACCCGCCTGCAGGTCGGAGAAGAGCCGCAGATCGTCGCGCAGCAGCCGCGGCGTGAGGAACTCGCGGCGCACGTGCTCCTTGCCGAGTAGGGCCATGCGCCGATGCTTCTCGGGGTCCGCCAGGACCTGCAGGCAGCGCTCCGCACACTGGGCCGCGGACTTGACCAGATACCCGGTGACGCCGTCCTCGATCTGCAGCGGGATACCCCCCACGTCACCGCCGATCGTGGGACGCCCCTTCCACAGCCCCTCGGTCACGGTGAGCCCGAAGCCCTCGCGGGTGGACTTCTGCACGATCACGTCGGCGTGACTCTGGAAGGCGTTGATCTCCACCGACCCGACGTTGTCGAGGTTGGAGAGGATGAACACGTCGGGGTCGGCGGCCACGTACTCGATGACCTTCTCGAGGTACTCCCAGCCTTCCGGGTCGTCGCTCGCCATGGAGCCCACAAGGGCGAGCTGCATGGACGGGTACTTCGCCTTGACGGTGCGGTAGACGTCGACGACGCCCAGCGGGTCTTTCCACGGGTCGAAACGCGAGACCTGCAGCAAGAGGGGTCGTTCGACGTCGATGCCGAACTGGCGCACGATGTAGGCGGCGTCCTCGGTAGAAAGCTTCATGTTCTTGGGCGCCAGTGGGTCGATGGTCGGGGCGATCTCGCGGACCGGCACGGTGAGGCCCTGCGGCACGTAGTCGCGCAGGGTGTAGACGGCTGCGTCGTAGCCGTTGATGAACGGGAGCAGGTAGTCGTACAGCCCCTGGTCGGGGGTGGACGTGTCGATATGGCAGCGCCAGATCCACCAGGCCGCGCGGTCCTGGCTCAAGGTGACGTAGTCGCGCATGGCCAGCGGCTGCGGATCGTGGATCACGACGAAGTCGTAGGCGCGCGTGAGGTCGGCGGCGTTGGCGCGGCAGACGCTCTCGTAGAGCTCCCGCGCCTCGGCGGGGAAGTCGACCGCATGGCCCTGCAGGCCGTTGTGGAAGCTCTTCGTCACGTTAAAGAACTCGGGCGGCGCCGTGAGCACCCGCCACTCGGCCGGGAGGCCGACGTCGGAGGTCAGCGGCACCAGGGTGTAGAGGATCTCGGCGACGCCGCCGCCGAAGGCAGTGGCGTTGACGTGAAGCACGCGCTTGCCGCGGAGGCCGGCGGCCAGCTCGTCGATCTCGGTCATGAGCTCCGGGGGGACGATGGAGCGGTAGTCCGCCAGGACCTTGTGGCCGACGTTGACCTCGTGCATGGGACCTCCGTGACGGCGGGGCATGACAGCCCACCGGATGTCGCAGGGACGGTACGGCCGCGGCGGCGCAGCCGGCCCGCGGTGCCGCAAGTACACCACAAAGAGGGCGTCGGCTAAACTCGGGGCGTGAATGCCTTGCCGACACCCGCGCCCGAGCGGCTCTGCATCGCTTCCGACGGGCTCGAGCTCGCCGGACTGCTCTTCCGCCCGGCCGGCCGCCCGCGCGGCGCCCTGCTGGTGTGCCACGGCGCCGGCAGCCGCAAGGAGAACCACGGCATCATGGGCGAGCAGGCGGCTGCAGCGGGGCTGGCCGCGCTGACCTTCGACTTCCGCGGCCACGGCGAGAGCGACGGCGTGCTGGGCCCAGAGGGCTGGCACGACGCCGTCGCGGCCGGTGAGGCGCTACTGGCCGCGAGCGGCGCTCCGTGGCTCGCGGCGCGAGGCGCCAGCATGGGAGGCTGCTTCCTGCTGCTGGCGGCGCGCGCCCACCGGGAGCTGTTCCGCTCGCTGGTGCTCCTGTGCCCGGCGGACGGGCCGTCACTGCTCGCCGGCCTCGACGACCTGGAACGGCTGGAGCGCGCCGGCGACCCCGACCGCGAGTACTACGGCCGCTTCGATGCAGTCGCCTTGCGGCCGTATCTGCGACGGCTCGACCTCGTCGCCGCGGCGCGCGACATGCAGCGCGTGCTCCTCGCGCACGCCCGCGACGACGAGGCCGTGCCGTTCTCGCACAGCGAGCGCCTGGCGGCCGTGCTGGCCGCCCCGACGCGCTTCCTCGCTCTGGATGAGGGCGGCCACCACGGCCCCGGGCGCTCACCCGAGGTCGCACAGGCGACGCTCGAGTGGGCGGTCACAAACGGCGCGTGAGCGGCCCCTCGACCGCGCGCACCGGCGTCCGACCCATGCGGCCACTGGGGCCCGGACGCCCAGCCGAAGCGATGGTCCCGAGCATGACCTCCAGGGTACCTTCGGCCCACCTCAGCAGGAATCGCGACCTCTCCTCTTGACTAAAGTCAGGATTCCCTTCTGCCGATGGTTAGGGTATCCTAAGAACCAGCCCCGCTCGCCGCACCCGCCCGAGGTGCGTTTGCGGCGGGACCATCAGGCAGAGGCGCCGTAGGAGACAGTGAGCAAGCTCACGCAGAGCACCGAGGAGTACCTCGAGGCGATGTTCAAGTTGCAGCGCGGCGACGCCCCCGTCACCGTGAAGCGCCTGGCCGAGGATCTTGGCGTGGCTCCTCCATCGGTCTCCGAGATGCTGGGCCGGCTGCGTGCGGCGGGCCTCGTGGAGCCGCACGGCGACGCCGGCATCACGCTGACTGCCGACGGCGAGCACGAGGGCGCGGCGCTCGTGCGTCGTCACCGTCTCAGCGAGCGCTTCCTCGTCGACTACCTCGACATGCCGTGGGACGCGGTGCACGACGAGGCCTGTAAGCTCGAACATGTGCTCAGCCCCGAGGTCGAGGCGCGGCTGGCCGAGCAGCTCGGCAACCCCACAACGTGCCCGCACGGGCACGCGATCCCCGACGAAGACGGTACGCTGCCCGACGACGCCATGCGACCGCTTGTCGAGTTCGGCGCCGGCGAGCACGGCGTGATCGGCTGCATCACCGAGGAGGACGGCGAGCTGCTGCGGTATCTGGGCTCTCTCGGTCTGCTGCCCGAGACGCCCGTCGAGGTCGAGAGTGTGGCGCCGTTCGGCGGCCCGCTTCTCGTACGCGTGGCCGGCTCGCAGTACGCCCTCGGGCGCGAAGTGGCCGGCAAGATCCTCGTGCGCGCCTGACGGCTATGGCGACCGTCACGACACGACGCCGGCAGAGGGCCGGCCAGGGGCACGACGAGCGCACGCTCGTCGCGTGTCTGGCCGGCAACCCGAACGTGGGCAAGAGCTCACTGTTCAACGCCCTCACGGGGGCCGGCTGCGAGACCGCCAACTGCGCCGGCGTGACCACCGAGGCGTGCGCCGTGTGCGCGCAGTGGCGCGGCAGGCATGTCGAGATCGTCGACCTCCCCGGCGCCTATTCCCTGGACGGCCAGGGCGACGACCAGCGCGCCGCGCGGATCGCCCTGCTCACCCGCGAGCCGGACGCGGTGATCGCCGTGGCCGACGCCACGAATCTGGGCCGCAGCCTGTACCTGCCGTTGCAGCTTCTCGACCTCGGCTTTCGTGTGGTCGTCGCCGTGAACCTCTCCGACGAAGCCCGTCGCCGCGACCGTGACGTCGACGTCGAGGCACTGTCCCGCGAGCTCGGCGTACCGGTAGTCGCGACGGTGGCGCCACGCGGCGAGGGACTGCCCCAACTCGAGGCCGCGGTGCTCAGCGTCGCGACCTCGAGCAACGGCCTGGGGCGGGCCGCAGGCACTCCGCTGCCCCAGGGCGTCGCCGACCGCGTCGAGTCCCTTGCCGCGGAGATCTCCGCCCGGGTCGCGGAGGACGGGAACCCGCCCTTCGGGCTCGCGCCCCGCGCCGCAGCGATCACCGTGCTCGAGGGCGACGCCGAGGTCGTCCAAGCGCTGGGGCTCGACTCAGCCGAGGTACTGACTCCCGACGACGACGGCCTCGCGCTGGCCATAGCGCAGGCGCGCCACGCCGAGGCGAGGAGGCTGGCGGTGGCGGCGCAGGCGCCCGCGCCGCGAGCCGGCGCCGACACCTGGTGGCGCCTCACCACTTCTCCACGCACCGGCATCCCGATCCTGCTCGGCGTCATCGCCGCGATGTTCGCCACGCTCTTCGTGGTCGGCGACGTTCTGTCGCGCCTGCTCACCGCCGCCTGGACCGCCTGGGTCTCGCCGGCGGTCACCTCCGCGGTCACCGGCATCCTTGGGGACGGCGTCGTCGGCCGCACCGTCCTGTGGGGCGTCGACGGCGGCATCCTCGCCACCATCGCCGTGGGCATCCCGTACATCCTCACGTTCTACTTCTTGCTGGCGTTCATCGAGGACACCGGCTACATGAACGCCGCCGCGTTTCTCAGCGACCGCGTGATGCATCGCTTCGGGCTGCACGGGCGGGCGGTCATCCCGTTGATCGCCGCCGGCGGCTGCAACGTGCCGGCGATCATCGCCACGCGCTCGCTGACGAGCAAGCGCGAGCGCGTGATCGCCTCGGCGCTGGCCACGCTCACGCCGTGCAGCGCCCGCACCGCCGTGATCATCGGCGCGGTGGCGGCGTTCGCCGGCTGGCAGTGGGCGCTGTTCACCTACTTCGTGGTCTTCGTCATCGGCGTCTCGGCCGGGCTCGGCCTCAACCGTCTCCTGCCCGGGCAGAAGGGCGCCTTCGTCATGGAGATGTTCCCCTTCCGCCGGCCGGTGATCCGCCAGGTGGCCGCCAAGACGTGGCGGCGCTTCCGTGAGTTCGTGTGGGACGCGGCGCCCATCATCCTCATCGGCAGCATGGTGCTCGGCGCCCTCTACGAGACCGGGCTCGTGTGGAAGCTCACCGCTCCCCTGTCGCCGGTGGTGGAGGGCTGGCTCATGCTCCCCGCCGTCGCCGGGCTCACTCTTGTCTTCGCCGTGTTGCGCAAGGAGCTGGCGCTGCAGCTTCTGCTGGTGTTCGCCGCGGTGAGCGTGGGCGGCGCCGTGGCCGACATCTCGAGCATCATGACCAAGCCGCAGATCATCACGTACGCGATCGTGAACACGATCTACATCCCCTGCCTCGCGACCATCGCCGTGCTGCGCCGCGAGCTTGGCTGGCAATGGACGGCGGCGATCTCCGCCGGCACCATCGTGCTGGCCCTGGCCGTCGGCGGTGTCGTGGCGCGACTGCTGCCGCTCATCGGCGCCTGACCGGCTCTCCGCTGTGCGGCCACCGGTCGCGAGCCGTCCGCACTGGGTGGTAGTATGCCCGCCGGAGGGGGCCAACCTCGTGACTCATCCCGCGTCAGACATCCGCCGTCAGGCCACGCGCCTGCTCAAATCCGCCAGCGTCTCGCACGAGCCGGTGTCGCTGCGCGATGTCGTCAGCGCGCTGAATCTCGAGCTGGTCGGCAAGACCCGTGAGCCCTTCACGAGTGAGGCCGCCCTGGAGCCCATGGGCGACGCGCGTGCCATCGTGGTGAACGGCGCCGGCGGCTCCCGCCGCCAGCGCTTCACGATCGCCCACGAGATCGGCCACTTCGTGCTGCACCCGGCGCGCTGCCGCCCCGAGCGCGGCGGCGCCGTCAACGAGGCGGGACGCATGGAGGAGCGCGAGGCCGACACCTTCGCCGCCGAACTGCTGATGCCGGAAGATCTCGTACGCGAGGCCGCCCGCGCGCAGGGCCTCGATGTCACGCGTCTCGCGGACCGTTTCGAGGTCAGCCGCAAGGCCATGCAGGCACGCCTGCGTGACCTGGGCCTGATCGAGCGCCACAGCGGTCTCTAAGGGGATCCCAAGAAGTACTTGGAGCGGATGACGGGAGTCGAACCCGCGATCTTCAGCTTGGGAAGCTGACGTGTTGCCAACTACACTACATCCGCCCGCAGCAGTAGTTCACCACACCGGCACCGCCCCCGCAACTGCTTCGCTCAATCCTCGAGCTCCGACAGCCGCAGGCAGGCGAGGAAGCCACGGAAGACTTCGTCGAAGTCCGCCCCGGAGATCTCCAGCGTGCACCCGTCCAGGCGCCGCACGCCCGGGCAGCCGGCGGCGCGTTCGCAGAACTCGACGCGCGTGAAGGTCAGCCGCAGGGGCTCGCCGTTCCAGGCGAGTGGCGCCGGCTTTTCGGCGGCGCGCAGCGCCCGTTCGACGTCGGCGCGAAGGCGCACGCGCGCGTCCTGCGGCGGGCACAGGCTGGCGGCCAGCCGCGTGATCCCCGTCTTCACGACAGTGGTGATGATGCCCGGCACCAGCGCCTCGGCCTCGGCGGCCACCTTGTCGTCGCCGGACAGAAACACGGCGGGCACGCCGAAATGCCCGGCCAGCAGGGCACCGAGTCCGAACTCGCCGACTTCCAGATCGCCGAGTGAGACGGCGAAGACCTTGTAGCTCCAGGTGTGCTCGAGAACGGCCGCGGCAGTACCGGCGCGCGCGTGATACCCCACGAACAGCGCGCCGTCGTAGCCGCGTCCGATGCCCTGGAGCATGCTGTACGGCGTCGGGGAGCCGCCCACGAGGACAACGCCCGGGGGCAGGCCGGCGACGTCGAGGTTGCGGCCGACGTCGTGCGCGTCGCACGCGACGACCTCATCGGCGCCCGCCGCGAAGCAGCCTTCAAGCACGGCGTCAAGATCCGCGCGCATGTGCTCTCGGGCAACGACAGCCGCGGGTCCCTGCCGGTCCGTGTCACGCTCGGACACCACGCCCGTGATGCCCTCCAGATCGATGGCGATGAACAGCTTCACAGGACCTCCCGGGACGTGGCGACGGTCATTCAGGCGTGGGCAGGAACGACGCGGGCGCGCCGGCCTCGCCCACGAGGCGCGCGAGGGCGGCGACGAGGTGCGCCGCGGCCTCCAGGTCGTCGCCGTGGGCGACCTCGAACGGCGAGTGCATGTAGCGCACCGGGAGGCTCAGCGAGAGCGTCGCCGCAGAGCCCGCGGCCATGAGCTCGTCGGCGTCGGTGGACATCGCCTCGGGAGCGGCCTTGAGCTGCACCGGGATGTCCTCGGCGGCGGCCACCTCGCGCGCCATCGCAAGAAGGCGCTGGTTGCTGCCGGCGCCGCGGCCGAGCACCGGGCCGGCGCCGAGCTTGACCTCGCCGGCGAGCTTCTTGGCGTCGGCGGCCGGAGTGTCGCTGCAGAAATCGCCGTCGACGACGATCATGACGGCCGGCGTGAGGCGCTTCGCCTGCGCCTTGGCGCCCATGAACGTGGTCTCTTCGTGCACGGTGGAGAGGCCGGTAAGCCGCGCCGCTCCGGGCGCGGCTGCGTAGAGCTCGAGGGCGCGCACGAGGCAGTACACGCCGGCGCGATCGTCGAACGCCTGGGTAGCGAAGACGCCCGGCGACAGTTCGACGAACTCGGGCGTGAAGGTGATGGGGTCGCCGATCGCCACGCGCTCGAGCGCCGCCTCCCGGCTCGCGGCACCGATGTCGAGGAACTGCTCGTCGAGAGCCGGCGCCCTGTCGCGCTGGTCGGCGGGGATGATGTGCGTGGGCTTCTTGCCGCCGACCGCGTGCACGGGGCCAGCGGCGCCGTGGATGACGAAATGGCGCCCGGGGACGAGCAGGGGCGCCACGCCGCCGATCTTCTCGACGGAGACGTACCCGTGCTCGTCGATGTAGGTGACGATGAGGCCGATCTGGTCGGCGTGCGCCGTGACCACGACGTGCGGGCCGCCGGCAGGGCCGACGTCGAGCCAGACGTTGCCCAGCGCATCGCCCTGCATCTCGCCGAGGGGCGCCAGGCGCCGGCGCACGACTTCCTGGACCGGCGCCTCGAACCCCGTGGGGCCAGGGGCCAGGCACAGCGACCTCAGCAGTTCGGCATCGGCGGACACGGGCACTCCTCCTTCGGGCACTGGCGCCGAATTCTACTACACGCGTGACCGTGAACGAGCGGGCGTGAGTTTGGCACCACAGGGAATACGTACGTTGCACCATCTACGTACTGCGTCCCACGTGGGGACGCGCACCGACATCGCCTCGAGAAAGGGGTCGTGATGGGAGAGTCAAGCCGGCCCAAGTGGATGCGTAGCAGCAAAGGTGCGCCGTTCACCGGCATCGGCTCCTTGGAGGCCGAGATCCTGGCGGTGGTCTGGGAGCACGATCAGACCACCGTCCGGCAAGTCTACGAGACGCTGCGCGAGCGGCGGCAGATCGCCTACACCACCGTGATGACCGTGATGAACAACCTCGTCAAGAAGCAGTTGCTCCTGCAGGACAAGTCGCACATCGCCTACCTGTACATGGCGGCGATCCCCGGACGTGAGGTGGTGCAGACCGTCCTTGAAAGCGTAGTCGACCGTCTCCTGACGGGGCAGTACAACGTCGCCGTGTCGCAGCTGCTCAAGCTGGACAGAGAGCTCACGCCGGACGAGACCGCCGAGCTCCGCGCCTGGGCGCGCGACCGCTTCGGCGCGTAGAGCCGGGCGCTACATCGCGTCCGGCGCGCTCACGCCGAGAAGCGCGAGTCCGCTTGCCAGCGTGTCTCTGGTGGCCTCGCAAAGCGCCGACCTGAACGCGGTGGTGTCGGGGTCGTCGCTGAGCACGCGGCAGTGGCGGTAGAACCCGTGGAACTCCGCCGCCAGTTCACCGAGATAGGTGGGCACGCGGTGAGGGGCGCGCTGGTCGGCGGCCGCAAGCAGCACTTCGGGATACCTCGCCAAGGCGCGCACCAGTGACCTCTCGTGGACGTCCACGGCGACAGCCGGCAGGGCTGCGCCGGCCGGCCCGTCCCCCGCGCCCTTGAGGTTGCGCAGGATGCTGCAGATGCGCGCGTGGGCGTACTGCACGTAGTAGACCGGGTTCTTGTTCGACTGCTCGCGGGCCAGGTCGATGTCGAGCTCGAGCGTGGTGTCGTGCGAGCGGCCCACGAGCAGGAAGCGCGCGGCGTCCACGCCGATGGCGTCGAGGAGGTCGTCGACGGTCACGATGTCGCCCTTGCGCTTGCTCATGCGCTTGGCCTCGCCGCTCTCCAGGAGGTTCACCATCTGCCCGATGATGAGCTCCAGGCGGTCGGGATCGTGCGGCGGCAGAGCCGTGAAGGCGGCCTTCATGCGCGGCACGTAACCGTGATGGTCGGCGCCCCAGATATCGATCATGTGGGCGAACCCGCGGTCCATCTTGTCGCGATGGTAGGCGATGTCGCTGAGGAAGTAGGTGGGATCGCCGCTGGAGCGGATGAGCACGCGGTCCTTGTCGTCGCCGTACTGCGTGGTCTTGAGCCAAACGGCGCCGTCCTCGTCGTAGAGGAGGCTCTCGCCGTCCAGGTCGGCGAGCGCCTTACCGACCTCGCCGGCGAAGCCCCGTTGCTCGCCCTCGCCGGCGTACAGAAAGCTCTCGTGCGCCCAGACGTCGAACGGCACGCGCAGGCGCTCGAGCGTGAGGCGGAACTGGGCGAGGGTAGCGTCACGGCCCCACGATTTGATCGCCGCGAGCGCGTCGGCGGCGATCGCGGTCACATCGGGGGCGGCCGCGGCGATCGCAGAGCGGTAGCGTTCGCCCACCTCCGCGATGAGCTCGTCGGCGAGCGCCAGCAGGTACTCGCCCTGATAGCCCTCCTCCGGGACCGGCGTCTCCAGGCCCAGCCGCTGGCCGTAGCGCGCGGCGAGCGACTGCCCGAAGCGCAGCATCTGCGTGCCGTAGTCGTTCACGTAGAACTCGCGGGTGACGTCGTGGCCGACGAAGGCGAAGACCCGGCAGAGCGCGTCTCCATAGGACGCGTAGCGTGCGTGCCCGACGTGGAGCGGGCCGGTGGGGTTCACGCTGACGAACTCCACGTTCATCTTGAGGCGCTCGTCCAGGGGCAGCGCGCCGCGCCCGAAGTCGGGTCCGGCGGCGCGCATACGCTCCACCGCGCCGCGGTACCACGCCGCATCGAGGAACAGGTTGAGGAAGCCCGGGCCGGCCACTTCGACGCGCTCGCAGAGCGCGGCGCCCGGGCCGGCCTGCCAGCGCGCGCCCAGCGCCTGGGCCAGCTCGCGCGGCGCGCGGCCGGCGCGCTTGGCGGTCACCAGGGCGGCGTTGGTGGTGAGGTCGCCGTGCTCGGGGCGAGCGGGCCGGGCCAGCTCGACGGGCGGTACGGCGGCGTCGGCCGCGCCGGCCTCGGCCAGCAGCTCTCGCAACGTCGCCGCCAGGGACGTCGCAAGGCCGTTCAGGTCGTAGAGGTCGTCGCTCATGGCTCACCGCCCGGTCGAGGTGACGGCGCCGGCGGGCGCGCCGGCGCGAAAGCACATTCTAGCGGCCAGGGCCAGGCGGCGCGATTGCGGCGCGGCACGCCCACGCGGAAGCCGGCTGTTCGCGGGCGCCGCGCCGGTCAGTGATGATACCGCTCGCCGCGCAGGATCTTGCCGGCGCGAAAGAGCTGTTCCAGCAGGACCACTCTGGCCAGCTGGTGCGGAAGGGTGAGCGCAGACAGGGAGAGGCGTTCGGTGGCGCGCGTCTGCACCTCGCCGGCGAGCCCCAGCGAGCCGCCGATCACGAAGCCCGCTCCGCCGCGCTCGAAGGCCCTCTGCAGCCAGACTGCGAACTCCTCGGTGTCGAGAGCGCGACCGTCCACGGCGAGCGCCGCCACGACGGGCGCCTGCGGCCACGCCGCAAGCAGGCGCCGGCCCTCTTCACGCAGCACCTCGGCTTCGCTGCGGCCGCGCAGCGGCACCTCCTTGACCTCGCGCACGGAGACCGTGGCGTGGGATCGCAGAAGACCGACAAAGTGCTGCGCCGCAGGCTCCAGGTCGCGGTGCAGCGACCCCACGGCGAGGATCTCGACGCGTGCCGCCACCCGGCGGCGCTCAGCGCCGCGGAGGGCGCGAGTAGAAGCCGATCCGCCCCGGGCCTGCGGCCCGGGCCGCGTACATGGTGGTGGCGGCCTTGGCAACGAGGTCCTCCACCGTACGGCCATCGGTCGGGAAGCTCGCTACACCGACGGACGCCGTGAGCGCGAAGGCCCGTCCGCCGGAATCCACGGCCAGCTGCTTCATCGTTCCGAGTACGCGCTCCAGGGCCGCGTCGGCCTGCTGCTCGGCCGTCTCCGGCAGCATCAGCACGAACTCGTCGGCGCCGTAGCGGCACACCAGGTCGCAGCTGCGCACCTGCGCCGTGAGCGCGGCAGCCCAGTGACACAAGACCTCGTCGCCGCCCTCGCGGCCGGCCTCGTCGTTGACGGCGCCGAACTCGTCGAGGTCGAGCATCACGAACGCCACCGTGCGCCCGTGGCGCTCTGCGCGGGCCAGCTCGAACGCCGCCCGCTCGCGGAGCTGGCGGAAGTTCACGAGACCGGTGAGGGGATCGTGAGTCTCGTGTTCAAGGCGCTCGTTGAGAAGACGCAGATTGTCGAGCGCAACCTCGGACTGGTCAGCGAGCTGCGTCAGCAGGCGCCGCTGCGCGTCGGGGTTGAACCCGTTCTCGGGATACAGATAGCCGGCCTGCTCCCCGCTGTATCCCTCGAACTGGCACACCGTGTCGCCGAGGCCCCAGCAGAGCGTCTCCTTGGTGACGATCTCGGTGCCGGAGATGCTCTCCAGAATGCCGTCGATGAGGCCGCGCTCCAGGTCGCACACGGCGGTGCCGCCGGCCGGCAGACGCTGGCAGCTGAGACACTGACCGAGCTTCACCAGCACGCGCTCCTCGTCGAGCTCGACCTCGAGCTCGCCAAGCTGCATCTGCCGGAACCAGTCCTTGAGCGCCTGGATGGAGTGGATATCGAGCTGGCTGCTGAAACGCTTGCTCGCCAGGTAGATGGCGGGACCGGCGCTGGCGCCGAGGATCTCGGGCAGTATGGAGAACTGCAGCAGACGGAGCAGCGCCGCAGGAGCAAGGGCATCGCTGGGGGTGTGCTCGAGAATCTGCGCGGGGGTGGGCCAGGCGCGCTTCTCCTCGGCGGACGTGAGCGCGATCACGTTGCCGAGGGTACGCGCGAAGACCCTCGCCAGAGACATCTCTTCCTGGGAGCGAAGCGCCATGCTCATCCTCTCGCCCGCGCGGCCTCGTGCCGGCGGCCCACTCTCACCTCAGCGCGCCGCCCGGAAGCCCGCCGTGCGGTCGCGCGCCTATACTATAGAGGAAGGAGGCGCTTTCGGGGGACATTCTGGGCGTTACCTCCGTCGAAGCGTTGCCAAGACTGTTCACGTGAAAGGAGGCGCAGCGATGATCGCCAGACGCGATGACGCGGGATCGCAAGCGGAGCCCGCAGGCTGCAAGAGGGACCTGCGGCGTCGCGCGCTCGCCGCGCGCGACGCCCTGCCGAGCGCGGAGCGCGCCCGGCTCAGCGTCGCGATCTGCGCCCGCGCCGCCGCCCTCCCCGAGCTCGAAGCGGCCACGACCCTCATGCTGTACGCCTCGTTCCGCAGCGAGGTCGAGACGAGCGCCCTCTTCTCGTGGGCGCTGAAGGCTGGCAAAACCGTGTGCGCACCCCGCATCCTGGCCCCGCGGCTGATGGCCGCGTACCCTGTCGCCGACCCCGATCTCGACCTCGTCCCCGGCACGTGGGGCATCCCGGAGCCGCGTGAGGGACTCGAGGAAGTGCTCCCTGAGCGCGTGGACGCCGTGGTCGTGCCGGGGTCGGTGTTCGACGCCGCCGGCAGCCGCTGCGGCTACGGCGGCGGCTTCTACGACACCTATCTGCCGCGCACGCGCCCGGGCATCCCCTGGGTGGCGCTGGCCTTCGAGGCCCAGCTCGTCGACAAGCTCCCCTGCGAGGCCCACGACCTGGCCTGCGGCGTTCTCGTCACCGAAGCACGGACCGTGCGCGCCTGCTAGGCGGGTTCAGGCGCCCTGCAAGGCGATCTGGATCTCGTCGCGCACGCGCAGGAGAGTCGCCGAGATGGCGTCCGCATCCGCATAGAAGCGGGCGGCGGGCATCGGTACGGAGATCGCGGCCACGCTTCCGTCGAGATCGGTGATGGCCACGCCGACCCCGCAGATCCCTGCGTGATGCTCTTCGCGATCGTAGGCAAGGCCGGTGCGGCGGACCTCGTCGAGCTCGCGCAGCAGCTCGTCGCGCGAGACCGGCCTGTGCTGCGACGGCGTCTCGAGCCTCTTGGGCAGACGCCTCTTGAGCTCATCTGGGGAGAGCTGCGCCAGAAGGACCTTGCCGTTGGAGGTGCAGAAGGCCGGGAAGCGAGCCCCGACGCGAGAGACCACCATGAGCGAGCGCTGCGGCGCGGGGTGCTGGGCGATGAAGAGCACGTGCATGCCGTCGAGCACGCCGAGGTCGACAGTCTCGTTGAGCTCCCGCGAAAGGCGTTCGAGGTACGGGCTGACGACTGACGGCAGGTCGCGCCGGCTCGCCACGGCCAGCTGCAGGATGCCGGGGCCAAGGTGGAGCCGGCCGGTGGCTTCGTCGGCGCAGACGAAACCCTCCTCCTCCAGCGCATACCGAATACGGTGCACGGTCGTGCGCGGCAGTCCCGCGCGGGCGACCAGCTCGCTGAACGTGAGGCCGCCCGATGAGTCGGCGGCGAGCAACCTCAGGATCGTGGCCGCTCTGGCCAGCACCTGTACGCCACTGCGCTGTTCCTGCCCGTTGTCCTGGAACATCTCCCTCGCTGCCTCTGCGCCGCCATCGTCCATGCTTCGTCAGGCCTCCTTGCCCATGTCCCGAAGGGGGAGCTCAGCTCGCCTCTACGAGCGGCCCGGACGCCCCTGGGGCAGCCGGGCTCTCCGGCTCCGGAGGCTCTTCCAGGACGAGTCGCCGCCGCACCGGGAACAGGTGGAGGTCCCAGCGCTTGGCGATGAAGCCCCAGAGACCGCGAGGAGCCTTGGTCGCGATCACGACAGCGATCACCCCGAGGAGCAGCATATAGGTCGTGCCGTACTGGCTGAGGCTCTGCAGCAGGGTGAAGTAGATGACCGTGCCGATGATCGGCCCCTCGATGGACCCGAAGCCGCCGATGACTACGATGAACATCGCGTACGCCGTCCAGCTGATGCTGAAGGCCGCGGCCGGCTGGATGCGCAGCAGGTTCATGGCGACCACAGCGCCGATGACGCCGCAACCGAAGGCGGAGATCAGGTAGACGTAGAGTTTCGAGCGGAACACGTTGACCCCCGAGCTCTGCGCCGCGAGCTCATTGTCGCGGATCGCGGTGAGGGCGAGGCCGAGCCGCGAGCGCAGCAGGAAGTAGACAAGCAGGATCGAGCCCACGGCCACGAACAGGGCGAGCAGGTAGGTGCCGTTGATGCGCGTGTCGATCGGCAGGCGGGCGGCGGAGAAGATGGTCTTGCCCGAGCCGCCGCCGGTGGCCTGGATGTTGGCGACGACGAGGCGCACCACCTCGGCGACCACCCAGGTGCCGATGGCGAAGTAGCCGCCGTGCAGGCGGAAGATGAGCGGCGCGACCGGGAGTGCGACCAGCACCGCCAGGCCGCCGGCGAGGAAGACGGCGATGAACGGGTGCAGCCCGATCACGTCAGCCATGAGCCACAGCCCATACGCTCCAAGGCCGATGTACGCCTGCTGGCCCACGGAGATCAGCCCTGCGTACCCGCCGAGAAGGTTCCACATCTGCGCGAGCGCGAGCAGCGTGAAGAAGGTCACCATGGTCCGCAGGAAGCTCACTTGCGCCCACAGCGGGAAGCTGGCGAGCACGCCGACGATGAGGACGCCGACGACGAGCACGTAGCGATGCATGCGCGTCGAGCGTGCGATGCGAAACGCGGGTGCGCTCATGCGGTCACCGTCTTCGCGAAGAAGCCGCTGGGTCTCACGGCCAGGACGGTCAGAAAGACCAGATGGCCGACGAGCAGACCCCACCCGGAGCCGAAGGCCTGCGACCCCAGGGTCTGGGACACCCCCAGGACGATGGCCCCGATGAGCGTCCCCCAGATGGAGCCCATGCCGCCCATGATCACGGCCTCGAAGGCGAAGATGAGGCGAAACGAGCCCTGCGTGGGGTCAAACGTGGTGCGCACGGCGAGCAGGATCCCAGCCAGGGCGACGATGGCGAGGGCGATGGCCATCGCCAGGCCGTAGATATGCCGGTTGTCGATGCCCATGAGCTCGGCCGCTTCACGGTCGTCGGAGGTGGCTCTGAACGCCCGCCCCAGCTTCGTGCGGTTGAGAAACGTCTGCAACAACGCGATGACGACGATGGAGGTCACGAACACGAGCAGCGGGAACCACCCGATCGACAACTGGTCGTTGATGCGGATGCTGATGTTCTCGATCCTGCCGGCGTCCAGGCCCTGCGAGTCGGCCGAGAACCACATGATGAGGCCGTTCTGGATGATGATCGACAGGCCGAAGGTGACCACGATGGGGCGCGTATCGTCGTTGCCCAGGGTGAAGTTGAGGAGGCCGCGCTGCAGAAGGTAGCCCACCACGAACATGATGGCGATGGTCACGAGCCCCGACCACATCACGCCCAGGTGAAGCGACTGGAAGAGGAATAGGGCGACGAACGCCGCGAGAATGCCCAGATCGCCGTGCGCCAGGTTGACCATGCGCATGACGCCGAAGACCAGCGCAAGACCGGTCGCGAACAGCGCGTACAGCCCGCCCAGGAGAATGCCTTGAATCGCTACGTTGACCCAATCCATACCGTCACATCCCGAAGTAGGCTGCAGTGATCGCTTCAGAACTCAGGTCGCCCGGCTTGCCCTCGAGACTGATGCGGCCTTCAAGGAAGCAGGCGACGTGGTCGGCGACGGTGAGGACGTGCTGCACGTCCTGTTCGACGACCAGGATGGTGGTGCCGGTGCCGACCAGGAGCACCATGGCCTCGTAGATGCGCTTGATGACCACGGGCGCGAGGCCCAGCGAGACTTCGTCGAGCAGAAGCAGCTGCGGGTTGGCCATCAGGGCGCGACCGATGGCAAGCGCCTGCTGTTCGCCGCCCGAAAGGCTCGACGCCTGGCGCTTGACCAGCGGCTTGAGGAGCGGGAAGAGCTCCAGCACTGAGTCGGTGTTCCACTCGCCCTTGCGCCCGCCGTACGCGCCGATCTGCAGATTCTCGAAGACCGTGAGGCTGGGGAAGACGCGCCGCCCCTCGGGCACCAGCGCGATGCCCATGCCGACACGGTCGTGGGCGGGGTGCTGGTCGACGGGTTCGCCGTGGAAGAGGACCTGGCCCGAGGCGGGGCGCTGGAGCCCGGCCACGGTGCGCAGGAGCGTGGATTTGCCACCACCGTTGGCGCCGATGCAGGCGAAGGTCTCGCCCTCTTCGACCTTGAACGAGACCTTGAAGAGGGCCTGGAAGTCGCCGTAGAAGACGTCGACCTCCTGAAGTTCGAGCACGCTCATATCGGCGTCCCCCCCATGTAGCAGGCCTGTACCTCGTCGCTGCACATGACCTCGTTGGGGTCGCCCTCGATGAGATTGCGGCCGAAGCTGATGGCGACGATGCGCCCTACCACCGCCAGCAAGGCGTGGACGATGTGCTCGATCCAGATGATCGAGATGCCTTCGCGATGCAGGTCGTTGATCGTCTCGATCAGCGCCTCGACCTCGGTCTCCGTGAGCCCCCCGGCGACCTCGTCCAGAAGGAGGACGCTGGGGTCGCCGGCAAGCGCCCGCGCCAGCTCCAGGCGCTTGCGGTCGAGCAGCGGCAGGGCGCCGGCCTGCTTGTTGGCTTTGGCGGAGAGCTTGGTGAGCTCGAGCGTCTCGACGCAACGCGCGTAACTGGCGCGCTCGCTCATGCCCCGCCCGTAGGCGGCGCAGACGAGCACGTTCTCGAAGACGCTCATATCGGTGAACGGCTTCGGGATCTGAAAGGTGCGTCCGATGCCTTCGCGGCAGCGGTCCTGCCGCGACAGATGCGTGATGTCCTTGTCCTTGAACGTGACCCGACCCGCGTCGGGCCGATACACGCCGGTGATGAGATTGAACAACGTGGTCTTGCCGGCGCCGTTCGGCCCGACGATGCCCAGCGCTTCACCTTCGGCCAGGCTCACGCTCAGGTCGTCGATGACCTGCACGCCGCCGAAGGATTTCATCAGGCCCGTGGTCTCGAGCACTACGGTCATGAGTCCTTACCGCCTTGCGTCATCGAGACCTCCTCGGGCGATCGGACACTGCTGGGTAGCGGGACGGATCGTGAGCTCCTAGTACGTGATGGCCGTGACGTCCTGCTGGACGGGGACCATGTCGGCGGTGACGTTGGTCACGACCTTGAGGTCGTACGGCCAGTCGGTGCCCTTGATCCACTGGCCGCCGACGAGCGGGGTCTTGCTCACGTTGGGCACTGGGTTCTGCGGTGCCCCGGCCTGCCAGTTGACGTTGCCGCAGATGGTATCAAGGTTGGTCGCCTTGATGGCGTCGAGGATGGACTGCTTGTCGTCGACGTTGGTGGTGCGCTTGAGCGCGTCGGCGACGACCTCGAAGACGGCGTAGTGCAGCAGCGGCTGCGTCCACTGCTTCGTGGTGGCCGCTGTGAACGCGTCGGCGAACTCCTGGCAGGTCTGCCCGCTGAGTGAGGACTTGAACGGATGGTTCGGCGACCACCAGCACTCGGTGGTGAGGCCGTAGCCGATGTCGCCGAGCGCCTCGAGGGCGGACGGGAACAGAAGAGCCTTACCGACCGTAGCCGCCACGGGCTTGAAGCCCTGCTGGTAGGACTGCTTCCAGAAGTTGGTGAAGTCCGGCGGGATCATGACGCCGCTCATGATGTCGCAGCCGGCGCCCTTGAACTTGCTGATCTGCGGCGTGAAGTCCTCGCTGCCGTTCTGATAGCGGCCGCCGTCGACCACGGTGTAGCCGGCCGCCGCGAGCAGCGGCGGCTGCCCGGTCTTCGGGTCGGCCCAGGCGGCGCCGTCGGCGTCGTTAGGCCACATCTCGCCGATCTTCTTGTTGGTCTTGAGCGCGTCCCACATGGAGACGAAGTTGGCGGTCACGTCCTCGAGGCCCCAGAAGAAGTGATACGTCCACGTGAAGGGTTTGTCGGGCGTGGCGCCGCGGCCGAAGTAGTAGGCCTGCCAGGGGCAGTCGTTGGACACGCAAGGGGTGCCGAAGGCCTCGGCCTGGTCGGCGACGGGGTTGACCGTGTCGGGGGTCGAGGCGACCATCATCACGTCGACGCCATCGTTGGTCATGAGGTCGCCGGCGACCGTGGCTGCGCGGTTCGAATCGGACTGCGAATCCTTCATGATGAACTCGATCGGGTGCGTCTGACCGTCGCCGCAGGCGAGGCCGTCCTTGACGGATTCCTCCCACTGCTGGACGCAGAACGTGTCTGCCTCGCCGAAGGCCGCCAGAGGCCCGGTGAGCGGAGCCACGAACCCGACCTTGATGGGGCGGCCGCTGGCGCTGGCCGCGGGTGAAGCCGAGTCCGAGCTGCTGCCGCAGGCCGCCATCACACTGCCGGCGCCGCCGACGCCGAGCGCTGCGCCCGCCACCCCGGCCACCTTGAGGAAATCGCGCCGCGTGACCGGAGTCCTGCCGAACCCGGCGCCTTGCGGCGTTTCGCTTGACTTGCGGTCGTCTGAACTCATGCCGCCTCCTTGCTCTGGTTCCGCGGTCGGCGGCAGCTCCGAAGCGAGCCGCACCGCCCACGAGAACCCCCCCTTGGGTCCTTGCTGGCTCCGGGCCGCCACGCCGGGGTGCGCACTGGAAGCTCGCACTGACGACGCGGATTTCGCAGCCCGGTCAAATCACGTCTCTATGGCCTTCGCACCTCCAGTGCTATCCACCATGCGGACATTCCTTCCCACGATACGGGCATCATATCGTCGCCGGCATCGCTGTCAAGCATCCACGCAGCGCGCCAGCCTCGCGTTCAGAAGTCGTCCGGCCGCGCGCGAGGGCTGCGTCCGGGCCTCAGGCCGAGCCCACGAGCTCCGGCGACAGCTTGAGCCGCTCGATGACCTCGGCCACCGTCGCGGGCTCCAGCCGGAGCGAGCGCGCGATCGTCACGAGGCGCTCGACGAGCTGGACGTTCGACGCGGCCAGCACGCCCTTCTCGAGGGTGAGCGTGTCTTCCATGCCGGTGCGCGCATTGCCGCCCATGGCCAAGCCGATAGTGGTCATCGGCAGATTGGCCTTCGCGACGGCGATGACCTGCCAGCTCGTGCCCTCCGGCAACTCGCGCACGAGGTATGCGAGCAGCGTCGGGTCGCCCTTCATGCCGCCGCGTACCCCCATCACGAAGGAGACCTGCAGGGGGGCGAGGAGCAGCCCCTTGTGCACGAGGTAGAACATCATCTCGAGGTGACCGGTGTCGTAGATCTCCACCTCAGGCTTGACCCCGAGTTCGATCATGCGCGCCGCCAGTTCCATCATCTGCTTGGGCGGGTTGCGAAACTCCGCGGGGCCGAAGGTCATGGTGCAGGGATTGAGCGTCGCCATGGCCGGCTTGGCCTCGACCATCTTCATGCGATCCTCGTAGGCGAAGGCGAGTCCGCCCGTCGAGAGCTGAACGATGCCGGGGCACACGGCGCGCACGGCATCCACCGTGCGGCGCGCCACCTCGAGGTCGACGGTCATGTTGCCCTGGTCGTCGCGCAGATGGATGTGGATGACGGCCGCGCCGGCGTCGTGGGCGGCCTTGGCGTCGGCGGCGATCTCGGCTACGGTGCCCGGCATGCCGGGATTGTCGGCCTTCGTCGCCACGGGCCCCGTGAGCGCGGCGGTGATGATGGGATTCGGCATGTGCGCCTCCTTGGAGGTCGTCTACATCGTGGTTGGCGCGTCGGGTGGAGCCTTCTTTGTCGCAAGCGCGGCGGTCAGGTGGTCGGCAAGCCGCGCGTGGGCGGCCGTGGCCGCCTCCTCACTCCACGGCCGGAAGCCCTGCCCGGACTTCATGCCGAGCTCGCCGGCAGCGACCTTGTCGCGCAGGATCTGCAGCGGGCCGGGCGCGCACTCGATGAACGGCAGGATCTGCTCGTGGATGCTCAGGACCTGATCGAGACCGCCGAGGTCGGCGGTCTCGAGAGGACCCATGACCGCGAGCCGCAGGCCGAAGCTATTCTTGACGCACAGGTCCACGGTCTCGGCGTCGGCGATGCCGTTCTGGACGATCGACATGGCTTCGCGCCAGAGGGCGTGCTGCAGGCGGTTGGCGACGAAGCCGGGCACATCCTTGCGCACGTGCACCGGCAACTTGCCCGCGGCGCTGAGCATGGCCACGGTGCGCTCCACCGTGGCCGCCGACGTGCGCTCGCCCTGCACGACCTCGACCAGCGGGATCAGGTAGGGAGGGTTCCAAAAATGCGTGCCGATCACGCGTTCGGGGCCGACCGCTCGGGGCGTGTACACCGAGACCGGCATGGATGAGGTGTTGCTGGCCACGATCGCGCCGGCCGGTGCCTGCGCGGTGATCTCCCCGATGAGCCGGACCTTGAGAGCGACGTTCTCGGGCGCCGCCTCGAAGACGAATCCGGCGCCCTCCAGAGCTTCGCCCAGGCGCTCGTGCACCGAGATGCCGGCGAGCGCCTCGTCGGGCAGTCCGAGTCGGCTCAGGTTGGCGGCGACGCGCGCATGCACGGTGGCCAGCATCGCGGGTTGCGGGTCGTACACCGCGACCGGATGGCCGGCGCAGGCGAAGACCTGGGCGAGGCCGTGCCCCATGAGTCCGGCGCCGACCACCGCGACGTGTGGATGCCCGGTGGCCATCATGCCCTGTCAGGCTGGCCGCGCGGACGCGGGCGGCGGTGAGGATGGGGCCGCCGCCCGCGTCTTTCGCGACCGTCGATCGCCTGCTGCTGACTCATCGCCGTGGGGGACCCGGGTTGGAGATCGCGGAGACCCGCATCAGCCCTCGCGGGGCTCCGGGTAGGGGATGGCGACGAGCATCGAGGCGGGTGAGTTGGTGCGGTTCTCTATGGCGCGAGACTCGTTGGGCGCGAGGTAGCAGGAGTCCCACTTCTTGAGGGTCGCCTCACCCTCGGGGGTGATGACCGTCACTTCGCCCTCGAGGACGAAATAGACTTTCTCGACGGGCGTCGCGTCCTCGAACGCCCCGCCCTTGGGCAGGAAGTGCGAGAGGCCCATCCAGAAGTTACGCGTCTTGGTGACCTCGAGGCCCTGAAGGCGCAGGCCGAAGCACTCGTGGTGCTTGGGAGCGTCGTAGGGCGGTGCCTCATCGTAACGTGTGACTTCCACTGTCCCTCCTTCTCTCAGATCACGCCGTACTTGTACGTCCTGTCGGGAACATCGTTCAGGTCGTCTTCATCGATCTCGGCAGCGCAGCGGACCATCGAGCCGTCGCCCAGCCACCAGCGGAGGGGGAAGGCGAAGAAGCGGAAGCGCTTGCCCACGATCTTGTCGAGGTCTCCACCGAGGTTCTCAACGCCGACAATGCCGTTGCCCATCATGAGCTTGTGACAGGGCTCCCAGGTCCCCGGCTGATTCGCACGCTCCAGCTGCCCGTAGGCCTCCATGTACTTGTCCATGCCGAACACATCGATGTACACATCCCGATCGAATTCGGCGTACGCCTCGAGACCGAACTTCTCGATGTACTCTTCGGTGATCGGCCGGCCCGAGTTGCCGGGCAGGTTCATCTGGGTGGGGCCGTTCTTGCCCATGGCCGTGTGCAGAGGGTGGTCCAGCGCCTGCATGTCCATGGCGATGCATTTCGGCATGTACTTCTGGAACCAGTTGCCTGCATCCAGGCCGGTGCCGCATGAGTAGTGGTAGTAGTCCTTGCTGTCGTCGTATTTCAGGTGCATGCCGGTCCTGAGGCAGAGCACCATGCCCTTGAGCTCCTCGGGCTTGATGTTGGCGCGCTCGCAGGCATCCTCGAGGTGCACGGCCTTGATCAGGCCCCAGTCCTCGACCTTGATGTCCAGGCAGACCGCGTCGCCGACATACGCATCCACAGGCAGTTCGTGACTGTATCTCGCGCGGTTGCCGGCGAAGTCGCGTTCCATGACGTGACGCGGCGCATCCGCATGCGTGCCACAATGCTGCACAACGGTGACCTTCTGGCTCAAGACGCCCGACTTGGCGAGGCCATGCATCGTGTCGATCACCGGCTTGGTGAAATAGGGCCACAACGGCATATCCGCACCGAACGGATGGCTGAGGTCAACGAACATCTTCTTCCCCATGATTGCCTTCCTTCTCCTCGGTCTCATTACAGTTTCGAAAGACGGGCATCGTGCCCAGACTGTCCGTCGGCGACGACGGGCCGACCCTCACCAACGAGGCGCTCGGACGGCTCGGACGTTCCGCTGCTCGTCGCGGAGAGCGTGCACCAGGTATTCGACCCGTCCGCATCTCGGACACAGAATGCCGTATCGTGGATACGCTACTCGCGTCGAGAAGCCGCTGTCAAGACGCACCGCCGTTGCCGGCTCGATGGCCTCAGTCGCCGTTGAGAGCACGCTGGATCTCGTCGCGCACGCGCAGAAGCGCGGCCGCCACGTGCTCCTCGTTGCCCTCGAGGCGCGCGGCCGGCATGACCACCGTGACGGCGGCGCTCGCGCCCGAGCCATCGCGAATCGCGGCCCCGACCGCCGAGATCCCCACGCTGTGCTCCTGGTGGTCGTAGGCCACGCCGGTGGCGCGCACCAGGTCGAGCTCCCGCAGGAGCTCCGCCCGGTGGACGTTGGTGTGGGGCGTCAGAGCCAGGAGCTCCCCGGGGACGAGCCGCTCTGCCTCGGCGTGCGGCAACTCCGCGAGGAGGGCTTTGCCGCACGCCGTGCAGTACAGCGGGAAGCGGTCGCCGACCTCGGCGACGACGCGCAGCGAACGGGACGACACGTATTGATTCGTGAAGAGCGCCTCGTCGCCGTCGAGGACGACGAGCTCGACGGTCTCGTCGAGCTCGTGAGAGAGACGCTCAAGGTAGGGCGCCGCCTCGTGGCGCAGCTCACGCCGGCCGGCGGCCGCGATCGCCATCAGGCCGGGCCCGATGTGGAGCTTGCCGGAGGGCGACTGTCGCATCAGCCCCTCCTCGACCAGAGTGCCAACGATGCGGTAGGCCGTCGAGCGTGGCAAGCCGACGCGACCCGCCAGTTCGATCGACGTGAGACCCTCGGGCGCGCCGGACAGCGCGCGGAGCATCTGCGCCGCGCGCGCCAGGACCTGCACTCCGTCGCGCCGCTCGGCCACGCTCAGCCTGCCCGGTCCGGGTCGCCGAGCACATGCACCAGATACGCCACGAGGCGCCGCCGCGAGGCGTCCGCCTCGTCCTCGCTCCACGCCTGGAAGCCCCGGCCCGTCTTGAAGCCCAGGTCGCCGGCCTCCACCTTGCTCTGCAGAAGCGGAGACGGCAAGCCGGACGACTCGAGGTGCGGCAGGAGGTAGCTGTGAATGGCGAGGGTGAGGTCGAGGCCGACCATGTCGGCGGTCTCCATGGGCGCCAGGATCGGCAGGCGCAGGCCCGGGCCAAAGCGGATGCTCTCGTCCACGGTCGCAGCATCGGCGATGCCGTGCTCCACGATCGAGATGGCCTCCCGCCACAGGGCGTGCTGCAGACGGTTGGCGACAAAGCCGGGAACGTCCTTCTTGCAGTCGATCGGATGCTTGCCGGCGTGGCGCAGGATCGCCATCGTCCGCTCGACCACTTCTGCGTCGACCTGCTCTGTGCGCACGACCTCGACCAGCGGTATGAGGTACGGCGGGTTCCAGAAGTGCGTGCCGACCACGCGCTCCTTGTGCTTGGCGAGGGTGCCGATCTCGGCAATGCTCATCACCGACGTGTTGGTCGCCAGGATGGTCTCGGGCGGGCACAACGCGTCGAGCCGCTCGAACACGCCCTGCTTGAGCCCGAGGTCTTCGAACACGCATTCGACGACGAAGTCCGCCTCGCCGGCCGCGTCGGCGAGATCGGTGGTGGTGCGCACGCGCCCGACCGCCGCATCCACGGCGCCGGCCGGGAACAGCCCGTGCTCGGCCAGGAGTCCGAGGTTGCCGCGGATGGCACCCGGCGCCCGCTCCAGGGCCTCCGGGTAGAGATCCTGGAGCGCGACCTCGTGCCCGGCGGCGGCAAAGACCTGGGCAACGCCGGCGCCCATCATGCCAGCGCCGATGACGGCGACGCGCTCTGCGCGGTCAGTGTCCATGAGGCTCCCCGCGGCGGCAGCGCTCAGGCGGCCGTGCTGCCGCCGTCGACCATCAGGATGTCGCCGGTGACGAAGTCCGACGCCGCCGAGGCGAGGTAGACCGTCGCGCCCATGAAGTCCTGGGGATCTGCGGCGCGGCCCCACGGGATACGCTGCATGAAGATCTTGTAGAGCTCGGGGTCGTCGAGGACCTGCTGCGTGAGCGGTGTCCAGAAGATACAGGGGGCGATCGCGTTGACGTTGATGTGGTACTTGGCCCACTCCGCGGAGAGCTGCTTGGTGAGCAGGTGCACGGCGCCCTTGGCCGTGCCGTAGGCGGAGTAACCGCCCGGATGACCGAGCTCGCCGCGCACAGAACCGACGGTGATGATCTTGCCGCCGCCCTGGGCGATCATGCGCTTGCCGACTGCCTGGCAGACGATGTACGTGCCCTTGACAAGCGAGTCCATGACCTTCTGCCACTCGTCCAGCGGAAAATCCTCGGCGGCGAAGCGGTTGGCCTGACCTGCCGCCGAGACAAGGATGTCGACCTTGCCGAACTCGTCGACGGTCTTTTGCACCATGGCCTCAACGCTCACTGAGTCGGTCGCATCGCACGAGACGGCCAAGACCTTGGCGCCGACCTGGCGGATGGCCGCGGCGGCCTCCTCGAGGTTCTCGGCGCGGCGGCTGGTGATGACGACGTCCGCGCCGTAGGCGGCCATCGCCTTGGCGGCGGCCTGGCCAAAGGCCCCCGAGCCGCCGGTGACGATCGCGACCTTGCCCGTCAGGTCGAACAGACCACGGATCTTGTCGACACTCCAGATCTCACGTTCCATAGCCCTCTCCTTTCGCCTCAGCTGAACTCGTCGGCGACCGGCGCTCGCCGGACGCGTGAAGACTCTGTCGGTGGGGAGTCGCTCCCCGCAGGAGCATCGCCCAACGATGTGCCGGACACCGATGGAAGTGCGAGTCGAACGTACCCTTCACGCCCTCCGCTCAGAGCTGCGATGCCCACGATGCGGAACGGGCCATCCATCATGCGAACATCCTTGCAGGTGCCCCGGGGGAGGTCAAGCATCGCGACCAGCGCTCAGACCCTGGCCGTGAGCCCCCCGTCCACGTAAAGGATCTGGCCGGTGACGAAGCGGGCCGCCGGCGAAGCAAGGAAGATGACAGGGCCGACCACGTCGGCGGCTTCGGCCCAGCGACCCATCGGGATGCTCGCGCGCAGCGCTGTCGCGAACGACTCGTCCGCGAGGACCGACTTCGTCAGGTCGGTCTCCACGAACGTGGGCGCGACTGCGTTGACCCGGATGCCCGAGTCCGCCCACTGCGCGGCCAGAGAACGGGTGAGGGAATCGACAGCCCCCTTGCTGGCCGAGTACTCCGTCTGGCCGAGAGTGCTGCCGAAACGCCCACGTACCGAAGATATGTTGACGATCGAGCCACCTCCCAGACGCGCCATGTGCGCGCCGAAGACCTGACAGGTGATGAACGTACCAGTGGCGTTCACGTCGAGGACGCGCCGCCACTCGGCCACCGGCAGATCCTCGGCGCGCGTGCGCACCGTGACGCCGGCGACGTTGACGAGGATGTCGACACGCGGAAAGGCATCAAGGACCGCGCCGGCCGCGCGCCGCACCGACTGCTCGTCGGTGATCTCCACGGCCACCGAAACGGCCTCCACGCCCAGACTGCGGATGGACTCGGCGGCCGCGGCGGCGCGCTCTGCGTCCTGGTCGGTGGCCGCGACGTGCACGCCGCGAGCGGCCAGGCCCAGGGCGATCTCACGGCCGATGCCCCCCATCCCTATGACCACCGCATGCTTGCCGGCGACGTCGAACACGTCCATGCCTCACTCCCTGCAGCCACACTCGCCCGTGAAGGCCGAGTTCTTCACACGTTCCCCAGTTCTCGCTGGATGTCGTCTCTCAGGCGTAGCAGCGCCGCGACGACGGCCTCTTCGTTCGCCTCGAACCGTGAGGCGGGCATGGGCACGGCGATGGACGCGGCGCGGCCGTCGGCGTCACGCACGGCGACGGCCACGGCGCTGATCCCGGGGCGCAGCTCCTCCCGTTCATAGCCAAGTCCGCTGGTGCGCACGTCCTCCAGCTCGCGCAATAACGCCTGCCGCGAGATGCGCCTGCCTTCCGGCGTCGGTTCCAGGCTGGCCGGCAGCCTGCGCCGCAATTCGTCGATCGGCAGCTGTGCGAGGAGCACCTTGCCGCTGGCCATGCTGTACGCGGGAAAGCGGGCTCCCACCCGGGCAATGGCCATCAGCTCGCGCTGCGGGGCCGCGTGCTGTGCGATGAACAGGACCCTCCCGTCGTCGAGGACGGCGAGGTCGACCGTCTCGTTGAGGTCTCTCGAGAGGCGTTCCAGGTGTGGCTCGAGGACGCCGCGAAGATCGCGGCGGCCGATCGCCGCCAGCCGAAGAAGGGCCGGGCCGAGGCCACGCTGCCCCGTGGCCGCGTCGACACGCACGTAGCCCACCTGCTCAAGAGCTCCGCAGATGCGGTGCACGGTGGTCTTGGGCAGCTCCGCGCGGGCGGCCAAGGCGGCCAGGCTCTGCCCGCCGCCCGACTCGGCGAGTGCCTCGAGCACAGCCGCCACCCTGGTGACGGCCTGCATGCCGGACTTGTCCGGCTTCTCCTGTGGCGACTCAGCCACAGCCCTCCCATCTCTCTACGCCGAAGTGACCTGCCTCGGAGAGACCGTCCGCCAAAGAGGCCTTGCACGGGCCGTCGAACAGTGCCATCGAGGCCTCCTGGACCGAGTCGACGAGAGCGCCCGATCTGCCGCCTGTCGTTCCGCTTGTCGGAACTCCTCCGCCGCTCGACGGCACAGTAGCTGCGCGTCGGCCGAAGGTCAAGGCAGGGCGGCAGGGCCCCGGCGAGCACCAAGGGCGCAGTCGCCGGTCCGCTCAGTCCGAGATGCGTCAGGCCTTTTCGAGTACGACGGTGCCAAGATGCGTACTCTTGTCGAGCTTCACGGTGACGGTGGTCGCCACGTAGCCCGGCGCCTCGATGGTGGCGATGTGCTCCGTGCCGGGCTCGAGCCTGTCGACAAGCACCTCTCCGTAGTTGTCGGCGGCGGCCTCGCCGACCGGCCGGCCGGCACGCTCGACCGTCATGGTGGCGCCCTCGGCGCACTCGTCGGTGTCGGCGAACACGACGCTCGCAGAGACGAACGCCCTGGTCCAGCGGTACAGGTTCCTGTAGTACACGCGCGGCTTGGTGCCGAGGCCGTCGCGATAGCGCTCGAGACCTTCGGCCACGACCATCGCCGCCATCTCGGCCTCCTCGGCCATGACCAGCTTGACCGCGCCGGTGGGGCACACCTGGCTGCAGCGCGTCTCGGTCCAGCCGTCGTCAAGGAGGTGGGCGCAGCCCGTGCATTTCTGCGCCAGCCGTTGCTCTTCGTTCCAGTAGATCGCGTTGTACGGGCAGCTCGTGACGATCTCCCTGCGGCCTTTCGCCTTGGCCGGGTCGATGATCACGAGCCCGTCCTCGCGCCGGTAGACAGCGCCGTCACCGGTGAGGCACGGCGCCTCCTCGCAGTGCATGCAGGGCATGGGAAGGTAGGCGGTCTGCACGATGGGGTACTGACCGCGCTCCTTGCGCTTGATGTTCATCCAGCGGTGGCCGTGCCAGGGCTGAGCCGCCGAGTACGGCGGGAATTCGTTGTCGACGAACTCGTCCTTGTCCGCCAGGAAGCAGTCGTTGCAGTCGTGGCAGCGGGCGACGTCGATGATCAGGTGCCAGCTTTTCATTGGACCTCCCCCTCCAACTTCTCGACTTGAATCAAGCAGGAGTTGTTCGACATCGCCGTCGAGGTCGGCGTGATGAAGCGTTTGCTCGTGAGGATGTTGACGCAGCCGGCGATGTCCGGCGACTCACCGGGCTCACCGAGCGGCAGGTAGTCGGCGCAGGATTCATAGGAATGCACGGTACCGGGCGCGACGCGCTCGGTGACCTGGACCGACAGGATCACCGCGCCGCGGTCGTTGAAGGCGCGGATGAGGTCGCCTTCGGCGATGCCCCGCGCCTCCGCGTCCTTGCTGTTCAGCCGCATGACCCAGTAGTAGTGCCCGTCGTCGTGCAGGATGCGGTGCTCGTCGACCTCGTTGAGCCAGCTCTCCTTGGAGTCACCCATGGTGTGGAAGCTGAAGCGCGGATGCGGGCTCACCATCTGCAGAGGGTACTTGTCGTAGAGCTCGGTCGTGTGGTGGCCCTCCCAGCTGGGGATGAACTGCGGGCCCATCGCCGGCCGCTCGGGGTCGACGACGTCCATCTCGAGGCGCTTGAGCGCCGAGCTCACGAACTCGATCTTGCCGGAGGCCGTCTGCAGGCCCTCGAAGGCGACCGTGTCGCCGGGCCGCGGGCCCCAGTCCGGGGTATCGCGCTTGCGCCCCTCGGCGAACCAGCGCATGGCCGGCGTGGACTTGTAGTCGTCGGGCATCGGCACGACGTAGTAGCCCTTCTTCTCGAACGCCTCCCAGGTGATGTTCTTGGGGAGGTCGGTGGCCTCGAAGTAGGCCTTGCACCAGTCGTACTCGTCCATGCCGCCCTCGGTGAACGCATCGCCCATCCCCATGCGCGCGGCCACGGCGGCGAAGATGTCGTAGTCCGACTTGCTCTCGCCGAGCGGCTCAATGCACTTCTTCTGGAAGACGATCACGCGATGATTGGTCTGGTTGTGGTTGTCGGGGATGTAGCCCGAGCAGTTACCGAACTCGCTCATGTCCCAGCGCTCGAAGTTGGTGCAGGCCGGGAGGACGATGTCGGCGTACTTGGTCTCGCCTTCCATCCAGATCGACTGGTTGACGACCGTGCGCACCCCGCCCTCTCGATAGGCTTTCACGTAGCGGTTGGTCTGCTGCATCGTGCCGAAGAACGAACCGCCGTAGCGCCAGTACATGGTGATGAAGGGGTAGCCGGGCGCCGGGTACTGGTACTTCTGCATCTGGCTCTGGATCGACGAGCCCGAGAAGCCCTTGCCGCGCCACTCGAAGGACTCGTGCATCATCGCCTCGGGGATGCGCAGGCGCGGGATCGCCTGACCCTCGGTGGAGTCATGCACGTTCACCGTCGGCTTCCGCCCCGAGCTGTGCGGGAACATGCGGTAGAGAAAGCGGTAGGCCGCGGCCGACTTCTCGGGGTCGCCGGAGATGCCGCCCTCCGCGTAGCCGGGGAAGACGAACGAGCAGTCGGAGGGCGCGCCTTGGGAGGTGCCCCAGATGTTCACGCCCGGCTTGCCGTAGCCTTGCATCGCCGCCAGGGCGACCATGGTGCGCGCCCACTCGTTGCCGGTCGCCGAGCGGCAGGCGCCGCCCCAGCCGCCGAGGCCGCCGGCGGCGAGCATGGTCTTCTTGGCGCCCCACTCGCGGGCCAGGGCGCGGATCTGGCGGGCGGGGATGCCACACTCGCCCTCCGCCCAGTCCGGCGTCTTCGGCACGTTGTCGGTCTTGCCGAGGACGTAGTCCTTCCACTCCTCGAAGCCCGTGGTGCGCGTGGCGACGTACTCCTTGTCGTAAGTCCCTTCGGCGAGCCATGTGTGGGCGATCGCGAGGCCGAACGCCACGTCGGTCCCCAGGCGCGGCGCGAACCATTTGTCGGAGAAGAGCTCGGCGGTGGGATTGAAGTAGGGATCGACGAACACCATCTTGATGCCGAGCTCCTTCATCCAGTAGCGCCGCGACGTGCTCTCGAAGGCGGAGTAGATGCCGCCGCCCGTGCTCTCCGGGTCGGACGACCAGAAGACGATCATCTCGGTGTGCTTGAGGGCGTCCTCGAGCAGGTCGTACTGCTCGGGGATGCCGAGGCGGTGGCTGTTGCCCCACATGGGCATGGCGCCCCAGTGCCAGCCTTCCCAGCTGTCCGGGTTGTGGGCGCAGTGCGCCATGCCCATCAGGTTGAGGAAGCGGTAGTAGGCGCTGTGCCGGTAGCCGATGTTGCCCCACAGGTGATGCGAGCTGCAGGTCGTGAAGATCGATCCCGGCCCGTTCTCGCGCTTCTCGCGGATCATCTCTGTCGTCACGAGATCGAGGGCCTCGTCCCAGGTGATGGGCTCGTAGCCGGAGACGCCGCGGTTCTGGATGTTGCGCTCGCCCTGTGGATCCCAGTCGACGCGCTTGAGCGGCGTGAGGATGCGCTTGGGCGAATACACCATGGAGCGCGACGCCTGTGCGTGCGGCGAGAGTGTGGTGCGGCGTGGCGGGCTGAACGTGCGGCCCCGCGCCTCGATCACCCAGTCGCCCTTGTCGTCGTCGTCCAGATCGATGGGCGTCATGCGCACGATCTTGCCGTCGTCCACGTCGACGAAGACCGGACCGCCCGTCGTGCAGTTGGTAAGTCTCTCGACCTCGCTCATGATCGTCCGACCTCCGCTCCTTGCTCCACCAGGACGACTTTGCCGCGGCCCCGCACGTCCGCGCTGATAGTCCACCATGCGGATGACAATGCCCGCATCACGGTCATGGTATCGCCGCTACGAGAGGTGTCAAGCGTGGCGGCGTTCCTGCAGGAGCCGCGGCGGCGCCTCGCCGCCGCGGACATGAGCTACACTCCTGCACCGTGAGGCAGCACGTGAGAACACAGGTGCAGCCCGTCGCCGTCGGCGTGGTGCTGGCCGGCGGAGAGGCGAGACGCATGGGGCGCGACAAGCGCCTGCTGCGTCTCGCCGGCTCCACGTTGCTCGAACGCAACCTGCGCTTTCTGCAGGAGCTCTTCCCCACGGTGGCGCTGTCCGTGCGTGACGATTCGCAAGTGCCTGCAGACCTGCCCGCCGAGGTCCAGATCGTGCCCGACAGAGTGACCGGCTCTCCGCTGGCAGGTCTGGCCACCCTTCTGGCCCGCTACGGGGAGCCCGTCTTCGCCCTCGCCGCCGACATCGCCTTCGCCGACGGCGCCGCAGTCGCCCGCGTCGTGAAAGCCTTCGGCGACGTCGACGTGGCGCTGCCGATCGTCGGCGACCACCTCGAGCCACTCCACGCCGTCTACGGCGTCGGGTGCCTCCCGCACATCGAACGCTTACTCGCGCGCGGTGCCCACAGCATCCTCGACCTGCTACCGGAGGTTCGCGTGACCGAAGTGCCGTTCGCCGTCACGCGACCCTTCTTCAACGTCAACACCCCGCAGGACTGGGAGCGGGCGCGGCTCCTCGCGGCGGGCGCCGCGCCCGAGGCATCGGGCCATTCGCGCCGGCCGGTGGTCCTCGGGGTCGTCGGCAGGCCAGGCAGCGGCAAGACGACGCTCATCGAGCGTTTGATTTCGGAGTTCGGGCGCCGCGGCCTCAGGGTGGCCGCGGTCAAGAGCGCCGCACGCTTCGACATCGATACGCCGGGCAAGGACTCGTGGCGGCACGGCCGGGCCGGCGCGGAGGCGTACGCGGTGGCCTCATCCTCCAAGCTCGCCTTCGTGACGAGACTGCACGCCGAGACGACGCTGGCCGACATCGCGGACCGGTATTTCGCCGGCTACGACGTCGTGGTGTGCGAGGGCTACCGGCACGAAACGCCTCACGTGGTCGAGGTCTTCCGCGTCGGCGCCGGCCACGCCGAGCTCAAGTGCCCACCCGAGGAGTCACTCGCCCTGGTGACCGACGCTGACCTGCCGCACCCGCGCCGCTTCGCACTCGACGACGCCGCCGGACTGGCGATGTTCCTCATGCAGACGCTGGGAATCACCGCGGCCGGCCCCAGGCATTCCGATCTACGGAACGGTCTGTACCGTGATACGGAATGCCGCTAGGATCGTCTGGAGCATCAGACCAACGCCCGGAGGAGACCAGATGTCCGCCAGCACACCGAGCTCATCACCGACGTCGCCGCCGGAGCCCGCCCGGCCGAGCATGAGCACAGGCCCACTGCACCAGATGGCCTCGACGACGGCCACCGACTACTGGAACGACTCCTGCTCCGTCGACGAGCTCACCTACGCGATCGCGCGCGGCGCCGTCGGCGCCACGACCAACCCGACGATCGTCGGCGACGTGCTCAAGAAGGAGATGCACCTCTGGCGTGAGCGCATCGCGGAGATCATCGCCCACAACCCGACGTGGAGCGAGGACGAGGTCACCTGGCAGCTGATCGAGGAGATGGCGCTGCGCGGCGCGGAGTTGCTGCTCCCGGTCTTCGAGCGCGAAGGCGGGATGAAGGGGCGCCTCTCGATCCAGACCGACCCGCGGCTCTACCGCGACGCCGCGCGCATCTGCGAGCAGGCCGTGCGCTTCGCCGCTCTCGCGCCGAACATGCAGGTCAAGATCCCCGTGACCTGCGCGGGAGTGCAGGCGATCGAGGAGGTCACGGCGGCCGGGGTGAGCATCAACGCGACGGTCTGCTTCACGGTGCCGCAGGCGCTGGCCGTGGCCGCCGCTGTCGAACGTGGACTGCAACGCCGCGAGGCGGCCGGCGAAGACACCGCGCTGATGACGCCGGTCTGCACGCTGATGGTCGGCCGCCTCGACGACTGGATGGGTGCGCTGGTGAAGCGTGACGGCGTGGTGGCGGACCCGGGCATCGTGCACTGGGCGGGCCTCGCATGCATGAAGAAGGCCTACGGTCTCTTCCGCGAGCGCGGTTATCGCACCCGCCTGCTGGCCGCGGCGTACCGCCACCATCTGCACTGGTCGGAGCTCATCGGCGGCGACGTCGTGCTGACCATCCCCTACAGCTGGCAGCGCCTCTTCAACGACTCCGACATCGAGGTCGTGCCGCGCATGGACGACCCCGTACCCACGGCGATCGTCGATGAGCTCTATCGCCGCTTCCCCGACTTCAGGCGCGCCTACGACGTCGACGGGATGAACCCTGAGGAGTTCGACTCCTACGGCGCCACGGCCCGCACGCTGAGAGGGTTCATCGCCTCGTACCACGATCTGGTGGCAGTGATCCGCGACTTCATGCTGCCTGACCCGGACGTGAAGTAGGGCCCGCCGCCGCGGGCGGCGTAGTCGGCGTCGACGTGGGGCTGGCTTCCTCCTTGACGGCGGTGTTACCCTTCCGATTGTCCTACTCCAAGCCCTTCGCCCTACGGCACAAGCTACGGGCGCCGGGCCGTACCATGGATAGACCATGGGACAGCGCACACTGCGCTGTCGTGGGCCCGCAGCGGAAACGCGCGGACCTCCTCGTGTTTGGAAAGGAGTGAGGGATGCGCTTCTTCGCGCGTTCTGTCGTGGATGGTCATGCTGTCCCGACCCCGCAAGTCAGGTCGCCCCGCGCGGGCCTCCTGCCGCTGCGCGTCGACCGCCACGAACTCGCCGGCGGCGTGGCCGACATCGGCATCATGATCCCTCTCGCCTGCGGGGTCGCAGCCGTGGCCCACCTGAGCCTCGTCACTGTCTTCGTGTGCGTCGCGGCCGTGTATGCCCTCACCGCTCTGGCATTCCGCGTCCCCGTTCCCGTGCAGCCGATGAAAGCCATGGCGGCGGCGATCATCGCCCTCGGCCTCTCGGCCTCGGTGGTGAGCGCCGCCGGTCTCGAGATCGGCCTACTCTTCTTGCTGTTCGCGGTGACCCCCCTGGCGCGTCACCTGGGGCGCCTCTTCCCGCCGGCCGTCGTGCGCGGCATCCAGCTCGCCATCGGGATCCTTCTCCTCAAGAGCGCCCTCATCATGGCCGGAGCCGCCAGCGCCTTCCCCGGCTTGGACGCCGGCTTCGGCATCGGCGGCCTGACGCTCACTGCCGGCGTCATCGTGGCCCTCGCGATCGTCGCCTTCCTGTTCGCCGGGCGAGAGCGGCGGCGCCTGCCCGGCAGTCTGCTCGTGCTCGGCGTGGGAGCCGTCGTCGGGCTCGTGCTCGTGGGGAGCGGCATCGCCCAGCTCCCGCCCATCCCGTCGAGCGCCCAGCTGCCCCTCCTCCATCCGCCCAGCCTGCACGACGCCTGGATCGCTCTGTTCGCCGTTGTGCTGCCGCAGCTTCCGCTATCGCTGGGCAACTCGGTGTTCGCCACCGACGACGTACTGCACCACTACTACGGGAGCGCCGCGCGCCGGGTCACGCCGGCGAGCATCTGCCTGAGCCTGGGCCTTGTCAACGTCGCCGCAGGACTGCTCGGCGGCATGGCGCTCTGCCACGGCTCGGGCGGCGCGACGGCCCACTATCGCCTCGGCGCGCGGACGGCCGGCGCCACGCTGGCCGCCGCCGGCTTGTACGCCACCCTCGCCGCGGGCGCCGCCTTCGGCCTCTCGCCGCTCTTCGTGCCGGGGGCCGTGCTCGCCGGCATGCTGCTCTACGTCGGCGCCGAGCACTGCCTGCTCCTGACGGATCTCACGAAGGTCGACGACATCGCCTGTGCGCTGCTCATCGCGCTGGTCGCCGCGGCGACCAGCGATCTCGCCGTGGGCTTCCTCGTCGGCTGGGCGGCCTTCGCCCTGCTCAAGCGCACGCCGCTGCACGACATGCGCCTTCGCTGGCCCGCCCTCACGGCACGGCTGGCGCCTCCTCCCGAGCCTCTCGACGTCAACGTGAGCTGAGGCTCGCCCGGCCGTAGCCGTCTTCGCGGCGTCGGCTCACGGCGGGGCTCTCCGACGTGCGCGCGCAAAGCACTCCCGAGAACGGCCTCCTTCGGCCGAGTAGACTCCCCCTGTGATGACGTTCCAGCACGACAAGGTATCGATCGGCGTGCTCCTCGCCGGCGGCAGTGGTCGCCGCGCCGGCGTGGACAAACGCTTCCTCGTCCTCCAAGGTCGCACGCTGCTGCAGCGGAACCTCGACTTCCTGCGCGACCTCTTCCCCACGTTCGCCGTCGTGGTCGGTCACGGTCAGGACCTCGACCTCGGGGACGCAGGCGACGCCGAGGTCGTACACGACGCCTGGCCGGGAGGCTCGCCGCTCGCCGGGATCGCCACGGCGCTGCAGCGCTTTCGGCGCCCCGTGTTCGCCCTCGCCGTCGACATCGCCTTTCCGCAGCGCAGCGCCGCGGACGCAGTGCTCGCGGCATACACCGGCCACGACGTCGCGTTGCCGGCGATCGGCGCCGACAACCACCAGCCGCTGTTTGCAGCGTACGGTCCCGCGTGCCTCCCGCCAATGACGGCGTTGCTGGACGCGGGCCGCCATCGCATCGTCACCATCCTCCCCCACGTGCGCGTCGCCGAGGTACGCTTTCCAGACGACTCGCTGTTTCATAACATCAACACCATGGACGACTACCAGGAAGCGCGCCGCTGCGTGGCCGACGGCGGCGACGCGCCGGCCGCCGGCGCTCAGCCCGCCCTCATCGCCATCGTCGGCAAGAGCGACTCGGGCAAGACGACCCTGATCGAGAGGGTCGTGCCGGAGCTCGTCAGGCTCGGCCTGCGCGTCGGCACCGTCAAGCATGACGCGCACAGCTTCGAGATCGACCACCCCGGCAAGGACTCCTGGCGGCACGGCCAGGCCGGCGCCCACGCCTACGCCATCGCCTCGCCCGAGCGGCTCGCTTTCATCACGAAGCTCGACGGCGAGATGCCACTCGCGGACATCGCGCGCCGCTTTTTCGCCGGCTTCGACCTCGTCGTAGCGGAGGGCTACAAGCGCACGGCCCCGCATCGCGTCGAGTTGTTCCGCGTCGGGGCGGGCCACGACGAGCCCCTCTGCGGCCCCGGCGAGGCCATGGCCCTCGTCACCGACTCGATGCTGCCGCACGAGCACACGTTCGGGCTGAACGACGGCGCCGGCCTCGCGCGCTTCCTCGCCGTGCGCCTCGATACCCTCAGGGAGTACTGAGCCGCTCCCGGCCGCCCCGCGACGCTTCCCCCGCGGCAGAGCCGGGCCTACACTTGACAGTGTCCGTCGGCGGGTGAAACATTCCCGTTATGCGGTCGACCCCGTCCGTATCGTGGACAGCAGTCGTCGATCGTGTAGTCCACCCACGTGCAGCATTTCCAGCCGAGCGAGCAGCGGAGGTCAGGAGTATGGCGGAGGACATGAGCAAGACGGGGACCAGCGGCGAGAAGACGCTGATCCGCGACATCAGCTTCTGCGGCGTACCGGAGAACGGCTCCAATGCGTCGATGGTCGACGTGAAGGACGGCAAGATCATCCGCATCCGCCCGATGCACTACGACTGGAAATACGAGAAAGAAGACCTCAACCCGTGGAAAATGGAAGTTCGGGGCAGCAGCTTCGAGCCCAGCATGAAGACGCTCATCCCCCCGTACAGCCTCGCCTACAAGAAACGCGTGTACTCCCCCGCCCGCATCCGCTACCCCATGATGCGCGTCGACTTCGACCCGGACGGCGAGCGTAACCCGCAGAACCGCGGCGTGAGCAAGTTCAAGCGCATCTCCTGGGACAAGGCGCTCGACGTCATCACCCGCGAGATGGAGCGCATCAAGGCCAAGTACGGCCCCACCGCCCTGCTCTACCAATGCGACCAGCACGGCGAGAACAAGGTCGTGCAGGCCTGCCACGGCGCCGGCCGCAAGCTGCTCCGCGAGTGGGGCGGTTTCACCCTGCAGATGCGCCAGCCCGACAGCTGGGAAGGCTGGTGGTGGGGCAGCAAGCACTTCTGGGGCTGCGAGCCCGTCGGCCAGGGCCAGCAGAGCAACCTCCTGTACGATATCGCCAAGAACGCCGAGTTGCTCCTCTTCTGGGGCTGCGACCAGGAGACCACGCCCTGGGGCTGGCAGGGTCAGCTGCCCAGCCGCCTGAGTTACTGGTGGAGCGAGATCGGCATCAAGCAGATCTACGTGTGCCCCGACCTCAACTACGCCGCCGCCGTGCACGCCGACCGCTGGATCCCGGTACTGCCCAACACTGACGCCGCCATGTACCTGGGCATCTGCTACCAGTGGTTCAAGGACGGCACCTACGACAAGGAGTACCTCGCCACGCATGCCGTGGGCGTCGACAAGTTCGAGGCCTACGTCATGGGCGAGGAAGACGGCGTGAAGAAGACGCCGGAGTGGGCGTCGGCCATCTGCGGCGTCCCGTCCCGCACCATCAAGGCCCTGGCCAAGGAGTGGGCGAGCAAGCGCACCACCGTGGTCATCGGCAACGGCGGCCCCGGCATCCGCGGCCCCTACGCCACCGAGCCGGCGCGCCTGCAATGCATCTGCCTGGCCATGCAGGGCCTCGGCAAGCCGGGCGTCAACCAGGCCAAGATGATCGAGTGGGGCCTCTTCGACAAGCCCGACCAGTACGCCCAGCCGATGCCGCTGCGCGTGCCCAACCTGCGCAGCGCCTACACCGGCGGCCACCCCGACGAGACCAACCACCCGTCGTTCCTGCCCAAGACCTTCGTGCCCAAGGGCATCCTCGAGGGCGAGTGCGACTGGTGGGGCTGCGAATCCGAGACCGCCGAGCGCAGCAACCAGTTCGTGCACTACAAGTACCCCGCCGACGGCTGCTCGAAGATCCATATGGTGTGGACCGACTCGCCGTCGTGGATCACCTGCTGGAACGGCGGCAACGACTACGTCAGGGCGATGCGCCACCCCGACATCGAGTTCATGTTCGCCCAGCATCCGTGGCTCGAGAACGACTGCCTGATGGCCGACATCATCCTCCCCGTGAAC
>CAVXXF010000004.1:0-2109999 GCA_963765635.1 uncultured Thermoleophilia bacterium
AAGCTCGAAGAGGATGACATCGCCGGCGACATCTTCAGCGGCCAGTACAACCTGCTCTACCCCGAGCACAAGTGCATCGAGCCCATCGGCGAGAGCTACAGCGACTACGAGATCGCCGTCATGATCGCCGAGCGCCTGGGCCTCAAGGAGGAGTACACCGGCGGCAAGACGATCCCCCAGCTCATCAAGTACGGCTACGAGACCTCACGCTGCGACGACCTCATCAGCTGGGAGGAGCTCAACGAGAAGGGCTACTACGCGGTGCCCACGGCGGAGGGCTGGGAAGACGTGCCCGCCGGGTTCTACAACTTCTACAAGGACCCGGAGAAGTACCCGCTGAGCACGCCGACCGGCAAGCTCGAGTTCGAGGCCACCGGCCTGCTCGAGAACTTCCCCGACGACCTCGAGCGGCCGCCGGTGCCCAAGTGGGTCGCCCAGGGCATCAGCCACGAAGAGACCGTCGGCACCAAGCGCTCCGAGAAATACCCTCTGCTCGTGATCTCCAACCACCCGCGCTGGAGCGTGCACTCGCAGCACGAGGACATCACCTGGCTGCGCGAGATCGAGACCTGCAAGGTCACCGGCCCCGACGGTTACCAGTATCACCCGGTTTGGCTGCACCCCTCGCAGGCGGAGGCGCGCGGTATCCGTCACGGCGACATCGTGTCGATCTTCAACGAGCGCGGCACCGTGCTCGCCGGCGCCTACGTCACCGAACGCATCATGCCCGACGTGGTCTACATCGATCACGGCGCCAAGTGGGACCCCATCGTCCCCGGCGAGATCGACCGCGGCGGCGCGATCAACACCATCGTGCCGCGCAACACGACCTCCAAGAACGCCGTCGGTCACGCCGTGAGCGGCTTCCTCGTCGACATCGAGAAGACCGACATGGAAGCGCTCAAGCGCAAGTACCCGGAGGCTTTCGAGAAGCCGTTCCACCCCTGCGCCGGTCCCGGCTTGGAATCGTGCATCTGGGGAGGTGAGTGATGGCCAAGGTCCTCGTCATCGATCTGAACATCTGCAACGGCTGCTACAACTGCCAGGTGGCCTGCAAGGACGAGCACGTCGGCAACGACTGGTCGCCAATCGCCAAGCCGCAGCCCGACACGGGCCAGTTCTGGAACAAGATCACCGACATGGTGCGTGGCCAGGTCCCCAAGGTCAAAGTGACCTACCTGCACAGCATCTGCCAGCACTGCGACGAGGCGCCCTGCATCCCGGCCTGCAACGTCGACGCCATCTACCGGCGCGACGACGGCGCCGTGATCATCGATCCCGACCGCTGCCGCGGCAACCAGTTGTGCCTCGAAGCGTGCCCCTACGAGGACGTCATCTGGTTCAACGACTCGCTGAACATCGCCCAGAAGTGCACGTTCTGCGCGCACCTGCTGGACGACGGCTGGACCGAGCCGCGCTGCGTCGACGCCTGCCCAACCGGCGCCTTCGCGTTCGGCGACGAGGACGAGCCCAGGATCAAGGAGCTCATCGCCAGGGCCGAGCCGCTCAAGCCCGCCCTCGACGTCAAGCCGCGGGTCTTCTACATCGGCCTCCCGAAGCCATTCATCGCCGGCGCCGTCTTCGAGCCCGACGTGGACGAGTGCACCGAGGCCGCCAAGGTCACCGCCATGAAGGTCGGCAACGGCAAGGTGTACGAGACGGCCACCGACAGCTACGGCGACTTCTGGCTGCGCGACGTGGAGCCCGGTGAGTACACGATCCTCGTCGAGAAGGAAGGCTACCTGCCGCAGAAGATGGGGTCCGTCGACGCGACCAAGGACATCAACGTCGGCGACATCGCGGTGTGGAAGGCGTGAGCGAGGCCTGAGGGCCGGGCGCCGAACGGCGCCCCAGCAGAGCAGACCGGGAGGGGGCCGGGCCTGACGGCCCGGCCCCTGGCCCTTCGCCCTCAACGCTTGCATTCCGCGGTCGTCGCACTATGATGCGGGTGTTCCACCTTTCGGATGGGCGTTCCGTATAGCGGAACGCCTAGGAGGGCGCATGGCGAACGCTGAGCGCGACAAGCCGCTGGCCGAGATCGCCAACGACCTCAGACGGCTCGTCATCGCGACCCTCTGCCACACCCAGGCCGGCCACCCCGGCGGCTCGCTGAGCGCCGCCGAGATCCTCACCGCCCTGTTCTTCTCGGTGATGCGCATCGACCCGCAGCGCCCCGAGTGGGAGGAGCGCGACCGCTTCATCCTCTCCAAGGGCCACGCGGCGCCGGTCTACTATGCCGCCCTTGCCAGGCGAGGCTTCTTCCCCAATGAGCTGCTGCAGACGTACGATGAGCTCGACTCGCTTCTGCAGGCCCACCCCGACATGCGCTGCCCCGGCGTCGACATGAGCTCGGGCTCGCTCGGCCAGGGCCTCTCTGTGGGCCTCGGCATGGCGCTGGGCGCGCGACTCAACGGCTTCGCTTCGCGGGTCTTCGTGCTGCTCGGCGACGGCGAACTGCAGGAAGGCCAGGTCTGGGAGGCGGCGATGGCGGCGCCCAAGTTCGGCGCCGCCAACCTCGTCGCCATCGTCGACGACAACCGCGTCCAGCTGATGGGCGACACCGCGGACGTGATGCCGGTCGAGCCCCTCGCCGCGAAGTGGCGCGCCTTCAACTGGCAGGTCCTCGAGGTCGACGGCCACGATGTGAACGCACTCGTCGGCGCCTTCGCGGCCGCGTGCGAGACGAGCCGGCCCACGGTCATCCTCGCGCGCACCGTCAAGGGCAAGGGCGTCTCGTTCATGGAGAACACGCACACGTGGCACTGCGCCCCGGTCAGCGAGGACCTCAAGAAGAAGGCGCTCGCTGAGCTCTGTATCCGGGAGGCCCGCTGATGGTCGAGATGATCGCCATGCGCGACACCTACGGCCGGGCGCTTGTCGACCTGGGCGCTCAGGACGAGCGCGTGGTCGCACTTGACGCCGACCTCGCGTCCTCCGGCAAGATGGACCTCTTTGCCGCTGCCTACCCCGAGCGCTTCTTCCAGATGGGCATCGCCGAGCAGAACATGACCGGGGTCGCTGCGGGCCTCGCGGCCATGGGCTTCATCCCGTTCACCAATTCGTTCGCCTGCTTCGCTACCCTTCGCGCCGCCGACCAGATCAGGGTGTCGATCGCGCAGCCGAAGCTGCCCGTGGTGATCGGCGGCGCGTACAGCGGCCTGCTGGGAGGGAAGACCGGCAAGACGCACCAGGCCATCGAGGACATCGCCGTGATGCGTGCCTTCCCGAACATGACGGTGGTGGCGCCGGGCGACGGCGTCGAAGTCCGCAAGGCGGTCTTCGCCGTTGCCGACCACGGCGGGCCGGTGTACCTGCGCATGACGCGCGACCCCAGCCCCGTCGTCTTCGACGAAAGCTACGACTTCAAGATCGGCCGCGCCGTGCTCGTGCGCGAGGGCAGCGACGTGACCGTGATCACGACCGGCATAATGGTCGGCCGCGCCGTTGAGGCCGCCGACGCGCTCGCCGCCGAGGGCGTCTCGGTGCACCTGCTGCACGCCGCCACTGTGAAACCTCTCGACGTGGCGGCAGTTGTTGCGGCCGCCGAGCGCACCGGCCTCGTGGTCACCGCCGAGGAGCACAGCATCATCGGCGGCCTCGGCGGCGCCGTCGCCGAGGTGCTCGCCGAGCAACTCCCCACACCGATGAAGCGCGTCGGCGTCGCCGACGTCTACAGCGAATCGGCGCCGAACGACGATCTGCTCCAGAAATACGGCCTCACGGCCGGCCACATCGCCGGGGCCGCCCGCTCCCTCGTGGAGCGGCGGGCGGCCCATCCATCATCGAAGCACTGAGGAGGAGACATGGGTTTGCTGACCACCAACCAGCCGGACCTCTTTTTCGAGGACACGCCCGTCGGGCACATGTTCAAGGAACTGTGGGAGGCGGACGACGCTGCCATCGACGCCGTACTCGACGACTACGGCGTCCCTTCGCCGTGTGAGTGGGCCAAGCCGGGCAGTTACATCCAGACCACGATCCGCGCCCAAGTCGAGAAAGAGCGCCGCGAGAACGATGTGGTGCTCATCCCCGTGGGCTGCACCGAGAACCACGGCCGCCAGACGGTGAGCGCCATGGACACGCTGTTCGTCAGCCACCTCTGCGAGGCGGTGCGTCGTCACTCCAAGAAGCACAACGGGCACGCTCCGGCCATCGCCCTGCCGCCACTCATGTACGGCGGTCACCCGTACCACCACATCGGCATGCCCGGCACGGTCATGTTGCGCGAGTCGGTGGTCGAGGAGACGCTGGTCGACGTCATGCTCGGCCTCTGGAACGACGGCTTCCGCAAGATGATCATCGTCAACAACCACGGGCACCTGTGGATGCTGGAGACGGCGCTGCACAAGTACCTCAAGCGCTACCAGCTCCCCGGCACCGTCCGCGTCATCGACTGGCACGTCTCCGTGAAGGACTTCTTCCGCACCACCGAGCAAGGCGGCTGGTGGGACACGCCGTTCATCCACGCCGACGAGGCGGAGACCTCGCTGGGCCTGCTGCTGTTCCCCGAGATGGTCGACATGGAACAGACGGTGGAGACCGAGACCAAGCAGTACATGCCGGCCGGTCATTTCAACAACTCGGTCGACGGCTACCACCGGCCGCAGCGCTGGTCGCAGGCCGAGGGGCACTTCGCCATCGAGTTCTTCGGCACTCCCGAGGGCGTCGTCGGCAAGCCCACGCACGCCGCAGCCTGGAAGGCCAAGCGCCCCGTGGCGGCCTTCTGCAAGTACCTCTCGATGATCGTCGACGATACCTTGGCGACCTTCCCCGCCGGTACCGTGCCGCCGGTCGAGGAGACCACCTTCCGGACGGCGGCCGAGATGGAGCCCTTCCTCCGCGAGCCGCTCAGCGAAGGCTGGAAGCCGATATGGGCACTGCCCTGGATCGGCCAGCATTGACCGAGGGCGTGACCTTGCGCTTCTGCTTCGCGACCTCGTCGGCGCCCACGGGCTTCGGCCCGATGCTGTTCGCCGGGCGCGTGGGCGAGGCCGTCGCGGTCTCGTGCGAGCTCGGCTTCGACGGCATCGAGATCAGCCTGCGCCATCCCGATGAACTCGAGCGCCGCGAACTCCAGGCCCTGCTGCACAAGTCGGGCCTCCGGCTCGCGGCGCTCGCCAGCGGTCGCTCGTACTTCGAGGACGGCCTGTCGCTCGCGGACCCCGACGACGCGGGCCGCGCCCGCGCAGTCGCCCGCGTCGTCACCCTCGCCGAGTACGCGGCGTCCTTCGAGGCGCCGCTCATCATCGGCCTGGTGCGCGGCAAGGCGCCGGCCGACGGGAACCTCGAAGCGGCGCTCAGGCGCTTTGTCCTCAGCATGGAGGAGTGCCTCGAGCGCACGGCGGCCGCCGGCGGTCGCTTCACCATCGAGGCCATCAACAGATACGAGACGCCGCTGCTCTGCACTGCCGCCGAGACCGTGGCGGCGGTGGAGCGCATCGGCGACCCCCGCGTGTCCGTCCTCCTCGACACGTTCCACATGAACATCGAGGAGGTCTCCATCGGCGCGGCCATTCGCGAGACCGGTGCGCACCTCGGCCACTTCCACATCGTCGACAGCAACCGCAGGGCGGCCGGCATGGGTCATGTCGACTTTGCGGAGGTCGCCGCGGCGCTGCGCGACATCGACTACCAAGGCTGGATCTCCGCGGAGATACTGCCGCTGCCCGACGACCGGGCAGCGGCCGAGCAGGCGCGGCGTTTCGCCGCGGCTTTCAACGAGACATTGGTTCCCGAATCCGACTGAGAGGGGCGAGACGATGACTGACATCCCGCAGACCATGAAGGCACTGGTCCTCAAAGGGCCGAACGATTTTGAACTCCAGGAAGTGCCGACCCCGAAGCCCAAGGGTGACGAGGTGCTCTGCCGCGTCAAGGCGGTGGCCATCTGCGGCACGGACCCGAAGATCGTCGCCGGCAAGTTCCCCGGCTTCTGGCCGCCCAGCTTCCCGGCTGTCATCGGCCACGAGTGGGCCGGCGAGGTCGTGGCCGTCTCGGACGAGCTCGGGGCGTCGGAGAAAGTCGCTGCCAAGTACTCCGTCGGCACGCGCGTGGCCGGCGAGGCGCACAAGGGCTGCGGCTTCTGCCTCAACTGCATGACCGGGCACTACACCGTGTGCCTCAACTACGGCGACAACGCCGCCGGCCATCGGCATTACGGCTTCACCTCGCCGGGAGCCTATGCCGAGTACATCGTCACCTCGATCAAGTCGGCGACGCCGCTGCCCGAGAATCTCACCTACCACCAGGGCGCCATGCTCGACTCCGCCGGCGTCGCCCTCCACGGCGTGCAGCGCGGACGCGTGACCACCGGCGACACGGTTCTCGTCACCGGACCCGGCGCTGTCGGCCAGTTCTCGTTCCAGTACTCACGCGCCTCCGGCGCCAAGTTCGTCATCATGATCGGCCGCGGCCCACGCCTGGCGTTCGCCGAGAGCCTCGGCGCGATCGGCGTTGACTACGAGAAGATCGACGACCCGGTCGCCCGAGTCATGGAGCTCACCGGCGGCATCGGCGTCGACTGCACCGTGGAGTGCGCCGGCACTCAGGCGGCCATCGACTATGCCGTCAAGTGCACACGCAAGGCCGGCCGGCTCGTCATGGCCGGACTGCCCACCGACGCCATCACCGTGCCCTGGGGCATGATGACGCTCGCCGAGCTCGACATCCTCGGGGTGCGCGCCAACCCCAACACGGCCGCCCCTGCGCTGGCCCTCATGGCCAACGGCGCGGTGACCACTGAGGGCATCCACACCCACACGTTCCCACTCGACCAGTTCGCCGAGGCACTGGCGACGTTCGTGGAGCGACGCGACGGCGCCATGAAGGTCGTCCTCGAGCCATAGAACGAAGTACCCATCCCTGATGAGAAAGGAGCCGGCGATGGCTGAGACACCTCGCGGCAAAGTCTTCAATCAACAGAGCGTCGAGTTCAAGCAGGATCCGCCACAGCACGAGAAGACCCGCGGCTGGCCGCTGGTCAACCCCAAGTCGTGCCCCGGCGCGCAGCTCGAGTTCCACGTCACCGAGATCATGCCCGACGGAGCAGCGCTCGACGACGTACACCCGGACGAGGATCACGTCTTCTACGTGCTCTCCGGTCGCGCCAAGGCGCAGGTTGGCAACGACGAGTTCGAAGTCGCGCCCGGCGACGCCCTCTACGTGCCCAAGAACACCATGCACAACTTCACCATCCAGGGCGGAGAGGTCTTCCGCATCGCCGTCGTCTTCGCGCCGGCACGCGCCTTCTGGACTGCCTGAGACTCAAGAACACAGCCGGTGAAGACCGGTCGCTCCACCACGCGAAGAAGAACGGGGGCGTCTCGCCAAACGGCGAGACGCCCCCGTTCCGCGCCCCAGATCCACCGGACTACGTCGACCGCTCACCGATGAATAGGGGGCGCAGATGCCGCTCGAAGATGTTGTCGGTAACGTTCCGCGCGATGGACTCCCGGCAGGCGACCAGCAGCTCCGTGAAGCGGTCTCCCATCTCGGCGGCCACCCTGTACCCCACATGCATGAGCTGGCGCACCTGCCGGTCGTAGTCCGGTACTTGAGCGTCGTGGCGCACCGCGGCGACGAACTTCGCAGAGCTCCAGCGCCGCACCTCGGCCGGCGTCGGCAGGCAGGCCGGGTCGATGTCGATGACACTCGCGTAGGGCGCACACAGCTCCTCACGGCGCTCGAACGCGTTTGCGTAGACGTCTCGCACCAGCGCAAGGCCCTCACCGCCGAATTCGGCGAGACCGATGACTTCCTCGAGCCACGTTGTGCCCGAGGTCTTCACGTGGACCCCGGCCCCAGCCTGCCTGATGGTTTCCCCTATGAGCGGGAAGATCGAGAACTTGTCGCTCCCCGAGTGGACGCTGAGCTTCAGATCATCGGGCAGTCCGTAGGTCAGGACGGCGTGCCTGACGACCGCGACGTCGGCGGCGAATTCAGCGGCGAAGCCGGCCACGTCGCCGACGTAGTCGACCCCCTTGTTGAAACGGCCGCTGAACCTGGGGGCGATGGTCCGCACCGGGATGCCTTCATCGGCCAGGGCGGCGAGGATGACGAGCAGTTCTGCAGGTGCCTGAGGCGCGTCGGTCTCGTCCATCGAGACCTCGGTGATGAACGTCTCAGTGCCCCTGTGGGCGACGATGCGGCGGTACACGCGCCCCGCCTCGCTGACAGCATCCAGATAGTGGCGCGCAACGCGCGCGGTGGTCTCTCGCGACATCACGACAGGTGCGTCGATGCCGCCCACCTCTACGCCGGTTGTGAGCTCGCCGTGGCGCGTGCAGAATGCCTCGACGGCCGCGGCGTCGGCCGGCCGGCCGATCGAGCCGGCGACGTCCAGAGTGAAGAAATCGCACGGATCGAGGAAACGCTCCACAGTCGTAGCCGTGATGTGGTCGGCGTCCACGAAGTAGCCCCCCGCCAGCCGACGGCACCCACCGCCGAGTCGGCGGCTTCGCGGACGCCCGCCGGCTCGGAGCCGACAACCAGGTGCTCTCGGTTCGACTTGTTCCACACGGGGGTCACGTCGACGCCCAAGCGCGCCGCGTGCACGAACGCCATGAGCTGAGCTTCGGCCTCATGCGCGAAGCGATCGCCTATGCCCAGCGAGTACCTTCCAAGACCGTGCGCATCGTCGCCCATCGGCCCGCTCCTTTCTCCTCCGTTCGGCGTCTGCCAGTATGTCGCAGTGTCGCGCACGTTGACCAGCTGCGGGTCGCGCGACACCGGCCGCGGCGCGCCCGGGATGCGTCCGGGCCAAAAGCTCGACGGCATGCGGGCATCCACTGGATCCCGCGCCGTCGACTTGATTGCTGCCGGAGCGGGCCGTAGAGTGTACTCACGTTTCATCTACGGATCCTGCCCAATCGCGCCATCGTCCGCTGTGGGCGTGGCGAGCACCTCAGGAGAGTGACATGCCCAACCTTGGCCCTGTGGAGATCGGCCTCATCGTCCTCGTGATCCTCCTGCTCTTCGGGGCCACGCGCCTGCCCAAGCTGGGCAGGTCGATGGGTCAGAGCATCCGCGGGTTCAAGACGGGCCTCTCGGAAGACGCCCCCGTCGACGACGACGAGACGTCGGCCACGGGCGAGGCCGTGAAGATCGAAAAGGGCGACGTGACCGACAAGTCCTGAGCCCTGTCGAGAGTAGCCCGACGGCCCGTCACGGCGGGCCGTCGTCGTTTAACGGCTCAGGAGACACACCGCGAGGGCCGCGATGCCCTCACCGCGACCCTCGAATCCCATCCCCTCCGTGGTGGTCGCCTTGACGCTCACGGCGTCGCCGGCGAGCCCAAGGGCACCGGCCAGCCCATGCCGCATCGCCGGCCGATAGTCCGCCAGACGGGGACGCTCGCAGACGAGCGTGACATCGACGTTCACGACCTCCCAGCCGGCTTCGCGAATCCGAGCGCTGACGCGGCGCAGCAGCTCGATGCTCGCGATGCCGGCATACGCCGGATCGGTGTCGGGGAACAGGTCGCCGATATCGCCGAGGCTGGCGGCGCCCAGCAGGGCGTCCATGAGCGCGTGGACGCCGACGTCGGCGTCTGAATGGCCGGCGAGACCCCGTGGGTGATCGATCTCGACGCCGCACAGCACCAGAAGGCGCCCGTCGGCGAAGCGGTGCGCATCGTAGCCGCTGCCCACCCTATACGTCGGCCTCGACCTCCCATGAGAGCAACGCGCCGGCCAGCGGGAGGTCGGCCGGCGTGGTGATCTTGACGTTGGCCGGCGTGGACGTCACAAGGCCGACCTTGTAGCCGCCTCGCTCGAGCAGCGTGGCGTCGTCGGTGGCGCCGTCGAGATCGGCGCACGAGTACACGTCGCGCAGCGCGCCGGCCCTGAAGACCTGCGGCGTCTGCACGGCCCAGAGGCCACTGCGGTCGACGGTCGCCTCGACGGCGCCGGTCTGGTCGGCGCGCTTGAGCGTGTCGCTCACCTCGATGCCGGGGACGGCGCCGTCGACGTCGTCGAGCGCCTGGATGCAGTGTTCGAAGACGTGCCGGGAGAACAGCGGACGAGCGCCGTCGTGGACGGCGATGACGCCCGCCGTCGCCGGCACCTCGAGCAGACCGGCGCGCACGGAATCCGAGCGCTTGCGGCCGCCTTCGACGATCAGCAACGGTTTGGCGTCGTCGAATGCCAGCAGCTCGCCGGCAAAGCGCACCGTGTGCGACGGATGGAGCACCACCACGAGGCCGTCGACCTGCGGCATGGCGAGCAGCCGCCGCACGGAGTGATTGAGGATCGGCTCGCCGCCCAGCAGCAGGAACTGCTTGGACTCGCCGTCCGGCAAGCCCATACGGCGGCTTTCGCCGGCCGCGGCGACGATGACCCAGAGCTCTTCAGTCTGTGGCTCCTCCATGTGCGTCCCCCAGTGGTCGGCGGGTGCTAGGCCAGCACCCGCGTGAAGATCATCTTGCCGGACGGGCTTTGCAGCACGCTCGTCACTTCTGCTTTGACACGCGAACCTACCATGGTCGCGCCCGACTCGACGACGATCATGGTGCCGTCGTCGAGATAGCCCACGCCCTGGTCCTGCTCGCGGCCTTCGCGCAGGATCTTGACTTCGATGACCTCGCCGGGCAGCACCGCGGGTTTGACGGAGTTGGCGAGGTCATTCACGTTGAGGACCTTCACGCCCTGGATCTCGGCGACCTTCCCGAGCGTGTGATCGGTGGTCACGATGTGCGCACCCAGGTCGCGGCCGAGGCGCACAAGTTTGGCGTCGACGGCGTCGAGATCGGCGTAGTCTCTGTCGTCGATGCGCACGACACCCGACTCCTTCTGGAGGCGGCGCACGAAATCGAGCCCGCGCCGCCCGCGCACCCGCTTCTCCGCGTCGGCGGAGTCCGCCAGGTGCTGCAGCTCCTCCACTACGAAGCGCGGCACGAGGATTTCACCCTCGAGGAACCCGGTACGGGCGATGTCGAGGATGCGGCCATCGATGATCGCGCTCGAGTCGAGAAGCTTTGAGGGGGTCAGCCCGGGCAGCCCCTCGAAGGCGCTACGCAGCCCGAGAAGCCTGAGGATCTCGACATGCTTCTTGGCCGCGAGATAGGCCGTGAAGTAGCCCGAGAGGAGGTAGATCGGCACGGTGAGATACACGCCCACCAGCGGAATGCGCACGAGAGCGATGCTGATGAGCGTCGCGATGATGAGCCCGACCAGCACGCCCCCGATGGCCACCACCACCTCGGCGCCGGAGGCGCTCTCCATGACCTCGTCGACACGGTCGAGGCCGCGCCTGAGAAGACGCGAGAGCACCACGCCGAACACGTAGCCGAGCGCGAAGCCCGCGGCCGTGAAGGCGAGCTGCCAGACGATCTTGCCGGGCTGGCCGAGGTCCGGAGCATACGAAGATTCCCGGATGCGCTCTGCGATCTGGTACCCGGCGAGAGCTCCGAGCAGGGCGAGCAGCAGGCGGACCGCAGGGGCAAGCACACCCCTGGTCCTGGGGGCCAGGCCGGCCGGGCCGGCGTCAGACGACGGTGACCGGCTCGAGGGGCTCGTCGACAACCGCAGGCCCATCGATGTGGATGTTCTCGAGCACCTCTTCGAGGAAGGCGTTGGCCTGGTCCTCGCCGAAGTCGCGGGCGTACATGAGCTCGCTGGCAAGGATCTTCTTCGCCTTCGAGAACATCTGCTTCTCGCCGGTCGACAGGCCCTTGATGGCGTGCCTGATGGCGAGGTTGCGGACGACCTCCGCGACCTCGAAGATGTCGCCGGTCTTGAGCTTGTCGCGGTTATGCTTGTAGCGACGACTCCAGTTCTTCGGCATCTTGGTGGGGTCGCCGCGAAGGACCTCGAGGACCTGCTCGACGACATCCGCCTCGACGACCTTGCGCAGGCCGGCGCGATCGGCGTTCTCGACCGGGACCATGACGGTCATGTCGTTGTGCAGGATCTGGATCGTGAGATAGTCGCGCTGCTGGCCGAGCACGTCCTTCTGCTCGATCTTCATGATCTTGCCCGCACCGTGATGCGGGTAGACGACCTTGTCACCGACTGAATACAACGTTCTCAAACCCCCCTGTGGTCGTTCGTGGCCCCGGCGGCCGGCTGGGGTGACTCACCCTCGCGAAGCAGGGCTGCGAGGACGCCGCGCATGTCGGCCGCGCCCACAGATATCCCGCCGGCGCGCATTGCGTCGGCGGCGGGTACGACGAGGCGTTCGAAGCCGGCACGACCGGCTTCGGCGACACGTCGCTCACTCTGGCTGCAGGAACGAAGTTCGCCCGTCAGGCTGATCTCCCCGATTGCTGCGACCCTCGGTGGAAGCGGTACGTTGCGCTCTGCAGAGGCGATGGCGAGAGCAACAGCGAGGTCGGCCGCAGGTTCGTCGATGCGAATTCCTCCTGCAATTGTAACAAAAATGTCGCTCGTTGACAACGGCAGCCGGCCGTGGCGCCCCAGTACGGCGACGAGCATGGCCAGGCGGTTGCGATCGAGCCCCACAGCGACGCGCCGCGGCATGGCGAGTTCGGTGCGATTGACGAGAGCCTGGACCTCGACGGCGAAAGCAGCGGCTGCCCTCGACGGCGATGTGCACCGCCGCCCCGACAGCCGGCCCCGCGTCGCCGAGAAACAGCGACGACGGATCGGCGACGCCTTGCAGGCCGGCGGCGGTCATCTCGAAGATCCCCAGTTCGTTCGTGGAGCCGAAGCGGTTCTTGGCGGCGCGCAGGGTGCGATAGAAGCGGTAGCGGTCGCCCTCGAACTGCAGCACAGTGTCGACCATGTGCTCGAGCACGCGAGGGCCGGCGATCGCGCCCTCCTTGGTGACGTGGCCGACGAGGAAGACGGCCGCGCCGGTGGCCTTGGCCAGGCGGAGGAAGCGGCCCGCCGCTTCGCGCACCTGGCTGACGCTGCCCGGCGCCGAGGTGAAGGCGTCGCTGTACAGGGTCTGCACGGAGTCGACCACGACCAGCGCCGGCGGAAGCCGCGGCGACGCTCTCGAGGACCGACTCCAGCTCGGTCTCGGCGAGGACAGAGATGCCGCCGGGGTCGCCGCAGATGCGCTCGGCGCGCATCTTGACCTGGGCGGCCGACTCCTCGCCGCAGACGAGCAGGACCGCGCGGCCGGAGGCGGCCACGCGGTCGAGGACCTGCAGCAGCAGCGTCGACTTGCCGATCCCGGGCTCGCCGCCGACCAGCACCAGCGAGCCCGGCACGATGCCGCCGCCGAGCACCAGGTCCAGCTCGGAGATGCCGCTGGAGAACCGCGCCTCGGCGGACGAGACGACGTCGGCCAGACGGACGGGGGCGGCGCCTGCGGCGCCGCCCCCGTCACTCGCCTTGCGGCGGGCCCTGCCGGTGTAGCCGGCGCCGCCCGCCGGGATCACTCTCTCTTCGACGAACGAGTCCCACGCGCCGCAGTCGGGGCAGTGGCCGAGCCACTTGGCCTCGCGACGGCCGCACTGGCCGCAGATGAAGACCGTCTGCTGCTTCGCCACGGACGCTGTCAGGCGCCGGCAGCCGCGCCGCCGGCGTCGGGGCCGTCTGAGCCGCCCGGCGCCGATGCGACCGGGGCCATGCCCTGACCCACGGGCTCGTCGAGGCCGACCATGGGCAGCTCGACGCGCCCGCCGACCCTCTCGCCGTTCACGGTGAGCACCGTGTCCTCGTCCTCGCCGTCGACGAGGACCACCGTGCCCTCGGGGAACTGCTTCTCCAGCATCGCGTCGCTGAGCTTGTCCTCGATGTAGCGCTGGATAGCGCGCCGCAGGGGTCGCGCGCCGAGCATGGGGTCGAAGCCCTTCTCGACGAGCACTTCGCGGCCGGCGTCGGTGAGCTGCAGCGTGACCCCGCTGGGGTCGAGCTGCAGCTGCAGGCGCGCGATCATGAGGTCGACGATGGCGCCGATCTCGGAGCGCTCCAGCTTGTGGAAGACGATGACTTCGTCGACGCGGTTGAGGAACTCAGGCTTGAAGACGCGCTTGAGCTCGCCGGTGATGCGGCCCTTCATGTCGTCGTAGGTCATGCCTTTGATGGCGGTCTGACCGAAGCCCAACGGCGTATCCTTGGTGATCATCTCGGCGCCGATGTTGCTGGTCATGATGAGGATGGAGTTGCGGAAGTCGACCGTGCGGCCCTGTGAATCGGTGAGCCGCCCGTCCTCGAGGATCTGCAGCAGGATGTTGAACACGTCCGGGTGCGCCTTCTCGATCTCGTCGAAGAGGATCACGCTGTACGGCTTGCGGCGCACGATCTCGGTGAGCTGACCGCCCTCGTCGTGCCCCACGTAGCCGGGCGGCGAACCGACGAGTCGCGAGACGGAGTGCTTCTCCATGTACTCGCTCATGTCGATCTGCACGAGGTGCTCCTCGTCGCCGAAGAGGAAGTTGGCGAGCGTGCGCGCCAGCTCCGTCTTGCCCACGCCCGAGGGGCCCAGGAAGATGAAGGAGCCGGTGGGGCGCCGGGGGTCCTTGAGCCCGGCGCGGCTCCGGCGGATGGCCTTGCTGACGGCGCGTACCGCCGGGTCCTGCCCGACGAGCCTCACGTGCAGCTCGTCCTCCATGCGCAGGAGCTTCTTGCTTTCGGCCTCGGTGATCTTGACCACTGGGATGCCCGTCCACATGCTCACGATCTCGGCGATCTCGTCCTCGCCGATGCTGGCGCGCATGCCTTCGTCGCTGGTCTTCCACTGGTCCTCGAGCTCGAGCTTCTTGTGGCTGAGCTTGCGCTCCTTGTCGCGCAGGTTGGCGGCCTTCTCGAACTCCTGCGCCTCGATGGCCGCCTCCTTCTCCTTGCGCACCCCGGAGATCTCCTCTTCGAGCTCGCGGTAACTGGGCGGCGCCGTCATGGTGCGGATGCGCATGCGGCTGGCGGCCTCGTCGATGAGGTCGATCGCCTTGTCTGGAAGGAAGCGGTCGCTGATGTAGCGGTCGGCGAGCTCGGCCGCCGAGGTGAGCGCTTCGTCGGTGATGCGGATGCGATGGTGGGCCTCGTAGCGGTCGCGCAGACCCTTGAGGATCTCGACGGTCTCCTCGACCGACGGCTCGGCCACCTTGATCTGCTGGAAGCGGCGCTCCAGGGCGGCGTCGCGCTCGAGGTACTTGCGGTACTCGTCCATGGTGGTGGCGCCGATGGTCTGAAGCTCGCCGCGCGCGAGCGCCGGCTTGAGGATGCTGGCGGCGTCGATGGCGCCCTCCGCGGCGCCGGCGCCGACGAGGTTATGCAGCTCGTCGATGAAGAGGATGATGTCGCCGGTGTCGTGGATCTCCTTCATGACTTTCTTGAGGCGCTCTTCGAACTCGCCGCGGTACTTGGAGCCCGCGACCAATGCGGCGAGGTCGAGGCTGAAGACCTGCTTGCCCTTGAGCAGCTCGGGCACCTCGTGGTTGGATATGCGCTGCGCGAAGCCCTCGACGATGGCCGTCTTGCCCACGCCGGGCTCGCCGATGAGCACCGGGTTGTTCTTGGTGCGCCGGCTGAGGATCTGCATGACGCGCTCGATCTCGGTGGTGCGCCCGATGCAGGGGTCGAGCTTGCCCTCTTCGGCCAGCTTGGTGAGGTTGCGACCGAACTGCTCCAGCACCTTGGCTTGGCGCTTGCTTTCGCCGCCGCCCTGCTGCTGGCCGCGGCGGCCGGGGCCGCTGAGCGTGCGCATGACCTCGTTACGGATCTTCTCGGGCTCGGCGTCCAGATCGAGCAGGATGCGCGCGGCGACGCCTTCGTCCTCGCGCACGAGACCGAGCAGGATGTGCTCGGTGCCGATGTAGTTGTGGCCCAGGGAGAGCGCCTCGCGGAGCGCCAACTCGAGCACCTTCTTGGCGCGGGGCGTGAACGGGATCTGCCCCTGCGGCGACTCCTCGCCGGAGCCGACGATACGCACCACGGCGGCGCGTACTTCCTCGACGGAGACTTCGAGGCCGTCGAGCACACGGGCGGCCACGCCTTCTTCTTCGCGCAGCAGGCCGAGCAGCAGGTGCTCGGTGCCGATGTAGTTGTGCTTGAGCGCCCTGGCCTCTTCTTGCGCGAGGACCACGACCTGCCTGGCACGTTCGGTGAAGCGTTCGAACATCCGGTGACTCCTTCCGGAAGACGGGGGCCGTTCGGGTCGGGTGAGTGGACGCGGGCGGCCGCCGGGGCTTGCTCTGGGCCTCCGCTCTGCCCCCGGAGGCGTGACGTAGGTCTATGGTACCCGATTCGCCACGAGACGCGACCCGAGGCTCCGGCTGCCCCCGGGGCGGAGTCGCGGATATGATGTGCGCTGATCACGGCACCGTCCATCGCCGGCAGGGGGCAGGCACACATGCGGAACATCATCACCTGGAGTACGCGCGGCAGGCACCCGTGGATCGTCATCGCCGTCTGGATCCTGATCGCCGGCATCATGGCGATGGGTCCCGCGCTGCAGAGCGTGACCAGTAACGACGCCTCCAAGTCGCTCCCGGCGAGCCTCGAGAGCAAACGCGCCGACGCGCTGCAGCAGGCGTCGTTCGCCGACGCCAAGGGCACGCCCATCATCGTCGTGTACAGCTCCGAGGCGCCGCTCACCGAGGCCGACAAAGCGGCGATCGCCGAGGGAGAGGCCTGGCTCACCGGTGGCGCCGAGCCCATCAACAGCGCGCGCGTGGAGTACTCGCCCGACGGCAAGGGCGCCCTGATCTTCGCCAGCCTCGACGGCAACCCTGGCAACGCGGCGTTCCGCGACTCCGTGGAGGCGATCGCCGACCACTTCGGCGACTCCGTCGGCGGCATGCAGGTGCGCGTCACCGGCCCCGGGGGGCTCATCACCGACGTCTATCGGATCTTCCTCAACGCCGACGTCAAGCTCCTTCTCGGCACCGTGATCCTCGTGCTGATCCTCCTGCTCGTCATCTATCGCTCGCCTGTCCTGCCGTTCGTCCCGCTGCTCACCGTGGGCTTCGGCTATTTTGTCGCCGGCGGGATCCTGGCGCGCATCGCCACGGCCCTGGACGTGACTTTGTCCGGCCAAGCCACGTCGCTGATGGTGATCCTGCTGTTCGGGGCAGGCACCGACTACGCGCTGCTGCTCATCTCGCGATACCGCGAGGAACTGCGCCGCGAGGGCGACGCGCGCGTCGCCCTCGCCACGGCACTGGCCGAGACCTGGGAGGCGATCGCCGCCAGCGGACTGACCGTGACGCTGGCCGTCCTCGCCCTGCTGTTCGCGAACTACGGCGATTACACCTCATTCGCGCCGGTGCTGGGACTCGGGGTGTTCGTGACGCTCATCGCCGGCCTCACGCTGATGCCCGCCCTGCTCGCGCTGCTCGGGCGGCGGGCCTTCTGGCCGCGGCGCCCCAAGCTCGGCGAGGCGACCGAGCACCGCACCTGGCAGCGCATCGCCGAGCGGGTGGCCGCGGCGCCGAAGCGGGCCGCGGCCGTCGTCGCCGTCATCCTCGTCACCCTGGCCCTCGGCTGCCTGTTCTACAGCCCGCGCTTCAGCTTCACCGAGGACTTCCTCAAGGACATGCCGTCCAAACAGGGGTACGCACTGCTCGAGAAGCACTACCCCAAGGGCAGCCTGGCGCCGACGTCGGTGCTCATCAAGGCACCGCAGGCGCCGCCCGAGTTCGTCACCGGGATGATCGTCGGCGCCTTGAATGAGAGCCCCGGAGTCGCCGCCGCCTTCCCCACCGGGACCGCCGACGATGGCAAGCTCCTCAGCTTCCAGGTCATCCTCGAGGGCGACCCCTACTCCAAGGAAGCGCTGGAGCAGGTGCGACAGCTCAGGGAGACGGCCCGCAAGGCCGCCGCCGCGGGAGGGGCGACGGCGCTCGTCGGCGGGCCCACGGCCATCCAGGCTGACACGTGGGCGCTGAGCAATCGTGACACCCTCGTCGTCGCCGTCGTCGCGCTCGTCGTCGTCGGCGTGATCCTCGCCATACTGCTGCGCGCTCTGGTGGCTCCGCTCTATCTGCTGGCCACGAATCTGCTCTCGTACCTGGCGGCGCTCGGCGGCACCATCCTCATCACCGAGAAGCTGTTTGGCTGGGAGCGCATCAGCTACCGCATCCCGCTCTACATGTTCATCTTTCTCGTGGCTCTGGGCAGCGACTACAACATCTTCATCACAACGCGGATCCGCGGTGAGGCGATGCTCGAGGGCCTGCGCGACGGCACCGTGAAGGCGCTGGCCGCCACCGGCGGCGTACTCACCAGCGCCGGCATCATCCTCGCCGGCACATTCCTCATCCTGCTGTCCCAGCCAGTCAAGGACCTGGCGGAGATCAGCATCGGCGTGGCTCTTGGCGTACTCCTCGATACGTTCCTGGTGCGCACCGCGCTGGTGCCGGGGCTCACCTTGGCGATCGGCCCCAAGGCCGGCTGGCCGGGGCCGCGGTGGGCGAAAAGAGAGGGAGTGTCGGTCGAGGCTGCGATCGACGCCGAAGAGAGGAAGCCGGCCAGTCCCGCCTGAGCCGGACGGCTGGCTTCGGGCCGGCCGCCGTGCGTCTAGCCGCGCAGCGCCGGGAAGAGCACGACGTCGCGGATCGACGGCGCGCCGGTGAGGATCATCACGAGACGGTCGATGCCCATGCCCAGGCCGCCGGTCGGCGGCATGCCGTGCTCCATGGCCTCGAGGAAGTCCTCGTCGAGCCGGTGCGCGGTCTCGTCGCCGTCGGCGAGGTCCTGCATCTGCTGCACGAAGCGCTCGCGCTGATCCTCGGGGTCGTTGAGTTCGCTGAAGGCGTTGCTCAGCTCCATACCGGCGATGAAGCCCTCGAAGCGCTCGACGAAGCGCGGGTCGTGCGGCGTCTTCTTGGCGAACGGGCTGGTCTCAAGTGGGTGCTCGGTGATGAACACCGGCTGGATGAGCTGGGGCTCGACGCACTCGCTGAACAGCTCGTCGACCTGAGCCCCCCAGGCAGGCGCGAGCGGCACGGTCTCGTCGAGCCCCTTCGCCTTGATGGCGGCCTGGAGATCGGCCACGGTGCGCGCGTCGTCGGCGCCGATGTCGATGCCGGTCTCGTTCTCGATGGCCTTGCGCATCGTGAGGCGCGGCCAGGGCGGGGCCAGGTCGATATCTTGATCGCGGAACCGCACCCGGAGGTCGCCGACGGCGCGAGCCGCCGCGGCGGTCATCTCTTCGACCATCGTCATCACGTGGTTGTAGTCCACGTAGGCCTCATAGGTCTCGAGCATCGTGAACTCGGGATTGTGCTTGAAGCTCACGCCCTCGTTGCGGAAGTCCTTGCCCATCTCGTAGACGCGGTCGATGCCGCCGATGATGCAGCGCTTGAGGTACAGCTCGGTGGCGATGCGCAGGTACAGGTCACGCTCGAGCTCGTTGTGATGGGTGATGAACGGCCGCGCCAGGGCGCCGCCGTAGAGCGGCTGCAACACGGGAGTCTCGACCTCGACGAAACCGCGCCCGTCAAGGAACTCGCGGATCGCGCGAACGATGCGGGCGCGCTTCACGAACACCTCGCGCGAGTCGTCGTTCACCATGAGGTCGAGGTAGCGACGGCGGTAGCGGGTCTCCACGTCGGTGAGACCGTGGAACTTCTCGGGCATCGGGCGCAGTGACTTGGAGAGCAGCACCCACGAGGTGACGCGCAGCGAGAGCTCGCCGCGCCGCGTGCGCATGACCGTGCCCTCGGCGCCGACGAAGTCGCCCAGGTCGACGTGCTCGAGCGGCGCGTAGCGCTCCTCGCCGAGGGCGTCGAGCTGGGCGAACAGCTGCAGCTCGCCGCTGGAGTCCTTGAGGACCACGAAGGTGAGCTTGCCGTGCACGCGGCGGGCCATGACGCGCCCGGCGATGCGGCGCACGTCGCCCGAGTCCTGGCCGGCCTCGAGGCCGGCGTAGACCTCGTGCAGCGGCCCGATCTCGTCACGCGGCTGGTACTGAGTGGGGTAGACGTCTCCGGCGGCACGCCACGCCGCGAGTTTGGCGCGCCGTTCGGCGAAAACGTCGCCGCCGTGCTCGCTCTGCTCCTCCACGGCGGGAGCCGTCAGGCTTTCTCGATGGCCAGGACCTTGAACTTCTTCGAGCCCTGGGGAACACTCACCGTCACCTTGTCGCCCGGCTTGTGACCCATGATCGCGTTGCCCACGGGCGACTCATTGGAGAGCTTGTGGGCGACGGGATCGGCCTCTGCGGAGCCCACGATGGAGTACTGCACGACGTCGCCGGCCTTCATGTCCTGCAGAGTGACCTTGGTGCCCACGCCGACCTTGTCGGTGGTGATGGAGTCGGAGTCGATGACGGTGGCGCCACGCAGCCTCTCCTCGAGAGCGTAGATGCGCGCCTCGAGCATGGCCTGCTCGTTCTTGGCGTCGTCGTACTCGGAGTTCTCGGAGATGTCGCCGAAGTCGCGCGCGGCGCGGATACGCTCCGCTACCTCGTCGCGTTTGACGCTCGAGAGATATTCGATCTCCTCCTTGAGGCGCTGAAAGCCCTCGGGGGTGAGGATGATCTCACGGTCGACCACTGGGTTCCTCCTCTTCTACACGGCAGCGCGGCCCCGAACCGGGACCGCGCGCCGAACAAGTCGGAGAGTATAGGCCATGACTCCGCGAGGCGCAAACGCGCGGCGCCTGCGCGACGGCGGCCGGTCACGCGCCGAGCAGCTCGCTCACGGCCGCCACGTCGGGGGCGAGCATCAGCGCCTGGGCGAGCTCCTTGCCCAGCACGCCGGCGCGCCGGTACCGCGGCCAGAACTGGCGCAGATAGCCTACGGAGCGCGCGCCCATGTCCCGCACAGCCTCGCCGACGAAACGGCGCACCTCGGCGAGACGCTCCTCGAGGGAGGGAGGCTGCGCGTCGTCGAGGATCTCGGCGAACAACCAAGGGCGGCCGAGGGCGTGGCGGGCCAGCATCACCGCGGCCGCGCCGCCCTCCAGAAGGGCGAGGGCCGTGGTGCGACCGTCCACGTCGCCGGAGGCGATCACGGGGACGGGCAGTTCCGCGGCCAGAGCGAACGTGACGGCATGGTCGGCGCGACCGCGGTACAGCTGGCTCGCCGTCCGCGGGTGGATGCACACGGCCGCGGCCCCCGCGGCCACGAGGAGGGGGGCGGTGCGGCGCCCCGCGTCATCGCCCTCGCGCAGCCCCGAGCGGATCTTGACGGTCACCGGCGCGCGCCCAGCGACGGCGCCGACCACCGCGGCGACGATCGCCGCGGCGCGCTGCGGATCGCCGAGGAGCGCCGCCCCGGCGCCGGTCTTGACGACCTTGCGCACCGGGCAGGCCATGTTGAGGTCCACGACGTCGGCGCCGGCCTCGACGCAGCGCGCCGCGGCGTCGGCGAGCACATCGGCGTCGGCGCCGAACAGCTGGAAACCCAGGGGGTGCTCGTCCGCCCCGCACACCAGGTAGTCCAGCGTCCGCCGGTTTCCGTAGTGGACACCATAAGCCGAGATCATCTCGGTGAAGGCGAGACCGGCACCCCAGCGGCGCACGCTGCGCCGAAACGCAGGGGAGGTGATGCCGGCCATCGGCGCCATGAACAGGCGCCGGTCGAGCGCAAGCGCACCGATCCGCAGCGGCTCGCGAAAGGGGTCGCGCGGGCCAGCGAGCGGCGCAGTGACGCCGCGCCCGGAAGCCGGAGTCGCCGACGCCGGGGCCGCCACCGCGCCCCCCGTCAGGTCCGCTGCTGGCGGCGCATGACGATCTCGATGCCGCGCAGCGTGAGAAACGGATCGACGGCGCTGATCACGTCGGTATGCCGGGCGATCAAGTCGGCGAGACCGCCGGTGGCGATCACCTGCGCACGCTCTCCGAGCTCGCCCCAGATAGCGTGCACGATACCCTCGATCTCACCGGCGAAGCCGTACACTGCGCCGGACTGAAGCGCCTCCGTGGTCGACTTGCCGATGGCGTGCTCGGGCTCGACCAGCTCGACTTTGATCAGCTTGGCGGCGCGCGTCGTGAGCGCTTCCAGAGACACCTCGATGCCCGGCGCGATGGCGCCGCCAAGGTAATCGCCGTCGGCCGAGATGACGTCGAAGGTGGTGGCGGTGCCATAATCGGCGACGATGCAGGGACCGCCGTACTTCTCAAACGCCGCCACGGCATTGACGATGCGGTCGGCGCCCACCTCCGCCGGGTTCTTCATGGCGATGCGCATGCCGGTCCGCGCTCCGGGCCCGACCACGAAGGCCTCCACGCCCAGGTGCTTGTCGCACATCTCGACCCACTGCTGCGTGAGACGAGGCACCACCGAGGCGATGCCGGCTTCGTCGACCGCCTCACGCAGGTGCGCGCCCTGCAGAGAGAAGAACCCCTGCAAGAGACCCGCGATCTCGTCGCTTGTGCGGTGACGCACGGTGGCGAGGCGCCACTCGCCAGCCACGACGCTATCGTCCATGAGGCCGATGTGGGTCTGCGTGTTGCCCACATCCACGACGAGCAGCATGGTCAGGTCTCCATGTCGAGGCCGAAGTCTAGCCAGGGCGCGCGCGTCGTGAGCGCCCCCACGGAGATCACGTCCACGCCGGCCTCCGCCAGCTCGCGGACGCGCCCGAGGCGCACGCCCCCGGAGACCTCGACGAGGGCGCGACCGGCGACCATCGCCACGGCCTCCCTCACGGCGGACGTGTCCATGTTGTCGAGCAGCACGATGGTGGCACCGGCGTCGAGGGCCTCGCCCAGCTGCTCGAGCGTGTCGACCTCGACCTCGAGGGCGTGTACGTGAGCGGCGCCGGAACGCACCAGTTCGACGGCCGCGCGCACGCCACCGGCGGCGGCCACGTGATTGTCCTTGATCATGGCCCCGTCGAACAGGCCGAAGCGGTGCGGGGTGCCGCCACCGTGCACGACGGCTTGCTTCTCCAGGGCCCGCAGGCCCGGCGTGGTCTTGCGCGTCGCGGCGATGCGCGCCGCTGTGCCGACCGTCTCGGCGACGTACTCCGCCGTGATCGTCGCCACGCCGGAGAGGCGGCCGAGGAAGTTGAGGCCCGTGCGCTCCGCCGCCAGGATCCCGGCGAGCGGGCCGCGCAGCGTGGCGACGACGTCGCCAGACGCGAACCGGCCGCCGTCGACGACTGCGAAGGCGACGCTCAGCGAAGGATCGACGAGCGTCACCGTGGCTGCGAAGGCGGCGGCGCCGGAAAGCACGCCGGCCTCGCGGGCGACGACGTGCGCGAGGCCGTCGCCGCAGAAGGCGGAGCCGGTGATGTCGCCGTAGCCGGCGAGGTCTTCGGCAAGCGCGGCGCGCGCCGCGGCGCGCGCCGCCTCACCACGGTAGCCGCGCGCGCTCACGGGCGCGCCACCTTGCCGATCACACCTTCTTCCCGCTCGTGGGGCGGGAGGCGCAGCGTGACATGCCGCCGCCAGTGCTCGTCGTCCACCGCCGGGAAGTCGTCGCGCAGGTGCACGCCGCGAGACTCCTCGCGCAGCAGAGCGCACTTGGCCATCTGCGTGCCCAGCGTGAGCAGGTTGAGGAACTCGTATTCGGCTTCACCGAGAGTGCCGAAGCGCAGCTCCGAGGTCAGCGCGTTGAGATCGGCCAGAGCCGCGCGCAAGTCGTCGCCGCGGCGCAGCACGCCGACCTTGTCGGACATCACGGATGTGAGGCGGTGGCGGGCCCCGGCGGCGCTGCTGCCGTCGCCGCCCGCCGACGCTTCGGGCAGGTCGAAGCGCAGGCGGCGGACGTCTTCGCCGAGACGGCCGATGTAGCGGTCTAGATCGCGCACGACGCGGTCGCTGAAGACCAGCCCTTCGAGCAGCGAGTTACTGGCGAGCCGGTTGGCGCCGTGCACGCCGGTGCTGGCCACTTCGCCGCTGGCGTAGAGGCCGGGCACCGTGGTGCGGCCCCACACGTCGGTGACCACGCCGCCGACGAAGTAGTGGCAGACCGGTGCGACGGGGATGAGTTGCGTGGCGAGGTCGAGCCCGTGCTCGGCCAGACCCGCGGTGACTCGCGGGAAGCGCTCGTGCAGCCAGACGGCATCGAGGTGCGTGGCGTCGAGATACACGTGGTCGCTGCCCTCGAGCCGCATCTCGCCGACCATGGCGCGAACCACGACGTCGCGCGAGGCGAGCTCGGCGCGCGGGTCGTACGACGTCATGAAACGCTCTCCCGCGGCGTTGCGCAGATACGCGCCTTCGCCGCGCAGCGCCTCGGTGACGAGCTGGACCGTCTCTTGGCCGGGCACCGCCAGACCGGTGGGGTGGAATTGCATGAACTCCAGGTCGCGGATCGCGGCGCCGGCGCGGTACGCCATGGCGATCCCGTCGCCGGTCGCCACCGGCGGGTTGGTGGTGCGTCCGTACACCTGACCGGCTCCGCCCGTCGCCAGGACGGTGACCATCGCCACATTGAGGGTGAGCCCGCCGTCGTCGAGATTCAGGGTGAGCGCGCCGACGCAGCGTCCGTCCACGGTGAGAAGGTCGATGACGAACTCGTTCTCGTAGAGCTGCACGCTGCTGCCCACGCGGGCCGCCTCGGCGAGGGCGCTCGACACCTCGCTGCCGGTGGCGTCGCCGCCGGCGTGCACCACGCGTGCCACCGAGTGCGCGCCCTCGCGGCCGAGCACGATCTGCCCGTCGACCTTGTCAAAACGCGGGCAGATCTCCATGAGCTCCCGCACGCGCTCGGGGCCCTCGTTGACGAGCACGCGGACCGCCTCCTCGTCACAGAGGCCGGCGCCGGCATTGACGGTGTCCTGGAAGTGCAGCTCGGGCGAGTCCGACGGGCCCAGCGCGGCGGCGATGCCTCCCTGCGCGAGGAAGGTCGTGGTGTCGTCGAAGGTCGACTTGGTGAGCAGCCCGACGCGCCAGCGACGCGCCGCGGCGATGGCGGCCGTGAGGCCGGCGATTCCGCCGCCCAACACGAGCACGTCGAACGTGCGCCGGTGAAGGGGCTCCCCGGAGCGACTGGCGATGTACGGGCGCGACACGACCGGCCGCCTCAGACGCCGCTGCGGGCGGCGGGAGCCGGCCCGGTCCTGCGGAGCGCCGATTCGTGGTCGCTGGTCACCGCTCACGCCTCCGGGAGGTCGTAGGGCCGTACTTCCTGATCTCGAGCCGCACGCTGCGCTAGGGCGGCGATGTCGAGATCGGGCATCCCCCGCGCACAGCCCCAGATCTCGGCGAGGGGCACGAGCACGAACGCGCGGCGCAGCATGCGCGGGTGTGGAAGCAGCAGCTCAGGCTCCTCCGACTCGAAGTCTTGGAAGAGCAGTATATCGATATCGAGCGAGCGCGGGCCAAATCGCAGCCCCCGCTCGCGGCCATGCTCGCTCTCGATGCGCTGGCCCTCACCCAGGAGATCGTAAGGCTGGAGCCCGGTCTCGAGGCACAGGACCTGGTTGAGAAAGGCGGGCTGCTTCTCATGATCCTGCGGAGCTGTCTCGTAGACCCGCGACGCCGCCACGATCGTCGTCGCCGGCAATGCGGCCAGCGCTTCGCCGGCCGCCTCCAGAGCACCCCGGCGGTCGCCAAGATTAGAGCCCAGCGAGACGAAGACTCGGCTGCGAGCGGACCCATTCACGCGGTGCGGACGACCTCCACCCGAGCGGCGGCGATGGGGATGGCGACCGGCGGCGCAGGCTTCGTGACGGCGACCTCCAGGAACGCCAGGTCGAGGGGTGCCCACACAGCGTCTGCGATGACCTCGGCGAGGCGTTCCAGGAGCTTGAACTCATGGTCCTCCACGATGCCGCGCACGATGTCGACGACCCACCCGTAGTCGACGGTGCCCGAGAGATCGTCGCTCTGGGCGCCCGGGCAGGCGACGGGCTCAAGGCGAATGTCCACGATGAGGAGCTGGCCCACAGCGCGTTCTTCGGGGGTGACCCCGCAACGGCCGCGAAGCTCGATACCTTCGACGGAGATGGATACACGGTTGGACATGATGGAGCCTCCAGGGGCGCGCCGGCCACGCGGCCGGCAGGCGCTCACGTGGCCGGCGCGCCCTCGAGGACGGCCAAACCGACGCGAAGCGCCTCGAAGTTGGGCTTGACGTCGTGCACACGGAACACGTGCGCCCCGGCAAGGAGGCCCACGACCGTGGTGGTCACGGTACCGATGGTGCGCGCCGTAGGCTCGGCGCCGAGGATCGCGCCGAGAAAGCGCTTGCGCGACGTGCCGAGCACCACGGGCCTGCCGAGCGTGGTGAAGCGCCGCAGGTCGCGCAGGAGGGCGAGGTTGTGATCCACGGTCTTGCCGAAGCCGATGCCGGGGTCGACCATGATCTGGTCCTCGCGAAGCCCGCGGGCGAGCGCGACAGCCATGCGCTCTTCAAGGAAGCGGAGCACCTCGTCCACGACATCGTCGTAGCGCGGATCGTCCTGCATGGTCTTGGGTTCGCCGTACATGTGCATGAGGCAGACGGGGCAGCCCGCCTCGGCGATCACCTCGACCATGTCGGAGTCGATAGCGCAGAGCACTCACGTCGTTGATCAGCGCAGCACCGGAGGCCAGAGCGCGGCGCGCCACCTCGGCCTTCATCGTGTCGACTGAGATCGGCACGCCGACACGTCCGGCCAGAGCTTCGACGACCGGGAGGACACGGCGGAGCTCCTCGTCCTCCGAGACGGGGTCCGCACCCGGGCGCGTGGACTCGCCGCCGATGTCGACGAGTGCCGCGCCCTCGCGCACCAGGGCAAGGCCCTGCTCGAGCGCGTCGGCGGCGGCGAAGAAGCGGCCCCCGTCTGAGAATGAATCGGGGGTGACGTTGACCACGCCCATGATGCACGGGAAGGAGAGATCGAGAGCGCAGCTCGGCTGGGCCGGCAAGGCGATCGCGCTCAGCGCGGCGAGTTGATGAGAGAGAAGGCCTCGGCGCGAGTGGCGTCGTGCGACTGGATGATGCCGCGCACGGCGCTCGTCACGGTCCGCGTCCCCGGAGTGCGCACGCCTCGCATGGACATGCAGAGATGCTCGGCCTGGATGAGCACGAGCGCGCCGAGCGGGTCGAGGGCGCGTACGATGGCGTCGGCCACCTCGGAGGTGATGCGCTCCTGAAGCTGCGGACGCGCCGCGACCTGGCGCACGACGCGGGCGAGCTTCGACAGGCCGGTGATGCGCCCCTCCTTGCTGGGGATGTAGGCCACGTGAGCCATGCCGGCGAACGGCAGCAGGTGGTGCTCACAGACGGAGTAGAAGTCGATATCGCGGATGACCACCATCTCGCGGTGATGGTCGCCGGTCATCGACACCAGCAACTCGGCCGGGTCTGGCGCATCGATGCCCGAGAAGATGTCCTCGTACATGTCGGCCACGCGGCGCGGCGTGCCGATGAGTCCCGGGCGCTCGGGGTCTTCGCCGATGCCTTCGAGCATCAGACGCACTCCCCGCTCTATCTTGTCGCGATCCACGAGTATGCGGCCGGCACGCCCGGGGGCGTCAGGTCGTCTCGGGGTTGACGGGGTTGACGTGCGCCGGCTTGGGCACCGGTGGCTGCGCGGGGCGCTCCTTCTTCCCGACGTCGCGGGCGACCTTGGCGCGGTGCTGGGCGGCTTTCTCGTCGCGTTCGCGGAAGGCCTCTTCTTCGGGCACGCCGTCGACCAGCGCCTGGAACTCGGAGGCCTCGATGGTCTCGCGCACCATGAGGATCTTGCTGATCGCGTCGAGCAACTCGCGCTTGTCGTTGAGGAGGTCCTGGGCGCACTGGTGCGCCTCCTCGATGATACGGCGGATCTCGTCGTCGATCTGGCGGGCCACCTCGTCCGAATAGTCAGCCTGCTGCTGGAACTCGCGCCCCAGGAAGGGCATCGACTGATCGTGACCGAGCGTGCGCGGGCCGAGCTCCTCGCTCATGCCGAAACGCATGATCATCTGCTTGGCCGTGGCTGTGGCCTTCTCGAGATCGTTGGCGGCGCCCGTGGTGATCTCGCCGAACACGACCTCTTCTGCGGCACGGCCGCCCAGCGTCATGGCGAGGGTGTCCATGAGCTCGCCCTTGGTGGTGAGAAACTTATCCTCGGTAGGCAGCGAGATGGTGTAGCCCAGCGCCTGGCCGCGGCTCACCACGGAGATCTTGTGCACCGGGTCGGTGAACTCGAGGAAATGGCCGACGAGTGCGTGGCCCATCTCGTGGTACGCCGTGATGGCCTTCTCCTTCTCGGAGATGATGCGCGTCTTCTTCTCGGGTCCCGCAAGGACGCGCATGATGCCTTCTTCGAGCTCGTGCATCCCGATGATCTTCTTGCCGTAGCGGGCCGCCAGCAGCGCCGCCTCGTTCACGAGGTTGGCAAGGTCGGCGCCGGTGAAGCCCGGCGTCTGGGCCGCAAGCGCGTCGAGATCGATGTCTTTGCCGAGGGGCTTGCCGCGGGAATGCACGTCCAGGATCGCCCGGCGACCGGGCCTGTCGGGGCGGTCGACGACGATCTGACGGTCGAAACGCCCGGGGCGCAGCAGCGCGGGGTCGAGAATGTCGGGGCGGTTGGTGGCGGCGATGAGGATGACGTTGTCCTTCATCTCGAAACCGTCCATCTCGACGAGCAGCTGGTTGAGGGTCTGCTCGCGCTCGTCGTGCCCACCGCCCATGCCGGCGCCGCGGTGACGACCGACGGCGTCGATCTCGTCGACGAAGATGATGCAGGGGGCGTTCTCCTTGGCTTGTGCAAACAAGTCGCGCACGCGCGAGGCGCCGACGCCCACGAACATCTCGACGAAGTCAGAGCCGCTGATGCTGAAGAAGGGGACGCCCGCCTCGCCGGCAACGGCCCTCGCAAGGAGGGTCTTGCCGGTGCCGGGCGGTCCGAACAGGAGCACGCCCTTGGGGATGCGCGCGCCCAGCTGCTGGAACTTCTTGGGGTTCTCGAGGAACTCCTTGATCTCGTGCAACTCCTCGACGGCCTCGTCGGCCCCGGCCACGTCCTTGAACGTGACCTTGGGCGAATCGGGGCTGACACGCTTGGCGCGACTCTTGCCGAAGCTCATGACTTTGGAGCCCCCACCCTGCATCCGGTTCATGATGAAGATCCAGAACCCGATGATGAGGATGAACGGCAGGATGAACGTGAGCGCGCTCGTCCACCACGGCGAGCTAGGGCTTTTGGCGTCATAGGGCACCTGGTACTGGTTGAGCAACTCCGTGGTGATCGCCGGGTCGGTGTAGCCGACGGTGTACTGCGTCGCCTTGCCACCCTCGGTCGGCTTGAGCGTGACCGTGAGCGACTGGTCCTTGGTGTTCATGACGACCGCCTGGACCCTGCCGTTGATGACGTCGTTGGTGAAGCTGGGCACCGCGGGCGGTTTGGCGACCGTGCCCTGGCTGACGATGACCCTGGGTGCGCTGGTCTTGAGCAGTTCCTCAAGCGCGGCGGGGTCGGCGACCGGTGCCACGTAGAACACGCCGCCGAGCTGGGTGACCTGCGCAAGCTTGCTCTGCGGGTCGATGACGACGCTCTTGACCACACCGGCCTGCAGGTCGCTGGTGAGGACCTGCTCCGTGGACATGCCGGGCGCGGAGTAGATGGCCTTTGGGGCTTCGTTGGTGTCCTTGCCCTGGATGACCCACTCTATGAACATCGCGACGACGATCACGATGAGGATGGGGAACAAAGCGCTGCGGATGAATCTACTCACGTGGACCCTTCTGGACGGAGGCTAGAGAACCGCCGGGAGGCAGGCTATTTGAGCCTGCAAAGGCCTCTCCTGCCAGAGTAACATACCCATTTGGCTACAGCAAAGAACCCTCGTGGTCGACGATCGCGGCCGCCGCCTCAGCAGTGAGGACGCCGATGAAGTCGAGCGTGCGGAAGCGATCGGCCAGGTCGAGGCCATAGCCGACGACGAACTTGTCTTCGATCTCGAAGCCCACGTACTTGCAGGGGATCTCGGTGCGCCGCCGCGAGGGTTTGGTGAGCAGAGCGCAGATCTCGAGCGAGGCCGGCTTGCGGCTGCGCAGGTTCTTGAGAAGGTAGCTGAGCGTCAGACCGGAGTCGATGATGTCTTCGACGATGAGCACGTGACGCCCGGCGATCTCGAGGTCAAGGTCCTTGAGGATGCGCACCACGCCGGACGAATCGGTGGACGAGCCGTAGCTCGACACCGCCATGAAGTCGAGGGCCACCGGCACCTCGATGCGCCGCGCCAGGTCGGCCATGAAGAACACCGCTCCCTTGAGGACGCCGACCAGGAGGATCTCCTTGCCCTCGTAGTCGCGGGAGATCTGGGCGGCGAGGTCCTCGACCTTGGCGGCCAGCTCGTCGCGACCGACGAGTACCTCTGCTATGGGGGCCTTCACATATCCTCCTCGAAGACGAGCAGCGTATGGCGACTACTCTCACGCACGCGGAATCCCTGCGCAACCCTGCCGCCCCGCGCGCCGCCGGCGTCCGTGTACCCGACCCACGCCACGGCCTCGTCGACGACGAGTACGAGAGCCCGGGCACGGGCGTGGGCCGGCGCCCGGGCGCCGGCCAGAAAGCGCGCCACCGTAGTCTCGCCGCCGAGGCCCAGCGGGGCAAAGCGCTCGGCACGCCGCGGGTGACGCAGCGTCACGCGGAGCGGCGGTGCCGACAGGCCGACGCAGGCGCACGCTTGATCACGCTCGAGCGCCGCTCCGTCCTGCAGCAGGGCGCGGAAGGAGCGGCCGCAGACGGGCAGGGCCACTCCACCACCGCCGGCGGCCGCCAACGCCGCGCCGTCGACGCTCGCCGGCGCACAGACGTGGGCCGACTCGCGGCGCCGGAGATGCAGGATCCCGCCGGCGCGAACCGCATCGAGACCGTGCCCGATGTTCGCGCGGCCGGCGTCATCTCGCCGCGCGCACAGGGCGAGCAGCGCCTCCACGAGGCGGCGCTCCACGAGCGCCTCTCCGCCCAGCGCCGCCCGCGCCGCCTCGTGAAGCACCAGAGCGCGCAGAGCGGGCGCCTCCGCGGACAGCGCCGCGATGTCGAGGGCGATCAGGTCCCCGGGCGCGAGCGGCCGAGCGGCGCGGGCGGCCGCAGCGAACGTCGCTGCGGCCAGCACGTCGGCCTCCGCGGCGGCCATCAACGCGTTGTCCGCGAGGGTCTCGGCTACGCGCGGATTCAGGCGCGCCAGTACGGGAAGCACTTCGAGACGAAGGGTATTGCGCGCGTAGACGGGCTGTGCGTTGGTGACATCCTCCCCGTACTCGACGCGGCCCACGCGGCAGTACTCGCGGATCTCTGCCGCGCCGAGGCAGAGGAGCGGCCGCGCCAGCCGCCGCTCGCGCGGCCGCATGCCGGCGAGGCCGCGCGGCGACGCGTACTTGGTCAGGCGGTACAGGATGGTCTCGGCCTGGTCGTCGCGGTTGTGGGCGGTGACGATCACTTGGCAGCCGTCGGCGGCGGCGAGCTCCTCAGCGCGCGCGTAACGCAGCGCCCGGGCGCGGGCCTGGAAACCCGCCCCGCTCAGCCGGGCCGGCAGGCGCACGACGTGGAGCGGTACCCCGGCCGCCCGGCAAGCGCGTGCGACGATCTCGCGGTCGCGATCGGAGTCAGCGCCGCGAGCGCCGTAGTCGACGTGCAGCGCCGAGAAACGCAGCCTCAAGCCTAGGCGCGCGTCGATGCCCGGCAGCAGAGCGAGAAGCGCCATCGAATCCGCGCCGCCGGACAGCATCAGCAGTACGTGCTCCCCGAGCCGCAGCACGGCCTCCCGCTCCACGAAGGCGGCCACGCGCCGCCGCAGGCGAAAGCCCGCCGCTTCAGCCCCTGCCACGGCGACCCGTCAGAAGGAGACGACCTTGTCGCTGCGGGCAATCGCGGCGGCGAGGTCGCGGATGGTCTGGACGCGGACCCCAGGCACGATATCGTCCTCCGCCAGGCCCCGGGTCGTGCAACAGGTGCCGCAGCACAGCACGTCCACGCCTGTCTCGAGCAGACCGAGAAGCATCTGTTCGATCGAGGCATGGGCGCCGCGCGGGTCTTGCCCGGCGCGCGCCGCGTGTACGGCGTCGCCCATGAGAAAGACCTCCACGTGTTCGTTGCGCAGGACCAGCGCCTCCGCGAGGCGAAAGGCGTTGTGCGGCCCTTCGCTGCCGTAGGGGGCCGTGTTCACGACGATCAGTACCGACATGACAGCTCCTCTCGGACCGTACTCACGGCCTCCCTGTGAGACCCGGCCGAGCATAGCAGACCGCCGGGGACGGAGGGGGCCACCACGCCCACCGCAGCTGAGACGCCTCTGTGTTGTCCGGACAGGCAACGATGAAAGGCTTGTCTTGACGCACAGTACAGGTGCCCTGTCGAGGAAGGGAACCAGCCCGCCGGGGGGGGCCTCGGCGGGTCACCAAAGAGAGGGGATCACCGATGTCCAAGAACTCCCTAAGTCTCTGCCTGCTGGGCGGCGCCGCGGTACTGCTGCTCGCGCTCGCGGCCGGGCCCGTGCTGGCCACCGGAGGCACATCCGCCGCCACGGTCGCGCTCGGGGCGCTTCTTGCCGGCGACAGGTCGCTGTCCGATCCGGACGGCCAGGCCTGCGCCGACTGTCATCTGCCGGCCGCCGGGTAGGCGGAGCCTGATCAGGGCCTGCCCGTCTCCGCGGGAGTCAACGAAGAGGACTTCGGCGGCCGCAATGCCCCCACCTGGGCGTACACGGCTTGGAGCCCGACCCTGCACTTCGACGGCGACGCGTGGGTCGGCGGCATGTTCTGGGACGGCCGCGCCACCGGCAAGGGCGCCGACAGCCTCGGGAGCCCACTCGCCGATCAGGCGCGGGGACCCTTCACCAACGACATCGAGATGAGCAACGACGCGGAGAGCGACGTCATCGACGAGGTCCGCGCGGCGCCGTACGCCGGCCTCTTCCGCCTCGTATACGGCTGGAACAGCCTCAGCAACGTCGACGCGGCCTACGACAACGTGGCCCGCGCGATCGCTGCCTACGAGTCATCCCGGCTCGTCAACACGTTCAGCTCCCGCTACGACGCCTTTGTCGCCGGGAACCTGTGCGCCCTCAACGCGCAGGAGAAGCGCGGCCTCGCCCTCTTCAACGACGTTGACAAGGGGAACTGCAGCGCATGCCACCCGAGCACGGCCGACCTGGCGATCTCGACCGGCCTCGCCAGCGGCAAAGCCCTGTTCACCGACTACACCTACGACAACCTCGGCATCCCCAAGAACCCGGCCGTTGGGGCCCTCACCGGCAGCTCGGCCACCGACCTAGGTCTGGGCGGTGTACTTGGGGATTCCGCCTTGTATGGTGCCTTCAAGGTGTCGACCTTGCGCAACCTCACGCGTACGGCTCCCTACGGCCACAACGGTTACTTCGCCACGCTCAAGGAGATCGTGCACTTCTACAACACGCGCGACGTTGAGGCGGACGGCTGGCCGGCTCCAGAAGTGCCCGCTACCATGAACGTCGACGAGCTCGGCGACCTCGGCCTCAGTCCAAATGAGGAAGCCGACATCGTCGCCTTCCTGCGCACCCTCACCGACCGCGTGGTCGTGCCTATCCCGCTCCACTGAGCGATCGCTACCACGGCCGCGGCCGGCCCTTCACGGCCGCGCAAAGTAAGGAACCCCGGCGGCGCACTTGCGCCGCCGGGGTTCTTAACTCTTGTGGCCGCGGTCCGAGTCTGCGCGGCGGCCGCCCGCCGCCCGGCGTCTACTCCGTGTCCTCGCCGGGACCTTCGATCCTGTCGCGGGCGGACTTCGGGACCTCGAGAACGTAGCGGTATACCAGACCCGCGATCACGGCGCCCACGATCGGGAAGACGATGAACAGCCACAGCTGGCTGAGCGCCCAGCCACCGACGAAGAGAGCCGGCGCCAGGCTGCGCGCGGGGTTCACCGACGTGTTGGTCACCGGGATGCTGATCAGGTGGATGAGCGTCAGAGCGAGGCCGATGGCGAGTGGCGCCAGGCCGGCCGGCGCCCGCCTGTCGGTGACACCGTGGATCACGAGCAGGAAGAAGAACGTGAGCAGCAGCTCGATGACGATCGCGGCCAGCATCGAGTACCCCGCCGGGGAATGGTCGCCGTAGCCGTTGGCGGCAAAGCCGTCGGAAAGGGTGAATCCGGCCTTGCCGCTGGCGATCACGTAGAGCACGGACGAAGCCGCGATAGCACCGAGGACCTGGGCGATGATATAGACGGCGAGCTTGCCCGCCGGGAAGCGGCCGCCGACCCACAGGCCGATGCTCACGGCAGGGTTGAAGTGGCCACCGGAGATGTGGCCCACCGCATACGCCATGGTCACCACAGTGAGGCCGAAGGCCAGCGAGACGCCGAGCCAGCCGATGCCGTTGTCGCCCACGGAGGCGGCCAGCACGGCGGCGCCCGTGCCGCCGAAGACCAGCCAGAACGTGCCGAAGAACTCGGCGGCGGCTTGCTTGCCTGTACTCATGAGTGACCCCCGGAAGTCGTTGGATTGCGATCCGTGGGGAGTGGTACCCGCGAGTGGCACACACGAACCACAAAGAGCGGGAGCACCTCGCACCGGGGAGCCGGTGCGCGGCGAGATACAAGAAGGGCGCCCGAACGGGCGCCCCGGAAGGCTTGGTAGCGGGGGCAGGATTCGAACCTGCGACCTTCGGGTTATGAGCCCGACGAGCTACCGGACTGCTCCACCCCGCGACGAGACTGGACCACGGATTGTATACCCGGGGCTGCGGCATTGCAAAGTTGCACGCACGGCTCTTGCCCACGCGCGACGTAAAGAGTAGGCGACATCTTCCGATACACTGTAGCGAGGCCATGATACGAGACCAGGTACAGGCGAGCGCGCGCTGGGCCGCAACGGCGGCCGCGTTCGCTTGCGCCCTGGGCGCGCTACTCCTCATGCCCCACCCCGCGACGGTTCTCGCGACCCCTCCCGCCCAAGACCTCGGGTCGCTGCAAGCCCAGGCGACGCAGGCGCGCGCCGCAGTCGCGCGCCTCGATCGCACCTCCCAGATCGCCATCGAGAACTACAACGTCGCGCGCTCCGAGCTCGACGGCCTCAACGTGCGACTCCTCGAGACACGCCGCGACCTGTCGCGCGCCCAGCTCCAGCTCGACGTGGCCCGCGCGGTGCACGGCGAGCGCATGGCCGACATCTACAAGAGCGGTGGCGTGAGCGTGCTCGACGTGGTGATCGGCGCCCGGGACTTCACCGAGATCGACACGCAGATCGACTACTTCCAGCAGATCAGCCAAGCAGACGAAGACAACGTCGCCGGCATCGAGACGCTCACCGAGAACGTGAGCACGCTGGCCGATCGGGTCGAGGAAGACCGCGCCGCGGCGCTCACTCGCGAGATGGATCTGCGCGAGAAGCGCGCCGACGTCGAAGACCAGCTGGCGGAGCGGCGGGCGCTGCTCGCCGACCTCGACACCCGGGTCAGGGAGCTCATCGAGCGCCAGGCCCGCCTCGACGCCGCCGCATCGCAGCGCCTCGCCGATTCCATCGGCGTCGACATCGGCAGCATCAACGGCAGCGCCGCCCAGATCGCGCTCATCAGGGAGACCATGAAGTACCTCGGGATCCCCTACGTGTGGGCCGGAGCCACGCCCTCGGGCGGGTTCGACTGCTCGGGCCTGGTCCTCTATGTGTACGCCAAGTTCGGGGTCAGCTTCCCGCACGGAGCCACCATGCAGGCGCATATGGGAACGCCAGTGCCGTTCGGCCAGATGGAGCCTGCCGACCTCGTGTTCTTCGGCGACCCCAGCTTCTACCACCACGTGGGCATCTACATCGGCAACGGCCTCTTCATCGAGGCGCCGCACACCGGCGACGTGGTCAAGGTCAGTCAGCTTGCCGGTCGCGGCAGCACGCTGGCCTGCCGGTACCCCATCCGCCTGCCCTGAGGGCCAGGCGGGCGTTCAAAGCGCCCCGGACTGTCGCCGGCGCCCCGAGAGAGGTACACTGTCGCCATGGAACCCAACGGCATCTTCCTGCTCACGGTCGGATTCATCAGTTTCCTGGTGGTCTGCGTGGCGGCCGGTGTTCTCGCCGTCAAGGCGTGGCGGCTGACAAAGCGCGGCATCAGGATCTCACGCGTGGCCGGGCCTCTGGCGGCCGGTCTCGCGCTGCGTGCGGAGGAAGTCGCCAAGCTCGGCGACGACATGGCGCACCAGACTGAACAGATCGTCGCCAGCCTCGATCGTCTCGGGGCCTCGACCCGCCGCCTGCAGGTCGTGCTCCAGGCGTTCAGCGACAGCGTGGCCCCGCTCCGCCGGGCCAAGGACTACCTCGGCATGTAGAGACAGAGGGGGGTGTGCTCGCTGAGCACACCCCCCTCTGTCTCTCTTGCTCTCCCGCCCGCGGGCGCCGCCACCTCAGAGTGGCGGCAACACACCCCAGCCGCGGATCTCGTAGTAGTCGGCCAGCATGTACTCCATCTCGGCCTGCGGGAACGTGAGCGCGCCCTCGTCGTCCATGGGCGTGTCGCTCACCCAGTCCGGCAGCCGCTCCGACTCGCGCCCGATGCCGCGCGCGGCGTTGAAGTCGTGCGACATGGTGATGATGCGGTTGGCGATGCGATGCATGTCGTCCTCGCCGTAGTCCGTGCCGACGGCCGCGTTGACCACGGCCGTGATGTACGGCCATTGCACGAGGTCGCGGTAGAAACGGCAGTAAAGCAAGGTGTCCATGATCGTGAGGCGGTCTTCCCAGTCGCAGTAGATGGCGGCCTTGCCCTCGATGACCTGCGGATCGATGACGCCGATGAGCTCGGGCTTGTACATCGTGGCGCGCAGGTGACATGCCCCGCGCGTGGCGGTCGCGAAGCCCAGACCCATGCCTTTCATGACGCGCGGGTCGTAGCCGGCCGGCTCCATGCCCTTGACGTGAACGGCGATGCCCTCGAGGCCGTACTCCTTCTCGACGCGCAGGACACCGTCTGCCCAGATGTCGCCGATGCCCTCGCGCAGACACATCTTGGTGAGGAAGTCGCCGACGCAATCGGGGTCGCCGAACTCCATCTTCTCGTCGATGAGGCCGCGCTGTGAGGCCTCGATGGCCAGCGCGCAGAGGTTGCCGGCGGTCATGCTGTCCACACCGAGGCGGTCGCAGATGTCGTTGAGCCACATGATCTCCGAGAAGTCCTTGATCTCGCAGAGCCCGCCGAAGACGTATGCCGTCTCGTACTCAGGACCCTCGATCTCGAGGCCCTTGTGCCGGCCCTCGAAGACGAAGTTGTGCTTGACGCACTTGAAGGTGCAGGGAGGGCACAGCTCGTGTTTGGTGCCGTGCTCCGCCAGCATCGTCTCGACGGTGATGCGCTCGAAACCCTCGAGTGTGCCCTTGCGCCAGTAGCGCGTGGGAAAGGCATTCACGCCGTTCATGATGCGCACCATGTTGAGGGTGCCGCCACGCTGGTACGCGGCCACGCCGGGATCGCCCTTGGTGCGCTCCAGGAGGTCGCGCACGACCGCCCTATAGGCGTCTGGTCGTGCGACCTCGGGCTTCTTCTCGCCGTGCCAGACGATACCCTTGAGGTTCTTGCTGCCGAACACGGCGCCGGGCCCGCCGCGGCCGAGCTGATGCCACTTGTTGTTGTTGACGCAGGCGAAACGGACCAGGCGCTCCCCCGCCTGCCCGATGACGCAGGCCTGGGCGCGCTTGTGGTCGGTGCGCGCGATGATCTTGTCCTCGGACTCGTAGGCGTCGAGACCCCACAGATCCTCGGCGCTGTGGAAGGCGACGCCGTCTTCGCTGATCTCGAGGTACACGTGACCGTCGGCCTTGCCCTCAACGATGACGACCTTATAGCCCGTCTTGGCGAACTGCGGCGTGAGGTTGCCCCCGGAGTAGCACTCGCAGTACGCGCCGGTGAGCGGCGAGAGGAAGAAGAGACCGTAGCGGTTGCTGCCCAGCATGGTGGTCCCGGCCATGGGCCCGATGGCGAAGATGAGCTTGGCCCCGGGATCGAGCGGCTCGACTTGGGGGCCTACCTCCTCGCAGAGGTAGTGGGTACCGAGACCCTTGGCGCCGATGAGTCCTTTGATGAGCTCAGGCGGCACCGTCTCTTCGCGGGAGGTACGGGTGGTGAGGTCGATGCGGAGTAGATCGCCCATTCATGCTCCTTTGCAGTGCCCAAGCGTCCTCGACGCCCCCCGCCCGAAGACCGCCCCGATCGGCGGAGCCGGCTCCGTCAGGAAGGTGAAACATCCCGCAACGGAAGGAGCCGCGTTCGGACATGCGTCCGAACGCGGCTCCATTCTGGCATGCTCAGCGAGCCGCGGCCAGTGGCCGCAGCGGAGCCGAATGCGGTGCTAGGCCAGCACTTTGTCCAGCGGCGTGTACTTCATCTTGTGGGCCTCGGCCACCGCGGGGGTGGTGAGCTTGCCACGGTACACATTGACGCCCAGGGCGAGTGCCGCATCGTCCTTGACAGCCTGCTCGAAGCCCTTGTTGGCGAGGGCGAGGCCATAGGGAAGCGTGCGACCGGTGAGGGCCATGGTGGACGTGCGGGCCACGGCGCCGGGCATGTTGGCGACGCAGTAGTGGATCACGCCATCGACCACGTAGGTGGGGTCGGTGTGCGTGGTGGGCTTGGACGTCTCGAAGCAGCCGCCCTGGTCGATGGCGACGTCGACGAGCACGGAGCCGGGCAGCATGGTCTTGAGCATAGCGCGCTTGACGAGGTGCGGCGCCTGAGCGCCACCGGGGAGCAGTACGCCGCCGACGACGAGGTCGGCGTCGGTGATCTCGTCTTCGATCGCGGCCTCGGTCGACAGGACGGTCTCGATGCGGGAACCGAAGATGTCGTCGAGATAGACGAGGCGGTCGGCGTTGTTGTCGATGACGATCACGCGGGCACCCAGGCCCACGGCCATCTTGGCGGCGTGTGTACCGACGGTGCCGCCGCCGATGATGACGACCTTGGCCGGCGGAACGCCGGGGACGCCGCCGAGGAGCACTCCACGGCCGCCGTTGTCCTTCTGCAGATGCGTCGCGCCGGCCTGGATGGCCAGACGGCCGGCGACCTCGCTCATGGGCTGGAGCAGCGGGTGTGCGCCGTTGGGCAGCTCGACGGTCTCATACGCGATCCCCCGGATGTCGGCGGCAAGCATGCCGTCGGTGAGCTCCTTGGCGTAGGCCGCGCCGAGGTGCAGGTACGTGTAGAGGATCTGGTCCTTTTTGAACATCGGCCACTCCTGCGGGAGCGGCTCCTTGACCTTGACGATCATGTCGGCCTTGGCGAACACGTCCTCGACCTTGGCCATCGAGGCGCCGGCGGCCTTGTAGGCGGCGTCGTCAAACCCGCTGCCGATGCCGCCGCCCTTCTCGACGAAGACGGTGTGACCGGCGCGCACGAACTCCTTGACGCCGTTCGGCGTGACCGCGATACGGTACTCCTCGTTCTTGATCTCCTTGGGGACACCGACGATCATGACTCCTCCTCGTTCCTTATCCCGTTTTTGGCGCTCATGCGGCGAACGCTCGTAGGTGCACACGAGTTGGCAGTCTAGCACATGAGACCGCCCAGATAATCCCATAAAGACAAGAAAACGCGCAGAACTGAACGGACCGCGGGCTCGGAAGCGCTTCCCCCCACTGGCCCGCGCTCACGCCGCTCGTGTATGTTTAGCCCAGCCGACGAAGGGAGCCGCTGCATGGTCAGGCATGAGCGTGTCCACGACAGGATCGCCGCCCTCTCTTCCGAGCTCGGCGGCACGGTGGGCGTGACGGCCCGCAATCTGGCGAGTCAGGCGAGCGTCTGCGAGAACGCTGACGAGTCCTTCCCCATGGCGAGTTGCTTCAAGATCCCCATCATGGTCGAGGTCATGCGCCGCGTGGATGCCGGCGCCCTTCACCTGGACGACCGCCTTACCCTCGCCGAGGGAGACAAGAGCCCCGGCAGCACGCTGATCCACTGCCAGGAAGGCCTGCGGCCCTCGATCCGCGACCTCCTCTATCTCATGATCACCCTCAGCGACAACACGGCGACCGACATGCTGTGGCGACTCGTCGGCCTGGGAGCGGTCAACGAGACGATGCGCGACTTGGGCCTTCGGGCGATCGACTGCTTCATGCCCAACCGCGAGTACTACCTGATGGAGTGCGGAGCAGGCAGCGACTGGCGCGGCCTGAGCGGTGCGGAGACGGTCGCCAAGTGGCGCACCTACGAGACACATGACGAACGCGAGTCTGCTCTTCGGGGAATCCTCGAAGAAAACGCGCGCCTCAGTGGGGCCGCGTTCCAGCACCTGTACGATGAGCGCTGGGGTCTCGACGAGTCGCGTGGCTACGACGACGCCTTCGCCATCGACCAGGCGCTCGACAACCCGGGTTCGCCGCGGGACATGGCCGAGCTGCTGGCGATGATCGCTGAGAGCCGCTGCGCCTCGGCGCCCTCCTGCCGGCTGATGATCGAGATCATGAGCCGGCAGGCGTGGCGCGACAAGATCCCCGCCGGACTGCCGCCGGGCCTGCGCATAGCCAACAAGACCGGCGGCGTCGCGGGCACCAGTAACGACGCCGCGATCGTCTACACGCCCTCCGGGGCGCCGATCGTCATGGTCGTGTACTGGAAGGGCCTGAGCCGGCCGGCGACAGAGCGCGCGGCCGCCGCCATCGCCGCCATTGCCACCGAGCTGTACGAGCACCTCGGGGAGCCGGCGTGAACGTCGCCGGCGCCCGTATCCTCGTAGTCGGCGGCGTGCACCGGCTCGGCGGCGCGCTCGCGCTCGACCTCGCTGCACACGGCGCGGCCGTGTGCGTGTCGTCGCGGGCGGCCGGCGAACAGGCCGACGGCCAGGTCGGCGCGCTGCGCGCGGCCGGCGCGCCGCTGGCCGCCGCGGTGGCCGGCGACGTGCGCTGGCCAACGGCGGCCGAAAGCCTGGTGGCCGAAGCCGCGGCCGCGCTCGGCGGCCTTGACGGTCTGGTGTACGCCGCCAGCGGCCCGTTCGTGCCCACGCCTCCCGAGGGCGTGGATGAGCTCTCGTGGGACGCATCGCTCGACACGATCGCCAAGGGCTTCTTCTTCACGGCTGTGGCAGCGCGTAGGCGCTTCATCTCCGGCGCGGCGCCGGGCGGTGTGATCGTCGCCATCACCGACTACCTGGGCCTGCAGCCGTGGACCGCCTTCGCGGCGCACGGCGCCGCCAAAGCGGCCCAGATCCACCTCGTCAAGCAGCTGGCGCGAGCCTGGACCGCGGGCGGCGTGCGCGTCTGTGGCGTGGCGCCGGGACCGGTGGACCTGGAGGACGACGAGCATAGGGCGGCGACGCTGCGGGCGGCCGCCAAGGTGGCGTCGGAGCGCCTCGTTGCCCCGGCGGATATCGGCGCCGCCGTCCGCTTCTGTCTCGAGACTGAGGCCATGACGGGTGTCAACGTGGTCGTCGACAACGGCTCGCTGGTGATGTCCTAGACCGGTTTGCCCTTCTTGGCCTGGTCCATGAGCTCCTTGGCCTTGAGCGCCAGCCAGAACTCCATGCGGTCCTGCGACTGGTCGAGGTCGCGGCCGGTGATCTCCTCCACGCGCTTCATGCGGTAGCGCAGCGTGTGGCGATGCACGTAGAGCTTCTCGGCGGCGTCGCCCCAGTGACCGTTGGCCTCGAGGAAGAAGGCAAGGCTCCTGACCAGGTCGCTTGAGTTCTGCTCGTCGTAGTCCTGCAGCTTGCCCAGCACGCTGTCGTAGAAGACCTGCAATGACAAGGTGTCCTGCAGGCCCAGCAGAAGCCCGTAGGAACCCAGGTCGTCGAAGCTGGCGATGACGCCCGGCTCACCCTTGAGCCTGCGAATCTTGATCGCGTAACTGGCCTCATAGTAGCTCTGACGCAGGTCGGTGAGCTGGCGATGCGGGCGGCCGATGCCGACCGACACACTGATCTCGGGAAGCAGCCGGTCGATGGCCGCCTGGAGCTCTCCGGCGAGCGCGATGACCGCGACGCCGTCGAGCTTGCCCGGCTGCACGAGGATGACGACCGAGTCGCTGCGCGACGCCGAGATGAAGAGGATGTCGCGCCTTGCCATGAACTCGTCGACCGCCCAGTGAAGGCGCTCCTTGACGTCCTGCACCATGGTCTCCTCGCGCTCGCCGCGGGCGTCGGCGGCCGCCGCGAAGCCGTCGATGTCGAGGAGCACGATGAGATGCGGGGACTGCGGATCGAGGCCGAAGAAGGCCAGACGACGGGCGATCTCCTCCTCGTAGAGGTCGCTGGCGATCAGCTCGTCGAAGAAGTCGCCGGCCAGCCGTTTCTCGGTCTCGGCGACGGCCTTCTTCTTGACCAGTTCGAGAGCCGTCACAGTGACCACATTGTGGAGGATGATGCGGTCGTACTCGCTGAAGTCACCGCTGTCCTTGACCACGGCGAGAAAAGCCCCGATGCGATGAGAGGCGACCACCGGGTAGACCTGCACGCCCGAACCCACGCCCTCCATGCTGAGGGCGAAGTTCTGGCGGTTGGCGCGGCGGTCGCTGATCTGGCCCCAGAGGTCGGCGATGAGCTCGCCTCCCAGGTGCCGGCGGTAGGCGGTCTCGCAGAGAACCACGCCGTGGAAGTCGAAAAGCACCGCCGAGCAGCCCACCAGAGCAGAGAGCGTGGAAAGGATGGCCTCGAGGCCCTTTTCTTCGAGGACGATCTTGGTGAGCTTTTCGTGCACCGCGAGGCTGCGCTGCAGGAGCGAATACTGTTCGTTGACGATCTTCGAGGCCACGGCCTCGGTGATGGCGATGAACGGCACGTGATAGGGCACCTCGAACAGCGGGAATCCGTACTCCTCGGCGACCCTGATGAGCGCCGGCGGCACCTTGTCGAAGCTGAAGCCGGTGCCGAAGCCGAGCCCAGAGAGATTGTGATCGATGAGCCGCTTGAGTTGCTCGATCTGCTGCTCCTCCGCGCCGACGAAGCCATACCCGGTGGTGAGGAGGAGCTCGCCGCCCTTGAGCCATCTGGTGGGGTCGGGGACCTCGGTGATATGCACCCAGCGCACCGGATTGCTGCTCGATTTGGCGCCGGCCAGCAATCTGAGGTTCAGGTCGGGAATCTCGAGGATGTCCTGAACGCTGATCATGGCTCGCGATTCTACATCATGTCCAAATACAGCGCGAGAGCATGCCCCGTGATGGCTGAGGGCGACTTGTACGTTCTGGCACGGTCGCCGGCGGGATCGTCAGCGTCGCCGCAGCACGCGCCCGGGTAAGGCTCCCGTGTGCTCGCCGTCGGCGATCACCGGTTCACCGTTCACCAGCACCCAATCCAGGCCCTCGGCGTGCCGATGCGGGATGTTCGTGAACGGATACGTGTGCGGATAGAGATTGGTGGCCCGGTCGCGCACCTTCTCAAGGTCGAAGACGACGAGGTCGGCGCGCAGGCCCGGCCGCAGGACACCGCGATCGAGCAGGCCGAAGCGCTGCGCCGGGAAGGAGGTCATCTTGCGGATGGCCTCCTCGAGGCGCAGCACCGGCTCGTCGCGCACGTAGCGCTCGAGGATGCCCGGATACTCGCCGTAGCTGCACGGCCAGTAGAGCGCCGGATCGTCAAGCTCGTCGGCGGGCGGCATCACGAGGCCGTCCGACGAGACCATGGACAGCGGGCTGCAGAGCAGGGCGCGGATGTTCTTCTCTTCCATGTAGTCGAAGAGCCCCACGATCTGGTCGTCCTCCTCGACGATCAGGTCGAGGAAGGTATCGAAGGGGTCGGCGGCGCGCTCGGCGGCGATGTCCGCGACGGAGCGGCCGCGAAGCTCCGGGTGGCGGCCGGCCTGGAAGATCACCAGGCGGTCGAAGCGGCCGTGCCGGACCAGGCCTGCGTATCCGGCGCCGGGCAGGACGTCCTGCACGACGGCACGCCGCAGCTCGGCACGCCGGGTTCTGTCTGACAGCAGCGCGATGAGCGCATCGTGGTCGAGGTCCAGGATCGGCTGCGGCAGGGCGCGGGAGAGTCGCGGCGCCAGGTCGGTGTGCACGTCGCTGTCGGTGGTCACGTCCAGACCCTCGCCGCGCGCCGCCTCGATGAGCGCGAGGTTGGCGGCCGCGCCCTCGGGCGCGCCCCACTTGGGGACGTTGTGCGAGACCTGGACCGGCACGCCGGCGCGGCGCCCGATCGCGATGGCCTCCGCTACGGCCTCGAGGATGGTCTCGCGCTCGCCGCGCACGTGCGTGGTGTAGATACCGCGATAGCGGGCGACGACGCGGCACAGGCGCACGAGCTCCTCGGTGTCGGAGAAGCACCCGGGAGGATACACGAGGCCCGTGGAGAGGCCGTGGGCGCCCGCACGCATGGCCGCGTCCAGGAGACGTTCCATGCCCGTGAGCTCGGGCTCGGTGACGGCGCGCTCGGCAAGGCCCACGACCGCCAGCCGCAAGGCGCCGTGGCCGACGAGCGGGGCGATGTTGATGGCCCCGCCCGCGAGCTCCAGAGCCTTGAGATACTGGCGGAAACTCGTCCAGTCCCAGGCGACCCTGCTGATGTCCCAGTAGTGCGCCCAATTGTGCAGCGCCTCGTCGCGGTGCGCCGCGCTCAGCGGCGCCGGCGACATGCCGCAGTTGCCGGTGACGTGCGTGGTCACGCCCTGCCGTACCACGGAATCGGCCCGCGGATGCTGCAAAACGGAGATGTCGGAGTGTGTGTGCGGGTCGACGAAGCCGGGCGCGACGTAGCGGCCGCCGGCGTCGACGACGGCGCGGCCGCGCAGCGCGCCCGCCGCGCCGATGGCCACGATGCCGTCGCCGCGCACGGCCACGTCGCCGTAGTACCAAGGGTTGCCGCAGCCGTCCACGATGCGGCCGTTGGCAATGACGAGGTCGGGGGTGGTCACGAGCGTTCCGTGCCCTACATCTCGTACATCTGGTAAGGGTTGTCGCAGGGCGGGCCCGCGCAGACGTAGATGCGGCGCTCATCCAGGTCACAGATCATGCTGCCCACGGTCATGCCCTGCTCGGCAAGCGGCTCGTTGTGGTCGGGATGCCCGCAGATGGCCTGCTCCGGAGCCGGGTCGTGACAGCGGAGCGCGCGAGCCACGAGCTCGATGGGATCGTCGCCCCGGGCGATGCCCTCCGCAAGGATCCCTTTCGCCGTGGTCAGACGGACCGACGATTCGTCGTAGACCGCCGCCTCGAACGGCGCCATCTCCGCGGCGACGTAGTGATTGGTGTGCGCCATGTAGCCGGCGGACGAGTGATCCATGAAAGCGCTGGCCGTGGCCGAGGTCTCGATGTCCCACAGGCGGCCGCTTGTGTCGGCGAGAAAGTGATTGGTCCCCCGGGCACGCGCCTCCAGAAGGCCGCACTCACGGGCGGCCTCCAGCGATGCGCCCTCGAGCGAGGCGCGCCGCACGAACGTGTTGGGCACGCCCACGCGATCGTCGTTGCTGTGCACCGAATTGCTCACGTTGCCGACACCGTGCGAGTTCATGCCGAGCATCAGCAGGTAGGGCGCCCCGGCGATGCCCAACAGCCGTGTACCGTCCGGCACCGTGAGATCGAACAGCACGTTGTTGGGTGCGTCCACGACGTACCAGTCCATGTTGTGGCCAAGGACGTGTCTGCCCCCGACCGCGATGGCGACCGCGGTACAGTGGTCGCCGCTGCGCGGCCCACCCGGCGCCAGCGCCCGCCGGCCATCCTCGCCCGCGTCGCTCGCGGTGAACTCCTCGGCGCAGTTCGGCACCAGCAACTGGGAGAGCGGCAGGCCCGCCGCCTCGGCGACCCCCTCGAGCTCCTCGAGCTGCGGGGGCGTCCAGCGCCGGGCCTCCTCCGCGTATGCCAGTGCCAAGCGTTCGGCCTCCGCGAAGCTCAGCCGTCCCTGGGTCATGGCGAAGAAGTTCTCGCGGAAGAAGGCGATAGAGGCATGGATGGCGTCTCGGGCGCCCTCGCCGACCGCGCGCCCGAGCTCTCGGTAGGAGCCACGCGCCTGGATGTGCACGAACGGGATCGGCATCGCTTGCATCCTGTCGGTCGCCTCTTGGAAACGCCGCGCGGGGAGCCTCTACTGCCCGCACGCGTCCATTCTACAGCCCGAGCGCGCGGCGAGGATCAGGGTACTCCTGCACCCCGATCTCGGCGGCGCAGCTCGCGATGAGCCCGCACAGCGCCTCGAGCAGGTCGTCGGGCAGCCCCACCGGCTCACGACCCACGAGAGCGGCGACCTTCTCGCCGGCCAGGTCCACGACGCCGGTGCGCCCCGAGGCCAGCCACTCGTTGAGGCCGCCGCGGTAGCTGAGCAGCGGCGTGACGAACTCGCTGCGGATGTACCGCCGCGTGTGCTTGGTGCCGAGGAAGCCGCGCCCCGAGAGGACGCCGTCGACCATCGCCTCGACGTCCAGGGCGTCGGCGTCCCAAGGCCTCTCGGCGAGGGCGTAGACGACGTTGTTGAGCACCTCGTCGTCGATCACGAGGACCTCAAGGCAGCTGGACACGCCCGCCTGGGTCTCACCGATGCCGGAGAGCAGGCGCGGGCGGGCCGCCATTCCGAGCAGGGCGTTGATCGCGCGCTCGTAGCCGAACTGCGCGTCGACCACCTTGCTGTCGCTGCAGGGCCCGTAGCAGTCACAGGCGAGGCCGTAGCGGCGCGCCAGAAGGACGGCCGCGACAGAAGCGACTCCGGTCTCGGGGGTGCCCGAGACGACGACGCCGCTGCGCGGGTCGACGGCGCTCAGGCGCGGACCGTAGTACACGGGCGTGCCGGACGCCGCGAGCTGGGTGAGCACCACGCCGGCCAGCACCTCGGCGTTCTGCTGCGCGATCGCCGCCGAGAGAGCGCCGGGCGCCGTCGTGGCGGCCGCAGGGCAGGGCAAGATCTCGACGATCGCGCCGCCACGGCGCACCTGCGCGACGAGGGCGTCGGTGACCGCGCCGCCCAGCACGAGAGGGCTCACCGGCGAGAAGGCGAGGTCCACCGGATAGACGCCGTTGGAGCCGTCCGCGCCGGTGACGACCGCGGCCATCTCCTGGAGGTACCGTGCCTGGAACGAATGCGAGATTCCCGGACCCCCGATGGCCTTGTCTGTCTCGTGCGCGAGCACGAGGTAGGAATAGAGCGGCTCGAGCGGGTCGGGCACATCGTCAGGCTGCCAGAGCGACGTCACCTGGCTCTGGTTGACGAGGCTGTGCATCACGCGGCTGGCGCGGATCTGATCGCTCAGGAGCGCACGCCGTCCGGCGCCGGTACGAGGGTCGATGACGTCGCGCGCGCCGCCCATGTTGTGGACGTAGGTGACACCCGGCTCGGCATCCAGGATCAGGGATCTCTCCGGGTTCCGGGCCGCCAGGGTGTAGGACGCGGGGCAGGCGGCCAGGGCGTCGTCGACCAGGGCCCGGGGGACGAGGACGCGGTCCGCGGCGGAGAGAGCGCAGCCGGCCGCCAGGAACAGCTCCCTGGCGGCCGGCGACTCGACCTTGACCCCCGCCCGCTCGAGCAGGGCGAGCGCAGCCCGATGCATCGCCTCAAGGGCCTCGTCGGGCCAGATGTCCACCCCCGTCATCGCCGTCTCCCTGCTCATGCGTCCTCGAGCGCCCTCGGCCGGCGACGCACGATCACCACCACGACCACAACGACGATCACGGCGCCGGCGACGAGCGCATAAGCCCACGGTGGACCGGCGCTCGGAGCCGCGGCGACACCGGCGGCCCGCGGCTTGAGGTCCAAGTAGGTGGCGCGCGTCAGGTTGAAGAACGGCGCCCCATCTTCGAGCGGCACGGTGCCGTAGCCCGTCCACTTGTCGGTGCGGAACGCCTGCAGGTTCACGTTGTACCAAAGGATCACGTACGGCGTGTCACGATACAACATGGCCTGCATCTTGTCGGTCACGGCCCTGCGCGCCGTGGGGTCGTCGGGCTTCTCGGGGTCGAGGGCCTGCGCCTGAGCGGTGAAGAGGCGATCGTAGTCGGGGTCGGAGTACTGGCTGTCACCCCAGTTGAGGATCTGCGTCGTGGTGAACGTCGACAGCATGAAGCCGGGGTCGATGTCGCCACGCCAGCTCCAGATGAACAGGTCGTAGTCGGCGTCGTCGTACACCTCGTCGCCGAACGCTCCTTCATCCTTCTGGTCGAGACGGAGCTTGACGCCGATATCGGCGCACCAGGACACGATCATCTTGCCCGCCGCCTGGTCCTCGGGGTATTCGTTGAGGGTCACGAAGCGGAAGTCGAGCTTCCTGCCCTCGGCGTCCTCGCGCACGCCGTCGCCGTCGCCGTCGGTGTAGCCGGCGTCCTCGAGGATCTGCTTGGCCTTCTGGGGATCGTAGGTGACCTCCTGCCCGGCGGGCACCTGCCAGTGCCAGATCCCCTGGACCGGGGAGATGAGCGACGTCCCGGGGACCGCCAGACCCGCCATCGACGTGGCGTTGATCCTGTCCTTGTCGATGGCCCAGGCGATCGCCTGGCGCACGGCGACGTCGCGAAGCAGCGGGTCGCCTTTGGACTTGGGGCTGGCCCAGCAGTTGAAGCCCAGCTCGTGGAAGCCGATGGCCGGCGCCGCCACGGCGGTCGTGCCGGGCAGGCTTTTGAGGATCTTGTAGTACGTGGCCGGCCAGTTGACGATGCCGTCGAGGTCGCCGGCCTTGTAGTCCTGGATCATCGAGTCGGCGTTCTGACTGATGACGAAATACAGGTCGTCGATCGTCGGCGAGCCTCCGAGCTCCTGAGGGTAGTGACGATTGGCCGCGAGCCTGATCCATTTGCTCTTCTCCAGTTCGGCGACCCGGAACGGGCCGGAGCCGACCATGGGCCAGTTCTTGAACCCGCCGAGGTTTTCGGGATCGGCCTCCTTCCAGACGTGCTCGGGAAGGATGGGGATGTAGAGCGCCAGCATGCCGGCGTTGGGCTTGCGCGTCGTGATTACGACCGTCGCGTCGTCGGGGGCCGTGACGCTGGTCACGCCGGTGAGATACTGGGCGTACGCGGCGTCCTGCGTCTCGAGGATGAGGTTGTAGGTGAAGGCGATGTCGCGAGCGCTCAGGGGGGCACCGTCCTGCCACTTCATCCCCTCGATGATGTGAAAGGTCCACTTCTTGCCGTCGCTCGAGGTCTCCCAGCTGCGAGCCAGATCGGGGGCGGGCTTGTACTCACGGTCGTACCAGGTGAGGAAGTTGTAGCCCAGGCGAAAACACTCCCACGACGGGCCGCTCCAGGCGCTGAACGGGTTGATGCCGTCGAAGTCCTCGAGGATGCCGATGCTGTACGTGGTCGCGCCGGGAGACGGCGACCCTGCCGACGCCGACGCAGTCAGCGGGACGACGAGCAACGCAGCGAGGGCGATCGCGACCCCCACCGCGTTCAGAAGACGTCTCATTCTCGGCTCCTTACAGCGCCCATGGCGACGCCCGCCGGCGGCGGCGTGGCCACAGCGTCGGCGCCTTACTTCTCGATCCTGATGCAGGCCGCGGAGTGGTCGCCGCCGATATGGACGTCCGGCGGGTCGATCTCCTTGCAGGCCTCGATGGCTTCTGGACAGCGCGGGTGGAAGCGGCAGCCGGAGGGGATGTCGACCGGGTTCGGGGTCTCGCCCTTGAGGATCACGTGCTCGTGTTTGGCCAGCGGGTCGGGCACCGGGATCACGCTGATCAGGGCTTTGGTGTAGGGATGCTTGGGGTTGGCGACCACCTCTTCGGTCTCGCCGATCTCGACGATGCGCCCCAGGTACATGACGGCGATGCGGTCGCTTATCACCCAGGCCAAAGAGAGGTCGTGGGTGATGAAGATGTAGGTCACGCCGAGCTTGTGCTTCTGCTCGACCATGAGCTTGAGGATGTCGTTGCGGATGGAGACGTCGAGGGAGGCCACGGGTTCGTCGGCGACGATCACATCCGGCTCGAGCACTGTGGCGCCGGCGATGCAGACGCGCTGCCGCTGCCCGCCGGAGAGCTCGTGCGGGTAGCGGTACAGATACTCGGTGGCCGGCCGCAGGCCGGCCTCGTTGATCGCCTTGATGACGCGGTCTTCCTTCTCGCGCTCGCTGGCGCAGATGCTGTTGACTTCGAGCGGCTCGGCGACGATATCGAAGATCGTCTGCTTGGGATTGATGGAGTTGTAGGGGTCCTGGAAGATGATCTGCGCCTTCTTGCGGTAGGCGCGCAGCGTCTTGCTTGCGAACTTCTCGACGGGCAGGCCCTTGTAGAGGATGTGACCGCCGGTGGGGTCCTCGAGGCGCAGGAGCGTGCGGCCGGTCGTGGTCTTGCCGCAGCCCGACTCGCCGACGAGGGCGAGGATCTCGCCCTGCATGACCTTGAAGCTCACGCGGTCGACGGCCTTCACGAACTTCTTCTCGGTGCTCACCATGGCCTTGAAGAAGCCCTGCTGGATGGGGAAGTGGACCTCGAGGTCCTTGACGTCGAAGAGGACGCCGTCCTTGACCGTCGCCGAGGAGAGGTCGTCGGCGTTGACGGCGCCCTTCTCGTAGAGGTCGGCCTTTCCAGGAGCGCTCTCGGTGGTCGCCATCGTCACACCGCCTTCTCAGCGTGGACGCAGCGCACGAAGTGGCCGCGCTCCACCTCGATCATCTCGGGGTGGTCGGTCTCGCAACTGGCGATGCGCTCGTCGCAGCGCGGGCAGAAGCCGCAGCCCGGCGGCGGACTCACGAGGTTGGGCGGGTCGCCCCTGATCGAGCTGACCATCTCGCGCTTCTCGTGGATGTTGGGGAAGGCCTTGATGAGCTGGCGCGTGTAGGGGTGCGTGGCGTTAGTGAAGATGTCGGCGGTGGTGCCGCTCTCGACGACCTCGCCGGCGTACATGATGACGCCCTTGTCGCAGGTCTCGGCCATCACGGAGAGGTCGTGACTGATGAGGATGAAGGAGAGGTCGAGCTCCTTGCGCAGGCGCCCGATGAGCTCGAGGATCTGCGCCTGCACCATGACGTCGAGCGCTGTGGTGGGCTCGTCGCCGATCACCAGCTTGGGGTTGCAGGCCAGGGCCATGGCGATCATGGCGCGCTGGCGCATGCCCCCCGAGAGCTGGTGGGGGAAGTCCATGACGCGCTTCTGGCTGATGCCGACAAGGTCGTACAGTTCCTTGACGCGCACCATCGCCTTGCCCTCCGACAGACCCTCGTGCAGCTGGATGGGCTCGGCGATCTGCTTGCCGGTCTCCTTGACCGGGTTGAGGGCGTTCATCGCACCCTGGAAGATGATGCTGATCTCCTTCCAGCGGATGCGGCTCATGCCGTACTCAGTGCGCTTGGCGAGGTTGCGGCCGTCGAAGAGCACGTCGCCGCTGACGATGCGCCCGTTCTCGGGGAGTAGCTTGAGGATCGAGAGCGCCGCCGTGGTCTTGCCGCAGCCGCTCTCGCCGGCGAGACCGAGGCTCTCGCCGGGCTCGAGGTCGAAGGAGACGCCCTGCACGGCCTTGACGTCGCCGACCCCGAGCTTGAAGTAGGTGGTGAGCTCGCGCACCTCGAGGATGCCCTTGTGCGAGATGCGCTCGACGGGCTTCTTCTCGGGGGCCTTGGCCTTGGAGGGGCTCATTCGTCGTCCCCTTCGTCGTCGTCGACGATGTGGCCGCCGACCCAGCCGCCGCCCTCCGGCCGGCCGATGGTGCCGCCGGCCGGCCGGTTGAAGTCGGGCATGGCGTCGTCGGTCTGCTGACCCGGCGTGAAGATCCCGCCTCCGCCGCCGCCGCCGGCACCACCGGCCACGGCCACCTGCGGCTCGTTGCGAGCCGTGAAGCGGTTCTCGGAGCCGCTGTCCTCGCGCTTGCGCAGCTTGGGATCGAGCACCTCGTCGTAGGCCATGCCGATGAAGGTAAAGGCCAGCACGACGAGCACGATGGCGATGCCCGGCGGGAGCAGGTACCACCAGGCCGGAAGGCCGGCAGCCCCGTTGACCCAGGCGTAGTGGAGCATGGTGCCCCAGCTGAAGTTGAGTGGATCGCCGAGGCCGAGGAACGAGAGCGTGGTCTCTGAGAGGATGGCGATCGCCACCACGAGCACGAGGTTGGCGAAGATCAGGGGCATCACGTTGGGCAGGGCGTGCCTGCGCATGATGTGCCAGTTGCTGGAGCCGATGGCGCGGGCGCGCTCGATGAACTGCAGCTCGCGCACGCGCAGCACATCTGACCGAACCACGCGCGCCGTGCCCGGCCAGCTGGTGATGGCGATGATGATGATGATCATGAAGAAGTTCTGACCCCAGGCGGCGGCCAGGACCATCGCCAGCGGGAGCCAGGGAATGACCAGGAAGGCGTCGGTGAGGCGCATCCAGGCCTCGCCCTGCCAGCCGCCGTAGAAGCCGGCGGCGATGCCGATGCCGGCGCCGATCACGGTGGACATGAGGGCGGCGAGCAGACCGACGGTGAGCGATATGCGCGAGCTCCAGATGAACTGCGCGAGCACCGACTGACCGACCTGGTCGGTGCCGAACCAGTTGTAGTAGTCCAGCGTCGGCGGATGGTAAGCGCCGTAGTACTGACCGCTGGGGTCGACGATCTGCGCGTTCGGGTCGAGGAGCGCGTGCGGGATGAGGAACGGCGCCAGCAGAGCCATGGCCAGGAAGAAGACGAGGATGCCAAGGCCCACCATGCCCTGCCAGTTGGCCCGGTACAGGGTCCAGACCTGATGCGTGTTCCACACCGTGAGCTCGGCGCGCTCGGGGTTGCCTGCTGCCCAGAACCAGGCGGCGGCCCCACCGAGCAGGACGACGATCGTCTGCAGCACCCAGTTGTAGGAGATGACGTTCTCGCCGGCGGACCAGCCGGAGGCGCCGCCGCCGGCGAGGAACGCCCACACCGCGAACACGACGCCCATGCCGATGAGCGTCAGGCTGAAGGCTGCGGGCCTTGCTCTTGCGCGCCAGCCCGAGGATGCCGAGGCCCGTGGTGAGGAGGGCACCGAGCACGAGCACCCACGCCGGGTACGAGCCGATACGCGCGGAGAAGAAGCCCTTGACAACCGCCGAGAAGCCGTCCGACATCTGGAAGTCCTTGGGGTACATGAGCAGCTCGAGCACGAGCCACGTGACCGGTGTCCAGAAGAGGACCCAGTTTCTGAAGCGCCGGGGGATCATGCGTGCACCCGCGGGTCGAGGTAGTAGTACATGATGTCGGCGATGAGGTTGGCGACGATCACGGCGATGCTGGCGATCAGGAACACCGCCTGCATCACGGGATAGTCGCGCTTCTGCATCGAGTCGTAGGACAGAAGCCCCAGACCCGGCCAGTTGAACACGGCCTCCGCGAGGATGGCGCCCGACATCACGAAGCCCAGGTTCATCATCACGATGGTCACCGTGGGCAGCATCGCGTTGGGCACCACGTGGCGCCACAGCACGGCGTTCTCGCTGAGGCCCTTGGCGCGGGCGGTGAGGGCGAAGTCCTCCTTCATCACGCCGGTGATGGAGCTGCGCATGATGAGCTCGTACTCACCGACGTAGGCGATGGCGAAGGTGAACGCCGGCAAGAAGAGGTGCCTGAGCAGCGACTGGAACGTAGGCGAAGCCGCTGAAGCTCGACGCCCGGCTCTTCCATGCGCCCCGTGGGGAACCAGCGCAGCTTGGTGGCGAACAGCATGATCATGAGGAGGCCGAACCAGAACGTCGGCATGGCGTACAGCACCATCCCTAAGTTGGTCGTCACGACGTCGTAGGCCCCGTCTCTTCGCCAGCCCGCGAACACGCCCAGGATCATGCCGACCACGGTGGCAAAGATGGTGCCCACCCCCACGAGCAGGACGGTGGGCCAGATGCGCTCGGCGACCACCTCGGTGACGGGGCGCTTCTCCGAGAAGGACATGCCGAAGCGCCCGCGCAGCGTGTCGCCCCAGTAGAGGCCGAACTGCTGCCACATGGGCTTGTCGAGGTTGAAGGTCTTGCGCTGCTTCTCCACGGCCTCAGGCGGCTGCTTGCCCTTCGGCAGGAGCAGACGCGCCGGATCGCCGGGGAGGATGCGGAACAGGGCGAAGTTGAACGACGCCACCAGGACGATGGTGAGCACGGCGTTCAGGATCTTCCTCACGAAGTATCGTCGTTTGTCCACGTGCGCTCCGGGCCCGCCGGATGCCCAGCCCCTGGCGGCTGCGGGCCCTTACCTCCTTCCCACATCCGCGATTGTCGTACCCACGCGATGGTGATGTGACCGCCGAACACGCCGCTCGCGACATGAGCCACGACCACGAGACGAATGACGGGCGACGACTCGTCGACTGCGCCCCATACTAGCCGCCTGAAGAGAGGCGCGGCAAGAGACGGGGCCTATGCCCCGTCCGGCGCCCGCGCCTCGCGCCCGTACTTGCGCATGGCAGTCGCGAGACGGTCGAGCGGCAGGGCATGCGCGAGTTGCCGTCGCGGCCGACGGTGGTGTGCGCCGCGCAGAGGGCGTTCACGACGCTCTCCGCGGTCGCGTCGACGGCCGCCTCGAAGAGACCGTGCATCTGGTCGTTGGCCACGGACGTCGAGCTGCAGCAGTTCCGCACTCGCGCGCGGCACGCGGTGCGCGGTGGTGAACGCGACCATGATCTCGCCGCTGCCGTCGGAGGCGTACGAGCCGGTCATCGCCAGGCCGAGCGCACAGCGCTTGGCCAGGCGCTCGCACTGACGGGCGCACAGCGGCGCGTCGGTGGCGAGCACCACGATGCAGGATCCCTCGCGGTTCTCGACGGGCATGAGGTCGGTGATCTCGCGGCCCACGGGCACGCCGTCGACCATGAAGCGGTGGCGGACGCCGAAGTTGGTGAGCGCCAGCACGCCCACGGTGAACGGCAGGCCGTGCGCGGTGACCACCCGGGAGGACGTGCCGATCCCCGCCTTGAAATCGAAGCACGTCATGCCGGTGCCGGCCCCGACGCAGCCTTCGGCCACGGGGCCGGCGGACGCGCCGTCCAGGGCCTCACGCACGTGCTCTTCCTTGACGTGCATGCCGCGCAGATCGTTGAGCAAGCCGTCGTCGCACTCGCCCACGACCGGCATCACGGCATCGTCGATGCCGATTCGCGGGTCGTGGTCCATCATCCAGCGCACCGTGGCGTCGTACACGGCGCCGGCGCTCTGCGAGTTGGTGAGCAGCACCGGCGTCTCGATGAGACCCCATTCGCGGATGGCGCTGATGCCGATGACCTCGCCGACGCCGTTGGCGACGAAGGCGCCGGCGACGACGCGCTCGTTCCAGACGTCGTCGCCGTGCGGGAAGATCGCGGTGACGCCCGTGCGGGCGGGCCCGCTGCCGTTAGGCAGATCGGGCCCGCCCCACGAGACGGTGCAGTGGCCCGACGCGCACTCCCGGGCACGTCGGTGATGGCGTTCAGCGGGCCGGTAGGCAGCACGCCGACGCCGACGCCGAGGTCACGCAGTCGGCAGCGCTCCGGCCCGCTCATCCGGCTACTCCAGCATGCCCGCGCGGTGCGCCGTGAGGTAGCCGCCGCAGAAGTTGTCTTCGCCGCGCAGCGCCTCGATGGCCTTGATGGTGGCCATCATGGGCTTGTTGCGCACGTCGAGGACGGCGCCGTCGATGCCGAGGCCGGCGCACATGGCCACGAAGGTGCGGTTGAGCAGCGGGCGGTTCGGCAGGCCGAAGCTCACGTTGCTGAGGCCGCCGGTGGTGCGCACTGGCAGGCGCTCCTTGACGAGCTTGAGGGTGTCCATCGTGACCTGAGCGGCCGTCGAGTCGGCGGACACGGAGAGCACGAGCGGGTCGACCCACACGTCCTCGGCCGGCAGGCCGACGCCGGTGCACAGGTCGTGCAGCTGCTTGGCGACGGCGAAGCGGTCTTCGGCGGTCGGCGGGATGCCGTCTTCGCTGAGGCACAGGGCGATGACCGGGGTCTTGTACTTCTCGACGAGCGGCAGGGCGGCGTCGATGCGCGCCTGCTCGCCGCTGATCGAGTTGATGAAGGGGATCTTGCCGCCCTTCTCGATGATCAGCTTCACACCGTGCTCGAGCACGGAGGCGGCGGCCGAGTCGACCATGAGCTGCATGTCCGTGACGCCCATGACGGTCTCGATGAGCCACGTCATGTCGGCGATCTCGTCGCCGCCGGCCACGCCGCCGTTGACGTCGAGCACCGAGGCGCCCGCCGCGACCTGGTCGGTGGCCAGGGTCTTGATGAACTCGACGTCACGCTCCTGGATCGCCGCGGCGACCTGCTTGCGGGTCCCGTTGATCGATTCACCCATCAACAACATCTGAACAACCTCCACGACGAGTTTTCCGGGACGTACGTTGGATGAGTATACGCGAAGCGAAAGCGCCCGCCGAGAAGCGCGCGTCGTTGCAGGCCGAGCCTCGCGCTGCGGCAGGGAGAAGCCCTGCCTTCAGGACGGCGGCACCAGCCAGTCGGGGGCGGCGCGACGACGCTCCCGCGAGCGGCGCTCGAAGTCGGCCCGCGAACGCTCCCGCCGTCGCTCCGAGACGCGACGGTCCTTGAGCACCTCGACGCCGTCGCGGCCCCAGAAGAGCGCGCTGAAGCGCTCGTAGAGCCTGTCGCGCTGGGGGCCGGTCACCACCAGCCGGTAGGTGGCTGTGTCGGTGTACGCGTTCATACGGTTGTTGTACCCGCTCGTCAGTAGGTCACATACACCGTCTTCGTGCGCGTGAAGAACTCGAGCGCCGCCGGCCCCTGTTCCTTGAACGTGTTGGCACTGCTCTGCTTGAAGCCGCCGAAGGGCGCCTGGAGGGCCAGGCCGGTGGTCGGTTCGTTCACCTTGACGACGCCGGCCTCGATGCGGTCGACGAAGGTGAGTGCCCGGTGCAGGTCGTTGGTCACCACGCCGGCGGCGAGGCCGTACCCGACGGCGTTCGCCTTGAACAAGGCGTCCTCGAGATCCCGCGCCCGGATGATGCCGACCACCGGGCCGAAGACCTCTTCCTGCGCGAGGCGACTGTGCACCTCGACGCGGTCGAAGACCGTCGGCTGCACGAAGTGGCCGCCGTCACCGGTGGGGCCGCCGCCGGTGAGCAGCTCGGCGCCCTCGTCCCCGGCGATCTGCATGTAGTCGAGGTCGATAGCCAGCTGTTCGGCACTCACAGCCGGTCCCATCTGGACGCCGTCGGCGAGGCCATCGCCGACGGTCAGCGCCACGGCCGCCGCGGCCAGAGCCACGGCGAAGCGGTCGGCGATGCCCTCCTCGACGATCACGCGGCTGGTGGCCGTGCAGCTCTGGCCGGTGAGTCCGAAGCCGCCCATCACCGCCAGCCGCACTGCCAGCTCAAGGTCGGCGTCGTCGAGGATGATCAAGGGATTCTTGCCGCCCATCTCCAGCTGCACGCGCGCGAAGTGCTCCGTGGCGCGCGCGTATATCCCGGCGCCGGTGGCGCGCGACCCGGTGAACGTGAGGCCGCGGACGACCGGGTCTCCGGCGAACGCGCCACCGACGGTGGCACCCGAGCCGGTCACGAAGTTGAGCACGCCGGCCGGCAGGCCGGCGTCCACCAGGCACTCGACCAGCCGCAGCGCCGTGAGCGGCGTCGCCGACGCCGGCTTGAACACCACCGCGTTGCCGTAGACGAGCGCCGGCGCGATCTTCCAGGCGGGGATCGCAATAGGGAAGTTCCAGGGCGTGATCGCCGCGACCACGCCGAGCGGCTCGCGCCGGCTGTAGAGCATAGCGTGCGGCGTGTTGGCCGGCAGCACCTCACCACCGACCCGCCAACCCTCGCCGCCGAAGTACCGCAGGATGTCACAGGCCCTGGTGACCTCGCCCTTCGCCTCGGCGAGCGTCTTGCCCTCCTCACGCGTCAGCGTCTCCGCGATCGCGTCCAGCCTATCGGTCAGCAGCTCGGAGGCGCGGAACAGGATCGCGCCTCGCGCCGGCGCCGGCGTGGCGGCCCAGGCGGGGAAGGCCTCAGCCGCGGCCGCGACGGCTTGCGCGGCGTCGGGCGAGGTCGCGCTCGCGAAGCTGCCGAGTGCCTCGTCGGGTTGCGCCGGGTTACGCGTCTCGAAGGTAGCGCCGTCGGACGCGCCCACCCACTCGCCGCCGATCAGGTTTCTGAAGGCCTCCATCGTCCACCTCGCCGTCGGGATTCCGTCTCAGCCCTTGAACAACGATACTACGGCCGCGCAGGGCGCCGCCCCGTCGTCAACGTTGTTGCCGCCGCGTGCCGCTACTATGCTGGCAGGGCACGGACGGATGCAGCGCATCGAAGGGACCAGACGATGGAGCCGTCAGCACCGCGGAGTGCGCTATGACTGACGTTCCCCAGACCCGCTGGGCCAAGACCCCGGACGGCCTCTACATCGCGTATCAGGACGTGGGCAGCGGCCCGATCGCTCTCGTCCTCGTCAACGGCATGTACTCCCACATCGAGGTCTACTGGGAGTGGCCCCAGTTCGCCCGCTTCGTCAGACGTCTCGCGACCAGCGTCAGGGTGCTGCACTTTGACCGCCGTGGCACGGGCATGTCGGACCGCGTCACGGACGACCCCACGCTGGAGCGAAGCCTTGATGACATCAACGCGGTGCTTGCGGCAGCCGGCGTCGAAAGAGCCGCCATCTATGGCTGGGGCGAAGCGGTGCCGCTGGCGGCGCTGTTCGCCGCGACCTACCCGGAGAAGACCCTCGCCGTGCTGCTCGACGGCCCCCTGAGGTTGAAGTGGGCCCCCGACTACCCTTGGGGGACGAAGCCTGATGACGAGGAGGAGTGGGTCAACCGGCTCTACGAGATCTGGGGCCAGGACGAGCACGCTCTCGAGATCGGCCAACTCACCTGCGGCCACCGTCCCGAGGACGGCCCGTGGCACGAGGAGGCCTTCGTGCGCGTGCACGCCAGGCTGCAACGCTTCGCGCAGACTCCTGGCGGCTTCCTTGCCTTCACGCGCACCGAGTACGAGACCGACGCCCGTCAGGTCGCGCCCACCATCCACGTCCCGGCCGCGGTGCTGGTGAAGGCAGGCGCCACTTCGTATGGAGGGAGCGGTCAGCAGCAGTGGCAGCCCGCCGAGCAGAACAAGGACACGGCCTCCCTCATCCCCGGTGCCCGACTTCTGACCGTGCCCGGCATGGCTACCATCCCCTTCTTCGATCAGGAGGAGGCCTACGCCGACGCGATGATCGCCTTCGTGCGCTCGGTCCAGCACGAGGAGGCCGAGCTCGACCGCATGCTCGCGACTGTGCTCTTCACGGACATCGTCAGCTCCACCGACAAGGCCTGCGAGCTCGGCGACCGTACGTGGACCGAACTCCTCGAGCGCCACAACGCGACCGTGCGGGCGCTGCTCGCCCGCTATCGCGGCACCGAGGTCAACACGACCGGCGACGGCTTCCTTGCGACCTTCGACGGCCCGGCACGAGCGGTGAAGTGCGCGCAGGGGATCTGCGAAGCGGTAAGGACCCTGGGTCTCGAGGTGCGCGCCGGCTGTCACACCGGGGAGATCGAGTTGCTGGGCGCCGACGTCGGCGGCATCGCCGTGCACATCGGCGCCCGCGTGGCCGCTCTCGCGGGGCCCTCGGAGGTCCTCGTCAGCTCTACCGTGAAGGACCTCGTGGCCGGCTCCGGGCTCACCTTCGAAGACCGCGGCGAGCACCAGCTCAAGGGCGTGCCGGGGAGCTGGCGCCTGTACTCCGCAGACACGTGAACGAGACTGCCGCCGGACGCAGCGCAGGTCCGCGGCCCACGAAGGGGGATGCATGACAAGGATCGACGCGTGGCCGGGGACGAAGTGGAACGGCCAGGGCCAGTCGCGTTCGCTGCCCCAGGACTGGCTGTCCCGCGCGCTGTCCAGGATCCCACTGTTCGAAGGCCTCTCGAAGCAGGACCTGCAGGCCGTGGCGAGCCGTGTCGTCGTACGGCAGTACGTCGACGGCGTGACGGTCGTTCACGCCGGGGCGCCCGGAGACGGCATGCACGTCGTCCTTGACGGCGGCGCCGTCGTGCAGCCGTCGACCGGAGAGCAGCTGCGCCTCGGCCCCGGGGAGTCCTTCGGAGAGCTCGCTCTGATCGACGGCGCGCCGCGGTCCGCCACGGTCACGTGCCTCGACCAGGTGACCGTGGCCGAGCTCCCGCGCGCCGCCTTCCGGCGGCTCCTGCAGAACAAGCCGCGGACGGCCCTCCCCATGGTCGGCGGCCTCGTCGGTTTGATCCGCGAGCTGCAGGCGCCTGCCACGGAGTAGGCGGCGTCGGCGCGCGCAAAGAAAAGCGGCGGGCGGGCCCGGATGGGCCCGCCCGCCGCGAAGAGCAAGCGCTGATGCACTGCCGCTCGCCGTCAGGCGAAGCGGCTCACACGGTGTTTCTTACATCATCCCCGGAGGCATGCCGCCGCCCATGCCGCCGCCCATGCCGCCAGCTCCGGCGGGCTCGGGCTTGTCGGCCACGATGCACTCGGTGGTGAGGATGTTCTTGGCGATCGACGCGGCATTCTGCAGCGCCGAGCGGGTGACCATGGCCGGATCGATGATGCCGGCCTTGACCAGGTCCTCGTACTTCTCGGTTTCGGCGTTGAGGCCCTCGCCCGGCTTGAGCGTCTTGACCTTGTCGACCACGACCGAGCCCTCGAGACCGGCGTTCTCGGCGATCTGACGGAGGGGCTCTTCGAGAGCGCGAACGATGATCTGCTTGCCTGAGCGGAAGCCCACGTCGTCGGACTTCTTGTCGACCTTGATCGAGGAGATGGCGTTGACGAGCACGACGCCGCCGCCCGGCACGATGCCCTCTTCGAGAGCGGCACGGGTAGCGTTGAGGGCGTCCTCGACGCGGTGCTTGGTCTCCTTCATCTCGACCTCGGTGGCCGCGCCGACCTTGATGACGGCCACGCCGCCGGCCAGCTTGGCGAGACGCTCCTGGAGCTTCTCACGGTCGAAATCGGAGTCGGTGTTCTCGATCTCCGCCTTGATCTGCTTGATGCGGCCCTTGATGGCGTCGGTGTCGCCGGCGCCGTCGATGATCGTGGTGTCGTCCTTCGTCACGACCACCTTGCGGGCGCGCCCGAGCTGCGAGAGCTGGGTGTTGTCGAGCTTGAGGCCCATCTCTTCGGTGATGACCTCGCCGCCGGTGAGGATGGCGATATCCTCGAGCATGCGCTTGCGACGGTCGCCGAAGCCGGGGGCCTTGACGGCGACGCTGGTGAACGTACCGCGCAGCTTGTTGACGACTAGGGTCGCGAGAGCCTCACCCTCGACGTCCTCGGCCACGATGAGGACCTGCTTGCCGGCCTGGATGACCTTCTCGAGCACGGGGAGCAGGTCCTGGACGGAGCCGACCTTCTGGTTGGCGATGAGGATGTAGGGATCCTCGAGCACGGCTTCCATGCGCTCGGGGTCGGTGACCATGTACGGGCTGAGGTAGCCCTTGTCGAACTGCATGCCCTCGGTGAACTCGAGGTCGAGGCCGAAGGTATTGGACTCCTCGACGTTGACCACGCCGTCCTTGCCGACCTTCTCGATGGCATCGGCGATGACGTCGCCGACGGCGCGGTCGCGGGCGGAGATGGTGGCCACGCGAGCGATGTCTTCCTTGCCCGAGATCTCCTTGGACTGCTTCTTGATGGACGCGACGGCCTCTTCGACGGCCTCCTCGATGCCACGCTTGATGGCCATCGGGTTGACGCCGGCGGCTACCATGCGCAGGCCCTCGCGCACGATCGCCTGGGCGAGCAGGGTCGCAGTGGTGGTGCCGTCACCGGCGATGTCGTTGGTCTTGGTCGCGACTTCCTTGACGAGCTGCGCGCCCTGGTTCTCGAAGACGTCCTCGAGCTCGATCTCACGGGCGATGGTCACGCCGTCGTTCGTGATGGTGGGCGCGCCGTATTTCTTATCGAGCACCACATAGCGGCCCTTGGGGCCGAGGGTGATCTTGACGGCGTCGGCGAGCGCATTGACGCCACGCTCCAGGGAGCGCCTGGCCTCGTCGGCATACTTCAGTTCTTTAGCCACTCTACTTCAGCCTCCTCTCTACTTGGTTACTACGGCCAGGATCTCGCTGGCGCGCAGGATCAGGAGCTCGTCACCATCGGCGGTCTTGTACTCGGTGCCTGCGTACTTGCCGTAGATGACCTTATCGCCCTTCTTGACGTCCATGGGGACACGCTTGGCGCCTGCCTCGTCCCACTTGCCGTCGCCGGCGGCGACGACCTCGCCCATCATCGGCTTCTCTTTCGCCGTGTCGGGCAGCACGATGCCGCTGGCCGTCTTCTCCTCTTCGGCGACGGCCTTGATGATCACGCGGTCTTCAAGCGGCTTGAGCTTCATGCAGCAACCCTCCTCTTCATTTGTCCGGAATCTGGCACTCTCAGGGAGAGAGTGCTAAGTCTTGCGGGGTCGCTATCGTATGACCGATTCGGCCCGATGTCAAACCCGCTCCAAGAAGCCCAGGGAGAGACGCGTTCGCTGCTAAACCGGCCGTTTTCCACGTATTCTTCACCGCCGCCGCGCAGGTGACCGCTTCTGGCAACGATACGCAAGGAGTGCTCGACACCGAACTCTCTGGCACCCGCCCGCTGCTGCCGCTAGACTCCCCGTATGCGCATCCTGATCCAACGCGTGAGCCGCGCCTCGGTGACCGTGGGCGGCGAGCGCGTGGCCGCCATCGGCCGCGGCTACCTGGCGCTCGCCGGCGTGACGCACGGCGACTCGGTCGTAGCCGCGGGCAAGCTCGCCGCCAAGACGGCCCGGCTGCGCGTCTTCGAAGACGATTCAGGGCTGATGAACCTGGCCCTCGCCGACGTGAGCGGCGAGGTGCTGGCCGTGTCGCAGTTCACCCTGTATGCCGACGCCCGCAGGGGCAATCGGCCAAGCTTCACGGACGCCGCGGGTGCCGAGCAAGGCGAGGCCGTGTACGCGGCGTATGTCGAGGCGCTACGCGCCGAGGGCGTGCCGGTCCAGACCGGCATCTTCGGCGCCCACATGCACGTCGAGCTGGTCAACGACGGCCCTGTGACGATCCTCCTGGAGGCGTAGACGGAGCGTACTTTCCCCAAACGTCGTGCGCCCGGGGCCGCCGTAGGCAGCCCCGGGCGCACGACGCGGAAGGTCCGGTGCAGGTCAGGCGGTGTTCGACTCCGCGTGCCGCGCGTCGGTAAGCTTCTCGCTGCTCTGCGGGACGTTCTTGTAGGCCGCGTAGCCGGCGAAGATGCCGGCGATCCAGGCCAGCAGCCACGGGCCCCACCAGTAGTAGACCAGCGGGATCCAGCGGTACATGCCGCGGTCGTAGGTGTAGATCAGGCCGACCATGGCGGCGACGCAGACGACGATGGCGCCGACGCTCGGCCACTTGAAGCTGAGCAGGCCGCCGACGACCATGATCACGCCGATGCCTGTCAGCACGTGCACCCCCGAGAGATAGTCGGAGTAGATGCCGAAGAACTGAGGGATGCCGAACAGCGGCTTGACCGAGCGCGCATACAGCCCACCCCCGATGGCGGCGAGGCCGGCGAGGACGCCGGCGATCGCCGCATAATTGGCCATTCGCTGACCCTTCATGTCCCGACTCCTTCCACTGCGGCGCCGAACTCGGTGAGCTCACCGGTCGGCGTGATGGTGGAGCCCTCGAGCGCCTCGTCCGTCGTGCCCTTGTAGAGGTTCTTGAAGACCAGGTAGGCGATGGGGCCGGTGAGGACCCCGGCCAGCCCGCCGATCATCCAGTCGGTGCCGTTGACGAAGAGGGCGATGATCGCGATGGCGATGGGGAAGGCGACCCAGACGCCGAGGAGCCAGGTCGGCATCGGCACGCGGAAGCTGCGCGGCGCGTCGGGCTCCTTGACTCTCAGGATCATGGCGGTGAGGAAGATCAGTACATAGGGGAACATGAGCAGGAAGACGTCGATGGTGATCAGGGCGCTGAAGTTGAAGTTGATCAGCACCCCGTTCACGACGGCCATGAGCAGGATCGCGGCCCACGGCGTCCCCCAGCTCCTGTGAGTCAGGCCGAGGAACTTCGGTAGCAGTCGGTCGCGCGACATCTGGAACTGCGGTCGCGCGCCCGTCGCGAGGTAGCCCGCGTACAGGCCGATGTTGGACAGGATCGCCGACATCAGCATGAGGTAGGCGAGCACGCCGCCGCCGATCATCTGGGCCGTCTCGACGAAGTCGACGCCGCCGCCGCCCGTCCACATGTTCATCCAGTTGTCGGCGCCGTCGAGGTGGGCGACGCGGATCGCCGCAAACACCGAGAAGAAGTACGTCGCGATGACGAGTGGCGTGCCGATCATCAAGGCTTTGGGGATGACCTTCTGCGGGTTCTCGATCTCTCCGGCCAAGGTCGATATCGACTCCCAGCCCGAGTACATCCACATCATGATCGCGAGCCCAAGCTGCATCGAGCCGAGGAAGCTCTCACCCTCGGGGAGGATCGGCGAGAAGGGATTCCCCGAACCCGCAGCGATGCCCCAGACGGTGAAGATCACCAGGGGCACCATGACACCGATCTGGATGATGGTCAGCGACCACCCGGTGAGGTCCAGTCCGCGGATGTTGATGAACGTGAACACGGCGATGATGCCGACGCCGATGATGGCTCGGGTGCCGCCGCTGAACCCCCATTTGGCCTCCATGTAGTCGAGGGCCAGCGCCACGTACACGGCCGAGTCGACGTAGAGGGAGAGGGTCCACCACCAGCCTGCCTGGAAGCTCCAGTACTCGCCCATGCCCCTGCGGATCCAGCGGTAGAGGCCGCCGGCCTCGGGGACCATGGACCCGAGTTCCGAGGCCACGAACGCCATCGGTACACTCCAAACAAGCGGCAGGATGAGGATCATGAGCAGTGTCAGGCCCGGGCCGGACGACGAAATGACGTCTTCCATGCCGAACGACCCCGAGCAGGTGAGCGTGAAGACGAACACGACTGCGGTGATCAGTCGCATTCGCACTCGCTTCAACCCCTCGTTGCGAAGCATCTCTGTCATGCGGACCCCCCCGATGAAGATTGCGCACCTTCTAGCCGAGAGCCTCCGGTGCAAGTTGCCACAAGTCGATGCCGAGCTTGTCGTTCTCAGCATAGTCTATCGGGATGTCCACGACCACGGGGCCACTGCTGTCCAGCGCCTTGGCCAGGATGCCCGGCAGGTCGCCGGCGCGTTCCACGCGCACGCCGTCCACGCCGAAGGCGTGGGCCAGGCCCACGAGATCCGGGTTATCGAAGCGCGTCCCGGCGACGTGGCCGAACTTGCGCCGCTGGTGCATCTCGATGAGGCCGTAGCCCCCGTCGCTCCATACGAGCACGACGAAGGGCAGCCGGAGACGTTTGGCGGTCTCGAGCTCCTGCACGTTCATCAGAAAGCCGCCGTCGCCGGTGATGCAGACCACCTTGCCGCGACCGCGGCCCACCAGGGCGGCGGCCATGGCCGCAGGTAACCCGAAGCCCATGGCCGCGAAACCATTGCTGATGAGCACCGTATTGGGCTCGCGTGCCTCCCAGAAGCGCGCCACCCACAGTTTGTGGGCACCGACGTCCGAAACCAGCACGTCCTTCGGCGCCAGCGCCGCCCGCAGGTCGCGGAGCACGCGCTGCGGCTTCACCGGCAGATCGTCGTCCGACCCGACATCGAGCAGCGCCGAGAAGGCCCGCCGATACGGCTTGGTCTGGGGATGTGCGACCTCCTTGCCCTGGGCCAGTCCGGCCAGCTGATACAGGATGCGGCTGAGGTCGCCGATGAGCTGTACTTCGGGCACGTAGTGAGCGTCGATCTCCGGCGGCACCGTGTCGATGCAGATGATCTTCTGGCGTCCGTCGGGGTTCCAGGCCGAGGGCGGCCACTCGATCATGTCGTAACCGACGCAGACCACGAGGTCGGCGCGCCCCATGAGTCCCTGCGGATAGTTCTGGGCGCGCAGGCCGGCGGTGAAGAGGAACTGGTCGGAGGCGGCGTCGACGACCCCTTTGCCCATGAACGTGGTGATGACGTGCAGCCCGGTCTCTTCGCAGAAGGCGCGCAGGGCCTGCGACGCCCGCTGACGCACGACGCCGTTGCCGACAAGCATCACCGGAGTCTTCGCGGCCTGCAGCGCCTCGACGGCGCGCAGCAGGCTCACGGGATCGGCCTCGGCGAGCGCCTCGTGGCCGGGCTGCATGGGCCGCCCGACGATGCTCGTGCCCATGACGTCGGCCGGCAGCTCCAGGTGCGTGGCTCCCGGCTTCTCGGCGGCGGCGGTGCTGAACGCCTTGCGCACCGCCTCGCTGATCATCCGCGAGTCGTGGACGCGCGTGTTCCACTTGGTCATCGGGCGCAGCATGTCCACCGTGTCGATGAACTGGTGGGTCTCCTTGTGCATGCCGACCAGGTCGATCTGCCCGGTGAGCGCGACGAGCGGCGCGTTGTCGAGGTTGGCGTCGCCGATCCCCGTGGCCAGGTTCGTGGCTCCCGGCCCGAGAGTAGCGAGGCAGACACCGGGGTCGCCGGTGAGACGGCCGTAGGCGTCGGCCATGAAGGCGGCGCCCTGCTCGTGACGTGTGGGGACGAACGTGATGCGCTCGGAGCGGTCGAGGGCCTCGTTGAGATCGAGGGTCTCCTCGCCGGGGATGCCGAAGATGTACTCGACGCCTTCGCTCTCGAGGCACTCGACGAAGAGGTCGGCGGCGAGACGCGGCGCGTCGTCGGCGGTCACGCGGGGAAAGACGGGTTTTGGCCGGCGGCCCATTACTCTGGTGAGTCTAGCAGAGGGTGTCGGGCCGGGGGCGCCACGAAATGGCGCGACACCGCCGCCCTCTCAGAACGGCTCGGCGGGCCGGGCGGCGCGCGGCCGTTTCTTGGCCGGCCGCGCCGCCCGCGCTTCGCTGTCGCTGGCATAAGCGTCGAGATCGAGATAGGTGGGCCAGGGGAGCGCCGGCAGGAAGCCGGCCGCGAGGCCGATCATGCCGGCGTTGTCGGTGCAGAGGCTGAGCGGCGGCAGCGAAAGCTGCAGGCCCTCAGCGTCGCAGCGCTCGGTGAGCGCCGTGCGCAGACCCGAGTTGGCGGCTACGCCGCCGGCGATGGCGACCCTGCGCAGGCCCTCACCGGCAGTGCACGCCAGCGTCTTCTCGACCAGCTGGCTCACGATCGCCGCCTGGTACGAGGCGGCGATGTCGGCGCGGTGCGCCTCGACCTCCGCCTCTACGCGGCCGCGCAGGTCGTACAGCAGGGCCGTCTTGAGGCCGCTGAAGCTGAAATCGCGGCCGCGGGGCACGGCCCGCGGAAAGCGCACGAAGCGCGCGTCGCCGCCGGCGGCCAGAAGGTCCAGCTCCTTGCCGCCGGGATAGCCCAGCCCGAGAAGGCGCGCGCCCTTGTCGAAGGCCTCACCGGCGGCATCGTCCATGGTGCGCGCCGCGACGCGGTACGCGACGCCCTCTTCGACCACGGCCAGGAGGGTGTGCCCGCCGCTGGCCACGAGACAGACGAACGGGGCCTCCACGCCGAGCGCGTAGTTGGCGGCGATGTGCCCCTGGATGTGGTTCACGGGGATCAGCGGCAAGCGGCGGCGATAGGCGATGGCTTTGGCCGCCGCCAGACCGACCAGCAATGCGCCGATAAGGCCCGGGCCTTGCGTGGTGGCGACGGCGACGAGGTCGCCCCAGCCCACGCCGGCGGCGGTCATCGCCTCGGCGACCACGTCGTTCACCAGCTCCGTGTGGCGGCGCGAAGCCACTTCGGGCACGACGCCGCCGAACTGCGCATGCAGCTCGTCCTGCGACGAGACAATGGATGACAGGACAGCGTGGCCCTGTACGATCGCCGCGCTGGTGTCGTCACACGAGGTCTCGAGACACAGAAGGGGGCCGGGAGGCGGGGAGGCGGTCACGCGCTCTCACCTTCCCAATCCCTCCACATGATGACCGCGTCTTCACGATCGTCGCTGTAGTAGCCGGGGCGCACGCCGGTGGTGACGAACTCGAAGCTCCGGTACAACTGGATGCCCGCCGTATTGGAGACGCGCACCTCGAGCGTGTGACCGCGGTGCCCCTGAAGCTCGGTGATCGCGAAGTATGCTTCGATCAGCTGGGCGGCGATGTGCTGGCGGCGGAACGGTCCATCCACGGCGATGTTCATGAGGTGCCAGACGTCCACGAACATGTCGGCGATGAGGTAGCCGACGATCCGCCCGCCGACCTCGCAGACAAGGGCGATTCCCGTCTCGCGGGCCAGCTGTCCGCTGAAGACGGCCAGCGACCACGGCAGCGTGAACGTGCGACGCTCGATGGTGGCCACGGCCTCGAGATCGGTGAAATGCATAGGCCGCACAACGCGCTCGCCGCCGCGTTCGTCGGGCACGGCCTCGAGCCTCACGAGGCGCCGCCTGGAGGAGCCGGACGGGCAACGCCGCGGGCCCCGGTCCAGCGCGCCGCGTCGGGGACGCGGCCGTACAGCGGCAGCACCGCGTCCGCGCCGAAAACGAGGCCGGGTGCCTCGCGAGCGACGGCGCGGCCGACCATGGCCGCCGTGGGCACGGGGATCTCGTCGGCGACCCGCGCCGAGGCCGGTAGCAGATCGCCGTAGAGCACGGCGCCGTCGCCGCCCACAAGGACGTCGCCCAGGCGCGCCAGCCACGCGGCAAGCGCGTCCGCGGGCACGACCGTGACCGGCTCGACGACGCGGACTGCGCCACCGGCCACGTCGGCGGTGTAGACCGCCGCGAAGACCTCACGGCGCTTGCCGTCGATGAGCGGCACGAGGGGGCGATGGGCAGCGGCCTCAGGCGCGCGCGCCAACGCGAGCGCGAGCGCGGCCGGCGTGGGGACGCCCGCCAGGCGGACGCGGCCGTCCGCCTGCGCCAGGGACCGCGCCGTAGCCACGCCGATGCGCAGGCCGGTGAATGCGCCGGGGCCGAGGCCAACGGCGACGATATCCACATCCGACCAGCTCGCCTCAGCCGTCTCGAGCACTTCGTGCACGCCCGGCAGCAGCCGCCGCGTATGGGCCGGGCCCTCCAGGGCGACGGTCTCGGCGACGATGGAGCCGTCGGCTGCGCACAACGCCACCGAACACGCCGTCGTCGCTGTCTCGAGCGCCAGGATCACGAAGCACCCCGCGGCACAGCGGTCACCGGCACGTCCGCGATGGGTCCCCCCGACACGAGCCCCTCAGCGGCAGCGCCCTCGGCGGCCGCGCGCTCGAAGGCCGCGGGGGCATGAAGTCGCGCCAGGCGACTGCGGGGCGTCCGGTGCAGCAGTTCAAGCCGCACGTCCGCCGCCGGAAGCGCTTCGCTGCCGGCGGCCGGCCACTCGACGAAGGTCACAGCATCCGCCTCGAGATAATCGTCCCAGGCGAAGAAGTCCACGTCGGCGCCGCGGCTCAGGCGATACAGATCGAGGTGATGCAGGCCCTCCCCGCTACGGCCACGGTAGCTCTGCGCGAGGGTGAACGACGGGCTCGTGACCGCGCCACGCACACCTCGCGCGCGCATGATCGCGCGCACCAGCGTCGTCTTCCCGGTGCCGAGGTCGCCCTCGATGGTCACCAGAGCCGGCGGCTGCAGCAGCCGTGCCAGCACGCGCGCGAACCTTCGCGTCTGCGCCGGAGAGGCGAGGGTGAGGGCGATCATTTAGAAAAGGCCTAGCTGCACCGGCTTGGCTGGCGGCGCGGCGGCTTCGGCTGGCGGTTCGGCCGCGGCCGGGAGCGCATCGGCAGGCGCGGCCGCACGCGGCTCGGGCCCGGCCGACGGCGCGGCCGCGCCTGCTTGCGGGGCGGTCTGCGCCAGGAGCTCGGGAAGCCGCAGGAAGTCCTCTTTCAGCGTCGTGAGCATCGCCGGCGTGTAGAGCGCCGCCGCGGGATGGAAGATCGGATACAGATACAGGCTGACCCCGTTGATCGTCATGACCTGTGGGCGTCCGTGCACGCGCGTGATGCCGGCCGGGTTGCCGGTCAGCAGTCTGGTGGCATGGTTGCCGAGGGTGCAGATCACCTTGGGTCTGATGAGCTCGATCTGCCGCCACAGGTACGGCTGACAGGCGGCGATCTCCTCGGGGCGCGGGTCGCGATTGTTGGGCGGCCTGCTCTTGAGCACGTTGGCGATGAACACCTGCTCGCGCGTGAGCCCGATGGAGTTGAGCAACTGCTCGAGCAGCTTGCCGGCCTGCCCTACGAAGGGCCGGCCCTGCTGGTCCTCGTGGTACCCCGGCGCTTCGCCGACGAACATCAGGTCGCTGGCGGGGTCGCCTTCTCCGGGCACGGCCCTGGTGCGCGTGGCGTGCAGCTCGCAGAGGGTGCACGCCTCGACCTCGGCGAGGAGAGCGGCCAGCGCGGCGAGGTCGGCCTCAGTGGCAGGTGCCACAGGAGGAACTGGCGCAGGAGGAGCAGTTCTTGGAGGCTCCCTTGCCGCCGAGGTTGGACGACGACGAATGCACGGCGAACGTCGACAGCAGGCGGCAGACGTCGCCAGTGTGACACTTCGGGCACTCCGGCTTGGTGCCGTTGCGGACCAGCTCCTCGAAGGCGGTTCCGCACTCGTTGCAGCAGAATTCGTAGATCGGCATGGGGCTAGTGTACCACCCCGTGTGGCTGGGCGACCGGCGGCGAAGCGCCGCAGGAAGCTCGACTAGACGGCGCCCTGCTGATCGCGCCGCGCCGGCACGATCAGCAGGACGATCAGCATGATCCACGGGAACAGGACGCTGAGGAGCACCCATAGCCAGAGGGGTTCGAGCGTCTTGCGCGACGCGATCATGACGTCGGACACGATTGGAACCATGACGAGGACCAGGATGATGAGCAGTTCGATAGGTCCGATGTTGGGCATACGCCTCCCGTGTCTCCTCAATGCGGCTGCCGCCGTGACCCCCAGCTGCGACCCTGCTCGCAAGCCTACCGCAGGACGCCATTCGGTCAACGCGGCCAGTCGCGTTCAGGACGCTCTCGATAGCAATCCGCAATTGACCTCGCGCCCGCGAGAGGCTACTCTCGGCAAGGCTCCGCTCCCAGCCTCGCGCCGGAGACGGAGACACCGCCTGTGTTCGCGCAGGCCTGCGACAGGCGCGGTACCGCCCCCCAACGGCGGACCGCAGCCGGAGAGCTCGAAGGCTTGGACATCGACGCGTATCGCTTCTGCGTGATCGGCCCGGGACGGCTAGGGTCGACGTTGCTCGCCGGCCTGCAGGAGGCCGGCCTCACCGTCGCCGCCGTGGGCGTGCACGGCGACGACGACACCGACCTCGGCATGATCCCCAGACACGTGCGCGTCGCCGACGCCGCGCTCGAAGCCGACGCCTGGTGGCTCACGGTCCCCGACGACGAGATCTACACGGTCGCCGCCCGGCTGGCCGCGTCGCTGCCGGCGACGCGCCGCGGAAGCCGCACGCCGATCGCCGTCCACTGCAGCGGCCTCGGCTCGATCCACCTGCTCAAGCCCCTCTTCGAACAGGGCGTCCGCGTGCTCTGCCTGCACCCTCTGCAGACGTTCACCGGCGAGCCGCGCGCCGAACTTCTGCGCGAGGTGCCGTGCGCCGTGACGGCGCACGAGGAGCGCGACCTGCTGCTCGGCGAGGATCTCGCCCGTCGCCTCGGCATGCGTCCCTTCCGGCTGGACGACGACAAGAAGACGCTGTACCACCTCTCGGCGGTCGTCGGCAGCAATCTGCTGGTCGCCCTCGAGTCCGAGGCCAAGCGCCTCATGGACGAGGCCACGGGCGGGCACGACGGCCTCGACCACCTCGCGCCCCTCCTGAACACGGCGCTGAAGAACCTGCTGAGCAGCGGCGACCCGGCGCACGCGCTCACCGGCCCTGTGGCGCGCGGCGACGTGGGCACCGTGCGCGCCCATCTGCGCCTGCTCGACCGCGAGTCGCCGCGCCTGGCGCGCAGCTACCGGGCGCTCTCGCTCGAGGCACTCACCCTGGCGGCGCCGCGTCTGGACGACGAGCAGGTGCACACCCTCAAGGACCTGCTCACTGAAGCGCCGGCCGGCAGCGACCTGCCGCCGGACGCCGGCCGCAGACCCGAGGGAGGCGCGGCGTGATCGTCGCGCGCACCATCGCCGAGGCGCGGGCCGCGCTGCGCAGCCTGCCGCGGCCGCTCGGCTTCACGCCCACGATGGGAGCTCTCCACGAGGGCCACCTCAGTCTCGTGGACGCCGCGAGGACACGCTGCGCGTCTGTGGCCGCCTCCGTCTTCGTGAACCCGCCGCAGTTTGGGCGCGGAGAGGACTACGAGAAGTACCCACGCGACGAGGCTCGCGACTTCGCCCTCTTCGAGGATCGCGGAGTGGACCTGGTCTTCGCCCCACACCCCGACGAGATGTACTCCGACGGCTTTGCGACGCAGGTGCACGTGGGTGGTGCGCTCACCGAGACCTACGAGGGCGCCTCGCGCCCCACTCACTTCGACGGCGTCGCCGTGATCGTCACCAAGCTCCTCGGTGTCGTGCAGCCGGACGTGCTGTTTCTCGGCGAAAAGGACGCGCAGCAGCTCGCCGTGATCCGGCGCCTCGTGCGCGACCTCGATCTGCCCGTGGCGGTCGCCGGCGTGCCGACCGTGCGCGAACCCGACGGCTTGGCTATGAGCTCCCGTAACGCCTACCTCACGGCGGAGCAGCGCGTCGTGGCGCCGAACCTCTACATGGCCTTGCTTGCCGGGCGGGCCGCCGCAAGCACTCCCGCCGCCACGGCCAAGGACGTCGTTGTCGCGGCCACGAGTGCGCTGCTGCTGCCCGCTCTGCCGATCGATGACGCGGAGCGCCTCGCCGCCCTGCGCGGCCAGGCTCCACCGGCCGCGCCGCACTTCGATCTCGACTACCTCGCCATCGTCGACGCCGACACGTTTCATCCCCTGGTCGCCCTCGGTCCGCGCTCCCTGCTCATCGCCGCGGCCCGTCTCGGCGCTATCCGTCTCCTCGACAACGTCACCTTGACCCCCAGCGCGCACCCCGCCAAGGACGCGACCAGCTGAAAGGAAGGACCCAATGGCAACCGTCATCGTCAACGGCCAGAAGAAAGCCCACGTGCGTGAAGGCCTCGCCTGCGTCATCACCGGCTCAATCGAGTTCGCCAGCCAGGGCGACGCCGACATGGTCAAGATCACCGAGGAGGTCGCCGAAGCCGTCAAGCAGGCCGGCCTCAGCGACGGGACCGTCACGGTGTTTGTGCCGGGTGCCACGGGCGCCCTCACGACCCTCGAGTTTGAGCCCGGCGTCGTGGAAGACGTGCAGAAGGCGCTCGACGTGGTCGCCCCGGCCGACCGGTTCTACCAGCACAACGTCAACCTCGGCGACGGCAACGGCCACTCGCACGTGCGCGCCGGCCTCGTGGGGCCGTCGTTGACGATCCCCTTCGTCGACGGCCTCCTTACTCTGGGCCGCTATCAGAGCATCGTCTTCTGCGACTTCGACGCGCGTCCGCGCGAGCGCAGTCTCGTGGTCCAGGTGATGGGCGTATGAGTGCCGCCGACGCTGCGCAGGGCGGAGCGGCCTGCGATCCATCCAAAGAGCGCCCGCTCGTCCAGGTGGCGCTCGACTTCGTCGATCTGCCGCGCGCCCTCGAAGTGGCGCGCGAGGCAGTCGCCGGCGGCGCCGACTGGATCGAGGCCGGCACGCCGCTGATCAAGGCCGAGGGACTGGCCGCCGTGCGCGCCCTCAAGGCGGCGTTCCCCGAGCACACGATCGTCGCCGACATGAAGACCATGGACGCCGGCCGCACTGAGGTGGAGTACGCGGCCAAAGCCGGCGCCGGCGTGGTCGGCGTGCTCGGCGCCGCGTCCGACAGCACCATCAAGGAATGCGCCGAGGCGGCGCGCAACTACGGCTGCAAGCTCATCGTCGACATGATCGAGGTCGCCGACCCCGTGGCGCGCGCCATGCGCGCGCAGCAGCTCGGCGCCGACTACATCGGCATCCACACGGCCATCGACCAGCAGATGCGCGGCGAGAACCCGTTCGAATCGCTGCGCGCCGTCGCCGAGGCGGTCGTGATCCCCGTCTCGGTGGCCGGCGGCATCAACAGCGAAACGGCCGCCGCAGCGGTGGACGCCGGGGCCGGTATCGTGGTCGTCGGCGGCGCCATCATCAAGGCGGTCGACGCCGCCGCCGCGACCGCCGAGATCCGCCGCGCCGTCGACGAACGCGTCTGCATCGAGACGACGCTCTTCAAGCGCGCCGGCGAGGCCGATATCCGCGGCATCCTCGAGCAGGTCTCGACGGCCAACGTGAGCGACGCGTGGCACCGTCAGCCGAGCCTGCCAGGCATCCGGCCTTTGCTGCCGGGCGCGCACCTGTGCGGCCCCGCCGTGACCGTCCGTACCTATGCCGGCGACTGGGCCAAGCCCGTCGAGGCCATCGACGTGTGCCGGCCTGGCGACGTGCTCGTCGTGGACGCCTGCGACGCCACCCCCGCCATGTGGGGCGAGCTGGCCACGCACAGCGCCCTGGTGAGGGGCATCGCCGGCCTCGTCGTGTGGGGGGCGATCCGAGACACTCCCGAGATCGCGCGGCTCGGCTTCCCCGCCTTCAGCAGCAAGGTGTGCGCCAACGCCGGCGAGCCCAAGGGTTTCGGCGAGATCGGCGTGCCCATCGTGATCGCCGGCCAGACGGTGCGGCCCGGCGACTGGATCGTCGGCGACGACGACGGCGTCATGGTGCTGCCCCGCGAGCAGGCCGTGGAGCTCGCCAACCGCGCCATGGACGTGCTCGAAAAGGAGAACCGCCTGCGCGGCGAGATCGACGGAGGCAAGACGCTCGCCGAGGTCGCCTACGTGCAGAAGTGGGAGAAGGTGCGCTGACGCGGGGACTTCTCGTTTGACGACCGGAGAGGAGGCGCGTTGTGAACGAGGAGTTCCGCGAGAACGAGGACGCCCGGGCGGCTGGCGAGAAGTCGGAGCGGCTCCTCGAGGACACTTATCTGAGCGGCGCCGTCGGGATGGGCGCTGCGGGGCCGCGGCTCTCGGCCTCGGCTCTTCGCGGCGCCCAGGACGACGGCGCCGGGACCCAGGTGCTCGACGATCACTCCTGGAAGAGCCGCGCCATCGAGGAGGGCGACGCCGTCGACGAGCCGGCCGCCTCCGGCGGGAGGCTACGCGCCACGTTGCGCCGCTGGTTCGGGCGCTGACGCGCCTGTGCCGTCCGCGAGCCTGGGTCCCAAGCACCACAGGACGGCGCGACTTCCTCGTGTGACCGCGGCCCGTTCGCACGCGACCGATCAGCCGGGGCCGAAGCGCCGTACCGCGCCGTGCTCGGGAGCGCCGGCGGCCTGCGCCGCGAGCGCGAGATCGCGGCGCCTGGGCCGGCGCGCAAGGCGCACAAGATGCCCGGCGCAGCGGCAGTCGCCGGCGCCGAAGCGGCGCGGGCGGCGCGCAGCGCCGGGCAGCGCCGCCAGAGCGCCGGCGAGCTCGCACTCCGCCACGGCGCCGTCCACGAGCCAGGCGCAACGTGCCGGGAAAGCGGCGAACAGGTAGTCAGCGTGCCAGCGTAGCGGCTTGCCCGTCGCGAGATGGCGCGCGACGCGCGCGCGACGCGCCCTTGCGGCGCTGCCCACGTAGGCGTACCAGCCGCGCTCGAACACGACGTGGCCGAGCGCGCCAACCGGCACGGTGGTGCGCCGCGGCAGGTAGGTCAGGACCACGTACAGTCGCGGGGCGACGACGCTCAAGCGCGCTGCCTCAGGCGCGCGGCGGGACGCCGTCGGGCGGTTTGCCGCCGCGCGGCGGCACCGGGCTCCCGCGCAGCCGCCGAGAACCGCGCGACATCCCGCCGCGGCGCGGCTGGCAGGCGGGGCAATAATGGGTACCCCGGCCGCCCACCTCGAGACGCTGCACCGTCGCGCCGCACACGCGGCACGGCTCGCCGGTGCGCTGGTAGACGCTCAGGATCTCCTGGAAGCTGCCACGCTGCCCGGCCGGATCGACGAAGCTCTCGATCGACGAGCCTTCATGGTCTATGCCGGCGTGCAGGGTCTCGAGCAGGGCCACGTGCAGGCGGCGCGCCTCACGCGGTCCGACGCTTCCGGCCGCGCGCAGCGGATGCAGCCGCGCGCGGAAGAGCGCCTCGTCGGCGTAGATGTTGCCCACGCCGGCGATACGCCGCTGGTCGAGGAGGAACGACTTGAGCGGCGCACGGCGGCCCTCGAGAGCCCGGCGCAGGTAGGCGACGCTGAAGGCGTCGCCGAACGGCTCCGGGCCCATGCGGGCGAAGAACTCGTCCTCGGCCGCCGGGTCGAAGGCCCACAGACGGCCGAAACGCCGCACGTCCTGGAACGCGAGGTCCGTCCGCGGGTCGAGCCGCCAGACGAAGCGCGGCGGTCGCTCCACCGGCCCCGGCCGAAACAGAAGCTGGCCGGTCATGCGCAGGTGGATGACCGCAGTCGTAGGGCCGGAGCCTGTTCCCGGCGCAGCCCGCGTACCTTCGACCGCGCCCAGGTCGACGATGAGGTACTTGCCGCGACGCCGCAGATCAACGACGCGACGGCTCGCGAGAAGAGCGCGAAGCTCCGCCTCGCTCTGTTCGCTCACCGTCGCGTCGTTGACGATGACGTCACGTACGAGAAGCCCGGGCAGGCACGTGAGCAGCCGGCGGCGGACGGTCTCGACTTCGGGCAGCTCGGGCATCAGCCATCACCCGGGCTGACGGGCGAGGCGTCCACCTCGGCGTCCTCTCTCTTCCCCCACCAATCCCGCAGGAAGACACAAGCCTCCGTCGACGTCGTGATCTCGCCGGCCTCGACTTCCTCTTCCAGAGCGTCCAGCGCCCTCCCGACTGCGACGCCGGGCTCGAGCCCGAGCAGTTCCATCACCTCATCGCCACTGAGCATCTGCGGCGTCGGCACCTTGCTGACCGCCGTCCACACCGAGCGCGCCACGCGGTAGTGCCGCGCCATGGACTCAGGCGAAGTCCTATCGCCGCGCGTCGCCAACCGGTCGCAGAGCGAGACCACGACAGACTCGAACACCCACGGGTCGACGTCCCGGCGATACCGCGCAAGAGCGCGCCGCGTAAGCGGTTGCTCACGTACGAGGAAGCCGAGCCGGAGGTGCTGGCGGATCAGCGTCCCAAGATAGGCGGCGAAGCGGTTGCTCATCCTGAAGCGCGCCGCGATGGTGGCAGACATCCCGCGACCGATCTCGTCGTGGTGCCAGAAGAGCACGCGGCCCTCCTCGTCGACCCTGCGAGCCGCCGGCTTGCCGATGTCGTGCAGCAGCACCGCCCACGAGACCGGCACGAGCGGCGGTACCCCCGGCAGGCCGGCATCGTTGGGCGGCGTCAAGTGCCCGGCGCCCCCGAGCTGCTCGACGACGCCGCGCACATAGGTCAGCGCTTCGAGGGTGTGCTCGAACACATCGAGATGATGGTAGGGGTTCTGCTCCACGCCGCGCAGCCCGTCGAGCTCGGGCAGGGTCACCGCGAGCGCTCCCCACACGGCCAGGTCACGGAAGGCCGCGGCCGCCTCGCCGGTGGCCAGCACCGCCGAGAACTCGTCGCGAAGGCGCTCGCCGCTCACGGCCGCAAGACCGGCGGTGGCGCTCAGCGCCGCCGCCGTGGCGGCCGCGTCGGGTAGGAGATCGAAGCCGCGCGCCAGACGGGCGAGACGAACGACCCGCAGCGGGTCGTCGTGGAGCGCCAAGGATGAGCAGAGCCGCAGACGGCGCGCGGCGAGGTCGTCGAGGCCGCTCAGAGGATCGACGAGCTCCTCGCCGTCGAGCGGCCGGGCCATCGCGTCGACGGTGAAGTCGCGGGCGCGCAGGTCGGCCTCCAGCCGGGCGCTGCGCGTGGCCGGATCGGGCGGCCCGGCCGCAGGCCCGGCCGCCCGGCTCCGCAGCGGGGCGACGTCGACGTGCATGTCGCCGAGCACGAGCCGCCAGGTGCCGAAGGCGTCCGACGAGGCGAACACGGCGGCGCCGAGCCCGTCCGCCAAGGTCCTGGAGAATTGCTCGGCGGCGCCGTCAAGCACAATGTCGACGTCTCGGACAGGCACTCCCAGCAGCTCGTCGCGCAGGCAGCCACCGACAAGCCAACCGGCTTCGCCATGGCCGAGCGCAAAACGGGCTGCTGCCGTGACCTCGTCGGGCGACGGCGGCGGTGCGCTCCACTGTGGGCGGCCGCTCACGGGCGCGTCAGGCCGCGGGGCCGGCGCCGCGGTAGCGGCGCACCACCCGCGGCGCCACGTCGCAGGCGACCTCGTAATTGATGGTCTCGAGCAGCTGCGCCACCTCCTCGCAGAGGATGCGCGGCGCATCCGGGGCATCGCAGCGGGCCCTGGTCTCACCCGTCCACGCTTCGCCCGGGCGACCCTTCGCCCCGTCTCCCGCCGCGCCGAAGAAGACGACCTCGTCGCCGGGCGCGCCCCAGTCGTTGGGCAGCCGCACGGTGAGCTGATCCATGCTGACCGTGCCGGTGATGCGGCACCGCCGGCCGGCGACCAGCACGTCGCCGCGGTTGGTGAGCAGCCGGCTGACGCCGTCGGCGTAGCCGATGGGCACGATGCCCATGCGGGTCGGCGCGTCCGCGATGAAGCGCCGCCCGTAGCCCACCGAGTCGCCGGGCATGACCAGGCGCACGCCGGCGACGTACGAGCGGAGCTTCATGGCCGGCCGCAGGTCGTCCTTGAACGGATCGTCATTACTCGGGGCCAAGCCGTACATGGCGATGCCGGTGCGGATCATGCCGAAGTGGGTGCGCGGCCCGCGCAGCGTCGCCGCGCTGTTCGCCGTGTGGCAGAGCAGGCCGGGGTAGACAGCGGCGAGCTCCCCCGCCAGTGCCGTGAAGCGGCCGAGTTGATGCTCGAAGAAGCTCGTGTCGGCCTCGTCGGCGGTGGCGAAGTGGCTCATCAGCCCGATCAGCAGACCGTCCTCGGCCGCTCCGGCGCAGAGCACCCGCGCCTCCCCTTCAGGGACTCCGAGGCGACCCATGCCGGAGTCGAACTTCACGTGCACGCGGGCACCGAGCCGCCGGGCCTCGGCCAGGAACGGCGCCGACCAGACGACGACGTCGGCGCCGGCCGCCTCCGCGGCCCTCAGCTCGGCGCCCGTCATGGGCGCGAAGACCAGGACCGGCGACGTGAGCCCTGCGGCGCGCAGCTCCTCCGCCTCGGCCACCGTGGCCACGCCGAGCCAGGTGGCGCCGGCTTCGAGCGCCGCGCGCGCCGCCGGCACCGCTCCGTGCCCGTACCCGTTCGCTTTGACCACGGCGCAGTGCACGGCGCCGGCCGGCAGATCACGCATCAGCCGGCGTACGTTGTGTCGGATGGCCTCGAGGTCGACCTCGGCCAGCGCCCTTTGGCGGCCGGCCAGCATCTACAGGTCCAGGAGCTTCATGATGTCGTGGCGCGTGATGAGGCCGACCACGACGTCGTTCTCGTCGACCACCGGCACGCGATCGAAGTGATGGCGGGACATGATCGTCCCCGCCGCGCGGGCCGGATCGCCCGGGCCGACGGTCTTGACCTTGTCGCGGTGGGTCATGAGCTGCCCGACATTTGCGGCGGCAGCTCTCTCCAGCTGCTCCTTGAACTTCTTCTGGCTGCCCAGGTAGATGATGCTGTCGAAGAGCTCGAAGTAGTGCGGGTACTGGACGTCGGCGTCGAGCGCCATGAGGTCGCCCTCGGTGACGATACCGGCCAGCTTGCCGTCCTGCACCACAGGCACGCCGCCGATGTGCTTCTCGCGGAAGAGGGCAGCAAGGTCCTTGACGGAGAGGTCGGGATCGACGGTGATGACCGGGGTGGTCATGATGTCGCGGGCCAGGGCCTCGAACTCGGCCGGCTGCTCACTGGTGCTCATGTGCTTCCTCCTGTGGGCCGGCCTTGAGCCGCTCTATGGCGGCCGGCAGGAACTGGATGACGTCGCCGGCGACCATGCCCTCGGTGCCCACGGCGTTCTCGGCGGCGAGGTCGGCGGCCAGGCCGTGCAGATACGCGCCGAGGCAGGCCGCCTCTGTCGCGCCGAGCCCCTTTGCCAGCTGGGCGACGATGGCGCCACTGAGTACGTCGCCGGTGCCGGGCGTGGCGAGGCCGGGGTTGCCGGTCGGGACGACGTAGGCCCGTCCCGACGGGTCGGCGACGATGCTCGCCTCGCCCTTGAGGAGCACGGTGGCGCCGCCGCGCTGAGCGGCGGAGCGGACGCACTCGAGACGCTGGGCCGCCACGTCGTCGGCCGGAAGGCCGAGCAGGCGGCCCAGCTCGCCCTCGTGAGGCGTGAGGACCGTCGGCATCGTGCGGTCGGCCAGAAGCTCCGGCCGGTCGCCGAGCGCGTAGAGCCCGTCGGCGTCCAGCAGCAGCGGCCGGTCGAGGCCGAGCAGCTCCCGCACCAGCAGCTGCGCTCCGTCGGCTCTGCCCAGGCCCGGCCCCACGGCCACCACCTTGAGCCCCGCGGCTTGCTCGAACAGCGCGCTGCGCGCCGCCGCCGTGAACTGACCGTCGGCGCCGGGCACCTCGACGGTGATGACCTCGAGGAAGGGCTGCGCGCCGTCCGCCCCTTGCGGCAAGGCGGCGTGGACCAGCCCTGCCCCCGCGCGCAGCGCCGCCATCGCGGCCATGTGGGCGGCGCCGGTCATGCCCCGGGAGCCCCCGACCACGAGTACGGTGCCGACCGATCGCTTGTGGTCGAGCGCGCCCTTGGGCACCAGCAACGACGCCACACCATCCTCGGTGAGCAGCCAGACGTCGGCGTCATGTTCGCACAGCGGCGGGATGCCGATCGGCGAGACGACGACCTCGCCGCTGAACGTCCCGCCGGGGGTCACGAAGTGGCCGATCTTGGCGGCATGCAGCGCCACCGTGAGATCGGCAAAGACGGCCGGTCCATGGATGGCGCCGGTGCCGGCCCCCACTCCGCTGGCGATGTCGACGCTGACCACTGCTCCGGGAGCGTCGTTGATGAGCTCGATGGCCGCCGCTGCGGCGCCCTTCGCCTCCCCCGTGAACCCGGTGCCGAAGATGGCGTCGACGACCACGTCGGCCATCTCCACGATCATGATGGCATCCTCGGCCGGAACGCCATCACTGCCGAACGCCTCGCGGGCAGCGACGCCGAGCTTGCCGAGGATGTCGAGATTGAGCTTTGCGTCGCCGGCGTACTCGCCGGCTGGGGCCAGCGTGAACACCGTGACCTCCACGCCGGCGTTGAAGAGCTCGCGCGCCACCACGAAGCCGTCGCCGCCGTTGTTGCCCTTGCCGGCGAACACGACGGCCTCCTTCGGCTCGTACCGCTCGAGGATCTCCTCGGCGACCGCCAGGCCGGCGCGCTCCATGAGATGCGCGCCAGGGATGCCGACGCCCTCGATGGCGGTCACGTCGATCTGCCGCATCACGTCCGCGGTGTACAGGCCGAGCAACTGAGACTCATCCATCGGCGTCCTCCTTCAGAGCGGCGGCCACGGCATAGGCCATGCCACCGGTGTGGCTCAGCGAGACCTCGACTCGCGTGACCCCCAGATGGGCGGCGATGCGGGCGACGTCTCCGTGCAGGGCAATCAATGGCTTGCCTCCGGAAAGTACCTCGATATCGCGCCACACGAACCCGATGATACCGATTCCGAGCGACTTGCCCACGGCCTCCTTGGCGGCGAAGCGCGCCGCGTAGCGCGGGAAAGGGTCGGCGAAATCGTCACAGTAGGCGCGTTCCTGCTCGCTGAACAGACGCGCATAGGCTTTCGGCAGACGCTCCAGCAAGCGCCGCATCCGCGCCGCCTCGACGGCGTCGATGCCGAGGCCGAAGAGCAGGCCGCCGGGCGGAATGGCTGGGAACGCGTCAATCACTCCACCGTCACGGTCTTCGCCAGGTTGCGTGGCTGGTCCACGTTGAGGCCCTTGATCCCGGCGATGTGATAGGCCAGCAGTTGGAGCGGCACCACCGTGAGGATGGGCGCCAGATGGTGATCACACTTCGGCACCCACAGCACATCGCGCGACAACTCGCCGATGACCTCGTTGCCGTCGGTGGCCACGGCGATCACGTCGGCGCCGCGGGCGCGCACCTCTTCGATGTTGCTGACCAGCTTCGGGAATACGGGGCTGTCGTCGGCCACGACCACGACCGGCGACTCCTTTTCGAGCAACGCGATCGGCCCGTGCTTCATCTCGCCGGCCGCATAGGCCTCCGTGGGGATGTAACTGATCTCCTTGAGCTTGAGGGCGCCCTCGAGGCAGACGGCGAACCCCATGCCGCGCCCAAGGTACAGGAAGAAGCGCTCGTCGTGGTAACGCTGCGCGATCGCGGTGACGGCCGTATCGCGCTCGAGCAGCTGCTGGACGAGCTCGGGGACGGCGCGCAGCTCGTGGCCGAGCCGTTTGAGCTCGTCCTCCGCTTTCGCGCCGCGCGCCCAGGCCAGGCGCAGCGCCAGCAGAAGCAAGGCGGCGACCTGGGAGGTGTGCGTCTTGGTCGCGGCCACGCCGATCTCCAGGCCGGCGCGCGTGTAGAGAACGTAGTCGGCCTCGCGCGTGGCCTGGCTGCCCATGACGTTGCAGAGCGCGAGGACGGGCGAGCCGGCCTCCCGGGCGAGCCGCATCGCGGCGAGCGTGTCGGCCGTCTCGCCCGACTGGGTGATGCCGATCACCAGCGTGTCAGGGCCGAACACCGGCTCGCGGTAGCGGAACTCGCTGGCCACGTCGATCTGCACCGGCACGCGTGCCAGCTGCTCGATGGCGTAGCTCACGATGAGGCCCGCGTGATACGAGGTGCCGCAGGCGACGATGAAGATGCGCCGCAGACGGCGCAGCATCTCGTCGCCGATGCCGACCTCGCTGAGATCGACGCTGCCGTCCTCGAGCAGCCGGCCGGCGAGCGTGTCGCGAAGCGCCGCCGGCTGCTCGTGGATCTCCTTGAGCATGAAAGTCTCGTAGCCGCCCTTCTCGGCGGCGTCGTCGTCCCAGGGCACGACCGTCTCCTCACGCACGAGCGGCGCGCCGGCGACGTCGCAGAACTTCGCGCCCGCGGCGCGGAGCGTGACGACGTCGCCGTCCTCGAGCACCACCACCGTGCGCGTGTGCGCCATGAAGGCGGGGATCGCCGAGGCGAAGAACATCTCGCCGTCGCCGACGCCGACCACGAGCGGGCACTGGTTACGGGTGCCGACGACCACGTCCGGCTCGTCGGCCGAGACTGCGCAGAAGGCGTGGTGGCCCTTCAGCGCACGAGCCGCCGCGCACACAGCCGCAGTGAGGCCCTCGTCGGCGTGCTCCTCGATGAGATGCGCCACGACCTCGGCGTCGGTCTCGCTCTTGAACTCATGCCCGCGCGCCGTAAGCCCGGCGCGCAGCTCCTTGTAGTTCTCCACGATGCCATTGACGACGATCGAGACCTTGCCTGAGCAGTCGTCGTGCGGATGCGCGTTCTCATGGCTGGGCCGGCCGTGCGTGGCCCAGCGCGTGTGCCCCAGCCCCACCGTCGCGTTTGAAGTCGCCTCGCCGGCGGCGGCGAACAGCGCGTCGAGGTTGCCGACCGCACGCACCGTCTCAAGGCCGCCGTCCTCGATGAGGACGATGCCCGCCGAGTCGTAGCCGCGGTATTCGAGCCGTCTCAGACCGTCGAGGATGATGGGCTTGCAGGGACGTCGCCCGGCGTAGCCTACGATGCCGCACATGAGTGCTCCCTTCTGCGGGTATGGCGCAGGCGGGCAGGCTGCGGACGGCACCTTCGAGCCGCTTTGTTCCGCCGTCGCCGGGGGGTTTTGACGACTCGATATCGACCGTGCCGGGCCGGGAGGCATCCGCCGAGTCTTTCGATGAACCTCCACCTCGTCACCCGCGCGGGTCAGCCCTTTCGGGGCTTCGCGCGCGGGCCAGGCGCTCAGGCTGCTCTTCGGGTGTCCGCGCCGCCGGTCTGCTGTATGAGAGCTAGTCTACCGCACCGGCGGGTGGGCCGACCGGCGAGAGTGACAAGGGCCCGGCACCCGTGAGGGCAGCGGGCCTCTGCTCGCGTCGGATCGGCAGGCGGCGAAGGTCAGGCGGCCCCCGTCCTTGCCAACGATCTTGCCACCAAGCCCATCAGAACATCTTGACAAGCCAGGCGCTCCAGGCTCAAAGCCGAACGCTGCGATACCCTGCATGTTCACCACGTGCTGGTGAAATCGCAAGGTATGTCGATCAACCTTGAACGGCGACCGTACTGAGCGCGAGGCGCGTGCTGTTGCTGGAATAGCTCTCGAATGCTAGAATTTCGGCATGGGCATCTCCATCAAGAACGCGCAGACCGAGCGCCTCGCCCGCGAGTTAGCCCGCGAGACCGGCGAATCGCTGACCACGGCGATCAGGCGCGCGCTGGAGGAGCGGCTGGCGCGCGTAGAAGGCCGGCGCAGCCCCGCCGACAAGCTCGCCCTGGCGCGTACCGTGCTGCGGCGCGTCGACACCCTGCCGGTTCTCGACCAGCGGTCTGCAGATGAGATCCTCGGGTACGACGAGCGCGGGCTTCCGTGAGCGGCCTTGTCGCCGACACCTCCGCACTGCTCGCCGCCCTGTTCGCGGAGCCGCAGCGAGACGCCGTGCTCGTCGCGCTGGCTGAGGCGGACACGGTGCTGCTCTCGTCCTGTAGCCTGCTTGAAGCGACCATCGTTGCGCAGTCGCGGCTCGGGCCCGATGGAGAGGCGGAGCTGGAGCGACTGCTTGACGCGTTCGGTGTGGAGATCTCTGCGTTCACTGCCGACCTGGCGACAGTGGCAATCGACGCCTGGCGGCGTTTCGGCAAAGGGCGTCATCCCGCCGCTCTCAACATCCTCGACTGCTGTTCGTATGCGCTGGCCCAAGCGGCGCGACTGCCCTTGCTCGCGATCGGTCACGACTTCGCGCGCACGGACGTCGAGCTGGTGGAGCTGATGGGCTGACGCTGACTCGCGGGCGCCGAGTGATCGCCGTGAACGCGGGGCGGCGCACAGCCAGACCGCCACGGCTCAGGGTCAGGCCAGGTACTCCTCGACCACGACGACGATGCGCGCGCAGGCGCCCTCGACGTCGTCGTGCGTGGGCGCCTCGGCCATCACGCGCACGAGCTCCTCGGTGCCGGAGGTGCGCACGAGGATGCGGCCGCTGCCGCCCAGGCGGCGGGTCTCTTCGTCGACCGCCGCCCACACGGCAGCGGCGTCTTCCAGCTCGCGCTTGTCGCGCACCCGCACGTTGACCAGCTTCTGCGGCAGACGCGTCATGACGAGTGCCGCCTCGGCGAGCGAAACGTCCATCTGGCGCAGCGCCTGCAGCAGCAGCAGCGCCGTCGCCAGACCGTCACCGGTGGTGCACACATCACGGTTGATGATGTGGCCCGACTGCTCGCCGCCGAGGAGGTAGTCGCCCTCGAGCATCTTCGCGACCACGTAGCGGTCACCGACGTCGGTGACGAGCACCTCGATGCCCTCGCGCTTCATGGCGATATGAAAGCCCAGATTGGTCATCACCGTCGTGACCACGGTGTCGCCGCGCAGCTTGCCCTGCGCTTTGAGGTGCCTGGCGAGGATGGCGATGATGAAATCGCCGTCCACAAGCTCGCCGGCGGCATCGATGGCGAGTACGCGGTCGCCGTCGCCGTCGAACGCCAGCCCGAGGTCGAAACCGTCGGCGGCGACGACCTTCTGCAGCGCGCCGATGTGTGTAGAGCCGCAGCCCGCGTTGATGTTGGTGCCGTCGGGCTCGGCGAACAGGACGGTGACGTCGGCGCCCGACTCGGCGAGCGCCAGCGGCGCCGCCCGCGACATGGCGCCATGGGCGCAGTCGACGGCGATCTTCATGCCGCTGAGGTCGAGGGGGATGCGCTTGACGACGTCCCACACGTAGCCCTCGACGGCTCCCTCAAGGTATTCGGCGGAGCCGAAGCGGTCGCCGGCCAGCGACTGCAGATCGTGATGCGCGATGTGCGCCTCGATCTCAGCTTCCTCCTCGTCGGTGAGCTTGACGCCGGCGCCGGTGAAGAACTTGATGCCGTTATCGGCGAAGGGGTTGTGCGAGGCGCTGATGACGACGCCGGCGTCGGCGCCACGCTGGGGGACCAGCGTGGCCAGCCCCGGCGTCGGGATCACGCCGGCGATCTCCACGCGCGCGCCGCCACTGGTGAGGCCGGCGGTGAGCGCCGCCTCGAGCATCGGCCCCGACAGACGCGTGTCCCGGCCGATCACGAACAGCGGGTGCGGGCCGGCCTTCTTGGCCAGCACGACCGCCGCCGCACGCCCTACTTGCACCGCGAACTCGGGCGTGAGCAACTCGCCGGCTACGCCGCGGATGCCGTCGGTGCCGAAGTACGTGCCCATGGTCAGTCCGGTCCGTGTGCTCAGGGTGGTGGCGCGTCGGCGCCCGTGCTCGCGCCATGCTACGCGCGTCACGCCTGGGTCGCAAACCTCGCCGGCTCGCGCGCCGTGCCGCCTGCTAGTCCCAGCTGCCCAAGCTCAGATGGACTCCCAGCAGCTTGGACGTCAGCCAGACGGCGGCGGCGGCCACCGCCACGACGAGCATGACGAATGGCACGAAGTTCCAGGTGGAGGCATGGAGGAGGGACATCGCCGCGACCACGGCGACGGGTGCGGAAAGGACGACGGCGAACTTCTTCCAGGCGGGCGCCGTGTTTCTAGGGCGCCGTGGCGCGGTGTTTCTTGCTCTTCTGTACCCGAACGCCATCGCGGACTCCTCAGACGCGGTTGGACCCCATCGTAGCACCTGCAGATCGTGGCGGACGGCGAAAGCCGCTCCCTGGAGACGACGCTCGCTCACAACGACGACGGGCCGCCGGAGGGCAGCCCGTCGGGAAGATGCAGGTGGGACTTGCCGTCAGCGCTTGCTGAACTGCGGCTTCTTGCGGGCCTTGTGGAAGCCGGCCTTCTTGCGCTCGACCTTGCGATCGTCGCGGGTGAGGAAGCCGGCGCGCTTGAGCGGCGTGCGCAGGGTCTCGTCGGCCTCGCAGAGCGCGCGGGCGATGCCGTGGCGCACGGCCCCGGCCTGCGCCGAGATGCCACCGCCGTGCACATTGACCGCGACATCGAACTTGCCGGCGGTGTGCGTGGTCTCGAAAGGCATCTGGGCGATGGTCTCGAGCACCTTGCGCCCGAAATACGCGTCGATGGCGCGGCCGTTGATGACCACGGCGCCGACGCCTGGGGTGAGGGTGACGCGGGCGACGCTGGTCTTGCGTTTGCCGGTCGCCCGGTAGGTCACTGCATCAGGCACGCCTTACTCCTTGATCTCGAGCACTTCGGGCTGCTGCGCCTCGTGAGGATGCTCCGGGCCCGCGAAGATCTTGAGCTTGCGAAGCTGAGCGCGCCCGAGCTTGTTGTGGGGCAGCATGCCGCGCACGGCGTGGCGCACGATCTCCTCGGGCCGGCGGGCCTGAAGCTTGGCGTATGACTCGCTCTTGATACCGCCGGGGTAGCCGGAGTGGTGATAGTACATCTTCTGCTCGGGCTTCTTGCCCGTGACGACGATCTTGTCGGCGTTGATGATGACGACGAAATCGCCGGTGTCGATAGTGGGGGTGTAGGTGACCTTGCGCTTGCCGCGCAAGCAATCGGCGACGACGGTGGCGAGACGGCCCAGCGTGTGGCCCTTGGCGTCGACGATGTACCACTTCTTCTCGATGGTGGAGGGCTTGGCGACGTAAGTCTTCATGTGCTCACTCGTGTCGGTGACAGAACGCGCGCCCCACGTGGACGCGCGAAAGAGCACTATAGCCAATCGCGACTGGCGATGCAAGACGAGGCAGCCGCCCCTAGTGGAGTCGCCTCAGCCTCACCTCGTCGCCGGGCTCGAGGCCCAGCACCTCCTCGGCGGACCCGGCGTTGACGGCGATGGCCACCTGTCCGTAGCTGTCGACGAGGACGACGATGTCGCTGGCCCTCACCGACGCAAACGTCCGCGCCACCCGAGCCAGAAAGCGTTCATCTCCGCACACGAGCTCCACGGTGTCGCCGAACTTGGCCGCCTCCAGCTGCCGAGCGCGCAGGTTGAGCGCCACGTTGCCGAAGCGGTCGACGAGCAGCGCGGTGGTCGTCAGACCGTCGCGGTGCCGGCGCGGCTCGGGGAGCTCGAGCCGCGTGAGGCTGTCGGGCTCGATCGCCCTTCCGGCTGCGCTGAGCGCGAGACCGTCGGCGAGGCGCGCCGCGACCGGGGCGAAGATGTCGCGGCCGTGGAAGGTCGCCGAGAGGGGCGCCAGCCAGAGCTCCTCGTTGGTGAGCTCGTGGGCCGCCTCTATGCCGCCGTCGCGGTCGGTGGCCAGCATGAGCAGCCCGTTGTCCGGGCCCACAAAGAGGCGGTCGCCGACGCTGCGCAGCGCGACCGCCCGCCTGGGACCGCCCACTCCGGGGTCGACCACCGCCAGGTGCACGGCCCTCTCGGGCAGGTAGGGCAGGGTGTTTCGAAGCACGAGGGCTCCGGCCAGCACGTTGCGTTCCGGCAGCCCGTGGGTGACGTCGATGACCCGCACGTCCGGGGCGACGCGCGCGATCACGCCGCGACACACGCCGGCGAAGTCGTCGGCGTGACCGTAGTCACTGGCGAAGCAAAGCGGCCTGCGCATGGGCGCAACCTACGACGTTACGCGCAGCGACGCAACGTTGCCGGAATCAGGCGACGCCTGCAACGGAGGCGACGATCGCCTCCACGAGCCCCGCGGAGGTGTGCTCGGACGCCTCCACGGCGACGCGCAGCCCCAGTTCGCGGAGCGTGTCGCTGGTGACGGGACCGATGGAGCAGAGGGCCGCGCCGGAGAGCCGCTCGGCGAGCGGCCGGCCGGCGCCGGGCGCATCCATGAGCGCGGCGAACTGCTGCGCGGTAGAGCTGGACGTGAAGGTGATGAAGTCGGCGTTCTCGATTCGTGCGGCCTCCACCTGCAGGCGCTCCTCGGGCACGGTGTCGTACACCGGCAGCACGGTCACGCGAGCGCCGCTCGCGCGCAGCGCGTCGGGAAGCACGGGGCGCGCCAGCCGCGCCGACGGGATGAGCACCCTGCTCCCGGCGGGCGCCGCGGCGCGCTTTTCGAGCGTGGTGAGCAGACCTTCAGCGACGAACTCGTCGGCCACTACGTCGCACGTGACGCCGCGTTGTTCGAGAGCGGATGCAGTCCTCGGCCCCACGGCCGCCACGATGGCGTCGTCGAGGGCCGCGAGCGGCAGACCGACTTCCGTGAGATAGCCGAGGAAGATGTCCGCGCCGTTGGCGCTCGTGAAGATGACGAGGCGGTAGTCCGGGAGATCGTTGACGACGACCCGCACGATCTCATCGTCGAGCATGCGGGGCACGATGCGGATGGTCGGCGCCAGCAGCACCTCGGCGCCCAGATGCTCGAGTGGCTCTGCCAGAGAGGCGGCCTGCTCGCGCGGGCGCGTGACGACGACGGTCCTGCCCTCGAGCGGCCGGCCATACACCATGTCAGGCGACTCCACGGACCTCTGCGAGGATCTGGTCGGCGCCGTGCGCCAGGAGATCGTCGGCGAGCGCCATCCCGAGCCCTTCGGGCGCCTGCGCCGGCCCCGCCAGCTCTCCGCGCACGACCGTCGTGCCGTCGACGGAGCCGACGAAGGCACGCAGCACAAGCTGGTCGACGCCCTGCTGGTCCGGCGTCTCGGTGACTCGGGCGAAGCCCGCGATCGGCACCTGGCAGCCGCCCTCAAGGGCGTGCATGAGGCTGCGCTCAGCGCGCACGGCCAGCGTGGTGCGCTCGTGGATCAACGGAGTGACAAGCCCCGCGACGCGCGCATCGCCGGCTCTCGCTTCGATGGCCAGGGAGCCTTGCCCGACGGCGGGCAACATCTGGTGGAAGGCGAAGGCGAACGACGCCAGCCCTGGCTGCTCCAGGCGCGCCAGGCCGGCAGCCGCCAGGATCGTGCCGGCCATGCCCTGCTCCTCCAGCTTACGCAGGCGGGTCTGCACGTTGCCGCGAATGTCGACGATTTCGAGGTCGGGGCGCAGCGCCAGCAGCTGCGAGCGGCGCCTCAAGCTGGAGGTGCCCACGGTCGCGCCGTGGGGAAGCTCGTCGAGAGAGCTCAGTGAGGACGACGCGCCCGCGACGAACACGTCGCGCACGTCCTCGCGCGCCGTGAAGGCGACGATGACAAGGCCCTCGGGGACCTCCGTCGGCATGTCTTTGGCCGAATGCACGGCGAGGTCCGTGCGGCCGTCGAGCATGGCCGTCTCGAGCTCCTTGGTGAACAGCCCTTTGTCGCCGAGCTTGGCCAGCGGCGCGTCCAGCAGCTTGTCGCCCTTGGTCTGGATCACTTCGATGTCGACGCGCAGGCCCGGATGCAGCCGCATCAGCTCGTCGCGCACCCACTCGCTCTGGATGAGGGCCAGCTTGCTGCCCCTGGAGCCGATGCGCAGGGTGCCGCTCACGCGTTGTCCGTGCCCGTGTCGCGGAGATGGTGGACGGTGGCTCCTTTCGGCTCGGTGGCGCCGGCATCGGCAGGCTCGTTCGCGACGCCCTCCGCGGCCGGGTCGACCGGCGCGTCCTCCGCCGGGTCGATGCAGCTGAGATCGAAGAGGGTACGCACGGCGTCGACGTAGAGATAGCACTCCTGGCTGCCCGCGACCTCCTTCATCTTCACGGTCGGCAGGTGGAGGATCTTGTTGACGATGCTCGCGGTGAGCATGTCGACCTGGGCGCGCTGCTCGTCGCTCAAGTCGCCGAGCTTGCCGCTGAGACGCTCGAGCTCGGAGCGGCGGATCTGCTCCATCGAGTCGCGCAGCGTGGCGATCGTGGGCACGACCTCGAGGCTGCGCAGCCAGTCGTTCACGCTGCTCAGCTCCTCCTCGACGATGCGCTCGGCGTGGTGCGCCTCTTTCTCGCGCTCACCGCGATTCTGCTCCACCACATGCTGCAGGTCGTCGATGTCGTAGAGGTAGGCGTTACGCACACGGTTGATGTCGGGGTCGAGGTCGCGGGGCACGGCGATGTCGATGAAGAAGATGGGCCTGTGCCGGCGGTGCTTCTGCGAGCGCTCGACACGCTCACGCGTGATGACGTAGTGCGGCGCCGAGGTGGAGCTGATGACGATGTCTGCGGCGGCCAGGTGCACCTCGAGGTCCTCGAACGGCACGGCGCGGCCGCCGACCCGATGGGCCAGCTCTTCCGCGGCGTCGAACGTGCGGTTGGTGACGAGGATGGTCTCGATGCCGTGCGCCTTGAGGTGCGTGGCGGTGAGCTCGCTGGTCTCGCCGGCGCCCACGATGAGCACGGTGTGGTCCTTGAGCTTGCCGAACACCTGGAGGGCCAGCTCGACGGCCGCGGAGCTGACGCTCACGGGGCGTTCGCCGATGGCCGTCTCGCTGCGCACGCGCTTGCCCACTTCGAGCGCGTGCCGAAACAGGCGGTTGAAGACGACGCTCGTGCAACCGCCTTCGCAGGCCTGCTGGTAGGCGGCCTTGATCTGGGCGACGATCTGCGCCTCCCCGACCACCATCGAGTCCAGGCTCGAGGTGACGCGGAACAGGTGCGCGATGGCCCCGTCACCGGAGTAGCTGTACAGGCTGGACTCGAGCTCGCGGACGTTCGCCCCGGAATGGCGCGCCAGGATCTCGATGGCCGCCTGGCGCGCCGCCAGCGAATCGGCGGCGTATGAGTACAACTCGGTGCGATTGCAGGTGCTGAGCGACACGGCCTCGGCCCCAGCCCCACTCTCGAGGAGCTCCTGTGCCACGCGCAGAGCGTCTTCCTCGTTCAGGGTGAGGCGCTCGCGCAGCTCGAGCGAGGCGGTCTTGTGCGAGATGCCGGTGACGACGACGAGCACCGCTCAGCCTCCGTAGGTATGGAAGCCGCTGAGGTACGGCACGGCGGCGAAGCGGATGACGAGCAGCACCACGAGGCCGGTGATGGCCAGCCAGGCGATGCGACTCCCGACCCAGTCGGCGCGCATGCGACCCCAGAGCAGCACCGCGTAGAGCGCCCAAGCGATGAGCGCCAGGAGGACCATGGGATCCACCCACCAGTTGGGGACATTGTAGGTCTCGGCGCGGATGATGCCCGCCAGCATGCCCGCCGTGAGAAACGGCAGCCCCAGCAGCGTGGCGTGGTACATGAGCTTCTCCAGGGCGCCCAGCGAAGGCAGCCGCCCGAGGACGCCGCCGGCCTTGCGGCGTCGCAGCAGCGCCTCCTCGATGAGGTAGATGATGCCGGCGCCCCCGGCCACGTACAGGCAGCCGATGGCGGTGAGCATCACGATCACGTGCAGGATGACGATGTCGCTCCTGAGCGCCGGCACGAGCTGCACCGGCGCCTCGTACGCGACCCAGGCCACCGTGAGCAGGATGAGGACCACGGGGAGTACGTAGAGCCCGACGGCGCGCATCCTGGTGAACGACTCAAGCACGAACCACACGAGAGCGATGGACCAGGCGACCATGACCAATGACTCGTAGGCGCCGACGAACGGCACGTGACCCGCGCTGAAGCCGCGGAACACGATGGTGAGGGTCTGGAAAGCCAGCCCCGCCGCGGCCACGACAAGGCCGACCCGGGTGAGCATCGGGCTCTTGGTGAGGAACTGGACCACGAAAACGGCGAACGCCCCCGCGTAGAGCAGGTACGCGATCCAGAGGAAGATGACTGAGGCGTGCTCCATGGCGGGGAGTCTGCGTCTCGCCTAACGCCGGTGGCGCCGGCGGCTCACTCGCCGCCAGCCTCGCCGGCCCCGGACCGGCGCCGCTGGACTTCTTGCTCGAGCAAGCGCACGTCGCGCTGGAGGGTGTTCACGCGGCGCGCGCTGATGAAGTAGTAGAGCACGAGCACGGCCAGGATGACGGCGTAGGCCGCGGCGACGAACCTGGCGCCTTCTTCGATACTCATGGAGTCAGCCTCCGATCGTGTTCTTGAGGTCGGCCACGCGATCCTTGAGGTCCTCCACCGCGAGATCCCGGCGGATGAGCGCGACCAGCAGCAGGGTCATGCCAAGCATGCTGATGAGGAAGCTGACCAGCATGCTGCCCTCCATGCCGGTGCCGCCGGTGGTGATCACCACCGGGTGAAGGCCCTCGGGCAGGAAGCGCGTGGCGAAGAACGTCATGGGCACGTCGATGAAGGCGATGATGGCGAACACCGCCGCGTAGGTGGCGCGGCGCTGCTCCTCCTCGACGACCGAACGCAGCACGAGATAGGCGATGTAGAGGAAGCAGACGAGGAGAAACGTAGTGAGACGCGGCTCCCAGGCCCACCACACGCCCCACGCCGCCTTGCCCCAGATCATGCCGGTGACCATCACGAGAAGGCTGAAGAGCAGGCCGAGGCGCACGCAGACCAGGCCGAGGCGGTCCCATTTCAGGTCCTGCGTGCGCAGGTAAGCGATGGCTGCGACAAAGGCGACGCCGAAGGCCACGAGCGCTGTCTCGGCGATGGGCACGTGGTAGAAGAAGATCTTCTGGCTGAAGCCCATCGACGAGGCGTCGACGGGCGCGTACAAGAAGGCCAGCAACAGACCTGCGATGAGGAAGATGCCGGATTCCACGAAAAGCGCCGGGGCGCTGACCAGCTGCTTCACGCTCACTCTCCTATGGCGAAGTCGTAGGTGCCGTACGCCGCCACGATGAAGACGGCGTCGAAGCCTAACAGGAACAGGACACGGGCGAGCAGATCCCCGAACGCGGCGCCCTCCGCGAAGATGAGCGTGGTCGCCCCCGTCGCGGCGATGAGCACCGGCACGATCAGCGGCAAGAAGATGATCGGCAGCAGCAGATCGCGCGAGCGCGTGTTCATCGAGATCGTCGCGAGCAGCGTTCCCAGAGCACAGATGCCCACGTCGGCGAGCAGCAAAACGACGAGGAACGGGAGCAGGTCGCCAACGTAGCTGCGTTCCACGAAGAACAGCGTGAACACTGGCACCGCCACGACCTGGATGATCAGGAGGAAGATGAGGTTGCCGGCGGTCTTGGCCAGGAAGATGGTCACGCGGTCCACAGGGCAGAGCAGCAGACCGTCGAGGCAGCGCTCGTCCTTCTCCTGGGCGAAGGAACGGTTGAGCCCCAGGAGCATGGCGAAGATGAAGGTCACCCAGAGCATGCCGCCGGTGAAGTAGGTGAGGTCCGCGCCCGCCTTCACGGTGAAGGCGTAGTGAAAGATCACCATCGCCAGCAGCACGAAGAGGATCATGCTGATGAGCATCTCGCGGGTACGCAGCTCGCGGATGAGGTCCTTGCGCAGGATGGCCATGAACTGCCGCCGGCCCACGCTCAGAGCACCGCGCCTTCCTGGACGTGCTCGCGATACACGGCGCTGAACGACGCGGGGTCGACGCCGGCCGCATGCTCGTAGGCGATGCGGCCACTCTCGATGATCATGAGGCGCGTGCCCCACTCCAGGCCCTTGGCGATGTTGTGCGTGACCATCACGAAGGTGTGCTCGTCGCGGATCTCGGTGAGCAGGCCGTCGAGGATGTCGACGGCGCGCGGGTCGAGGCCGGAGTGCGGCTCGTCGAGCAACAGCACGCGCGGCCGGTGGAGGATGGCGCGCGCGATGGCGAGGCGCTGACGCATGCCTTTGCTATAAGTGCGCACGACGTCGTGGCGGCGGTGGCTGAGCTCAAGGCGCTCGAGAAGCTCCGTGAGGCGCGCCTCGCGGTCCTCGACGCCGTACATGTCGGCGTAGAAGCGCAGGTTCTCCTCGGCCGTGAGGTCGAGGTACAGCATGGGGTTGTGCGAGATGAAGCCGATGGCACGGCGCACCGGCATGGGGTCTTCGCGCACGTCGTGACCGGCGACCCGGACGCTGCCGGCGCCGGCCGTGAGCAGCGTGGCGAGCACGCGCAGCGTGGTGGTCTTGCCGGCACCGTTGGGACCGAAGATGCTGAGAAAGCCGCCGCGCTCGAGGCCGAAGGAAAGCCCCTTCAGCACCTCGCGGCGGCCGAACGTCTTGCGCAGTCCCTCGACCTCGATCTCGAGGCGGGTCACGCCGTCCTGCCGGTCTGGTGAGTCCGACACCGGGCGCCCTCCGCTAAGCCGAGGCGCCGTCCAGGCGCCCATCGGCGTCGGCGGCCGGGACGGCCTCGCGCGCCTCCTGCTCCTGGCGGCGCGCCTTGGGCCAGAGCGATACGGCGGCGCCCACGCACAGCAGGATGGAGCCGATCCAAACCCAGCGGATGAGAGGGAAGATGACCATGCGCAACGCGATGCGCTTCGAGGTGGCGTCGAACGGCTCGTCGGCGACCACGAAGAGGTCCTCGAACGGCTGCCCAAGGATCACGGCGCGTACCGCCGCCCCGCTCATGGGATAGACGTCGGTGTGCGGCGTCAGCGTGCCGATCTGCGTGCCGTCGCGACTCACGTCGAACGTCGCGATGGAGGTCGTGGAGTTCTGCGGGCCGGTGCTCCCCTCCATGCCTCTGTAGGTGAGCGTGTAGCCCGCGATGCTCGCCGTCTCGCCGGCCTTGACCTTGACGAGCGCCGTCTCCTCCTGCTTGTACACGCTGGAGCCGATCAGGCCGGCGACGACGAGGATCATGCCGAAGTGCACGAAGTACGCGGCCGTGCGCGTGCGACTGCCGGTGAGGGCGCGGCCCATGCCGGCCCAGAGGCTCTTGCCGGGGCCGGCCGCGCGCCGCGCCGAACGCAGCACGAATTGGATGACAGCGCCTACGGCGAAGCCGCAGACCACGAGGCCGATGAATCCCCATACGTTGGATTGGAAGCCGAGGTACAGCCACAGCGGCACCGACAGCACGGCGGTGACCAGCGGCAGGATGAGCGTCTTGCGGAGCTCGGCGCCCTCGGTCTTGCGCCACGCCAGCAGAGGGCAGACTGCGATGAGCGCCAGCACGACCACGCCGAGCGGCTGGGCGATGGCGTTGTACGTGTCCAGGCCGACGGTGCGGTCGAAGACCAGAGGCACGACCACCGTGCCGACCGCAATGGCGATGGCGAAGAGCGTGAGCAGCAGGTTGGTGAGGTAGTAGAGGAAATCCCGTGACAGCAAGCTCTCGATCTGGTCGTGACTCTCGAAGCGGCGCCAGCGCCAGGCCATGAGGCCGGCGCTGGCGACCACCGTGACCACCAGGAAGGTGGTCAGGATGTAGATCAGCAGATCGTCCCTCTGGAAGGCGTGCACCGAGCTGATGAGGCCGGTGCGCGTGGTCCACGTCGCGAGAATGGTGAAGAAGAAGGTCAGCGCGGCCAGGGCGAGCGCCCAGTGCTTGAAGAGGCCGCGGGCCTTGTAGAGCGTGAAGGCATGAAGCAGGGCGGTGGCGGTCAACCACGGCACCAGGGAGGTGTTCTCCACCGGGTCCCAGGCCCAGTAGCCCCCGAAGCTCAGCACCACGTAGGCCCACCAGGCGCCGAGGCCGATGCCGAGCGAGAGGAACAGCCAGCCGGCGACCGCCCATTTCTGCGAGAGCCTGACCCAAGCCTTGTCGGCGCGGCCCAGCAGGAGCGCGGAGATCGCGAAGGCGAACGGCACGGCAAGCCCCACGTAGCCGACGAACAAGGCCGGCGGATGCAAGACCATGCCCGGGTGCAGCAGGAGCGGGTTGAGGCCGAACGGCTGCACGCCGGGTTCGGCCTTCAAGAAGGGGCTGGAACCGGCATCGAACACCATGAGAGCCGCGAAGACCCCGCCAATGATGCAGAGCACCATCACGGCGCCACCGGTGAGCCGCTCCACCTTGGTGAGGTCGAGCAGCGCGATCACAACGGTAACGACCGCGATCAGCAGCAGCCACAGAAGAAACGAGCCCTGCTGCCCCGCCCAGAACCCGGCGATCCGGTAGAAGGTCGACAGGCTCGCGTCGGAGTTCTCGGCCACGTAGGCGAAGCCGAAGTCCTTCTTCAGGAAAGCCTGCAGCAGCACAGCGCCGGCGACCACGGTCGCGAGGAAGAACGCGTAGACCGCGTAGTAGCCGTTGCGCAGCAGGTCCTTGCGATCCCAGCGCATGCCGAGGGCAAGGAAGACAACGCTCGCCATGGAGAAGACGAGCGCGAGGGTGAGCGAAAGGCGGCCGAGGGTGATCACAGGCGCGGCCTCACTGCCCGGTCTGGGCGGCGGGCGACGCGGAGCCCTCGTACTTGCTCGGGCATTTCGTCTGGAGCTCGTCGGCGGAGACCACCCCGTCGGCGGCGGCGTACTTGCCGACGATCACCACGTCGACGCCGTCTTCGAAGGTGCCGGGCATCTGCCCGCTGTAGGTCACCTTGACGGTGTCGGCCTTGCCGGTGAGGTCCTGGATGGTGAAGTGCACGCCGGCATCGTCGCGATTGATGGTGCCGTCGACGACCCGGCCGCCGACCTTGACGTTCTTGCCGTCGTACTGGCCAGTCGTGAGCTCGCCGACCTGACGGTAGTAGGCGCCCTGCTTCTGGATGAGAAACACGACGCCGATGACGAACACCACGACGATCACGCCGGTGGCGATGAGCAGACGGTTACGGGATTTCTTGTTCACGCGGATACCCCCGGTTGTAGTGCGAGCGGCGACTCATAGTGTAGCCGACGAGCGGGCGTCTTTCCATTTCCACTGTCCACAGGATGATTAAGTCCTGTGAAGGAGGGTGGCTCCGAGCGGCGTAGCTAGCAGCATGCCCATCGACAAACGTCGCGAGAGCAAGCTCATCGCCGTGATCTACGCCGATGTCTCCGGCGACGGCGAGACGGATGTCGCCGGCCGCCTGCGGCCCGCCCTCGAACGTCTCAACCAGATCTTCGCGCCGGCCGTCGCCGAACCGTTTGCCGTGACCGGCGCCGGTCGCGTCGACGGCGCCCTGGCGGACCCGGCTCAGGCGCCGCTCTGCATCAGCGTGCTCCGCGAGAGCCTTGCGCCGCTCGACCTGCGCGTCGGTGTGGGCATCGGCACGGTGGAGCACGTGCGCGACTCGGCGAGCGCCGGGCGCGACGTCTACTCCGTCGCCCGGCGCGCCCTGCAGCTCGCCGTGCGTGACGGCAGCCTCTGCCGCTACCTCGGCACCGGCGAGGCCGGTGACGTGCTGCTCGGCGCCCTGTGCCGCCTCGTCGACCCACTCATCCGGGCGCGCACCCAGAAGCAGTGGGAGGCCATCGCGGCGTACCGGGAGCTGGGCCACCAGCGCGACGTGGCAGAACGCCTCGGAGTGACGCGCCAGAGCGTGGGCGATCGCCTGACGGCCGGCCACCGCCGCGCCGTGGAGGAAGCGGACGCGGCCGTGGCCACGTACCTGAGCTACTTACGCCGGCAGCGCCTGATGCCCTGACGGGCGCCAACGGCTGCCGGCCCCGGCAGCGCGGCCGGCGTCAGCTTGTGGGCGCGGGCGGTGGTTCGGGCATGGCGCAGTCGCCGCCCAGGTCAAGAAGCTTCTCCACCCCATGTGGCAGCGCCGGCGCGATCATCGCGAACTGCTCTCGGCAGGCGCGCGGGCTGCCCGGCATGTTGATGACCAGCGTCTTGCGGCGGATACCGCTGACGGCACGGGAGAGCATTGCGTGCGGCGTCTTGGCGGCCGAGCCGGCGCGCATCGCCTCGGCGAAGCCCGGCGCCTGACGATCGAGCACCTCGAGCGTCGCCTCGGGCGTCACGTCGCGCGTGGTCATCCCCGTACCGCCCGTTGTCAGGATGAGGTTGACCTTGGTCTCGTCGGCCCAGCGTCTGAGCTCGGCGGCGATCTGTTCGCGCTCGTCGGGCACGATGGCGCGCTCCACTGAGGCGACGCCCAGGGCGCGCAGCGCCTCCTCGAGGGCGTCGCCGCTGATGTCGTCGCGCTCGCCGCGTGAACCCTTGTCGCTCACGGTGAGCACGCCTGCCACGATGAGGCTCTGCTTGAGCAGCACGATGCCGTTGCCGGGCAGGATCTCCCCGCCCTCGATGACGCGCGCGAAGATGCCTTCGCGCGGCATCACGCAGTCGCCGGCCTGGTGGAAGATGGCGCAGCGGTCGTGGCACACCTTGCCGATCTGGGTGACCTCGAGGAGGCACTCGCCGGCGTACAGGCGCGCGCCCACGGGCAGCTCGTAGACCACCAGGCCCTCGGTGGTGATGTTCTCTCCGAACGCGCCGGGCTCGACCGTCGGGCAGGCGGCCTTCATCTTCTCGATGCTCTCATTGGCCAGCAGGCTCACCTGGCGGTGCCAGGGACCGGCATGGGCATCGCCCTCGACGCCGTGCTCGAGCACCAGGGTGATCGACTCCACGGGCTCCTTGCGCACGCCTTTCTCGGCGGCGATGTTGACCGACACGATGCGGCCGTCCACGGTGTGCTGGCTCACTGCGCGCCTCCACCCGGTTCCGCGTCGGTCTCGCGCCGCCACACGCCACTGCGCCCGCCGCTCTTCTCCAGCAGGCGCACGGCCGTCACCTCCATGCCGCGATCGACGGCCTTGCACATGTCGTAGATGGTGAGCGCCGCCACCGACGCGGCGACGAGGGCCTCCATCTCGACGCCCGTGCGGCCGCGCAGGCGCGCCTCGGTGACCACGCGCAGGCCGGGCAGCTGGCCGTCAGGTTCGATCTCGACGGCCACCGCGGAGAGGTTGAGCTGATGACACAAGGGGATGAGCTCGTGGGTGCGCTTCGCCGCCATGATGCCGGCCAGCCGGGCGACGGCGATCACGTCTCCTTTGGGCGCCGCCCCGTCCTGGATCATGGCGAGGGTGGCGGGCGTCATGACGATGTGCGCCTCGGCGCGCGCCACGCGCTCGGTCTCGTCCTTGGCGCCGACGTCGACCATGCGGGCGCGCCCGTGCGCGTCCAGGTGGCTGAGCTCGCTCACCGCTTCACCCGCCGATCTCGGACATCGCGCGCTCGTTGGCGCGCTGCTCGCGGCAGCGGTCGAAGCTCTTGCCCGACACCGCTGTGCAAATGGCCTCGCGCAGCTCGGCGGGATGGGCGATGAGCGGACGGATGGCGACCTCCTCGCCCGAGAACAGGCAGGTGCGCAGGCGGCCGTCGGCGGTGAGGCGCAGGCGATTGCAGCTCTCGCAGAAGTGCTCGGAGACGCCGGCGATGAAGCCGATGGTGCCCAGCGCCCCGCGCGCCTGCCAGTACTGCGCCGGGCCGTGACCGTAGGGGCCCTCGTGCGGCACCAGCTCGTGACGCTCTTTGAGGAGCTGCAGGATGTCGGGGGCCGGCACCATGTGCCCGGCGCCGCCGAGGCGGCGGTCGAGGGGCATGAACTCGATGAAGCGCACGTGCACCTCGCGCTCGCGCGTGAGGGCGACGAAGGCGTCGAGCTCTTGCTCGACGCCGTCGAGCAGAAGCGCATTGAGCTTGACCGGCGCGAAGCCCGCGTCGAAGGCTGCATCGAGGCCGGCGAGCGCGTCGGCGAGCCGGCCCCCTCGACTGATCCGCGCAAAGCGCTCCGCGTCGAGGCTGTCGAGACTGATATTCACCCTCCGCAGGCCGGCGCGGCGCAGAGCAGCCGCGTACCTGGGCAGGAGCACGCCGTTGGTGGTCAGCGAGATGTCGTGGATGCCGCTCGTGCGGCCGAGCATGCCGACGAAGTCGGCGCAGCCCTGCCGCACGAGCGGCTCCCCGCCGGTGATGCGCACCTTGCTGATGCCGCAACCGGCGGCCACACGGGCGAACGACGCCAGCTCCTCGTAGCTGAGGATGTCTTCGTGTGAGCGCGCCGGCACTCCCTCCGCAGGCATGCAATACGTGCAGCGCAGGTTGCAGCGGTCGGTGATCGAGAGGCGCAGGTAGTCGACCCTGCCCTGCGTGTTGTCGGGGATGGCGTTCACTGGGCCTCCAGTGTAGCGGGCCATCCCCGCGGCGTCATTTCTCGAGCATGACGTCGGTGGATTTGATCACGACGCTGAGTTCGTCCCCGGCCTTGACGTCGAGCGACTCGGCCGAGCGCCGCGTGATCACCGACACCACGTCGCGCCCGCCCACATCGACGACGATCTCGGCCATCACCGCCCCGAGCACCACGCTCTTGACCGTCCCTGGCAGCTGATTCCGTGCGCTGAGCGCCATCACCGACCTCCTTCGCTCGATACTGCCTGCTCACGAGAGTCTCTTCTCGTGCCGTGCGATCGGATGCACCGCCGACGCCTTGAAGGCCGCCACCGCCGAGCATCCGACCTCGAGACCCAGCTCCTCGGCGGCAGCTCGGGTGACGAGTGCGGCGATCTCCGCCCACTCCGTCGCGACCACCACGTGCAGCAGGCGGCCAGACGGGCTGACTGACTTCACCATTCCCGGCAGTACGTTGCGCAAACTGGTGCTGTGCTCGGCGGGAGGGCCGGTGAAGAGGACGACATCTTCGGGCGGCAGACAGGCCACGGCGGGGCCGTCTGCCGCCTCGCGACAGGCGATCTCCATCCCGCTCGTCAGACGGAGCATGGTGGAGCCGTCGGCGGCGTTCACGATCTCGCCCTCCAGGTAGGCGTCCAGGCCGAGGAAGTCGGCGAACGAAGCGCTCGCGGGGTGCGCGAACACGTCGAGAGCCGAACCAGTCTGCACGATGCGGCCCTGCTCCAGAAAACTGACTCGGTCGCCGACGGCAAGCGCCTCGTCGCGGTCGTGCGTGACCCACACCACGGCCATGGCCCGCTGCGCGAAGATGTCGAGCAGTTCAATGACCAGAACGCGGCGCGTCGGCGGATCGAGAGCCGCGAGCGGCTCGTCGAGGAAGAGGACGACTGGATCGACGGCGAGGGCCCGGGCGATGCTCACGCGCTGCGCTTCCCCGCCCGACAGCCTGTCCGGCTTGCGCCCGGCCAGATCGGCGATGCCCAGCAGATCGAGCGCCGCGGCGGCGCGACGGCGCGCCTCGGCGCGGGAGGCGCCGCGCAGCCGCAGACCGCTCTCGACGTTGGCGTGGACGCTTGTGGCCAGCAGAAACGGACGCTGGAAGACGGCCGCCGTGCGGCGGCGCAGGGCCAGTCGCGCGGCCGCCGTAAGGACTTCGCGACCCTCGAACTCCAGCGTCCCTCGCGACTCCTCGACCCCGTTGAGCGCTTTCAGCAGCGTGCTCTTTCCGGCGCCGTTGGCGCCGAGCAGCACGTGCACGTCGCCGGGGAGAAGCTCGAGGGTATCGACGTGCGCCAGCGTGCGGCCCGCGCGCACGACCTCGAGGTCGCGGGCCACGAGCACAGGGGCGGGCGAGGCGGAGGCGCTCACGCCCGCCGCCTCCCCTGCTGCTGCACGACCGTCATGGCGAAGTTGGCGCCGAAGGCGAGGATCATGAGGATGATGCTCAGGGCGATGGCCACGGACCAGCGGCCGATGCGCGTCTCCTGCACGATCGCCGTGGTGAGCACCTGCGTCTGGCCGCGGATGTTGCCGCCCACCATCATCACGGCCCCGACCTCGCTGATCACGCCGCCGAAGGCGGCCATCACGGCGGCCAGCAGCGCCACCTTGATCTCGCGCAGCAGCAGGGCGAAACCCTGAAGGCGGCCGGCGCCGAGCGCCGCGATCTGCTGGCGCATGCCCACGTCGATCTGCTGCAGCGCCGCCAGCGAGAGCCCCATGACGATGGGCAGCGCGATGATGAACTGGGCGATCACCATCGCCCACGGCGTGTACAACCAGCGCAGGTCGCCCAGGGGGCCGTTGCGGGTGAGGAAGAGCGATACGAGCAGTCCGACCACGACCGGAGGCGCCGCCATGCCGGTGTTGGTGGCGGCCACGAGCACCCGCCGGCCGCCGAACTCGTTGAGCGCGACCGCGGCGCCCAGCGGCACGCCCACGGCCACGGCGATCACCAGCGCCACGCCCGAGATCCACAGCGAGCGCCAGGCGATCTCGTAGATCGAGCCGTCGCCCCCGAAGAGCAGACGGAGAGCTTCGACGATGCCGTTCCAGATGAGGTCCATGGCTTCGGCGGCCCGTCAGGGGGTCGCGTACTCCTCGCCGCCGAGGGCGCCGGCGAACGGCGCGAAGAGCTGCTTGCCGTACTTGTCCACGCCGTAGGCGCCGATGGCCTTCTGGCCGGCGCGGCTCACGAGCACCTGGGCCATCTGCTCGGCCGCCGCGGCGTTGACCGTGGGGAACTTGTTCTGGTTCACGATGATGACGCTGTAGACGTTCACGAGATCCTCGCTCCCCGTGAACAGCGGCTCCAGATCGAGCGTGTCCTCGAGTGACAGGAAGGTCGCCAGGTCGGTGAGCGTATAGCCCTGCTTCTCGCTGGCGATGCGCAGGGTCTCGCCCATGCCCTGACCCGTGCTGACATACCAGTCGCCGGCGGGTTGCACGCCGGCCGCCGCCCAGAGCTTGAGCTCCTTCTTGTTGGTGCCCGACTCGTCGCCGCGCGTCACGAACGTCTCCGCACGCTTGGCGATGCCGGCAAAGGCCGCGGCCGCCGTCGTCGCCCGCTTGACACCGGCGGGGTCGCCGGCAGGGCCCACGATGACGAAGAAGTTCGTGGCGACCGGCAGGCGCAGGGTGCCGTCACCCGCCGCCATGAAGGCGGCCTCGTCGGCCGGCGAGTGGACGAACAGCACATCGGCCTCGCCGCTCGCGCCCATGGCCATGGCCTCGCCGGACCCTACGGCCAGCACCTTGACGGTGACGTCGGGCGCCGTCTTCGCGAACAGCGGAAGTACGACGTCGTCGATGAGCCCCGAGTCCTTGAGGCTCGTGGTCGTGGCGACGATGAGTTCATCGCGTTTGACGGTGTCGCCCGAGCCGCACCCGGCCAGCAGCGGAAGCAGTGCCGCGAGCCCAACGAGGGCCGCCATCGCAATCGCGAGGCGGAGATGAGAGGCCGAGCCACGAGCAGGTCGAGCGTGAACGATGAGGTCCTCCGATCGGTCGCTCCGGCACGCGGCCGGAAGAATCATCTTACAGGCGGTGCTCAGACCACGTGAACCGCCGCGGCGGGAACACGCAGGCCGACCGTGCTGCCCGGTTCGATCCCGATGGCCTCCAGTTCACGGGCACTGACAACCGCCTGGAAGAGCGGTGGCACGTCGACCTCCACCACCGCGGTCGCCCCGGCATGGACAACACGCCGGACACGGCCCGTAAGACAGGTATCGCCCTCGCCGCCCCACAGGTCTTTCACAGACGACACGGTGATGTCGTCGGCGCGGACCACCGCGTGACTCATGCCCGCCGGCGCCGAGCCGGAGGTGCGCAGCGTGCCGCCAAGCGCCAGAGCGAGGCGTCTGGAATCGCCTGGCACCGGCCGCGCTTCGAACACGTTGCGGGCCCCCGTGAAGCGCGCCACCTCGACGGTCGCCGGCCGGCGCAGGACATCGTGGGGAGCCCCCACTTGTTGCAGCCGGCCGGCGACCAGCACGGCGAAGAGGCCGCCGACCGCGAACGCTTCCCCAAGATCGTGCGTGACGTGCAGCACAGTCAAGCCCTCGTCCACGCTGACCCGCCGAAGCAGGTCCTGCAGACCCCCGCGAGCGTCGGCGTCAACGGCGCTGAGCGGCTCGTCAAGCAGCAGGACCCGCGGCCCGGCGGCGAGCGCTCGCGCGAGGGCGACGCGCTGACGCTCGCCGCCCGACAATGTCACTGGGCGTCGGTCGATCAGGTCCGCCACGCCGGTCTCGGCAGCGAGGCGGGCGATTTCGGGCCGCGGAGATCGGCGCCTGCGGCCCGGCCAAGCAGCTCCCAGGCCGTAGCCGATGTTCTGCGCCACCGTCAGATGCGGGAACAGCAGTCCGTCTTGAAAGACGAGCCCGACCCTTCGCCGTTCTGCGGGCAGCTGCGTCACATCTTCTCCGTCCAAGAGCAGACGCCCCGCACGTACCCTCCTCACCCCGGCAAGCGCCTCGAGCACCAGGGTCTTGCCGGAGCCGCTCGGGCCGAGGAGCACGGCGTACTCGCCGGCGGGCACGTCGAGGTCGAGCGGCCCCACTGAGAAGTCGCCGGCCTCGACTTCCACCCCGCGGAGGCCGATCATGCCGGTCCCTTGCCCGACCGACCACGGCGAGGCAACAGCACCGCTCGAACCCCGAGGAAGACCACGAACGCCACGATGACGATGAGCACTGCGGGCGGCTGCGCCGCCCGCAGCCCGAAGCCCTCGAAGCGCTCGAAGGTGAGCACCGAGATGACCTTGGGGTTGTAGGCGAGGATCACGACGGCGCCGAACTCGCTGATGCCGCGGCCCCACATCAGCACGGCGCCGGAGAGCACCCCACGCCACGCCTGAGGGAAGGTGACGCGGAGAAAGGCGCCGCCCGGCGACGAGCCCAGGGTGCGCGCCACGTGCTCGTAGCGCTCGTCCACGAGCGCGAAGGTCTCACGGGCGGTGTCGACGAGGAACGGCAGGCTGACGAACAGCATGGCGAGGACGATGCCCGCGACCGTCTCGGTGAAGCTGATGCCGAAGGGCGCGAGCAGCCGCCCCATGACGCCCTCGCGGCCGTACACCGTGAGCAGCGCGATGCCGGCCGCCGTGTGCGGAAAGACGATGGGCAGATCGATGATGCCCTCGATGGCGCGCTTGCCGACGAAATCGCGACGCGCGAGCAGATACGCGAGCGGGACGCCGCCGACGAAGGCGATCGCCGTGGCGATCAGCGCCGCCGACATCGTCAGCCACAGCGAGCGCCGGATGTCGTCCTGGCGCAGAGCCTCGCCGAGGAGGCCGGCGCCGACACCGACGATCATGCTCGCCGCCGGCAGCACGACAAAGGCCACGAGCAGCGCTCCGGCCACGGCGCAGGCCGCCCAGAACAGCGATGGACGGCGGCCGCTGATCACGGCAGACGAGGCAGGCGTGCGGGGGGCCCCGGATCAGCGGGGTGCCTGTACTCCCTGAGGACGCTCACCTTGACCCCCCGCACGCCTGCCTCACCTCCTGCGGCGCGGCGGAAGGGTGGTCGACAGCGGGCGGCGTGAGCACCGGCTGAAAGTCCGACTCGAGAATGCGGCGCCCCTCGTCACTGAGCAGGAAGGCGACGAAGTCGTTCGCCAGCCCCGGCTCCGGAGCGTTGGCCGGGACGGTGAACGCATAGCGGACAAGGTCGCCACGGAACACCGGCTTGACGCTGGCGAAGCGGCGGGAGTCGAGCTTGACCTCGACGCGCCGGTACTCCGCGCGGCGACCGAGCTCGCCGAGGTCGATGGCGGACGGCAGCCGCACGTACTTCAGACCGTGCTGCCGCGCGACGCTCTCGTATTCGAAGGCGCAGTCCAGATCGCCCGACTCGAGCAGGGCGACCAGCTGGATGCTCGCGCCGCGGAGGACGAGGTTTCCGCCGCGCTTAGTCTCGAGGATCTCCGGGATCTCGATGACGTCGACGCCTTCGGCGTCTCGCGTGACGGTGACCGGAGACGTGAAGCGCCCCATCATCATGTCCTCGAAGAGGTAGGGGTCGTCGTACTCGCGTTCTGCGAGTTGCAGGAGCATGAGCGCGCGGTAGCCAGCGGCGTCGAAGCGCGGGTCTGCGAGCCCGAAGCGCACATCCGGCTGCGTGAGGCGGCGATACCACGTCGTCGCGGTCAGCTCGCCGGCGAGCGGGCTCTTCGGCGAGATCGCCAGCACCATGCGGTTGGTGGCGAAGGTGCAGCACCAGGAGGAGTACGGCTTGCCGGTCTCGTCGTCCACGCGGTCGTACATCAGCGGCGGGATGAGCTGCTCGTCGGCGCTGGCGACGAAGTCCATGCGGTCGCCGAGCTCGGTGACGTGGCGCAGCACCTGGATGCTGCCGTGGCTCTCGGTGACCACGTCCACGCCGGGGTGCGTGCGCTCGAACTCCGCCGCCAGTCGCTCGAACGGCACGATGAGGCTGCCGGCGTAGATGAGCTTGACCTGACGCTTGTCGTTGCCACAGCCGGTCACGAAGGCGGCGCACAGGTACAACGAGACGGCCGCGGCCACGGCCAGGGCTGTGGCCGTGCCGGGACGAGAAGCGGAGCGTCCATGGCGCCACACGATACGGCCGCCTACTTCACGCGCACGACGATGCGCGCGATGCCGCCCGGCATCTGCGCTTCGTTCAGGCCCGGGCCCACGAGCCGCAACGGGAAGTATTCCTCAGGAAGCTCGCCGCCGTCGACCTTGCCCGCGAGGACGACGTCTTGCCTGTCGGCGATGTCGCGAGAGTCGATGGTCACGACCTCGCCTGTGGCGGTCTCGATGACGATGTCGTAGCCGCGGCGCGCCGCGGCTGCGTCGTAGGCGCCCGCGCCGTGGCGCTTCTTGTCGTCGATCAGTCCGGCGACCAGGTAGAGCGGTATGCCCTCCCAGCGCTTGCCGGCGGGGTCGACCCAGCCGGAGCCGTGGCAGCCGGGCGAGGCGCAGTTCACGTAGGTGGGCTTGTCGAGCTTGCCGGGCACGGCACCCTGGAGCTGGACCTTCCATTCGGCCGAGGCTTTGGTCACCGAGATGCGCTCGACCCATTTGACCGACCAGTGGCCGTCCACCACCTGACCGCCGGGCTTGGAAGTGCCGACCATCAGCCTCAGGGGGCCCTCGTCCTCACCCAGCGGCTTGCCCTCGCGGGCGTAGGCGGCGATCACGGTGAGCTCCTTCGACGGGGTCTGCTCCACGCCCGTGGCGGGATCGTAGGCGGTGAACGCGTGGTCCATGATCATGTTGTACGAGAGCGTCATGCCGTAGCCATCCTTGGCCACGAGCGTGACGCCATTGGCTTTGGCGATCCCGCCGACCAGGTCGGTGAGATCGCTGAGGCGGACACCCGTGTACTCGGCCGGCAACGTGATGACGCCGGTGCTGCTCTTGATGCCGGCGTAGCCGGTGTACTGCGGGAGCGCTTGGAGCTGGTTCATGGTGAACTGCTTCTGGCCGGCGTCGCCGACCAGCGTGAGGACGACCGGGCCGGACGGGCTGACGGAGGGCGAGGCCTGGTCTGGAGTCTGGGTCCCCGACGAAGCACCGCAGGCACCAAGCACGGCGACCAGACCCACAGCCATCACCACTCCGGCCAGCACCAGCGCGACGATACGCCTCATACGCCGCCTCCTCGCGTTGTGGCCGTTCCCGTCATTTCGGCAGCAGCTGGATCTTGACGATCTGCCCGATGAAGTCCCTGCTGCCGATCTTCGGGCCGACTAGCCTCAACGGATAGTACGCGGCCGCCAGCTCCGACCCCTGCAGCTTGTTCGCGAGGATGATCTTCTCGTTGTTGCGGATGATCCGCGACCCGATGATGACCGACTTCCCGCGCTCCGAGGTGATCCTGATCCGGTACCCCTTGAGCGCCAGCGCTTCGTTGTAGGCGCCGTAGCCCCCGTGGCCCTTGCCGCCGTCGACCTTGCCGATGCAGAGGAAGAGCGGGACGCCCGACCACGTCTTCTCCGAGGAAGGCTGGACCCAGCTGGAGCCGTGGCACCCGGGGGTGGCGCACGAATCGTAAGTGAGCCGGTCCATGGTGTAGGTCTGGCGCTGGCCGCGCTTGTTCTTGAGGCCGTACATCTTCACTGTCCACGGCACGACAGCGCTGCGCAGGCTGACGCGGTCCACCCACTTGACGAACAGGTGGCCGGCTGCCACTTGGTCGACGTCGCTGCGCTGGCAGACGGCGAGACGCAGCGGTCCGTCCCCGCCGGGTCCGGGCGCGATCGGCGAACCGTTCTCTTCGTAGAGGAGCACCATGGAGGTCGGCGCCTCGGCCGCCTCCTCCTCCTTCGTGACTGCGTCGTACATGACCACGTTGCCGTTGACGACTTCGTCGTAGGTGAACGTCATCCCGTAGTCGTCGGTCGCCGTGACGTCGGTGGACTGAGACTCCGGGATCCCTCCGACGTCGGCCAGGAGGTCGGTGAGCTTCACGCCCCTGACGGGGCCGGGAGGCGTCACCGTCCCTGCGCTGTTGATGATGCCGGAGTAGCCCTCGTACACGGGCAGCGCCTGCAGCTCAGCCATGGTGAACGTCTTCGTCTGGCCGTTGCCGGTGACGGTGAGGACCGCCGGGTCGGCGGCGTTCGCCTGCGGCGTGCCGCCCGGCACGAACGCCCCGCCCATCACCACTACCGCCAGCGCCACGAGCAGAATGGCGACGGCGACGGCGAGAATCCTGTACTTTTTCATTGTCGCTCCCTCGAGTCGTCGACTGATCTGAGGCCGGCTTCGCGACCGGCGCGGTCCCGGCGGCGGTGCGGCGGGGAGAATGGGCGAGAAACCCCCGCCGCACCGCGTGTGCCAGGCCTTGGACGGCTCAGAAGATGAGCCGGATCTTGGTGACGCCGAAAGCCGAGAGCTTGTTGTTGAACGGCTGCGTGATGGGCGGGCCGCCGACGAGGCGGAACGGCGCCTCGTCACCCGTCAGCAGCTTGCCAGCCTTCTTCTTCGCGACGATCCAGGTCTTCTTGCCGATGATCCACCTGCTCGGCAGCTTGGGCTTGTAGCCGTCGCGACAGAAGAACTGGATCAGGTAGCCCTTTCTGGCAAGGGCAGCGTTGAACGAGCCGGGGTCCTTGTCATCCACGAGGCCGACGAGCTTGTAGAGCGTCTGCCCCTTGTAGACGTAGCGGAGCGTCGGATTGATGTTGCCGGCCTTCTCGCCGTGCCAAGCTACGGTCGCCGGCACCTTGCCGATGGGCAGCACTTTCTTGAGCTTGCCTTGCAGCGTCAACGTCCAGCCTGTCTTGCTCGCGGCGCGAGTCAGGTCAAAAGGGCGCGGCTGCCGCCGCCGGCGCCACCGCCGGCACGATGCTGAGACGCACGACGCCGCCGGGCTTCATCCTGCCGGTCACGCTGGGGTCGAGGCTGACGACCTTGAGCGGCCAGTTGGGCTTCCAGCTGGGCTGGCCGTTCCTGTCGAGCGCGGCTGCCGGGACGGTGAGCGGCAGACCGTTGGCCTTGTCGGCGAGGATGACCTTGGCGCCGAGGGCCGCGATGTCGGCGCTGGGGATCGTCGCGGCGAAGCCGTCCATGCCGAGGATGACGACGTTGTAGCCCTTGGCGGCGAGCGCCTTATTGAACGTCGCCTTGTTGTTATCGTCGAAGTAGCCGACCAGGGTCCTCAGCGAGACGCCCTTGTAGGTCGTGGGCGTAGCGGTGCTGGTGTCCTCGATCGACACCGTGCGATGCTTCTGCGCCGCCCACGCGGCGAAGGCCCTGTAGGTCATGTCGGCGCCGTACTTGGTGGTCTTGGTGTTGCGCAGCTGCAGGTCCCAGCCGTAGGGCTCGGCGGCTGCCGCCGCCGGCGCCACCGCCGGCACGATGCTGAGACGCACGACGCCGCCGGGCTTCATCCTGCCGGTCACGCTGGGGTCGAGGCTGACGACCTTGAGCGGCCAGTTGGGCTTCCAGCTGGGCTGGCCGTTCCTGTCGAGCGCGGCTGCCGGGACGGTGAGCGGCAGACCGTTGGCCTTGTCGGCGAGGATGACCTTGGCGCCGAGGGCCGCGATGTCGGCGCTGGGGATCGTCGCGGCGAAGCCGTCCATGCCGAGGATGACGACGTTGTAGCCCTTGGCGGCGAGCGCCTTATTGAACGTCGCCTTGTTGTTATCGTCGAAGTAGCCGACCAGGGTCCTCAGCGAGACGCCCTTGTAGGTCGTGGGCGTAGCGGTGCTGGTGTCCTCGATCGACACCGTGCGATGCTTCTGCGCCGCCCACGCGGCGAAGGCCCTGTAGGTCATGTCGGCGCCGTACTTGGTGGTCTTGGTGTTGCGCAGCTGCAGGTCCCAGCCGTAGGGCTCGGCGGCGGCGCCTCGCATGGCCATCGCCGGCAACGCCAGCGCGAGCAAGAGGACCGCCACGACAGCGGCGGTCAAGGTGAGCTTCTTGATCATGGTCCCACTCCTCCCCAGAGTTTCCGTATGTGCGACTCCGAGGGAAGGTCAGCGAGACGCCGCGCCCGAAGGCGGGAAGGCGCGGGCTAGGCACCAGCGGTGCCACCACATGCCGAAGCCGCGTGGGAGGCCACAAGAAAGGCCCATCCGCACGCGGAAAGGCCCGGCAAGGCGCGCTCTCCTTTCCGCACTGGGAGACACGGCGGTTTCCCGCTGTACCCTTCCGGCTTCGGCTCCATAGGCTCCACACGCCCTTAGGAATCCGAGACTCGGAGAAGCAAACGCAGTGTAACCGCGCCGGGCATCGGCGACAAGAGCGGGTTGTGCTGAGAGAGAGGCCTGCGGCTGGACAGGATGGTGCGTCAAAGGCGCGACGCGCGCCCGGCGCCGTACGCAAGAGGGGCGGCGGGCCAAGTGGCCCGCCGCCCCAGACTATGGTGCGGCGCGCAGTCGCTACCGCATGCGGGGCGTCTAGCGCGCCGCACCTCGTAAGTCAGTCAATGTCGCGTGCCTCCTTTCGTCGTCGCTCCCGACCGTCTCACACCGGGCTGGCTTAGTCTCCGGTGCTCCCGGTCGCCTGCCCGTCCGAGCCACCTGGCCCTCAGGGGCCGAGCGGCTCGCGCAGGCAGGCGTCGGTGGGCGGTCCTCCGGTCTGCCAATCCATCTCACGGATCGCGACCATCTTCAACTCTGTCATTTCCATAATGGCGTACTTCAATCCTTCCCGGCCGATGCCGGAACCTTTGATTCCCCCGTACGGCATGTGATCGACGCGGAAGGTGGGCACCTCGTTGATCATCACGCCGCCGACCTCGAGGCGCTTGGCGGCGTACAACGCCTTGTTGAGGTCGTTGGTGAACACGCCCGCCTGGAGCCCCATCGTGCTGTCGTTGCTGATATCGATGGCCTCGCACAGGTCGCGCGCCTTGAGGATACTGAGGACGGGACCGAACACCTCGTTGGCGCACACCTTCATCTCGCGGGTGACGTCGGTGAGCACGGTCGGCAGCAGACGGCCGTCGTCGCGGACGCCACCGGTCGCCAGCGTGGCGCCCTGCTCGAGCGCTTCCTCGATCCACGCCTTGACGCGCGCGACTTCGCCGTCGTTGATGAGCGTCGCTACGTCGGTGGTCTCGTCGAGCGGATCGCCGACCTTCAGAGCGGCGACCTGTGGCACGAGCATGGCGAGGAACTCGTCGTAGACGGCCGCGTGCACGACGACGCGCTGCACGGAGATACAGATCTGGCCGGAGTTGGCGAAGCCGCCGGCCACGATGCGCTGCACGGCGAGGTCGAGGTTGGCGTCGTTCTCGACGATGGTGGCGGAGTTGTTGCCCAACTCGAGCGTGACCATCTTCATGCCCGCGTCCTTGGCGATCTGGCGGCCCACCGGCGGGCTGCCCGTGAAGCTCACCATGTTGGTGCGCTCATCCATCACCAGCTTGTTGCCGATCGTGGCCCCGGAGCCCACCACGACCTGGAGGACGCCGTCGGGCAGACCGGCCTCGGCGAGGAACTCCGCCAGGCGCAGCGCCGTGAGCGGGGTGTTGGAGGCCGGCTTGAGCACGACGGCGTTGCCGCCGGCCAGGGCCGGCGCCACCTTGTGCGCCACGAGGTTGAGCGGGAAGTTGAACGGCGAGATCGCGGCGATCACGCCGCGCGGCTCCCGGATCGTCCAGCCGAAGCGGTTCTCGCCGCTGGGGTCGGCGTCCATCTCGATGAGCTCGCCGGCCGTACGCTTGGCCTCTTCACTCGCCCAGCGGAAGGTGCTGGCGCCGCGCTTGGCCTCGACGCGCGCATCCTTGAGCGGCTTGCCGCCCTCGGCGGCGATGAGGCGCGCGACCTGCTCGACGTTGTCCTCGATCAGGTGCGAAGTACGCTCGAGGATCGCGGCGCGCTTCCAGGCCGGGAACCAGCGATACGCCTGCGCGGCCGCGCGAGCACGGTCGAGGACGACGTCGATATCCTCGAGCGTGGCCGTGGGGATCCGCGCCAGCTCGGCGCCGTCCCACGGCGCGCGGAGCACCATCGGTTCCCCGCTGCCGTAAGGCCCGCGGATCTTGAGCCCCGGATGGATGAGGTCGCTGACCAGGACCTCGACGTTCGGCTTCATCGTGCGTACCTCCCGGATCCCATGGATGCACCCCCCGCGGCGCGGCCCCGCCTGTGAAGGCTCCTTACCCGTCAGGGGGGAGGTCCGAACAGGCGCAGGGCTTCGAGCGACTCGTGGAGCGGCGCGGCGGCCGGAAGAGCCGCCGCGCCGCTCACGCGCTCAGAGGCCCGGCCTGCAGTTCTCGCAGAACCGCACCCAGGACTCGTCGGTCTTGCTTTCGTCGCCGCGGAAGGGGCGCCGGTCGCTCAACGGCACGACTCGACGGTTGCCGGCGACGTTCTTCTCTTTGCCGCGCTGATACACGCCCATCGGCTGGTCGGTGAGGTCGATGTTGATCTGCTTGACCTCGGTGTATTCGTCGAGGCCGTACGTACCGAGCTCGCGGCCCACGCCGCTCTGCTTGTAGCCGCCCCACGGTGCTTCGCTGTACGTGGGGTGATACGTGTTGACCCAGGTGATGCCCGCACGCAGCGCCCTGACCACGCGCATGGCCCTGGTGACGTCCTTCGTCCATACGGCGCCGGCGAGGCCGTAGATCGTGTCGTTGGCGATCTCTATGGCCTCCTGCTCGCCCTCGAACGGGATCACGACCAGCACCGGCCCGAAGATCTCCTCCTGGGCGATGCGCATCTCGTTGTCGACGTCCACGAAGATCGTGGGCTCGTAGTAGTAGCCGCGGCCCTCCAGACGATGCCCGCCGGTGGCGAGCGTGGCGCCTTCGTCGCGGCCGATCTGCACGTACTTCTCCACGGTCGCCAGCTGCTGCCTGTTGACCAGCGGACCCATCTCACTGTCCTCGTCGAGCGCCGGGCCGACCTTGATGGCCATGGCCCGGCTCACCAGTTCGCCGACGAAACGGTCGTAGATCGAGCGCTCGACGATGAGGCGCGAGCCCGCCGAGCACACCTCGCCGGCGCCGGCGAAGATGCCGACGAGCGCGCCGTCGATGGCGGCCTCGAAGTCGGCGTCGGCGAAGACGACGTTGGGGCTCTTGCCGCCCAGCTCGAGGCCGACCTTCTTCACGTTGTCGGCGCCCTTGCGCATGATGTGCTTACCGACCTCGACCGAGCCGGTGAACGCCACCATGTCGACCAGCGGCGAGCCGGCGAGGTAGTCGCCGATCTCGCCGCCAGGCCCGGTGATGACCTGGAAGACGCCCTCGGGCAGGCCGACTTCTTCGAAGATCCGCGCCAACTCGAGATTGGTCAGCGGGCTGACCGAGGCCGGCTTGAGGATCATGACGTTGCCGGCGGCCAGCGACGGCGCAGCCTTCCAGGCGGCCATGAGCATCGGGTAGTTCCACGGCGTGATGCCGACGGTCACGCCGACCGGCTCGCGCACGACCATGCTCATCGTCTCGCCGGGTACTTCGAGCGTCTCGCCGTGTGCCTCCGTCACGAGGCCGGCGTAGTAGTCGAAGGTGTGGGCCGCGTCGCTCATGTCGACGATCGCCTCGGAGTAGAGCTTGCCCATCTGCCGGCTCTCGAGGCGCGCCAGCTCGTCGGCGCGCTCGCGGATCCGGGCGGCGGCGCGCCGCAGGATCTCGCCGCGCTCGACCGCCTTCATACGCGGCCACGGACCCTGGTCGAAGGCCGCGCGCGCCGCCCTGACGGCGGTCTCGGCATCGGCGACGGTCGCCTTGGGTACGCGCGCGAACACCTCCTCGGTGGACGGGTCGAGGATCTCCGAGGTCTCGCCGCTCGACGCGTCGACCCAGCGACCGCCGATGTACATCTGGTATGTGGTCACGTCCGTGTTCTGGACTGCTGCCATCGTGCTCACCTCTCGTGGGACCCGGCGATGCGCGCCGGTAGCGGGGAGGCGCGAAGACAGGGGCTCTGCCCCCGCGCGCGCCGTCAGCGACTCATACGAGTGACGTTCCCGCCGGGGGCGGCGCGATAACACTTGGCACGGAGGGATGCCCGGCGACGCCGCAGTCGGGAGCACGAGCCGCATGGAAGGTGGCACGCAGAAGCCGCGGACGCTCAGCGCCCGCGGCTCACGACCTCTCGGCTAGAAGCAGCCGAGCTGGCACTGCATCATCTTGATGCCCAGCTCGTTGCAGGTGCGGCCGACGTCGGCCAGCGGAACGTCGAGGTCGCGCGCGATCCTGAAGGCCTCGGCGCAGGCGAGACGCTTCTCGTCGCCAGCCTGTGTCTTGAGGGTCTCGATGAGACGGGGGATGTTGCCTTCGGTCATGCCGGCGAGTGTAGCACCGCGAGGGCCGCGGGCAACCCGCCGACCAGGGTCTCAGCGAGGACCGGCACGGGCGCTCACCGGTCGCCGGCGTCCGTGCCGGGCCTGGTGAGCTTGGCGAAGATGTAGACCGCTACATAGATGAACAGGAAGAGCAGGGCGAACAGCAGCGTGAACCCGAGGAGCCGAGGCTGCGAGGCCGGGTCGGTGACCTTGCCGTAGAGCTCCCCGGCCAGCGGCATCGGCCGGCGCAGCAGGTCCCAGCTGTTCCAGCGCAGGAAGCGGCCCACGTAGATGCCGAAGCTGCCGAGAAAGGCGGCAGAGATGACGAACGCCCAGCCGGCCGCGCCGCCGAAGGCCCGCGCGACGATGTCCTGCATGAGGTACAGCGACACGACGCCCAGCAGGAGGCCCGTCCAGGCGAACCAGAACAACATCAGCACGTCGTACCAGCCGGGGACGATGTCGCCCATGCTGCCGAGGTGCAAGAAATCCGTGAGGATGTACGGGGCGTTGGGGAAGAAGAGAAGCCAGACCATCGCGGCGACGACGATGAGGGCGTACAGCACGGCGCGACGCGCCGAAGCGAGCGTGTAGGCCACGGCGGCGAACACGAACGGCACCCAGGCGAGAGCAAGGTTCCAGATGAGGAACCAGTAGTGCACCGAGTGGGAGTAGACCATGCGCGCCGTGACGAGGCCGACGCAGACGAGAGACGCGCCCAGGAGCAGGCCGACCATGGCCGCAGCGAAGCGGTGCCGGCGTGGCGCCACCTCCTCGCTGGCGGTCAGTGGAGGGTGGTCAAGCGCGGCCGCCGGGTCACCCTCCCCCGAGCGGCGGAAACAGCGATACCTCGTCGCCGGGCTCGAGCACCCGGTCGCCCGCGGAGTGCATGCCGTTGACGAGGACGATCCCCGTGGCGCCGCGGGCGAGGCCGAGACGCGCGAAGACCGCGCCTACTGTGGGGGTCTCGGCCGGCAGAAACGAGTACTCCGTGCGGCGCTCGGCGGTCTGCGCCTCGAGGCCGGCGAACAGCCGCGCCGTGATCGTGTGGGCCGGGGTCACCATGCCCAGACTCTACCACTCATGGCGAGTGCCCAAGCCCGGCGCGCCGGACGGCTCGACTCCAGCGGCGAATCTGCCGATACTGGAGTGGACCGCGTTGGGCTATGAGAGGAAAAGGATGCTGGCGGACGAGCAGAGCGAAGGGGCGGAAGACCGCGCGGGGACCGCCCGTGAGGACGGCGCGCCGACAGGCGTCGCGGCCGCCGGCCGCGACGACGCCCTGCGCGCCGTCCAGGTCGCACTCGTCCAGGAGATCGATCAGGCGATCGGCAGACTCGAACGCGCCAGCATCGACGTCGCGACGCGCGAGCATCTCGAGGTCCTGCGCAGCCTCCTCACGGCGCAGGTGAGCGCCTACCTCGAGCACTTCCTCGCGCGGCGCGCCCGGCTCTTCTCGCACACCTCGGTGATGTACGCCGACCAGATCGGCGCACCCGGCGTCCTCTCCACCAACTTCCACGGTCTTCTCGAGGCAGGCACCTTGAACGGCGGTCAAGGTGCCAAGCTCGCGCAGCTCCTCAGCGACCGCCGCACGCTGGTGATCGTCGGCGAGCGCGCCACCGGCAAGTCCACGCTCCTCAACTCCCTCTTTGAGCTCATATCCGTGGACGACCGCTTCGTCGCCATCGAGCGCGGGCTGGACCTGCCCGCCTTGAAGGAGCGCTCGTTCTGCGTGCGACTCGGAGTGGATGCCGGCACCGACGTGCACTCGCTTTTCGCCAAGGCCCGGCGCATGGATCCCGGGCGGCTTGTCGTCGGTGAGGTCCACGGCGCGGAGGCCCGCGAGTTCTTCAGCCTCCTCGCGGAAGACCCCCACATAGGCGGCATGGCGACCCTCCGCGCCGACAGCGCGAGCCGGGCCGTCGAGACGATCGTCGCGGCCTTCGGCGGCGACGACGACTATGCGAGGGAACTCGTCGCGCGCGTCAGGCCGGTCTTCGTGCACATGCGCTCGGACGAGAGAGGCCGACAGCGCGTGGCTGCGATCTGGAGCATCGCCGGGCTCGTCGACGGCAAGCTCCTCCTGGAAGAAGTGGACAGCGGCGCGCCGGCCGCCAGTCAGCTTGAGGCCGAGGCCTGACGGACCGCGGCGCTCCCGCCTGCGGTCAGCGGCACTTCCTGCGCAACGTCACCCGTCGGCGGCGGCCACTGTCACCTCGCTCCACGATCCTCACCCTTCACGCCGTCCGCGCCGCGCGGTACGGTTTGCCTGCACCCGTTGAGGGCTGGTAGAGTGCCCGTTCACGTTGCCGGAAGGCAGCTTGTCACCCCTGCTCCAGCATTCGAAGCTGGGGCCGCGAAGACCACAGGAGGTGATCGCGATCAACAAGTATGAGCTCATGCTCATCGTGAACCCGAACGCGGACGAGGAGCGCCAGAAGGAGATCGTAGAGCGGCTTCGCACCACCGTCGAGAAGGACAAAGGCAACATCGCCGGCGTCGACGAGTGGGGCAAGAAGAAACTCGCCTACGAGATCGAGAAGGAACCCGAAGGTGTCTACACCGTCATCACGTTCACGGCCACTCCCGCCACCCTCGCCGAGGTCGAACGCGTCTTGGGCATCACCGATGAGGTCTTGCGCTTCATGACCGTTCGGCTGAAGTCCTAGCGGTCTTTTCGAGCGAAGGGAGTCCACCGTGGCCGGATCAGTCAACGTCGTCGTCCTAGTCGGGAATCTCACGCGCGATCCTGAGTTGCGCGCCACCACCGGCGGCACCAGCGTGTGCCGGCTCGGGTTGGCCGTGAACGAACGCGCCAAGGATCCCACCACAGGTGAGTGGGGTGAGCGCCCCAACTACTTCGATATCGACGTGTTCGGAGGGATGGGAGAAAGCTGCGCCCAGTACCTCACCAAGGGCCGCCAGGTGGCCGTTGAAGGCCGTTTGCGCTGGCGCTCCTGGGAGACGCAAGAGGGCCAGAAGCGCTCGGCCGTGAGCGTCGTCGCCAACACCGTCCAGTTCATCGGCCCGCGCGACAGCGGCGGCCAGGGCGGCGGCTGGAGCGGCGGCCAGGCCCCGGGCGGCCAAGGCAGCGGGCCCGGCTTCAACAAGGCCGGTCTCGACCCCGCCAAGGACGATTTCGCCGAGTCGGGCGACGACGACATCCCGTTCTAAGCTGCAAGTGACGGCGCTCCGCGGAGCGCCACGAGGAGAACACACGCATGCCCAGCTCCACACCAAGCCGCTCCTGTTCCTTCTGCACGAAGAAGACCGCCGAGATCGACTTCAAGGACGTCCCGGCCCTGCGCCGCCTGTTGTCCGAGAAGGGCAAGATCCGCTCACGCCGCATCACCGGCACCTGCCCGCGCCACCAGACCCAGGTGGCCGTGGCAGTCAAACGCGCCCGTGAGATGGCGCTCCTGCCCAACGCAAGCCGCTGAGGAGGGCTGCATGGAGGTCATTCTGCTCCAGGACGTCGAGAACCTCGGCGAAAAAGGATCCCTGGCCAACGTGGTCCGGGGCTACGCGCGCAACTACCTGATCCCGCGCAAACTGGCCGAGCCGGCCACCCCCGGCAAGATCGCCGAGTTCCGGCGCCGTGAAGAAGAGCGTAAGTCACGCGACGCACGCATGGCGGTCCAGGCCGAGGAGTACACGGCCACACTCAACAAGACCGTGCTCACGCTGACCGCCAAGGCCGGCGAGGGCGACCGCCTGTTCGGCTCCGTCACCGGCGCCGACATCGCCGACGCCATCAAGGACGCACGCGGATTCACCATCGACAAACGCAAGGTGCTGCTCGAGGAGCCCATCAAGGAACTCGGCACCTTCATGGTCGACGTCGAGGTGGCCGAGGGCTTCGTCGCCACGGTCAAGACCATCGTCACGCCCGAGTAGCGGCCTGACGGACCATCGTTCTTCCCCGAAGGGCGGGGGCGGCTGAGCCGCCCCCGCCCTTCGCTCATTGCCGTCATCGACGGGCGCTATCATGACGGTGCCACGTCGCGTAGACTGCGGGTTCCAGACCACCCGCACGCCCCCGGAGATCACCATGGCCACCCCGCTCCTCGAGACCGCTTCAAGCCATCTTCCACCACACGACCTCGAGGCCGAGCAGTCGGTCCTTGGCGCCATGCTCGTCAACCCGAACGCCATCACCGCCGTCGCGGAGTCGCTCTCGCCCGACGACTTCTACCGCGACACGCATCGGCTCATCTACCGCGCCGTCAGCGCGCTCTACGACAGGGGTGAAGAGGTCGACGTGGTCACCCTCAGCGCCCAGCTCGAGCGCGAGGGCGTGCTCGAACGCGCCGGGGGACGCGAGTTCGTGCACACTCTGGCCGAATTCGTGCCGGCGGCGGCCAACGCCGCCCACTACGCCGGCATCGTCCGCGAGCAGAGCGTGCTGCGCGCCCTCATCCGCGTCGGCAACGAGATCGCGGAGCTCGGCTACCAGCACCCCGGCAACACCCACGAGCTGCTCGATCGCTGCGAACAGAAGGTCTTCGCCATCCAGCAGCAGCGGCGCGTGGCCGAGTTCCAGCACATCAAGGAGATCCTGGTCCGCAACTTCGAGTACCTCGACAAGATGCAGAGCGGCGGCGGCGTCAGCGGCATCGCCAGCGGCTTCGAGGGCATCGACCGGCTCACCGGCGGCTTCCAGAAGGCCAACCTCATCGTCCTCGCAGCGCGGCCGGGCGTGGGCAAGACGTCTCTGGCCCTCAACATTGCCCAGACCGTGGCGGTCGAGGGCAAGGCGCCGGTCGCCGTCTTCAGCCTCGAGATGAGCTCCCAGGAGCTGGGCGAGCGCATGATGTGCTCCTCGGCCCGCGTCAGCTCGCACAAGGTCCGCACCGGGAGCCTGTCGGGCGACGACTATGCGAAGCTCGTGCAGGCGGCTGGCGAGCTCGAAAAGGCCGACATCTTCATCGACGACACCGCCGGCCTCAATATGTTCGAGCTGCGCGCCAAGGCACGCCGTTTGCAGGCCAAGCACGCCCTGTCACTGGTCATCGTCGACTACCTGCAACTCATGTCCGGCGACAGCCGCGCCGAGAACCGCCAGCAGGAGGTCTCCAACATCTCGCGCTCCATGAAGCAACTGGCCCGCGAGCTCGACGTGCCCGTCATCGCCGTATCGCAGCTCAACCGCTCCCCCGAGGCGCGCGCCGACCGCGAGCCGCAGCTCGCCGACCTGCGTGAGTCGGGGGCCATCGAGCAGGATGCCGATATGGTCATGTTCCTGTACGAGGACCCCAGCGACCCGGCGTCCAAGGGCGTCGTCAAGCTCAAGATCGCGAAGCACCGCAACGGGCCCACCGGCCTTGTCCGCCTGGGCTTCGTGCGCGACTACACCAAGTTCCGCACGCTCAGCCAGGCCGAGGACTTCGAGTACGAGGCGGAGTAGCGCGCGCCGCGCCCGGCGCCGCCGACCACGACCATGTGCCCCCACCTCAGCGCCTTCACGGCCCCGTCGCTCGACCCCGTCGCGTTGCTGCGCAGCCTGGGCCTCGAAGAGCTTTCGCCAGTCGTCCTGCTCGACTCGGCCGGCGGGTCGGCGGAGCTGGCGCGCCGGCACTACCTCGCCTGGGACCCCGTCTTTCGGTTGCGCGTGCGCGGCGGCACGGTGAGCGTCACGACGGAGCTCGGCGCAGGATGGGACGGAGCAACGCGCGAGCGGGCGCAGCAGGCGCGCGCGCTCGAGGGCCTGGAGCCTTTCGAGGCGCTTCGCGCCGCCACGCGGCTGGCCGCGCTGCACGGGGTCTCGCAGGTGGATGCAGGGTTCCCCGAGGCGGAGGCCCTCTTCGGCTTACTTGCCTACGACGCCGTGCGGTACCTCGAGCGCCTGCCCGACACCACGCGCGACGATCTCGGCCTCCCCGACATCGACGTGTTCCTGCCCGGCAGGCTGCTGCGCTACGACCTGGCTGGCGGCGACGTGCTCCTTCTCGACCGGCTCTCACGCGACACGGCTGAGGCGGAGGAGGCAGCTTCGCGTGTGGGCGCGGCCCTCGAGGCCGCGCGTCACCACTCCCCCGCCGCCCTGCACGGCACCGACCTCTCGGTGTTCCGTTCCAACTTCGCGCGCCCCGACTACGAGGCCGTGGTCGCCCGAACCCGCGAGTACGTGTTTGCCGGCGATATCTTCCAGGCCAACCTGTCGCAACGTCTGGACGGCCTGTACGCGCTGCCAAGCCTGCACCTCTACCAGACGCTGCGCACCGTCAATCCTTCGCCCTTCGCGGGGTATCTGCACTTCGGCGACTACGAGCTCATCTCGTCGTCGCCGGAGCGCCTCGTCTCGCTCGACCGCGACGGCTGGGCCGAGACTCGCCCGATCGCCGGCACGCGCCCGCGCGGCGACCGGCGGCCCGAGGACGACGCGCTTGCCGAGGAGCTCAACCTCGACCCCAAGGACCGCGCCGAGCACATCATGCTCGTCGATCTCGAGCGCAACGACCTCGGCAGGGTCTGCGAGTACGGCACGGTACGGGTGTCGGAGCTCATGGTCAACGAGTACTACTCGCACGTGATCCACATCGTGAGCAACGTGCGCGGCCACCTGCATCCGAGCCGCGACGCCGTCGACCTCGCCAGGGCGATGTTCCCCGGCGGCACGATCACCGGCTGCCCCAAGGTGCGCTGCATGGAGATCATCGACGAGCTCGAGACCGTGCGCCGGGGGCCGTACACGGGCTCCTTCGGCTGGATCGCCGCGCAAACCCTCGACCTCAACATCGTGATCCGCACCCTGGTGCGCGTTGGCGACCGGCTGTTCCTGCAGGTCGGCGGGGGCATCGTCGCCGACTCGGTGCCCGCGCGCGAGTACAACGAGACCCTGCAGAAAGCGGCCGGCATGCTGCGCGCCGTCAGCGCGGGCATCGCCGAGCACGCCGGCTGAGCAGCCGCCCGGCCGGCGCGATACAATCCGGCCATGACAGTCCTCATGCTCAACGGTGAACTCATGGCGCCCGAGAGGGCCACCCTGCCCGCCACCGACCGCGCACTCACGCACGGTCTCGGTCTGTACGAGACACTCAAGCTGGTGAGTGGCGTGCCCGTCTTCTTCGAGGAGCACGTCGCGCGCCTCGACCTCGGCCTCGAGGAGCTCGGCCTCGAACGCCCCTGCTCCAGCGCCGAGATGGCCGCGCAGATCTGCCGGTTGTCCGCGGCCGCTGACGTGCCCGACGGCGCCTGCCGCGTGCTGGTCACGGCCGGGCCGCCGCACGGCAAGCCCGGCTTGCTCATCCAGACCGACCGACGCCAGTTCCCGGCGCGACCGCTGCGCGTGATCAGTTACCCCGGGGTGCGCGTGCGTGCGCAGCTCAAGGCGATGACCGTCATGCAGTCGTACCTCGCCCAGCGCGCGGCAACAGCCGCGGGCGCCGACGACGCCATCCTCGTCGATGACGAGGGTCGCATGTTCGAGGGCGCCACCTCCAACATGTTCCTCGTCCGCGGCGGCGGCCTCGTGACGCCGCCGGCCGAAGGCGCCATCCTGCCGGGCGTGCTACGCGCCAAGGTCGAGGAGCTCGCCGGCGCGGACGGCATCCCGGTGGTCGAGGCTTTCGCGCGGGTCGCCGACCTGCGCCCCGACGACGGCATGCTGCTCACCAGCAGCGTGCGCGGCATCGTACCGGTGGGCAGCGTCGACGGTCGCGACCTGCGCGTCTACGAGACGCTCCTAGGGCGTCTGCGCACGCTCGTCGGCGCAGCCGAGGCGGCGAGCACGGCCGCGTTCCGCAGCGCATACCGCTAAGCCACTCGTTCGACCCACTGGGTTTGCGCCCCTCGGGCGGTGCGGAATCCTCACCCCATGAGACGTATCTTCATCCTCGTCGCAATTGCCGCAGTGGGTGCGGCAGTCTTCCTCGTGCTGGCGCAGCGACCCGGCGACGGCGCCAGCCTCGAACAGAGGGCCGGTGCCGCGGCTCCGCCCACCGTCTCGCTCGCCAGGATCCCCGGGATGTTCGACCAGCCCGTCTACGTCACCGCGCCCCGCGGCGACACGTCGCGCCTGTTCGTCGTCGAGAAGACCGGGCACATCCGCATCATCAAAGACGGCGCCGTGCTCACCGCGCCCTTCCTCGACCTCTCGGGCATCGTCTCCAGCGACGGCGAGCGCGGCCTGTTGTCCATGACCTTCGATCCCCGGTTCGGAGCCAGCCGCCGTTTCTACGTGAACTACACCAACCTTGCCGGGGATACGCGAGTGGTGCGCTTCACCGCCTCGAACACCGACCCGGACCGCGCCCAGACTGCATCCCGCAGAGTGCTCTTGCGCGTCCCCCAGCCCTACGGCAATCACAACGGTGGGCAACTCCAGTTCGGCCCGGACGGCCGCCTGTATGTGGGCATGGGAGATGGCGGCAGCGGGGGCGATCCCCAGGGCCGCGCGCAGGATCCGCGCAGCCGCCTCGGCAAGATGCTGCGTCTCTCAGTGGGCGCGTCTCCGATCAAGGTGGGGGTCTACGCCAAGGGTCTGCGCAATCCGTGGCGGTTCTCGTTCGACCGCAAGACCGGAGCACTCTGGATCGGCGACGTCGGCCAGGACGAGTGGGAAGAAGTCGACTACCTCAGGCCGGGTCGGCCGGCTGGGGCCAACCTCGGCTGGAACGGCTACGAAGGCACTCACGTGTACGACCGCACTGCGGCCGCCCGCCTCGACGGGGGCAAGCTCGTCTGGCCGGCGACCGAATACTCACACAGCCTGGGTACTTCGGTGACCGGCGGCTACGTCTATCGCGGAAGCGCCATCCCAGCGCTGCGCGGCTGGTACGTCTTCGGCGACTTCGCTGCAGGCCGCGTGTGGGCGATGAACGGGCCCAAGGGCACGCCGAAGGCACTGCCGGGCGCCGATCGGGCCGTCGGAAACATCTCGTCGTTCGGCGAGGACGCCGCAGGGGAGCTGTACATCGTCGACATCGCCGGCGCAGTTTACAGGATCACGCCGGCCCTCTGACCGGCGAAGTCAAGGGACCCACGGCGCCTCGCCACGCGATGCGGCCGGTACTCCGGCCTGTGAACCCGTGCAACACTGGTCCTGTGGACTCGGATGGAGGTAGTGCCGTGGCCAACCTCACCATCGCGATCGAGGGCGACGTGTTGCAGGAGGCGCGCCTGCGCGCCGTCGAACAGGGCACATCGGTGAACGCCATCGTGCGTGAGTTCCTGCGCGAGTACACGGGCAAGGCATCGCGACAGGCCGAGGCCGCGCGGCGGCTGATCGAGCTGGCGCACGAAAGCGGAGCAGAGGTCGGGCCTATCACCTGGACACGCGACGAGGTCCATGACCGTCAGGCCGCGCGCCCATGACCGCGCCGGTGTTCCTGGACACCAACCTGCTCGTCTACCTCTTCGCCAACGAAGACCCCGGGCGGCAGCAGGTGGCCGAGGCCCTCTACCTGCAGACGGCCGCCGAGGGCTCAACAGTCATCAGTACTCAAGTGCTGCAGGAGTTCGCAGAGCATCATGTGGTGCTAGTTACGCCACGCATGGTCCTGCAGGCGGCGAGCCGCAGCGCATCCGAGCAGCTGTCGATCTGGGATGCTCTGATCGTCGAGGCCGCGCTTGCGGGGGGCTGCCGGACACTCTACAGCGCGGACTTCCAGCACGGGCGCGCCTTCGGGCCGCTGCGCGTCGTCGACCCGTTCCGCGGCGGCTGACAGCGGCCTCAGCCGCAACCGCCTCAGCGCCTCAGGCCCTCCAGAAACCAGCTCGCGTGGCGGTGCACCACGCCGTTGGCATTGTGCTCCTCGTACGACCTCTCTTCGAGGTCAAGGACAGTGAACGCAGAGAAGTCGGCCGTCAGCTCGTCCGCCGTGCAGAAGTGCAGGTACACGTGCTCCACCCAGCTGCGCTCCTCCCCCAGTACGGGCTCGCCGACCGCGTAGTGCTGCGGGTCGCGCGGCGAGAGCGTGCTGAGAAACAGCAGGCCGCCGGGGCGGACCAGGACGGCCAGGGCCGCCGCGAACTCCCGGCGGCCACCGGGACTGAGCAGATGGTAGACGTTGCCGGCGAAGGCGACGTCGAAGCGGCCGGCTTGGGCGGCGGCGTCAGCGAGCGACGCCGCGTCGCCGACCTCGTACTCCACGTCCAGACCGGGCCGGCGCGCCTTGCGCGCCGCGGCCACCGCCGCCGGCGACGGATCGAGCCCGAGCACGTCACAGTCCAGCTCGGCCGCAAGGTAGCGGCTGTCGCGGCCGTAGCCGCAGCCCACATCCAGCAGCTTGAGCGGCGCCCTATCGGTGTTGCCGGCCGCTGCGCCGGACGGGCGCAGACGCGCGACGGCGAGGCGAGCAAGCTCGCTCGGGCCGTCGCCCCAGAGGCGCCCATCCTTAGCGTACCGCTTCTCCCAGTACTGCGCGGCGGCGAAGATCGGCTCGGTGTTCACCCTTGCGTCAGGCGGCGCCACGCCTCCAGGTACTTCTCGGAGGTCCGCGCGGCCACCTCGGGCGGCAGCTCCGGCCCTGGCGCCGTCTTGTCCCAGTCGAGCGTCTCGAGGTAGTCCCGCACGAACTGCTTGTCGTAGCTGGGCTGGCTCACGCCCGCCGCGTAGCCGTCGGCAGGCCAGAAGCGCGACGAATCGGGCGTCATCACCTCGTCGATGAGGATCAGCTCGCCGTCGAGGATGCCGAACTCGAACTTGGTGTCGGCGATGATGATGCCGCGCTCCAGCGCGTAGGCGGCGCCGAAGCCGTAGAGCTCCAGCGAGATGTCGCGGACCTTCCCGGCCAGCTCCTCGCCGATGAGATCGACCGTGCGCGCGAACGAGATGTTCTCGTCGTGGTCGCCGATCGCCGCCTTGGTCGACGGCGTGAAGAGCGGCTCGGGGAGGCGACTGGCCTCCACGAGACCGGCGGGCAGAGCGATGCCACAGACTGCGCCGGTCTTCTCGTAGTCCTTGCGTCCCGAGCCCGTGAGGTAGCCGCGCACAATAGCTTCTACCGGCAGCGCCTCGGCTCTGTGCACCACGATCGAGCGGCCGGCAAGGTGCTTGCGCTCCGCGTCGGTGCTGAACGGCTCGGGGTCGACGATGTGGTTGGGGACGATGGCGCTCGTCTTGTCGAACCAGAAGTTGGCGATCTGTGTGAGGACGACGCCCTTGTCGGGGATCGGCGTCGGCAGGATCACGTCGAAGGCGGACAGCCGGTCGGTGGTGACGATGAGCATCTCGTTGGGGGCGTACTCGTAGACATCGCGCACCTTGCCGCGGCTGATGAGGTTCCAGGCGGTCTCGTTGGATTCGTACAGCGTCGCCACGGGGTCACGCTCCTTTCGGTTCGGTCGGGCCGCTGTGGGCACCGGACGAGGTGGCCGGCGGAGCGCCGCCGCCGGCGATGAACTCGAGCAGGGCCTCAGCCGCCGCGCGAGGGCCGGCGGTCTCGGCGCCGGGCAGACCCAGCTGCGTGCGCAGCTGCCCGATGTAGACACCGGCGGCGAACGCGGCGGCGAACGTGCGGCGCGCAAGGGCCTCGTGCTGCTCGCGGCGCTGCACCGGCCCGAACGGGTTGGCGAAGTAGCTGTGCGTCAGGCCCGTCGAGGTGGTCGTGCCCTTCGACATCGCCGCGCCGGCGGCGAAGACGGCCAGGGCCTCCGCCTCGGGCAGCCGCTCCAGCACGGGGTGCTCCTCGTCGACCGCTTCGTAGTTGTTGGCGTACAGCAGGTAGTCCACGGCGTAGCCGCGCAGCACGTCGTCGAGCGACGTCACCGGGAGCACCACCCGCGCGTTCACGCGATTCGGGCTCATAATGATGGCGCGGTCCATCTGGCCGAACGCATACCCCTGTTGCAGGTCGTCGAGCCGCACGAAGGCGCCGATCTCGGTGCCGTAGCCGAGCACGCGACCATCGGCGGCGACCTCGAGCGATCCCATGTCGTCGGCGATCACGCGCACCTCACGGATGCGCTCGTCGCCGGCGATGCGCAGCGCCTCAAGCGTCTCCGACTTGCCGGTGGCCGTGTCGCCGATGAGAAGGACGCCGGCGGCGCTGCCGTCGGCCAGCACCAGCCGCGTGTAGGCGCCGTGAAACGGCATGACGCCACGGTCCATGGCGGCGACATTGTGCAACGTGAGTACCATCTTCTTGAGGTAACCGAAGTAGCCGAAGCGATCCTCGAGTGGAACGGCTGCGACGAGCAGCCGGCTCGCCCGATCGTCGTGGAAGACCGTGGGCAGATCGCCGAAACGGGCGAGCGCCGCACCTGGGACACCGTAGAGGTAGATGGCGTCGGGGCCGGCGGCGATCTCTTCGTCCGACGCCACCTCGAAGAGATTGGCAAGGCTCAGGCCCAGTCCGGCGAACCGCTGATGGAAGTACACGAAGACTACAAGCCGGCCGACCAGCGCCGGGTAGCAGAGCCACTGCTCGCGCTCCAGCGAGAGACCGTCGAACGGGTTGTCGGCGACCTCCGTGAACTGGCCGCTGCGCGTGTTGGTCGGCGGGTCGAGCAGCAGAGGCGGGTACATGAGCAGGTTGCGCACAAACGGGATGCCGGCCAGCAGCTCGCGATAGCGAGCCGGGGCCGGCCACTTCTGCTGCACGGCGTAGACGCCCACCTCGGCGCCGGCCGCGACCTGCCGGTAGACGCGCGGCCGTCCGCCGGTGACGTTCTCGGCGACATCGCGATAAAGGTCGCGGACCAGCCGGGCCAGCGTCTCGACCGTCTGACTGAAGGCGCGCAGCGGGCGCTTGTCCCCCGGCAGCGCGGCGGCATCGGCGCGCACCACGAGGAAGCGGTCCCAGCGCCGCCAGAAGTCGTACAGGCCCTCCACGAACTCGTGCAGACGTTCGCGTCCGGCAGACAGATCGCCGGGGCCCGCCCAGGTGCGCGCCACGCGCTCGAGGGGGTTGTTGGCCAGCAGGCGGATGAGATCGAGCACGGCTGCTCTCCCCGACAGCCCCAGCTCGGCCAGCGCCGCCGGGTTGTGACTCTCGAGATGATCGACGTAGAGCCCGACGACACGCGCGAAGCTCTCGCTCTCCACGAGCTCCTGCGTGCTGGCGCACACGGCGCCCTCGGTATGCATCACGACCTGACGGTCGTCGATGTCGAGTCGCAGCAGGGACATGCGGCTAGTCTCCCGGGCGTTGGGTGCTGGCTGGAGAGGAGAACATACCAGAAGCGGGCCTGCCGACAGCGCCGTCGCCGCCCTCGCGGCCGCGAGGGCGCCGGCGGTCGACTACAGTGACTTCTTCAGCATACCGAAGAGTCCGCGCACGACATCGCGCTGGATGGCCTTGCCCTGCCGCGAGTTGAGGAACTGCCCGAGGACCGCCGCACCCCCGGCGACGGCCTTGCCGGCCTGCTTGTTCTCGGCCGTCGGCTTCGGGGCCGGCGTGGCCGGCGCCGTCCTGGGCACGGCCGCGGGCGCGGCCGGCGGCTGCAGGCGCGCCGCCAGCATCTCGCGGGCGCTCTCCGCGTCGACCCGGTCACCGTACTTGGCCCACAGCGGCGAGCTCTTGGCGGCCGCAGCGACGTCGTCGGCCGGCGCCATGCGCGAGCTGGGCGGGCGCATGCGCGTGTGCACCACGGGGGTCGGCACCCCTCTTGACGACAGGATCGTCACAGCCGCTTCTCCGATGCCCATCTGGGTCAGCAGGTCGGGGATGTCGTAGAACTCCGAGGTGGGATAGGTGGACGCCGCAGCCTTGAGCGCCTTGGCGTCGTCCGGGGTGAAGGCGCGCAACGCGTGCTGCACGCGGTTGCCGAGCTGGCCGAGCACGTCGGCGGGCACGTCCTTGGGCACCTGCGTGATGAAGAACACGCCGACGCCCTTGGAGCGGATCAGGCGCACCGTCTGGGTGACCGAATCGAGGAAGGCTTTCGTGGCCCCGTCGAAGAGCAGGTGCGCCTCGTCGAAGAAGAACACGAGCTTGGGCTTCTCCAGGTCGCCGACTTCGGGCAGCTCCTCGAACAGCTCGGCCAGCATCCACATGAGCGCCGTGGAGAACAGCACGGGCTTGTCCTGCACTGCCGGCAGCTCCAGGCACGAGATCACGCCGCGTCCGTCGGGCGCGACTCGCAGGAGGTCGGCGATCTGGAACTGGGGCTCCCCGAAGAACTCGGTGCCGCCGCCGTCCTCGAGGCCGACCAGCGCACGCAGCAGCACGCCCACCGTCGCCGAGGCGAGGCCACCGATACCGGACAGCTCGGCCTGGCCGGCATCGGAGTCGAGGAAGGTCAGCAGGGCGCGCAGGTCGCTGAGATCGAGAAGAGGCAGTCCCTTCTGATCGGCGTAGCGGAAGATCAATCCGAGGCTCTGCTCCTGCGTCTCGTTGGCCTTGAGCACCTTGGCCAGCAGCTGGGGGCCGAAGTCCGAGACCGTGGCGCGCACCGGCACGCCGGGTCCGATACCGCCGAGGGCGAGGAACTCCACGGGGAATGCCGCCGGCGTGAAGAGGATGCCCAACTCGGCGGCGCGCTTGACCGCCGGACCGTCGCTGGCGCCGGGAGCCGCGAGGCCCGAGAGGTCGCCCTTGACGTCGGCCACGAACACCGGCACGCCGGCGCTCGAGAGCTGTTCGGCGAGTCCCTGCAAGGTCTTGGTCTTGCCGGTGCCGGTGGCGCCCGCGACGAGGCCGTGACGCGTCATCATGCCCAGGGGCACGGTGACCACGGCCTCCGCGGCGACGACCCCGTCATGCACGCCGCGGCCGAGATCGATGGAGGGGCCCTGCGTTGCGTAGGCCGCCGCGATCGTGGGGCCGAAGTCGGCCATCAGGCCGCCGCCACGTCGTGCTGCTCCGAAGCGCAGAAGGCGCACTTGCGGGCGCCGTGCGGGATCTCGCTGAGGCACTCGGGACACGTCTTGGTGGTGGGGTCGGCGCCCTTCGCGCGACGCTCGGCGAGCTTGTTGAGCGGCATCACGACGGCGAAGTAGATCGCCGCGGCGATGAAGATGAACGAGATGACCGCGTTGAAGAAGGAGCCGTAAAGGAACTTGCTCTTGTTGATCGTGAAGGTGAGGCCCGAGAAGTCGGGCTGTCCGAAGACGGCCGCAATGAGCGGCGTCAGGATGTCGGCCACGAAGGCCGTGATGACGGCGCCGAAGGCGGCGCCGATGACCACGGCCACCGCCAGGTCGACGACGTTGCCGCGCAGGATGAAGTCGCGGAACCCTTTGATCATGGTGCCTCCTTCGAATGCCTTCCCGCCGACCGCCCGTCGTCGGCCTGACCGCCGCGCCCACCTGGCGACACTATCGTACCCCTGCCGCGCGGCGGCGGGAACGACGCACGGCCGTTGCTACCACGCTCCCAGCCCTTGTCCCCTGCCGGCGTCCAAGCTACACTCGTCGCGCTCTGCGACCCATCAGGCTACGCGAGGAGGCGACACCATGACTGCGACTGTTCTCGACAGCCCCATCGCGTCGCTCTTCGCGAGGGCCGCGTCGTAGTCTCCCGCTCGTCCCGAGCGTGACGTTCTGCGCTCGCTCCCGAGGCGGCTTCGTCGTCTCTCCCTCCAGCCGGGTGACGCGCGGGCGCGGCCGGCTGCCGCGCCCTCACCGTGACGGAACCTGACGGAAGGGCATACCCCACCATGGACAAGCGACAACGCAGGAGACTGCGGGATCTGCTCGCCAAGCTCGATACCGGCGAGCGCGACAGACTCACCAAGCGCGCCGCGAAGCTCCACAAAGCGGCGCTCCGGACTATGACCGGCGACGCGCGCCGCCCGGAGCTCCAGGACTTCCTCCTGGGGCTTCTGGACGACCAGGAGAAGGCCGCGGCCGGCTTCGCCGCGGCGGCCGGCGCCGCCGCGGCCCCGCCGGCCGGTCTCGACGGCGGCCGCCGCGGCACGGTGGTCCGCGTGACCGCCGGCGCCTGCCTGGTGCAGGCCGGCGACGACTCGCTGGAGGCTGTGCTGCCCGCCGACCTCACGCGCCGCCAGCAGAGCGGCCTGGCGGTCGGCGACGAAGTGCTGCTGGAGCCCTTCGGCGAGGGTCACCGCGTGACCGCGGTGCTGCCTCGCCGCAGCCTGCTCACGCGCGCCGACCCGCACGATGCGCGCCGCTCGCGAGCGATCGCCGCCAACGTCGACATCGTCGTCGTCGTGGTGGCGGCGAAGGCGCCGCCGCTGCACCCGCGGCTCATCGACCGCTACCTCGTGGCGGTCGAGCGCTCGGGGGCCCGGACGGCGCTCGTGATCAACAAGGTCGACCTGCTCGACGACGACGAGCGCCGCGATCTGGTCGCGCTGCTGCGACCGTATCGCGAGCTCGGCGTGCCGGTGATCGACTGCAGCGCGTCCGGCGGCGAGGGCATCGAGGAGCTGCGCGGCGTACTTTCCGGCGCGACCTGCGTGTTCGTCGGCCAGAGCGGCGTGGGCAAGTCATCGCTGCTGAACGCCTTGCATGCGACGGCCGAAGCGAAGACCGGCGCGGTCCGCGCCGGCGACGGCCGCGGCCGCCACACGACGTCGTCGTCGAGCCTGTACGAGCTGCCCGGCGACATCCGCGTGATCGACACGCCGGGCATCCGCCGCTTCAGCGTCGACGACGCCGACGCCATCACGCTCGCCGACGGATTCACCGAGTTCGCGCCGTACGCGGCGCGCTGCAGGTACCGCGACTGCGCCCACACGCACGAACCCGGCTGCGCGGTCAAGGCCGCCGTCGAGGACGGCGCCATCCCGCGCAGCCGGTACGCGAGCTACCGCAAGCTGCTCGGCGGGGATGGCGACGACTCGCCGCGGGGCGACCGCGCCGAGACCTCAGCCTGAGGCGAGATGCTGCCGTAATGAGCAGGGGCCGGCGGGCTTGCGCCCGCCGGCCCCTGTCTTCGGCTCGGCCCGCCGAGCAACGGCGCGGCGGGCCATCTTCCGTCTCTTACGTCGCGTTCGCCAGGTTCGCGGCCGCGAAGTCCCAGTCGACCAGCTTGTCGAAGAACGTCTGCGTGTACACGGGGCGCAGGTTCTGGTAGTCGAGGTAGTAGGCATGCTCCCACACGTCCACGACCAGCAACGGCGTGACGCCGGGCGCCGCCGGCATCTCGGCATTGGGCGTGCTGACGATCTTCAGGTCGCCGTTGTCGGACACGAGCCATACCCAGCCGCTGCCGAAGCGGCCCACGGCTGCGGCCTTGAAGTCCTCGACGAATTTCTCGTAGCTCCCGAAGGTCGCGGTTAGCTTGTCTGCCAGCTCGCCGCTCGGCGCGCCGCCGCCGCCCGGCTTCATGCCGTTCCAGAAGAACGTGTGGTTCCACACTTGGGCGGCGTTGTTGAACACCGGCTGCTTCTCGGGCTTGCCGGCCACGGCCATGATCACGTCTTCCAGCGTCCTGCCGGAGAGATCCGTGTCGGCCACGAGCTTGTTGAGCGTGTCGACGTAGGTCCTGTGGTGTTTGCCGTAGTGGAAGCTGATCGTCCTGGCCGAGTAGGCCGGCTCAAGAGCGTCTTCCGCGTACGGGAGCGGCGGCAGTTCGAACGCCATCGGTCCTCCTTTTCGTGGTGATCAGATGTCGACTTCGATGGCGCCGTCGGCGACGCGCACCGGATACGTGTGCAGGTCGTGCACACGGGTCTTCCACTGGAGCCTCTTCTCGAGCTTGAAGTACCGCTGCACGGGCTCGGGGATGGCGGCTTCGTCGCCCATGTCGTGGTCCAGGGGCCAGCTCAGGTTCTTGCCGCTGCGGATGTCGAACTGGCCGTCGTGCAGCGGGCACGTGAGGATCCAGCCCTCCAGCGACCCCTGATCGAGCGGGGCGTTCTGATGCCCGCAGCGGCGACTCACGGCGTAGATATCGCCGTCGTGCTCGCAGAGGCAGATCTCGCGGTCCTCGGCGCGCACGTACTTCATGCCGCCGGGGGCGATGTCGTCGAGCTTCGCTACTTCGTGCCACATCTCGGCCTCACCCCTCATCCGGTGGCAACTGCGGCAGGCTGTCCGGGTCGGTGACGTCCTTGTGGACGAAGAGCCCACACCAGCAGCGCTTCATAGTATCGAAATGCGCGCGGTGGAACGGGATGCAGGGGCAGACGATCAGCATGTCTTCAGCGCGCACGCCGGTGCGCCCCTGGCAGGGGCAGAACGGCGCCCCGTGGTCCTGCTCCAGCTTGACCTCCTGCTCCAGGAGGAAGTCGGCGAGCTCCTCGTCGGGGGTGAATTTGTAGCCGAGCGGGCCGACCACACGCTGGTAGAGGTAGCGCAGGGATTCCTTGCGTTCGGCGCTGCCCATCGCTCAGCCCCCCCAGCCCTTGAGATGCTCGAGGAACTTGTCGGGGCTGTACCCCACGACCACCTCGCTGTTGATGACCACCACGGGGAAGCGCCGGCCGCCGCTCAGCTTGTAGGCCTTGTCGGCGGCCTCGTCCTGTTCATCGGCGGGAAGCGCGTCGACATCGATGGCCTCGAAGGCGATCTTGCTGTCTGTGAACCACTGCTTCGTCTTGCGGCACCACGGGCATGTGGTCAGCGCGTACACGAGCACCTCGTCGGTCATCGTCACGCTCCCTTCAGCTGGACGAGGACCTTACCGTCCTCCACCTTGGTCGCGAACGTGTCGATCCTGAGTTCCGGAGCATCCAGGAACTGCCCGGAGCGCACGTCGAAACGCCAATCGTGGCACGGGCAGGTGATCAGGTCGCCCTCGAGCTTGCCGCCCTCGAGCGGGCACGCCATATGGGCGCACTTGTTGGCGATCGCGAACAACTCGCCGCCGGCACGCACGAGCAATATGCCGACACCCTTTGGATAGACAGGCACGTACGCGCCGTCACGCACTTTGCTGTCGTCGATGGTTGGGACCCATTGAGGTCCGGACACTGTTCACCCCTTCCGCATGGCCTGACTTTCGGCTCGAGGACCCGTGGAGCGGGGCCTGTCTCTCCGGCGCCAGGCCGGAGGGCGGCGCCCGCCGCGTCACGGGTCGCTACCGGAACTACCCGGGCTCGGGGCGAGGCAAACTGCCACGCTCACCAGCGGTCGCGGTGAACACGTTCCGGGTCGTAGCGCTCGGAGGGCGCCTTGTCCTCGGCCGGCCAGCCGACCGGCACGAGAGCGAAGGGCGTGACGTGCCGGGGGACGCCGAGCAGGGCGCGCAGGCCGTCGGCGCGCTCCTCCAGGGGGTGCACGCCCAGCCACACGGCCCCCAGGCCGAGCTGCGTGGCCGCGATCAGCAGGTTCTCGGTGGCGGCGGCGCAGTCCTGTTCCCAGTACTGCGGCCAGCGTTCCAGGCGGCGGTCGCCACAGACGAGGATGGCCAGCGCCGCCCTGGGCACCATCGACGCATACGGATGGACCTCGGGGATCGCCTCCAGCAGGGAGCGTTCGCGGATCACGACGAACTGCCAGGGCTGCTGGTTACCGGCCGACGGCGCCGCCATGGCGGCGCGGAGCAGACGATCGACGTCCTCGTCCGAGACCGGGTCGGCCGTGTAGTTGCGGATACTGCGCCGCCGCAGGATGGGGTCGTCCATCGGTCACCTCACGAGTAGCTGGCCTCGCGAGCGTATCTGCCCGGAGCGGCGCGTGCCACCGGACGCAGGGCGGGCGGCTCTGCCGGCCACCGGCCGCCCGCTTCGCACGTCTACTTCGAGGCGATCGTCATGGAGAAGTCGGGCTGCGCGCCCGCCGACGGGGAGGTCCACTGCTGGCGGTAGGTGCCGGTGAGTTCGGAGCTGCCCGCCGAGGTCACCTTCACCGTCACGACTTGCGTCCCGCCGGCGCCGACAACCCCCTCCGGGTGCGTGCCCTCCTGGTACTCGTTGCTGACGATCTCCATGGTGCTGCCGGGGTTGAACTCCCACGAGTAGCCGGTCGTCGGCATTGGCTTCAAGCTTCACCACGATGGTGTCGCCGACCTTCACCTCGAGTGACGTCGTGTCCCCGGGGGACGCGGTGACCTTGATCGTCTGCCCCGACACCTCCTGACCGCCTCCGCAGGCGACCGGCAGCGTCGCGAGCATCGCGACGGCGACAAGCGCCCCCACGCACGGCAGGCCGATCCCCGTGCCTCTCCGAGTCTCCATATCTCCCTCCAGAGCTTCAGGACTCACTTCTCGTCGGTCTTCGAGACGCGCCGCATTTGTCATGCGTTCGCCCTGCGGGTATCATCCCGAAAAGGGAACTACCTTCTGCCCTTGCCTCAACCTCCCCCGCCTCTTCATCATGGACACTGCACGCACCCATTTCGATGTGATCGTCGTCGGCGCCGGGCCCGCCGGCATCTTCGCCGCGCTCGAGCTCGTGCGCCGCGACGGCGCCCAGGTGCTGCTCGTGGAGCGCGGCCCCGACATCAGCGAGCGCGGCTGCCCGGCGCGCAAGACCGGCGTGTGCGCCGGCTGCGAGCCCTGCGACATCACCTGCGGCTGGGGCGGCGCCGGCGCCTTCAGCGACGGCAAGCTCACGCTCACCACCGAGGTCGGCGGCTGGCTCGACCAGTTCGTGCCCAAAGCGCATCTGCGCGAGCTCATCGACTACGTGGACGGCATCTGGCTCGAATACGGCGCCACCGACGTCGTGCACGGTGGCGGCAAGAAGGCCGACAAGATCCGCCGCCAGGCGCTGCTCCACGGCATGACGCTCGTGGCCTCGCCGGTACGACACATGGGCACCGAGCGCTCCTACGACATCCTCACGCGCATGCGTGAGGAGCTGGAGGAGCGCATCGCCGTGCGCACCGGCATCATGGTCGAGCGCATCCTCGCCGAGAAGGGCGCCGGCGAGAGCGGCCTGCGCGCCACCGGCGTCCTGCTCGAGGACGGCACGCGACTCACGGCCGACGCCGTCATCGTCGCCCCGGGGCGCGAGGGCGCCGGCTGGCTGGTGGACGAGTGCAAACGCCTGCACATCAAGCTGCGCACCAACCCCGTGGACATCGGCGTGCGCGTCGAGACGTCGGCGGCGATCATGGAGCCGCTCACGACGACCCTCTACGAGAGCAAGCTGATCTACTACACGCCGAGCTTCGACGACCCGGTGCGCACCTTCTGCATGAATCCCTACGGCGAGGTCTCGCTGGAGAACTACGGCGACGTGGTCACCGTGAACGGCCACAGCTACGCCGCCGCGAAGACCGACCGCACCAACTTCGCGCTGCTCGTGAGCACCGATTTCACCGAGCCGTTCAACGACTCGATCGCCTACGGCAAGAGCATCGCGCGGCTCGCCAATCTCCTCGGCGAAGACATCATCGTGCAGCGCCTCGGCGACCTGCAGCAGGGCCACCGCAGCACCATGGAGCGCATCCGCAGAGGCACGGTCCAGCCCACGCTCAAGGGCGCCACCGCCGGCGACCTGGCCTTCGTGCTGCCGTACCGCCACCTGCGCGACATCCTCGACATGCTCGAGGCCATGGACAACCTCGCGCCCGGCGTGAACGGGCGCGACACCCTGCTGTACGGGGTCGAGGTCAAGTTCTACTCCGCTCGACCCGAGCTGGACGCAGGCTTGCAGACGCCCGTCAAGAACCTCTACGCCGTGGGCGACGGCGCCGGCATCACCCGGGGCCTGGTACAGGCCTCGGCGGCCGGCGTGATCGCCGCGAGAAGCATCCTGAACGGAGGGTAACGTGCCCGGTACCGTGGTTGTCGGCGCCCAGTGGGGCGACGAAGGCAAAGGCAAGATCACCGACCTGCTGGCCGAGAAGGCCGACGTGGTCGCGCGCTTCCAGGGCGGCAACAACGCCGGTCACACGATCGTCCGCGACGGCGAGGAGTTCAAGCTGCACCTCATCCCGTCGGGCATCCTGTACGAGGCCAAGACGTGCGTCATCGGCAACGGCGTGGTCATCGATCCGCACATCCTCTTCGGCGAGCTCGAAGCGCTCCGCGCCCGCGGGATCGGCGGCGACAACCTGCGCGTCAGCGGCAACGCTCATCTCATCATGCCGTACCACCTGCTCCTGGACGGCGCCAACGAGCATCAGCTGGGCAAGTTCAAGATCGGCACCACCGGGCGTGGCATCGGCCCGTGCTACGTCGACAAGTACACGCGCATCGGCATCCGCGTGCAGGACCTGCTCGACGAGAAGATCCTGCGCCGCAAGATCAGGACGGCGCTGCAGGAGAAGAACTTCCTGCTGCAGCACTACGACATCGGCGTGCTCGACCCGGACCAGGTGACCGACGAGCTCCTGGGCTACCGCGAGCGCATGGAGCCGTTCATCTGCGACGCCAGCCTGCTCGTGAACAACGCCCTCGACCAGGACAAACACGTGCTCTTCGAGGGCGCCCAGGGCGCGCTCCTCGACATCGACTTCGGCACGTATCCCTTCGTCACCAGCTCCAACCCGATCTCGGGCGCGGCCTGTACCGGGCTTGGCGTGGGACCCACGCGCATCGACCACGTGATCGGCGTCGCGAAGACGTACACCACGCGCGTCGGCGAGGGCCCGTTCCCCACCGAGCTCTTCGACGAGACGGGCGTCGCCATGCGGGACGTGGGTCACGAGTTCGGTACCACCACGGGGCGCGAGCGCCGCTGCGGCTGGCTCGACCTGGTCGCGCTCCGGTACGCCGTGCGCCTCAGCGGCATCACGCACCTGGCGCTCACCAAGCTCGACGTGCTCAGCGGCATGCCGGCGCTCAAGGTCTGCACGCGGTACAAGGCCGGGCGCAAGGTGCTCGACGAGTTCCCTCTGCGCCAGACCGACTTCCACCACGCCAAGCCGATCTACGAGGAGCTCCCCGGCTGGACCGAGGACATCCGCGAGTGCGAGGCGTGGCAGGACCTGCCGCAGGCGGCGCGCGACTACGTGCAGTACGTCGCCGAGTTCACGAAGACGAGGGTCAAGTTCATCGCCGTGGGGCCGGGCCGCGACGAGACCATCGTGCTGCCCAGGTCCATCGGCCGCGGCGGGGCGGTCTAGGCTTGGCCGACCGCATGCCGGCGCTGTTCATCGGGCACGGCTCGCCGATGAACATCGTCGCCGACAACAGCTACACGCGCGACCTCGAGGCGCTGGCTACGCGCCTGCTGCGGCCGACGGCCATCCTCGTGGTCTCGGCGCACTGGCTCACGAAGGGCACGGCCGTCGGCGCCGACGAGCGCAATCGCACGATCTACGACTTCTTCGGCTTCCCCGACGAGCTCTACGAGAAGAAGTACCCGGCGCCGGGGTCGCCCGCCGTGGCCGCGCGCGTGAGCGCGCTCAGCGGCGGGCGTGCCGCGCCCGTGGCGCGCGGCCTCGACCACGCCGCGTGGGCGCCGCTCATCCGCGTGTACCCGGAAGCCGATGTGCCGGTCCTCGAGCTGAGCCTCGACGTGACCGCTCCGGCGGCCGAGCACTACGCCCTCGGCCGCAGTCTGGCCCCGCTGCGCGACGAGGGCGTGCTCATCGTCGGCAGCGGCAACATCGTCCACAACCTTGGCATGATCGATTGGGACGACGATGCTCCGGTCGCCGCCTGGTCGGCGGAGTTCGACGCCTGGGTCGCCGACTGCGTCGCCACGCGGCGCCACGACGATCTCATCGGCTATCTCGACCACCCGCTCGGCCGGATGGCGGCGCCCACCGCGGACCACTATCTGCCGCTGCTCTACGCCCTCGCCGCTCAGGCCGAGGGAGACGACGCACTGACCGTGCACGAGGGCATCCAGAACGGTACGGTCTCGATGCGCTGCCTGCAGATCGGCGGCTGAGTAGCCCCTTCCCCAAGCGCCGCCCGCGCGAGTAGACTTGCGAGCGTCAGGCCGGGCCGGCGGAGCGCCGCCCGGCACTACCCCATCCGTCCTTCGGGAGGCCTCATGCGGGTGCTCGTGGTCGGCGGCGGCGGCAGGGAACATGCCCTCGTCCACTCCTTCGCTCAGTCGACGCTGGCCGAGCGCATCTTCTGCGCCCCCGGCAACGCCGGCACGGCCGGTATCGCGGACAACATCGGCGTGGACGCCGAGGATCTGCCGGCGCTCCTCGACTTCGCCAGCCGCGAGCAGGTCGACCTCACCGTGGTGGGTCCCGAGGCCCCGCTGGTGGCCGGCATCTGCGATCTGTTCGAAGAACACGGCCTCGCCGTCTTCGGCCCCAGCCGCGACGCGGCGCGGCTCGAAGGCAGCAAGGTGTTCGCCAAAGAGGTCATGCGCGAGGGCGGCGTGACCACGGGCGCCTACAGCCGCCACGAGACCCTCGCGTCGGCGCTCGCCGCGCTCGGCGCCGACGGCCCCTACCCGCTGGTCGTCAAGGCCGACGGCCTGGCCGCCGGCAAGGGCGTGCTCATCTGCAACGACCTCGCCGAGGCCAGGGCGGCCGTCGAGAGCTGCTTCGTGGCTCGCGATTTCGGCGCCGCCGGCGACGTCGTCATCATCGAGGAGTTCCTCGCCGGCTCCGAGGTCTCGCTGCTCGTGCTCTGCGACGGACGCAACGCCGTCCCCCTGGCGCCGGCGCAGGACTACAAGCGCATCTTCGCCGGCGACCGGGGCCCCAACACCGGCGGCATGGGCAGCTACTGCCCGGTCCCCGGCTTCGAACGCAAGGCCATCGACGCGGCCATGGAGCACGTCGCCGAGCCCGGTCATCGCGGCTCTGCGCAGGCGCGACATCCCGTTCCGCGGGGTGCTGTACGCCGGCCTCATCGCGACGGCGGCCGGCGTCAAGGTCCTCGAGTTCAACTGCCGCTTCGGCGACCCGGAGACGCAGGCGGTGCTGCCGCGCCTGGACAGCGACCTGCTCGAGCTGTGCGCCGCCGGCGCGTCCGGGGAGCTCGCCGGCGTGAAGGCCGCCTGGAAGCCGCAGGAGTGCGTCACCGTGGTGATGGCGTCCGCCGGCTACCCGGCGAGCAGTCACAAGGGCGACGTGATCAGCGGCCTTGCGGCGGCGGGCGCCGTGGACGACGTCACCGTGTACCACGCCGGCACGGCGCCTGAGCGACGGCGACGTCGTGACGGCCGGCGGCCGCGTGCTCGCCGTCAGCGCCCTCGGAGACGGCTTCGGCGCGGCGCGCGAGCGCGCCTACGAAGCCGTGGGCAAGATCACCTTCGACGGCGCGCAGGTGCGCCCGGACATCGCCGAGCGCGCCGTCAAGGCGGCGGCCGGCGAACTCGATCTGTTCCCGGCCGGGTCCACCGGCTGAGCGAGAGGAGCGTGAGGTGGAAGAAGTCCAAACCGAGGTCGAGACGATCCTCCAGGGCATCCAGATGGAGCCCGTGCTGGTCGGTATCGTCATGGGCAGCGAGAGCGACCGCGAGGTCATGGAGGCGGCCTGCAAGGAGCTCGACGCACGCAAGATCAAGTACGAGCTCAACGTGCTCTCGGCGCACCGTGACCCGGACAAGGTCGCGCACTACGCGCGCACGGCTCAATCTCGCGGCATCAAGGTGCTGATCGGCGGCGCCGGCAAGGCGGCAGCCCTGCCCGGCGTGCTCGCGGCGTACACCAACGTCCCGGTCATCGGCGTGCCCATCAAGACCAGCGATCTCGGTGGGCTGGACTCACTGCTCAGCATCGTGCAGATGCCGCCCGGCGTGCCGGTCGCCTGCGTGGCCATCAACGGGGCGCGCAACGCCGCGATCCTGGCGGCGAAGATCCTCGACGTATGAGCGGTGCGGTGACGACGGTCTTCTGCGGGGCGCCGTTTCGCCGCTGAACGGGAAGACTCAGGTCATGGTCCGCCACGCCTTCAGGTCGATGCAGGAGCCGCCGCCACCCGGCCCGTACTCGGCGGCCGTCTCGGCGGGGCATCTCGTCTTCGTCTCGGCGCAGCTGCCGCTGGACGAGCGCGGCGCGGTCGTCGGCGGCTCCGCCGCCGAGCAGGCGCGCCGCGCCCTCGACGCCGTGTGCCATCAGCTCCGTTCCACCGGGCTGTCGCCGGAGGCAGTCGCGACGGTGACCGTGTACCTCGTCGACCACGCCGACACGGCCGCCGTCGACGATGCCTTCGCCGCCTTCTTCGCGGAACCACGCCCGGCGCGCACGCTCGTCGGTGTAGCATGGTTGCCGGGCGGCGCGCGCCTGCAGATCGAGGCCGTCGCCGTCCGCTACTGACGCACGAGGGAGTCCCATGCCACGCGAGTACAAGCCGCCCAGCCCGAAGACGATCTCGACGTTCGTCTACTTCGCGGTGCTCGTCATCGGCGTGCTGCTCGCCTTTGTCGCCGTGCGCGCCCTGTTCGCCTGATGACACGCCCGAAAGGATGACTCACCATGGATAAGCAGGTCTTCGCCTCACCAGACGCGGCCCCGGCGGTGGGACCGTATTCGCCCTGCATCGGCGCCGGCGACCTCGTCTTCGTGTCCGGCCAGATCCCCCTCGACGCCGCCGGCAAGATCGCGGGCTACACGCCCAAGGACCAGGCCCACAAGGCGCTCGACAACATGCGCCTGACGCTCACGGCCGCCGGCCTCGGCTTCGAGAACGTGGTGAAGACCACCATCTTCCTGCAGGACATGGACGATTTCGGGGCCGTCAACGAGGTGTACGCCGAGTACTTCAGCGAGCCCTACCCGGCGCGCTCCACGGTGCAGGTGGGGCGCCTGCCCAAGGACGTGCGCGTGGAGATCGAAGCGATCGCCGTCCGCTGAGGCCGCCCGTGGCCGGCCGAGCGCCGTCCCCGGATCCTCTCGGTGGCGCCCGCGCCATGTGAGAGAATCCGTGCGCAACCGAGGACCCGCGCGCCGCGCGACGCGGCCGCTTCTCGCCGTGGAGGGCACTGCCATGATCGAGCGCTACACGCTTGCCCGAGATGGGCGCGATCTGGACCGAAGAGGCCAAGATGCGCGCCTGGCTCGACGTCGAGATCGCCGCCGTCAAGGCGTGGCACAAGCTCGGCAAAGTGCCCCGCGAGGCCGTCGCCGAGATCGAGGCCAAGGCCGACTTCGACGTGGCGCGCGTCGCCGAGATCGAGGCGACCACGAACCACGACGTCATCGCCTTCCTCACCAACGTCGCCGAGTACGTCGGCGAGTCCAGCAAGTACGTGCACTACGGCATGACCAGCAGCGACATGCTCGACACCGGGCTGGCGCTGCAGCTCAAGCGCGCCGGGGAGCTCCTCGAGCGCGACCTCGTCGCGCTGGGCGAGGTGCTCAAGCGGCGCGCCTTCGAGTTCAAGGACACCGTGCAGGTGGGGCGCACGCACGGCATCCACGCCGAGCCCATCACCTTCGGCATGAAGCTCGGCATGTGGGCCTTCGAGGTCAGCCGCCACCTCAAGCGCATGCGCATGGTCACGGTGAACGCCTCGGTCGGCAAGATCAGCGGCGCCGTGGGCGCCTACAACAACATCGACCCGCGGGTCGAGGATCTGGTCTGCGAGGAGCTGGGGCTCGGCCGCGAGCCCATCAGCAACCAGGTGGTGCAGCGCGACCGCCACGCCGCCTTCCTCAGCTGCATCGCCATCGTCGGCGCCAGCCTCGAGAAGTTCGCCACCGAGGTCCGGCACCTGCAGCGCACCGAGGTGCGCGAGGCCGAGGAGGCGTTCGGCAAGGGCCAGAAGGGGTCCTCGGCCATGCCCCACAAGCGCAACCCCATCCTCAGCGAGCGCATGGCCGGCTGCGCCCGCGTGCTGCGCGGCAATGCGCATCGTGGGCATGGAGAACGTGGCCCTGTGGCACGAGCGCGACATCAGCCACAGCTCCGCCGAGCGCATCGTCATCCCCGACAGCTGCATCCTCCTCGACTACATGCTGCAGAAGAGCACGCGGCCTGTTCGACACGCTCGTCGTGGACGACGAGCGCATGCTCGCCAACCTGGGCCAGAGCTACCGCCTCGTCTTCAGCGGGGCGGTCCTGCTGGCCCTCGTCGACAAAGGCATGCTGCGCGACGACGCCTACCGGGTGGTGCAGGACTCGGCGATGCACGCCTGGCGCGAGGGCGTCGACTTCGGCCTGCTCATCAAGCAGAACGCCGAGGCGATGGCCGTGATGAGCCCCGCCGACGTCGATGCGGCCATGGACCCCGGCCAGTACACGGCCGGTCGCGACGTGATCTTCGGCCGGCTCAAGGAACTCGAGTTCTAGCGGTCCGCGGCTCGCGGCCGGCCGCCGCGACCTCATTCGTCCGCGCCCTCGACCAGCACTCCACGCATGATCGAGCAGTTCTCGGCGGCCGCGCACCACGCGGCGCAGCCGTTGTCGAAACGCGGGTTCTCCACCACGGCGCCGCAGCCGGGACACTTGCGGCGCTGGTCGTCCTTGAAGTACTCGATCGGCTTGCCGCAGCTCGGGCAGAGGACGTCGAAGATGTCGTCCGCGGTCCAGTTGATGCGGTCCTGACCGGGGCACCTGCCGATGTTCATCGCGCCTCCTCAGCCTCGCCGCCGGCAGGCGGCTCTTCTGTAGCGGGATTCCCGCCGGCGGCGAGGACGAACCCCCGGCGCCCTCAAGGAGGCGAGCTTCCGGCCGAGAACCTAGGAGCAACCGACACCGCGCCGGCGAAGCCGGTGCGCTCGAGGAGGGGCCGATGGCCACCTGCGCCAGCTGTGGCAAGGAGATGCGTGACGACGACTGGACGTGCGGCAACTGCGGCGCGCCGGTGACCAGGGGCCGGAGCAAGCCGTCGGCGCGGGTGCAGAGCCCCGGCGGACTACGCGCCGAGCTACGAGCCGCCGGCCGACTACGGCGCCGCCGGCGGCCTACGGCGCTCCGGCGGCGTCCCCGGCGACGAAGGGCGGCCTCTCGCGCTCGACGCTCACCATCGTCATCGTCGCGGCGCTGGCCGTCGTGGCCATCATCGTCCGTGTGGTTCTTCTTCGTCCGCGGCACGGGCGGCACGTCCCCGTTCCTCGGCACCTGGAACGAGCCCAGCGGGGGGACGGCCACCGTCGCGATCAAGCTGAAGAGCGGCGACTTCAAGGTGACGATGACCGGCAAGGACGCCGCCGGCGCCGAGAAGACGTACACGATCCCCGCGCACCTCGACGGTTCGAGCCTGGTGATCACGGTCGACGACTTCATCGAGGCGACCGGCAACGAGGAGCAGGCGGCGCAGGCGAAGGCGGTGTTCGAGACCATCATCAAGGACTTCCGCCTGGTGTTCACGCTCGACGACCCCACGCATCTGGAGATGCAGGTCGAGGGCACTCCGGTCGGCGGCTCGGTGGCAGCCCAGGGCTCCACGTCCTCCATCGTGCTCGTCAAGGACGACTAGCTCGCGTACCATGGCGCCATGAGCGCCGCCCCGAGCCACATCAGGTCCGCCACGCGCGGCGACCTGCCCGCAGGTCGTCGACCTGCTCAACGCCTGCGACGTGGCGGAGGTCGGCGAACCCGACACCGACGGCCGACGACATCGAGAGCGACTGGGGCATGGAGGGCTTCGACGCTGGCCCGTGACGCTTGGGTCGCCGTCGGCGACGGAGGGGTCCTCGTCGGGTACGCCTATGTCGGCGATCAGTTCCGCACCGGCGAGCTGGAGGCCGACCTGTGGGTGCACCCCGAGCACGCAGGAGCCGGAACTGGCGACGCGCCTGCTCGACCTGGCCGAGCGCCGCGGCCGCGAAGTGGCGGCCGCGCGAGGGTACGAGGCCCGCTACTCGACATCTTCTGCATCGGGGTCAACCGCGCCAAGCGCGAGTTGCTGCTGCGGCACGGCTACGCGCTGTCGCGCACGGTCTACCGGATGGCGCCGACCTCGGCGACGAGCGTCGTCGCGTTGCCGGTCCCCGAGGGCATCGTCATCAGGCCGTTTCGCGCTGGACGTCGACGAGCACGTCATGCACGACACGATGAACGAGGCCTTCGAGGACCACTTCCGCCAGAGCGAAGAGCCGTTCGACGCGTGGAAGACGCGGCTGCTCGGCCACGCCAGCTTCGACCCCGACCTGTGGTTCCTCGCCTGGGACGGCGACGAGGCGGCAGGCGCCGTGATCGCCTACGACCACGGCGATCTCGGCTGGGTGCAGGGGCTCGGCGTGCGCCGTCCGTGGCGACGAGCGCGGGCTCGGCGGCGCCATGCTGACGCAGACTTCGCCGCGCTGGCCGACCCGCGGGCAGCTGCGCGTGGAGCTCGGGGTCGACGCCGACGGCGAGACGCAGCCGCTGCGCATGTACGAGCGCGCCGGCATGCACGTGACCTTCACCTACGAGCTCTACGCCAGGCCGCTCACCGGCTGAGCCCACACGCTACGTCGCCCGACACCGAGTCTCTCCCGTCGCCGACGTGGCGACTCGGGCGACGGGGATTCGCGACCGACGGCAGCGGGAAAAGGCTCGCCGACAATCGCGGAAGGAGCGTGTATGAGAAGGGTCCTCACGGCCATGGTCCTCGCAGCCCTGCTGGTGCTGGGGGTGGCCGCCTGCGGGTCGTCCGGAAGCAGCGCCGAGACGCCTGCATCCACGCCGACGACCACGCCGACGGCTTCAGACACGGCGCACCCGCCGGAGACGGCGCGAGCGCCGACGGTGCCGCGATCTTCACGTCCAACTGCGCCGGCTGCCACGGCACGGACGGCTCCGGCGGCTCCGGGCCCAACCTGCAGGGCGAAGACGACCTCGACAGGGTCGTCGCAGCAGGTGACCGGCGGCGGGAGCAGCATGCCCGCCTTCGCGGGCCAGCTGTCGACCGCAGAGATCCAGTCGGTGGCGGAGTACGTGACCAACGGCTTCAAGTAGGCCGCGCGGGACACGAGCCGCACGCGGACGGGGCCGGGCGCACGAAGTCGCTGCCCGGCCCCGTCGCGCGTACGGCCTTCTCGCCGCCGCCCTGGGATATCATCGAGGCGGCCACATGAGCGACGTCCCGCACAACCCCAGCGTCCGCGACGATCCGCCCGGCACGGAGCGGGCTGGACGTCGACCGTGCGCGTGCCGGGCTCGAAGAGCATCACCAACCGGGCCCTGCTCCTGGCGGCGCTCGCCGCCGGACCGTCGACGCTGCGCGGCGCCCTCGTCGCCGACGACACGCTGGCCTTCGCCGCCGGGCTGCGCGCTCTCGGCTTCGCCGTCGACGAGGCGACGGCCGGCGCATGGCGCGTGCAGGGCGCCGCCGGCCGCATCCCCACCGCCGAGGCCGACGTCTTCTGCGCCGAGGCGGGCACCGCGGCGCGGTTCCTGCTCGCGGCCTGCGCCGCCGGCGAGGGCCGCTACCGGCTGGACGCGGCACCCCAGCTGCGGCGCCGGCCGCTGGCGCAGCTCCTCGAGGCGCTGCGCGCCCAGGGGGCGCGGACCGAACCGCCCGACGCCGAGCGCCTGCCGCTCACGCTGGAGGCTCGTGGCCTGGCGGGCGGCAGCCTGCGGCTGCCCGGCGACACCTCGAGCCAGTTCATCTCCGCCCTGCTCATGGCGGCGCCGCTCGGGCGCGCGCCTCTGGAGCTGACCGTCGACGGCCTCGTGAGCCGCCCCTACGTCGACATGACCCTCGCGATGATGGCGCAGTTCGGCGTGGAGGCCGAGCGCCGCGGGCACGAGCACTTTCGCGTCGCGCCAGCCGCCTACGGCGGACGCGACTACGCCGTCGAGCCCGACGCTTCGACGGCCTCGTACTTCTTCGCCGCCGCCGCGGTCACCGGCGGCCGCGTCAAGGTGCTCGGGCTGCATCGCGAAGGCCGGCCTCCAGGGAGACGTACGCTTTCTCGACGTGCTGGCGTCGATGGGCTGCTCCGTGCAGCGACGAGCCGGACGGCGTCGTGGTGGCCGGCCCCGCTACGCCGACCGGCCTGACCGTCGACATGAGCGACATCTCCGACACGTTCATGACGCTGGCGGCCGTCGCGCCCTTCGCGAGCTCGCCGGTGACCATCACGGGCATCGCCAACGTGCGTCTCAAGGAATCCGACCGCATCGCCGCCATGGAGAGCAACCTGCGCCGCCTCGGAGTCAGGACGGAGTCCGGCCCCGACTTCCTGCGCGTGTACCCCGGCACGCCGACCGGCGGGCGCGTCGACCCGCACGGCGACCATCGCATCGCGATGTCGTTCGCCGTGCTCGGGCTGCGCGCCCGCGGCGTGGTCGTCGAGGACCCCGGCTGCGTGAGCAAGACTTGTCCCGGACTTCTTCGAGCTTTGGTCGGTGCTCGAACAGGGAACAGCCTGACCGGGGCAAATAGAGGGCATGAGCCACCGCAGACCACACACGCGTCACCCAGCCGGGAGGGCGAGCATGGACGACGACACCACGGGCAGGTTGCCCGACGAGACTACCGCACTACCGACCGAGAGGCGGCGAGACCGCGGCCGGCGCCGCCGACACGGCAGAGACGGCCGTGACGTCGCCGGGCGCCGGCGAGACCTTCGTCGCGCCGCCGCCCGACGACGACGCCACCCGCATCATGAGCGGCGAAGCCGTCGCGGCGACGCGGTGATGCCGGCAGGTGACGCCGGGTCTTCGCCGCCGCCGCCCCTGCGCCCGCAGCCCACGCTGATGATGTCGCGGCCGCCGAACCAGAGCTCGAGCACGTGGTGGATCGTCCTGGTCGTCGTGCTGCTGGCGCTGGTCGCCGTGGCCGCGGCCTGGTACTTCCTGATCCGTGACAACGGCGCGGAGCCGGCTCCTCAGCCGAGCCCCGCGTTCGACTGGGAAGGCGCCTGGGGCCGCACCGACGGCACGGGCGGAGGCGTCGTCGTCGAACCGTCGGGCAAGGACTACAAGGTCACCGTGTACGGCAGTACGCTGCAGGTACTCGGCACCGCCACGGCCACGACGAAGGGCAAGGATCTCGCCTTTTCGCTCGAGAGCGCCGAGAGCGTCGGCGGCCTCCCGGGCCCGTTCCAGATCGTCCTCGAGGCTGGTCCCGGCGAGGACCTCGCCGACATGAAGGTCACGGGCGGCAACCAGACCACGGTCATCGTGCCGCTCAAGCGCGTGGCGGCGCTGGTGCCGATCGCGCCCTCGGCGTCGCCGAGCGTCACGCCGACGCCGTCGCCGTCGTCGAGCCCGAGTGCGTCGCCTTCGGCGGGCGCCGACCAGCAGGTCATCGACGCCATCGTCAAGCTGCAGACCGGCGTCATCACGTGGGCCACGAACAACAACAACCTCTACCCGACTTCGGCCGACGTGACCGAGACGGGCGGCGTCGCCGCGCTACGTCGCCCCCTGGCCGACGAACGCGTACACGGGCCAGCCCATGAAGCCGGGCACGCAGCCCGGCGACTTCACCTACGAACAGCTCAACGGCGGAGCCGGCTACAAGCTCACCGGCTACATCAGCAACGGCCTTACCTACACGGTCCCCTGACCCCGGCCGACGGCCGGGTCCGCCTCAGGGCGGGCGCCACGTGGCGCCCGCCCTGAGGCGATGAACGGTCGTCCCCGCCGGGCGCGGGCTCCCACGCCGGCCTCGACCAGCCCCGGCAGCGCAGGTAGCATGGCGGGGTCGCGTCCATCCCACCGGGAGGAAGGTCATGCGAGCGATCCGAGTGCACGAGTTCGGCGACCCTGACGTCCTTCGCCTGGAAGAGCTGCCCGAGCCTCGGCCGGTCGACGACGAACTGCTGGTGCGCGTGCAGGCCGCCGGGGTCAACCCCGTCGACACGTACGTGAGGGCCGGCGCCTACGGCAAGCTGCCGGCCCTCCCCTACACGCCCGGCACGGACGCCGCCGGAGTGCTGCCGGACGGCGGCGCCCGCGTCTACCTGTCCGGCTCGCTGAGCGGCACCTATGCCGAGTACGCTCTGTGCCGGCCGGACCAGGTCCACGCCCTCCCCGACAGCCTCTCTTTCGCCCAGGGGGCGGCTCTCGGCGTGCCCTACGTGACCGCCTACAGGGCACTGTTCCAGCGCGCCAAAGCCCTACCAGGCGAGACCGTGCTCGTACACGGCGCCAGTGGCGGCGTGGGCCTCGCGACGGTCCAGTTCGCGCTTGCCGCCGGCCTGACGGTGGTGGGCACCGCCGGCAGCGACGCGGGACGGGAGCTGATCGCCGCCCAGGGCGCGAGCGGACGTCGTCGACCATCGCGACCCGCTGCACCTGCGCGCGGCCTTCGACACCACCGGCGGCCGCGGCTTCGACCTCATCGTCGAGCTGCTCGCGAGCGTCAACCTCGGCGACGACCTCACGGCCCTCGCGCACGCCACGGCCGCGTCGTCGTGGTCGGCAGTCGCGGCACGGTGGAGATCGATCCGCGCGACCTCATGAACGCGAAGGAGCCGTGCTCGGCATGCTGTTGCCAACGCCACGGCCGACGACATCGCCGAGGCCCACGCAGCCATCGGGACCGGCCTGCGGGACGGCGCGCTGCGGCCCGTGGTGAGCCGCGAGCTCCCGCTCGCGGAGGCCGCCCGTGCTCACCGCCACGTCATGGAGCGCCCTGCGCTCGGCAAGATCGTGCTCGGTGCCCTGAGCTGGGGCCCGGCCCCTCTTCGGCTACTCGTTCGCCACCCGTTCGATGCGTGCCAGCCAGGCCTTGCGGCCGGCACCGTCGAGGTTGGTGGCCATCTCCGCCGCCGCGATGGAGAGCACGCGAAACGGCGGCTTGTCGAAGGCCGCGCGCAGTTCGGCCTGAGTGACGCGGCGCGGGCCGCCCTCGCGCGACTCGCGTTCGCTGAAGCACAGGACGTAGTAGCGGCCACCGAGCCGTGAGCGCCGCGGCCAGCGACTTCGCAAAGCAGGACGCGCTCGCGGTCGGCGAAGGTGTGGAACAGGCCGGAGTCGACGACCGTCGCGAAGCGCCGCCCGAGCCCGTCGAGGGCGAGGGCGTCGTGCACGAGGAACTCGGCCTCGAGGCCGCGCGCGAGCGCCTTGCGACGCGCGGCCTCGACGGCCGCCTCGACGGCGTCGACGCCCACGACCGCGAAGCCGCGGGCAGCGAGGAACAAGGCGTTCTCGCCGGTCCCGCAGCCGGCGTCGAGCACCGGCCCGGCGATCTCACCGGCGTCGGCGAGCGCCTCGAATGCGGGCTGAGGCCTCCCTATGTCCCACGGCGGCTTGCCCTTGTAGGCATCGATGAAGTGGGTCACGCTCATCGTCATCACCTTCTCTCGCCCGGTATGTACCACCCGGCAAACCCGGCCCGAGGAGCGGTCCGCTCTTTGGTAGGATTGCCGGATCTCCGAAGGAGCCCGTCATGACCGACTACCGATCGCGCAGCATGTGGCTCGACGGCGTGCCCGGCGAGCTCGCCCCGAGAGCCTCCCTGCCCGGCGCCGTCGACCTCGACGTCGCCATGGTCGGCGCCGGCTTCACCGGCTTGTGGACCGCCTACTACCTGAAGACGGCGGACCCGACGCTGCGCGTGGCCGTGCTCGAGAAGGAGATCGCCGGTTTCGGGGCCTCCGGTCGCAACGGCGGCTGGTGCCACACGACCTTTCCCGGCTCGCGCGAGCGCGCCGCCAAGACGCACGGCCGCCAGGCCGTCATCGACCAGCAGCGCGCCCTGCACGCGACCGTGCCGGAGATCGCGCGCGTTCTGGCCGACGAGCACATCGAGGCGCGCTTCCACATCGGTGGCCAGCTCGACCTCGCCACCAGTCCCGTGCAGCTGCTGCGCGCCCGGGAAGCACATCGAGTACGAGCGCTCGTGGGGCTTCGGCGAGGACGACTACGTCCTGCTCGGAGCCGCCGAGATGCGCGCGCGCGTCAGGGTGGCCGGGTGCCTCGGCGGCGTCTCCACGCCGCACGCGCGCCGCTGTCGACCCGGCCCGTCTAGCGCGCGGCCTCGCGGAGGTCGTGGAGCGGCTGGGGGTGCCTATCTACGAGCGCACCCCCGTCACCGCGCTGGCGCCGCGCCGCGCCGAGACGCCGTTCGGTACGGTCTCGGCCGAGGTCATCGTGCGTGCCACCGAGGCGTTCACGCCGTTGCTGCCCGGCTACGAGCGGCACGTCGTGCCGATCTACTCACTGATGATCGGCACCGAGCCGCTGCCCGACTCATTCTGGGACGAGGTCGGCTGGTCCGGCCACGAGGTCTTCGGCGACTTCCGCCACCTCATCTTCTACGCCATGCACACCGACGACGGACGCATCGCCATCGGCGGCCGCGGCGCGCCGTATCACTTCAACTCGCGCATCAGCGAGGACTTTCGAGCGCGTACCGGCGGTGCAGGACCATCTGCGCGATCTTCTGCGCGACCCTCTTCCCGCAGATCGGCGACGTGCGCATGACGCACAACTGGGGCGGGGCGATCGCCGCCTCTCGCGACTGGAACAGCTCGGTGGGCCTCGACAAGGAGACGGGCGTGGCGTGGGCCGGCGCCTACGTGGGCGACGGCGTGGCCACCACGAACCTCGCCGGCCGCACGCTGCGCGATCTCATCCGCGGCGAGCAGAGCGATCTCACGGGGCTGCCCTGGGTGAACCACCGTCGAAGTCATGGGAGCCCGAGCCCTTCCGCTGGCTCGGGGTCAACGCCTCGCTCAAAGCGATGGCCAGCGCGGACGACTACGAGGCGCGCAGCGGCCGTCCGGCCAGGCGCGCCTCGGTGGTCAAGAAGATCATCGGCGCCTGAGCCTGCGGCCGGCGCCTCAGGGAGCGCTGTAGACGCTTCCGTCGGCGAGCACCACGCCCAGGGTGTAGTCGGTGCCGGCCCCCGGCGCATAGACGATGTCCCCGGGCTGCTTGCCCACCGCCATCGGGGCTTGGGTCCAGGGGTTCTTCGGCCAGGGGTCAACGAAGCTGCCGAGCACATCCTGCGTGGCCATCGGTGGCGCCGCACCGTTGGTCGCGGCGTACACCGCGATGCCCGTCTTCACCATCATGATCTCGCCCTTGGCGGCCACGTCCTTGGCGACGTCGATGTTGCTCGTCGGCGTCGCGATGTCCTGCGCGCCGCAGGCGACGAGGAGGGCGGCGCCCAGCACCGCCGCCGCCAACGTCGCCAGCCCGATCCCGGTCCTTCCCGATCTCATACCCTGCCTCCGTCTCGGTCACGGGCCGCCGGGCGGCCTCTGGCCCTTCCGCTTCGTCGCCACAGCGACACGACCTCTATCGGCGAGAGTGGCGCCCCTCTGAAGCCTCCCGGCTTGGCGGCGAGCCGGCGCGTTTCAGTCACCGGGCCAAATGGGCCATACTAGGCCCATGGCGCTCTCGCCCCCCAAGCTGCGACTCACGCGGAAAGACTGGATCGGCGACGGCGTGCTCACCGTACTCGGCGGCGCCGTGTGCCTGGGGGCGGTGTTCCTGCCCTGGGCCAACACGGAGGGCGCGGGCGTCATGAACTACAGCCTCACGCACCCGGACACCGTCCGGGGCGTGCTCCAGACGCCGTGGGGGCTCCCGGCGCTGAGCCTCGCCCTCGCCGTCTCGGCCATGGGCGTGCTGATGCTCGCCCTCGGGCCCGGCCGGCTGGGCGTCGCCCTCGGGCTGCTCACCACGGCGGCCGGCGTCGGCATCGTGCTCGTGGCCGGCGACGCCACGGCCGCCGCCTACGGGTCGGGCACGCAGGCCGGACTGGGCGCGGTCGTCACGCTGTTCGCCGGCGTGCTGCTGGTGCCGATCGGCGTGGCCTCGGCCGCGGTCGCCGGCACGTTGCTGTACGTCGGCCGCAGGGCGGCTACAGCCCCGCCATCTCCCTGAACGTCTCCACCGAGTTGACGCGGATGCCGAGGAGCTCGGCGATGCGGAACTTGGCCATCATCGCGTTGGGTTCCCCGGGGTGCAGGTTGGAATGGTCGAGGATCCGGCCCAGGCCCTTCTCCCCCCGGATCTGCTCCATCGCGTAGCTGTCGCTGAGGTCGCGGACCGTGCAACCGAGCTTGCCGGCAACGTACTGTTTGGCCTCTTTCAGGCGCATCCCGCGGGACATCTGCATCCGCGCGACCAGGTCTCCGGCCGTGCGGATCCCGCCCATGCCCGCGGCGAGCGCGTGAGTGACGTCCATTCCCCTGGAGTCACCCGAGCCCACCTACAAGCCGTCGCAGTGCAGGATGTCGACGAGGGCTTTCGCCGCCCGCGACGCGGCGTCCTCAGGCGGATAGCCGTTGACCGGCACGCCGCACACACCTTCGCCCACGTTGGGATGCACGGGGATGCGCGCCACCTCCATGCACGGCTTGATGACCGTGAGCGAGTAGGCCGTGTTCCAGCAGCAGCTCTTGCCGGTACGGATGTTCACCGCCGGCCCGAAGAGGGTGACGCCGGCATCCTGGCAGACCTCGAGCTGCTGGCGCGGCCACAGGCCGGCGAGCCGCCGGCCCTCCCACTCGAGCTCGCCGTGCACGCCGATCACGAACTCGCCGGCCATGCCCAGCTCGATGCCGGCCTCCGGGTACTTCTCGCGCACGTGCTTGACCGCGCGCAGGGTGCTGAAGAAGTCGGCGTCACCGGCGCCGCCGGTGGTGTCGAAGTCGACCCCGTCGGCGCCCGCCTCGATCATGCCGTCGGCGACATACACCATGTCCTGCGTCGCGAACTCCAGCGCCTCTTCGATGGCCGCCCGCGCCCCGGCGATGTCCCCCTTGGGGAGCAGTTCGAACCAGTTGCCGGCCGGGCCGTCGGGCTTGCTGTAGAACGCCAGGTTGGGCTGCGCGCCGTACTGGACGGGCGCCGTGAGCATGAGCTGCGCGTTCTGCATCACCTGCTGCTGGAACGGCAGGATCGTCTTGATGGCCTTGTAGCTGTACTCGATGTGCCAGAGCTCGAGGATGTCCTGGCCGAGGCGCTGCTCGCTCTCCAGCAGGTCCTGCAGGTCGGTGCCGGTCATCTTGCTGCCGCCGCCGTCGCAGCTCGAGCACGACCTGGTCGCCGATATCGACGGCGGTGAACGCCGCCGCAGACGCGTAGATGTCGAGCAGGTGGGCCTGCTCGTCGGCGGTCAGCGGCGGCACCTTGGCCTTGGCCGCCGCCTGCATGGTCGCCTGCTCGATATCGGCGCGCAGCTCGCTGCGCGTCATCTCGACCATGAAGCCGTCGCCCATCCGGGTCGGGAACCTGGCTTCCATCGGCATCACCCCGTTCGCGTCGCTGGCGCGCCCTCTGCGACCCTCGGCGCATCGGCCTGATCGTATCAGCCGGTTGACCACCTTCGGCGCCCCGGCCACACTTGGATCACACAGTTCAGTCCACCCTGGGAGCACCCATGAGAACGCGTCGTTTCACCATCCTCGTCCTCGCGCTCGTCGCCGGCCTGCTTCTTCCGGCTGCGCTGCCGGCGCCCGCGAGCGCGGCCGAGAGCTTCGTCGACAAGCAGGTGCAGATGAACATCCTGCTGTTGCAGGGGTACATCAACACGCAGGCCGAGAAAGCCGGTTTCGTCTACCCGGCACGCGCGGACGTCAAGAAGGGCGGCACTCTGCTCGCGCCCCTCTGGCCGGGTAACCCCTGGACCGGAGGGACGATGGCTCCCGGGACCGCCAAGGGCACCTTCACGTACACCGTGAAGGCCGACCTGAGCGGTTACACCCTGGTCGGCCACCTCTCCAAGGGCTCGTACCGGGTCTCCGGCGGCGTGCCACGGTGGCTCAAGGACGAGCGCGATGCGTCCAGCAAGGCAGGCCTTGCCCTGGTACAGCAGTACGTGGAGATGTGGGCGCGGGCGCACGCCGGCGCGTTCCCGGCGGCGGCCGACGTCACGAGCGGCGGTCCCGTGAGCCTGCAACCCGGCGTGCCCATCTGGCCGCAGAGCCCCTGGAGCCACGCCGCCATGACGCAAGGCCAGGCGACCGGCGACTTCACTTACGCGCTCAGCGGAGGCGGGAGCGGCTACACGCTGCGCGTGCATCTGGCCACGCGGCAAGGACTGGGTGCTGTCGAGCTCCACTCAGTAGGCTCCGCGTCCCGCGCTCCTCGTAGATCCAAACGAAGAAACGGGGCCCCTCCCCGGTCTATCAAGCCGAAGGGAGGGAGCGGCTTCATGGACGCGACGACGACCACCGCCGGCACGAGGGCCCGTTTCCGGCCTGCGGCAACGCTCCGGCTTGCGCCCTTTCCTGCTACGCTCGCACGTGAGCGGGTCAGGCGCCCGGAGGGAGGGACGGCCCTGTCTGCCAGCGTCCAGAGGACCGAGGAGGTCGATCCCGACGTACTTGCCGCCGCCGTGCGCGGCGACGACGAGGCGTTCATCGACGTCATGCGCCACTACGACAGGCGCCTGCGCATCGTCGCCTTCCACGTCCTTGGGGAGCGCCAGTTGATGGACGACGTCCTGCAGGATGTCACGCTGCGGGTCTATCGCTCGCTCCGCGGTTTTCGCGGCGACTCTTCTCTGGGCACCTGGCTGTGCCGCATCACGTACCGGGCGTGCTGTGACGCGATCGCCCGCGCCGATCGCCTCTACCCGCTCGCCCCGGAAGACCTCCCGGAGCCGCCGGACTGCGAACCGGACCCTGCCGAAGCGCTGGTCACGCGCGTGGCGCTGGCCGACGCCTTCGCCACCCTCCCGCCCGAACAGCGGCTTGCGGTCCTGCTCGTCGACCGCGACGGCTACGACTACGCGACCACGGCCGAGATCCTCGGTGTGCCCATGGGCACGCTGGCCTCGCGCCTGTCCACGGCACGAGCGACGCTGCGCCGCTGCCTGGGTCCGTCGCTCAGCTTCGAGGTGCAGTGATGGACGAGATCCGCGATAGAGAGCTTGGCGAGCAGCTGCAGTTCCTGGACGAGCCCGACCACGGGCCGGAGTACTGGGACCAGGTGCGCCTCCAGGTCGCCGAGGCTGCCGCCGAGCGGCAGCCTCGAGCCGGCCTCGGCCGGCGCCTGCGCGCCGCCTTCGGCACTCCACGGCTGCGCCTCGCGGTCGCCGCGGCGGCGCTGGCCGCGGTCGCCGCGGCAGCGGTGCTCTTCGGCCTGCCGCGCGGCCCCGGCCCCGACACCGTCAGTGCCTCCGAGGTCCTCAAGCGGGCCCTCAGCGCCTACTCGTCGGGTCGCACCTGGCAGGCCGACGCGGTGATGAAGGTCGCGCACTGGGACATGTGGGCGGGGACCCACCACTACGACGTCACCCGGTATCACCTGGTCCGCAGCGCGGACGGCAGCTTCCGCGTGACACAGCTCGGGCGGACGCAGCATGGGGGGTCGGGGCTGGCGACGAGCCGGCGCGTGACGGACGACCAGGTCTACGACGCCTCGACCGGCGTGTTTCGCCGCTACAGGCCCGGACGGGGGCTGGTAGTGGTGAAGGACTACCCGCTCGGGCCGCCGGACCGCTGGGCAAGCCCCCTCACCGGCGTCGATTTCGGCGCCACCGGACGGGCCTTGCAGGCCGCCGGCGCGTTCAAGCTCGAGGAGACGGTGATCGATGGCAGGCCGGCCTGGACGGCGACCTGTTCGCAGATCGCTCTGGCGCTCCCCTCGGGCTCTACTGACGACGAGGGCTGGCCCACGTACAAGGTCACCACGGACAAACAGACGTGGCTCCTCGTCCGCTTCCAGGAAGTGGAGCAGGGTGTCCTCAGGGCCGAGCTTCGCTACCTGAACGTGCGCGTCAACGAGCCGCTGCCCAAGGATGCGTTCACGCTGCGACTGCCGCAGGGGCTGAGCAGCAGACACCTCGAGCGGGGTTTCCGGCGCGTCACTCTGGACGAGGCACGCGCCCTCACGGCCGTCACGCCGCTCGTGCCCGGCTTCGTGCCGAGCGGCTATCGGTTGGCGTACGTGGCCATTGCGCCTCGTGCGGTGACCGCCAACCATCTGGTCAGAGCACGGCATGTCTTGGCGCTACACTACACGCACGGCTTCGACGCCCTGACCATCTCTACACGGAAGGTCGTCGGCGCATATTTCTCGGCGGACGAGGATCCCGTCGACACCTACAGGTCCGTGATGTCGGACCTGACGCGGACCGAGGCAGAGATCACGTCCGGCGCCTTCGCCGGCACGAGGGCATGGATCGTCGTGGCCACACAGTCCTCCGCGCCCCATCTCTGGGCCGTCAAGGACGGGGTCCTGCTGACGATCGCCGGCGGCGCCACGGCCGAGGAACTGCTCGCCGTCGCGAACTCGTTGCAGGTCTATCCCGGCGCAGCGGCGGACTAGAAGCCGCCCCGGCGCCCGCCCCGGCCGATCAGCCGCGGCCCCGGCGCCGCCAGCCCCTCGCCTCCCCCAACGACAGACAACGAAGAAGCGCGTCCCTTGGCAGGTCTGTCTGAGACGGTGCCTGGCGCAGCCCCATGTCCGCCGACCCCGCGGTGCGCGGTCCCGGCCCAGGGTACGAGCACTTCATGTACTGGACGTCCACGGGTTCTGGGGCCTATGAGGGTCTGACCTACCACGGCTTCTGGCGCTTCATGGAGCCGAAGGACATCGTGCCCGGCGACACGTTCGTCTACACGGGCTGGATCGAGGAGACGAAGTAGCAGCGCCGGCAGGCGGGGCGGCCGGAGAGCGCCGCCCCGCCCGCCTTGCGCACGCGAGTCGACGCTCAGCCGCCGGCCAGCTCGCGGTCGGCGTCGTCGACGATCTTGCGGAGCCGCTGCCGCACGTCTTCGGGCAGCGGCTGCGGCACGTGCGTCTCGAGGATCTCGCGAGCGCGAAGCTGGGCACGCTGGTACATGTCGGTGCCGCCGCGCTCCTGCCAGTCCTCGCGCACGCGGCGGTCGATGAGCGCCGGCTGCGACTGCTCGCGCATGTGCGCCATCGTCGCGTCCAGGCTCAGAAAGTCGCCGAAAGCGTCCGACGCGTGCGATGTCGTCCACCGCGAGGCGCTCGTCGTTCACGCGGATGCCGCCCACGACCTGCTTCACCATGCGCGCGATCTCGTCGTCGATGACCAGCTGCGCGTAGTCGAAGGTGACGCCCGACTCGATCATCCCCAGGCCGTAGATCAGGTTGGTCCCTGCCAACGCCGCCATCAAGGCCGTGAGTGTCTTCTCGTGACCGGTCTGCACGTCACTGAGCTTGCTGTCACCCTACCCACCGGCGATGTAGCTCGGCAGGCGATACTGCCTGGCGAGCTGGGCCACGCCGGCGCTGATCAGGGCGCACTCCGGCGAGCCCACGGAGGCCGCCGCCAGCCGCAGGTCCATGGCGGTCGTCGACGAGCCGTACAGCACCTTGCTGCCGCGCTCAGTGAGCTGCGCGAGGACGACGCCGGCGAGCACCTCGGCGTTGTGAGTCACGAGCGTGCCGGCGAGCGTCACCGGTGACGAGCCGCCGGCCATGGCCATGCTGAGCACGCAGCTCGGCACCCCCGCTCTCGCCGCTTCGATGACGATCTCGCAGCAGTCGCCGACCAACTGGAGCGGGCTCACCGGACAGGTGCCCATGATCATCATGGGGCGCTCGCGCACCGCCTCGGCGCTGCCCTGGACGGCCTCGAGCATGGCCAGGCTGATGCGCACGGCGCGGCCGTCGAGTGGCCCGCCGGAGATCGGCTTGGTCTGGCCGGCGATGGCCGCCTCGTGGTTGTGGATCGAGGCTGTCGCCGGCGGCATGTCGCCGGCGCCGACGGCGATCTCGAAGACGTCCACCTCGGGCAAGGCGTCGACGAGCTTGGCGATGTCGGTGAGGTCCTGCTTCGCGGACGCGCGGAGCTCGCCGCTGTACGGGTCCACGACCATGACGCCCTCACCGAAGTTGCTGAAGCCCACGCGTCCCGCTTCGATGACGATGTCGTTCTTCGGGTCGCGCCCGCAGAGCATGATGCTTGCCGGCGCACTGCGGATGGCGTCCTCGACGATGTGTGGCGGGATGCGCACGAGGCGCGCCTCGCGGTCCACCACGCAGCCGCCATCGCTGAAGATGTCGAGCGCCTCGTCGATCTCCACCCAAACGCCGGTGCGCTCGAGCACTTCGAGAGTCGCGAGATGGATATCTTCGATCTCGTCGTCGGTGAACACGTTAAGGCCGATGCCGCCGCTGCGCCTGCGGCCGGCGAACAGGTTGCGTTTCACGCCCTGCCTCCTCCGGAGCCGGGGGTCGATGATGCCCGCCAAGGTAATCACAGGCGGTCCCTGGTGTACCAGCCACGGTGCGGCTTGCGCCGCCGCCCCGCGGCCGTCACGCTTGCCGCGTGAGTCAGCGCCCCGTCATGCTCGTCGGCTTCTCGTTCCTCTTCCTCCCGTCCTTACTCGCCCGGGGCCGGGGCGCCGGGTCATGAGCCCCGCAGCCAAAGAGGCACGACCATAGACGTCCATCCGGACCGCACCAGCCGAGACATCCGTGCAGGCCGGGTCAGCCGTCGCCCGCCGCGCTTCGCGGTCACCGTGATGGCCATGGGCATCGTCTTCGCCCTGGCCTACGTCTTCCTTCTGCGCACCCCTCCACCGGTGCCGACGCCGGAGATTCTGGCCATCCGCGGGACCTACGTCATCGAACCCTCACTCGCCGCGCACCAGCCGGGAGAGACTCCGCGACCTTTGGCCTCAGGCTCTTTCACGGCCTCGTCCTCGGGGGACGCGTCCGGGACTCTAAGGCCGGACCCGACGCCCTCGCGGCGCAGCGACCCCAGGCCGCTCGTGTCGACCTACAGCGCGAAGCTGCGGACCGCACTCACCACGTCGACATTCCTCGGCCGCATCGTCACCACGCGCGCCATCGGAGAGTGGCCACCAGCTTGGCAGATAGCCACACCGAGTCCGCTTGCCTACCAAGGCTTGGCAGCGATCGTGCGGAGTGCGGTAGAGGACGGCGACCGCACCATCGGCATCAAGCCCCTGAAGGACGGCGACCGCACGGTCTGGCGCGCGGCCATGACAATCGACGGCGAAGACGTGCAGGTGGTCGTCGACCAGCTCACAGGGATCGTCATCTGGCACACAGACCGTCGCTCGACCTTCACTGCGACAGTCGACTGGGACGCTCCCCCAGCCATCGTGGAAACCTCCGCAGCGGAGATCCCCGCCGCTCAGGCGGTCGCGACGACGGAGGCGAGCTCCGGCTACGCGTCGTCGCCGGCGGAAGCCGAAGCCGCGGCGGGCTACGCCCCGCTTGTGTCAGAGCTCGCCCCAGACGGCTACGCTCTCCGCGCGGTCGCGACCTGGGAGTCGAACGTCGCCCCGGGCATCCGGCTGATCCATGACGGGCAGAGCGGTCCGATCGATGCTCTTGCCGGGGAGCTCCAGGTGGGCCAGCACTTCACGCGCGGCCTCAGCTGGTTCACGCTGCAGCAGCTCGGGCCAGGCGCCGCCGCAAAGTCGGTCGCCTTGCTGCGCGTCAGGCTCGCGTCGATCGCCGCCGCCAAGCTGTCGTTCCAGACGTCGACGCTGCAGTACGGGGCGCTCAGCGGCGCCACCGCTTACACCTGGTACGACACCACGGGGCCGACGCTGTTCGCCAGCGACGCGCGGCACATCGTCTCCATCACCGGCGCGCTGACGCGTCGTGAACTCATCGCGTTCGCGGAGGGGTTGAAGCCCGTAGGCTCAGGCGGCTCGGCCGCGCCGTCCGCGGACCCCGCGCCTTCCCCAAACCCCTGAACGCCGCGGGGCGGGGCGCCGTGTGAGCACCCCGCCCCCGCGGCGTCACACTGGAGTCCGCGGCCCGGCTCTCAGTCCTCCGCCGGCTCGAACTCGTCCTTGTCCACGCCGCACTCGGGGCAGACCCAGTCGTCGGGCAGATCGGCGAACGCCGTGCCGGGCTCGATGCCGTTGTCGGGGTCGCCGACCGCGGGGTCGTAAACGTAGTCGCAGACAGTGCACACGTACTTCATGCTCGGCCTCCTGCTTCGCGGGAACTCGCCGTCCAGTGTACCAAGCCGCCGGTCGCCCGACGGCATCGCGGGCGATTCTGCCCTTTGGCGCCGTCGTCAAACCAACCAGGCGTTCGGCTTGCGTCGGAGGCCCGCGCCGCGAGACACTCTGCGGCGGCATGACCATCCCCCTCGATCACCCGCGCGACTGGTGGCAACGGCCCGGCCTTGAGGCCCGCGACGGCCGCCTGCTCGTCGCCGGACGCAACGCAGAATCGCTGGCCCGCGAGCACGGCACGCCGCTGTTCGTCTACGACCTCACGCACATCGAGGAGAACGTGCTTTCCATGCAAGGCGCGATGGCGCGCACCGGCCTGCCCTGGAAGGTCCGCTGGGCGCTCAAGAGCCAGCGCGAACCCGAGGTCTTGGCACGCCTCCGCGCTCTCGGCGCGCCGGGCACGGCCCAGTTCGTCGGCCTGGACGTCTGCTCACCGGGCGAGGTCGAGTACGGCCTCGCCCAAGGCTTTCCCGCCGCCGAGATCAGCTACACGGGCACCAACGTGAACGACCGCGACCTCGACGTGATGCTCGAGCACGGCGTGCACATGAACCTCGACCTCATCAGCCAGGTCCACCGCTACGGACGGCGGGACCGCGGCGGCACCATCGGTCTGCGCATCAACCCCCGTGTCAGCGCCGCCCGACCTGGGAGCGGCATCAGCTACTACAGCGGCGACGCGCCTACCAAGTTCGGCATCTACCCCGAGCGCCTGGACGAGGCGATTGCCGTGGCGCGCGCATACGATCTGTCAATCGATACTGTGCACTTCCACGTCAGCCACCACCTGCTGGACGACGACCTGCCGGCGTTCGAGCGCGCCGTCGCCGCCGCAGCGGCCATGGCGCGGCGCGCCCTCGACGCCGGCTGCCCGCTGCGCGAGGTCAACGCCGGTGGCGGCCTCGCGGCCGTCATGCAGCAGGGCCAGCGGCCGCTCGATCTCGACGCCTACGCCGACATCCTTGCCGAGCACCTCGGCCCGCTCGGCGTGACCATCGCCTGCGAGCCCGGCGAGATGTTCTGCAAGAACGCCGCCGTGATGCTTGCCGAGGTGGTGACGATCGAGGACCGCAGCCGGGCCGGCGACGGCAGCGCCGTCTTCGCCGGCCTCACCTGCGGCTGGAACGTCATGCACCTGGCCTTCGTCTACAAGGAGTTCGTCGAGACGGCGCTCTGCCGCGCAGCCGACGCCCCGCGCACGGCCTCCTACACGCTCACCAGCCACATCAACGAGGGCCCGGACATCTTCGCCGAGGACTATCCGCTGCCGCCCCTCGAAGAAGGCGACATCGTGGCTCTTCTCGGCGTCGGCGCCTACTGCCAGGCCAACTGGCACCCGCACTGCCTGCGGCCGTTCCCCGAGGTGCTGTGGTTCTCGGAACGCCGTCCGCTGTGAGGAGATGAGCAATGGGCACCCCGCCACCCGCCGAGAAGAACTCACATCCGAACCGGGGGACCCTGGGACAGCCGCCGATGGGCGGCGGAGACCACCTCTACCTGTCCGCCGATCAGCTCCAGGATCACGACGGCACGCCCAGCTGGAAGGCGCCCCGCGAGAAGCACGGCATCAGCAACGCGGCGCTCATCGCCATCATCGTGCTCGTGGCCGTCGTGACCCTGATCGCCCTCCGGGCCACCGGCGTCATCTGACCCGCGACGGCCTCGTCACCCGGGGATGGGCGCTGCCTCCGGGTACCCGCGTTCCTCCCAGTAGCCGGCGCGCGCCGTGTCTGTGATCTCGATGCGTTCGACCCACTTGACGCTCTTGTAGCCGAGCTGGTCCGGCACGACGAGCCGCACGGGTCCGCCGTGCTTGGCGGGCAGCGGCTCGCCGTTCAGCGTGTCGGCGAGGACTGTCTGCGGGGAGTTGACGAGGTCGAGCGACACGCTGCTGAGGTAGGTGCCGCCGTAGGCGTGGAACACGGCGAACTTGCCCTCCGGCTTGAGGCCGGCCTGCTCGAACAGCTTGGCCGGCGCGACGCCGCCCCAGCGCACGTCGTCCACAGACCAGCCCTCGACGCAATGGAAGTCGACGGTCTCGTCGAGCCGCTGCAGCGACGACCACGCGGTGTGGTCGATCTTCAGCGGCTGGTCCACGAGGCCGTCCACGGTGATCACCCACTCCGCCGCCGGTACGTGCGGCACGTCCTCGACGCTGCGCACCGGGAACGGCCCGAACATGTCGGTGAGCGGGCCGCCGTCTTCGGAGCCCGCGAGCTTCTTGAGGCCGGCGAACACGCCGATCACGCCGGCCACCGCCGCTCCGCCGAGCACCAGGAACCATTTACGGTTGTAGCGCACCGCGGACGGCCGCTCGAGTCCGGCGTCGCTGACCTCCCTGCTACGCTCCTCGTCGCTTTGTGGAGGCACTTCATCCATGACGTTTCCGCCTGTATTCGTTTTCAGTGTGAGGAGTATTCCCGCGCGCAAACGGGGGCGGCGGCCTCACGGCCGCCGCCCCCGTTGCTGCTCCCTTCACCGGCAGCGACTACCGCCAGTGAGGATACGTCACATAGAAGAACCTGCCGTACGTGTCCGTGCTCCAGTAGACGAGCAGCCCTTTCGTCTGGGGGATGTACACGACGTCGCCAGGCTTGAACGGCCGCGACTCGCCGTTCTCGGTCAGCTTGATCTCCCCCTCGAGCATGTAGCACACGGCGGCGTCGTCGTCGTAGTCGAAATCGACGGGCGCGCCGGGAAACACTTCCACGATCCCGGCGCAGAACGGCGCGCCCTGGGTGCGGTCGATCACATCTACCAGGTGCAGCTTACTGTCGGGACCCACGTCGAGCGGCTCGGTCGCGATCTCCGCCGCAGGAACGATGAGCATCTCCATAGTCGAACCTCCTGTGGCACTTAACATGGCAGTCTACGGTGCCGTCGCTGCCTCAGTGGCTGGCTGTATCGTCGCCGCGTGCCGGTTCTGCCGGGCTGATGGTCTTCGACCCGATCTTCGGGATCGCGTCACCCCACGGCTGATCGCCATGCGCGTACGGCCTGGCGAGCACCATGTAGACGAGACCGATGACGACGATGATCGAGGTCATGACCAAGACGATGTAGTTGTCGAACCAGCTCACATCGGGCGTTCGCGGCCAGCACATGTTGATCATGGCCAGGACGCCGTAGGTAAGGGCGATGATGTTGACCGGCATCGCCCACGCGCCCATCTTGTACGCCCCCGTCGGCCGCCAGCCCTTGAGGCGCGCACGCAAGGCGGCGAGGACCACCATCTGGAAGCCGAGGTAGATCCCGGTCGCCGCCGCGCTGATGAGCTTGATGACGGCGTCGGTCGAGACCAGCGAGAAGACGATGATGACCGCCGGGATGACGGCCGCCATAGCGATAGCGTACGGCGGGATGTGACGCCGCTGCCAGAAGTGCGAGAGGTACCTGCTCCCCATGATCATCTTGTCACGGCCGTAGGAATAGGCGAGCCGGCTGGCGGCCGCCTGAAGGCTCAGCACGCAGGACAGATAGGAGATCAGCACGACGGCGACGACGATCTTTGCCCCCGTTGCGCCGAACGCCGCGTTGAGAGTGGTGGTCACCGGGTCCGCGTCCTGCCCGGAGATGACGGCGGCAAAGTCGGTGACGGACAGGACGAGCGCGAGACAGATGAAGCCTCCGGCCGCGCCACCGACGTAGATGGTGCGCCGCATGGCTTTGGGTATCACCCGGCCGGGATTCGGCACCTCTTCCGCCACGTCGCCGCACGCCTCGAACCCGTAGTACATCCAGAGGGCGATGAGTGCGCCGGCGACAAAGGCAGCGAAGTAGCCTCCTTCGCCGGCGCCGAAGTTGTCGAAGAGTACGCCGAGACCGTGTTCGCGGTGAGCGACGAGTAGCCAGCCGCCGACGACGATGCAGCCGAGGAGCTCGGCGGCGAATCCGAAGATGGCGGCCCTGGCGAGCGCTTTGGTGCCGATGAAGTTGATGAAGGTGGCGATGGCCAGGACGATGAGGGCAAAGACGACGGAGGTCCTGGGCGTAGCGTCAAGGTTGAAGAGCGAGGCGACGTAGGGGCCCGACCCATAGGCGACGGCGGCTATGGTGATGAGGAGCGCCCAGAGGTAGACCCAGCCGGTCAGCCAAGCATACTTCAGGCCCCACAAGCGGCGGGCCCACGGGTAGACCCCGCCGGCCACCGGGAACTGCGCGACGACCTCGCTGAAGGTCAGCGCGACCATCAGCTGCCCGAGACCCACGATGAGAAGCGACCAGATCATCGGCGGGCCGGCAGTGGCGAGAGCGTATGCAAACACCGTGTAGATGCCGACGACGGGTGAGAGATAGGTGAAGCCGAGGGCGAAGTTGGCCCACAGGCTCATCTCCCTCTTGAACTCGGAGTTGATGCCAAGCTCCGCAAGATGGGCTGCATCGGCATCGTGCGTCGATGCAGCTACGGTTTGATCACTCACGAAGACCTCCTTGCAGTAGAGTGGACGAAAGGGCTCTTCAGGGCGCGCGTCCCGCGGAGCTGGTCGTCCTGGGTCACGGCTTCGGTCGGCAGGAATCCAACCCCCTTTCTCTAGCACTCTCGCCTGATACGCGGCTGAAGGAGCTCGTGGGGTACGGTCCGCGCCCTTCTGCCAGCCTGTTAGGATGCCGGCGAGCTCCGACATCCCAGGCTACCGGGAAAGGAAGGCGATGGCCAAGAACGCACGTGGTGCTGGAAGAACCGTCAAGACCGGAGCGACCACAGAGGTCGCCGGAGCGTCCATCGCGAGGAGTCGAGGCATCGGCGCCTTGGTCGTCGCCGCAGGCGCCGCGATCATGATTGCTGGCGTCTTCTTGCCGTGGCTGAGCTACTCCGGAGGCCGCCGACTCTCTGGCTGGAAGATCTACCAGGATCACGCGAACACAGGCGGCAACGGCTTCGTGATCACGAGGATGTTCACCCCGGAGACCCGCAGCATCTTCTTCACCGGCTTCACGATCCTCATCGGCGCCATCCTCGTGATCATGGCTAGCCTCTGGGTCCTCGGCCTTGCCCGCAGGGGTCGTCTTGGCAGGCGCCAACTCGGAGGGCACATCGTGTTCCCCACGATGCAGCTCGCGACACTCGCGCTGGGCCTCGCGATCATCAACCTCGTCATGGTACTTGCCGGTGACCACACACAGCCGACTCACGCGGAGCCCGGGCTCTTCGTCGTCGTGGCCGGGGGCCTGGTGCTGTGCTTGGGGATGTTCGCGGCAGTCGGGAATCGGCGCGGCAGAGCAGAGCCGCGACAGAAGGCGAGCTGACGAAGTCGGCGAGCGACTCCCGGCCCGCGTCGTGCTGCTCGTCAGTCCAGCCGTGGAGCATGCTTGGAGTAGTGACTTATCCAAGTCGGTCCCCCCTCATGACTCGGACGCTCGCGCGCCATCGGCGACTCATGGGTGCGCGTTCTTGCTCTCTGGAGCCGGACCGTTCGCAGATGGCGGCATTGACGTGTCCTCAATCTACCGCGATACTCTCGGAGAACAAGACTCATCTTCTACCAGTCTAGTGATAGGTAATGACTAGCATTCGCATCCCGTACACGTTCAAGCGGGGACGCAAGGCCGAGACGATGAAGGTCACGCTGCCCTCTCCCGGACACGCCGGCACGGCGCCTCAGCCTCCGCTGACGGAAGGAGATCCCCGCCTGCAGGCATTCTTTCGCGTCACCTTTGACGTCCTGTATGACTGGAACATCCAGACCGGCGCCATCTACTTCAGTGAGCAGCTGGACGAAATGCTCGGGCTGCCCGCGGGTGCCTTCCCGCGGAGCCTCGCGGGCTGGCTGGAGCGCATCCACCCAGACGACAACGAAGCGACCGCGGCGGCGCTGTGGGAGAGCGTTGCCCAAGAGCGCACGTACAACACTGAGTACCGTCTGCGCCATGACGACGGCACATATGTCACCGTCAGCGACCAGGGCGTCATCCAGCTCGACTCGGCCGGACGGGCGGCCAATATGATCGGCGCCATGCGCAACGTCACCGCGGAGCGCGACGCGGAGCGCGCCATGCGCCAGGCACAGGAGCTCCGCAACGTGCTCTTCCGCATCCCCAGCCCCGCGATGCAAGTCAACGCGCGTGGCGACTATGTGGATGCGGACCCGTGTGCGCTCGACTTTTTCGAACGCGACATGGACGAGATGCTGTCGCGTAACGTGCGTGACGATTTCCCGAGAGAAGTGGTGGCGATCATCTCAGAGGAGCTCGAAATGGCCGACAACAGTCTCGAGTTCGAGGTAGATTGCAGAGTGAACGGTCGCCTCAAGACACTCATCCTCACCGTGATCCCTTGTAGCTTTGGGGACGAAGGCGGCCATTTCCTGCAGGGCCGCGACATCACGGAGCGCAAGGCCATGCAAGTCGAGCTCAGCCGCTCGGAGCGCGCCCTGCGGCGGCAAGCGACGATCCTCGACGAACGCAACGCAGCGCTGCGCGTCCTTCTTGAACAGCGTCAGCAAGACCGCGCCGAGCTGGAGCAGCGCATCGTGGGCAACGTAGAACAGCTCATCGAGCCGACCCTCGACCGCCTCAGCCACATGCTCGCCCATCGTCCCGAACGCATGGATGTCGAGGCGCTTCGCGTGAACCTGCGTGAGATCGTGGGGCCGTTCGGCGAGCGGCTGGCGCGCGCCGAAGGCACGGGCCGGCCGCTGACCCGGCGCGAGGCCGAGATCGCGAACTATGTGCGCCTCGGAAAGACCACCGACGAGATCGCGGAGGCCCTGCACGTCTCGCGCTCGGCGGTCTCGTTCCACCGCGCCAACGTGCGCCGCAAGATGGGGTTGCCGAAAGGCGGACCGAGGCTGAGCACGCATCTGGCCAGCCTCGGGCGCTCCTGATCGGCTCGTCGCCCTGCGGCGTGGCGGCGAGCCCAGCGGCCGTAGAGCCCGGCCGCCGCCCTCAGCCGCGCTACTGGCTCTCGAGCAGCTCGTCCACGTTCACGTCGCGCACGACGCGCGCCGGCACGCCCATGAGCACCTTACCGGCCGGCGCGTCCTTGGTGACCACTGCGCCGGCGGCGATGAACGCCTCCGCGCCGATCTCGATCGCCGGGCACAGCACGACGCCGCCACCGATGCGAGCGCCGCGGCGGATGGTCGCGCCCTTGATCAGCTCATGGCGCTTCTCGGTGCGGCCCATGAAGTTGTCGTTCGTCGTCTGCACGCAGGGGGCGATGAAGCAGCGGTCTTCGATGGTCATGTAGGCGGTGATATACACGTTGGTCTGGATCTTGGTGCCGTCGCCGATCGTCGTGTCGTTCTCGACCACGCTGCTGCGGCCCACCACGACCTTCTCGCCGAACGTGCAGCGCTCGCGCACGCCGGCGTAGTCGCCAAGGATGCAGCCGGCGCCCAGCGTGGTGCCGCGGTAGACCACGGCGCCGGTACTGATCACGCAGCCGGCGCCGAGCACCAGCCCGGGCAGCTCGCCGCGCTTCGCGGTACTGGTGGGCGACAGCGAGGGAACCTTGCCGAGGACGACGTTGTCCTGGATGAAGCAGCCATCGCCGATCACCGTGTCGTCGTACACCACGACGTTGGCGCCGAAAGTGACGTCGTTGCCGATCCGCACATGCTCGCCGAGCAGGAGGTTGTGGCCGGCGTCGGCCGATCTGAGCGTCATCGCGACTTCACTCAGGCCAGATCGGCCGTCTTGACCGGCTGGCCGCCGTTGCGCAGGCTGCGCTCCATGGCATCGAGCACGCGCACCACGTTGAGCGCATCGCGGCCGTCGCTGAGCACCGGCGCGTCGTCGGCGATGCAATCGACGAAGTGCTGGGCCTCGACGCGCAGCGGCTCCTCGTTGCCGATCCGGGGGATGTGGATGTCGCCGAAGTGCAGGGTGACGAATTCCCCGTAGGTGTCGAACTTGGTGCGCGTCGTGGTGGCGCCCTTGTCGTAGATGGTGACCTTGCGGTCGGCCTCCATGTCGTCGAAGACGACCATCTTCTCGCTGCCCACCACAGTGATCTTGCGGCTCTTATGAGGATCGAGCCAGCTCACGTGCAGGTGGCCGACCACGCCGCTCGGGTACTTGATGTAGCCGAACACCACGTCCTCGACGCCGTCCTGCAGATAGCACTCGCCGCGGGCGCTGACCTCCTCGGGTTCCTCGCCGATGAGAAAGTTGAGCACCGAGATGTCGTGGGGAGCGAAGCTCCAGAGAGCGTTCTCGTCGGTGCGCACCTTGCCCAGATTGAGACGGTTGGCATAGACGTAGAAGACCTTGCCGAGGCTGCCGTCGTCGACGAGCTCCTTGAGCTTGCGCACCGCCGGATGGTACTCGAGCAGATGACCGACCATCAGCTTCACGCCCCTGGCCTCGGCCGTGGCGAGAAGATCCTCGGCGTCGGCCGCTTTGAGGGCGATGGGCTTCTCGATGAAGGTGTGCTTGCCGGCCTCGAGCGCCTTCTTGCCGAGGGGGTAGTGCGTCGGCACCGACGTGGCGACGACGATGGCGTCGAGCGTCTCGTCGGCGAGCAGCCGGGCGAAGTCGTCGGTGACCACGGCGTTCGGGTACAGGCTGCGCGCCCTGGCGAGGTTCGCCTCGTCCAGGTCGCAGCAATACGCCAGCTCGGCGCCGGGCAGACGGTCGAAGTTGCGCGCGAGGTTGGGGCCCCAATAGCCGAGCCCGACCACGCCGACGCGGACCTTGTCAGCAGTCACGGGTGTGTCTCCCTGTCAGAGTTTCCAGACGTTGCCGGCGCTGGGGATGCCGGCCGTGGCGTTGCGGAAGTCGACCACCAGGTCGGCCTCCTGCACGATGGTGCGATAGTCGAGCGCCGAGTGGGCCGTGACGATGACCACGGCGTCGTAGCCGGCGAGGCGCCGATACTCCTCGAGATCGACCGACTTCAGGTCGAACTCGGGCAGCTCGGCGCAGTACGGATCGTGATAGTGCACGTCGGCGCCGTGGGCGCGCAGCAGGCGGATGACCTTGAGCGCCGGCGACTCGCGGAGGTCGTCGATGTCGGCCTTGTAGGCGACCCCGAGCAGCAGCAGCCGGGCGCCGTTCAGGCTCTTCTGCCGCGTGTTCAGCGCGCGATGGAGCTTCTCGACGCAGAAATACGGCATGTTCTCGTTGACCTTTCCGGCCAGTTCGATGAACTCCGTCCAGAAGTCGAACTCGCGCGCCTTCCAGCTGAGATAGAACGGGTCGATAGGGATGCAGTGTCCGCCAAGCCCGGGGCCGGGCTGGAACTTCATGAAGCCGAAGGGCTTCGTGGCGGCCGCGTCGATGACTTCCCAGACGTCGATGTTCATGCGGTCGCAGAGCATGGCCAGCTCGTTCATGAGCGCGATGTTGACGCTGCGGAAGATGTTCTCGAGCAGCTTGCTCATCTCCGCGACCTCGGGGGTGCTCACCGGTACGACGTTGTCGAGCGCGGGGCCGTAGACTTCGAGGGCGCGCGCCATGCAGGCGGGCGTGAGCCCGCCGACGACCTTGGGCGTGCTCTTGGTGGTGTAGTCGGTGCGCCCGGGGTCGACGCGTTCGGGCGAGAAGGCGAGGTGGAAGTCGACGCCGGCCGTGAGGCCCGAGCCGGCTTCGAGGATCGGCGCCAGGACGTCGCGCGTGGTGCCGGGATAGGTCGTGCTCTCAAGGGTGACGAGCTGGCCACGCCGCAGGTGCAAGGCCAGTTTCGCAGTGGCGTCCGTGACCAGCGTGAGGTCGGGCTCGCGGTTGGCGTTCAGCGGCGTCGGCAGACAGATGATGTCGGCGTCGCAGTCCTCGGTGGCGGCGTAGTCGGTGGTGGCGTGGATGAGGCCCTCGTCGACCATCTTCGTGAGGGCCTCGCTGGTGACGTCCTGGATGTAGCTGCGCCCGGCGTTGATCGCGGCGCAGCGCTCGGCGACGGCCTCGATACCCACGACCTCGATGCCGGCCTCAGCGAAGACCATGGCCAGCGGCAGGCCGACGTAGCCAAGACCGATGACGGCGATCTTCACGGGGACTCCTGTGGTCGGCTGGATCGAGCGGCACGTACCCGCTCTGTCGGATACGGCATTCTACCGTATCGGGCGCGGGCTTCATCTCCTCCGGCCGGCTGCCGATGACAGAGGCGATGGGTACAATCGGAGCATGAGCGTGGCGAAGAGACCAGATGTGGAGAGTATCCCGGCCGACCTCGACCGGTTTCTGGGCGCGTTTTTCAACAGCCGCGGCTGGCGCTCGGAGATCAAGTTCGACCCGGCCGCGGACCGTCTCTACCTCGAGGTGCGCCTGGAGAGCCGCGACCTCTCGGCCGACGACCGGTTCCTCTCGCTGGTCGAGTACTTCGCTCGCGCTCAGGACGCCGTGCTACGACAGCAGGCCGGTCTGCCGCTGCAGTGCCGCCTGTACGCGAGCGACGGCAGCGAGTTGACCACTGTGCTCCATGCCCGAGGGTCCAGCTATCTCGACGACGACACCCGCGGCTCCGGCATGCGCCGCCGCCTGGCCTGGCTCGGTTTTCGGCGGCGCTTCTTCGTGCGCGTCGCCCCCGGCGCGCTGCTCTGGGCCGCAGCCGTCGTCTTCGTCGTCGGCGTCGTGGGCGTGCGCCTCGATGTCGCCCTTATCATCGCCCTGCTGGCGCTCGGCATCCAGATGCTCACGCTCTTGGTCCTCGCCTCGAGGAGGCGGTAACGTGCCGGGCACCGGCGAGCGAGCGCGCGACGACATCGGCGGCCCGCGCGGCGACGAGCTCCTGAAGCTGCTCGACGCCGTAGCGGCCCTCGTCGGCGCCCGCAGCGAAGCCGAGGTGCTGCGTACTGCCGTCGAAGCGGCCTGCCGCGCCACCGGCTCTCGCCGCGGGGTGGCAGGCCGCTTCGACGGTGCGGTGGCGAGCAGCGATTCCTGGTACAAGGTCGGCGCAGGCTGGACGCGCGCGCCCGGCCGCTGGGAAGCCGGCGAGGGCGCGCCCGGCGTCGTCTGCTGCACCACGAAGCCGCTCCTGCACAGCCGCCACTCATCGGCGCCCGCCGAGGCCTCCGGTATCGCCGGTATCCCAGGGATGGAGCGCTTCGCATGCGTGCCACTGCCCGGCGACCACGACGCCCCCTCTGGCTTCCTCGCCGTGGGCGACCGGGACGACGACTTCACGCAGCGCGACCTGCTACTGCTCGCTGCGCTCGGCGAGATCGTGTCGCTGCGCTTGCGCGAGACGACCGGTGCCGGCCGCCGCCTCCCGGCGGACGGCGATGCGCGCCTCGACATCGGCGAGCGTCTGCAGCTGCGCCTGCTGCCGCAGGAGCCGCCGCGGCTGGAGGGCCTCGATATTGCCTTCTCCTACCGCTCGGCCAGCGCCGGCGTGCTCAGCGGCGGCGACTTCGTCGACTACTACAGCCGCTCCCCAGGCGTTCTCGCGTTTGCCATCGGAGACGTGGCCGGCAAGGGCGTGGAAGCGATGGCCGTGACCTTCGTCACCAAGTACATCCTGCGGGCCGCGGTACACGGCGGCCAGCTCTCCTGGCCGACGAGCCCCGGCGAAGCCCTGCAGGAGTTGCGTACCGGCCTGCTCGAGCAGCCCGATTTCGGCGCCGACTCCGAACGCTTCGTCACCGTTCTGTTCGGCCTGATCGGCACGCGCCGCGGCCTCCTGCAGCTGGCCAGCGCCGGGCACCCGGCGCCGTTCATCGTGCGCGCGACCGGCGTCGAGCGGCCGCTGTTGCTCACCGAGCCCGCCATCGGCGTGGAGCTCGGCGCGGCTCTGGCGCCGTACCCTACAGAGACGATCGAGCTGGAGCGCGGCGACGTCGTCGTCCTCTTCACCGACGGCATCGCCGAGTTGCGCGACGCGGGCGGACACTTCTTCGAGCACGAGATGGACGGCGTGCTCGCCGCCTGCCACGACACGCCGACCGCCGATGTCGTGGCACGCCTCATGGCCGCCGGGGAAGTCTTCTCCGCGCGGCCGCCCGGCGACGACCTCGCGCTACTCTGCATCCGGCTCGTGGCGGATCCGGGAGTACACTTCGGAACGCAGGCTGCCGACTGACGCGGCGGCGAGGAACGGAACGAGGCAAAGGAGGCGGCACGATGAGCAGCGCACGTCTGCGCCGGCAGGACGGCTTCATCCGCGAGATCCTTTGGCTCGTCGTGATCCTCGCGGTGCTCGCGGTAGTCGTGCTCGACGGGCTCTCCCTGTTCAGCGTCAACCAGTCGGTGAAGGGAGACGCCGAGAGAGCGGCCGAGGAAGCTCACACCGAGTACGCGCAGACGTCAGGACCTCGGCGCCGCCAAGCTGGCGGCCGAGCAGTACCTCATCAAGTCGACCAAGAAGCTCATCGCCTTCTCCTGCGGCGACCGGCGTCGACGGCGGCACCGTGATCACGGTGAAGGCAAAGGGGCACGCCGACACGTACGCGTTCGAGCTTTTGCGCTACATCGGCCTGAAGAAGTGGGTGAATCAGATGACCAACCCCACCAGCACGGGCACGGCGGAGTAGGCGGGCGCCCGGCGCCGGCGCGAGGCGTCCGAGGCAGGAGGGTCAGTGGTCTGTCCGCACCGGCCCGCGCGCGGCCTGCCGCTGCAGACCGAGCTGCACGATCTCCTCGACCAGTTCGCGGCCGTCCACGCCCGATGCGGCCCACAGCCGCGGGAACCCGCTCATGGCCGTCATGCCGGGTATCGTGTTGATCTCGTTGACGAGCACGCGGCCGTCGTCCTCGAGGAAGAAGTCACAACGCGCGAAACCGCTGCAGTCGAGAGCCGCGAAGGCGGCGGCGGCCAGCGCTCCGACCTCGGCCTGCTTCCCGGCGCCGATGTCGGCGGGGATCACGAAGGACATCATGCCTTCCGTGTACTTCGCCTCGTAGTCGTAGTACTCGTTGACCGGGATGACCTCCCCGGCCACCGAGGCGCGCGCGGCTTCGTTGCCGAGCACCGCGCATTCGATCTCGCGCCCCGTCGCCGTGGCCTCGACGATGACCTTGCGGTCGTAGGATGCGGCGAGCTCCAGCGCCGGTCCGAGCTCGACGCGGTCGTGCGCCTTGGTCATGCCCACACTGGAGCCGAGGTTGACGGGTTTCACGAACATCGGGTACGACAGGCGCTCCTCCACAGCCGCCACGGCGGCGGCGCCGGTGGCGGCCGCATCGCGCAGCACCACGTACTCCACCTGCGGCAGGCCGCGAGCCGCGAACACGTCTTTCATCATCTCCTTGTCCATGCCCGCGGCGCTGGCGGCCACGCCGGACCCGGCATAGGCCAAGCCGGCCATCTCCAGCAGGCCCTGGATGGTCCCGTCCTCGGCGAAGGTGCCGTGCATGATGGGGAAGGCGAAGTCCAGGGGCTGGAAAGAGCCGTCGGCGCGCTGCAGCCCGGGGCACACGGGGTCTGCGACAAGATGGACACTCTGGGCGGGCGCGGCGTCGAGGCCGTCGGTCAGCGCCGCCTCGAGATCGGCGGGCTGGAGCCAGCGGCCGTCCCGCGCGATGCCCACAGGGATGACCTCGTACTTGTCGCGCTCGAGCATCGCGGCGACGAAGCGCGCGGACGCAAGGGAGATCTCGTGTTCGGCGGAGCGGCCGCCGAAGATGAGCGCCAGCTGCAGCATGATGGCTAGCCTAGCCGCGGCCCGGAGGGGGTGCAAGCCCTGCGCGGATGGCCATGTGATGCCTTACGGCAGCGTTGGCCATGCCCTAGGCAGCGGTCATGGTCGCGCACACCAGACGGTCAAGAAAGGCGTTCAGGACCTTCAGCTGGTCGAGAGTGTCGGCGAAGGCCGGCATCTCGTCCAGTACGAGCGCATCGACGAGGACGTCGCAGATCGCGCCCCGCAGGACGTGGAGGCTGACCACGGCGTCGAGGACCGCGAAGCCCAGAGACAGCCGGTGCCGCGCGTCGGCCGAGGTACGCTCATCAACGGCCCTGAGCAGGGCGGGTCGCTCGTACTGCTCGGCCTCCGAGAAGGCGATGAGGTCGTCGATCAGAGTGCGCAGCAGGCGCTCGCCGAGCTGGCTGGCCACGAGCTCGCGGTAGTCGGAGTCCACCGCGTCGGCGAGCGCGTCGACCCAGCGCCGCCACAGCTCCTCGCGATGGTCGCGGAGGATGAGCGGGAGCGTCTTCACGAGGCGGCGCGCCGAGCGATGAGGGCCGCCGTCGCCCCGGCGCCGATGCCGTTGTCGATATTGACGACCACGAGCCCCGGGCTGCAGCTCTGGAGCATGCCGAGCAGAGCCGCTTCTCCGCGACCGCCGAGGCCGTAGCCGGTGGAGGTCGGCAGGCCGATCACCGGCACCTCGACAAGACCGGCGACCACCGACGGCAGAGCGCCCTCCATGCCTGCCGCGACCACGACGGCCGCCACGCCGGCGGCTCGCATCTCATCAAGAGGCGTGGAAAGGCGGTGCAGACCGGCCACGCCCACATCGAAGGCGCTCACCACGGCGACGCTCATGGCGCGGCACATGGCCACCGCCTCGCCGGCGACGCCGAGATCGCTGGTGCCGGCGGCGAGCACGCCGACGGCGCCGCGCTCGGCCACGGTCGGGGCGCCCGCGCGGCGGGCCACGACCACGCGGCTGCGCTCGTCGTGCTCCACTGTGCCCGGCACGGCGCCGGCGAGCGCCGCGGCCTGCTCGGCGCTGACGCGGCTGCACAGCACCAGGGGGCTGTGATCGAGAAAGCGCGCCACGATGCCGATGAGCTGCTCGGAGCTCTTTCCCTCGGCGAAAACGACCTCGGGCACGCCCTTGCGGGCCGCCCGCGAGACATCGAGCCGGGCGTAGTCACCAATGGCGGAGTAGCCGAAGTGCCGCAAACGGTCGGCCGCCGCGGACGCGGCCAAGCGGCCGGCGGCGACGTCGGCGAGCAACTCGTCGAGAGAGTGGTCCATGTGGCGAGATTAGGCGTAGGGCGAGCTTTTCCTGCTGCGCGCGCCGGGCCCGCCCGACGGATGTTCCCGAGCGTGCCTGCAGAATACCGAGGGGAATGCCGATATCCGGGGTATAATAGGACCGTTATCATCTTGGAAGAGGAGTAGTGGCGGAGCCCGCATACAAGGTATACAGGCGTGAACGCAGCCGATCCCGCCGCTGGCTTTATTACGTCGTAGCGGCGGCTTGCGTGCTGGCCGCGGTGGCCGCCTGGCAGGTTCTCGCCGTCCCTCGCGTCTCGGCGGTCACGCCGGGCCCAGACACGTACGTCAAGAATCCCTCACTCACCGTCGTGCTCGACGTCAAGGGCTTGTCCAAGCTCACAAGCGTTCGCGTCGCGTTCGATGGCGACGACGTCTCGGCCAAGGCCACGCGCAGCGGCGACAAGCTCACCTTCGCCACCGGCAAGCTGTCCGACGGCTCCCACGCGGTCTCGTTCAACGCGAACAGCTCCAACCTGTTCCGACGTGAGATCCGCAAGGTATGGCGCTTCACGGTCGACACGAGTATCCCCAAACTCGTGCTCGCGGGCTCGGCCGATGAAGGTCGCATCAATACCTCTCCGGCGACGTTCAGCGGCATCACCGAGCCGTTCTCCACGGTCACGGTGGACGGGGGCGGCGTCCGCGCCAGTGGCCAAGCCGACTCCAGCGGCAAGTACACCGTGAGCGCCAATCTGCCCGACGGACCCTCAGACGTCACCATCGGGACCGCCGATAGGGCGGGCAACTCCACCACCAAGCTGCTGCGCGTCTTTGTCGACGCCAGCCCCCCCACGCTCAGGACCACGCAGCTCGACAAGACGATCGGGCACTCCGGCCTCAAGATCCGCATCAAGGCCCGCGACCAGCTCGGCGAACCCGACCTCAAGCTGGTGCTCGACGGCGAGGCGCGCGAGTACGCGGGCCTGCCTTCGCGCGCCGTGTTCACGGTCAAGAACCTCGCCCAGGGCAAGCACACGATGGTCATCACGGCCAGCGACGGCGGCGGTAACGTCGTCACCGACAAGCAGACCTTCGTCGTGAACAGCACCGAGCACTTCGGCAACGCCGCTATGTGGCCGGGCGCCCGCGGCAAAGACGTCAAAGAGCTGCAGCAGAAGCTCGCCGACATGGGCATCTACGACTTCCCCAAGAACGGCGTCTACGACAACCACACGGTGACTGCAGTCAAGACGTTCCAGGCCAGGAACGGCATGGCCGTCGACGGCCTCGTCGACACCATGGCATTGAACGCCCTCAGCGGCCAGATCGTCGTCGACATCGGCGACCTCCATCTCTACCTGTACCGCAACGACAAGCTCGTGAAGAGCTACTCCGTGGCCACAGGCCAGCCGGCTTACCCCACGCCTACAGGCACCTTCTCCGTCGTGAACATGCAGATGAACCCCACCTGGTTGCCGCCCAATTCGGACTGGGCCAAAGACGCGAAGCCCATACCGCCGGGGGCCACCAACCCGCTCGGGACCCGGTGGATCGGCACCAGCGCGACCGGCGTCGGCATCCACGGCACGCCCGACGACGCCTCCATCGGCAGCTATGCGTCACACGGCTGCATCCGCATGCACATCCCAGATGTCGAAGACCTGTACGCAAGGGTCGTCATCGGGATGCCGGTCATCATCCGCCAGTAGGCGCGCTCGTCTCGCTGTATGCTGAGCCGCATGCGCGCGGTGAGGCGCACCCGCCTGCGACGCTGAGGAAGAACATGGCCGACGTCATCCCATTCAGAGGCATCCGCTTCCACGAGTCCATCATGCTCGATGAAGTCGTGGCGCCGCCCTACGATGTGATCCCGGCAGCACAAGCCGGCGAGCTTCGCGGGCGCAGCCCATACAACGCCGTCCATCTCGACCTCCCCGTCGCGCCGGGCGAGGCGGCGGAGGACGCGGCGTACGCCGCCGCCGGCGCCGCCTTCTCGCGCTGGCAGGCCGAGGGCGCGCTGGTCATTGAAGCGACGCCCAGCCTGTACCTCGTCGATCAGACCTACCGTGGCCCTGACGGACGCGAGCGCACCCGTCGCGGGTTCGTCGCGCGGCTCCGCCTGGCGGACTTCGCGGAGCGCGTCGTCCTCCCGCACGAACGCACGCACGCCGGCGCGAAGATGGACCGCCTCCGACTCTACCGCGCCAGCCGCGCCGACCTCAGCCAGATCTTCCTGCTGGTCCCCGACGACGACGGTGAAGTCGAGGCCGCGCTTGCGGCAGCGGCGGACGCCGGCGGCGGCGCAGGCGCCCGCGAGGCCCGCGACGGCGACGGCAACGTGCATCGCATCGTCCCGCTCAGCGGCCCCGGTGTGGAGCGTATCGTCGCTCTGCTGCGCGACCGCCCCCTCTATATCGCCGACGGCCACCACCGCTACGAGACGGCGCTCGCCTACCGCGACGAACGACGCGCCGCCGGCGACCACAGCGCCGACACGCTGATGGTCTACCTGTGCAGCATGAGCGATCCCGGGCTCACCGTGTTCCCCACGCATCGGCTTGTGCGAGACGTCGTCGTGCCGCCCTCACCCGAACTGATCGAACGCCTGCGGCCGTTCTTCGAGGTCTTGGGCGTCCCCGTCCACGGTCTCGAGGCCTGCCGCGAAGTGCTGGGTGGCCTTGGGGTGCAGGCCGACCCCGGCAGGGCCTTCGGCCTGTACCTGCCGCGCGAGGACGTGTGCCTCGTGGTGAAGTCACGCGATCCGCAAGCGCAGCGGCGGCTCGCCGCCTCCGGCTTCTCGCCGGACGCCGCCGGTCTGTCGGTGACGGTGCTGCACGAGCTCGTCTTTCGCGAGGCGCTGGGCATGGACCCTGCGCACGCCGAGAAGCACATCGACTACGCCAAGAACGTGCCCGACGGGCTGGCGGCTCTGGCGAGTGGGCGCTACGAGCTCGGCGCGTTCCTCAACGCCACGCTCGTGAGCCAGGTTCGTGCGATCGCCGACCGCGGCGAGACGATGCCCCAGAAGTCGACGTACTTCTACCCCAAACTGCTCACGGGCCTCGTCTTCGACGCACTCGGCTAGGACGCCGCGTCGGCGCGGCGCTGCAGCGCGGCCAGCGCGGCCGCCTGGTCGTCGCTGTAGGGCAGCGAGACCTGATCGGCAAGCAGCTGCTCGACGCGCTCGCGGGCGGCGGCGACCGTTGTCGGTGATCCCGCCGCCTGCCAGGCGTCGCAGCTGCCCTGCACGCCGAGGTCGCTCAGGCGCCACTCGCCATGACGAGCGTTCTGCCGCGTGGAAGACTCGGCGAGGAAGGAGCCGCAGGGCCCGACCCTGTCGAGAATGTCGTCGAGCCACAGATCGTCGCGCACCGGGATCCCGGCGCGCGCCTGCCGGGCGAGGCGGATCATCTCGACGTCCATGACGATCTGCTCGAGGCAGAGGATCGTCGCACCCCCCAGAAGCCCGGGGCCGACGAGGATGTCGGGGTCGGAGAGCGTCACGAGGAGCGCTCCGTTGGCCTTCTCCCAAGCGGTCTGCACGTCGGGCTCGTAGGTCTGGGTGCAGAGGCCCGAGGATTCGGCCGGGAGGCCGTAGTACCGGGCCATCTCGGTGCCGGCGGCGCAGAGCACGGCGTGCTCGACCGCGCCGGCGGCGTACATCCCGGTGCGCGGATCCATCGTCGCGATCACCGGTGAGTAGATCACCGGTGTGCCGGGTGCCGCGGCCTGCACGAGGCAGAGCGTGCCGATGGTCTCGCAGTTGGCAGCGAGAAGCGTGCCGAGCCGGCTGCCGGGCGCCGTGGCGCCCTGCAGGGGCATCGGCATGATCGCCACGGGTAGCCCGTAGTCGCGCAGCTCAAGCCAGGTTTGCGTGAAGTCGTGCTCGATGGTGAGCGGCGAAGCCGGAGTAATCAGGAAGGAGAGCGGCATCTGCTCGCGCACGGCCTCGGGGCCGCCGAAGACGATGTCGAGGACCTCCTTGAGCCACGGCGCCAGCGCGGGCGTACCGAACGAATCCTGCACGTGCTTGCCGAACGTGGCGAACACATCGGTGAAGTAGCGCACGAAGCCACCCGGCTGCTCGTAGTCGAGGTCGTAGTCGATGGGACACCAGTAGAAGCCCACATCGTCGAGCGCATCGTGGAGCCGTGTGGCGGCCAGCCAGTCGGCGCGCGTGGTGGGGCGGCGTTCACCTGTGGCGGCGTCAAAGACCGTGGTGGCGCCGCCGTCGGCGAGCAGCGTGAACTCGCCGGCGTTCAGCGGGAAGCTCCAGCCCGGGCGGCGGCCGTGCACGGTGAACTCCTTCTTCACCTGCCCAAGCGAGCGCTCGACAAGCTCGGGAGGGAAGCGGACCATGCGCGTCGCCTCGTCGACGAGGGCGCCGGCGCCGGCCAGGATGCGGCGTCCCTCGGCCGTATCGCAGCGCATGCCGACGGTGCCGAGCACCTTGAGCGTGCGCTCGTGGACCTGCGCCCTCTCGGCGTCTGAGAGGACCTGGACCCGGGCCCGCATCAGGCCGCGTCCTCGCCGAGCGGCACGGCGCTGCACTGGAGAGCGCTCACGCCGCATCTGAAGACCGCGGTGACGCGGGCCTGCGCCGGCGCGTGACTTCTGTCTTCGCGATGAGACGGACCTGTTCTCATGCCACTTCCCAGTGCACTCGTGGTGTAGGACAAGGGGAATCGCCCCGAGACATGACCGGCTCCTCCACGCCCCCGACAGTGCACGGCCAAGTATGAACGAGCGCCGAGGGCGGCGCTACGGCCGATTTCTTTGCGGACTTCGCGCCGCCGGCTGGGCGAACCTCTGCGCTATCCTCCGACGGCGCTCTGACCTGCCTCGAGGGACGCGCAGGGCGTGGCGCCGAGGAGCCGGGCGCGGAGCGCCCGCCGGTCGGCGGCGCCGAACTTGCGCAGCAGCGCGCGACAGTGCGTGCGCGCCGTCGCCGGCGATACGCACAGGCGCTCTGCGAGCGCCGCGTTGCTCAGGCCGTCCAGGACGAGCACCAGCACATCGGCCTCACGCGCCGTCAGGACCGCCTGCTCCACGGCGCCCCCGGCAGGTACGTAGGCAAGGCACGCTCTGCCGGCCACGGCGCGCAGCTCGACGAAGACATCGCAGCAGGCGTGCAACCGGTGCGCGGCGAGCAGCTCCGGTCCGTCCGTCGCGTACCCGACGATGAGCGACGCCCCGGCCACCTCCGGCCGAAGGGCGACCGGCCCGCAGCGCGGGCACGAATCGCCCGTGTCGAGGCCGACGAAGACGGTGGGGGCCGCGGCTCCCGCGCCGCAGCCACCCGGCGCCACCGTGGTCACCGCGAAGCCAAGCTCCCGTGCCGCCGCGACGACGTGCAGGCGCAGCAGCGGATCCGTCTCGACGACGGCCGCAAGACCGCCCGCGCCCGGGGGCGGCGCAAGGCCGACCGCGTTCGGCCCCAGCGGCCGCTCCGGCGCCAGGATGCCGCCGAGCCGCGAAGAGACCCGGCCGGCGGCCCGCCTCGGCGGGCCGCCGGCCCCCCTGGGGAGGATGGGGGTGGGGGCTTCTGGCGGCGGAGTCAGCGCCGGACCGCCGCTGTTTGACCGCAGGCGCGGGCGGAGAAACTCGCGTCAATTGGCAACGACACCCGGAGGGGGGCACGATGGCCACCATTGAACGCTGGATCGAGGTGGACGCGGCGATCAGCGCCGCCGACCACGAGTGGACGGAGTTCATGTTCCGCAGCCTCGTCGGCCATTACGCGACCTCGGCCCAAGACGTCGAGTGGTCGCTCGCCGACGATATCGAAAAGGGCGGCCTTGTCACGCTCGCCGATCTCGGCGCCGGGCGTACGCGCGTCACCGTGAGCCTTGAGTACACGGGCGGACCGGGCGCCGATGAGGCCGTCGGCGCGCATCTCGACCGCGACCTCGCGGAATTCAAGAGGTTCGCCGAAACGCGCGGCTAAGCCCGAAAGGCAAGACGACCGTCGCGAGTCCACGCTCACGCCACCTCCACAGTGCCCGGTCCGGGCAGGGCGCCCGGCCCGCAGAGCCCTGAGTCCGTGGCGGGCGCCTGAGGCGCCGGCACCGCTGGAAGTCGTGGCCCGGGCATCATATGCCGAAAGGGCCGCCGGCGTCGTCATACCCGGGGTGGAGATGGTGCCTCGGGCGGCCGGCGTCGCTCGCCTATTCAACCACCCTGGGGTGGAACTTCGCGCGAACGCGACGTCGCTCGCGGGTGACGTTCGCGAGCGGCGACCCTTCCGGCGCGGTATCGTTGGCACGGGCCGCGCCGCACGGCGCTCGCCGCTGGGTCTGGTGACGCACGACCGGCGCAGGGCAACAGGAGGAGACACCGTGAGCAGGACCCTCATCGAACGGCTCGCCGCCGCACCATCCGTCGGCACCGACTACCGGCCGTATGCGGTCTCGCCGGACGGCCGGACCGTGGCCTTTCAGTGGTACCGAGGCGGCGACTGGCAGATCTTCCTCCAGGGCCTCGACGGCGACAGACCCGTGCGCGTCGGTGATCTCGACGACCCCTGCTGGTGCCCGCTGTTCGCGCCCGACGGCCGCGCGTTGTACTTCGCCAAGGACGACCGCGGTTCAGAGTGCTTTGATTTCTACCGCTACGACATCACCTCCGGCGCCCTCGAGAACCTCCTTCCCGACACGCCGGACTTCTCCCCTCTCCCCGACTTTCACCTTTCGCCAGATGGCACGCGGATCGCCATGACCGCCTCTCACGGCGCCGGCTACTCGGTGGCGGTCATGCCCGCCGCGGTTTCTGCGGGCGGCGCCGCGATCACGCACCTCTCTGCCCACCCCTACACCGAGAGCTCACCGCTCTGGTCGCCTGACGGCGACCGGCTCGCCGTGGCCGCCGGCACCTGCGGCCAAGACACGGCGGTGTTCGTGATCGACGCCGCGACCGGCGCGCGCTCCGTCCTCGGCGGCTCCGACGAGTTCTTCGCGGGGCAGCCCGCCTGGGCGCCCGACGGACGCCGCATCGCCTTCTCGGGAGGAGACGGCGAGCACCCGGGGATCGGTATCTACGAGCTCGCCGGCGGCACCGTGACTTGGGCGTGGGAAGGGCCCGTGGATGCACACCATCCCGCGTGGTCGCCGGACGGCGGTTCTCTCGCCTTCCTGGTCGACGACGACGCCGAGACCGGCCTCATGCACCTCGATCTGCGCAGCGGTTCCATGAGCGATCTGAGCATCGGCCCCGGCAACCACTACCATCCGAGCTTCACGCGGGACGGCTCGGCGGTCCTCGTGGTCTTCAGCAGCCCCGACCGTCCGTCCGATCTCTCCATCGTCGAGACGGCGGACGGCGACGCGACGCGGATCACCGCCTCACTCCCGGCGGAGCTCGAAGGCCACGACTTCAAAGACGCCGTGGCAGTGCACTTCACGAGCCGCGACCGCCTGACCGACGTGCCCGGACTTCTCGCGGAGCCCGACGAGCCCAACGGCGCCGGCGTCGTGATCGTGCACGGCGGCCCCACCTGGCACCACTCCAATGAGTGGGACGCCCTGCGCCAGGCCTTTGTCGCCGCGGGTGTCACGGTCGTCCACCCCAACTACCGCGGCAGCGACGGCTACGGCCGCCGCTGGCAGCTGGCCAACCGCTTCCTCATGGGGCAAGGGGAGGCCCTCGACGTCGCCGCCGCTCACGAGTTCCTCGTGGCCCAGGGCTGCGACCCCAAACGTATCGGGGTCACCGGGCGCAGCTGGGGCGGCTTCCTGACCATGGCCATGGTCACGCAGTTCCCGGACCTTTGGGCGGCCGGCGTCGCCGGCGTCCCCTTCTTCGACTTCATCGACAGCCAGATCGACCCTGCCGTACGCGAGGACCTGCGCTGGTGGGACCGCGAGAACACCGGCGACATCGTCAAGGACCGAGCAAAGCTCGAGTACTACTCGCCGATCAACCACCTCGACCGCGTCGAGGCGCCGCTGCTGCTGCTGGGCGGCGAGCTCGATCCACGCTGCCCGCCGCGTCAGATCCATGAGGTCGCCGAACGCCTGCGCGCCCGCGGCAAAGTGTGCGACTTCAAGGTCTACGGCGATGAGGGTCACGAGATCAGCGGCCTCGAGAACCGCATCGACTACGACGTGCGCACCGTGGAGTTCATCTTGCAGTACACCGGGGTCGGCGGCTGACGCCGCCGCACGCTCTCTCCAGTTCTCATCTGCGATAGACTGACCCCTGTCCCCAGCACTCTCTCTCCGGGCAGGTGAGCCGATGAACGTCCGCGTGTATGTCACGCCCAAGAAGGGCATCCTCGACCCTCAAGGCGCCGCCGTCGAGCGCTCGCTCCCCAACCTCGGCTTCACCGGGGTGAGCGGCGTCCAGATCGGCAAGATCATCGATCTCACCATCAGCGGTGACGGTCTCACCGCCGAGGCCGCCCGCGCTCAGGTCGACGACATGTGTCGCCGGCTCCTCTCCAACCCGATCATCGAGGACTACACCTTCACGATCAGCGAGGGCTGAGGGATGAGCTCCACGCCCGTGCGCTTCGGCGTCGTCGTGTTCCCCGGAAGCAACTGCGACGCCGACTCCTATCACGCCGTCTCCACCTTCCCCGACACCAGCGTGCAGTACCTGTGGCACAAGGACACCGACCTCAAGGGCGTCCAGGCCGTCATCCTGCCCGGCGGCTTCAGCTACGGCGACTACCTGCGCTGCGGCGCCATCGCCCGTTTCAGCCCCATCATGCAGTCGGTCATCGATTTCGCCGAGGGCGGCGGACTCGTGATGGGTATCTGCAACGGGTTCCAGACGCTTGTCGAGGCCGGCCTGCTGCCCGGCGGCCTCATCCGCAACACCGGGCTCAAGTTCGTCTGCCGGTACGTCAATCTGCGCGTCGAGACCACGGCCACGCCATTCACCAGCGCCTGCACGTCCGGCGACGTGCTGCGCATCGTCGTCAAGCACAACGAGGGCAACTACACGGTGGACCCGGACACGCTCGCGCGCATGAAGGCCGACGACCAGATCGTGCTGCGGTACGTGGATGCTACCGGCAAGCGCGCCGAGGGCGCCAACCCCAACGGCGCCCTCGACGACATCGCCGGCGTGTGCAACGAGGCGCGCAACGTGTTCGGCATGATGCCGCACCCCGAGAACTCCGTGGAGGCCGCGCTGGCCGGCGGCGCCGACGGGCGCAAGCTGTTCCAGTCGATCATCGACACCGTGCTGCGCACCGCGGAGGTGGCTTCATGAGTCAGCGCGCCACCCTGGAGGCCGCCGTCAAGCTCGGCCTCACCGCGGACGAGTACGAGCACATCTGCGCGATCCAGGAGGGCGAGCCCACGTATGTCGAACTCGCCATCTACTCGCTGATGTGGAGCGAGCACTGCAGCTACAAGCACTCACGGCCCATCCTCGGGCGCTTCCCCACCAGCGGGCCGCGCATCCTGCAGGGCCCCGGCGAGAACGCCGGCATCATCGACGTCGGCGACGGCTGGGCCGTGGCCATGAAGGTCGAGAGCCACAACCACCCGTCGGCGGTCGAGCCCTTCCAGGGCGCCGCCACCGGCGTCGGCGGCATCGTCCGCGACATCTTCACGATGGGGGCGCGGCCGTGCGTCAGCATGAACTCGCTGCGCTTCGGCGAGCTCACCGAGCCGCGCCAGCGCTTTCTGCTCGACGGCGTCGTCGGCGGCATCGCCCACTACGGCAACTGCCTCGGCATCCCCACCATCGGCGGCGAGATCTACTTCGAGCCCAGCTACGAGGGCAACTGCCTCGTCAACGCCATGAGCGCCGGCATGATCCGCACCGACGGCATCGTGCGCGCCATCGCCAGCGGCATCGGCAACCACGTCGTCCTCATCGGCTCCAAGACCGGCCGCGACGGCATCGGCGGCGCCAGCGTGCTCGCCAGCCAGGAGTTCGACGAGACCCTCGAGGAGAAGCGCCCCAGCGTCCAGGTCGGCGACCCGTTCACCGAGAAGAAGCTCATCGAGGCCTGCCTCGAGCTCATCCACCGCAAGCTCGTGGTGAGCATGCAGGACCTCGGCGCCGCCGGCCTCACCAGCTCGAGCAGCGAGATGTCGAGCAAGGGCTTCGTGGGCCTCGACATCCACGCCGACCGCGTGCCCTTGCGCGAGGCCGACATGGAGCCGTGGGAGATCATGATCAGCGAGAGCCAGGAGCGCATGCTGGCGATCGTCACCGAGGAGCAGCTCGCCGATGTGCGCGAGGTCTGCGAGCGCTGGGACCTCGACTGCACCGTGATCGGCGCGGTCACCGACAGCAAGATGCTGCGCATCTGGTGGCACGGCGAGCGCGTAGCCAACATCCCCGCCCGGCGCCTGGCCGACGAGAGCCCCGTGATCCGCACGCCGTCCGTGAAGCCGGACTACATCGTCGACGAGCCCGTGGCCGTATATGACACGGGCTATCCGCGGCCGGCCGACCTGGGCGCGGCGCTCACGCAGCTGCTCGCCGCGCCCAATATCGCCAGCAAACGCTGGGCCTTCGAGCAGTACGACTACATCGTCCAGGCCAACACGGTGCAGATCCCCGGCTCCGACGCGGCCGTGCTGCGCATCAAAGACACCACTCGCGGCATCGCCTTCAGCAACGACTGCAACGGCCGCCACTGCTACCTCGATCCGTACCGGGGCGCCAAGGCGGCGGTCGCCGAGGCGGCCCGCAACCTGGTCTGCGCCGGCGCCCTGCCGGTGGCGGTCACCGACTGCCTCAACTTCGGTAACCCGGAGAAAGGCGAGATCTACTGGCAGTTCGAGCAGGCCGTCGAGGGCATCGCCCAGGCGTGCGAGGCGCTCGACACGCCGGTCGTCAGCGGCAACGTGAGTTTCTACAACGAGAGCTTCGGCCAGGCCATCTACCCCACGCCGATGATCGGTATGCTGGGCGTCTACGACGACGTGAGCGTGCACATCGACACCGCCTTCAAGAACGAGGGCGACGTGATCATGCTGCTCGGTGCCGGGGCTGCCTGGATGGACGGCAGCGAGTACCAGAAGGTCGCCTACGGCAAGGTCGAGGGCCGCGTACCCGACGTGGACCTGCAGCTCGAGGTCGAGCTGCAGCACAAGCTGCGCGCGGCCATCGAGGCCCGCCTCGTCAAGAGCGCCCACGACTGCGCTGAGGGTGGCCTCGCCGTGGCGCTGGCCGAGTGCTGCCTCGCCAGTGGAAGCACCGGCGGCGCGCAGTTCGCGGACCCGGAAACGCCACGGAGCGGCCGCGGCGACCGCTGGCTCGGCGCCGACCGTGGACCTCGGCTCTGCCGCGTCTGTCGGCGGCGCCGGGGGACGCCCCGACGTAGTCCTGTTCGGCGAGGCTCCGACCCGGGTGATCATCACCGTCTCTCCGGAACTGCTCGGGCCGCTGGACGAGGTACTCGGCGGCCTGCCCCACCGCGTCCTCGGCCGGGTGACCGGCGCTGACCTGAGGTGTACCATGGAGGGCAAGGAGCTCTTCACCGTCGCGGTGGGCGAGCTCCATTCTGCTTACGAGTCGCTCCCGCAGCGGCTCGCCTGAACGACCAGGACCGAGCGCCTTGCACGACGACCGACTCCATGACAGCTGCGGCGTCTTCGGCATCCACGCGCCGGGGCGTGACGTCGCACGGCTGACGTTCTTCGGCCTCTACGCCCTGCAGCACCGCGGCCAGGAGAGCGCCGGCATCGCCGTGGCGGACGACGGCCAGATCACGGTCATCAAGGATCTGGGCCTCGTCAGCCAGGTCTTCAACGAGCAGATGCTCCAGAGCCTGAGCGGCCAGCACGCCATCGGCCACGTGCGCTATTCCACCACCGGCTCGAGCCACTGGCAGAACTCACAGCCACTGGTGCGCAGCCGCAACGGCGACGTGATCGCCCTGGGCCACAACGGCAACCTGGTGAACACCACCGAGCTGCGCGACGAGCTCATCGCGCAGGGCGTCAGGTTCGCCGGCACCACCGATACTGAGGTGATCACGGCGCTCATCGCCCACGAAGCAGAGGGTGACCTGCTCGGCGCCGTGCGCACGGCCGTCGCCAAGATCCGCGGCGCTTTCTCGGCGGCGGTCATGTCGGGTGACGCTCTGGTCGGCTTTCGCGACCCTTACGGCGTGCGTCCGCTCTGCCTGGGCAGCTACGAGGGGCACGCCGTGATCAGCAGCGAGACCGCCGGGCTCGACATCATCGGCGCCGATTTCGTTCGCGAGATCCAGCCCGGCGAGATCGTCATCGTCGACAAGGAGCACGGGGTGCGCAGCGAGCGCGTGGAGCTCGAGGGCTCGCGCCCGGCGCTGTGCATCTTCGAGTTCATCTACTTCGCCCGGCCCGACAGCACGATGGCCGGGCGCACACTGCACCTCGTGCGCCAGGAGATGGGCAAGCATCTGGCCCTGGAGGCGCCCGTCGAGGCCGACCTCGTCATCCCGGTACCCGACACAGGTATGCCGGCCGCCATCGGCTACGCCTCAGCCTCCGGCATCCCCTACGCCGAGGGCCTCATCAAGAACCGCTACGTGCACCGCACGTTCATCCAGCCCGACGACCAGCTGCGCCAGGTGGGCATCCGCATGAAGCTCAACCCGCTGACGGCCGTCATCCGCGGCAAGCGGCTCGTGGTCGTCGACGACTCCATCGTGCGCGGCAACACCACCAGCAAGCTCGTCGAGATGCTGTTCAGCGCCGGCGCCAAAGAGGTGCACCTGCGCATCAGCTCGCCGCCGATCCAGTACCCCTGCTACTACGGCATCGACATGGCCACGCGCGCCGAGCTCATCGCCGCCAACAAGACCGTCGACGAGATCCGCGACCACGTGGGCGCCACGAGCGTCCACTACCTCACGCTCGAGGGCCTGCAGCACAGCACCGGCCTGCCCAAGAGCCAGTTCTGCCGCGCCTGCTTCGACGGCCATTACCCCATCGCGGTGCCCGAGGAGTACGCGATGTGCAAGATGCGCTTCGAGAAGGGCGCGCCTGCGACCTGCGATCCGTGAGACGGCGCCAAGCGGCTCACGGCGCCCGGCGTCAGCGAAAGGCGCCGGGCGCGTCGGCGACGATCTGCCTGACGATACGGCGCGCGTTCGCCCGCTTGACGTGCGCTCCGTCGTAGAACCCGCGGGCGCTCCCGCCGAAGGCCGCGATCTCCGTGTAGTCAAGCAAGCGGAAGACGTAGCGGCCCCGCAGTCCCCGCAAATACGCGTCCAGAGCGTCAAGTTTGTGCTGCCAGCCGACAGCGCGGAAGGCAGCCAGCGCCTTCGGGTGATACGGCATGATGACAAGCACGGGCGCCACGCCGTGCAGGTTGAACAGGCGGAGGGTCTTCTCGAAGTAGCGCTTCGAGCGCCGTTGCTCGTGCGGGGACGGCGCGGCCGCTTTGGGTAGCAGCCTGCTGAGATAGGTCTGCAGGACGACGTCGAACCCGATGCCCCGCGCCTCGACCCGATCGTACCGATTGCGGAAGAGGGCCCCCCTGGAACTGTACTCGTCGCTCCACAGTACTTCGTGCGCGGCCACCTTGGCGTCCGCCGCGCGCTGGGCCGCCACGAGCTCATCGGGCAGGAACTGCGCGAGACGCTCCTCGGCCAGCAGGCCGGGGTGCAGCGGCGTGTCGCCGAGGGTCGTGACCTGTACCGCCCAGATGCAGCGCAACTTGACGTCGGGGGCGCGCCCGAACAGGTACCGAGCGATCGCGTAGGCGTCCTCGGGGCGCGAGTTCTGCACGGCGAAGTTGAAGGCCGGCAGGCCGGTGCGATGTTCGATCTGGGAAGGCTCGAAGCGCTGCGCCCGCGAGCCTCCCAGTACCACCAGTTCGGGGGGCGCCGGGAGCCGCTCGAGCCGGTCGCACTTAAAGGTGCGGTCGTACAGGGGCGCGGTCTTGCCCCCGCGCCGCAGACCCACGGCGGTCGTGGGGACCATGGCCAGTGCGAGAACCCAGGCGCACACCAGCGCCGCGAGCAGGCGCCAGACGAACGCGCGACGCCCCGGCGCGGTGTCATCGACACGTCGCCCCAGCACGCCCGGCAGGTGATCGCGCAAGCAAGAAGAGGCCGTGCTGCTCAGGGCGCCCCTTTCGGATGGAGTCCGCCGGTGACTCGCGCCACCGCGCATCAGACCCAGTATCGCAGACAGACCCGAGGATTCAACGGGGGGACGGCACGATCGCGCCATGGCAATGTGTCTGTGCCGCGGTGGGCAGCGAGGTCCAGATCGACGCTCGAAAGAGAAGCTCACATCACCCGCCGACTGCAGGAACCCATATGATGGACAGGAAGGCGCCCGGGAGGCGGAGAGAACGGACAGGAGTCGTGCGATGAGTACGCTTGATGAGCTCGTTCTGGCGATACAAGACGGAGACTCCGCGCAGGCCAGCGCTCTGGCGCGGACGGCGCTCGATGAGGGCGCCGCAGTCGCAGCGCTGGTTGAACGGCTCAGCGCAGGTATGCGTGAGATCGGCGACCGCTTCGCCAGCGGCGAGATCTTTCTGCCGGAGCTGATGCTCGCGGCGCGCGCCATGCAGGGGGCGATGGGCGTGCTCCAGCCTCGCCTTCTCGAGTCGGGCGCGGCGACGGTCAAGCGCGGCGTCATCGTCGTCGGAACCGTCAAAGGCGATGTCCATGAGATCGGCAAGGACATCGCGATAACCATGCTCAGGGCAGCCGGGTTCGAGGTCCACGACCTGGGCAGGGACGTCGACGCACTCGATTTCGTGCGCCGTGCCGAAGAGGCACGAGCCGATATCATCGGCGCATCCGCGCTCATGACCACCACGATGCCCGCTCAGAAGGAACTCGTCGACATCCTCGCCGCGAAGGGCTTGCGCGACAAGTACCACGTCATCCTCGGTGGCGCCCCAGTCACCCCGGAGTGGGTGGAAGAAGCCGGAGCCGACAGCTGGGGCGAAGACGCCGGCAAGGCGGTGACGGTCCTGGAGCAGGCCATGTCCGACAGAATCGCGAGCGCGGAGGGCTGACGAGATGCCTCATCTGAAGATGTGGGAGATCATGGAGCGGGCCGCTGAGGGCCCTTATTGCGAGGACGACGAGTTCCTCTACGACCTCTTCCTCCCGAAAATGAAGGAGGTCGTGCGCAAGTACGACATCAAGTTCGATCCCGCCTCGCCGGTGCCCGCCGACGACGACCTCGCCGACCGCGTCTGGCGAGCGGCCGTCGAGTTCTTCCTCGCGGTCGGCGTGCACAACGTCGACACGCACCGGCGCATCCTGATCAGCGAGGCCGAGCTTACTGAGGCGCTCTACCTGGCGCCGGAGCAGCATGTGGTCGGCGCCGGGCAAGAGACGCGCTTCTGGCGGCCGCGCCGAGTGGAGGACGAGCGGCCGCCGTTCTGCATCTTCAGCCCCGACATCACCTACGACGAGGACATCTTCCTTCAGGCCTCCATGGCCTACGTGCAGGAGCCGCTGGCCGACGGCGTCTGCGGGCCCATCCTCGAGGAGAGCCTGGGCAGGAACATCACCTCGGGCACGCCCTCGGAGATGGTCGGCGTCATGGAGCACGCGATGCTGCTTCGCAACGCCACCAAGCTCGTCGGCAGGCCCGGGCTGTTCCTCGTCGCCGTCGGTACGGCGCAGTCGGACGTCGGCCAGGTGGCGGCGAGCAGCAACGAGTGGGGTGTGCGCTCCACCGACGGTCGCCTCATCGGCGTGCTCACCGAGATGAAGACCGACAACGAGCTACTCAACAAGGTCGCGCACTGCAAACAGTTCGGCTGCGCGATCGGCTGCCTCACAGGCGCCATCTACGGCGGCTACGCCGGTGGCGCCGAGGGTACAGCCGTGCTCGAGACCGCCCACCACCTCGTCGGGCTCACGGTCTACCAGCACAACTTCAACAACAGCTTCCCGTTCCACATTCAGCACACCTCGAACAGCGGCCGCGAGATGCTCTGGCTCGTGAGCCTCGTGCAGCAAGCCCTCTCCCGCAACAGCCGCATCCTCTCGACCAGCAACGGCTTCTTCAACGCAGGTCCTGGCACGGAGATGCTCTTCCGTGAGGCGTCCGCCCACGCCATCGCAAGCGTCGTGTCGGGCGGCGACCTGTGGACAGCGGCGCCACGGCACAACAAGCACCGCAACTATGCCACTCCGCTTGAGGCGCGCCTGGCCTGCGAAGCCGGGCACGCCGTGGCGCGGCAGCGGATGCCCCGGGCCCAGGCCAACGAGGTGGTCGGCAAGCTGCTCGCGACGTATGAGGATCAAATCGCCGACGCGCCCGCCGGCAAGCCCTTCCAGGAGTGCTACGAGGTCATGAAGGTGCGTCCTCAGACCTGGTACCTGGACCAGTACCAGGCCGCGAAGGAGGAGCTCCACGCCCTGGGCGTCGCGTTCCCGTACTGAGAAGCGGGGGTGCTGGCGGCGGAGGCGACCTGCAACGTAGACTGGTGCCGTCATACCGATGGGGGAGCACCGTGGTCGACGACCAAGGGTTCACGTACAAGCAGTCAGGCGTCGACGTCGAGGCGGGCAACCGCGCCGTCGACCTCATGAAGCAGCGGCTCAAGAGCACGCAGCACCCGCTGGTGCTCGGTGGGCTGGGCGGCTTCGGCGGTGCGATGCGGCTGCCGCGGCTCAAAGACCCGGTGCTGGTGGCCGGCACCGACGGCGTGGGCACCAAGATCGAGCTGGCCCGAACCATGGGCAGTCTCGGCACCATCGGTATCGACCTGGTGGCGATGAGCGTCAACGACGTGTCGGCCTGCGGCGCCGTGCCGCTGTTCTTCCTGGATTATCTGGTGGTCGGCAAGGTGGTACCCGAGGAGGTCGCCGACATCGTCGCCGGCGTGGACGAGGGCTGCCAGCTGGCGCAGTGCGTGCTCCTCGGCGGCGAGACCGCCGAGCACCCGGGGCAGTTCCCGGACGGCGACTTCGATATGGCCGGCTTCGCCGTCGGCCTCGCCGAGCGCGACGAGTTGTGGGGGCCGCACCTCGTCGCCGATGGCGACGTGCTCGTCGGCATCTGCTCCAGCGGGCTGCACTCCAACGGCTTCAGCCTTGTGCGCCACCTGCTCAAGGAGCACGCCATCGACGTGCACAGCAAGTTCCTCAGCGAGGGCGGCGCCTTCTGCGTGCAGGCGGGCCCGAGGGCCTCGGTCGGCGAGGTACTGCTGGCGCCCACCACGATCTACAGTCCCGTGCTGCACGATCTGGGGCACGTCGGCGGCGTGCACGCCGCCGCGCACATCACCGGTGGTGGCTTCCCCGACAATGTCGGGCGCGCCGTTCCGGACGACCTGGCGGCGGAGATCGACCTCGGCGCGTGGTCCCCCGGCCCGGTGTTCAGCTGGCTGCACTCCCTGGGCGTCAGACCGGCCGAGATGCTCAACACGTTCAACTGCGGGCTCGGTATGGTCGTGGCGATGGACCCCGCCCACGTCGAAAAGAACCTCGCGCTGATCAAGAAGAGCGGCCTTGTAGCGCACGCGGTCGGCGGCGTCTTGCCGCGCGGCGACGGCGCAGCCGTGCGCTATCGCGGCGAACTCAGGCTGTGAGGTCGTTCGACCTCATCGGCTGCGGCGCCCTGAACGTCGACCTCGTCTACCGCCTGTCGCGCTCCTTCCCTTTGTGGGACGAGCTCGGCGCGCCGGGCAGCGAGGAGCTCATGGCCGCCAACGTGCGCCGGGCTGTCGACGAAGCCCTCGCGCACGTCCTGCCGACGCGCTCCGGAGGCGGGCAGGCGGCCAACACGGCTCACGCCCTCGCGCGCCTGGGCTATCGAGCCGCCGTGGTGGGGCGCGTAGGCGCCGACGACGACGGCCTCTACCTCCTCCACGAGCTCGCCCCGGCGGAGGCGCGCCTTGTGGCTCGTGACGGCGAGACTGGCCGCGTGTACGTGCTGCTCGACGAGAACGGCGAGCGCCGCAACCTCGTGTGGCCCGCCGCCAACGACGCCTTCGCCCCCGCCGATCTGCCGAAGCGCACCCCGAAGGCGCGTTTCGCCCACTTCACGAGCTTCGTCGGCGATGGGCCGCTCGCGGCGCAGCTGGCGCTGCTCGAGCGGCTCCCTGCGGACACCGAGGTCACGTTCGACCCCGGCGAGATCTACGCCCGCAAGGGCGTCAAGCGCTTCCTGCCGATCCTGCATCGCTGCGCCTACCTGTTCGCCACGGAGACTGAGCTCGAGAGGTTCTGCGGCCTCTCGCTCCCCGAGTCGCTGGACTTTCTGCTCAACGCGGGGGTCGGCCTGGTGGTGTGCAAGATGGGCGGCCGCGGGGCCCGGCTCGTCGGCCGACGCGTCGACCTGTACGTACCGCCGTTGCCCGCCGAGGTCGTGGACGTCACCGGCGCCGGCGACGTCTTCGCCGCCGGGTTCTTCGCCGCCATGATCGAACAGGTCGGCCTCGCCGGCGCCGGCCGCCTCGCAGCGTGGGCCGCCAGCCGCGGCATCGCCGGCGTCGGGCGCAGCGCGTACCCGGACGCCGCCGCGTGGCAGGCGCGGCTGGCGGAGGAGCGCGGCGAGGACGCAGGCACGGGGCACATGGGTCGGGCATGAGGATCGGCTGGCTCTCGACGGGCCGAGACCAGGCGGCCTGCGGCCTCCTGGCCGACATCGTGGCCCGCTCGCAGCAGGACGATGTCCCCCTCGACATCGCGGCCGTGTTCTGCGACCGGGACCCGGGCGAGGCGCCCGAGAGCGACCACTTCATCGAGCTCGTGGAGCGCCTCGACCTCCCGCTGGTCACGCTGTCGAGCGCCGCCAGCTGGCGGGCGGCGCAGGCGCTCGGCGTCGACCGGACCACCTGGCGCGACGAGTATCACCGCGGCGTCATGGACCTGCTGGTGCCCTATCGGCTCGGCGTGCTGGTCATGGCCGGGTACATGCTCATCGTCAGCCCGGCGATGTGTCGCCGGTATGCCCTCCTCAACCTGCATCCGGCCCTTCCTGCCGGCCCCACCGGTACGTGGCAGCAGGTCATCTGGCAGCTGCTCGAAGAGGAAGCTGCCGAGACCGGCGCGATGGTCCACCTGGCCACGGCCCAGCTCGACCGCGGCCCTGTGGTGAGCTCGTTCCGTTTCACCCTGACCGGTGACGACTGGGCGCCTCTCTGGGCGCAGTTTCGCGAGAAGCGCAGGGCGATGAGCGTCGTCGAGATCGCCGCCGCCGAAGGCGAGCGCGAGCCGCTGTTCGCGGCGATCCGCCGGCACGGGGAGATCCGCGAGATCCCCCTGCTGTACCAGACGCTCTGCCTGTTCGCGCACGGCAAGCTCAACACCGCCGCAGGGGCGGTGTTTGCCGAGTCTACGCGCCTGCCGCTCGACCTCAGCGAGGCCGTCGAGGCGGAGGTCGCGAGGCGATGAGCGCACCGGGCCCCGGCGGCGCGTCCGGCGCCCGCCGGGCACCGCGTCGCATCTACGTCACCGACTGCGAGGGTCCGCTCACCAAGAACGACAACGCCCAGGAGATCGCCGCACGCTTCATCCCGGGCGGCGCAGAGTTCTTTGCGCGCTTGAGCAAGTACGACGACTTCCTCGCCGACGTGGTCCGCCGGCCCGGCTACAACGCGGGAGACACGCTGCGGCTGCTTCCACCGTTTCTCAAAGCCTTCGCAGTCACCGACGAGGACATCGAAGACTTCAGCGCCGAGGGCGTGCTGCTGGTGCCCGGGGCGCTCGAGGCGCTGACCGCGATCGCCGGACTCATGCCGACCTTCATCATCTCGACTTCGTACACCCCCTACCTCACGGCGCTGTGCAGGATCTCGGCATTCCCTCTGGCGAACGTGCGCTGCACGGAGTTGAGCCTGGACGCCTGGCAGATGCCAGGGGACGAGCAGGCGTGGCTCCGCCGCGAAGCCGCCGCAGTGATGGAGCGCGGACACATCGAGATCCCGGATGGCGCGGGAAGCGCCGGCGACCTCTCGCCGACGGACGCCTTGACTGTGGCCAAGCTCGACGATCTGTTCTGGCGGCAGATGCGGGGCCGCGTGAGCGGCGCGCTGGTGGCCGCCGTGCGCCCCGTGGGCGGCGGCATGAAGCTCGCCGCGCTCGAGGACATCGTCGCCGCGGAGGGCGTCAAGGGCGCCGGCGTGATGTACGTCGGCGACTCGATCACCGACGCGGCGCCGCTCGCGGCCGTGAAGGCATGGGGCGGCGTCTCGCTGAGCTTCAACGGTAACGGGTACGCCCTCGCGGCGGCCGAGTTCGCGGCGGCGAGTCCGGACGCCGGGGTGGCGGCCGAACTGGCGAGAGTCTTCGCCGGCGCCGGCCGCGACGGCGTGGAGACGGCCGTCCGCGCGTGGCCGAAGCCGGAGCGGGGCGCGACGTCGACGGGCCGCGCCCGCGTCGGCCTCGTGGCCGAGGAGCCGGACGCGCTCGCCGAGGCCTCCGACGCTGCGCGGCGGAGCGTCCGCGGCGAGCGCATCGCCCGCCTCGGCTGAGCTGCGGGGACAGCCCGGCGGCGGCGGGCGGCATGTAGCGCATCGGGAAGATAAGGAGCTGCCGCCCGTTTCTTATCTTCCCAGTCTGTACTACCCCGCAACGCGAGGCCCCGGGCGGGGACCGGGCGGGACCCGCACTGGAGTTAGCTTGCAGGTCTGGAAGGTCCGCGCCGAGATCGATGTCACTCGGGCGGCCCTCATCTTCATCGCCCCGCACAGTGCCGCTGTCTTCCAGACTGTCGCCCTCGTCAGTCAGCACTCGCAACGACTCCATCCTTGACACATTCATCTTTGTTCTGCTACCGTACTTTGTACGCCTTACTTTGTACGGATTCGCCGGGAGGCACGATGGCCATCACCCGAGAGCCGCTGACGCGACTGCGCATCGTCGAACTGGCGTTGGACATCATCGATACCGAGGGGCTCCCCGCCCTCAACATGCGCCGCCTCGCTGCGTCCGCCGGCGTGCAGCCCATGAGTCTCTACCACCACTTCCCCAACAAGGAGTCCATGCTCGCCGAGGTCGCTGAGAGCATCGCCGCGGCGGCGCTCGGTGACCGGCGCGCCGCAGGCCCTTGGCAGGAGCGCACGCGCCTGCTGTTCACGGGGCTTCACGAGCTCGTGCAGGCGCACCCCCGCGCCCTGCCGCTCATCACCACTGGGGTCTTGCGCACGCCCAGCGGGCGGCGGTGGATGGAGGAGCTGATGGGCGTGCTGCTCGAAGCAGGTTTCACGCCCGATGCCGCGGCGCGCATCTACCACCTGCTCGGCGCGTTCACGCTCGGCCTCGGGTACGCCCAGCTCCTGAGCCTCGAAGTGCCGGCCGAGACCATCATCGGCGAGCTCACCGGTCACTGGGCCGACTACCCCAACCTCCTGCGTGTGGGGCTGCAGCTGGCGATCTGGGACCAGCCCGCCGACTTCGCCACCGGCCTCGACGTCCTGCTGGAGCGCTTCGCCGCGGAGCTGAAGGGCGCGGGCTGATGGGCGGCCGGGACTCGCGCGGTCGCGCCGCGAGCGGGCGGCCGCTCAAGGTGAAGATGATCTCGCCGGCCAAGACGGCCGCCGACAGCGTCTACTGGCGCTCCATCAAGTACTCGCTGTTCCCGCCGCTCGGCCTCGCCACGCTGGCGGGCTACCTCGACGAGAACGACGAGATCACGCTCCAGGACGAGCATGTCGAGAAGCTCGACCTCTCGGATCAGCCCGACCTCGTGGTCATCGAGGCGTACGTCACCTCCGCACACCGCGCCTACCGCTACGCCGATCACTACCGCGCGAGGGGCGCCTACGTGTGCCTCGGGGGGCTCCACCCGACGAGCCTGCCCGAAGAGGCTGCCCAGCACGCGGACAGCGTATTCTGCGGCCCAGGTGAAGATACATGGCCGACCTTCCTGCAGGACTTCAAGGCCGGCCACCCCAAGCCGTACTATCGCTCGACGGTGCGCACCCTCGCCGGCATGCCGCGACCGCGCCGCGACCTGATCAAGCGCGAGCGCTACCTGGTGCCTAACTCCCTCGTCGTCAGCCGCGGCTGCCCGCACCGCTGCGACTTCTGCTACAAGGAGACCTTCTTCCGCGGCGGCAGGTCGTTCTACGTGCAGGCGGTCGAAGACGCCCTTGCCGAGATCGACCGCCTGCCCGGGCGCCACCTCTACTTCCTCGACGACAACCTCTTCGGCAGCCCGCCGTTCGCCGAGGCGCTCTTCGACGGGATGCGCGGCCTGGGCCGCGTGTGGCAGTCGGCGGGGACGGTGCAGGGCGTCATGCGCCCCGGCCTTCTCGAGAAGGCCGTGGAGAGCGGCCTGCGAAGCCTCTTCATCGGCTTCGAGACGCTCGATCCCGCGAATCTTCAGGCGCAACACAAGACGCAGAACCTCGGCGGCGGCTACGAAGCCGCCATCCACCGCCTCCACGAGCACGGCGTCATGGTCAACGCAAGCTTCGTGTTCGGCATGGACGACGACGGCCCGGACGTCTTCGCGCGCACGGTCGAATGGGCCGTGGAGCAGGGCATCGAAACGTCAACCTTTCACATCCTCACACCGTACCCGGGCACACCGCTCGAGCGCCGCCTGACGGCCCAGGGGCGGGTGATGACCCACAATTGGGACCGCTACGACACGCGCCACGCGGTGTTTCGCCCAGCGCGCATGAGCGCGGCGCAGCTCGAGGACGGGTACTGGGGCGCCTACCGCGACTTCTATCGCTGGAGCGCGATCCGGAAGGCGGCGTTCGCGCACGGCGACCTGCGCGAGCACGTGCGACACCTGGCCTACACGGGCGGCTGGAAGAAGCTCGAGCCGATGTGGGACCTGGCGATCCGCAGCGGCAAGGTGCACGCCTTCTTGCCGCTGCTCGAGACGATCCTCGACCGCTTCGGCAGCGGCGGCGGGGCGATGCCAGCGCGCCTGCAGCGCACGGCCTGGCCGCGCCCAGGCCTGCGTGGCACGCCCCGCCGCGCCACCCGACGACTGAATCATGGCCTGTCGCGGTAAACACAAGCTGCGAGTCATGTCGTAGAGGCTGCTGACCAGGAGGTGACCATGGGATACATGGACAAGGCGAAGAAGATGGCCGATGACGCGGCCGCAAAGGCCAAGGGCACGGCCGCCGACCTGCAGGAGAAGGCCGGACCGACCTACGAGAAAGCCAAGGTCAAGGCCGGCGAGCTCGGCGGGAAGGCCAAGGTCAAGGCCGGCGAGCTGGGCGAGAAGGCCAAGCCTGCTGGGGACAAGGCCAAGAAAGAAGCCTCCGAGATCATCGAAAAGGCCAAGCAGGAGGCCGCGGAGCTGCTCGAGAAGGCCAAGCAGGAGGCCGCGGAGCTGCTCGAGAAGGCGCGCAAGGAAGCGAGCGAGCTCGTCGCCCAGGCCAAGGAGAAGCTGAACACGAAGGGCGATGCCGAGTGACGCTCTGACGGTCGGCGCCGACGGCCGGCCGAGGTGCTTCTGGGCCGTCGGTGGCGCGCCAGAGTACGTCGCCTACCACGACGACGAGTGGGGGCGACCGGTGCTCCAAGACGACAGGCTCTTCGAACGCCTCACGCTTGAGGCGTTCCAGTCGGGCCTGTCTTGGCTGACTATTCTGCGCAAGCGGGAGGCCTTCCGGGAGGCGTTCGCCGGTTTTGACATCAGCGCCGTGTCCGCCTTTGGTGAAGCCGAAAAGGCGCGCTTGCTCGCCGACGCCGGCATCGTCCGTAACCGGCTCAAGATCGAGGCGGCGGTCGCCAACGCCCGCGCCGCCCTGCCCGTGATCGACGAGCACGGATCGCTGGCGGCGTTCTTCTGGCGCTTTCGGCCGGCGGCGCACGAAGCGCCGCGCTCGCGGGCCGACTTCGTCGCCGCGAGCCCCGAGTCGGCAGCGCTGGCGAAGGAGCTCAAGCGCCGCGGCTTCCGTTACGTCGGCCCGACGACCGTCTACGCGCTCATGCAGGCGGCCGGGATCGTAAACGACCACGTCGACGGCTGCTCCGTCTCGGCTGCGGTCGGTCAGGAGCAGGCCGAGGCGGCATCCCGCTTCGCCTAGCCGCCCTCACCGCGCGCCGACGCGTCCGCCGGGTCTCGTGACCGGCGGGTCACTCGTTGTAGGATACGCTTGGGGAGCGGGACGACGCCGAGCGAAGGGGATCTGGCATGGGCGCTACAGAGTGGACCGTGGTGGTGCTCGTCGTCGGCGCCCGGCTGTTCCTGCCGTTCACGATCCCGAAGTTCCCCCTGGTGGGCGCGGTGGCGTGCATGCTCCTCGACTCCATCGACCAGAGCATCTTCCAGCAGTTCCCCGCCATCCCGCTGGAGGGCTACCAGTCCTACGACAAGTCGCTCGACATCTACTACCTGGCCATCATCTACATGTCGACGATGCGCAACTGGACGAACGCCTACGCGTTCAAGATGAGCTGGTTCCTGTACTACTACCGCCTCGTCGGGGTGGTGGCGTTCGAGCTCACACAGGTGCGTGCCATCCTCTTCATCTTCCCCAACACGTTCGAGTACTTCTTCGACTTCGTCGAGGCGGTGCGCCTGCGCTGGGACTGGGCTCGTATGGGCAAGCGGACGGTGATCGTCTCCGCCGCGCTCATCTGGGTGTTCATCAAGCTGCCGCAGGAGTGGTGGATCCACATCGCCCAGCTGGACATGACCGACTTCATCAAGGAGACGCTGTTCGGTGTGAGCACCGACGCAAGCTGGGGAGAGGCGATCGCCAACCGGCCCTGGGTGCTCGTGCTCGCGATCGCCATCTGCGTCGCGATCGGCGCCATCGGCTACTGGATCGTCACCCGCAAAGCCCCGCCCGGCGATCGTCGTCCCAGCCTCAAGGCCGATCCTCTGCCGCCCGAGTGTCGGGGCGCCGAGCTGTACCAGACTGTCAAGGCGACGGAGAAGGTCTTCGACCGTGCCCTGCTGGAGAAGGTGGTCCTCACCGGCCTCATCAGCGTGATCTTCGCGCAGTATCTGCTCAGCGACGACGTGAGGAGCGTCAGCGTGCTCGCCTTCGTCGCGGGTTTCGTCGTCGTGAACGCCTTCGTCAGCCAGTGGCTGGCGCGCCGCAGTCGCGCCTGGCACTCGGTCGCCGTCGAACTGGCCGGCATGTTCGCGGTCAACTTCGGGATCGTCGCGGGGCTGCTCTTCTTCCAGCGCGTGCTCGGTCTCATCGAGACGCGCGCGGCTGTGGGCACGACGCTCTTCTTCGTCTTCCTGTTCACTGTGATCACCGTGCTCTACGACAGGTACCACACCGTGTTCACGAGCGCGCCGCGTCCTGGAGCGCGCGGCCACCGAGACGGGGACGCCCGCCGCCAACCTGGAGTAGCGCGACGGGCGCGCTCGACCAGCTCATCGAGTACGTCCTTCATCTGGACGTCCACCTGGCCGAGCTGGCCGTGCAGCTCGGCCTCTGGGCGTACGCAGCCATCTTCGCGACGATCTTCGCCGAGACGGGGCTTGTGATCGCACCCTTCCTGCCCGGCGAGTCGCTGCTCCTGACGAGCGGCACGCTGGCCGGCGCCGAGATCCTCGACATCGCCGTCCTGGCCCCGCTCCTGTTCGCGGCGGCCTTTCTCGGCGACGTCTGCAACTACCTCATCGGCCGCTTCGTCGGTCGCCACTGGCTGAGCAAGCCGCGCCGCTACCCGCGCCCCGAGCACGTCGAAAGAGCGCATGAGTTCTACGAGCGGCACGGCGGCATGGCGATCGTCCTGGCGAGATTCCTGCCCGTCGTGCGCACGCTGGCGCCCTTCGTGGCCGGCGCGGCCCGCATGGAGATCCATCGCTTCGTGCTCTTCGCCGCGCTGGCCTCGGCCCTCTGGGTGAGTATCTTTCTCGGCGCGGGGTACTGGTTCGGCACCGCCCAGTGGGTCCAGGACTACCTTGCCCTGGCCCTGGTCGTCATCGTGGTCGCTTCGCTGCTCCCGGGACTCGTCATCTGGGCGGTGCATCGTCTGCGCCGCCGCGGCGCTGCGCCAAAGTGAAGCCCGCGCGGCGTGCGCGCTGTCCGGGCCGCTTCACCGCGTATCGCCTTTCTTGTAGGCTAGCTCCGAGGGGAGCCCGCGCGCGGCGCCGGCCGTCACCCCAGGGGTCGTCCATCTGAAGGAGCGTGCCAGTGAAGGTCCAGAGAGCCCTCATCTCGGTGTTCGACAAGAGCGGCCTCGAGTCGTTCGCCAAAGGCCTCACCGACCTGGGCGTTCAGGTCATCTCCACCGGCGGCACCGCCAAGTTGCTCACGGACTCCGGCATCCCGGTGACGCTCGTCGAGGAGGTCACGGGCTTCCCGGAGATGCTCGACGGTCGCGTGAAGACCATGCATCCCAAGCTGATGGCAGGCATCCTCGCGCGACGCGACGTGCCCGAGCACATGAGCACCATCGCTGAGCACGGCATCGAGCCCATCGACATGGTCGTCTGCAGCCTCTACCCGTTCGAGGAGGTCGCAGGCAGGCGTGGCGTCGAGGACGAGGTCGTGATCGAGAACATCGATATCGGCGGCCCCTCCATGATCCGCGCCGCCGCCAAGAACCACGCCGGCGTGGCCGTCGTCACCAGCCACGTCGACTACGGCCCGCTTCTCGCGGAGATGCGCGCCTCCGGCGCCGAGCTCGGCCTCGACACGCTGCGCGACCTCGCCACGAAGGCTTTTCACCGCACCGCCCACTACGACTTCGTGATCGCCAACTGGTTCAGCGAGGCCGACGGCGACTTCCCCGCCTACGTCATGCGCGACTACGAGAAGATCCTCGAACTGAAGTACGGCGAGAATCCGCATCAGCGCGCCGCCTATTACGCCGAAGTCGGGCTGCGCCAGCACCTGCTCTCGCAGGTCACGCAGCTGCACGGCAAGCAGCTCGGCTTCAACAACCTCTACGACCTCAACGCGGCGCGCGGCATCTGCGATGAGTTCACGCTGCCCTGCGTCACCATGATCAAGCACAACAACCCGTGCGGCTGCGCCCTCGCGGAGAACGTGGCGGCGGCCTACGACAAGGCCTATGAGTGCGATCCCGTGAGCGCCTTCGGCTCCGTGATCGCCGTCAACCGCCCCGTCGACGTCCCGCTGGCCGAGCGTCTCAAGGAGCTGTTCGTCGAGGTGCTCTTCGCGCCCGGCTACGACGACGAGGCGCTCGAGATCCTCACGAGAAAGGCCGACATCCGTATTCTGCGCAACGAGGAACGGCGGCAGGTCAACCCCGGCGAGCTCGACTACAAACGCGTCATCGGCGGCATCCTTGTGCAAGACAGGGACGGCGACATCGAAGAGCGCGACGAGATGACCGTGGCCACGAAGCGCCACCCCACGGAGCAGGAGTGGGGCGACCTCATCTTCGCCTTCCGCATCGCCAAGCACGTGAAGAGCAACGCCATCGTCATCGCCAGGAACCTCGCGACGCTGGGCGTGGGCGCCGGGCAGATGAGCCGCGTGGACGCCACGCGCCTCGCCATCGAGAAGGCGCGCGGCGACCTCAACGGCGCGGTGGTCGGTTCGGACGCCTTCTTCCCGTTCCCCGACGCCGTCGAGCTGGCCCTCGAGAACGGCGTCACGGCGTTCATGCAGCCAGGCGGGTCCAGGGGTGACCAGACGGCCATCGAGACGTGCGACGCCAGCGACGCGGCCATGGTGCTCACCGGCCGGCGCCACTTCCTGCACTGAGACGGTAGTGTGACGAGGGGCGGGGCGGCCGGCAGGGCCTCCCCGCCTCTCTTCACTTGACTCAAGCTGTCGCGCCACGAGGACAGAAGAGGCCGAGATGATGGATCTGAGAGGGATCGCCGTGCCGACGCTGAGCGACGGCAGCCTGGTCCTGCGACCCTGGCGAGCGGGCGACGCCGCCGCCGTGGCAACGATGTGCGACGATCCGAGCGTCGCGCGCTACATCCCGGTGCCGAGCCCGTACACGCTCACAGACGGCGAGGAATGGGTCGGCGACGCGGCCCGCAAATGGAGCGAGGACCACTGGGCGCAATTCGCCGTGACCCGGTCCGAGACGGGTGAGCTGGTCGCCAGCTGCGGCGTGAAGCTCGATGTGGAGCGCCACAGCGGCGAGCTCGGCTACCTGGTCAAGACGGAAGCGCGGCGCACGGGCGTCGCCTCCGGCGCCGTGCGCCTCCTCGTCGCCTGGTGCTTCGACGAACTCGACTTGGGCAGGCTGCAGATCCGTGCGGATCCCGCCAATACGGCGTCCCGGCGCACCGTCGAAGCGTGCGGCTTCCGATACGAGGGCCTGCTGCGCGCCTACGACGTCATCCGCGGCGAGCGCACCGACGACGTCATGTACAGCCTGTTACCCGGCGACCAGCGACCGGGTAGGTAGAGCGTATCGCCGAGCGCGCCGCGAAGGACTGCCTGTGAAAGACCTCGGAGACATCGCCCATCCACCGATCCTGGCTGACGAGCTCGTGCGGCTACGCGAGTTGCGCGCTGCCGACAAGGCGGCCGTCGTGAAGGCCTGCAACGACGGCCTCGTCGAGCGCTTCTGCTACCGTGTGCCCTACCCGTACCACGAGAACGACTTCGTCGAGTTCCTGGCCTACAACGAGCACTTCTGGGCCACCGACCTGATGGCCAACTGGACGGTCGTCGACCGGCAGACCGATGAGCTCCTGGCGATGATCTCCCTCGAGGTGCTTCCCCTGCGTCAGGCCGGAGAGATCGGCTACTGGTGTGCGCCCTGGGCGCGCGGCCGCGGCGTGATGAGCGCGGCCGTCAGGCTGGTGCGCGACTGGGCCTTCGACGAGCTGGAGCTCGAACGCCTCGAGCTGACCACCGACGTTGACAACATCGGCTCGCAGCGTGTGGCGCAGGCGGCCGGCTTTCGCCGCGAAGGAGTGCTGCGCGGCTACCTCACGGCCCGTGAGCGGCGCGCCGACGACGTGCTGTTCGCGATGCTGCCGGGCGATTCTCGGGAGCCGCTCGCACCCCTCCCCGACGTGCGGCTCGAGGACGGCCGCGTGATCGTCCGCCCGTTCGAGCCGGCGGACGTCCCGGCCGTCCGGCACGCCTGCGACGACCCCGACGTGGCCCACTGGATCCACCTGGTGCCCCACCCCTACTCCCTCGCCGACGCGGAGCAGTTCGTGGTCGAGAGCCGGCGACGCCTGGCCGCCGGCGACCGCGCTCGCCTGGCGATCGCCGATGCGCAGACCGGCGAACTGCTGGGGAGCATCAGCCTCGACCACTTCGCCGACCGGCAAGCCGCTGAGATCGGCTACTGGGTGAAACGAGGGGGGCGCCGCCGGGGCGTAGCCTCGGCGGCGGCGCGCCTTCTGGTGCGCTGGGCCTTTGAGGAGGTCGGCGTCGAGCGCCTCGAGATCCTCACCTACCCGGGCAACACCGCGTCCCAGGCCCTCGCGGAGAAATTGGGTTTTCGCCGCGAGGGCCTCCTGCGCGGCTTCCTCGCCGTGGAGCCGGGCAAGGGGCGCTCCGGCCGCGCGGAGCCACTGCCTGACGGCAGCCTGCCGCCGCGCGACGACCAAGTGCAGTTCGCGCTGCTCAAGGCGGACTGGACGAGCTGAGCGGCGACCGGCGCGGGGCTCGGATGCTTTCTCGCCGGGCAACACAAAAGGAGCCGCCAGACCTTGCGGCCGGACGGCTCCTTCGGGCCTCTCACCCGAACGCCCCGCTGTCGATCCGGCGAACCATCGCGACGTGAGGTAAGCGCATGATACTCCTCCAGAGGCGGCGCGCAAGGGGTATGGGGCGCGGATTTCTTCAGCCTTTACTTGAGGGTCAGATACCCGCGCTCGGGGTCCTCCGGCGCCGGTCCTCGGCGAGCCCCCGCCCTAAGGTTTCCGCCCAGCTTGAGGCTTGCCCCGGGCTGCCCGGAACAGCGCTCCGGACGATGGTACAATCCCACTTCCGGGCCGCTAGCTCAGTTGGTAGAGCAGGGGACTTTTAATCCCAAGGTCGTTGGTTCGATCCCAACGCGGCCCACCACAAGACCAGTCAACGTAACCGATGAACCCGTGCCTCTTACCTGCCCAAGCATGTGGTTATGCACACGAGAGGAGGTGCGCCTTGTCTCTTCCGCGCCGCTCCATAGTAGGGCTGCTCGGTGTGTCGATCTTGCTTGCGCTGCCGCTGGCCGGCTGCGCCGCGGAGCCGACGAACCCCGGCTCTCCTGCGGACACCACCGAGCAGGTCACTACAGCGGATTTGGCGGGCATAGACGCGAAGACGATCTACGTAGCCGGCGGATGCTTTTGGGGCCTGGAGAAGTACATCGGCCTGGTGAATGGCGTCGTCGATACTGAGGTCGGGTATGCGAACGGCGCCAATGCCTCGGCTACCTATGGAGATGGCAGCGGATACGCCGAGGCCGTGAAGGTCGTCTACGACCCGGCCGTGGCCCCGTTGGCCTTCCTGCTCGACCTGTTCTACGACGCCATCGAGCCCACGTCCGTCAACAGGCAGGGCAACGACGTCGGCACCGAGTACCGCACCGGCATCTACTACACGGACCCCGCCGACGAAGCCGTGATCGAGCAGTCGCTGGCGCGACTGCAGAAGAAGTATGCGCAGCCCATTGCGGTCGAGAGCGGCCCGCTCATCAACTACACGCGCGCCGAGGACTACCACCAGGATTATCTGCAGAAGGACCCCGGCGGTTACTGCCACATTCCGCAGAAGCTCTTCGATGCGGCTTCGGCGGCACGGCCGGAGTAGGCCCAGGAGTCTAGTCCTCGCGGAATGAATTCAAGGAATAGCACATGGCCACATCGACAGGGAGGTTCACCGTGACCCGCTTCTCTTCTCGCTTCGTGCTATCGATCGCCGTCGCCGGCCTCTTCGCGGTGGCGTTGCTCGTCAGCTCCGGGTGCTCCTCAGGTGCTGACTCGGATAGCGCGGGCGCCGACAGCAGCAAGGCGCTCGAGGGCAAGATCTGGAAGGCCACCGAGATCTCGGGAGTGACAGCGGTCCTCACCGAGAAGGGGACGGAGGTCACCGCCTCGTTCGCCGCCGGCGAACTCTCCGGGTCCGGCGGCGTGAACCGCTACAACGCGACCTACGAGACTCAGGCCGGCGACAAGATCACGATCTCGCAGCCCGCGGCGACGATGATGGCGGGCCCGCCGCAGGCGATGGCGCAGGAGCAGGCGTACTTTGCGGCGCTGGTGAAAGCGACCACGTTCGCCGTGACCTCAGACTCGCTGACGCTCATGGACGACCAGGGTGCGACGCTCGTGCGCTACGCCGTCGTTCAGCCTACGGCGCTCGAGGGCACCGAGTGGGACGCCCTGGCATTCAACAACGGCAAGGGCGCTCTGCAGGGGCTGGCTGCGTCGAGCGCCATCACCGCCACGTTCGGATCCGACGGGAGCCTGGCCGGGAACGCCAGCATCAATCAGTACAGCACGACCTACACGATCTCGGGCGACGCGATGTCGATCGATGCGCAGATCGTCTCGACGCAGATGGCGGGGCCGGAGGAGTTGATGCAGCAGGAGTCGGCGTACCTGGCGGCGCTGCCCCAGACCGCCACATTCACGATCGAAGGCGATGAGCTCTGGCTGCGCGACTCGAGCGGCGCAGCGCTGGCTCACTACGTCGCCAAGTAGAACCTCACCATGGCGAATAGGCAGGCGACCATCTGGGTCAGCGCCGGCTCGGGGTAGGACGACGCCGAAGAGTTGAGGGCGTGCGCCGAGAGCGTGGCCGGCTACCGTCTCCGCGGCACCCTTCGGCTCGGCGGCGCCACGCGCGTATCGCCGCGCGGGCTGGCCAACTGCCGCTCGAGATCGGTGAACGCGTCGATCAGCTCGCGTGCTTCGAAGGCACGGTTGCGCCGCCCCAAAGTGACCTGCGTCAGCACCTCGGCTGCGCTCAACCTGGCGATCGCCTCGTTCGTCGCTCGCAAGCTACGCGAGATGAGATCGGCAGCGCTGCGGACCGTAAGCACTGGTGCGCCGGGCAGCGCACGCAGGAGGCGGTCTGTGGCAGAGTCGGCGCGCACCGGCCTGAGGCGCTCCCGCCAGACTGCCTCGATTCCTTGTACACGCGCATCGAACCCCGCGGCATCGCCGACCGCTCGCCGACATGCCGCGGCAAAGAGCCCGACCCAGCGGTTCAGCCCTTCATGAGCCGCTGCGGAGGCAGGTTGCCCCCGGTACCGCGTGCCCTGAAGCGCCGCGACGTAGTCCGTCGCCCAGGTGGCCAGAACGAGTGAGACGGGCGGCAGCACGCGCTCGGCAAGACCCCGCCGCCGCAAGATGAGGTGGATCAGGGCTCGCCCCGTACGGCCGTTGCCGTCGATGAAGGGGTGGATGGTCTCGAACTGGGCGTGCGCCAGGGCTGCCTGCACCACGGCAGGCAGCGAGTCGTCGCTGCAGAAGCGGCAGAGGTCGACAAGCAGACCGTGGACGAGCCCAGGCGGCGGGGGCACGAAAGCAGCGGAGCACGGGTTGTCGCTGCTGCCGCCGATCCAGTTCTGCTCGCCGCGGATCCTCCCCCCGCTCTCCTCAAGCCGGGATCCCGCAAGAAGTCGTCGATGGATCTGCAGGAGCTGGTCGAGCGTCAGCTCCTCGTCGCTGCGGACACTCCCCACCGCGTAGACCATGGCCTCGATGTTGCCGAGTACCTCGGCGGCCGTGACGTCGGAGCTGCTCTGCCCGAGTATCCGCGCAGCCTCGGCTTCGAACAGGCGTCGCGGCCCGATTTCAAGGCCTTCGATCCTCGACGAGGCGACAGATTCGGCGCGCAGCAGCAGGCGGGCCAGCGCCTCTGTGTCCACCAGCGCGCGGGCTTCAAGGTTCAAGCGGGTGATGGCGGCCTCAGCGTCCGCGACATCGGCCGCCACCCCTCCGTCGAGGACGATGACACGCCCCATGAGCGGATCGGGCACGTAGGCCTCATACTCGCAGGACTGGCGGTCTCTGCGCGGCAGGCCAGCCGAGGCCTCGCTCTGCCAATGCGTGCGAATAACCTTCGCCACGATCACTCCTTAGTGACGGTTATGATACAACCTTCACTATGAGAAGACCAGAGCGGCGCGTGTGCCGGCCGCCCCTACCGGTCGCGGTACTTCTCGGCGAACGTCAGGAAGCGGTACACGTCGCCGAAATCCGAGGCCAGCCCGAGCGATACGCGGATCGTGTTGGGCACCTTGCCGGTGGTGTCCTCGATGCGACGCTGGCACTGCATCAGCGTAACGGCTGCGGTGGGGTCCGCGAAGCAGGCCTCCATCTCGGCGCGCGTGATGTCGTGGGCTACTTCGCCGTCGCCGGGATTGCAGAAGCAGCCCGTGCGCACCGAGATGAGATCGTCGGCGGCGGCCTTCTCGACGTCGTAGACGTCGTAGGCATGACCCTGCGGGTCGACGATGTAGAGGGCGATGGTGGCCCCCCGGCGGTCCATGTCCTGGGGGCCGAACACCTTGATGAGCGGCGCGCCATTGCTGTGGCGCAGGCGCCGCGCCTCCTCGAGGAACCACCCGGCCAGCGCAGTGACACGGCGGTGGACTACGGGCAAGCCGACGGCCGCGAGGTGCTCGAGGCCGATGGTGACGGCCGGCAGGCTGAGGTAGTCGAGCGTGCCGTCCTCGAACCCGGTGGCCCCCGGCGCCAGCCGGTACCAGTCCTCAGCCTGCACCGAGGCGAGCGTGATGGTGCCCCCCGCGAACCACGGCCGCCGCAGCTTGGCGAGCTTCTCGCGGCGGGCGATCAGGCAACCGACTCCGGTCGGGTAGCCGAAGAGCTTGTAGAACGAGATGGGCACGAAATCCGGCTTGAGGACCTCGAGATCCATGGGATTGGTGGGCGCGTAGGCGGCGCAGTCGAGCAGGACGTCCCAGCCAAGCTCATGCGCCTCGTCCACCCAGGCGAGCGGGTGGTGCACGCCGCTGAAGTTGGACTGCGCAGGGTAGGCGAACAACCGGTCCTCGGCGGGCCGTGTGCCACGCAGCACGGTCCGAAGCTGCTCCTCGTCCACGCGCAGATCGGCCTCGCGCACGGGCACATAGGTGATGGTCGCGCCCTTGACGTGGGCGAACTCGCGGATGCCGTTCACCGAGTTGTGGTTGTCGTAGGTCAGGCAGAACACCCCGCCGGGGCGGAACGGGTACGACTCGCCGACGAGCTTGAGGGCGCCGCTGGCGTTGGCCGTGAAGATGACCTCGTAGTCGTCCTCCGAGGCGTTGAAGAAGCGTCGCACGGCGGCGCGGGCCTCGTAGACCAGCGCTGCCGACGCCAGCGACGTGGGGTTGCCGGAGTGCGGGTTGCCGAGGATGTGGTCACGCAGAAGCTCGTGGTGCCGCCGGACCTGGGACTCCGCGTAGAGCCCGCCGCCGGTGTAGTCGAGGTACGTGTGGCCGAGGCGGTCGAGACGCGCGTAGTCGCGGGCGCGCAGCTCGTCGACGGCGCTCGTCCCGGCGTAGTCGGAGTAGCGCCGCAAGAAGTCCCCGCGCGCCTGCTCGAGGCGGTCGGCCGGGTAGCTCGAGGCCTCGCTCATGCCTCTACGCGCCCATGAAGGGCGACAGCAGGTTGCCCGCGGCGTCGAACGGCAGGCGCCGATGAGCCGGGTCGACGACGACGGCCGGCGCCTTCGGCAGATGCGCCAGGCAGCCCTCGGACACCCACAGCCGCGCGACGTCCAGCGTGTTGCGCACGTAGACGACGCGCACGTCGGCGGGCGTCGTCGGCCTGATCGTCGTGAGCAGGGCGAAGACGGCGTCGCGATCGCTGGCGAACACCAGCGGGATCCTGACATCGTCGGGCGAGCACGAGGTGAGACCGTTGACCGCCGTCTTTGCATGGTCCAGCGCATCGACCAGCCGAAGCGCCACGGCATCGGCGTTGCCGACCCCCAAAGCGTTGCCGTGACTGCCGGCGCTGAGGCCGCGCACGAAGATGCGCAGTACGCGCGGCCGCTCGCGGTGTGCGCACCATGACACGATCTCGCGGCCGGTGACGTTGGGGTCAAGCCCGCGGCCGCTGATGTCCTTGCCCATCTCGTCGAGGATGAGCAGATCGATGTCGTCGAGGGGCAGCCCGGGGAGGTGCCGGCGGGCCAGCTCGAGGAGCTCGCTCTCGGTCTCCTCGAGCTCCTCCGGCGGCACGACGCGCACCACCGCCGGGCGGTGGTCCTCGTTCTCGACGAGCGCCACCCCGAACAGGACGTTAGCCCGCTCCATCACAGCGCGGGCCGCGGCGGGCACGGTCTCGGCCATCCCGCGCACCACGCCGAGGCGGTGGTAGTACTCGGCGCCCGCCTGCTTGCCGAGACCTATCGTCAGCTGCTTCATGAGGCCGCTCTCGACGGGACCCACGAAATCCGTGTGCGGCTTCACGCGGTTGACCAGGACGATGCCGTCGGCCTCCCAGGCGAAGCGGTCCAGGAAGAGGGGGATGCCCTCGATCTCGCCCAGCGAGACGACCTCCATGGTGGCGCGGATCGGCGCGCCGACGGCCGCCTCGGTGACGCCGAGCTGCGCGAGCACCTCGGTCTGGCCGGCGGCGGTGGCGCCGCCGTGCGAGCCCATGGCCGGCACGATGAAGGGCTCGAATCCGGAGGCGGCGAGGCGCGCGACGATGCCGCGGACCAGCACGGCGATGTCGGCGATCCCGCGGCTGCCGACAGCTACGGCGATGCTGGCGCCCGGCGCGAGCGCGGAAAGCGGCGCCATCGCGCGCGGCCACTCGGCCTCGAGCGCCGCGAGCACGTGGACGGCCGGCAAGACGTCGAAGTGCTGTCGCACTTCGAACATGGCCGGCAGGTCCGCCTCGTCTCCGGCGACGGGCCCCACCACGAACGGATACGTCATCCCGACCTCCAAGCCGCGCTGCGGAGGTCAAGCTTACCGCGAAGCGCCTGCGGCGTTCGCGGCCGGCAAGGTATAATCCCCCGGCGGCACACGCGTGCCCCCATCGTCTAGCGGCCTAGGACACCGGCCTTTCAAGCCGGCGGCACGGATTCGAATTCCGTTGGGGGCACCACTTCTTTTCCTCTCCGAACCCTGCGCCATCTTGAAAGATCGCTGCAAGTGAGCAGCTTCTGTTGTCCGGTCGCCTACCCGGTCGCTTACGGTCGGCATCGTATCCGCCATTCCCGGCGGCAGGGCATCGGTACCGAGGTCCTGCGCGAGTTGCGCAAGCGCCTGGAACACGATCGCCTCGTTCGACCCACGGTTGCGCTTCGACGGCTCCGCAGGAGTGCGACCGGCTCCACGGCTCTTCTGCCCCTGGGCTGGGCGGCTCAAGGGGTGCGCCCAAGCCAAACACCCATCGTCACGCGTCCGTGAGGGCCTGGCCCCTCGCCCCCTTGTGGAAGATGCAGCCCAGCCCACGATCGACGATGAGGTCCAGGCACTTGTTGCAGGAGATGCACTTCGCCGGTGTGAGGTCGCCGTCCCGCCATCGCGCCGCCAGGTGGGGTTCGCGGATGAAGGGGCGGCACAGTGACACCGCGTCGATGCGCTCGAGGGCCTCGGCGATCCGCCGGGGATCGCGCCAGCCTTCGACTGAGATCACCGGGCAGCTGACGCGGTCCTTGATGGTCAGTGCGTAGGCGAAGAACCGGCCCTCGGGGATGGGCGCCGGCATGATGTGGTCCCAGCCGTTGCGCCGGGCGCCCTCGGGCGTGCCAGCACTCACCTCGATGGCGTCGATCCCGAGCCGGTCGAGTTGAGCGGCAACCCGAGCGGCTTCGTCTGGCTGCAGGCCGCCGGGCCAGCCGTCGTGCGCGCTGATCTTGATGAGGACGGGGAAGCCGGCGCCGACGGCGCCGCGCACGGCTTCGTAGACCTCGTACAGGAGGCGGGCGCGGCGCTGGAGCGAGCCGCCGTAGGCGTCCTCGCGCCGGTTCCTAGCCGGGCTCAGGAACTGGTCGATCAGGTAGCCATGGGCAGCGTGGATCTGGACGGCGTCGAAGCCAGCCTCGCGGACTCTCGCCGCCGCCCGCGCGTAGTCGCCCACGACGCCGGCGATCTGCGCCTTCGTCAGCGCCCGCACCGGTGCCTCGCAGACGGGATCGACCGTCTCGGCCGATGGTCCGTACGGCCCCTCCTTCTCGGCCACCATCACCGGGCGGAGCGTGGACCCGCTATGCAGCAGCTGCGCAGCGAGCAGGCCGCCGGCATCGTGCACCGCGTCGCACATCCTGCCCAGCGGCTCGATCAGCGCGTCGTGGTCGATCCCCGTGACGTTGGTGGCTCCCCGGCCCTCGCGGCTGATGAAGGCGCTGCCAGCGATGAGCAGGCCGACGCCGCCTCGCGCCAGATCGGAGGTGAGGTCGACGAGCCGTTGGGTGGGCGCACCGACTCCGGTCGAAAGCCCCTCCTCGGTGGCGCTGCGCACGAGGCGATTGGGAATCTCGAGTGACCCCAGCCGCCAGGTGTGGAAGATGCCGCCGATGTCTCTGTCCTGCGGATTGCTCCGCGCGGGCGGTGTCATGCTCGCTCCTTGCTCGCCTTGGTCCGCGCTCCTGCCGCACCAAGGCCTGAGGCCGCGTGGGGCGTGGCGACGGTACCACGGGTCTACGCCCGCCGTGGCGGTCGGTCAAAGCCGCCGCCTCTTGATCAGCCGGTCGCTGGTTGGAGTCCAGCTGGGCCCACGGTCACGTACTCGAACGCTGGTCAAGCAGCCGCAGTACCTCTTCACGAGGCCTCGACGTCAGCCTTGTCCCGCGCCGACTTCGCGTCAAGCCGTGATGCCGGCTAACCCACCCGATCGGCCACGGGATGCACCCAGTGGAACTCGATGCAGTCGTCGATCACCGCGGGGATCCCTTGGTAGACCGACGGGTACTTGGGCGCCATCCCGAGGTCGTCCCACACGAGTCGCTTCTTGACCGTCACGTTCACGTTCCATCCTCTGACGGCATCGGGAGTGTACAGCGAGGGATAGCGACTCAGCCGGCGGATCGGGGTCAGCATCGAGGTCCCCAGCAGGGCCAGCGATTCGGGCGTACCGATGCTGCGGAACCGTGGGTAGTACTTCTTGATCTCGGCGAAGAAGTCGTTCCAGTTGACCGGCAAGTCGTCGGCGACCGGGCTGATACCCGTCCAGCCCGTCTCCGCGGCGGCGATGAGCAGCCGGGCGGCGTCGTCGACGTGCATGTGGGCAAAGAGGTTCCTGCCGCTTCCGGGAAAGAAGACCCTGCCTCGCCGGACCTGAGCGAACATCATGTCGCGGACTCCGTAGACGTGCGGGAGGCGCAGCGCCGCGAGGTCGATACCGGCCTGAGCCGCGATCTGGGACAGCGCGCGCTCGGCCTCGATCTTCGCCCTACCGTAGCCATGCCGCGTGAAGGCAGGGGTACGCTGATCGACGGCGGCCTCCTGGCCCTGATACACGAGCAGGCTGCTGGCATACACGAAGCGCCGCACACCGGCGGCAGCACAGGCACGCATCAGCGCGACCGAGCCGTCGACGATCGTCGGTCGCACCAGGTCGTACTCCTCGAAGATCGCTCTGGCCCCCAGGTGGATGACGGTATCCATACCTTGGACGGCGCGCGTCAGGCTCTCCGGGCTCTCCAAGTCTCCCTGCATGAGCTCCGCCCCCAGCGACGCGAGCAGTGCCCCGCGCAGTGGCCGGCGCACGAGGAGCCTGGGGACGAGGCCCTTCTCGCTGAGCTGGCGAGCCACCTCGAGGCCGACAAAGCCGGTCGCGCCGGTGACAAGCACGCGGCCCATATCGTTCGTCATGTTCCCGCCTCTCAGTGTCGACGCCTGCCAGGTCAAGGCCGGAGGGACCGCGCAGCTGGCTCAGGCCCGCTTGCGCATCAGCGCGAAGGCCGCCAGCACGATGCCCACAGCGCCGACGGCGATGCCGACGTAGCCGAGCGTCTTGGCACTCGACACGTCGCCGTCGGTGGCGAGCTTCGGCAGTTCGGCGCTGAGGCGCTCCAGGCGCGGCATCTCGGCGTCCATGCGCTGCGCGATCTGCTCGACTCCGGGTACCTTGGTGGGGAACTGCGCCGTGGACGCCTCCGTCACCGGCGCGAAGGTCTTCGGCGAACTGGTGACCGTCTCGTCCACCTTCACGCCGCCGATGGTGCCGGTGACGTGAAAGGTGTAGTCCCCGGGCGCCGTCGGTATGAGGAGCGCCCGGTACTCTCCCGGCGTGCCGGTACCCAGCTCGCCGCTCCATGTCGGCACGAGGGCCATCTCGGTCTCTTCCTCGCCGTAGCTGACGGTCACGTTGAGACGAGCCCCGGGGTCGTTGACCGGATCGCCGTCGGCCTTGTGGGTGACGATCAGCTGGACACTGTTGAGCTGGCCGACGTAGGCCGGCTCGATGCCCCAGCCCACCACGAACGAGTAGCCGCCCGCCTCTTTGGTCTCGTGGGCGACGGCGGGTACCGCGAAGATGGCCACTGCGATGCCGGCCAGCACGAACACGAGGACCGTCCTCGTTTCACGCCTCATGGCTGCCCCTCCCGTGATCGGTGGACCGCGCGCCTCGCGCGATTCGCCCGTACACTCCCCGAGTGCGAGCCTCGCGAAACCGGACCGCGCGAGAAGGGCCGCACACGCTTCGTGGGCGGCCGCCGCTCGCGCTCCTCCGCAGCGGCCAGCTCAGTCCGCCGCCGCGGGCCTGATCCTGAGGCTGAGCGGCACCGTCACGCCCTCCGCTGCCTTCTCGATGGTCGCGGTGACCCGCCACAGGCCGGCGATCGCGAGCTCGAGGCCGCGGCCGCGCCAGCTGCCGTCGGCGGCGCGTTTGAGCGGGATCTCGACGGCGCTGACGGAGGGCTCCGCCGGCAACGAGCACTCGAGGCGCACGGCGGACACCGTGGTGAGTGGATCGCCGCTGTCGTAGTCGTCCACCCAAGCCACGTAGGCGTTCTCTCCGGCGGCGCCGGGCGTGACGGTGAGGTGTACGCGGACGGTGGTCGCGTAGTCCTGGCCAGAAGCTTGCGCCTGCGGCACGGGCTTGGCTGTGGAGGCCGCGACAGCCACACGGGCGGGCGCCAGCCCGCTGAGCACGGCCGTCGCGGCCAGCACCGTGAGCGCCACGACGAGCTCGCCGCGCGAGTTGAGACCGAACCGGCGACCGGCCGCCTCGCCGTCGCCGCGCCGCACGGCCGGCACCCAGAAGAAGTGGTTGAGGGCGCCGAGCCCGATGAGCCCGACGACCAGGCCGATCTTGATCAGCAGTGCCGTGCCGTAGCCTGTGTCGAAGAGCGCCCCGAGCGACCCTACCTCGCCCAGGGCTCTTCCCAGCCCGGTCGCCAGCACGATCACCAGCGTGACGGTGGCGATCCGGGTGAAGGCGCCGACCGCCGCGGCGCGTTCGGCGGGCCCCCTGCCACGCAGGCCGAGCAGCAGCCAGAACAGGCCGCCGACCCAGACACCGATCGCCGTCAGATGGACCCACTGCACGGCGATGTTCAGCAGCCAGATCGACGACGGCGAGGCGGCGTGGCCGCCGGCGACGTGAACGAGCATCGCCGCCGCCCCGGCGGCGCCGAGCAGCCACAGGCTCCAGCGCGCCGGCCAGAGGTCCACCACGACCACGGCGCCGACGCAGACGACCAGGGCGCCGCCGAGGCCGAGCAGCAGCTTGCCCTCCCGGGTGAGGAAGAGTGGCAGCAGGCTCGGCGCGCCCACCAGGACGCGCTGGGACCAGATCATCAGGCAGAGCCCGACGACCGCGCCGAAGACGGAGATACGCAGCGCCCGGTTACCACCGGCCGGCAACCTCCCTCCGTACACGAGGAGGCTCGTGGACGCCGCGCCGACGAGCAGGATGAGGCCCGCGTAGAGCAGCCACGTGCCCGCCGTCGCCATCGCGTCCACCCACGGCGACGTGCGCAGCAGCTCGACGACCACCTCGCTGCCCGGCGCGGGTCTCTCCCCGATGCCGAACGCGAAGGCGCCCTGCTCGACGTGGCCGTCCACCGCCGAGACCACGCGCCAGTTGACCGTGTAGACGCCGTCGTCCAGGGGGCGCGACGGCGTGACGCGAAGCTGGCGCCTCTCGCCGGGGACCGCTTCCGGCGCGGAGACGCCGGGGACCGTCGCGCCGCCCGAGTCGATCACACCTACCAGCGAGAGCTCGGCGTCGGGGTCCTCCGAGAAGGTGAGCACGATGTGCCGCGGGGAGGTCGGGACCGACGATCCCGCGGCCGGGTCTGAGCTCTCCAGTGCGGAGTGCGCGGCGGCGGGTGCTGCGAGCGTGACAAGGGCGGCGACCGTGACGGCCACCACAAGGGCGGCCCGCAGCGGCGTCCGCCACGACGAAGCGCGCTTCATCGGCTCACAACAGGTAGACGACGATGAACACCGCGACCCACACTGCGTCGACGAAATGCCAGTAATACGTGCCGGCGTCCACCATGCCGGAGGTGCCCGGCAAAGCGGCGCCCGTCCCCCGGCGGCGGTCCCGCGTGACGCGGATCAGCAGGTACACCAGCAGCAGGATCCCGCAGACCACGTGGAGGCCGTGGAACCCGGTCAGCGTGTAGAAGGCGGAGACGTCCAGGTTGGCCGTGAGGCCGAAGCCTAGGTGCGTGTACTCCCAGGCCTGGCCGCCGAGGAAGATCGCGCCCAGGACGATGGTGAGCACCAGAAGCAGGAAGAAGGACCCGTGCTTCTGTTTGCGGTAGCCCGCCTGCGCGTAGTGAGCGGTCACGCCGCTGAGCACCAGGACGACGGTGTTGATGGCCGGGAGCAGGGCGTCGAACGACGTCTGACCAAGCGTGTGGCTGTGGATGCGCAGGTGGATGGCGGCGGCGATGAGCGAGGCGAAGAACACCGCCTCGGAGCCGATGAACGCCAGCATGCCCGCGCCGATGAACGAGAACCGCTGGCCGGGCGCCTCCGGGAGCTCGGGCTCGACCCAGCCGGCGCCCATCCACACGGCCAGCACGACGAGCAGGAACAGCACGCCGAGGGCGATGACGACCGGCGTGCTGAGCAGGCCGATGGCGATGACCAGGAGCGCCAGGGCCACCCAGAAGGGCGCCGCCGTGAACTGCTCCGGCTCCGGCGGCAACGTGTACACCTCCGGAGCCTCGCCGCCCTCGGTGGCGGCCAGCTCGGCCTGTTCGAGGTCGTAGAGCGGGCGTTCGCTGTGCACCACCGGCAGGGACGTGAAGTTGCCCGGTGGGGGCGGCGAGCTCGTCGCCCACTCAAGCGTCCAGGCACGCCATGGGTTGTCGCCGGCGACCTCGCCCTTGCGGATGCTGCGCACGAAGTTGTAGACGAAGATGATCAGCGAGACGGCGATCACGTAAGCGCCCAGTGAGGCGACGAGATTGAGCGTGTTCCAGCCGAGGTCGGGGGCGTAGGTGTACACGCGGCGCGGCATGCCCAGGAACCCGAGGATGTACATGGGCATGAACGTCACCACGAACCCCACGCTCAGAAGCCAGAAATGGACCTTGCCGAGGCGATCGCTCATCTTGCGGCCGAACATCTTGGGGAACCAGTAGTAGATGCCGGCGAACAGCGCGAACACGGTACCTGCGAAGAGGACGTTGTGGAAGTGGGCGACCACGTAGTACGTGTCGGTCACCTGCCAGTCGAAGGGCACGACGGCGAGCGTGACCCCCGTGATGCCCCCGACGGTGAAGAGGGCGATGAGCCCACAGGCGAAGAGCAGCGGGGTCTTGAACCGCAGCGACCCGCCCCACATCGTGGCCAGCCAGTTGAAGATCTTGACGCCGGTGGGGATGGCGATGAGCATGCTCGTCCCGGCCATGATGGTGTTGAACAGCGAGGGCAAGCCGGCGGCGAACATGTGGTGCGCCCACACCATGAAGCCCAGGAATGCGATGACCCCCAGCATGACGATCATGGAAGACCGGCCGAAGAGCGGCTTGCGGGAAAAGACGGGCACCACTTCGCTCATCACGCCGAACGCGGGCAGGATGAGGATGTACACCTCGGGGTGCCCGAAGAACCAGAACAGGTGCTGCCAGATGATCGGGTCGCCGCCGCCGGCAGGGTCGAAGAAGCTCGTGCCGTACTGACGGTCGAGATACAGCAGCGCGATGGCCGCCGTGAGGCTGGGGAAGGCGAAGAGGATGAGGAACGAGTTGATGAAGGTCGCCACCGTGAAGATGGGCATCTGCCACAGACCCATGCCCTTCGCCCTGAAGCGCAGGCACGTGACGATGAAGTTGATGGACCCGAGGATCGACGAGCCGCCGAGCAGCACGAGTGAGACGATCCAGAACGTGACGCCGTCGTGCGGCGAGTAGGCCTTCGAGCTGAGCGGCGCATAGCTGAACCACCCGGTGTCCAGCGTGCCGCCGAACAGGAAGCTGCTCCAGAGCAGCAGCCCGCCGAACAGGAGCAGCCAGTAGCTCAGGGCGTTGGCCCGCGGGTAGGCCATGTCGCGGGCGCCGATCTGCAGCGGCACCAGGTAGTTGGCCACGCCGATGATCATGGGCATGCCAAACAGGAAGATCATGGTGGTGCCATGCATCGAGAAGACCTGGTTGTATTGATCGGGCGTCAGGATCTTCATCCCGGGCCTGATGAGCTGCGTGCGCATCGTCATGGCGTTCGCCACGGCCAAGACGAAGAAGACCAGCGACGTGCCGATGTACAGCAGCCCGATGCGCTTGTGGTCGGTGGTCGTCAGCCAGGCGCCGATGCCGTGCCGTCTCTCGTTCACTTGAGCTCTTCCAGGTAGGCAACGAGCTGCTGTTGCTCGCGCAGCGGCAGCGGGATCGTCGGCATCAAGCACTCGGGCTTGATGGCCTGCGGGTCCTGGAGCCAGGCCAGCAAGTTCTGTGGCGTGTTGGGCAGGCTATATGCGGCGATTCCGCGGCGGCTGCCGAAATGCGTAAGGTCCGGCCCGAACGTGCCCTTCGCGGGCGTGCCGCGAATCGTGTGGCAGCTGCCGCAGGCGATCGTCTGGATGAGCTTGCCGCCGGCCACCGCCTCGGCGCCGGTGGGCTGCGCCGCCGGCTCCGCCTGGCGGTGGACCCAGGCGGAGTACTCCTCGGCGGACACGACGACGAAGAGAAAGCGCATCTTGCCGTGCTGCTCGCCGCAGAACTCGGAGCACTCCCCCAGATACTCGCCCTCCTTGAGCGGCACGAAGCGGATGTGGTTGACGCGCCCGGGGATCATGTCGACCTTGCCGCCCATCTGAGGCACCCAGAACGAGTGGATCACGTCGACCGATTCGACGTCGATCGACGTTTGCCGGCCGACCGCGACATAGACCTCGTTGGCGGTCTTGAAGCCCTGGTCGGGGAAGTCAAACTCCCACCACCAGCGGTGACCCACCGCGGTGAACTGCGCGCCGCGATCCGGCAGGTCGATCTGTCTGGTGGCCTGCACCGTGAGCACCAACAGCACCGTGATGATGACCGCCGGGATGAGCGTCCAGACGATCTCGATCGTGAGGTTGCCGCGGGTCTGCGACACCTCCGCTTCGGGCCGCCGGCGATACTTGATGATGACGAACGCAAGCAACCCCCACACGACTGCGAGGACGACGGCGAGGATGGCGAAGATCTGGATGCTCAGCGTCTTGATCTCCTCCCCGGCCGAGCCGCCGGGGCGGAAGATGTCGGGCGCTCCCTCGGCGCAGCCGGCGGCCACGACGACCAGCGCCAGCAGCGCGCCCAGCAGCAGAGCTCGCCCGGCGCAGCGACGCCGAGATCCGCTTCCTGAACGCCGAACAGTGACGCGCGACACGCGACCCCTCCCCCTTGCCGTCGATGAGGCCATCATCGCACGAATGCCGCGTGATACGGGAGAATGGGCCCTATGGACTACGTGAAAGCCGCCCAGCCGCGCATCGTCGCGCTCTTTCTGGTCACCGTACTGGCAGCGATGCTGCTCGCCGGCGGCGCGCACGCGTGGCTGGTGATCGCCGTCCTTACGGCCACGGCTCTCACCGTGGCCGGCGCGGCGATCCTCAACAACGTGATCGAGCGGGACACAGACGCGCGCATGCAGCGCACGCGCCGGCGGCCGACGGCGAGCGGCCGCCTGCGCCCCGGGCGGGCGCGCGCGGCCGGGCTCGCCGCGGTGGCCACCGGAGTCCTGGCCCTCTGGGCCACTGCCGGCGGCCTCGCCGCCGTGTTCGCCCTGCTCGGCGCCGCCTACTACGTGCTGGTCTACACGCTGCTGCTCAAGCCGCGCACCGCCTTGAGCTCGGTGCCCGGCGCCCTCGCCGGCGTCTTCCCCGCGCTCATCGGCTGGGCGGCGACCGCAGCCCCGTGGTCCGCCGACATCCTGTTCCTCTGCGCTGTGGTCTTCGTCTGGTCGCCGCCGCACTTCTGGGCGCTGTCCCTGGCGCGCGAGGACGACTACCGCTCCTCGGGCATCCCGACGCCGGCGGGGCGCTACGGCGAGCGGACCACGCGCGTACTGATCGTCGCCTTCTTCGCGGCCTTCACGGGCATCGTCACGGCGGCCGCCCTGACCGAGCTGTACGGGATCCCCTATGCGGTGATCGCAATCGCGACGTGCCTCGTCCTCTGGTTCTTCGTGGTGCGGCTCCTGGTCACCCGGACGAGCGCTACCGCGTGGGCGCTGTTCAAGATCTCCGGCCCCTGCCTGGCCGCCGTCGTCGCGGCTGCCGTGGCGGGCCGGCTTCTCTAGCGGCCGGTCGCCAGCCAACGCTGCGACCTCCTGCGGCAGACCAGGTACGTGAACAGGGCCACGATAGGTGGAAGCACGATGACAAGGATCTGGAGCGCGCGCTGGAAGACAAGGAGGTCGAGGCCCCACACCGCGGCGAAGACGTCGTTACCGCCGGCGACCAGGAGCAGGCTCAGGAAGGTCACGAACCCGGCGCCGATCGCCGCCCGACCGGGACGCTCCGACGGCAGGGTGAGCACGTTGTGGAACCCGTGGTCGTGCAGCGCCATGCCGTCGAGCCACGGCCACAGGAACAGCGGCGTGAAGATGAGCCCGGGCAACACGACCGCCGGCCAGAACACGGCGGGCAGGAGGAAGCTGCCGATCTGGATGTCCCAGCCGGGGAACAGCCTCACGGCGCCCTCGAGCCAGCCCATGTACCAGTCCGGCTGCGCCGCCGTCGTGGAGTCCCAGGCGGTGTACGGCCCGTACAGCCACACGGGGTTGATCTGCAGCAGAGCCCCGAAGGCGGTGAGGATGCCGGCGACCAGCATGAAGTAACCCGTGGTGCGAAGTGCGTAGGCCGGCACCATCGGTGTACCGACGACGGTGCGGTCGTCGCGGCCCGGGCCGGGGAACTGGGTGTGCCTCTGGAGCCAGAGCATCCCCAGGTGCAGCCCGAGCAGGCCGGCGATACCGGCCGGCAGCAGGAAGATGTGCACCGGGTAGATGCGCGCGATGATGCCGCTGGTGGGGAACTGGCCGCCGAACATGAGCGAAGCCAGGGTCGGGCCGAGGAACGGGATCGATTCCGTGATCGAGTACGCGACCCGCAGCCCCGTCCCGGACAGCAGGTCGTCGGGCATGGAGTAGCCCATAAGACCGTTGAAGCCGACCAGGAACAGGAGCGAGAGGCCGACGACCCAGTTGATGCGCCGCGGCCGGCGATAGGCGCCGGTGAAGAGCATGCGCAGAAGGTGGATCATGAGGGCGCCGACGAACACGAGCGCCGCCCAATGGTGCACCTGGCGCACCAACAGGCCGGCGCGCACGTCGAGGCTGAGGTCGAGGACCGAGCTGTAGGCGGCCGACATCGGTACGCCGACCAGAGGCTGGTAGCTGCCCTGGTACACCACCTCCGCCTGCGAGGCCTGGAAGAAAAGGGCGAGGTAGATCCCCGTGACGACGAGCAGGATGAAGCAGTAGAGCGCGATCTCGCCGAGGAAGAACGCCCAGCTGTCGGGGAAGATGTGGCGGAGCTCGTCGCGCAGCAGCTTGCTGCCCCCGCCGAGGTTCTCGTCGAGCCAGCCCGCGCCGCGGCGCAGCGGCGAACGCCTGACGCCGAAGGCGGTGCGCAGGCTCCGCATGAGGCGGCGGTCGCTCATCCCGCATCCCAGAAGCCGGGGCCGACCGGCTCGGTGAAGTCGCTCTGCGCCACGAGGTAGCCCTCGGCGTCGATGGCCAGCGGGAGCTGCGGGAGCGGCCGCCCTGCCGGCCCCGACACCGGCCGTGCGCCATCGAAGAGATCGAAGGTCGACTGGTGGCACGGGCAGGCGAGCACGTGCGCCTCGTCCAGGTACTGCGAGACGGCGCAGCCGACGTGGGTGCAGAGGCGCGAGTAGGCGACAAAGCCCTCCGGGCTCCAGGTCTCGCGCCCGGGCTGCGGCTTGAACTCGCCGCCGAAGAAGTGGAAGAGCGCGATCTGGGAGTCTGCCGCGTCGGTGTGCCCTTCAGGGAACGCCACCAGGCTGCCCCCGCCGGCGAGGTCCTCGCGAGTCACCGGCTCGCCGTCGATGGTCACAAGCCGACGGCCGGGCCGCCATGCCGTCTCGAAGCGGCTGCGCCCCGGCAACGGGCCCAGCGCCCCAAGGATGACGGCCTGGCTAAGGGCGAAGACGACGGCGCCAAACACGAGGAACTTCGCCAGAAAGTGCCGCCGCGTGACGACGTGTGCGCTCTGCTCGAGGTCGGCGCCCAGCGCGGCCGCACCCGGGGCGTCGTCGTGCGGCACCGGGTACGGCCCGCTGATGACCTCGTCCCCGGCGAGGTCGCGGCCCCAGTAGGCGAGCGCCATGCCAAGGCCGAGGAGCGCTGCCGCCAGAGAGCCGCCAAGCCAAGCCGTGCTGGCGTTAGTGACGAAGGCGACGACGAAACCCACGGATCCAGCGACGGTCACGAGAAGCCCGATGGCCACCGGCCAACCTGACGGCGAGCCGCCGCCATGGGACGCAGGCGCACCGCCGCCGCCAGCGACGGGCCGGATGCCGTGGATGCCGGTCTCTGGGTCGCTCACGGCTTCGCCGTCCGCGACTTCCACGCCAGCCACACGGCGAGGAAGATCATGATGAGCAGGGCAATGGCCGAGACGGCGCCCTCAGTAACGGGGCCGAGGTAGCCGAGGCCGTGGCCACCCGGCGAAGGCGGGTCCACGAGGACGCCGACGTAGAGGCCCACGGCGGCTTGCTGGCGCACGTCGAGGGTGTTGCCGGCGAAGGCGGGCATGTTGCCGCGGCCGAGGATCATCGCGGCGAGCGCCTCGGCCGCGGGGTACTGCGAGATATCGGGCGCGTTGCGCCCGCGGGTCAGCGCGCCGCCGCGGCCTGTGGTGCTATGGCAGCCGGCACAGTAGAGGCGGTAGGTCTCGCCGCCCTCGGCGGTCACCGCCGTGCGCGCCGCGGGGTCGGCGATGGAAGCGGCCACATACTCTGCCACGCCCTGTATCTGGGCGTCGCTCAGCTGGTCGCCAAAGGCCGGCATCCGGATGCCGCCCTCCTCGACCATGGGGGCAACGAGGCTCGCGAAGCCGGCGGCCGCGAGCGTGGGCCCGAAGCCGCCCTCACCGCGGATGCCGTGGCATCCGGAGCAGTTTTCCGCAAAGACCACGCCGCCGGGACTCGCGCCGGGCGAAGCCTCAATAGGCGGCGAGGGGCTGGGCGACGGAGAGGCGACGGCGGGTGCGGTGGCGGCAAACAGCACCACGAGGACGACGCAGAGCCGTGCCGGCAGACGCAGCCACCCGCCCCCCCGGTCGCTCCTGTGCACCGCCGTTCGGCCCATCTGCAGGACCCCCCGGTCCTTCGCGTTTCGCCGCCATGCTACCGTGCCGCACGATAGAGTTCGAGAAATGTGGCTCGGGAAGCGTGACACGAGCCGCTTCCCTTGATACTGATAGGTTCTCTACCATGCGGGCGGTCCCCGCGTCCAGCAGCGCAGCGGCAGCGGGCGAAGGGGCAACGCGTCTCAGGGGGCTTGAGTGACTGGTCTACTCGTAGCGGTGACAGTCTGGCCGGCGGTGCTCTACGCGGCCCTCGTGCTGTTCATCGTGGCGGCGATCATCGTGGTCTCGGCGCTGCTCGGCGAACGGCGGCGCGGCCCCGAGCGCAGCATGCCCTACGAATCGGGCATCAAGCCGGCGGGGCCGCTGCCCAAACGATTGTCCGTCAAGTTCTACCAGGTCGCGCTGTACTTCGTGATCTTCGACCTGGAGGCCGTGTTCATCTTCGCCTGGGCCGTGAACGCGAGGCGCCTCGGCTGGGCCGGCTACGCTGAGATCGTGGTCTTCGTCGTACTGCTCTTCGCGGGGCTCGTGTACCTCTGGAAGATCGGCGGGCTCGACTGGCGGCCTGCGGGTCGGCGCCGGCATCTCCGCGGAGAGCGGTGACCATGCCGCCGCGCCGGGGACCCGGACCATCACGCACGGCCCTCGCGATCCAGTCGCTGCTCGACGACGGGACTCCGCCGGGAGCGGGTCAGGGACAGGCGGTCGTGCTGGGGAGCCTGCAGCACCTGGTCGCCTGGGGCCGCAAGAACTCCCTCTGGCCGTTCGGCTTTGGCCTCAGCTGCTGTTTCGTCGAGATGGCGACGAGCCTCACGCCGCGCTACGACATCGCGCGCTTCGGCGCCGAGGTGCTGCGCATCTCGCCGCGCCAGGCCGACGTGATGATCGTCGGCGGCACCGTGTTCCGCAAGATGGCCCCCACGGTGCTGCAGCTCTACCACCAGATGATGGAGCCGCGCTGGGTCATCAGCATGGGCTCGTGCGCCAACTCCGGCGGCATGTACGACGTCTACAGCGTGGTGCAGGGCGTCGACTCCTTCTTGCCCGTCGACGTGTACGTGCAGGGCTGCCCGCCGGCGCCGACCGCCCTCATGGAGGGGCTGCTGCTGCTGCAGGCGCAGGTGCAGACCGAGCGCCGCCCGCTCAGCTGGGTGCTCGGCGCCGAGAACGTGCAGAAGCCCGGCGGCATCTCCCTGCGCGACCTGCGGCGGCCGGGACGCGCCGAGACCGGCGAGCTAGACCCCCAGGAGGAGGTGTGACGTGACGCCGGCCGCCGAGACTCCGATCGCGCAGCGCGGCATCATCGGAGAGCTGCACGGCCGTTTCCCCGACGTGTCGCTCGTGGAGCAGAGCACGGCCGACGGGATCCCGACTGTGTGGACGCCGGCCGCGCGCGTCAAGGAGGTGCTCGCCTACCTCAAGACCGGGACCGCACGGCCGTTCGCAAGCCTGTACGACCTCGGCGGCATCGACGAGCGCCTGCGCGCCCACCGCGCTGGGCAGCCCGAGGCTGACTTCACGGTCTTCTATCACCTGCTCTCGTACGAACGGAACGCCGACCTGCGCCTCAAGGTCGGGCTCCGCGACGGCGAAGGCGTTGAGACCATCACCGACCTGTGGCCGGCGGCGAACTGGTACGAGCGCGAGCTGTGGGACATGTTCGGTATCGACGTACGCGGCCACCCGCACCTGGCGCGCATCCTGCTCCCCCCCTGGTGGGAAGGGCATCCCTTGCGCAAGGAGGCGCCTTCGCGGGGCACGGAGCTCGGGCCCTTCACGATGCCGTTCGAACAGTTCGATGCCTGGCAGGAGGATCTGCGCTTCAAGCCGGAGGAGTGGGGGCTGCCCACCAGTGAGGATGACCCCACGCTGATGTATCTCAACATCGGGCCGCAACACGGCGCCACTCACGGCCCGCTGCGCATCATCGTCGGCCTGCGCGACGAGGAGATCGTGCACTGCATCCCCGACATCGGCTTTCATCATCGTGGCGCCGAGAAGCTCAGCGAGCGCCAGACGTGGCACACCTTCATCCCGTACACGGACCGCATCGATTACCTGGGCGGAGTCACCAACAACCTGCCGTGGGTGCTCAGCGTCGAGAAGCTCTGCGGCATCGAGGTGCCCGACCGGGCGCAGATCATCCGCGTGATGCTCGGCGAGTTCTTTCGCATCTCCAGCCACCTCGTCTACTACGGCACCTTCGCCCAGGACATCGGCGCGCTCTCGCCGGTCTTCTATACCTTTGAGGACCGCGAGCGCATCTTCGATGCCGTCATCGAGCCCATCTGCGGGGCGCGAATGCACCCCGGCTGGTTCCGTATCGGCGGCATTGCCGAGGATCTGCCGAACGGCTGGGAGCAGCCGGTGCGCGACTACCTCGACTACCTGCCCAGCCGCCTGGATGAATACGACCGGCTCATCATGGACAGCCGCATCATGAAGGCGCGCACCGTCGGCGTTGGGGCTCTCAGCGTTGCCGACGCCGTCGAGTGGGGCATCACCGGCCCCAACCTGCGCGCCACGGGACTGCCCTGGGACTGGCGCAAGCAGCGCCCGCACAGCCACTACGACTGGTTCGACTTCGACGTCCCGGTGGGCTCGACGGGCGACTGCTACGACCGGGTGGCCGTGCACGTCGAGGAGATGCGTCAGAGTCTGAGGATCATCCGCCAATGCCTCGACCAGATGCCCGACGGGCCGTACAAGTCGCACGAACCGCTGGCCACACCGCCGGTCAAGGACCCCGGCACGATGCACGACATCGAGACGCTCATCACCCACTTCCTGGGAGTGAGTTGGGGCCCGGTCGTACCGCCCGGAGAGGCCTGTGTCTACACCGAGGGCACCAAGGGCCAGTACAGCTACTACGCCATCAGCGACGGCCAGAGCAGCGCCTACCGCACCAAGATCCGCACGCCCTCGTTCCCTCACCTGCAGGTACTGCCGTTGCTCGCCCAGGGATACGAGATCGCCGACCTGGTGACGATCCTCGGGAGCCTCGACTTCGTGATGGGAGACGTGGACCGGTGAGCCTGAGCGCCGACGAACGCCAGGAGATCGACGCGGTGCTGCCGCACTACCCGGACAAGCGCGCCGCAGCCGCGACCGCGATGCGCATCGTGCAGCGGCAGCGGCGCTGGCTCTCCGACGAGGCGCTCGCCGACCTCGGCGCGTACCTCGGCATGAGCGTCGAGGAACTCGACAGCCTGGCGACCTTCGCCAACATGCTCTTCCGCCGGCCGGTCGGACGCCACATCGTGCTCGTCTGCGACAGCTTCGCCTGCTGGTCGCTGGGCTACGCCGAGCTGCGCGACGCCATCCAGACGCAGCTCGGTGTGGGCCTCGGCGAGACCACCGCGGACGGCCGTTTCACCTTCCTGCCCATCGTCTGCCTCGGCGCCTGCGACAGGGGCCCGGCGATGATGGTCGACGCGGACTTGCACGGGCCCGTGGCACCGTCGCAGGTAGGCGCCATCCTCGAGGCATACGCATGAGCCCCCTGGACACGAACGGCTGGGAGCGGCCGCTCACGAAGGCCATGCGGCCGGATGGGCAGGCGGCGTACATCGACGACTACGTCGCCGCCGGTGGTTACGAGGGCCTCGCCCGCGCCCTGCGGGAGCTCCAGCCGGCCGCCGTGACGCAGGCCGTCTCAGACTCCGGTCTTCGCGGCCGCGGCGGCGCCGGCTACGCCACCGGGCGCAAATGGAGCACCATGCCGCTGGGCCCCGACGCCCCGCGGCCCAAGTACGTCGTGTGCAACGGCGACGAGATGGAGCCGGGCAGCTTCAAGGACCGCTTCCTCCTCGCGCACAACCCGCACCTCGTGCTCGAGGGCATGATCATCGCCGGCTTCGCCGTCCAGGCGGATGCCGGCTACGTCTTTCTGCGCGCCCAGTACGACCAGCCGTTCGCCTGCATCGAGCGGGCCATCGCCGAAGCCTACGAGCGCGGCTACCTGGGCGGCGACATCCTGGGCTCGGGCTTCTCCTTCGACATCTACCTGCACGAGAGCGTCGGGCGCTACATCTGCGGCGAGGCCTCGGCGATGCTCAATGCTCTCGAGAGCCAGCGGCCCAACCCTCGCGCGCGACCGCCGCACATGACAGGCGCCGGTCTGTACTCGCGGCCTACCGTGGTGAACAACGTCGAGACCTTCGCCGCCGTGCCCTCCATCGCGCGCAACGGCGCCGACTGGTGGAAGAGCCTGTCGGTGAGCGGCGAGGGTGGCACCAAGATCTACGGCGTCGCCGGGCGCGTGGCGCGTCCGGGCTGCGTGGAGCTGCCCATCGGCACCTCGATGCGCGAGCTCATCGAGGTGCACGCGGGCGGCATGCAGCCCGGCTACGAGCTGCGCGCCGTCAGCCCCGGAGGGGCCTCCACGGCGTTCGTCGGCGCCGCGGACATCGATGTCGCCATGGACTTCGGCGCGATGGAGACGGTCGGCAGCCGCCTGGGCACGGGCACGCTCGTCGTGCTGGACGACAAGACGTGCCCGGTCGGCATGACCCTCAACCTGCTGCAGTTCTTCGCCCAGGAATCGTGCGGCTGGTGCACGCCGTGCCGCGAGGGTCTGCAGTGGTCGGCCTCGCTGCTCCGCGACATCGAGCAGGGATGCGGGCGCGCCGACGATCTCGAGCTGCTCCAGGAGCACGTCTGGCTCATGGGCTCCGACAAGACTTTCTGCGACCTCGCCCCGGGCGCGATGCAGCCGCTCGAGGCGGCGCTGCGGCTGTTCCGCGACGAGTTCGTGCGACACATCGAGGATGGCTGCTGCCCCTACGCACCGGGCGCCGCGGACGCAACGCCCGAAGAGGCGGCGGCGCCGTGAGCGCCGGCGAACGGCAGAACGGCGCCGGGCCGGAGCTCGTGACCGTCTCGATCGACGGCCGCGAGTTTCGCGCCGAGGCAGGTCGCAACATGCTCGACGTGGCGCTCTCGCTGGGCTTCGACCTGCCGTTCTTCTGCTGGCACCCCGTGATGGGCTCGATCGGCGCTTGCCGGCAGTGCGCCGTGCGCCTCTTCTGGACGGGCCGCGACGGCGAGGAGAAGAGCGAGATCGCCATGGCATGCATGACCGAGGCGCAGGAGGGCACGCGCATCGTCATCGACGACGAGGAGGCGGTGCGGTTCCGCGCGCGGATGATCGAGCTCATGATGATGAGCCACCCGCACGACTGCCCCGTGTGCGATGAGGGCGGCGAGTGCCACCTCCAGGACATGACGGTGATGACCGGGCACACGTACCGGCGCTACCGCGGCCAGAAGCGGACCTTCCGCAACCAGGACCTCGGACCCTTCGTGACCCACGAGCTCAACCGCTGCATCACCTGCTATCGCTGCACCCGCCTCTACAACGACTACGCCGGCGGCCACGACTTCGGCGTGTTCGGGCTGCGCAACCAGGTGTACTTCGGCCGCGAGACGGACGGCACGCTGGAAAGCGAGTTCAGCGGCAACCTCATCGAGGTGTGCCCCACCGGGGTCTTCGACGACAAGACCCTCACGCATCACTACTCGCGCAAGTGGGACCTGCAGACCGCGCCCTCGGTGTGCCCGCTCTGCGGCCTGGGCTGCAACACCACCCCGGGGGCGCGCTACGGCGAGCTGCGGCGCGTGCTCAGCCGCTACAACCGCGACATCAACAAGATGTTCCTCTGCGACCGCGGCCGCTTCGGCTACGCGTTCGTCAACGCGCCGCAGCGGATCCGCGCCGCGCGGGTGGCGTGGCGCCCGGTCTCGATGACCGCGGACGGCGGCGAAGCGCCCGTCCCGGCAAGGCGGGAACGGGCGCTCGACGCGGCCGCCTCGCTGCTGCGCGAGCGCCGCGTGATCGGCATCGGCTCGCCGCGAGCGTCGCTCGAAGCCAACTACGCCCTTCGCACGCTCGTGGGACCCGAGCGCTTCTACCTCGGCATGTCAGATACCGACCACGATCTCGTGGGCACGGTCCTCCGGATCGCCGGCGCAGGGCACACGCCGCTCGGGTCGCTGGCCGACGTGCAGCACGCCGACGCCGTGTTCGTCCTCGGCGAAGACGTCACCAACACGGCGCCGATGCTCGACCTCACGGTGCGCACCTGGCTACGGCTGCGTCCGACGGCCGAGGAGGAGCGCGTGCACATCCGCCGCTGGAACGACGCCGCCATCGGGCGCGCCAAGCGCCGCGCCCCGAGCCCGCTGTGGATCGCGGCGCCGCACGCGACCAAGCTCGACGAGGTGGCCGGCGAGGTGTGGCGTGCGGCGCCCGCCGATATCGCACGCCTCGCCCTGGCCGCCGCCCACGAGTTGGACCCGGCGGCGAGCGAAGTCGCCGACCTGTGCGACGAGGAGCGCAACCGGGTCGTGCGCTGGGCGGGCGCGCTCCGCGCCAGCCGGCGCCCGCTGATCGTCTGCGGCACCACGAACGGCTCAGCCGCTGTACTGGGCGCGGCCGCCGCGCTGGCCGGGACCGCCGCGGCCACCCTCGTCCTCACGGTCCCCGAGTCGAACAGCGTGGGGCTGCGCATGATGGGCGGCGGGCGCCTGTCCCACGCCATCGCCGCCGTCGCGCGCGCGGAAGCCGACGCCGTCGTGATCCTCGACACCGACCTGCACCGACGCGCGGCCTCGCTGCTGGTCGACGATCTGTTCGAGCACGACGCGCACGTCGTCGCACTCGCCGCCCTTGAAGGCCGCGTCACCGAAAGGGCGGACGTCGTGCTGCCCGCGCCGACCTTCGCAGAGTCGACCGGCACCTTCGTGAACAACGAGGGCCGGGCGCAGCGCTCCTTCAGCGTGCTCCCGCTTGAAGGCGAGACGCAGGAGGAGTGGCGCTGGCTCCGCGACCTGATGGAGAGGCTCGGCCTCCCGGGCGGCCGCGGCTGGCGCGACGTCAACGACGTGACCGCCGCCCTGGAGATGGAGCTGCCGCAGTTCCGCGGCGTCGCCGCGGTAGCCCCCTCATCAGACTGGCGCTACGCCGGCCGCAAGGTCGCGCGGCAGCCACAGCGCTGGAGCGGCCGCACGGCCGCGGACGCCGACGTGACCGTGTTCGAGCCTGCGCCCGTCGTCGACCCCGACTCGGCGCTCGCCTTCTCGCTCGAGGGCCTGGCCCCCGCCGAGTCGCCCGCGGCCCTGCTGCCGCGCGTCTGGTCCGCGGGCTGGAACTCCGGCAACGGGCTGCACAAGCTGCAGGAGGAGGTCGGCGGGCCGCTGAAGGGCGGGCCTTCCGGGGCGCGGCTCCTTGACGGGGCCGGCCGGGCGCAACCCTTGCCGGCGCCGCAGGTCCCGCCCGCCTTCCGCGCCCGCGACGACGACTTCGTGCTCGTCCCGCTGCACCACATCTTCGGCTCCGACGACCTGAGCATGTACACGCCCGGCGTGGCTGAGCGCGCGCCTCAGCCGTACATCGCCGTCAACCGGGAGGACGCCGCCCGGCTCGAGCTGGAAGAAGGCGACTGGCTCGAGCTCTGGATGCCCTGGCTGGACGTCCGCGCCCCCTTCCGCCTGGAGCCGTCCCTGCCCGGCGGCGTGGCCGGCGTGCCCGTCGGGCTGGCAGGGATGCCCTACGTCCCTCTGCCCGGCCATGGGCGGCTCACGCGCGTCCCGGGGGCGCCGTCGGCGAGCGGAGGGCCGTCATGAACGGTATCCCCGGCAGCGTGATCGCGGCCAGCGCGCCGGCGTGGGTCGGCCAGCTGGCCACGGTGCTCGGCGTGCTCATCGTGGTGCTGACGATCTCCGCCGGTCTCATCTGGTACGAGCGGCGTCTGCTCAGCGTGATCCAGGATCGTTACGGCCCCAATCGGGTCGGCCCCGCCGGCCTCCTGCAAGTACTGGCCGACACCTTCAAGATCCTGTTCAAGGAAGACTGGGTGCCGCCGTTCGCCGACAAGCGCGTGTTCGTCGTCGCGCCGGCGATCGTGATGGCCACGGCGCTGCTGTCGTTCATCGTGGTGCCGGTGGCCAGCGGCATCGTGATCGCCGATCTCAACGTCGGCCTGCTGTTTGTGCTCGCCATGTCGTCGCTGGCCGTGTACAGCGTGGTCCTCGCCGGCTGGTCGTCGCGCAGCAAGTATTCGCTGGTCGGCGGCCTGCGCGCCGCCGCGCAGATGGTGAGCTACGAGGTCTTCATGGGGCTCTCGCTCGTGGGCGTCGTCCTCATCGCCGGCTCGTTCAGCCTCGTGCAGATCGTCGAGAGCCAGCGCGGGCTCTGGAACATCGGCCCGCAGTTCATCGGCTTCGTCGTCTTCGTCGTCGCCGGCCTCGCCGAGACCCGGCGTCTGCCCTTTGACCTCGTGGAGGCCGACAGCGAGCTGGTGGCCGGCTACCACACCGAGTACTCCGGCATGAAGTTCGGCATGTTCCTCGTCGGCGAGTACGTCGCCGTGACCCTCATCTCGGCGCTCATCGCGACTCTCTTCTTCGGCGGCTGGCTGGGGCCCTGGCTGCCCGGCCTTATCTGGTTCCTCATCAAGACCGGCATCTTCATCACCTTCTTCGTCGTCGTGCGAGGCACGTTCCCTCGCCCGCGGTACGATCAGCTCATGGAGCTCGGCTGGAAGGTCATGCTGCCTCTCAGCCTCGTCAACCTGCTCGTGACCGGCGCCATCGTCGTGGCGCGCCACTCGTGAGGATGCAGAGCATGGACGCACCGCCGCAGACGCATCCGCCGCTCACCACCGACGTGGTGCAGACCGGGCGCCTGGCGCGGCGCGAGCAGACTCTGGCGCCGCGCATCGTGCGCACGGTGGTCTCCACGCTGCAGGGTCTCGGCACCGTCATCGGGCACGCCTTCCACCGCCGCGACACGATCCAGTACCCCGACGAGATGGTCTACCTGCCGCCGCGCTACCGGGGCCGCATCATCCTCTCGCGCGACCCCGGAGGCGACGAGCGCTGCGTGGCCTGTTACCTCTGCGCCGTCGTGTGCCCCGTGGACTGCATCGCGCTGCAGGCCACCGAGGACGAGACCGGGCGCCGCTACCCCGCCTGGTTCCGCATCAACTTCTCGCGCTGCATCTTCTGCGGCTTCTGCGAGGACGCCTGCCCCACGTACGCCATCCAGCTCACGCCAGACGTGGAGATGTGCGAGTACGAGCGCCACAACATGGTCTACGAGAAGGAAGACCTGCTGATCGCCGGACCGGGCAAGTACCACGACTACGACTTCTACCGCGTCGCCGGGCTGGCGATCGGCGGCAAGGACAAGGGTGAGGCGCAGCGAGAGGCCCCGCCGGTCGACGTCCACGACCTGCTGCCATGACCACCCTCTTCTACATCGCCGCGGCCGTCGCGATCGTCGCGACGATCATGGTCATCACGCGCACCAACCTCGTGCACGCGCTGCTGAACCTCGTCGTGTCGCTGTTCGCCGTGGCCGTGGTCTTCTACACGCTCGGCGCACCCTTCGTGGCCGCCCTCGAGGTGATCGTCTACGCGGGCGCCATCATGATGCTGTTCGTCTTCGCCGTGATGCTGCTCAACGTGAGTGCCGACTCGGCGCTGCGCGTACCGCTGAGCGCCTGGATCGGGCCGCTGATCCTGGTTGCCGTGCTGCTGGCCGAGCTCCTCTACGGGATCGGCCTCACCAATCACGCCCTGCACTCCGGCGAGGTCGGGCCGCAGCAGGTCAGCGCAGCGCTCTTCGGGCCTTACGTGCTCGGCGTGGAGCTTGCCTCGATGCTGCTGCTCGCGGCGCTCATCGGCGCGCGGCACATCGCCTCACAGCCGGAGGTCCCCGAGGCTGAAGGACCGACTGACGACGGCGGCGAGTCCTGATGGCCGCCGTGTCCCTCGATCACGGCCTCATCCTGGCCGCCATCCTCTTCGTGATCGGCTTCGTCGGCCTCCTCACACGGCGCAACCTGATCGTCGCGCTCGCCTGCATCGAGATCATGCTCAACGCCGCCGGCCTCGCCTTCGTGGTGGCCGGAGCGCGCTGGGGCAGCCCGGACGGCCAGGTCATGTTCCTCTTCGTCCTGGCCATGGCGGCGGCCGAAGTCGCGGTGGGTCTGGCGCTCGCTATCCGCTTCCGCCAGAGCCTCGGGCGGCTGGACGTGGACGACGCCGACGAGATGAAAGGGTAGGGGATGCTGCAGCTCCTCTGGATCGTGCCCGCCCTGCCCGCCGCCGGCTTCGTCGTGCTCCTGCTGCTGAACCGGCGCCTTGGCCGCCGCGCCGCGGCGCTCATCGGCGCCGGCTCCGTCGGCCTGTCGGCTGTCGTGGCGATCCTCGTCGCGGTCTCCTTCATCACCTCGCCGCCACCCGGAGACGCGTATCGGCAGGTGCTCTGGACATGGTTCGACGTCGGCGGGCTGGCGCCGCAGATCGCCTTCTACCTGGACGCCATGAGCGTGATCTTCGTGGTCGTCATCACGTGCGTCGGCTTCCTCATCCACCTGTACTCCACCGAGTTCATGGAGCGCGACGAGGGCTTCACGCGCTTCTTCATGTACATGAACCTCTTCGTCGCCTCGATGCTCGTCCTCGTGCTGGCCGACAACCTGCTGCTGCTCTACCTCGGCTGGGAAGGCGTGGGCATGTGCAGCTATCTGCTCATCGCCTTTTGGCAGAAGGACGTGCAGAACGTCTACTGCGGGCGCAAGGCGTTCATCGTCACGCGCGTCGGCGACACCGCCCTGATCGTCGGCCTCTTCCTGCTGTTCACGCAACTTCACACCCTCGAGATCCAGCCTCTCATGGCCGGCGCCGCCAAGAATTGGGCGACCGGCTCCGGCGTCGCCGTGGCCGCGGCCGCGCTGCTACTCGGCGGCGCCGTGGGCAAGTCGGCGCAGCTGCCGCTGCAGACGTGGCTGCCCGACGCCATGGCCGGCCCCACCCCGGTCAGTGCGCTCATCCATGCCGCCACCATGGTCACCGCCGGCGTGTACCTCATCGCGCGCACCAACGTGCTGTTCACGCTCGCCCCGGACGTGCGCCTGGCAGTCGCCATCATCGGCACGGTGACCCTTCTGTACGCCTGTTTCAGCGCCCTGGCGCAGCACGACATCAAGCGCGTCCTCGCCTACTCCACCATGAGCCAGATCGGCTACATGTTCCTGGCGCTCGGGGTCGCCGGCTGGAGCGCCGCGATCTTCCACTTCATGACTCACGCGTTCTTCAAAGCGCTGCTCTTCCTCGCCGCGGGCGTCGTCATCGAGGCGCTCGGCGGCGAGCACGACATCTTCAAGATGGGTGGCCTGCGGCGCAAGCTCCCGACGACCTTCTGGGCGTTCGTCATCGGCGCCGCCTCGCTCTCCGCCATACCACTGGTCACGGACGGCTTCTACAGCAAAGATCTGATCATCGAGACCAGTCTCGGCGCGGTCGAAGGCAACGCCTGGCTCTGGCTCGGCGCGCTGGCAGGCTCGCTGCTCACCTCGATCTACGCGTTCCGGCTGGTCTTCGTCGTCTTCTTCGGCGACCAGCAGACCCCGGTGACGCTCCTTCCACGCTGGCGCATGAAGCTGCCGCTCGTCGTGCTGTCCGTGCTCTCCGTGGTCGGCGGTTTCGTCTGGCTGCCGGGATGGATGGGCGGCTTTCACCCGTTCGAGACCTTCCTCGACACGGCTCTGCCGGTGACGGAGACCGTCGCCGACAGCTTCGCCTACACCGGCGTCGCCGCGCTGCTCACGTCACTGGTCGCCGTCGTCGGCGTCGCGCTGGCCACGGTGTGGCTCTACGAGAGCCGCGCCGCGCTCGAGCGCTTCGCCGCGCGGCCCACGCCCCACGACGTGCAGACCTTCTGGCTCAACGGCTGGGGCTTCGACTGGCTGTACGAGCACGTCTTCGTGATCCCCGTGAGGTGGTTCGCACGCGTGGCCCGAGACGATCTCGTCGAGCCCGCGTTCTCGGGGATCGCCTGGCTCAACCTGCAGGGTTGGCGCGCGCTCAGCGCGTCACAGAACGGCCAGCTGCGACTCTACGTCGGCGTGGCCGGTGTCGGCCTCGCGGTCATCGTCGGCTTCGTGGTGCTGAGGTGAGGCCGGGATGATCCTCCTCTGGTACATCCTCATCCCGGCAGTGGCCGCCCCGTTGGCATGGCTGGTCTCGCGCTCGCAGCCTCAGCTGGCGCGCTGGGTCGCGGTCGCCGGCACGGCCCTGCCCCTGGCCCTCGTGACTTGGCAATGGGTCTCGCAGGCCGGGGCACTCAAGGCCGCCTTCGTGGCCCAAGGCCCCGGCGCCGCCGGCCTCGTCCAGGGGACCTGGCTCGCCGACGTCCACGCCACCTGGATCGCGCCGCTCGGCATCAGCTTCTTCCTCGCCGCGGACGGTCTGACCCTCATCATGCTCGTGCTCACCTTCGCCATGGGTCTGCTGGCGGTGCTGGCGTCCTGGCGGGGCATCACCGAGCGTGTCGGCTTCTTCCACTTCATGATCCTCTGGACCACCGCGGCGCTGGCCGGCGTGTTCCTCTCGCTCGACCTCTTCCTCTTCTACTTCTTCTTCGAGATGATGCTCATCCCGATGTACTTCGTGATCGCCCTCTGGGGCCACGAGCGGCGCGTGTACGCGGCCATCAAGTTCTTCATCTTCACGCAGGCCAGCGGGCTGCTGATGCTGATCGCCATCCTGGGTCTGTACTTCATCCACGGACGCGCCACCGGCGTGTACACGTTCGATTTCACGCAACTGCTGGGCACGCAGATGCCGTCCGGCACGGCCTTCCTGCTGATGCTCGGGTTCTTCGCCGCCTTCGCCGTCAAGCTGCCGGCGTTTCCGCTGCACACCTGGCTGCCCGACGCCCACACCGAGGCGCCCACGGCCGGCTCGGTGATCCTCGCCGGGGTGCTCATCAAGATCGGCGCCTACGGGATGATCCGCTTCATGGTGCCGCTCTTCCCGCAGGCCGTGTACGACTTTCGTACCATCGGCATGATCCTCGCCGTGATCGGCATCATCTACGGCGCGATCATGGCCTACGCGCAGACCGACCTGAAGCGCCTCGTCGCGTACACGAGCGTGAGCCACATGGGCTTCGTACTCCTCGGGATCTTCGCCTGGAACACGCTGGCCTTGCAGGGCGTGGTATTGCAGATCGTCTGCCACGCCCTCTCCACGGGCGCGCTCTTCATCCTCGTCGGCACCCTGCAGGACCGCATCCACACGCGGGACATGGCCAAGATGGGCGGTCTCTGGGCCGTCGCCCCGCGGATGGGCGGCACGGCGATGTTCTTCGCCCTCGCCTCGCTCGGGTTGCCCGGTCTGGGCAACTTCGTCGCCGAGTTCCTGATCCTCGTCGGCACCTGGCAGGTGAGCAGATGGGCGGCGGTCCTGGGCGCCGTCGGTCTGGTGTTCGCCACGGTGTACGCACTCTGGATGATGCAGCGCGCCTTCCAGGGCCGGGAGACGCATGCCCTGCGCGTCGACGACCTCGTGCCTCGCGAGACCGCGATGTACGCCGCCCTGATAGCCGCCCTCGTGGTGATCGGCTTCTACCCGCAGCCGCTGATCGCGACCGCCCGGCAGACCGTGACCGCCGTGCAGCAGATGACCGCGGGGAGCCCGCTGTCACCCGATGCGGCAAGCGCGGCCCAGACGAAAATCGGCGACAGCGCGACGGCGGACGAGGGGCAATGACCACCGGCGACCTCATCACCCTGCTTCCGCTCATTGCGCTCACGGTGACACCGGTGGTCGTCATGCTCGCGGCCGCGTTCTACCGCTCGCACGCGCTTGCGCTGGCGCTCACGCTGGTCGGCCTGGCGGCGACGATCGTCTCCCTGTTCATCGCCGCCACGCGGACCGAGCGTCAGGTCACGCCACTGCTGTCCTTCGACACGTACGCCCTGTTCTACATCGGCCTCCTCACCGTGGCCACGGCCGCAGTCGCGATCCTTTCGTGGAGCTACCTGCAGCGCCGCCACGTGCACCCCGAGGAGTACTACATGCTCCTCCTGATCGCCACACTCGGCGGCGCTGTACTCGTCGCCAGCACGCACTTCGCCTCGTTCTTCCTCGGCCTCGAGATCCTCAGCGTCTCGCTGTACGCGCTCATCGTCTATCCGATCTACCGGGCGCAGTTCGTCGAGGCGGCGGTCAAGTACCTCGTGCTCGCCGGCGCGACCTCGGCCTTCCTCGTGTTCGGCATGGCGCTGGTGTACGCCGAGACGGGGACGATGGCCGCGAGCGGGCTCGCTGCGCTGCTCAGCGCCGGCCTCGGCGGCCAGGACGTCGTGGTCGCGCTCGGCATCGTGCTGATCCTCGTCGGCGTCGGCTTCAAGCTCGCGGTCGTGCCCTTTCACATGTGGACGCCGGACGTCTACCAAGGCGCGCCGGCGCCGGTGGGCGCCTACGTCGCCACCGTCTCCAAGGGCGCCGTGTTCGCCCTGCTCCTGCGCTACTTCTGGCCTGTGAGCCTTGATACCGGCTCATCGCTGTTCCTGGTGTTCGCCGCCGTCGCCGTCGCCTCCATGGTCGCCGGCAACCTGCTCGCCCTGCGGCAGGACAACGTCAAGCGCATCCTCGCCTATTCGTCGATCGCCAACCTCGGGTACCTGCTGGTGGCCTTCCTCGCCGCCGGGGAGCAGGCCGCCATCGCCGTGACGTTCTTCCTCGTGGCCTACTTCGCCACGACGCTGGTGGCCTTCGGAGTCGTCACGGCGCTCTCGACACCGAAGCGTGACGCGGACGCGCTCGCCGACTACCGCGGGCTCGCGCGCACGCGGCGCTGGACCGCCGCCGCCTTCACCGTGGCCCTGTTCTCGCTGGCCGGTATGCCGCTGACCGTCGGCTTCATCGCCAAGTTCTACCTGGTGACGGTCGGCGCCGGTGCGGCGCTGTGGGCGCTGATCGTCGTGCTGGTGCTGACGAGCACCATCGGCCTGTATTACTACACGCGGATCGTCGTGGCGATGTGGGTGCGGCAGCCGGACGAGAACGCGGACGCCGTGGGCGCGACGATCGGCGGCGGCTCCGCCGCCGTGCTCGCCGCGCTCACCGCCTTCGTCATCGTCTTCGGCGTTTACCCGGCGCCGCTCATCCAGCTCATAGAGCGCGCGGTCGCGACGCTGCCGTAGGCGCCGCGCCGACCGGCCGCGCTCAGGGCACGAACGCCATGACGCTGAGCGGCGATCCCGAACCGTCCTTGAGGCGCAGGACGCGGCAAGGCACAACGGCGGTGGCTGGCCGCGTCGCCGTCAGGTCTCCGTGCCGATCTGTGGGCCGCCCGGCTCCGCTCCGCCCTCGGCCTTCCCCTGCGCGCCCTTCATCCGGGCACGGATCTTGTCGAGGATGAGCTGAAGAAGCCCGTCAAGTCCGGTCGGCCAGACCACGGTGACGAGGAAGAGCAGGACGCCCAGGACGATAAGCCGCCACACGACGGCGTCGCCCAGCACTTCTCTGAGGATGGTGACGACAATGGCACCGAGGACCGGGCCACGCACCGTCCCCATGCCGCCGGCGATGACCATGATCAGGAGGAGGCCCAAGGGGCCGAGGGCCATGAAGCTCGGCGTGATACCGTGATAGTAGGTGGCGTACAGCCCGCCGGCGAGACCGGCCACGAGGCCGGAGACGAGGGTCGCCACAATGGCCTGCCGGCGCCGGTCGATGCCCCTGCCGAACGGCGAGTCCATCATGCCGCGCACGAGGAGCATGACCGCCGCGGAGAGGACGAGCGTGAGCCAGTAGGAGGCGCGCAGACTCCCCGAATACGAGAGGTGATCGAACAGCCCCGGAACGCCCGACAGACCGAACCTGCCACCGGTGAACCCGGTGCCGTCGGCGAGGACGAGCAAACGCACGACTTCCGCGACCGCAAAGGTCAGCAGAGCCGCGAAGAAGCCCCGAAGGCGGATGACAGGAAGCACGATGATCGCTGCCGCCAGGCCGCCCGCGACCACGCCGGCCGGCAGCGCAAGCCAAGCCGATGCACCAAGCTCGACCATGAGGATCCCTGTGACATAGCCACCGATGGCGATGATGGCCAGCTGGCCGAGGTTCCAGATGCTGCACATGCCGATGGTGAGGTTCCAGCTCTGCGCCATCAGGCTGTAGAGCAGGATCAGCGTGAGCAAGCTGATGATGTAGTCGTTGCGCCACACCAGCGGTATGCAGGCCAGTACGATCACGGCGATGATCGTGGGCGCCACGCGGGTCTGGGCGGAATCAGCCTGAGTCATATCCGCGCACATGGTACCGCACGCGCCGCCATGGTCGTCACGGTAGCCGAGGCATGGAGGACGAAGGCGCCGGGAATGATGAGCGCACTTCCCGCCCGCGACCAAGGAGCGACCATGGCTTCAGCCGAGATCGACAGCGGCATCTGCGGCTTCTGCACGACCGTCCGCACCAAGATGGACGGCCGCATCGTGAGACTCGAGTTCGAGACCACGTGCGGCTACGTGGAGAATCTGGCCGAGGAGCTCACCGAGGTGGACCCGTACGGGGAGATCAGCTACCGCGGCGAGGGTCCCGTGACCCTGCGCCTCGCCGCCGAGCACCTGGTGCACCCCGCCTGCCCCGTCCCGTCGGGGATCCTCAAGGCCATCGAGGTCGAGGCGGGCCTCGCCCTGCCGAAGGACGTGAGCATCAAGCCGAGCAAAGAGTAGGCCGGCGGCTCAGACGAGCGTCAGTCGCTGAGCCGGAAACGCCACACGGCAAGCGCGAAGAGCACCGCCGACCAGGCCAGCGCGAAGCCGAAGGCCGGCAGCACATCGGCGACGCCGAACCCGCGCACGATGATGCCGCGCAGACCGTCGAGGATCCAGGCCGTGGGCAGAAGATGGCCGACAAAGCGGAAGGCCGGGCCGGTGATCTCGAGCGGGAACCACGCCCCCGACAGCGCCGAGACACTCATCGAGACGATCACGGTGGTGGCCACCATGGCCTGCTCGCTGGTGAGCACGGCCGCGAGCAGCAGGCCCAGCGTTGAGGCGACGAGCGAGAGCGCGACCATCATCAGGAGAAGCGCCGCTGGGTCGCGCAGGTAGTCCACGCCGAACAGCAGCTGCCCGGCGCCGATGAGGATGATCTGCTGCACGAACGTGAGGGCGAACATCCCCGCGGCCTTGCCGGCGATGAGCTCCCAGCGGCGCAGGCGCGTGGTCATGAGGCGCAGCAACGTGAAGTTGCGCCGTTCCTGGATGAGCGCGATGCCGGCGGTCAGCAGGCTGAACAGGATGAAGTTGACGAGCATCCCCGGCGAGCTGAGGACGAAGCCGTTGGGGATCTGGCCGGCGGCGGTGCCGGCCTCGATGACCTTGACCGTCGCGACGGGGTCGGCGAGCGCCTGTGCCGCGAGTGGGCGCGCCATGAGAAGGGCGGCGTCCTTGTAGCTCTGCTCGCTGCCGACGGGGATGCTGTGGCGGGGCACGCCGGCCACCACCACAGCCGCCTGAGCTGCGCTCTCGCCGGCCGCCAGCTGGCCGGCCACCGCCGAGACTTCGGTCTGCACGGTCTGGGCGCCGGTGGAGCCGGCGATGCTCACCAGGGTGAGCTCGGCCGGCCGGCCGGCCGCGAGGGCGGCGGAGAAGCCGGCCGGAATCTCAAGCGCCGCGGCCACCTTGTTGTCGTCCACGGCTTTCTCGGCATCGTCCTGGGTCATGATCTCGGTCTTGACGACGCCAGACTCGGCGAGCGCGCTCACGAGCTGCTTCGCCGGCGCGCCCGAGTCGGCGTTATGGATCGCCAGTGGAAGCCGGTCGCTGCCGCCTCCGAACATGAGCCCGAAGAAGGCCGTGAAGGCCAGCGGCATGACGACCGTGAAGAGCAGCGCGAGCCGGTCGCGGCGCGTCTCCAGGAAGTCCTTCGCGATAAGGGTCCGGATGCGCTTCACGCCGGCCTCACGCGTAGCGCTTCCGGAAGCGCAGCACGGCGACCGCGAAGAGGACGATCGCGAACGCCAGAGGGACGAGCAGGTTGGGCACGATGTCGGCGATCCCGCCGCCGCGCATGACGGCGTCCCAGCCCTGCAGCAGCCAGCCGTTGGGCGTGAGCTTCTGGACGTCGGCATAGGTGCCGCCGGCCGCCGCGGTGCCGGTGAAGTTACCGCCGAGCAGGGCCAGCACCAGATACACGCCGGCGCCGATGGCGCCGGACTGAGCCGGCGTGCGCACCAGCGAGATCAGGAGCAGCGCCAGACCGGAGGCGACCGCCGCGGCCACGAGCGTGAGCGCCGCCACGGCGTCGAGCCGGCCCCAGTCGATACTGAAGATGAAGCGGCCGGCGACCAGCAGGACCACGGCCTGCACGGTCACCGTCACAAAGACGCTGCTGTATTTTCCGCCGAGGATCGTGTGCCGCGGCGTTGGCGTCGTGAACAGCCGCGGCAGAGTGCCGGCGCGGTCCTCGTCGAGGATCGTGCGGGCGACGTTGTTGGCGCCGAAGAACATGAAGAAGATCATCATGCCGGCGAGGATGGTACCCGTGACGCCGACATCTTTGGTGCTCTCGCCGCCGGGCAGCTGCGGCGCGCGCTGCGCGACGCTCACCCCGGCGGCCGCGCCGCCGCCGCGCAGATACTCCTCGGCGGCCTGCTGCGCGAGCTCGCCGGCACGGTCGCCGTCGCCGTTGGCGGTGGCCAGGCCGTTGGCGGCTATCGCCGCCGCACGAGCCCCGTTGAAGCCCAGCAGCGCCTGGCCGACGATGCTCTCGGTGATGGCCCCGCCGATCTCCTGGGTCGGGTTCTCGTAGACCTCGACAGCGGTCTTCGGCGCCGTTGAGCCGGTACCGAGGACGACGCCACTGAAGTCGGCAGGGATGATCACGGCCGCCGCCGACGTGCCGTCGTCGACGCTGGCGCGCGCCGCGGCGGCCGACGGCTTCTCGCTGACCGCGACGATGTCCTTGAGGTCCGGGCTCTTCAGGATGCCCACCACGACGGCCCCGTAGTTCTCCACGGCGCCGACACCGGAAGTGCCCGTGTCGGCGTTGGCCACTGCGACCTTGGTCGCCGAGATCGAGAAGCTCTGGCCGCCGCCGAAGGCGAAGCCGAGCAGGGCGGCCAGAGCCAACGGCGCCAGCAGCATCATGGCCAGCGCGGGAACGTTGCGCATCGTGCTGCGCAGGTCCTTCCAGGCGATGGCGAGGATACGGCTCAAGACCGGCCGCTACTCCCTCAAAGCCCTGCCGGTGAGATGCAGGAAGACCATCTCGAGGTTGGGCTCGGTGACATTGATCTCGGTGATGCGCGAGCCGGACGCGGCGGCCGTTTCGAAGAGCCGCGGCAGCACCTCGTTGGCGTCCTGCACCAGCAGCACCGCGTGGTCTTCGTCGCTCGTCGCCCTGGAGACGCCGTGGACCTCCGCCCAGCGCTCAACCATCCCCTCGAGAGAGTGATCGACGCTCAGCTCCACGTGAGCCTCTTCACCGACGGACTTCACGAGCTCCTCGTTGGTCCCGACGGCGATCATCTTGCCGTGGTCGACGATGCCGATGCGATCGCTGAGCTCCTGCGCCTCGGCCATGTAGTGCGTGGTGTAGAGGATGGTCATCCCCTGGTCGCGCAGGGCGAGGATGCCGTCGAGGATCGCGCGCCGGCTCTGCGGGTCGATGCCGACCGTCGGCTCGTCCAGATACAGCACCCGGGGCTTGTGCAGCAAGCGCCACGCCGATGTTGACGCGCCGCTTCATGCCGCCGCTGAACTTCTCCAGACGCTCCTTCTGGCGGTCGACCAGCGTGATGAGCTCGAGGACTTCGTCGACGCGCGCGTGCAGCTCGGCGCCCGCGAGGCCGTACATCTTGCCCCAGAACAGCAGGTTCTCGCGGGCGCTCATGTCCGGATACAAGGCGATGTCCTGCGGGACGACACCGATGGCCTCCTTGACCGCCGGTGAGTCGGTGATCACGGAGTGCCCGTCCACGAACGCGTCGCCGCTGCTGGGGTGCAGCAAGCAGGACAGCATGGAGATCGTGGTACTTTTGCCGGCCCCGTTGGGGCCGAGGAGGCTGAAGATCTCGCCCTTGTCGATGTGGAAACTGACGCCGTCCACGGCCAGCACGCCCTTGGGCGGGTCGTACTGCTTGCGCAGTTCGTGGACCTCGACGATGCTCACGAGCCCATCCTCCCTGTGCGGCATGCGGCTGACGCCTGTTTATACACCCCGTGAAGCCCGGTGGTCACGCGCCCACAGTGGGCTGCCTTGCGACCCGGGCGGGAGCGGGCTAGCTCTGCGAGGGCAGTGGCCCGAGCGGGCGCAGCACGCAGACCGGCGTCTGCTCGTGGCCCTGACCGAGCGGGTTATCGCGCATGAGCATGGCGGCCAGGACGCGGTCGGCCCGCGGCGAGGCGCCGAGGACCGTGGCCGTGAGGTCGTTGGCGTCGATGACGACGAACGCGACCGGCCCTCCGGCCGCCGCGGAGAGCACGGCCGACAGATGGGCGGCGACGCCGTCCGGATCGGCCGGGCCGAGCTTGGCGTGGGTGTTGTGCGGCGGCAGGGTGTTCCAGGTGGGACCGTCGATGGCCTCGACGTTTGACCCCGCTATTCTGTAGAAGAGGCCGCGCTTGCCAATCACCTTGCCGACCGCCGAGGCAGCCGCGGCCGCGACGATGCGTGGCGCGCCGGCCTCGTCGATAGCTAGCTGCATGGTCTCGGGGATGCCGAGGCCGATGCCGTGCGGCGTCTTGGTCACGGCCTTGCTCAGCACCTTCGCGAGCCTGGTCGGGTGGATCTCGTCGAGGGCGTAGCTGCGGCCCTGGCTGGCGGCGATGGGCTTCTCGGCCATGACCACGATGTCGCCGGGCTTCACGTGCGCGACGACCTGGCGGCGGAGGAGCTCGTCGAGATCGTCGCCACGGCCCACCAGGTCGGTCTTGAGCGGGACCCGCGCCCAGACGGTGCCGCCGAGCGCGGCGAACAGGTGCTTCATGTCGTTGGGCCGGTGCTCGACGAGGAGGCGCTCGGCCTCGGCGGCCGCGGCGGGGCCCTGCGGGCCCGCGGCCGCCGCCAGGAGCGCCGGCACGCGCGCGTCGCCGGCTTCGGCGATGCTGCCACGGCGCTTGGGGCCGACCGCGGCCGGCGCCGCGAGTGCCGCTTCCACGTCGGCATCGTCCAGCACCACGCTGCGATCGACGAACTCGCGCAGCCACAGCTCGACGTTGGCGGCCCGCCAGAAGAACATCGACTCTTCGACTTCGCCGCGGCAACAGGCGCGGAACGCGCTCACCACCGCGGCGCCGTCCCAGTACTGCCGCGCCTGGAACGACGGCGACTGGTACAGGCTGGTGAACGCCGCGCGGCGCGCCTTGATCCAGCGCATCTCGGGGGTCGTGAAGCCGACCTTCCAGCGACGCAGGCGGATCCTCTCGGGCAGGGTGCCCTTGAGTGCGGCGCGCAGGATCCAGCGGCTCCAGCCGTGCCTGATGATGGCATCGTCGGGCAGGCTCAGGATATGGTCCACGAACTCCTGATCGAGGTACGGCACGCGGCTCTCGATGCTGAACGCCATGGAATTGCGGTCCTCGTAGCGCAGCAGACAGGGCAGGCTGTAGGTGAGCAGGTCCTGGAGCAGACGCTCCTTGAGATCGTCCTGCGAGCGGCCGTAGCCCGGGTCGGTGGTGCGCGCGAGAAAGCCGGGCCGGAGGAGCTTGCGCGTGGGCAGCCGCTTGTGCCGCTGGCTCAGCCTGCGGCGGGCCAGCGGCCACAGCACATCGCGGGACTTCGCCGCCTCGCGGCGCAGCTCCGCGTACTTGCCCTGCCTGCGCAGCTGGCGCAGGTACACGAGCTGATACGGCACGTAGCCGGCGATCAGCTCGTCGCCGCCCTGACCGTCGAGCAGCACCGTGACCTGCTCGCGGGCGCTGCGCATGACGCACCACTGCGCGTAGGGGCCTGTGCTGACGATGGGCTCTTCCTGGTGCCAGATGAAGTCGCGCAGTTCGTCGACGAACTCGGGCGAAGTGGGATTGGTGTAGGTGGTGTCGGCGCCGGTGCTCTCGACGGCGATCTCGATGTACTCGCGCTCGTCGATGGGATCGCCGTCGAACACGGCGCTGAAGGTCTTGAGCTGGCCGCGCAGCGACGTCGCGTCGGGCGCGTCCTCCTTGAGAAGCTCGCTCATGAAGCTGACGATGGTGGTCGAGTCGAGGCCGCCCGAGAGGCAGGAGCCGACTGGGACCTCGGAGACGAGGCGCCGCTCGACGCTCTCGCGAAAGCGGCGCCGGAAATCGGCGGGGTCGGGGCTGCCATCCTGGCTGAGCTTGGGCGTCCAGTACGGCGTGCTCGTGAGTGCGGCGGTCAGAGGGCCGCTCGCGGCCTCCCCGCCCAACGGCAGCTCGATCCAGGTCGCCGCCGGTACGTGGTAGACGCCGCGGAAGAACGTCTCGGCGCGGTGATCGTGAAAGCCGTGCTGCAGGTACTCGAAGACCATCTGCTCGTCGGGTCCGGCCACGACCTCCGGATCCTGGAGAAGCGCCTTGATCTCGCTGGCGAACAGCAGCCGCCCGCTGCGCGGCGAGCGCGCATAGTAGAGCGGCTTGATGCCGAAATGATCGCGGTTCAGGATGAGCTTGCCGGCGCCCTCGCGAAGGTCTGCCACGGCGAACGCCCACATGCCGTTGAAACGCGCGGCGCACCCCGGGCCCCATTCCTCGTAGGCGTGGACGATGACCTCGCTGTCGCAGCTGGTGCGAAACGTATGGCCGGCGGCGATGAGCTCGGCGCGCAGCTCGCGGTAATTGTAGACCTCGCCGTTATAGGCCAGCCAGACGGTCTCGTCCTCGTTGGCGATCGGCTGGTGACCTCCGGCGCGGTCGATGATGCTGAGGCGGCGATGGCCGAGGCTCACGTTGGGGCTCTCGAAGGCGCCGGCGTCGTCGGGTCCGCGGTGCACGAGCGCCGCCGCCATGCGCCCGAGAAGCTGCCGGTCGGGCGGGCCGGCAAATCCGAGGATGCCGCACATGCGCGGGGTCACTCCTGGGGGTCGGGACCGATGAACGGCGCGGCGGCTCTTCCGGGCGCCGCGCTCGCCAACCCTACCACAGGCCTTGAGGCCCACCGACCCGCAGAAGGACGAGCAGGGAGTCTGCGCGAGGCACGCCCGAGGCCCTGCCGCGCGCCACAGTCAGCGCAGGATGAGCCCGCGGTTCTTGGGGTGCGCCATGCAATAGTCGTCTTTGCGCACGAGCGGGAACGCGCCCACCACGGGATAGGTGCCGTACAGCAGATCGCGGCTCGATCCGCGGAAGTACTTCTCCTCCTGCAGGACGACCGGCGGCGCCGATCGGCAGGTCCCCGCTCCGCCCTCGCCCGGCAGCTCCGCAAACGCCGGGCACGTGCTGCAGCGATGCACGCCATCCTCGTCCATCTGGCCTCCTCGACAGTCAGGCCGGCGCGCACGGCGACAGACCCGGCCGCGCGCGCCGGTGCTGGCACACATGTTCCCCCAGTGGGCTGCGGCTCCTTCATCGGCCGCGACCGACGGTCACCCCGTTGCCGCACGCCGACCGCGCCGGGTACACTCGCCGCGTACCCTGCCGAGCTCGGCGCCTGGAGGTGGCCGCATGGCTCGCGACATCGAGGTGCTGCGCCCCGTCGGCCAGATCGACTTTGAATGGATCACGCTACGTGACGGCGCGCGGCTGGCCGCGCGCATCTGGCTGCCCGACGACGCGGCCCCCGACCCGGTGCCGGGTATCCTCGAGGCGGTTCCGTACCGACTCAGCGACGGGATGGCGACGCGTGACGTGCTCATCCACCCCTGGTGGGCGGCGCGCGGCTACGCGTGCGTGCGCGTGGACCTGCGCGGGAGTGGCGAGTCGGACGGCGTCCTTGAGGACGAGTATGCGCCGCAAGAGCAGGAGGACCTGCTCGAGGTCATCGCCTGGATCGCCCGGCAGCCCTGGTGCACCGGCGCCGTCGGCATGACGGGCATCTCGTGGGGCGGCTTCAACAGCCTCCAGCTGGCCGCCCGCCGGCCACCAGCTCTGAGGGCCATCATCACGCTCATGAGCACCGATGACCGCTACGCCGACGACGTGCACTACAAGGGCGGGTGCCTGATGGGCAGCGACCTGTTGCACTGGAGCTCGTGCATGCTGCACTGGCAGTGCCAGCCGCCGCACGAGGTCGCGGTGGGCGCCCGTTGGCGCGACCTCTGGAGACTACGGCTGGAACGCAACGAGCCCTGGGTCCACACCTGGCTCGCGCACCAGCGCCGCGACGACTACTGGAAGCACGGCTCAGTGTGCGAGGACTACGCTGCCATCGAGGTGCCGGTCTACGCGGTCGGAGGCTGGGCCGACGGCTACACCAACGCGGTGCCACGGCTGCTCGAAGGCCTGAGCGCGCCGCGCAAGGGCCTCATCGGGCCGTGGGGACACGGGTTCCCGCACACGGCGACGCCGGGGCCGGCCATCGGCTTTCTGCAGGAGTCCCTGCGCTGGTGGGACCACTGGCTCAAGGGCCGCGACAGCGGGATCATGGACGAGCCCATGCTGCGCGTCTGGATGCAGGAGTCCGCGGCGCCGAGCGGGCAGGTCGCCGACAGGCCCGGGCGCTGGGTGGCGGAAGACCGTTGGCCGCCGCCGCAGAGAGAGAAGCGAAGCTGGCGCATGGAAGCCGACGGCGTGCTGCGCGACGCCGCAGGCGCGTCGCGCGCCGACCCCGAGGCCGCCGCCGCCCACGGGGCGGACGGCGGCGGCCGCCTGAGCATCCGCGGCTCCCAGCTTTGCGGCGTCGATGCCGGCGCCTGGTGTGCCGAGGGCCAGCCCAGCGACGCGGCTCCAGACCAGAGAGCCGCCGAAGGGCAATCGCTGTGCTTCACCTCGGCGCCGCTCGACGAGCGGCTGGAGATCCTCGGTCATCCTGTGGTCACGCTGAGCGTCGCCGCCGACCGGCCCTTGGCCCTGGTCGCCGCGCGGCTGGACGACGTGGCTCCGGACGGCGTCTCCGCGCTCGTCGCCCAACAGGTCTTCAACCTGACCCATCGTGACGGTCACGAGCGCCCCAAGGCCCTCGCGCCCGGGTGCGAGTACACCGTCGCGGTACCGCTCGACGCCATCGCCCACGCCTTCCCGGCCGGCCATCGTCTGCGTGTCGCCGTCTCCCCCACCTACTGGCCGCTCGCTTGGCCTTCGCCCGAGCCAGTCGAACTGACGCTGGTCGGCGGCGCCTGCCGGCTCGAGTTGCCGGCACGGCGGCCGCGACCCGAGGACGAGACGCTGCGACCCTTCGAGGCGCCGCTGGTGCCGCCGGGCCTCGGTGAGGTGACCTGCGGTGGCGGGCCCGGCGACCGCAGCTACGTGCGCGACCTCGTCGACGACAGCCTCTCGTGGACGTATCACTACGTCGACGGCGGCAACGTCGTCATGCCCAACGGCTGGGAAAGCGAGGAGTGGAACACGGTTACGTACGACGTGCGCGAGGGTGACCCGTTGTCGGCCGCGGTCCGCGTGCGCGTGGAGAGCGTCCTGCGCCGCGGCGACCAAGGCCGTTTTCACATCGTCACCCTGGGGCAGATGTCCTGCGACGCGACGACGTTCTTCGTCCAAGACGAGGTGCGCGTCACGGAAGGCGAGAGCGGCGGCGAGCGCGAGATCTTCGCGAAGTCGTGGCGTCACGAGGCGCCGCGGGACTTCGTCTGAGGCGAGGAGGGACGCATGTACATCGGCGCGCACGTGAAGTCATCGGGCGGCGTCTGGAACGCGATAGACAACGGCGTGCAGATCGGCTGCGAAGCGGTGCAGTTCTTCGCCGGCAGCCCTCGTACCTGGGCGCCGACGCTGTACAAGGACGAGGACGCCGCGAAGTTCCGTGAGGCGCGCGCCGACTCGCCCATCCGTTTCGCCGTGATCCACACCATCTTCCTGATCAACCTGGCGAGCGCCAAGGAGGACTTCTACGAGAAGTCCGTGACCTCGCTGCTGGGCGCCGTGGCCGCGGCGGATCAGCTCGGCGCCGAGGCCATCGTCACCCACGTCGGCTCGCACCAGGGCGCGGGCTTCGACGTCGGCCTCGCGCGCGTGCAGGCGGCCCTCCGACGAGCCCTGTCTGAGAGCGAAGGCTCGCCGGTGCGCATCCTGCTCGAAAACACGGCCGGCGCGGGCGGCACCATGGGCGTCGACTTCGACGAGCTCGGCGCCATGATCCGCGCCGCCGACGAGCACCCCCGCTTGGGCCTCTGCCTCGACACCGCGCACGTCTTCGAGGCCGGCTTCGACCTGCGCACGGCCGCAGGTCTGGACGAGGCGCTGAGGCGCCTCGACGCCGCCTGCGGCCTCGAGCGCCTGGTGATGCTCCACCTCAACGATTCCAAGACGCCCTTCGGCTCGAACCGCGACCGCCACGAGAACATCGGCGACGGTGAGATCGGCAGCGACGGCTTCCGGGCGATCGTCAACCACCCGGCCTTCGCCGCTGTGCCCGGCATCCTCGAGGTCCCCGGTTTCGACGGCGAGGGGCCCGACGCGCGCAACGTCCAGATCCTGCAAGAGCTGACGGAGTGACGAGTGTGAATGAGCGCATCGTCACGGTCGCATCGACCACCGACATCGTCCTCGCCACGATGTGGCGCGAACTCCTCGCCGCGGAGGGCATCCACGCCGAGCTCGGGGGCACCAACATGGCGACGAGCGTGTACGCCATGATGCCCCAGCTGGGCGCCATCGACGTGTTCGTCAAGGACGCCGATGCCGTCCGCGCGCGGGAGCTCATCGATGAGGCCGAGAGCGAGGATCCGCACGCGGCGGGTGAGCCCGATCCGCCGACGGCGCCCTGACCTGACTCGGCTGTCCACGGGTATACTTCCGGTGCGTCGCGCCGCGACGCCCGCGACCTGAATCGCGAGGTGACGCCATGGAACTCGTGACCGTGATGACCGTCGGCGACGAGGGCCTCGCCAACATCGTCAAGGGAGTCCTCGAGCAGGTCGGCATCGAGGCCATGATCGGCGGAGGCGGCGCCGCGGGCGCATACCCAACGCCGGTGGCGAACCCGTATCACCTCCTCGTGCGCGAGGAGGACGCAGAGCGCGCCCGCGAAGTGCTCGCGCAGTACGACACCATGCCGGAGGATGCGGACGACGACGACGGGGAGTAGCCCGGCCGGTTCTGCTATCATACGCCTGCTTGCAGCACTTTTCCGGCCCCACGGGGCTGCACTCACACGGGAGTGATGATGTTTGGACGCATGTTCGGCCGCGGCAAGGACGAGTCAGACAAGGCGGTCTGCGCCGAGTGCGGTCGCACTCTCCTCGCCGGCGAATGGACCCAGAAGGTCGTCGGCGCCGACGGCGAGGAATCGCTCATCTGCTCGCTCTGCGGACAGACTCACGTCCTGAGCGGGGCGGACCCTGTGGCCGCCAGCCCGACGCCGGCCAACAACGGGCGTGTGCGCGAGACTCGCGAGGATGTGGGAGAGCCGCGGGCCGAATCACGCGATCCCCGCACCGAGAGCGACGCCTTCTGGAAGGCCCTCAAAGATAAGGACGCCGAGATCGAACGCCTTCAGGCGCAACTCGCCCTCGTCGAGGCGGACAATCGGGAGCTGGCCGGCCGGCCGGCGCGCGCGTCCGTCCCCGCCGAGCCGCTCATCCCATCCGTCGGTCCCGAGGTCGCCGCGGCGGCCATCGCCGCGGCGCCGACCGGCGACTCCTCCGAGCCGGGCGAGCGCACCTGGGGCGAGACGCCCGCCGAGTTCGCCGCCGAGCTCACGCCAGTGAGCGACGAGGCGGCGGACGCCCCATCCGCCGACAGAGCGCCGAGCGAGCCGCAGCTGCGCGAGGTTCCGGCGGTGGTGTTCGAAGACACGCAGCCGATCCCGGCGATCACCGACGAGGTGCTGGCCGAGAACACGGTCGCGGAGTCGCCGCTCACCGGCTCCGAGCCAGACGGCGACCCCGAGACGACCCTCACCCCGGAGCCGCAGACGCCACCCCCGGCGGCCGCGTCGGCCGAGGCAGCAGTATCGTCGATCGCCGTGGAAACGGCAGCGCTGGTGGCCCAGGCCCCGGCAGAACCGCAGGAGAACGCCGCTCCCGCGCCCGCCGTCGAGCCCCTAGCTTCCGCGCCGACCGCCGCCGACCTCCAGGCCGAGGCGGTGTCCATGACCCTCCTGCAGCGCGGCGTGGACCTCCTCAACGTGAGCCGCGTGCCCCACAAGATCGCCGAGACGAACGAGCAACTGGGCCTGCCGTCGGTGCATGTCGGTTTCGATGAGCACACCACGGCCGTCACGTTCATGTGGTCGATGGGCTGGTACCGGTTCCACGTCGATTCCGAGAGCGGCGACATCCGCATGGTCGACCGCGGCTACGACGAGCTCACCGACCTGCGTCCCAACGCCGGTGTGCGCGCCGACGGCACGGTCCAGCTCGACCCCGCGCAGATCAGCCGTGCGGCCGCGCAGCGACCGCAGCCCGAGGCGCAGCCTGCTCTTCACTCCGACATCCCTGAGGCGGCCCCTGCCGCAGCCGAGCCGGAGCCGCCCAGCGTGGCGGCGCAGAAGCCGCCCGAGATCCTCAGCAAGTCGCTGCTCGGGCAGCGCAGCGACGACGAGGCCGCTTCCTGGGAGCAGACGCAGGCCCGCGACTTCGACTGGGACCGCTGAGGCGGTCGTACGCGCAAAGGGCCGGGAGGCGCCTCACGGCGCCTCCCGGCCCTTGGTCGTTTCAAGGCGGCCCTGGCACAGCGGCCGATCGCGTCGTGGTCAGAAGCTCAGCCCGGAGCCGCTGCCGCCCATCATGCCGCCCAGCACTTCGTTCATGAGCGTGTCGAAGGGCAGCGCCTTGGCCGGCGGGGTCACCGTGACCGGCTCGTCGAAGGCCGCCATCGTCATGCTCATCTTCATGGTCATGCCGTCGACGCCGTCCATGCCCTCCTGACCCTTGGTGGCCAGATCGGCGGAGAACTCCGCCTTGCGCATCAGCATGTCGTCGACGCCGATCCAGTAGTCCACGGCGATGTTCGCGAGGCTCTTCTTGAGTTCCTCGACCTGCTTCTTGTTCTCCGCCAGGCCCTGCTCGAGCTGCTTCGCCGTGCTCGGGTCGCCCAGCTTTTCAAGCAGGCCGGGGTCGTTCATCGCCTTCGTAAGATCCTCGGCGAGCTTGGCCGGATCGGCCGTGGCCTTCACGTGGTAGACCTGCGTGCCGGCCATGTCCTCGGTGCCGACCATCTCATAGCTCGTACCCCAGGCGGACGGGTCGAGCCCCAGGCTCTTGAGTTGCTCTGTGGGCGCGGCGCCGGTCTCGGCCTGGTCGCTCAGGCTCTTGGAGTTCTTCTGGTCCACCGCGTACCACTTGCCCTGATACTCCACCCAGGCCTCGTCGCCCTGCGCCATCATCCCGAAGTCCAGAGTCTGGCCGGCGATGCCCACGCTGATCTGCATATCGGAGACCATCGGCTCGGTGGCGCTCTGGCCTTCCACATGAAGCGTGAGGCCCTGCGACAGCAGCGCCTTCTGCGTGGGGTCGGTCATCTTGCTGGGATCGCCCTGGACCTCGAGCCCCATGTCGGCGGTGAACGACGCGCTGTTGAGCTGCGCCATCTTGGCTTCGCTGTCTTTGACGACCTGGTCGGCGGAGACGTCCGCAACAACGGCCGTGGTCCCTGGAGAACTGCTCGACGACGCATCTCCACCGCAGCCGACGGCTGCGAGCAGGGTCAGTGCGAGCACCAGCACGAGCCACAGTGACACAGACTTCCGGCGCATGGGTTTGCCTCCCTCTGGCGTGTTTGGACCCCGGCGCCCGCCCCGCGGCGGGGCGCCACATTCCTCTATCGACTCGTCGGGGCTCATCCTTTACGAATGAGCCCCTCGGCCGTCAGCCGGGCGGCCGCTTGAGAGAGACGACGACCGCCCGGAAAGGCTCGTTGCCCTCAGAGACGGTCTCGACGCGAGAGTGGTCTTTGAGGTGCAGGTGGATGACCTTGCGCTCTGCCGCCGTCATGGGCTGAAGAGCGATGGCGGCGCCGTCCCGCACGACGTGCTGCGCCGTGCGCTCAGCCAGCGACGAGAGCGCGGCCTCGCGGCGCTCGCGATATCCCTCGGCGTCGACGATGACCTGGCGCCGCTCCCGACGGTCGCCGTTGACGACGATCGCGGCGATGTACTGAAGCGCGTCGATGGTGGCGCCGTGCCGCCCGATGAGAATCCCGAGATCGTCGCCGCCGATATCGGCCTTCACCGCCGCGCCGGCTTCGCCGGCGCCGACATGAGCCTCGATACCCATGAGATCGACTGTGGTCTGTACGAAGTCGCGAAGCACCTCGGCGTCGGGCGCAAGGTCTTCGACGACGCGTGCGCCCCCCGGACGCACGCGCGCCTCGACGCGGGCCTCGCTCTTGCCGCGCCCGAAGAAGCCGCCTTTGCTGCCCTCTTCCATGACGACGAAATCGATGTCGGCCTCGTCGACGTAGGGGACGACCTTGCGAAGCTGATCCAGCGCCTTGAGCTTGGCCTCCTGGAGGGTGGCCGCGCCGGCGATGGTGGCGAAGTCCGTGTCGTCGTCTTCGACGTCGTCGACAGGCTCAAGGTCGTCAGGCTCTGTCATGGGTGCCTCCGCTCCCCGAGGGAGTGACGACGGCCCGGCGGGCGGCCTTTCTCAGCCGCCCGCCGGGCCGTCCTTATTCTTGCCCGGATCCGCCGGCGGGCTCTGCTTGCTCTTGCCCTTGCCGGGCGGGGCCTTGCGGGCGCCCTTCTTGGCCGCCGGCGAGCCGCTGGCTTGCTTGGCGCCGCCCTGCTTGGTGCCCCCCGGCTTCGCCCTTTCGGCCTTCTGCTTGGCGATGAGCTCCTCGCGGGTCTGCATGCGCTCGCCCTGCGCCGCCGTGATGGCCTCCATGAAGCGGCTGCGCTTGGCCGGTTTCGCGGTCATGGTCGCCAGGTCCTTGGGCTTCATCACCTTGCGGATCAGAAGCTGCTGGCCGATGGTCCACACGTTGGTGGTCACCCAGTAGACGAAAAGGCCCGCGGGGAAGTTGAACAGGAAGAATACGAACATGATGGGCATCGCCCGCATGAGCATCTTCTGCGACTTGTCGGTCTGCGCGCTGAGCATCAGCTCCGTCGAGATGAGCTGAGACACCACGTACAGCACGAGCAGGATGTAGTACGGGTCCGGCAACCCGAGCTCTGGGATCCAGAGAAAGCTGGCCTGGTTCAGTGCTTCGACCGAGGCTTGGTATTGGGGCGCACTGAGGGGTCCCAGGCCCTTGATGGCCGCGTACAGGCTGATGAACACCGGGAGCTGAAGAAGGAGCGGCAGACAGGATGCGAACGGGTTGACCCGGTGCTCCTGGTAGAGCTTCATGGTCTCCTGCTGGAGCTTGCCGCGGTCGCTCTTGTACTTCTTCTGGAGCTCCTTGAGCTGCGGCTGGATGACCTGCATGGACTGCGCCGAGCTGAACTGCTTCCAGGTGAGCGGGAAGAGCACGAGACGGACGATGATCGTCAGGCCGATGATGGCGAGGCCCCAGGTCCAGTCCGGGCCCCAGCCCAGTGAGGCCAGGGCGTCGTTGATGGTGACGAGGATCCAGTGCAGCAGCAGGACCAGCTGCTTCAGGATGGGCCAGCTATACATGGGTACTCACGTTCGTCTCGCCGTGCTCATGCTCGCACCCGTTGTGGCGCGGGGGAACGGGATCGTAGCCGCCGTTGCTGAAGGGATTGCAGCGCAGAATGCGCCACGCGGCCAGACCGAGGCCGCGCACGGCGCCGTGCTCGCGAAGAGCATCTACGGCGTAGTTGGAGCAAGTCGGGTAGTACCTGCAGCGCGGCCCCAGCATCGGCGAGAGCGTGTACTGGTACACCTTGATGAAGGCGATGAGGATCTTGTTCACGGGCTCTCGACCTCGTCGAGGACGCCGGCTCGCACGAACAGCTCGCGCACGGCCGCGACCACGACGCCTTTCTCCCCGGCGCTCTCGCGAGCGACGAGCTCAAGCAGGTGCGGGCGCGCGATCACCACGAGATCGTACTCCTTGGCCAGATGCCCTGCGCAGCCTTGAAAGGCCTCACGCAGCAGACGCTTGACGCGGTTACGGACCACCGCTCCGCCCAGCTTCTTCGAGACCGACAGCCCCAGTCTCGGCCCCGCCGTGCCCGCCTCGGCCGGGCGTTTGAACGAGTAGAGCACGAGGAATCGGGAAGCCGTAGAACTCCCCTGCCGGTAGATGCGCTGGAAATCGGAAGAACGCGAGAGGCGGGGGCGCTTGGTGGCCATGGGCCCGGCGGCTATGCCGAGAGGCGCTTGCGCCCCTTCTGCCGCCGATTCCTGATGACCGCCCTGCCCGCGCGGGTGCTCATCCGCTTGCGAAAGCCGTGAGTCTTGCTGCGCTTGCGGGTGTTTGGTTGATAGGTCCTCTTCACAGCTTCCTCGCTCGATTGCCGATACTCAGAACGTGCAGTATAGCCGTGCGGCGGAGGCCGGGTCAATTTGGCCGGGACGGCCTCCGCCGCACGGCTCACGCCTCGGCCGTCTAAGCTTTTCCCTGCATGCTGCCGATACGCCGAAAGGACGACGAAAGCCGGCAGAGACTAGGCGATGCTTCTCCAGGGATCTATCCACAGGTTCGACCTGGCGAGCGTCCTGCAGTTCCTTGCGCAGGACGCCGCCACCGGCGTGCTGGAAGTCCGCGATTTCGAGGAGTACGGCTTCATCTACCTCGTCGACGGCGGCGTGGAAGGGATCTCCCTGCCGGTCACCGACGAGAAGCTGGGCACGCGTCTGCTCAAGGCCGGCTGCCTCACCGAACTGCAGCTCGCGGACGCGCTCATCGAAGACTCCGCCCTCACCCATGACGAGAAGAAGGTCAAACCGCTCGGCCAGCGCCTGATCGAGAAGGGCTTCACGAGCGAATCCCGGATCCGCGAGGTCATGGGCCGCCAGACTCTCGACCAGGTGTTCGAGCTGGCGCACTGGCAGAACGGCATCTTCATCTACGACGAGCCGGAGCAGATGCCGCGCTTCCAGATCACCATCCAGGGCAACGTCCAGCAGCTGCTGCTCGACGCCTACCGACGCATTGACGAGGGCGAGCACTCGCGCAAGTCCGTGAACCTCGTTGAGAACGAAGTGTGCTACGCCTGCCCGCTCGACGGCGAGTGCACACCGGCGATCAGGGCCAAGCACCTCAAGAGCGACGTCTGCCTGTGGCGCGAGATGGGCGCCGTGCTGGACGACGAGTACGAGAAGCTGCGCGATGCGCGCCAGCTTTACCGCTCCAGGGAAGACGACGAGGGTGCGGTCCTCGACGCCTCGCTCGACGGGGAGTAGCCTTCCCCCAGGCGAGGCGAGGAGCGACCACGATCGACGAGCACACTCCGGGCGGCGGCGAGTTGCGCCGCAACCCCGTCAACGGCAAGCTGACGATCGTCGCGCCGGGGCGCGCGGCGCGGCCAACCGACCTGCACGCCGCAGCGACCAGCGGTGCCCCGGGCCCCTGCCCATTCTGCGCCGGCAACGAGACGCTCACCCCGCCGGAGGTCGCTGCCGTGCGACCCGGCGACGGCGCCCCCGATAGCTCCGGCTGGCGCATCCGCGTCGTCCCCAACAAGTACCCGGCCCTCGCCGGCATGCATGAGGTCATCGTGCATTCGCCGGATCACGAGGCTGAGCTCGAGGACCTCGGTGACGAAGGCCTGCTCGAGGTCCTCGAGGTCTGGCGCGGTCGCATCGCCGCGCTGCTCGACGCGGGCGCGGCCGCCGCCACCTTGATCGTCAACCGCGGCCCGGGCGCCGGCGCCTCACTCGCGCACCCGCACGCGCAACTGTTCGGCACCCCGGTGGTGCCGCCGCTGCTACTCGACGAGATCCTCGGATTCGAGCGCTTCCACAACCGCTACGGCGGGTGCGTGCTCTGCGCCGAGATCGACGGCGCCGGCGAGCGGCTCGTTCACGCCGGCGCCGTCGTCGCCTGGGTGCCCGCGGCCACGCGCTTCCCAGGGGAGCTGTGGCTCGCCCCCAAGGCGCACGAGCCCGACGTGCGGCGCGCCGACCTGCGGCCGCTGGCCGGCGCCCTGCGGCGCGCGCTTCTCGCGCTCGACGCCGCGACCGGCGGCGCGCCCCTCAACCTCTGGGTCCACACCGCGCCGGCGGAGCTTCGCGGCGCCTACCACTGGCACGTGGAGCTGGCGCCGCGACTCTCGAGCATGGCTGGGCTGGAGCTCGGCGCCGACATCGCCGTGGTGACCGTCGATCCGGAATCTGCGGCCGCTGCGCTGCGCGCCGCGTGGCCTCAGGGCTGAGGAGCCGCCCCGCTGCGGCCCAGCGCCAGCTGACCGCAGGCCGCCTCGATCTCCACCCCCGGAGAGCGCCTCACGGTGCAGCTGACGCCCGCTTCCTCGAGCCGCGCGTGGAACGCGGCGAGCTGCTCCGCCAGCGGGCGGGCGAAGTCCCCCCCCGTCTCGTTGTAGGCGATCAGATTGAGGTGATAGTGCGGCGGCCGCACTCGCGCCGCCAGCATCTGGGCCTGCTCGAGCGTGTCGTTGACGCCACGCAGCACCACGTATTCGAACATGACCTTGCGGTGAGTGCGCCGCACGTATCGCGCGCAGGCCGCGAACACCTCATCGAGAGGATAGGTGCGGTTCAGCGGCACCAGGCGATCGCGCACTTCGTCGGTGGCGGCGTGGAGGCTGACTGCGAGATTGAGTTGCAGGTCTTCCGCGGCGAAGCGGTCGATGCCCGGCACCACCCCGACCGTCGACACGGAGATCGACCGAGCTGCGAGGTTGAAACCGGCCTCGTCGTTGAGCAGACGGCAGGCGCGCAGCGTCTCGTCGTAGTTGTGGAACGGCTCGCCCATGCCCATGAACACGACGTTGGTGACGCGACGCCCGTCATCGCGGAGCAGCCGCGCAAAGTGGAACACCTGGTCGACCATCTCCTCGGCCGTTAGATCGCGGCGCAGGCCCAGGCGCCCCGAGGCACAGAAGGCGCAACCCACGGCGCAGCCGACCTGCGTGGACACGCACACGGTTGCGCGTTTGGCGTAGGTCATAAGCACGGCCTCGACGGGGTGACCGTCGGGAGTCACGAAGAGGGTCTTGCGGGCGTCGCCGCGCGGCGCGACGCGCGTCTCGACGCCCTCCAGAGAGAGCGGGCTGAGCCGGTCCGCCAGCGCCCGGCGCAGCGTCGCGGGAAGGTTGGTCATGTCGGCGAAATCGATGGCGAGGCCCCGCGCAAGGGCCTCGTACACTTGCCGCGCCCGGTACGGCGGCTGTCCGAGCTCCGTCACGGCGACGGCAATGGTGTGCGGGTCGATCACGCGGCAATTGTACGCCGCGCGCGGCAAGGAATGATGCTCACGCGCACGAACAACTACGCTGCAAGGCACAAACGACCGTCGAGAGGTCCAAGGCCACATGACCGCCGTACAGATCGTGGGCGTCGTCGTTGCGGCGGTGATCGTCCTTCTGCTGATCATCGCCCTTCTGGTGACACGTCGCGGGGGGTCCGCGCGCGAGGAGCCGCCGGTAGCGGCGGAGCGTGGCTCGTTCCTCGATGACGCACCGCAGGACACGCTCTCCACCCTCGGCAAGGCCGAGCGACCCATGGAAGACATCACCCTCGACCCCGGCGTGCAGCGTCAGCGCGAGCCCACGGACGAAGAGGCGCCCGCGCCGCCGCCTTCCACGGCGACGCAGAAGGCGGCGGGCGGCGGGCTGGGTCTCGACTGGGGGCCTTCCGGCGATGCGCCGGCGGACGACAAGATGATCGGTGAACTGGCGCCCGCGGGCGCGCCCGCGGCGCGCACGACGTCACCAAGCCCCCTCACGGAGAGCGGCGCCTCTGCGAACGGACCGGTGCCTGCGCGGCCTGCTGAGGGCGGGTCCGCCGCCTCGGGAGAGGCGGCCCCGAAGTCCGGCGCCGGCGGCCGCAGGGTGCCGCTCTCCGATATCATCGTCACGACGAGCAGCAAGATCGTCGACCTCCAGGATCCGGAGGTCCGCCGCATGCTCACCGATCTGGTCAAGTACGAGATCGATCAGGCGACGAACTACCGGGAGCAGGGTCAGACGATCGACGCGGTGCTGCAGCTCACCGAGGCCGAGAAGATCTCACGGGCCCTCGAGATGAGAGAGTCGGCCGCGGCGATCCGCACGATGATGGAGGATCTGCAGAGCCAGGCATGAGCCGCACCGTCAATTGGTGAGGCTCTGCAGCGGTGCGGGGATCCGCCCGCCTCGCCCCACGAAGGCGTCGTTGACGGCGCTGCTCACGGCCATCACGGGCGCCGCCCCGAAGAGCCCCCCAAGCGTGACCCAGTCACCGACGGTCTTACCGTAGGCAGGGATGAGGCGAGCGCCGGTGGTCTTCGAGTTGATCATGCCGATGGCCATGACGTCGGCGATCACGCCCGCAAGAGCATTGCGCGTGATGTCGCCGGGCACGACGATCATGTCGAGGCCGAGGGAGCAGACCGCGGTCATGGCCTCGAGCTTCTCGATGCTCAGCACGCCGTCGGCGGCGGCCTTGGCCATGGCCGCGTCCTCGCTCACCGGAATGAAGGCGCCGGAAAGGCCACCTGTGGACGACGTGGCCATGGTGCCACCCTTCTTGACCGCGTCGTTGAGCATGGCCAGGGCGGCCGTGGTGCCGGGGGCGCCCACCTGACCCAGACCCATGCTCTCGAGGATCTCGGCGATGGAGTCACCGACGGCCGGAGTCGGCGCCAGCGAGAGGTCGATGATGCCCATCTGCGCGCCCAGCATCTGCGAGGCCTCGCGAGCCACGAGCTCGCCGACCCGCGTGATCTTGAACGCGGTGCGCTTGATGAGGTCGGCGAGCTCGATGAGCGAGGCCTCGGGGTGGTTGGCGACGGCGCCCCGCACCACCCCCGGGCCGGAGATGGCCACGTTGACGCTCACCTCCGGCTCGCCGCTACCGTGCATGGCGCCGGCCATGAACGGGTTATCCTCGGGCACGTTGCAGAACACGACGATCTTGGCGCAGCCGATGCAGTCATCCGCGGCCGTGTTCTTGGAGACCGCCTTAAGCACCTCGGCCATGCGCACCACCGCGTCCATGTTGATGCCGGCGCGCGTTGACGCCACATTGACCGACGAACAGACGCGCTGAGTGGCACTGATTGCTTCGGGGATGGCTTCGATGAGGGCACTGTCGGCGTGCGTAGACCCCTTCTGCACGAGGCAGCTGAAGCCGCCGACGAAATCGATACCGATCTGCTCGGCGGCGGCGTCGAGCGCGTGAGCCACCGCGACGTAGGCGGCGGGATCGTCGCTGCCCACCACGTGGGCGATCGGCGTGAGAGAGACGCGCTTGTTGACGATGGGGATGCCGTACTTGTGCTCGATCTCGTCGGCCACGGCGACCAGCCGGCCGGCGCGCCGCACGATCTTGGCATGCACCCTCTCGGCGACCCGATGCGGGTCGCGCCCGGCGCAGTCGGTCAGCGAGATGCCCATCGTGACCGCCCGCACGTCGAGGTTCTCGGAGCGGATCATGCTGACGGTCTCGAGGATCTCCTGCTCGGTGATGAAGACCACGGGCGGCTCCTGACAGGGGGGCGCCGCTAGACGCGGTGCATGAACTTGAAGATGTTCTCGTGCTGCACGTTGATCTGCAGGCCGACACGCTCGCCGGTCGCCTCGAGGGCGTCCTTGAGCGCGACCATCGTCGTCTCCGTCTCGTCGAACGACACGAACATGATCATCGTGAACATGCCGTTTGCCACGGTCTGGCTCACGTCGTCGACGTTCGCGTTCTGCTCGGCCACGGTCGTGGCCACGCTGGCCAGCAAGCCGTGGCTGTCGGGGCCGAGCGCGGTGACGATGACCGATGTGCGCATGGGACGTTCCCTCGGAGAGAAGTGGGCGGAGACAGGCGGATAGTATACTAGCGGGGATTCCGATGCCCTTCGCCTCCGGCTCCACAGACGCCGTGCCGTCCACCCCCTCCGGCCGCCTCGACCGCCTCGACCGCGGACTCTCGCGGCGTGCGGCCATCGGCTGGCCGCACCCGCGCTGGTTCGCGTGGCCCCTCGGGGCCTTCTCGCTGACGGCCAACTACGGCATCCTCTGGTACGCCATCTCGCTCGTGCCCTGGCTGTACGGCGAGCCGCGACCCTTTGCACGAGCCCTGTTCGTGGCCGTACCGGTGACGCTGGTGGAGGCGGCGGGCTTTCTCATCAAGCACTTCGTGGCCCGACCGCGACCGCCCATCGCCGACCCCAGTCAGCCCCGGCAGATACCGCTGCCCCTGAGCAAGTCGTTCCCCTCTTCCCACGCGAGCATGGCCGTGGTCGGCACCTTCACCGTGGGCACTCTGTACCCCGCCGCCCTGCCGGCCCTCATCGCCCTCACCCTCGTGCTCTGCTTCAGCCGCGTGTATCTTGGCGTCCACTACCTCGGCGATGTCCTCGGTGGATTGGCCTTCGGGCTCGTCGTCGGCGCGCTCTGGATCCTTCTCCTCCCAGCGCCGCTCTGAGATGACGGCGCTGCGCACACGAGGAGGCCTGCTCGCGATCGCCGTGGCGGCAGCCCTCGTCGTCGCCATCGGCTTGGCGGCCGCCGGCGCCTTCGGCGGCTGCCAGCGGTCGGCCAAGAAGGCCGGCCGGCCGTCCGCCGCGGTGTCGTCCAGCGCCCACGGCGCGGTGGCGTTCGTGCTGGCTAAGACGTTCGCCAGGACGGTGCACCCGCGCGTCGCCAACACCTGGGGCGAGATCGAGGCGCGCGAGTTCGTCTTCAACGCGTTTCAGCAGTACGGCTACTTCCCACGCACGCAGGAGTTCATCGCCGCCTCACCGTGGGGCCGCGTCCACTCCGCCAACATCATCGCCGTCAAGGAAGGGGAATCGGCCAAGCGGCTGATCGTCGGCGCCCACTACGACTCGGCGGCCCTCGGCGAGGGCTACACCGACAACGCCACGGGCACGGGGCTCCTCCTCGAGACGGCGGCGCGCGTCAAGTCGCAGGTCACGCCGTACACGATCGTGTTCGTCGCCTTCGGCGCCGAGGAAAGGGGCCTCCTGGGCTCCCGCTTCTACGCGCGCGCCATGAACGACCTCGAGCGGCGCGCGACCATCGGCATGATCGACCTCGATGCCGTGGCCGGTGGCACCACCCTCTCGGTGACGAGCCGCTTCGGCGGTCCGACCTGGTTGCGCGACGACGCGCTCACGGCTGCCAAGAGCCTGGGCATCCCGTTGGGCACGAGCCCGGCCGGCAAGGGCCGTCCCGCAGGCGTTTCCATGGCCCCCAGCGACGACGAACCGTTCGCCCTCGAGGGCATCGCCACCGCGGCCTTCACCGCCACCGACTGGACGGCGGACGATACCGGCCTCGCGGCAACTGGCGACGGCGGCCGCCTGTGGCACAGCCGCAAGGACACGGTGGCTTACGTGAACCATACTTACCCGGGGCGCGTGCGGCGGCAGCTCGCCGATCTCTCCCGCCTCCTCGAGACCCTGCTCACCAGCAAACTGGAGAAGCACCCGTGAAACTCGGCATCGTTGGCCTCCCCAACGTCGGCAAGACGACCTTGTTCAACGCCCTCACCCACGCCAACGCAGCGGCCACCGCCTACGCCTACACGTCGGCCGAGTCCAACATGGGCGTGGTCGCCGTCCCCGACCCGCGGCTCGATCGGCTGGACGAGGTGCTCGAAACGCCGCGTAAGGTCAACGCGACCATCGACGTCGTGGACATCGCCGGCCTGGCGGAGGGCGCGAGCCGCGGCGAGGGTCTCGGCAACCGCTTTCTCGCCGACATCCGTGGAGTCGACGCCGTGGCCCACGTGATCCGCGTGTTCGCCAACCCAGAGGTGGCGCACGTGCGCGAGAGCGTCGACCCGAGGGCCGACGTGGACCTCGTCGAGACGGAGCTCGTCCTCGGCGACCTTGAGCTCGTCGAACGCCGTATCGACAAGACCCGCAAGGCGGCGCGCAGCGGCGACAAGGCGGCCCAGCGCGAGCTGGCGACGCTCGATGCCCTGCTCGCCGCCCTCCAGCAGGGCCGCCTGGCGCGAGCCGTCGAGCGCCATCCCGAAGATGCGCCCCTGTTCCGCGAGCTGGCGCTGGTCAGCGACCGGCCGGTCCTGTTCGTCTTCAACACCGACGACGGCGTGGGCGCGGCCGAGGCGCTTGCCGCCCACGCCGCCTTCGTCGAGTGGGCGCGCGCCCGTGGCGACCAGGTGGTCGCGGTCGCCGCGCGTCTCGAAGCCGAGCTCGCCGACCTCGAGCCCGACGACGCCGCCGAGTTCCGCGCCGAGCTCGGCGCCGACGAGGCGGGGGCCATCGGCGTGTTCCTGCGCGCGGCCTACGAGGTGCTCGGCTACATCACGTTCTTCACCGGCGACTTCCGCAGCAGCGAGTCGCGCGCCTGGCAGCTGCCGCGCGGCTGGACGGCCAAGCAGGCCGCGAGTCGCATCCACAGCGACATCGAACGCGGATTCGTGCGTGCCCAGGTCGTCAACATCGACGACCTCATCGCGCTGCGCTCGTTCCACGCCGCCCGCGAGAAGGCGCTGCTGCGCACCGAGGGTAAGGAGTACGTCGTCCAGGACGGCGACGTGATCAACTTCATGCACACGGGGTGAAACGCGGCGGCGCGAGTCAGCAGCCGGCTGAGCCGGCGGCCACGACACGGTCGCGGCCCAGCCGCTTCGCGGTGTAGAGCGCCTGGTCGGCGGCCTCGAGCAGACTCTCCTTGGTCTCGGCCGAGTCCGGATAGGTCGCCACGCCGATGCTGATGGTGAGGCCGCCGCTTTCGTGATGGTGCTCGGCCACGGCGGCGCGGATGCGCCCTGCGATCTCCACGGCCTCGGGCTCGGCCGCCCCGGGCAGCACGACGACGAACTCTTCACCGCCGTAGCGTGCGACCAGATCGGCGCGGCGCGTGCACCTCTCGATGATGCGCGCTGTGGCCCGCAGGGCGAGGTCACCGTCGGCGTGTCCCAGACGGTCGTTGTACTCCTTGAAGAAGTCGAGATCGCAGAAGAGGAGCGCCACGCCACGACGCTCGTGGCGCGCCCGGTTCAGCTCCTCGGTCAGATGTTCGTGCAGGTAGCGATGGTTGTAGAGACCGGTCAAACCATCGGTCATCGCCTCGATCTCGGCACGGCTCAGGCGGACGGCGGCCTCCTGCAGCGTCGACACCGGGGTCTCCGTGGTCATGCGCGCGAAGCCTTCGGCGCCGTTCGAGCTCAGGGCAGGCGCGTCGGCCACTACGGCAGCCAGGATCTCGCCGTCCTCGCCGTCCAGCGGCACGAGGCCGTTGACCCACACCCCGAAGTTGTCGACGAAAAGCACGTTCGAGACGATGGGGCGGCCGGACAGCACCTGGGCGATGGCATCGTCGGCCATCACCACTTCGCCGAGCGGCGAGCGGTCGGGCGCGTTCGCTTCCTCCGCGTCGACCACGATCACCGTGCGACCTTCCCAGTTCGCCGACGTCGTCATGAAGCGCACCTCCGGATACGCGTCGCGCACCTCGCGCAGCACTTCATGGACCTCGGCGTACTCGGAACTGGCTTCGTCGCCGAGAACGCGCAAGGTGGCATGGCGCAACGGGTCGATGCGCCGCGCCGCCTCGACGGCGGCGCGGCACGCGACCTCGCGCAGCGCGGCAAGCCGGTCGAGCACCCTGAGGAACGCGTCGGTCATGCCGGGATCGAACTGCGTACCCCGGCACCTCTGCAGTTCGGCGAGGCACTCCTCGTAGCTGCGCGCATCGCGATAGGGACGCTGCAGCGACATGGCGTCGTACGAGTCCACGACGCACAACGCGCGCGCCAGCTCGGGGATCTCCTCACCGCTCAGCCCATCGGGGTAGCCGGCGCCGTCGTACCGCTCGTGATGGTGGCGCACGGCGGCGACAAGGTCCGCCGGGAAGAGCGGCTTGATGATCTCGGCGCTCAGCGCCGGGTGCTGCCGCATGAGCTCCCATTCCTCGGCGTTCAGCGGACCCTGTTTCACGAGGACCCTGTCGGAGACACCGATCTTGCCGATGTCGTGGAGGTACGCGGCCTCTCGCACCTGCTCGGCGAACTCCGGCTCCCAGCCCAGCTCCTCGCCGAGCAACACCGTGTAGGCGGCGACGCGCGCGGCGTGCCCCAAGGTGTAGTAGTCCTTGGCGTTGAGCGCCGTGGAGAGCCCCTTCAGGTTGCTCAAGTGGAGGGTCTTGATCTCCTGGTAGAGCCTGGCGTTGTGAGCTGCCAGCGAAAGATGAACGCCTACCCGCTCAAGAATGCCCGCGTCGACCGCCGAGAACGCCCCCGGCGAAGCTCCGTCCAGCATGAGCACGCCGATCAGGATGTGCTGGTCGAAGAGGCCGATGACGGCGCTCGGGAGGCCGCCGGCGACCGCCTCGTGCGCGCCCGGCGCGCGCCCTTCGTCAGGCGCGTCGAGGATGACCACGCGCTGACGCTGCAGCGATTCGAGCACGTCGCCGAGGTCGCTTAGGGACAAGGCCGAGGGCCGCGAGCGCTGGGGCGGCCCGGTTCCGTGGATCGGCGTGACGACGCCGTGTTCCACCAGCGCCAGATCGAAGCTCTCAATGGGGACAAGCCGCCCGAGCCCCTCGACCGTGGCCTCTGCGATCTCGGCGAGATCGAGGCTCGCGGTGGTGCGCCGCGCGATCTCGTTGAGCACTTCCGCTTCGCGATTACGGCGCTCGAGGTCGCCGATCAGCAGCGCGTTGTCCATGGCCAGCCCGGCGACGCGACACACGGCCTCTACGAGGCCGACATCGTCGCCGGAGAAGTCGCGCTCCCTGTGCGTCTCGGTCAATTCGAGTGTGCCGACGACCGTGCCTTTGGCCTCCAGTGGCACGACAAGGTAGCTCTTCACGTCGTGCGCCGCGAGCCACGCCCGGCTCTCCGGGTCGATGCGCGGGTCGTCCAGAGACGTGACGGCCACCGCGCGACGAGTCTCGATCACGAGACGCGTCACCGGCCAGCGCTCCAGGCCCGACGAACGCGCCGGGCACCGTTCCCTCGGTCGATTCGCCCAGCGACGACGTGGCCACGCACTCGAGCCGGTCATCGTCGGCGAGCAGGAAGGCGCTGCACTCGCTCACGCCGGTGACGACACGCAGGCGGTCGGCCACGAGTTCGAGGACCTGGCGCGTGTCGAGCGCCCCCGACAACTCGGCGCTGACCTCGTTGAGCAGCGCCATGCGCTCGGCGCTGCGATCGAGCTCAGCGTACAAACGCGCATTGGCGATCGCCTGTCCCGCGCCCTGGCTCAGGCCGCGCAGCAGGTCCAGCTGCCCGAAGGTCCGCGGCTCGCTGTCGTAGAGCGCCGTCACGCCCGACGATCTGGGCTCCGTTGATGAGCGGCACGATGATCCCCGAGCGAAGCCCGGACCGCGCCCAGCTCCGCCGCTCCAGTGAGCTCGCGCGGACATCGCTGGAGACGTCCTCGACCACGACCGGCCGGCCGCTCCTCAGCGCCTCGCCCGTCAGGCGGTAGTCGGCCACCGCGTAGTCGCGCCCGGCGAAATCCCGGACGACCTCGTCCGTACCGTCGATGCCGACCAGTGCGTGGAGCGAATCCCCATCCAGGGCGGAGATGTCACAGGCCGCCGCACTCGTCGCCTGGCGCATCCTTCTCGCGATGGACAAGAGCACGCGCTGCAGGTCGAGCGTTGCGCCGAACTCAAGACCGCCTTCGACGAGCGTGCGCAGGTCCCGGTTGCGCTCCTCCAGGCGGCCGAGCAGGTCGGCGTTCTCCATGGCGCCGGCTACCAGTTGCCCGACGCCTGCCGTGAAATCGATGCACTCCTGCCAATCACGCGGGTGTGCTCCGAAGAGATCGATGAAGCCGACCGTCGAGCCCTTGACCACGAGAGGGATGCAGAGCTCGCTGTGCAGATCCTGCGCGAGCAGCACTTCGCGCTCTTCCGCCGTGAACTCCGACACATCGACGTCGGCGACCACGAGAGCGCACTGTTCCGCGAGCGCCTTCGCGGTCGTGGGATTGCCGGGGAGGTCGAGAACGTGGCCCTCGTACGACTCCACGAACCCGTCCGTCGACGCACTCACCACGCAGCGATACCCGTCCCCGTCGATCTGATAGATGTCGCAGGAGGCGGCGCTGACCGCCTTGAGAAGGCGCGTCGCCACACTGCGCAGAAGCTGCTCCTCGTCGTAGGTCTGGGAGAGGAGCTGCGCGAGCTCGAACAGCTCGCGCAGCACGGTGGTGCGAGCCTCGAGCGCGCTGAGCAGGAACGCCTTCTCAAGCGCGCCGGCGACCACGTGTACGGCGCCGCGGGCGTACTCGAGCGCCGCCCCGAAGGCGTCGCGGCCGGTCGCCGTAGAGCTCGATGACCCCAACCACCCGGTCCTGCACAAGCAGCGGGAGGCAAAGCTCGCTGGCGAAAGCCGTATTCGTCGTAGACCTCGAGATCGTCGCTGCTCAGGCGGGGATCGTCGCGGTCCTCCACGTATGTACACGATGCCGTCGCGGAACGCTTCACCGACGACCGGCGAGAGCGCGACGCGCAGGACGGCGCCGACGGCACCTTCGTCCTGGCCGCCGCGATCCAGGCTGACCTGGCAGCGAAACACGCCTTCGTCCTCCAGCCTGTAGATGTCGCAGGTGGCGGCGCCGGTCGCGGCCAGCATGTGGCCGGCCACGTCGCGCAGCAGCTCGTGCGTATCCCGCCAGCGGCTTGCGGCCTCACCGAGATCGGCGAGTGCTCGAAGTACCTCTCGCTCGCCGAAGCCTCCCTCGCGGCCCGCGCGCAGCAGACGCTCGCGCGTCACGCCCTGGAGGGCGGCCCGCTCGAAGCGCCGGTGGCCGCCCGGGCTGCGCCGGCAAGCCAGCTGCCCCGCGTCGCTCGCGCGGCGCACGGTGGCCGGGCTCACGCCGAGCACAGTCGCGGCCTCGGCCACGCTGAGAAGCCCGGATGTCGAAGTCAGTCGTGTCAAGGTCGTCCGTTGCCCACGGGGAGTGTATCGGCAGCAGCGCACCAGAACTTAGGCAAATCTCTCTGGGCAGCCACGCAACGCGAGCTCAGAGAGCCGTCAGCACCTCGACGTCGCGAGCGACCGCCTGGACGGGGTACGACTCCGCCACCGGGCCGGTGAAGCGTACGGCGACACGCAGGCCGTCACGGAGGTCGCCGGCGACCAGTCGGCGCCGGCCTTCGCCCTCCGGCGCCCAGACGACTGTGGCGCGCTGTGGTGCGCACCATGGCGCGGTCGTAGACGCCGGGGACGTCCGGATCGGCCACGACAAGGAAGGACACCGTGCCGTCGGCCGCCGCCGCGAGCTGCTCGAGCCGGCCGGTGATGTCGGCGGCGGCGGGCGGCGGTGTCCCACCGCCGCCCGGATCACCGCCGATCCCCCCACACGCCCCTGCGACGGCGACGAGCGACAGCACCACGAGAGCGACCGCAGCCGCAAGCGCCGGACCCGTGTGTCTCATCGGCGCTCCCTTCCCGGGCGCTGTCGCGCACGTCGACGTCAGAGCGGGGAGACGCACGGCGGCGGCTGGAAGTTCGACCCCGGGTCTCCGGAACGCCGCTCGGACACCCCACCGGGGCCAGAGGCCTCTACGAGGCCGTGGGGATGACGCCCAGGCGCGGCGCGCACCTCGTGTTCGAGAAGGATCCGCCGAGCGGCTGATTCGCCGCCTGCGCCCGGCGGCGCTTCTACCGGGGCGCGGCGGGCCGCGCCGCGCAAGCCAGGCGCCGCAAGCGGCCGGCCGCCACCAGAAGCACGCCGCCGTACACGATGCCGAACAGGCCGATCGACCAGACAATCTCCAGCGGATCGTCCTTGGGCACGGCGATCAGCGCGATGCCCACCAGCAAGGACAGCCCGCCGGCGACCAGCAGGAACGCGTCGCTACCGACCAGCCGGCGCAGCCGTACGGCGGCCTCGATCTCGAAGAAGCCGGTGATGACCGCCCAGGCGGCCAGCAGCGACAGCAGGCCGAGGCCGCCGATCCCCGGCCACGCCAGCGCCACGACACCGACGACCACGCCGACGACGCCCTCGACGAGCACGACCCACCACTGTTCGAGCACGTCGCGCCCGACGACCGCCACGGCCCCCAGGACCAGACCGTCGACGAGCGCGAACACGCCGAAGGCGACCGTGAAGACGAGGTCGCTTGGGTCCGGCCAAAGGAGCACCGTGAAACCGAAGACAAGAGCGACGGCGCCGCGAACGGCGGTCATCCACCACTTTTCACAGAAACCGATCAAGACGGCACTATCGTCAGCCTCCGCCGCTTGAGACGCAAGCGGAAAGCGCCGTTCGAGCCCGTGCGCCCTTCCTTGACACCCCGGGCACCCCAGCATCTAATGAATGCCTTGGAGCACCTGTCGGTGGGGCCGGGGGAGGCGCGCACGTGGGGTACACGCACGTCGGCGGTCAGCGAGTGCGGCGGCATTCCGCCCGTGAGCTGGATCGCGCCGTGACACGCTCTTCCGGCCATCTCCTCTGCACGCGGCGTACCCCGACGATGCGCCTCACGGCTCAGGCCGCCGGCCGCCGACGCGCCGCGCGCGCCCAGAGCGCCTGAACCGTGCCGCGAACCGGGCAATGAATCGCGCCATCCTCCGCGTCTGGGACGAGCCCGCCTGCCGCCGCGTCCACGAGGCCTCGCTGAGGCTGCTCGCCCGTACAGGCGTCGACATGAAGCACGCAAGCGCCCGGGAATCTTGCGCCGCGGCCGGTGCGACAGTGGACGGCCGCCGGGTGCGTCTCCCCGCGGACCTCGTCGAGCGGGCACTCGCCGGCGCCCCGCGCAGTTGGGCGTTGCGGCCCCGCGGCGGTGACACTGCGCCGCTCGAGCTCGCGGCCGGGAACACCTACTTCGGCACCGGGCCAGACTGCCTCTACGTCACGGATCCTCACAGCGGCGCCCGCCGCCGCGCGCACCTGACCGACGTGACCGCCGCCGCCATCGTCGTCGACCGGCTGCCCAACCTCGACTTCGCCATGTCGATGGGGCTGCCCGACGACGTCGCCAATGAGGTCGTGGACGTGGTCCAGTTCGCGGCCATGCTCAAGGGCACGCGCAAGCCGCTCGTCGTGTCGAGTCCATTCGGCGGCGCCTCGTTGTACACCATGTGCGAGATGGCGGCGGCCTGCGGCGAAGCCGGCAGCTTCGCCTGCCTCGCCATGTCGTCGCCGCCGCTCATGCTCGACGACGTCTGCTGCGACAAAGCGATCGCCTGCGCCGAACTCGAGGTGCCCCTGGTGCTCGCCGGTTCCGTGTCCGCTGGCTCTCAGGGCCCGGCGTCGCTCGCCGCTTGCGTCGCGGTCGTCAACGCCGAGACGCTCGCCGCCCTCGTCGTGCATCAGCTCGCGCGGCCGGGAGCGCCCTTCGTCTTCGGCGTCGGCACCGGCGTTATCAATATGGGCACCGTCGTCGACGTGTACAACGCGCCCGGGGTCTTCCTCGCCAACCAGGCGCACCTTGACCTCATCCACGGGCTCTACGGCCTGCCGAGCTGGTCGTACGCCGGCCACTCCGACAGCAAGCTGCCCGACGAGCAGTGGTCGCTGGAGCTGGGCATCTCCACCATTCTCGGCACGCTGTCCCGCGCGACCCTTCTTCACGACGTCGGGTATCTCGAGAGCGGGTTGCAGAGCGCGCTCGAGGGCGTCGTGCTCGGCGACGAGATCGCCGGGTACGCGCGCGAGCTGATCGCCGAGGTGCCGGTGGACGACGAAGCGCTGGCCCTGGCCGAGATCGAAGCCGCCGGGCCCGGCGGGAACCATCTCGGCAGCAAGATGACGCGCACTCACCACCGGCACTTCTGGCGCCCCGCGACGATCGACCAGAACACCCACGAGCGCTGGCTCTCCCAGGAGCAGGGCACGCTGCTGGAACGCGTCCGCCGGCGTCTCCGGGGTCTGCTTGATGCCGGCCCTGCCTTCGCGCTCGACCCCGCCACGGTGTCTGCGCTCGACGATCTCGCTTCTCACCCGCGAAAGGAGCTCGGATGACTCACCGCACACGAGAGGGCGCCGGCCAAGGCGGGAGGCTCGTCGCCTGAGGCGACCGGACAGGACGGCGCGGGCGGGAGTTCCACCTCCCGCGCCGTCCTGTACACTGCTCCCGGCACACCAGCGGGAGGGATCATGGCCGTCATCGAGGCCGAGCATCTGAGCAAACGCTTCGGCAAGAAGGTCCTCGCCGTCGACGACGTGAGCTTCAGCGTCGAGCCGGGCACCATCACCGGGTTTCTCGGCCCCAACGGCGCCGGCAAGACGACCACGCTGCGCATGATCGTCGACCTGGTGCGGCCCACGGCCGGCACGGTGCGCGTGCTCGGCGGCAGGTACCGTGACCTCACCCACCCCACGACTCGAGTCGGCGCCCTTCTGGACGCCTCAGGCTTCCACCCCGGGCGTTCGGGCCGCAATGCCTTGCGCGTCGTCTCGCGTGCGGCCGGGATCGGCTACGACCGCGTCGACGCGGCGCTTGAGATGGTGGAGCTTTCGGGCGCCGCAGGTCGCGCCGTCAAGGGCTACTCCACGGGCATGAAGCAGCGCCTCGCCCTGGCCTGCGCCCTTCTCGGCGATCCCGAGGTGCTGCTCCTCGACGAGCCGGCCAACGGCCTCGACCCGGAGGGCATGAAGTGGCTGCGGGGGTTCCTCCGCGCGCAGGCCGCGGAGGGTCGTACTGTGCTCATCTCGAGCCACGTGCTGGCCGAGATCGAACAGACCGTGGACCACGTCCTCATCATCAGCAAGGGCAGACTGCTGGCCCAGGGGCCCATCGCACAGCTCTCCGCCGGCGCGGCCGCAGTGGTGCGCGTGCGGAGTCCGCAGGCGCAGAAGCTCGAAGAGCTGCTGCTCCAGAGGGGCGCCGCCGTGAACCGCCTGGATACGGCGCTCGCCATCCGCGGGCCGAGCAGCGCCGAGGTCGGCGAGCTGGCACACGCGCATGACATCGTGCTCCACGAGCTCCTCTCGGAGCAGCCCAGCCTGGAGGATCTCTTCCTGCAGATCGCCGGCACGAGGAGGCAGACGTGATCGACCTCCTGAGCGCCGAGTTCCTCAAGCTCCGTAGCACGCGCACGGCCCTCGGCCTGTTCATCGCAGCACTCGTCGTGAGCGTCCTGCCTGCGGTGCTCGTGATGAGCCTCGTGCCCCGCGAAGCGCTGTCGGACGGTGACGCGACCGTCGCCGCCGCCGGTCTCACGCTCGTGCCCATCCTCGCGGTGGTCTTCGGGATCCTCGGGATGACCAACGAGTACCGCCACGGCACCATCACCTACACCTACCTCGCCACGCCCCGGCGCGGCGTCGTGATGGTCGTGAAGCTCGTCTGTTACGCGATCGTGGGCACCGCGGTCATGGCTGCCACCGCCCTGCTGGTGGTGCTTGCCATCGCCCTGATCGCCGCGCTTCGCGACATCGCCCTGCCGTGGCTCACGGCGTCCAACGTCTCCGACCTCGAGACGCTCCGCGACGGCGGCATGTTCCTGCTCACGGCAGGGCTCATGACTGCCTTCGGCGTGAGCCTCGGCGCCCTGTTCCGCGCCCAAGTCCCCACAGTCGCCGGCGTGGTGGTCTGGGCGCTGGCCGCGGAGAGCATCATCGCCGTCATCAGGCCGCACCTCGGCATCTACCTGCCGTTCGCGGCCTTCCAACAGCTCACGATGGGCGGAGCCCTGCGCACGGGAGAGGCCGGCGCGATCATGCCGTCGCTGACCCGGCCCGAAGCGTTCCTGGTCGGCATCGCGTACATCGCCGTGTTCAGCGTCGCCGCGGTCTTCATCTCGATGCGCCGCGATGTCACGTGAGCGGCGGTGCGGCAATCCGGCCCCTGCCCGTTTGATGGCCGGTCAAGCCTTCACGATCCGCGGACCGCTGCGCGGGCAGGGCGCGCTCGCCGAAGGCGTCTTGCGCGCCCTGCCCGACTGGTTCGGCATCGAGCAGGCGATCGTCGACTATGCCCGCGTCGCGGACGAGCTGCCCACGTTCGTCGCCGAGCGTGGCGGGGCGGCCGTGGGCTTTCTCACGCTGAAGCCGACAAGCACTCACGCCCTCGAGGTCCACGTGATGGCCGTGCTGCCAGGCGAGCACCGGCGCGGGGCCGGCCGCGCGCTCGTGGAGCGCACGGCCGCGTACGCCCGCGCTGAGGGCTTCACGTTGCTCCACGCGAAGACCTTGGCGCCCAGCAACTCGGACCTGAGCTACGCGGCGACCCGCGCCTTCTACGAGTCCGTCGGCTTCCTGCCGCTGGAGGAACTGCCGCAGGTCTGGGGCGCGGAGAACCCCTGCCTGCTCATGGTGAGAGTGCTGTAGCGAGCCCGCTTCGTCAGGCGCTGGGGGCGAGTGGCGACGGCACGTTGTAGACGCGCGTCGCGAGCTCCTTGTCCAGCTGATAGAGGCCGGCCGGATGTTCGCCCGCCATGGTGAACTTCTGCACCATGTCGGAGGCGGTCTCTTCTTCTTCCACCTGCTCGGCGATGAACCACTGCAGGAAGTTGTAGCTCGCGTGGTCCTTGATCTCGAGCGCCAGAGAGGCAAGGACGTCGATGCGCGCGGTGACCTTCTCCTCGTGCGCGAGGGCGTCTTTGAACATTGACAAGCCGTCGGGCCAATCGGTCTGCGGCTTGTCGATCGTGTCCAGAACGACGCGCCCGCCGCGCGCGAGGACATAGTTGAACATGATCTGCGCGTGAGCCAGCTCCTCTTGGAACTGCACGCCCATCCAGGACTGGCCGCCGGGCATCCCGAGCGCGGCGAACTGGCTCGACATCGCCAGGTACAGATAGCCCGAGTAGAGTTCCCAGTTGATCTGCTCGTTGATCGCATCCTGCATCTTCGTGTCCAGCATGATCCCACCCTCTGTGTCGTTTGCCATGTATCTACCCACGGGGGGCAGGGGGACTAAACCGGGTGGCGTCGAAGACGTGGTGCGACCCCGACGCGGACGTGACGCGATGAGCCAGGCGTTCGTCAGAGAACCCGACGAGGGGGCGCCCGAAGAGGGTCTCCCCGAGCGGCAGATCAGCGACCATCCCAACTACGTGACCCCAGCCGGCCTGCGCCAGCTCGAGGAAAAGCTCGGCGAACTGGAGGAGCGGCGCCTCGAGCTGCTCGCCGCCAAGGATGACGACGCCCTGGCGCGCGGCCAGCTCGACTACGTCGACCGTGACTCGCGCTACTTCACGCGGCGCGTCGAGACGGCGATCCTCGTGGACCCGCGCCGCCAGCCGCGACGCATGGTGAAGTTCGGCGCCGCCGTGACCGTCGTCGAGCAGGGCGGCGCCCGGCGCACCTTCACGATCGTCGGCGAGGACGAGGCCGATCTCAAGGCAGGCAAGATCAGCTACGTCTCGCCGCTCGCCGAGGCCCTGCTCGAGGCGCGCATAGGCGCCACCGTGCTCTGGCGGCGCCCGGCGGGCAACCGCGATCTCACGATCGCGGCGATCGACTACCCGGAGGAGTGAGCCGGGCGGGAAGGGGCGCCTTGCATCCGCCGCACTTCCCCAGTGTCACCCGCGCGCAGGGCCAACGTCACCCTCCCGCTTCTTCGGTGCCCTTCGCACACCGCCGGCCTGCGACCATGCTTGAGCGCGATGACATTCGAGCTCCGACACGTCCCCGCTCCGGCACTTGACATGCACACACCAAATGACCAATATGGTTATATGGTTGTGACCTCCATAGCCACACTCAAGGCATCACTCAGCGAGCTCCTGGCGGGCGTGAAGGCCGGCGAGGAAGTCGTGGTCACCGATCGGGGGCGTCCGGTGGCGCGCATCGTGCCCTACGTTTCGGGTGGCGCCGAGCTCGACGATCTGGTTCGCAGCGGTCAAGTGCGCCGTTCCCGCGGCCCCCTTCCTCCCGGCTTCTGGGCGCAGCCCGACGACCCCGGGGGCCGGCTGCTGGGGGCGCTCCTCGAAGAGCGCGAGGCCACCCGCTGAGATTCTGGGACTCCTCGGGCCTGATCCCCCTCTTCGTTCGCGAAGCCCACTCCGCCGGTTTGGAGGCGTTGGTCACCGACGATCCCGCCATGATGGTTTGGTGGGCCAGCCCCGTGGAATGCGGAAGCGCCGTGCATCGGCTGCGGCGGGAGGGCGTCTTCAGCCCGGCAGAGGCGGCTCAGGTGCTCGCCGGGCTCGCCGTGACGCTCGACGCCGCCAATGTTGTCCAGCCTGGCGACGAGCTCTGTGAAACGGCTCTGCGCCTGCTCGGCGTCCACCCGCTGCGGGCCGCGGACGCCCTTCAGCTTGCGGCCGCCCTTCTGTGGACGAGAAGCAGACCGGCGCGCAAGGACTTCGTGTGCCTGGACGAGAGGCTCAGGACCGCAGCCATCCTCGAGGGCTTCGCGGTGCTCCCCGAGACCGTCTGAGCTTGCGGTTCTCTGAAATCGTGGCCGGGCTCGGGTGCGCAGTCGTGTGTGCGAACTGCCGCGTCACTCGAGCACGGTCGCCAGATACGCCGGCGTAGGCTCCTCCCCGAGCAGCAGGCCGGTCACGCCCTTCTGCGTGTCCCAGCCGTAGGCGCGATCCGGGTTGTCGTCGGTCATCACTGCCAGCGCCCAGCGCTTGTGCCCCTTCTCGAGCCACGCCGCCTGCAGCATCAAGCGGTTGTCCAGGCCCAGCCAGCCGCCCTTGAAGAAGGTCTTCCAGCCTGCCGGCCCCGCGGCCGCCGGGATGCCCCAGCGCTGCATCGGCGTGACGCCCGAAAGCAACTCGCGGGCGAACCCGCGACGAGACGCCGGCACAAGGCGCTCGAGATCCGAGAAGAAGCGCGCCTGGTCGGCGGCCGAGACGCGACTGTCGATCCATCCGGCGCCCGGCTCGAAGTCCTCCATGCCCGAGAGGGCGGCGACCTTCTGCAGGCCTTGGGCGCCGACGACGCCGTAGATGGCGGAGGCGCTGGCGTTGTCGGACTCCTCGACCATCTTCGCTGCCACAGCATCGAGTGAGGCATCGGGCCGGGTGTGCGAGCGCAGGTAGGCGACGAGCAGCATCGCCTTGGCTAGGCTTGCGCTCTCGAAAGCCGCGTGGGCATGGAGACCACTCAGCTCGCCATTGGAATCGACGACGGCCACCGCGACTTTGCCGGTGCGCCCGCCGGCCCAGTCGAGCGCCTTCGCAACGGCCTTCTGACCGGGAAAGGCGGGCGGAAGCGGGGGGAGCACGCGCAGCTCCGCTGCCTCGGCCGCCGCCTCCGTGCGCCCGGACGGGTCGCGCAGATGGACACGGTAGGTGTAGCGGCCGGGCGGAAGCGCGGCGCGCACGACCACGCTCTGGGTCTCGCCTCCCGGGCTTGGCGCGGCCAGCCGCAGTGCCTTGACCCTTTCGCCGTCCTCCGCGAGGACGACGAGGGTCGCCGCCCACGCATCGTCAACGGCGCCGACGATGCGATAGCGCAGCTTGGCCCACGCGCCACGGTGCACCTCTGCGGACGTGAGGGCGGCGGTGTGCGGGGCTGCGGCCGGCGGTGACGGAGTCACCGCCGCCGGCCGCAGCCCGGCCCGCTCCCCGCCGTCGCGCAGCAGTACGACCGCGGCCGTCACTCCCGCCGCCGCGACGACCAGCACGGCCAGGGCCGCCGTGAGCAGCCTGCGCCGGCGGCGGCGCTCCCGCCGTACGCTCGACTCATACGTCGTGCGTGGCGCCAGGCGACTCATCGCCTGAGGAGGCGCTCAGTGACGCCGCGGATGGTGTCGAGGCCGTACTCAGACCCCGGGTTTCCGTCGGTGAACACGGCGAGCCCGAGATGTACCCTCTCGCGCTCGAGACGGGCCGCCTGGTTGGCGAGTACGAACGCGCCCAGCCAGCCGCCTTTGAAATACACGCGGTAGCCCATCGGCCGGGCCACGGCGGGGATGCCCCAGCTCTGGCTGGGCGTGATCCCCGCCAGAAGCCCGTTGGCGAAGTGCCTTTGCCGGTCCGGAATGTAGTGCTCCATGTCGCGGAAGAAGCGGGCCATGTCGGCCGCGGTGATGCGCGTCGTGATCCAGCCGCCGCTGGGACGAAAGCCGCGCATGTGGGCGAGCCGCGCAAGCTTCACGAGCCCGCTACGGCCCACGACGCCGTACACGACGTCGGTGGCGCCGTTGTCTGAGTAGTCGATCATGCGCCGCAGGACGTCGCGCATGCCGGCGGGCGGCTCCGGATGGCCGCGCAGGTACGCGACCAGCAGCATCGCCTTGACGACGCTGGCGCTGACGCAGGGTCGCCAAGGCCGACAGCCGTGGAGGGCTCCGCGGCTGTCGACCACGGCCACCGACACGCGGCCGGCGCGATGGGCCGCCCACGCGAACGCGCGCCGCAGGCCGGCGGACGACGGCACCAGAGGAGGCAGCGCCCTGAGCACCACCAGACGGCCCGGCTCCGCCCGAACCTCTGCCTGACCGATTGCGTCGCGGGCGTGCGCCACCAGAAGGTACTTGCCGACCGGCAGACGCAGCCGGCCGCGCCACTCCTGCGCCACACCGAGCGGTGCCTGGCGGCCCCGCACCAGAACGCGGACGACGCTGCCTTTGGGCGTCTCCACGGTCAGGCTCGCGACGACGGATCCAGCGCCCGACCCCGCAGCCTCGTCATCGATGCGATAGACCACCCGCACGCTCTGCCCGCTGCGGGCGCGCACGTCGTGCAGAACGCTCGTGACGAGTGAGCCGGTGGGCGGCTCGGAAGCCCAGGCGCCCGGCGCGCGGGTGGCGGAGAAAAGCACCGTCAGGCAGACGGCACAAGCGGCAGCGACTCCGAGAGTGACTGTCGCCGCCCGTAGCGACCACCGGCCGCGGACCATCATCGACCGACGTCTTCGTTCCACAGCCTGGGATTCGCCGCGATGGACGCCTCCATCAGGACCGCGCGCCCAGTTCGGCGTGGCTCCTCAGCATGTACCTGTCGAATTGCGGGACGGTGAAAGCCGCATACCCGTGGCCGGGCGTGTACAGCAGCCCCTTGTCGATCAATCTCGAGCGGATCGGGCCGGCTTGCTCCACAGTCCGCTGTATGCGCCGCGCGACGTCGCTCGCGCGCTGCGGCTTGGGTCCAAGCTCCGCCATCGCATAGAGGTATCTGAGCTCCAGCTCGGTCGTTCGTTCCGCACGCACGCGAAAGAAGCTCTCGTCGAGCCCGGCTTCGACCAGAGGCAACACCGACTTGACGTCTTCCAGCTTCACTGGAGAAGCCGAGGTCTCGTCCCAGACGATCCTGCCGTACTCCTGCAGGAAGTACGGATAGCCTTGCGTTTGGGCGACGATGAGATCGACGGCCTGGGACTCGAACTCGACGCCCAGATCCTGGGCGGGCAGAACAAGGGCGTCTCGGGCATCGCTCGCGGCATCCAGTTCGCCGATGTGCGGAAAGCGGAAAAGCCGCTCACTGTACGACTTGGCTTCGCCCGCCAGGCGCGGGATCTGCGGCAGGCCGGCGCCGACCAAGGTGATCGGCAGCGAACGGCGCGTGCACTTGTGCAATGCCACGATGAGAGCTTCGAGGTCCGGAGGTCGCAGGAACTGGATCTCGTCGATGAGGAAGACGACGCCTACGCCTTGATCCTGCGCAGCTTCGCCGACGGCGACGAACAGGTCGGTCAGATCCTCGGGCAGCGCGCCGCTATCTCCGATGCCTGCGAGTGCATCGATGTCCAGGCCGGCGGTCATGGCGCCATCGGGATTGAACGTGACGGTGAACGACTTGAGGATGGACGCGGCCCGCAGCACGCGATCCGTCCATCTGGCCTTGGGCGCGATCTGCAGCAGCGCCCGCCGCACGTGCGCCGCCATCTTGGGAGCAAAAGCGGCGCTCTTCTCGACCTCCCACTCCACCGTGGCCCAGTCGCGAGACTCGGCTTTTTCGCGGAAGACGTCGAGCAGCACCGTCTTGCCGACTCCTCTGAGCCCCGTGACGATCATCGACTGCTCAACGTAGCCGTTTTCGAGGCGCTCCAGCAGGATGTCGAAGGACTCGATCTGCTTGTCGCGTCCGACGAGCGCCGGAGGCTTGGTGCCGGCACCGGGGGCATAGGGATTCTTGCGTGGGTCCATCGACGTCCTTGTCAGACTAGACGCACCTTATCAAGAAGCGATAAGTCATGTCTAGTCTGTAAAGGCGCGAGCCCAGGGAAGAGTGAACAACCCTCTCTGCAAACGGCTCTGGCGGAGCGACATGGGAGTCGAACCCACCCAGGACAGGATCACTGCCCCGCAGACGGTTTTGAAGACCGCGGTGGTCACCGGACCACGAGCCGCTCCGCGCGCCCCTATCTTCGCACGCCGGCCGGCAGCGGTCATCCGCACGGAGCGCCTAAGGCGCCCCGTGCCGAGGACGGCGGCTGCCGAGCGGCACGGGGCGCGTCATGGAGGTCTCGCGGCCTACTTGGCCAGATCGAGCAGGGTCTGGCGGTCCTGGGCGAGCTTGTACTCGGACTCCATCTCGAGGAAGCCGCCGGGGAACTCGTAGGCCGGCATGAGGGCCACATAGTCGTCGGCGTTGAAGGCCTCAGGGTTGTGCACGCCGCTCTGGGGGTCGCCCGGCTTGCTGCCGAGGCTGCCCTTGGCAAGGAGCTCGATGGTGATGACCGGCGTGAACGCGGTCTGGGCGACGACGACCTGGGTGCCGTACTTCTCGACGCATTCCTTGTTGTCGGCGACCTGGTAGAGGTACACCTTGCGCTCCAAGCCGTCCTTCGTGCCGGTCACGTACGTGCCGGCCGCGGTCTGACCGACGTACTGCTTGCCGATCTCGTTGGGATCGGGGGCGGCGGCGGCGATCACATCGCGCGGGGCGACCATGACGTCGCCGACCCTGATCTTTTCGGCCTTGTCGATGTTGACCGAGCGGAACACCTCCATGGCCTGCATGAACTCATCGCCGAGGGCGTACTTGAAGGTGGCCTTCTTGACGCCCTTGAGGCGAGCAGCGTTGTGGGCGATCTGGATGACCTCTTCGTGCTCGACGTGGCCCACTTCGACCTCGCCGATGCCCTCGGGCAGCCAAAAGTCCTCAAGCTCGGCGAACGGCTCGATGGTGTGCACTTCGCCGTTCTCGTACACGATGGCGGGGTTGTTGCACTCCTCGATCGTGGTCCACACGCTGAACCCGAAGCTGATGCCCTTGGCGCCGGGGATCTCGAGGTTGCTGCCGTCGCGGATGCCGATCTCGTCGATCTCGTCGAAGAGGTGGTCGGCGGCGTAGCGCGCGAAGAAATCGGCCATGCCAGGCTCGACGCCGAATCCGGCGAGCGCGTACTTGCCGATCTTCTCGAACTCGGGGCTGAGCGCGTACTCCTTGTCACCGAGCTTGACGCCGCACTTGTGCATGGGGTCGGTGGGGTGCGGCTCGCTGAGCGTCATGGCGGTGTCGAGATAGTGCACCTGCGCCTTGAGGGCGGCCTGCAGCAGCGGCGGGTTGAAGTTCGGCGCGCACAGGTTCATGAGGATGTCGGCGTCGTACTTCTTGACGAGCGCGGCTACGGCGTCGACATCGCCCGCGTCGACCTGCTCGGCGACGAAGCGCGGATCGCCCAGCGCAGCAACGAAATCGGCGGCGCGCTTGCCGTCGTAGTCGGCCATGATCATCTGCTGGAGCCACTCACCTTTGGGGTCGCGGCGCTTGGCGATCGCGGCGATCGACTGGCCCACACCACCGGTGCCGACAACGAGAGCCTTCATGTTGATCCTTCTCCTAGACGTGATGCGTTCGCGCCTGCGGAAAGACGACAATGACACCCCACAGGCGTCCTGTGAGGGATATTGTATAACATTGGGCGCGGCTTTCCAGTGTCAAGTTAGCGGCGCTGAAGGTTTCTCGGCTTCGGGACGGCGTCAGGACGGCGGCAGGCGCCAGCCGACCGCCGTCTCCACGACGTCGCCGCGCATGACGTTGTACACCACGCACTCCGCGCCGGCGGCGCCGGCCACCGCCTTGGCCAGCGCCATCAGCCCGGCCTGGTCGCCGGGCACGAGCGTCGTGAGCTGCTCGCGGATGGCCGTCAGGCGAGGATCCTCCGTAGCGGGGGGCGCGGAGCCGGCCGCAGGCGACGCCGCTGACGGCGCCGCCTGACCCGCCGGCCGGTCTCCGGCCTCCACGCGCCCCACCAGGTCCAGGCCCACGATGCCGTCGCCGATGACGGCGTCGATCTGCCACGAGAGCGCCTTGTCCGGCTCGGCGGCCAGGCGCGCGCTCATCTCACCGCTGAACGGCGGCTTGATGGCTTCCTCGAGTGAGGCCGCAGCCGCGGCGCGGTCGTCGGCGCGCACCCGCGAGATGAACTCGCGCCCCACGAGCTCCTTCTCCATCGCGCCGACGGCGCGACAGAAGGACGGGCTCACGAACGACATGACGCCGTCGCGGTCGACCTCGACGACATAATCGGTCTGCGTGTCGGCCAGCAGCCGCAGGCTCTTGCGCAGGCGGCGGACCTCCTCGTGATCGATGGTCTCCACATCCGGCCTGCTGATGAACAGTACGTAGGCCATCGCCCGGGGCTCGCCTCTCTCGGCGATCGGCCCCAGCGAGACACGCGCCCAGATCCGCTCGCCGCCAGGCCGCCCGAGATGTTCCTCAAAGACCTGCTCGCCTTCGCGGCGGAAGCTGCGGGCGCGGTCGGGCCACCCGGGCATGACGCTGGACCACTGTCTTCCCAGCAGATCGTCGCTCGGGCCGCCGACAAGCCGGACCAGCGGCGCGTTCAGGGCCATCGTCTTGCCGACATCCGAAACGACGACGACGGGCTGCTCGAGCGGGAGGTGCGACAGCACCTCGAACACGATCTCGATCCTGTGGCGGACCGCGTACGGCAGCTGTGGCGCCATCCAGTAGTCCTGCCCGAGCCCGTCAGGGGAAGGACCCTGATCCTCCATCACGATTCTCGCCCAGTCGCTCACCGTCGCCTCACAAGTCCGCAGCGGGAATGCCGCCTGCAGAAGGAGTCGGTCGAATGCGTCCGCAGGGCGATGGTACGCGCGTCTAGGGCGGGGGGGTACGTGCGTCTACGCGCCGACCTTGTACATCGTGCGTTCGCCGAGCCCGGTGACGACCTTGACGTAACCGCACAGCTCAGCGTCGAGCGCGGGATCGCCGGTGTCGACAAGCAAGGGCCGGCCCTCCAGCGAGAGGAGCTTGGTCTGGGTGGCGATGACGGTGATGCCGGCTGAGCCGACGCGGCGTATCACGGTCGGGCTGATCTGCTGGTTGCCGCGCCCGAAGATGTGGCCCTGCCCGCCGATCACGGTGACCACGATGTGCGCATCGCGATATGTCTCGAGCAGGCGCAGGAGGCCCTCCTCGGTGACGTCCCGGCCGGCAAGTGCCCCGCCCAGCACCGCGTCGACCCCGAGCAGAGTCTTCTCCAGGCCGAGGCGGATCATGATGGTGCGCGTGGTCGTGCCCGGGCCGAGGATGTAGAGGGCGCCCGGGCTCATGTCGCGGATCACCTCGGTGGCGACGTCGTTGAGGGCGCGTTCCTCGCCGGCCACCCCACCGGCCTTGGCGCTCTGCGTAAGCCCGCGTGCATACGGTACCGACAGGTAGCCGTAGAGGTGCGCTGAGACGCGATTCTCGCGAAAGGCCTCCTCATCGATGTCCATGACCTCTCCCTCGCGCAGGCGCACGGCCACCGGGCGTTCGTGGAGGAAGAGGGCGGCAACATCTCCCGCCGCAGCGGGAGTGGTCGCATACACGGCGGAGTGGATCTTGACGCCGGCCGGCACGCCGATCACGGGCACGCGCTGGCCGACGGCATTGCAGACGTTGCGCGCCGTGCCGTCACCGCCGGCGAAGAGGATCAGGTCGACGCCGGCGGCCAGCAACTCGCGGGCCGCCTGCTCGGTGTCGTCCGGGGACGTGAGCGCGAACTCGCCGGCCGCGCCCAGCGCGGCCTCGTCATGGCCGCGCACAAGCTCGGCGGCGGCCCAGGTAAGACGGCCGCGAAAAGTGCCCAGCACGCGCGGCTCGAAGCCGGCCGCGCGCGCCTCGTCTTCGCCCATCTCGGCCGGCCAGGTGACGACCTCGATGTGCTCGCGCACGCGCGCCAGGCGCTCGAGCGCCAGCCGTGCGCGCCGCGGAGCGTCGCGCACGGCGCCCAGCTCGAGCGCCAACCGCAGGATCCGCGCGCCGTCACTTCCCTTGAGGCCTACCCGGCCGCCGACCCCGGCGACCGGGTTCACGATGAGCCCGACCTTCTTCACCGTCGTGGCTTCACGAGCGCTTCTTGCCGCCGCGCTTCTGACGGCCGCTCCTCGAGCTCCCTCCCCTGCCCACCGGCCGCGGCCCCGAAGGCGCTTGGGGCTTGAGCACGGTCAAGAGGTAGATTACCAGCGCTGGGGTCATCACGAGCAGGAGACCCGGCGTCCGAGTGACGAGGCTGAGGACGACCGCCACGAGAATAGTGACGAACACCAGCGAGTGGACCATGCGTACGCTGAAAGCGGTGATCCGGCGCCCGCGCATCCACAGGTCGAAGGAGTCGACCATCATGACGAACGCCGCCACAGTGGCGAGGAGCAGCGACAGCACGATGAGCGGCTGCCGCCATCCGCCGAAACGATCACCGGTCGCGTACGTATAGGCGAGCAGGCCGCACACCAGGGCCGTCATCAGCAGGACGGTGAGGCCCATCGAGCGCAGCACTCGCTGGCCGACCGTGAGGTCTTGGCGCACGTGGAGGTTCTCCTACTCTTGCTTGAGGATCTTCTTCTTGTAGGCGCGCCAGGTGAAGGCCCATTCCTGCGGGTCTTCCATGGCCTCGGTGCGCCGCATCTGGTCGATGGGCTGGACATGCGGCGAATCGAGCACGAACTGCGGGTCGGCGTACGCTTCGTCGCTGCCCTTCTTGATGACCGCCGCCCATTCGTCGAGGTCGTCCCTGCTATAGGTCTCGCAAGGCTCCGGCGTGAACGGCTCGGGCACCACCCACGGATGGTGGCTCATCCACATGCTCTGGATGCCGAAGTCGACCATACGGTCGCGCAGCGCCTCGGTGCCGACGCCGGTGTCTTCCTTGAGTTGCTCCAGGCTGTAGCGCACCTGGTCGAGCCGACGGTGACCTTCGGCGTACGGGCGGCTCACGCCCTTGACCGCCATCAGCAGGTTGTCCAGGTAGTTGTTGTTGAGGACGCTGATCTCGGCGACCTCCTTGAGGCCCTCGGGGCCCATGCTGCGGATCCAGGCGTAGGCGCGGATGACGCCCATCCAGTTGCCGAGGAAGCCGCGCACGCGACCGATGCTCTCGGGGCGGTCGTAGTCGAGGTGATAGCGGTCTCCGACCTTGGTGACCACGGGCACGGGCAGATACGGCGCCAGTTCGTCGGTGCACAGGTAGGCGCCGGTGGCCGGACCCTCGCAGCCGTGCGGGCTCGAGAACGTCTTGTGCAGGTTGAAGTGGCAGGCGTCGAAGCCGGCGTCGCGCGCCCGCGCAAAGCCGAGGATGCCGTTGGCGTTGGCCTGGTCGGTGAAGGCCAGCGCGCCGGCCTCGTGCAGGATGTCGACGTACTTGTCGATCTGCGGGTTGTAGATGCCGGTGTCCTCGGGGTTTGTGATCATGCAGCCCACGGTCTTCTCGGACACCGCGGCGCGGAAGGCCTCGAGGTCCGGGTAGCCGTTCTCGTCGGGCATCACGGTGATGACCTTGAAGCCGGCGACCATGGGCGTGGCGGCGTCACAGGGATGCGAGAAGATCGTCGTGATCATCTCGTTGCGCTGGTCGAGCTCACCCTTGGCCTCGAAGTAGCGGCGCATCACGCAGGCGTTGGTGTAGACGGCGTGCGAGCCGCCGCCGGGCTGCAGCGTGAAGGCGTCCATTCCGCTGATCGACTTCAGGTACTGGCCCGTGTCGTAGACGATCTCCAGCAGGCCTTGCATGGTCTCTTCGTCCTGCCACGGGTGCACGTCGGCGGCCTTGTGCCCGCGGATCAGCTCCTCATGCATCTTGGGGCTGTACTTCATCGTGCAGGTGCCCTCGCTGATGTCGCTGCCGAGGTCCATGCCCAGCGTCATCTGCGAGTAGCGCAGGTAATGACGCAGCACCTGGTACTGCGACATCTCGGGGAGGTCGGGGGCGGCCGCGCGGCTCATCCCCTCGGGGATGTAGTCCGCGGCCTCACCGACGGCAGCCTTGACCTCGTCTTCGGCGAGCGGCACGAGGACGCCGCGCTCGCCGGGCGTGCCCTGTTCCATGACGAACGGCTCGTCCCAGCGCGGCGCCCGGTAGTCGCGCAGCACGCCGCCGTCGCGACGCAGCTTGGCGAGACGAGCGACCTTCTCCTGAGGTGTCTCAATCATGCCGTCACCTCCTTGACAGCCGCGACCAGAGTCTCGATATCGGCCTGGTCGTAGTACTCGGTGACGCAGTAGAGCGCGCTCTGACCGAGCTCCGGGAACTCGGCCGAGAGGTCTTTGCCGCCGAAGATCTGGTGGCCGAGCAGCAGCTTGTTGATCTCGGCCACCGTCTTGCCGGTGCCGCCGAAGTCGACGACGAACTCCTTGAAGAAGCTCGGCGAGAGCTTGATCTGCACGCCGGGGATCTCGCCAAGCAACTCAGCCGCGTAGTGCGAGCGCGCGATGCAGGTCTCACCGAGCTCCTTGAAGCCTTGCGGACCCATCACGGCCATGTACACGGCCGCGGCGATCGTCCACAGGCCGGATGCCGTGCCGACCCAGTCTTTGCCCTGATCGCGAGCGCCATAGCTGGTACGTTCGGCCATGGCCTCGGCGACGGCGTACTGGCCGGGGGTCGCGGTCTCCATCACGGTGTAAAGCTCGAGAGGGCACTCCTGGGCGAACACGGGGTCGTCGTCTTTGAAGGCGATGAACCCGGAGCACCCTCCGCCGGCGTGCATGTGCATACCTAAAGGCTGGATGTCGCCGCAGGCGATGTCGGCGCCCAGGGCGCCGGGCGGGGCGAGCACGCCGAGCGTGATCGGGTCGACGCCGGCGATCCCGAGGGCGCCGTGCTCGTGGGCCATCCCGACGATCTCGGCGCCGCGAGCCTCGATGGTGCCGAGGTAGCCGGGACTCTCCCAGTACACGGCGGCGTAGCTGTCGTCGAGCTTGCCGCGCAGGTCGTCCAGATCGACCATGCCGGTCTCGCGGTCCCAGTCGTAGAAGCGGATCTTGGTGCTGTTCGTCATTGACTCCGGCTGGCACAGAGTGCGGATCTCCATCAAGCGCATGGGGCTCATGTGCGACGGCACGAGTACCTTGTCGCGGCCGGTGATGCGCCGTGCCATACGGAACGAGCGCCCGGCGACGTCGCCCCAGTCGTAGATGGGGTTGGCGACCACGTCGTAGTCGAGCAGCTCGCCGAGCATACTGTTGAACTCGAAGCGCGAGAGATACTTGCCGAGGTCGCTGTAGTCGCCGCCGCAGTAGGCGCTCACGAACTCGGCGCGATTGATGACCTCATCGACGATCGCCGGCACGTGGTGCTGCCAGCAGCCGGCGCCACAGAAGTTCATGAAATCGACGCAGGAGTCGTTCTTGTCGAGCAGACCCTGGACGTGCTTGCGCAGGTCGCGCTCCGCGAGGATCGCCGGCGGGATGTCGAGAGTGCCCCTGAAGCGCAGGCGCTCGGGGATCTCGGCGAAGATCTCCTCGACGCTGCTCAACCCGAGCTCGTCGAGCATGGCCTGTTTGGTGGCCGGCACCGAGTTCGGGATGTAGGGATGGATGAACGGTTTGTCAGCCATGGTGTGAGGCGCGCTCCTTCTCTGTTCGTGGCCGCGTGCGGTCGCCGGCTCAGCCGTAGCCGTATCCGGCGGATGTGCCGTAGTCGATGTTGATGAGCGCCCCCGTGATGGGCGCCGCCGCCGGGCTGGCCAGGTAGTGGATCAGCTCGGCCACCTGCTCCGGCGTGATGAAAGCGGCCCTGTCGCGTTGCGGGTAGCTGGCCAGCAGGCGCTTGAAGTAGCCCTCCGGGTCGCCGCCGCCGAAGTCGCGCGCCTGACCTTCGAGCATGGGCGTCAGTACGTCGGCGGGGCACACGGCGACGCAGCGCACCAGGAACGGGGCGAGCTCGAGCGCCAGCGACTTGGTGAGCAGGCTCACGCCGCCTTTGGAGGCCGTGTACGCGGCCGTCTCCGGCGTGCCCACCACCCCAGCATCGGAGCTCAGATTGATGATGCAGCCCTCGGTCTTCTTGAGGTGCGGGATGGCGTAGCGGCAGCAGAAGAAGGTGCCCTTGAGATTGACGTCGAGGACCTTGTCCCACTCCTTCTCGGTGGTCAGTTCACTGGGGCCCTCGGTCCAGACGCCGGCCGTGTTGACGACGACGTCCACACGGCCGGCGTCGGCGGCCGCGGTGTCCATGAGGTTCTGACAATCGGCGGGGACGCTCACGTCGCAGGTGAGCGCGTGCACCGTGGTCAGCGCCGCCAGCTCGCCGGCGAGCTCCTCGAGAGCCACGGCATTGAGATCGCCGAGTACCAGGGTCGCACCGGCGGCCGCGAAGCGGCGCGCCACGGCCGCGCCGATGCCCCCTGCCGCGCCGCTCACGACGACCGTAGCGCCGTCCACGTCGTGGCTCATGTGTCCCCCCTTGCATACATTGAACGGTCCTTCAATCTGCGTAGCTTACAGCGGCCGTCGGAAGCTCGCCATACGGCCCTCCAGCTCAGTAGTACAGCTCGCTCGGGCCTTTGTACTCCTGGATCGTGTTGCCGCCGTCGATCACCACGAGTTGCCCGGTGATGTAGCTGGCGTCGTCGGAGCCGAGGAAGCAGATGAGCTTGCCCACCTCGGCCGGCGTCGCCGCGCGCCCGAAAGGCGTGTTCTCGGCGCCGGCGCGCTCGCCCTCTGTCGTCGAGCCCGTGTTGATCCAGCCCGGACCGACAGCGTTGACGGTGATGCCGTGCTTGGCCACGTCGAGCGCCACTCCCCGGGTCATCCCGAGCACGCCGGCCTTGGCGGCGCAGTAGACCGCCTCCTCCGGGTTGGCGACCACCGGGCCCGTGACCGACGAGACGTTGACGATGCGTCCGTAGCCGCGTTCGATCATGCCGCCGATGACGGTGCGCGTGACGTTGAACTGGGTCTTGAGGTTGATGGCGATGCCGAAGTCCCAGTCCTGCTCGCTCATGTGGGCGAAGTCGGTGAAGTCTTCATCCATACCCTCGATGACCATGCCGGCGTTGTTCACGAGCACGTCGATGCGGCCGTGGCAGGTCGAGGCTTCGGCCACGGCCTTCTTCACTTCGTCCATCTTCGTGAGGTCGGCGGTGTGCGACGAGACCGTGAAGCCCTCCTTGCGCAGTTCCTCGGCGCAGGCGTGCACCTTCGACGAGATATCGACGATGGCGAGCAGCGCGCCCTCCTCGCCGAACACCCTGGCCGTGTTGAAGCCGATGCTGTTGGTCTTCGCGACCCCCGTGATGAGGGCGACCTTGCCCTCCACCCTGCCCTGTACGTTCCATGCTGTCCACTCCCTTTCTCGAGCTGCGGCCGGTGTCCCGGCCGGCGACGATCTGTACGCGCATGGTATGTCGCCGGCGATGAAGGCGCCACGAACAGGGCTGCAGGGGCGGGAAGGGCAACGAGCATGCCGCCGAACCTCCCTCTGCAGGGCGGCGCCGTGGGAGATTTGGTAAAGTTCTCGCCCGATCATGCCGATTCACCTCAGTGGAGTCATGAGCAGCGTACGAGAGAGAGCAGACACCACCTGGCTGCACGTCGCCGACGTGGCGCGCGCGCTCGGCGTCAGCGCCAACACGGTGCGGCGCTGGACCGACGCCGGGCGCATCGCCGCCTACCGCAGCCCGGGGGGGCATCGGCGCTACCTCGCCGACGACGTCCAGGCACTTCTGTCCGAAGGCGAGATCGCAGGAGCCGTGGCACACCCCGGCGACTTCGCTGACTTGCGCCGCGAGACCCAGGACCTGCGCGCCGTCGTGCAGGCGAGCCTCGACTTGACGGCCCTTCTTTCGGAGTCGCCGCGCGACGTGCCCGAGCACGTGGCGCGGCGACTCTGCGAGCTGACCGCTGCACCTCGCTGCGACGTCTTCGTGCGTCGCGGTGACAGGCTGCGGCTCGCCGTCTCGATCGACGGCGGCGAGCTCGACGTCAGCCGTATCGGCGATTCGTGGACCCTGGACGACTGGATACCGGAAAGCGGCGCTCCCGAGAATCTGCCAGCGACGGCCTTCTCCATGGCCGGCAGCCGCCAGGGGCAGCGCGCGCGCGGCGCCCTGCAGCGCCGCGGTTGCCGCGCCCTCGTGTGGGCGCCACTGACGGTGCGCGGCGAGTTCATCGGCGCCGTGGAAGTGAGCGACGCGCGAGCCCGCGACCTCGGGCCGCAGGTCGCGGTGGTCGCCGGCCTCGCGCGCATCTGCGCACACGCCGTCGATATCGCCTCGACGTATCGCACCCTGGAGCATCGCGACAAGGCCATGCGCGACCTCGTTGATCTCTCACAGGAGGTCGCTCAGACTCCCGATCTGGACACGTTCGTCGAGCGTCTCGCGCTGCGCCTGATGACGGCCGTGAATGCCGACTGTGTCGACCTGTATCGCGTGAGTGGCGGCGTCATCCGCACGCTCCTGGACCTTACTCGCGAGGGTGTGGACCGCTCCCGGCACGACCAGATCCTCGACACCTCCAAGTACCCCTCCCTCGAGAAGACGCTCATCGACCACACGCCTCTCGTCATCGACAGCCTGGCCGATCCGCGGCTGTCTGCCGAGGAAGTCAAGCGATACCGTGAGTGGGGCTATGCCAGCTCCCTCACCATGCCGCTCGTCGCTGGAGGGTCCATCGTGGGCCTGGCAGAGCTATACGACGACGCCGAGCGCGACTGGAGCCCCGAGGTCGAGTACCTGACCGGCGTGATGCAGCTGGTGGCCGGCCTGTTCGAGAACGCTGTGCTGCTGAGCGAGGCCGAGGATCGCGGCCGTCTGCAGCACGCGCTGGTCGAGCTCGCAGGGCGCCTGGCGGCCGCCGGCTCGCCGCATCAGATCGCCGACGCGGCTGCGCGCCAGTTGTTCGAGGTCACGGGCGCGAACGACTGCGACGTGTGGTGGCTTGAAGAGGGCCATCTGCGTTGCCTGGCCAGCATCGACACCGACGGCATGGACGAAGACGCCGTGGGCAAGACCCTCAGACTGGCCTACTCCCCGTCGACCGCACGCCTGCTCGAGGACCGCGAGACGCTCGTCTGCGCCACCCTGAATGACCCTCGGATCACCAGCGACGAACGCAAGGACCTCGGGGCGCTCGGTTTTCGCAGCATGATCTCACTGCCGCTTGTCGCCGGGGACGAGGTCGTCGGCATGATAGATGTCTTCGACACCGTGGAGCGCGACTACAACGACGTGCGTGGCTTTCTCGCGAGCGCCGCGCGCACCGTCGCCGACGCGCTTCAGAGCGCGCATCTGATGGGCAGCCTGCGCCAGAGCAACGCGGCCCTGCGGGAGCTCCTGGAGCTCGGCGACCAGTTCGGCGAGGCGGAGGGCCTGGAGCACCTGGCGCGCATCGTCGCCACCCGTCTGCGAGCCATCCTCGAGGCGGAGGACTGCGACGTTTGGGGAATCGAAGGCGAACGCCTGCGCTGCCTCGCCAGCGTCGACAGCCGTGGCTGGGATGCCGACGAAGTCGGCAGCGAGCGCGACCTCTCGGTCTACGAGGCGACCGTCGCGGCCCTGGCCGCCAACGAGCCTCAGGTGATCGGCGACCTGGAAACCGCCAGCCTGACGGAAGCGGAGATGGAGGCCTATCGGCGCTGGGACTACCGCAGCATGGTGTCGCTGCCCCTCGTTGTCGAGGGTCGCCCCATCGGGCTGATCGATGTCTTCGACACAACAGTGCGCGACTACACCGGCATGCTCGACCTCATCCGCAACGTCGGGCGGCTGCTGGCCGGCGCGTTCGAGAAGGCCATGCTCGTGGAGCGCCTCGAGAGCGGCAACCGCGATCTGCGCATGCTCGTCGACTCGGGACTCGAGTTCGGCGCCACGCTCGACGTGGAGGCGGTACTGAGTACGGTGGCGGAACGGATCGTCGCCGTCTCCGAGGCCGACCTCTGCGACATGTACGGACTGTCCGGCGACGACGTCGAGATCCTCGTCTCGCTGGGCAGCGGCGTAGACGATGAAGCCGTGGGCAGACGCTATGCGCGCCACGAGTTCTCCACGTTCACAGAGGCGGCGGCCTCGCGGCGGCCCGTCGTCCGGCTGGACGTCCTGAACGACCCGGAGGTGCTCGAACGCGACCGCGAGGACGCGCGCCGCTGGAACTACCAGTCGATCATGACAGTCCCCCTTCTGGCCGGCGGCGAGCTGATCGGCTTCGTCGAGATCTGCAACCGCGAGAAACGGCCGTTCGCGCGCCCCGACGTCATCGTCGGCCTGGCCCAGGTGGCCAGCCAGGCCGTGGCCAACGCGCGCCTGTACCGCGAGCTCGACGAGAGCGTGCGCCGGATGACCGTGATGAGCGAATCGGCCCTCGAACTGGCGAGCAGCCTCGATCTGCGCGAAACGCTGCTCGCCACGGCCAAGCGGCTCTGCGAGAGTGTCGGCGTACCCGAATGCGAGATCACCGTGGTCGAAGGGGACGGGCTGCGCACCCTGATGAGAATCGCCCGCGGCCACGTGGACGAGGAGTGGATCGGGCAGTATCTGCCGATGGCCGACGCCTCTGTCACGCGCGAAGTGATCGAGACCAAACGACCCACGGTCGTGGGCTCGCTGCGCGATCCACGCCTGACGGCCAGAGTGCTCGAGATCAATCGGGGCGACGTGGAGAAGAGCTGGGCGACCCTGCCGTTGATCGTCAAGGACCGCGTGATCGGCACCGTCGAACTCGTCGAGAGTGGCGCCGAGCGCACCTTCACGCGCCCCGAGCTCGACACCGCGATGGCCGTGTGCCACGCCGCAGCGATGGCCATCGAGAACGCCGGGCTGTTCGAGAGAGAGCAGGCCGCCAGCCAGGAGGCGTTGCTGCTGAACCGGATCGCGCGGCGCACGGCCGCCACCCTCGACCTCGAAGGGGTCGCAGAGGCGGCCGCCGACGAGCTGCGCAAGCTCCTGCCGTTCGACAGTCACAGCCTGGTACTGGCCGCGGAAGGACGCGTCGACCGCGTCGTCTCTTCGAACCCTCGCGCGGACCTCCTGATGGGGCTCACCGAGGCCGACCTCGGCGAGAAGATCCACGACGCGCTCCGGGAGCGGCGCGTCGTGGTCCTTCGGCTTCCACAGGACCTGCCGTTGCCCACGGACCACCCGGGCATGGGCGGCGTGCGGTCCGCCATGGCGATAGCGCTCCCATCTGAGCACGGGATCCTCGGCGCCTTCAACCTCGCGAGCAGCGAGCCCGATGCCTTTGCCGACGTGGACGTCCAGCTTCTGGAGCGCGTCGCCACACAACTATCACTGGCGGTCAAGAACGCCCAGCTGTACGAAGAGATCAAGCAGATGCACATGGGCAACCTCAAGGCGCTCAGCTCGGCCCTCAACGCCAAGGACTACTACACCCTGGGCCACGCCGCGCGCGTGGCCGCCTACACTGTCATGCTCGGCCGCAAGCTGGGTTGGGACGAGGACCTCCTGGCCTCGATCGAGGAAGCTGCCTACCTGCACGACATCGGCAAGATCAGCATCTCCGACCGGGTGCTGCTCAAGCCCGGCCGCCTGAATCCGCAGGAGTGGCAGCAGATGAAGCTGCACCCCGTGTTCAGCGCCGACATCATCCGGCCGCTGTTCTCTGCATCGCTGGTGGAGGGCGTGCGCCACCACCACGAACACTACGACGGCCACGGGTACCCGGACGGCCTTGTCGGCGCCGACATCCCGCTGCTGGCGCGAGCCATGGCCGTTGTCGACGCCTACGACGCCATGTCGTGCCGGCGACCCTACAAAGCGGCGCTGACCTACCCCGAGTGCCTGGCCGAGCTGCAGGGCTGTCGTGGCACGCAGTTCGAACCGCTCATGGTCGACGCGTTCCTCGCGGTGCTGGAGGAGCTGGCTCGTGACCGCGCCCAGGCGGAGGACATCGCCGCCCAGGCCGCGTCACGGATCCCGGGCGACAAGCACCTCGCGCTGCGCAGCCGCGAGGATGAGGACACGCCCGAGTACCGGGAGATCCGCGAGATCCTGCGCGAAGTCCGCGACGCCAACCCACCCACGCGGTTCCTCACCACTCACGCGGAGATCGACAAGAAGTTCGTCATCGGCGCGGACCCGGAGGAGCAGGAGAGTGAACGCTCACACATCGGTGACGAGATCTTCGCCGACGACGAGCTGCCGCTTGTGCTCGCAGGTCAGAGACCTGAGGTCAACACCCTCTTCGCCGACGAATTCGGCGTCTGGGTGACCGGCCTGGCGCCGATTCGCGATGCCGAGGGCCGTATCGTCGCCGCGGTGGCCGCGGACCTGCCGGCCCTGAACCGGCAAGAGAGCGAGGCCCTGCGCGGCGGCGACCGCCAGACGTTTGCCGCCATGCTGCAAACGGCCGCAGTGCGCCTCGGCCGCGCCGAGATCGACGCCATCACCGACGGCCTTACCGGCCTCTACAACCACCGCTACCTGCACGAACGGCTGAGCGAAGAGCTCCATCGTGCTCGCGAGCTCGGACGACCGCTGACCGCGCTGTTCTGCGACCTCGACCACTTCAAGGAGTACAACGACGCCAACGGGCACAGCGCCGGCGACGCCGTGCTCCGCGAGGTCGCGCACCTCATCGAGAATTCCGTGCGCAACGTCGACATCGCCGCGCGCTACGGTGGCGAGGAGTTTGTCGTACTGCTCGTGGAGACCGGGAGGGAGGCCGCGCTCCCGGTGGCAGAGCGCATTCGCGAGCGAATCAGCGCGGCCGGCTTCACCGCCCACGGCACGCCGCTCACCGTGAGCATCGGCATCGCCGGCTACCCGGAGGACGCCGAGAGACGCGAAGCGCTCCTCGACAAGGCCGACTGGGCGATGTACCTGGCCAAGCGACGCGGCCGCGACCAGGTGGCGACCTTCGCCGAGAGCTGACGCGTCAGGAGCGGCGGCGCGGGATGCGTTCGTCGCCGCGCCGCAGGGTCAGGCCCTCCCGGTCGAAGAGCTCGAGGAGGGCCTGCGCGTTGCGCCGTCCGCAGCCCACGCGATCGCGGTAGCCCGCCAGGGTGACCCGGCCGTCGGCGCCGAGCATCGCCAGGAGCTGCGCGCGTGCGCGATCGATGGCGGCGGCCGCGAACCACAGGTCCTTGTCCGCGCGCACCACCTCGCCGCGGCGCGCGAGCACGTCAAGCACCCGGCCCAGCTCGCGCGGCGTACGCCCCAACGACTCTGCGAGACTGCCCAGCGTCGGTGGCGCGAGGAGTTCGGCGCCAAGCCGCGATAGAAGCTCGTCGGCCAGCGCCTGCTCAGCGGCCCCGAGAACGCCGGCGCCGGCGGGGGCGTAGCCGCCTTCGCCGGCGACCAGCCCGCCGTCAGCCGCGAGACCCTGGAGCAGCGCGTCCACGTCCTCCACGGGCAGCGCGGGCACGAGCGCCGCGAGCTCGGCGGCGCTGGAGAACGGGCGTTCGGGGCGCGCGGAGGAGCGCTCGGAGGCGCCGGCCAGAAGGGCCGCGCGCAGCGCGGGCGACGTGCCGACGCGGAACCAGCGCACGGGTGGGAGGCGCGTGCCGGAGGCCGCAGACAACGCCCGCAGGGCCTCGAGCTCGCCGGCCTGCTCGGCCGCCGCCAAGGCAGCGCCGGCCTCGCCGGCGCTGAGCCCCGCGGCGGCCAGATCGGCGGCGGCGACCCCGCCCTGACCGCTGTCGGCGGCCAGGGCGAGCAGCGCGGCGCGCACGTCCGCGGCGCGCAAGGCGGCGAGGAAGGTGGCGTGCCGCTCGCGGTCGTGCCAGCGGCGCGTGCCCGCGACGAGCACCTCGCCGCCGCCGACCGTGGCCACCGGCGAGAGAGCGCGCAAGATGAAGCGGTCGTGCGGCTCGAGCGCGGCATCGCCGTCGAGCCGCACGACCGCCGCGGCCTGCGCGCCGGCGGCGATCTCGCGCCCCTCCAGCGGGGTCACGCGCGCGAGGTAGTGCGCCGTGCCGTGATGCAGGCGCACCTGGTCCCCAGAGCGTAGTGGTCTGCCGCCGGCCATGACCTGCACCCAGGCGTCGAAGCGCCGGCAACTGCGGCCGGCCGCTTCCGACGCGACCAGCCAGCTGCCGCGCTCCACGGCGTCGCGGTCGAGGCCGCGCAGGTTGACGCCGACCCGGCTGCCGGCGCGCACCACCTCGGCCTCATGATCGTGCACCTGCACGCTGCGCACGACCGTTCGAGCCCCCCCGGGCTCCACCACCAGGGCGTCGCCGGCGCGGATCTCGCCGCGCCACAGCGTGCCGGTGACCACCGTGCCGATGCCCTTGAGGGGGAACACGCGGTCGACCGGCAGGCGCGCGGAGCCTCCACGCCGGCGCATCTCGACGTGCGCAGCGGCGCGGCTCAGGGCGGCCAGGAGTTCGGCCGTGCCGCGGCCGTCGCGCGCGCTCACCGTGACGACCTCGCAGCCGGCGTACGGGGTGTGCGCGAGGAACTCGCGCACGTCCTCCTCCGCCATCTCGAGCAACTCGTCGTCCACGAGGTCGGCCTTGGTCAGCGCCACCACGCCGCGCTCCACGCCGAGCAACTCGATGATCGCCACATGCTCCACGGTCTGCGGCATCACGCCGTCGTCGGCAGCGATGACCAGCAAGAAGAGGTCGATGCCGGTGGCGCCGGCCACCATGGTGCGCACGAAGCGCTCATGACCGGGGACGTCCACGACGCTCAGTCGAGCTCCGCCGGGCAGCTCGAGCTCCGCGTAGCCGAGCTCGATGGAGATTCCCCGCTCCTGCTCCTCTCGCAGGCGGTCGGTGTTCTTGCCGGTGAGGAGGGTGACGAGCGCGGTCTTGCCGTGGTCGATGTGCCCGGCCGTGCCGAGCGTCAGCGGGACGGCGACGTCTCCAGACGATCCGCTCGTGACGGGTGGCCCCGGCACTGGCCGCCCGTCAGGCCAGAGCCGCCAGCACGGCGCCGGCCAGGTCTTCCAGCTCGGCGTCGCGCACGGCGCGCAGGTCGAAGAGCAGGCGGCCGTCGTGCAGGCGGCACACGACGGCGGGCGCGCCGAGCCGCAGGGCGGCGGCGAAACGGTCGGCGTCGTCATCCACGCTCACAGCCACGGCGATGCTCGGCACCTCGGTCACCGGCAGCGCCCCGGCGCCGGCGCGCGCGACCGTGTCGAGCAGGGCGACGCGATCGAGCGGCAACGACTTCGCCGCGCCCGGACCTGTGAGCAGGTCGCGCAAACGCTCGGCACGAGTCGCGCACTTCGGCGAGCGGCGCGGCCAGCGCGGCCAGCGTCGGCACGCGCTCGAGCGCACGCGCCGGATCGAGATACAGCCGCAGCACCGCGTCGAGCGCGGCCAGGTCCAGCTTGTCGATGCGCAAGGCGCGCGCCAGCGGATGGCGGCGCATCGCCTCGATGGACGCGGCCCGGCCCACGGCAACGCCGGACTGCGGGCCACCCAGCAGCTTGTCCCCGCTGAAGGTCACGATGTCGGCGCCGGCGGCGATACTGTCGTTCAGCGCCGGCTCCTCGCCGAACAGCGGCAGCCCGGCCAAGGCCCCACTGCCGAGGTCGTCGACCAGCACGGCATCGTGACGGTGGGCCAGGCCGGCGAGCTCCTCGAGCGCCGGCTCGGCGGTGAAGCCGACGATGCGGTAGTTGCTGGTGTGTACGCGCATGACGGCGCGCGTGCGCGGCGTCCACGCCTTCTCGAAATCCTTGAGATAGGTGCGGTTGGTGGTGCCGACCTCCACCAGCTCGGCCCCGCTCTCGCGGAGGATGTCGGGGATGCGAAAGCCGTCGCCGATCTCGACGAGCTGGCCGCGCGCGACGAGCACCTCGCCGCCACGGGCCGTGGCGGCCAGGGCGAGCAGCACCGCGGCGGCGTTGTTGTTGACGGCCAGCGCATCCTCGGCGCCCGTGACCGTGCAGAGGACGTCGTGCACGTGGTCCTGGCGCGAGGCGCGGGCGCCGCGCACCAGGCTGTACTCGAGGTCGGTGTAGCCGGAGGCGGCGGTGACGACTGCGTCGACCGCCTCCTGCGGCAGCAGCGCCCGGCCGAGATTCGTGTGCACGACCACGCCGGTGGCGTTGATGACGCGGCGCAGCGACGGCGTGACTGCCGTCGCAAGGAGCCGCGCGGCCCACGGCACGAGCGCGGCCGGCGTGAGGTCCGCCGCCTGTGCGGCGGACGCCTCGCCGGCCGCCCCCGCCGCCAGGATCTCGGCCCTCAGCCGCTCGATGACCGCGCGCACCGCATCGACGACGAGCTGGCGCGGGTAACGCTCAAGCAGTTCGAGCGCCGCCGGCTCGCGCAGTACCTCGTCGACGGCGGCCAGCGAGCGCAGCTGCGCTCGTCCGTCCACGCCGATCTTCTTGCTCTCATCAGCCATCGTCATCCTCAGCGGCGAGCGTCCTCCGATCACGGCGTACGCGCAAGTGCGCCACGGTCATCGAGTATGCCACGACGACAAAGGCGAACCACCACTCCGTGCCCTTCAGGGCGATGCTGTCCATGAAGTCCGGCCACCGCGAGCGCCCCAGCACCAGGGCGAGCGCGGCGGCGGCGAAGACGATCTCGGTGAACAGCCAGAAGTGCAGCGCCGGGCCGTCGTCGAACCCGCGCAGGGTCGCCCAGATCGAGAGGACCGCCACACCCACGGGGATGAGCCCGATCACAAGCGCCAGCGCCAGCTGTGACACGACCTCCCCGGCGCTGCGCCCGGCGGCCCACTGCCACACGGTCCCGCGATCGGTGCCGGCGCCGAGAATGACGACGGCGATCCAGGCAACGAACGCGATCACCGAGAAGGCGCCGAACAGGATGAACGGGAGCACGGAGAGCACGCGCAGGGCGAGCTGCTGTCGCGGAGCCTGCGCCGTCAGGATGTCCTCTTCGCTGGGCTTCCATCCCGGGTCGCCGGGCTTGCGCTCGGGGCTCACGCGGCGGCGCCGGGCAGGTGTGCGGGCAGCACCGCGGCTCAGCCTTCGAGCACGATGGTCCCGGGCGGCGCGGCGCTGACCTCGCCGATCGTCCACCCGGCCACGCCGCTATCCTGGAGTCCGGAGAGGAGCGCCGCATGCTTGTCTGCGGCCACGGAGATGAGCAAGCCGCCCGACGTCTGCGGGTCGCACAGCGCCAGCACGCGCGGGTTCTTCTGGTCGACCTCGTCTGGGCTGCCGCCGGCGCCCCTCAGGCGTGGCAGCAAGAAGTCGCGGTTGCTGCGCAGGCCGCCGGCGTACACGGCTTGAGCAATGAGCTCGAGGACGCCGTCGTGAAGGGGCACCTTAGCGACCCGCACGACGGCGCCCACGGCGCTTGCGTCGAGCATCTCGCCGAGGTGCCCCAGCAGGCCGAAGCCGCTCACATCGGTGCAGGCGTGCACGCCCACGGCCGACATGACGGCCGCCGCCGCCGCGTTGAGGGCGGCGGCCTCCTCGATGGCCGGCATCATGTCGTCCTCGCTCAGCAGGCCCTGCTTCAGAGCGCTGGCCAGCACGCCGATGCCGAGGCGCTTGGTGAGCACCAGCCTGTCGCCGGGCCACGCGCCGGCGTTGTAGACGATCTCGTCGGGACGGGCCACACCGGTGACGGCCAGCCCGTACTTTGGCTCCTTGTCGTCGATGGAGTGCCCGCCGGCGAGCTCTGCGCCGGCCTCCATCACCTTCTCGGCGCCGCCCTGAAGGATCTCCGAGAGATGCGTCATGCCGAGGTCGGCGGGCCATGCCACGAGGTTCATGGCCGTAAGGGGCCGCGCGCCCATGGCGTACACGTCGCTGAGCGCGTTGGCGGCGGCGAGTTGCCCGAACCAGTAGGGCGAGTCGACGATGGGCGTGAAGAAGTCGACCGTCTGCACCAGGCAGAGGTCGTCGGAGAGGCACGTGACGGCAGCGTCGTCGTGCGTCTCGAGCAGCCGCGCGAACTCCGGGGAGCTGCGCGGAAGAGCGTCAAGCACGGCCTGCAGGTCGCACGGACCCAGCTTGGCCGCTCAACCGCTCTTGGCAGCGAACTGTGTGAGGCGGATCTTGTCGGTCATGGGCCAAGCTTACCGCACGCACGCGGCGGTGAGCGGTCAGAGCTGTGGCATCCGTACGCGCGAACGGCGGGCGGAGGCCCTTCGGCCGCCGCCCGCCGCTGTCACGCGCGGTGCGCCGTGTTGCGAGCGACCCGCCGCCTCACTTCACTTTGAGCGTCGCTCTGGCGACGTTGTCCTGGGTGTTGCCGGCAAGATCGGTGGCGTACACGTACCATTTGTACGAGCCCTTGGCCAGGTTGCACTTGAAGCTGTAGGTACGCAGCGAGTTCACCGGCGCGCTGTTGATGGTGAAGGTCTTCGCCGTGGTGCCGTTGCCGCGCTTGATCTTGATGACCACCTTGGCGCTCGGGCTGAGGCCGGCGGGCTCGGTGACACGGTACTTGAGCTTGGCCGTCTTGCCCTTCTTCACGCTGACGTTCCCGAGAGCCGCAGTCTCGGGCTTCGTGGTGTCGATGTTGACCGTGACGCTGGCCGCACCCACGCGGTTGCACCAGTCGAGGGCCTGGGCGTTCACGATGATCGCGCCCTGGGTCGAGATCGGCACCGTGTAGGCGGCGCCGTCGGTCCAGGTGGCCACCGTCGGCGGCGACTGGTATTGCACCTTCTGCACGCCGGACTGGCTGTCAGTGGCACTGAACGTGAGCGCCACCGGGATCTTGTGCCAGGCGCTGTCGGCGCCGCCGATCGTGACCAGCGGGTCGGTGGTCTCGGCGACGACGGGGAGGAGCAGTGCCAAGGCGCTCGAGACGCCCGGCGGGAACGGCGGGTTCCTGACGCTCACGGTGAGCGTCGTAGGCGTGGAGATGTCGGCCGCCATCAATGGCACGGTAAGCTGCGAGGCGTTGGCAAAGGTCGTGCCGGCTTTCTCGCCGCCGCTGAGCAGGATGCGTGCGCCGGCCAGGAAGCTGGAGCCGTTGACCGTGAGCACGACGTCGTTCTTGACGTAGCCCGCCCACACAGAGGTGGGGCTCAGGGAGGTGAGGACCGGTACCAGACCCGTGATCGTGAAGATCGCGGGAGCGCTGGTCGTACCCGCGGTCACGTTCATCACGGTCACTTCGGCGGTCCCCAGCGTGGTCAGCTTGACGGCGGGGATGATGGCCGTCAGCCTCGTCGCCGAGTTGAACGTGGTGGCGACAGCCGCTCCGTTCCAGCGCACGCTCGAGTTCGCGACGAAATTGCCGCCGTTCACTTGCAGCGTGAGCTCGGGGGCGCCGGCCACGGCACTGGACGGGCTAAGCGAGGAGATCGTGGGCACCACCTGAAAGGCGTGAGCGAGCGTGGCATGGTCGGTGTCGGTCGGGAAGAAACCATACTCCTGGCTCGCCTTGAGCGCGTACCAGACGGCGGGGGCGCCGGCCGGCAACACGAACGAGACCCTCGCCGACGTCAACGTGACCGAGGCGGCGTCCGTCGTGCCCGGTATGTCGGCGTACGAGGAAGAGTCCAGCACAAACTTCGGGGAGAACACCAAGAAGCCGACCGGCGCGTGGAAGGTGCCCCTGACCGTGCACTCGACCGTCGTACCCGCTTGCCCGCTGGAAGGAGTGATGCTGGTGACAGTGATGGCCGCCATGGCCGCCGGCGCGACGAGCAGCATCGCCCCGACCAGCACCGCCAGGAACAGTGTCATCCGTGTTCGCATGGCCCACCTCCAGAGAGAGACTCCGTCGTGTCTGAGCCGGAGGACCACGCGCACGCGCAGCTCCCGAGCCGGCCCCCTCAGCACGACCCTTCGTACCTCTTGCTACAGATGAAGGATTCGCAAACGCGTTGAGCCTGACGAACCACGGCCTTTGCCAGGCGCATGCAGCCGGAACCGGCCGACCGCAGCGGCATGCTCAGCGCGCCGTCAGCGCACGGTCAGCTTCGCCGAATCCGCCTTCTTCTGCGTATTGCCGGCCGGGTCGATGGCGTGGACGTAGTAGCGGTAGGCGCCCGGCCGAAGCCTGCACACGAACCGATAGCGGAGGTCCTTGTTCGTGGCCCTTGGCCCGAGGGCGAGCGTCTTCACGGTCTTGCCGCGCGCGTTCTTCAGGACGAGCGTGACACTCGCCTCCGGGGCGAGATCGCCGACCCGGTAGCGCAGGCTCACCCTGTGGCCGCGAGTCACGCTCGCGGCTCGTGCCGCCGTCTTCGGACTGACCGTGTCGATGCGGACCGTACAGCTGTGCTCGGGCTCCACGTTGCCGGCCTTGTCGAGCGAGCGGAACAGGACGGTGTGGACGCCCGATCGATCGACCACGAGCGTGGAGCCAACCTGCCATACGAGCCCGCCATCAAGCGAGGCCTCGGTGCGGGCCACGCCGGACCCGGCGTCGATGGCCGAGAAGATCAATTCGACCGGCCCGCCGTGCCAGCTTTCGTCGGCGCCGATCACCATCGTCACGGGCGGCGTGATGTCCGCCGGAGGCGTCGGGTCGGGCGCCGGAGTGGGTGTCGGTGCCGGAGTGGGTGTCGGGTCGGGTGGCGGCGTCGGCGTGGGGTCAGGCGGAGGCGTGGGGTCAGGCGGAGTCGGTGGTGGTGGCGTCGGGTCGGGCGGAGGAGGCGGAGGAGGCGGAGGAGGCAGAGGAGGCGGAGGAGGCGGAGGAGGCGGGTCGGGTGGTGTCCAGCCGCTCAGGCTGAGAGTCGTGACGCCATAGATGCCCCACGTGTAGGAGGCCGACGGCGGACGGTACTGAGCCCAATGGATGCCGGTATCCCACGTGTTGAGATACCCGTACTCGAGGAGGCCGCCGTTCTCGCGATAGCCGATCCCGGTGACGGCATGGTCCACCTGGCCATCGCCCGTGCAGTCTACGATCAGGACCATCGGCCGGCCGGCGTCGACCTCGCCCTTGAGGACGGTCCAGGTGGTCGTCGAGACGGGATCCCCGACGTAGTAGCCGGCGGAGCCAGGCACATACGCCGAGTTTCGGTAGTTCACGTAGCCGGCGAAGGCGGGGCCGACCATATTCGTCCAGCTCGAACCGTAAGTCAGGCCTTCGACGCTCCAGGAGGTGTGCATGAAGTCGGCGACGCTGTTGCCGGCGTGCTCGTCGCCGGCGGGCAGCTCGCTCCTGTCGGGCTGGCGTGGCCCGCCGTCGTCCCTCGGCGAGGAGTAGTCCTCGTAGTGCCCGGCCCCGCCGCCGCCGCCGGAATCCGAGGCGATGGTCTGCAGGGTCGCGGCCGTCTGGGAGCTCGCGTCACCGGGGATCAGGTCGTCGAAGCCATGCGAGTCGTAGTACCCGACGACCATGCCGGTCGCGGTCGGTCCGCACCCGTGACGCCAGGTGTAGGCGGGCACGCCGGCGATGACGTGGTCCTCGCCGGTCGCTCTGGCAGCAGTGCGGGCGTAGCCCTTGACGACGCTCGTTGGAGGCTGCGGCCCGGTGGTGGTGTGGTACCGCGGGACGAAGGTGGCGGCCGGGGCGGCACGCCAGGCGCCGGCTGAGGGCGCCAGAATGCCGCACGCGCCGGCAAGAAGGAGCACTACGGCGGTGCTCGTGAAGACAGGCAGCGGAATACGACGCATGGGCGCTCCTCCGGGGGCTGCTCGGGCTCTGCTGCATCCATCGGCTGATTCGCGGGATCTGTGAGGCGCTGAGGCCGACATGCGTAGGCTCGGCGGACGACGCGGGCCGATGCCGGGCGGTCGCGGCCGGGTCAGACTCCGCGGTGCTCCAGCCATGCCGCAAACGCCTCGAGCCCTTCGCCGAAGGCGATGCGCCCGAGGCCGAAGCGCACGTGCGCGTCGCCGTAGTCGAACACGGTGGACGGGACGAGCACGACGCCGGCCTCCTCGACAAGCTGCCGGCAGAAAGCCAGCGCGCCCTCCGCTGCGCCGAGACGCGCGAAACAGATGCTGCCGGCGCGCGGCCGGACGAGGGTCAGGAGGTCAGGTCTGGCTGCGACGAAGGCTTCTAGCTTCTCGAGGTTGCCGGCGATCGTCCTCAGGTTGCGGGCGACGATCCTCTCGCGCTCACGCAGGCCGATCAGCGCCAGGACCTCGCCGGGCGCGCTCGCACAGATCGTCGTGTAGTCCTTGTAGGCCGCAAGCCGTCCAAGAAGCTCCTGATCGCGGGTCGCGAGCCAGCCGACGCGCAGGCCGGGCAGCGAGTACGTCTTGGAAAGCCCCGAGAGCGCCACCGCCTTGTCGTACAGTTCGACGGCCGACGGCAGCTGCGTCGCCGGGTCCTGCTCCAGCCCGCGGTACATCTCGTCGGAGAAGACGTGGGCTCCCGCCTCCGCGGCGATGTCGAACAGCTCCTCGTACTCGGCGGCGGTCGGGAGGTAGCCCGTCGGGTTGTGGGGGAAGTTGGCGACGATCAGCCGCGTGCTCGGGCGCAGCTCGCGGCGCACGAAGGCGGGGTCGAAGCGCCAGGCCTGCTCCTCTTCGGGTTCCCAGTAAGTGACTTGGCAGCCCAGCGCCTCGGCGACCCCATAGAGCGTCTGATAGCCGGGGTGCGTAGCGATCACGTGGTCTCCGGGCTCGAGCAGCACGGTCATGGCGATGAGGATGCCCTCTTCCGGCACGATCTCGAGAACGTCGTCGGGCGAGACGCCGTCGTAGAGGCCGGCGATCTCGCGGCGCAGCTGGGGCAGGCCTGGCGATTCGGTGTAGCCGAGCCACAGAGCTTCCCAGAGCCCGCGGCACTCGTCGTCGGCCCAGGAGACGACCTCAGCCATAGGGTAGCTCTCGCAGTCGGAGCTGGCGAGCAGGTGACGGGCGCTGAACTCGTACAGTGAGAAGTACCGTTCGAGATGGAATGCTTCGTGTTTCATGACATCCTCCGGTTCGGGCGGGCGGCCTCAGCGAGGAGTCGTGCGCCGGCCGGAGACGGGGCCGCTCCACCGGCCGCGATGGTATCAGGTGGACGGCCGGCGTTTGGCGACCGCGCGCCCGCGGGCATGTCAGAGGCGACGCGGACAGACCGCAGCCGGGCCGGCGCAGCGCCGCCCGGCAGTCCACCCGAGGAGGGACCCTCATGGCAGACGCCCAACGCACCGCCGAAGCAGTATGGGAAGGCTCGCTGGTTCAAGGTACCGGCGCCGTCACGCTCACGAGCAGCGGCGCCGCCGGCCCTCTGCCCGTCACCTGGGCTTCGCGAACCGCGCGTTCCGACGGCAAGACAAGCCCCGAAGAACTCGTCGCCGCGGCGCACGCGAGCTGCTATTGCATGGCGCTCTCAGGCATCCTCGGGGAGGGCGGCACGCCGCCCGAGAGGCTCGAGGTGAGCGCCACGGTGACGTTCGCCCAGATCGAGGGCGGTTTCAAGGTCGCGAGCTCCGCGCTCAGCGTGAAGGGTACCGTGCCGGGCCTCGATGCCGCCGGCTTCAAGAAGGCTGCCGCGGCGGCCAAGGACGGCTGCCCCATCTCCGGCGCCCTCAAGGGAAACGTCGAGATCAGCATCGAAGCAAGCCTCGCCTGAACTCCGCGGACGCCGGCGCGGAGGGCCTTTCCCCGCCGCGCCGGCGTCGCCGTTCTCCCCCGGCGTGTATCCTTGCAGGCATGTCGCCGACCACCACGACCAGTACGCCGGCCTCTCGCGTCGGCCGCTCCCTCAGGCTGCTGGCGCCGCTGGCGCTCGCTGTCGTCCTGCTGGCGACGCTCACGGCGACCGCCGCCGGCATGGCCTCTGACGGAGGCGCCGCGCCCGCCGGGACGTCCGCCTTCGAGCCCAGCCCGTCGCCCACTCCAACACCGTCGCCCACCCCCACGCCTGCGCCTCCGCCCCTCGTCATCCGGCCGGACGGCGGCCTCTTCTCTCAGTTCGGCTACGCGCCGCCGTTCACGCGCAACCTCCCCACCTTCGACAGTGCAGGCCGGCCGTACATCCGCAGCCGCTCGGGCGACCCCGATTACACCGGATTCGTGCAGACCCTGCGCGACGGCGTCTGGAGGCGCTTCGACATGCTGCGTGCCCTCCGCGCCGCCTACCCGGACTTCGCCGGCACCCAGGGGGCCGGCGGCGGCTCCACAGCGCGGATCGTCTTCGACACGCAAGACCGCGCCTACACCCTGGTCACCGTGCGCCTGGAGAGCGGCGGCCTGCGCAACGTCATGCTGTGGTCCACCGACAGCTGCGTCACCTGGCGGGCGGTGGAGCTGCCCGCCGGCGACATCGCCTGCGAGACCTGGACGGGGCATAACGTGATCGACGGGCCACCTCTCCTGCTCGTCTGTCGGGTCGATCCCGTGGTCAACCCCGACACCGGCAAGCTGCAACGGACGTTGTATCTGAGCCGGCCGTACTTCTCAGGCGACAGCATCACCGTGCCTGTTCTCACGCAGATCAGCAGCCGCGCCCTTGGCATGGGCGAGGGGGCCACCGCGGCGAGCGCCGTGGTCTCCCACGGCGACCTCAGCTGGATCGTGTGGGTCGACAGCACGCCCCGTCCCTCCCGGGGCTCACCGGTGTACGTGGCGACCTACGACCGGCGGACGGGGGCACTCGGGCGCCGCGTGCTCCTCGCGTGGTCGCGGGGCGGCAACGACGGCCACGCTCAGCCGGGGATCATCATCGACTCGGAGGGCTACCTGCACGTCATCGCCGGCGCCCACGGGCGACCGTTCCAGTACCGGCAATCGCTCGTGCCGTATGCCGCCGACGAAGGCTGGTCGCAGCTCGAACAGGTAGGGGCCACGGGCTATGCGCAGCAGCGTGGAGCCGGCGTGGAGGAGGGCCGCATGACCTATCTGGCCTTCGTCTGCGACCAGCAGGACAGGCTGCACATCGCGTATCGCCAGTGGCGCCGCAACACCGACACCTGGTTCAACGGCGCCCTGTACGGCGCGCTGTCGTATCAGCGGCACGTCCCCGAGCTCGGCTGGACCACCCCGCGCCCATTGGTGGTGCCGCCATACGGGGACTACAGCATCTTCGCGCACGCGCTCAGCCTCGACCAGCGCGGGCGCCTGTACCTCTCGGCGAGCTGCATGGCCGGGTCCGAGGGGTCGACCCGCAAGGCGGCCATGGAACGCTGGCAGCAGTCGGGACGCGAGGGGCCACAGCCGCCGCTCTATCTGCGACGCATGGTGCTCGTCTCAGTCGACGGCGGCGAGGAATGGCGCTTCGCGACCACGGCCGACCTCACGCCGGGAGCGCCCGAGTGAGGCGCCGGCCCGCGGTCTTCAGCAGCGGCGCACTGCTTCTCTTGCTGACGGTTTTCGGTGCCTTCGCGGGCCCGGGCCTCGCCGCCGAACCCCGCTGGCAGTGGCAGAACCCCCTGCCTCAGGGCAACTCACTCGGCGCTGTCGAGATGGTCGACGCCTTGCGCGCTGTGGCCGTCGGCGACGCCGGCACCATCCTTCTCACGGCAGACGGCGGCGCCACCTGGTCGACATCGCCGAGCGGCGTCGGCGAGACGCTGTTCTCAGTGCGCGTGCGGCCGACTGGCGAGGGCTTCGCGGTCGGCGCCGGAGGCGTGGCGCTCACCACCCTCGACGGCGGCGCCACCTGGCTGCGACAGGCCACCGGGACGAGTGCCTCTATCATGGGCGTCGACACGCCGAAGCCCGGGGTGGCCGTAGCCGTAGGCGAACACGGCCTCATCCTCCGCTCGAGGAACGGCGGACTCACGTGGTCACGCGTCCCCAGCCACACGCCCCACAACCTCTACGCTGTCACCTTCGACGGCCGCGGGCGCGGCTGGGCAGTGGGCGACCTCGGTACGCTGCTGTTCACCCGCGACCGAGGAATGACCTGGGAGCTGCGCGGCGACGACGTGTTCGGCGTCCTGCACGACGTGCTCATGGTAGGCAAGCGTACCGTGATAGTGGCGGCCTCGCGGGGCAGCATCTGGCGCAGTACGAATGGGGGAGCGGGCTGGAAGCGCACGACGACCGCGACCTTCGACACCCTCTACAACCTCGCGAGTGTGGATGAGAAGACCCTCATCGCGACGGGCGAGGCGGGCACCACGCTGCTCAGCCGCGACACGGGCCGTAGCTGGCTCCCGAGCCGCCCGGTCGCCGGCGTCTCGCTGTTCGGCGTCGATTTCGCCGGCGGCGCCTCCGGGCTGGCCGTGGGCACCAACGGGTGCGTCATCCGCACCACAGACGGCGGCGCCCAGTGGACGCGCGTCGGCAGCGGCCCGACGCAGCGCGTGCGGGGACTCGCACTTCACGGCACCGCGCAGGCCTGGGCGGTCGGCGACTCAGGCCTCGTGATGACGGCGGACGACGGTATCTCGTGGCGGCAGGTGCAGACGCCGGCCGCCACCCGCCTGGACGCGGTGTCGTTCGCGGCCGATGGGCGCGGCTGCGCCGTCGGTCCCCAGGGTCTGGTCATCCGCACATCAGACGACGGAGCGACGTGGGACGGGGTCGCTGCGCCGACGTCCGAGGACGTGCTCGACATCGATCTCGCGGCGGATGGATCGGGTTGGGCGGTCGGCACCGGTGGCGCGGCACTGTACACGCCCGACGGGGGGAGCCGCTGGCAGGGCCGTGACGTCGGCCTCGACGGCGACCTGGATCTGCGCGCCGTCCAGACACTGGACGGAGGTCGCGCCGTGGCCGTGGGCGGCGACGCTTGGGGGCAGGGCCTGGGCGTCGTGGCGACGACTTCAAACCGAGGAGCGACCTGGCGAATCGCGGACGTCGACGTATGGGGCCAGCTTCGCGGCGTGGCCTTCACCTCCCCGCTCGAAGGTTGCGCCGTCGGCGGCGACTACGGACCGGACGGCGACTGGCTCACCGGCGTCGTGCTGCGGACCACCGACGGCGGAGCCAGCTGGGCACACGTGGCCGTGTGTCCTCAGGAGCTCTACGCGATCTCGTTCGTCGACGCCACGCACGGGTGGGCGGCGGGCGCCCGCGGCGCACTGCTGCGGACGGTCGATGGCGGGGCAAGCTGGCAGCCGGCTCTGCCGGTCACGGCCACAGGCGCCTACGCGCTCGCCGCCGCGGGTCCGGACCGCCTCTGGCTCGCCGGCGGCGGAGGGACGATCCTCTTCACCGCCGAGGGCGCTTTGACCGATCCACTCCCGGGTGAAGCGCCGCTCAGACTGCCGCGGCCGGGCAGCCTCACGCTCGCCAAGCTCACAGACTGAGCGCTGCAGGCAGCTCCGCCAGCGACTCGATACGCGGCAGTCGCCCGCCGGCAGCGCGACCGCCGCGGTCGAGCAGGATCGCGCCGCAACCACACGCCAGCGCGCCGGACACGTCGTCTTCGGCGCTGTCGCCGACCATCACGGCGTCTTCCGGGGCGACGTCCAGCCGCGCGAGCATGGTCTCGAACATCGCCGCGGCGGGCTTCACCACGCCGACGTCGGCGCTGGACACACTGGCGCAGATAAGGTCGTCGAGGGCGAAGTGCGCGACGACCTCATCCAGGCTGTGGCCGAGTGCGTTGGAGACCAGCGCGGCGCGTACCCCGGAGGCGCTCAGCGTGCGCAGGCACGGCATGACGTCGTCGTAGAGCCCGAAGTTCTCGGCACTGGACCAGGCGACCGCGATCGCCGCGGCGGTCTCTTCGACCGCTTGGGGTGGGCCGCCGCCCAGTCCCTCGATGATGGCATGCGCGATGACCGCCAGCAGCCCGTCGTCGTGTGCTTCGCCGATCTGATCGCGGCGCGCTTTGGCGGCGGCGTAGGCGGCGCGCTCCGCCCGCGGCCAGCGCGCCGCGTCGAGCCGCAACCCGAAGCGCGCGCCGGTGCGCACATACCCCGGCGCCTCGAACTGATCGCTGGGGCGCAGCAGCGTGTAATCCAGGTCGAACATGACCAGTCGCGGAGTGGGAAACGGAAGAGCACGAGCCGGCGCCTTCACGGGCGTGACCTGCCGCCGACAGGTCTCTCCAGCAGCTCGCCGGCGCGGTACGAGGAGCGCACGAGCGGCGCCGCGACGACCTGCAGGCCAAGCACGGCCCCTCGCTTCCTGTAGGTCGCAAACTCAGCGGGCTCGACGTAGCGCGCCACAGGCAGGCTGACGGCTTCGGGCTGCAGGTACTGCCCGATGGTCACGGCGTCGACGCCGGCGGCGGCGCAGGCGCTGAGGACCTCCTCGACCTCCGCCGGGCGCTCGCCGAGCCCCACCATGAGACCGCTCTTGACCAGCGACCGGGCACGGGGGGCTCCTTCGGGGGAAGCCGCGCTCGCGCCGCCGGGAGCACCTGAGATCGAGGCGAAGGCCGCGTCGCGCGCCCAGGCCGCCGCCCGCCGCAAAAGCCGCAGTGAGCGTTCGTAGTCGGCCTGGGGGCGCACCTCGGCGTACAGGCGCGGCACGGTCTCGAGGTTGTGGTCAAGCACGTCCGGGCGGGCGGCGAGAACTACGGCCAGCGCCGCCTCGTCGCCGCCGAGGTCGGGGATCAAGACCTCGACGGTCACCGCCGGGAGCTTCGCGTGCACGGCCTCGACAGTCGCGGCGAACGCGCTCGCCCCGCCGTCCGCGAGGTCGTCACGGGTGACGCTCGTGACGACGACGTGACGCAGGCCCAGGCGACTGGCCGCCTCGGCGACGCGCCGCGGTTCGTCGGCGTCCACGGCCGGCGGCTCCCCAGCGTACGCCACCGCGCAGAACCGGCAGCCGCGCGTACACTTGTCGCCGAGGATGAGGAACGTCGCCGTGCCGGACGAGTAGCACTCGCCTTTGTTGGGGCAGCGCGCCTCGCGACACACGCTGTGCAGCTCGAGCTCGTCGAGCAGGGCGCCCGTGGCGCGATACTGCCGCGGCTCCGGCGCCTTGACCTTGAGCCAGGACGGCTTGCGCCGGCGGGCGGGCGCGTCGCTCATGGTCTCACAGGCTGTGCACGCCGCGACCCAGGCCGCTCAGCGCCGCCTCCCCCACCGACTCGGCCAGAGTGGGATGGGCGTGGATGGTCGCAGCCACGTCGGCCAGCGTGAGACGGGAGTGCACCGCCAGGGCGAGCTCGTGGACGAGCTCGGTGACGTGCGGCCCGATCAGGCTGGCGCCGAGCACCCGGCCGCCGCCGGGCTCGCAGACGACGCGCACGAAACCGTCGGGCTCGCCCTCGATCACGGCCTTGGAGCTGCCGTTGAAGCGCACCTGAGCGACCTCATGCTCGACGCCCGCGGCCGCGGCCGCGTCCTCGGTGAGCCCGCACGAAGCGACCTCAGGGGAGCTGAACACGCAGTTCGGGACCAGCGACCGGTCACACTCGAGCGCCGCGCCGGTGACCGCGTTCTCGGCGGCGATCATGCCCTGATGATAGGCCCAGTGGGCGAGGAGCGGCGGGCCGGCCACGTCGCCGGCCGCGAAGACTCCTGCGAGGGTCGTGCGGCACGTCTCGTCGGTGATCACGAAGCCGCGCGTATCGATCTCGACGCCGGCCTCCGCAAAGCCCATGCCGGCGCTCAGCGGCCTGCGGCCGACGGCGACCAGCACGCGCGCGGCGGTGAGCTCGCGGCCGCCGGCGAGGGTGACGGTGACGCCGGCCTCCGTGCTGGCAGCCGCTTCCACGGCGGTCTTCACGTGCACGGCGATGCCGTTCTTCTTGAAGGCCTGCTGCAGAGTGCGCCCGGTACGCTTGTCCTCACCGGGCAGAAGCTGATCCAGCATCTCGACGACCGTGACCTCGGTGCCGAGACGGGTGAAGACGCTGGCGAACTCGCAGCCGATCACGCCGCCGCCGACGATGAGCAGGCTCTCCGGCACGTGGTCGATGGCGAGGAGCTCGTCACTCGTCATCAGGCGCGGGTCTCTCCAGTCGAAGAGGCCCATGCGCACCGGCTCGGAGCCGCTGGCGAGGATCACCGCGTCGCCGGTCAGCTCGCGGCCGTCCTCAAGACGCAGGCGGCCGGGGCCGGCGAGCGTAGCCCGCCCGGCCACGACCTCGACCTTGCGCGCCTTCAGCAAGTGCGCGACGCCGTCACAAAGCTGCGCCGTGACGGCGTCCTTGCGGGCCATGAAGGCGGGGAAGTCGAGGCTGACCGGGCCCGTCTGCACGCCGAAGGCAGCCGCTTCGCGGGCCGCGTGCAGGCGCTGGGCGCCGGCGACCATGGCCTTGGTCGGGATGCAGCCGCGGTTCAGGCAAGTGCCGCCGATCTCACGCGCCTCGACGAGCGTGACCTCGGCGCCGAGCTGCGCGGCGCGCCCGGCCGCCACGTAGCCTGCAGGCCCTCCGCCGAGCACCAGGATCCTGGTCATTGCCGCCTCCTCGTCACGCCACAAGCTGCTGAAGAGCGGCTTCGAGCCGCGCCAGCACGCGTTTCCAGATCATCTCCCCCGCCAGCACGTACCCGGCGCCGGCCAGCCCGTCGCCCTGCCAGGGCTCGCCGAGTAAGGTCTCGGCGACCTGCGCCAGTTCGTCGGGAGGGCGCCGCTCGAGCACGGACCCGTGCACGAGCACCCTCCCGCCGCGGCGCGCCTGGGCGACGGCGACCAGCTTCTCACCGCGCGCCGTCACGTCGTGCCGCAGAACGCTCGCAAAGCACAGGGCAGAGCGCTGGTAGGCCGAGTCGCGGTCTCCGTCCAGCGTCACGCCCAGCGCTTCGAGGGCCCCGGAAAAGGCGCCGGACACGATGTCGTACGGCTTCGTCACGTCGGCCCCGACGCGTGCGCCGGAGCCGAGCGTCCCCCCGGGGAAGGCCACGGCGAAGGACCACTCGAAGCCCTCGCCGTGAAGCACTGCGCGGCCGCCGGAGGGCCGCCGCACCACATCGAACGGCACGCCCGGCACCGACTCGTACTTCTGGAACTTGCCCAGCGACAGCGCCGGCGGCGCCCACGTGTAGCGCCGCGCCATAACGTGGTCCACCGTCTCGAGCAGACCGCTATCGAGCGCCATCTGCGCGCCGCCGGCGGCGCGCAGTTCAGGCAGGACCTTGACGATGCTCACGAGCGGGACTCGAAGGACGGCCGGCGCCTGAGGCGCAGCTGGGTTCGTCTTCCGGAAAGCGCTGGCGCAGCACGGGGTGACGGGCGGCTTCGGCTTCGTCGAGCCGCCGCACCGGCATCGTGAGAGGCGCCTCGCGCAGCATCTCCGGATCGCTCTCGGCCTCGGCGGCCACGGCGCGCAAGGCCGCGATCAGGCGTTCGAGGTCCTCGCGCGACTCGGTCTCGGTGGGTTCGAACATGAGCGCCTCGTCGACGAGGAGCGGGAAGTAGGTCGTCGGCGGATGTACCCCGTAGTCGAGCAGCCGCTTGGCGACGTCAAGGGCACGGACGCCGTGCTCCTTGAGCGGCGTCGCCGAGGCCACGAACTCGTGCATGCAGCGGCGTTCGAAGGGCACGTCAAAGAGGTCCTTGATGCCCTCCATCACGAAGTTGGCGTTGAGCACAGCCATCTCGCTGACGCGCCGCAGACCCTCGGGGCCGAGCCCGCGGATGTAGGTGAAGGCACGCACCAGGACGCCGAAGTTCCCGTAGAAGGTGCGGACCTTGCCGATCGACTGGGGGCGGTCGTCGTCGAAGAAGAAGCGACCGTCGTCCGCCTTCGCGACCAGAGGTACGGGCAGGAACGGCGCCAGCGTGTCGCGCACCGCGATGGGTCCGGCGCCGGGGCCGCCGCCGCCGTGGGGCGTGGAGAACGTCTTGTGCGTGTTGAAGTGCACCACGTCGAAGCCCATGTCACCGGGCCGGCTGATGCCGAGCACGGCGTTGCTGTTGGCGCCGTCGTAGTACAACAGCCCGCCGGCCTCGTGCACGAGCCGGGCGATCTCCGTGATGTTCTCGTCGAAGACGCCGAGGGTGTTGGGGTTGGTGAGCATGAGTCCGGCGAGGTCGTCGTCGAGCAGCGCCTTGAGGGCCTCGAGATCGACGCCGCCGCGAGCGTCGCTGGTGACGGCGACGGGCTCGTACCCCGCCATGATGACGCTGGCCGGGTTCGTGCCGTGGGCGGTGTCGGGGATGATGATGCGCCTGGGGTCGCGTCCTCGAGCCTGGTGAGAGGCGCGCATGATGAGAAGGCCCGTGAGCTCGCCGTGGGCGCCGGCCGCCGGCTGGAGGGTGGTGGCATGGAGGCCGGCGATCTCGGCGAGCCACTGCTCGAGCTCGTACATGAGCTCGAGAGCGCCCTGGACGAGCGACTCCGGCTGGTAGGGATGCAGGCCGGCAAAGCCCTCCAGGCGGCTGACCACCTCGTTGATCTTGGGGTTGTACTTCATCGTGCAGGAGCCCAGCGGGTAGCTGCCGCTCTCGACGCCGAAATTGAGCGTGGAGAGGTGCGTGAAGTGACGCAGGAGGTCGAGCTCACCGAGCTCGGGCAGACGCGCCGGCGCGGTGCGGCGCAGGCCGGCCGGCACCAGCTCGTCGAGGGGGACCTCGGGCACGTCGGCGGCGGGCAGGCTGTAGGCCCGCCGCTCGCAGCACGACTTCTCGTAGATCGTGCGCCGGTCCGCGCTAGGCATGGGGCACCTCCCCGCTCGCGAGGTGGGCCGCCACGGCGGCCACGAAGGCATCCATCTCGGCGCGCGTGCGCTTCTCGGTGACGGCGACCAGCAGCACGCTTTCGAGGTCGCCGCCGGCACCGCCGAACTGGGCGGCAAAGCGTCCCGCCGGCACTCCGGCGAGGAAGCCCAGCGGCGCAAGCGCCTCGACGAGGCGCGCCGCCGGCACCGGCAGGCGCACCGCGAACTCGCGGAACACGGGTCCCGCGGTGAAGTCCGTCACGCCCGGCACGGCGAGCAGCGCCTCGCCGCAGATAGGCGGTCTTGCGGGCACAGAGCAAGCCAAGTTCGGCAAGACCCTCGCGCCCCAGCCACGACAGATACACAAGCGCGGCCAGCGCGTTGAGGGCGTGGTTCGAGCAGATGTTGCTGGTCGCCTTCTCGCGGCGGATGTGCTGCTCGCGAGTCTGCAGGGTGAGCACGAACCCGCGTTTCCCCTCGCTGTCGACGGTCTCGCCGACGAGGCGCCCGGGAATACGGCGCATGAGCTTCTGCGTCACGGCCATGTAGCCGAGGCCGGGACCGCCGAAGCCCATGGCGTTGCCGAACGCCTGAGCCTCACCGATGACGATATCGGCGCCAAGGCGCCCGGGAGCTTCAAGGAGTCCCAGCGAGAGCGGGTCGGCGACGACCACGAAGAGAGCCCCCGCCGCGTGCGCGATGTCGGCGACGGCGGCGAGGTCCTCGAAGGCCCCGAAGAAGTTGGGCTGCTGGACGACGACGGCCGCCGTGTCCGCGTCGACCGCGGCCCTGACGGCCTCGAGGTCGGTGGCCGCGCCGGCCGGCAGGTCGATGACCTGCGGGCGCGGCCCATTGTGCTCCGTCTCGGTGGCCAGGACCTGCCGGTACTCGGGATGCACCCCGGCGGAGACGACGACTCGCCCCCGCCGGGTCTGGTGCCCGGCCAGGAGCGAGGCCTCGGCCAGCGCCGTGCCGGCGTCGTACATGCTCGCGTTGCTGACGTCCATGCCGGTGAGCTCGCAGATCGCCGTCTGGAACTCGAAGATGGTCTGTAGCACGCCCTGGCTGCGCTCCGGCTGGTAGGGCGTGTAGGCGGTGGCGAACTCCGAGCGGGAGACGATGGCATCGACCACGGCGGGGACGTAGTGGTCGTAGACCCCGGCGCCGAGGAAGCTCACAAGGTTCGTCGCCGGTGTGTTGGCCGCCGCCAGACGGCGCATCTCGCCGAGCACCTCGGCCTCGCTGAGGCCGGCGGGCAGCGCCAGCGGCTCCCGCCGGCGCACGGCCTCGGGGATGTCGTCGAACAGGCCGTCGATGCTGCGCGCCCCGACGGCCTCGAGCATCGCGCGCACGTCGAGCTCGCTGTGCGGCACGTAGTCGGTGACGCTGCGCCCCACGTCAGGCCTCGTCGAGAAAGGCCTTGTAGGCGTCGGCGTCCATGAGATCGCCGATCTGGCCGGGAGCGGTCATGCGGACGCGCAGGATCCAGCCCTGGCCGTAGCAGTCGTCGTTGACGCGCTGCGGCTCGTCCTCGAGCGCCTCGTTGACCTCGACGACCTCGCCGGTGAGCGGCGCGAAGATGTCGCTGACGGCTTTGACCGATTCCAGTTCGCCGTATGGTTTGCCGGCAGTGACCTCGTCGCCCACGGCCGGCAGGTCGGCATAGACGATCTCGCCGAGCGCGTCCTGGGCGAACCAGGTGATGCCGAACACGGCGTCCTCACCCTCGAGGCGCACCCAGTCGTGCTCCTTGTAGTACTTCAGCTCTTGCGGGTAAGTCTCGTCGGCCATGGTGCCTCCTGTGCGCGCTGCCGTGGGTCGCTGACGAACGTGCCCGCGGCGCGCGCGGCAGAAACGCCCGCAGGCCCGGGAGCCGCCGCTCCCGGCGCCGGCCAACAAAAAGACAGGGTGGAATCTCCACCCTGTCTGACGGCCGGCGCCCCAGCGGCGGCGCCATGTCATCCGGGGGCCCGTCGGGCCGCGTTCCGTTGGCCTGAGAGTTTCGGCGCTCACGCGCCTTGCCCCTTCGGCGTCCGCCTTGACGGCGGACTCTCACGCGGCTTTCTGCCGGGCTGCCTCGCTTTGGCTCAGCAGAAAGACTGTAGCACCGCGTCGCCGCGGGTGCTACTGGACGGCCGCCTGACCACCCCCGCGCGCACCGAGCGGGTGGCGATAGACTGGGGCGAAGAAGGGCACGACCACGGAAGAGGAGCTGCCATGCTGCCGCACGTCGTCCTCCACGTCGAGGCGAGCCTCGACGGGCGCATCGACCAGATCCAGCCCGACGTGGGCCGTTTCTATCGCCTGGCTGCTGGCTTCCACGAAGATGCGATCCTCACCGGCGCCGACACGCTCCTGGAGGGCGCCGAGCTGCCGGCGCAGGACGACCCGAAGCCGCCGGCGCCGGATGAGATCGGCGGCGCCGGCCCGCTGTTCATCGTCACCGACAGTCGCTGCCGCTTCGACCGCTGGAACTGGTTGCGCAGGCAAACCTACTGGCGCGACGCCGTAGCCCTCGTCGCCCAGGGGAGCCCGGCCGACGGGCTCGAGCGGCTCGCCGGCCGGGACGTCCCCACGATCGTCTGTGGCGAGCAGCGCGTGGATCTTCGCGCGGCGCTCGAGACTCTCGTCGCGCTCTACGACGTGGGCACGGTGCGCGTCGACAGTGGCGGCGCGCTCAGCGGGGCTCTCGTGAGAGCAGGCCTCGTGGATGAGGTCAGCGTGCTCCTCGAGCCCGTGCTTGTGGGTGGAGTGGCCCCACGCACTTTCTTGCGCGGCCCCGACCCGTCGGCCCCGGGAGACGTCGCGCAGTTGCGCCTCCTGAACGTGGAGCAGTTCGCCGATGGCCTGGTCTGGCTGCGGTACGACGTCGTGAAGTGAGGCCGCGGAGGCCTCAGTGGCCGTGCGCCAGTTCGGGGTCGGCCCCCGGCGCATGAGCGTGCGCATGTCTGTGAGCAGTCGACGCATGCCGGTGCGTGTGCTCGTGGATGAGATTGACGTCGAGCAGCAGCTGACGCTGCACGAGCACCTCGTCAGGAGTGCCATCGGCGACGATGGTGTGGTCCTCTGAGAGCACCAAGATGCGGTCGGCCGACTCCGCGGCGGCGGAGAGGTCGTGGGTCGCCATGACGACCGTGCGCCCCTCCTGCTTCCACTCATCGAGCACGTCGAGCAGCCAGACCTGGCTGCGCGGGTCGAGAGCGTTGGTGGGCTCGTCGAGCAGCAGGACGTGCGGTTGCATGGTGAGCACCGAGGCGATGGCGACGCGCTTCTTCTCGCCGCCGCTGAGCGTGTAGGGCGGCCGGTCGAGGATGCCTTCGACGCGCAACTGCTGTGCAGCCTCGCGCACGCGGAGCTCGACCTCGTCGCGCGGAAGGCCGAGCTGCAGCGGGCCAAAGGCGAGCTCGTCAGAGGCGTCGGAGCAGAAGAGCTGGACGTCGGCCTCCTGAAAGACGAAGCCGACGCGCGCGCGAAAGTCGCGGCGGAACGCCGGGTCTTCGAGCGCGTCCTCGGTGAGCGGCGCGCCGAAGGCGCTGATCGCGCCGCTCGTCGGAAAGACAAGACCGTCGAGCATCTTCAGCAGGGTGGATTTGCCGGATCCGTTGGCGCCGACGATGGCGACTTGCTCGCCGCTCAGGATGGTCAGGTCGATGGCCGTGAGCGCCGGCGCTCCCGCGCGGTACTCGTGGCGCACCCCTTCGAGCGCGAAATCCGCGGTCATGCCGGCCATCCGGAGGTCATCGCGGCCCGACCAGGCGATCGACAGAGAGGATCGCCGCGCAGAGCGCGATGCTGGCCACAGACCATGCCCAGTCTCGCGGCTGCAGCCGGAGCTTCACGAGCGACGGCATCGCCCCGGTGAACCCGCGCGAGAGCATCGCGTCGTAGACGTCGTCGGCGGTCTTCATCGACTTGCGAACCACGAAGGCCATGCGTTCGGTCACCCAGGCGCGGTCGGCGCGCGCGCTGCCGCGCGTAAGGGTGCGACTCTCGCGTGCCAGGTGGATCTGCTCCACGGTGCGCAGCAGGGTGAGGATCTGCTTCTGCGTCATCGCCAGGGTGGCGACCACGACGTCGGGCAGGCGCATCGCGCTGAGCGCCTTCAACAGATCGCTCCAGCGCATCGTCCAGACGATCAGTAAGGCGAAACCGGCAGACGCGACCACCCGAGTCACCAGCGTCGCCACCCCCATCAGGCCCGGCTCAGTGAGCGACAGCGGACCGAGCGGAACGACCACGGGGCCCGGCGTGAAGACCTGCAGCGCCGACGGCGCCGCCACAAGAAAGGCGAGCAGGCCGGCCGAGAACCACACCTTGCGCTCGAACGAGGCTACTCCGACGCGCGACGCTGCCGCCAGGACGATAGTCACGCCGACGAGGGCGATGAGCACCCACACGGAATGCACGAGGCTGGCGGTCACGGCGAAGAGCACCAGGGTCAGCAGCTTGACGCGCGAGTCCAGGCGCTGCAGCAGACCCGGACGCGCGGCGGTCTCCTCGTTCTGCAGCACGTCCGTGACCGCATGCGAGATGGAGTCCGCCGTCTTGCGGGCCAGCGAACGCCCGCCACCCCTGCGTCGAGGGATGGCGGGCGCGATGTCGGGCCGGCAACATGGACGGGGGCTGCTCACCCGGCCTGAGCCGCCGGCGGATCCGGCGATGCCTCCGCGGCGGAACCGGCCTCGCCGCCCCGACGCCGCGCGAGCAGCGCGCCCACACCCCAGGCGATGCCGACGCAGAGCGCCGTGCCCACGATGGCCGCGATGAGGTAGCCGAGCATGGTGTTGCTCACCCCCGGGGTAGCGTAGTCGGGCATGGCCGCCTTCCAGAGCCCACCGAGCTTTCTCGAGGTTGGCGGGCACGTAGCCGACCAGCGCATCAAGCTCTTCGCCACCCCACTCGCCCCACGCGGTGCCCGGCGCCAGTACGCCGATGGGCGTGAGGAGGATGAGGACACCCATGCCGGCCCAGAGCCAGCGCAGAGGCTTGGCCGCCGGCTTCATCTCCAGCAGTTCCGGCTCGGACTTCGCCAGAGCCGCCACGATGCCCATGGTGACGATGGCCTCGACGAAACCGAAGAAGAGCAGGTGCTCGAGGGCCATGGCCGGCACCGCCACGCCGAGCCTGTACGGCGCATACAGTGCTTGCCCGGTCGCCGTGTGTGCAAGGTACGGCTGGATGCCGAACTCGACGCCCGCGACGATGGCGGCAGCGACCAGGGCCACGTAGGCGGCGACGCCGGCGGCGACCACGCGACGTCCCGACGATGGCGCGTCGCCCGAGATCAGCCGGTAGAGGTAGTAGCCCACGAACGGCGCCACCACTGCCATGTTGAAGCAGTTGGCGGCGATGGCTGTGATGCCACCGTCACCGAACAGGCCAGCCTGGATGACGAGCGCGATGCTGATCGCGATCACGGCGGCCCAGGGGCCCAGGATGATCGCGATCACCGTCGCGCCCACAGCGTGACCAGTCGAGCCACCGATCACGGGCACGTTGAACATCATGATGACGAAGGAGAAAGCGGCGCCGAGCGCAAGGAGCGGGATCTGCTTCGTCTTGAGCGTGCTTCTTCACCTTGCGAGCGGCGATGAACCAGATGGGGATCATCACGATCCACAGGACCACGTAGGTCTGAGGACCGAGATAGCCGTCGGGGATGTGCATGGCGACGATGTTCACGGCTGCTCCTTCCAGGGTTCTAGACGGACGGGCAGGCGGCGGAAGACGCAGCTGCGTCGGCGTCGGCGGCGCCGCGACACCCGCGACAGAGCCCGAAGGCGGTGACCTGGATCTGGCTCACGTCGAAAGCCTGGCGCTGCGCCAGCTCCGCGTGCACGGGCGCGAGCAGCTCGTCGCTGAAGTGCCCCACGGCGCCGCACTGCGTGCACACGAAGTGGTGGTGGGTCGGCTCGGGTGAGACCTCGTAGTAGCAGACGCTGCCCTCGAGGCGCGTCTCGACGACGAGATCGAGGCTCACGAGCAGCTCCAGGGTGCGATACACGGTCGAGACGTTGACGTCCGGGAGCGTGAGGCGGACCTCGGAGGCCACTTCGTCCGCGGTCACGTGGCGGCCGGCGTCGCGCAGCACCTCCCAGATGAGGTTGCGCTGCGGCGTGAGCCGGTAGCCTTGCTCGCGGAGTGTCGCCCGGGCGTGGTGCATCGCCGCCAACATAGCGCACCTGCGAATAAGTCGCAAGAGCTACTTCGTCGCCGTCACGACCGGCGCCGCACCTGCAGCGCACTGCTACGATGGCGATGCGTGAGTCCCCCGGACGCACCGGGGCGCTGGACGAATAAGAAGGTGACTGCGATGACGGGCCATGAAGGTGACCACGTCCGCCGCAACAGGGATGCCTGGAACGAGTGGGCGGCCGAGTTCGTGGCGAGCGGCGAGAGAGACTGGGCCGCAGACGAGCCCGCCTGGGGCGTCTGGGCGGTGCCCGAGGCCGAGTTGCACGTGCTTCCCGACGAGCTCGACGGCGTCGACGTCATCGAGCTCGCTTGTGGCACCGCGTACGTGTCGGCCTGGCTCACGCGCCGCGGCGCCCGCTGCGTCGGCCTCGACCTCTCCTCCGAGCAACTCACGACGGCGCGCCGCCTGCAGCAGGAGCACGGTGTGAAGTTCCCGCTGCACGAAGGCAGCGCCGAGCACCTGCCATTCGCCGACGCATCCTTCGACCTGGCGATCTCCGAGTACGGTGCCTGCCTCTGGGCCGACCCGTATCTCTGGGTACCGGAGGCCGCCAGAGTGCTGCGCCCGGGCGGCCAGCTCATCTTCCTGACAAACGGCACGATCGCCATGCTGTGTTCGCCCGACGACGCCGACATGCCACCCGGCGATCGCCTCGTGCGTGACTACTTCGGCCTGTACCGCGTCGAGTGGACCGGCGAGCCCTCGGTGGAGTTCCACCTCGGATACGGCGACTGGATCCGGCTCCTCCGCGAGAACGCCTTCGAAATCGAGGACCTGATCGAGTTCCAGCCGCGGCCGGAGGCGACCACTCGTTTCGAGGGCCTCCCCTCGGCGGATTGGTCGCAGCGCTGGCCCTCAGAGGAGATCTGGAAAGCGCGAAAGCGCGCCTGAGACGGCTTCGCCGCAGACGCGCTTCCGCAGACCCGCTGGCCTTTCAGACAGCCTTGCGCTCGCGATAGTTGACACACTGGGTCTGGGTCACCCACGTTGTCCGTGGCTTGGACAGCACGCCGGCCTGATCCATGCGCTGATGGAGATCCGGGTCGGCCAGAAAGGCCTCTCCGGCCTCTCGGCTGGGGAAGTCCAACATGACCGTGACGTCGTTGGCATCGTCGTCGCCGCGGTAGATCTCGTACCCGGTGCAGCCGTGCCTCGTGCGCACTTGTTCGCCGCCGTCGAACACGGGCTTCCAGTCATCGTAGTCGCGTACTGTGTGCTGCATGAGAAGATACATGGTCGCCTCTTCCGTCAGGTTGGAGCGCCGCCTCATCCCCGAGGCGCGCGCGAATCCGCATGACGTAGGAGTCCCCCGAGCGCTGGCGGGCCAAACGCCGACAGGCGGTCGGGGCAGGGGGTCAGCTTGCGCTGATTCACAGCCTGACATCGCTGAGCCGGATCCGCGCCATCGGGTATGCTTCCCATCGTGGACAGCGACCGTGGATCCGACGCACCCTCCGACTGGGCGCTAGACGGCTGCATCACGTACGCCGCACTGCCGGGCTTGAACTCCGGCGACGCACCGGGCGAGTACTCGTGACAGACGCACTCCGCATCATCGGCGCCCTCGTGCTCGTCGGCCTCAATGCCTTCTTCGTCGCCACCGAGTTTGCGATCACGCGCGTGCGCCTCAGCCAGGTGGTGGAGCTGGAGAAGCAGGGCAAGCGTGGCGCCAAGGCGGCGCGCCATGCCGTGGAACAGATCGACGCTTACCTCGCCGCCTGTCAGCTGGGCATCACCATCGCCAGCATCGGCCTTGGTGCACTGGCCGAACCGGCCTTCGAGCACCTCCTGGAGCCGCTCCTTGGGGCGTTCTCCCCAAGCGTCGCTACGGCCATCAGCTTCATCTTCGCCTTCGGCCTCGTGACCTTGCTGCACGTAGTGCTCGGCGAGCTGGCGCCCAAGTCGCTGGCCATCGCCCGGACGACACGCACCGTCCTGTTCGTCGCGCCCCCGATGCGGCTCTTCTACCTCGCGACCAAGCCGCTTGTGGACGCCTTCAACGGCCTGGGGAACCTCGTGCTCAGGCCTTTTGGTATCCCCCCCGCTCGCGAGGTCGGCCACGCGCCCCATACCGAGGACGAACTGCGCATGCTCCTTGCGCAGAGCGTGCGCGAGGGTCTGATCGAGACCTACGAGCGCGAGTTCGCCGAAAACGTGCTCGTGTTCGGCGACCTGCGTGCCCGCCAGGTCATGGTGCCGCGTGGCGACGTCGACTACCTGGTGGTCGGCGAGACAATCAGCGAGGCGGTGCGCCGCGCGACCGGCAGCCTCCACACGAGGCTGCCGCTCTGTGAGGCCGAAGACGGCCTCGATGACCCCGTCGGAGTCATCAACTTCAAGGAGCTGCTGCGCATCGCTCTCGAGGGCGTCGAGACGGACCTGAGCGAGCTCGCCCGGCCGCTCACGCGGGTCTCCGAGTCGACACTGGTCGACCAGGTGCTGCGCGAACTGCGGCGCAAGCGCCAGCATATGGCGTTGGTCGTCGATGAGTTCGGCACCACCGTCGGACTCGTCACGCTGGAGGACATCCTCGAGGAGATCGTCGGCGAGTTCGAGGAAGAGGAGGACGGTGAGCATGACGTCGAGATCCGCCGCGATGGCGCGGCGCTCGTGGTGGCGGGGACAACGCCGCTGGGGGATGTCGAGGACGCCCTCGGCCTCCAGATCGACAACGCGGGCGAGGCCACCATCGGCGGGCACGTGGTCGAGATGCTGGGGCGCGTACCCGAGGCCGGAGAGGTCGTCGAGTTCGAGGGACGTGCGGTCACGATCACGGCCGTACACGAGGCGCGGATCGTCGAGCTGCGGTTTCCCTCGGAACCACCTCTTGACGAGAGGCATTGACGAACTCCGGGGTCGACCGACGCCGCGTCTGTGAAACCGTCGGCGGCGGTGTCGGTCATCATCTCCCCGATCTGCCCCCGCAGCCTGCGGGTTGTGCGATACTCGGAGACTTGTGAGCGACCACCCCGACATCGGCGGCCCCACCCACCTCACGGAGGACGCTCGCTTCCTGGCGCGGCGCGAGCCCTTCAAGGGACTCGACACCGAGGTCTTGGCCGAGGTTGCTGCAGCCATGTCCGAGCGGCACGTCCCCGCCGGCGAAGCCGTGCTGGTCGAGGGTGGAGAGCCCGGCACGCAACTGTTTGTGGTGCGCGACGGCGCTCTTGAGCTGGTGCTCAAGGAAGTCGTGATCGACACCATCGGCCGCGGCGAGGTGTTCGGCCACCCCACGCTGCTCACCGGCGAGGCCCCGGAGTTCACCATGCGCGCGCGCGAGGATTCCACGCTGTACTGCATTCCGGCCGCGGTGGCCCTGGGCGTCCTCAGCAGGCCCGACGGGGTGCGCTTCGTGGCGCGCACGCTTCGCGACCGCCTGATTCAGGCGGCACGCACCATGCGCTCGCTGCCCGACGCGCGCCTGCGACCGGTCACGTCACTGATCAGTGGCGCGCCCGTATTCTGCAGCCCCGACACGACCGTCGCCGACGCCGCGCGGCTGATGGCCGGAGAAGGACTCACGGCGCTCCTCGTGACGGCGCGCAACGGTCTCGGGATCGTCACCGACGTGGACCTCCGCGACAAGATCGTCGCGGTCAGAGCGTCCGGCGACGCGCCGGTGAGCTCCATCATGTCGCAGCCGGTACAGACGGTGAGCGCCGGCGCGCTGGCCCAGGAGGCCAGCCTCGAGATGATGGAGGCAGGTGTGAACCATCTGCCGGTGGTCGGCGCCGACGGCGCCGTCGTCGGCGTCCTCTCCGCCAGCAGCCTCATGACACTCGACGCGCTCAGCCCGTTCGCGCTGCGCCACGCCATCATGGCCGCCCACACAGTGGATGAGGTGGTCGCGACCACGGCGGAGGTACCGGCGCTCTTCGTGGACCTGGTGGACGCCCACCTGGACGCACCCGCCCTCACGAGAGTCATCACGGTGCTCAGCGACGCCATGACATCGCGGCTCATCGAGCTGACGATCGCGCGTCATGGCCCGCCTCCGGTCGCCTTCTCCTGGCTGGCGCTCGGCAGCACGGCCCGCAGCGAGCTCACGCTTGCCTCCGACCAGGACAACGGCCTCGCCTACGCCGACACCGACGATCCCGGCGTGGACGAGTACTTCCGTGTGCTGGGGCGCGACGTGAACGAGGCCATGGCGCGCTGCGGGTTCGAGGCGGACACCCACGGCGTCGTGGCCGGCAACCAGGACTGGCGCATGCCGGCTTCAGGGTGGCGCCGCATGTTCTCTGACTGTCTGAGAGGCTGGGACACGGACCGGCTGTTTCGCGCCGCGATCGGCTTCGACTTCCGTCACGTTCACGGCGACCTCTCCATCGCGCCGCTCCTCACCGACATCATCCGCGAGGCCAAGGGGTACGCGCGATTCCTCAACGGCCTCGCCCAACTCGGTGCCGAGATCCCCTCGCCATTGGGGTTTCGCCAACGCCTCAGCGGTCCGGTGGACGTCAAGAAGAGCGGCCTCCTGCCCGTGCAGAATCTGGCGCGCTTCTTCGCCTTCGCCGGCGGGCTCACGCCCTTGACCACTGTCGAGCGTCTGGTGGCCGTGCAAGAGGCAGGCGGTAAGGGCAGTGAGTCGGCGCAATCCCTGCGCGAGGCATACCTCAGCATGGCGCACCTGCAGCTGCGCCACCACGCCAACGCCATCCGCGCCGGTCGCGCGCCCGACAACGCCATCGACACTTCCACGCTGCGACCGCTCACCAAACGCGGATTGCAGGAGGCCCTCAAGGTGGTCGCCGCCGGGCAGCAGCGGCGGCAGCAACGACCGGCGTTTTGACGCATGCCGGCAGGGCGTACCGGGCTGCGGGCTCAGCTGGTCCTGCACCGTGAATTTGATGACCGCAGTCCTGTCGTGGCGCGCCGCGGCCGGCTGCACCGTCACCTTCGGCGCGTGGAGGCTCCGAGCGAGTCGGTGGTACCTGTCGCAGGTCCGCACGAGGTACGCTTGGCCGGTGATCGACGAACGCTCGAACGGTGGGAGGAGGGCGGCCGATGGCACAGGCACCTGAGGACGGCGGGCAGCCGGCGCGCGGCGCCGACCCCGGTCGCGACTCGGCGCCGCGGCGCACCTATCTGGCCGCCGAGCGCACGTACCTCGCCTGGTTGCGCACCGGGCTGGCATCGATCGGCATCGCGATGGCGGTCGGCCGGCTCATTCCGGCGCTCATCGACGCCTCGCAGGTGGCCTTCGCCGTCCTCGGCATCGGCTACGCGCTCCTCGGCACCTTCCTCATCCTCTACGCAGCGGCCAGCGCCCGACGGATCCACAGGGCGCTCGAAGAGGGCCGACCGCTGCCCAGCGACTGGGCGGCGATCCTGACGACGACAGTCGGCGCCTTGGTGCTGGCCGCGATCACGATGGTGATGCTGGTCGTCGAGATCTGATCCGTCCGTTCAGTCCAGACCATGCCGCAGCGAGGAGCGCTATCGATGGCCGCCAAGCGCCACGTCGAATCTGGGTCTGGATCAGTTCGGCCCGCCGCCGACCCCTGGGCCGAGGCCCCGCTCCGACTTCAGGAGCTGCTCGCCCTGGCGACCGACCTGGCCCGTGAAGCAGGGCAGATCCACAGCGACGGGATGACGCGGGCGCTGCGCATCGAGACGAAGTCCTCACCGACCGATCCGGTGAGCCAGATCGACAAGGAGTCTGAGCGCCTGATCGTCGAAGGGCTGAGCGAAGCGCGACCCGACGATGCCCTGCTGGGCGAAGAGGGTTCGCTGGGTCAGGGGACGAGCGGGGTACGCTGGATCATCGACCCGCTCGACGGCACCACCAACTACATCTACGGCTACCCGGCCTATGCAGTCTCCATCGCCGTAGAGGTCGACGGGCAGCCGCAGATCGGCGTTGTCTACGACTCCAGCGCCGGACGCATGTACCGGGCGATCAGCGGGTTCGGAGTTGTCTGCGACGACCAGCCGATCAAGGTGCGCGAGCAGCCCGATCTCGCGACGGCCCTGGTGGCCACCGGCTTCTCCTACGAGGCGGCTCAGCGCGAGCGTCAGGGCGCCGTCGTTGCCCAGGTGCTGGGCCGCGTGCGCGACATCCGCCGCGGAGGGACTGCGGCACTCGATCTCTGCCACGTCGCCGCCGGCCATGTGGACGCGTACTGGGAGCTCGACCTCTCGCCGTGGGACTACGCCGCCGGCAGCGTCATCGCACGCGCGGCCGGCGCCGAAGTGGCCTTCCCGCGTGCGGCGCACGGGCACGGGCCCGGCGTCGTGGCGGCACATCCCTCACTGATGCCAGCTTTTCTGGCGCTGCTGCGCGAGTCTGGGGCGCTCGCCTAGCCCGACCTCGGGCGCGCGGCGTCAGAGCTGCAGCTCGAGCAACTCAAGCGGATGGTCGAGCACCGCGCCCGCGCCGTTCTCGACCAGCTCGCCCTTGGTCCTGAAGCCCCACGCGGCGCCCACGGCGATCATCCCAGCCGCTGTGGCCGTGAGCATGTCGATACCCGAATCGCCGAGAAAGGCCATGCGGCCGGGAGCGATGCCCCAACGCTCGCTGATCGCCAGAGCCGCCGTGGGGTCGGGCTTCAGAGGCATCTCCGGCCGCGCCCCCATGACGACGTCGAAGTCGCCGCGGTGGAACAGGCTCTCGACGATCCGCCGCGTCAGCTCATCGGACTTATTGGAGAGCACCGCCAGCTTGACGCCTGCGGCACGCAGGCCGCGCACCGACTCCGCGACGCCGTCGTACCGGCGGGTCTTGACCAGGCAGTGCTCGCCGTAGTCGGCGAGCATGGCCGCGTAGCAGCGAGCGATGGTCTCGGCGCTGCGCTTCTCCGGCGGCAGCGCCTGAGCGACCAGGTCGCGGATGCCTTTCCCGACGAGCAGCTTGTAGGTCGCCAGGGTATGGCCCGGCGCCCGCTCGCCGCGGAGGACCCGATTCAAGGCGTCGGCCAGGTCCTCGAGCGTATCGACGAGCGTGCCGTCCAGGTCGCAGATCACGCCGTCGTACTTCAGCGCGCTCACCTCCGCGCCCAGCCCGGCCTCAGAACCGCAGCCTGACGCCCCGTCCGGTGCCCATGCCTCCGCCGGCGACCGGCTCGCCGGCCTCGTCAAACGCCTCGTAGAGGATCTCCGAGGCGAAGGTGGCACCGTCGGGGGACACGGCGATCGTCTCCGTGAACACGCCGCGACCGGCACACCGCCAGCCGCCTCCCGAGGTGATCTCCTCGACGCCCGCCGGGGCGCTGGTCGGGTAGAACTCGTACCTGGCCTCGAAACGGTCGGGGCCGGTCCTCCTCCAGATCCCGTAGGCGGGCGGCACGGGAGGCGCGGCATCGTAGTTCGACGACTCCGTCATGGTCCCGCCGGCGTTGAAGACGTACATGAACTCGAGGTCCCCGAAGGCGGCGAAGTCGCCGTCGCGGAACTCAAGCCGCGCGCGCCACTGGCCCACGAGCTCGAGCTCCGTGGCGTCTGCTGCGCCCTCCGGGGCTGGTGTCTGCTCGGTCATCCGCATTCCTTTCGCGCGCGAACGCGTTCGCTGGTAGGGCGCCCTGCGTCGGCGCGCCTCGTCGCCCGTGACCATATACCTTGGACGGACGCGATCCGATGTCGGGCGGCGAAGATCGCGTCATCCCCACCATCCTCCAGATCGTCGCCACGATCTCCAGGACGTGAGGAAGAGGGCGACCCGCAAAGCGGTGAACGGCCGCACGTCGCACGTGCCGCCCATTCTGGGTATACCAGGCGGGAGTCATGATGCTGGTCGGGTGAAGCCGCCTGGGGACGGCTCCGAAAGCGTGATGCGCCCGGCGGGCAGCGAGGGGGTACCGCCATGAAGAGAACCGCCTGCGCTCTGCAGGTCGTCGTCGTTTGGCTGCTGTTATGCACAGCCGCCGCAGCGACGACGCCGCAGCCGTTCGCCATCTGCACGGCGCCGCTCAACCAGACGGCGCCGGCCGTGTCGGGCGACTTCGTCGTGTGGACCGACGCGCGAAACACCGCGGCCTCGGGCTCCGACATCTACCTCTACGACTTCTCCAAGGGCCAGGAACGCGCCATATGCACCGCTCCCGCCGACCAGCTTCGAGTGGCAGTCTCGGGATCCAGCATCGTGTGGGAAGACCGGCGCACCGGCAGTTCGGACATCTACCTGTACGATCTGTTGACCGGCCAGGAGCGCGTCATCTGCGCGGCGCCGGGTAACCAGCAGCACCCCTCAGTCTCCGGCAACAGGATCGTCTGGATGGACGCTCGTAACACCGCAACGACCGGCATCGACATCTATGCGTACGATCTCGCGACCGGCACTGAGAGCCCGGTGTGCACCGCGGCGGGCGACCAGTCCAAGCCGGTGGTGTCCGGTGACAAGGTGATCTGGAACGATGAGCGTGACCAGGCGGCCACGCAGATGGACATCTATCTGTACAGTTTCGCGACGGGCACCGAGAGCCCGGTGTGCACCGCGGCGGGTGAGCAGCGGGATCCGGTGATCTTCGGCAACGTCGCGCTCTGGGAAGACAGCCGCAACGAAGCGGTCTCCGCTCAGGACATCTACATGAGAGTCCTTCCAGCGGGGGCGGAGAAAGCGATCGTCACGGCCCCCGGCAACCAGGGCGGGATCTCCATCTGGGGAGACAAGGTCGTCTACGAGGACCAGCGCGCCATGCCCACGACCGGCAGCGACGTCTACCTCTTCGATCTCGCTGCCGGCGTTGAGACCGTCGTCAGTACAGCGCCAGGGAACCAGCAGTCCGCAAGGATCTGCGCCGGGACGCTCGTCTGGAGGGACGGGCGGAACGCTGCGGTGTCGGGCGCCGACATCTACGCCGCGTACGTGGACAGCACGCCCCCCGAGACCACGGTCGGCGGCGTCACGTCCAAATGGGTCAATCACGATGTGACGGCCGCATTCTCGGCGGTAGACCCCGCCGCAGACCGTTCTGGAGTCGCCTACACCGAGTACTCCATCGATGGCGGCGCGACCTGGGCCAAGGGCGGCAGCGCGATCATCTCTGCCGCCGGAGAGACGACCCTGAGGTATCGATCCGCCGACAGGTCCGGCAACGTCGAGGCCGAGCGTACGGCGCTCGTCAGGATCGACATCGGCCTGCCGTCGACTACGGCGAGACTCGTGGCCGTGAACGCCGGGAAGACCGCGACTCTCAGGTTCTCGGTCGCGGATCCTTCACCGGGCGCCGGCTCGGCCAAGGTCACCATCGAGATCGTGCGGGCCGGCGGGCATCGCGTCAAGACCCTGACTGTAGGCACGGTCACGACCAACGTGCCACTCAAGTACAAGTGGAAGGCGACCGTGCGGAAGGGGGCGTACACGTACCGCGTACTCGCGACCGACGCGGCGGGCAACGTCGCCACGTCGACCGGGTCGGCGGCCCTCAGAGTCAAGTAGGACTACCGCGAGGGAGCAGGGCAGCAGCCGGCGGGGTGGCCGAAAGATCCGCCCCGCCGGCCCCCACAGCCGCCTGCTCAGCCCAGCGCCAGGATGGTGAACACCAACACGAAGATGGCCACCGTCTCGACGATGCCGATCACTGCGAGGTAGTTGCTGAACCCCTGACCGGTCTCGGCGAGCGCGTCGGCGCAGTGAGCGCCGGCCCTGCCTTGTCCGTAGGCTGAGGCGCCGATCCCGATGCCGGCAGCGATACCGACGCCGAGCAGAGCCCATGGGTCGTAGCCGGCATCGGCTTTGCCCGTCATCGTGATCATCAGGATCATGCCGTAGATGGTCTGGGACAGCGGCGCCCCAACGAACGTGAAGAGTGTGAAAGGCGCCGGCTTGCCCTGCGCCAGCAGTTTCTTCCACGCTCCCACGGCGCCGGCGCCGGCGGAGTACGTTCCCAGGGCCGAACCGGCTGCCGCCAACCCCATGGCGGCCACTGCTCCCATACGACCCATCTCGGCTGCAGCTTCCGGACTCATCGACATCCCTTTCTCTGGTTGGTCGGCCTTTGCGTCATGACGCCGCCTGCCGGCGCTTGGCGAATGGCGTGTAGAGATTGTAGCCCTCCCACGCCAGACCCTTGTGGGTCGAGAACTCGAGGGTGTTGAGCCGCACGGCATGGACCAGCACGCCCAGCCCCGCGAGCACGATGTTGAGGGCGTTGGCGAACAACAGAAGCAGGCTGGCGGCGATTGCCGTGAGCACGCTGTCGAAACCGATCGACGCCGCCATGCCGTTGAAGGCCGCGAGCACCGCGACGGAGGCGTAGCCGACGGCGAAGAGACGGATGTAGGAGAGGACGTCGACGAAGTTGCCGATCATGGTCAGGGGCAGAAGAGCGTGATCGATCCACCCGCCCTTGAGCTCTCTGGGCGTCTTCATGAACACGGCCACGAGCACGATACCCGCTACGAGCAGGTAGATGAGGAAGCCGGGCATGCTTCGGCCGAGGACAGTCTGACGGGCGATGAAGAACATCGACCAGACGACGACCAGCCAACCGACCTGCGCGAGCACTTTGGTCCAGGTTCTCGCCCTCACGAGAGAGATGGCGTTCCACACGTGCGCGAGCGAGAGGTGCACGGCGCCGATCAGAAAGCAGAGATCGATGAGGTTGTCCCGGTCCTTGATCCAGGAGATCTCGAGGGCCGTGAGGAAGCCGGGTAGCTTGGGGATGCCGAAGTAGCTGGCGGTGATCACGCCCCAGAAGAGCGTGGCGAGACCGACGATGTACATCATGTGGAAGACGTGCCGCGGTGTCGTCTTGAAGCGGCGCTGCAACAGGAACGTCGCGATCAGCAGCAGGATGGCGTAGCCGGCGTCACCGACGATCATCGCGAAGAAGAGGCTGAAGAACGGGAGAAAGACCCAGCCGACGTCCGACTCCCAGTAGCCCGGGTAGATCTGCAGGAAGTCGAACACCGTCCGGACAGGTCTGACCATGCGCGACTGATGCAGCAGCGTGGGCACGTCGTCGCCGGGCTCCGGGTCGTCGAGGACGATGCCCCAGCCGTACTCCACGGCGGCGTCGCGAAGAGCCTCGCAGTCATGGACCGGCAGGTAGCCCGAGAGGAAGGACACCGCGTCCGCCTCGCCCATGCCGGCGCGGACTTCCGCGAGACGCACCGCGTCGGCGGTCCGCGCGACGTACCGCTCGACGACCTGCCGGCCGGCCGCCAGAGACATCAGCCCGCCGTCCAGCTGGTCGCGCTCCGCCTCGTCGGCAGCTAGCTCGTCGCGCAGCTCCGGAAGCGGATGGTCCGGCCAGGGGATGAGCTCGTACTCTGCGCCCAGATCCGGAGCGCTCGCCCCCCAGCCGCCCGCGGCGACGAGGCTGAAGCACTGCCGCTGGCGGTCACGATGGACCGCGGTGAGGAGGATCCCCTCCGGCGCGACGAGAGCGGCCGCCGCGGACGCTGACGCCGAGCGCGGTCGCGATGCCGGCCGCGGCGAGTTCGTGGACGTCGTCCACATCGAACTCGCCGAACTCCTCATAGCGCGCCAGCTCGCGGCGCAGCGTGTCGGCGCGGTCGCCGAGCTCGCGCCGGCGATCGAGCAGGGCGAGCACCTCGGCGACGAGCTCTTCGGCCGGGCGCTCCGTCTCGGCTGACACCGCCTCGGCGGGCAGAGCGGCCAGGGCGCGCTCGGCATCTGCGAGCCGCGCGCGCAGCGCCTCCAGCTCCTCCCCCCCGGGCGGCTGCACATCTGCGACGTGGACGACGCCGAGCTCGCGCAGGGACTCGAGGGAGGAGTCGCGGTCGCCGGCGAGGCACAGGAGGGTGAGCCGCTTCATCTTGACGATCATGCGCCGGACACCCCCGAGAGGAGCTCCGCATCCTTGCCCTTGGCGAGCTTGGCCCGCGCGACCGCGGCCGTCTGCGCGTCGCCCAGGGCGATGCGGATGATGCGCATGTTCTCTTCGGTGCGTGGAATCATGACCTTCTCGAACAGATTGACGCGCTGCGCGGTGATGCGCAGCTCCTCGCCGAGCAGCGTCTTCCGGCGCTCGAGCACGAGCTGCTCGGCGCGGATGCTCGTGAGCTCGCTCAGCGCGGCGATCGCATCCTCCAGCCAGGCGGGCGTCTCGAAGTAGTCGATCTCAGGCCTGGCGAAGCGCACTTCCGCGAGGACGGGCACGCTGACCCCGGCGATGTTGGCGCTCTCCAGGTCGATGGCCTCCATCCGCACGTAGGCGGCAAGGTCGGGCAGCGACGAGAGCAGCTTGACCCAGGGACGCAGCCGTGCGAGCAGCGCTTCCTCCTGAGTCGTGCGCTCGCGCCACGCGGCCTCCGCGCGCCGCACCTCGCGCTGGAGTTGCTGCTTCTTGAGCTCCAGCGTGGGCAGGAAGCGGTGGTAGCGCCGCAGCGCCTCGCGCTGCGCTTTGAGCTCGTTCTTGGTCTTCTTGAGCTTGGCCATGCGTCACTCAGCGGCCGGCCAGAAGCGCTCCACCAGGCTGGTGGGGATGCCGGTCTCCTGCGGCGTGAAGCACGCGCCGAGTATTCGCCAGCCCAGGTCGAGCGCTTCCTCGAGCGGGATGTTGACGCTCAGGTCCATCATCTGCGTCTCGAACAGGACGCCGTACTTGAGGAGCTTCTCGTCCCACGTGCTCATGCGGAAGCCCATGGACTGCTTCTCCTGGCTCTCCTTGAAACCCGCGTAGAGCTGGATCATGGTGTTCATGATGGTGCGATGGTCGTCGCGGGTGCGCGCGTTGACCTGCTGCTTGAGGCGGCTGAGGGAGCCGAACGGCTCGATGCGCCCGTTGCGCAAGTACAGCTGCCCTTCGGTGATGTAGCCCGTGTTGTCGGGGATCGGGTGCGTCACGTCGTCGCCGGGCATGGTCGTGACCGCGAGCACGGTGACCGACCCGGCGCCCTCGAAGTCCACGGCCTTCTCGTAGCGCGCCGCGAGCTGGCTGTAGAGGTCGCCCGGGTAGCCGCGCGTCGACGGGATCTGCTCCATCGTGATGGCGACCTCTTTCAGCGAGTCGGCGAAGTTGGTCATGTCGCTGAGCAGCACGAGCACGCGCCTGCCGGCGAGGGCGAACTTCTCCGCCACGGCCAGACAGGTGTCGGGGACCAGCAGGCACTCGACGACCGGGTCGGCGGCGGTGTGAACGTAGAGGATGGCGCGCGACAACGCGCCCTGCTCCTCCAGCGTGTCGCGGAAGTAGAGGTAGTCGTCGTACTTGAGGCCCATACCGCCGAGGACGATGATGTCGACCTCGGCGTTGAGGGCGATGCGCGCGAGCAGCGGGTTGTACGGCTCGCCCGCCACCGAGAAGATCGGCAGCTTCTGCGACTCCACGAGGCTGTTGAACACGTCGATCATGGGGATACCGGTGCGGATCATGTTGCGCGGGATGATGCGACGCGCCGGGTTGACCGGCGGCCCCACGATGGGGATCAGGCCCTCGTCGAGAAGCGGGCCGCCGTCGCGTGGCTCGCCGCCGCCGCTGAACACGCGCCCGAGCAGCGCCTCCGTGAACGGCGTCTCGAGCTGCTGGCCCAGGAAGCGGATCTCGGCGTCGGTGGGGATGCCGCGCGTGCCCGAGAACACCTGCATGGTCACGCGGTCGCCCTCCAGGCGGATCACCTGCGCCAGTGACGAGAAGCCGGGCGCCCGCACGGTGGCCAGCTCGAGATTGCCCACACCGGTGGCGTGGACGGTGATGACGTTGCCGGCGATCTGGGCGATCTCCTGATAGACCTTACGCATCGCCCACCACCTCGGCCAGCATGCTTTCGAGGCGCGCCTCGACGGCGCCGAACTCGGCGCTCTCCATGGGCGCGCGATTCCAGTCCTTGGTGACCTGCGTGAGCGTCTGGAAGAAGGCGCGCGCGGTGTCCTTGTCCGGGAAGTCCGTCTCGGCGGCCATGATCAGCGCCACGCGCGCGAACACGTGGCGTTGCCGCTCGGTGGACGAGGCGCCGTCGACCGGGTCGAAGGCGTCCTGCTGCAGGTAGACGGCGTCGAGGTACTCGGCCTTGAGGTACAGGACGAAGTCGGCCATCGCCGTGCCCTCTTCTTCGACGACCTTCATCATCTCCTGGACCTCGTGGCCCCTCGCCAGTACCTCCTGAGCGACCTTGAGCTCGCGCTCGGGCACGATGCTCGCGTACTTGCTCCAGCTCTCGAGCGGATCGATGGCGGGATAACGGCGCGCGTCCGAACGCTGCCGCGAGAGGCCGTGAAAGGCGCCGACCACCTTGAGCGTGGACTGCGTCACGGGCTCCTCGAAGTCGCCGCCGGCCGGGCTGACGGTGCCGCCGATGGTCACGGAGCCCATCGAGCCATCGTTGAGGCGCACGTAGCCGGCGCGTTCGTAGAAGGCCGCGATCACGGACTCGAGATAGGCGGGGAAGGCCTCTTCGCCGGGGATCTCCTCAAGCCGCCCCGACGTCTCGCGCAGCGCCTGCGCCCAGCGCGATGTGGAGTCGGCCAGCAGGAGCACCTGCAGGCCCATCTGCCGGTAGTACTCGGCGATGGTGACGGCCGTATACACGGAGGCCTCGCGGGCCGCCACCGGCATGGAACTGGTGTTGCAGATGATGACGGTGCGCTCCATAAGGCTGCGGCCGGTACGCGGGTCGGTGAGCACGGGGAACTCGCGCAGGGTCTCCACGACCTCGCCGGCGCGCTCGCCACAGGCCGCCACGATCACCACATCCACGTCGGCGTGGCGGCTGGTGAGCTGCTGCAGCACGGTCTTGCCGGCGCCGAACGGCCCGGGCACGCAGAAGGTGCCGCCCTTGGCCACGGGGAAGAACGTGTCGAGGACGCGCATCTTGGTGACCAGTTGCTCGCTCGGACGCAGCCTCTCGGCGTAGCAGCGGATGGGCCGCTTGACCGGCCAGGTCTGCATCATGGCCACGTCGCGGCGCTCTCCGGCGGCGTCCGCCAGCACGGCGATGCGGTCGGTGACGATGTACTCGCCGGGGCCGGCGATCTCCACGACTGAGGCGAGGCCGGCGACCCCGAAGGGCACCATGATGCGATGCTCGAAGAGCTCCTCGGTGACCACCCCGAGCGTGTCTCCGGCCTGCACGCGGTCGCCGAGCGCAGCGCGCGGCGTGAACTCCCAGGCGCGGTCTCGCGGCAGCGCCTCGACCTGTTCCCCCCGGGGCAGGAAGAAGCCATGGCGTTCGGCGATGACGTTGAGAGGGTTCTGCAGCCCGTCGTACACCGTGGCCAGCAGTCCGGGGCCCAGCTCGACAGACAACAGATCGCCGGCGAACTCGACCTGATCGCCCACGGTGATGCCGGCGGTGCTCTCGAAGACCTGCATGTCCGCATACCGGCCGCGCACGCGGATGACCTCAGCGATGAGCCTCAGCTCGCCCTGGGCGACGTAGGCGACCTCGTTCTGGCTCACGGACTCGTCGAACTCGACGGTGACGAGGTTGCCGTTGACCCCCTTGACTCTGCCGGTGCGCGCGCTCACAAGTCACTCCCCACGAGGTTGCTCTCTACCACCTGCAGCGCCACGTCGAGACCGCGCTGATCGCTGAGCGCGGTCCACTTCTCGACGAGGCGTAGCTTGAAGCCATACGCGAAGACTGCCTGGACGCCGTACGCCGGCAGCGCCGCCATCTCCTCGAGCAATGCCCAGCGGTGACTGTCGAGGACGAGCTCGCGCTCCAGCGGGTCCTCGACGGCCATGGCTCGGGCAGCCACCTCCTCGACGCGCGCGTCGAACCCAGCGTGCGTGTGCGTGCGGGCGGCGTACTCCACGCCGGCGCCTTGTGCGCGGATCCGTCCCAGAGCGTTGCGCAGCTGTGTCTCCGCGTCCACGAGGCGGCGCGCCTCAGGGGAGCGCACCAGGTGCGGCGTGTCCTCGACGATCGCCCTGAGGTCCTCCCAGTGATCCTGCCGGAGGACGCCGCCGCAGGAGAAGAGCAACTCGGAGGACGCGAAGGGGGGGACGCCCGCCAGCTCGAGATGCGGCAAGCTCGCCACCAGGTAGACGTATTCCACTCAGTCCTGCTCCTGTGCGGCCCGCGCGACGCATGCTCCGAGCGAGGGTTTGAGGACGGGGGCGAGCGCCTCGGCGAGGGCCGACAGACTGAAGTCGTGGTACAGCTTGTCGTCGATGAAGGACACCTTGAAGCCCTTGGCGAGCCGCTCGTCGGCGCGCAGGGTCAGGCCCTGGCTCACGAGGTCGCGGTACTTCTGCATCACGAGTGCCGCTACCGAGTCACGGTCGTCCGGGGCGAGCAGCACGTCGACGCGGCTCTCGTTCATGTCGTGGGCGGCGTACGCCTCGGCGAGACGCACGAGCATGTCGGCCACGACGTCGGGCGTGAGCGCCGCCGCCACGGTATCGCGCAGGGTCTCGCAGAGGATCGCCTCGATGCGCTTCTGCAGCGTGAGCAGGAAGTCCCGCCCGGCCTGGTCGAGGGCCTTCTCTCCACGCTCCCGGCTCGCCGCGGCGTCGGCCTCGGCCTGGCGACGAAGCTCGCCGGCCCCGGCCTCGGCCTCGGCGACGATTTGGCGCGCGCGCTGCTGCGCCTCAGCGACGATGCCTTGAGCCTCTGCTTCGGCGCGCTCCACGCCCTCGGTCCGGATGCGGTCGAGCAGGCTCTGCAATTCCTCTGTCATGGCGGTCCTTGCGGTCGAGACGCCGTGTGGCGAGCAGGGCGGGACGGACGCGGGCAGTCCGAAACGGCGGCCTGCCCTGCGACCCCCTCCCTGTGACCTTACGTCACCGGTCGGCGCTTCGGCAACATCCTGACGGTGACGTGATGATCTCCGGCCGCCCGGCCGAGTCTTGAGCCGCCGCCTGCGCAGTGCTAGCGTGGCGCGGGCGCCGCACGGCGTGACGAGACAAGGCGGACTGAGGCATGGCGCGCCGAAGGTATCAGGAGTCAGGTAGCCGGTTCGTGGGATTCGGAGGCCTCTTCGGCACCGCCTACGGCTACGTCGGCACCTCGATCTACTTCGTTCTCGGCGGCATCGGCCTCTATGCCCTGGGCGTCACGCCCATCCTCATCCTTGTCGTGGGCGTCGTCTTCATCGTCACCGCCTGGTCTTACGCAGAGGCCTCAGCGGCCATGCCGGAAGCGAGCGGCGTGACGAGCTTCGCCCGGCGTGCCTTCGGCCCGCTGGCCGGCTTTGCCGCCGCCTGGACGCTGCTGCTCGACTCCATCATCCTGGTCGCGATCGCCTGTTCGTTCGTCCCGCACTACCTGAGCGTGTTCTGGCCCCAGCTGCAAGACTGGCCCTACAGCTTCTTCATCGGCCTGGGCGCACTCGTCCTCCTGGTGACCCTCAACGTCCTCGGCCTGCAGGAGTCGGTCCGACTGAGCTCCTTCATGACGCTCCTTGGTCTCCTGACCCTCGTGCTGCTCCTCATCGTCGGCTTCCTCGTCGCCGTGAGGCCCGGGGTGGTGTGGAGCCAGATCGACCTCGGTACGGCCCCTACCTGGCATCACCTCCTGTACGCCGTGCCCCTGGCGGCGGCGGCGTTCACGGGTCTCGATGCCATCTCCAGCCGCGCTGAGAGCGCGCTGCGCCCGGCCGACGACATGCCTCGGGTGCTCAACCTGATGCTGCCGCTCATCGTGGCTCTCGGTCTCGGCCTCGCGGTGGTCGCGCTGTCGGCGCTTCCGGTGGGCTCCAACGTGGTGCCCGTGGACACGTCCACCGGGCTCACGGAGCCGGTCCCGGTCGTGCCCGGCCCCGACCCCGGCGTCTACGTACTCGCCGACGACCCCTCCGTCCAGGTCGTCGTGCCGGTCGATGAGCTCGGCGCGGGGCACGTGATCCCCGCCCAGGTACCCGGCGATGATGTGTTCGCCGCCGGCGCTGGTCAGGCGACGCGACTGTACGGGACGCTGCTCGGCAGCGCCTACCTGCAGGACCCGGTCATGGGGCTCGTCGCGAGCCTCCCCGACGATCTCGAGTGGCTCAAGAGACTCCTCCGTCCCTGGGTGGCGATCATCGTCGTCGTCTCGCTGCTGCTGGCCGCCAACGCTGTCATCGGAGGATCGGCGCGGATCGTGTACTCCCTGGCGCGGCATCACCAGGTGCCGCCCGTCCTCGGGCGGGTGCACGCCTCGCGGATGACGCCCTACGTCGGGATCGTGCTGTTCGGTGTGGCCGCCGCGGTCTTGCTGTTGCCCAACGACCCGCTGCTTCTGCTCGGCCTGTTCGGGTTCGGAGCCGCCCTGGCCTTCACCATGGCGAACCTGTCGGTGATCGCGCTGCGCTACCGGGAGCCCTCGATCGCGCGGCCCTTCGTGGTGCCCTTCAATGTCAGGTACCGCGGCGCCCTGCTGCCGATCCCGTCCATCGCCGGGGCGGCGGCGACCGCGGTCATCTGGTTGCTCATGGTGGCCACGCATCCCTCCGGCCGTGTGGCCGGCCTCGTCTGGCTGGCCGTGGGTCTGCTGCTGTACGCCGGCTTCCGGCGCGCCGAGGGCTACCAGATGCTGCGACAGCCTCACGAGATGGCCCTGCCCGCCGCAGCCCTCTCGGACGTGGACTACGACCGCATCCTCGTGCCGGTTGTCGGCACGCGACTCAGCGACGAGATGATGGTCCTCGGCTGCCAGCTGGCGACCGAGAAGAACGCCGTCATGGATCTCGTCTACGTGGTCGAGGTGCCCATGCAGATGCCGCTGGACGCGACGCTGCCCAACAAACGGCGACGCGGCCGACACGTTCTCGACGCGGCGATGGCTGTGGCACGTGAGTTCGGCGTAGAGGCGTGGCCTCATCTCGTGAGCGCCCGCACCCCGGGTCGAGCGATCGTCGACGCCGCCAAGGAATGGGATTCCGACGTCGTCATCCTCGGCGCCGTCCGCACGCTGCGGCTGGACGGTCGCCTGGTCGGCGACACGGTCGCCTACGTCTTGCGCCACGCCCCGGGCGAAGTACTGCTCAACCTCGTTCCCGACGACCATCCGATGCAGGGGTCGGCGGCCGACTTCGACGCACAGCCCAAGGGCGCCACCGTCGACGAGCGCACGACGGCAGACGCCGAGAGGAAGTGACGCAAGAGATGTACGTGATCATCGCCGGCTGCGGCCGCGTCGGCTCGACCATGGCGACCCAGCTGGCCGCCGAGGGCCACGACATCGTCGTCATCGACGAGGATCCCGGCGCGTTCACTCTGCTCGAGGACGACTTCCCAGGACAGCGGCTCGTGGGTCAGGCCATCGACTGGGACACCCTGCGTGAGGCCGGCATCGAAGGCGCCGACGCCTTTGCGGCGGCCACTGACGGCGACAACACCAATATCGTCTGCGCACTCATCGCGGCGCGCGCCTTCGAGGTGCCTTGCTCCGTGGCCCGCGTCTATGACCCCCGTAGAGCCGCCGTGTTCGCGCGCCACGGTGTCCGCACCGTGTGCCCCACGGACGAGGCGCAGGTCATGATGATCGACGCGGTCCATGAATGTCCAGCTGCGCACCGGGAGAGCTGAGCGATGTTCGTCCTCATCGTCGGTGCGGGCAAGGTCGGGCTCAATGTCGCGCGCAGCCTGAGAAACCTGGAGCACGAGTTCGTCGTCATCGAGCAGCGCCGGTCACGGTTCAGACTGCTGGAAGCAGAGCTGGAGGACCATCTCCAGTTCGGCGACGGCACCGAGATGTGGGTGCTCGAGAGAGCGGGCATCGGCCGTGCGGACCTCGTCGTGGCCGTCACCGGCGATGACGAGGACAACATCGTGATCGCCCAGCTCGCCAAGCTCGAGTACCGCGTCCCGAAGGTCGTCGCCCGCGTCAACAACCCTCGCAACCAGCAGACGTTCGACCTCCTCGACGTCGACGCGACGATCTGCGCCACGACCTTGATGATCTCAATGATCCAGCACGAGCTCCCGACACACCAGTTCGTACCGCTGCTCGCGATGCACCGTGAGAACCTGGAGCTGGTGGAGATCGAAGTGACCGAAGACTCGCCGGCCGCGTACCTCCTCATCGACGACATGAGGCTCCCCCCCGGCGTGTTCGTCGCGGCGATCCTGCGCGACGGCGCGACGCTGCCCGCGCGCGGCGGCGAGGAGCTGCGGCCCGGGGATCAGCTGCTCTGCCTGCTGGCCCCCGACAAGGAAAAGGCGCTGATCAGCGCCCTGCTCCCCAGCCGGCGCCCGGAGGACGTCCAGGCAGAGACCAGCATCGACTCCTCAGACGAATGAGGGGCAACGAGGCAGACGCAGGAGAGGAGCGCGGGTGAAGATCATCGTCGTCGGCACGGGTGACCTGGGATTCAACGTCGCCAAGAGATTCTCCGAGGAGAACCACGACGTCGTGGTCGTAGGTCAGGACGACGAGGCGCTGCACTGGGCCCAGGAGGTCCTCGACGTGAGCGCCGTAAAGGGCAAGGGCAGTTCACCCTCGGTGCTGCTCGAAGCCGGCGTGCGTTCCGCCGACATCCTGGTGGCCGTGACCGCGAGCGATGAGACCAACATCGTCGCCTGTCTCATCTCCGAGACGGTGGCCCCACGCACCGTCAGAGTCGCCCGTCTGAACGACCCCGCCTACCTCGGCACGACCGGCATCATCGACAAGAGCTCCTTGGGCATCGACCTGATCGTCAGTCCCGAGGAGGAGGTCGCGCGAGGCGTCGCCTTGCTCGCCCAGACGCCGGGAGCCTCAGACTGCCTCGAGTTCGCCGACGGCAAGGTCATGGCAGTCGGCGTGGAGATAGACGGCGGCTCGCCGATGATCGGTAAGCCGATCACGGACCTTGGCCGGCGCACCGGCGAGAAGCTGCTCGTCGCCGGCGTGTATCGCGGCGAGCTCGTGAGCGCGCCGTCGGACGATATCCGGCTCGTGGCCGGAGACACCGTCTTCCTGATCGCCACGCGCGACGCGGCGCGGCGCGCCATGGCGCGGCTCGGCAAGCGCTGGATCCGCACTCGCAACGTGGTCGTGGCCGGCGGCGGCTGGGAGGGCGTCGCGATCGCCCGCCGCCTCGCCGCCGCCGGCGCCCACACCAAGATCATCGAACGCGACCAGGCCGTCTGCGACGAGATCACGCGCCATCTGGACGACACGCTCGTCCTGCAGGGCGACGCCCGCGACCAGAATCTCCTCACCGACGAGGGCGTGCAGCGAGCTGACATGTTCGTCGCGGCGCTCGGCAGCGAGACCGAGAACATCGTCGTCGCGCTGCTCGCCAAGCGACTCGGCTGCCGGCGCGTCACGGCCCTCATCGATACCCCGGGGCATACGTCGTTCGCCGCGGCGATCGGCGTGGACAGCGTGGTCAGCCCCGTGCTCCTGGCGCTCAACCCCATCGTGCAGCTCTCACGACCCGGTCAGATCGTCTCTGTGCGCACCCTGCGTGAAAGCCTCGTGGAGGGCATCGAGTTCGTCGCCGTGGAGGGCGCCGGCATCGTGGGCTTGCCGCTCGCGCTGCTGCACATGCCGCACGGTTCACTGGTGGGCGCCATTGTTCGCGCCGGCGAAGTGATCATCCCCGACAGAGCCTCTGTCGTGGAGGTGGGTGACCGCGTCATCCTGTTCGCCCGGCCGGCCCTGCTGCCTCGGCTCCAGCGCCTCATCGCCGCCGGGTGAGGGCTGACCGTCGACCATGACGACCCGCTCCTCGTACTCCGCCCGCGCGAGAGTCCACCCGTCGACGCTGCAGGGGGCCCGGCGCGTCGGCTACCTGCTCAGCATCCTGCTGGTGTGCGCCTCCCTCACCATGGCCATCCCGCTGGCGATCTCGGCGGGCTACGGCGAGTCAGCGACGGTGGGCGACTTCGCGACGACGCTGCTCATCGGAGTGGTCATCGGTGCCGCAGGCTTCTTCTTCCTCCGCTCCGACCTCGGCGGACTGACGCGCCGCGAGGGCTTCGCCGCCGTGGCGCTGGGCTGGCTCATGGTCTGCCTCATCGGCTCCGTGCCGTTCATGCTCGCCGGAGGCCTGGACCCCATCAACGCCTGGTTCGAGACCGTGAGCGGCTTCACAGGCACCGGCTCGAGTGTGATCGCCGACGTGGAGGCCCTGCCGCGCGGCCTGCTGTTCTGGCGCAGCTTCACGCACTGGCTCGGCGGCATGGGGTTCGTGGCCCTCTACATCGCCATCTTCCCGCTCATGGGGGTCGGCGCCATGCAGCTCTTCCGCGCCGAGGCGCCCGGTCTGGAGATGGACCGTCTGCGGCCCCGCATCAAGAGCACGGCCCAGCATCCTCTGGCTCATCTACCTCGGCATGTCGGTCATCCTCACGATCCTGCTCATGGCCGGCGGAATGAGCTGGTTCGACGCCGTCTGCCAGATGTTCGCCGCCATCGGCACCGGCGGGTTCTCGACCAAGAACAACAGCATCGCGGGCTTCCATAGCGTCGTACATCGACTGGGTGATCGTCGTCTTCATCTGGATCGCCTCGACGAACTTCGCGCTCTGGTGGGCGGTGCTCGGCGGCAAGCCGAAACAACTGCTCAAGAATCCCGAATGGCGCTTCTTCACGACAGTGCTCGTGGTCTCGAGCGCCGTCGTCGCCGCCCTCGTGTATTGGAAGACAGACGCATCGCTGGCCGATTCCATTCGCAACGCTACCTTCGAAGTGTTCTCCACGGGCACAACGACCGGCTTCGCGACAGCGGACTACGAACTCTGGGCGCCGCTTGCCCAGTTCATCACTCTTCATGCTGCTGTTCATGGGCGGCTGCGCCGGGTCGACGGCCGGCGCCATGAAGGCGATCCGCGTGTATCTCTTCGCCAAGCAGGCAGTTCGGGGTCTCTTCAGAACAGTACATCCGCAGGCGGTCGCGCCGCCACGCCTCGGCGGCCGTGTCGTCTCGCCCGAGGTAATGCGGGGCATCTCCACGTTCGTGGGCCTGTACCTTCTCACCTTCGTGGTCGCGACGGCCGGCGTTTCGCTCACCGATGTCGACTTTGCGACGGCCGCTTCCGCGGTCGCGACGACGATGGGTGGCGTGGGGCCTGGGCTCGCCGAAATCGGCCCGTTCGACAACTTCATGTGGATGCAACCGGCGGCGAAGCTCATCCTCACCTTCTGCATGGTGGCCGGCCGGCTCGAGCTCTTTACCCTGATGCTGATCTTCGTTCCTACGTACTGGCGCCGCTAGGAAGCGCCATCCGGCGGCGCTCGCACAGCGCCGCGCTCTCGCACTATCATGATGGACAGACGGGTCGTATCGTACGCGGCGTGGGACCGCTCGCGGAGCGAGCACGCAAAGGAGCAGCGCGTGGACTTCTATCAAGGCAGGATCCTGAGAGTCGATCTGAGCGCGATGACCACCACGGTCGAGCCCCTGCGCATGGACTGGGCGGAGCTCTACGTGGGCGGCAAGGGCCTGCTCTTCCGCTACCTCCTCGAGGAGGTCGCCCCGGGCCTCGACCCCTGGTCGCCGGACAACCCGCTGATGTTCTTCACGGGGCCCTTCGCCGGCACCGGCGTCTCGACCTGCTCGCGCCTCGTGGTCGGCTGCAAGAGCCCGCAGACCGGCACCATCCTCGACTCCTACGTGGGCGGCTCGTTCGCCCCCGAGCTCAAGTTCGCCGGCTACGATGCGCTTATCGTCACGGGGCGCGCCGCCGCACCGACGCTCGTCTGGGTCAAGGACGACGTCGTCGAGCTGCGCTCCGCCGCGCCATATATGGGCATGAAGATCGGCGAGCTCGAGAGCACGCTGCGCCGCGATCTCGACCCCCACATGCAGGCCCTGTCCAACGGCCCGGCAGGGGAGAATCTCCTGCCGTGGGCGTGCCTCTCCACCGACCAGGCGCACAAGGCCGGGCGCGGCGGCGCCGGGGCACTCATGGGCGCCAAGAACGTCAAGGCCGTGGCCGTGCGCGGCACGGGCGCGGTGACCGTCGGCGACACGAAGGCTTTCCTCGCCGACCTCTACCGCGTCCACGAGAAGTACGTCTTCACGTCAGCCAACATGTGGGCCCACGAAGAGGGCACCCTGGCCCTCGTCGACATGGTCGACGTCGCCGGGGCGATGCCGACGCGCAACTGGTCACAGGGCCAGTTCGACGGCATCGACCAGATCAACTCGGCGGCCTTCCAGAAGGTGCGCCTGAAGAAGCGCGCCTGCACGCAGTGCGCCATCGGCTGCCGCAACTTCCACGTCATCGGGGATGCTCACGGCGAGGGCCCCGAGTTCGAGACTGTGGCCCTCTGCGGCGCCAACTGCGGGGTCGGCGACACCGAGGCTCTGTTCCGCTTCAACCTGGCCTGCGACGACCTCGGCATGGACACGATCTCCACGGGGGCCGTGGTCGGGCTGGCCACCGACATGACGGAGAAGGGCATCGCCGACTTCGGCTTGCACTTCGGCGACTACGCGGCCTACGTGGCGGCGCCCGAGCTGATCGCCCGGCGCCGGGGCATCGGCGCCGAGCTCGCCGAGGGCGCCCGCGCCTTGGCCGCGCGCTACAACGTGCCCGAGCTGGCCATGGAGGTCAAGAACCTCGAGCTGCCGGGCTACGACCCACGCGGCACCTTCGGCATGAGCGTCGCCTATGCGACCGCCGACCGCGGCGGCTGCCACCAGCGCTCCTACGTGCAGGCCGATGAGATCCTCGGCGGCGACCTGCCGCCGGACACGCTGGCCGGCAAGGCGGCGGTCAACATCCACTGGCAGAACTTCACGAGCGTGAAGTACTCAGGCATCTGGTGCGAGTTCTGGGCTCTGGAGCTCGAGGAGATGCGGCAGCTGCTGCGCCACGTCTACGGGCGCGACCTCAGCGACGAGGAGCTCATGCGCGTCGGCGAGAGGGCCTGGAACCTGGCGCGGCTCTTCAACGTGCGCGAGAGCGTGGAGGCCGACGACCTGCCGCGCCGGCTCTACGCCGAAGAGGGCGCCCACAGCGCCGGACCCTCGGCCGGGCGGTCGATCGGCGAGGCCCCCTTCCGCGCCGCGCTCAAGGAGTACTACGAGCTCCGCGGCTGGGACGAGGACGGCATACCGACCGAAGAGAAGCTCGACGAGCTCAGCATCGACTGGCGGCCGGGGGCCTGACGGTGGCCGCCGTGCTCGTCAAGCTCTCGGCAGCGCTTCTCTACCCCGCCGGCCAGGCGGACGCTGAATGCACGGGGGCGACTGTCGGCGAGGTCATCGCCGACTGCTGCGCCGGCCGCCCCGGACTGGCACAGCGCGTGCTCGGCGACAACGGCGAGCAGCTGGTCGGCATCTTCCTCAACGGGCGCAGCATCCGGCAGCTGGAGGGTCTTGGCACGCCGGTGAGTGACGGCGACGAGATGCGCCTGACGCCGCCGATCGCCGGCGGGTGAGCGAGAGCGCGTCGGTCGACGACCGCGGCCGCGCGGCGCTCCGTCGAGTGGCCCCGGTCAGGCCGGCAGGATGAAGGAGAAGGTCGTACCGCGGCCGGGCGGCGCTTCTACCCCGACGCTGCCGCCGTGGGCCTCGACCACGCCCTTCACGATAGCGAGCCCCAGCCCGCTGCCACCGGTGGCCCGGTTGCGCGAGCCCTCGCCCCTGTAGAAGCGCTCAAAGACCCTCGGCAGGTCGGCCTCAGCGATGCCGGGGCCCGTATCGCTGACCTCGACCGAGAGGCCCCCGGGCACCCCTCCGGTGCGCAACACCACTTCGCCCCCTGGGGGGGTGTAGCGCAGAGCGTTCTCGACAAGGTTGGCGAGCGCCCTCCCCACGTACCGGGCGTCGAAAGCCGCCGTGCCCGACGACTGACCGGGCTCGCCACGCAGCGTCACGTGCTGCTGTTCGGCGCGCACCGAGAAGGATTCGAGCGTGTCCGAGATGAGGTCGGTCAAGGAGTTCGGCTGACGCTCCATCTCGACGCCGCCGGCGTCGAGCTGTGCGAGCATGAAGAGATCATCGACCAGCAGTGAGAGCGTGCCGAGCTCCCCCTGCGCGGTGCGCAAGTAGCGCGCCACTGTCGCGGGGTCGTCGACGACGCCGTCGGAGAGCGCCTCGACGATGACGCGCACGGACGCCAGCGGCGTGCGCAGGTCATGCCCGACGGCGGTGAGAAGCTCGCGGCGAGCAGCCTCTGCCGCGGCCCGCTTGTCCTCCGCTTCGCGAAGCCGGCGTGTCATCTCGTTGAAGCTTGCCGCCAGAGTCGCGACCTCGTCCGAGCCGTCGACCGGCACCTTGACGTCGAGGTCGCCTGCCGCGACCTGCTCGGCGGCGCGATTCAGCCGCGTGACAGCGGCGACCACGCCGCCCGACAACAGATAGCCAAGCGACGCGGCGATGATGCCGGCGAACACCAGCAGCACGGCGGCGAGCAGAAGGTCGTGGCGGCTCAGAAACATGAGGCGCGCCGAGAAGACCACGTTGAGGAAGGTCAGCACGGCGGCAAGCAGGTAGCCGCCCATGAGCGTCCACACGAGCTTGGGTGAGCGCCGCATCCACCCGAGGCGAGCGGCGGCGATCCCGGCAGCCAATGAGACGAACGCCGTGATCCCAAGCAACGCCGACATGGCGACGAAATCCTGCTGCGGCGGGCGCATGAGCAGCGCAAAGACGAGAAGCGCAACGACAAGCGCGGCGAACGTGCCGGCAACGAAGACCGTGAGCGGACGATACGGCTCCGGCACACTCTGATGAGGCGACAAAGGACTCATGGCTCGAAGCGGTAGCCGACGCCCCAGACCGTCACGATGCGGCGCGGTTCGGACGGCTCGTCCTCGATCTTGGCTCGCACGCGTCGCACATGCACGGTCACGGTGCTCGGGTCGATGTAGTCCGACGACCCCCACACCAGCTCGAGCAGCCTGTCACGGTTGAAGACGGCGTGCGGCCGGCGCGCCAGGGCCAGGAGCAGGTCGAACTCCTTGGCGGTCAGCGAGCGCTCCTCACCGCGGACCGTGACGACCCTGGCGACGGGGTCGATCTCGAGGCCGTCGAACTCCAGGCGAGCGTCGTCAGGGTCGATGGCGCGCGCAGAAGTTGCCCGCCTGAGGACGGCACGCACGCGGCTCACGAGCTCCTGGGCGCTGAACGGTTTGACGACGTAGTCGTCGGCGCCCATCTCGAGACCCGCGATTCGGTCCACCTCACTCTTGCGCGCCGTGAGCATGATGATCGGTGTGTCACCCCTGGCTCGGATGCGGCGCGTGACCTCGTAGCCGTCGATCTTCGGCAGCATCAGGTCAAGGATGACGAGGTCCGGCTCGCGGCGCTCGACCTCGTCGAGCGCCGCGAGCCCGTCGCCGGCGGTACGTACATCGAAGCCGGCGCGGGACAGATACAGGCTGACCACCTCGGCGATGCTCGGTTCGTCTTCCACGACAAGGATCGATGGTGACACGTCGTACACCTCGGAATTTGCTCGGCCAGGTCGAGTCCACTGTACCCGTCATGCGCTCGACGGACGCGGCAGCGTCACGGCGTTCCTCGATTCGTAAGATTCTCGCAAGCCTCGCGTCAGAGGCCCCGGGTACGTTGCCGGTGTCGGGAGGACGCCGGTCACCGATGACGAGTCGACCGGACGCCCTCGAGTGACTCCTTCAGACAGCGCTCGTCGAGCCCGGGAGCGCAGCCGGAGAGTCAAGAGGAAAGGTGCGATCATGCGTTCGAAGACTCTCAGCAGAATGATCTTGGCGGCGATGATGCTGGTGGCCGTGTTCCTGCTGCCGGTTGCGGCGGCCTCGGCCGGTAGCGGCGCGGCCATGTACGAAGTGAAGATCGAGAACCTCACCGCGCAGCAGATCCTTGCGCCGGCGGTGTTCATCTCGCACGATGCGAGCTACCGGCTGTTCCGGATGAACGGCTTCGCCAGCGACGAGCTGCGGCAGATCGCCGAGGACGGCAACAACGGCCCGGCAGCGATGCGCGCGAAGTACTCGAGGAGCGTGTTCGACGTTCAGACGTCCGCCGGCGGCATCCTGCCCGGCACCTCGTCCACGGTCACGATTCGCACGCCCAAGGGAGCGCGCCTGTCGCTGGCCACCATGCTCGTGCAGACGAACGACGGTTTCGCGGGCGTGAACAGCCTGCGCCTGCCTGATTCAGGCGTGCGCACGTGGAGCCTCAACGCGCTCGACGCCGGCACCGAAGCCAACAACGAGATGGCGGCATACGTGCCCGGTCCTCCCTTCGGCGGCATGATGCGCGATCCGACGCGTCAGCGCATCACGAACCATCGGGGCATCCAGGGCGGCGCAGACATCGATCCGGCAATGTACGGCTGGAGCGGCCCTGTGGCACGGTTGACCATCACGCCCATCACGCCGTGATCGGCAGCTGACCGGCGCCCTCCCGGGCACCGGCGCGCCTGCGCCGCGCGATTCGGCCCCGAAAGCGCGGTATGCAGGCCGCAGAGGGAGGGCCGGCGACCAAGTCGCCGGCCCTCCCGGCTTGTGCATGCGCCCAATCGCCCCGACGCCGGTCACCGCCTCCTGCCACAGATGGTCTAGGATGCGGGCATGACCGCGCGCCTCAGCACGATCGTCTCAAGGCACGGCTACCTTCTCGCCATCGCGGCGATCGCTCTGTCGACCCTGCTCTTCCTCGCGGGGCGTGACCTGTTCGCCAAGGGGCAGTGGGCTCTGCTCTACCTGCTCGTCATCCTGCTGGTCGCCGGCGCCGCCGGTACGCGGCCCGCGATGCTCGCCTCCGTGCTTGCCTTCTTCGCCTGGAACTTCTTCTTCCTGCCGCCGTATCACACGCTGCTCGTGCACGACCCAAAGGACTGGCTTTCGCTTGTCGCCTTTCTCGTCGTCGGCCTGATCGTCGGCCTTCAGACCGGACGCTTGAGAGAACGCGAGGCGCGAGCGGTCGCGCGAGAACAGGAGACGGCCGCGCTCAACCGGCTCAGCGCTGCCGTGGCCTCCCAGACATCCACGGAGCAGATGACCGAGGCCTGCCTCAACGAGATCGTCAAGGTGCTCGGCGCGGACTCTGCGTCTCTCTTCGTGGCGGAGGGGAACGACCTGCGCTTGAGTGGCGAGACCCCGGACAGGGCGACGCCCGACCGCGCTGTGGCCGAACGCGCCCGCCGCGCCATGGCCAGCGAGCTTGCGCGGATCGCCCCAGAGCCATCCGCCGACGCGCCGGCGACGGTGGCCGCCGCGGCCGACGGCGGGCTCTACGCGGTGATCCACAGCCCCTCCGGCGCGGCCGGCGTGCTCGCCGTGCAGGCGAGGACCAGTGGCGTGCCGTACTCGCCCAATGCCGCCCGGCTGGTCGCCTCCCTCGCCAACCTCGTCGGCGCCTTTCTCGAACGCGAACAGCTCCAGGCTGTGGCCACGAAGGCCGCTGCCGAGCGTGAGGCCGACCGGCTCAAGTCGAGCCTGCTCTCCTCCGTCTCGCACGAGCTCAAGACGCCGCTCGCGGCGCTGACCGCGACCGTGAGCAACCTCCTCGAGAGCGACGTCCACTGGGACGAGCAGAGCGTGCGCGACGAGTTGCGCGCCATCGTCGGCGACGTGGCGCGTCTGAACAACAGCATCGGCGCGCTGCTCGACCTCTCGCGCCTCGAGGCCCACGCCTGGGAGCAGAGACGCGAGCTTTACGAGCTCAGCGACATCGTCGCCGCCGGTATCGAGGCGCTCCCCGCCCATCTGCGGCAGCGTGTCAGCGTCGACCTGCCCGATACCACGCCCGTGGTCGATGTCGACTTCTCGCAGTGGGCCCGCGTCGTCCAGAATCTGCTGGAGAACGCGGTCCTCTATGCCGGCGAGGACTCCCCAGTGACGATCGGGGCACGCGACTGGAACGAGGGCGTACGCATCTGGGTCGAAGACCGCGGCCCGGGGATCGCGCCCGATGAGCGCGAGGCGGTGTTCGAGAAGTTCTACCGGGGTCACAGCACCTCCGGCCACGCGCCGTCGGGCACCGGGCTCGGCCTCGCGATCACGCGCGAGATCGTGCGCAGCCACGGTGGCACGATCCGCGTCGAAGACGTGGTGCCGCATGGCGCCCGCTTCGTCATCGCGCTGCCGTCAGGTCGCTCCACGGCTGCGCCGACCCCCGTCGAGGAGATGTCATGACCGTGCCCGAGAGACCCACGCGCATCCTCGTCGTCGACGACGAAGAGCAGATCCGGCGGGCGCTGAAGTCGATCCTCTCGACCCGCGGGTACGCGCTCGAGATGGCGGCGACCGCCGAGGAAGCGCTGCTCAAGGCCATCGACGCGCCGCCCGACCTCGTCGTCCTCGACCTCGCCCTGCCGGACCGCAGCGGTATCGAGGTCTGCCGGGAGCTGCGGACCTGGATGACGGCGCCCATCCTGATCCTGTCGGTCAGGGCCAACGAGACCGACAAGATCCAGGCCCTCGACGAGGGCGCCGACGACTATCTCACCAAGCCTTTCTCGGCCGGCGAACTGCTGGCCCGCATCCGCGCCCTGCTGCGCCGGGCGGCGGCGCTCACCTCGCCGCCGCCCATCGTGACGGCGGGCGAGCTCGTGATCGACGTCGCCCGCCGGCGCGTCACGCACGCCGGCGTCGAGGTGCCTCTCACCCCGACCGAGTTCGACATCCTCGCCTTCCTCGCCCGCAACGCCGGGCTGGTCGTGACGCAGCGCATGATCCTCGAGCGAGTGTGGGGACCCGAGTGGGCGGAGGACGCGCAGACGCTGCGCGTGCACGTGAGCAACCTGCGCAAGAAGATCGAGCCCCGCCCCGGCGGACCGCGCTACATCATCACCGAGCCGGGGGTCGGCTTCCGGCTGGCTGCCGACGAGCCGCCGGCGGGCTGAGTCGGCGCCGCCTCTCCCCGGCGACCGCCTTAACACATTCTTTATCCGGACGCCGCTGAGATTCACGCCGCCTTTAGGGACGGCGGCCTACCCTTTTCTCAGCAAGGCCGAGTCCGGCCTGCGTGCGCTTGTCGCTGGAGGCAGATGATGATGGTCATGTGGGAGATCCTGATCGTGATGGTGGCCAGCGCGGCGATCGTCGCAGCGGTAGGCAGCCTGGTGTACCTGGTGGTCCTTGCGGGTCTCGAGGAGCGCGCTCGCCATCTCCATATGCTGGCCAACGCGCAAGCCCGTCGTGCGCGCACGCAGTCGCAGCTCCCCCCGCACGAGAACATCGGCTCCCTGCCGATGGTCGCGGGTCACGCCAAGGCCTGAGCCTGGACTGCGCCGGGCCACCCCGGCGCAGGCTGAGTCAAAGTCTCCGACGCTCGAGACTGACAGCACGTGGCTGGGGCCATTCGCCCCGCGCCCATACGAACTCTTGATGGAGCGGCTCTCTCCGTTCACAGCCCCTTAACGGCACTCCGGGTAGCTTCTGTATGGTGACCACTACCGACGTGGCGCCGGCAGACCCGGGAGGTCGACGATGTTCCTGTTCGAGAATATGGCGATCGAAGCGCTCATGATCGTCGCGATCGTGGCCATCGCCTTCATCTTCGCCTACTTGCTAACGACGATCGTCGCGGACTGGCACGCCGATCGGCGTGCTCGCGGCTCCCAGCGACGTTCACGGCGGGCTCGCGGATCGGTGTCTCTCTAAGACGTCCGAGAGGGGTCCACACCGAGCGGCATCGACGCCTCAATCCTGAGTGCCGTAAGCGCCGTCCTGTGACGCACGCGTTCGCTCCCCCGCTCCACGGGGTATGCATCACCATCGTGGGGCATTCACGATCTATGCTGTTTCGCGCGCGTACGCGGAGCCGCAGGGGCGAAGGGGAGAGGACCACCGATGCCATCCGGTGACCATGGCTTGGCCGGCCTGATCGATCTCGAGCGCGTGCAGCGTATGTGCGACAGCCTTTCTGCGGCCTTCGATATCGGCCTCGCCGTGCTCGACCCGGCCGGCGTCGTGCTCATCGCCTCCGGCTGGCAGGACATCTGCACGGTGTTCCACCGCCGGCACGAGGTGACGCTGCGCGGATGCCTCGAGAGCGACCTGCGCATCAATCGGCATCTGCGCGACGGTCTGGGCGAGTCGGAGCATTACGCCTACAAGTGCGCCAACGGGCTCTGGGACGTCGCCTTCCCGCTTGTCGTCGCTGGGGACCATGTCGCCAACATCTACGCGGGGCAGTTCTTCTTCGACGACGACGACATCGACCCGGACTCCTTCGCGCAGCGGGCGCGGCAGCTGGGCTTCGACGAGCGTGCCTATCTCGAGGCGCTCGCGCGCGTACCGGTGCTCTCACACGAGCGCCTGGAGAAGACGCTCGCCTTTGTCTCCGACTTCGTCGGCATGCTCAGCGAGATGGGCCTCAGCGCATTGCTGCGCGAGGAGAAACACGCAGAGCTCAAGGAAAGTGAGAGGCGGTACCGACACCTCTTCGACAGTACGACCGAAGGACTCATCGTCTTTCGCATAGATCGCGACGCCGCCGGAGTCGTGCTCGACCTCAGAGTCGTCGACCTGAACCCGGCCCTGGCCGCGCAGGCCCACACGTCGCGCGAGCACATGATCGGGCGACGGATGAGCACAGGCGAGGACGGAGACGAGCGCCTGCGCGCCTACTTCGACCTCGTGGCCGGCGCGCTCGTCTTCGGGCAGTCCGCGCGCACCGAGCTGAGCGTGCAGGCCGAGGATGCCTACGAACTGCTCGCAGCCTACCCGGCGGGGCACGACCTGTGGGCGCTCTCGGCGATCGACGTCACCGATGTCCGCCACGCGGAGCAGGCGCTTCGCCGCCAAGAGGAGAGCATCCGCCAAGCCTATGTGGACGTGCTCGACGCGGTGACCGGCGGCAAGCTCATCCTCCTCACTGAGGAGGCCCTTGCGGGGGAGCTCGGTGAGCCGCTTTGTCGTCTCATGCCAATCAGCTCGCCGGCGCAGCTGTCCGAGGCGCGACGTCTGGTGGTGGCCTGCGCGGAGCTTCGGTACCCCGGCCAGATCGACCACGCCGACCTGCTCAGCCCCGTGGGCGAGGCCCTCGACAACGCGCTGAAGCACGCTCAGGGCGGCACCTACCAGGTCTTCGCTGGCGACGACTGCCTCAAGGTGGCCATCAGCGACGCAGGCCCGGGCATCGACTTCAGGACGCTGCCCAAAGCCACGCTCGTCCCCGGGTTCTCCACGGCCGCGAGTCTCGGCATGGGCTTCACCATCATGCTCCACCTCTGCGAGCGCGTGCTGCTGTGCACCCGGCCCGGCCTCACGGAGGTAGTGCTCGAGATGGCCGCCGCCCAGGAGCCGGCGCCACGCAGCTGAACCCGCAGGATCCACCCCCATCGGGCGGAGGCCGGGACACAAGGACCGGGCGGGCGCCGCCGGGCGGCGGCCTTGCGCGAGCCCGGGCTGTGCTCGCGAGCCGCGACTTCCGCCGGCTCCTCTCGGCTCGCGTCGCGAGCCAGCTCGCCGACGGTCTGTTTCTGTCCGCCGTGCTCCTGACCGTCGTCTTCCTGCCGGAGCAGCAGAGCACCGTGCGAGGATTCGCCCTGGCGACCACGCTGTTTCTCCTGCCGTTCTCTCTGTTGGCGCCATTCGCCGGGGTGTTCGTCGATCGCTGGCGTCGGCGCCGCATCCTCGTGGCCGTCCCTCTGGTCCGGGCGAGCGCGTCGCTCCTCGTACTCCCCGGCGCCGCGGCGCTCGCGCTGGTCTACGGCGGTACCCTCGTGACCTTCTCGGCCGCGCGGCTCTACCAGGCCACCTCGACGGCGGTGATCCCCCGTGTGCTGGGCACCGCCGAAGAGGTGGCGCCGGGTCTGCGAGACGCGTCGCCGGCGCATCCGCAGCCGCAAGCAAGCGGCGGCTCGCTGCTCTTCTCGGCGAACACCGTCGCGGCCATAGTCGGGTCGGCGGCTCTGTTCGCCGGCATGGTCGCCGGTGGCCAGCTGGCGGTCAGGGCGGGTGTGCCCGCCGTGATCGCCCTCGCCTGCGCGGCATGGACCGCGTCGGCGCTCCTCGGCGCGTCCCTGTCGAGCAGCCTGCCTCCGGAGGGACCCGCACCCGTCCCGCTGGGCGGCAGACTGACCGCGGTGACCGCCGAGCTCAGCGACGGCTTCCACCGCATCCGCACGACTCCCGCCGCGCTCGCCCCCATCCTGGCGGTGGCCGTGGGCCAGTTCCTGCAGATGGTGGTCATCGTGGTCTCTATTGTCGTCGTCAAGGAGGGGTTCAAGGGCGGGCTGGTCTCCTTCTCGTGGCTCGTGGCCGCCGGCGGCGCCGGGGTGTTCTTTGGATTTCTGACGGTGGGAGCAGTGGGGCGGCGCGTGCCCGGGCCTGTGCTCATCGGCGTGGCCTTCGTGCTCTCTGCTCTCTCACTGGTCCCGGCGATCGTGGCGCTCGACGCCGATACGCTCTCCATCGGGGCGGTGCTCCTCGGCATGTCCTACGCATGGACGAGGGTCCCCGCCGACACCCTGGCGCAGCGCGCCGTGCCCGATCGCTACCGGGGGAGGGTGTTCACCGTGATGGACCTGGGCTTCAACGCCGCCCGAGTGCTCGGCGCCCTGGTCTCGATCCCCGTGGTGCCTCGTCTCGGCCCGCAGGCCACCCTGGTCGTGGTCGCCCTCCTATCCCTTCTTTGGGCCCCGGTGACGCCCCTCTGGTTGAGAGGCGCCCGTGGTGGCTGACCGTGCCGCCGCCGCGGGTCGTTGGCGGTACAATCAAGCGGCGATGCCTGACCAGACAACCATCCCAGCGAGAGCGAGGTGCCGCCGCTGACGCGGCGTGCCGCCCTTGCCGCGCGCCGCGTGCCCGACGGGCTGCTGCGCCGCATCATCCGCCGGCGGCTCGCGGAGCGACTCGAGCAGCTGGAGAGCGCGGCCGCCGGCGATGACGCGGCGGCGCTGCGCAGCTACGCCGCCGCCCTCGCCGACGGCCCGCTCGTCATCCACCAGGAAGCCGCGAACCAGCAGCACTACGAGCTGCCGACCGCCTTCTTCAGTCAGTTCCTCGGGCCGCGGCTCAAGTACAGCTGTTGCCTGTGGCCGCAGGGGGTCGCTGACCTTGCCGCGGCCGAGGAGGCGATGCTGGCGCTCACCTGCGAGCGCGCCGGCCTCGAAGACGGCATGGCCGTGCTCGACCTCGGTTGCGGCTGGGGCTCCCTGGCCCTGTTCATCGCCGAGCGGTACCCGCGCTGCCGGGTGACGGCCATGTCGAACTCGCAGACTCAGGCCCGGCACATAGCCGCAGCCTGCGCCGAGTCAGGCACCGTCGCGGTCACGCCGCTCACCGCCGATATCGCCACGTACGACCCCAGCCGGCGCTTCGACCGCATCATGTCGGTGGAGATGCTGGAGCACGTGCGCGACTACCGGGAGCTGTTCGCGCGGATGAGCGACTGGCTGGCGCCGGGGGGTCGCGCCTTCGTGCACGTGTTCAGCCACTGCCGCTTCGCGTACACGTTCTCCGCCGACGACCCCCACGACTGGATGGGGTCGCGCTTCTTCAGCGGCGGCCAGATGCCGGCCCACGATCTCTTCCTCCAGTTCGGCGATGAGCTGGTGACGGTGGATCGTTGGTGGATGGGTGGTGAGCACTATTCGCTCACGCTCGAGGCCTGGCTGCGCCTCTACGACGAGCGTGCCGACGCTCTCGCACCGATCCTCGCCGCGACCTACGGCGCCGACGCGGCCGCCGAATGGCGGGTCGACTGGCGGCTCTTCCTCCTCGCCTGCGCCGAGACGTTCGCCTACGACGGCGGACGCCAGTGGGGCGTGTCTCACTACCTGCTGGCACCGGCATCTGAGGGCCCGCCGCAGACGGGCGCGATCGCCGGCGACGACGCGCGGGAGGCCGGGGATGAGTGAAGGACCGCGGCGCGTAGTGGTCACGGGAGCGGGCCTCATCTCCCCCCTCGGCAACAATGTCGAGACGGCCTGGCGCCGGCTTCTGGCCGGCGAGAGCGGCATCGCCGCGATCTCGCAGTTCGACGCCTCGCGCCTGCCCACGCGCATCGCCGGAGAGGTGAAGGGCTTCGACCCCGAGGACTTCATCGACAGGCGCGCCGCGCGTCGCATGGATCCGTACTCGCAGTACGCGGTCGCGGCCGCCCGCCAGGCCGTTGACCATGCGGGGCTGGACGTAGCCGCAGAGGCGGAGAGCATCGGCGCCGTGGTGGCGAGCGGCGGCGGCGGGCTGGGGACCTTCGAGCAGCAATCGCGAGTGCTTTTCGAGCACGGCCCGGGGCGCCTGAGCCCGTTCTTCGCCACGATGATGATCCCCAACATGGCCGCCGCCCAGGTCTCCCTCGAGATCGGCGTCAAGGGCCCGCTGAGCGCCGTGTGCACCGCCTGCGCCGCCGGCGCCAGCGCCATCGGCGACGCCTTCGAGATCATCCGCCGCGGCGCCGCCGCGGCGATGCTCGCCGGGGGAGCCGAAGCGCCCATCAACGAGACGGGGGTGGCCGCCTTCAGCGTCATGCGCGCCCTGAGCACGCGAAACGAGGCCCCGCAAGAGGCGTCCCGCCCCTTCGACGCCGGGCGCGACGGGTTCGTGCTCGGCGAGGGCGCGGGCATCCTCGTGCTCGAGGAACTCGAGCACGCCCGCGCCCGCGGCGCGCGTATCTATGCCGAGGTCGTGGGCTACGGCATGAGCTCAGAGGCCTTCCACGTGGCGCTGCCGGACGCGACCGGAGAAGCGCAGGCGCGCGCCATGTCCGCCGCGCTGAAAGAGGCCGGCCTGGCCGCGGACGAGGTTGACTACGTGAACGCTCACGGGACGGCCACGCCGGCCGGCGACCTCGCCGAGACGCGCGCGATGAAGGTCGCTTTCGGCGCGCACGCGGCGCACGTGCCCGTCTCGTCGACGAAGTCGATGACCGGGCACCTGCTCGGCGCCGCCGGCGCGATCGAAGCGCTGTTCTGCGTGCGCGCCATCATCGACGGCGTCGTGCCGCCGACGATCAACCTCACGGACCCGGACCCGGACTGCGACCTAGACTACGTGCCCAACGCGGCGCGGGTCGTGCCGGTGCGCACGGCGATGTCCAACTCGTTCGGCTTCGGCGGGCACGACGTATCCCTGGTCTTCCGCCGCTTCGAGGGCTGACCCGCCTCCTCCCGCGGGCCCCCCGAGCGCGCGACTCTCGGTCTCGCTCTACGTCGCGGCGACGCCGCCGAGCAGCTCGCGCACCCAGGCCGGCAGCTGGATCGCCCGCCCCGTGTCGCGTGTGACCACGGCCATGCGCGTCCAGCCGGTGGCGAGCAGCAGGCCTTCGCGGGTGACTTCGTAGTCGAACGAGAAGGAGGCCGGCCCGACCGCGGACAGGAGGACCGTCACGTCGAGGAGGTCATCCAGATGCGCCGGCCGCAGATACCGCAGGCGCGCCTCGACGACGGGCATCAGGATGCCCCGGGCCTCGAATCCGCCGACCGGCACACCGAGCGTGCGCAGCGCCTCGACACGGGCGACCTCGAAGTAGGTGAGGTATTCGCCGTGGTGCACGCCCCCGCCGGCGTCCGTCTCGGCGTAGCGTACGCGCAGGCGCGTCGTGTGACGAGCTCGTGAGGGCTCCGGCGTGCTCACGCGGGCGAGTCTAGCATGGGGCATTCGAGCGCGGTGCGGCGCTGCCGCTCTACCCGGCGGACGGCACCAGCTGACGCACCCCGGCGAGCTCCGCCATGAGGTCGCCGACGGAAAGGATGTGGTCGACTCTCGCGGCGGACGTGCCCGCGGTGTAGAGCGGCTCCTCCTTGCCAGCGTCGTAGCCCGTGGCGCTGAGCAGACCGTTGCAGATGCAGAAGGAGTGCTCGTTGTCCTCTTTTGCGGGGCAGCGCGTGAAGCGGCCCTCCGCGTCTTTGAGAAGTACGTAGCCCTTGTCGCACTTGGGCGCGCGACGCCGGGCGAGCGCCGACTGGTACATGGGCGACTCGCGCAGCACGCGGAAGGGCAGGCCGCAAGGCGAGCCGGGGTCGTTGGCCACCAGGATGTCCTCTGGGCGCGCCCGCAGGACGGCCTCCTTGTAGGCCTCTGAGGCGCTGCTCTCTTCTGTGGCCAGGAAGCGCGTGCCCATCTGCACGCCGTCGGCGCCGAGGGCAAGGAAACGACGGATGTCCTCGTGCGTGTAGATGCCTCCTGCCACGATCACGGGGAAGTCGCCGTGTGCCAGCGCGACCTCCTTGACCGGCGGCAGAAGCCGTTCGAGGGTGTTCTCTTCAAGGTCGACCTGGTCGGCGCGAAACCCGAGGTGGCCGCCGGCGAGGGGTCCCTCGAGGACGACGGCGTCGGGGCGATAGTGCTGCCGCTCCCAGCGCCGGCAGATGAGGTCGAGGGCGCGGGCCGACGAGACGATAGGGATGAGCGCGGTGTCGCGCGGCGGCTTGATCGCCGGCAGAGAGAGCGGCAGCCCAGCCCCCGAGACGATGGCATCGGCGCCGGCGTCGATGGCGGCGCGCACGGAGGACTCGTAGTCGCGCTGCAGGGCGACCATGATGTTGATGCCGGCGTAGCCGCCGCCGGCCTTGGCCGCCACGACTTCGCGCCGCACGGCCTCGGAGGTGCCGACTTTCTGGCCGATGCGCTCGCCGACCATGCGGTTCAGACAGGCGCTCGAGATCAGCCCCAGGCCCCCGGCGATGGCCACGGCGCAGGCGAGCGGATAGAGAGACACGCCTACGCCCATGCCCCCCTGGATGATCGGCAGGGAGATGCGCATGCCTTTGATTGTGAGCGACGGGAGCGGGGGGATCGTGATCAGAAAGGCTACCTTCTTTTTTCCAGTATACCCGAGAAGCCTTCGCGGAGTCGCGTTGACCGCGGACTGCGCCTATCCGTGCGGAGTGATGACCCCGCTGAGGCGTGGCCCTGTACTCGCGGCGCGGTCGACGCGGAGCCCGGGCGGACCGACTGAGCCGGCTGCGACGCTCGGCATACCCGGGGAGGCGGCCTTGAGCTTGTAGACTGTGGCTCAAGGCCGCCCGGCGTCAGGGGTGCTCGACGGCGAGGGAGAGCGCGTGAAGAGACTGGTCTGGCAGTGGTCGCAGCTCAAACCCCCGCTCCTGCCTGCCCGCGACTGGCTGCCGCAGTACGAGCAGCGCTGGCTACGGCCCGACCTCATCGCGGCGGCGGCGGTCTGGGCGGTGCTGGTGCCCGAGGGAATGGCCTACGCCTCGCTCGCCGGCATGCCGCCCGAGACCGGCCTCTTCGCCGCCTTGGCGCCGCTCCTCGTGTACGCCGTCCTCGGCACCTGCCGGCAGCTGACGGTCGGCCCGAGCTCAGCGATCGCCGCCTTCTCGGCGGCCGCCGTGGCGCCCGTGGCGGCCGGCGACCCCGGCCGCTTCATCGCCCTGTCGGCGCTGCTCGCCCTCCTCGTCGGCGCGCTGCTTCTGATCGCCGGCCTCGCCCGTGCCGGCTTCATCGCCGACTTCTTCGCCCGCCCGGTGCTGACCGGCTTTGTCGCCGGACTGGCGCTCGTCATCGGCGTGGGGCAGCTGTACAAGCTCTTCGGTGTCGAGGGCGGCGGCACCAGCTTCTTCGGCAAGCTCGAGGTGCTGGTGCGGCAGCTCGGAGACACCAACCTGGTCACCCTGGCCATCGGTCTCTCGGCCCTGGCGCTCATCTTCGCCCTGCGGGCCTTCGCGCCCAAGGTGCCGTCGGCGCTGGTCGCCGTCGTGCTGGGCATCGTCGCCGTCTCCGTCCTTGGCCTTCAGGACCACGGCGTGGCCGTCGTCGGCGAGATCCCCGACGGCCTGCCGCGCCCCACCTTCCCGAGCTTCGGCCTCGGCGACATCACCGACCTCTTGCCGGACGCGGCGGCTCTCGCGCTGATCGCCTTCGCCGAGTCGGTCGCCGGGGCGCGCGCCCTGGCCGCCAAGCACGGCTACGAGGTGAACGCCGACCAGGAGCTCGTCGCCCTCGGGGTCTCCAACCTGGGCGCCGGCCTCTTGCAGGGCTTCACCGTCGACGCCAGCCTCTCACGCTCCGCCGTGGCCGACTCTTCGGGCGTCAAGTCGCAGCTGTCCGGCGTCATCCTCTTCGCCTTCCTGGTCGTGACCATGTTGCTGCTGATGCCGCTCTTCCACGACCTGCCGGAGGCGGTCCTCGGGGCGATCGTCATCGCCGCCGTCGCCCACCTCGTCGATACGGGGGCGCTGCGCCGCCTGCGGCGCACCGACCAGACCGACTTCCTCCTCGCGCTGCTCTGCTTCGCCGGCGTGCTCGTGTTCGGCCTCCTCGTCGGCCTCGCCGTCGCCGTGGTCGTCTCGCTGCTGGCTCTCGTGTATCGCGCCTACAGGCCCAGCAGCGCGGTCCTGGGCAGGGCGCCCGAGGCGCACGCCGACGAGGCCCTGCGCTACCGCGGCGTCGACGACAACCCCGATTACGAGACCTTCCCCGGCCTCGTGATCCTGCGCATCGACGGCGAGCTCTTTTTCGCCAACGCGCGCTGGTTCCGCGACACGGTGCGCTCCCTGGTACGCGAACAGGCCCCGCCGGTGCGCGAGGTCCTCGTCCACGCGGGCGCCGTCCCTCACCTCGACACCACGGCGGCGGCGATGCTAAAGGAGCTCATTGCGGAGCTCGACGACAGCGATGTCGAGCTCGACTTCGCCCGCGTCACGACGTCTCTCTACGAGGATCTCGAGCGCAACGGCATCGTCAATCTTGTAGGCGCTGAGCGCTTCCACGACACCGTCGCCGCCGGGGTCGCCGACTACCAGCGCCGGCACTAGCTCGCGGAGGCCGCGGAGAGGGACGGCATGCGAGACGTGGACACATGAGGGCACGGCGGGGGTAGAATCCGCCAGATGTCCCCGCCCCTCAAGATCCGCCTCATCGAGCCCGCGCCGCCGAGCGTCAACATCCTCTCGTACGGGTTCTACCCGCGCCTCGGGCTGCCCCTCATCGGTGCGGCGCTCAAGGCGGCCGGCCACGACGTGCGCATCTACTGCCCCCAGGCGGCGCCCATCGATCGCGACGACGTCTCTTCAGCCGATCTCGTCGGCATCTCGACGACCACCTCGACGGCGCCCAGCGCCTACGCCCTGGCTGATGAGTTGCGGGCCGCCGGTCTTCCCGTGATCATCGGCGGCCCTCACTCCACGTTCGTGCCCGACGACGCGCTGCCGCACGCCGACTTCGTGGCCCGCGGCGAGGGTGGTGGTGGCCTCATGCTTGAGCTTATCGAGGCGCTCGCGGGTGAACGCGAGCTCGAGAGCGTCCTCGGACTCTCGTTCTGGCGCGGCGAACGCGCCGTGCACAACGAGCTGCGCGGGCGCTGCCCCGATCTCGACGTCCTTCCGATGCCGGACCTCTCCCTCATCGTGGGCGCGGAGCGCATCAGAGAGACGCCCATCATGACGAGCCTTGGGTGTCCGTTCGACTGCACATTCTGCACGGTGACGATGATGTTCGGCCGCGCCTACCGCTTCCGCAGCCCCGAGAACGTGATCGCCGAGCTCGAGGCCAGGAAGCCGAAGAGGGTCTTCTTTTACGACGACAACTTCGCCGCCGACAAGCGGCGCCTCAAGGTGCTCCTCCGGATGATGATCGACCGCGGCCTCACCACGAAGTGGACGGCCCAGGTGCGCACCGACGTGGCTCGTGACGAGGAGCTGCTGACGCTCATGCGGCAGTCCGGATGCAACCGCCTCGCCCTCGGCTTCGAGTCGATCGACCAGGCGACGCTGGACGGCTACGGCAAGTCGCAGACGGTCGAGGACATCACGCGTGCCATCACCGCGCTGCACCGCCACGGCATCAAGTGCCACGGCATGTTCGTGGTGGGCGCCGACAGCGACACAGCGAGGACGACGCGCGACACGGTGGCCTTCGCCGAGCGTCACGGCATCGACAGCCTGATGCTCAACGTCCTCACGCCGGGACTCGGTACGAAGCAGTACGAGATGATGGATGCCGGGAGCCGCATCTTCGAGGAGCGCTGGCAGTTCTACGACGGCCAGCACGTCATCTTCGTGCCGCAGAACATGACGCCCTCGGAGCTGCAGACCGAGGTCGTGAAGGGCTACCGGCACTTCTACTCGCTGCGCCGCAGCCTGAAGTATCTCGCGCGCCTGCGCTTCGGCAGGCTGCTGGAACACCTCTGGGGCTGGCTGTACGTCCGCCTCTGGCAGAGGCACCCGGCCAACCGCGCCTACCTGCGGGAGCTCAGCGAGCATTCGGGGCGCATGTCGGCCGCCGATGCGTGAAGGCCTTGGCCGCAGCTGACTCGCAGAAGCCCCCCGAGCGCTTCACGCCGGAGAGCCGCGGGTACTGCCCCGTCTGCGGGGCTGAGGTCGCCTGGACGCCGACGGCTCAGCTGTGGCCCAGCAGGAGGTCGGCGCAGTCTGTCCTGCCCAGTCAGAGCGGCATCTGCTCACACTGCCATCGCTCCCTCATGTACAGCGTCGTGCACGACCCGGCGGAAGACGCCGACTCTGAGGAGATCCTGGGATGACCGATCCGCCGGCACTCGCGAAGCGCTCCTGGTTCGTGCGCAGCATCTATGCCGGCCGCGACCTTGAGCTCTTCATTGTCACAGCCATCGCGACCATCCTCATCGTGCGCGCCGCCCTGGCCGCCACCGGGTGGCCGCAGCTCGGCGGCGGCAAGATCCACTTCGCTCATCTGCTCTGGGGTGGCCTCGGCATGCTCATCGCTCTCGTCCTCTTCATGGCCATGAAGGGCCGCCTGTGGGACCAGCTCGCGGCCCTCGCCGCCGGCATCGGCTTCGGCCTCTTCATCGACGAGCTCGGCAAGTTCATCACCTCTGACAATGACTACTTCTTCCAGCCGGTCGTCGCCATCATCTACCTCGTGTTCGTGGTCCTGTTCCTCGTGACCCGCGCGTTTGTGTCCACGGACCACCCTTCGCCACAGGCCGCGCTCGTGAACCTCCTGGGTCTGGCCTCGGAGGCCGCCGTTCGCCCTCTGGATGCTGCCGAGCGCTCGCAGGCCATCCATCTCCTCGCCGCCTGCGATCCGAGCGACCCCATGGTGGGGAACCTGACGCCGATCATCGCAGGCATGTCCGCCAGGACGAGTGGCCATCCGGGGCCGTACGAGCGCATCAAGGAACGACTCGCGAGCTTCTACGGCTCGCTCGTGGAGAAGCGCTGGTTCAAAGCGCTCCTCGTGACCTACCTCGCCCTCGTCGCCCTCAGCGGCCTCCTCACCGGTATCGCGGCGATCGTCGTCGCGGCCACCGGGCGATCGGGTGTCGAGAACGTCGACTTCTGGTCCTACGGGCAAGCGATCTCGTCAGGCGTTAGCGCAGTCCTGATCGTCGTCGGATTCGTCCGCTGGCGGCGCTCGCGACTGGCCGCCTATCGCTGGTTTCAGCGCGCCCTTCTGGTTACCATCTTCGTCACCGAGTTCTTCGCCTTCTATCAGAACCAGGTCGCCCAGGTCTTCGGCCTCTTCGTCGTCCTTCTCACCTACGCCGCGCTCCGCGCGATGATGCGTCAGGAGGAGGCCCGCGAGCGCGTCGGAGAGGACGACTCGCGAGCGACCCGCGTAGCGGAACGAGGAGATGCCGAATGGGATGGCTGACGAAAGCGATCGACGCCGGCGGTGACCACCGCGCCACGATGGACGAGATCGAGGATGGCCTCTTCATCTCGTCGGGCGAAGCGCGCGCCAAGACTTCCCAGTTCTGGGTGCTGCTGGTGCTCGCCAGCGTCATCGCCGCCGGCGGCGTCGTGGGCGACTCCACTCCGGCGGTCATCGGCGCGATGATCGTCGCGCCGCTGGCCACGCCGATCTACGGCGTGGCCCTGGCGACCGTGACGGGATCGCGCCGCGACCTCCTCGCTTCCCTGAAGCTCCTCGTCGCCGGCGTTGCGGTCAACGTGCTGATCGGCCTTCTTCTGGGCATGATCACCGTGCAGCGGCTGCCGGTGGCCGCCAACCCACAGGTCCTCGGCCGCACCGCGCCGACGCTCCTCGACCTCACGGTCGCGGTGGCCGTGGGGATCGCCGGTTCTTTCGCGCTCGTGCGCCGTGACGTCTCCAACATCCTGGCCGGCGTGGCGATCGCCATCTCGCTGGTACCCGTACTCGCCGTCGTCGGTATCACGCTGGGATCGGGTCGTCTCGACCTGGCATGGGGCGCGTTCCTCCTCTTTCTGACGAACGCAGCCGCGATCATCATCGCCGGCGTCCTCGTCTTCACGGCGGCCGGCTACGCCCGCGTCGCCGTCGCTCGCGGCAGGCAGCCTCGGCGCAAGGCGAAGGTGATCATCACCGTGTTCGTCGTCCTTCTGCTCATGCCCTTGGCGGGCGCCTCGTTCCGCACCCTCGAGTACGAGCTGTGGATGCGCGCCACGGACGACGTCGCCCATGCATGGGTCAAGGGCACCGACTGGAAGGTCGAAGGCGTCAAGCAGACGGGCAGCGACATCGTGATCCTCATAGTCGGCCAGCGTGATACACCGCCTATCGAAGCCTTGCGTGCAGCCGTTCGCCGGGACGTCCCCAGATCGGTCGACGTCCTCGTCATCGAGGAATCCGGCAAGACGACCGTACTCTAGAACCACCGCGGAGCGCCGCAGCCTGAATCGGAGCCTCGAGCACCAGGCGAGCTGCTCATCTCCCGGTCCGGTCACCGTGCTATGGTTTCGCGACCAGGGACTCCGCCGCGCGGCGGAGTCCCGGGAAGAGAGGGGGACGGATGCATATCGTCAGGCTCGTCGTGATCGCGCTCGGCGCCGCCGCGCTCTTGGCCCTCGCCGGGGCCGGCGGTGGGTGCGGGGGCGGCAGCGAGGGGCCGGGCTCGCAGTGGGAGCGCGTCACCACCGCGCGAGTCTCCGGCGACAAGCCGGTAAGGCAGAATCTGGGCACCTATCTCTTGGGAGACCGCGTGCGCCTCGCCTGGGTCCTGTCCGGTCCGGAGAACCCGCCCGTGACGCTCACGCTCAGGATCATCGACGTCAGGACCGGGGTCGGCTATGGGTACGCCGTGACACCTGAGTCCGAAGGGCACGCGCTCGATCGGCAAGATGAACAGGCCATCCTGCTCGCGCTGATACCCGGTGACTATCGCATCTTCTTCAGCCAGCGCTTTCGTCCGGCACGCGGTCCCGGCTACGACATCGAGCTCACGGTCTACACGAAGCAGACGACGCCCTAGACCGGCGACATGTCTCCTCCGCACCCTGGGATCCGGCCCTGCGCCGGCGCCGACGTCGACGCGATGTGCGCGGTCATCAACGCCGCTGCCACGGCCTATGCCGGCGTCATCCCCGCCGACCGCTACCACGTGCCCTACATGCCGGCCGACGAGCTGCTCTCCGAGATCGCGACCGGCGTGCGCTTCTGGGCTTGGCATGACCCGGAGGGCCTCCGCGGGGTGATGGGCATCCAGGACGTCGAAGACGTGACCCTCATCCGCCACGCCTACGTGACGCCCGAGCACCAGGGGGTCGGCATCGGCAGCCGACTGCTGGCGCACCTCTTGAGGCTGCCGCACCAGCCCCTGCTCGTCGGCACCTGGGCCGACGCCGCCTGGGCCATCCGCTTCTACGAGCGCCACGGCTTCCGGCTGGTCGCACAGGAGGAGAAGAACCGCCTGCTGCGTCGCTACTGGAGCATCCCCGAGCGACAGGTCGAAACGTCCGTGGGGCTGCGCCTCGTCGAGGCGACTGGCTCATGGCGCGGCGAGATCGCCGAATGAGTCCCGCCTTGGTCGGGTAGCCTGAGGCGTGGCGGGGAGAGGAGGCGTCATGGGCCACGGAGCGCACCTGGGAGTCGAGTATCGCGACCTTGCGAGCCGCTTGAGGCGAGGGCCGGTCGCCATGGTGGAGCCGGAGGACCCGGCGGCGCGACAAGCCTGGAAGGAGATCCTTGAGATCCTCTTCTCGCCCGGGGACGCCGCACTTGCGGCTCGTCTTCCCGTCCTTCCTTCATCGGTCAAAGCACTTACCCGTCGTACAGGCATGGACGCAGAGACGCTTCGCCGCCGGCTCGAGGCCATGGCCGACGAAGGGCTGGTCCTGGACCTTCACGACGAGCGCACTGGCATCACGAAGTACATGCTGGCGCCCCCTGTTGTGGGATTCTTCGAGTTCTCCATGATGCGCCTTGCCGACGGGCTGCCGAAGGCCCGGCTGGCCAGGGCCTACGAGGCGTACATGGTCGGCGACACCTCGTTCCTGATGGAAGTGTCGGGGGCCGCCACGGTCGTCGGCCGGACCCTCGTGCACGAAAGCGCGCCGTTCGACGATCTCCTGCCGAAGGTCCTCGACTGGGAACGAGCCTCCAGTTGCGTGGAGGCGGCCGAGCTGGTGAGCGTCACCAACTGCTTCTGTCGCCATGCCGCGCAGCATCTCGGCGCCCGCTGCGACTATCCCCTGGAAAGCTGCATGAGCCTGGGAGGCGCCGCCGGGTATCTCATCCGCCACGGTCTCGCCAGGCCGATCAGCAAAGAGGAGGGGCTCGAGCTACTGGCAGCAGCGCGTGAGAGCGGCCTGGTGCACATCGCGGACAACGTGCAACAGGAGGTCAGCTACATCTGCAGTTGCTGCACGTGCTGCTGCCACGAGCTCCGCTCGGCGCAAGCAGGACTGCCGGTCGTGCAGCCGAGCGGGTTTCTGCCGGCGCCGGACGGTGAGCGCTGCACGGGCTGCGGCCGCTGTGCGCATTCTTGTCCGGTACAGGCGATCTCGCTCGTGCCCCGGAATCCGCAGCAACACGATGCGGGGCAGGCACTCAAGCGCCTGGTCAGTCACATCGACCTCGATCGCTGCCTCGGCTGCGGGGTCTGTGTCGGCGTCTGTGACCACAACTCCTTGGCGATGCTGCGGCGCTCGCGACCACAGCACGTCCCGCTCAACCAGGTCGAGTATCTCACGCGGAGGATGCTGGAGCGGGGGCGGCTGGCGGATCTGCTGGTGGACGGCACCGCGGGTAGAGGGCCCGCATTCGCCAACGCCGTCCTGGGGACCGTCCTGTCCCTTCCGCCTACGGAGAAGCTGCTCGCGAACAGACAGCTGCAGTCTCGATTCGTCCGGTTCGTGCTTTCCAGGCAATGACCGCTGGCGTCGATCGCCGCGGGCTGGGGGCAGCGGCAGTGGCGCATCGTCTTGCCGGTCGTCGTGGTCGACGCTTCACATGCACGCCGCGTCGAGCACGACGCCACAATGTCGGCGTTGTCACCCACGCCGTCGGCGGGTATGCTCCAACCAGTCGAGACCTGCGAACACTCTAGGAGGCAGCCTGGTGGAGTCGGCTGCGCCATGCAGTCTGCGAGGGCGCGACCGGCGGCAGGCCCGCCGGTTCGTCTTCCGCGAGCGACGCTCGGGGTTCGAGCGACGATGGACGCGGCAACGCACGCCGTTCGGCGTTGCGCTTGACGCGTCGCTCGTGTATCTGCGCGATCACCGCCTCGCGCTGGTGGCGATGCTGGCGTTCGCCAATCTCCTCAGTCTGGTTGACCTCGGGCTCACCTCGATCGCCTTGCGTCTCGGCTTCGCGGAGGCCAATCCCTTCATGCGGTACTTCTTCGAGGCCAGCGCGACGCAGGCGGCAATAGTCAAATGCGGCCTCGTCGTCGCTGCGTCCCTCATGCTCTGGGCGCTGCGGCGCCACCGACAGGCGCTGATGACAGCGCTCTTCTTCCTCGCCGCGTACGGCACGGTGGTCCTCTACGAGATCGTCGGCCTCGCGTGGCTGACCTGACGGAGGCACCAAGGTCATGGTGTGCGCCATAGTCCCTTCGTGGGCTCGCCGTGAGGAGCCGGCCGTCAGAAAGCGGCCACATCGAGGATCGACGACATGGGCATGACAACGGCATGAATGCGAATGTCGACACCGCCACGCACCGACTCGTTGTGACGGGCCCGGCGCGCGATCGGCTCTACCAGCGCTTCAACGACCTCTTCTGGGGGCGGGACGGCGTCGAGGTCATCAAGGACCGCCGCCTCGCCGAGCGACGGCGGGACCGCTCGCAGAGCGCTGTCGAGCGTCGTTGGCGCGAGCGCCGCTGCGCCGCACCCGACTGGATGGTTCCGTCGTCCTGAAAGCGCTGCTCCTTCGCTCGTCCTTGCATGCCCGCTGCGGCGCCGGCACTCACGTGGGACGCGGCTGAACGACCAAAGCAGGCAGGCCGCGCCGAGCGTCCCGGCCACACCCGGACCGGGGGTCCGTTTGGCGAGTAGCACGCCCTGTGCTTCCACGACATGTCCGCGCGGAGTCGCCCGGTGAGGGCGTGCGGACTTCACGCCGGCCCTAGTTCGAGACTAGCTCCTTGAAGAGAGCCCTGGCGGACTCGGTCCGCATCCCTTGGGCAAGTGCCAGCGAGACGTCGAACTCCTCGTCGCACAGCAGCCACATCTGAAGATCGAGTTCGGAGATCCCGAGTGCCTCGAGCGCGGTCTCGAACTCGACGCCGGAGGCCACCTGCCGGAGCAACTGCTCACGCTGTTGGTCGGTCATCATGCGTCCACCCTACCACCACCGCTCGCGCAGGTGACCGTTGCGGCGAACCTGACTCGGCGGCCACAAGCTCGCCAAACTGCGGCCCATGCACTTGCAGAGCCACTACTCTAAGACGCTCGACTCCGGCGTCGGTCACCCGTTTGGGTGGCGGAGAGCCCCGTTGAGAGCGCGTATACCGATTGCACCGTCACGTCCTGATGCTGGCGCTGCCTTCGATCGCGAGCGCCTGGACGACCAGCGGATTCGCCAAGGTCACAGTGAACGAGGACAGCTTCTGCAACGACGACTGCGAGACCACGACGGCCGGCTTCAACAACGTCGACTGGCCGGTGATGTTCGTCTTCTACGGCACTGCCACTGGGAGGAGCGGACGAAGAGCAACGGCGACATCGAGCATCACGTCTGGCAGTCGGACGGGTACGTCACCCTTGTCAAGGTGCGGTAGCAGGCCGCGGAGATTGAGACTCCGCGCTCGACAGGTGCTGAGTCAGTCCCTCGGCCCGCCGCACCTCACGGACGGCGGGCCTCTTCGCGAGCCATTCGGTCGCTCAGACAGGCGGCCTGGATCTAGCCGGAATGAGCAACAAGACGATGATCGTAATCAGTGGGAAGAAGATGGCCAGGATGACCCAGAGCAACGGACTGCGCCCCTTGCTCGCCGCGAGCAGGAACGTGAAGTAGATGAAGAGCACCCAGAGGACGACGGCGATGATCCACCAAAGAAACGTCCAGAACGTGGCCGCCACGATGAGCCCGAGCATGCGCACCCCCACTTCGAACGGTCATGACGTCCTCTTCTTCTCACATCTTCGCCACCCTTGCAAGAACGAGGTCTCCTGAACGTCCCTTCAGGGCAGGCCGTGGGGAGGCGATGCTCTGACCGGCCCCCATTCATTGCTCCACCCCGTGTTCCTCGAACCCGGCAGCCGCCGGGAGAACGGCTCCATCGAGTCGTTCAACGGCAAGCTGCGGGACGAACTCCTCAAAGGCGAGCTCTTCTTCACGCTCCAGGAGGCGCAAATTCTGATACAGGTGCGCCGTCCGCGCCAGGCGGCGGCGCGTCAGACCTCGCCCGGCGGCCCCCGCGACTCCCCCGCTGCCGGCGCTTCTCCGGGCGCCGGCTGGGCCGCGCCTCCGGCGTCCTCTCCCGCCCCGGCCGCATCGTCGAACAGGCCGGCGCTCTTCAGCTTGTGGTAGGCATCGATGGCGATCTTGGTGAACGGCGCGGCGAACACCCCGCCGAGCGCCCCCGCCAGGATCGCGCCCCCAGTGGTCGCGAACAGCACCACGAGACCGCTGAGCTTGAGCGACGCGCCCAGGGCGAACTGCGAGATCACCGTCTGCAGCGGCCCGTTGGCGATCAGCACGAAGACCAGCATCCAGACGGCGTCCTTGACCCCGCCGGTGCCGAGCGCGATGAGCACCGCGAACGCGCCGCCGATCAACGCGCCGAACATCGGGATGTAGTTGGTGAACCACTGCACCACGAAGATCGTGAAGGCGAGCGGCACGCCGATGACGAGCGCGCCCACGCTCACCACGGCCCCGTTGAAGAGGCCGATGAGCGTGCTGCCCCAGATGTAGCCGCGCATGAAGCGCGCGCTGTCGGCGAGGATCGAGTAGCCCACCGGCGGAGGCACCGGACCCATATGTCGCGACGCCCAGGCTCCGATCCTGCGGCCGCCGACCAACACGTAGATGAGGATGTTCAGGCCGATGAAGGCGCCGAACAGGAACGCGGCGAGGGTGCTGATCCCCTGGAGCGCCCCTCCGAAGATGCCCTTGCTCCAACTGCCGACGCCCCCCGCCACTGTCTCCTTGGCCGAATCAATGAGGTTCGGGTCGATGTTCAGCCTCCCGAGGGAGTCGTTGATCCACGTGACGGCGGACTGGATCTGCTCCTCGATCGTCGGCCACTGCCTGATGACGCCGACGGTCATGAGGGCCAGCAGCGCGAAGGCGCCGACCACGATCAGGATGGTCACGAGCACCGATCCCCAGACGCGACTGATCCGGTGCTGCTCCAGCCAGTCGACCAGGGGCATGAACGTGGCGCCGAGCAGGATGGCGAAGAGGGTGGGGATGACCAGCGTCGCGAGCGCGTGGAGGCCATAGGCAAGGCCGCTGAGGACGATGACCATGCCGATGAGGTACCAGCTGGCAAGGCCGGCGCGCCTGAACCAGTCCGGGATGAAGCCCGTCCCGGCGGGCCGAGGGCTCGCGGACATCTCGTCGGGGCTCGCGGGTGCCGCCCCACCGCCCGCCTCGGGCGCGCCCCTCTTGCCGAACAGCTTCACGCCATGCCTCGTCTCGTCGCCGGCCGACCGGACTCGGCCACATCCTATACGCCTGCAGCGGGCGCCGGGGAGACGGCCCCCTCACGCCGCGGACGACGACGCGCCAGCCACGTGACGCCCGGCCCTTCAGGAGGAGGCCGCCGAAAAGATCGACGCGGGGCTGAAAGCCGCCTTGGCGGGATAGGGCTGAGCCGCGACCTCTCAGCAGGTCACGTGGACAACGGCGTAGACATCCTCGGCGTCGAAGTCACGCAGCAGCTGCAGCGCCTCCTTCGTGGGAGCGGCGACGATCTCGATCCCTCGTCGGCCCGCCTCCGCGCGAACGGCGGGCATGATCGGCAGGCTGCCGAACTCACCCGTCCCCACGATCAGCTGACTACCACCCCAGGGGATCCTCTCCTCCGCTGAGAGCGGCGTGTGCCCGTACTCATCACGGTACTGCTTCGACGGCTTCTTGCGGCGCTTCTCCACCTTGCCCGCTTCGATGACGACGTCAGACGTGTATCGCCGGCCCTCGATCTCGACCTCGCCGAACGCGATCCACTTGGCCTTCATGCGCGTCCTCCTCACTCCGGCCCCGCAGGCGGCACAGAAGGCCGACCCTGCGCTGCTCCAGAGGGATCGGTCGCTTTCGTCGCCTCGGTCACCGCGTAGCGCCGAATCATTCACGCCGTTCGCTGCGACTCCTACTCCGGCCGCCAGGCGGCATCGATTGCGCGGTCGATGCCGGGGACAGCGGAGAGCCGGGAGCCGTCGGCCATGACCACGCAAATCGGCTCGCCGACCGTATGGTTCCCAGTGGTGCCCGACACCGCGAGGGCTTTCCCGTCCGGCGTCCAGGCCGCGACGACGTCAGCGGGCTCGCCACTGTAGGAGTCCTCGGGGAAGTAGTCCCGAATCGGCTTGAGCAGCGTTACCGGAGCCCCCGCCCCCGACAACGGGACGACCACGACACTTTCCGCGGCAGACGAAGGGTACGCGATCAGCTTTCCGTCCGGCGATGCCGCGATGTCCCCGACGCCCTCGCCTTTCGTCAACTGCGTGCGTCCGCTGCCGTCGACGTTTACCACGTACGCCTGATCAGCACCGTTGGTGAAGATGATCCTCCCGTCCGGCAGCCACGACGGGCGAGCTTCGCCGAGCGGCTGATCGGTGACGAGCCTCACGCCACTACCATCCGCGTTCATGACATAGAGGTCGTCAAAGTGGGCGTCGTAGTACCTCGTGAAGACGATCTGCTTGCCGTCGGGCGACCAGTGCGGCTCGTAGCCCGTGGTCAGCCGACTCTTCCCGGAGCCGTCCGCGTTCATGACCCAGACACTGGGATCCTCTCGGGGGTATGAATTGGAGCCCACGTCATAGACGATGCGCGTTCCGTCGGGCGACCACGAGGGGTGCTCCTCCCATTCGGGGCCATCGGTCAACTGCTTGAGATGCGTGCCGTCCGCACGGACGACGCAGATGTCGGCGTTCTCCGGCATGTCCGGGTTGTCCTCCCCCACGACCCTTGCGAACGCGATCGTGCCGGCGACGCTGGGCGCCGGCAGGGACGCCGCGCTCTCGGATGGCTCGGCCGAGGGCGAGGTCGCCGCCGCCGAGGTCGCCGCGCTCGGCGTGCCCGTTGTCGTTGAGCTGGACCCGCCGCAGGCCCCCGCCGTAGTCGCGAGGATGGCGACGACCGCCGGGCCCAGCATGGCCGCCCAAACCGACTTGTGCGTCATGGTCCCCTCCAATCGTCCACCCTTTGGCTCCCGAGAGGTCGGTCCCCGTCAAGCACGAAGACCGGCCCGCGGACCGGTCTCACCAGTGGCTCCCCGCCGGACTGCGGTGGCCCCAGTGGAACGTCCGGCGGATCTCAGCCTCCCGTTCGCAGAACTGCACACATCATGAGTCCCGTATCGGGTTCCGGTACCCGCCCGACGGGATAGTAGTCCCGTTGACGGTCCACGACCGCGCACCGTCAGATGGCGAGCGTCGTGAAGACGCAGAGGACTATAGAGACGAAGCGAATCGCCCATTTCGTCGTCGAGTCCGAGACCCCCGGCGGGAGGCCCGGACGAGGCTCAAGGTGCCTAGGCACTCAGTAGTACACGCGGATCCCTACATAAGCCACGCGACCGGGGCTCGGGCGCCGCTCTTCGCCGCGACGGCAATGACCGGAGACCAGCGTCGGGGAAGGTCACTTGCCTAGCAAGTGCATCAACCTGGCGCGTTCAAGCGCTGCGGTAGACTCAGACCGCAATCCTCGTAGGATATGCCCGGTGCGCAAGACGCTCCCGACAGAAGGTCACTGAGCGATCGCATGGATGCGGAGTTCCCGATCCTGGAGTTCGACGGCGAGAGGGAGGCTCTCATTGAGCCCTCTCAAGTCATCGACGCCATCGACATTCCAGAACGCTGTGTCCTGCCGATCTACCACACCGTCATCGACAAGTTGGCGAGGGCCTCGCGACTGACCCACGTCACGGACATCGAGACGGCCATGGGGCCGTTTCCGGTCTACAAGATCGACCATGACGGCGCTTGGGTGACCGTGACGCATCCGGGGCTCGCCGCGCCCCTCGCGGCGGGCGTCATGGAAGAGCTGATCGCCTTGGGATGCCGCAAGTTCGTCGCTTGCGGCGCGGCGGGTGTCCTCGATAGGTCCCTTGCCCCTGGCACCGTAGTCGTTCCGTCGGGCGCTGTTCGGGATGAGGGCACTTCCTATCACTACGTCGCGCCCGCGAGAGAGATCTCCACGGATCCGCACGTGGTGGAAACGATCGAATCCATCCTTCGGCTGCACGATGTCAGCTATCGGGTCGGCAAGACATGGACGACCGACGGCTTATACCGTGAGACGCCGATGCGGATCGCGAGGCGAAAGGCCGAAGGCTGCCTGACTGTCGAGATGGAGTGCGCGGCGTTCCTTGCGGTCGCTCAGTTTCGCGGTGTTTCCTTCGGCCAGATCCTTGCCACGGGCGATGACGTCAGCGGAGACGAGTGGGACCGCCGAGATTGGGGTTCAGAGGCGCACGTGGAGTTCTCCGACAAGTTGTTCTGGCTCGCGGTCCATGCGTGCCTGGCGCTGTAGTGAGAGACCGAGGTTGGCCGAACGCCGGCCTGACGGGCGCATCAACCTGACTCGCCCCCGCTCCTGGCGCTTCACCGTACTCCGCACCCGCCGCGCCTCCCATCTCCAGTCCTCAATCCAATCGCCAGCCTTGCGTCGGCGGGCACGGTACCCGCTCGAGTTGCCGTGTGGGTAAGATGCAGTGGTGGACCGCCTCGTGACACAAGCTGGTGAGCGGCCACCGGACAGGAGAGGCCGCAATGAGTGACGATCCCGGCGTGCGTCCCGTAGAAGACAGCACGTCAGAGCGGGAGAGTCACTTCCTACCGCTCGACCGCTTCAACGCTTTCTCCGACGGCGTCTTCGCCATCGCCATCACTCTGCTGGTGCTCGAGATAGCCATCCCGCATGCGGGCGTCCCCGTGCTTCCGGCGCTGCGCGAGCAGTGGCCCGAGTTCCTCGGCTACTACATCAGCTTCGCCTTCATCGGCGGCATCTGGATGGCGCACTCCGGCGTCACGAAGTTCCTGAAGGGCGGGGACAGCGAATCGTTCGCGCTGAACCTGCTGCTCCTGCTTCTCGTCGGCCTGCTGCCCTTCAGCACGGCGCTCATGGTCACGCACCTGACCGGGGCTGACGCCAAGCCCGCCGTCCTGCTCTACGGCGTCAACCTGCTGCTCGCCTCGCTCGTGCTCAGCCTGCTTATCCGCTACCTCGCGCGGGAGCCGTCGCTGCTCGTCGACGTTATCGCGGAGGGCACCCTGCGGAGCATCACCCGGCGGCGCTGGACCGCGCTGGGGCTGAACCTGCTCGCGATCGCTGTGACGCTCGTCGCCCCGAAAGTCGCGGTCGGCCTCTACCTCGTCGAGACGACGCTGCTTCTGATCATCCCGTTCCTCGGGCTGCGCCGGCATCGGCAGCGGCACGGAGCGGAGTAGGCGCCGCCGGCACGCTACCCCTGCCGCACCGCACTCCGCATCCTCTTCGCCTCCCAGGTCCAATCAAACAGCCCCAGCTGCAAGCTCCCGTCACCGCGGATGATCGAGTTCCGCAGTCTCCGTCGCGACACGTACCCCCACTTGGAAGTTGAGTCCCGTAATGTGGTGTAAGTCCTGAAGTAGCAGTCCCGGTAGAAGACGGCCACCGTGGGCTGCACAATCGTCGGAACCGTTGCAGGGAAACGACGAGAGGAGCACCACGATGGCCGAGACGAGCATGTCTCTCGACGAGCTTGTGCGCAAGCTCATGGGCGATGACCACGCCGACGTCCTGCGCGAGAGTCTCGCCTGGTTCGTGCGCGAACTGATGGAGGCTGAGGTCACGCAGCAGATCGGCGCCGGCCTCAACGAGAAGGTGCCCGAGCGCACTGCGCACCGCAACGGCTACCGCGAGCGGGCCTGACAGACGCGCGCCGGCGAGATCGAGCTCGCCATCCCGCGGCTGCGAAGCGGCAGCTACTTCCCCAGCTTCCTCGAGCCGCGCAGCCGCAGCGAGAAGGCGCTCGTGGCGGTCATCCAGGAGGCCTACGTGAACGGCGTCAGCACGCGCAAGGTCGACCGCCTCGTCTCCCAGCTCGGTCTCGCGGGCATCAGCAAGAGCGCCGTCAGCCGCCTCTGCGCCGGTCTCGACGAGCAGGTGCGCTGCTTCCGCGAGCGCCCCCTGGAAGGTGCCTACCCCTACCTCTGGCTGGACGCCAAGGTGGAGCGCGTGCGGGAGCCCGGCGGCGTGCGCCACAAGGCCCTCGTGATCGCCTACGGCGTCCACGAGACGGGGCGCCGCGAGGTCATCGGCATCGACGTCGGCGAAGGTGAGACCGAGGCCTTCTGGAGGGAGTTCCTGCGCTCCCTGCGGGCCCGCGGCCTCTCTGGGGTGCAGCTCTGCGTCTCCGATGCCCACGAGGGCCTGAAGGGCGCGATCGCCAAGGTCCTTTCCTCCCCCTGGCAGCGCTGCACGGTGCACTTCCTGCGCGACATGCTCGGCCACTGCGGCAGGGCGCAGCAGCCGATGATCGCTGCGGCCATCCGCCAGATCTTCGCCGCCGAGAGCGGCGAAGAGGCGCGCGCGCGGCTCGCGGGGGTGGCCACGGCGCTGGCGCGCAGCGCGCCCAAGGTGGCGCGCCTGCTGGCCGCGGCCGAGGAGGAACTGCTGGCCTTCATGGCGTTCCCCAAGGAGCACTGGAGCAAGCTGCGCTCGACGAACCCGCTGGAGCGCGTCAACCGCGAGGTCGGGCGCCGCAGCGACGTGGTCGGCATCTACCCCAACGACGCCGCCCTGATCCGCCTCGCCGGGGCACTGCTCATCGAACAGAATGATGAATGGCTGGTGGGTCGGCGCTACCTCTCGGCGGAATCGCTCGAGGCGGTACTGGCCCGACCGGCACAGGCGGCCCGCGCCAAGGAGGTGAGCGCGCTACCGGCGGCCTAAGGGCCGCGACCATGCCGACGACGAACTTACACCACACATCGGGACTTGACCGGCTCCTGCGGCTCACCACTCATCACGAGCCCGTGCCAGCGCCGCAGCTTGCCCACCGTCTGCCACACCTTCACGTGGTCGGCCTCGGTCGCAGCGAGTCCCAGCGCGTCCCAAAGCGTGCCAACCACGACCGAGCATTTGGGTTGCAGAAGGATTGCAGACGGCGGTCCCGGCGGAGGGGCTGGCGGGAGATTCCCCTGCAAATCGCTGGTGGGCGCACCTGGATTCGAACCAGGGACCTCTTCCTTATCAGGCAGGCTGAATCGCCTGCCCATCTAGCCCAGGGAGCGCCGGTCCGTCACAAGGAGCCACAAGAACTATGGCGATTTCCAGCGAAAATCAGCGGCCAGCTTCCCAGGGCGTCCCAACGAAGTCCATCGCGGACCGGGCATTTGGGTTGCAGAATGATTGCAGCGCCGCCGCGGCCGGCTGATGAACACGAAACTCGTCATTTGATCGCCAAGATGCTCACGGCACTCAGAGTCAGCAGCACCCCCATCAGTTGATGCCGAGCAGGCCGTTCGCGCAAGATGATCAACCCGAGGACTACGCCAAACACGGGGAACTGCGTGATCATCACCGAGGCCACTGACACTGGACCTCTCATCAGAGCCGCTGCGGCCGCGATGAAGCCGCCGGTCTCGAGCAGTGCCGCCAGCCATGCGTCGCGTCGGAGGCTAACTGCGAAGTGCGGTGGTCGGACGAGCATGACCACGGGCACAACGATCGCGAGACCAACCGCCCTTGACACTGCCACTGTCGTGAGCGGACTGATCGTGGTCCCGATCGAGCCGTAGAGCATCAGGGTTGCAGCAGACAAGCATGCAGCCATGACGGCCCAGAATGCTCCGGAGGCAGTGCGCATGCCTCTCCCGATAGAGGCTAGCAATCCTCCTGATACCGCTACGGCGATCGCTACAGAAGTCGCCAAGCCGACTCGCTCACCCAGAGCGATAGCCGCCACTGCCGCCAATGCCCCTGCCAGGCCAGTGATTGGAGAAACGACTGAAAGACTCCCGCGCCGCAATGCCGTGAGAAGACAGGCGAACGTGGCGACATAGAGCGCACCACCGAGCGCTGCACGGCCGACAGCAGCCCACTCCACGGACGTGTCTGGAAGACCATCTGCAGCCAGTGCAAGAGGCACTGAGGCTGCAGATCCAACGAAAAGGATCCAAGTCAACGTCGTCAGCAAAGCGGCGCTGCGGATCAGCCGCAGCGAGAAGTAGTCCCCCAGCCCGTAGCCGGCTGCCGCCAGAAGACCGATAGCGGCGGTCAGCACGGCGTGAGCTCACGCTTCTGGCGAGAGTTGTGGTCCGTGTCAACGTCCGCGGAGACAGCCTGCAAGATGACGCCAATGCATGCTCGCCACCAGGCCAGAGCCTAGACAGACCCGTGCTTTCATGCTCTGGTGGCGTGGGCAACTTCGCGCCGCTCAAGCGAACGAAGGTACTGGGAGATCCCCTCAAGTCCGGCATTGAGCACGCTCGAGTCACAGCCGTAGCCGACTCGGAAGGTGCCCTCGCAGTCGAAACACACACCTGGTGCGACAAACGTGCCGTTGTATGCGAGAAGCCCCTCGCAGAATTCCGCGGAACGCAGAGCGTAGTCGTACTCCACCAGCACCGTTGTTCCGGCTTGCGGAGGGACGTAGTCGAGATGCGGTTCGCCGTTGACCCAATCATCAAGAGCGCTGGCATTTCTCTCTACCAGCGCCACATTCCTCTCGAGGATCTTGCCAACGTTCTCAAGCGCGAGATTAGCGAAGGCATCGTGGATGGCCCCACAGCTAATCGTCGTGTAATCCCGGTGCTCAAGAACACGAGCCAAGATCTCGGGCCGCGCGACAACCCAGCCCGTGCGAAGCCCCGCCAAGGAGAAGGCCTTCGACATGCTCCCGGTGCTGATGCCATCCTCGTAGACGGAGACAATCGAGGGGGCTGTCTTTGCTGGCGCATGTTCCAGGCCGCGGTACACCTCGTCGCAGTGCACGTACGCGCCGATCTCTCCCGCTACCGTGGCGATCTCTCGCAAGAGACTCTCATCCATTAGCGAACCGGTCGGGTTGTTGGGATTGTTGATGATGATGAGCCGCGTCTTGACATCGATGAGACTCCGCAGCTCATCGAGGTCGGGGAGATACCCACGATCGCGTCGCAGCGGGAGTACCTTCACCGTCGCCCCAAGCGACTCGGACACTGAGTACAGCTGCTGATAGGTGGGGCTGACACTAATGACGGTGTCCCCCGCCTCGACCAATGAGTAGTAGACGAGGAAGTTGGCGCCGATGGCACCGGAGGCAATCAAGACGTCTGCGTCGCTGATAGTGCCTCCGTAGAGGGATGCGACGGCCGCGCGCAATCTCGGCGAGCCTGTGATGTGACCGTAGGTCAGCTTGAGGTCGCGCAGAGACGCGAGGAAGGCCTCAGGACTCCCGCTCAGCTCGAGCAACTCGGAGACATGCAGGGGCTCCACACAGGTCTCCGCGATGTTACACTCCGCGGCGTCCTCATGCTCGTTCATCCATTGTTCGATGCTGAAGGGCGTGATCTGCACGGATGCTCCCCCGATTCACGGACCGCAGCGATGGTCGTGCTGTCCTGATTCCTAGTCTCCTGGCAACCTCATGCCGCATGGCGCGCTGATGCCATGCGCTTCCTGGCTCTCAGCCACGGCATGAGACTTCTGAGGACGAACGAGAAGGCCGCAGGAAGGATGGGCGGCCCCCTCCCGACCCGACTCGTCACTGCGATAGCGCCTGAACGCCAATGAGAGACTGGTCACCGCAGCAACTCCAGCGCAGCATGCTCAAAGAAGAGGGCCTGCAGGCCGAGATCATCAACCGAGACCCGCTCATTGCTGGTATGCATGCTGCCCGCCCCGCAGGGTCCGTCCTGGTCGAATGACGGGCAGAAACCGTATGCCACTACATTCGGGAGTGCCTTCCGGAACCAGGGGCAGTCGGTGCCGGCAGTCGAATAGAGCGGCACAACCCGTCCGTTGGACGACATGTGTGCGATCACCTGCTCAATGGCATCGCGCAGCGGGCTGCAAACGGCTGATTCACCGCTGACCTCGCGCTCCAGCCACTCGAAGTCCCAGTCGGCGATTCCGGCGAGTGCTCTAGCTAGGTCCTCTCGGGCCTCGTCGGGGTCTTGGCAAGGAAGGAGCCGACAATCAACATCGACGCTCGCTTCTGTCGGTATCACGTTGGTGGACTGTGAGTTGCAGCGGACCACTGTAGGTGAGTAGGTAGCGCCGAGAAGGGGTTCGATTCTGCGAGCCAAGGCCGGCGCAGTGACGGCCAAGCGCAGCAGAGCGGTACGCGCCGTGGCGGCGTTCACAAGTTCGCTTCTCAACTGGGAGTTCGGCAGGAGGGCTTCGATGTAGTCGCGCACCTCCTTCGAGATGATCGTTGGGGGTTCGTACTCCTCGAGGCGGCGCACCATTTCGCAGAGCTTGACGATGGTGTTCTCTGCATGCAGTGGTTGCGAGGCATGACCTCCGCTTCCGCGGGTCCGCAGCCTGAACATCGCGACTGTCTTCTCTCCCCGCGTCAGGGGGAAGATCGAGCTTCCGCTGCCGTGGTGAGAATCCACCACGGGCTCCGTTAGGAGGTAGTCACAGTCAACCAGTTCGCGTCGGTTCTCGAGAAGCCAGTGGGCCCCGTTCTGGTCGCGCACCTCCTCATCGCAGGTCGCAGCGAGGATGACCTCGCCGGCAAGCCTGCGGCTGGACCGGGCCAAGCGGACGAGGGCGACGGCATGCGCTGCCATCTGGTTCTTCATATCGAGCGCCCCGCGGCCCCACACACAGCCACCCTGCACTGCGGCTGAGAAGGGGGGGGCTATCCAGTCGCTCTCATGCGCGGGAACCACATCCTCGTGGCTGAGGAGCAGGAGTCTGGGGCCAGGTCGTTCTCCCTTCACGCGGGCCACAAGATTCATCCGCTCCGGTGTTTCACCGTCTAGCTCAGCCGCGACTCCTGCATCGGCAAGGTACTTCTGCAGCACTGTGGCGAGCGCAGTCTCGTTGCCGGGTGGGTTGGACGTATCAACGGAGATCAGCGCTCGGGCCAGGTCAACGGTCTCCCTACGCACTTCCAGCCATTCGGTGGCGGACACGCCAAGTCCACCTGCCTCCGGCCTCAAAGACGCACCCTTCGTCGAAACGGCCAAGTGCTCCTCCGTCAGACAAGGACCTTCGACAGGAACAACTTCGTGCGCTCCTCCTTGGGATTCACGAGGATTTCCTTGGGCGGCCCTGACTCGACGACCACTCCGCCGTCGAGCAGGGCCACCCCGTCGGCGACCTCCTTGGCGAAGCCGACCTCGTGGGTGACGACGATCATGGTCATGCCTTCTTTGGCGAGATTTCTCATTACGTCGAGGACCTCACCCACGAGCTCGGGGTCAAGGGCGGATGTGGGCTCGTCAAAGAGCATCAGACTCGGCTTCATCGCCAATGCGCGTGCAATCGCGACGCGCTGCTGCTGCCCACCACTGAGTTGCCCCGGGTAGGCGTCCAGCTTCTCCCCCAGGCCGACTTGAACAAGTAGTCGCTCGGCCTCACGCTCAGCCTCTCGCCTAGATAGGCCTTGGACCTTCACGGGTGCGGCCATCACGTTCTCGATCGCCCTCATGTGAGGAAAGAGGTTGAACCGCTGGAAGACCATGCCGATCTTGGCGCGCTGTTTGGCAATGTCGCGCACCTTCATCTCGTGCAGCTTGCCGTGCCGCTCCTGATACCCCATCAGCTCGCCGCCCACCCAGAGACGCCCAGCGTTGATCTTCTCTAGGTGGTTGATGCAGCGCAGCAAGGTCGACTTGCCTCCCCCGGAGGGGCCAAGGAGCACGTAGGTCTGACGCGGATTGACCACCAGGCTGACGCCCTTGAGCACCTTGAGCGTGCCGAACGATTTCCAGACACGCTCAACCTTCACCATGGGCTGGGTGGAGGAGATTGGAGCCTTCATCGCGGCGCCGCTCGCAGCGGCTCCAGCTTCAATTCCTGCCGCACTCACACCTGGCTCCTTTGCAGTCGCTTCTTTGCCCGGCGCTCTGCGATGATCGCTTCGTCCTGGCCGAAGCCCCGGCCGAAGTGACGCTCTAGGTAGTGTTGGCCGATACTCAGCAGCGTCGTCAGGAAGATGTACCAGATCGTGGCCACCATGAGGAGCGGGATGATCTTGAAATTCTGGCCGTATGCGATCTGCAGGTTGGTCAGAAGGTCGTTGCCCGAGATGATGGACACCAAGGCAGTCGTCTTGAGCATGCCGATGGTCTCGTTGCCCATCGGCGGGATAATTACCCGCATCGCTTGCGGTAGGACGACCATGCGCATCGCCAAGCCACTCGACATCCCCAGCGAGAGGGCGGCCTCGGTCTGCCCATGCTCGACCGAAATGATTCCGCTGCGTACGATCTCAGCAGCGTAAGCAGCCTCGTTGAGACCGAGGGCGAGAATGCCTGCCGTGGTCGCTCCGATGAGGGCGCTGGTCTGGCCCTGGGCGAAGACCACATTCACGAAGGGCAGGCCGATGAAGAGTGTCGGATAGATGGCTCCGAGAAAGCCCCAGATCAGGATCTGGACGAGCACTGGGGTGCCTCGAAAGAACCAGATGTAGACCCAAGCGAAACTCTTCAGGACCGGGTTGTCGGAGAGGCGCATCACGGCCAGGACGGTGCCCCCCGACATCCCAATCAGCATCGCGACCACAGTGAGCTCGATGGTGACAACCAAGCCCCTAAGGGTGAGGTCCTTGAAGAGGTACTCCCAGACGCTCGCCCAATCCATGCGTGGGTTCTTCGCGAGGGAGAGCAAGAGGGCGACGACGAGCAGGATCAGCACGACAGCGCCGATCCAACGTCCCCAGTGACGCACTGGAATTGCCCTAATCGCCTCAGGCTCTAGGTCGTCAGTAGCGGCGCCACCGGCCACAGCTGCTGACGCAGCACCCAGCTCCTCCACTGGCTGACCCGTCGGCATGAACTCAGAAGGCGGCGTTGTTCACTGTCGCGGACTCCACTGCAGCCGGAGCAATGCCGTACTTGTCGAGGATCTTAGCGTAGGCACCCTCGTCGATAAGCGCTTGAAGCGCCTTCTGCAGGGCGTCGCGCAGCTGCGTGTTGCCCTTGACGACGCCCGCGCCGAGGAGGCCCGGCTCATAGCCGTTTGGCGCAGACGGCTCAAGCACGATTTCGAAGGCATTGCCGTCCTCGTAGGTCTTCGCGGCCCATGCACCGGCGGAGAGATCGGTGAGGCTAGCATCTGCCTTGCCAGCCGCCAACGCCAGAGTCAGATCGCTTGAGTTCGGCAGGATGACCATCTTCATCTCTGGCTTACCAGCCGCCTTGAACTCCTTGTTCATCCTCGTCGCCATCCTCGCCTGCGAGGCGCCCGTGACGACGATAACGCTCTTGCCAGAGAGATCATCGAGACCCTGGATGCTCTTCGGATTGCCCTTCAAAACCAAAATCGTCGTACCATCATAAGCATAATCGACGAAGTCGAGCACGGCCTGCCGCTCTTTGGAGTCGTAGAGCGCCGAGATGGTGACATCCGCTTTGTCAGCTTGAACAGCCGGGATCAGGCTGTCGAAAGGCAGCTGCACGTCCTTGGCAGTGATGCCGAGCTTCGCCGCCAACGCCTGTGACAGATCCCAGTCGAAGCCTGTCACCACCTTGCTTCCTTCGCTCTCATACATCTCCCATGGCGGATACGGGATGTTCATCGCGACGCGCATCTCTCCAGACGATTTGATGCTGTCGGGGAGCATGGCGTTCAGGCTTGGATCGGACGCAATGGAGGCGCCGGCGACGGTCACCGTGGCACCAGAGGATGCAGAGGGCGCGGGGGTCGAGTCCGAGGTAGATGACCCTCCACAGGCGGCAAGCATGAGGATCGAGCCGAGTCCCACGAGGATCAAGACGGCCATCAGAAATGTATGGCTAGCACTGACACGGGCGTATCTCATCACTCCTCCTTGCTGACGATTTTGGCGATCGCATGCCTTCTCCGAGAACAAGCGTCGAGCTGTGACGCACGGGTCCAACCGACTATCCATCAACGACCGCTTGCGCAGACGACTTGATGCCATTACCGCGGCGAATGCTCATACTTCATCGAGAAGCCTGCCGACACCGTCCGCACAGGCAGCGCTGACCACGATGTTGGCCACTGCAGCGTCTTGGACGCCGACACCTGTCAGATCGGCGACGGTTATCTCTGAGGCGGAGGTTCTTCCAGGCTTGAGGCCAGCGGCGATCTCTCCCAACTCCGCGTAGACGTCCTCCGCCCGTATCACCCCGGCATCGATGGCCTTATGGATCTCGCCCTGGGTGAGGCACTGACTGAGGCTGTCAGCGACCACCTTGTCGGCACGACTCATGACCTCGACGGCCAGCTCCTGTTTGGCCGCCATGTCGGCGCCCATCGCAGTGATGTGAAGACCTTGATGAAGCCAGGCGGCAGAGAAGTGCGGTTGGCGAGAGGGGGTCGTCGTGACGACGATGTCCGCCTCGGCCACGGCTTCCTCTGCTGATGCTGCAACACGAACATCGAGACCGTGCTCGGCGGCAACCACCTCGACGTAGGCCCGCGACTTCTCAGGTGACAGATCGTATGCATCGACACGGGTGATCTTCCGCACGCCCAAGAGCGCCGCGAGTTGGTAGCGACCTTGGATGCCACAGCCAATGATGGCTGCGCGCGACGCCTCCTTGCGAGCCAGCAGGTCTGCTGCCAGGGCACCAGCTGCGCCGGTCCGCAGGTCCGTAAGGTAGCCGTTGTCAAAGAGAATCGAGACGAGCATGCCGGTCGTAGCATCGAAGACGCAGACCATGCCCGCCCCCACTGGCAGTCCCAGGGCAGGATTCCGAAAGAACCCCGACGCAGTCTTGATTGAGTAGTAGGGGCTGCCGTGGATGTAGGCGCCCTTTACGTGGAGCTCTCCATCCTGCTCAGGGAAGTCGATCTCTAGGACCTCAGGCAGCGTGACTTCTTTGAGCGCTAGCTTCGCGAAAGCCTCCCGGACTGCCGCGAGGGCAGTACTTGGATCGATGAGCGAGCGTACTTCTCGCTCGTTCAGTATTCGTATGCTTGCTGTGCTCTCCGTCACGATATCCTCCCCACTTGCTCCTACGACTTTCGTAAGTTCACCCTAGCGCGCTGCCAATCACCTCCCTCTGTAAAGGCAGGACAGAGCCCCCTGGGAAGACAAAACGCCCGGAGTCTCGGCTTCTCGCTGAGGTCTCAATGTCTAGGCCTTCGCGGCGCTGGCCATCTGCGCGAGCACGTCTTCGCACACGGTGAGCGCCTCGTCTATGTCGCCCAAGGTGTTGAAGAGATGCGGCGAGAATCTGGTCGAACCGAAGCGAGGAGAGACGATGACTCCGCGTCTGTTGAGCTCCGCGGCGACCTGTTCACCGTCCAGATCGGTGAACCGGGCGGTCACGATACTTCCGCGACGGGAGGCATCTCGCGGCGATATGATCTCCGCGCCCAGCCCGTCAAGGCCCGCTATCAACCGGTCGGTGAGCTCTCCACAGTAGCGGTAGACAGACTCGGTGGGGACCGCTTCGAGATACTCGAGAGATTTCGCAAGGCCGAAAGCGGCGGCGTAGCTCAAGGTGGAGAACTCGAAGCGGTGCATGTCTGCAGCATAGGTGAGAGCGGTGGCATCGAAGTGCCACATGTCGGCGGTTCCCCGCCAGCCCACAAGTGCGGGCTCGAGGCGATTCATGAGGTCGGGATGAAGGTAGAAGATGGCAGCTCCGAACGGGCCGCAAAGCCACTTGTAGGCTGTCGCGACTACCGCGTCCACGCCCGAACCCGCCACATCTAGCGGCACAACGCCGGCCGATTGGGTGGCATCCACTATGCAGAGCGCTCCATGCTGATGCGCGAGTTGTGCCAACTCACCCAAGTCCAGGCATAGGCCGGTCGCATACTGCACGTGGCTGACGCAGATGACTGAGGTGTTGTCGTCGACGAGGTCCGCAACTGCGTCAAAGCTCAGCGAGGCCGGATCGTGGGCCACCCGCACAAGCCGGACTTCGGCTTCTGACTCCTTGGCGACACGGACCCAGGGGTAGACGACGCTCGGGAACTCGATGTCGATGCTGACGATGTTGCCAGAGGGACGGATCGCCCATGCGAGCTGGCAGAGGGCTTCGGTGCAGCTGCTTGCGATAGCCACCGTCCCAGCGTCTACCCCCAGAAGACGTGCGGCGCCCTCCCTTGCCCCATCAAGGGCGAGGACCTCTGCCTCCTCGTCAAGGCTGACGGTCCCCGCATAGAGGATGCCCCGCCCATAGCTCTCCATCTCCTCTAGGACGGGCAGCGGCATCAGGGAGATCGAGGCGGAGTTCAGGTACGTGTATTTCTCCAGGCTAGGGAAATCTCGACGCGGCACCAGTGGCTTCTCTTCTCGCATCATGGACACTCCTTCACTCCAATCTGCTCAGCGGCTCCCTCACGTCCCCGTTGGTGCCGCTCGACCTGCCGCGAAGGCTCCTAGTCGTGGTTCCTCTCCGGCCGGAATCCACCCATGCGCCTAGGCATCTCCGCCCAATCCCTTGACCAGTTCTCGTTCGGTGGCTGAAAGATGCGCCTTCAGAATCCTGACGGCGCCACGGCGGTCTTTGATCGCCAACAACTCACGCACGGCGCGATGGTCTTCGATCCAACCGAAACTCTGCTCATCGGTGTCAAGGCGATACAGTGCCAGTCTGAGTCCTGCGAGAGTGTTGGCGAAGAACGCCGATAGGCGGGCATTCCCGAGTGAGTCGACGATCGCCTTGTGGAAGCGCAGATCTAGCGTGACTATGGTCTGGTAGTCCCCGGACTCAAGCGCCCCCTCTAGGTCGCGCTCTATCATCGAGATCGCATCCACCAGATCGGTCCGGGAGGAGCGCACTGCCTCGACCTCCAGCAGACGCCGGATCGTGAAGACTTCGCGCACGTCCTGCACCGTGGGAGCCGTCACGACGACGCCCTTGTGGACATTGCGCGTCAGGACGCCCTCCGACACTAGCTGGCCAACCCCCTCCCTCAGAGTATTGCGTGAGATCCCCATCGACTGGGCGAGGGCAACCTCGGGGAGGCGGGTACCGGGGGAGAACTCACCACTCAGGACGCGTCGGCGGATGAGGTCAGCGACTTGATCGGAAGTGCTCGTGCGGTGAATGAACAGACTTCCGTGCGAGTCGCTGGGCGTCATTGTCCTCCGCCTTCGTCTGACATGTGAGCATTCTGCATGTTGAACAATGTCTTTGACAAGTACCTTATCGGGCGACTAGGGTGAGTGCAAACAATCTTCCAGTGGAGGGAGCCGAGTATGAGCGAGCCGACCGACCACTTGTTCTGTTCTCTTGGTTGCCGTCCGGTCATCAATGCCTGCGGCGTCTACACTGACTTAGGTGGCTCTATCCTTTCTCCTCGCGTCTGGCACGCGATGCAGGAGGCGAACGAGTGGTTCGTTTCGATGCCCGAACTTCTCGATCAGACAGGCCAAATCGTGGCCGGCCTCATGGAAGCACCGGCTGCCCGGATCACCATGAGTGCTTCCTCGGCGATCACGCTGGCAACAGCCGCCTGCATGGCGGGAAGCGACGGAGACAAGATGGATCGCCTTCCCGACGCCAGCGGCATGAAGAATCGGGTCCTGATTCAGAAGCGTCATCGGTATAAGTACGACCGGATGGTGCGCTCGGCCGGCGCCCAGCTGCATGAGGTCGGCGACGAGGAAGGCACGACCACCGATCAATTGACGTCAGCCATAGACGAGGATACTGCGGCCATCTGCTTCCCGGCCCACCTGGACGGCACAGCTGGCTCCGTGTCACTCCGCGACACGTGCATGGCTGCTCATGCCCGCGATGTTCCGGTCATCGTGGACGCTGCCTACCTGAACTACCCTGTTGATCTCATGCCGAGTTTTGGCAAGCAGGGGGCGGATGTCGTCATCTTTAGCGCCAAGTACTTCACTGGACCCAATGCCGGAGGCATCATGTACGGGCGCTCAGACCTCCTCGAGGCAGTAGCCCTCGCGGACTTCGTGCGGCACGAATCCGGCGCCTACCTGAAGTTCGGCCGCGCCTTCAAGCAAGACCGTCAGACCGTTGTCGGAACACTCGAAGCTCTGCGCGAATGGCTGGAGATGGACCACGAGGAGCGATTCGCTGGCTATCGGCGCAAGGTGGATCACATGGCCTCTTATCTGGAGGGCATCCCCGGCGTCACCACCACGCCCATGCACCTCACGATGGCGGAGGATCTCGTTCCGGAACCCGTGAACTGCCTCCTAGTGGAAATTGACCCTGGTCTGCAGCCAAGCAGCGAGGCGGTCAGTGAGAGATTGGCTTCGGGTACTCCCTCCATCCTCACTCATCTGCGAGGGAACTCCTTAATACTGGATGTTGAGTGTGCGTCAGACAGCGATGCAGACTTCATCGGGCGGCGGCTCCGGGAGGAGCTCCGTATTCCTGCAATCGCCTGAGGAGCGGCCTGAGAGTCGCCAATCAGTCCGACCCCCGGCTGGGCTCACTATACGAGCTTCGGACACGGTCATTGCTACATCGGACTGTGGGCTCAGTCGCGCACCGGAGGCGTGCGGGGTTGAATCACCAATGAATACTGTCAGCCAGGCAATCCTCTGGGTCGGGCTCGTTTCTGGATTGGCCGGTCTCGTTCTACTCGTCATCAATCTCAATGACGCTCCTGGTGACGTATCAGACAGAGCACCAAGGCAGAGTCATGGACTGCGGGGCCGCGACAGCGAGGGACAACACCGGAGACAGTGGGCTGCTCTCGGGCTGCTGTTGGCGAGCGTGTGTTGTCTTGTAACCGTCGCAATCACGTTGACCGACATTGCCGGAAGGTGAAGCTCTTTCTGAGTACGCGTGCCTCCCCTCATACGCCAATCTCAGCCGGTCCTCGTCCCTGAGATCGCCCGATAGGGTCCGGCGCTTCCGACCTCCTGCGGCGGGCCCTATCATCGGCTTCGCCTGGACTCATAGCAGCGAATGCTCCCGCGTGTCCGCTGCTGGCTTGCCTGCGCTTCGGTCTCCTTCGTCGCTTCGGTCGCAGTCGAGAAGGTCGAAGCAGGACTCAGACAGGAATCGGCAGACTAGACGCTGGCACTTCGCCGCCGCCCGAAGGTGAAGTATGAGATTGGCCCGACGATGTTGATGAAGGCCAGCGCGGTCCACATCCGCTTGGAGCCCTTGATCTGGTCTGCTGGTCGACGCTTGATGTCGATGAGGGTAGCCATCAGGAGGACGACTTCGATAGCTCCGGCGGCGGCGATCAGGATGCGGCTGCGCCTGCTACGTTCGCTCCACTTCTTCTGGGCGACCATGACAACCTCCGCGTAGATGGCAGGGATCCCCGATGGCGGTAACTCTCCATCGACAGGCCAGAGGCAACCGTCCGGTCACAGCCGGCGCACGAGACCCAAGCGACCGTGTCGCGGCATTGGTCGCTTCGGTCGCTTCCGTCGCCACGACATGGGATCGACGCGGGGCCAGCGCCGGCCCTGGCGAGCGAGGGACGGAATCGACAGAACCGACAGATCGGTGAATGAATCGTCAGTTCTGTCGATTCTGTCGTGTGGTCAGCCCGTTGCCACTCTGAGCCGAGACCCCCGGCAGGAGGCCCGAGACGCGGTCCAGGTGCCACAACGCATAGTTGTACGTGGAAGCGACTGCGTGAGGTCACGGGTTGCCATCGTCGCCCCGCCCGCCGCGGAGAAGACTGACGTGGGACTCAGGAAGGCACTAGCGGGATAGAAACAACGGCATTCGGAAGAAGTAGGCCGTGGACCCGCACGAACTCAATGCTCAGCGGCGTAGAGCCGCCAGCCTCCCGGTACGTCCTTGAGTTCATAGTGCGGCTCTTCCCAGTAGATCTCGAGATGCGAGAACCAGGCGTGGATAATGACGATCGCCACGGGCCCCTCGCCGAAGTCCTGATAGGCGATACAGGCTCCATCCACGGTCTTCGCCCAACGGGTCTGCGGTACATCCGTCTCGAGTCGCCTCACACCGTAGCAGGTGATCCAGCTGACACCGTCACACCGTCGGCGTCGCCGGCTGCAAGTCGCGCAGGATCGCCACCATGCCGTCGAGCAGACCGATGGCCATCGCGGGCTCGGCCTTGAGCAGCCTCTGGAAGTCGGCGCGCTTGACCTTGGCCGTGGTCAGCTCGCCGACCGCCGAGACGGTGGCTGCGCGCGGGGCACCGTCGATGAGCGCGAGCTCACCAAAGCAGTCGTCCGTACCGAGCTCGCGCGAGTGCCCGCTCGGCGTGCGCACACGGGCGCGGCCGTTCAGGATGATGTGCATGGAGTCACCGCGTGCCCCCGCCACCACGACGGTCGCGCCGTCGGCGAAGCGTTCGACCGTGACGAATCTCGCCAGGCTGTGGAGGTGCCGTTCTGGCAGAGCCTCGAAGACGCCGACGTGACGCAGGATCATCAGCCAGCTCAGGGCGTCGATGCCTTCGAGAGCTTTGCCCTCGACCTCCGCTGAGGCCTCGTCTTCGCCTTCCCGCCACTCACCGACGCGCCCGTGGTCGGAGATGTGCTGCGCATCGGTCCTGAGCAGGTCCCGCGCGACAAGTGCCAGCCCCGGCAGCAGGGCGACGGCCAGGGTCGGCTCCTGGCTCAGCGCCTGCTGGAAGTCGGCCCGTGAGACCCGTCCGGTCGTGACCTCGCCGGCCGCCGTGACGGTGGCTGCGCGGGGAGCGCCGTCGATCAGCGCGAGCTCGCCAAAATGGTCGCCCGGCGCCAGCCGGCGCTCCTGGTCATCCGCGATGGTCACCGATGGTTCGCCCTCGAGCACGACGTGGAATGAGTCGCCCGGATCCCCCGTGCGCACGATGGCGGCGCCATCTGCGTAGCGCCTGAGCTCGGCGAGATCGGCGACCCTCTTGCGATGGCGCCGGGGAAGAGCCTGGAACAGCGGCGTACGCTCGAGTGCCTCGAGCTGCCGTGAGCGAAGCACGCCCTCGACGGGCTGGCCCGCCTCCCGCTCCGTGGGTCCAGGCGTCCGTTCTGCGCTCATGTGTCCTCCTCCTGTGGACTGGCTCGGGCCAGACTCCAAGTCGCGGTCATGACATGCCGGGTGTCGCCACCGCATACAGATGCCACGGTTCAGGCACGCCCTTGAGCGGCTGCTCACCACGGTCTTCGAAGACGAGGCCGGAGCCAGCGACGAGGTCTTTGACTGTGGAGGACACAAGGACTTCGGACGGCCCCGCAAGCGCCCCGACGCGGGCGCCGATGTGCACGGCGATGCCACCGACGTCGGCGCCCATCAGCTCAATCTCGCCAGTGTGGCAGCCGGCGCGTACCTCTAGACCGAGAGGTCTGACGGCCTCGCAGATCCCCTGGGCGCACTTGACCGCCCGGGCGGGGCCGTCGAAGGTGGCGAGGAAGCCGTCGCCAGTCGTCTTGACCTCGATGCCTCCATACCTCGCGAGCAGCGCACGCACCGCTGCATTGTGCTTCTCCAGGAGCTCCTTCCAGCAGGCATCGCCCACTTCGCACGCCTTGTCCGTCGAGCCGACGAGGTCAGTGAAGAGCACGGTGGCGAGGATACGGTCGAGCTCGGGGACTGGACGCGCCACGCCGAGGAACTCCCGGACGGCGTCGACGACGGAGGCGGCGTCCGCGAGAAACGGCAGGGCATCGGCGCCGGGGACCACGACACGCTTGCAGCCGGGGATCAAAGAGGCTGTATACGCACCTTCCTCCGGAGCCGCGCCATCCCGGTCGATCACGAGCGTCGGCACGGTGACTGAGGGAAGCACGTGCCGGACGTCGGTCTCGTACCAGGTCCGCATGTCTGCCAGCGCCATGGCTGGCGAGCTCGTCAGGCGCATTGCCTTCGCCAACTGCCTGACCAGCCCGGGGTCGGCGGCCAGTGAGGGGTTCTCGCGCTCGAAGTAGGCCGTTACCGCGGCGTCCGAACCCCAGCTGTCCTCGGTCGCTTTGAGATCCACGAGGAAACGCTCCTCCGTCGCGCCCCATGGGTAGTCGGCTGCCCAGGCGCACCGGGGGGTCGGGAGGTACCAGATGAAGGCCGAGATGCGCTTCGCGTGCTGAGCCGCAAGCAACGCCGCAGCCGCGCCGCTGTCCATGAATCCCAGCAACGCGGCGTGCTCGCTTTTGACGGCATCGAGGACCGCCAGCATGTCGTCGATTCCCGTCTCCAAGGTGGTCGACCCGCTCGGGCGGTCGGACAGGCCGGTTCCGCGGCGGTCGTAGATCAGCAGTCGTGTAATCGCCGCGAGCTGGACCAAGAAATCGGCCACGACAGGGATCTCCCAGAGGAACTCGACGTTTCCCAGGGCGCCGGTCGTCACCATGAGATCGACGGGACCATCGCCGACCGCCTGATAGGCGATGGACGTGCCGTCTCGGGACCTTGCGTAACGAGTCTGCGCGCTTTCAATCACGCTTCATCTCACCCCCGGGTCGATTGTACTGCGCAGCTCCCGCGTCAAGAACGTTGGGGCAGACTACGAACAGCCGGGCCGAAGACGCAGAAGACGGAGCAGACGCAGCCGGCGGGAGTCAGCGAGGCGCGGTGCTGACGTCGTCGAGAAGTCGGTCGACCTCTACCAGCGCGGGCTTGGCCCCGAGCCGCGCGAAGATCTCGTGAGCCACATTGAGTGGCGCCGTCGCCTCCGATGCTCTGCCGAGCGCCGCCAGGCACCGCCCCTGTCCCAGCAGCGCCTGCCCCTCTTCGTAGGGCACGCCGAAGTCGTGCCAACGGGCGGCGGCGTCGGCGAAGCCGGACGCCGCCGTCTCGTATTCTTCGCCCGCCTCGCTGACGAGTGCCTGTGCGGCGACGATGGCGTGACGCGAGAGCGGCTGGAGTGGCTCCAGGCTGCCGGTCAACTTCTCGGCAAGGGTGCGATCCCCCGCAGCGAGGGCGATACGCGTGGCTTGGGGCAGAAGGTGGGCAAACCAGAACCCCCCCTTGCCGCGCAGGGCCTCCTCACTGTATGTCAGGAGGTCCAGCGCCCGGTCCGAGTCTCCCAGTGCCATGCGAGCGGCCGCGGCCGCGATGCAGAGGCCGGCAGTGGTGGTCGACTCACCGGGGGCCATCTGCCCCTCGAGCCACTCCACGAGCTCCGCAGCCTCCGGGGCACGCCCTCTCTCCACGAGTACCAGCGTCCTGGACGCGCGCTCCCACGTGAAGTGGACGAGGTGCGACGAGAGCAGACCGCCTTCTCGGAACAGCGGATCCATCGCGACGGCTTCGTCGAGGGTCCTGTCCCAGTCTCCCGTGGCTTGAGACGCCCAGACGAAGACGTAGCGATTCTCGACCTCGTCCTCGACGGACCCTCGTCGCCGCGCGAGCTCCAGGCCCTCGGCGCAGACGGCGAGCGACGCCTGGAAGCCCTCGTACATGTAGATCCAGTTGCCGACTCCAGCGAAGACCGAACTCGCATGCTCGCCGAGCTCCGAGGTGCGGCAGATCTCAAGCGCCTGCCTGTAGTCTCCAACGCCGCCAGCATCACCGAGGTCGCAGCGCGCGCAGCCGCGAGAAACGAGCAATCCGGCATCAGCGGGCAAGCCAAGCTGCTCCGACAACTCCAGGGCGCGTTCTGCGACGTCGAGCTGCTGCCGAGAGTCGCCCAGAACAGCGGTCAGGTCCAGCCACTCCCCCAGGACGGCCACCAACTCGGGCGAGGGGCCGTCGGCCTCGAGCGAGGCGACCGCGTCGTCGGCGAGCCCCAGCCAGCGATCTACGTCGTCGCCCCAAAGCCCCCTGACCAGCCCCATCTGCGCCACCGCGGCCGCGCGAACGTCGCCCTCCGCCTTCAGGCGGGCGATCGCCTCCTCGAACGCGTCGACCGCCTCCGCGGCACGGCCGAGCTGGGTGGCCGCCTTCGCCCACTTGACGAGCATGGCTGAGCGACGGGGGCTGTCCGGTCCGGCGATCTCCAGGGCTCGGGCGTAGTGGCGCGCCGCCGCCGCCACGTCGAGCGGCCAAGCTCGGTCGCCGGCGAGCGACAGGTATCGGACGGCAGGCTCGACCAGCGATTCGGCGAGCCCGGCCTCGCCGACCGCGTTGGCGAGATCGAGGGCTGTCGCAAAGTGGTGCGCGAGGATCTCAACGAGGTCTTCGGCGCGGTCGCCAGCCTTCCGCTCGATCCACGCGGCGACCGCCGCGTGCTTCTTGCCCCGTGCGAGGCGCGGCAGCTGCTGGTACGCGACGTCACGGGCGAGAGCGTGGACGAACGCGAACTCGCGCTCGCCCTCCATCGAGGACTCTCGGATGCGGCGGATCAGTCGCCGATCGAGCAGGCTTGAGAGCGCGTTCTCCACGTCAAAGGGCTCTCGCCCTCCCATCGCTGCCACGGCCCCGTCCCAGAAGACGCTGCCGACCACGGCGGCGTCACCAAGCAGCGCCTTCTGGTCGGCGGGCAGCGTGTCCAATCGCGCAGCGATGACCGCGTGAACGGAGTCGGGCAGCGACGCGTCCGGCTCCGAGTCGGCCAGCAGCCGTGCCGACTGCTCGGCGTAGAAGGGGTTGCCGTCACAGCGCCCGACCACCTCGCCCACCGCCTTCGCTCGGTCGTCCGGCTCGCCGAGGAGTCCGGCCACGAGTCGCGCCGTCTCGGCGGGCGAGAGCGGCCCCAGTCCGATTCGCGTCACCTCGCCGGCGGAGGCAAAGCCCGGCTGTCGTTCGAAAAGCTCGGGACGAGCCGTGCCGACGATCAGCAGGGGCACGGCAGCGATGCGAGTTGTCAGGTACTCGAGGAAATCGAGCAGCGCCTCATCGGCCCAATGCAGATCCTCAAAGACCAGGACGGTCGGGTCTTTGGCAGCCATGTCTTCGAAGAAGCGCAGCCAAGCCGTGAAGTTCTCCTGGCGCGCGGCCTCTGGGGCGTCGAGTCCCACGAGCGCACGCAGACGTTGATGGAACCACTCCCTGTCCAGGCCGGACGGCAGGATGGCTTCGAGCTTGGCTTCGACGATCGCAGTCTGATCCGTGTTGCGGATACCGGCGTGGCCCTTCACGATATCCGCCAGCGCCCCGTACGTAATGTCCTCGACCGAACGGCGGGCAGAAGCCCTGCCGCCAGATCGTCATCTCAGGTCTCTCGTCAACCAGGGCTGACAGTTCGCGGACGAGGCGACTCTTGCCGATACCGGGCTCTCCGACGATCAGGGCCAGCTGAGAAGTCGCCTGCGTCACGGTCTGTTTGAAGATCGCGGCAAGATAGGAGAGCTCGACTTCCCGGCCGACAAGCGGCGTGAGATCAGCGTCGCGCAGCTCGATGCCGCGTCGGGCGAGAGTCCCTATCGCCAACCAGGCGGGGACCGGCCCGACCTTGCCCCTCGCAAGGATCGGCGGCAGCTCCTTGTAGTCGATGGCGCGAGAAGTGATCTCGTGAGTGGGGGCACCGACGACAACGCCGCCGGGTGGAGCGGCTGCTTGTAGGCGGGCGGCTGTGTTGACGGCGTCGCCGGTGAGGAAGCCGCGACCGGAGGCGGGGTCGACATCGAGGCGGACGAGGGCCTCACCGGTGTTGACGCCGACAGCGGGCTTCGAGAGGGCTGCCGTCGGGACGGGTCATGCCCTCGATCGACTTCGAGGACGCGCAGGCCGCCCGCACGGCGCGCTCGGGGTCGTCCTCGTGGACGGCGGGCACGCCGAAGACGCCGACCACGGCGTCGCCGATGAACTTCTCGACGGTGCCGCCGTGGCTCTCGATCACCTTCGCGGAGCGGGCGAAGTACTCGCCGAGGAGGGCGTCGACGTCCTCGGGGTCGGCGGCCTCGCTCATGGCGGTGAAGGCGACGAGGTCGCAGAAGAGGGTAGTGACGACCTTGCGCTCGTCGTCGTGGAAAGGAGAGGCGATGAGGGTCGCACCGCACTGCCCGCAGAACTTGAAGCCGTCTGGGTTCTCGGCCCGACACGCCGGGCAGGCAATCATCTCCGTCGCCCTTTGAGCTGTCTCATCCCCGACCGCCGGCACCCAATCCGATCGACCCCCTCAGAGCTGCTTGAGTCGATTCTACTGCGGAACTCGCGACTTCCGAGGGTTGGAGTGCGCGGCCGATACTAGCGATCCCGCGCCGATGGCCGGCAGCCACATCGCAGCGAGTCCCACCGCGTCCCCTATCGTGCCAACCACGACCGAGCATTTGGGTTGCAGAAAGGTTGCAGAACGGGGGTCGGGCGGAGGGTCTCGCGGGAGAACTCCCTGCAAATCAATGGTGGGCGCACCTGGATTCGAACCAGGGACCTCTTCCTTATCAGAGAAGCGCTCTAACCGACTGAGCTATGCGCCCACAGGGGCTTTGGAGTCTATGAGCGCGGCGGCGGGAGGTCAACCGCGCGCGGCGGGGTCGCCGAGACCTCGCAGCAGCGCGTGTAGGGCGGCGCCCCGCCAACGAAAGACCTCTTGCGATCGTGAGCTGACCGGTTTACATTGGCTGAAAGGACTGGTTGAGCGACCTGAAGAGGTCTACCATGACTGTCGTGAGCATCACCGAACTCAAAGCGCATCTCAGCGAGTACCTCCGCCGCACTCAAGCCGGCGAACGCTTTCACGTCACGTCTCGCAACGTCGAAGTCGCCGAGCTGGGGCCTCCGGATCCGGTGAGGGCGGCTCTCTGGCGCATGGTCGCGGCGGGCGAGGCCGAGTGGAGCGGCGAGGACATGGTCCTGCCGGACACCCTTCCCGTTAACCCGGGGCGGCCCCTCTCCGAACTGATCGCCGAAGATCGCGGGCCGTATCTGCCGGGCAATGATCCTGAGCCGCCGTGATCCTCTACTTGGATACCAGCGCGTTCGCAAAGCTGGTGCTGAAGGAACCCGAGACCCCCGTGATGCGTGACCTGTTCGACAAAGCCGACTACGCCGTCACGAGTGTGATCACCTACCCAGAGGCGACCTCCGCCCTGTACCGGCAGGACCGCGAAGACGGGCGGGTGGAGTCGAGGCTGACAGAGTGGATCGCGAATCTGGACGACCGCTGGCGCCGCTGCGTGAGGCTTCCCGTGACCGAGCAGCTCGCGGGCAGGCTTGTCGTGAGCCACGGCCTTCGCGGCATGGACGCCGTCCAGCTCGCCGCGGCTGTCACGCTACGCGCTCGCGTACTCGAAGCCGCACCTCAGGCGACCGTGACGTTCGCGACGTTCGACCGGCAACTGCTGGCGGCCGCCGAGCGCGAAGGCTTCGCTTCGCTCGGCGGCCCGCTGGAATAGACCCGGCAGGCGCTACGGCCCCGCCACGGGGTTGGGGATGGTGTCCAGCACGCCCTCCCTCGTCAGCGTGGTCAGCCGGCCGTCGGCAAGAGGCACAGCGTCCGCGTAGGTGCCCGACACGCTCGCGATCGCATACGTGTCGACGTTGATCACCGTCAGCGCCCCGCTGTTGTCGATGCCCGCGAGATTGAAGATGCCGGGGTCGTGGCGAAACCAGATCGAACTGCCGGCGTTGTCCCAGACCCACGCCCGCTGATACATGTACTGCATCGACCAGTCGACCACCGCGACCTCTGAGGTACCCCAGGCGGCGGTGTCGCTCTGGTAGCTGTAGCCGCCCTGCTCGAAGATGCGCCACTTCGCCACGCCGATCTCGCCGGCGTTGTCTCCGCCCCCGGGCAGCAACCGGCCCGTGAACTTGCCGAACTCGACCCACAGGTTGCGACTGGCCTCGGGAGCATTGCGGGAGCTCATCACGGCCGCATGGGAGCCGTCCGGACTCAGGGCCAGGTACGGCCAGTCGGTGACCCCGTGGGAGACGATGGTGGGCACGCCCGCGCGATTGACGCGCAGCCAGTAGATCATGGTGCGCCACCTGCTGGGGTTATCCATGTACACGCCTACCGCCAGGCGGCTGCCGTCGGCGGAAGACGCCGCCGGGTTGATGAAGTACGCCTTTTTCGGACGATACGGCAGGGCGACAGCGCGCGAGGTGGAGCCCTGCCGCACGAACACGCGCGTCACCCCCTGGGCCGAGACTTCGGCCCAGACCAGACGCTGGGGCGTGTCGCACAGCGGCTGGACGAACTTGTTCTCGAACGCCATGTGGAAACGCACGGTGCCGTCGGCGTTGTAGGCGCGCAGCTCGCCGGAGCGGAGCACGTTGGGGTCGGGGTCGCGGAACACGGCGACGAAGGCGGCGGGCAGCGTGCCGGTCGCCGCCCAGGCGTCGCCGGTCTCGACGGACCACACCGTCGCGCCCGTCGCGTCGGTCGCCACCAGTGTAGCCTCCGGCGCCACCTCGGTCCTGGTCAGGGTCAGCGTCCCGCTCGGCTGCGCGTCGTAGATCCAATGCTGCACCGAGGCGTCGCGCACGACGGCGTCGGCGGTCCTTCCCGGCGCCCAGGGCGACCAGCGATTCTCGGGCGCCACCCGGCCGCTGCGCGCCGCCGGCGCGGCCGGCGCCAGCGCGAGCGCCACCAATACAAGCAGCGCCGCGGTGAGCACGCTTCTTCTCAGACAAGTGACGAAACGCGACTGCGTGCTTCTCATGGCCCCTCCTGCCCGAGTGCCGCCTCTCGCGATTCGGCCCTTGACCGGGCCGGCGCGGAACTCTCCTGTAAGCAGCCTATGCCCGTCCGCAGGTGATGCAAGACGGGCGGAGGCGGCAACGAGCTCTCGAGGCCGCCGAGCGCAAAGGCTTCGCCACGCTCGGCGGCCCGCTCGCCACCTGACCTGCGGCGGTCACGCTGGGGGAGGGCGGCGGCGGGAGAACGACCGCCGCTTTCCCGGATGCGTCAGGGACCGGGGACGGGGTCCGCGATGAAAGCCAGGGTTCCGTCTTCGGTCATCGTCGCGATCCGGCCACCGTCGATCGGCACGGCGTCCTCGTAGGGGCCCGGCAGGGTCGTAATCGCCCAGCTGTCCACGTTGACGACGGTCAGGGCACCCTTGTCGTCGACGCCGGCCAGCCGGTCGATGCGGCCGTTGTGCCGGAACCAGATGCTGCTCGAGGCGTCGTCGAACGTCCAGGCGCGCTTGTAGATCATCATCGGCGAGTGGTCCAGCACCGTCACCATGTGGGTGCTCCACCCGTCTTGGCCGTCACCGAAGGTGTATCTACCTTGCACGAAGATCCGGTGGGCGCTCACGTCCATCTCGCCGCTGTCCTCACCCTCGAACAGCCGACCCGAGAACCGGCCGAAACTCACCCAGCGGTTGCCGACGCCGCCGACGGCCTCGGAGGTCATGACGGCGGCCTTGTCGCCGCTCGGGCTGAGTGCCACGTACACCCAGTCGGTGATGCCGCGGCTGACGATGCTCGGCATGCCGGAGCGATTGACGCGCAGCCAGTGCGTCATGACGCGCCGCCGGTCGGTGCTGGGCATGTTCGTGCCGACGATCAACCGTGAACCGCCGGCGGACGACGCGGCAAACATTGGGGAGCCCGCGCGTGTCGGACGGTAGGGCAGGGCCACCGTGTGCGTGGTGGAGCCCTGCCGCACGAACACGCGGGTGACGGCCTTCGCCGAGACCTCGACCCACACGAGGCGCGTCGGCGTGTCGCACAGAGGCTGGACGAACTTGTCCTCGAACTTCTTGCGGAAGTGCACCAGGCCGCGGGAGTCGTAGGCCAGGAGTTCTCCGTCCCGGAGGACGTTGGGGTCGGGGTCCGGGAACGTGGCGACGAGGGCCGCGGGGAGCGTGCCCGACGCCGCTGACACGTCGCCGCCGGCGACCGACCAGACCGGCGTGCCGCTCGCGTCGGTGGCTGTGAGCGTCATCTCCGGGGCGACCCCGGTCATGGTGTAGACGAGCGTGCCTGTGGGCTGAGCGTCCCAGATGCCGTGGCTGGCGAAGTCGTCCCGCAGGAGCGCCTCGGCGGCTCTGCCCGGCTCCCACGCCGCCCGGACTTCCGGACCTACCCGGCCGCTGCGTGCCGACGCAGCCGCCGCGAGAACGAGCGTGAGGACGAGGGCAACGAGCAGGCCGGCGGCGAAGACGGCCCTCCTGCGGTGTGACGATCCAGACGTGCGCAAGCTCGGCATGGCCCCTCCTTCGATCTCGCGCGGGCCGCGGCCCGGCGCTCTCCGCACCGCCAGCCGGCGCAAAGGCCTCCAACTCCCATACTACTCCTGACCGGAGGGCGGGCGTAGCCTGACCCGCGCACGCCGAACCCCTCGGGACACGGTGTCAGCCTTTCGCCCTTGCCGTATACTCAATCCATGAAGGACGTCCAGGAAATGGTCATCTACGGCGTGAGCTTCGACGTCATCGGCAAGCAGCCGATAGTCCTCCTCAAGACGGTGGAGGGCAATCGCTTCCTGCCCATCTGGATCGGGCACCCCGAAGCCGCCGCGATCCTCATCAAGCTGCAGGGGACCAAGCTGCCGCGGCCGATGACCCACGACCTCCTCACCAGCATCATCGGCCGCTTCGAGGCCGACGTGGCGCGCATCACCGTGACCGAGCTCAAGGAGAGCACCTTCTACGCCACCCTCACGCTGAACAAGGACGGCGCCGAGATCGACATCGACTCGCGGCCCAGCGACGCGCTCGCCCTGGCCGTGCGCACCGATGCGCCCATCTTCGCCGCCACCACGCTCGTCGACGAGAACGCCATCGAGTTCGAGCGCGAGGTCGACGACACCGAGGAGATCGTCGAGAGCTTCCGCGACTTCCTCGAGAGCGTCTCGCCCGAGGATTTCGCCAACGCCGAGGGCACGCCGGACGACGTGGCCTTTGCCGTCGACCAGGAAGTCGACGATGAGGACGACGAGGATGACGAAGACGACGAGGATGACGACGAGGATGACGAAGACGACGACGAAGGCGACGAGGGACCGGCCGCAACTGACGCTTCGGCGTCGGGCCGGCCCAGAACGGAGACATCAGCGTGGCTGACGCAGACGACGATCCGGTCATCAAGCAGTTCCGCGACCAGATCTCAGACAACGACCTCAAGATCATCGACGCGATCAACAAGCGCCTCAAGCTGGTCAAGCAGCTCAGGGCGTACAAGGAGCAGCACGGCGTCGACTTTCTCGACCCCGCGCGCGAGGAGTGGATGCTCACCTTCGTGAGCCGCGCCAACAAGGGGCCGATCTCGAAAGACGGCCTCGCCGAGCTCTACCGGGGCATCGTCGAGATCACCAAGCGCGAGGCCGCCGCGCAGGACTGAAGCCGCGGCCGGAGGAGCGTCGTCGCCGTCAGGCGGCGACGGTGGCGCCGGCCGCCGACGCGTGCAGCCCCAGGGGCTGTGCCACCACGCCCATCCCGCCGAAGGCGTCGGCCATCGCGCGCGCGACGCGCATCGCGTCGCTCGCCTGCCTGACGAAGGCGATCAGGCTGGGGCCCGAACCAGAGATGGCCACGGCCGCAGCGCCCGCCTGTTGCGCGGCGACCCAGGCGGCGCGCCCGCCGGGGATGAGCTTGAGGCGGGCCGCCTGGTGCAGCCTGTCTTCCATCACCTGGCTGAGCAGCTCGAAATCGCCGGTGCGCAAGGCCTCGACCACCAGCGGGATGCGGCCCAGATTGAACACCGCATCCTTCATCGACACCTGCGTGGGCAGACCGGCGCGCGCCGTGTGCGTGCTGAACGCGAGCACCGGAACGGCCAGGGCGACGTGCGCCTCGGGCACGAGGATCTTCTTCGTCAGCAGCGTGTCTTCTTTGCGCACCACGATGGTGAGGCCGCCGAGCAGCGTGGCCGCGACGTTGTCGGGGTGACCGTCGATCTCGGCGGCCAGCTCCAGCAGGCGCGCCTGTTCGAACGGCCGGCCGAGCAGCGTATTGGCGCCCAGCAGCCCGGCGACCACCGCCGACGCGCTCGAGCCAAGCCCGGACGATGGCGGCACACGCAGATCGCAGTGGATGGCGAGGCCGGCCGGCGGAGCGGCGCCGGCCTCCTCGCACAGCCGCAAGAACGAGCGCGCGACCAGATTGGTCTCGTCGGTCGGCAGCGTCTCACTGTGCTCGCCCACGGTCACGACCCTCACGCCGTCGCCCTCGAGCGAGAAGCGCATGTCGTTCCAGAGGTCGAGCGCCAGGCCGAGGCAGTCGAAGCCGGGGCCGAGGTTGGCCGTGGTCGCGGGCACGCGCACGCGGCAGCTCGCTGCGGCTGCCCCGTTCACGCCTCGCCTTCCGCGTCGGGCGAGGCGTCGGCGTCGGTGTTCACGTCCCGCCCGGGTCGCTCCGCCGGCGTCGCCGGCCGCGGCGCCACTTGACGACCAGGTACACGACGATCGCCGGCCAGCGCCGCGACCACCACGTAGTCGGCGTAGTGCAGGTACGGGCGGATGTCCTCCCAGTGCGCACCCAGCCGCGTGCCCAGCCACCCCAGGAAGAACACCCACGGGATGCACCCGAGGACCGTGTACAGGGTGAACTTCCAGAAAGGCATCTTGGCGATGCCCGCGGGCAGCGAGATGAAGGTGCGCACGATCGGCAACATGCGACTGAAGAACACAGTGACCGGCCCATACTTGGCGAACCAGCGCTCCGCCAGCTCGACATGGTGATGGCGCAGCAGCACGTACTTGCCGTACTTGTCGATGAAGGGCCGGCCGCCGTACAGACCGACCCAGTAGGCGATCCACGAGCCGACGACGTTGCCCGCGACGCCGGCGACCGTGATGGCAAAGAGAGTCATGGTGCCCTCGCTCACGGCGAAGCCGGCGAAGGGCATGATCGCCTCACTCGGCACGGGGATGCAGGCGCTCTCGAGCAGCATCAGGAAGAAGACGGCCGGCAGGCCCCAGTCGCCGATGAGATTGGTCGCCCACTGGACGACGATGTCGATGATAGACGTCACGCGGCACAGGGTACCTCACCGGCTTGCGAAACGGCGAGCCGGCGACAGGTAGTCGGTTTCATGCACCCTTGTTATTCAGCATTTGCGGTGACGTATTACCATTGTTATACGGCACCAGAACTGCTATCAACTGGACGCGAGACGCACGCAATAGCTCGGCGGAGGTCGACTACGTCGTCCGCCTCGGCTCCGGGGTACGACCGGTGGAGGTCAAGAGCGGACCCTCCGGCCGACTGCGCAGTATGCATCTTCTTCTCGCCCAGCACCCTGAAGCGGCGCCAGGGATCGTTCTGTCGACAGCGCCGTACGCCGAGCTGCCTGAGCACGACCTGCTCTTCCTACCGCTCTATTTCGCCGGGTCCCTGCAGAAGACGGCCGGCGACGCCCGCCTCGCCATCCGGTAGCCCGCCCCGGGAGGCTATGGTAGGTTCCAGGCTCGACTTCTCACGCCGCAAGGAGGCGCATCGCATGGCCGTCGGACTCATGGACATCAAGGGGCAGTACGCCGAGCTGCAGGACCGCATCGAAGCGGCCGTGCTCGAGGTGCTGCGCAGCGGGCGCGTCATCCTCGGCCCCAACGTCAAGGGCTTCGAAGAAGACGCCGCCAAGTACATGGGCACAGCCGGCGCCGTCGGCGTCGCCAACGGCACCGACGGCCTCACCATCGCCCTCCGCGCCCTCGGCGTGGGGCACGGCGACGAAGTCATCACCGTGCCCTTCACCTTCTACGCCACGGCCGAGGCCATCGCTCAGACCGGCGCCAAGCCGGTGTTCGTCGACATCCTCCCCGACACGCTCTGCATCGACCCGGCCGCCATCAAGAGCGCCCTCACGCCGCGCACCAAGGCCATCATGCCGGTCGACCTCTTCGGCCTGCCGGCCGACGCCGACGCCGTGCGCGCCGTGGCGGAGCCTCACGGACTGCCCGTCGTCGAGGACGCCTGCCAGGCCTGGGGCGCGACCTACAACGGCCGTCGCGCCGGCAGCCTCGGCGACATGGGCGTCTTCAGCTTCTTCCCCACCAAGAACCTCGGCGGCTACGGCGACGGCGGGCTGATCACCGCCCACAGCGAAGTGCTGGTGCAGCGCGCTCGCGAGCTGCGCTTCCACGGCAGCAAAGACAAGAAGACGTTCACCGACATCGGCTTCAACTCACGCCTCGACGAGCTGCAGGCGGCGATCCTGCGCATCGAGCTCGAGGTGATCGACGAGTGGAACGCACGTCGCGCCCAGGTGGCGGCCTGGTACGACCAGTACCTGCCGCGCGAGGTGCTGCGCCCGGCGGTGCCCGAGGGTCTCACGCACGTGTACCACCTCTACGTGCTTCGCCATCCGCAGCGCGACGCCATCGCCGCGGCCTGCAAGGAGCGTAAGGTCGACTGCGCCGCGTACTACACCAAGCCGCTGCAGCTGCAGCCGGCGTTCGCGGAGCTCGGCCACAAGGTCGGCGACTTCCCCGTCACCGACGCGGCCGCGGAGCAGAATCTCGCCGTCCCCATGCACCCCAACCTCACCGCGGCGCAGGTGCAGGAGGTGGCCACGGCCGTCGCCGCCGGGCTGGACTGAGCGCCGGTCCCGGCCGCTCGCGAGCGCCGGCGCCTGAGCCGGGAGAGGCGGCGATGAGGATCTGGGTCGACATCACCGACGCCTCCCACGTCGTGTTCTTCGCACCGATCGTGCGGTCGCCTGGAGGACGCCGGTCACACCGTGACGATCACGGCGCGGCGCTTCGCCGGCGCCGACCTCGTCTTGCGGCGTTACGGTCTCGGCGGCGTGCTCACCACCGGTCATCGCGGCGGGAGTCTCGGCACACGCGTCGTCGGCCTCGTGAACCGCTCCGCTCAGCTCCTCGGCTCCGCCTCGAGCGGCCGCTTCGACGTGGCCGTCGGCAGCCATGCCACCGACTTCGCCCTCGCGGCCTGGACGCTGGGTATCCCGCAGCTGACCTTTCTCGACGACGAGCGGCTGCGCCGCGGCAACGCCGTCAACGTACGCCTCGTCGACGAGGTCGCGGTGCCGCAGGCCATCCCGCCGGCGGCGCTGGCGGCCCTCGGGGCGCCGCCGGACAAGCTCTTCCGCTACCCGGGCTTCAAGGAGGAGTACTACCTCCACGACTTCAGCCCGGATCCGCACGTGCTCGCGGCGCTCGGCGTCGAGCGCCGTCGGGTAGTCGGCGTCGTGCGTCCGGCGCGTCCGGCGCGGGGTCCAGCGGCGCACCGTCGCACGATGAAGTGGCTCTGGGTGGCCTGGTCTGCGAGCTGGCCCGGCGACGCAACGTGTCACTGGTCCTCGTGGCCCGCGACGCAGGGCAGCGCGAGCGTTTTCTGGCGCTCGGTGCGCCCGGACTGATCGCCCCCGACGGGCCGGTGCCCGGCGGCGCCAGTCTCATCGCCGCCGCCGATTTCGTGATCGGCAGCGGTGGGGTCATGGCGCGCGAGGCGGTCGCACTCGGCACGCCGGCGTACACCGTGTCGCTCAGGCGGCCGGCGGCCGTGGACGCCGCCTTGCTCGACGAAGGTCGCCTGCGGCAAGCCTCGGGGGCGGAGGACATCGAGCTCAAGAAGAAGAGCAACGCGCGGACGACGCAGGCGCTGCCGCGCGACCCCGCCCTCTTCGTCGACCGGCTGCTCGAGCTGGCGCGCCGGCGCTCCCCGCGGCGTGCCTCTGGCGGAGCACTGACAGAGTGAGATAAGCTTCGCTTATGGACATCCGCCAGATCAAGCTCTTCTGCCGCATCGTCGACCGCAAGAGCTTCTCGCTGGCCGCCGACGAGATGCACATCACTCAGCCGGCGGCCAGCCAGCAGGTCCACAGCCTCGAGCGTGAGCTCAAGACGACGCTACTCGACCGCTCGCGCCGCACCGTGGTCGCCACCGACTCCGGTCAGGTGCTCTACCGCTATGGGCGCGAGATCCTCGACCTGCACGAGCGCGCCTGCACCGAGATCCTCGACCTCGGTGAGCTGGTGGCAGGCCGCGTCGTGGTCGGCGCCTCCACTGGCCCCGGCGAACACGTGCTGCCCGGGATGCTCACGCAGTTCAAGGAGGAGTACCCGGGCGTCGCGATCTCGCTGCACGTCGACGACACGCACGCCGTCGTAGAGCGCGTGCTCGCGCGTGAGTTCGAGATCGGCGCCGTGGGCGCCGTTACGCCGCGGCCGGAGCTGGTCGCGGAGCCGCTCGCCCGCGATGAGATCGTCCTCGTCTGCAGCCCGAGTCATCCCTGGGCGTCGCGCGAGCCGGTCACGCTCGACGACCTCGTCGCCGAGCCACAGATCATGCAGCAGCATGGCGCGGGGGTGCGTACCGTGGTCGAAGACCACCTGCGGCGCGCCGGCGTGCGCCTCGAGAAGCTGAACGTGGTCATGGAGATGGGCCTCATGGAATCGGCCAAGCAGGCCGCCATCTCGGGCGGCGGCGTCACGTTCGTGAGCCGCTGGGCGATCGGGCCGGAGGTCGAGCACGGCACGCTCGTGGTGGTACCGATCGAGGGCTTCCGCATCCTGCGCGACTTCTACAGCGTGCGCTCCAGGACGCGCGTGCTGAGCCGGGCCGCGGAGAGCCTGCTCGCGTTCTTCCGCGAGCAGTACGCCGCGGCCGGCTGACCGCGTCGGCGCAGCCGCCAGCATCGCGGCCCATTCATTTTCTGCATAGGTGCAGACGCTTCCATCAGCGATGCTGATGCTGTGAGCGTCGCCGGGCTCGGACCGGCTCCCGGCTCGCCGGCAGACTCCTTGTCCATAGTCTTCACTTATTTGACAGATAAGCTGGGTCTCCCCATACTCACGCCCATTCAGGTGCCGACGGCCGCGCTGCCGCCGGTACCCATCCCGACTTCCGCGGAGACTTGATGACCGACAGCGAGTCCAACGCCACCACCATCGACGCTGGCGCCGGGTGCGCCGGTGCTCGGCGGGCACGTCCCGGAGCCAGACCACGACGGTTTCTTCGACCCGGACATCGACGACACGCTCCCGCCGTTCCGCCCCGGCCCCGAGCCCACCGGCGCCTGGAAGATGCGCTGGGCGCTGGGCATCGGCGGCTGGGCGCTCTTTGTGGCCGCTGTGTACGCGGGCTTCGGCGCCCACCTCAACCCCTATCTCAGTCTGACCGGCCTGCTGGTCGGTTTCCTCGTGGGGCTCACCGGGATGGGCGGCGGCGCGCTGATGACGCCCATCCTCATCTTCTTCTTCGGTTTCCAGCCGACGATGGCGATCGGCACCGACGTCACCTACGCCGCGGTGACCAAGATGTTCGGCTCGTGGAAGCACTGGCGGCAGGGCTCGGTGGACGTGCCCCTGGCGCTCTGGCTCGCCTTGGGGAGCGTGCCGGCGGCGCTGGCCGGCGTCGCCGCCGTCACGTACGTCAAGAACAACTACGGCGACCTCATCAACGGCATCCTCTACCGCGCCATCGGCTCCGCCCTGATGATGGTCGGCGTGCTGCTGGTCGTGAAGGTCGTCATGCACGTCGACCAGCACCACCGCCGCGAGGACATCAAGATGACCGCGCGCTTCAAGGTCATGACCGTCCTGCTGGGCATCGGCTGCGGCTTCATCATCGGTCTCACGTCGGTCGGCAGCGGCACGCTGCTGGCCGTCTTCCTGATCCTGCTCTACCCCCTCACCACGGACCGCATCGTGGGCACCGACGTGTTCCACGCGATGATCCTCCTGACAATCACCGGCCTTGCCCAGATCGGCGTCGGGAATGTCGACCTGTGGATGGTCACGGCCCTGCTCATGGGCTCGATCCCGGGAGTGCTCATCGGCTCGCAGCTCACCGTGCATGCTCCGACCCGCGTGCTGCGCAGCATCCTCGCCGTCGTCCTCTTCTTGAGCGGCCTGGCGCTGCTGTTCAAGGCGTAGGCAGCGCCGCTAGGCCGGCTGTCGAGGTCCCTCAGCTGTGATGGACCTCCATTGTGACTCGCCGGTCCCACCATGGGCTGTCGCCGGCGGGGACCGTCTCGGCGCCGTCGCCGTCGAACGTGCGGGTCGCGCGCGGACGCACATGCACCGTTCTGCCCGGCTCAAGAGCCGCCGCCGACTCGCGCGTCGTCTGCGCCCAGAGCTTGCGGCCGTTGGGCAGCTCGAGCTCGACGCGCACCTCGAAGCCCAGGTGGGTGATGCGGTCGATCATCGCCTCGGTGGTCGCGCCGTTCGGCTCGAGCAGCAGCTCGACGTCGTGCGGGCGCACCAGCGCGTCGCCGAGCTTGTTGACCGGGCCGAGGAAGCTCATCGACGAACTCGTTGCCGGGCCTCTCGTAGAGCTCGCGCGGCGGCCCGATCTGCTCGATGCGACCTTCGTTCATGACGACGATCTGGTCGGCGACCTCCATCGCCTCCTCCTGGTCGTGCGTGACGAAGACCGTCGTCACGTGCACCTCGTCGTGCAGGCGGCGCAGCCAGGCGCGCAGCTCCTTGCGCACGCTCGCGTCGAGGGCGCCGAACGGCTCGTCGAGCAGCAGCACCTTCGGCTCGACGGCGAGCGCCCGCGCCAGGGCCATGCGCTGGCGCTGGCCGCCGGAGAGCTGCGACGGGTAGCGCTCCGCGAGCCCGTCGAGCTGCACGAGCTCCAGCAGCTCGTCGACGCGGGCCGCGATCTCGGCCTTCGGGCGGCTTGCGGATCGAGAGGCCGAAGGCGACGTTGTCGCGCACCGTCATGTGCTTGAACGCGGCGTAGTGCTGGAAGACGAAGCCGACTCCGCGCTCGCGCGCGGGGCGCGCGGTCGCGTCCTCGTCCGGAGATGATCACTTCGCCGGCGTCGGCGCGCTCGAGCCCGGCGATCACGCGCAGCAGCGTCGACTTGCCCGAGCCGCTCGGGCCGAGCAGTGCCGTCAGCGCGCCGCCGGCGACCTCGAGCGAGACGTCGTCGAGCGCGACGAAGTCGCCGAAGCGCTTGGTGACACCGATCGACGCTGATGGTCATGTGACCGACCTCCTTGGGTTGTCAGCACGGTCATGGTGAGCACGATCACCAGAGCGATCACCGCCAGGACCAGGGACGACGCGTAGGCGCCGACGAGGTCGAACTGCTGGAAACGCTCCTCGACGAGGACAGTGAGCGTCGCCGTCCGGCCGGCGATCTTGCCGGAGACGATGCTAACGGCCCCGAACTCGCCGAGGGCACGAGCGGTCGTGAGGACGACGCCGTAGGTGACGCCCCCCGGATCGCCGGCAGGGTGACGCGCCAGAACGTCTGCCACGGCGTCGCGCCGAGCGTCGCGGCCGCCTGCTCCTGCTCGTCGCCGATCTCGTGCAGCACGGGGACCACCTCGCGCACCACGAACGGCAGCGAGACGAAGATGGTCGCGAGCACCATTGCCGGGGACGCGAAGATGACCCGGATCGCCGTGTTCCGCCAGCCACCCGCCGAGCCACCCGGTGCGGCCCGTAGACGAGGACCAGCGCCAGGCCGACGACGACCGGCGAGACCGCGAACGGCAGGTCGATCAGCGCGCTCAGCAGCGCCTTGCCGCGGAAACCTGCGGCGGACCATCACCAGGGCGCAGAGCATGCCGAACAGCGTGTTCAGCGGCACGGCGATCGCGGCGATGAGCAACGGTGAGGTACAGGGCGTGCAGACGTCATGCGGGTCAGTCGAGCGCCTGCAGCACCGGCTGCAGGCCGTGCTCGAACGTCCGGTAGAAGATCATCCCGACGGGCAGCACCAGGATCAGCGCCAGGTAGACGAGGGCGACGGTCGCGCAGGCCGTACCTGCTGGCGCGCGTCCCTCTGGCGCCGGGCGCAGCAGGCCGGCTGCTACTCCTCCTCATCGCCCCTCCTTCCCCAGCGCTGCACGAAGGCGAGCGCAAGCAGCACGCCGAACGAGATGAGGAGCAGGACGACCGCGACGCGCCGCGGCCCCGGCGGAATCGCCGCTCTCGATCTGGGCGAAGATGCACACCGAGGCGACCTGCGGTCTTGAACGGGATGTTGCCGGAGATCAGGACGACCGAGCCGAACTCGCCGATGGCGCGCGCGAACGCCAGCGCCGGCGCCGGAGACGATCGCCGGGCAGCAGGTTCGGCAGGACGATCGCGGCGGAAGATCGTGAAGCCGCGGGCGCCGAGCGAGGCGGCCGCCTCCTCGACCTCCTGGTCGAGCTCGATCAGCACCGGCTGCACCGAGCGCACCACGAACGGCAGCGTCACGAACAGCAGCGCCAGCAGCACGCGCGGCGCGCGTGTAGGCGAGGTTCGACGCCGACCGGGCTGTCGGGGCCGTAGAGGGCCAGCAGCGTCAGCCCGGCGACGATCGTCGGCAGCGCGAACGGGAGGTCGATGAGCGCGTTGACGAGTCGTCTTGCCGGGGAACGTCGTCGCGCACGAGCACCCAGGCGATGACGGTGCCGACCACGGCGTTGACCGCGGCGACAGCCGAGGAGATGACGAGGCTCGAGCTGCAGCGCCGCCCGCGTGTCGGGCTGCTGACGACGCGCCAGAACGCGGCCGGTCCCAGCTCGGCCGCGTGCCAGACGACGGCGGCGAGCGGGATGAGCACGATGACGCTGAGGTACAGCGTGACGAGGCCGACGCCCAGCCAGGTGCTCCCGACTCTCGGCGGCGGAGCGCCTTCGGCGGCGCGGCCTCGCGGAAGCGTCCTCGGCCGCGCGCTAACCGCTACTGCTGGGTACTGATGCCGAGGCCCTGCTCGATGGTCGCGATCACGCTGTCACTGGGATCGAAGAACTCGTTGTTGACGTCGGCCCAGCCGCCGAGATCGTCGATGGTGAACAGCTTGGCGGGGTCGGGAACTTGTCGGCGCCGGTCACGCCCTCGACGACCGGGCGGTAGCCCTGTCGAGCGAAGATCGCCTGCGCCTCGGGCGTGTAGAGGTAGTCGAGGAACGCCTTGCGCTCGGCGCGAACCGCTCGCATCCTCGGTGACCGCGATCGGGGTCTCGATCAGGATCGTCTCGTCGGGGACGACGTAGTCGACGTCCTCGCCCGCCTTCTGGGCGGCGAATCGCCTCGTTCTCGTAGGAGAGCAGGACGTCGCCCTTGCCGCCGATGAAGGTCTGCAGCGCGTCGCGGCGCGCTCTTGTCCTGCACGGCCACGTTGCTCGAAGAGGTCGGCGACGTACTGCCGCGGCCTGCTCCTCGGTCTTGCCCTGCTTGATCTGGGCGCCGTAGGCGGCCATGATGTTCCACTTGGCGCCACCGGAGGTGAACGGGTTGGGCTTGATCACCTCGACGTCCGGGCTCGGTCAGGTCGTCCCAGGTCGTGATGTCCTTCGGGTTGCCCTTGCGGACCACGAAGACGACGACCGAGCTGGTGACGATGCCCTCGTACTGGTTCTGGCTCCCAGGTCTTCGTCGACGAGACCGGCTTCGACGAGCCGGGTCATGTCGGGCTCGAGCGAGAAGGCGCACGACGTCGGCGGGCAGGCCGGCCTCGACGCCGCGGCTCTGGTCGCCGGACGAGCCGTACGGACTCGTGAACTCGACATCGGTCCCGCAGCCGTCTTCTGGAAGGCCGGGATCAGTTCCGCGTACGGCTTCGCGCGGCGTGGAGTAGGCGACCAGCGCCGACGCTGGATCCGCCGCCGCCACAGGCGCTGAGCGTCGCGACCACCACGAGGGTCGTAGTCGCCAGCACTAGCGCTCCAGATGGTCCTCTTCGATTGCATCCATTCCCTCCCGCGCGCCCATTGTTGAGCGCGACGATCAACATTGACAAGATTGACTGCGGGGGAGTATGCATGACCATCGGTAATAATTCGAATCACAATGCCTTATACTTTGACGACCATGCATACGTCCTGCCGCGGCTTGCCACTCCAAGGGCGCGGTGGGGAAGCGGTCTGGTACGATTCACTCAGCACCGCGACGAGCGGCGCGCGACCACTGGAGGACGACCGATGTTCGACTTTCTCACGCTCCCACAGCGCACGAGCAAGCCGCGCGAGAGCGGCCTCACCCACGTGCTCGACAAGGGCTACAGCCTCGACCAGGTGCGGCAGTTCCTCGAGGTCGCCAAGGACAACGTCGACATCGTCAAGCTGGGCTGGGGCACCGCGGCGGTCACGCCCAACGTCAAGGAGAAGATCGCCCTCTACCAGAGCTTCGACATCCCGGTCTGCTTCGGCGGCACCTTCTTCGAGGTCTGCCTGCGCCAGAACAAGCTCGAGGAGTACGTGCGACTCGTGCGCGAGTGCGACATGACCTGCGTGGAGATCTCCGACGGCACCATCGACATCCCCGTCGAAGACAAGCTGGCCATGCTGCGCCGCTTCGCCAAGGAGTTCAAGGTGCTCAGCGAGGTCGGCAGCAAGGACGCCAGCGTGGTCATCGCCCCGTTCAAGTGGGTCGACAGCATCAAGCGCGAGCTCGAGGCCGGCGCCTGGAAGGTCATCACCGAAGGCCGCGAGTCGGGCACCGTGGGCATCTACCAGCCCGGCGGTGAGGTCAAGGAGGGCCTGCTCGACGAGATCCGCTCGGCGATCGACCCCGCGCAGCTGCTGTTCGAGGCGCCGATCAAGAGCCAGCAGGCCTGGTTCGTCACGGAGTTCGGGGCCAACGTGAACCTCGGCAACATCCCACCCGAAGAAGTGATCTCGGTGGAGACGCTCCGCGTGGGCGTGCGCGGCGACACGCTGCTGCACTTCCACTGAGCGTGTCGCCGCGCCCGGCCGCATTCGCCCGCAGACCCCTCGGTGCGTCACATGACCCTCTCTCTCATCCGCCACGGCGAGACCGACTGGAACCGCGAGCCGGCGCGCTGCCAGGGCTGGACCGAGATCGGTCTCAACGAGACGGGCCGCGCCCAGGCGCGCGACCAGGGTCGCGCGCTCGAAGGGCGCGGCCTGGAGCTCATCGTCTCCAGCCACCTCATGCGCGCACGAGAGACCGCCGAGCTCATCCGCGAGGAGATCGGCGGTGACATCCCGCTCGTCCTCGACCCGCGTCTCGCCGAGACCCACCGCGGCGACTGGGAGTCGCGCCTGTTCGCCGAGATCATGCTCGACGACGCCGTGACGTGGCGCCGGTACCGCGAGCACCCCGAGGATTTCCGCTTTCCCGCCGGCGAGAGCCTGGCCGACCAGCAGCGCCGGGTGCTGGCCGCGCTGCGGGACGCAGCGCGGGACGGCCGCCCGGCGCTCCTCGTGACGCACGGCGGCAGCATCCGCCTGGCGCGCTGCTTCCTGGAAGGCCGCGGCATCGCCGCCTTCCACGAGACGAAGGACGACGAACGGCGGCATCGACGAGATCGAGACCGCCGGCCTCGCCGCGCGCATCACGGCGTTTCTGGCCGGGAATACCTAGGAGATGAGCGACCTGCCGACCAACCCACCCGACGCGGAGCGATTCCCGCTGGCCCGTGAGGGCGAGCCAGGGAGGAGCCGCCGAGCCAAACGCCCAGCGCGGCCCCGAGCCGGCGCCCACGACGGGTCTCAAGAAGCGCGTCATCCCCGACCCGCCGGAGATCGATCAGACGAAGGGCCGCCAGACCCTCTGGTTCCTGCTGGTCCTGGCTCTGGCGGCCTTCGCGGTGATGGCTGCCGTCGGCACGCTCAACACGCTCGCCGACCCCTACGGCATGATCGGCATGAAGCTGCTGCCCAGCGCGACGACCTCGGACCGCACGATCAAGGCCGACGCCATCGAGGCCCTGAAGCAGGGGCCGCAGCTCGTCGTCCTCGGCAGCTCGCGCTCGATGCGCTACCAGCCCAAGTACCTCGAGGAGAAGACCGGCCTGCGGACCTTCAACGCCGGCGTCAACGGCATCGGCGGCACCGCCGACGCCTGGGCGATGACCAACTTCATCGCCGACACCTGGCCGGACGCGAGCCCCGCGTACTTCTGGCTGCTCGACGTGGAGTCGTTCGTGCCGTTCAAGGTCCAGGGCCGCACCGCCAACGAGCCGCGCCTGGCGCAGTACGTCGGGCGAGGCGGGCGCCAGGCATAGTGTGCGCGCCCTGCTCCGCGCCGTCGCCGAAAACCGCACCGCGATGTTCTCGTGGGTCACGGCCAAGGATTCGCTGCGCGTCATCCTCAACCGCGACAAGGCGAAGGTGAAGGCCTCCAAGTACCGCGACACGCTTCCTGCCGGACGGCATGGTCAGGCAGCGCCTGTGGACCGAGAAGGAGTGGGCGAAGCGCTTCCCCAAGTCGGTGAAGCGCTACGGCGACCTGTACCGCAACGCGTACAAGGAGCTCGACCCCGAAGCGCAGAGCTACTTCGAACGCACGCTCAAGCTGATGAACGATCAGGGCGCTACGCCGCTGATCGTGCTCACGCCCATCAACCCCAAGCTGCTCAAGGTCCTGAGCCCGCTGGGCTGGCCGCGAACGCTACCAGCAGGTGCTCGACTACGTGACGTCGCTCGAGGGCACGTACGACTTCGTCTTCGTCGACATCACCGACATGACGAAGTTCGGCGCCGACCCCGTAGCAGTTCTATGACGGCGTGCACATGACGACGATCAACACGCAGCGCGCCATCGACTACGTGCTGCAACAGACCGGCGGGCTGCCCAAGTGATCCGACCGGCCGCCGCGGACTGAGGGGAAGCCGTGTTCATCAACAGCTTCGGCTTCCTCTTCTTCTTCCTGCCGGTCGTCGTCCTCCTGTATTGGCTGATCCCGCGCGGCTACGCGCGCCTGAGCTTCCTGATCGTCGCCTCGTGCTTGTTCTACGGTCTCTGGGACTGGCGCTACATCCCACTGCTGCTCGGTACGACGCTCGTCGACTGGGCGGCCGGATGGCTGATCGTCCACAATCGGGATGGGCGGCGGCGCAAGGTGCTGCTCGCCGCCGCCGTGACCGTCAACCTCGGCCTCCTCGCCTACTTCAAGTACCGCGGCTTCTTCTTCACCTCCATGGACGGCCTCTTCAAGCTCATGGGGATGGGCGAGCCGCTGCCCATGCTGCGGGTGCTGCTGCCGGTCGGCGTGTCCTTCTACACGTTCGCCGCGATCTCGTACGTGGTCGACGTGTACCGGGGGATGATCCGCCCGGCCAAGTCAGTGATCCACTACCTCGCCTGGGCGACGATGTTCCCCTACCTCCTGGCCGGCCCCATCATCCGCTACGGCCACGTCGGCGAGCAGCTCGAGCGTGCTCAGCAGCGGTTCCGCTGGAGTCTCATCGGCACCGGCCTGTTCTTCCTCGTCATGGGCCTCGCCAAGAAGCTGCTGGTCGCCGACATGATGGCGCCCTATGTCAACGACCTGTTCGCGCATCACGGCCAGCTCGGCCTGCTCTCCGGCTGGGGCGCCGCCCTCGGCTACACGCTGCAGCTCTACTTCGATTTCTCGGGATACTCGGACATGGCCGTGGGCGTGGCGTTCATGATCGGCCTGCGCTTCCCGCAGAACTTCGACTCGCCCTACAAGGCCGCCAACCCGTCGGACTTCTGGCGGCGCTGGCACATGTCGCTGTCATCCTGGCTGCGCGACTACCTGTTCATCCCCCTCGGCGGCTCGCGCGGCACGACGTTCATGACCGTGCGCAACCTGCTCATCACCTTCCTCCTGGCCGGCCTGTGGCACGGCCCCGCCTGGACGTTCGTCTTCTGGGGCCTGCTCTGGGGCGTCTTCCAGGCGGTGCACGTGGTGGCGCGCAAGAAGGGGTTCACGCCGCCGTGGGTGTGGCTCAACCGCACGCTGACCTTCCTGGCCGCCACGCTCGCCTGGGTGTTCTTCCGCGCCACGTCCATGCGCTCGGCGCTGGACGTGCTCGCGGCGATGTTCGGCCTGAAGGGCCTGAGCGGGGACGGGATACTGCCGCTGGCGCCGGTGCTCGCGGGGTTCATCATCGGCGGCCTGGTGTGGGTGAACTTCCTCCCCAACACCTGGGAGATCAAGCCACAGCCCAAGCTGCGCTACGCGCTGGTGCTCGGGCTGCTGCTGGGGGCGTCACTGCTGGCGCTGAGCAAGCCGAGCCCGTTCCTCTACTTCCAGTTCTGAGAGAGGCGCGGCCGCGGATCGACCGGCGCGAGCGTCAGTGCGGCGAGCTCAGGCTGGCGTCGGCCAGGATCCAGCGGCGCACGATCTGCTCGCGCGAGAGACTCACGCGGAAGGCGAAGGCTTGCTTCTCGCCGACGAGGCTGGGCTCGCCGTTGCGCACCACTTCGATCCAGCCGTGCCACGGGCCGACCGTGTCGAGCGGCCACGACGCGGTGACGGCGAGCAGCTGACCCGGCGCCAGCGTGAACGCCTGGTCGGAGACCAGGTCGGCACTGGCGCCGGCGGCGCCACGCACCGCCAGCCTGATTCCCTCGAGGGCGATCGGCTGACCGCCGCTGTTGGTGATCGTGAAGCGCACGCGTACGGCTCTGCCGACCACGCGCGGGCCGCCGGCCAGCCTCACCGAGCCGTCGAGCGCTACGAGCCCGGGCTGCGTGTCGGGCGGAAGCGCCGTGGCTCCGACAAGGCGGGTGTCGGCGGGGTTGCCGCCGAGCTGGGTCATGAAGGACGTGACGTTGTTGATCCAGTTGCCGGTGCCGTCGGGGCAGTACTTGGGCGCGATGGCGTTCACCGAGTAGAGGCCGACGCCGTAGTAGAGCTCGCCGGCCAGACCCTGGGCAACGCGACCGATGGCCTCGTCCCAGGAGCCGAAGTCGCTCTGCGGCCACGTGAGGCCGTAGAACCAGTTGAAGGCGTTGTACGTGCACTGGTCGCCGTTCTCCGAGTACAGCAGCTGGCCGAAGCTCGACTCGGCGCCGGTGATGGCGACGAGGAAGGCCGGGTCGACGCCGTGCTCCCGGCCCTCGGCCACGAAGGTGGCGCCGGTGCCGGTCATCGGGGAGCCGTGCACCGCGAGGAAGTCGTCGATCTGCGCGGCGTCGGGGGCCGCTGCGGCCGCCGACGCGAAGGCGCCGGCCACGGCGGCCAGCAGCACGCAGATGACTGCGAGGAGGAGAGCGACCTGAGACTGTCGGGCGGGTTGTGACGCGCACGAGGGCGGTCCTTTCTCAACGGACGCGAGACGACAGTATAGACGAGAGAGCCGGGCGCGCCGACCCGGCCTCTTCGGGGAGACGCCCGCGCGCCGGGCCCGGTTCGTGGGCGCCCGCGCGCTGCTCTCGCCGGGTGCGGGGGAACCGCGGTCTGCCGGAGAAGTAAGATGGACACATGAACGAGATCCCCGACCCGCGCTTCGCCTGCGACGACACCTTTCCGGGGCGCCACGTGCTGCGCCTCGTCCGGCGCTCCATCGAGCGGCACCGGCTCGACCTCGCCGGCCTGCGCGTGCTCACCGAGGCCGGCGTGGGCTACCGCCGCGTCACGCCGGCGATCGCCGCCCTCGCCGGAGCGGCCGAGGTGTACGCCGTGGCCCGCGACACCGTGCAGTCGTCGCGCAAGGAGGCGGAGCAGCAGACCGAGTATCTCGCCAAGCTCGCCGGCGTCCAGGACCGCGTGCACGTGCTGCCGACGCGCCTGCAGGCGCCGCTGGCCGGGGTGGACCTCGTCACCGACCTCCCCGGCGTGCGCCCCATCGACGAGGCCATCGTGCGCAACATCGCCGAAACCGCTTCTGTGACGCTCATGCGCGGAGTCGCGCACTGGCGCACCGCCGACGTGGACGTCGCCACCTGCCGCCGGGGCGCCATCGCCGTGGCCGGGGTGGACGAGGACGGCATCGACCTGTTCCGCTACCTCGCGATGGAGGCCGTCTGGGGCCTTCTCCAAGTGGGCGTAGAGATCGTGGGGGCCACGGTGCTCGTGGCCGGCGACGGAGTGGCATACGCCAAGGTCGCGCGCGGCCTGGCGCAAGCCGGCGCGCGCGTGCTCGTCGCGGCGCCCGAGGGCGCCGGCCGCATCAGCCTGTACGGCGGCGAGAAGGTCGGGGACAGCCTCGGAGACGCGGCCGCTCGCGGCCGCCTTGCCGAGGCCGACGCCCTGGTGTTGTGCCCCGCCCGGCCGGACGCGCGCACCGTCGGGCCCGGCGGCTGGATCGACGCGGCCACCCTGGCGGCCGCCGCGCCGCACCTCGCCGTGGTCGGCCTCGCCGGCGAGCTCGACGGGCGCGGCCTGGCCGGCGCCGGCCTGCGCAGCTGGCCCGGCGCCGCTGTCGTTCGCGATCTCCTGCCGCAGCCGCTCATCGAGCTGCACACTGCCGGGCTCAAGGTCGGCGAGGTCATGACCCGCGCCCGGCGACGCGGCTCGTCGCCGCTGGCGGCGGAGCAACTCGCCGCCGTCGAGGCGCACGCCGAGCAGCTGCCCAAGGACCTCGGCGCGCCGCGCCGCTAGGAGGACGCCTCCACACATGGGCAAGGGCACGAAGCCGAAGAGCCAGGGCTACTCGCTGCTCCTCAAGGACTCTGTGATCTACGGCGGCGGCCGCGCGCTGCAGAAGTTCCTCGTCGCGCTTCTCCTGCCGCTCTACACGGCCTTCCTCACGCCGTCCGACTACGGCATCCTCGGCATGGTCGTCACGGTGACGACCTTCCTCGACGTCCTCGTCACCCTGGGCTTCGATGTCGCCTTCAGCCGCTTCTACTTTGACGACAAGTCGCCGCAGGCGCGCCGCAGGGTGATCACCAACGTCTTCTACGTGTCCACCATTTACCCGCTGATCCTGCTCGGCACAGTCGGCGTGCTCATGCCGCAGCTTGCGCCGGTCCTTCTGGGCAAGGAGTACGACCCCGGCGACTGGCGCTATTTCGCGGTCGCGCTGGCGACGCTGTTCTTCAGCAACATCAACGACCTGCCGTTCACGCTGTTCCGCCTCGAGCACAGGCCTTGGATCTTCAGCGCCTACACCATCGGGCGCATCTTCGTACAGGTCCCCCTCTCCATCCTGTTCGTCGCGGTCTTCGACTGGGGGCCGATGGGAGTGTTGCTCGCCAACCTCTTCACCGCCGCCGGCATGCAGTGCGGGCTGCTCCCGACGTACATCCGCAAGGTCGACTGGCGCTGGCACGGACAGCTGATGAGACCGATGCTGGCGTTCGCCGTCCCGGCGCTCTTCACGGGACTCTCGTTCTACTGGCTCAAGCTCTCGGACCGCTACTTTCTGCTGCACTACCAGGGCAAGGCCGTCGTCGGTCTGTACACGGTCGCGTACTCTCTCAGCCAGCCGCTGTACCTCACGCTGATGGCGTTCCGCATGGCGTGGCCGCAGTGGCACTACGCCAAGCTGCACGAGCCCGAGCGGCACAAGAAGATGGTCGCGCGGTCGTCCACCTACTTCCTCGCCCTCAACGCGCTCCTGCTGGCCGTGATGGGGGCCTTCATGCCGTTCATCATCCACACCTTCTTGAACGAGCGCTACTGGAGCATCGGGCCGACGACCTTCGTGCTGGCCCTGTCAGTGGCCGTCTACGCTGTGTACTTCGTCTTCTGGGTCGGCTCCAACGTCGCCAAGAAGAACCGCATGATCCCGGTGTTCTTCGTGATCGCCTCGGCGGTCAACATCGCCCTCAACTTTCTGCTCGTGCCGGAATACGGCATGTGGGCCGCGGCCTGGACACACGTCATCGGTTTCGCCATCCTGGCGGTGACCGTCTACTTCTACTCCGAGAAGTGGTACCCGATCCCCTACGAGTGGCGGCGGCTGCTCCTCATCGTCCTCGCCGCGGGGCTCACGCTGGCCGCGGCCTGGGGCGTAGGACGCGCTTTCGGTCAGAGCGTGTACATGCCGTACCGCGAGCTGGTGGTGAGCACGCTGGCGCAGGTGCCGACCCTGCTGGTCTTCCCCCTTGTGCTCTTCGCGACAGGGTTCTTCACGCACGGCGAGCGCCAGAAGCTGGATGGTTTGGTGCGCCGGCTGCGCGGCCGGCGCGGCGTCCCTCAGCCGGGCGTGGCCGCCGCCGGGACCGTCTCCGCGACGGACGACGGCGATCGCACCACGCACCTCAGCGCCGACGATGTCGAGGCCGAGGAGGAGGAGCTCGAGATGGAGAAAGACGCCGATATCGACCTCATCGAAGGTCCGAACGCCACCACCATCACATGATGCGGACGCCGCACAAGAAGCTCCTCGTGGTCGCCAATCCGTACCCGCCCATGGCCAGCGCCGGCACCACGCGCGTGGTGCGCTTTCTGCGCCACCTCCCGGAGTACGGCTGGGAGCCGGCGGTGCTCGCGGCGAAGGCCGCCGGGCCGGCGGCAGAGCCGCCCGGCGTGCGCGTGGTCCGTACCCCTGTGCCGTGGCCCAGGCAGCTCCTCGGCGGCGGCAAGCGCAGCACGCGCGTCAACAGCTGGGTAAGCGTGCCCGATCCCTACGTCACGTGGGTCGGGCCGGCCGTGCTCAAGGGCCGCGACATTCTGCGCCGCGAGCGCTTCGACGCCATCTTCTCGAGCTCGCCGCGGCCCAGCGTGCATCTTGTGGCGGCCACGCTGGCGCGCCTGTCCGGTCTGCCGTGGCTGGCCGACTACCGTGACCCGTGGTCCACCTACCAGTTCCGTACGTACCCCACCGCGGCGCACAGGGTTGCCCACGCCCGCCTCGAGGCGTGGGCGCTGCACCACGCCGCCGCCGTCACGGCCGTCAACCTGCCGATCGTCGACGATCTGGTGGATCGGCACCCCTGGCTCGCCGGGCGCGCTTACGTTCTGCCCAACGGCTTCGACCGCGCCGAGACGCCGGACGACGTCTCTCTCGGCGCGGGCTTCTGGCTCGTGCACACCGGGCGACTGTACGGCCGCGAGCAGCAAGTGAGCGCGTTCCTCACCGGCCTCGCGGCGCTCCCGCCCGACGTGAAGGCGCTCTTCATCGGCGTCGACGAGAGCCGCGTGCTGCCCGACGCCGAGCGCCTCGGCCTCGGCGACCGTGTGCGCGTCGAGCCGCTGGTACCGCTCGCCCGCGCTCTGGGGTACCAGCGCGCGGCCGATGGCCTGCTGCTGGTCAACGGCCGTCGCCCGGAGAGCATGTCGAGCAAGGTGTTCGAGTACCTGCAGGCCGGCCGGCCGGTCTTCGCCATCTCGCCGGCCGGCTCCGCCGCCCGCGCCCTGTTCGCCGTGGTCGGGGGCGGCACGTGCGTGCTGCCCGACGACCAGATGGCCGCGCCGCTGGCAGCCTTCGTGCGCGCGGCCCGCGACGGGAACGCCCCGCTCGCCGACCCGGCGGCCCTGGAGCGCTACGAACTGGGCCGTCTCACCGCCGAGCTGGCCACGCTGCTCGACGGACTCTCCGGCGGGCAGCCTGCGGCCGCCGCCGGTCCGACGCTCACCTCCGGGCCCGCTGGTAGGATTTCCGGATGAGCGCCACCGCCGGACCACGTACGGCTGCCGCCCCCGCCGGACGTCGCTTCACCCGTACCGACGTCGCACTGGTCGCCGCCGGTGCGGCCCTCACCGCCGTCTTCGCGGCAATCCTCACGCGCCGACCTCTCGAGGGCCTGGCCCTGCTGGTCGTGCTCGCGGTGGTCGCCCTGATCCTGCTGAACCGCGAGCGCCTCGCCCGCCTGGATATCGGCGCGCTTCTCGTGGTGGGCCTCGTGGTGCTGCCTGCGGCAGCGCTGCTCGGCCCATCGTTCGCCATCCCCGGCTTCCCCCAGGCGTTTCTCTTCCGCATCGTCCTGGCCCTGGTGGTCGCCGTCGGCGTCACGTATCTCGTCGTGCGCCGCGCGCCGCTGCCGTTCGCCGCCAAGGACGTGGCCCTGCCGCTCGCCCTGTGGTTCGCGTGGCTCTTCATCGGGCTCACCTGGTCGCCCTACAAGGCGGACGCCTTCAACTACATCGCCATCGTCGTCACGATGATCGCGCTGGTGCTGGCCACGGCGGCCGCGGGAGGCAGCCGCCGTCGCCTCCGCTGGCTCGGCTACACGCTGGTCCTCGCCTACGCCTTCGTCGTCGGGTTCACCGTCCTCGAGGCGCGCCTCGGCATCCGCCTGCCCACCTCGCGCCTCATCGATGCGGTGACCTCGCAGACCTACGCCGTCACCAGCGTCTTCGTGAACCAGAACGACCTCGCCACCTATCTGGCCTTCTGCTGGCCGTTCATGCTCTGCGCCTTCTTCTTCACGCGCAGAGCTCTTTGGCTGGTCCTCGACGTGCTCTTCATCCTCGTCGGCGCCGCCGCCTTCGTGCGCACCGGCTCGCGCTCCAGCCTCGTGGCCGCGGGGGTGTCCACCATCGCCGCCGTCTTCCTCTTCTGGCACCTGGGCGCGCGGCTCTCGGCGCGCACCGGCAAGATCGTCGGCGCCGTGGTCGCCGTCGTCCTCGTGGTCGCGGCCGGCTATCTACTGTTCAACGACTCGCAGAGCGACATGCTGCGGCAGTTCCGCCTGGAGGCGCTGATCAGCCAGGCGCAGGCCGGCAAGGGCTCCGGTGACATCCGCAGCAGCCTGACGAGCCGCGGCCTGGAGATCGCCGGCGGAAGCTTCCTTCTCGGCGCCGGGCCGGGCCAGGCCGAGAGCATCATCTCCTCGGGGACCAACGCGCTCGGCATCTCCAACCTGCATAACTGGTGGTTCGAGACCTATGCGGACGGCGGTCTGGTGGGCTTCGCCCTGCACCTCATCTTCTTCCTGTTCCTGGTGATCGCGCTGTGGCCCATCGCGCGGCGCGACCCAGACACCCTGACCCGATTCCTGGCCAGCGGCACCGTGCTCGCCCTGCTGGGATGGACCATCGGCGCCGTGGGTCCAAGCAGCTCGGTGAGCTTCGCCCCGGTGTGGATCCTGTACGGGCTGGGGCTGGCCGTGATCTCGCGCGCGCGGCTGGCGGCGGCCGAGACGCGGCCAGGACCGGCCGCCGGCGCAGGGACAGACGCGTGAGAGTCCTCGTCGTCTCGCACCTGTACCCGTCCCCCGGCGTGGACCGGCACCTCTTCGTGCACGAGCAGGTCCTGGCGCTGCGCGCGCTCGGTGTCGAGGCGCAGGTGCTCTCGCCGACGCCGTGGGTGCCACGCGTTCTCTGGCGCGACGCGCGCCAGAAGCGCCGCGGCCAGAAGCCACGCCAAGCGGTGCGCGACGGTATCCGCGCCGAGTACCCGCGCGTGCTGCAGCCGCCGAGGCGCCTGCTCTTCGACCGCCTCGGCGACCTCGCCTACAACAGCGTGCGCCGCCTGCCTTCCCTCCGCGACGGGCACTACGACCTCCTGCACGCCCACCAGGCGCTGCCCGACGGCGCCCTGGCGCAGCGCCTCGCCGGCGACCTCGGCCTGCCGTACGTGGTCACCGTGCACGGCGCCGACGTGTACCAGCACTTCCGCCACGGCGGCGCCGTCGAGCGCCGCGCCAAGGACGTGCTCTCGAGCGCCGCTGCGGTGATGGCCAACTCGAGCGCCGTCGCCGGGCTGCTCGCCGGCGTCGTCGCACCCGAGCGCCTGAGCGTAGTGCTGAACGGCACCACGGGGCTCGGGCGCGAGGTCCGGCCGGCGGCGGACTACCTGCCCGGCGAACCGCTCGTGCTCACGGTGGGCTACCTCATCGAGCGCAAGGGCCTGCGCGAGCTGGTCGCGGCCATCGGGCGGCTGCGCGCCGGTGGTCACCGCGTCAACCTCGCGGTCGTCGGCGACGGCCCGCTTCGCGACGCGCTCGCCGCGCAGGCTGAGGCCGATGGTGTCTCCGACGCCGTTCACTTCCTCGGCCGCGTGCCGCACGAGCGTGTGCTCGCCCTCATGGCCCGTGCCGACATCTTCGCGCTGCCCAGCTGGGACGAGGCGTTCGGCCTCGTCTATACGGAGGCCATGGCCCAAGGCACGCCGGTGATCGCCGGCGAGGGCGAGGGACCCGAGGACTTCATCGACGACCACGTCAGCGGCTACCTTGCCCCGGTTCGCGACGCCGGGGCGCTCGCGGGTATCATCGCAGAGGTGCTCGATGACCCCGTGGCTGCAGCCGCCGTGGGCGCAGCCGGCAAGGCGGCCGCGCTCGCCCTGAGCTGGGAGCGCAACGCCGGCCTCGCGCTGGGCGTCTACGAGAAGGTCCTGCGTCCGGCGCCCTGAAAGGACCACCATGCGCTTCAACAAGTTCCTCAAGGCCGCGCAAGAGCGTCACCCGGCGATCGTGCTGCAGGTCTCCTGGGCCAACGGGCTCGACATCATCCGCGACCTCGCGACCGCCGATGTGCCTCTGCTCGCCATCGACGACAACCCGCGTGCCCTGGGCCTGCACTCGCGGCTCGCCGCCGGGATGGTGTGCCCCGACCCGCGCGAAGACGAGGAAGCCTTCGTCGTCTTCCTCGAGCAGCTCGGGCGTCGCCTGCCGCGGCGCGCCGTGCTCTTCCCGACGCACGACCAGTACATCTGGCCCATCTCCCGGCACGCAAGCCGCCTGGAGCCCTGGTACCTCATCCCGTTCTCCCGCTGGGAGACGATGCAGCGACTGCACGACAAGCGCGAGCAGCTCGAGACCGCGCAGCGCGTCGGCGTGGACATCCCGAAGACCGTGTTCGTGGACGGCGACGACGATCTCGCCCGCGGTGCCGACGAGATCGGCTTCCCGGCGATCTTCAAGCCCGTCGAATCGCTGGCCTTCAAGACCCGCTTTCGCCGCCACGTCCTCGAGATCGCCTCTCGCGACGAGCTGCTGCGCGTGTACGACAAGGTGCGCGACTGCGGCACGCTGATGCTGCAGGACATCGTGCCCGGCGGCGACGAAGAGCTGTATACCCTGGGGTCGTATCTGGACGCCCAGTCGCGACCGCTGGCGCAGTTCACCGGGCACAAGCTGCGCCAGCACCCCCCGCGCTTCGGCCACGTGAGCATGGCGGTGAGCCTGTGGGTGCCCGAGCTCGCGGAGGCAGGCCTGCGCCTGCTGCACGAGCTCGGGTACCACGGCGTCAGCCAGGTCGAGTTCAAGCGCGATCCGCGCGACGGCCGCTACCGTCTCATGGAGGTCAACGCACGTCACTGGATGTGGCACAGCCTGGCCACCGCCTGTGGCGTCAACCTCTCCCTGACCGCCTACCGGGACGCCATCGGCGACCCCTACGTGGCGCGCCGCCAGAACGACGGTCTCAAATGGGTCGTGTCGCTCACCGACGCCCGCGACGCCTTCTCCCGCTGGCGCAAAGGCGACGAGAAGCTGCTCCCGTGGCTCAAGTCCTATCGCGGCGTCACGGTCGACGGCCTGTTCTCCCTCAAGGACCCCATGCCCGGAGCCCTGCTCACGGCGCGGCAGGTGCGTACCATGGTCACGCGCAAGGGGCGCCCGCACGAAGGCGAGGCGCCTTGAGGTTCGAACGGTTCGCGCGGGCGGCGGCGGCGCAGCCTCCCGCCGCCGTCTTCCAGGTGAGCTACTCCTGCGGCCTGGGCGTCATCCGCGACCTCGGCCTCCACGGCGTACCGGTGCTGGCGCTCGACGCCGACCCCGCCGCCATCGGCCTGCGGTCGCGCTACGCCACCGGCCGCGTGTGCCCCGACCCGCTCGCCGACGAAGAGGCCTTCCTCACCTGGCTCGAAGTGCTCGGCGCGCAGCTGCCGCGACGCGCCGTCGTCTTCCCCAGCCACGACGAGTACATCTGGCCGCTCTCGCGCCACGCCGAGCGGCTCGCCCCCTGGTACATCGTCCCCTTCTCGCGCTGGGACGCGATGCAACGCGTGCACGACAAGCGCGCCCAGATGGAGGCCGCCTGGCGCGCCGGCGTCGATACGCCGAAGACCGTCTTCGTGAGCTCCGGCGCGGAGCTCGAGGCCGCCGCCGGCGAGGTGCCCTTCCCGGCCGTGCTCAAGCCCGTCGAGTCGCTGGCCTTCAAGCTGCGCTTTCACCGCCATATCCTCGACGTCGAGAGCCCGGCCGACCTGCAGCGCATCTACGACAAGGTCGACGACCTCGGCACGCTCATCCTGCAGGAGCGGATCCCCGGCGGCGAAGACGAGCTCTGGACGGTCGGCTCGTACCTCGACGCCGGCTCGCGGCCCCTGGCCGTGTTCAGCGGCCACAAGCTGCGCCAGTACCCGCACGCCGGCGGCAGCTGCCTCGCCGGCGTGAGCGCGTGGCGCGACGACCTCGCCGAAGCCGCCCTGCGACTGCTCCAGGAGCTTCGCTTCCACGGGGTCAGCCAGGTGGAGTTCAAGCGCGACCCGCGTGACGGGCGCTTCTGCCTCATGGAGGTCAACGCCCGCCACTGGAAGTGGCACGGGCTCGCGGCTGCCTGCGGCGTGAACCTCTCGCTGGCCGCCTACCGCGACGCCATCGGCGAGCCATTCGTAGCGCCTCGCCAGGCCGACGGCGTCAAGTGGATCGTCGCCAACAAGGACGTGCCGCTGGCGCTGCTCGAGATCGCGAAGCGGCAGCGGCGCGCCGGCGAGTACCTCGGCTCGCTGCGCGGTACGCGTATCGACGGACTGCACTCGCTGCGCGATCCGCTGCCGGGCCTGCTGAACGCGCTCACCGTGACGAAGCAGGTCGTGACGCGGGCGCCTCGGGCGAGGGCTGACGTTTGACCCTGCCCGAGCTTGTCGTCTCCGTCGACGCGCCCGACGGCTTTCTGCGGCGCGCACAGTGGGCCCTCGACACGATGCTGGCGCCGCTGGGGTGCCGGGCCGCGCTGACGCGCGACCCGGCACGGTCCGCCGGCGCCGCCCTTGCCTACGCCGCGACGCCCGTCGCGGGCGTACCGACCATCCCGTGCAGCGCCGCGGCCCTCGAACTCTTCACCGCAGGGCGGCCGCTTCCGGGCGGCGCCTTCGCGGCACTGGCGTGCGGCGGCGGCCCCGCCGTCGCCGCCTTCCCCGCGGAGCCCGGCGCCGGCTTCGCCGTCCCCTTCGACCTCGTCGCCTCTGCTTTCGTCCTGCTCGCCTGCTGGGACGAACGCACGACCGCCGTGCGCGACCAGTATGGCCGCCTGCCGTACTCGGCCGGCGTGTTCGCCGCCAACCCCGCCCTGCTCATCGACGAGCCCGCCGTCGACAGGTACGTCGAGCTCCTCCGCGCCGTGCTCGCGCCCCGCCTCTCCGGGCTGGGCCTCGCGCCCCTGCCTCCGGCCGGCTGGATGTGGGCCGCCGGAGGCACGGAGGCGGGCTCCTCAGGCGGCCGCTTCGCCGTCGCCCTCACCCACGACCTGGACAACCTGTGGCGCTGGACGAGGCGCGGATTCGCCGCTGCCGGGTACCGCACGGCTCGCGCCGTGCGCCGCGGCGACGGCGGCGCCGCGCGCCGCGAGCTCGGCGACGGTGCCGACTGGCTCGTGCGCCATCTGCCGCGCCGCAGCGACCCTTTCTGGACCTTCCCCTCGATCCTCGGCGGCGAAGACGTCCGTGGCGTCTCGTCGACGTTCTTCGTCATCGCCCGGCATACGCACGAACGGGACGGCAACCAGCCGGAGACCTACCGGCGTCGCATCCCCGAGGCTCTGAGCCTCGTGCGCGCCGCCGGGCGCGAGGTCGGCCTGCACGGCAACGACGCCGACCGCCTGGGGGCCGAGCCGCTCTCGCGCGACCGCGACGACCTGCAGCAGCGCGCCGGCGACCCCGTGACCGGCATCCGCTACCACTACCTGCGCGCCCTCTATCACGAGACGCTGCCGTATCTCGAGGCGGCAGGGTTCGACTACGACACGTCGCTGGCCTTCGCCGAGCACGAGGGCTTCCGCTGCGGCTGCTCGTTCCCGTTCCGTCCTTACTCGCTCGCCGACGAACGGCCCCTCGATCTGATCGAGCTTCCCCTTGCCGTCATGGACGGCACCCTGCAGGAGCCGCACTACCGAGCCCTGGCGGCGCCGGAGGCCGAGCGCGCCGCCGCCGCGGTGCTCGCCCGCGCCCTGCGCAGCGGGGGCGCGGTCAGCCTGCTCTGGCACAACAACCGCTTCGATCGGCGCGTCTCTCGCGGCTACGACGCGGTCTACTGGCATCTGGTCGATCAGGCGCTGGACCACGGGGCCTGGTGCGGCCGTGCGCGGGACGTCGTTGCGCGCTGGAGAGAGGCGACGTCGTGATCCGCGTCGTCCACCTCTCGGTCGTCCACAAGCCCGACGACCCCCGCATCCACGAGCGCGAGTGTCGCACGCTCGCCGAGGCCGGTTACGCGGTCATGTACCTGGCGCCGGGCGCCGGGCGTGGCCGCGACGCGCACGGCGTGCTCCTGGCGCCGCTGCCGGTGCGCGGCCGCAGTACCCGGTTCCTCGACGTTGTCGAGATCGCCCAGGCCCTGCGCGCCCTGCGACCCCACGTGCTGCACGTGCACGATCCCGAGCTGCTGACGCTGTTCCCCGCGCTCAAGCCCTTCATCCCGCGGCTCGTCTACGACATGCACGAATACGTGCCGGAGGCCGTGGCGGGCAAGCACTACATCCCCGCGGCGGCGCGGCCGTTCGCCGCGCAGGCGACCGCCACCGCCCAGAGAAGCCTGGCGGCGCGGGGCAGCGGCGTGGTGGTGGTCACCGACGAGCAGCTCGAAGCGCTGGGCAGCACGCCGAAGCTCCGCCTCGTGCTGCCCAACTACCCACGCCTCGAGCGCTTCGACGGCGCGGAGCCGCTGCCGCACCTGGCCGCCGATCCGCGCCTCAAGTTGGCCTACGTCGGCAGCCTGTCTCGCGGCCGCGGCTGCGCCCTGATGCTCGACGTCATGGAGCAGCTGGACGTGGGCGAGGCCGTGCTCTACCTCGGCGGCACCTTCGCCTCCCCCGACATGGAGGAGGAGACGCGCCGCCGCCTCGCCGCCGGGCTCGGCGACCGCGTGAAGCTGCTCGGCCGCGTGCCACCGGCCGAACTGCCGCGCTACCTCGCCGCCGCGGACGTGGTCTGGATCCCTTCGGTGCCCACCGTGCAGTACGCGCACCCCACGATCCCCACCAAGCTGCTCGAAGGCATGGCCATGGGCCTCGCCGCACTGGTGACGGACCTGCCGGGACGCGGCGAGCTCGTGCGCCTCGAGCAGTGCGGCGTCGCCGTGGAGCCCGGCGTGGAGGGCCACCTGCACGGCCTGCGCCGCCTGCTTGGGGACCGCGCGTCGCTCCCCGCCATGGGCGCGCGCGGCCGCCGCGCCGTGGCGCAGCGCTTCTGCTGGGAGGTCGTCGCGGGCGATTTGGTAGACTTCTACGGTTCACTCTGCGCCGGGCTGGCGTAGCCGCACCCGGCGCAGCTCGACCCGACACACAACGTCTCACCGAGGGGAGTACCTCACGTGAGCATCGAACGCTTCGACAACGTGCTCGTCCTGGCGCCGCACACCGACGACGGCGAATTCGGCTGTGGCGGCACCATGGCGCGCCTCATCGAGAATGGCGTCAAGGTCACCTACGCCGCCTTCAGCACCGCCGCCAAGAGCGTCCCGGAGGGCTTCCCCAAAGACGTCCTCAAGCGCGAGGTCCGCGCCGCGACCGGCGTGCTCGGCATCCCTCAGGGCGACCTCAAGGTCTACGACTTCGAGGTCCGCATGTTCCCGACCCTGCGTCAGGACATCCTCGAAGAGATGATCGTCCTGCAGCAGGAGCTCGACCCCGATTGCGTGCTGCTGCCGGCGCTCATCGACCTTCATCAGGACCACAAGACGATCGCCGAAGAGGGACTGCGCGCGTTCAAGCGCACCACCGTGATGGCCTACGAGATCCCCTGGAACAACCTCAACTTCCAGCAGCAGGCCTACGTGCGGCTCGAGGAACGCCACGTCGAGAAGAAGGTGGAAGCCCTGGCCTGTTACGAGAGCCAGGGCCACCGCAACTACACGCGCGAGGACTACATCCGCAACGTCGCCCTCACGCGCGGCATCAACATCGGTTGCGAGTTCGCCGAGGTGTTCGAGGTCTACCGCTGGATCATGTAGCGACCCGCCGCGCGCGGCCCGCACTGTGACCCTGCCGCCGCTCAAGCTCGTCCTCACCGCCGTCGGCTGCCCCGGCGCGAGCACGCTCGTCCGCATGCTCAAAGCCAACGGCGAGCGCGAGATCAGCATCCACGGCGTCGACATGCGCGCGGACGCCGTCGGGCGCTTCCTCTGCGACGACTTCGACCTTGTGCCGGCCGGCGCCTCGCCCGACTACATCCCCGCCCTGGCGGCGGTCGTCGAGACCGTGAGGCCCGATCTGCTCTTCGTGCAGTCGTCGCACGAGATCGAGATCGTGGCGCGTCGGCGCAGCGTCTTCGAGGCGCTCGGCGCCAAGGTGCTCGCCGACGGCGTCGACGGCATCGCGACTGCCGGCGACAAGTCTCTCATGCACGCCGCCTGCAGCCAGATCTCCGTGCCGCAGCCCATGCTGCTCCTGCCGCGCTCACTGGAGGACTTCGTAGCAGGCGCGCACAAGCTCGGCTACCCGGACGTCCCCGTCTGCTTCAAGCCGCCGGTGGCCAAAGGCTCACGCGGCTTTCGTATCCTCTCGGCCGAGGTCGACCGCGTGCACGAGCTGCTGCACGAGCGCCCTCTCAACCGTTACATGACCTTGCCCGAGTTCGAGGGCCTGTTCCGCGGCGTCGAGCCGTTTCCCCGGCTCATGCTGATGGAGTACGTGGACGCCCCCGAGATCACCGTGGACCTGTTCGCCGACAAGGGCGAGGTCGTCTTCCACCAGACCCGCACCCGCGAGGAGTTCCTCACCGGCCTGGCCATGGCGTTCAAGACCATCGCGCGTCCCGATCTTGTGGACCTCAGCCGCAAGGTCGTGCGCCACCTCGGGCTGGACTACTACCAGAGCGTGCAGTGGATCGGCGGCAAGCTTCTCGAGATCAATCCGCGCGTGAGCACCTTCGTGTACCAGGAGGACTTCAACATCCCGTACCTGGGCATCAAGTACACGCTCGGCGAGCTGACCAAGGACGACGTCGCCGGCGTGCAGGCGCGCGTGCGCACGAGCCGTCGCTCGGTGCGCTATTACGACCAGGTGTTCTGGGACGCGTGAGCGGAGGCGTGCGGCCGTGCACATCCTCTTCCTGAGCCACTACTTCGTCCCCGAGAACAACGCCCCGGCGGCACGCGTGCACGGGATGGCCAGGGAGTGGGCGCGCCTCGGGCACCGCGTCACGGTGCTCACCGGCGCGCCCAACGTCCCGGCCGGGGTGGTGTACGAGGGCTACCGCAACCGGCTCTACCAGGAGGAGTGGATCGAGGGCATCCGCACGGCGCGCGTATGGACCTACCTCGCCGCCAACCGCGGCCGCCTGCGCCGCGGCCTCAACTTCCTCTCGTACATGGCCGCGGCCGGCGCGGCCGGCTCCGCGCTGCGGCCCCGCGCCGACGTCGTGATCGCCACCTCGCCGCAGTTCTTCGCCGGCTGGGCGGGCGTGCCCGTCTCGCGAGCGCACGGCGCGCCCCTCGTGCTCGAGATCCGCGACATCTGGCCCGACTCGATCACCGCCGTGGGAGCGCTCAAGGAAGGCCGCGCCGTTCGCGCGCTCGAAGGCCTTGAGCGCGCGCTCTACGACGCGTCCGACCACATCGTCGCCGTCGGCGAAGGCTACCGGCAGAACATGATCCGCAAGGGCGTGGCGGCGGACAAGATCGACGTGGTCACCAACGGCGTGGACGCCGACCTGTTCACGCCGCGCCCGGCCGACGCGGCGTTGCGCGAGCGCCTCGGCTTCGCGCCGCCCACGTTCGTCGTCACCTTCGCCGGGACCATCGGCATGGCGAGCGGACTCGAAGTGGCGCTCGGCGCCGCGGGCCGTCTCAAGGCGCAGGGCCGCGACGACGTCGCCTTCCTGCTCATCGGCGACGGCGCAGTGCGCGCGGAGCTCGAAGAGCAGGCGCGCGCTCAGGGCCTCGACAATGTCGTCTTCACCGGCCTTGTGCCGCGCGTCGAGCTGCCCGACTACCTGGCGAGCAGCGACGCCTGCCTCGTGCACTTCCGCAAGCAGGAGCTCTTCTCCACCATCCTGCCCAGCAAGTTCTTCGAGGACGCGGCCATGGAGAAGCCCATCCTGCTGGGCTTCGAGGGCGACGCCCGGGCGCTGCTCATCGAAGCCGACTGCGGCCTCGCCTTCGAGCCCGGCAGCGACGCCGAGCTGGCGACGGCCGTGATCAAGCTGGCGGACGATCGCGCGGAGTGCGCCCGCCTGGGGGCCAACGGCCGCCGCTACGTGCTCGAGCACTTCGACCGGCGCACGCTCGCGTACGACTACCTCGAGATCCTCGAACGCGTGCGCTCCGCCTACGGCCGCGGCCCGCGATGACGCTGCCCTGCGATAGGATGTGGGCATGACCGCACCCCGGAGGCACGCATGAGCACCGACGACGCCACGACCATCGATGTGGGCTCGTGGTTCGCCACGCTGCTGCGCAACTGGTGGGTCATCCTCGGCCTCATGGCCCTCGGCGCGCTCGTCGGCGGCCTTGTCACGCTCGCCGCGCCCAAGGAGTACAGCGCCACCTCCTCGGTCTACATCGGCCAGACGACCGACGCCAACGGCAACTCCATGGCGGGCCTCAATTCCAACTCCAGGGCCGCCACGCAGCTGCTCGCCAGCCAGGCTTTGCTCAACGAGGCAGCCAAGCGTACCGGAATGGAGGTCAGCGCCAGCAGGCTGCGCAAGGAGACCACAGTCGTCACGCCGTCATCGACCGTGAAGACGTCCACCTCGGTGGTCAACATCGTGGTCATCACCGTGACCGACACGAACAAGCTGCGCGCCACAGCCGCCGCCAACGCGCTCGCCGAGGTGCTGGTCGAGCGCATCAGCCCCGGCGTGGACGGGAAGATCGTGCTGCTGGAGGCCCAGCTGGAGGCCGGCCGGAAGGCGCTGAGCACGGCGACAGAGCGCGCCGCCACGGCGCAGGCCGCGCTGGTCGCCATCGCCAAAGGCGGTGGCTCAGCCGCCGAGAAGGCCGCCGCCTCCGCCCCCTACATAGCCATCGTGCAGGCGGCTGCCACCGAGCAGGGAGCCTTCGTGACCGCCAATCGGGAGACCGAGAGGATGCTGTTCGTCGCCAAGCAGGTCGAGCAGCCGCGCGTCCTTCACGAGGCCGCCGTGCCCGATTCGCCGAGTGGCCCCAGCCTCACGCTCAACGTCGCCGCCGGTGCCTTGGCCGGCTTCGTGATCGGCATCGTCGTCGCCTTCGTGCGGCGCCGGGTGGCCGAGCGCGGCACGCCTGCGGCGGCCGCGCGCACCTGACCCCGGCTCCTCATGACGGCCACGCCCGCAGCGACTCCCCTGCGCCCCTAACGGTCGTACGCGTCCGGGCGCCGGTTCTGCAGCGACGGGATCTGGGCGCGCACTTCGGCCACGCGCCCGAGGTCGAGGTCGGCGACGCAGAAGCCCACGCCGTCCTGCACCTCGGCGAGTACCGTGCCCCATGGGTCGACGATCATGCTGTGGCCGAAGCACTCACGCCCCGGCAGATGCTCCCCCACCTGGCCCGGGGCGATGACGAAGCAGCCGTTCTCGACGGCGCGGGCGCGGAGCAGCACTTCCCAGTGAGCCGCGCCCGTGAAGGCCGTGAACGCCGACGGTACGCAGAGGATCTGCGCGCCGCGGAGCGCGAGGCCGCGGTAGAGCTCGGGGAAGCGCAGGTCGTAGCAGATCGTGAGACCCAGCGTGACCGGGGACGCTGACGTCGCCGAGCCGAGGTCGACCTCCGCGGTGATGAGCTCCGCCCCGGGCATCACGTCGTCCGATTCACGGTACACCGTGGTACCGGCGGTGACGTCGAAGAGGTGGATCTTGCGGTAGACCGCCCGCAGACCGCCGTCCGGACCGAACAACGCCGACGTGTTGTACACTCGGCCCGGATTCGGAGACGGCTCATAGATCGAGCCCGCGAGCACAAAGATGCCAAGCCGCTCCGCCAGCTGCGCCAGGGCGGCGTTGCTCGGCCCGTCCACCGCCTCCGCGCTCGCGTGGATTCCCTCCCGGCCGCCCTTGTACGCCCACGTCTCCGGCAGAGCGACGAGGCGGGCGCCATCAGCGGCGGCGGCCTCCACGAGGGCCAGAGCGCCGCTTTGGTTGGCGGCCACGTCGCCGCGCGTGTTCAGCTGCACGCAGGCGACACGCTGGCTCACGAGGCGTCGTCCGCCCTCATCACTGCCACGAGACTCAGCATCTCCCACGCCACCGTCGCCGCCAGCGTCGCCGTGAGGTGCGAGCTGTCCAGGTCGGGGAGCACTTCGACGACGTCGGCGCCCACGATCTGCAGGCCGCGACAGGCGCGCAGCAGCGCCAGCGCCTGCATCGACGAAGGGCCGCCGCACTCCGGCGTGCCGGTACCGGGCGCGAACGCCGGGTCGACGAAGTCGATGTCGAAGGTGAGGAACGCCTTGCCGCCGGCACGTTCGACGGCGGCGGCCACGGCGGCGGTCCCGAGTTGCGCGAGGTCGTCCCACGGGATCACGGTGAAGCCCAGCTCGCGCGCCTCGTCCAGGTCGCCGGGGCCGTAGAGCCCGCCGCGCATGCCCATCAGCGTGGATCGCGCGGCGTCGATCAGACCCTCCTCGGTGGCGCGGCGCACGACCGTGCCGTGCGTGAACTTCTCGCCGAAATACTCGTCCCAGGTGTCGCTGTGCGCGTCGAGCTGGATGAGAGCCACGGGGCCGTGCGTGGCGGCCGCGGCCCTCAGCTCGGCGAGGAGTACGCTGTGATCGCCGCCGAACCCGATGGGCACCGCGCCGGCCTCGTGCACGGTGCGCAGAGCCTGCGCCATCTTGTCGTAGGAGCGGTCGGTGAAGCCCGGGACCACGGGGGCGTCGCCGTAGTCGATCGCCGACAGGCGTTCGAACACGGCCACACGCTGACTCATGTTGTAGTCGGGGCGGATCGACAGCGATCCCTCGCGAATGGCCTTGGGACCGAAACGCGCCCCGGCGCGGAAGCTCACGCCGGTGTCGAACGGCAGGCCGACGAACGCCACGTCCACACCCTCGAGATGCGTGGTATGGGGCAGTCGCAGAAACGTGGAGATGCCCGCGAAGCGCGGCGTCTGCAGTGGATCCGCGGGACCGTAGCCCTTCATCGGCGCCCCCTCTGATCGCGTGTCTTCCTGATCCCAGTAGTCTACTGTGTAAACGTTTCGCGTATGATGGCCGATAGGGGTTGTGCGGCGCACGCCGCACGGGGCCACGGGCGGGAGGACCATGTCCGGCGAGAAGATCCGGATCCTAGTGATCGACGATGACGTCGAGCTCACTGGAACGGTCTGCGACGCTCTCGACGCACACGGGTACGAGGCCCTCGCCGCCAACAACGGGGAGCAGGGCCTCGAGCTGGCCTACACGCAGCACCCCCATCTCGTCCTGCTCGACGTCATGATGCCCGGCATGGACGGCTACCAGGTTTGCCGCGAGCTGCAGTTCGGCTACACGAAGGACATCCCCGTGGTGTTTCTCACTGCCAAGACGGAACTGGCCAACATGATGGAGGCCAACCGCTCCGGCGCGTCCGCCTATGTCACCAAGCCGTTCCGCACCGAGAGCCTCCTGCAGACCGTCCGCGACGTGCTGCGCGACGCCTCGGTGTACTACGACGAGATCACCGGCCTGCCGACGCTGGCAAACGTCCAGGTGGAAGTGCAGCGCCGCCTGTTCGACCACAGCCAGCTCGGCATCCTCTACGTCACCTTGGACGGCGTGCATTCGCTCGAGCAGCAGCAGGGCTTCGAGGCCGTTGACGACGTCTTTCGCGTCATCGGCAGGCGGCTCTCCGAGACGCGCGGCCGCCTCATCCGCCACGAGGACTTCGTCTCCGTTTCGAGCCTCGGCAACGCGTTCCTCATCGTCCTCGCCCCGGCCCGAGACCGCGGCTTCGTAGACGAAGACGATCTGCGCCTCGTGAAGCGTCGCCTCGAAGCGGAGTTGCTCGGCTTCCTCGAGGACGAGGTGGAGAGCAAGCTCCTCGCGCACGTCGAGCTCTATGTCGGCTACTCGCGCCTCGGCCAGTCGCCCAAGATACGCTTCCGGCGCGCCCTGCTCGAAGCCATCGAAGTCGCCACGCGCGGTATCCAGCAGGAGCGCAGCGAGATCCAGCATCGCCTGGGCGCCGAGTTCGAACGCGTGATCAGCGAGTCCCAGATCACGTGCGTGTACCAGCCCATCGTCAGCTTGGGCGACTACCGGGTGATCGGTTTCGAGATCCTCGCCCGCGGACCCCTGCAGAGCGAGCTCCACCGCCCCGACGCGCTCTTCGAGGTCGCGCGCGCCGAGAACCGCGTCTCCGAGCTCGATCGTCTCTGTCGCCTGATGGCGGCACGCGGCAGCGCGACACTGCCCAAAGAGTACCTGCGCTTCATCAACACGGAGTTCATCGATCTGCTGTCGCGCTCGGGCGGGACCATCGCCGTGCGGGAGTTCGTCGACGCCACGCCGGAAGAGCTGCGCGGCCAGACCGTGATCGAGATCACCGAGAACACCGTCATCGACGATTTCGCCCACATGCGCCACGTGGTCGACCGCCTGCGCGAGGAGGGCTTCCGTATCGCCATCGACGACGCCGGCGCCGGGTACGCCGGCTTGCAGACGATGGTCGAGATCGAGCCCGATTTCATCAAGCTCGACATGAGCCTGACGCGCAATCTGGACCGGTCGCTGGTCAAGCAGAAGCTGGTCGGCACGATGCGCGACTTCTGCCGGCAAGCCGACATCGCCCTGGTGGCGGAAGGCATCGAGACCCAGGCGCAGCTCGACGTCCTGCTCGCGCTCGGCATCACCTACGGCCAGGGCTTCCTCTTCGCGCATCCAGGCTCGCCCTATCCGCTCCGAGAGACGATCCTTCCGGGCGGTGCGCCTGCGGCGACCGCCCCCGCCCCCGGAGAGCCCGTCTCCGGCTGAGGCGAGCTGGGGCCACGGATCGCCCTCGGCAACGGCGGTTGCGCCCGGTCTTGCCACTCGTGGTAGAATCCCGCCCACGATGACGACCAACGATGCCAACAGCAGCACCACCTCGCGCCCCCGGCGTCGCTGGGCCTGGCGCGCGTAGCGCGCCCATTCCTAACATCCCGCGCGGGCCACGCCCGCACCCCCGACCACACCACCGTGGTCTTCCCGTGCCCTTTTCAGCAGCCACCAGACGTGCGTCCGTTGAACGACCATGTTTCGCGAGGAGGTAGGTCATGAGCGAGTACAAGAAGAAGTTCGTCCTTGACGAGGAGAGGATCCCCAAGGCCTGGTACAACATCGTGCCCGACCTCCCCACCCCCCCGGCGCCGCCCCTGCACCCCGGCACCCTGCAGCCGGCCGGCCCCGACGACCTGGCGCCGATATTCCCGCCCAGCATCATCGCCCAGGAGGTCTCGGGCGAGCGCTACATCGAGATCCCCGAGGAGATCCACCAGATCTACCGCATGTGGAGGCCCTCGCCGCTGATCCGCGCCACCGGCCTCGAGAAGGCGCTGGACACGCCGGCGAAGATCTTCTTCAAATACGAGGGCGTCAGCCCGGCCGGCTCGCACAAGAGCAACACTGCCGTGGCGCAGGCCTACTACAACAAGCTCGACGGCACCACGCGCCTCGCCACCGAGACCGGCGCCGGCCAGTGGGGCAGCGCGCTCAGCATGGCCTGCCAGATGTTCGGCCTCGAGTGCATGGTCTACATGGTCAAGGTGAGCTACCAGCAGAAACCCTATCGGCGCAGCATGATGCAGCTCTGGGGCGCCGACGTCATCCCCAGCCCCAGCGACAAGACCAACGCCGGGCGCGCCGTGCTCGCCGAAGACCCGGATTCGCTGGGCAGCCTCGGCATCGCCATCAGCGAGGCCGTGGAAGACGCCGTCACGCACCCCGGGTCGAAGTACGCTCTGGGCAGCGTGACCAACCACGTGATCCTGCATCAGACCATCATCGGCGAGGAGGCGATCCTGCAGTGCCAGGACGCTGACGCCTACCCCGACGTCGTCGTCGGCTGCGTCGGCGGCGGCTCGAGCTTCGGCGGCATCGCCTTCCCCTTCCTCCGCGAGAACCTGGCCGGCAAGACCAACACCCGACTGCTCGCCGTCGAGCCCACCGCGTGTCCCACCCTGACCAAGGGCAAGTTCGTCTACGACTTCGGCGACGAGGCCCAGACGACGCCCTTGTTCAAGATGTACTCGCTGGGCCACGACTACATGCCGCCGGGCATCCACGCCGGCGGCCTGCGCTACCACGCCATGGCCCCGCTCATCAGCCATGCGTACGACCTCGGGCTGATGGACGCCGTGGCGGTGCGGCAGACCAAGGTCTTCGAGGCGGCACGCCTGTTCGTGCAGACCGAGGGCATCGTGCCGGCCCCCGAGAGCGCCCACGCTATCCTCGTCGCCGTCGACCAGGCGCTCGAGGCCAAGGAGGCCGGCGAGAGCCGCAACATCCTGTTCAACCTCACCGGCCACGGCTTCCTCGACCTGGGCGCCTACGACGCCTACCTCAGCGGTAAGCTCGAGGACTACGACCACCCCGAGGAGGCGATCGCCGCGTCGATCGCGAGGCTTCCGAAGGTCGACTGACCAGCTGAGGCTCGGCAAGACGACGAAGGGCGGCGGGGCTTGCGTCCCGCCGCCCTTCTCGCGTCCATCGTAACGCGGCCTGTGTCGCCGCTGACGGCCGAGCCGGCGCCCGTCAGCCCAACGAAGCGGCCGCGCGGCGCAACGCGGCGGCGAGGTCGCCTTGGCCGACGACCAGCTGCGCCGCGGCGCGCAGCGAGGCCGGTGCAGCGCCGACCGCGATGCCGATTGCGGCCGCCCCCAGCAGGCTCTCGTCGGCGGCGGAGTCGCCACAGGCGACGACCCGCGCGAGAGGGACGGCGAAGCGCGCGGCCACCAGCTTCAGCCCTTCGCCCTTGTCTGCGGAAACGGGCAGGACGGCGACGGTCCCTCCGCCCGCGGGCTCCACGCGAGCGGTGAGTCGCCAGGAAGCGGCCAGTGCGGGGAACGCGGCCGTGACATCACCCGCGTCGCCGGCGAGCACGACGCGGGTGATGTCCGCGAAAACAGCAGGATCGCGCGACCCGGCAGAGACCGCCGAATCGAGTTCACGGCGCTCGTCGCCGTAGTACAGCGTCACCGACAGGCCGAGCTTACAGGCCTCGCGAACGACTCCGCCCACGGTCTGCGCGGGAATCGTCACGTGCCGCAACCACTCCCCCGTCGTAGCGTCGACGACCAGCGCCCCGTGATAGCACACGTAAGCCACAGGCTCGGCGCGGAGGAGCGCGACGACCTTCGCAGCGCTGTGAAGGGGGCGGCCGGTGCACACGACCAGCCTTGCGCGGCGCGCCTCGAGAGTCGCGAGCGCCGTGACGATGCCGGGCGCCGGAGACCCATCCGCAGCCAGGAGCGTGCCGTCCAGGTCACAGGCCAGAAGCACCTTGATCGGCGGCCGAGCGGTCACGATGCCGAGTCGGGCATGTCCGCGCCCTCGGCCGAGACGCCGCCGACGAGGATGGCAGGCAGCGGCCGGCCCACCAGCGACTCGATCCCGGCGGCGATGTCCCGCGCCGCCTCGAGGCGCTCAAGCGCCGCCTTCAGCGCCTCCGGATCGCCCGCGAACAGGGCTTCGGCGCGATCGCGTTTGGCTTCGAGGTCCACGGCCCGGCTGCCCACCGTCAGCTTGTCGGCAAGATACAGCACCTCGCGCTCGCCGGGCAGCTCGGGAGGCGGCCCCGGGAGCTTCATGTGATGGCGCACCACGGCAGCGACGCGCGGATAGCCCTCGTCGTCAAGCAGGGTGGCGCCCGCAGCGGCGTGCGCGGGTGCCGCGCGCGCGACGTCATGCAACAGGGCCGCCGCCTCGAGCAGCGTCACGTCGATGCAGACGCCCAATTCCTTCAGCGCCGCCCCGAGACGGCGCGCGGCGAGCGCCACTGCTTCGCAGTGCGCCACCACCGGCGCCGGCGTCCCCAGACGCGCGAGGAGCTCACGGCACGCCGCCGGGGCCGGGACGCGCTCGCGGACGGCCAGCGCCGCAAGGCGCTCGTAGTCCGCCGCGTCGTCCATGTCGAGAAGTATGTTGGGATCGTCGACCTCCACGTCCCGGGCGGCGGTCGCCTCGCGCGAGAGCAGCTCGTTGAGACCACCGTCTGGGTTCTGCGTGAGGATCGCGGCACGCAGCGAAGCGGGCACCAGCGGCGGATGTCCTCGCTCGCCGTCATGGACGGGATAGGCGACGCCGGTCGGCGTCTCGCTCGAACTCCGCGCCAGGAGCCCCAGCGTCTCGCCGCGGACGAGGGCACAGTCAACGGGATGCACGAAGAAGGCACGGACGTCCGCGGGCAGCGCGCGCACGCCACGACGGACCGACGAGTACATGCCGTCCTCGAAGTCGTGGTTGATCACGTAGGGCACGCCTTGCCGGTCGAGGAGAGGCGCCACGCGCTCGGCGCCGAAGCCGAGCACGATGACGGCCTCGAGCCCCACATCGCTGTAGGCGGCCGCGACCCGGAGGACCGCGGGCACACCGTCCAGCGGGAGCAGCGGCTTGAGCTCCCGCATGCGTGACGACAGCCCCGCCGCCAGGATGACCCCGGCAAGGGCGGCGGCGCTCACCCCACCATCGCCGCCCGCACGCGGATGAGTTCGGCGGCGATGCTGATCGCCAGCTCCGCCGGGCTCTCGGCCGCGATGGCGATGCCGATCGGCGAGAAGACCCGCTCGAGGTCTTCGGTAGAGAACCCATCCGCCCTCAAGGCCTGGAAGATCTTCTCGCGTTTGGACTTGCTGCCCATGAGGCCGATGTACCCCGCCGGCGTGCGCAGCGCCTGCCCAAGCACCGAGTAATCGTGGCCGTGCCCGCGGGTGACGATGACGATGAAGCTGCGCGGCGTGATGTCGAGACCCGTGAAGGCTTCGTCGAAACTCTCGAGCCGCGCCACGCGCAGCGCCGCGGGGAAGCGCTCGGCGACGGCGAACTCGGGGCGGTCGTCAAGTACCACGACATCGAACCCGACGGCGGCGGCCACCGGCGCCAAGGCTTGGGCCACGTGCCCGGCGCCGCAGAGCACGGCCGTCGTCGGCGGCAGCAGCGTTTCTAGAGACACCGACCTGCCGTCCGGCAGCTCGGCCGACCCGTGCGCGGCGATCTTGGCGGCCAGCGCGTGCAGCTCCGCCGGCGCGCACGGCAGCTCGCCGCGAGGATCGCCGCCGTCCTGCAGCAGGCAGTAGCCGACCTCCGTGGGGCCGGCCTCGGCGGCGAAGAACGTGTAGAGCCACGCCGAGCGCCCGTCCGCTCGCGCCCGCGAGAGGGCGCCCAGAAGATCCCGCAGACCGCTGTCGCCGCCCGGCACGAAGGCGACCAGCAAGGCGGCGTGCCCCCCGCAGATCATGGTCGGCCCCGAGACCGACTCGCCGGTGAAAGCTACCGCGCTCAGGTGCGAGCGGCCGGCGGCGATCGCCTCTGCCGCCTCCGCCATCATCGTCGCCTCCAGCAGGCCGCCCCCAATGGTCCCGGCGATGGAGCCGTCCCGCCGTACAAGCATCTGTGCTCCGGCAGTCCTCGGGGTGGAGCCCTGCTGTGACACAAGCGTGACCAGGGCGAACGGCTCGGCGTTCTCAAGAAGGTCCAGCACCTCGCGAAGGATCTCACGCATGGCTCAGCCGGCCGCCGGCAGCCGCACGGTGAACACGGCTCCGCCCTCGGGGCTGTCCACGGCCTCGACGACGCCGCCCTGAGCTTCGACGAGACCGCGAACGATGGCGAGGCCTAAGCCGACGCCTTGAGTGCCTCGCGCCGCCTGCGAGCGATAGAAGCGGTCGAAGATGAACGGCAGGTCCACGGGGTCGATGCCGGGCCCGCTGTCGGTGACCGTGAGGGTCGCCCAGTGGTCGCTGGGAGCGGCCGCGACGGTCAGCATCACGCGGCCGCCCTGCGGCGTGAACTTGAGAGCGTTATCGAGCAGGTTGGCGGCGACCTGCAGCAGGCGGTCGCGGTCGCCCTTGACAGATACCGAAGCCAGGTCGCCGAGGAGCGTCACGCCCTTCGCGGCGTACGCGGTCTCGGCGTGGGCGACGGCGTCGCGGCCCACGTCCGCCAGGTCCAGCTTCTCGTGCTCGACGCTCACGTCCTCGCTCTCCAGTTCATTGAGGCTGCGGAGCGCGCCGAGCAGGCGCCCCAGGCGCTCGACCTCGGCGCCGATCACGCGCAGGTTCTCCGGCGTAGCCGGCAGCACGCCGTCTTCGAGGGCCTCGATGCGTGACTGGATGGTGGCCAGCGGCGTGCGCAGCTCATGCGACAGGTCGGCCGTCATGTCGCGGCGCCATTGCTCGTCGCGGGCCAGGCGGTCGGCCATGGCGTTGAAGGCGGTGGCCAGCGCGCCCACCTCATCGTCCGCCCGCGGCGATACGCGCACCGCGAGATTGCCTCCGGCGACGTCCTCGGCCGCGTCGGTGAGTTCCTCGAGCGGCCCCGTGATCCTGCGGCTGACGAACAGGCTGATCAGGAAGGCCAGCACGGCGGCCACGAGCGCCGCGACCACGAGGTTGCGGGTGAGCGCGGTCTGATACGCCGACTCGGCGGCGGCCCGCGCATTGCGTGGCGCGTAGATCTCGGCGGTGCCCACCTTTCCGCCGTCGACCATGACCGAGTAGCTCTGCACCTCGAATTGGTCGCGGCTCAGCGATGTAGCCTGCGGGGCGGGCGTGGCGCCGGCAGCGCCTCCCCCGCCCATCATCCCATTGCCGCCGCCCATCATGCCCCTGCCCATGTGGCGGCCCTGCACGGTGAAGAGGAGCTGCCCCTCGGGCGAGTACACGGCGACATCGACGTTGTTGAGGCGGGCGATCTGGCTGAGCGCGTAGATCGACGCGGCGTCCCAGCCGTCGGGAGCCTTGTACGTCTGGGTGAGGGCGTTCACCACCGCCTCGTTGCGGGAGCGTTGGACCTCGCTCAGATACGTGTCGAAGCGGCGCCCGCCCGCCACGAACACGATCACGGCCACCACGGCGATGGCCAGCAGCGCGACGAGCGCGTGCGTGAGCGCCAGGCGCAGTCGCAGACCGCGCTTCACTTCTGTTCCTCGGCGAACGCGTAGCCGCGCCCGTAGACGGTGAGGACCAGGCGCGGAGCGCGCGCGTCCTCGCCAAGCTTGCGCCGCAGGTTCTTGACGTGCGCATCGATGGTGCGTTCGTACCCCTCGTACTGGTAGCCCTGCACCTTGTCGACGAGCTCGAAGCGCGTGTACACGCGTCCCGGGAAGCGGGCCAGGGTCTGCAACAGGCGGAACTCCGATTCGGTGAGGTCGACGACTGCGCCGTCAAGAATGGCGCGCCGGCGGGCGCTGTCCACGACGAGCCGGCCGCCGGCGCGCTCGAGAACGTCGGCCTGAGGCTCTTCGTCACTGCGCGCCCGGCGCAGAAGAGCGCGCACGCGCGCCGTGAGCTCGCGCGGGCTGAACGGCTTGGTGAGGTAATCGTCGGCGCCAAGCTGCAGGCCCCTCACCAGGTCCTCCTCGCCGTCCTTGGCGGTGAGCATGATGATGGGCACATCGGAAACGGCGCGGATGCGACGGCACACGTCCTCGCCGGCAATGCCGGGAAGCCCGAGGTCGAGCACCACCAGATCAGGGCGGCGACGGTCGAAGTCGGCAAGAGCGTCCTCGCCCGTCGCCGCCCTTACCACCATATGCCCCTCGCGCTCCAGGTAGCCCTGCACCACCTCGGCGATGCGCGCCTCGTCCTCGACCACGAGGATACGGGTGGGAGTACTCATGGGCCCATCTTACCCGCTGTCTGATAGGATGCCCGCACGCCCAAGGAGGTCCACCCTGCCCAACCTCAAGGTGTATCGAGCCGCCTTGGTCGTGGCGCTCATCCTCGTCGTGATCTCCCTCTTCACGTTGGGCAGACCAGACACACCCAAGCTCAGCCTCGAGCCGGTCTCGTTTGACGGCGAGCAGGCGGCCGCCGACCTCCGCACCATCGTCACCGACTACCCCCAGCGTGTCGCCGGCACCGACCCCGACAATCGCATGGCCCTCTGGGTCCTCCAGGAATTCAAGCGGGCCGGCCTTGAGACGCACATCGACAGCTTCGCGGCGACGATCAACGGCAAAGACGTGGCCCTCCAGAACATCTGGGCGCTCTCCAGAGGCGACTCCGCAGGTACGATCCTGGTGATCGCCAACCGCGACGTCCCCCCTATGGCCACGCAGGGGGCCAATGACAACGCTTCCGGAGTCGCCGCGTTGCTCGGGCTGGCGCGGTCGTTCACGGTGACCGCGCACGACCACTCCATCGTCTTCCTCTGCACGAGCGGGGATGCCTACGGGGCTCTGGGCGCGAGGCGCTTCGCTGAGGATCACGAGATCGACGACCTGTACGGTGTGATCGCCCTTCGCGAGGTGGCGACGCGCGACCCCGTGGGCCTCGGCCTCGACGGCTGGAGCCCCGCCCCCATGGTGGCCCCACCCTGGCTCTGGCTGCTTGCTGCCCCCGCGGCCCGCGTGAATGCCAACATGGAGGCTCTCCTGCCCACCGTGCCGGCCCAGGTACTGCGTCTGGCGGTGCCCACCAGTTCCGGCAGTCAGGGGCCGTTCGTGGCACGCGGCGTCCCCGGCATCACCGTCTCGGCCGCGGGCGATTCGGTGTCCCCGCAGAGCGACACGCTCGCCAACGTCTCCACAGAGACGCTCACCAAAGTCGGCAGCACCGTGCAGGCGATGATCATGGCGATCGACGACACCACGAGCCCAGGGGCTCGCAGCGGCGGCACGATCTTCCTCACGCGCAGCCGCACGCTCCCCGGCGGCGCTCTCGCGCTGATCCTGGCAGCGTTTCTCCTGCCGCTGGCGGGTGTGACCGTCGACCTCTTCGCGCATTGTCGGCGGGCGCGCGTCGCGCTTCGCCCCGCCGTGGTGCGCGCGGGGCTCCACCTGACGCCGTGGCTCGTGGTGCTCGCCCTCGTCTACCTCGCCAATCTGCTGGGTCAGCTTCCCCGCAGCCCGGGCGCGGTCATCCCGCCAGGGTCTCGCGTCGTCGACAACCCTCGCTACCTTCGCGTGGTGATCCTCGTCGCCTTGCTCGTCCTGGCCTACGGCTACGCGGTGGCGGTCGCGCGACGCCTCGAGCGGCGCATCGCCATCGATCCGCGAGCGACGATCTTCATCGCCCATGCGTTTCTCGTGCTGGTCGCCGTTCTGGCGCTGCTCATCAACCCATACGCGGTGCTGCTCGTGCTGCCCGCCGCCCTTATCTGGCCCCTGGCGAAGCCCGGCGGCTGGGCGCGTTCCGTCCTGCCGGCCTATTCGGGGCTGATCATGGTCCCGGTCGTGCTGCTGTACTACGCAGCGTTACTGGGGATCGGATGGAGGGTCTGGTGGTACTTCTTCCTGCTGCTCGAGAACCGCACGATCCCCACGGCGGCGGTGCTACTCGGCGTGCTCTTCCTCTCTACCGCGGGCATCCTCGCGCACACCATGCACGAACGGGGCCTGGCCCCGGGCGCACTCACCTGGCCGGCCATCGACCGGCGAAGCGGGAATCGCATGAGCGACGAGGAGTGGACGGCCGGTCTTGGGCTGGAGTCGCCGCGCGAGCGCCGCAAGACCCGCCCTCAGCGCCGGCGGCGACCGCGGCGACCTGACCCACGGTGATCCGCACACAAGAGAGAGAGGGGGGTGGGCGCCTGCGGCGCCCACCCCCCCTCTGGAGGCACTGATCTGTGCGACTCCGCGCCTCAGTATTCTTCTTGGGACAGCGACTCGTCGATGGTGCTCTCGAGCTCGCCGTCGAGCTTGACTTCGTCGCCCTTGGGGACCGGCTTGTCGCCACTGTCGCGCGAGAGCAGGGCCGATTCGCCGCTCATCATGGCGTCGAACGCCTTCGCCTTTAAGCGCGCGCGGGTCTCCTCGATGCGGCGGCGCATCTCGGCCTGATCGATAGGCTCACCTTCGCGCGCCGCGGGCTCCGCGACGACGGGCTCTTCGACGACCGGTTCCTCGACCACCGGCTCCTCAACGACCTCCGCCACCGGTTCTTCGACGACGGGCTCCTCGGCTACCGGCTCTTCGACGACCTCGGCTACCGGCTCCTCGACGACGGGTTCTTCCGCCACCGGCTCCTCGACCACGGGCTCTTCGACGACGGGTTCTTCCGCCACGGGCTCTTCGACGACGGGCTCCTCGGCTACCTGCTCTTCGAAGACGGGTTCCTCGACGACCTCTGCCACCGGCTCCTCGACGACTTCTGCCACCGGTTCCTCGACGACCTCTGCTACGGGCTCTTCGGCTGCCTCTGCTACATGCTCCTCGGCGACGGGCTCCTCGGCTACCGGCTCTTCGACGCTGGGCTCTTCGACGACCTCGACCACCGGATCCTCGACGACGGGCTCTTCGACGACGACCGGGGCGAATGGATGCGCGATGTCGCTCTCGACGGCAGCGCGGGTCTCCTCGATGCGCACCCGCAGATCCTCGGACGTCGAATCTCCGGCGACTTCGGGCTCCGTAGCGACGACCTCCGCGACGATCGCCGGCTCCGCGACGGGCGGTTCCTCCACGGCCGTGGCCGCGCCGGCATCCCAGATACGCTCACTCTCCGGCTCGGGGAACTCGATGGGCGCCGCCGGGAGCAGCTTCCCGGTCGCACCGCCAATCAGCTGCTCGCGCAACTTGCGGCCGCTCTTGGGGGCAAACAGAAGCGCGAGAGCCGCCCCGATAGAGAGCCCGAGCAGGATCTTCATGAGCCGCTTCATCGCTGCCTCCTTGACCGGTGCCCAGCGTCTCGCCAGCCGCACGGGCGCGCGGAGCCGGCAATGTGTACTTCGGAAGAATGGAGCCCGTACTTTAACAGTGTACAGCCCTGTATACGGTCTGGTGCAGTCCAGTCCTGCACGCAGGGGTCACGCCAGGCGCTGGATCGTGACGCGGTCGTCCTGCCCAACGCTGACCAGGACCACCCATTTCACGCCGTAACGCTCCGTGACTTCGGCGGCCGTCTCGCCGAGAGCGGCGCTTACATCCTTCCCCAGGAAGGCCATGAGGGGCATCAGCGGCCGATGCTCGATCTGCACGCGCACGCCTTCCTCGCCCTGTTTGAGGAGGATGGGTTCTGAGCTCAGCCGCCGCAGCTGTTCCATGCTGGCCGGCGTCAACTCGATCACGCCGCGGGCCCCGGCGACGACGCGTGAGGACTCGTCCAGTTCCTGCTTGACGTGCCGGGCGTACCACCACGCCACCGCCAAAGCGACGAGCGCCACGATGAGAAACAGCAGTACGACGAAAGACGTCCTATTCATCCCGATTCTCCACCTCCACCCGGCCCGCTTCCCCAGCCGCGACCCGCCGCTGGTCTTCTGCGAGGCGGGCCGCCATCTCGAGCTCCAGCCCGCGTATCGGCACATAGTAGCGACGGCCTGAGAGCTTGTCGGGCAGGTACTGTTGTTCCACCCAGCCACCGTGACCGTGCGGATACTGATAGCCGACGCCGTGGCCAAGCGCCTTGGCCCCCCTGTAGCTCGCGTCGCGCAGATGCGGTGGCGGCGGCTGGTTGCCCTCGCGCTTGACGTCGTCGAGGGCCGCGTCCACGGCCTTGTACGCGGCGTTGCTCTTGGGCGCGAGGGCCAGGTAGGCCGCCGCCTGGCTGAGATTGATGCGGCACTCGGGCAGGCCCACGAACTCCACCGCACGTGACGCGGCGATGGCGATCTGCAGCGCCTGCGGGTCGGCGTTGCCCACGTCCTCGCTGGAGAAGACGATCATGCGGCGAGCGATGAACTTGGGGTCCTCCCCGCCGGCCAGCATCGAGGCCATGTAATAGATGGCCGCGTCGGGGTCGCTGCCCCGCATCGACTTGATGAACGCCGAGATGGTGTCGTAGTGCGAATCCTCGCGATCGTAGGAGACGGGACTCTTCTGCGCGGCATCGCAAAGGTCGTCCACAGTGAGATAGACGGGCGCCGCGACGGTGGCACGCGACCGCGCGGCCGTCTCCAGAGCGTTGAGCGCCACGCGCGCGTCGCCGCGCGAGACCTCGGCGAGGAAGCCGAGACTGCCGTCGGCGAGCGTGACGCCCTTGGCGCCCAGACCGCGTTCCGTATCGCCGAGCGCCGTGCGCACGACCTGCTCGACGAGGTCGGGTGACAGCGGCTCGAAGCGGTAGAGCTGGCAGCGCGAGAGGAGCGCCGAGTTGACCTCGAAGTAGGGGTTCTCGGTGGTCGCGCCGATGAGCGTCACGACGGCGTCTTCGATGGCCGGCAGAAGAGCATCCTGTTGGGCCTTGTTGAAGCGGTGGATCTCGTCGATGAAGAGGATCGTGCGCGCCGCGTTGAGGGCGCGCGCTTCGCGCGCGCCCTGGATCGCGGCGCGCACGTCCGCGGTGCCCGAGTTGACCGCCGAGAGCTGCACAAGCCGGGCGCCGGTCTCGGTAGCGATGAGCCGCGCCAAGGTGGTCTTGCCGCACCCCGGAGGTCCGAAGAAGATCATGCTGAAGAGCTCGCCGCCTTCGATGGCCGCGCGGAGTACCGTGCCGGGACCGACGATGTGCTCCTGGCCGACGAACTCCACAAGGCTGCGCGGCCGCATACGCGCCGCGAGCGGCGCTTCGGCCGCCACCCGCTCGTCGCTCATCGAGAAGAGGTCCACCGCCCGAGTATATCTCCGAGCCCGGCCCGCGAGCCGCGAACCGCCACAATCGGGCGCCTTTCTGCTACCATCGAAAGCCATGCGAAAGGTGCTCGTCCTCAATACCACCTACGAGCCGCTCAACGTGTGCAGCGCGCGGCGAGCCTTGGTGCTCCTGTTCAAGGGCAAGGCCGAGGTGCTCGAACAGTCCGGTGCGGCGTTCCGCAGCGAGCGCGCCACCTACCCGCTGCCCCAGGTCATCCGCCTGCGGAGCTACGTGTACGTGCCGCGGCGCGCTGCCGCGGCGCGCATCTCGCGGCGCGCCGTCTTCGCCCGCGACAGGCACCGCTGCCAGTACTGCGGCAGCGAACGCCACCTCACGGTCGACCACGTGGTACCGCGCTGCAAGGGCGGTCTCGACTCCTGGGACAACCTCGTCACCTCGTGCGCCCCGTGCAACCGCAAGAAGGGCGATCGCCCGCCTCAGCAGGCTGGGCTGCGCCTCGTGCACAAACCGCGACCGCCCGAGCCGGCATCCTTCATCTTCATGCACGTGGACCACATCCACGAGAGCTGGCGGCCGTACCTGAGCTTCGCGACCTGAGGACGAGACGGGCGGGCGGCGCATCCGCGCCGCCCGCCCGTGAGCGTCTCAATCTCCGTCACCCTCCAGGGTGACAAAGCTCCGAGCTCGCGCGACCTCAGGCCTCGACCTCCGACCGCCCGCCACGCCGGCGCACGAGAAGGACGATGATGAGCACCACGACGATCGCGGCGATCACGATGGCCACGATGAGGCCGGTGTTCGAGCTCTTGGTCTCGACGACCGCGGCGCCCTTCTGCACGGCCAGGTAGCTGTCGGGCTGGGTGTTGTACCACCAGGCGCCCTTGTTCTGGTTGGCGCGCACCCACCCGGTCCAATCGGTGGTGTTGGCCACCAGGAGGTCGAGGGGGTAGACCAGCGGGATGTACGGCGACTCCTTGTAGACGATCTGCTGCATCTGGTGGACGAGTGCGATGCGCTCCTGAACGTCGATCGTGGTTTGCTGTTCAAGGAAGAGCTTGTCGTACTCGGCATTGGACCAGATGCTGTCGCTCCACGCCTCGATGGAGTCCGTGGTGAGAACAGAGAGGATGAAGTTGGGGTCGACGTCGCCGCCCCAGCCCCAGATGAACAGGTCGAAGTCCGGAGCGTACTGATCGCCCTCGTAGTTGTACTGCTTGTCGCCGAGAGCGCCGTCGTCGATCACCTGGTAGTTGATGTCGAGGCCGATCTCCTCGAACCAGCCGGTGATCAGCTTGCCGCAGTTCTGGCTCTCGGGGCTCTCGCTGCGGGCGTACAGGCGCAGCTTGATGTCTTTGCCCTTGTACTCGCGGATGCCGTTGCCGTCGCCGTCGGTGTACCCGGCGGCATCGAGAGCCGCCTTGGCCTTCTCGAGGTCGAAGGTGTAGGTGGCCGGGTCGCCTACCGGCGGTGTCCAATGGAAATCGGCCTCGGCCGAGTAGTAGTCGCGGGTGACGATCGTGTCGGCGGGAGCGGCGTTGCCGTTGTAGCCGATGGAGACGATCTTGTCCTTGTCCACGGCCCACTGAAGAGCGCTGCGGAAGGCCGGGTCCTGCAGAACGGGGTGTCCGGTCGACTTCGGGAAGATCTTCCGGTCGGCGCAGTTGAAGCCCAGCTGATCGAAGCCGATGGTGACCGCGCGGATCGACGTGAGATCCGGCTCGGCGCCGAGTGGCTCGAACTGCGCCGACGGGACGTTCCAGCCGGTCTGGATGGCGCCGGTCTTGAGGTCCTGCGCCATCGTGTCCTGGTTCTGGTACGTCTGGTAGATGACCTCGTCGACCTTGGGGGCACCACGCCAGTAGTCCTTGTTGGCGACCATGCGGATGTAGCCGCCCTTCTTGACCTCGACGGTCTGGAAGGGCCCCGAGCCGATGATCGGCGGCGGGTTCTTGAAGCTCTTCTCCGCGTCCTCCGGCTTGATCTTGCTCCAGATATGCTCGGGCAGGATGGGGATCCAGAGCCCGAGCATGTTGGCCTTGGGCTTGCTGCAGGTGAAGACGACGGTCGTGGCGTCGGGCGCCTCCACCTTGTCGATGAACTTCATGTAGTCGATGAACATGCCCAGCTTGTTCTTGATCACATAGTTGTACGTGAAGGCGACGTCTGCGGCGGTGAGCGGCTCGCCGTCCTGCCACTTGGACTTGTCGGTGATCGTGAACGTCCAGACCTTGCCATCGGGCGATGTCTCCCAGGCGGTGGCGAGACCGACACCGGGCACGTTGGCCAGGTCGCTGGCGCGGAAGCCCACGAGCAGCTCGTAGTTGATCGCCCAGATCTCGTAGGACGACGACTCGTACCCGATGAAGGGGTTGAGGTTGTCGGGGTCGTTGGTCCAGCCGAGCCGCAGCGTGATCTTGCCGGCGGCCGGCGACGGGCTCTCGCTGCCGGCCACCGCAGAGCCGAGGCCCCATACCAGCCCCACGGCCAGCAGCGCGACGGCTGCGATCACGAGCGCGCGACGGTGCCCCATCCTCCGCTTGCCTCCCATGTCCGCTCCTTCCTGTCGGCCCCGCCGGTGCTCGAAGGGGCGACGCTGTGAAAACGAGTGGGAGCGGCCCATTCCCCCCACAGGTGGACCGCACGCTGGCTCCAACTAAAGCACGAATAGGACGCCGAGGCCAGAGCCCGGAGTGCTATACTCCGCCGCGTGATCATCGACGCCAGCAGAGAGCCTCGTCTGCAGTTCGGGGACGCACAGCCCTTCGCCATCGACAGCTGCGAAGTGCAGCGCGACATCGAACGCTCCACGCTGACCAACATCATGCTCGGCGGTGGCGCCTTGCCGCTGCCCGTCGGCGCCCGCGTCACCCTGTGGGCGGGGCCCAACGTGGTATTCGTCGGCAAGGCCGTGGACGAGCACAGCGTCCTCGACCTGCTGTCCACGGAGACCGACGCCGAGCTCAGCGACAGCGAGACCATCTGAGGCCGGCGCCGAGAGGGGATCGGTCGTGAAGGGACTCGTTCTCAGCGGCGGCGCCGGCACGCGTCTGCGCCCCATCACTCACACCTCCGCCAAGCAGCTCGTCCCCGTGGCCAACAAGCCCGTGCTGTTCTACGGCCTCGAGGCCATGCGCGCGGCCGGCATCGACGACGTCGGTATCGTCGTCGGCGAGACGCGCGCCGATATCGAGGCCGCCGTCGGCGACGGCAGCCGTTTCGGGCTCCGTGTCACCTATCTGCCGCAGGAGGCTCCGCTCGGCCTGGCCCACGCCGTGCTCATCGCCGAGGCGTTCCTCGGCGACAGCACCTTCGTCATGTACCTCGGCGACAACCTGCTCAAGGAGGGCATCGCGCCGTTCGTGCGCGCCTTCGAGCGCAGCAAGCCGGACGCGCTGATCCTTCTGCAGAAGGTCGGCGACCCGCGGAGCTACGGCATCGCCGAGCTCGACGGCGACGGGCGCGTGGCACGGCTCGTCGAGAAGCCTGCCGAGCCGCGCAGCGACCTGGCGCTGGTGGGCGTGTACCTCTTCACGCCGGCGGTCTTCGAGAGCGTGAAGGCCATCACGCCCTCCGCCCGCGGCGAGCTCGAGATCACCGACGCCATCCAGCACATGATCGACCGCGGCCTGCGCGTCGAGCCGCATACGGTCACCGGCTGGTGGAAGGACACCGGCAAGCTCGAGGACATGCTCGAGGCCAACCGGCTCATCCTCAGCACCATCGAGAGCGACGTGCGCGGCGAGGTCGTCGAGTCCACGCTCGAGGGCCCGGTACAGGTCGGCGAAGGCAGCGTCATCGAGCGCTGCACAGTACGCGGGCCCGTGGTGATCGGCGCCGGCTGCCACCTCAGCGATACCTTCGTGGGGCCGTACACGGCGATCAGCGACGGGGTCGTCGTCGAGCAGGCCGAGATCGAGCACTCCATCATCCTCGAGAACAGCCGCATCTGCCGCCTGGGAGCGCGCATGGCCGACAGCCTCATCGGGCGCGACTGCGTGATCGCTCACAGCGAAGCGCTCCCGGTTGCCTACCGCTTCATGGTCGGCGACTCCAGCCAGATCGGCATCCTGTAGACGCGGCGGGCGAAGGAGGCTCCCCACGATGATCGACGGCGTCATGACCAAGAAGCTCAAGGTGGTCCCCGACGAGCGCGGCCGCCTCATGGAGTGCCTGCGCAGCGACGACGACCTCTTCGTCAAGTTCGGCCAGTTCTACATGACGACCACGTTCCCGGGCGTCGTCAAGGGCTGGCATCTGCATGATGCGCAGCTCGACAACATCGTCTGCGTCAAGGGCATGATCAAGCTCGTGCTGTTCGACGGGCGCGGCGTCGAAGGCCTCGCGGCCGCGCCGGGGCACGAACCCTCGGCGACCGTTGGCCAGGTCGACCAGTTCTTTCTCGGCGAGCACAACCCGCTCCTGGTGCGCGTGCCGGCGGGCATCTGGCACGGCTGGAAGTGCGTCAGCGTCGAGGAGGCGTACATCGTCAACGCGCCCACCGAGGTCTACACGTACGACGACCCGGACCAGAGCGAGCTCCCGCACGACACCCCCGCCATCCCCTACGACTGGGGTGTCCAGCTGCGCTAGGCGCAGCCGGCGAAGCGATGCTGCGCTGGTTCGTCACGGGCGCCGGCGGCCAGCTGGCCACGGCTTTCGCGAAGACCCTCGAGGGCGAGGTGTTCCTGAGCCGGGAGGCCGCCCTCGACATCCGCGACGCGGATGCCGTCCATGCGGCCGTGCACGGCTTCGCCCCGGACATCCTCCTCCACACCGCCGCGTACACCGACGTGGACGGCGCCGAGGCCGACCCGGCCCTCGCTGAGGCGATCAACGTGGAGGGCACGCGCAACGTGATCAGAGCCGTACGCGGCACCCATACGACCGTCGTGTACTTCAGCACCGACTACGTGTTCGACGGCTTCAAGGGCAGCCCGTACGTGGAGAGCGACCCCACGCACCCGCTGAACGCGTACGCGCGCACCAAGCTCGCCGGCGAAGAGGAGGTCCTGAGCTGGGTGCGGGGCATCGTCGTGCGTACCGCCTGGCTCTTCAGCGACACGGGCAGGAACTTCGTGAAGACGATCCTCGCCGTCGCCTCCCAGAAGGCGGCCGCGGGCGAGTCACTCAGGGTCGTGGACGACCAGGTCGGCTCGCCCACGTACGCCGGCCACTTGGCCGCGGCCGTCGACGAGGCGCTGCGCCAGGGCGTCGCCCCAGGTATCTACCACATGGCCGGCAGCGGCTACTGCTCGTGGTGTGAGCTGGCCCGCGAGGTCGTGCAGCTCGCCGGCATCGACGTTGAGATCCAACCGATCACGACGGCTGAGGCGGCCCGTCCGGCACCCCGGCCGGCCTTTTCGGCGCTCGCCAGTGAGCGCCCTGTCCCGCGGCTGCCGCACTGGGCGGGCGGCGTGGCCGAGGCGGTCGACAGGCTCATCCCGCTCGGCTGACCGGCCGGCGCGAACCACAGGGAGGCGACATCGTGAGACTCGTCGTGACCGGCGGCGCCGGCTTCATCGGCTCCAACTTCGTGCGCTTCATGCTGCGACGCTACCACGACCTCGAGGTCGTCAATCTCGACAAGCTCACGTACGCCGGCAACCTCGAGAACCTGCGCGACATCGAAGACGACCCGCGCTACACGTTCGTCAAGGGCGACATCTGCGACGCCGGCGTGGTGCGCACGGCTCTGGGAGGCGCCGACGCGGTGGTCAACTTCGCCGCGGAGACGCACGTTGACCGCTCCATCAGCGGCCCGCAGGACTTCATCAGCACCGACGTGCTCGGCACGCACACGCTTCTCGAGGCGGTGCGCGAGCTGGGCGTCGCCCGCTACCTGCAGATCTCCACCGACGAGGTGTACGGCTCCACTGAGACGAGCTCGTTCACCGAGGAGTCCGACCTCGCGCCGTCCAGTCCGTACTCGGCCAGCAAGGCCGGCGCAGATCTGCTGGTGCTGGCCTATCACCATACGTACGGAGCGCCCGTCCTCATCACTCGCAGCTCCAACAACTACGGGCCCTGGCAGTATCCGGAGAAGATCGTCCCGCTCTTCATCACCAACGCCATCGACGACCAGGCACTGCCGGTCTACGGCGACGGGCTCAACGTACGCGATTGGCTCTTCGTGGACGACAACTGCGCCGGTATCGACGCCGTGCTGCGTGAGGGCGCCCTCGGCGAGGTGTACAACATCGGCGGCGGCCACGAGGTCGACAACCTCGCCCTCACGCGGCAGATCCTCGAACTGCTCGGCAAGAGCCCGGAGCTCATCCGCTTCGTGACCGATCGCCCCGGGCACGACCGTCGATACGCGATCGACTGCGGCAAGCTGCGCGCACTCGGCTGGCGCCCCGAGACGCCGTTCGAGACGGGCCTGGAGCGCACCGTCTCCTGGTATCGCGACAATCCCGGCTGGTGGCGCACGATCAAGTCGGGCGAGTGGCGCCAGTACTACGAGCGGCAGTACACGGACCTCGGCTGACGCAGGGCCGAGGCTCGCGCACCGACCGGACTCACGGCACGTTCCACACCGGCGTGCCGACGTGCACCTGGTCGAAAAGCCACAGGATGTGAGCGTTGGAGAGCCGCGTGCAGCCGTGCGAGTAGTTGCGCGGCCAGCGGCTCAGCAGCCAGGGCTCGTTGGTGCCGTGGATGGCGTAGGCGCCGAGGTAGCGCATGCGGCGGGGCCCGTAGGCGCCATACATCTGCGGGTCCTTGGCGTAGATCTTGAAGTGGCCCAGCGGGGTCGGCAGGGACGGGCGCCCGAGGACGCAGTCGAACACTTTCACGACCCGCCCGCGCTCGTAGTAGTAGAGCTTGTACTGCGAGCGGTCCACGAGGATCAGATGGGGGTACTTTCTCGGGACGCCGTACGGGTTGCTCGCGTCGAACACCTCCAGGGCGGCCACGCCGCTGACCGCGGCGGCATGGTCGGCGTCGGCGGCACTGCGCGCGCGCAGCTTCTGGCGACCTGCCTGGCCGGGCCGCCACACCCAATGGGCCTTCGAAGCCCCGTCCAACGTGAGCGACTTGAGCACGACCCAGGTCGCAGCCCCGGCGTCCCAACGCTGCAGGTCTACGACATCCCCCGGTCGGTATGGCGCCAGCTGGACGCGCAGCGTGACGCGGTCACCCGTGAAGACAGTGGCGCCGGCAGACGCCGTCAGCGTGAGCTTGGGGCGCACCTCGACGCGCGCTTCCGCGGAGGCCGAAGCCCATCCCGCACTGCCGGCGAACTCAACTCTGTATGTGGCAGTGCCCCGCGGCCAGGCCGACCAGGAGAGGTCTCCGGAAGCATCGGTGGTCAAGGAGCGCAGCAGCGTGAACGCGCTCTCGCCCTCGTAGCGGCGGCTCAGCTGCAGGGAGGCGCCGGGGACGGCGATGTGGACGGTGAGGCGCGCCGCAGCGGCGCCGCTCACGGTGCCGGGAGCAGCCGTGAGCGTCAGCTCCGGGTCGGTGGAGCTAGGCGGGGGAGCGGCATAGGCGCCGGCCGTGAACGCGGCCGCGGCCGTTGCGACGACCACGAGCAGCAGGGCAAGGACCAGGACCGACGATGCCTTGTTCAGCAGTGCGTGCACGAGACCCCCCGAGGTGGTTCGACCTTCCTGAGCGGGAGTGTACGGCACGCCGGCGGCTGCAGGCCAGCCCTGACTCGGCGGCGACCCAGGCGACGCCGGGCGCTCAGCGGATGTTGCGCACCTGCGTGCCGCGCGGGCAGCGCGCGTAGAGCCAGAGCGCCTGGGAGTTGTACATGCGCGCGCAGCCGTGGGAGTAGTTGCGCGGGAGCGGGTCGTTGAGCAGGTAGGCCTCGTTGGTGCCGTGGATCGCGATCCCGCCCGGCTGATGGTAGTACATGACGCACGCCCCGAGGGCGCCGCCGGGATGCCGCCGTTTGGCGTAGATGTGGAAACGGCCGATCGGCGTGGGGAAGCCAGGCCGCCCCAAGGCGACATTGAAGGCGCGCACGATCTTGCCGTGTTCGTAGTAGTACAGCCTGTACTCGTGCACCACGATCACGATGTAGTGGGCGAAGCGGTAGGGGACGTCGTGCTTGTTGGGCCGGTTGACGACGACCCGGTGTGTGGCCGAGACCGCAGCCGCGCGATCGACGCCGGGCTCCAGACTCGCTCTCAGGCGCACGTACCCGTACGCGGCGGGCGTCCAGGGGACGGAGAGACGAGGCGTCTCACCAAGCGTATCGACGGCGACCGGCGTCCACGCGCCGTCCACCCTGCTCTCTATGGCGACGACGCCGCCGGGAAGGGCCGGCTCGACGGTCACCCTCAGGGTGACCGTGTCGCCCAGCCAGAGACTCTCCGGAGCGCGCAGCGTCACCACAGGCTCCGCCACAGTTCCCTGGCCGGAAGCCCAGGCGCCGGCCGGCGCGATCCCCACAGCCGGCGCGAGCAGACAGAGGACGAGCAGAAGCAGGCGTCGCAGCGTCATGATGGCAGTGTACCGCGATGACGCTCAAAACTGGAGTGGCAGCAGTTACGGCGCCTGGAAAGGCGACGAGGCCTGGGCCGTCGGTGACGGCGACGGCTGAACCGACGGCGGCAACTCGGACGGCTTCAGTACGCGTCGGCCCCAAGCGAAGTTGCTCTTGTAGTAGCTCGAGCTGTCGAGCGACGACAGCGTGACGCCGTCCGTGGAGCCCGTCGAGTGGATGAACCAGCCGTCCCCGAGATACAGGCCGGCGTGGTAGATGGACTCCACGCCCGACTTCGGCCCCTTGGGCCCGAAGAAGATGAGGTCGCCGCACTGCAGCTGCTTACGCGTGATGCGCGGCTTGGCGCGCGCGGCCATGTCGTGGGCGCCGCGCTCGTTCACCGTGATCGGGTAGTCGAAACGCATCTTCATGACATAGAACACGAAGCCGGAGCAGTCGAAGCCGCCGGCGGCCTGAGCACCGTACGGCGAGCTCTTGGTCGGGTACTCGCCGGCCCAGATGTAGGGATAGCCGACGAATTTGAGGGCGAAGCGCGCGATCTCCCGCTGACGCTCGCTGAGCGGCGGAAAGGCGACGCTCTTGTAGTCGGCGAGGCCGTAGAGCATCCACTCGCCGCTCAGCGCATAGGCGCGCGAGAACATGTAGGCGACCTCGGCGCGGTCGATCGGCTGCTTGGGTGTGACCTCGTGCCCGTCGTCGCCCGAGGGATGGTTGTAGCGGAGTTGCAGCTGCCGCGAGGCCACGACGTAAGGGAGATACGCGGGCGCGCCTGTCTTCCAGCCGTCGTTGGGTTGCCAGCGCGACGGCTTGAGGCTCGTGAGCAGGGTCCAGTCGGACGACGCGTAGCGCTCCTGCAGCCAGCGGACGATGGCGACCTCTGCCTGGTAGGCCGGCACCGGGGCCTGCGGCCCGAAGGCGCCGTCCGCATCGAGCTTCATGTAGCCGAGATGAAGGGCCATCTGGATGACGCTGTAGTAGCGATGACTCGGCGGCACGTCCTTGACGTCGACGGGCGCGATCTTCTCGCCGTAGTGGCCCGAGGCCAGGACCAGGGACCGGGCCAGGAGTTCGCGCGTGATCGCGCGCTCAGGCTTGAACGAGGTGCCGTAGTCGTCCAGCAGGCGGTGACCGTCCGCGGCCCGATCGGTGACCGCCTTAATGACGCCGTGCGCCCAGTGCGACTTGGACACGTCGGTGTAGGTCTGTGCGCGCGCGCTCTGCGCGGCGACAGCAGCGGAGGCGAGCGCGCACAGCGCGAGGGCGACGATGACGAGGGATCTGTGCGGGAGTCTGGTCATGCTCCAGTCCTGCTATCGGCACCCCGGACGGCGTCTTGAGCGCCTTCGGGGCCGTGAAACGGCCCCACGGGCTCATTCGCCGCCGGCCGCGGCAATCCTCATGCGGAGCGTCACAGGGTAGCACGACGAGCGGCGAGCGTCGCCCCGTGGCTAGTCGTTGGCCGGGCGGGACGGCCTCAAGAAAAGGAGAAAGCCGCCGATGGCAGAAGCAGGCGTGACCGCGACAACGCGTTTGCCCCGCCATGGCCGGGCACGTATCCTGACCCGAGGCACGAGCCGATGCCTCCCTTCACATGGACTCTCCTGACCCCACATCCCAGCGTCTCCGCCGCGGCGCCGCAGGCGCCGCTGCCCGGCCCCGGCGCGTCGCGCGGCTCGGGCGCCGGGGCAAGCTGACGCTCGCCGGCGCCCTCGCCGCCCTCACGCTGCTGATCGCCGCCGGCCCCGCCGGCGCCTGGTCGTCTGACAGCGGCTTCGTCATCTACGGCCACGGCTGGGGTCACGGCATCGGCATGTCGCAGTGGGGCTGTTACGGCTACGCCAAGCACGGCTGGGCGTACAAGGCGATCCTCAAGCACTACTACACCGGTATCAGCTTCGGCGAAACCGCGAGCATCGACATCCGCGTGCGCCTGCGCAGCGGTCTGGGCTCCGTGAAGGTGAGCTGCCCGAACGCCTACACGGCGACGGGCACGGGGAGCCCGCTCGAGATCCCCGCCGGCGCGACGGCGACCACGACCTACGTCAACGGTTCCTACCGCGTAGTCGCCGGCGGCGTACGTCAGGGACTTCAGCTCACCGGTCACGTTCGCGCCCAGCTCCGGAGCGCTGCGCGTGCTCACGGCGACGGACCTCGGCGACACCGGGCCGTACCGCGGCGTGATTCGCGTGGTGCGCAGCGACGGGTCGCTGATGATGATCAACAGCGTCCCGCTCGAGAGCTACCTGCGCGGCTCCGTGCCGCACGAAGTCTCGCCGTCGTGGCCTGCGGAGGCCCTCAAGGCCGCGGCCTGCGCCGCGCGTGCCTTCGCGCTCGGCTCGCGCAAGCCGAGCCAGGCGTGGGACGTCTACTGCGACGTGCGCAGCCAGGCCTACGTGGGCATCGGCATCGAGGACCCGCGCACCGATGCCGCCGTCAAGGCAACCGCCGGCGTGGTGCCGGAATACGGCGGCAAGCCTATCCTGGCCGTCTACTTCTCGAGCTCGGGCGGCCATACGGAGAATATCGAGGACGGCTGGCCAGGCGCCGCGCCCATCCCTTATCTCAAAGGCGTGGACGACCCCTACGACACCTACGGCTCGCTGCACGACTGGGGCCCGCTGCGGCGCACGGCGGCGCAGATCGGCGGCCCGCTCGGGGTCAAGGGCTCGCTGCGTGCCGTGTACACGGTCAAGCGCGGTTCCTCGCCACGGATCGTCAAGGCCGCGCTCATCGGCAGCGGCGGCGTCAAGTTCATGGACGGCAACGAACTGCGCATGAAGCTCGGCCTCAACAGTACCTGGGCGCTCTTCACGAGCATGTCGATCAGCCCGGCGCCGCGCGACCATGCGAGCATCAGCGCCGGCGGCGGCCTCACGCTCAAGGGCCGCATCTACCCCGCGCTGGCCTCCGGAGCGACCGTGAGACTGATGTTCTCCTACGACGGCAAGTGGCGCAGCCGCAGCATCGCCACGACGCGCGCCAGCGAGAACCTCGGCAGCGGCTACAAGGCGACGTACTCCGAATACAGTGACGCGATCAGCCCCGAGCAGACCACGAAGTACTACTTCTCCTCAGGCAAGGCGCAGTCGCCGACCATCACCGTTACCGTCCAGTAGCCGGCCCACCGCGTACGCAAAGCGGACCGGGCCCGGCAGGAGGTGGGCGCGAGTCAGCCGCGGAGGGTCAGCATGACTCGTCGCCGAAGCCGTAGCCGCGCAACTGGAGCAGCTCGTCGGCGGTTCCCGGCGCGACCGGCGCCGGGTTGTGGCGCTGGATCTCGCCCTCGATCATGTAGAGCACGTCCTCGGCGATGTTGGTGGCGTGGTCCGCCAGCCGCTCGAGGTAGCGCGCAACGCTGAACAGCAGCACGATCGCGTCGAGATGCTCAAGGTCGGCGCGGATCAGGTCTTTGAGCTCGTCGATGAGTTCCGCGTAGAGCTCATCGATCTCGTCGTCGGCGACCAGGACCTTGCGCGCCGTCACGGCGTCCTGGCGGACGAGCGCGTCGAGCGCCTTCTCGATGATGGTCCGCGTGCGATCGGCCATCACGGCGACGTGATGAGGCACGGCCACAGGGTGCTCGTTCATGAGCTGCAGCGCGCGCTCGGCGATGTTGGCGGAGAGGTCGCCGATGCGCTCCAATTCGCTGTTGATCTTGATGACAGCGGCGACGAAGCGCAGGTCGCTGGCCACCGGCTGGTAGAGCGCGAGGATCTTGAGGCACTCTTCCTCGACGTCGACCTCGCTCTGGTCGATCAGCACGTCGGTCTCGATCACGCGCCGCGCCTTGGCCGCATCGCGCTCGTCGATCGCCTGGAAGGCGAGGCCGAGGTTCTGCTCCACGATCGCGCCGAGGGCCAAGATCTTGCGCTTTAGCCGGTCTGTCTCACGCTGCTGATGTCTCATGGTACCCCCGCGCCTCAGCCGAAGCCGTCCTCAGCCGACGAACTGCCATCGCCGCAGGCCGCGAGCGCCAACGCGATCAGTACGAGGGCGATGCGGTGACCGAAAGGAGGCGACGGGACCAAGCGGACGACTCTATCCGGCGGCTACGCTTCCGCGTCCGGATGGTCATTATCGCTCAGGCCGGCGTCGCGCGTCCACTCCGTCGCAAGTGGAACTTACCTCCCGGGGGTTAGCGGACGGTTAGCGCGGCGTCAGCTGGAGGCGAGCATGCATCGACGCCGGGTGAGGCAGGTGCTGACCGCCTGCACCGTGATCGCGCCGGTCCCGGCGCTGCGAATCGAGGCTCCGGCGACCGCGCCTTCACACCACGCAAACAGGCAGCACGTAGCCTTCAGACTCGTCCCCTGCGAGGAGGTCCACATGGGTGCCAAGCGGTCGGCGGCGCGGAAGTGGGAGGTTCGCTGTGGCGTGGCCCTCCGCTCTTCGGGGTAAGGCCAAGCTCATGGAGCACGAGATACGGCATGTCTTCACCAAGCAGCTCGCGGAGCTCGAGCTGCGCACCTTGGGCGGCTTCGACGAGGTCAGTGAACAGCTTGTGCGCGCCATGGTCGCCGTGAGCCGATGCGACGCAGCGATGGCCGCGGTCGTCGTGGCCGCTGACCGCCCCATCAACCACCGCTACCTCGACATCCACCATGGAGCGATCACGCTGCTGGCGAGCCAGGCCCCCGTAGCAGGCGACCTTCGCCTCGTCGCAGCCCTCCTCCATATCGTCTGGTGCCTGGAGCGGATGGGCGATCAGTGCGTGAACGTCGCCAAGCTGGTGCCGCTCTCCGGCTATGAGTCGCCGCGCGACGAGCAGATGCTGGCGGCGATAGAGGCCATGGGGCGGCTCGTAGGCCTGCAAATCGCGCAGGCCAAGGAGACGTTCGTCTCGCGCAACGTCGAGCTCGCCGAGGATCTCGCCCTCCAGGACACCCATGTCGACAGACTCAACCGCGAGGTCTTCCGGCGCGCCGTCGATATCGGGGACGATGTCGAGCTTCGCGAGTGGGCGATGTTCATGGTGCTCATCGCGCGCGCGCTCGAGCGCATCGGCGACAACACGGTCGATGTGGCTGAGCAGACCGTGTTCCTCGTCACAGGGGAGCTGCGCGAGCTCGTCGATCTCCGGAACTCCAGCAGCAAAGGACGAGAGCCGGAGCCGGATTGACGGCCGTGTGTGGTCGTGCCCGCTTCCGAGGCGGGGGCTCGCCTCAGCCGAACCGCCCGGTCACGTAAGCTTCGGTCCGCGCATCGCTCGGGTTGGTGAACACCGTCGGCGTCAGGTCGTACTCCACGAGGATGCCGATCCGGTGGTCCTTCTCGTCCTGCCCTTCCGCCACGGTGAAGAACCCCGTACGGTCGCTGACACGGGCGGCCTGCTGCATGTTGTGCGTCACGATGACGATCGTGTACTCGGACACCAGTTCGTCCATGAGCTCTTCGATCCGGAGCGTGGAGACCGGGTCCAGCGCGGAGCACGGCTCGTCCATCAGGATCACGTCGGGCTCGACCGCGATGCAGCGGGCGATGCACAGGCGCTGCTGCTGGCCGCCCGAGAGCGCCATCGCCGAAGCCTTGAGGCTGTTCTTGACCTCATCCCAGAGCGCAGCCCTACGGAGCGAGCGCTCCACCAGCTCGTCCATGTTGCCCTTGTAACCGCCTACCCGGGGACCGAAGGCGATGTTGTCGTAGATCGACTTGGGGAACGGGTTCGGCTTCTGGAAGACCATGCCGATGCGCCGGCGGACCTCCACCGGCTCGACCTTGGGACCGTACAGGTCGAGCCCGTGGTAGAGGACGCCCCCGTGGACCTTGGCGCCGTGGATCAGATCGTTGGTGCGGTTGAAGCAGCGCAAGACGGTCGTCTTGCCGCATCCCGAGGGGCCGATGAGCGCCGTGATCTCGTTCTTGCGGATGGACATGCTGACGCCCTGGACAGCGTAGATGCCGCCGTAGGTCACCGAAAGGTCCTGCAGCTCGAACACGATCTCCGTGCCGGCGTCGCTCTTGGCCTGGCGACGCCGCTCGCGGGTGATCTCAGCCAGCTTCGCGCTCTCCTGGAGCACGGCGTCGGCCTCTGCCCCGGCGCGGTCCCCGGTCTCGGGCAGCACCCCCGGGGTCTGGTCTGGCTCTTCCATCACGATTGCACCTCTGTCCTCACTCATGGACGTCTCTTTCATGTCCGGAGAGCTCCCGCGTCAATCATCATCATGCGATCCTTCACCATGTCTGCTGGAAGCGGTTGCGGAGCCAGATGGCCACGGCGTTCATCAGCAGTGTGATGCACAGGAGCACGATGATGGCGGCCGCGGCGGCGACGTGGAACTCCACATTGGGTCTTGAGACCCAGTTGAAGATCTGGATGGGGAGCGCCGTGAACGAGCTGTTGAGCCCTGTCGGGTTGAAGGTGATGAACTGCAGAGCCCCGAGCAGCAGCAGGGGCGCTGCCTCGCCGATCGCGCGTGACACGGCGAGGATCGAGCCCGTGGCGATGCCCGGGATGGCCGCCGGCAGCACCTGCCGGCTGACCCCCTGCCAGCGCGTCGCGCCGAGCGCCAGCGCACCGTCCAAGATAGAGCTCGGCACCGCACGGAGGGCCTCACGCGACGCGATGATGACCACCGGCAGGACCAGGAACGACAGGGTCAGGCCAGCGGTGAGCACGACCGGACCCAGGTTCAGAAAACCGCGCGCCAGGAACGCCAGCCCCAGGATGCCGTACACGATGGACGGCACAGCCGCGAGGTTCTGGATGATGACGTCGATGAACCGGTTGAACCACGCCTCGGTGTCCGCGAACTGCTCCATGTAGACGGCCGCCCCCACGCCGATGGGGATGGCGACGACGAGCACGATGCCCACCATCCAGAAGGTCCCGAAGATCGCCGACTGGATGCCGGCCTTTTCCGGGAAGCTCGAGGGGAAGTTCGTGATGAGGTCCCAGTTGAGCTTCGGCCAGCCCTCGATGAGGCTCTGCAAGATGAGCGCGACGAGAACGGCAAGGCCGACCAGCACGCTCCCCGTGACGGCGCCGCGGAACAGCCCGTCCCTGGTGCGGTGCCACCACCCACGCCGGCTGGTCAGCGAGACTGGCGGGGTCGTGGACGCGTCGTTCGGCGTCGTCAGAGTACTCAATCGTAGACCTCGCGGTACTTCCTCACCAGCCGGATGCTGATGATGTTCATGACCAGGGTCATCACGAAGAGCGTGATGCCGACCGCAAAGATGGTCTTGTAGCCGATGCTGCCGGTCGACTGGTCTCCGAGCCCCGCGGCCCCGATGAACGCCGTCATCGTCTGCATGGCCTCAATAGGGTTGAACGTGAGATTGGGCATGCCGCCGGCGGCGATGAGCACGATCATCGTCTCGCCGACCGCCCGGCTGATGCCCAGGACGAAGGCGGCGATGATCCCCGAGAGGCCCGCCGGCACGACGACGCGTGTGGAGATCTCATACTTCGTGGCGCCGAGGGCGGCCGCGCCCTCGCGAAGGGATCGCGGCACCGCGTACATGGCGTCCTCGGAGATGGAGGCGACGGTCGGGAGGATCATGATGCCCATCACCAGACCTGCTGAGAGGGCGTTGAACACCCCCGGCGGGGTCCCGAACAGCCAGTTCTCCCGAAGCAGCGGCGTGACGAAGGTCAGGGCGAAGAACCCGTAGACCACGGTGGGAATACCGGCGAGGATCTCGAGGATGGGCTTGACGAAGCTCCGCGTCCTCCGCGCCGCGTACTCGCTCAGGTAGATCGCCGCCAGCAGGCCGAGCGGCAGGCAGATCGCCGCGGCGATGAGCGTGACGACGAGCGTGCCCCCGAGCAGCGGCAGGACGCCGAACTTCGCGTTCTTGAAGAGCGGCGCCCATTCCGTCCCCGTGAAGAACTCGATCGGGCTGACCTCCCCGAAGAACTCGAGGCTCGGGATCAGCAGCGCGAGCACGATACCCACCGTGAGAACGATCGAGAGCGCCGCACACAGGAACAGGCTGCCGACGATAATCTTCTCTCGGTAACGGCGGCTGCCCGCCTCCAGGCCATCGAGGGGCCTGGAGGCGGGCCGTTCTCTGACTTCAACCGCCATGTCTTCCTTATTCGGCGGCCGGAGAAGCCCCGCCGACGATCCCGTCGAGCACGGCCTGGGCGGCCGCAGTCTGCTCAGCGGTGATCGGCACGAACAGGGCCTGCTCGGCGATGCTCTGCGCGTTGTCCAGGTAGAACTGCATGAACGCCGCCATCTCCGGGCGCTGCAGCGCCTCGACCGACGGGTAGATGAAGAGCGGCCTGCTGAGCGGCGTGTACTCGCCGGACTGCACCGTCTCGAGAGACGGGGTCACGGGACCGCTGCCGCCGTCGACCGCAACGACCTTGAGCTGGTCGGCGTTCTGCTCGTAGTAGGAGAGACCGAAGTAGGCCATACCGCCCTTGGAGCCGGCCACGCCCTGCACCGCGACGTTGTCGTCCTCGGTGGCCTGGTAGTCAGTCCGGCTGATGCCCTCCTCGCCGTTGATAGCTGCGGTGAAGTAGTCGAACGTGCCGGAGTCCGTGCCGGGGCCGAAGAGCTCGAGCGGGACGTCCGGGAAGCTCGGATCGACCTGGCTCCAATTGTCGATCTCGCTGCCCTCGTTCCAGATCATCGTCAGCTGCTCCACCGTGAGGTTCTCCGCCCACGTGTTCTCCGGGTTGATCACGACCGCGATGCCGTCGTTCGCGACCTGCATCTCGACCCACTCGACTCCCGCGGTCGTGCACAACTCTTCCTCGTCCGCTTCGATCTGGCGCGAGGCGTCGTTGGCGTCGGTCTCCCCGGCGCAGAACTTCTCGAAGCCGCCGCCCGTACCGGAGATGCCGACGGTCACGCGCACGTCGGGGTTCTCCTCTTGGAAGAACTCCGCCGCGGCCTCGGTGAGCGGGCCCACGGTGCTCGATCCGTCAATGCGGATGTCTCCCGCGAGGGCTGCCGTTCCGCCACTGTCCGCGGGCTCATCGCCCCCGCATGCCACACCAATCAGCGCGATCGCCATCACTGCTGCGACGACCGCGAACCACCGTATGCGCCTCATGTTTCCTCCTGTGCCAATATACCGCGGTCCGTGGGTGGTCTCGTGAGACTCGCACCAATCGCTGAAGCTCAAGTACCCTCCCCGGGCCGCTGCCCCGCGGGGCATGGACAATACTTCCCAGCCAGTGTTAGCGCTCGGTTAGCGGACGATGTGGTTGCCGCGAGGCTCATGGCAGGCGAACCGCTGGGCCTCAGCGGGCAGACCACAACGAGCTGGGCCTTCCGGGGCGAGTCTGCACACTCGCAGTTCGCGGGAGATGAGAAGAACGCGAGCGTCGCGTGAGCAGCGCATCTGAGCCACGGCGCGCCGTCTCCAAAGCCCAGCGAGGGCGCACAAACGGCCCATCACCGGCCCCCGATCGGCTCTTCTCAGCCTTGAGGAAGATGGATGCGGAAGGTGCTGCCGCGTCCGACCACGCTTTGGACCGAGACGCGGCCGCCGTGGACCTGGGCGACGTGCTTGACGATCGCGAGACCGAGGCCTGTCCCGCCGAGGCCGCGGCTGCGAGCCTTGTCGACCCGGTAGAAGCGCTCGAAGAGCCTCGGCAGGTGCTCGCGCGCGATTCCCTGGCCTTCGTCGGTGACGCTCACGACGACCTCGTCGCCCACCTCCTCAAGCGTGACGACGATGGTGCTGCCCTGGGCGCTGTATTTCACCGCGTTGTCGATGAGGTTGACGACAGCCTGCTCGAGCAGGGGCGGGCTTACCCGCGTGAGCAGACGCCCGGGACAGTCCTCGCGAAGCTCGATGCTCTTGGCCTCCGCCTTGGGGCCGCAGACCTCGAGCGCCACGGCGACCACGTCACAGAGGTCGGCCTCCTCGAGCTGCAGGAGCGGGTTGTCGCCCGACTGCTCCAGCGTCGAGAGAGCCAGCAGGTCCTCGATGATCGCGTTCAGCCGGTCGGCCTGCCCCGAGATGATGCGCACGAAGCGGTGAGCCGCCGCCGGGTCGTCCAGGGCGCCGTCCTCGAGGGTCTCGGCGAAGCCCTTGATGGAGGTGATCGGCGTCTTGAGCTCGTGGGACACGTTCGCGACGAAGTCGCGTCGCACCGCCTCGAGCCTCTTGAGACGCGTCACGTCGTTGAGCACGACAACGGCGCCGACATCGTCGCCGTCGTCGTCGCCGTGCAGCAGCGTGCCGTTGGCCTGCAGGTTGCGCTCCTCGGCACCCACCCGCAAGACGATATCGGCCTCCACCGGCCTGTGGCCGCCAAGCGTCTGCGCCACCACGTGCTGGAGGTCGGGGTTGCGTACCACCTCCTGGATGGTCTTGCCCTCGGCAGACGCCGGGTCGGTGTCCAGCAGGCGGGCGGCGGCGGCGTTCACGGCGATCACCCGCTCGTTGGTGTCGACCGCGAGGACGCCCTCGACCATGCTCGAGAGCACGGCCTCGCGCTCGTTGCGTTCGTGCGTCAGCGTGCGCAGCTTGCCGTCGAGCTCCTCGGCCATCCGGTTGATGCTCTCCGCCACCGAGGCGAACTCCTCCACCCGCGGCACGCGGAGTTTGTGCGTGAAGTCCCCCGCTGCCAAGCGTTCTGCCCCGACCTTGATCTCGCGCATCTCTCCGCTGATGCGCCGCGAGACATACAGGCCGATCATGGCCGCGAGCACGGCCATGACGGTCGCGCTGATCAGGATGCTCCCGTACAGGGACGCCAGAGCATCGTTGACGCGCGTGAGCGGGACCGCCGTGCGTATGACCGTCGTCAGGCGCCCGTCCTCTGTGGCCGGCAAGGCGACGTACATCATGTCCTGCCGCAGGGTCTCGCTGTACCTTATCGCCTGTCCGGGTCGCCCCTGCACGGCGGTGAGGAACTCCGGACGGAAGGCGTGGTTCTCCATCTGCACAGGGTCGGAATCCGATTCGGCCAGCACCTGACCTCGGCTCGTCCCAGGACGGTCAGCCGCGATGATCGTGATGCGCGTCCCCGACGCCTCGCCCAGCCGCTGCACGAGCGCCTCGAGCTCCTGCGGCGTGTCCGCGGCGATGGCCGGGAGAACGTGCTCGCGAACGAGCGCAGCCCGCGCCTGGAGCTCGCGCTCCGTGTGGTCCAGATAGAAGTCGCGCACGGAACGGACCGCGTAGGATCCGACGGCGGCCGTGCAGAGGACCACGATGACGAGATACGTAGCGTAGAGACGCCAGAAGAGCCGCGGCCTACGCACGGTTCACTGATCCTGGAGGCGATACCCCACGCCGCGGACCGTCTCGATGTACGCACCGCAGCAGCCCAGCTTGCGGCGCAGCGAGACGATGTGGACGTCGACGGAGCGGTCGGTCACGAAGCGGTCGGTGATGTATGAGTCGTCCCCCTGGGCGGCATCGACGATCTGCTGCCTAGTGAACACCCAACCGGGACGTTTCGCCAGATACAGCAGGATCCGGAACTCGGTGGCGGTGAGCTCCACCGACTTGTCGCCGACCACGACCTGGTGCCTGCCGGGGTGGATGGTGAGCTCTTTGATGTGGACGGACGCCGCATCGTCGGCGGTCTCGTCGCCGCGGCGCAGCACAGCCCGGATACGAGCCGTGAGGACCCGCGGGCTGAACGGCTTGGTAACGTAGTCGGAGGCGCCCAGCTCGAGCCCCGCTACAACGTCGGCCTCGCTGCCCTTGGCGGTCAGCATGACGATGGGGATGCCGTGCGTCTTGACGTCAGCCTTCAGACGCCGGCAGACCTCGAGACCGTCGACGCCGGGCAGCATGAGGTCGAGCACGATCAGATCGGGGATCTTGGTGCGGGTCGCTGCAAGGGCGTCCTCGCCGCTGGCCACCACGGTCACGCGGTAGCCCTCCTTGTCGAGGTTGTACTTGACGAGCTCGAGGATGTCTCGCTCGTCGTCGACGACGAGCACGTTCTCTCTTGACATCGTCACATCCGTGTCGGGAGTGGCGGACGGGGACGAGCGACGCGTCGCCCCACAGGTGGTGCCGTAGACTACCCACACGATGTTAGGACTTCGTTAGCCCACTGGCTACTCCGGCACGGGGCCGGGAAGCGGCCCACATCGGGGAAGGGGCGGGGAATGAGTGCCGAGGGTGACGTCCTGGTGATCGGCGGCGGGCCCGTAGGGGCTTGCGCCGCCCAGGCTCTTGCCGCGGACGGAGCGTCGGTGACCCTGATCGAGAAGGAAGCCGATGTCTGCCCACCAGACGGCGGGGCGCACGCGAACTGCGGCCTGCTCGTGCCGAGCTACGTCACGCCCCTTGCCGCGCCCGGCGCCCTCGGCCAAGGCTTACGCTGGATGCTTGACAGTTCGAGCCCCTTCTACATCGCGCCGCGTCCCAGCCGAGCACTTCTGCGCTGGCTCTGGCTCTACCGCGCCGCCGCGACGGCTGCGAGAGCGCGGGCCACCGCGCCGGTGCTGCGGGCCCTGAACGCGGCCAGCGCCGACCTGCACGACGAGCTCGCCCGTGACGGTGGGGAACGCTGGCTCTATCGTCGCAACGGTGTGCTCCAGGCCTACGAGGAGCGGGCGACCATGGAGGAGGCCGAGAAGGCGGCCGAAACGCAGCGCGACCTGGGCGTGCGCGCTGAAGCGCTCAGTCACGTCGAGGTCCAAGAGCGGTTCCCGGGCCTGCGCGGCGAGCTTGCCGGCGCCCACTTCTTCCCCGACGACGGGCATATGGACCCGGCACTCTTCACGCGTGCCATGGCGGACAGGGCCGCGACTGCGGGGGCCGAGGTGCGTCGCGGCGTCGAAGCGATCGCACTCGAACCGGCCGGAACAGGCGCCGTCAAGGTGGTCACGACCCGCGGCGACTTCGTCGCCGACCAAGTCGTACTTGCGGCCGGCGCATGGACGACGGCCCTCACAAGGGGCCTGGGGTTGGCGCTCCCCATCGAGCCCGCCAAAGGCTACAGCGCTGACATCGACCGACCAGCCGACTTCCCCGATCTTCCGCTGTACTTGGGCGACGCGCACTGCGTCCTGACCCCGCTGGGCGACGCCCTGCGCCTCGGCGGCACCCTCGAGCTTTCCGGCTGGGACATGACGATCCGGCGCAAGCGCGTCGCTGGGCTGCGACGCGCGGCTCAAAGGGTGATGGGCATCCCCGACGATGCGCTGCTGCGCCAGATCTGGCGGGGGCCGCGGCCGGTGACGCCCGACGGCCTGCCGGTCGTCGGGCGCGTGCCGCGGCGCGAACGCGTGATCCTGGCCACCGGCCATTGCATGATGGGCCTCTCACTGGGACCGATCACCGGCAAGCTGGTCGCCGAGCTGGCAGGCGGCGGACAACCGTCGCTCGACGTGGATCCGTTGTCTCCCGTCCGCTTCGGCTGACCAGTCGCCGACTGCGGCTCAGGCCAGAATGGCCTCGTACACTGCGCGCCAGTCGCTCATGTCTTCGAAGAGATAGTCCGGCCTGTGAGCGGCGAGCTCGTCCAGGCTGTGCCGCCCGGTCGCCACGGCGATCGCCTTCACGCCGAGCGCGGCGCCGCACTCGACATCGGCCGGCGTGTCACCGAGCACCACGATCTCCTTACCGGCGAAGCGCCGGCCGGTGAGCTTCTCGGCGCGGGCCACGGCGACCGGGGGCAGTTCCGCACGCAGCGCCGAATCGGAGCCGTAGGCCGCCACCTGAAACAGCGGGTACAGCCCCGTAGGCGCCAGCTTGATGCGCGCGCCCTCCGTGACGTTGCCGGTGAGAAGCCCCAGCAGCACGCGCCGGTCGGCGGCCAGCGCCGTGACCAGCTCCTTCACGCCGGGCAAGACCTCGATGTGCACCCTGTCGACCTCTTCTTCAATGAGCTCCACGTAGCGCGCCACGCACTGGTCCACGAGCGCGTCAATGAGGTCATCGGGCGTGCCGAGCTGCTCGGCCAGGTCGTGCACCACTTGCGGCTGCGTCTCGCCTTCGTAGCGGCCCACGATGGCCTCGGGGTCTCCGGCGCCCCACAGGTCGGCGAGGTCGCGGACGATGCCGGGGTCGGTACGGCCGTGGAAGCTGTAGTCGCCAAGCTCACCCTCGACGCCGTACACGTCCTTGATGGCACGCATGATGGCGCGTCCGCCGGCGCCGTGGCCGTCGATGAGCGTGCAATCGATGTCGAAGAGGGCGAGGCGTTCCACGGCGGGGAGTATAGACGATGGGCGGATCGCCGCCGCGCCGCGACAGCCGACGGCGCGCGAACCACGCGCCCCTCAGCCGCTGGTGCGGCTCTTGAGCAGCAGGAGCGGCACGTCGCTGTTGTGCCGCACGTGGTCGGCCACGCTGCCGAGCACGATGCGCTTCGCCCAGCCGTGCCCGTGCGTGGCCATGGCGATCAGATCGGGCTTGAGCTCAGCGGCCTGCTGCAGGATCGCCTCGGCCGGCTCGCCGTGCACCATGAGGGTGTGCACGGTGACGCCGCGGCTGCGCAGCAGCCCCGCGGCGCGCTCCAGGTCGCCCTCGGCGTCCTCGAGCTCGTAGGCGCGCTCGTCACGCGTGTGGTAGTGGGCGACGCGCAGTAGCGTGACCTCGGCGCCACACAACGCGGCCACCTCGGCGATGTGGTCGAGCACCGGTCCGTCGGTCTCGGTGCCTTCGACCGGCACGAGGATACGCTCGTACACTCCCATGGTCTCAGCCTCCCGAGAACGTGACGTACAACAGGAACACGTTGAGCCCGATGATCAGCGCCGCGACCAGCACGCCGACGATGCTAGTGATGGTACCCGTGCGGTCGTCGCCCATCACACGGCGTGCCCGGCTGAGCCAAAGGAGCGGGATGATCGTGAACGGCAGCTGGAGGCTCAGAACCACCTGGCTGATGATCAGCGCCTGGAAGGCATCGATGCCCACGACGATCAGTACCATTGCCGGCAGCGTCAGCACCACAAGCCCGACCTTGTAGACGCGGGTGCGAGGGTCCTCGGGGCGGCCGAGATAGCCCGTGACGATGTTGGCCTCGGCCAGCGAAGCCGTCACAGAGGACGACAAGCCGGCGGCCAAGAGCGCGATGCCGAACACGAGTTGGGCCAGCGAGCCGACGAGCGGCTCCAGCGTCTGCGACGCCTGCTCGATGCTGGTGACCTCGACGCCGGCGGTGAAGAACACGGCCGCCGCGACAATGATCATCGCCGAGTTCACGAGCCAGCCCATCCCCATGGCCAGGGTGGTGTCCGCCAGTTCGAAGTGCATGAGACGGTCGCGGCGGTCGGAAGCCACGTCCCAGTCGCGCGACAGGATGACGTTGGAGTGAAGATAGATGTTGTGCGGCATGACGATGGCGCCCAGCATGCCGAGAGCGATGAGGATGCTGGCGCTGCTCACGTTGGGGATCACCCAGTCTGGCGCCGCCGCCGCCCAATCGGGCTTCACGATGAACAACTCGATGACGTAGCAGGCGGCGATCACAGCCAGGAAGACAAGGATGATGCGCTCCAGGCGATGGTACTGCTGGCCGAGGATGGCCAGGTACACGAGCACCAGCGTGAGCGGCGCGCCGATCCAGAGCGGCAGCCCGAAGAGCAGGTTGAAGCCGAGGGCGGCGCCCAGATACTCGGCCAGCGCCGTGGCCACGCAGGCGACGGCGATCGTCACGCCGAGGAACCACACCATCCATCGAGGCAGGTGGGCACGCACGTTGGCAGCCAATGAATGCCCCGTGACGATGCCCAGCTTGGCCGCCATGTGCTGCAGGAAGATAAGCATGAGCGTGCTCAGCGACACGACCCACAGCAGCTGATAGCCGAACTGCGAGCCGCCGGCGATGTTGGTCGCCCAGTTGCCGGGGTCGATGAAGCCGATGGTCACGACGAAGCCCGGCCCGAGGTAGCGCAGCAGCTCGCGCGAGAAGAGGTCGCGGGCGATGGCGCGCGGGCCGGTGGCCCGCGCCACGGTCTCGATCTCGGCCGGTGGCGCGAGCGCTGGGTCCGGCCGCGGCTGCCCGCCCGTCCGCGGCTCGTCCGTCACGTCCGACCTCTTGAGAAGCGCTTGCTCGTCATCATGCCTGCATTCTAGTCGGCACGGTGGCATCGAAGCACGTATCTGTCGAACCGGCGCACTTTGGGCGCTTCACGTGTGCGGCCCAGCGTACTCAGCCCGCCGGCTGCACAGGCGGCGCAGTTCGGCGGTTCGCGGGCGGACGCCGCCTACGCGAGTGCGGTCGCCAGGCCCTCGATCACCGCGTGGAGCTCATACCATGTGGTCGAGCGCCCAAGGCTGAAGCGCACGGCGCCCATGCCGACTTCGGGCGGGACCTGCATCGCCTCCAGCACCGCTGAGAGCGTGACCCGATCGGCATGGCACGCCGACCCAGTCGACGCGGCCACACCCGGCAGCGCGGCGAGGATCTCGGTGCCCACCCGGCCCACAAAATCGACGCTCAGCGTGTTGCAGAGACGCTCCGTGGGATGCCCGTTGAGCCGCACGCGCTCGCCAAAGCGATCCTGCAGGGCAGCCCAGAAACGGTCGCGCAGGTCGCGGACGCCGATCGTCCACGTACGGTCGCGGGCGAGCTCCGCGGCAGCGCCGAGGCCGACGTCGAGGAGTACGTTCTCCGTGCCGGCGCGTCGGCCGCTCTCGTGGGACGCGCCGTGCATAAACGGCTCGAGGCGAACGCCGCGGCGGATGTACAGAGCCCCAACTCCTTTGGGTCCGTAGAACTTGTGGCCGGCGATCGAGAGCAGATCGACGCCGAGCGCGTCCACGTCGGTCGCCAGCTTGCCCACCGACTGCGCCGCGTCGCTGTGCAGCGGTACGCCGGCCTCGCGCGTGATGGCGGCGATCTCCGCGAGCGGCTGGATCGTGCCCACCTCGTTGTTGGCGTGCATCACCGAGACGAGGATGGTGTCGGGGCGCAGCGCGCCGCGGATGTCGTCGGGGTCGACCACGCCCGTCGAATCGACGCCGACGTAGGTCACCGTCGCGCCGAGACGCTCGAGGAAGCGGCAGGGCTCGATGATCGCCGGGTGTTCGATCTGCGTCGTGATGATGTGCCGGCTGCGCCCCGTCGCCGCGAAGAAGGCACCCGTCAGTGCCGCATTGTTCGCCTCGGTGCCACCGCTGGTGAAGACGATCTCGTCCGGCGCGCAGCCAAGGAGCGCGGCGACCTGAGCGCGCGCGGCCTCTACCGCCTTGCGCGCCGGCGCCCCGGCCCAGTGGCCGCTCGACGGGTTGCCGAAGGCCGCGGCGAGGTACGGCGTCATCGCCGCGCGCACCAATGCATCGATGGGCGTACTGGCGTTGTGATCCAGGTAGATCTGCCGGTCATCCATGTCGCCCGCCATTACATTGCCGGCTTCACGAGCGTCACCAGGAAGAGACGGCGCGGCAGATCCCCCTCCTCGAACTCCACGACCTCGACGTTGTGGAAGCCGCGAGCGAGCAGCTCAACCAGCTCGCGGCTGAAGAAATGCACGATGAAGCCGGTCGATTCATGAAGGCCGTCGCCGCATGCGACGCCGGCCCCGCAGTCCGGGTCCGCGGTGCTGCGCACCGAGTACACCTGGATGCCACCGGGGCGCAGCACCCGAAGCACCTCCGCGGAGAGCGCTGCGAGCTGCGCCGTGGTGAGCGCCATGCAGTACAGCATGTGCGAGTAGCAGGCGTCGAAGCTGTTGTCGGCGAACGGTAGCGGTTCGCGGCAGTCGTGCACGGAGGCGCGCAGAGTAGCCCCCAGGCGCGCCTGCCGCGCCTTGGCCCTGATCGCCTGGACGCCCGAGTCGGCGAAATCGAGCGCCTGGACATCGAAGCCGCGCTGGGCCAGGTAGAGGCTGTCGCGGCCTTGGCCCGCGCCCAGCTCGAGCACATCGCGCGCCCCAGTGCGCTCAAAGAGCTCTGCTGCGTACTCGACCGGCGCGCTGGCCGCTGTGCCGTAACGATCGGCGCGGCTTTCCAGACTCTCGGACCAATGCTGCCGCTGGCCGTCGAGCCGCCGTTCGGCGGCAGAGCGAAGCGCCGCAAGGAGCAGCTCGTCCGCAGGCATGCCGCCGAATCCTCCGGGGCCGGGGTAGGAGCGTCACCCGAGACCGAAATCCTCGAGCCGCTCCGCTTCTGGCTGCACGTCCCGGCGGTCCACCCGGACTGTGGGGGAGCCCACAAACCGGTACTCGGCCGCTTCATCAAGCGTCTTGATGGTCGAGACCGCGAGATCCACGGCGAGTGATTCGCCATCGGCGAGGTCTTGGATGCGCAGGGCGGTCGCCCTCCAGGTCGGGCAAGTCTCCGTGTGCAGCACTTCGACCGCAATCCCACTCACTTGATCCTCCTGTCGCCGCGCGAGTCTTCTCCAAGGATACCCGTACACATGCCCTGTACGCTGACGGACTCGCCACGGCGTTCGCCGGCGCAGTCCGGGGAACCGCACGAAACCGCGGTCGGACCGACGAGCACTGCGCCGGTCTGGATGGCCAGGGCTGCGAGGCAGGCACTGATCACGAAGCCCCCGTGGGCGGCTGTCCGTGAGACGGGAGAATCACGCGAAAGACGGTGCCCTTCCCAATGGCACTTTCCACGCTGACCTGCCCGCCATGCGCGCGCACCAACTCCTGGACAATGGAAAGCCCGATGCCGGCCCCACCCGTGGCGCGCGAGCGCGACTTCTCGCCGCGCCAGAAGCGCGTGAACACATGCGGCAGATCCTCGGGGGGGATGCCGACCCCGCTGTCGGCGACCTCGAGCACTGCGTCATTGCCGACTCGCCGCACGTCAAGGCTTACGCAGCCTCCGGCATCGGTGTACCGCAGGGCGTTGGTGAGCAGATTGACGACGACCTGCTCCAGCCGTTTCCGGTCGCCGGCGACGACGGCCGAGTGCAGATCGGTGGTGAACGCGATGCCTTTGTCGGCGAATCCCTGGGCGAGTGCTTCCGCCGGCCCTGCCGCGACCGCCGAGAGATCCACGGGCTCTCCCGACAGAAGGAGGCCAGGGCGCTGGGCATCGGCCAGCGCCGAAAGGTCGTCGAGCAGGCGCGTCAGGCGCAGGGCCTCGTCGTGCATGGCGGCGAGGTTGGCGGCCTCATCGTCGAACACGCCGTCCTGAGCAGCCTCCACGCGGGCCAGCAGGCCCATCACCGGCGTGCGCAGCTCGTGGGCCAGGTCGGCCACGCTCTCCTTGCGCAGCTCTTCCTCACGCTGAAGCGTCTCGGCAAGCCCGTTGAGCGCTCTCGCTACCGCGCTGATCTCGTCGTCGCCCGTCTCCTTCACGCGAACGTCAAGGTCGCCCGCCCCCATCGCCTCGGCACCCGTGCGGATGCGGCGCAGAGGGCGAGAGAGCGTGAGCGCGAGATACAGGCCGATGGCGAACGCGATGGCCGCGGACGTGAGTCCGGCGACGAGGTGCATGCGGTTGAGCTGCTGCCCCAGCTGGACCTCCTCGGCGGTGAGCAGGCGGCCGTTCGCCTGGCCGACGGTCACGTCGCCGATCGTCCGTCCGCCGGACGCCACAGGCGCAGACGCCGAGGCTCCATCCTGGACCGGAGCGCTGGGCGGCATCCGCAGGATCGCGCGGCCCGTTTCATCTACCAGCGACACAGACAGATCGTCGATCTGCGCTAAATGGTGCAACTCTGCGACGGCGACCGCCGTCCACCCGCGGTTCTGCTCGTACACGATCGCGGCCACGTCGCCAAAGTGCGTCGCCGAGCGCTGCAGGCGCGCCTTCGCGGCTGCGGCGACATGGGCGTCCATGCTCACGCTCGAGTAGACCGTGGCCATCGCAGCGGCCAGCAACGCGACCCCGACAAAAGCCACCACGAGCCGCGCCCGCAAGTCCCAGCGGGGCCGATGTCTCACGGCTTGGCGAGCCGGTAGCCGACCCCCGACACGGTCTCGATGTAGCGCGGGTGCGCGGCGTCGCGTTCGATCTTCTTGCGCAGGTTCTTGACGTGCACGTCTATGGTGCGCTCATCGCCTTCGAAGTCGTCGCCCTGCACACGGTTGATGAGCTCGAAGCGCGAGTAGGCGCGCCCGGGGTAGCGGGCGAGCGTCGTGAGCAGCTTGTACTCGTTGGGCGTCAGGTCGACGGCCATGCCGTCCCGCCTCACGACGTGTTCCACGGAGTCGATCTCGAGACGTCCACCGTCGAAGCTGGCTTTCGCCACGAGCGGCGCCTCGATGCCTTGCGTGCGCCGCAACACCGCGTTGACGCGCGCCACGAGCTCCCTCGGGCTGAAGGGTTTGACGAGGTAGTCGTCGGCGCCCGAGACCAGCCCGGCGACGCGCTCGTCGTCACTCGCCTTCGCCGTGAGCATGAGAATGGGCACATCCGAGCGACCGCGGATATCACTGCAGATCTCCTCCCCCGAGATGTCGGGGAGCATGAGGTCAAGCACGATCAGCGCCGGCTTCATGCGCTCAGCGAGCGCCAGGCCCTCGGCGCCGTTCCCGGCGACGAAGACCTGGTAGCCCGCCTTCTCAAGATAGGCGCGTACGACCTCCTGCACGGATGGCTCGTCGTCGATGACGACGATCTTCCTGTTGTCGGTCATGCGCCTCCTGCCGGCGAGCCTTTCGTACGTCCATGTACCACGCCGGCTCGATACTCAGACGTCGCCGACCGACCTACGCGCGATGGGCCATCGGCTGCGTGAACATGTAGATGTTGATCGCCACGAGCAACGTGATGAGCAGGAGCTGTGGAATGAGCGCCCGCCACTTCGACGCGCCGTGGGCCGAGCCGGCGATGCCGTACGCCGCATACGCGGTCGCGGCGATGCCGGCGCCCAGCATGAGGTACTGAAGCACCTCGATGGTCATCGTGTTAAGGAGAGCCGTGCTGCCTTCCCACGTCCCACCCAGCCACAGCACCATCGAGCGCGGCACAGCAAGGCCTTCGCCCAGGAGATGGAAGAGGTTGTGCGCCATGTGGACGGCAAGGTCCAAGGGGATGAGGGCGTAGCCGAAGATCGTGAAGTCGCGAAGCATGTCGCCGCCGCTCAGGCGCGAAGAGACGAAGCTCGCGGCCGCCAGCAGCGAGATCGGAGTAGCCATGGCCAGCAGGAACACGACCGTGAAGTTCACCGTCTGATTGGTGGTGCCGGTGAACACGGACGCTGTGGGAGAGCGCCACACGATAGGGAGCCGGTATGAAGGTTCTGTGCAGACCCCAGGTTGCTCGAGAAAGCGGGCCGGGCGACACAGGACCTACACATGGACGGGCAATAATGCACGAAACGAGACAAGGACTGGTCAACGCATGAAAGCTTCTCTGAAGACTCTCGTCGCGGCGTTCGCAGTCGCGCTGGTCGCTGCCGCCCTGCTTGCGCCGATCGCCGGCGCCGGCGGACCCACTACGGGCACCGCCGCGAACGGCATGATGGGCGGCGGTACCTCGAGTGGGATGGGCGCCTGGGCCGGCACCGGCATGTGGGGCAGTGGCTCGGGCATGGCCTGGCTGACTGACAACCCCGCCGCGCTGCAGGTGTGGCTACAGCTGCGCACCGAGCACCGGCAGGCCATGAAGACCTGGTATCAGACCTACAAGACCGACCTCACCTCCCCTGACGCCCAGCAGGCCCTGCACGATCTCTGGACCGCGCGCTGGAACGACATGCAGAGCTTCCACGAGCAGTACGCGAGCGGCACCGACTGGACCTCGCCCGGAAGCGGTATGTGGGGCGGCTGGCAGATGGGCGACATGATGAACGGCGGATCCTGGAACCCGAACCACATGTGGGGCACGGGCTACGGCGCTTCCTGGATGACGAACCATCCCGCCGGCATGGGTCAGTGGCTCACGCTACGCGGCCGGCAGATCGGCGCCATGAACGCCTGGTGGCAGCAGCACAGCACCGCTCCCGGCAGCCCCACAGCGCAGGCCGCGCTCAAGACCCTGAGAGCGCGGCAGCGCACTCAGGTCGAGCACTTCTACCGGCAGCACCACCTGCCCACGAGCTCCGCCATGATGCGCGCCGCCACGGGCGGCTGGATGGGCCTCGGTGGCATGTGGGGCGGCTTCGGCTGGTAAGGCGATGAGCAACGACGGCATCACGAGACGTGACCTGCTCAAGATCGGCGCCGTGGGCGTCGCCGGCGGCGCCCTGACGATCTCAGGGCTCGCGAAGATGGCAGCCGACGCCGGCCAGGCGAGCGCGGCCGTGGCCGCGGCACAGGGCGGCGCTCGCCTCGCCGACCCCGCGGAGCTGGCCCTGACCACTGTGGCCGGCGCCCGCGAAGGCAGCCTCACGGTCGCCGAGACCGAGCTGCGGCTCGGCGGCTCGGCGGCTCGCCTGCTCGCGTACAACGGCTCGGTGCCGGGCCCGCTGGTGCGCGTGCGCCGCGGCGACACGCTGCGCTTGAACGTGCGCAACGGGCTCGCCGGCGGCGGCGCCAACGCCCTCGGCGAGCAGCGGGGAGTCACCAACCTTCATACGCACGGCTGGCACGTCTCGCCGGCGGACCCCGCCGACAACGTCATGCGGCGCCTCGACCCCGGTGACTCCTACACCTACACGTACGACCTCAGCCGTCAGCCCGCCGGCACCCTGGGCTGGTACCACCCGCACGTGCACGGCCTGGTGGCCGAGCAGCTCTGGGGCGGGCTGGCAGGGCCGATGGTGGTCGAAGACCCTACGGACGTTCTGAGCGACTATGAGACGCATGTCCTCGTGCTCAAGGACTTCGCCATCGTGAGCGGCCGGCCCGCGCCCTACGCATCGCCCATGGACTACATGATGGGCAAGGTGGGCGCGCTGGTGACGGTCAACGGCCAAGTGGCGCCCGAGCTCGCCGCGCGGCCCGGCACAGTCCAGCGCTGGCGCCTGCTCAACGCAAGCACCGCGCGTTTCTACCGTGTCGCCCTCGACAAGCACGCCCTGGCGATGATCGGTAGCGACGGCGGGCTTCTGGACAGGCCGTACCGCCTCGCCGAACTGCTGCTGGCCCCGGGCGAGCGCGCCGACATCCTCGTCAGAGTCTCGACGATGCCGGGCGCCTATCGTCTGCGCACTCTGCCCTACTCACGGGGCGGCATGATGGGCGGGATGATGGGAGGGGGCGGCATGATGGGCGGCGGCATGATGGGCGGCGGCATGATGGGCGGCGGGGCGACGCCTCGAGCTACCCTCATGACGCTGCGTGTCTCCGGCCGCAAGGCCCTCAAGACGCTGCCCGCCAGCTGTCGACCCCATGGCGCAACGCGCCCGTCCCGACTTGGGCAACGCCGTGCAACGCCGCTTCGTGCTCGGCATGGGCATGGGCCGGGGCTACATCAACGGGCGCGACTTCGACGTCGATCCGCTGGTGGTGCGCTCGCAGCTGCCGGCGTCAGGCGACGCCTGGGAGGTGTGGACGATCGACAACCCCACAGGCATGGACCATCCCTGGCACCAGCACACCAACCATGCCCAGGTGCTGTCCATCAGCGGTGGCGATGCCGGCTACGCCGCCCTGTACACGCAGGCTCCGGCCTGGAAGGACACCGTGATCGTGCCGCGTGGCGGGAGCGTCACCCAGCTCGTGAGGGTGAGTGACTGGCGCGGCATGGCCATGTTCCACTGTCACATCGTCGAGCACGAAGACATAGGCATGCTCGGCATATGGCAGATCGACTGAACGGCCCCTGGCGGGCCACAGAGAAGAGGTGATTCACGATGATGTGGGACGGAAACGGATCCTGGGGGCATGGCGCCTCCTGGGGAGCGGGAGGTTGGCTCATGGGTATCGGGATGATCGTGATCCTGGTGGCGGTCGTGTTGCTTGTGGTGTATCTGGTGCGCAGCATGACAAACCAGCAGACCCAGACGCACCCCGCGGTGTACCATGCGGTGCCGCCGGCGCAGCAGGCGGCGGAGCAGAGAGCTGTCGAGAGCGCGCGGGACATCGTGCAGCGGCGCTACGCCGGCGGCGAGATCGACCGCGAGGAGTATCTGCAGAAGCTCAAGGACCTGTGAGAGGCCCCGCACGATCTGCGGTGTAAGAAACGGCCTCCTCGTGTGTTGAGAGTGGTGTAGGCATCACTCTTGACCCGAGGAGGCACCATGAAGGCACTCAAGACGATCGTGGCCACGGCGGTGATCGTGTTCGCGCTCACCACCGTGGCTATGGCCGGCGCGCGGCACGTGGGCAGCCGGGACGACGCGGCGGCCCAGCAGCCGGCCCAGCCGCGACCGAGACCCACCAAGGCGCCGGTGTGACCCTCACCGACGGCCAGTTCGCGCGGCTCCTGCATGCTGTGAACGGCCGGCCCGCCAAGCTCCACACCACGCAGGCCGACCGCGACATGAGCCGTGATCGCGCTCGCGACCACAGCCGGCAGAAGGCGAGCGACTCCGCGACGCACGTGCAGGCGCAGCAGCGCACTCAGACGCACGACAGTGGCGGCACGCATGAGTCATGGGACCCAGAGCGGCAGCACGCACCGTAGCGGCACTCATGAGGGCGGAGCGACGCACCACGACGGCGGCGCGCACAATAGCGGGACCCACTACGGCGGTACGCACAACGGCGGCACGCATCACGAGTGAGGGATGCTCCGGCGCAACCCAGGGAGTACCCTGACAGTCCAAACCGATGAGCTGCTCATGACACAGACCCTCACCGATCTCGAACTGGTCCGCGGCCTCCAGGCGCGGAGCGCCGCCGCATTCTCACGCGTCTACGACGACTACCATGCCGGCATCTACAACCTCTGCGCCAGGATCCTCGACGACCGTGAGGAGGCCCGGGACGTGACTCAGGACGTGTTCATCAAGGCGTTCAGCAGCCCGCCGGCGGCCGTGGGCGAGGTCAAGCTGAGAGCCTGGCTCTACCGGGTGGCCACCAACGCCTGCTTCAACGTCGTGCGAGGCCGCCGCCCCGGCGGCGGCCTCGCCGAGGTAGAAGACGTACCGGCCAGCGGCGATGCCTTCGAACAGGCGCAGTCTGTCGCGCTCATCGAGCAGTCTCTGGGACGACTGAACGAACGCTATCGTGCCGCCCTCGTTCTGAAGGACCTGCACGGCCTCGACGGCGAGGAGCTGGCCGAAGTGCTCGAGGTCTCGCGACCGGCCGCCGACGTGCTGGTGCACCGCGCCCGGGCCTCGTTCAAGAAGGCGTTCGCGAGCTTGGCCGGCGAGGGCTTCGTGGCGCCGGCCAACCTCGCGCTGGCACTGCCGGTGCTCAGCGTGCCGGCGGCGCTTCAGATGCTACCGCCGCTGCCGGCGGCGCTCGCGCCGCCCCATGCAGCGGCAGCGCCCGGGCCGGCGGCGGCGGGGCACGCAGGCCACGGGCTGGATCCCAGCTCTCTCGTCGGCCCGGCCGGAGCCGGGTTGCTGGCCAAGCTGGCCGCAGCCGCAGGCACCAAGGCCGCGATCGTCGTCGGGAGCGCGGCCATCATCGCCGGCGGCGGGCTGGCAGTGCGCGAGTCGAGGCACGACGATGTGGCGGAAGGCCGCACCGGCGGCAAGACGGCAGCCGCGCTGGTGGCTCCCGCGACGCACGAACCCGGCAGCACGCACCACGGGGTGTACGGCGGCTCGCACGATTCCTGGGCGGAACACCGCCACGCGGTCGCCGAGCACCTCTCGCGAAGCGACCACGGTGGCGCACGCCACTCCACGTCCACTAGCCACGCATCCGACGGGCAGGCCGGCCAGGCCGCGCAAGACGGCGAGCATTCGAGCTCCGCCGCGGCGACGCGCAGTACAGAGACGCACGCGACTTCACCGACCGAGAGCGGGACCGCCACGACGACTCACGCGGAGTCGGGAGATGGTACGCCTTCTGCTCACGAAGGCGACGGCGAGCACTGATCCTCGCTGATCCGCCCGTTCCGCGTCAGTCCGCCGGCCTGACCGCGCGCACGAACCCACTGATGAGGCGCACGCCCTCGGGCAGCGGTGGGGCGCCGCAGCAGGAGTTCTCGGGCGCGCCGTCGTAGACGTTCGTCACTTCGACGGCGGCGTCCACGAAGCCGGCCTTGCGCAACCGCGCCAGGTAAGTCCTGCTCCTCGAGCGCGCCGGCGACGCAGCCCGACCACGCCTCGACGTCGTCCAGCAGGCTCTGCGGTACGCGGCTCACGTCGCCCTGAAACAGGACATCGCTGACCGCGAAGCGCCCGCCGGGCCGGAGCACGCGGAAGGCCTCGGCGAGCACGCGGTCCTTGTCGGTGGAGAGGTTGATCACGCAGTTGCTGATGATCACGTCGACGCTCGCGTCGGGGAGCGGAATGCTCTCGATCTCGCCCTTGAGGAACTCCACGTTCTCGACGCCGGCCTTGCGCTGGTTGGCGCGCGCCAGGGCGAGCATCTCGTCGGTCATGTCAAGGCCGTAGGCCCTGCCCATCGGGCCGACGCGACGAGCGGACAGAAAGACGTCGATGCCGCCGCCGCTGCCGAGATCGAGGACGACTTCGCCGGGCCGCAGGTCGGCGAGCGCCGTCGGGTTGCCGCAGCCGAGGCTGGCGAGGACCGCCTCGGCGGGCAGATCCTCGGTCTCGTCGACGGCGTACAGACCGCGCGCGAATTCGTCCTGCGGTTCGACAGCAGCGGCGGGGCCGCAGCTGCAGCTACAGCTGCACGGCTGAGCCTGGCTGGCCGCGACGGCGCGCTCGGCGTAGTGCTCGCGGATCTGATCTCTCAGGCCTGCGTCTGTCGTCGTGTCGCTCATCTGGGCTCCTCTCGGTGCGCTCAGCGCACTTCGTATCAAGTTCCTTCGATGCAAGAATACATCAAGATAAGTTGGTGTCAACACCGCTGCCGACGGCCAGGTAGCGGCGCACCGCGACTCCCGCCCAGATGAACTCGACGACGCCGAACGGCCAGGCGCCCGAGAGGAATCCGTACAGGCTCGACAGCAGGCACCCGGCGGCGAACGCCAGGATGAACCCGCGGCCGCGGCCCTCGAGCGCGTACATGACCATCATGAACGTGACGGCCACGACGCCGTAGAGCGTGATGACGCTCATCGCACCTCCCGTGTGTGAGGCGGGGACGCTCCGCAGACTGCATCGTACTCGACCAACAGGGCACTTGTCGGAAACGGGAGATGCGGGTATCATATGAACGTCCGTTCAGATGTTCAGGGATTGGAGAGAGCATGCCGGACTTGACGGTCTGCGGCAAGGGCGACGAGGACGCGCTCGACCACTGCGACGTTCATGTGGTGAATCCAGAGCGCGTGCGCGCCGTGCGTAAGCGCCTGGTGACGGCCGCCGAGACGGAGCTGATGGCGGCCGTCTTCAAGGTGCTGGCCGATCCGAGCCGCTGCCGACTCGTCGCGGCGATCATCGAGGCCGGCGAACTCTGCGTTTGCGACCTCGCCGCGACCGTCGAGATGAGCGAATCCAACGTGAGCCACCACCTGCGCGTGCTGCGGGCACACGGTCTGGTGAGTGCCCGACGCGAGGGCAAGATGGTGTTCTACTCCCCCGACGACGCGCACATCCGCGTGCTCCTCGACATCACCCGCGAGCACGTGCGCCACGGGCGCGAGATGCCATGACCGAGCAGACCCTCGAGCTGGCGATGCTGCTGCCGCGCGAGGCGGAGTGCGGCAAGTGCGTGGACGAGGTCGGCCGCGAACTGGGCCGCCTCGACGGTGTGCACGCCGTCGAGGCGGACGTGCCTCGCGGCCTGCTCAACGTCCGTTTCGACGAGTCGACCCTGGGCGCCAACGAGGTGCGCACGTTCGCGCGCCGCGCCGGCGCTCAGGCTCACTGCCCTGATCACTGCCCCGTCGCGGTCCACGAGCACGGGCAACTCGATCTGCTGGCGCCCCTTCCGGGAGAGGATGGCGCCGAACGCCGCGTGCTGCACGTCACGGGCATGGATTGCGCCGATTGCGCCACCAAGCTCCAAGGCGCGCTGCGCAAGGAGCGCGGGGTGCGCGCCGCCGACGTCAACTTCGGGGCCGCGACGCTGACCGTCGCTCTCGATCCGGCTCAGACCGATCTGGGAGGCGTGTTCACCGCCGTGCGACGCCTGGGCTACGACACGGTGGAGCGCAAGACCTCGTCATCGAGCGCGGCTGGCAGGGCCGCGGCCCGCGCAGCCGCCGCGTCGCCGGTCCCGTGGTACCTCGAGCGCCGCGCCCTTCTCACGCTGCTCTCCGGCGCCCTCGTCGTCGCCGGCTTTGTCGCCGGCGCGCTGGCGCCGGCCGCATCGCCGTGGCTCTTCGCCGCGGCGATGGTCGCCGGCGGCGTCTACGTCTTCCGCGCCGCTTTCTTCAGCCTTCGCGCCCGCCAAGTCGACATGAACGTCCTCATGACACTGGCCGGCCTCGGCGCGGCGGCCATCGGTCAGTGGTCCGAGGCAGGGCTGGTCGTTTTTCTCTTCGGCCTCGGCACTTGGCTGCAGGTCGCCACGCTGGAGCGTACGCGACGCGCAATCAGTGGCCTGATGGCGCTCACGCCCCCCGAGGCCGTCGTGGTGCGCGGAGGCGCCGAAATCACGGTGCCGGCCGCCGACATCGCCGTCGGCGACACCGTCCTCATCCGCCCCGGCGAGCGGGTAGCTGTGGACGGCGTAGTCCTCGAAGGCAACGCGGCCGCCAACCAGGCCCCGGTGACCGGCGAATCGCGCCCAGTTTCCAAGGCTCCCGGCGACCTGGTGTTCGCCGGCTCGATCGTCGAAGGCGGCGCGCTGCGCCTGCGCGCGACGACTGCCGCCGCCGACAACACCATCGCCAAGATCGTCCACCTGGTGGAGGAGGCTCAGGCGCAGCGCGCTCCGGCCCAGAGCATCGTCGACCGTTTTGCCTCGCGATACACGCCGATCGTGGTCGCGATGGCGGCGGCTGTGGCTTTCGTGCCGCCGCTGCTCGGCGCCTCCTTCGACACCTGGTTCTACCGCGGTCTCGCACTGCTCATCATCAGCTGTCCCTGCGCGCTCGTCATCTCCACACCGGTCAGCATCCTGGCGGCACTTGCCAACGCCACCCGCAACGGCGTGCTCATCAAGGGCGGCGTCTACCTTGAACAGATGGCGAAGCTCGGAGCCGTGGCCTTCGACAAGACGGGGACGCTCACCGCGGGAAGGCCGCAGGTCACCGACGTGATCGGGCTGCGAGAGACGTCAAAGTCACGGGTCCTCGAGATCGCCGCTGCCCTCGAACGCCTCAGCGAGCACCCGCTGGCGCGGGCCATCATCGAGAGTGCCTCAAGCGCACATCCGGAGCCCGCGCACGACGCCTGCGAATGCGGAGAGGCCGGCTGCGAAGCCGGCCCGGCCGGAGCGCCCGGACCAGATGTCGAGCGTTTTCGCGCCATCCCCGGGGCAGGCGTGCGCGCCGAGTTCGAAGGCCGCCTCTTCGTCGTCGGGCGGCCGGAGCTGCTCGGCGTCCACGCCGGCGACGCAACGATGCAGGCGGCCGTGACGCGCCTCGAACGCGAGGGCAAGACCGCGGTCGTCGTCGGCGACGAAGAAGGCGCCCTCGGCGTGATCGCCGTCAGCGACCCGCTGCGCTCCGGGGCCCCCGCGGCCGTCGCAGCGCTCCACCAGATCGGCGTCACGCACGTGGTGATGCTCACCGGCGACAACCTCGAGACGGCGACCGCCGTCGGCGCGCAGGCCGGCATCGACGACGTGCGCGCCGGCCTCCTGCCGGCCCAGAAGGTCGCCGCCGTCGCCGAGTTGCGCGATCGCTACGGCGCGGTCGCGATGGTCGGCGACGGCGTCAACGACGCGCCGGCCCTGGCCGCGGCCACTCTCGGCATCGCCATGGGCGCCGCGGGCACCGACGCCGCCCTGGAGACCGCCGATATCGCGCTCATGGGCGACGACCTCTCCGCCGTGCCCGAGACCGTCCAACTGGCACGGCGCACCACGCGCGTGATCTGGCAGAACATCGTGCTTCTCGATCGCCGTCAAGGCGGTCTTCCTGGTGCTCGCCCCGCTGGGACTCGTCAGCCTCTGGCTGGCGGTGTTCGCCGACATGGGCACGTCGCTCCTCGTGACCGCAAATGGGTTACGATTGCTTCGCCGTTGAAGGAGGGACCGTGACCGTCGTCATCTACACCAAGCCCGACTGCCCGTACTGCAGGACCGCGCTTAACGAACTGATCGCGGGCAGCGTCGAGTACGAGGAGATCGATGTCACCACCACGCCCGGCGCCGAGGAGCGGCTCGCGGAGCTGACCTTGGGGAGCATGATGGTACCGGTGATCGTCGAGGAGGACGGGTCGGTGCGGGTGGCCGCCGGCGGTGGCTGACGCGTCTGACCCGGGCGCGCGTGCCGCGCCCTCGCCTCACTTCTTGACCGGCAGCCCGGCCTTCTTCCACGCCATCAAGCCGCCGTGCACGTTGGTCACCTTGGTGAAACCCATGCCCGCAAGGCGCTTGGCCTGCCGCGGGCTGCGGTGACCGCTCAGGCAGATCACGAGCAACTCGTCGTCCCTCCCGAGCCCCGTGCTGTCGTGCTTGATGAGCTCGGGAGGCACGCTCCGCGCACCCTTCGGATGCCCGCTGTGCGCGTACTCGCGCGCCGAGCGCACGTCGATGAGCTTGGCGCCGCGCTTGCTGCGCGTGAACGCCTCCCTGACGTCAATCGTGGGCACGGACGCGGGGCTGGCTGCGCCGTCCGCGCCCTTGCGGCTAAATGGCCACATTGTCGTGCCGGGGCTGCTCGACGAGGCCCTCGTAGAGCACCTCGAACGGGCCGCTGGTGAGGATCGAGTGCAGCGTCCCATAGACGCGCTGCACCTGCTCACCGCCGTAGAACTCATCGTGAGCCTCGAGCGACTCCCACTGCGTCTCGAAGACGAAGTGCACGTCGCCGAGCGCGGACTCACGGCCCTCGTCGTGGAGCGCGCTGGCGAGCGGGGACATCCCGAACGAACGCAGGATGCGGTGGCTGCCGTGGCCGGGGGCCTCGGTGACCAGGCAGGCTAGCTCCTGGAGGGCTGCCTCGGCGCGGTGCTCTGTGCCTTTGACGACGCTGAACATAGTCTGACCGACGATCATCGGGGGAGCTCCTTTCCGGGTACTGCTTGTCCTCTTTTCCCCGTGGAGCGCAGATCGGAACGGACGCTCAGCGGGCGACCTCGCGGAAGGCGGCCACCAGCGTGGCCGGTTCGAGCGCCGAGGCGCCTTCTCCGGTCCACACGATCTTGCCGGCGCGGTCGACGATGAACGCCATGGGCCGCATCCCTCCGCTCTGCTTGAGGGCGCCGTAGGCCTGCGCCACGCGGCCGTCATCGGGGAGCAGCGGGAACGAGAGGCCCTCGACGTCGGCGGCCAGCTTCTTCACCACGTCGCGCCCGGCGTCGCAGATGCCAAGCAGTTGGCCGCGAAGGCCCCACAGGGTGTCGGCCGCCGCGCTGAGTCGAGCCAGCGCCGCGGAGGTTGCAGCAGCCTGCGTAGGCACGAAAACGAGCACCGCGAACCAGTCGCCGCGATACTGCCGGAGGTTGATCTCGTTGCCGTCGACGGCGCTGATCGTGAAGGTCGGCGCTTCGCGGCCGACACCGAAGTTGTAGCCCACGTCGGGAACCTCCTGACGATGCCGCGGGCGCTGCCCGCGCGTGTCGGAGCGAGTGTATCAAAGCGACGGGGCCGGCCGCCGCAAGGCGGGCCGGCCCCGTAGGGGTCGCGTGATCTGGCGGTCGGCGCGACTCAGAAGGTCTTGTAGTACTCCTTGGCGGCCGCACAAACGGGGCACTTGTCGGGCACGTCGCCGATCACCGTATGGCCGCAGATGAGACACACGCTCACGGGCCTGGTGTCGATATCCTGGCCGTTGAGGGCCTTGTCGCGCGCCTCGCTGTACATCCACTTGTGGTCCATCTCGGACTTGACGGCGTATCTTATGGCGCGGCTCGCCTGCGTGTTGTTCTGCACCTTGGCGATCTCACCGTAGGCCGGGTACATCTCGTCGATCTCGAAGGACTCGCCAGCGAACGCCACGGCGAGGTTGTCGGCGGTCGAGTTGACGCCCTTCATGACGCGCAGGTGGTTGCGCGCGTGCCGCGTCTCGGCGAACGAGATGGCGCGGAACAGCTTGGCGATGTTCGGGAACCCCTCCTCATCGGCCTGCTCCGCAAAGACCATGTACTTCTCGGCCGCCTGGCTCTCGCCGGCGAAGGCGGCCTTGAGGCACTCCTCCGTCATCCCCTTGAGGTCCTCGGCCTTGGGAAGGCGCTTCTCGAAGGCTTCGTCCATCAGAACTTCTTGAAGTACTCAGCCGCGGTGCCGCACTGAGGGCACTCGTCGGGGGCGTCGCCGATCACGGTGTGACCGCAGATCGGGCAGACGCGCACGGCCTCGGCGCCGAGGTCCTTTTCGCCCTCCACGCCCCTGAGAGTATGGTCGTAGATGCCCTGGTGGTCCATCTCGGCCTTGAGGGCGTAGCGGATGCTGGTCTGCGCGCTCTTGTTGTCCTGCATCTTCGCGACGGCGTCGTAGGCGGGGTACATCTCGTCGATCTCGAAGGTCTCGCCGCCCCAGGCGGCCTTGAGGTTCTCCGTGGTGGTGCCGATCTTGCCAAGCACGCTGAGATGGTTGCGCGCGTGCGTGCTTTCGGCGAAGGCCACGGCACGGAAGAGACGCGCCACGTTGGGGTAGCCCTCGGCGTCGGCCACGTCGGAGAACGCCAGGTACTTCTGCGAGGCCTGGCTCTCGCCGGCCACCGCGGCGGCGAGGTTTTCCGCGGTCATCGCGCCCTTATCCTCAGGCGCCGGCGGGGTGTTCTTGAATGCGTCTGCCATGTTCTCGTGCTCCTCCTTAGATGCGCGGCGCGCGGATCCCTGACGGGCTGCGCCGCACTTTGACGGGCTGACGAAACGCAGATGTTCATGGTACCAGCGGCAACGGCGGAGACAGCGTTGTCGACGGTCCGTCCCCGGCTGTTCTTTCTGCCGCTTGGCGCTCCACGCGAGCCGGAACAAGCCGCTGCATCGCGACTCTCCTTCGCACGTCCCCGCGGCCTTCTGAGGCCGCGACGAATTCACGGCCTGCCTGCTCCTTCCCCAGCGTCCACACACGTAAACCGCATTGCGACAGTGCAAACGTGCGCGGCGCCCGCTTCAGAGGCCGCGCCCGACGCCGGCCTTCAGAGCACGCGCCGCGCCGCTGTCTGCGCCCGCCATGCGGCGACGCCGGCGAGCAGAAACGCGACGATCATGCTCACGGTCATGATGCGCGAACCGGTCTCGGCGTCAGGGAAGAGCACGAGCAAGGTCACGCCTGCGGCGAGAGCCTCGAGGCCGGCCGCGAGCAACCAGGGGCCGCCGGCGCGGTGGCCGGCAAGCCAGGCGGCGTCGCTGCTCATGACGACGTGCATGCGGATGCCGAACCAGTCGTTCTTCGGCAGCCGGCCGGTCATGCCGAGGACGCCGGTGCCGGCCAGGAGCAGGCCGAAGAAGAACGGGGCATAGAGGGTGAGGCGGCTCACGGCGGCGCGGCGTCGGGCTGGGCGGAGGCTTCAGCCGGCGCCGAACCCGCCGCCTCCGCCGCCGCCCCCACCGCCGCCCGAGAAGCCCCCTCCGCCGCCGGAACCTGAAGACGAAGACGACGTCGCCACCGACACCGCTTCGCTGAAGCTCTGGTGCATCTCGCTGAATGCCGCCATCCCGCCGTCGCCGGGCGACGCGAACCAGAGGAAGTACGACGGGCGGAACGCCGGATCATCGATCACGGCGGGCACCGTGACGGTCATGGCCTTGACTACATCGTCGGCGATACCGAACACAACGGCGTACACGAGGAAAGCCTCCCAGAGGACGACAGCGTCCGGTGGCTTCTCCTGCAGGCGGCCGAAGTCCTTGAGATAGCGCTCCAGCGCCGCGTATTCCGCGTGCAGTTCCGCCGCCTCCTGAGAGCGGCGCTTGATGGTCCGCGACACGAAGACCAGCACGACGCACAGTGGGATGCCCACGAAGAACCACAGCCATCCGCTGAAGACCGCCGCGGCGCCGGCCGCGACGATGCCGACGAAGGCGAGCGCCGCCCCGGCAAACGCCATGCGGTCTGCCCGGGCATCGAGGTACTTGCGCCGCTCACCCTCTTTGGTGACCATGGTCGTCCACGTGCTGTAGCCCTTAGCGAAGGCCGCGCGGTGGGTCTTGGCAAGCTCTTTGAGCTCGCTGAGCACGAGGGTCGATCCGTCGGCGATCTCGTGGAACAGGAACTTGACCAGGTGGCGCTCGTAGGGCAGCAGCTCATCGAGGCGCTCGTCATGAAGCGTGAGCCTGTAGCTGATCGCGTCGTCCTTGCCGAGCAGACGCTCCTTGTGGACGGTGACGCGCTCGATGTCGATGACCTTGCGGTTCACGAGGTCGAGCAGCGTGGCCGTGGCGTCGTCGCGGCCGACGCTCCCCATGCGCCAGATGAAGCCCACGAGCGCCGGCGGGAGCGGGGGCTGCGGGATGTCGCGCCAGTACTGGGCCTGGAACTGAGTCTTGGGCTCGCGGCCGTACTTGATGTAGAGCACCATCACGAGGATCACTGCGACCAGCGGGAACCCGAAGCCGACGGCACTCCAAACGATGGTCTTGACGCGCGCCCAGAGGCGCTCGCTATTGGCCTCGTCGGCCCATTGCTTCTCTGCGGCCAAAACAGCGGCCTCGCGAGCGCCCGCCGTCGGCTGCGCCCTGGAGAGGGCCGCGGCGGGGAACAGGATGCGGCCCTCCACGAACGTCTCCGCCGGCAGGGGATCGACGGTCATGACCACACTCGCGTCGGGCGCGATGGTCACGTTGCCCCAGAGCGGGCCGTGCGCCCAGGCGCGCACCTGGTCGCGGGCGACGCTGGCGGGCAGGTGGACGGTGACGCGCACGTGATCCGCGGGCACCGAGGCCTGATCGCCGACGAACTGCCAGTACAGTTCTCCGATATCGTCCCAGCGCTTCGCGGCGCCCCGCGCGATGTAGTCGACGCCGAACTGGGCCGAGGCGTCGCTCACGCGGAAGAACAGCAGGACGCGCACGCTTTGCGCGCCGAGAGGCGCCACCGCATACGTGCCCGGCGGCCTTGCCTCCACATCCTGGGTCGGCACGTACTGAACGGACCCGGTGCCGTCGGCGCCCGGCCCGCTGGCCGCCGTCACTTCGAGGCCGTCTGAGCCGGTCGAGTCGAGGTCCCAGTAGACGAACGAGAAGTCGCCGTCGAAGTCGAGCACGCGCGTCTCGTGCACGCGCAGATCGCCGTTGGGTCGCACGGTGGCGTCGATGTCGACGGTAGTGATCGAGAAGCTCTTGGCTGCCGCAGGGGCCGCCGAAAGGCAGGCGAAGCCGGCGGCCAGCGCGACGAAGATCGAGAGCAGCACGAGCTTGCGCACGAAACCTCCCGGGAGCAGGTCAGGCATCGCTCGGACTCTACCACCGCAGTCGCGAGCGCCGCAGGCAGGGTTGCTTCCGCTACGCCGCGGGCATACTTCGCTCAGGTACATCGAGACGCGGCCAACAGCGAACACCATGCAACGGTCTCCTTAGCGGGGCGCCCCAACGGGGCGCCCCTTCCGCGTACGCTCCTGCCTGCGCGGGCGCCGCCACGCGGGGCCGGCGGAGCCTCCTACGGTCGCCGCAGCCCCAGGCGCGATAGCTCGGCGTCGGCCAGAGCGCGGTAATCGCCGTTGGCGATCGCCTGCCAGGGGTCGGCGCTGAGCGCCCTCAGGCGGTCCCAGGGCAGCGCGTCCACGGCCCGTCGCGCCAGGTACTGCTCGAACGCCGGCTCACCGGCGGAGCCGGGCATCGCGTCCTCGACGGCGACCACGTAGCGGCGCCAGCGGATCCGCACGGGAAGGTACAGGAACAGCGCCAGCGCGGCGGGGAGGATGCCTACTCCCAGCCCGGCGATCACGGCGGTGCGCTCGATGCCGGCCTGGCTGTCCTGGCCGCTGGCCTCGACCTCGGCGCCCATCCTCTCGATCTTCGCGGCGAAGTCGCCGATGCTGCCGCCGACCAGCGGCAGACCGCCCACCACGCTGAGAGCCTGACCCGTATCCTTCACGGCGGTGCCGATCTTGATCACGTCACCACTGAGCTTGGTCTGAGCGCGGATGTCGTGCCAGATGAGCACGCCCAGCGCCATCCACACGACCACCCACACGGCGACGCCGATGTCGATCCAGCGCACCGCGCGTGCGCTCAGCAGCTGCGTGGCTCCTGTCATCGCCCCTCCTTCTGGTCGAGACTACTCTACCCCGTCCCCACGCTCGAGTTGACCAAGGCCGACGGCAACATCCACTGCGTAACGCAGCAGCAGCCGGCCTGCTGAGGACGGCGTACGACGGGCTCACGTCGCGGCGTCTGTCTTTCCGTCGAGGGCTGCCCTGAGAGCCGCGAGAAGCGCGTCGGGCTGGTCTGTGCCGACGCGCACCACGCGGCCACTGTCAAGTTCCAGCTCCACGGCGTCCCGCCCGCCGACGTTGTACAGGCGGCCGCGGGGAACGGCGCGCACGCCCCAGCCGGCATGCCAGCTGTTGCGGACCTTGCGGACCGCGGTGACCTCGTCGAGCAGGACGTCGCGGCGCAATGAGCCGAGGCCGAACCAGAGTCTCAGCGACCGGTCTTCCACCACCACGGTGAGCGTCGAGAAGAGCGCGAGCATGACCGCCGCGATCGCGACGACCGCGCCCGAGAGCGCAAGCGAAACTGTGTCTTGCGGGGCGCTGAACGTCACGATCGCGAGCTCCGCGAGCACGACGGCGACGATCACGACTATCAGCATCCATGCCGTCTGTGTATGGCGGTAGCGTTCGTTCATCATCATCGGAGGCGGGGCGCCGCGCGCCCGAGCCGAGCAGAAGCGTACACCAGCGCGCCGCTGGAAGTAGACTGCCGACATGGTCATCGTATTCGTCGGCGACAGCCTCACGGAGGGCCAGCCCGGAGCCGCCTACTTCCCGCTGCTCCAGGAGCGGCTGCCCCGGCACGAGCTGCTCAACCTGGGACGCGCCGGCGACACCGTCGTGGATCTGCTGCGCCGCGTGACTCACCGCGGCCTGGACCCGGTCGACGCGGCGTTCATCTGGGTAGGGGTCAACGACGCGGTGATGGGCGCGTGGGACGCGGTCGGCGCTGGCGCCGGGTGGGGCTGGGGCGCGCGCCTGAAGCAGGTTCGCGGCGACTACGAGCAGATCGTGGACTGGACGGCCGCACGGGCTTCACAGATCGTATGCGTGCGGCCGATCGTGCTTGAGGCCGACGGCACCGTGTGGCAAGAGCACGCCGACGAGCTGGGCGACGTCATCGCCGCCATCGCCGGCGCGCACGACGGCTCGCGGACGCTGGACCTGCGCCCGGCTTTCGCCGCCGCCGGGCGCGCCGGCGGCGGACCGTTCACCGTCGACGGCGTGCACTTCACCGACGCCGGTGCGGAGGTAGTGGCTGCCGCATTCGCGAAAGTCGTCCAAGAGATCACCGGCGGCGGCGAGGCCGGGACGGATACGAGAGGCTGATCATGGTACGTGGACTGCGCAAGACGATGCTCGTCGGCGCGAGCGTGGCGGCGGCAGGGGTGGGCGCCTGGGCCGCGTTGCGCCCACACACGCTGACGTGGGGCGCGACCTGCGACGAGGTCGTCCGGCCGCTGCCGGGCGACGACCTCGTCGCGAACCCCCTGTACGTGACGACGCGCGCGATCACCGTCAAGGCGCCGCCCGCGGCGGTATGGCCGTGGCTCGTCCAGCTCGGCCAGAACCGCGGCGGCTTCTACACGTACGACGCCCTCGAGAACCTCATGGGGCTGGACATCCACAGCGCCGGCTCCATTCGCCCGGAGTGGCAGGACCTCCACGCCGGAGAGGACTACGTGACCCTCGACCCGGACGAGCACATGAAGATGACCATCGCGGTGCTCGAGCCGGAGCGCGCCTTCGTCATTCGCAGCGGCGCGCCCGGCGAGCCGGCACAGGGGCCGGGCAGTTTCTTCCGCGGCGAGCTCGCTTTCAGCTGGGGCTTCTACCTCGAGCCGCTCGACGAGCGCGCCACGCGGCTCACCATCCGCTGTAGGGCCGCCTGGGCAGACACCATCGCGGCGCGACTGGCCAAACCAGTGCTTCTCGAGCCCGTGCACTTCATCATGGAGGAACGAATGCTGCGCGGGATCCGCGAGCGTGCGGAAGGACCGGCCCACCTTACGTAGCCCAGTCCTACCTCGGCGGGGGTAGGGGCGGCGAGGCCGCAGGCCCCGTCGCCGCCGGCCGCCCCTACCACCACCGACCACGGCTCCCCCGCCCGGGGTAGCCGCCACCTTGCCAATCTCCCTCCGGCGCCCGTCGCGATTGACCACCGCCGGGCGATTCGCCGGCCGCAAAGCGCGCGTAGCCTTCTTCCAGTCATCCCAGGAGGAGGAACCATGCAACCGACCATCACCCAGGAACGCGAGAGTCTCGCCCCCAGCATCGAGGAGCTCGAGCGCGTGTTCGCCACCCAGACCCGTGCGGTCGTCAGCGCCCGCGGGCTCACGCGCACCTACGGCAAGGGCGACGCCACCGTGCACGCCCTGCGCGACGTCGACATCGACATCACCGAGGGCCGGCTCACGGCCATCATGGGGCCGTCCGGCTCCGGCAAGAGCACCCTGATGCACATCCTCGCCGGCCTCGACCAGCCCACCGGCGGCCGCGTCCAGATAGACGGCACCGAGATCACCCGCCTGAAGGAGAAGAAGCTGACGCAGCTGCGCCGCGACAAGATCGGCTTCATCTTCCAGAGCTTCAACCTGCTGGCCACGCTGACCGCCGACGAGAACATCGTGCTGCCGCTCTCGCTGGCGCGACGCCGCGCCGACGAGACATGGCGGCGCACCGTAATCGACGCCATCGGGATCAGCGACCGCCTCACGCACCGCCCGGCTGAGCTTTCCGGTGGCCAGCAGCAGCGCGTCGCCGTCGCCCGCGCCCTCATCACTCGCCCGGCCGTCCTCTTCGCCGATGAGCCCACCGGCAACCTCGACTCGCGCACCGGCGGCGAGGTGCTCGATCTGCTTCGCCGCTCCGTCGACGACTTCGGCCAGACCGTGATCATGGTCACCCACGACGCCGGCGCGGCGAGCATCGCCGACCGCGTCGTCTTTCTCAAGGACGGCCGCATCGAGCTGGACGAGGACCGCATGACCCGCGACGACATCTACGACACGATCAAGGACCTCGAGGTGACCCGATGACCCGCCTCGCCTTCCGCAGCCTGGCCAGCCGGCCACTCCGGACCGTCCTCACGCTGCTGGCGATCCTGCTCGGCGTGGCGATGATCACCGGCACGTACGTGCTGACCGACCAGATCGACAACGGGTTCGCCAACATCATCGGTACCTCGCTCAAGGGCACGGCCGTGCAGGTCGAGCCGATACGTTCGTTCACCAGTCTCGAGGGCGATGCGGCGCAGACGCTGAACGACGACCTCGTCGCCCGGGTGCTGGCAGTGCCCGGCGTCGACAAGGCCGCCGGCTTCTACGAGACGGCGGGCGCCGCGATCGTCGACGGCAAGGCCGTCGAGTCCGGCGGCGCCCCCACCCTGCTCGAGACCAGCTCGGGCGAGCCCTTCAACCAGGCGACCCTGGTCGCCGGCCGCGAGATCCAGGGGCGCAACGAGGTCTCGATCATCAAGAGCTTCGCCGACAAGGCCGGTCTCAAACCCGGCGACACCTTCACGGTCGCCGCCCCGGCGGGCCTCCAGGAGGTCAAGGTCGCCGGCATCTTCGAGTGGGGCGACTCCGTCTCACTCGGCGGCACCATCGTCGTCGCCGGCCGCCTGCAGGACGTGCAGCGCTGGGGCGGCGAGCCCGGCAGGATCAGCGGCATCTCCGTCTCCGCCGATCCGGGCGTGACGCCCGAGGAGCTCGCCGCCGACGTGAAGGCCGCCGTGCCGGCCGGCGTGAGCGTCAAGACCGGCGAGCAGGCTGCCGCCGACAAGACCGCCCAGACGGCCGACGCGATCGGCTCGTTCCTCACGCCGGTGCTTCTGGCGTTCGCCGGCGTGTCCGTCTTCGTCGGCGCGTTCATCATCTTCAACGCCTTCAGCATCACCGTCGCCCAGAGGCGCCGCGAGTTCGCGATGCTGCGCGCCCTCGGCGCCAGCCGCCGCCAAGTGCTCTCCTCGGTGATCGCCGAAGCGCTGACGCTCGGCGTGCTGGCCTCGGCGGTCGGCATCGTCGCGGGCCTCGGCGTCGCCAAGGGCATCAACGCGCTGTTCAAGGCGATTGGCGCCGACATCCCGACGGCGGGTATCGCGCTGGAACCCAGGACCATCCTCATAGCGGTGCTCGTCGGCATGGGCGTCACGCTCCTCTCGGCGCTGACACCGGCCTTGCGCGCCACGCGCGTGCCGCCGGTGGCGGCCCTCCAGGAGGGCGCGACCCTGCCGCCGACGCGCTTCGCGAAGTTCAGCACGGCGGTAGCCCTGGCCTTCGCGGCCCTCGGCGGCGGTTCCCTCGCCTACGGCATCCTCGGCGACGGCGCGGCCAACGGCCGCCTGTTGTTCATGGGCCTCGGCGCCCTGCTGCTCTTCGTCGCCATCGCCATGCTGGCCAAGTACGTCGTGCGGCCGGCGAGCCGGATCATCGGCTGGCCGCTGGAGAAGCTGGCGCCCACCAGCGGCCGTCTGGCCCGCGACAACGCCGGCCGCAACCCGAGCCGCACGGCCGCGACCGCGGCGGCGCTCATGATCGGCCTTGCCATGGTCGTCTTCGTCGCCGTGTTCGCCCAGGCGATGAAGGGCTCGTTCAGCGGCGCGATCAGCGAGTCCACGCGCGCCGACCTGGTGGCCCAGGACCGCACCGCCTACCTCACCGTGCCCCAGAAGACGGTGCGCGCGCTCGAGGACGTGCCCGGCGTCGAAGCGGCTGCCGGAGTTGCCTGGGCCCCGCTCAAGGTCAAGGGCGGCGGCGTCGTCACCGCCAACGCCGTGGATCCCAACGTGTGGACCGAGGTCTGGGGTCCGGACTGGCGGCGCGGCGGCAGCGACGCTCTGTACACCAAGCTCGACGCGGGCCACGTCATCCTCGAGGACGGCTCGCCGATCGCCGGCAAGGTCAAGGCGGGAGACAGCATCACCGTCACCAGCCAGAGCGGCAAGACGGCCAAGCTCATCGTACTCGGCTTCTACCGCGATCAGATGGCCTACTCGGGCATGATGCTCGACCTCGACACGCTCACGAAGCTGGACGTCCCCACGGCCGCCGGCATGATGCTGGTGCGCACGGACGGCAGCGACGGCGCCCAGGCGGCAGTGCAGACGGCGCTCGCGCAGTACCCCACGCAGAAGGTCCAGACCAGGCCGGAGTACCTCGACTCGGTCAACAAGATGGTCGACCAGATCCTGATGATGTTCTACGGCCTGCTCGCAATGAGCGTGATCATCTCGATCTTCGGCATCGTCAACACCCTGGTTCTGAGCGTGCACGAGCGCACCCGTGAGATCGGAATGCTCCGCGCGATCGGCGCCACCCGCCGGCAACTCCGTCAGATGGTCCGCTACGAGAGCGTGATCACCGCTGTGATCGGCGGCGTGCTTGGCACGCTGGTCGGCGTGGCCATGGGCTACGTCATCGTCACTCAGCTCGGCGGCGACGGGCTGGTCTTCAGCCTGCCGTGGACGCAGCTCGGCGTGTTCCTGGTGCTGGCCGTGGTCGTCGGCGTGGTCGCGGCGGTGCTGCCGGCGCGGCGCGCGGCCGACACGCGCATCCTGGAGGCCATCCAGTACGAGTGACGGCTCTTCCCCCTGGGAGCCGGGCCTCCAGGAAGGGCCGGGGCGGCGCAGCCGCCCCGGCCCTTTTCACGCGTCCGCGAACTCGCGGACGTCCACGTCACCGCCGGGCTCGACCTCGATGTCTCCGCGCGCGACCCGCAGCACGACCTCGGCGACGCGCTGCGGCGGCATGCCTCGCATGTCGTTCATGCGCGTCGCCGTCACCGTGGGGTGCACGCTCACGATCCGCTTGTCCGGATGCTCGAGGGCCAGCGCCTTGACGAAGCCGCGCAAGCCCCACTTGGCCGCGCAGTAGGTCGGCGGCGTGCGCGACTGGTGCAGAGTCGCCGTGCTGCCGATCGTGATCACGGCGTCGTTCACCATCGGCAGTAGCACCCAGGTGAGCTTCATGACGCCTACGAGATCGATGGTGATCTGTCGCTCGATCTCGGCGAAGTCCTGCTCGAGAAAAGGGCGCCAGACGATGACTCCAGCGTTGTTCACGAGGATGTCGAGGGTGCCGAAGCGGTCGATGACAGTCTCGACGAGAGTGCGGATGCTGTCGTCGTCGTCCTGCTGCAGCGACGCGGTGACGACGTCGGGCGAGCCGAGACCGCGGCAGCGATCCGCGACTTCTTCGGCCGCCGCGCGATGCTCGAAGTAGGTGAGCGCCAGACGGCAGCCGGCGGCCGCGAACTGCAACGCGATCGCGCGGCCGATCCCGAGGCTTGCCCCCGTGACGAGAACGGTCATCCCTGACAGGTCGATGCCCACGCTCTCATGCTACCCAAGAGCCCTGGAGCACAGCCGCGGCCGTGGAGGCAAGCGCCGCCCAGCGTGGCTACGAGGACGGGCGGTCTCAATGCGCCGACTGCTGGTAGCATCGGCCCATGAAGGTCGTCGTCTTCGGAGCCACGGGCCGTACGGGACGCCTGCTCGTGGAAGGCGCGTTGGAGCGCGGTCACGTCGTGACCGCGCTGGTCCGCGCGCCCGACAAGCTCGGCGCCCTGCGGGACAGCGTCCACGTTGTACAGGGCGACGTCCTCGATGGCGGTGCCGTCAGCGACGCCGTTGACGGCCAGGAGGCGGCGCTCGTCGCGCTTGCCGCCGGCAGCAACAAGGCCGCCGATCAGACCACTGCTCAAGGCACCCTCAACGTGATCCGCTCGATGCAGCGCTACGGCGCCCGCCGACTCGTCGTGCTCTCCGCGGGCGGCACGCAGCCCGGTCACGACCCCAACCTGCCGTGGTTCTTCGAGCACGTCGTCAAGCCGCTCTTTCTGAAAGGCGTCCTCGCCGACCTGCGTCGCATGGAGATCAGCGTGCGCCAGAGCGAACTGGACTGGACCCTGGTGCGGGCGGCGCAGCTCGTCGACGGCCCCTCGCGGGGCGAGTACCGCGCCGAGCCCGGCTACTCACTGGCGGGCGGCACGAAGATCGCCCGCGCCGACGTGGCCGCATTCATGCTCGACGAACTCGAGCGCCACGACAACATCGCACACGCGCTGGCCATCGCATACTGAGCCCGGATGGTCAGCGAGTCGAGCACACCCGGCGCGAGGGAGGACGCCTGGGTCCCGCGCGCTCGTCAGAGGCGCCCGAGCTCGTAGCGAAGCGCCGGCTCGAGTTCGGGAAAACCGAATCTGAAGCCGCGGTGCTTGAGCTGCATCGGCACGGCGCGCTGGCTGGCCAGGAACATCTCCTCGCCCATGCCGCCGAGACCCTTGGCGACGGCCAGGCGGGGCGCCGCCAGCGCCGCCGGGCGGCGCAGGATGTGGCCGAGCGTCTTGGTGAACTCGAGGTTGGTGACGGGCTCGGGGGCGGTGACGTTGACCACACCGCTGAGCTCCTCGTCGTGCAAGGCCCACTCGACGGCCGCGACGAGGTCATCGAGGTCGATCCAGCTCCACCACTGGTTGCCGTCGCCGAGGCGCGTGCCCAGCCCTGCCTTGAAGGCGGGGAGCATCTTGGCGAGCGCCCCGCCGGCGCCGCTCATCACGATCCCAAAGCGCGGCTTCACGACGCGCACGCCGGCGTCGGCGGCGGGCGCGGCAGCGGCCTCCCAGGCGCGACAGACGTCGGCGAGGTAGCCACTGCCGAGCTCCGCAAGCTCGGTGAGCGCCTCGCCACCGCGCGAGCCGTAGGCGCCGACCGCCGAGGCGGAGATGAGCACCTTCGGCGGCGACTCCATCTTCTGGACGGCGCGGACGAGCGTGCTGGTCGCCTCCATGCGGCTGCTCAGGATGGCCGCCCGACGGCCGGCGGTCCACAGTGACGAGATGCTCACGCCGGCGAGATTGACGACGGCGTCCACGCCGGCGAGGTCGGCCGGGTCGAGACGCCCGGCGGCCGGTTCCCAGCTCACTTCACCCGGCCCGTCTGCCTCGCGCCGCACCAGCTTGACGACCTCGTGGCCGGCGGTCGTGAGGTACACGGCGAGGCTGGAGCCGATCAGCCCGCTCGCCCCGCTGATCGCCACCTTGAGCTGCGGTCGCTCCGCCCACCCCGCGTGACGCTCGAGGTCGGCGCGCGTGCGTGCATGGCGAAAGCGGAAGAGGCGCTCGAGCTGCTTGCGGGCCGGCCCCGCACCGATGTAACCGGTGACGATCCCGGCAGGCAGGCTGTACTCGACGTGATCAAGCAGTTCGCTGGTGCCTTCTTCGGCGCCGGGCAAGAAGCGATGCGTGTGCTCCCACGAGGCAAAGGGCCCCTCGACCTGGCGGTCGATGAACTGCCGGCCCTCCACGTAGCCGCCCATCTCGGCCACCCAGCGCCTGCCGACGGGACCCACGTAGGCCTTGAAGACCAACCGGCCGCCGTCCTTCATCCCGCCCTCTTGCTCCAGAATGCGGAGTCTCTGCCACGGCGGCGCCAGGCGCTCGAACGCTCCCGGGCGGGAGTGATAGGCGAACAACTCCTCCACGGGCACGGGCATCGGGCTGCGCCACTCAAAGACCGGCATAGGGTGCCTCCATCAGTCGATGCCGGGTTTCTACCCCGTACGTGCGCGGGTATCACGTGTGGGGAGTATTTGAGCACACAAACGGAGGAGGCTCCGCGATGAGCGACCACAACGGCGAGGACCGCAGCATCACCGCGGAAGGTATGCGCCGTGATTTCGGAGAGCTCCACGCGGTGGACGGGGTCGACCTCGACATCCCGGGTGGCCACATCTTCGGCTTTCTTGGGCCCAACGGCGCGGGCAAGTCGACGCTCGTCAAGATACTGACGACGATATTGAACCCTACCGGCGGCCGCGCCACCGTGGCCGGCTACGACGTACAGAAGCAGGGCGGCAAGGTGCGCCAGGCGATCGGCGTAGCGCTGCAGGACGTCGGCCTCGACCCGCTGATGACGTCGCGCGAACTGCTCATGCTGCAAACCGAGCTGTTTGGCACGCCGCGAGACGAAGCACGCAAGACGGCGGAGCGCCTGCTGGTCACGGTGGGCCTCGACGACGTCGACCCCAAGAAACGCGCCGGCGCGTACTCAGGCGGCATGAGGCGCCGGCTCGATCTCGCCCTGGCGCTGGTTCACGACCCGCGCATCCTGTTCCTCGATGAGCCGACGACGGGGCTTGACCCCGCCAGCCGGGCGGCGATCTGGGAGGAAGTCAGGCGCCTCAATGACGATTTCGGCATGACGATCTTCCTTACGACGCAGTACCTCGAGGAGGCCGACCGGCTGGCCGACGAGATCGCCATCATCAGCAAGGGCAGGATCGTCGCCCAAGGCACGCCGAGCGACCTCAAGCGCGAGGTCGGCGACGAGGTCGTCGAACTGCAGTTCGGCTCGTCAGCCGACGCCGCGAGCGCCGACGCCGCGCTGGCCGCCATCGCGCCCAACCGCCAGGTCGCGAACCGCGAGCTGCGCCTGTACTTCGGGCGCGCCGCTGAGAACGTCCCCGAGTTGGTGCGGGCGCTCGACGGCGCCGGCATCCGCCTGCAGGGCCTGACCATCGAACAGCCGAGCCTGGACGACGTCTTCTTGCGCGTCACCGGCGAGGCCCTGGAGCACGAAGTGGATGAGGCCGGCGACGCAGGCTCTGCCCCACCCGACGCCGAACCCGCGGAGGTCCGCTCATGAACGACATCCTGCTCCTCATCGGCCGCTCACTGCGCAACGCCCTCCGTCAGCCGGCGACGATCCTCCCCAATATCGGGATCAGCGTCTTCTTCTTGTTCGTCTACAACAGCGGCCTGTCATCGGTGGCGGAGCTGCCCGGCTTCCAAGGCACGTACCTCGGGTTCATCCTCCCGGTGACCATCGTCTCGGCGGCAGTCGGTGGCGCCGGCTTGGCCGGGCAGACGCTCATCAAGGACATCGACAACGGCTATTTCACCAAGCTCCTGCTGACGCCGACACGGCGCCTGGCGGTGATCTGGGGGCCGATGGTGGCGAGCGCCATCATCCTGACGGCCCAGGTCGTACTCGTGATGCTGCTCGCCCTGTTAATGGGTCTCAAGGTAGCGACGGGACCCGCCGGATTCGCCCTCGTGGTGGTCCTGGCCTTCCTCTGGGGCATGGCGTTCGCCGGGTACGCCGCCTTCATGGCGCTCAAGACAAAGAACGCGGCAGCCGCCCAAGCCGCCACGTTCGCCTTCTTCCCACTGATCTTCCTCAGCTACACGTTCGTGCCCGAGGAATACGTGACCGCGGGCTGGCTCAGAGTGGCGGCGACGATCAATCCGACGACCTACGTTTTCGACTCGATGCGCTCACTGCTGAACACCGGCTGGGACGCGACCTCACTGCTCGTCGGGTTCGCTGTGACCTTCGGGTTCGCGACGGTGACGGGAATCATGGCCCTCTGGGCGGCGCGCGGGGCCACCAAGATGACGTCGTAGCCCGCCACGCGAGGCGACCGGAGGCCACGCCCCTGTAGACTCGAGGCATGCACCTCTCCTACCTCATCCCCGCGCGCCTTCGCGAGGGAGCCGGCGTGCTGCGCCGGCGCGACTTCCGCAACGTGTTCCTCGCGCAGACAGTCTCCGTGTTCGGCGACGGCATCACACCGGTGGCGCTCACCTTCGCCGTGCTCGACCTCACCGGCTCGGGCACCGATCTCGGCTTCGTGCTGGCGGCGCAGAGTGTGCCGCTGGTCGCCCTGGCGCTGGTCGGCGGCGTGTGGGCGGACCGGCTGCCGCGCGCCGCCCTCATGATGGCCAGCGACCTCGTCCGCGCCGCCGTGCAGATCACCGCCGCCGTGCTGCTGCTCACGGGCGCGGCACAGATCTGGCAACTCGCCGTGCTCGCCGCGTTTCACGGTGCCGCAGAGGCCTTCTTCCGCCCGGCGGCCGGCGCCATCCTGCCGCAGATCGTGCCGCCGGGCCAACTGCAGCAGGCGAACGCGCTCATGGGCATGAGCGACAACTTCGGCTGGATGGTCGGCCCGGCGGTGGCAGGCGTACTGGTCGCCGTCATCGGCGCCGGCGGCGCCATCGCCATCGACGGCGCGACGTTCCTCGTGAGCGCCGCCTTCCTCGCCAGACTGCATGTGCCTGCGATCGCGAGGACAGAGGCCGCTGTCCACGGATTCCTCGCCGAACTGCGCGCCGGATGGCAGGAGGTCAAGTCGCGCAGGTGGCTCTGGGTGATGCTGTTGCGCGTCTGCCTCGTGCTCTGCATCGTCATCGCGCCGTTCCAGATCCTCGGCCCGCTAGGGCTGAGAGAGGAGGGCTACGGAGCCGCCGCCTGGGGCTGGCTGCAGGCCGTGTTCAGCGCGGGCATGATCGTCGGCATGGCGATCGCCATGCGCTACCGGCCCAAGCGGCCGATGATCACAGTCACTCTCACTGGGAGTACCGCCGTGGCGGCGCCGCTGGCGCTCGCCATCTTCGGGAATCCCTGGGTGCTCGGCGGCGTGTACGTCCTGCGCGGTGTGGCCGTCGGCATTCTCGTCGCGGTGTGGAACACGACCCTGCAGACGCAGATCGCCAGAGAGTCGCTCGGCCGCGTGACTGCGTGGGACTGGATGGCCTCTCTCGCGCTCTGGCCGGTCGGCCTCGCGGTAGCCGGCCCCCTCGCCGAGGAATTCGGGGTGACGACAATGTGCTGGGTCACCGGCGGCCTCGGGCTGTTGGCCGCCTTCTGGGTGCTGCTCGTCAAAGACGTGTGGCGCCTGCGGCCGGCTCCCGTCCGTGTCGCCGCTGCGGCCGCCGGAGCCGGCCCTGCCACGCCGCCGCCTGACTAGTCGCGCGCGTGCTGCGAGCGCGACCGGCCGCCGCCGTAGTAGATGAAGATGTCGAGGACGATGCCGGCCGCGAACACGACCGTGCCCCAACCGGTCAGGCCTCCGAACGAGTTCTGGGCGATCGCGTAGGCCATGGTCGTACACGGCGCCAACAGAAAGCCGATGAAGCCCCACACGAACGCGATGCTGGCCTGGGCGAGATAGTCGGTGAACAACCACAGACCGAAGAGGATGAGCCGCGGCGACGCCGCCAGGATCCCGATGCCGAGACAACAGCACATACCGCACTCCTTCTGACTGCGCTTGCCGACCTGACCGTGCTCTCGCCGCACTTTCGCACAACGCTAACACGCGGCCGCCATCATGCGATGGTAATGCTCACTCACCGTACCAAGGTCAGACGGCATCTGCGCAGTGCGCGCGTCGCGGCGCTGACACCCGAAGAGCGTCGCGAAGAGATGCGCGCCGCTGAGGCGAAACGGGCGGAGAGGCACGACCGCTCGGAGCAGGCCGGCGCCGACCCTGCAGGGCCGACCGGCCGCGAGCCGCAGGACTCCTCGCCTGACTCGCACGAGATCTAGAGGCGGAGGGCGCCGACTTTAGCCGCATGGGCCTCGGCCGCAGTGCCGGTACGGCTCGACTGCGCCGGGACGGGCGGCCACCGGGTGGTCTTTTCAGTGCCGCATCGCGCCCGACGTGTGGCCTGCGGCACAGGATCCTCGTCTCGCCGGCGGCGAGCGAGGCGCTGCTCGAGGTCCTGGAGCTCACCGACTGCGCGTGACCTGCAGGGCCGTACGGCCGCTCCACCCAAGAGCAGGCGCGAAGGCCGTCAGTCCAGCACGTGCGCCTTGATGAGGTTCGTCTTGCCTGACTGGTTGGTCTGCAGACCGGCGGTGACCACCACCACCTGGCCCGGCTGGGCGAAGCCGTTGGCGAGGACGAGGTCGTTTGCTTCGCGCACGACCTCCTCGAAGGTACCCCGACGTGTGCCCAACAAGGGCGAGACGCCCCAGCACAAGGCGAGCTGGTTGACAACGCGCTGGTCGGGACTGACCCCGACGATCGGCTGAGCGGGCAGATTGCGAGCCACGGCGCGCGCCGTGGCGCCGGAGAAGGTGGCGCTGACGATGGCTGCGGCGCCGACCCGCTGCGCGACTTCGCAGGCGCCGTAGGAGATGGCGTTGGAGACGCCTGAGCGCCCCGCGGCCCACGGCTGCGGGGCGCGGCCCTCGCGCTCGATGTCGGCCTCCACCGCGAGCGCGATCCCTTCCATTGTGCGCACGGCTTCCACGGGGTAGCCGCCGACGGCCGTTTCGCCCGAGAGCATGAGGGCGCTGGTCGCATCGTAGATGGCGTTGGCGACGTCACTCGCCTCGGCGCGCGTCGGCCGCGGCGACGCGACCATCGACTGCAGCATCTGCGTCGCCGTGATCACCGGCTTGCCGGCAACGTTGGCGGCGTGGATGATGCGCTTCTGCCAGATCGGCACCATCGCCGGGTCGATCTCCACCCCGAGGTCGCCGCGGGCCACCATCACCGCGTCGGCGGCGGCGATGATCTCCACGTACTCCGCCAGCGCTTCCTTCTTCTCGATCTTGGCGATCACGAGTTGATCGCCGCCGGCTGCGGCGATGAGCTCTTTGAGCTCCCTCACGTCGGCGGCGCTGCGCACGAACGAAAGAGCGACGTAGTCCACATCCTGCCCGAGACCCCAGGCCAAAAGCTCGTGGTCGCGGGCGGTGAGGGCACCTATCGGCAGCCGGGTATCGGGCAGGTTGACGCCCTTACGCGACTCGACGACGCCGTCGTTGAGCGCCTCGAGCGTGACCTTGTGGGCCGTGACGGCGATTACGCGGAAGGCCACCGCGCCGTCGTCGACGAGCACGAGCTCTCCGGCGGCGAAGTGCGGCAGCAGCTCGGGGAAGTTGACGGGCAGATGAGCATCCGGTGGTGCGCCCAACTCAACGCTGTCGCCCTGATTCACCGCGATCGGCTGCGGCAGGTCCCCGAGGCGGAGCTTGGGTCCGGGCAGGTCGATGAGCACGGCCAGCTGTGCGCCGCACCGCGCGCCGGCGCGGCGCACGGCCGCGATGCTCTGCGCATGTTCGGCGGGGTCGCCGTGCGAGAGATTGATGCGCGCCACGTCCATGCCGGCTGCGACCAAGCGCTCGAGCACGCGCGCGTCGCGTGAGACCGGGCCAATTGTGGCGACGATCTTCGTTCGCCGCCGAGTCTCCGGCGGCGCCGGCGTTTCGTCTGCTTCGGCTCTTGACGTGACCATCCCTGCCTCCGTCGTTTCGCGGAAGGACCGATTCTCGCACGGGGGAGTTAGCCGCCGGTTAACGCCCGCTCGGGAGCGGTCGCCGCGGCGTGACCGGGGGAGAGCGCATCTCGCGGTGCTGTCGCGGCCGTTCCGGCGCATTCACTGTCGGCTCACCGCCACCTCACGCCCCTCTCGCCGACCTGGCGTAGAAGAGTCAGAGTACAGCGAAGGAAGGAGAAGATGCGATGAGTGCCAGAATCGACCTCGCCTGCGAAGTATGCACTGAGGAATTCGTCGTGCCGATCGAGGTGTACAAGGCCCATTCAGGCGTCGTGCAGTGCCCGTGCTGCGGCAGCACTGACCTTGTCCTGCTCGTGTTCGACGAAGGCGTGACCTGCCACCTGGGCGACGCCGCGGCGTGACCCGAACGGCCGTTCCCGGCATACTGACGTCATGAACGGCCTCATCGCCTGCGACAGCTACTTCGGCAACACCCTCCAGGTGGCCGACGCTTTGGCGGAGGAGCTTCGCGCCGCCGGGCACGACGTCACCGTTGTGAACCTCCACACGCAGAAGCTCGACGTGCGCAAATTACCGGCCGCCGACGCCGGCTTTCTCGGCATCGGCGGACCCACGCGCATGGCCAGGATGAGCCGCCGCGCGCGGAGCTTCGCCAGGAAGCTCGATGCGGCAGCCGTGGCCGGCCGGCCCGTCTTCGTCTTCGATACCTACGGGCCCCTCGACGCCGACCCCGCCAAGAACGAGGAGAACAGCAAGTGGTTCTACCCCGGCGGTGGTGAGAAGCTCAAGGACGCGCTGACGGCGCAAGGAGTCGACGTCTACCCCGAGGTCCTGCGCTGCCTCGTCACGGACATGAAGGGCCCGCTGGTCACCGGCGCTCTCAATTCGGCGCGGGAGTTCGCGCGGCGGTTCGCCGCCGAGGCGCTCGGCTAGCCGTCGTCCCGGCCTCGCGCGGACGGGCGGCGTCGCCGGGGGTCGGGGCGGGGCCGGAGGGCTCCGCCGCCCCTTCGTCCAGGCTCACATGCGGTAGCCACTCAAGCCACTTGGGCAGGTACCAGTTCCAGCGCCCGAGAAGTGCCATCGTCGACGGCACCACCACGGTGCGCACCAGAGTCGCGTCGAGGGCCACCGCCACGGCGAGCCCGAAGCCGATCTCCTGGAACATGACCATCTCCCCGCTGGCCATCCCGGCGAACACGGCGACCATGATGAGCGCCGCTCCCGTGATGATGCCGGCCGTGGACTGAATGCCGAACGCGACCGCCTTCGTCGTATCTCCACACTGGTCGTACCGCTCGCGGATGCGGCTGAGAAGGAACACCTGGTAGTCCATCGAGAGTCCAAAGAGGATGCAGAACAGCAGCAGGGGGACCCACGACTCGATCACGTCGACCTGGCGGAAGCCGAGCAGGCTTGCGCCCACGCCCTTCTGGAACACGAGAGTGAGCAGGCCGAAAGCCGCGCCGACACTGAGCAGGTTCATGAACACGGCCTTGACGGCAATGACCAGAGAGCGGAAGGCCACCAGCAGCAGGATGCAGCTCAGCAGCAGCACTGCCGCGATGACGATCGGCGTGTACAGATCGACGAGGGCGATCATGTCGGCGAACGCGGCCGGGCCGCCGCCGACCAGCACGCGTACAGGGGCCCCCTCGGTGGCCGCCGGGACGATGTCGGCGCGCAGGTCGCGCACCGACTGCGCCGCGGCGGAGCCCGTCGAGTCACTGTTCACCGCGAGGCTCAGAAGGCCGAGACGGCCGTCGTCGCTGCGCGCGAAACCGGTGACCGAGAAACGGTCGTCGGCCGTCGCCGCAGCGCGCAACTTCTCGGCGGCGGCGGCGACCCTCGGGTCGCCGAGGTCACCGTCGATGACCACGAGGATCGGTGACGTGAGACCCGCCGAGAACTCGGCCTGGAGGATCTCGTAGCCGCGCCGCGTGCCCAGGTTCTCTGGGAGACCGCCGACCCCGGACTCGCCGCGCTGCATGGTCAGTCCGGGGGCGGCGAGCAACACCAGGATGCCGGTGCCGATCGCGAGGCTCACGACCGGACGGCGCATGATCGCCGCGGCCGTCCGCGCCCAGAAGCCGGTTGCAGGGTCGGCCGGTCCGTGCCGCCGGGCCAGGCGACCGAGCGGCAGACGCAAGAAGTTCACACGCTCGCCGAGCAGCGCGAGCACGGCCGGCAGCAGGGTCAGCGCGGCCGTCACCGCGGCGATCACGACGAGGATCGCCCCGGCGCCGAGGCTGGTGAAGATCGAGAACGGCACCACCAGCAGACCGCACAACGCGAGCACAACGGTCATGCCGCTGAACAGAACGGCGCGGCTCGCGGTGGCCGCGGCTCGCCCGACCGCGTCGGGCACCGCGTGGCCGGCCGCGAGCTCCTCACGAAAGCGCGACACGATGAACAGCGAGTAGTCGATGCCCACGGCGAGCCCCATCATCATGACGATGTTGAGGGCGAACACCGAGATCATGAATCCTTCGCCCAGCAGGGCGGTGAGCGCCGCGCCGACGACGATGGCGACCACACCGAGCGCCAGAGGCACCAGGGCCGCGACAAGCGAGGCGAAGACGACGACGAGGATCACCAGCGCGATCGGGATACCGACTGCCTCGCCGCGCCGCAGGTCGCTTTCCGCGACGGACGCGGCGTCCCGCTCCCAGGCGCCGCTCCCGGTGAGGACGACGGTGAAGCCGTCCTTGCCGTCAGCCGACTGGGTAAGATCGAAGAGGCCTTCCATATGCTCGTCGACGGCGCCTGAGCTTGCCGCCATCGTCACCGGGATGATCGTCGTGTGACGGTCGGCCGAGACGAGGCCCGCCGCCTGAGCCGCAGCCTCGGCGGCGGCCTTCCCGGCGGCCACGCGCGCAGCCGCCTGCGCGTCGTACCAGGTCACGGCGCTCCGCACGTCACGCGGCGCGAGCGCCCGGATCGACGCGGCGAGCTCGCGCACCCGGGCCTCGAACGCCGGATCGTCCACAGTCAGCCGCTCCGAACGCACGACCATGACCTCTGTGTCGGCATCCGCGCCGGGGAGTCGCTCGGCCAGCAGCTCCTCGGCCTGCTTGGACTCGGGGTGGCCGACGAAGTCGTCGGCGGCTTTCAACGAGTCGCCGAAGGCGACCAGCAGGCCGCCGGCCGCGACCACGATCGCGAGCCACGCGGCGATCGTCAGCCAGGGCCTGCGGGCACTGGTGCGGGCGAGTTTCTCTGTCATGGGTGTACGTCGCATCTTGGTCTCCCTGGGGATGAGGGGGCGACGCTGCCCCCGTCGCTCATGTGTGGTGTGGCTGCGCCGCCCCGCACGATGGTTTGACTTCGTCGGCCATTGGCTCAGCCGCTCGTCCAATCTGTCTTGAGGCCGTTCACGAAGGCGCGCAGCACGTCGCGGGCCCGCGCCCGGAACAGCTCGTCATGGTGCTGGTGGGTACGTTCGACCGCCGCCAGCCCGTGCACCAGCGCCCAGGCGCCGTGCCACATGAGCATCACGTCGTCCTCATCGCGGGCGTGCAGCACGCCCTGAGCAATGCCGTCCTCAATGACGCCCTGGATGATCTGAAAGAGCGGAGTGGGCGTGAGTACCTCGAGGCTGTCGTCCTGGGCCTTGCGCGACAGCGCGCTCAAGCTCTCGAACAGGAGGTCCAGCTCCGAGGGGTGCTCGCGGGCGAACTGGATATAGGCGAGGCCGAGCTCGATGAGGCGCTCGTCGACCGGCAGCGAGTCGGGCACCGTGAGCAGGTGCGCGGAGAGATGGTCCAGGTCCTGGGCGGCGAGCGCTAGAAGGATCTCGTCCTTGCCGCCCGCGAAGTAGCGGTAGAGGGCGGGGGCGGTGAAGTCGACGCGACCGGCGAGCTCACGCACCGTCAGACTTCGCGCGCCCTTCTCGACGACGAGGGCGCGCGCGGCGCACAAGATCTCGTCGCGGGTCTCCTGATGACGCCTGTCCTGACGGCTCGTCGGCGGCACGATCCCTCCCAGGATGAACAATCTTCGCTTCAGTGAACATTGTTTACTGTAGGGCCGCCGATAGTCCTTGTCAAGCGCTTGAATGTGCCCGCAGCGCGCTGCGGGAGGCGGCCCGACCGGCCTTCAGAAACGCAGTCTGAGCACGTTGACGCGAAGCCGCCAGCGGCGCACGAACGGCCCCTCCGCGGGGCCCCCGCGCTCGAGGAGCGAGTAGCCGGCGCCGAGGAGCGTGCGCCAGCGCGCAAGCAGGGGATCGCCGGGCGGCAGCAGACCCAGATGCTCCACAAGGTACCCCAGACGCCTGGGTACCGTGCCGCCGGCGAAACGCTCGAGATACGCGGTGAGGCGCTCGAGATCGAGGCCCGGCCAAGCCTGCTCGAGGGCCGCGGCGACCGCCGGAATGCCACCGCAGAGGTCGCTGCGGTCAAACATGTCGACCACCGTGCGCTCGGGATCGGTGACGCGGATACGCAGCCCGGGCTCGCCGAGGAGCACCGCGCCGAACATGCGCTTCGGCTTCACGAACACGAGCTCGAAGCGAACGCCGAGGAGCTCGGGCCGCATCGCCTGTTTGCGCTTCGGCGTGATGTAGATGAGGGAGGAGAGGCCGGACCTAGAAGAGCCGGCCGCCGGCCGCCACCCCCACCAGCGCATGGCCGTGGCATAGGCGGCGGCGCCTTCCGGCGCGAGCAGGGTGCCTACGACGAGGGCGTCACGGAAACGTTGGTCGTCGTCGCGGGGCATGCGGCGATTCTATGCGCGCGGGCCGGCCGCCGGAAGCGCCGCCGGCTGACTCAGGCCACCTTGTTGCGCCTCTCCGCGAGATAGGTGCGGATCGCCTCCGCCACTTCCTCGTCGCAGTAAGGGCACCCGAACGGCGCATCCTTCGGCAGGTTCATCAAGAGAGGCAGGTCGACCTCCTGGCCACACACGAGACATGTGATCGTGAGCTGCATGGCGCTCCTCCCACAAGGCCGGCGCACGGGCACGCCAGCTTGTGGGGCAGTCTCGCCCATCAGGGTTACGACCGGATGAGAGTCGCGTTGAGCTTTGTGTAGTGGCCCGCCGGGGCGGGTACCCCCGACTCATCGCACGAGGAGGCTCACGATGAGCGACGAGCGGCACGTCCTGATCATCGGCGCAGGCACGGCAGGCACGCGCGTGGCACGTTCGCTCGCCGGCGCCGGCTGGCGCGTCACCGTGGTCGAACACGGGCAGTTCGGCGGCAGCTGTCTCTGGCACGGCTGCGTGCCGAAAAAGGCGCTCTACACGGCCGCCCAGACCCGCCGCGAGGCGGCGGAGGCGGCCCGCATGGGCTTCGCCAGTGGCCCGCCCGACCTCGACTGGGACCGGCTCATGGCCTGGAAGGGAGAGATGCAGCGGGCGTACGCAGGGGACCAGGAAGGCATCCTCGCCGGGCTCGGCGCCGAACTGGTGCATGGCGAGGCGCACTTTCTCTCACCGGACGAAGTCTCGGCCGGCGGAAGGAACTACCGCCCCAGCCGTGTGCTGGTGGCGACCGGCTCCCGGCCAGTGAGACCGCGGCTTCCGGGTGGCGATCTGGCCGATACGAGCGACGACGCTTTGGAGTACCCGGCGAGGCCGGCGACCCTGGTCATCATCGGTGGCGGCTACATCGCCATGGAATTCGCCGGGATCTACGCGGCCTTCGGCACGGAGGTGACGGTGGTCGTGCGTGGTGGCGACTTGCTCACGGGGTTCGACCCCGAGGCCGCGGCACTGGCGCGGGCCGGCCTCGAGGATCTCGGCGTGACCTTCCTCATGCACACGGAGACGCGTGCGCTCAAGGGCGAACGCGGCGCACTTGAGCTGCGCGTCGCAGGGCCGGACGGCTGCGAGCGGGCGCTCGCTTGCGAGCGCGTCCTCGCGGCCACCGGGCGCGTGCCGGCCATCGATGACCTCGAACTCGCCGCCGGCGGGGTCGAGGTGGATGAGCGTGGGCGGCCCAGGCTGGATGCCGGCCTGCGCAGCACCAGCAACCCCCGCGTGTGGTTCGCCGGCGATGCGGCCGGCGGCATCGCGCTCACACCAGTCGCCGGTCTCGAGGGCGAGCTTGTGGCGCAGAGCATGCTCAGCGGCAAGCCGCAGGCGGTCGATCTCGCCGGGATGCCATCGGCCTGCTTCACCGTGCCGCAGGTGGCGCGCGTGGGGCTCGGCGAAGCCGAGCTGGCCGCGCGCGGCGCGCCGTATCAGGTGGCACGCGGCGGCTTCGAGTATGTCGCGCAGGCAATCATCGACGACCGGCGTGACGGCCTCGTGAAGCTGCTGGCCGGAGAAGATGGGCGCCTGCTGGGCGCCCATGTGGCCGGCCCCCAAGCCGCCGAGCTGATCTACACCCTCGGACTCGCGATCCGCGCAGGCGCCACACTCGATGACCTTCAAAACGCCCGGCCGGTCCACCCGACCCTGAGCGAGGCGCTCAGCTGGGCGGCGTTCGCGGTGGAGACGGTGACGCCCCCGGACCGCGCCTAGGAAGCCTCCCGGCGCGAGAGGCGCCACCAGACGAGGCCGTAGCCGACGACCGCCCACCCCAGGATGATCGCCACGGAGAGCCACTCGGCCTCGAAGAGCGGGCGGCCAGAGAGGGCGTTCATCCCGAGCCGCATGGTCTGCGCGGTGGGCAGGAGCGCCACGATCGCCTCTATCCAGCCCGGCATGGGCAGCCCTATGACGATGGCGGGGACGATCAGGGGGATCAGGGCGACGGTGCTCCAGGTGTTGAGCTGCGTCTGGGTCCGCATCAGCCCGCCAAGCAGCAGACCGAGGCCGACCAGCGTCACCGAGGTCAGTACGATGTCCACGACGAAGAGCGCCACGTCGTTGGGCACCACCCGGGTGATCGCCAGCATCAGCGGCACGGAGATCACGCAGTATGTGAGGCCGAACAGCGACTTGGCGACGATCACCTCAGCGTCGGAGGCGATCATGGTGAGCGCTTCGACGGTGCGTTTTTCGGTCTCCTCGGTGAGCACGGCCGGGAGCGCGTAGACGGCGATCATGGCGAGCATGAGGATGATCGCCACCAGCACGAAGACCTTCCGCGCACCGAGCGTGTTGAAAGCCGAGTCGGAGCTCCCGGCGGTGGCGGGAAGCGTTTCTCGCGTGATGGTCGCCGCCGGCGCCTGCCCCGCCAGCGACCGCGTCACCCGGTCGAGCACTGCCGCCACGTAGTCGCCGCCGAAGCTCGGCGAGGCCGGCAGGATCACCGTGAGCGTCGGCGACGCGCCGCCCTTCAGGGCTTCGTCAAAGCCCGCCGGGACGATCAGGCCCACATCCACGTTCTTCTCCCGCACCTGCTGCGCAAGAGCTGCCTGATCGGCAAAGGACTTCACTTCCAGTATCATCGCCGCCTTCGTCGCCGCCTGGAGAGCGGCCGGCAGCTGCGGAGATGAGGCAGCGACCACACCGAGCTTGGCAGTCGGCCTCGCGTCGTCCTTGAACATGAAGCTGTAGAGCAGGCCGATGAGCAGCGGCATGAGGATCGCGATGATGAGGCGCGAGTCCCGCATGGCATCGCGCAGATCCTTGCGATAGATGGCGTTGACTCTCGCGACGTTCACAGCGGCCTCCCGGCCAGATTCACGAAGACGTCCTCGAGAGTGCCCTCGTTGGAGTGAACGGTGAGCACTTCGCCGGCGGCCATCCACGCCTCGAGGCGCGCCGCGTCGCCGATGTCGTCCAGACGGACCTCGTGCTCTGACCGGTCACGTAGCAGCACGGTGGCGGTGCGCATGCCGTAGCGGAGCTTGAGTTCACGCGGCGTGTCAAGCGCCACGATCGCGCCCGCCGCCAGGAAGGCGACGCGATCGCACAGCTCATCCGCCTCTTCCATGTAGTGGGTCGTGAGGAAGATCGTGGCGCCGGCGCGCGCGTGGTCGCGGATGATGCCGCGCACCTCGCGGGCCGACGAGGGGTCGAGCCCCTTGGTCGGTTCGTCAAGAAACAGGACCCGGGGGTCGTTCACCAGGGCGCGGGCGATGAGCAGCCGCTGCTTCATGCCGCTGGAGTACGTCCTGACCCTGCGCGAGGCCGCGTCGGTGAGGCCGACGCGCTCGAGAAGCTCCGGCACGCGCGCCCGTGGCGCGCCGTAGAGCTTGGCGAACAGCTCAAGGTTCTCACGACCCGTTTGGCGCTCGTAGAGATTCTGCTCTTCGAACACGAGATTGATGAGCGGCTTCACACGCTCGCGCTCGCGCGCGACGTCGTAGCCGGCGATGACGGCGCGCCCGCTCGTAGGACGCACGCGCGCCGTCAGCATGCGGATGGTCGTGGTCTTGCCGGCGCCGTTGTGCCCGAGAAAGCCGAGGATCTCTCCCTCCGCCACGTCAAAGCTGACGTCGTCCACCGCACGCAGGTCGCCGTAGTGCTTGGAGAGGCCATCCACCTCGATGATGGTGCGGCCGACGCCGTGAGGACTCACGCTCAATCCGATCGCCGGGGTACGTCTCCCGGCTACCCTACTGGAAGGCGTCGGCGGGGCAAAGACGACGCCACAAGCCCAGGAAGGGGGATGGGCCGCGACGACTGGGGGTCAGTCGTCGCGGCCCATGTGGGGCCAGCGGCTCCCGGGCGCAGGAGGTGACTCGCCCGGGCTTGGTGGGACGCCGACTCGGTGGGGGCGCACCGTAACTCAGTCAGGTCCCGACGGCCGGGGGGGCAGCCGTCGTTGCCGTTGTATGGCTTGAGGGCATTCTGCCCCGCGAATATGAAGTACGTGTTGCGGCGGCGTTGAGGAAGATGTTGCCGATGGCCGGGCGGCGATAGCCCTGCTACCCGGCCGGCAGGAAGCTTTCGAAGCCCGGCGCCTCGCGCGGGCCCGGGTGCGCCCGTTCCCACGCGTCGCCGGTGTCCAGGACCAGAGCATCGGCGAAGCGCGGCCCCGTGATCTGCAGACCGAACGGCACCCCATTGGGCGAGCGACCGGCCGGCACCGAGAGCGCCGGGTGGCCGGTCATGTTCTGCACCTGCGTGTTGTAGGACGACGCACTGGTGCCGACCAGCTGCGCGCCGATCTCACGGCCGTCGGCGGAGAATCCCTCCAGAGGCATCGTGGGCGTGACGATAACCCGATCCCTGCCGAGCAGTTCGTCCAGGGCGCGCACGTAGACGAAGCGACGGCGGCGCGCGGCGAGGTACTCGTCGAGCGTGATCGCGAGGCCCTCGCGCATAGCGGCAAGAAACACCGGGTGAAGCCGGTCCGCCGCCGCCTCGATGACCGCTCGCCCCAGACTGTGCGCCTGTTCGCAGGCGCACACCGTCCACCAGTCCTCGTCGGCGTTGCCGGCGGCCCCCAATACGTGCGGGGGCGCGATCGCCTCGACCGGCAGGCCCAGATCCTTCTCGAGACTCGTGAGCGCGGCGTTGAAGGCATCGGCGACCGCGTTCGGCAACGCACCCCAATCCACGAGGCGCGGCGCAGCGAGCACCAGCGAGGGCTGCCTCGACGCCGCCTGCGACCCGGCAAGCTGCGCCGCCTGCTCCGCCGGCAGGGCAGTGGGGTCCCCGGCGGCGGGCCCCGACTCCAGGGCCAGGAGGAGCCGTACGTCCGCCATCGACATCGCCAGTGGGCCGTCGGTGCTGTAGTCGAGCCACGCCGGGATCGGGTCTCTCGCGACCAGGCCGCCCGTGGGCTTGTGCCCGAAGAGCCCGCAGAACGCCGCCGGGATGCGGATCGAGCCGCCGCCGTCGGTGGCCGTGGCGAAGGGGACCATGCCGGCGGCCATGGCGGCGGCGGAGCCGCCGCTGGAGCCGCCGGTCGACCACTCAGGGGCCCAGGGGTTCCGGGTAGCGCCGAAGAGGCGGTTGTCGGTGAAGCCCTCGAAGCAGAACTCCGGCACGTTGGTCTTGCCCAGGGGAATCGCACCGGCAGCCCTCAAGCGCGCCACGTTGAGAGCGTCACGGGTCGCCGGTGCGGCGTCGGCGAGAAGCAGCGACCCGTGGGTCGTGCGCATGCCGGCGAGGTCCTGGGCGTCCTTGACCAGGAACGGCACGCCCGCAAGGGGGCCGAGGCGCTCGCCGCGCAGGATGCGGTCGTCGAGCCCGCGCGCTTCCGCGACTGCCTCCTCCTCATCGCGCAAGGCGACGACGGCGTTCAGGGCCCCGTTGAGGCTCCCGATGCGCTCGTAGGCGTGGCGCACCATCTCTACCGCCGACATCTCGCGGCTGCGGACCAGCTCGGCCACCTCAGCCAGCATCGTCTCCCCTCCCCTACGTCGCGTCCCCCTCGGCGCGCATGTCGTCCGCGTCCTGCGCGCCGGCCGCTCGGATGTCGCCCAGCGCGTCCTCCGCCCAGCGTCGCGACACGGGATCCTGGAGCGCGTTCTCAAGTGCCGGCACGGCCGGCCGGCCGATCCCGACGATGATCTTGACGGCGGCGGCCTTGAGATCGTCGTCGGCAGCGCCGGCCATCACCTCGACGAGGCCACGGATTATGTCGGCTTCGCGCATCGCGCCCAGCGTCTCGAGGGCCCGCGCCGGGGTCTGGCCGCCACGGTCGTAAACGCGTCCATCGATGGCCTCTAGCAGGGGCCAGACGGCCGGCAGCCCGCGTTCCGCGAGCGTGGCCTCCACGCTGTCGACCAAGGGCCAGGTGAGCTTCGTCATGGGCAGATCGAGCAGAGCGATGAGGGCCTCGTCTGGCGCATAGTGGTCGCACTCGCTGAGGTAGTCGTCGATCGCCTCGGCGGCGTACTCCCGGTCCTCGGCCGTCTGCGCCTCTTCGAAGGCGTCCGCCAGCTGGCGTGCCAGCCCGATCAGCGCCTCTCCGTCGTCTTTGTACTGCCCCCCTGCCACGTCCGCGTCAGCCTACGTCACCAGGGCCAGTGTCGAACAGACCCAGATACTCCGCGCGCCCTTCTGCCACGAGCTGGTCCTTCGGGATGAAGCGCAGTGCCGCCGAGTTCATGCAGTAGCGCAGCCCGGTGGGCGGGGGCCCGTCCTTGAACACGTGGCCGAGATGTGAGTCCGCCGCCGCGCTCCGCACTTCGCTACGCGGCATGAGCAGCTTGAAATCGGTCTTCGTTGTCACAGCCTCTTCACTCAATGGACGCGTGAAACTCGGCCAGCCGGTACCAGAGTCGAACTTGTCGCGGCTGCTGAACAGCGGCTCACCACTCACCACGTCAACGTAGATGCCGTCGCCGTGCTCGTCCCAGTACTCGTTGGCGAAGGCCGCTTCGGTGCCCTCGCGTTGCGTCACTTGATACTGAAGCGGGGTGAGGCGTTGCTTCAGCTCCGCGTCATCGGGGTTCTTGGTCTTCATCGGGGTCTCCCTGGGTCGTCAATCCTTGCGGGTCGGCCGGGGTGCGGAGGCGCCGCGCGAAGCAGACTCGTGAGCCTTCATCCACTCCTCGTGCGACGGCACCTCTTCCCCGACCACGTACAGGAAGTAGTACGCGCCGGTGTCGCCGAGAAAGCGGAACTCGCCGCGCAGGGCGGCGACAGTGGCGGCGAAGTCAGGCTGCGAACGCAGCCAGCCGGTGAAGCCGCCGCGCCCGCCGTCGAGGGCCAGCATCGTCTCGGCGTTGGTGATGGTGGCCTCGATCTTGCGCCGGTTGCGGATGATGCGCGTATCCTCAACGAGACGGTCGACATCGTCGCCGGAGAAGGCCGCGACCGTCGCCGGGTCGAAGCCCGCGAAGGCCTCCAGGAAGCCGTCCCACTTGGCCTCGACCACCTGCCAGCTCATGCCGCTCTGGAAGACGGCCTTGGTCATGACTTCGAGGTAGTCGGCGAGCCTGGTGGGCTTGATCTGCTGCGGCGCTTGCATCGCGGGACCCCCACTGGTCGGAATCTGCCGGGGCGGGTCAGCCTGCGGCCGCCCGCCCTGTCCCGACTATTCCCACGCGGGCGGGTCCCCTACGCCTGAGCCGCGCGAGTCACAGGTGCGGCCCGTGCAGACGCTTGCGCCAGCGTCAACGCCCGGACTTCGGCGGCAGCGGCGAACCGCTTCCTCCCTTCGCGCTCCCGAGCGCTCTTGGATCCACGGCACGGATCTCAGGGACCAGGTCGACGAAGGGCGCGAGGACGGCCAGCACGCGAGCCGTCGCGAACGGCGACGGCCTCTTCTTCTGGCCGAAGGAGTGCTGCTCAAAGCCCTTGTAGCAGGACCGGGGCGTCACGGTACCGTCCGGCGAAACGGCGTACACGATCAGGCAGACGCAGAGCTCGGCGACGGCTCGGCGGTCGGCGGGTGCTGCCGGGCCGGTCCACAACTCGGGGTACGGGCCGAGCGCCTCGAGAACGTTGAGCGCGCAGTACCAGGTGGCCGGCCACTTGCCGGCCTTGAACTGCGCGCCGTGCCCGAACATATACGGCCGCCGCTCGCCGCGATCGCGCCACACGCCGAGCAACGTGCGCGCGGCCTCGAGCAGCCCCGCCGGCCGCGCGGCGGCCGGCACGCGGGCGAAGAGGCGCAGCGCCTCGGCCGTTACATGAGGGCACACGTCTGCTTTGCGACCCGGCCCGCGAAAGCGAACAGCCGGGTCCGGCACGCAGAGCCAGCCGGGGCCCTCGATAGTGGTGGCGAGCTCGGCAGCGATGTGAGCCACCGCGATACGCACGCGCCGGTCGCTCGCGGCCTCGAACCGCAGCAAAGCGTCAGTGATCGCATGGGCGTCGCACGGGAGGGCCGCCCAGACAGGCTCATCCATGCCTCGCCAACTCGTGAAGGAGAGGAAGCGGCCGTCGTCGGCCTGGTGTCGAAGCATGGCTTGGAGAACGACCTCGAGGCGAGGGTCGTCGGAGCGGCGCACGCCCATCTCGTCGAGAAGCACGAGCAGGTTGGGGAGGTAGGCGGGACTGTTGTGTCCGCCGATGGCGCCCCCAGCCTCCCAGTCGCCCAAGCGGCCGAGCAGGTCGGCGGTGGCGGGAGCCTCGACAACGGCCGTGCGCGCCGCGACGACCTCGGGGTCGTCGTCCGCGCGGCCCAGCACGCTCGTCAGTGTGATCCAGCATGCCGCCGGCGCATCGGAACCGAGGAGCCACGGTACGGGATCGGCGTCAAGGAGCTCGGTCCACCAGCCGTCGGTCACCTGCCGATCCTCGCCTAGTGACGGCAGGTGGCGTCCGGCCCCACCGGCGAGAGCTCCATCTCGACGAAGGCCTCGACAACGCTCCGCACATCGGGCCGGTCTTCGCCGGCGAACACGCGGATGCCGGTCTGCAGACACCCGAGAAGAGGCTGATGGCCGATACCCGCGACGATCACGGCGTCGACCATGTTGGTGCCAAGGGTGAGCACCGGCGACATGCAGCCGCCGTGCCCGTGGGGGGCGTTGTTGACGACGTCCACGGCGGCGATCTCGCCGTCGACCAGGTCGATGAGCGTGAAGGAGGGGCTGCGTCCGAAGTGCCCGGAGCGCGCGGCGTCAAGGCCGCCCGGTGTCTCGGACGGCACGGCGAGACGGATGCGGTTGGCAGTGCGGTCGGTCATGTGGTGCAGGCTTTCTTCCGTGGATGGGGGAGACTCTAGAGTACACGCATCAACGGCGCGCCGCCGCCCGACGTGTGCTCACGGCCGTTGCGGGCTATCCTGCACACAAGGAATACTCCGAAAGGGAGCTCAATGCCCGTTGGTGGATACTGCAGCGTCTGCGCCCGCTGGGTGTGGCTCACGCCCTACGGGGAGTGTCAGAACGGTCACCCCGCATCGGCCGTGCGCGACGTGCAACAGCTCAAACCCCAGAAGCAGCCCGCGGTCGTGGTCGATGCCGAGGTCCCGGCCGTACGCCGGGCGCGGTTCCGCTGGTGGCCGCGCCACTCCCTCTGGATCGCGTGGACCTTCACCGCCGGCTTCCTCAACTGGGCGGCCTTCGTCTACATCGGCGTGCGCGCGCGTCATCTGCCGTGGTCGCTCCTGGGGTTCGTCTACCTCACGCCGCTGATCCTGACGATCCTCGCCATCGGCACGCCGCTCTTCCAGGTGATGGTCGCCGTGCAGCTCGTCGTCTCCGCGATCAGCGTCGTGAACGCGCTGTACCTGAGGCCCTACTATCGGGCGATCATGTTCGGCGACATGCCGCCGCGCGCGCTGCCGGCGCCGCCCCAGCCGCCGTCGCTGATGGCGGCGAGCCGGCGGCCACAGCTGCCCAAGGGCATGGACGAGGCGGCCGCCGACGTGCTGCAGCCGGCTCGGCGGCAGGTCGACGCCATCCTCGAGAGCGCCGGCGCCATCGGTAAGGCGGAGGTGCGGGACGACGTCGTCGCCCTGTGCGGCACCGCCGACCAGATCATCGCCGAGCTGGCGGCGCAGCCGCGCAAGCTCGACGCGGCACGCGGCTTCCTCACGTACTACCTCGACGCCGCGCAGCGCATCGTCGAGGGCTACGTCCACCTCACCAGCCGCGGCTCGTCGTCGCCGGAGATCGCCGGCACCGTGACCCGCGCCGAGACCTCGCTGCACGTCGTGCAGCAGGCCTTCGACCGCCAGCTCGCCAACGTGCTCGAAGACCGGGCCCTCGACCTCGACAGCGAGATCGAGCTGCTCGAACGCACCATGCGCAGCGAGACCATGTTCAGCCAGACCGGGGGGCTTTGATGAGCGACGAGATCGAGAGGGCGCAGGGGTCGGGCGAGGTCCCGGCCGAGATGCCGGCCGGCGGCGCGGTGGCAGAAGGGCCGGATACCGGCGCGCGGAGCGCGCCTGTCGCCGGCCCGCTCACCCCCGACGAACTCGCCCGCGTGGCCGAGATCAAGAACAGCGTTGACGTGAGCGACGCGCAGAGCGTACTCAGCTACGGGCTGCCGGCGCAGAGCCGCATCGCCAACTTCGCCGACTCGCTGCTCGGCGACGTGCGTAACAAGGAGGCCGGCGCCGGCGGTGTGGCGCTGACCGACCTCCTCAAGAAGGTCCGCGAGCTCGACGTCGACGCGCTGGGCGGTGGATCCGGGGTGGCCCGGATCCCCATCCTCGGCAAGTTCGCCAACACCTTCGACCGCTTCGCCACCCGCTACCAGAAGGTGGCCACCAGCATCGACCGAATCGTCGACGCCCTCGAGCGCTCGCGCATGGCGCTGCTCAAGGACATGACCGTGCTCGACAAGATGTTCGAGCTCAACCTCGACTATCTCAAGCAGCTCGACGTGTACATCGCCGCCGGTGAGGAGGCGCTGGAGGAGCTGCACAGGCAGACGATCCCGGCGCTCGAGGCCGAAGTGGCCGCGAGCGCCGACGTCATGGCCGCGCAGCGGCTGACCGACCTGCAGCAGGCGGCCACACGCTTCGAGCGCCGCCTCCACGACCTCAAGCTCACGCGCATGGTCGCCCTGCAGACGGCCCCGCAGATACGCCTCATCCAGAGCAACGACGAGAACCTCGTGGAGAAGATCCAGGCCTCGGTGCTCACCACCATCCCGCTGTGGAAGAACCAGATCGTCATCGCCATCAGCCTGTACCGGCAGCAGAAGGCGATGGAGCTGCAGAAGCAGGTCACCGACACGACCAACGAGCTGCTGACGAAGAACGCCGAGCTGCTCAAGACCGGCTCGGCGAAGGTGGGTCGCGAGGTCGAGCGCGGGGTCGTCGACGTGGCAACGCTGCGCAAGGTCAACGCCGACCTGGTGGCAACGCTCGAGGAGACGATCACCATCCAGGAGGAGGGGCGCGCCCGGCGCCTGGAGGCGGAGAGCGAGATCGGGCAGCTGCAGACCGAGCTGCGGCAGAAGCTGCTTGAGCTCCGCGGGACGGCGCCGCAGATCGGCGGCGTCGAGCCGCCGCGGCTCACAGAGTAGCGGCGCCGAGAGCGCGGGCGGCGGGGCCCTGCGGCCCCGCCCGCCGCCCGGCTCTACCAGCCGGCCGTCCCCGGCCCGCCTTTGAACGGGCCCACGATGTCGGCGGTGAGCCAGCCGCCGTAGAAGTCGCCCTCCTGCGCCGCCACCTGTTCGTTGTCCACGAAGCAGGCGTCGACGCGCCCCGGGTAGAACGCCAGGTGATCGCGGATGACCTCGTAGCCGGGCCCTGGATCGGGGTAGTACCAGGCCGCGTCGAGAACCACGCGCTCTCCGACCACGAGGTCGTAGTAGCTCGCCTGCCCCTTGAACTCGCAGTAGGTCCGGCGACGGCTCGGGCGTAGGTACTCGCTGAGCACGTCCCCCGGCGGGATGTAGTAGCCCGGCGGGTGGCTGGTCTCGAGGACGCGGAAGGCGCGAGTCGTGTCGGCCACGATGACGCCGCCCAGCACGACGCGGATTCTCCGCGTGCTCGGCTCGACGCGCGGCGGCCGCGGGTAGTCCCAGACAGACTCGGTCACGCGGCCGCCGCCCGCACCAACTCGCTACGCAGACCGTCTCGCCAGCTGACCCACGCCGGCGCGAAGCCGAGCCGCGCCCTCGCCTTCGCGTTGTCCGCGCCACGCTGCCTGGTGGAGCGAAACGCGAGGTGCTCGTTCCCCAGTATGCGTTCGGCGAGCACCGGGATGTGCCGCGGAGGCGGCGCTCCGACGAGGCGCGCGTAGAACGGCAGCCAGTCCTTGAGCGATGCCGGCTGGTCGTCGCAGATGTTGAAGACGCCCGTCGGACCGCTGAGGGCCAGGACGGTGGCCGCAGCGGCGTCGTCGACGTGCACGAACGACGTGGTGCCGGCCCCGCTGCCCGCGATGGGGAAATGGCGGCGGCGCACGAGCGTATTGATGGTACCGCCCTCGTCGAGGGTGCTTCCGGTGCCATACAGCGTCCCGTAGCGCAACGCCACGCCCTCGATGCCGGGGGTCTGCAGCACGGAGCGCTCCAGCTCTCTGAGCGCGAGCACGTTGAGCTGTCGGGAGTCCGGGGTGTCGGGGTCGAGGTCCAGCGCCTCCCACTCGGCCTTTGCCCAGCTGCCCCGCGGCGCATACACGTGTGCGTAGCTTTGTGCGACGATCCGGCGCGCGCCGGCGGCGTGCGCCGCCTCGACGAGGTTGCGGGTGCCCTCGATGCGGATCCGCCGGTTGGCGGCGAACTGCTCCACGGTGCGACCGGGCTCGAGCTTTCTGGGGATATCGGTGAGCTCGTGGATCACGATCTCGGGCTTCTCGTCGGCCAGAAGCCGGCGCAGACGCTGAGTGTCATACACGTCCGCCACGACGCCCCGGGCGCCGTGCTCGGCGAGGCTCCCGGCGCGCTCCTGCGAGCGGCTCATGCCGACCACGTCGTGGCCGCCCTCGACAAGCAATGGGATGAGCCGGCGCCCGATGACTCCGGTGGCGCCGGCGACGAAGACTTTCACGTCAGACTCCCGCTCCGCGGGGACAGGTATTATGGAGTCTTTCCCGAAGCGGAGTGAATCAGTCCTGTTCTGCCACCGGCTTGGCGTGCCGCGCGACGAGCGCCGTCAGATCGTCCAGAAAGCGGTGGATCACCGGGCGCTCCTCGTCGGGCCAGCTCTGCACCATGGCGATGACCTCGTCCACCATGGGGTGCAAGTGCGCCATCGCCTCGTCGCGCCCGTGATCGGTGATCTGCACGACGATCTTGCGACGATCGCTCGGATGTGGCCGGCGGGCGATGCGGCCCTGCTCCTCGAGACGATCGAGCAGGGCGGTCACCGCCCCCGTGCGCATGTGAAGCCTTTGGGCCAACTCCGTGGGGCCCAGCGGGCCCTCCATGCCCAGGTGCTCGAGAGTCAGCAACTCGCCCCCGGTCATGCTCATCTCCCGGGAGACCTCGAGGTGCATCTCGGCCAGGGCCATGTCGAGTCTTCGCGCCGCCTTTGCCACCTCGATGGGCGTATGGTCGACCACTCGCTCGTCAGTCATGTGCGCTCTCCGCCGTCGACAGCTTCCCTGCAGACACCCGCTATCGTGTGACTCCATAGGTGAGTATCTTCACATGGGTCGAGTGTACCCGATAGCCTGCCGCTCGGTCATCGACCGGACATTCGCCGCCGACCGCAGGTCGCGCTGTACGCCGAGCACAATCGTGACCTTGCCCTCAAACTCGTCGCGAAGTCGCGATCGCCGAGGGGCGGGAGGCCGGAATGGACTCCCGCCCCGCTTCACGTCCCGTCTGCGGTGGCGTCAGCCGCCGTCCGGCTCGCCCTCGTAATACTCGACGCCGCTGTTCCGCCGCACCATCAGGTCATCGTCCTTGTTGCCGGTCCAGATGCCGATCTTGTCGCTGTCGGGGTATACCGTCGCGGCGGGATACACAACGGTGGAGAACATCAGGACGCGCACTTGTTCTTCCGTCTCGTTGCGCACAGCGTGCGCCCCCTCGGGACCGGTCGGGAACATCACCATGTCCCCCTGCTCCAAGACTTCCTCGCCCTCGGGATGCCGTAGCGTCGGCTTCCCTTGCAGGACGAGCAGCCACTCCTCTTCCGCGTACTCGTAGTGATAGGGGCAGATGGCCTGTCCGGGCGGCAGCTCGTAGATGCTCGCCCCGAGCTGCCGCCCGCCGAGCAGAGGTCCGGCCCGCACCCTGCCGGATCTGAAGCCGTCCGGGTCCGCGGCGTCGTAGTCGAAGTGGGGCTCAGTGATGTTGAGGCGTCTCATGCGCGGACCGCCTCACATGTCCCGAGCGCCTCGTCGCACGGCTGCGCGCCGTCCACTTGCACGGCCGAGCTGAGGCGGACGCGTCCCGGAGTCCAGGTCGTGACGATGGCCACCAGGAAGCCCGCCAGCGTGACGATGCCGGCGATGAACAGGCCCTGCGAGAAGCCGTCGGTGAGCGCCTGGAACAGGATGGGAGTCGGTACGGCGCCGGCACTCTGAGCGGCGGCGCCCGCCGCAGCAGCGCCACCGGCCGTCACCTGGTCCTGGACGCTACTCGCGACCGCACTCCAGGCGATAGTGCCGATGGCTGCGAGGCCGATCGAGCCGCCGATCTGCTGGCCCACGTTGAGCACTCCGGAAGCCGCTCCGGCGTCCTCGTTGCGCACATGCGAAACGACCATCAGCGTCAGGGGGACGAACATGAGCCCGAGGCCGGCGCTCACGACGATCATGGCCGGGAGAAGATCCGGCCAATAGCTGCCGCCCACGCTGAGCCGCGACAACCACAGGAAGCCGAAGCCGGCCATGAGCGGCCCGACCAGAAGCAGCGGCCGCACGCCGACGCGCGTGAGGAGCACCCGCGCCACCAGCATGCTGACCGCGATGATCGTCACCGGGAAGGGCAGCCACGCGAGCCCGGCCCTCACCGGGCTGTAGTCCCACACCGTCTGGATGTAGATGGTGAGGAAGAAGAACACGGCGAACATCGCGGTGCCGAGCAGCAGCATCATGACGTAGGCGCCGGAGCGCCGGCGCGACTTGAGCAGATGCAGAGGCAGCTCGGGATGACTGCTGCGCAGTTCGATGAAGGCGAAGCCCACGAGCAGCGCAGCGGCGGCGGCCAGCGCAGCCACCACCGTGGTGTCGCCCCAGTGCGAGACGCCGTCCTGGCCGGCCGCGGCCTCAGTGAGTCCGTAGACGAGCAGCGCCAGACCAGCCGTACTCGTGATCACGCCGGGGATGTCGAGGCGCCCACGCTGGCGCCGGGAAGAGACCAGCGCAAAGGGCGACAGCGCGAGTACCGAGAGGCCGATGGGCACGTTGACGAAGAACACCCAGCGCCACGAGACGTAGGTGGTAAGGATGCCTCCGAGCAGCAGCCCGATGGCGCCGCCGGCGCCGCTCATGCCGGCGTACACACCCAGCGCCTTGTTGCGCGGCGCGCCCGGGGGAAACATCGTGGCGATCAGGGCCAGGGCGGTCGGCGCCGCCAAAGCAGCGCCGGCGCCCTGCAGCGCGCGCGCCGAGAGCAGGAACGCCTCGCTGGTGGCGAAGCCGCCGAGCAGCGATCCCACCGAGAACACGGCCACGCCCGTGATGAAGATCCGGCGGCGGCCGTAGAGGTCGCCGAGCCGGCCGCCGAGCAGCAGCAGGCTGCCGAAGGCCAACGAGTAGGCAGTGACGATCCATGCGAGACTGGCGCCGCTGAAGCCGAGCGCCTGCTGGATCTCCGGCAGCGCCACATTCACGATGGTGGCGTCAAGCACGATCATGAGCTGAGCAGCGGCGATCACGACGAGCGCAAGGCCGAGATGGCGAGGGATCGGAGCCCCGGCTTCCGCCAGGTCGTCGGACTGCGAGGAGAACTGTGTATCCATGAGGATCACCTCTGAGAGAAGCGGAGTATTCTTCTCCTCATTCCGCTCTGGAGAATCGGCAAACCCCGGCCGAGCCCCTGCTGGCCGAGCCCCTGCTAGACTCCGCGCAGGACCACACGGCGGCGCAGGGAGGATCAAGCTATGAGCGATGAAGCACAGGGTGCGACATACACGGTCGCCCACATCGACGACCTGCCCTTTGAGGAGGGCTCATCGCCGGGCACCGAGTGGAAACCGGTACGGCGCATCTTCAGCATCGGCTCGTTCGGCACCGCCCTCGCGCGCGCGACCAATGCCGGCGACACGCTGACCCACGATCACGACGAGGTCGACGCACGTCACGAGGAGCTCTTCCTGATCGTCAGCGGCCATGCGACGTATCGCGTGGACGGCAAGGAGATCGACGCCCCGGCTGGGACCTTCCTCTACGTCCCCGACCCGGCGACCGTGCGCGGCGCCGTGGCGCTTGAGGCCGGCACCGTGATGTTCGTCGTCGGCGCCGAGCCCGGCGCGGCGTTCGCGCCGTCCGACTGGGACACGGTGCCGCTGCCGGGCTGATCCCGCACGAGCCGCCGCCCGACCAAGGCGCCGGCGGCGGTCTCAGCTGGCGGCCCGCAACATCGCGGCGAGGCTGCGCTCCACGTCGTCCTCGGTGGTCGCCCATCCGGAGACGCTGATGCGCATGGCCGTGCGTCCCTGCCAGACTGTCGCTCCGCACCAGCAGGTCCCGTCGTCCTGGATGGCGGCGACGACGCGGCGCGTCGTCTCCTCGTCGCCGAACGAGACCAGCACCTGGTTCAGCACGACCTCGTTGAGGATCTCGAAGCCGGCGGCGCGCAGCCCCTCGGCGAAGCGTGCGGCATGGCGGCAGTCGCGCTCGACGAGGTCGGCGAGGCCGGAGCGGCCGAGGGCGCGCAGCACGGCCCACACCTCGATGCCGCGCGCGCGCCGCGAGAGCTCGGGCGTGTGGGCCGCCGACTCGCGCATCATGCTGTCGGGCAGGTAGGCGGCGCTGACGCCCATGGCCGCGCGCAGCGGCTCCGGGTCACGCACGAAGGCGAGCCCGCTGTCGTACGGGACATTCAGCCATTTGTGTGCGTCGGTCGCCCAAGAGTCGGCGGCGCCCATGCCGCGCACGAGGTGCGCGCGCTCCGGCGCCGCGGCGGCCCAGAGTCCGAAGGCGCCGTCCACGTGGACCCAGGCGCCGGCGTCGTGCGCCCAGGCGACGATCTCCGCCAGCGGGTCGAACGCGCCCGTGTTCACGTTGCCCGCCTGCGCGCAGACGATGGTGGGCCCGGAGATGCCCGGCAGCGCGCCGGCGCGCATGCGCCCCTGCATGTCCACCGGCACCCGGTGCACGCGCTCCCGCCCGAGACCCAGCAGGCCAATGCCCTTGACCAGCGACGGATGGGCTTCTTCACCGACGACGACGGTAAGCTCGGGGCCGCCGGCCAGCCCGCGCGCCTCCACGTCCCAACCGGCGCCCGCCAGGACGGCGTGGCGGGCCGCGGCAAGCCCGGTGAGGTTTGCCATGGTGGCTCCGCTCACGAAGCCTCCCACAGTCGTCGACGGCAGGCCCAGCAGCTCGACCAGCCAGCGCTGCGCGACTTGCTCGAGCGTGGCCGCGACCGGTGAGATGGCGAAGGAGTGAGCGTTCTGATCCCAGGCCGCGGCCAGCCAGTTCGCCGCCAGGGACACAGGATGCGACCCTCCCACGACGTAGCCGAAGAACCTGGGCCCGGCCGTGGCCACGGTGGCCGGCGACCCGGCTTCGTCGAGCAGGGCGATCACCTGCTCGGGATCCCCAGGCCCGTCCGGTAGCGGCTCGTCGAAGCGCTTCAGCCCCGCCAGAGCCGCGGCGTCCGGCGCGACGCGCCGCTCGGGCAACTCGTTCACGTAGCGGATAGCCCGCTCGGCGGTGCTCCTCAGCAATTCATCCACGATGTGGCTCGTGGTCGGCCGGCGGCGTCGAAAGGTCGTGCGCGAGCCGGTGGTAGCGCTCCGCCGCCTCGGCGGATCCCTCGGCGACCGCGAGCCGGCCGAAGTCCTCGGCGAGCATCTCCTGTTCCTGCACGCTCAGGAGCTCCTCCGTGAGCGGGAAGAGGACGCTGTCCTCCTTGCCGATGTGCAGCGGCAACAGGAATGCGTACAGCCTAAGGTTCTCGGCGATGACGGCGGCGGCCTTCGCACTCCGCTCCTGGTCCGGCCCCGCCGCGTCGGGCAGCGCCTCGGCGATAGTGCGGATACAGTCGCGCGCGGCTTCGTGCTCGCTCAGGAGGACGCTGATCGTTCCGCCGGCTGCCGCACTCCGCTCCTCGAGCAGCGGGAACAGGAGGTCCTCCTCCTTGGCGTGGTGGTCGCCGTCGGTGAAGTTGCGCGTGAAATCGATCATCTGCGCCACGCGCTCCGTGTGGACGTTCCCAGTGCGTTCGATGTATGCGACCTCGTCGTCCATCGCGCCGACCACCAGTTTCACGTACTCGTGCTCGGCGGCGAGCTGTCGGGTAGGGCTCTCGCTCATGAGGACTCCTTCCAGATGTCCTCCTCCCGATTCCCCGTGCGCGGCTCGTCAAACGGGTTGTTGACCAGGATCAATGGGGGCAGGGCGCACTGTCGGCGAGGACCTCGACTGCTGGGCGTACGTCGAACGGCACCGCTGGAGGTACCTCCAGCGGTGCCGTTGGCAGCACTGACTGAGTCAGCGGCTACTACTACGCCGCCGCCTCCGCCTCGCACGCCTCGGTACCTTCGCCATCAGGCCGCTCGAGCAGCGACACCGAGTCGTGCACCACGTCCTGGCGCGGCGGGATCGCGATCGCGGCGATGCCGGCGATGGCCACCGCGACGGCTCCGACCCAGATGGCCGGGACCATGCCGTCCACGAACGACTGCGGCGAGGCGTAGCTCCCGGCCGCCGAGAACACGCTCGCCAGCACGGCGACGCCGAACACACCGCCGACCTCGCGGACGGTGTTGTTCACGCCACTAGCCTTGCCCTCCTCGTTGCGTCGCACGGTGCTGAGCACGAGGTTGGCGACCGGCGCGAAGTACAGCGACATGCCGACGCCGGCCATCACGAACGCCGGGACCAGCCTTCCGTAGGCGACCGTCGGCGTGGTGATGACAGCGAGCCAGGCGAGGCCGCCAGCCATCAGCGCCATGCCGGCTACGAGCAGCGGACGGGCGCCGATGCGGTCGCTCATGACGCCGGCGATAGGCGCCACGAGGATCGGCATCGCCGTCCAGGGCAGGGTGCGCAGCCCGGCCTCGAGCGGCGAGTATCCCTGCACGATCTGGAAGAACTGGGCCAGCAGGAAGATCGCGCCGAACATGCCGAAGCTCATCAGCAGCGAGGTGGCGTTGGCCGCCGAGAAGGCGCGCTTGCGGAAGAAGCGCATGGGGACCATCGGCTCCGGGGTGCGCAGCTCCCACCAGACGAAGGCGCCAAGGAGGACGATGCCGGCAGCGATGGGGCCGGCGACGCCGAGGCTCGTCCAGCCGTGTTCGTTGCCGCGCACGAGGCCCCAGACGAGGCCGAGCAGGCCGACGCTGGCGAGGCCCAGGCCGGGCAGGTCGAGGGCACGGTTGGCACCCTTGGACTCCGTGAGCCGCCGCCAGGCGATCGGCAGCAGCACCACGCCGATCGGCACGTTGAGCCAGAAGATCCATTGCCAGGACAGACCCTCGACGACGGCGCCGCCGACCACCGGGCCGAGGGCGACGGCCAGGCCCGAGACGCCGCCCCAGATGCCGAGCGCGAGGCCGCGGCGGGCCGGTGACACCGCGCCCGACAGGATCGTCAGGGTGAGCGGCGTCACGATCGCGCCGCCGACGCCCTGCAGGGCGCGGGCCGCGATGAGCGCCTCGATGCTCGGCGCCAGCGCAGCGGCCGCAGAGCCGAGTGTGAAGATCGCAAGACCCACGAGAAACATGCGCTTGCGCCCGAACCGGTCGCCGAGCGCGGAGCCGGTCAGCAGCAAGACGGCGAAGGTGAGCGTGTACGCGTTCACCGTCCACTCAAGCCCCTGCAGCGAGGCGCCGAGGTCGTTCTTGATCACCGGCAGCGCGGTGGTCACGACGAGGTTGTCCAGCGAGACCATGAACACCGCCACCGACGTGACGATGAAGGTCCAGATGCTCAGTGCCTTGGTACTCATGTTGCTCATCTCCCTTGTTCGATCGCCATTGATAACTTAGTAGTCACTTACTTTCGACGACAAAGAAACGGCCGGGTCCGGCCAAGAGCCAGCCGCCCGGCCTCCTACTTGCTCAGCGGCACCCCCGTCACAGGACACATCATGCGCGCCCAGTCGGCGTCGACGTCGGTCAGGTCCATTGCGGCCACGACGTTCATGAGCATGCCCTGGGCGAGCCATTCGCGCACCGCCGCGTCAGGCGCCCCTGAGGCCGACTGCACGAAGCTCACGAGGCGCAACATCTCCTCGCGCACGACGTCGCGGATCTCCTCGTCCTCGCAGGCCGCATAGGCCTGCATCTGCATGAGCAGAAGCCTGCGGTCGTCGAGCAGACGGTGGTAGGCGAACCCCATCTCCATCAGCACGGCCTCGGTGCCGGCGTCTTCGCCCGCCTCGGCCGCCGCCGTCCTGAAGGTCCCCACGGTGCGCTCGAACGAGCGCCGCACGGCGGCCAGGAAGAGCTCCTTCTTGGTGCCGAAGAGCTGGAAGAGGTACGGCTGCGAGACGCCGACCCGCTTGGCGATCGCACCAACCGGCGTGCCGTGCAGGCCGCCGACGGCGAATTCACGAGTGGCGGCCTCGATGATCTCCCGCCGCCGTTCTTCCTTGCTGATGCGTGTCGTGGCTTTCATGGTGAGCAGTGTACCATAAGTTAGTGGTCACTAAACACCAGTCGCGCCGTTCTGTCAAGGGTCACAGTCGCGGCGTCATCTATGGGCGACGACGCTAGGGGTCCCAGAGCCCAGGAGTGCAGCGAGCAGGCCTTCGAGGAGACCTCCCAGCGGACCACAGTCTCCCAGCCTCCCAGGGCGACGTTGGTCAGACGCCCGGTTCCCGCTCCCAGCCGCGGTCGTCGTAGAACTCCTTCGGAGTGAGACGCTGAACATACAAGGTGGTCTTCACGTAGACGGCCGGCGAGGGATTGAGGGAATCGAACTCCTCGCCACCCTCGCGGGCGTACATATGGCCACATTCCATGACTCGGAACGGCGTGCGCGTGCCGCCGAAGGTGAAGGCCTGCTTCTTCGTGTCCCCGGTCACGTTCCTCGGCAAGTGCATGATGTCCCCGACCCGGGGAAGCTGAGCGTCGCCGGGGAGATACTCGAGCGGCGTGGTCTCGTGAGCGAAGGGGGGGCGTTTCTGGCTCGGGTCCCACAGCCAGACCTCGACCAGTTCGGGCTTCACTACACGCTTCACCTTTTTCGCCATCGCTTCCTCCTCTGGTGGACCGCTCGTGCCCACGGCTGTGCCGAGACGCGCCGATCGGTGTCTCTCTTCGCGTGCTGCGTCATCGAGAGTATAGTCGCCCGGTGCCGCACGCGACATCGAGGACCGGCTACCCGTTGCGCTCGATGAGCCCCATGAAGTGCCGGTCAACGCCGGTTGACGCAGCGCGGCGCCATCGCCCGCGCCCACCCGCGGATCGCCTCCCAGTCGCGCTCGTCATGCGCCGGCTCGCCGTGCAGCGGGCTCGCCGGGAGAGCGGCGATCATCTTGTCCTTGAAGCCAAGCGTCGCGGGGTCGTACTTGCCGACAAAGACCTCCGTGGCGACGGGAGAGAGCCACGGTAGCTTGGCCAGAGCGGCGTCGAGCTGTTTGCGTGAGCCCTCGACGCCGTCCGTCGCCGAGATCGGGCCGAGCGCAAAGAGCGCGAGCGGCGTCTGCTCGAGCGCCGCCTGGTTTCGCTCGAGCAGGGCGCGCACGTCCTTGTACAGAGCGCCCATGTAGAGCGGCGTCCCCAGCACGACGGCGCCGTAGCCGTCCAGCGAGCGCACCTCTCGGGCCGCCGTCACCTCCACCTCGAGCCCCTGCTCCTCAAGCGTCGCCGCCACCGTCTCGGCGACCTCCTTCGTAGATCCGTACCGTGTCGCGAACGCGACCAGGATCTTCGCCGTCATGATCGTCACCTCGCCCTTTTCAGTCGCTTCCGGTGATCAGGCGCCGCGTCGCCTCGCGCGTCGCCGCCTCCGGCTGGCTCGACGGATCTTCGCGGATGACCCGGACGCTCTCCATGCCCACGGCGAGCACGAACCTCGTGGTCATGTCGATGTCCGTCACCTCGAACTCAGCCGCCGCGACGCCCCGCTCCAGCAGGTCGTGGACCATGGGTCCGTACACCCGCTCGTTCACCTGCGCTTGGAGCTCCGGCGGCTCGACCATCTCCGCGTGCGGGCTCGACGCGAAGAACGTCCGGGCGTCGGCCAGGGCGATGCTCACGACCTCCAGAGCGCGGCCGAGCGCCGTCGTCTCGGTGAGCCGCGACTCGACGCGCTGGCGTTGCCCCAGAGCGCCCAGCTGCAGGGCGTACTCCAGCAGCGCCTCCTTGCTGGGGAAGTGCTCATAGATCGTCTTTTTGGAGATGCGCAGCGCCCGCGCGACGTCCTCGACCGCGGTGCGCCTGTAGCCAAAGCGGAAGGCCAGTTCCATGAACGTGGCCGCGATCTCTTCCTTCGTTGCCGGCATCCGGGTGTTCCTCTTGTACGAAGAAACGTCTATCGTTTACACGTACATACTAGCATCTCGGGTACCTGCGTCAAGCCGGATCGACTCTCGCCTCCACCTCCAGCCGCACCATCCGCACGCGGATCACGCCCTCGGCGTCGGGAGGGTGCGCGGCGGCGTACGCGGAGGCCACGTCGCCGAGGAAGACGTCGCGAAGCTCCGCCGGCAGGCGGTCGGTGTACGGGAACCAGGTGGTGCGCAGCCAGCCGAGGAAGGCCTGGTGGTCGACGTGCCGCATGCCTTTGGGAATGAGCTCGGCGCGCGCGACGCAGAAGCCCGCGCGCGGCAGCCACTCTTCGTACTCCTCGGGGCTGTGAAAGTGATACGGCGGGATGAAACCGTCGAAGAAGCCTCGCCAGCGCGAGCGCGCGATGACCCCGTCGACCACAGCCAGAGCCTCGACGATGTTGCCGCGGCCGCCCATCTGGAACAGCAGGCGGCCTCCGGGGCGAAGGCAACTGCGCACGCCGCGCAGCATCGCCTCGTGGTCGTCCACCCAGTGCAGCGCGGCGCTCGAGAAAGCCACGTCGAAGGCGCGTGGCATCGCCAAGCGGATAGCGTCCATCTGGCGAAAGGTCAGGTGCGGATGGGCGGCAGGCGGGAACTGCTCCGCCGCCAGGGCGATCATATTCGCCGACTTGTCGACGCCGAGGACGCTCCCTTGCGGGAGCCGCTCGGCGATCAGCGCCGTCGCCCGGCCGTCGCCGCAGCCGATGTCGAGCACGTCCTCGTCGCCGCGCAGCCGCAGCTTGACGATGAGAGCGCGCGCCCACTCCTGCTGAGCGCTCGAATGGGCGACATAGTCGCGCGCGTCCCAGTCGGTCATGAGCGGCGCGCGCTCATGTCGGCGAGCGCGCGCACCGTGCGCCAGTTCCTGGTGGTGGCGGGCGTCTTGAGCGCGCGCTCGAAGAAAGGGTTGTTCAGCTTCGTGCGGCCGTAGCCGTCCGGAAGGTAGAGGTAGATCACGGTCCCGGCGCGCTCCGCGCGCTCGCCCTCCTGCGCCGGGAGCTCGCGGCCGGCGAAGCCGTCCGCGTGCGCCGGCGCCAACAGAAACGTCACGTGCAGCGACTCTTCCTCGGCCCCACCCGCGACGAACGGGTTCCCGGTGGCGATGTGCGCCAGTTCCGCCGCCGTCAGCACCAGCACGCGCACGTCGTGATCGAACTCGCGCTCGATCAGACCGTGGATCGCGGCAGCGTGCTCCGCTGCATCGTCGTCATCCGCGTCGAACACCACGTTGCCGCTCTGCAGGTACGTCTCCACTCCGGTCAGCCCCAGTTCTCCCAGCGCGCGCCGCAACTCGGCCATCGGTAGCTTGTTCTGGCCCGAGACGTTCACCGCCCGCAGCAACGCGACGAATCTCTTCATGGCCTTCTCCCGGCGTTGCCGATCCTGCTGCGCGCATCTTATGGCCGACGATGCAGGTCACGCCACAGGGGGTTGACAAGCGTCCATAATATCCTATACTTCGACAAGTATCGAAGGAGGAGCCCATATGGCGGACATGGCAAAGGTGTTCAAGGCATTGAGCGATCCTACGCGTCTCGCGATCTTCGAACTCGTGCGCGACTGCGGCGAAGACGGCTGCACCGAGGACCAGGCGGCCGACAGCCTCTCTCAGATCGCCGAGCGCTTTGGGCTCTCGCTCTCGACCGTCTCTCATCACGTCAAGGAGCTGCGCGGCTCGGGGCTGATCACCTGCGAGAAGAGCGGACAGAGGCTTCACTGCTGGGTCGACCCGCAAGTGCTCCGCGAGCTCGAGGGGTTCGCGAGAGGTCCGGCCGGATGAGTCCGTGGCCCCTTTTTTTCGTCGTGTAGTTCGATACTCGTCGAAGCATCGAATCATAATCCAGCGTCAAAGGAGAGGGATAGATGAAACCAGGTACTGTGTGGATCGGGATCGTGCTGCTCAGCGTGGGGATCTGCGGCCTGCTCGACGCCGCCGGTGTCGTGGATTCCAGCCAGACGATCGGCCAGTGGTGGCCGCTGACCGTCATCGGGTGGCCGCTGACCGAGATGGTCACAACGAGACGCGTCACGCTGGGAGGCATCGTCTGTGCGGCCGTCGGCCTCACGCTCCTCGCGGACGCGCAGCAGTGGATGAGTGACGTGGTCGTGTGGTCTGGGCTGGCCGCGTTCGTCGGCCTCGCAGTCTTGGCGACCGCCGTCAGCCGGCGGCATGGTGAGCAGGTCGGTAGCGGTGCTGGCATGCCGGTGAACGGGGCCCCGTCATGAGGGCGGCGGATGCCTCGCCGCACGCGGGGCACGCAGCGTCGCCTGCGGGCGCGACGACAAGCCGTCTGCCGGCGCTCGGCCGCAGAGGCGAGGGATGGGTGGCTCTCCAGGTGGCCCTCGTCGCCGCGGCCGTCGGCGCCGGAATCGTCGGGCCGCATTGGCCGCCGGCGGCGAGCGCCTGGCTCGCGGCAGCGGGCGGGCTCGCCGCCCTGAGCGGCGCCGTCCTGCTCGTCGGCGGCGGCGCCGGCCTCGGCCGCCAGCTCACGCCGTTCCCCAAGCCGGTGGCGGAAGGGGCCCTGAGGAACGGCGGGGTCTACCGGCTCGTGCGCCATCCCATGTACGGAGGGGCCCTGCTGGCCGTGCTGGGATGGGCGTTGGTCTCTTCACCCCTGGCGCTTGCGCCCCTGGGGCTTGCGGCGGCGTTCCTCGAAGCCAAGCGCCGCCGTGAAGAGGCGTGGCTCCTCGAGCAACACCCCGACTACGCTGAGTACCAGCGGAGCGTGCCCCGGCGCTTCATCCCGTTCGCCTGGTGAATCGCGGCGGCGCCATTCAAGGGGCCGACGCGCGGCGCCGCAGAAGCGCCGCCCACAGCCCGATGCCGGCGCCGAACGCCGTGTGCCCGAGCAGCATGAGGCGCACCAGGCTGGCGGCGTCGTCGCTGCGGCGGGCACAGCAGCCGTAGCCCATGGAGGGATAGAGGACCAGGAGCGGAAGCACGCTGGTCGCGAGACCGTACGCCGTGGCCTTGGCTGGACCCGGCCCGAGGCCGCTGCGACGAAGAAGGACGAAGTAGGCCTCGGTGAGGACGATCCCCGTCAGATAGTGCGTGGCGAGACCGAGCGCGAGCTCGCCGCGCAGCTTGGGCGCGGCGGAGATGTCGCCATGCCGCCGGCGACCGCGTCCGAGGCCGCCCGCCCACCGGCCGATCGCCTCGAGGCTCATCTTGTCGGAGGCGAACGCGCCGGCCGCGACGCGGCTCGCGATCACCATGGCCACGTCCATGGTGATCGTGGCGAGCGCCCCGACAGGGATGCTCGCCGGCAGATCCCGGCCCGATGCCTTCGGCACACGCATGGCGTCAGCTACGCGCCCAAGCTGGCCCGGTACCGCTCGCAGAGGCCGACGTAGGTCTGCTTGAAGCCGAGCCAGGCGGCGCGGTACTCGTCGTCGACGGCGTGGTCGAGGAGGCGCGCCGGCACGCCGGCGGCGATCCGCGCGTCTGGCACCACCGAGCCCTGCGTCACGACCGCGCCCTCCGCGATCATGCCCCACTCGCCGACCTCGGCCCAGTCACTCACCACGGCGTTCATGCCGACCACCGCGTAGTCGCCGAGCCAGGTCACACTGTGCACCACGCAGCCGTGGCCCAGCGTCACCCACGAGCCGATCGTGCAGGTCTCGCCGGGCCGCGCGTGGATGACGCAGTTGTCCTCCACCGCGCAGCAGTCGCCGACGACGATGCTGCCGTAGTCGCCGCGCAGGCGCGCGCCCGGGCCGATCCAGCAACGGGCGCCGACAACAACGTCGCCGATCACATCGGCGGAGGGATGCACCCAAGATCCCTCGCCGATCACCGGCATCTTGCCCTCGAAGCTCGTTACAGTCATGGAACAAGCCTATCACGCAGGCCGGAGATAACGACGCTTGTGAACGTCTGCACTTGACTCCAATCCTCAGATGTCGTATATAAGCAAGTATGCAAATACAGGACAACACTCCAGCAGCCCCGCCGGCCCACCTCCAGCCCGTCTACCGCATTCACGCCGAGCTCTGCAAGGCGCTTGCCAACGAGCATCGTCAGGCGCTCCTGCACGCCATCGGCAGCGGCGAGAAGTGCGTCGGCGATCTCGCCACCGAGATCGGCATCTCGGTGCACAACGTGTCGCAGCACCTGCGCGTCCTCAAGGAGCGCCGGCTCGTCGAGTCGCGCAAAGAGGGCCAGACGGTCTTCTACCGCGTCACTAACATGAAGTTCATCCAGGCGTGTGCCCTGATCCGTGAGGCGCTGGTGGAGCAGCACCTCGCGCAGGGCGAGTCGCTGCAGGCGGCGGAGCTCCTCGACGCGACCGGGCAGCAGCCGGTCGCTCGAGTCTCTGCGCCGCCTGCCACACCGACGACCTCAGCGCCGCTGCCGGGCTGAGACACCAGTTCTATCAAGTGGGCGGCCTTTCGGCGCCGTCGCTTGCGAAAGCAATCACAAGCGAACAGGAGAGCACCATGTCAGAGGACCTCAGCACCATCCAGGCAGAGAAGATCGTCGACGCCCGCGGCACGTCCTGCCCCGGCCCCATCCTGGCTGCCAAGAAGGGTATCCCGAGCGTATCCGTGGGCGGCATCATGGAGGTCCAGGCGACCGACTCCGGCACGACCAAGGACCTCCCGGCGTGGTCCAAGAAGATGGGTCACGAGTACCTCGGCGTGATCGAGGAGCCCGGCTACATGCGCCTCTTCGTGAAGAAGATGAAGTGACGATGGCCGAAGCCGAGGCGCAAGAGGGTCAGGCGTACGACCCGCGGATACTGGTCTTCAGCACCAACAACATCTCCGACCCGGGCATCGACCTGGCCGGCAGCTCGCACATGCACTACTCGCCGAACGTCATGGTGATCAGCGTGCCGTGTACGAGCGGCATCAAGCCGAGCTGGATCCTCTACGCCATGGAGCAGGGCTTCGACGGCGTCTTCATCGCCGCCGACGGCGAGGAGTGCGCTTATCTGCCGGACTGCGCGCAGCGCACCGCCGGCATCATGCAGTCCGCGCAGGACCTGCTCGTCGAGAAGGGCTACGAGCCGCAGCGCGTCCGAATGGCCGCGATCTGCTCCGTCTGCGCCGAGCCCTTCACCAAGTACATGCACGAATACTCGAGGTCCCTGGTCGATCTGGGACCGTCCCGGAAGGCGACCGCATGAGTAGCCAACGTTACGACGCTCTGGTGGTCGGCAGCGGCATCGGCGGGATGGAGTCGGCTCTCAAGCTCGGCGACATGGGCTACAAAGTCCTCGTCGTCGAGAAAGACGCAAGCGTCGGCGGCAGGATGATCCTGCTCAGCAAGGTCTTCCCCACGCTCGACTGCGCCAGTTGCATCTCCACTCCCAAGATGGCGGCCACCATCCACCACCCCAACATCGACGTCCTCACCTACGCCCAAGTCAAGGGCATCCGCGCCAACGGTGACGGTACCTACCACGCCAAGATCACCCAGAAGCCAAAATTCATCGACGAGGTCGCCTGCACCGGCTGCCGCCAGTGCGAGATGGCCTGCAACGTGGCGGTGCCCGACGAGTTCAACGCCGACATGGTGTCGCGGCGTGCGGCCTACATCGCGTTCCCGCAGGCGGTGCCGAAGAAGGCCGTGATCGACCGGGCCGGCGTCTCGCCGTGCACCTACGAGTGCCCGGCGGGCATCAAGGCCCACGGCTACGTCGCGCGCGTTCGCAGCGGCGAGTACGAGGAGGCCTTTGGTCTGGTACTCGAGACGACGCCGCTCGTCGGCTCGCTCGGGCGCGCGTGCTACGCGCCCTGTGAGGACGAATGCACGCGCAGCGAGCTTGAGGGCCCGCTCCCGATCCGCCGCCTCAAGCGCTTCATCGCCGACCAGCACTACGGCCAGGCGGAGCTGAAGGCAATCGAGAAGCCCGAGCAGAACGGCAAGAAGGTCGCCGTCGTGGGCTCGGGTCCGGCCGGTCTCACCGCCGCCTGGCAGCTCGCCCGCAAAGGCTACGGCGTCAAGATCTTCGAGGCGGCGTCCACGCCGGGCGGCATGCTCAGCATGGGCATCCCGGCGTACCGGCTGCCGAACGACGTCGTTGCCGACGACGTGAGCAACGTCACGGCTATCGGCGTCGAGATCGCGACCGACACGCGCATCGAGGACGTCGAGCAGCTCAAGCGCGACGGCTACGACGCCATCCTGCTGGCGACGGGCACGCACAAGTCCGTTGGCCTCCGCGTGCCCGGCGACGATCTGGACGGCGTCCAGAGCGCGCTCGACTTCCTGCGCGCCGTCAAGCTCGACGAAGGCGTCGACCTTTCGGGCAGGACCGTGCTCGTGGTCGGTGGCGGCAACGTCGCCATCGACGCGGCGCGCACGGCTCGCCGCCTCGGCGCAGCCTCCGTTGCCCAGGTCAGCCTCGAGCCCTGTGAGGAGATGCCGGCTCACGACTTCGAAGTCGAAGAGGCTCGTGCCGAGGGCATCACGCTGCACGACGGCTGGGGTATCGCTCACTTCGCCGGCGAGAGCCGCGTGCAAAGCGCCGACCTCAAGGTCTGCACCTGCGTGTTCGATCCCGACGGCCGCTTCCACCCGGAGTACGACGAGAGCCAGCGCATGAGACTCGAGTGCGACGTCGTCATCGTCGCCGCGGGGATGGGCGCCGACACAGAGGCGTTCGGCCTCGAGACCAACCCCAACCGCACGCTCAAGGCCGACCCCGGGACGCTCCAGACTGCGGTGGCGCACATCTTCGCCGCCGGCGACGTCGTCACCGGCCCAACGATGATCACGACCGCGGTCGGCCAGGGCCGCCGCGCGGCCTTCATGATCGATCGCTATCTCCAAGGCGCCGAGATGGACCCGGACGCCTTCGACGAGGCGCTGGGCGTCGTGGACAAGAACGACGTGCTCCGTCGGCAAGACGTCTACGACCGGCGCGAGCCGCTCGAGTCCAGCGCCGCCATGAGCGCTTCCCCGACCGACTTCGCTGAGACCGAAGGTCCGATGACCGAGGACGAAGCGTTCCTCGGCGCCGCGCGCTGTCTCGACTGCGGCGTCTGCTCCGAGTGCCACGCGTGCGTGGACGTCTGCCCCGCCGACTGCATCGACTTCAGCATGCGCGAGAAGGAGATCGAGGCGGAGTTCGGCAGCGTGGTCCTTGCCACGGGCTTCAACCTCTTCCCGGCCGACGCGAAGCCGCAGTACGGGTTCGGCCGCTACAAGAACGTCGTCACCGGCATGCAGATGGACCGCCTGCTGGCGCCGACCCGGCCGTACAACGCCGTGCTGCGTCCCAGCGACGGCAAGGTGCCGGACAACATCGCCTATATCCTCTGCACCGGGTCCCGCGACGACACCGTGGACAACCCGCTGTGCTCCAAGATCTGCTGCATGTACTCCGTCAAGCAGAACCAGCTCATCATGGGAGCCCTGCCCCTCGCGGACGTCACCGTCTACTACATCGACGTGCGCTCGGTGGGCAAGGGCTACGACGAGTTCTACCAGCAGGCCAAGGACATGGGAGCGAACTTCGTGAAGGGCCGCGTCTCGGGCATCACCGAGACCGACGAGGGCAACCTCACCGTCCGCTACGAAGACATCGAGAACGGCAGCGCGCTCGTCGAGGCAGAGCACGACATGGTCGTGCTCGCGGTCGGCGTGCAGCCCGGCCGCGGCGTCGCCGAGCTGTTCGACGGTGACGGCGAGGCCCTGGCCCTCGACGACTACTACTACGTCGGCGAGGCCGACGAAGACATGGACCCCGGCCGCACCAACCTCCCCGGCGTGTTCGTCGCCGGCGCGGCCGCGGGAGCCAAGGACATCCCCGACTCGATCCTCCACGCGGGCGCCGCGGTCGCTCAGGCCGCCGCTCACCTGGAGAGAGTCAAAGTCGCGGAAGAGTCGAAAGCGAAGGTGACGTCATGAGCGGCCGCAAGATCGGCGTGTACGTCTGCCAGTGCGGCGGCAACATCGGCGACTACGTCGACGTAGACAAGGTCGTCGAAGAGATCAAGGGCGACGACGACGTCGTCGTCGCCCGGTCCGCCATGTTCACCTGCTCCGACGCGACCCAGCAGGAGATCGTGCAGGACGCGCAGGAGCAGGGCCTTGACGCGCTCGTCGTCGCCTCGTGCTCGCCCAAGCTGCACACGGTCACCTTCCGTGACGTGGCCAAGCGCGCCGGCATGAACCCGTTCCAGTACACGCAAGTCAACGTCCGCGAGCAGTGCTCGTGGACGCACACCGACGACCACACGGGCGCGACCGAGAAGGCGGTGCGGCTCGTCCGCGCCGGCATCAACCGGACGCGCCTCACCGAGGCGCTCGAGCCGATCGTCGTCGAGACGACGCCGAGGAGCCTCGTCGTGGGCGGCGGTGTCGCCGGCCTGCGCGCCGCCCTCGGTCTGGCCGAGATCGGCCTCGGCGTGTTCCTCGTCGAGAAGGAGCCGCAGCTCGGCGGCCGCGTCGCCGGCTTCGCCGAGATGTACCCGAACGAGCGCAAGGGCGCCGAACTGATCGCGACCCTCGAAGAGAAGGTGCGCGCTCATCCGGCGATCACCGTGTACACGAACGCCGAGCTGATGGCAAAGAGCGGCAGCTTCGGCAACAACCAGGTGACGATCGCCATCCACGGTGAGCAGCTCAAGACCGTCCAGGTCGACGTGGGCTCGATCATCGTCGCCACCGGCGCCGATACCTACGAGCCGGCGGCCGGCGAGTTCGGCTACGGCCTCGAGGGCGTTGTCACGCTGCCAGAGTTCAAGAAGATGGTGGACGAAGCGGCCGGCGCCTTGGAGTACAACGGCCGGCCCGTCAAGACCATCGCCTATATCTACTGCGTCGGCAGCCGCCAGGACGAGAGCGTCGAAGGCGCTCACACCTACTGCTCGCGCTACTGCTGCACGGCCGCGGTGCACGCGGCGCTCAAGGCGGCCGAAAAGGGCTCCGCCGGTCTGCGTCAGTACCACCTCTACCGCGACATCCGCACCTACGGCAAGTACGAGCTCCTGTGGAACGAGTCGCGCGAGAAGGGCTCGCTCTACCTGCGCATGCCGGACGACGAACCGCCGGTGGTCGAGAAGCTCTCGTCCGGCGGCCTCAGAGTCACTACGAAGGACCTGCTCACCGACGGAGAGGAAGTCGCGATCCCCGCCGACCTCGTCGTGCTCGTCACCGGCATGGTGCCGGCCGAGAGCGGTGAGCTCGTGAGTGTCCTCAAGTTGCCGGTCGGCAACGACGGCTTCTACAACGAGATCCACCCCAAGCTGCGTCCGGTCGAGACCATCGTCGACGGCGTGACGATCTGTGGCTCCTGCCAGTCGCCGAAGAACTCGGCCGAGGCCGTCGCCAGCGGCCTTGCCGCGGTCTCACACAGCGGCGCCATGCTCAAGCGCGGCTACGCCGAGCTCGATCCCATGGTCGCCACCGTCGACACCGACGCCTGCACCTGGTGCGGCAAGTGCCTCGAGGCCTGTCCCTACGACGCCATCGAGCAGGTCGAGTTGGACGGCAAGCAGGTCGCCCAGGTCATCAGGACCGCCTGCAAGGGCTGCGGCGGCTGCGTGCCGGTCTGCCCGGTCGACGCCACCGACCTGCTCGGCTACACCGACGCCCAGATCAGAGCGATGATCGACGGCATGATGGAGGTGAGCTGCACATGACGCAGACCACCGGAACGGACCGGCGCCCCGTGATCAGGGACGCCGCCTCCGGCCAGCGAGACGTGCGCGAGGTCGTGCGCGACGAGCAGGTCATGCGGCGGCGCATCCTCAAGGTGCTCGCCGAAGGGCCGCTCACCATCCCCGAGATCGCCGCCGCCATGGAGCGCCCGACCCACGAAGTGGTGTTCTGGGTCATGGGCCTGCGCAAGTACGGCTGGGTCGCGGAGATCAAGGAAGTCAACGACGACGGCTACTTCCCGTATCAGGTGGTCGAGAGGGAGGGCACATGACTGCTCTCGTGAACCCCGGGCTGGCGGCCGAGCTCGAGCGCTCGGAGGAGTTCAACGCCGACGCCTGCATGAACTGCGGGGTGTGCTCCGCCATCTGCCCGATGGGCGTCGACGTCGAGGTGCGCAAGCTGTTCCGCTACGTGCTCCTCGGCATGGAAGACAAGGTCAGGGCCGAGACGGAGAGCGTCTTCTCCTGCCTGCTCTGCAAGATGTGCGAGGAGAACTGCCCCGCGGGCGTGCACATCGCCGAGAACGTGCGCACGCTCCGGCATCACATCGTGCGCACCACCTTCGGCCTCGGGGAGGGATGACCATGCCTCTCCCGACCGGCGACGTGATCGGCATCTTGGGCGACAATCTGCGCCTGCGGAAGTCGGTCCTGCCGCTGCCGACCAAGGTGGCGACCAAGTGGACCGAGGGCCTCGACCTGCCGCGCGGCGGCAAGACCGTGCTCTACACCGGGCTGATGTACCAGCTCATCCCGTACATCGAGGGCCTCGTGAAGGCGCAGATCAAGATGGGCGACTCGTGGATGGGCAAGTACACGAGCCTCGGCCGCAAGGTGAACCGGTACGTCAACGTCTCTGCGTTCATGGCGCGCCCCTCGGCAGAGGAGCGCGCCCGCTACGACCAGGTGCCGATCAACGTCGTGCACCTGCTGCGCAAGGCCGACGTCGAGTTCGGCTCCCTCTACGAGGACGACCTCTACTCGGGCGCCCTGGCCTACGACCTGGGCCTCGACGAAGTCGTTGTGGAGCACGCAAGGCGCGTCCACGACGTCTTCAAGAAGCGTGGCGTCAAGACCGTCATCACTATCGACCCGCACACCACCACCATGCTGCGCAGCGTGTACCCCAAGATCCTCAAGGGGTACGACGTCGAAGTACGCAGCTACCTCGAGGTTCTGGCCGAGAAGGGCTTCGGTGGCAACGGGAACGGCGGCAAGCGCGCCGGCGGCTCCCCCGCGGAGGTGGTGCTGCACGACTCGTGCGTCTTCGCCCGCTACGAGGGCGTCGTCGACGAGCCGCGCGAGCTGCTCGCGGCGGCCGGCGTCACCGTCCGCGATCCGGAGTACACGGGCCGCCAGACCTGGTGCTGCGGCGGCCCCGTCGAGTCGCTCTACCCGATCAAAGCGGCCGCCAACGCGGCCAATCGCGTCGTGCAGTTGCGAGCCGTCGCACGCGAGTGCGTCACCATGTGCCCAATGTGCTACGTCAATCTGAGCACCGCGGCGGGCGACTCGATGCGCTTCAAGGACATCTCGCAGTACCTGCGCGAGGCCTATGCGTCCTGAGGCCGGCACCGCCGACCCGGAACCGAACAGCACTGGAGGTGCTGGAGTGGATACGACCAAGAAGACGATCATCTTGTTCAGCGGCGATTTTGACAAGGTGATGGCGGCCCTGATCATCGCCAACGGCGCCGCCGCCATGGGCGACGACGTCACGATCTTCTGCACCTTCTGGGGCCTCAACATCCTGCGCAAGACCGAGAAGGTCCCGACCGAGGCCAAGAAGAGTACCCTGCAGTCCATGTTCGGCAAGATGATGCCGAAGGGCACGAAGAAGCTCGGCCTCTCCAAGATGAACTTCGCCGGTGCCGGCAGCCCCATGATGAGGAGGGCCACAAAGGACGCCGGCGGCATGTCGCTCGAGGAGCTCTTTGACAGCGCTCGGGAGCAGGGCGTCAAGTTCGTCGCCTGCACGCTCTCGATGGACATTCTCGGCTTCACAGAGGAGGAGCTCATCGACGACGTCGAGTTCGAGGGCGTCGCCGCCTACCTCGGTCATGCCGACGAGGCCAACGTAAACCTGTTCATCTAGGCGCCGTACGGCGGCCACGCCCGAACGACCGGAGCCCGAGCGGCCCGCGACCGTCCTTCACGACGGTCGCGGGCCGCTCCCTCGTACACGGCCGGGCGAGTGTGCCCAGCGAGGCGTTCCGCCCCACTCGGCGAGGTCGCCCAGAGCGCGAGCGACATCGCGACGGCCGCTAGTATCGTGAGCATATGCTCATATACGATGCAGGGAATGAAGGCGAGCGGCGCCAGTGCCGCGCAGCCGAGAATATCGCTGCCGAAGTTCACGGTGCGGCAGAAGGGGGTTCCGCTGGGACGACTGACCGAGGATGCGAAGCGTGTGCTCTCCCAGATGCAGGTCATGCCGGTGGCAACCGCGTCGAAGGAAGGCCTGCCCAACGTGGTGCCGATGACCTTCGTGAAGACGCTCGACGATTCCGCCGTGCTCATCGCGGACAACTATATGGACAAGGGCGCGAGGAATCTCGAGGAGAATCCTCACGTCGCCGTCTGCGCATGGGATCTGGAGACCAAGCGCGCGTATCAGATCAAGGGTACGGCAGAGGTCCATCGGACGGGACACATCTTCGACGAGACCGTCGCCTGGGTGAGGGAGAGCAAACCGGACATCGCCGCCAAGGCGGCGGTGGTCGTGACGGTGACGAACGTCTTCGTGTGCCACTCCGGCGCCGACCGGGGCAAAGACGTTGTACTGATCGACGACACTCCACGCGCGTGAATAGCGCGGTCGCCCGCACGCGGATCCCCCGAGGTCGCTCAGGCTCTGCCTGAGACACACCGGGGCGCGCGGACTTCGCCCCTCGGCGGACTCGCGCGGCGGCCTGGGCGGACCGAGTCAGCGACACATCATTCCGGCAGCGCGGCGACCGCCGGAAAGGCACGAGGTGGACCGGCCGGCGCAGGAAGCGCCGCAGGGCCGGCCGGGCGCAAGTCAGGCGCCGGCCCCGGCCGTGTCGTCCGACTTCGGGAACAGTCTGTCACAGTAGTAGCCGTCCGCCAGGTAGATCGCCGCCAGCGGGTTGTGCCCCAGCACCCTGTCCTTGACCGCAAGCACGGTCACTGGCGCCACCGAGTGCTTTGTGAACAGGCTGTCGTGGCCGACGCAGAGACCGAGCAGCAGGTTGAGCTCGGTGCCTGCCAGGTCCAAGGCCCGTGCCTGGCCCAGCGGGTTACACATGCTCTCGAACTCTCCCGGGGTGACTTTGTCCTCGTCACCTAGACCCAACTCTTCCTTGGAGAGGCTGCCGTTCTTGCAGGCCACCGAGTCGACCGAAAAGCCGTTCGCCCTGAGCACCCGGCTGGTGACGACGGCCTCGGCCTGAAGGCCGATGCAGAAGGCGAGGCCCAGCTTCGAGTAGCCGCAGCGACGGGCGAAGTCCATGATCTCCTCGATGCGGGTGAGACGACAGTAGCCGTGCGCCTCCACAAGGCTGGCGTTGCGCGCCAGGTGTGCGTCTTCCCCATCCCGGTACAGGCCGAGTACCTCGGACTCGAAGGACTCCCGTGATGGACAGCCACGGGGGTACGACGCCGTGTCGACGCTTTCGCAGCACGCCACCCGGCCACATTCTGCACACGCGTACATGTCGCGCCTCCGTCTCAGGTCACTTCGGACTCCGTCAGCACCTCGGTCTTGATGAGAGACACCAGCCGCTGAAGGCCCTCGAACACGTGCTCGCGGATGTCGCCGGCGACGACGACCCGCATGATGTCGTCGCCCACCGAGAGTTCCCCCTCGTTGACCCAGCCACGCACGGCGAAGATCCCCGGCCACGTACCAGCCTCGGCGAGCACCTCCCCGAACCGCTTGGAGTCGGCGCTGAGAGACATCCCCGTCACGGATTCTCCCAAGCGCGAGGTCCCGCGCACAATCCCTTGGTGGGCCAGGATCATGCCGATCGCAGCTGACCCCGGCTGCGACTTCACGTCGCGAACCCAGTCGTCGATGTCGGGCCCTCTCATGGTCTCCCGTCCTTGTCCGTCGTAGCGGCCCGGGTAGCCCTCGGTTTACTGCCGAGGACCGAGATCTCCGCCCGCACCCGATCGTAGCCCAAGCAGGCCCGCCGGCTCCACCACAGCGAGGCGCGACCGCAGACGCCCTCGACCGCTGCCTGCATCCTTGACTCGTGGCTTCGAGTGACCTCATGCTCACGACTGACGACGAGCCGGCACCCCTGCCGGCCTGATCCGAAGGAGGAGAGACTCCAGGACTCGGCGAGCGCAGCCGCTCACACCATGGCGCCGTCGCTCGGCACGCCGCTGTGCCGAGCAGGGGAAAGACCTGGCAAGCGGACATACTTGAGGCGCTCGGTGGCATACACGGCCGAGTCAGAGCGCTGCGCGCTTCTGGCCGCCACCACCCTGCGAGCGGCCTGCGAGAACGCCGGCGCCAAGATTACGTGAGTGCCCGCCATCGTCGTGAGGAGGCGAACAACGTGAAGAGAATCGGCATCATTATCTGCGACCGCTACCACACGTGCGCTGGAGGCAAGTGCCTCCGGGCACTGCGTCAACGTGAGGGCGCCTTCGCCCGCTATGGAGACGAGGAGATCGAGCTCGTCGGCTACACCACCTGCGGTGGTTGCCCCGGCGGCAACGTGGAGTACGCTCCGGCCGAGATGAAGAAGAACGGCGCCGAAGTGGTGCATCTCGCCACAGGCCTGGTGGTCGGCTATCCACCGTGCCCCAGGCTGGAGGCCTTCGACGGCTTCCTCGGTGAGAAGTTCGGCCTGGAGGTGGTCGTCGGCACCCATCCCATCCCCGAGAACTACTATCAGACGCACCAGAAGCTGGGGACGTGGACCTCACTGCGCTGGCAGGAGCTCGTCCAGCACGTAGTGACCGACGAAGAGACGCGACGCGCCTACGACTGACCCTGCGCATCTGCCGCTTGGCAGCCACCTGAGAGTCGAGCTCCCCGCACTTCACACGCTCGCAGGTGTTGCCTTCGACTGCATCCCGGGTATTATGAGCATATGCTTGTAACTTGCGTGTGGGATGTTGCCGCACCGGTCACAGCGGAGTACGGCGAGCGTGGGATGCCGGTCTTCGAGAGCGCCGCGCCGCCTCGCACTATCGGAGGTGCAGTCATGAAATCAGCGCAGACTCCTCTCATCTCCAGCGATCAGGACGCGTTTGAGGCCGTTGTGCGTGATTCCTGTCACGTGCGACGCTTTCTGGACGATGCAGTACCCCGCGAGGACATCGAGCACATGGTCGGGGTGGCGATCAGCGCGGTGAGCGCCTGCAACTCGCAGGTGTGGCGCTTCATCGCGATCCAGGATCGCAAGCTGGTCTCCGCCATGCAGGCCGCGGTCCTCGAGCGCTTCGAGCAGCTCGCCCTCCGGCCGGGGCTGGCGCTCCAGGAGCAGAAGCGCATAGTGGCGCGCGCGCAGGCTCTTCTCTTCGCCAAGGCGCCGCTCTGCATCGCGGTGCTGGCGACGACGTACGACTCGCCGATGGAAGAGCTCATGCGACTGTCGGGCATCACACAGGAAGAGCACGATCGTCTGTGCGCGCGACCGGAGCTTCAGAGCGCCGGAGCGGCGGTACAGCTGCTGACATCCACAGCGCATGCCATGGGCTACGGCGCCTGCTGGACGTGCGCGCCGATCGTGGCGGGAGAGCGCCTCGAGCAGCTGCTGAACGTCGAGCCGCCAGCGCGGCTCGTGGCGCTCGTGCCCATCGGCCGCCCGGCGGAACTGCCGGCGGCCCACAAACGGCTGCCGCTCGAGCAGGTACTGAGCTTCCGCTGAGTATGAGGTAGCTGGCACAGCGGGTCCCGCGCCGCACGGCGTCAGGCAAGAGTCAGACGATCTCGCGACGGCCTGTTCATCAAGCACTCGGCTGCCTAAGTGACCGTGCTGCCCGCCCTGGATCGGGTGCGGTCTCGGGCAGCGCCGCGCCTACCAGCCTAAGGCTGTTGCGGTGCGACCGCTGCTAGCTCAGCAGCCCCTCGATGATGAGGTCGGTCGCCTCGTCTTCGGTGAGCCCGCGACTCATCAGCGTCTGGAGCTGCTTGGAGTCGACCGAGCCGATCGCGGCCTCGTGGGTGATGTGCGCGAGCGGGTGGCTCACCTCGACGACGGGCACGGCCTTGGCGAACGCCCGGTGCTGGACGATCTCCTTGCAGTCCACATGCCCGCGCGCGTTGGGCGCCGAGGCGGAGAGCGTGTTGTACACCTCGGCGCGCGCGTCGTCACGCAGTGCCAGGTACGAGTTGAGCACGGCGCGGGCGCCTTCGCCGTTCAGACGCCCGGTCTCGCGGATGGTCACCGTGTCGTGGCCGCGAGCGATGATGCGGGTGATCATCTCGAGCGCGCTCTGCGCGTCGCAGTCGGCCTCGTAGTCGAAATCGATGACCCCCGCTCGCCCCTTGACCAACTCGAACTCGGTCTTGAAGCGCGCCCCCTCGCCGATGTTCACCAGCGGTCTTGGGCACGACCAGCACGCCGCCCTCGGCGCCGTGCAGGTGGCGCTCGAAGTACTCGTAGGTCGCTCCCGGCGCGATGTTCACCACGGCGTCCATCTTGTGGGTGATGTCGATGGCGTTGGGGAAGGTGCAATGGGCCTGGACCGAGGCGAACGAGTCGGCCTCCACGTCGACCTTCATGACGATGTGCTGCAGGCCGTCGGTGGGCAGCATGCCGAAGCACAGGTGTACGGGGTTGGCGATCCTGACGCCCTCGTGCAGGCGGATGTGGGCCTCGATGCCGTCGTCGATCTGCTCGACGTCCACGTCCAGGCCGGGGACGAGGTGCGCGCCCACGACCTCGTTGCCGCTCACCTCAAGATGGGCGACGTCGTCGCCGGCGAAGTGCGACCCGTAGCTGCCCAGCGATTCGAGCAGCGCGCGTGCGGTCGCTACGTCGCTCATGCCGGCATCATCTCCTCTTCGGGCGCCGGCATGTTCTCGTGGTGGCAGGGGATGCAGTTGTCGGCGAAGTAGCCGCTGATCTTGCCGACCGAGCCTTTGTCGAGGATGCGGCCGTTACAGAGCAGAAAGGCGTGCTCGGCGTGCTCAAGCACCGCCATGCTGTGCGTGATCATGATCACCGTGGTGCCCATCGCCTTGAAGTCGGCGAGGGCGTCGAAGATGCGCTGCAGGGCCTCGACGTCGATGCCCGAGTCGGGCTCGTCCATAAGGACGAGGCGCGGCTCCATGGCGAGGATCGAGGCCAGCTCGACGCGCTTGCGCTCGCCGCCGGAGAGCGTCTTGTCGACCTTGCGCCCGACGTAGCGCTGCGGGTCGAGCCCGACGCGGGTCAGCATCTCCTCGACGTTCTCGCGGCTCTTGTCCGTGGCGCCGGCGGCGATGAAGCGGTCCATGCGCAGGCCCTCGAAGCGCGCCGGCTCCTGCCAGGCGAGCGTGATGCCGCGGCGCGCGCGTTCGTCGACGGGCACGCCGCGCAGCGATACGCCGTCGAGCAGGATGTCGCCGCTGTGGTGCGTGTATCCCGGCAGGCCCATGATGGTGTTCGCCAGCGTCGACTTGCCGGCCCCGTTGGGCCCGATGAGGGCGTGCACGTGGCCCTCCCAGAAGTCGACGCTGAGATCGTTGAGGATGGGCTTGCCGCCCAGCTCCAGCGTGACGTTGTGCAGTTCGAGGATGCCCATCGAGACTCCGATCGTTCAGAGACGGCGCGGCTCGTCCTTGGCCCGCGGACGCGGCGACTGCGGCACGAATGTCTTGCGCACCGCCTGCGGATGACACTCACTGCCGTACCGGCCACAGGTGAAGCATTCCGACAGCAGTAGGTCTCGCTCCTTGCCTGTGGCGACCACCGAGTAGCCCATCGCCACGAAGAAGCCCGGCGCGCGCGCCGTCGCCCAAAGCTCTTTGAGACGGCGCTGGCGCACCTCCTCTTCGAGGGAGGTCAGGAGGCGCCTGCCGAGGCTGCTCCCGCGACACGCCTGCGACACCGCGATACGGCTCACGATCGGCAGCCCCCTGTAGTCTTCGAGCGAGACCGTCCCCACCATGCGCTGGCCGACGAACGCTCCCCACATCGCCAGGGGCGGCTCCGGGAACTCCGTGATCTCGAGATGCGCGGCCTCGGCGAGAGCCAAGGCGGCCGCGTGGTCGTCGCTGGGCGCAATGACGGGAGTGTCCGTGGTCTTGGCCATCGGTTGAGCTTACTCCGTCCCGGGCTCACGGGTCAGTGCAACTCCGACTCCGACAGCACCTCGTTCTGGATCGAAGAAACGAGCCGTTAAGGCCGCGAACACTTCGTCATGGATGACTCCGGCCACCAGCACCTTCATGATGTCGTCGCCAACGGAGAGCGCTCCTCGTTGACCCATCCGCGCACGCCGTAGACGCCCGGCCATGTCCCTGCTTCGGCGAGCACATCCTCAAGCCAGCCCCTGTCGGCGCGGAGCGGCATTCCGTGCACGGGCCCGCGGGACCTCGATGTACCGCGCACGATGCCTTGGTGAGCAAGGATCATGCCGATCGCGGCGGACCCGGGCCGGGCCTGCACCTCGTGGATCCAATCGTCGGCCTTGGCAGTGCTCATGACCTCACTTCCCTGTTCTGCTGATCGTAATCCAGGAGCAGGCGCTTGCATTCTCCAGTCCTGGGTATAATATGGGCATATGCTCATAACAAACAAGTGGCGACTACTCTGCCGCCTAGCTCCAAAGGAGGAGACATGCCAGGTAGAGACGGCACAGGGCCGATGGGCTACGGCCCGATGACAGAGGGCCGACGAGGCTTCTGCGGCGACGCAGCTCCATCCCCAGGCCGCGGCGCCGGTCGTGGACGCAGGAACCAGTTCTACGCCACCGGGCTCACCGGGTGGCAGCGCGTCGCGCGGGCCGACGTTCAGACAGCGACTCCAATGGGCGACGCGCCGGACCCGTTCGCGCGTGTTGAAGAGAAACTCGCCCAGGTGATTGAGCGTCTGGATCGCCTCGAGTCGGCGACACGGGACTGACGTGGGCGGACGAGGAGCAGGCGGCGGTCGTGGCGGCGGAGGCGACGGTCGAGCTCAAGGGAGCGGCCAAGGCATGCGCCAGCGGCGCCGCGACGGCAGCAGCCGCGGCGCCAGACTCGGTCCCGGCAGCGGCGTCAACATCATGAACAGTGTGACGACCGCCGTCACCGCGCCGCCGCCAGTTGCGCACTTGCCCGCGGGCGCGCCGGTCGTCGTTGCCAGGGCACGTACCGTGGCTATCGTCGCGAAACCCGGGTCCTGCATCGCCTGCGGCACGTGCGTCGAGACGTGCCCACGAGGTGCGATCACCCTCGAAAAGACCGCGGTAATCGATTCGCAGCTCTGCCACGGCTGCGGCCTGTGTGTCAACGACTGCTCGTATGGCGCGCTCGCGCTTGCAGAGGCATGAGGCGATGCGCATCGCCATCGCCAGCGGCAAAGGCGGCACCGGAAAGACGACGCTCGCGACCAACCTCGCGGCGCTGCTCGCCGGCCGCGGCGTGGCCGTCCGGCTCCTCGACGCCGATGTCGAGGAGCCGGACGGCCACCTCTTCCTGCATCCCGCTATCGAACGCCGGGAGCCGGTGCGTGTCCTGGTGCCTGAGGTCGACGAAGGGCTCTGCACCGCCTGCGGCGTGTGCGCCGAGGTGTGCGCGTTCCACGCCATCACCGTCATCGGTTCGACGGTCCTCGTATTCCCCGAGCTGTGCCATTCCTGCGGGGCCTGTGAGACGCTCTGCCCGGAGAAAGCCATCCACGAAGAGGGCCGTGATACTGGTGTGGTCGAGCACGGCACAGTGACGCTCCCCGGCCGGCCGGCGTTCCCGCTGGTCACCGGAGTCCTCACGGTCGGCGAAGCCAAGGCCGTGCCGACGACTCGGGCCACGCTGGCGGCGGCGGGCGACGACAGCGTCGATGTCGTCCTCATCGACGCTCCGCCCGGCACCTCGTGCCCCGTCATCGAGGCGGTGCGCGGATCCGACCTCGTGGTGCTGGTCACGGAGCCGACGCCCTTCGGTCTGCACGACCTCAAGCTCGCGGTGGCAATGGTGCGCGCGCTCGGCCTGCGCTGCGTCGTCGCCATCAACCGCGCCGACTTGGGAGACGACCGAGTGCATTCCTTCTGCGCCGCCGAGGGCATCGAGATCGTGCTCGAGCTGCCCAACGACCGGCGCATCGCCGAGGCTTATTCGCGCGGTGAGCTGCTGCTCGACGCGGTCGACGGCCTGGAACAGAGGCTGAGCGCGGCGTGGGACCGCATCAGCGCCGCCGCGCAGACGGACCAGGTGCTCTCATGACGCCGCCGCGTGAGCTGGTCGTGATCAGCGGCAAGGGCGGCACCGGCAAGACAAGCGTCGTGGCCGCCTTCGCGGCTCTGGCCGGAGGGGCCGTGCTCGCCGATTGCGACGTCGACGCCGCCGACCTGCACCTGGTGCTGCGATCCCAAGCTCGGGACCGAGCATGAGTTCAGCGGCCGCCGACAGGCGGTCATCGATCCCGCCGCGTGCACCGGCTGCGGGCGCTGCGCCGAGGTCTGCCGCTTCGCAGCCGTGCTCGGCGCCGCCGACGACGACTACTCGATCGATTCCATCGCCTGCGAAGGCTGCGAGCTCTGCCGCCGGGTGTGCCCCGCCGACGCCATCCATATGGAGCCGGTCGTCAACGGTGCCTGGATGCTCTCCGAGACGCGCTTCGGACCGCTGGTACATGCGCGACTCGGGGTCGCCGAAGACAACTCGGGCAAGCTCGTGACGCTGGTGCGCAACGAAGCCCGCCGGGTAGCGGAGGAACAGGGATTGCCCCTCGTCATCGTCGACGGCTCACCGGGCATCGGTTGCCCCGTGATCGCCTCGCTTGCCGGCGCCGATCTGGTGCTCGCGGTCACCGAACCGACCGTCTCGGGGCGCCACGACCTCGACCGCGTGCTGCAAGTGGTGCGGCAGTTCCGGCTGCCCTTCGCCGTCTGTGTCAACAAGGCGGACCTCAACCCGGAGCTCGGCGCAGCAGATCGCCGCCGAGGCGTCTGCCGCCGGCGCGGCGTTCGTCGCCACCGTCGATTACGACCCCGCGGTGACGCACGCCCAGGTGGCAGGCATCGATGTCATCGCCTATGGCGGCCGCGCCGCGGCCGAGATCACGAGACTGTGGGAAGCCGTGAGCGCATCGCTCTCGCCATCCCTGGAAGGAGAGGTGCTCGATGCGTGAAGGCCAGGTGACCCAAGGACCTAGGGGCGGCAATCATGACCCAGGTTGCGCCCACGCCGAGGGCGACCCCCGCCGACAGCAGGACGAGCTCGAGGTCCGAATGCTGCTCATCCGCCACAAGCTGCTTGTACTGTCGGGCAAAGGCGGGGTGGGCAAGAGCACCGTGGCCGTGAACCTGGCCACGGCTCTTGCGGACGCCGGGCGGCGCGTCGGTCTGCTCGACGTTGACCTCCACGGCCCCAGCGTACCGGGCCTCCTGGGGCTCGACTACGCGCCTCACCCGGGACACGCCGGCGGCATCGCCCCGGCCAAGGTGAGCGAGAACCTGTGGGCCATGTCGCTCCAGTTCTTCCTGCCAGAGGACGACGCCGCCGTCATCTGGCGCGGCCCCCGCAAGTACTCGGCGATCCGCGAGATGCTCGCCGGCGTGGACTGGGGCCATCTCGACTGCCTCGTCGTCGACGCTCCTCCCGGTACCGGTGACGAAGCGCTGGCCCTGGTCGAACTGCTGGGCGCGGGAACCGGCGCCGTGGTGGTCTCCACGCCTCAGAAGATCGCGGTGAACGACGTGCGCAAAGCGCTGGCCTTCTGCAAGACGCTCGAGTTGCCGGTGCTGGGCGTGATCGAGAACATGAGCGGCTTCGTCTGCCCGCACTGCGGTGAGACCACCGACATCTTCCTGAGCGGCGGCGCCGAAGCCATGGCCGCCGACGCCGGCGTCCCCTTCCTCGGCCGCATTCCCATGGATCCGGCGGTCGTCGAGGCCGGGGAGCGAGGCGTACCTCACGTGCAGGCCTTCGCCGGCTCGCCGACGGCGGCGGCGTTCGCGGCCGCGATCGAACCGCTGCTCATACTGACCGAGCGCCCCGGTCATCGCGTCGTCGCCATCGAGGAGGGCTGAGACGCGATGCCACCCGCCGGAGGCGCACAGCAGCTCGTCTATGGGCCCGTGCCGTCCCGCCGCTTGGGACGGTCCCTCGGCGTGGACCTCGTGCCTCTGAAGACGTGCACCTACGACTGCGTCTACTGCCAGCTCGGCCGGACCACGCGCAAGACGGTGCGCCGCCAACGCTGGGTCGACCCGTCGGGCGTCGTGGCTCAGGTGCGCGCCAGGCTCGAGTCCGAGCCCGACGTCATCGCTCTCGCCGGATCGGGCGAACCGACCCTGCATGCGGGGATCGGTGACGTGATCGCCGGGGTCAAGCGGCTCACGAACGTGCCGGTGGCAGTGATCACCAACGGATCGCTGCTCGGCCGCCCGGCAGTACGCCGGGGGCTGGCAGCCGCCGACATCGTATTGCCGTCACTCGACGCCCCGAGTGACGGCCTGTTCCAGCGCGTCAACCGCCCCCACAAGGCGCTCCGCTTCGCCGACGTGCTCGGCGGGATGATCGCGTTTCGCCAAGGCTACCGAGGCCAGCTGTGGCTCGAGGTCATGTTGCTCGCCGGCGTCACGGCGATGGTGGCCGAAGTGGAGCGGCTCGCGGAACTGGCGGCGCGCATCTCCCCCGACCGCATCCAGTTGAACACGGCGGTGCGCCCACCGGCGGAGTCGTTCGTGGCGCCGGTCGCGGAGGGCTCTCTGCAGGAGTTCGCCGGTCTGTTCACACCCCACGCCGAGGTGATCGCCGACACCGCACCTGCCGGCGGCGACCGGATCGCGGGTGGCGCGGACATCCTGGCACTGCTCTCACGCCGCCCCTGTACGGTAGCCGACATCGCCGCCGGGCTGGGGATCCACCACGGCGAGGCACTCAAGGCGGTCACAGCACTCGTCGCCAGAGGCGCCCTGGAGCTGCACACCCACGAAGATCGATCGTTCTACGTGGTGGCGACCGCTACTGCGGAGAATCGACAAGAGGAGAGATCATGAAGGTAGCCATCAGCGCGCAGAGCAACGATATCGATTCCCTGGTCGACCCGAGGTTCGGCCGCGCCCGCTGGTTCATCATCGCCGACACCGAGACCGGCCGGTGGCAGGCATACGACAACGCGACCAACGTGGACGCCAGCGGCGGCGCCGGCGTGCAGGCAGGCAGCACCGTGGCGTCGCAAGGTGCCGAGGTGGTCATCACCGGCAATGTCGGGCCCAACGCGCACAAGGTCCTTGCGGCCGCGAACATCGCCATCTACCAGGCGGGCAACGGGCTCAGCGTGAGCGATGCGCTGGCCGCTCTCAAGCGCGGCGAACTGACAGCAGTGGCGGCTCCCACCGTGAGCGGTCACTGGGCCTGAGGAGGAATGGAGCAGCCATGAACGGAGACGGAAGGCCCAGGACGCGCCGGCAGCGGCGAGGGGTGCCGGCCTGTGACGGCGCCGGGCCGGGCCGCAGCCGTCGCAAGGACAACGCCCGGGGAAGCCAAGGCAGCTTGAGCGGGCGCACCGCGACCCGTGCGCTGGTCGCGGTCGGCGCATATGTGGCGCAGGACCTTCGCGATGCCGAGGGGCTGACGCGGCCGATGCTTCGTCGGGCCGCGTTTCGTTTGGCGCTGAGCCGGCGCGAGCCTGCGCGGCGGCTGGGCAGCGCGTACCTGCGGCTGGACCCGCCGGCACCGGGCGAGGTGCGACAAAGGGGTGACGCGATCGAAGCCAGGGGATCTTCCTCCCCGTCCCGGGCGCTTCCGGCGGCGCCCGCCACAGCGGACCTTGGGGAGGGCGGCAGGGCGCCGTCGTGTTGAAGCGAGGCCGCATCCCGTCTACGATGAGCATATGCTAATAACCCTCAAGGACGAGCATGCCGCGGCCGCCGATTGAGCGTGCCGTAGGCGGCGTGCCTCGAGTGACCCTGTTCAAGCCGGCCGGCGTCCCCGGTCGCGATCTCGAGCAGCTACCGCTGGCCGTCGACGAGCTCGAGGCCATCCGCCTCGTCGATCTCGAAGGCCTGAGTCACGAACAAGCGGCGGCTGCGATGGCCGTGTCGCGGCAGACGGTCGGGCGCGTACTGGAGCGCGGTCGCGCCAAGGTCGCGGAAGCCCTCGTCGGCGGCAAGGCCATCCTCATCGGCGGCGGGCAGTACCGCGTCGAGCCGCGGCAGCTGTGCTGCTCGGTCTGCGGAACTCTGTGGGCTGCCGCCGCCGACTCGCCACTTCCTGCCGCATGCCCCTCCTGCGGATCGGCCAACGTGGGCACCTGCTGGGATCCGGCAGGGCGCTGCGGAATGGGTCAGCGAGGCCGAACTGGCGGCGGAGGCCGGGGCTGCGACGCCGGCGGCAGACACGGCAAAGGCCGCCATGGCGGCGACCAAGCATAGATGGACGCACCGACGAACCAACGAGCGAGAGTGAGAGAGTCATGACCGACGAGATCACCACGACGACGCGTATCGCCATTCCCTCCGAACTACCCGGCGGCCTCCAGGCCCGACGCTCCGGCCACTTCGGCCGCTGCGACTGTTTCACCATGGTCGATGTGATCGACGGCAAGGTGGACGAGGTGCAGATCCTGCAGAACGCGCCGCACACCGAAGGCGGCTGCATGGCCCCCGTGCTCGTCCTCGCCGAACACAACGTCAACGCCATCGTCGTCGACGGCATCGGCGGACGTCCGCTGATGGGGTTCAACCAAGTCGGGATCGCCGTGCACGCCGGGCTGGGCCCGGACGTCCAGACGGCCGTAGCGGCGTACATCCAGGGTGCCCTGCCGGTGGTCGGGCTCGAGGGCGCCTGTCAGCACTGAGCCCCCGGTCGACTGGCTCAGATCAGCTGGTTGGCGAGCTCGGCGTCACGTGCGAGCATGTCGCGGAGCACGCCCCGCATGATGTCGAGGGCGTCGATCACGCGCGCGTCGGCCAGCGAATAGCGCACGCTCGTGCCGGCGCGCTCGGCGTTGACGATCTTGCGCTCGCGCATCGTCTTGAGGTGCCGCGACACCGTGGGCTGCGGAGTGTCCAGGGCCTCTGCAAGCTCGTGCACGTACTTTGGGCCGTCACTCAGGGCGTAGAGGATGAGGATCCGCGTGGGATCTGCCATCGCCTGGCAGATGCTCGCGTGAAGCAGGGTGACCTGGTACTCAAGGCTTTCGTCCACCGTCGCGCTCCTCCCGGACCCCGATCGACCTGAGGGCTCCCGATTCCCACAATTCGTCTATCCGCATGCCGCTACATAATAACTCTGATAGGAGTTCTTGTGTCGAGGAGCCGCGGCGGACGAATGCCCGCCGCGGCTCCTCGCTCACCCGTCAGAAGAGACTGACGGCCGAAGCGACTACTTGATGCGCACCTTGACGGTCGCCGACATCGCGCTGAGCTCGGTCTTGTTGTCCATGAAGTAGGTGCGGAACGACCAGGTCCCCTTGATGACCGTCCGATATCGGTACGAGTACGCGCCGGCCGCATCGGTGGTGCGGGTTCTGAGGTTCTTGAAGGACGAGGCACCCGGCTTCTTAGCCTGGATGGCGACCATGCGGTCATCGGCCGGCTTCAGAGTGCCGGAGAGCGTGAAGTACTTGCCGGCGTTGACGACGGCTGCGCTGCGCGCGAGCGTGAGCGCCGGATTCACCGTGAAGGTCGCCGTCTGCTGCGCCTCGACGTTGCCGCTCAGGTCCTGCGCCCAGAACTTGACCGTGTGCGTCCCGAGTGGCATCGGCGTGTCCGCCGCCGTCGGCGCGGCGATTTCTACGGCGGAATGGACGGTGTCGGTGGCCACCGTGTACAGGCGGGCGACGCCCTTGTCGAAACGGTGGTAGATGTAGGCGACGCCTTCAGCGTCGGTGGCGTTCAGGCTGAAGGCCACATCGCCGGTGTAGCTCAGCGCCACATCTGATGTGGTGACGGGCGGCGTCGAGTCGCCGGCCATGCTGGCAAAGGCGCCCACGGCGCCGATACCGAGTACGATCGCGACCGCGACGATCGCGATCACAAGGTGACGTGTCTTTTTCACTTGCTGCACACCTCCATACAGGTCCGGGCACGATGCTCGATGGCGTCGCACTCCCGGATCCGAATCATCCGGTCAAGCCGCGCTGCCGTCAGTCGGTCGCGTGGTCGAGGGTCTGGTCATGACATGAGTTGCAGGCCATCTTCGCGCCCGTGTACGTGACGTGGCACGCGCCGCAGGCCGCGACACTCGGATCGAGCGCTACCGCCCCGGCCACAGGCGTGGCCATCTGGAAGTAGGTGTTCAGCAACTCGGCCGTCTTGCGCGTGATATCGAACACGGCCTTGCCGCAGCGGTCCTTCTGGAGGGGCCCGCCGTTCTTCGCGCCGGTGGTCATCGTCCACTGCACGAGCGACGAATGGCAGAGCGGCGAGTGGGCGGTGGAGGTGGGGACGTTCTGCAGCGGGATCGGGACGGGGCTCGCGGGGTTCCACTGGTCCGGGAGCCCCAGCGTGCCAACATGGGACTTCCAGGCGGCGTTCGTCGGAAGTGCGGTGTCGGCGTAGTACTGGAAGATCGCGTTGGTGAGATTGGTACGATGACCGCCGTCGGCGACGGTCATGTTGATGATCGCCGCGGCGGCATTCACGGTACCGCACACGGTGCCCCAGCCGGCGACGCCGCCGCTGCCGAAGCGGAAGACGTTCTTCGGCAGCGTGCCCCACGTGTCCGGGTTGGCCACGGCGAGGGCCTCGACAAACGGCCACCACGTGCCCTCACAACAGCCAGACGCGAAGTAGGTCTCGAAGCCGCGGCGTGCGAGCTTCTCGGGCACCGGCTGGTCGGCGGCTGCTTTGGGATACGGCCACGGCACGCCGGCAGCGGCGGCCTCAGCAGTAGAGGGCCGGTTGCCGAGTGCCACTCCTGACACGGCGGCAACGGCGGCCACGGTGCCGGCGCTGGCCAGGAACTTGCGCCGCGACATCACCTTATCGGACATGTGTAGTCTCCTTTTCCGCGATCGACTGACTGAAGGAGGCGATGACTGCGACGCCCACGATTCCCCTGCAACGGCAGTGTTATCATCCGCATATTCGCTCCTCCACATGTAACGCTACCATACCTAGAGGGGTACCGGGTAGCGGAACACTCACAGGGGAGTAGCGGGGCCAGGAGGTTCACCGCGCAGAGGTGGCTTGCGGGTCCTGGACGCCGGCCCTGGCAGCCAGAGCGCCGGAGACGGCGCCGGACGGTTGCGGACGCCGGCCTAGGCCTTCGCCGCTACCGCCACGAGGTGGTAGGGGAGCTCCGTGCCCGGCTCGTGTGCCTCGATCAGCTCGAGGCCCATCTCGCGGATGATGTCGCACACCGCGGCGAGACCGAGAACGTGGTCGAGTGGCGGGCCGTGCGGCCGCTCGCGGTCGCCCCAGTCCACGACGACGAACAGCCCGCCGGGGCGCAGAAGCCGGACGACCTCCGTCAGCGCCCCAGGCTGGTCGTACAGGTGGTGGAGCACGTCGACCATCACGACGCGGTCGGCCAGGCCGTCGGCCGCCGGGACCGCGTTCGCGTCCGTCTGCACGATCTCCAGCCGCTCGGCCAACTCCGGCGTGATCTTCTCGCGCAGTATCTCCGCCAGCCGCGGCAGCGCCTCGACGGCGATCACGCGGCCCTGCGGCACAGCCTCGGCGACTGCCACAGTGTAGGTACCGGTCCCGGCGCCGTAGTCGACGACGGTCTCGGCGCCGTCAAGCCGCAGGAGCGACACGACGGTCGCCCGAGGCAGAGCCTCCAGGCGCGCCGGGTCCTCCAGCCGAGGAGCGTGCTGCGGGTCAAAGGCGTCGGCCATCAGCCGGCCACCGCGGTGAGCTCGAACTCCGGCGGCTGGTGCAGATGCTTCTTCACAGCACAGAGGTTCATCGCGTTGAGCACCGCGGCTCTGTACTTCTCCGGGAAGTCGGCGGGGAGCTTCAGCTCGAGGTCGATCTTGCTGATGAGTCCGGCTGCCTGGTCGAAGTGCGTGCGCATCGTGATCCCGGAACCCTTGGGGTCGATGCCGCGCTGCTGCATGAAGCCCAGCGCGTAGATGCCGGCGCAGGTGCCGATCGAGGCAAGGAAGAGATCGAACGGCGCCGGCGCCGAGTCGTCGCCGCCGCCGCGCGCCGGCTGGTCGGTCTCGATGGTGAAGCCGCTGTAGTCGGCGTAGACGCGCTTGCCGCCCGGGAAGTAGATCTGCATGTCCATAGGTGGTTCCTTTCAGGAGATCGAGTCTCTGCGAATGCTGCAATGCCTGGTGTAACGATTGCCAGGTTGCGCAATTGCGAAACTTAGCAACGCGCTGCCAGCTCGCCCCCGATCCGGGCGCGTCTCGAGGCCGCTCGGGTCAAGCCACAGCGTCGGCGCTGCGCCGCTTCTCTCGTGATCGCCTTCATCGCCCTCCGCTGCTCCGGAGTCCGAGTCTCGGCGCACTGCCGACCTTCGTCGTCGTATGCTCCCCTGAGGCGAGGCGCGGACCACCCCCTCGTCGGCCATCGGAGCGAGTGCACCCGCGGCCGACCTGGCGGGGTGGCGCGATTATTCAACAGGTACTGGCTCTGTCAAGGGTGAGACGCCGACGCCCAAAGAAGGGAAGTCGCTCCGGACCCCCCGATCAGTCGAGCACCCCTTGACAAGGGGGGTGCCGTCGTGACCTATACACCAGTAAAACCACAGGTCGCTGCCCTGTATAACCTATGTTGCGCCTGGGTCGCTGCCCGGCCACGCTTTGCGGACGTAGCCAGAGCCGCGTCCCAGTCGGCGCGACGCCGGGAAAAGCTGCAAGGAGGATCACGATGGTGCCTGCCGTGAGTGCCACGTCGGATACCGCGAGCGCCAGGACCTCCACGGCGGCCGACGTCGAGTCGGCCGTCCGCGCGAAGGCCAGGGAGCTCTTCGCCCTCATCGCCCAGCACAAGACGTCGCCGCTGTCCAGCGAGCGCTGGCAGGGCGAGATGATGGACTGGGCGATGGCAGACGAGCGCCTCAAGGTCGAGCTCTTCCGTTTCGTGGATGTCTTCCCGACCCTGCGCACCGCCGAGGACATCGACCGCCATCTGCGCGAGTACTTCGAGCAGCCCGCGCTGCAGACGCCGCGGCTCATGCGCCTGGCTCTTGCGGCTTCAAAGCAGCGCCTGGTTTCTCCGCTCGCCACCTCGATGATCCGTCGCCAGATGTTGGGCTTCGCGCAGCGCTTCATCTTTGGCCGCGACGCCGCGGCAGCCCTGCCCAAGCTCAGAGAGCTGCGCCAGCTCGGCCTCGGATTCACCCTCGACGTGCTCGGCGAGGCCTCTGTCGGCCAAGCCGAGGCCGAGGACTATCAGCAGCGCTATCTTGAGTTGCTGGACGGACTCCGCCATGCGGTCGCCTCGTGGTCGCCGGACCCGGTCCTCGACAGGGCCGCTTGGGGCACCGTGCCGCGGGTCAACGTCTCCATCAAGATCACCTCGTTGTTCTCGCAGATCGACGCGCTCAACTTCCGCGGCTCCGTGGAGGCGGTCAAGGAGCGCCTGCGCCCCATCTTTCGTAAGGCCCAGCAGACCGGTGCCTTCGTCAACCTCGACCTCGAGCAGTTCCGCTACCGGGACCTCACCTTCGTCGTGTTCAAGGAGTTGCTTGAGGAGGATGAGTTCGCCGGCTACGACGAGGCCGGCGTGGTCGTGCAGGCCTACTTGCGCGACGCCGAGCACGACATCCGCGGGCTCATCGACTGGGCGCGCGAAAGCGACCGCGTCATCACCGTCCGACTCGTCAAAGGCGCCTACTGGGACTACGAGACGGTGCAAGCCGCCCAAGAGGGCTGGCCGACCCCTGTCTTCACGCACAAGCCGGACTCGGACGTGATGTACGAGCGCATCACGCGCATCATGCTCGAGCACCCCGGGCAGATCCGCTCCGCCTTCGCGAGCCACAACGTGCGCTCGCTGGCTCACGCCATCGCCACAGCCGAGGCTCTTGGCCTCCCCAAGAACGCCTACGAGCTGCAGATGCTGCACGGCATGGGCGAGCCCATCAAGACGGCCATCCGAACGCTCGGTTTGCGGCTGCGCGAGTATGCGCCGGTCGGCGAGCTCATCCCCGGCATGGCCTACTTCGTGCGGCGGCTGCTCGAGAACACGGCCAACGAGTCGTTCCTGAGGCTGACGTTCGCCGAGGGCGAGGACCAGGAGCGCCTGGTGTGCGCGCCGCAGCCCTCACCAGAAGTCGACCGCGCGCCGCAGCGCCTGCCCGCGTGGGCGCCCACCGACGCGGTCTTCCCCGGTCCCTTCGTGAATCAGCCGCACGCCGATTTCTCGCGCCCGGAGAACGTGGCGGAGTTTGCGGCGGCCCTTGAGCGCGTGAGCTCAGGAGTGGCCGCCGCGGGCTTCGGCAAGCACTGGCCGCTGTGGATCGGCGGGGAGGCCGTAGAGACCTCCGAGGCGCTAACCTCGGTCGACCCGGCGCGGCCTCAGCGGATCGTCGGCACGGCCTCGTACGCCGGCGAGGCGGAGGCGGAGCAGGCGCTGACTGCCGCGCGCGCGGCCTTTGCAGCCTGGCGCGCCGCCCCGCCGGCCGCGCGCGCTGAGGTCCTCTTTCGCGCCGCGGAGCTCATGCGCGGTGAGCTCTTCGAGCTGGCCGCGCTCGAGGTCTTCGAGGCCGGAAAGACCTGGCGCGAGGCCGACGCCGACGTCGGCGAAGCCGTCGACTTCCTCGAGTATTACGGCCGCGAGATCCTGCGCCTCGAAGCCGAGGGCCGGCTCGCGGATGAAGGCGATCGGGAGAGCGAGGACGCCCTCCGGCCGCTTGGCGTAGCCCTCGTCGTCGCGCCCTGGAACTTCCCCCTGGCGATCCTCGCGGGGATGACGAGCGCGGCGCTGGTCGCCGGCAACGCCGTCATCGTCAAGCCCGCCGGCCCCACGCCGGTGATCGCCGCGCAGCTGGTCAGGATCCTCCACGCGGCGGGCGCGCCGGCCGGGACGGTCAACTATCTGCCCTCGCCCGGCGGCACGGTCGGTGACGCGCTCGTGCGCCACCCCGACGTCGAGCTCATCGCCTTCACCGGCTCAAAGGACGTCGGCCTGCACATCATCGAAACGGCCGCCGCACACCCGTCGCGAGGAGGTGTGAAGCGCGTGATCGCCGAGATGGGCGGCAAGAACGCGCTGATCGTCGACGCGGACGCCGATCTCGACGTGGCCGTCCTCGAGAGCATCGTGAGCGCCTTCCACTTCCAGGGGCAGAAGTGCTCGGCGGCCTCGCGCATCATCGTCCTGGAAGCCGCGTACGACGAGTTCCTCAGGCGCTTCCGCGACGCGGCGCGATCGCTGATCGTCGGCCCGCCCGACGACCCCGCGAGCCGCATGGGCCCCGTGATCACGGCTGAGGCGAAGGAGACGATCGAGGCTTACATCGAGCAGGGCAAGCGCGACGGCCGTCCGGTGCTGATCACGAAGCCGCCGTCCGACGGCTGGCCCGGCGACGGCTTCTACCTCGGGCCCCACATCTTTGCCGACGTGGCTCCGCACTCGGTCATCGCCCAGGAAGAGATCTTCGGGCCGGTCGTCGTCGTCCTGAAGGCACGCGACATGGACGAGGCGCTGGCCATCGCCAACGGTACGCAGTACGCGCTCACCGGCGGGCTCATCAGCCGCAGTCCCGCGACGATCGCGCGCGTGCGCCGCGAGTTTCTCGTCGGCAATCTCTATATCAATCGAGGCACGACCGGGGCGCTCGTCGAGCGGCAGGCCTTCGGCGGCTTCAAGATGAGCGGCATCGGCAGCAAGGCAGGCGGGCCGGACTACCTGGCGCAGTTCATGGGCTGCGGTACGGCAATCGCCGGGGAGGCTGCGCCGGCCACCGCCTCAAGCGACTCCACAAGACCGCAGCCGACCGGGGCCGCCGGAGAGCTCGGGCGCGAAGGTGCTCACGACATCATCGGTCGGGCAGCGTTCACACGCGGCATCCTCAAGGGCATGACTACGGAGGAGCGCGCCGCGATTCTGGCGCGAGCTGCCCGCCTCGTACGGCAGAACGGCCGCGAGCTTCGAGCCAGGCTGCTCGAAGAAGGTTCGGTCGGCGGCCCCGACGCGGTTCGGGCGGCAGCGCAGGAAGTCGCGGAAGCGGCCGACGACCTCGAGCACGTCGCCGCGCTGATCGGCGAGGTCGACACCGTGCGCCGCATGGGGCATCAGCCCGGCGAGCTGAACCACTACTTCTACCAGCCGCGCGGGCTCGTGCTGGCCTTGGCCTCGTCTCGCCACCCCCTCACCAGCGCCTGCACGATGATGGGCGCTGCCCTGGCGGCGGGGAACCCGGTCGTGCTGAAGCCGGGGAGCCGCGCCCGGGAGAGCAGCGCCTGTCTCGCGCAGCTTCTGGTGCAGGCGGGCGTCCCCGCCGACGCCGTCGGCTTTCTGCCGGTGGCGGGCGGTTCGCTCGGCGACGACTTGGTGGGCCATCCCGACGTCGACCTTATCGCCTTCATGGGCACCCGCCAGGTCGCGCTTCGAGCCGCGGAGGTCGCGGGGCGACGGGGCCCGGGCGAGCGCGTCAAGCGCCTCGTCGCCGACTTCGACCGAGACGCCCCGAGGCGTCCGGGCGCGCTCTACCTCGTCCAGTACCTGGAGCCTCGGGTGGTCACCGAGAACACCCTGCGCCGCGGCTTCGCCCCACCCGAAGAACTGCTCGATGCCGCCCGATGAGACGGCAGCCGTGGATGAGCTGCTGACGACTCGCCCGCTGCGCGAGCTTGCCGCGGAAGATGCGCGTTTTCGCGCGATCGTCGGCGTGTCGTTCGATGCCTACTACGACTGGGACATCCGCACCGGCGACAACTACTTCTCGGAGCACTTCGACGACATGCTGGGCCAGCCCAGAGGCTCCGCCCGCCGCTGGTTCTACGCGTGGCTCGAGCTGGTCCACGATGACGACAGGATCCGGGTCCTGCGCTCCTTGTCCACTGCGTTCAGGCACGCGGCGACCTGGAAGGACGACTACCGTCTCCGCCGCGCGGACGGCACCTACATCTGGGTGCAGGACACGGGTGTCATCGCCCGCGACGAGCGCGGCCGGCCGGCGCGCATGCTCGGCACCATCCGCGACGTCACGAAGGAGCGCGAGATGGGCCGCGCTCTCGAGCAGGCAGCGGAGCTCCATCGCACCCTGTTTCGGGGCGCGGCCAATCCGGCCGTCCGCGTGGATCGCGAGGGCCGCTATCTCGAGGCCAACGACGCGGCGCTCGCTTTCTGGGAGCGCACCCCGGAGGAGATGCGGGCGCACGACTTCTGGGACGACTTCCCCGCCGAACTCGACGAGCTCGTGACAATCGCCTTCTCCTCCGAGACGAGAATGGAGACCGAGCTGGTCGTGGAGGTCCAGGCGGCGAAGCGCACGCTCATCGCCGCCATCGTCCCCTGTCGCATGTTCGGGCAGGATTCGTTCTTCTGCCTGTGCACAGATATCACGGCACACAAGCTTCTCGAAGAAGAGCTGCGCGACACCAACACGGCCTTGCGCGTGGTGCTGGGGCAGGTGAACGATGACAGGGTCGAGCTCGAGAAGCGCGTGACGGCCAATCTCGAACTCCTGATCGTGCCGACGCTCGACCGGCTCGACCGTCAGCTCCGCTCGCGGCCCGAGGCCGAGTTCGTCCAGGCGCTGCGCGAGAACCTCGCCGAGATCCTGCGCCCTTTCGCTGCCCGCCTGTCGTCGCCCGAGGACGGCGCGTCGCCGCTCACTCGCCGTGAGCTCGAAGTGGCCGGCTACGTGCGCCTGGGCAAGACGACCGACCAGATCGCAGAGCTCATGCGGCTGTCCCGATCCACGGTGGAATTCCATCGCGGCAACATCCGCCGCAAACTGGGGCTCAAGCGCGGCGGGCAGCAACTCGGCACCGCGCTCTCGACCCTGCAGACCGGACAGGGCCACAGGGCTCCAGCTGATGCCACCGGAGGAGTATCGCCGGGGATCCCCTGACGGATGATGGTCCGCCGAGAAGCTGCAGCTGAACCGCCCACGCCCACGGTGAACGCTCGACATAATGCCAGGTTGCGAAATTGCGAAACTCGGCAATAATGGTGTCATGAACGATGACCGCCAACGATACGCCATCCACGCCGCGGTGTTCGCAGCGCTCGCGAACCCCACTCGGCACGAGCTCATGCACCACCTCTGCGAGGAGCCGCGCACGGGCAGCGAGCTGGCCGAGCTGCTCGACGTCAGCAGGCCCAATGTGTCGCAACACCTCGCGGTGCTGCAGCGCGAGGGCCTGGTCAAGCGCTCGCGCGAAGACGGTCGCGTGCTCTGGGAGGTCGTCGACCCGCGGCTCTCCGAGGCCTGCGCGCTCATCGACGAGATCCTCGGTCACGAGCTTGCCCAGAAGGCGCATGCACTCGAGACCGTGCCATCAAGCTAGCGATCAGTGGGAGACCCAAGATGATCGAGGTCAACGTCCACGCTTGCCCCCAGAACCATCCCTGCCCTGCCGTTCACAGCTGCCCCGAGGGCGCCATCATCCAGGACGATAGCTTCACGGCTCCGCGCATCGACCACGAGCTCTGCACGGAGTGCGGCGCGTGCCTGCAGGCCTGCCGCGTGTTCTCGCTGGTCCGCGACGAAGTGGGGGTGCTCTGATGGCTCAGATCGACCTGGTCTGCCGCGATTGCGGTCACAGCTTCGAAATTCTGACTCGGGTGGCGATCCGCGAGAAGGAGAAGCGCTGCCCCGAGTGCCAGTCGCAGAACATCCGCCAGACCTTTGCCAGCTTCTTGCGCAACGGCTCGCTCGCGGACCCGTCGTGCGGCGCCCCGCAGCGCAGCAGCGGCTTCGGCTGAGGCTGAGCCTCCGCGGCGCGGTCGCGCCGTTCGCCACGTTTGTCGCCGGGAGAGCGCGGGTACGCCCGGCGCATGAATGCAGACACCCCGCATCTGGACCTCGAAGACTTCATCTTCGAGATGGGCCGCGAGCCGGTGAGCGTTCTCACGCAGGAGCGGCTCATGGACCTCACGCGACGCCTGACCATCTCTTCGGAGCTGATAGAGAGCCGCACCTGCTTCGCCCCGAACACCTACACGCGCAATCTCGTGTGCCGTTCTGCTGACTTCGAACTCCTCGTGCTGTGCTGGATGCCGGGGCACGAATCCGCGATCCACGATCACGCCGGTTCGCTCAACGCAATCCGCGTGCATCGCGGGGAGCTCACCTCGCGCCTGTTCGTGCCGACCGCCGGCTCTCCCGTCGGCACGGGCCCCGTTGAGCTTGTCGCCGAGGAGCGCGTGCAGGTGGACGGCTGGACGGGCGTCGACCGCAGCGGCGTCCACCAGCTGGCCAACACGTCGGGCGAGCATCTCGTGACGGTGCACGTGTACGCCCCGCCGCTGCTCGAGCTCACCGTCTTCTCGACCGACTCGGCGGACGTCGAGCGCAGACCGCTGCGCCACACGCTCGCCGACGACATGGCCTGATCCCTTTAGGCGACGGCCGCCGACAGTAGTCCCGTCGACCCGCGCCGGTCCTAGAGCGAGTACGTCACGAAAGCGTGCTCGCAGGGCTGACCGACGGCCACGTGTACGCGTCGCTCGGCAGGTTCCCAGACCATGCTCGCGGTCGTCACGCTCTGGTCTGGGTCGGGGTCGTCGTCGTTCCAGTGCGAGCAAATGGAGAAGGGCGCGTTGGCGTGGTCGCAGAGTACCGTCTGACCCAGCCTGACGGGATCTTCGTCGGCCTCCAGGCCCGCGGCGAGGAGTTCCTCTGCGCGGGCCCGCCGCTTGTAGGTGCCCTCCGACGTGGTCGCGTCCTGCGGCGTTAGTTCCGGCGTCACGTAGTGGTTGGTGTGCGCAAAGCACGCGCCGCCGTCCAGCCATGCCAGACGCGTGGCCGTGGTCTCGATGTCCCAGATGCGGCCGGCGGCGTCGGCCAGCAGGTGGTTGGAGCCGCGTGCGCGGGGCGTCGCCGCGATACGGTCGCGAACGTCTTCGAGGCTGCGGCAGGCGAACAGCGACGCCAGCAGCAGGTTGTTGGGCACGCCCACGCCCAGGTCCCGGGAGTAAAGCGTGTTGGCGCCGCCGCAAAGGCCGTGTGAAGTCACACCGGTGATGGGCAGATTGCCGGCCGGCCCCACGCTCAGGTAGCTCGTGCCGTCGCCGAGCGTGACGTGACGCACGGTGAGGCACTCGATGTCGCCTGGGTACCAGTCTTCGTTGTGGCCGGCCACGGTACGGCCGCCGGCCCTGAACGCGAACGACGTGCAATGCTCGGGTCGCGCTTCCCGCTCGGGCAAGCACGTGAACTCCTCGTTGCAGTTGGCCGCGAAGAGGTGGTCGAACGGCACGTCGGCGCCCTCGGCCAGGCCGCGCAGCTGATCGACGATCTGCGGCACAACCTCCTCGGCCGGCCGGAGGTACGGGCGCGCGCGCTCGACTGCGTCCGCGAAGCTGAAACCCGCGAGCGCCGCGAACTGCTCGCCGTAGTAGTCCAGCTCGCGGAGCACAAGCTCGCGCTCAGCCTCGCCGATCTGCCGCCCTACCTCGCGGTAGGTGCCCTTCGCCTCGATGTAGGGGAGCTTCGCATCCATGCCGACGGCATCCTATCGCGATTCGGACGCTTTCTGTCTGGGAATGACTGGCGCATGGACGGCGACACCGAATTCCGCTTCTCGCCGCGCCCCAACCGCGCCCACGAGATCGAGTGGCGCCCGTGGGGTGAGCCGGCGTTCGCCGAGGCTCACAAGCTCGGGCGCCCCATCCTTCTTTCTCTCTCCGCCGTCTGGTGCCACTGGTGCCATGTCATGGACGAGACGAGCTATTCCGACCCCCGCGTGATCGCCACCGTCAACGAGCACTTCGTGCCCATACGTGTTGACAACGACCGCAATCCCGACGTGAACCGCCGCTACAACATGGGCGGCTGGCCGACCACGGCATTTCTTGCGGCGAGTGGCGACCCCATCACCGGCGCCACCTACATGCCGCCGGACCAACTCCTGCAGGCCCTTGAAAGAGTCAACGAGTTCTTCGCGGCCAACCGCACGGCGCTCCTGACGCTGGGCTCGACAGACCACGCTCAGGACGCCGACGGGGAGGCGGCGCTCGCCCATCTGGGCGGAGTGCGGCGCAGAGGCGACCTCTCCGCTCCGGACTTCGAAGGCGACCCGGACGTTCCCGGCGACATCCCGGCGGAGATCGCCCTGCAGATCGTGCGCGCCTTCGACCCCCTTCATGGGGGTCTGGGCGCCGACCCCAAGTTCCCGCAGCCGGACGTTTTCGCGTTCGTGCTCGCCTTCGCGGAGCTGCGCGGCGGCGGCGCCCCGCGACGCGTCGCGCCTCACACCAGCGCCCTGGTGACGCCCGAGCGCGTACATGAGGTACTGCGCACCACACTGGAAGGCATGGCGGCCCACGGCCTCTACGATCACGTGGCCGGGGGGTTCTTCCGCTATTCCACGCGACGCGACTGGAGCGTGCCCCACTTCGAGAAGATGCTGGAGGACAACGCCCGCCTAGCAAGCCTGTACCTCGAGGCCACGGTTCTGGCCCGCGGGGACGCACCGAGCGAGGCCAAGCCCGCTCACGCCGGCCTCGGCTCCGTAGCTCTCTATCGCGACGCCGCGGCGGGCACGATCGACTACCTTCTCGCCACGCTGTGGCGCGACGAGCTGCCGGCCTTCGGTGGCAGCCAGGATGCAGACGAGCACTACTACAGCCTGGACGCCGCCGGGCGCGCCGGGCTGCCCGCGCCCTACGTGGACCTCACGGTGTACGTCGACTGGAACGCGCTGGCGGCGCGGGCGCTGCTGCGCGCGGCGCCCGTGCTCCAGCGCCCAGAGCTCACCAAGCATGCCGTGGAGATGCTCGGCTTTCTGTGGGAGCACGGCCGTCACGACGTCGCCATGGCGCACTACCTCGCGACGGACAGCGACCCCGCTGCCGGTGCGCCTCTCCTCGTCGACCAGGCGACGATGGCGGCGGCCCAGCTCGACGCCTACGAGGTCACGGCAGAGAGGAAGTGGCTGGAGGGCGCGCAGGCGCTCGCCGACTGGGCAGGCCGGCACCTGCGCGCCGCCGACGGCCGTCTGCACGACCGCCTCGCCGAGCCCGGAGCCAGCGCCGGGCTTCTGGCGCGCCCGCTGCCGGTGCTCGACGAGAACGCGCTCATGGCCGACGTCTTCTTGCGCCTCGAGGCCTACACCGGCGAGAGCTCCTGGCGCGACCGGGCCCTCGACGTCCTCACCGCGTGGGCGACGCACTACGAACAGTCCGGCGTCGCGGCGGCGGCGTACGGCCAGGCGCTGCTGCGCTACCTGGAGCGGCCGGATCACGTCGTCGTCGTCGGGCGTCGGGACGATGATGCAGCGCGGCGCCTGCACGACGCCGCGCTGACCGCGCCGCGACCACTACGCACGGTGCAGTTCCTCGACCCGGATGATGCCGCGGACGCAGGGCACATGGCCGCCTCGGGCTTTGAGCAAACGGCTGCCCCGGCGGCCTACGTGTGTCGCGGCGTCGCCTGCCAGGCGCCCATCACCGACCCACAAGACCTGGGCCGCCCCGTCGCCTGACTACCAGGTCGCGACAGAATGGAATAACCTCTTGGGCGGACCCGTGGAGGTGTGATGCTCAAGTTCTATCAGCTCGAGTGGTGCCCGGCCTGTCACATAGTCCGACAGACGCTCACCGAGCTCGGCCTGCCGTTCACCGCCGTCAATGTGGCAGCGAATCCCGATGAGCGCGCCGAGGTCGTGGCCGTATCCGGCCAGCCAAGCGTGCCGATGCTCCAGGATGGTGACAAGGTGTTCTGGGGTTCCGGGGAGATCGTCGAGTACCTGCGGTCCACGTATCCGGCGCCGGCCGACGCAGAGGCTCATGCGGCGAGGGGCGCCTGGCGCGCGGCCGGCGCGATCTCGCTGGCGCCGCGCGCCGCGCTCGCGCGTCTCAAAGAGCTGCTCGAGGAAAAGGGCTTCAAGATCGTCACGCAGGTCAAGGGTCCCAAGATCAGCGAGCGGCTGCCCAAGGAGTACGTCCTGCTCCACGTTACTGCCCCGGTCGCGGCCGCCAAGACGATCGAGATCGACCCGCTGGCTCCCGGCGCCGTTCTGCTGCCCATGGCCATCCTCCCGGCTGAAGGCGGCACCAGCGTGATCGCCATGGCCGACCCCGTGGGTCAGGTATGGCTCTTCGGCGAGCCCGAGCTCACCAAGGTGCAATCGGCGGTGAAGAAGCGCCTCATCGAGGTGCTGGACGCGCTCTGACGACCCGGTTTCACCCCCAGCGATACACGCGCAGGCTGAGCCACCCGGTCACGAGCGCGATCGCGCCGAGCACGATGAGCGCCGTCGCATCCCACCCCGTGCCGTTCCAGGCCGCCTGCATCGCGTCGACCGCGTAAGTGAGCGGCAGGAAGTCGCCGATGCGCTTCATGGTGTCGCTCATCACCGCCGTCGGCGGGCCGGCTCCACCGAGGAACAGCATCACGAAGAAGAGCATGAGGCCGGCGCCCTGGGCGGCGCGCGTGCTGGGCATGACCGCGCCGAGCAGGGTGCCGATGCCGGCGAACGCCGCCGAGGCGAGGAGGAACACGACGGCGAGCTGCGCCAGGGCGTCGGGGAAGTGCACCGGGTAGAAGACCGCCCCGAAGGCGCACACCAGCACCGACCCCACCACGCTCAGCACCAGCGCCGCCAGCACCTGCGAGCCGAGCACGGCCCACACCGGCACGAGAGAAGCCTGGAAGCGGCGCAGCACGCCCCCGGCGCGGTAGCCGGTGAGCCGCGCCGGCAGCATGATCACGCCCACCGACATCGCGACCACGGCGATGTAGGCCGGCACGTAGTAGTTCATCGCCCCCCAGCCGCCGAAGATGCGCCGGTCGGTGCCTCCCGGCTGATTGCCGAACACCTCCCCGAGCACGAACAGCAGTACGACCGGGAAGGCGAACGTGAACACGAGTGTGGTGGGCTCACGCAGGAAGAGCTTCAGCTCGATCCACGTGAGCTTGAGAAGCACACGGACGCCGCCGCGCCGGCCGCCCATCAGTCGTCCACCAGGTGGCCGGTGAGCTTGAGAAAAACGTCCTCGAGGCTTGGCTCGATGACGCGTAGGTCGTCGGGAGTAAGGCCACGCTCGACGAGGGCCGCGCCGACGTAGGCGACCAGCGGCCCGGTGCCTTCTACCACGACGCGGGGCCCGCGCCGGGTGACACTGCGCGCGCCCGGCACTTCCATCAGCCACTCCACGTCCCGAGCGGGGGCGCTGAACACCACCCGCTCCAGCGGGTCGTAGCGCACCACGAGCCCGCGCGGCGAGTCGAGCGCGATGATGGCGCCCTTGTCGACCACGGCCACGCGATCGCAGAGCCGCTCTGCTTCATCCATGAAGTGCGTGACGAGGACGACAGTGGTGCCGCGGTCGCGGATCGTCTCGATGAGGTCCCAGGCGACGCGCCTCGCCGCGGGGTCGAGCCCGGTCGTCATCTCGTCGAGAAACACGACCTCGGGGTCGCTGACCAGCGCCAAGGCGATGAACAACCGCTGGCGCTGCCCGCCGGAGAGGCTCGAAAACGAGGCGCTGCGTTTCTCCGCCAGCCCCCACTGTTCGAGGAGTTCGCGCCAGTCCTTGGCTCCGGGGGTGAGGGAGGCGAAGAGGTCGAGCGCCTCCCATACGCGCATGTGGTCGGGGAGGCGCGACTCCTGCAGCTGGCAGCCCATGCGCCCGCGCAGGGCGCCAGCGTGGGCGCGCGGATCCTGGCCGAGCACGCGAACGGTGCCGGCGGTAGGCGTGCGCAGCCCCTGCACGCACTCGACGGTGGTGGTCTTGCCGGCTCCGTTCGAGCCCAGCAGACCGAAGATCTCGCCGCGCTCGACCGCAAAGGAGATGTCGTCGACGGCCACGACATGATGGCCGTAGACCTTGCGCAGGTGCTCGACGGTGATGACGGGCGGCACGCTCACTCGGCCGTCGTCGAGTAGCCCCCGAAGAGAGACAGCGTGCCCGGCGGGAGCTCCGGGTCGGACCACTGGCCGAGCCGCTGAAAGCGCTCGCGGCGACGGCGGCGGCGCTCCTGCGGAGCGATGGCGTCAAGCTCGGCGAGCGCCTCGGCGATGGCCTCGCCGACACTCGCCGCCGCGACCTCGGGATTGTGGTGGGCGCCACCGCGTGGCTCAGCGATGACGCGCTCCACGACGCCGAGGCCAACGAGGTGTGAGGCCGTCGGCTTGAGCGCTTCAGCGGCCTGCGGGGCAAAGGCGGCATCGCGCCACAGAATGGCGGCGCAGCCCTCCGGCGTGATCACTGAATAGGTGGCGTTCTCCTGCATGAGCACGCGGTCGGCGACGGCGAGGGCGAGGGCTCCGCCCGAGCCACCCTCGCCGATCACCGTGGCGATGACCGGCACGCTGAGGCGCGCCATCCTGAGCATGGTCTCCGCGATGGCGCGCGCCTGGCCGCCTTCCTCCGCGGCGACGCCCGGGTACGCACCCGGCGTGTCGACAAACGTCAGCACGGGCAGGCCGTGCCGCTCGGCCAGGGCGTACAGCCGTTGGGCCTTGCGATAGCCCTCAGGCTTCGCCATGCCCCAGCTGTGCAGTTCCTGCTCGTCGAGCGTCCTGCCCTTCTGGTGGCCGACGACCAGCACGGCGCGGCCGCGGAACCAGCCAAGCCCACCCACGATGGCCGGGTCGTCGGCGCGCAGGCGATCTCCCTTGAGCTCCTCGAAGCCCTCGATGAGGTGCCCGATGTAGTCGCGCGTCCGTGGCCGCTCATTGTTGCGCGCGATCTCGACGGTCAGCCAGGCGTCATGGCGACGGCTCTCGTGGCGCAGGCTCTTCAGCCGCGTCTGTACCTTCTCGATCTCCTCCGACAAATGGACGCCGGGCATAAGTGGCAAACGCTTTAGCTCGCTCAAGCGCTGTTTGAGCCATCCCACCCTTGCCTCGTTCTCGTCCGCCGGTCGTTGTGACTCGCTCAGGTTCCTCACCTCCCCCCAACAGTCGCAGGTAGTTGCCCACTCTCGCGCGCAGATCTTTGCGTGCCACCACCGCGTCGAGATGGCCGAGCTGCAGATTGCGCTCGGCGCTGCCGAAGCCCGCCGGTAGCTCCTCGTGTGTGGTCTCGGCGATCACGCGCGGGCCGGTGAAGTACAGCTGCGCGCCCGGCTCGGCGATGCAGATGTCGGCGAGCGTCGCGAAGCTCGCCACCACTCCACCGGTGCACGGGTCGGCGAGAATCGTCACAAAGGGCGAGGTGGCCTCGTTGATGAGGTCGACGGCGCAGCTCGTCTTGGCCATCTGCATGAGGCTCAGGATGCCTTCTTGCATGCGGGCGCCGCCGGAGGTGCAGACAGCCACGAGTGGCAGGTCCTCCGCCGCCGCCAGCTCTGTGCTGCGCCACAGCTTCTCACCGACGACGCTGCCCATGCTGCCGCCCATGAAGCCGAAGTCCATGACGGCCAGCACGCACTGCGTGCCGTCGATGGCAGCCGTGCCCGTCACGATCGCCTCATTGAGCCCCGTCTTGGCCTGCGCCTCGCGGACGCGCTCAGGGTAGGTCTCGAGGTCGGCGAACTTCAGGGGGTCGAGCGTGAGGACGTTGCTCCAGAGCTCGCGAAAAGTGCCTTCGTCCACGAGCTGCCAGATGCGCTCGCGGGCGCTGATGCGCAGATGGAACCCGCAGTGCGGGCACACCATGAGCTCGGCACGTACCTCGGCGAGCCGGGCGGCCTGCTTGCACGAAGGGCAAGCCCACTCCGGCTGCACGGGGTCGGAGTCGCGGCGCTCGATCTCGACGGTGACGTTCATGGGGAGAGGCGCAGCCGGTCGTCAGCCGTCGAAACGGCGGAAGACCAGGGTGACGTTGTGCCCACCGAAGCCGAAGCTGTTGCTGGCGGCTACGTCGACCTTGTGGAAGCGTGACTCGAGCGGCACGTAGTCCAGGTCGCAGGCCGGGTCCGGGTCGGTGAGGTTGATGGTCGGGGGCATCAGGCTGTTCACGATCGTGAGCACGGTGGCCACGGCCTCGATAGCCCCGGAGGCGCCCAGGCAGTGGCCGATCATCGACTTGTTCGACGAGATGGCGACCTTCGTCGCGTGCCCGCGCAGGGCGACCTTGATGGCCTTGGTCTCGGCGACGTCGCCGGCGCTGGTGGCCGTACCGTGAGCGTTGATGTAGTCGATCGCCGACGGCTCGAGGTCGGCTTCGGTGAATGCCATCGTCATCGCCCGCGCCTGCGTCTCGCCGCTCTCGTCGGGAAGCGTCATGTGGAAGGCGTCCGAGCTCATGCCGGCGCCGGCCAGTTCGGCGTAGATGCGGGCGCCGCGGGCCTGGGCGTGCTCGAGACTCTCGAGCACCAGGCAGCCGGCGCCTTCGCCGATCACAAACCCATCGCGGCCGGCGTCGAAGGGCCGCGAAGCGTGCGCCGGGTCGTCGTTGCGCAGGCTGAGCGCCCGGGCGGCGGCGAAGCCGGCCACACCGACGGGGCTGATGGGCGCCTCGCTGCCGCCGGCGAACATCACTTCGGCGTCGCCGTGGCGGATGATGCGCGCCGCGAAGCCGATGGCGTCAGATCCGGCGGCGCAGGCCGTGCAGGTCGCGCTCAGTGGACCTTTGGTGCCCAGCTCCAGCGAGACGTGCGCGGCGCCCATGTTGGGGATCATCATGGGCACGAGCAGCGGGTTCACGCGGTTCGGACCTTGGGTGAGAAGCTTGTCGATCTCGGTGTGCAGCGTCTGCAGGCCACCGACACCGCTACCGACCACCGCCCCGACGCGGTCCGCCTCGGGGCGGGGGTCGAACTCGGCGTCGGCGGCCGCCAGCTTGGCGGCCGCGACCGCGTAGCGCGAGAAGAGGTCGAGACGGCGCACCTTGCGCTTGTCGATGAAATCCTCGGCGTTGAAGTCCTTGACCTCGGCGGCGATGTGCACCTTATAGTCGGTCGTGTCGAAGCGCGTGATCGGCCCGACGCCCGACTCGCCGGCGACGAGCCGCCGCCAGAAGGTGTCGATGTCGTTGCCCAGCGGCGAGACCACGCCGAGACCGGTGATGACGACTCTCGTGGCGGGCGCCATCAGATGCCCAGCCCGCCATCGACCGGGAGCGTGACGCCCGTGATGAAACGGGCCTGGGGAGAGGCGAGGAAGACGACGGCGTGAGCCACGTCCTCCGTCGTCCCGATGCTCTTGAGCGGCGTCGCGTCGACGATGAGCTTGCGCGTCTCCTCGGACAGGGCTTGCGTCATCGGGGTGTCGATGTAGCCGGGAGCGATGGCGTTGACGCGCACGCCGCGCGCGCCGAGCTCCTTGGCCAGCGACTTGGTGAGGCCGATGATGCCCGCTTTTGCTGCCGCATAGTTGGCCTGCCCTGCGTTGCCGCGGCGGCCCACCACACTGGCGAGATTGATGATACAGCCTGAACGGCGGCGGAACATCTTGCGGGCCGCCGCCTTGCTCACGAGGAAGGTGCCACGCAGGTGCGTGGCGATGACGCTGTCGAAGTCGGCCGGGTCCATCATGATGACGACGTTGTCGCGCGTGATGCCGGCGTTGTTGACCACGATGGTGAGAGGGCCGAGCTCCGTTTCGGCGCGCTCGACCATGGCGGCGACCTGCGGCTCGTCGGAGACGTCGCCCATCACGACGAGGCCCTTGCGGCCCAGCACCTCGATCTCGGCGACGACGGCCGCGCAGGCGGCTTCGCCGGCGAAATCGTTAACGGCGACATCGGCGCCGGCCGCGGCCAAGCTGAGCGCGATAGCCCGCCCAATGCCGCGGCCGGCGCCGGTCACCAGCGCTACGGATCCTGTCAGGTCGAGCTCGACGGTCACACGGCCTCCCAGTAGCGGGCATCTTCGCGCAGCGCCCCGATGGTGTCGTCGTCGCCGGCCCGGGCCACAGTTGCCTCCGGGGTGATGCGTCGTACGAGGCCGCTGAGCACGCTGCCGGGGCCGACCTCAAGGAACGAATCATACCCTGCGGCATACAGCGTGTTCACGGACTGCGTGAAGCGTACCGGCCATACGAGCTGTCGCGCCAGCAGCTCGACGAAGTCGCCAGTCTCGAAACCGAGGCTGCAGACCGAGAAGAACGCCGGGTGCGGCGTGTGCCACTCGGTCACCTCGAGCTCGGCGCGCAGCGGCGCCTGGGCGGCCGCCATCAGCGGCGAATGGAAGGCGCCCGTCACGGCCAGGGGGAGCACTCTCTTGGCGCCGGCCTCCGTGGCCCGGGCCGCCAGGTCATCCAGAGCGGCCTTCGTGCCGCTCACCACGACCTGGCCGGGGCTGTTGAAGTTGGCCGGCCACACGCCGTCGACGCCGTCCGTCAACTCCTCGACCTTCTCGTCGGGCAGGCCGATGACGGCGGCCATGCCGCCGGGGTCCGCCTCGGCGGCGCGCAGCATCTCCTGGCCGCGCCGCCGCACCAGGCGCAGCGCATCGTCGAACGACAGCGCGCCGGTGGCGACCAGCGCCGAGTACTCGCCGAGGCTGTGGCCGAAGGCGGCGTCGAAGCGTAGCCCGGCGTCGGCCAGGATGCGGAAGATGCCGATCGAGTTGACCAGTAGCGCCGGCTGCGTCACGTCGGTGCGCGACAGTGTCTCGGCCGGGCCCATGGCGCAGACCTGTTCGAGGTCGTACTCAAGGACGTCCGAGGCCTGCGCGTAGCTGTCGCGCATCTGCGGATAAGCGGCGCAGAGGTCGCATCCCATGCCGATGGCTTGAGACCCCTGTCCAGGGAACATCAGAGCGAGCTTGGTCATGACGCCCTCCAGGACGCTGAGTGTCGGTGCGATCCAGTGCATACCCAGAATAGCGTGGAAGGGCGACCGAAGCGGCGCTGCGACGCGATCACAGCTCCCACTTGGTAAGGCACGAACCCCACGTGAGCCCGGCGCCGAACCCGGCCATCAGCAGCATGTCGCCCTTTTTGAGGCGGCCGTTCTGGCTGGCCTCGTGCAGGCAGATCGGGATGGAGGCGCACGAGGTATTGCCGTAGCGGTCCAGGTTGGCGAACACCTGCGCCTCGGTGAATCCCAGACGCCGCGCCGCGGTCTCGATGATGCGGATGTTGGCCTGGTGCGGCACGAACAGGTCGACGTCCTCCACGGTCAGATCGGCGTCGCCGAGCACCTTCTCGCAGGAGCCGACGACCGTGCGCGTGGCGAACTTGAAGACCTCACTGCCGGTCATGTGCATGGCGTGCTCGTGCTTGCGCACGGTCTCGAAGCTCGCCGGCTGGCGGCTGCCGCCTGCAGGAACGTTGAGATACGACGCGCCGCTGCCGTCGTTGCCGAGGTCGAAGCTGAAGATGCTGCCGTTGTCGGTGGGCTGCACGAGCACCGCGCCGGCGCCGTCGCCGAAAAGCACGCAGGTACCGCGGTCCTCCCAGTCGACCATCTTGCTGAGCACCTCGGCGCCGACGACGAGGACGTTTTTGTAGATGTTGGCCGAGACGAACGCCGTGGCGATGGCGAGGCCGTAGACAAAGCCGGTGCAACCGGCCTGCACGTCGAAGGCGCCGGCCTTGGTGGCGCCGATCTTGTCGGCGACGATCGACGCCGTGGCAGGCATGATGTGGTCCGGCGAGATGGTGGTGACGATGACCAGGTCGAGGTCCAGCGGGTCAAAGTCCACCGACTGCAGGCAACGGCGGGCGGCGACCTCGCCGAGGTCGCTGGCCGCCTCGTCGACGCGCGCGATGCGCCGCTCGCGGATGCCGGTGCGCGTAAGGATCCACTCATCGGACGTGTCGAGAAACTGCGAGATCTCCTCGTTGGTCAGCACGCGTTCCGGCACGTGCACGCCGAGCGCGCTGATGCGCGCCCCTCGCACGAGGCCGCGGCGCAGGCCGATCACAGCTTGGCCTCCCCGGCCGCGATGGCCGCGGCGTCGACGATCGCGAACATGAGCTCGCCGCGGCAGGCCAGCTGACCGTCCACGGTGGCTTTGACCTTGGCGCGCCCGACGGGGCCGTGCACGGCGACGATCTCGGCCTCGAGGCACAAGGTGTCGCCAGGTTTGACAACGCGCTTGAAGCGCACCTTGTCGATGCCGGCGAAGAGGCCGATCTTGCCGCCGATATCGGCGCCGCTGGCGGCCGCGATGGTGGCTGCCTGCGCAAGCGCCTCGACGATGAGCACGCCGGGCATCACTGGATTACCGGGGAAATGCCCGGCGAACCAGAAGTCGTCGTCGCACAACCTGCGAGTGGCTACGCAGCGCAGTCCCGCCTCGAGCTCCTCGACTTCGTCGACGAGCAGAAAGGGCGGGCGATGAGGCAGCAGCTCGAGCACCTGATCGTGGGAGAGCTTCACAGCGGCGTCAGCTCCCGCGAGCGGCGCCCATGGCGACGCCCGAGGCCGATGGCCACGGCTCCGACCGCGAGGCCCCAGCCGATGACATTCTTGACGGGGATGGTGCGACCGCCGGGCAGCGGGATGCGGCCCAGCGTGTCGTCGAGCATCTGCAGCGTGTCGTCGACGGCCTGCCCGAAGGGCTTGGGCGAGCCGGGCGCCGGCTCGAGTTCGACCGCCGCCATGACGCGCTCTGCAAAGCAGAGCGGGGTGGCCAGCTCGAGCCGGCCCCACGCAGCCAGGGCGCCGCGCGCCGCGCCCACTTGGGCGAGCTCCGCGGCGCAGTCCGGGCAGAAGCTCAGGTGCGCCTGTAGTTCTGCGACCTCCAGGTAGCCCATCTCGCCGTCGATGTACAGGTTGATGCGCTCACGGAAGTAGCTGCAGTCCATCAGGCGTCGCTCCTCAGAGGGGCGCCGGCGGGGCCCTTGTCGGGCCCGGCGCCTCCCGCCCTCAGCTTGAGCCGCAACGAGGCGCGACCGCGGTGCACCATCACCTTGACGGTGCCGAGCGGCCGCCCGGTGGTCTCGGCGATCTCCTGGTACGGCAGGCCGTAGACGTCGCGCAGCACCGTCGGCACGCGGTAGTCCTCGGGCAGGTCGTGCAGCGCCGCCACGATCGTCGCCGCGTCGATGCCCTCGCCGAGCTGCGGCGCGGCCGCGGCGGCCAGGTCCGGCGTGTCGACGGGCTCAGGACGGCGCCGCTCGCGGCGCTTGTAGTCCACGGACGCGGTGAGCGCCAGACGGAAGAGCCACGTGGAGAAGGTGGCTTCGCTGCGGAACTGCGGCAGCTTGCGGTAGCAACGCAGAAACGCCTCCTGCGCCGCGTCTTCGGCGTCGGTGTGGTTGCCGAGCACGTTGTAGGCCACCGAGTAGACCATCCCTTGATACCGCTCCACGATCAGCTTGAAGGCATCCGCGTCACCCTCGGCCGCGCGCGCCAGCTCGGCGGGCGACGGGTCGGGCAACGCGGCCCACTTGTGGATGTTAGACGTAGCCATGGCGGAGGAAGTTACAGCCGCGGTCAGGCGGCTGCGCAGGGGCCACCACGGGTGGACCCGGCGGCGGGCGTCACGGGGAAGGAGGATGTGTCAAATCGAGGTGAGCGCACGAGTAGGAGAGTGTACACCCAGGACGGCATCGTGGCTGACGACCATTCCGGAGATTCGGAGACGTGGCAGCGCGATGGCGTTCGGGTAGGCTCTGCTGAGCTAGCGGCCCTGGACGACGACTCCGCCTGCCGACGTCTCCGGCCATACGAGGGTATGCAAGCACGAACGGGAGGCAGCTTGGGCGCCGGCACACCGGACTGTGAAAAGGCCGATAGCGTCGCTCCTCTCTCTCCGCGGCAAGATACCGCCCGCCGAGCCGCGGGAGCTCGTGCGAACCTGAGAGCCTTGGCCGCAGGCCGGATCGCCCTCAACGAACGCGACGCCAAGCTGCTGCTGGCGGCCTACGACATCCCCACGCCGGCGGGCACCGTGGTGCACTCGGCGCAGGATGCCGCCGCAGCCGTGGTGTCCCTCGGTGGGCCGGCCGTTCTCAAGGGTCTTGGGCCGGACATCCAGCACAAGAGCGACACCGGCCTTATCGAGCTCGGTGTGCGCGACGCGCCGGCGGCCCGCGCCGCCTATCACCGCATCATGGATCGAGGCGCGGGGCGAGTCGAAGAGGGCGTGCTTGTAGAAGAGTGGGTGCCGCATGAGCGCGAACTGCTGGTCGGCATGCGCCGCGACAAGCAGTTCGGCCCGGTGATAGCCTTCGGCCTGGGCGGCATCTTCACCGAGGCGGTCGCGGACGTGGCGTTCGCCCTGGCGCCGCTCGACACGGCCGACTGCCGAGACCTCGTGGCCGGGCTTCGCGCGCAGCGCCTGCTCGGCCCACTGCGCGGGCTCCCCAGAGTCGACATGGATCAGTTGCGGCACATCGTCCAGGCGATCGCGCAGATGGCCGCCGATCACCCGGAGATCGCGGAGATCGACGTGAACCCTCTGCTCGTCTCGGGCACGGACCTCGTGGCGGCCGATGCGCTCGTCATCCTGGCGGCACCGGACGACGTCCGCGTCGAGGGCGGGACGTCAGGCAGTGGTCACGGCGCTCGACGACTGCCGCATCTGGATGCGATCTTCGCGCCGCACTCGGTGGCGATCGTCGGCGCCTCTGACGACGCCACGAAGTGGGGCGGCTCGGTGATGCGCAGCCTTCTCGACGGCGGCTTTGCGGGCACACTCTACCCCATCAACCCGCGTGGCGGCGCCATCTTCGGTGTACCGGCCCATGCGGAGCTCGCCGACCTGCCGGAGACGCCCGACCTCGTCATCGTGGCGCTCGGGGGAGCGCATGCGGCAGCCATCGTAAAGGAGTGCGGCCGTCACAGGTGCCCGCCGTCATCGTCATCGCCGCGGGCTTCGGCGAAGCCGGGAAGGAAGGTGCGGCGCTCCAGCTGAAGCTTGCCCGCGCCGCCGACGAGAGCGGAGTCACGCTAGTCGGCCCCAACTGCATGGGCGTGCTCTGCACCAGCTCTCGCCTCAGCGCGGTCGGCTTCGTCACGCTGAGGCCCGAGCCCGGGCTGCTCAGCGTGATCTCGCAGTCGGGGAACATCGGCACGCAGCTGCTGATGACCGCGGAACGGCGCGGCGTCGGAGTGGAGAAGTACGTGAGCAGCGGCAATCAAGCGACGACGGACGCCAACGACCTACTCGAGTACCTGGCGAACGACCCCCAGACCGGCGTCGTGGCGATGTATCTCGAGGGGATGACGGACGGGCGACGCTTCTACGAGCTGGCGCGCGCGACGACGCCGCACAAGCCCGTGATCGTGATGCGCGGCGGCATGAGCGCCCTGGGCCGCCGCGCGGCCAGCTCGCACACCGGCGCCCTCGCGAGCTCGGCTGAGGTGTTCAGGGCCGCCGCCCGGCAGGCCGGCGTGATCACCACCAGCGACCCTGATGAGGCGCTCGACGTCGCCAGCCTGCTGGCCTATCAGCCGCTGCCCGCCGGACGCCGCGTGGCCGTAGTGACTCTTGGCGGCGGCTGGGGCGTGCTGACTGCCGACGCCCTGGCGGAGAACGGGCTGCAGCTCGCGGCACTGCCGCCGGAAGTGCTCGCGGCAGTCGGCGACCTGCTGCCGCCGTTCTGGAGCCGAGGCAACCCCATCGACCTCGTGGCCACCGTCGCCCACGGCGTACCCGAACGCATCATCGAGCTCGTGGCGGAAAGCGACGCTGTCGATGCTGTGATCGCCTTGGCGCTCATCGGCAGCCCCAGCAGCGGCCGGCCGGGGCAGGAGCGGTCGCCGGGCGCCGGCGACCAGAGCGGCGGCCGTGACCCGATGCCGGCGCCTGAGGCGATCGGACCGTTCGCCGAACTGAACGCTCGGGAGACGGCGCTTCTCCGGCACATCGCTGCCGTCATGGAGCGCACCGGAAGACCCATCCTGAGCGTGCCGCTGTGCCCACTGCGGCGCTCCGTGCTCCCCGGGCTCGGTAGATACTCGCCGGTTCTGCTGTCGAGCCCTTCGGCAGCGGTCCGCGCTCTGGCGCGCGTCACGTGGTACGCCACCCACAGGGTCCGCGACGGCTCGCCCAGGCCACGATTCGCACCGGCCCCGCCCTCGGTATCCGAGGACTGATCCGAAACATCCTTCGAGTCTCCCGTTAGCCGGCGGGTAAGCTAGCCCTCAGATGAAGATCTTCTGGCGCATCCTCAAGCTGCTCGGCGACTACAAGTGGCTCACGTTCGTGGGCTTCACGCTGGCGTTCGCCCAGATGGGCCTTGGCCTGCTGGTGCCGCGCATCATCCAGCTGACCATCGACAACGCGCTCATCGGCGACGAGACGGGGTTGCTCGTCACCTATGGTCTCGCCCTCCTCGGCATCGCCGTCGTGCGCTTCATCGTCGCCGTCGGCCGTCGCCTCGCCAGCGGCAAGTCCAGCCTCGGCATCGAGTACGACCTGCGCAACCGTATGTGGTCGCACCTCCTCAGGCAGTCGTTCAGCTACTTCGACCGCTGGCCCACCGGGCAGCTCATGAGCCGTGCCATGAGCGACGTGCAGAACGTGCGCACCTTCCTCGGCTACGGCCTCGTGTTCTTCGCCACCAACATCGTGATGATGGTCGCCGTCGCCATCATCCTGCTGCTGCTCGACTGGCGCATGGGGCTGCTCTCGCTGGCGTTCCTGCCGTTCCTGCTGCTGGTCACGGTGCGCTTCAGCCGCCGCCTGCAACCGATCCTCAAGGACGTGCAGCAGAAGATCGCAGATGTGACGGCGGCGGCCGAAGAGAACGTCGTGGGCTCGCGCATCGTCCGCATCTTCGCCCGCGAGGATGACGAGCTCGAGAAGTTCAGCGACCGCAGCTACAAGGTCTTCGAGGCCAGCGTCGCAGCGGCCCGCGTGCGCGCCAAGTTCATTCCGCTGATCGCTTTCATCCCCAACCTGGCCGTGGCCTTCCTGCTGTACTACGGCGGACGGCAGGTGATCGACGGGAGCCTGAGCCTGGGCTCACTGGTCGCCTTCTACAGCTACCTGATGATGCTCGTGTACCCGGCCCAGGTGATCGGCTGGCTCACCGGCCTCGCGCAGCGCGCCATCGCCAGCGGGGAGCGCGTGTACGAGGTGCTCGACGCGCCGCTGGAGATGGAGGAGCGGCCCGACGCGTGGCCGCTACGCGGACCGGACGGCGGGCCGCCGGTCGGCGCCGTGACCTTCGAGGACGTCTGGTTCAGCTATGTGGACCGGCCGGTGCTCGAGGCGGTCAGCCTCGACGTCCCGGCCGGTCGCACGCTCGCCTTCGTCGGCCACACCGGCTGCGGCAAGACCACGCTCACCAACCTGATCCCGCGCTTTTACGACACCAGCGCCGGACGCGTGCTCGTCGACGGCCAGGACGTGCGCGACCTGCAGACGGCCGATCTGCGCAGCCACATCGGCATCGTCACGCAGGACCCGTTCCTGTTCAGCGCCTCGATCGCCGACAACATCCGCTTCGGCCGGCCGGAGGCCAGCGACGACGAGGTGAAGGCCGCGGCGCAGGCCGCGCAGGCCGACGAGTTCGTCGTAGCCCTCCCGGAGGGCTACGACACGATCGTCGGGGAACGCGGCTTCACGCTCAGCGGCGGCCAGCGCCAGCGCATCGCCATCGCGCGGGCGCTCGTCATGGACCCGCGCATCCTCATCCTCGACGACGCCACGAGCAGCGTCGACGTCGAGACCGAGTTCAAGATCAGGGCCGCGCTGACCGAAGTGATGCGCGGCCGCACGACCTTCATCATCGCCCATCGGCCGTCGACGATCGCGCTCGCCGACGAGGTCGTGGTGCTCGACCACGGCCACATCGAGGAGCATGGCACGCACGACGAGCTCATGGCCGCCGGCGGCCTCTACGCGCACATGTTCGGCGACGCCGAGGCGAGGCACTGCGATCTGGACGCCGTCGAAGTCGGGGAGCCGGCGGCGGCCGGCGGCGCAGCCGGCCCGGCCGCCCGGGGGGGAGGCGCCTGATGGCCACCTCATCACGTCACGCCTCCGGCCCGCACGGCAGCGGCGCCGCCCTTGAGGACCTCCGCGGCTGGCGCGCCTTCGTGCACCTGGCGCGCGAGCTCAAGCTCGCCCGGCTCGCGCGCCTCGCCTACCCGTACCGGCGCCGCGCGATATACAGCGTGATCGCCATGATCGCCGTGACGCTGAGCAGCCTCGCCGTGCCCTACCTTCTCAAGGTGGCCATCGACGGGGGCATCGGCGCCAAGGACCTCACCGTACTCACATGGGTCATCGTCGCGTTCGTCGCCGTCAGTCTTGTGAACCTCGGGGCCAGCTACCTGCAAACCTACCTCACGAGCTGGGTCGGCTCGCACATCATCTACGACCTGCGCCGCCAGCTTTTCGCCCACCTGCAGAAGCTCTCGCTCGACTTCTTCAGCCGCCAGAAGACCGGCTGGATCGTCAGCCGCCTCACCAACGACATCGACGCTCTCGACCAGCTCGTCACCGACGGCGTCTCCTCGCTGGTCACCAACTCCCTCACCTTCACAGGCGCCATCGTGTTCCTCTTCATCCTCGACTGGCGCCTGGCCCTGGCTACCCTCACCATCATGCCGTTGCTCATCGGCGCGACGCTCATCTTCCGCGCCAAGTCGGCGCGTTCCTACGCCCAGGTGCGCAATAGGATCGGCGACGTGAGCGCCCACCTGCAGGAGTCCATCTCCGGCATCCGCGCGCTCAAGGCCTTCCGCCGCGAGCAGAGCGACTACGAGCGGCTGGCCGTAGCCAACGCCGCCTATCGCGAGGTCAACATGCGCACCGTCGTCCAGAGCGGCCTCTACTTCCCCTTCGTGGAGTTCATGTCTGCGGCCGCCGTGGTGATCGTGCTCTGGTACGGCGGCACCCTCATCGGCGGCAACACTCTCGAGATCGGCGTGCTGGTGGCGTTCATCGGCTACCTCGGCAGCTTCTTCGACCCGCTGCAGCAGCTCAGCCAGCTCTACAACACATTCCAGGCGTCGATGGCCGCGGTGCAGAAGATCTACACGGTGCTCGACACCGAGCCCGACATGCTCGACGCCCCCGACGCCGTCGACCTCCCGGACGTGCACGGCGTGGTGGAGCTGCGCGGCGTGACCTTCGGCTACGACCCCGACAAACCGGTGCTGCACGACGTGGACCTCAAGATCCCGGCGGGCAAGACCGTCGCCCTCGTCGGCGCCACCGGCGCCGGCAAGTCGACGGTCATCAAGCTGCTGGCGCGCTTCTACGACCCGACCGCGGGGGCGGTGCTCATCGACGGGCACGACCTGCGGCAGGTGACCTCGAGCTCGCTGCGCGAGCAACTCGCCGTCGTGCCGCAAGAGGCCTTTCTGTTCAGCGGCTCAGTGCTCGACAACATCCGTTTCGCCCGCCCCGCGGCGGACGCCGACGAGGTCAAGCGCGTGGCGCGCATCGTCGGCGTGCACGACTTCGTCGAGTCGCTGCCCGAGGGCTACGACACCGAGGTCCAGGAAGGCGGGTCCGCGCTCAGCACCGGGCAGCGCCAGCTCATCAGCTTTGCGCGGGCGTTGCTCGCCGACCCGCGTATCCTCATCCTCGACGAAGCCACGAGCAGCGTCGACGCCGAAAGCGAGCGTCGCATCGAGCGCGCCATGGAAGTGCTGTTCAGCGGCCGTACAAGCGTTATCGTCGCTCACCGCTTGAGCACAGTGCGCTACGCCGACGAGATCCTCGTGATCGACGGCGGCCAAGTCGTGGAGCGCGGCACCCATGACGAACTTGTCGCGGCCGGCGGCCGCTATGCCGGCCTGTATGCGGAGTGGGAGGCGACCGGCGAGGCGCTCTGAGGCGGCCCGTCAGACGGCCGGCGGAGCCGCAGGCTCCGCGGGCGGCCCCATGGCATGCGGCGCGCGCACGTCCGGCACAGACACCAGGGCGATGGCGACCCCCAGCGCCGCCGCCGCTCCACCCCACAGTACCGTCGGCACACCGAATGCGTCGGCGAGGGGGCCGGCCAGCGCCAGCCCCGCCGGGTAGAAGGCCAGCGAACCCAGGTAGTCGTACGACGCGACGCGCGAGATCATCTCCGGCGCGACCTCCCGCTGCATGCAGGTCGTCCAGAATGGGTCGTAGAGACCCCATACCACGCCCATGGCGGCCAGCGACGCGTACAGCATCCCCACCGGCACCGCGAGGGCGAGGAACGCCACCGGGAAGGCCGCCAGCCCGATGCCGGCGCCGATCACGAAGAGTGGGCGGCGCGGGCGCCAGCGCAAGCTCAGCAGACCGCCGGCGATCTGGCCGACGCCCATAGCGGCCGCAGTGAGCCCCCACGTGCGCGCGCCATCGTAGACGTCCAGCGCGACGATCGGCCCAAGAACCTGGATGGGGCCTTCGACGGCGAACAGGAACACGGACACGCCGGCCACCATCGCCCACAACCAGGTGTGGCTGGTGAACTCGCGCCAGCCTGCGGCCAGATCTCTCAAGAAGCTCCGGCCTCCTGTCGCAGCAGCCCGCCCGGTCGGCGCCTGGAGTCCCTTGAAGGCCTCGGGCCGCAGGCGCCAGAGAAACCAGGCGCTCACCAGGTAGCTCAGCCCGTCGAGACCGATCGCCCAACCGGCTCCCAGGGCGGCGACCAGCAGGCCGGCGAGCGTGGCGCCGAGCGTGATCGAGCCGCTCATCACCAGACCCTGCAGCGCGTTGGCCTGCTGCAAGCGCGACCCGCTCACCACCTCAGGAACGAGCCCGGTGTAAGACGGGCGGAAGAACGCCTCGCAGAACCCCATGCCAACCTGCAGGAGCGCCAGATGCCACACCTGGGCGACCCCGGTGACGAGCAGCGCCGCCGTGGTCAGCTGGAGCGCGGTGCGGCCGAAGTCGGCGGCCAGCATCACCTTCTGGCGTGGCAAGCGATCGGCCCACACCCCGCCGAACAGGAGGAAGATGGTCAGCGGGATGACATAAGCCGCCTCCACGATGCCGATCTCGGTGGCCGAGCCGCCGATCTCGAGCACCGCGAACGGCAGCGCGACCACGGTGAACATGACGCCCACCACCGAGATCGCCTGACCGAGAAAGAGCTTGCGAAACTCGGTCTCACCGAGCGCTGCAAGGCCTTCGCGCAGATTGGTCATCGCGCCCGCCCTACTCGATGCGCGGCAGGCGCCGGTCGAGCCAGCCCGGGATCCACCAGTTCCAGCGCCCGAGCAGCCGCATGAACGCCGGCACCATGAGGATGCGGATGACGCTGGCGTCGAGCGCCACGGCCACGGCGAGACCGATGCCGATGGCTTTGGTGACCAGGATGGACGTGAACGCGAACGACATACCCACCACGACGATGATGAGCGCGGCGCTCGTCACGATGCTGCCCGTGCGCGCGAGCCCGAACGTCACGGCCTTGACGTTGTCGCCGGTCTCGTCCCACGCCTCGCGCATGCGCGTGAGCAGGAACACTTCGTAGTCCATGGAGACGCCGAACACGGTACAGAAGAGGATCACCGGCAGCTCGGCGTCGATGGCCCCGCTGCTCTGGAAATCGAAGAGCCACTGCAGATGGCCGTCCTGGAAGATCCACACCACGGCTCCGTAGCCGGCCAGCAGAGACAGGATGTTCATGAACACCGCCTTGACCGGCAGGATCACGCTGCGCAGGAGCAGCAGCAGCACGACGGCGGTGACGCAGATCACGAACACGATGATCCAGGGAAAGCGCTGGTACAGGATGTGCACGAAATCGTAGACGGTCATGGAGGTACCACCGACAAGGACGCTCAGACCATCCGGCAACGTCTCGTAGATGCTCACGGCGAGATCCTGCGCCTCCACAGAGGTCGGGGCCTCCTTGGGGACGACCTGGAAGAGCGCCGTGCCGGGAGCCGTGGTCAGCGCGCTCAGGCGCAGCGCTGCAGCGCGCTGCTGGGCGCCGAGCATGCCCTGGAGCAGCCCGGCTAGGCCGGCGCTCGCGGGCGGCTGCCCAGAGCCGGCGGGCCGTTGCACGGCCCGCCAGAAGCGGGCCGCCGCCGCCGGCGTCTCGACGCCGGGCAGATTGACGACGCTCGTCACGCGGGCCACGCCGGGCATGGCCTGTAGGCGTTGGCCGTACTCGAACAGCCGCTGCAGGTTCGCCGGCTCCAGCGCCCCTGAGCCCCCGTCCCACGTAGCGAGGACGTAGATCGGCGCCAGCGCCGACACGTCGAAGCGCGTCTGCAGGATGTCGTAGCCCTGCCGCGATTCGGAGCGCTGCGGGAGCGCAGTCGCCCCCGGGATCTCCCTCTCGATGTGCAGCACCGGCCAGGCAAAGAGCAGCACGATGAAGAGCGTCCCGACGAGGACGGGGACGGGATGGCGCATGACCCCTTGCGACCAGCGCGCCCAGAAGGTCCCCTGCTTGCCCGAGCGCCCGATGACGCGCAGGCGGTCCACGCGCGCGCCCAAAATGCCCAGAAGCGCCGGCAACAACGTGAGGGCGGCGAGCACAGAGAAGACCACCACGAGCGCGCCGCCCAGCCCCATCGAGCGCATCGACATGAAGGGGATGACCACCAGGCCCAGCAGCCCGATCACCACCGTGAGTCCGGAGAAGAAGATGGAGCGGCCGGCGTACTCCACGGTGATCTCCGCCGCCTCCGCCACGGAGCGGCCGGCGCCCAGTTCTTCGCGAAAGCGCCCCACCATGAACAGTGAATAGTCGATGCCGACGGCCAGCCCGAGGAGTGTGGCCACGTTCATCGCGAACACGGAGAGGTCGAGGAACTGGGCGAGCACCCAGAACACGCCCAGCGTGATGGTCACGGCCATGCCGCCGCCGATCACCGGCAGGGCGGCGGCCACCAGGGTCCCGAAGATGAGCACCAGGACGAAGATGGCGATTGGCAGGGTGTACATCTCGGCGGTCCGGAGATCCTCGGCGGAGATCTGCTCGATGTCGGCGTACACGGCGGGGTCGCCGGTGAGATACGTGGTCAGGTCGGTCGGCGCCAGCCTGGCGCGCACAGCAGGGATCATGCGCTGCACCTGCTCGGTGCTGGCGTCGAACGAGAGCACGGCGAAGGTCGCGCGCCCGTCCGTCGAGATGAAGCCCGCGTCGCCAGTGGAGGCGGCGGTCTGCACGTCGAGGAGCTTGGGGAACGCCGTGCGATCGAGGCCCGCCAGAGCCGCCGTCACCTGCGCCTGGTAAGTGGCGCTGCGGGCATCGAGACTGGGGCTGTCGAACACGATCGTGAGCCGCGCCGGGCCGAAGCCCAGCCGCTCCTGCATCGCCGTCTGTGCCTCTTGGGACGGCGTGGAGGGATCGGTGAAGCCGCCGCCCTTGAGCTCACCGGGCAGGCGCGTGGTCGCCACGAAGCCGGCGACGAAGGCCACCGCCCAGAGGACCACGATGATCCAGCGATGCCTGTAGACAAACCGCCCGAGCGCGGCAAACACGCGCAGCGACCTCCTCGTGAACGGCTGCGGCAGGCAGCACATCTGTGCGGCCGCAGCCGTTCAGAACGATATACTACGGAGACATCGTTTCTTGCTTCCCGAGCATTCGAGGATCGTGACCGGACCACGCGAGAGGACATCGGCAGGCGGCGTCGTCGTGCGCACGAACGCCGACCTCGAGGTCTGCCTCATACGCCCCGCCGGGCGCAACGTGTGGGGCCTTCCCAAGGGTGGCATCGAGAGCGGCGAGACGCTCACCCAGGCCGCCGTGCGCGAAGTCGCCGAGGAAACCGGCATCAGCGGGGTGGTCGATGCCGAGCTCGGCGCCATCGACTACTCGTTCTACTCGCGAGAGCAGAACGGCCGCATCCACAAGACCGTGCACTACTACCTCATGCACGCCACCGGCGGCGACACCGCCGACCACGATCACGAGGTCAGCGAGGCGCGCTGGGTGAACCTTCACGAGGCGCTGCGGCTCATGACGTACCCCAACGAGCGGGAGATGGTGCGCCGCGCCGCCGAGGCGCTGGGCGAAGCGCCCGGCGCCTGATCCTTCAGGACCAGGTGAGGGGCTCGTGCACCACGCGCGCCTGGCTCACGCTGAAGTCGAGCGCTTCGAGCATCTCGCCGGCGTTGACATCGACGTAGTCGTAGTGCGCCAGGGCGAACAGGAACCGCGGCGCCGTGGATGCGCCCGTGGAGGCCGCCAGCTCGCGACGCAAGCGTTCGGCCGCGCCCGCCAGCCCTCGCCGGCTGATGTCGGGAAGCACCAGCAGAAAGCCGTCGTCGGACGTGAGACCGACGCTGTCGTAGCGGCGCAGGTTCTCGTGCAGGCACTCTCCCACCTCGCGCAGCAGCGTCCGGCTGTCATCGCGCGTCCAGGAGGGGGCCTCGCCGCCGGCCGGCTCCTCGAGGGCGAGCTCCAGAAGCCCCAGCGACAGCTCCATGCGCTGACAGCGGTTCACCTCCAGCGACAACTGTTCGATGATCCCGCTGGGCTTCAAAGCGCCGGTGGAAAGGTCGACCGGCGACGCGTCTTCGGCGTCTCGACGCAGGCGGCCGATGGTCTCTTCGAGACCGGCGGAGTAGCCGCTGGCGATACGTGTGAGGGCCACGTTTTCGAGACCGAGGAGAAGGCGGCAGGCTTCGCGCGCCTCGGCCGTGCCTTGGGCACGCAGGCCGTCGCACAGCGCCTTGCTGCCGTTGGCGTACTCGTCGAGAAGCACCGCGACCGGCAGGCCTTGACTGAGACCGGCACTGCGCGCCACATCTTCGATGGCCTTGAGCGCGGGAGACGCGTCGCCGCCCGCCACGAAGAGAGCGACGTTGGGAATCGCCGGCTCCCACAGGCTGCGGCTCACCTCGCCGAGCTTGAGGCCGCCATACGCGCTGAGGATAAGCTCGTCCACGACAAGCCTCCTTCGGCGGGAACGCCCCTGAGTGGGTGTCTCCTGTCTCGATTCTACCGTTATGCTGCACACTACACACACGTTCTGCCGGCGCCACGGCGAAAGGCGGGTGACCTATGCGCGTGACTCTCTTGGGGACTATCGGCTGGATGCCGAGTGACCGGCGCGAGACGACGTGCTTCGCCTGCCGCTGTGAGGACAGCCTGTTCATCTTCGACGCGGGCACCGGCCTGCGCCGCCTGCTCGAACCCGGCCAGGCAGCGTTGCTCGACGGCGCCCGCGACGTGCACCTCTTCCTGACGCACTACCATCTCGACCACGTGTGCGGCCTTGCGTACCTGCCCGGTGTGCTCCCGGGCCGCGAGCTCGTGATCCACGCTCCCGCCGCCGAACTCAACGGCGTGGATCCCGAGCGCGCGGTGGCCGGCCTGTTGCGCAGGCCCTACAACCCGCGTGATTGGGAGGAACTCACCGATCTGCGTCTCGAGCCTGTCGTGGCCGGAGCCAACGAGATCGCCGGCCACACCGTGCGCGTGCGCGCCCAGCAGCATTCGGACGTGAGCGTCGCCTATCGCGTGGACGACGCCTTCGTGCTGGCCACCGACACGAGGGCCGACCCGGAAACGGCGGAGTTCGCCGCCGGGGTCGGCCTGCTGCTGCACGAAGCCTGGTACAACGCCGCCGACCCCCGCACCGGCCAGATGCCGGCGGAACTGTTGCCGGGCTACGCCGCCCACAGTGAAGCCGGCGCCGTCGCCGGCTTGGCCGCGGCCGCGGGAGTGGGCCGGCTCGTACCGATGCATCTCAACCCGCTGCACGATGAGAGCTACTACGCCGCCCTCGAGGCCGCCGCCCACGCCGTCTTTCCGCGCACGGACGTGCTGCCGGACGGCGCGGTCGTCGACACGGACAGCGGCTCCTGACCCCCGTGCTTACGGTCCCCTACTCGAGCCCGGAGGTCCCGTCTTGATCCGTCTTCGCAGCAAGAGGTTTCTGGTCGTCGCTGCGGTGATCGCCGCGCTCGCGGTGTTTCTCCTGCCCGCGTTCGTCGCCTTCCGCTACACGGCCCCCAGCCAGCGCGGCGACTTCATCCAGCACCCGTGGCGCGGCTGGGGCTTCGCCTATGCGGCCCTCGCCGTGCCCGGCGACGCTGAGCTCAAGACTTCGGGCATGGCGCTGCGCAAGGCCGACTGGGTGTTCGAGGGCACTGTGGTCGACCCTCGTGAAATCCAGCTGGTGTTCGTCCCCGAGGGCAAGCCCTACCGCTTCACGCACAGCATCGACGGGCGCGAGGTGACGAGCTCCGTGGTCCCGAGCTACCGCTTCATCTGGCAGGTCCAGGGCGCCATCGACACGATCTCAGAGCGCACTGACACCGTCGTGGCCATGCTGGACTACGCCACCGGGCGAGTCCTCTACGACGTGCGCGACGACCTGTTGCCCTCCGAGCTCACCCCAGAACCCACGTCTTCGCCCCAGCCGGCCTCTTCGCCCTCGAGCCTCCCGTAAGGACATCGCCGCCGTGAGCCTGATCGCCGTAGCGTTCTACGAGACTTCCTGGTTCACGGCCGTCGTCTACGTGCTCATCGCCATCGTCGCGGCACGCGTGGTCGACTTCTTCCTCGCGCGCCGCGACGCGGCCATGGTCAAGCTCCTCGGCAAGACGCCCGGCAGTGCCGGCCGCACCCGCTACGTGATGATAAGGCGCCTCGTTCAGGCGATGATCCTCATCATCGGCGTCGCCTTGGCCCTGTTTCAGTTCCCCTTCTTTCAGGAGCTCAGCGGTGCCATCCTTGCCTCCGCAGCGATGATCTCGGTCGTCATCGGCATCGCCGCGCGGGCGCCACTCGCCAACCTCGTCAGCGGCGTGATGATCGCCTTCTCCCAGCCGGTGCGCCTGGGCGACTACATCAGCGTCGAGGATGTCTACGGAACCGTCGAGGAGATCCGCTTCACCTACACGTACATCCGCACGTCCGACGATCGCAGGGTCGTCATCCCCAACGAAGCCTTCGCCAGCCAAGTCGTGAACAATTTCTCGATGGGCGCGGCGGGGAGCATGGTCGCCGTCGCCTTCATCGTCCCGCTGGCGAGCGACGTCGACGCGGTGCGCAGGTCGGTGCTGGCGATCGGTGACGAACTGGCGGCGGCACCCCAAGGCAAGAGCAACAGCGTGACCGTGGAGGATCTGGGCGCGACCGAGGTCACTCTCCGCTTGCACGCCTGGGCGCACGACCCGCACGCGCGCCGCGAGGTCGCCAGTGACCTGCGCGCCGCCATCCTGCGCCGGCTCCGCGACGACGGCGTACTCGGCGCCCCGCGGGAGGCGAACAGCACTGCCGACTGACGTCGAGCAGGCGGCTGCCGGCCCGGCGGCGAAGCGCCCGCTGGCGCGGGCCGTCGCCGCTGCCGCCGGCAGCCGCCTGCTCGTCTTTGCCGTGGCCTTCGTCACCGGGACCTTGGTCGGCATCCAGGGGCTCCCGATCGGCTGGCGCTTCCCCATGCGCGCCGAGGTGTTCCGCGGGGCGCTCGGCCATCTGCTGAACCCCTGGGCCCACTGGGACGGCGTCTGGTACATCAAGATCGCCACGGGTGGCTACGCCGACGGCGACGGCAGCACCGCGTTCTTCCCGCTGTTCCCCATGCTGCTGCGCTATGTCGGCCTGGCCTTTCGCGGCAATCTCGTCATCACCGGCGTCGTCATCTCGCTGGTCTGCTACGCCGGCTGCGTGTGGCTGCTGTACAGGCTCGTGAGCTCGGACTTCGACGACGAGGTGGCGTCTCGAGCGGTCGTGTATCTCGCCATCGGCCCCCTGTCCTTCTACCTTCAGGCCGTCTACACGGAGTCGCTCTTCCTCCTTCTGGCGCTCGCCTGCTTCGTCTTCGCCCGGGAAGGCCATTGGCGCCTCGCCGGAATCGTGGGGCTGCTGGCCACACTGACCCGCAGCACCGGCGTGTTGCTGCTGATTCCCATGGCCTACTACTACTACGAGCGGCGCGACTGGCGGCTGCGCCGCACCGACGCTCACGTCGCCAACCTCCTCATGGTGGTGGAGGGCATTCTGGTGTGGATGGCCTATCTGAGCGTCGCCTTCGGCAAGCCCCTGCTCTTCTCGACCGCTCAGGCTCAGTGGGAGCGTGGCTTCGCCTTCCCCAACTACACGGTCACGCGCGCCGTGATCACCCTGGTCTGGGGGCTGCGCAAGGTCGTCTCCGCCGAGTTCTACAGGGTCTTCTGGGAGGTCCCCCGACCGGGCTCCGAGTACAGCACGGCCAGCGCCAACATCATCAACATGGCGTTTCTCGTGGGCGCCGCCCTGCTGCTCTGGTACGGCGCCCGGCGGCTGCCGCGGGCCTACTCCTGGTACGCCCTGGCTGCGCTGGCCTTCCCCCTGTTCTTCCCCGCACAGGACGTCCCCCTCGTGTCGTACCCGCGATTCGCGCTGACCGTGTTTCCCCTGTACGTCGCGCTGGCGCTGTACACCCGCGGCAAGCCGCGGGCGCACAGAGTGGTGGTGGTGGTCGGGCTCGTGCTCCTGGTGGCGCTCACCGCCAAGTTCGCGGCGTTCAGCTGGGTGGCGTGAGCGCCCCGGGGTTCGGCGCGACGCGCTTGAAGACGTACACCCCGTCCTTCGCGTACACCGACACGAAGCGGTTGTCGAGCACCAGCTTGCCGAGCGCGAGCTGGTGCATCTGTTCGTCTTCCCTGTCGTAGAAGAAGGGGTGCTTCTCGTCGACCAGCACCCAGTCGGCGCCGGCGAAGTAGGGGAACACGAAGGCGACCCGTCGCGCTGCGAGCTGGGCGCCGGCGTTGTTGTTCGCGGAGACCCGGGCACCCTCCGGGATCATGGCTACGGCCTCGTCGAGCGCGGCGGCGTGAGCGCTCCGCGCGTAGTCCCTGCCGTCGTAGGCGGCGCCGGGCAGCGAGAAGGGGAGCGGCCCCATGAAGAAGTTGCCGGCGAGCGCCGCGAGCAGCACGAGCAGCGCCAGGGTCTCGCGGTGCACGCGCTGCCCTGCCATGGTCTTCTCCGCGCGCCGGAAGCCGGCGCCCAGCCAGCGCCAGAGGCGCATCACGCCGAGCACCGCGGCGGCGAAGAGGAAGGGGATCTCCAGGGCCGTGTAGTGGAACTCGATGCGGCGCTGGAACGTGGTCGCCGAGAGGGCGTTGAGAAGCAGCTCCGGAGCCGCGATGAGCACCGTGAGCGGGCTGAGCAAAGACGTGAAGCCGAAGGGCCACAAGAGCTTGAGCCAGTAGTCGAGGTTATCGAGCGCGGCGAGGTCGGCTACAGTCCGTCCGGGATGGGTGAGCGCCGTCCTGGCCACCTCGCCGGCGCCCTGGCCGTAGTCGCCGTAGCGCGCGATGAAGGCGCTCTGCTCGCCGTTGAAGTGCGGGATGATCGCCCATACTGCGACGACGAAGTAGACGGCGGCCACGGCGGCCAGGATCAGCGGCCGCCACGAACGCTTGCGGATCGCGAAGTACACGCCCATCGTGCCGATCACCAGGGGAACCGTCTCTTTGCAGGCGGCCGCCAGGACGAGGAACGGAAGCGCCCACAGCCAGCGGCCCTCTTCGATGTACAGGAAGGCCCAGAGGAGGAGCGGCGCGGCCAAAGCGACGGGGTGGAACTCGTTCAGTACGAGGAAGCCGAGAGCCGGATAGAGCAGGTAGGCGCCGGCGAGCAGCGCCCCGGCACGCGGGTCACGTGTGATCCGCGTGCCCAGGCGATACGCCGGCCAGGCGCCGGTAGCCGCGATGACGGCCTGCAGCACGAGGAGCATCACGGGGCTCGGCCACACGAGCCAGGGGAGTGCGAACAGCGCCAGGATGGGGTCGACATGCGAGCCGAGCCGCGACATCTGCCGCGGCCTGAGCTCGCCGGTGGTGATCTCGAGAAAGCGCCCGTGGGCGGTGTTGTAGACCGCCTGGACCATGTTTCCCAGATCGAAGCGGGCGTCCATGTAGGCGCGGTACTTGAGCCAGGAGAGCAGGGAGTAGATTGCCGCGAACGCCACCGCGCCGGCGATGACGTAGAGGGCGTTGCGCCGGAAGAGGCGGGCGCGCTCGGCGTCCTCAAGCTCGGTGAGCGGCGTGAGGGCGAAGGGCCGGGCGGCACGCTGACCGGCCGTGCCGGCCGCGACACCCCTCCGCGCCGCCTTCTCGCGGCGTCCGCTCACGCCGTGCCCTTTCTGCGGCGCAGCAGCGCCTCACCGGCCACGACCAGACCCACGAAGGCAAGTTCGATGACGGTCACCCAGACACGCAGCAGAAGCGCCCAGGCCAGCGCGACGCCCCCGGGGAGCTCCTTCGATAGCGAGGCCGTGAACACCGCTTCGCGCACGCCGATCCCGCTGGGGAAGACGAAGGCTGCCATACCGACCACGTAGGCGAGGGCGTTGGCGACGATGACGAGCGGCAGCGCTTGGACGTCGAGGCCGGTCACGGCGCGCGCCAGAAACCAGGCGCCCGCGCCGGCCACGAACCAGCTGAACACGAAGGAGCCCAGCAGCACGAGCACCGCTCCGAAGCCCAGAGTGACGTCCAGCGGAGGCCGCCGCAGCAGCCGCAGCGCCCACGCGGACAGCGGCGCGAACACGCGCGGATGCAGCAGCGCCATCAGTACAGGGATCGCAATCAGGCTCAGCGCCGTGACGCCGGGACGGTACTCCCAGAAGGGAAACAGGATCGCCATGGTGACGAGCGCCGAGCAAACCCCGAGGGCCTGCTCGTACACCATGGCCGCCGTCACCCGGTCCACCGGCAACCCCTGGGCGTGGCATAGCCAGGCACGACTCAGGTACATGAAGACGTTGCCCGGGATGTAACGCGCGAGGATCGACTTGGCCCAGGTGGCGGCCGCCACCGAGAACGGGCTGTGCAGCGCGAACCCGCGCAGCAGCAACCACCAGAAGACGGTCTGCAGGAGATAGAACAGCAAGAACGCCACGGCCGAGAGCGCGAGCCATCCGGGATCCCACGTCCAAGGGTAGTCCTTGATGCTCGCCCAAGAGCGCACAAGATAGGCGGCCAGGAAGTACACGGTGGCCGCCACGAGGACGACCTGAGCGACGCGGAGAAGCGGACGGAGCCAGGGGCGCGCCGCAGGCAGCGGCGCCTCGGGCGGCCCAGCGGCGGCGCTCACGCGGTCTCCAGCGCCGCCAACAACTCGCCGGCGATGAGCGGCGGCGTGAGCGCCCGCCGGTAGAGCGAGAGCGCAGCGGCGCCGAGCCGGGCACGCTCATCGACTGCGAGCAGCCCTCGTAACGCGGCCGCCAAGGCGGCGCTGTCGGCGGCCGGCACCAGCACCGCATCCTCACCGTCGTGCAGCAGCTCGCGAGCGCCGGGCGTGCCCGCGGTCACCACGGGGCGGCCACAGGCCAGCGCGTCGTACACCTTGTTCGGGACCACGCGAGCGGCCTTGTCGGAGCCGCCGAAGACGCCGAGGCACACGTCGGCGCTCAGCGTGCGGGCGCGGAGCCCGGCCGGCGACAGCGCGCCGAGCCACTCCACGTTGGCGAGGCCGCGCCGGGCGATCTCGGCACGAAGCGCGCCCGAGAGCTGCCCCTCGCCGGCGAGCACGAAGCGAACCGGCTCGGCGCGCAGCAGTTCGGCCGCCGCGAGCACGGTCTCGGCGCCGTGCAGCGGACTCCACTTGCCGTACTGGAACACGGTGACCGGCGCGCCGTGCTCCTGGGGGCGCGTGGTGCCGGTGGCCTGCGGCGCCGGCAGCGCCCCTACGGGCACCACGGCGAGCCGGCGACGGGGAAGCGCAAACTCGGCCTGGTAGTAAGCCGCGTGCGCCCACGTGTCGGCGAGCACAAGGCTGGGCAGGGCGAAGGCGGCGCGGTCCAGGGCACGCACGGCTGCAGCGTTCCAGCCGCCGGTCGTGACCAGGCCGCGGTCCCCGGCGAACGTGTCCCAGAGCGACACCAGCGGGTCGAACACCAGCCGCGCGCCTCGGAAGGCAGCCAGCACGCGGCCGAACGGCACCAGGAAGTGCCCGGGGTAGCCGACGACGACGACGTCGATATGGAGCCGGCGCGGATGCTGCGCGAAGAGCCGCGCGTGCGCTTCGAGGACGCCGACGGCCAGCCGTGCGGCGCCGCGCGGGGTCGCCATCTGCGCCGCCGTCAGCGCCGGCAAGGGCGCCTGGAACTCGAGAACCTCGACGCCCAGCGCGCGGAGCCCGGAGATGAGCACGGCGTTGCGCGGGTAGCCGGGGTCGTACGTGCCGAAGTAGGCGACGGCGCGGATCACGGCTTGTCGGGGACGCCCGCGGCGACGGGAGCCGCGGCGGCGGCCCCCAGCACGAGCGCCACCTGTGCGTCGTCGGGCCCGCCGCGAGCCCGCGAGTTGGCGATCAGCTCGCCGATCAGGCCCAGCGAGAGCAGCTGCACGCCGACGATGATGAGCAGAGCGCCCAGAAGCAACAGGGGTCGCTGCCCGATAGGGTCGCCGAAGACGAGCTTGTCGACGGTGAGATAGATCTCGACAAGCACGCCGATGAGGATCAGCAGGGTGCCGATACCTCCGAAGAGATGCTGCGGGCGGTGCTGATAGCGACCCAGAAAGAGCACCGTGAGGAGGTCGAGGTAGCCGCGCAGATAGCGCTGCCAGCCGTACTTGGACTTGCCGGCCGTGCGCCGCCGGTGGCTGACCGGCTCCTCGGTGACGCGAAAGCCGGCCTGCGCGGCCACGACCGGGATGTAGCGGTGCTGCTCGCCGTAGACATGGATGGTGTCCACCACGTCGCGGCGGTAGGCCTTGAGGCCGCAGTTGAAGTCGTGCAGAGGGATCCCCGACGTGCGCCGCACCGTCCAGTTGAAGAGGCGCGAGGGCACGGTCTTGTTGAGGGGATCCTGGCGGCTCTGCTTCCAGCCCGAGACCAGGTCGTACCCCTCGTCCAGGCGCGCGATGAGGCCGGGGATCTCGGCGGGGTCGTCCTGACGGTCGCCGTCGAGCGTGACCACGTAGTCGCCGCGCACGTTCTCGAAGCCATGAGCCAGGGCCGCGGCCTTGCCGAAGTTGCGCCGCAGCTTGACGACGCGCACGTCGTCGCGGGCGGCAGCCAGCCGCGCCATCTCGGCAAACGAGCCGTCGGTGGAACCGTCGTCGACGAAGACGATCTCGAACGCCATTCCGGCGGCCACAAGCGCTGCATCGATCTCCGCGACGAGCGGCTCGATGCTATCGGCCTCGTTGAAGACCGGGATGACAAGTGAGGCCAAGGCAGACATATCGGCTTACTAGGATACAACTTCCCGGGACGCGAGCCCGAACCATGGTCTCGCGGCCCACGTCCCCCTGGCAGCGGCGCCATGCCGAGCCGCATCCATTCCCACGGTATACGCGGCAACAGGGGCTTGGTACGATGCGGCATAGCCTCCCGCACCGGCGCGGGCGAGTTGGAGGATAAAGATGGGCAGGAAGATCTGGCTTGCGTTCGCGCTCGTCGTCATCGCTGCGACCTGCTTCGCCGCGGGCGCCGTGGCGGCGAAACAGACGGCGGCGACGGACCCGCGCCCGAGGACGGTCACCAAGGGGCTCGACTACTTCCACGCTCGCCAGAAGCCCGACGGTGGTTTCGGTACCATGGCCGCCACGGCGTGGGTCATCCTCGGGGCCGTGGCCAGTGGCGAACGCGTCGGTTCCACCATGTGGACGGTCGACGGCAACAACCCCTTCGGCTTCCTCCAGGCGCACAGCCACGAGGCGGCCGCCACCGGCCCCGACGTCGACAACGCTCCCGTCTACTACGCGCGAGCGATCATGTCCTACGTCGCCGCCGATCGCGCCGAGCGCGTGTTCGTCGCCGGCACTCCACGCATCGACCTCCTGGCCAAGCTCTATGGCTACCAGGACCTCGTCGATGGCTCGCCCACCAAGGGCAGCTTCTCGCCGTCCACGTCGAGCCGCAAGTTCCAGGCCGTCCACACCACCGGGTGGGCGATCCTCGCCATGAAGGCGCTGGGCGTCGACGAGAAGGACCGGTTCGCGCTCGCCGAGCAGTGGCTCGCCACTCAGCAGCTTCCGGACGGCGGCTTCCCGGCGCAGGCCGGCGAGCCCGCCAACTGCGAGGACACGGCGATGGCGATCCAGGCGCTCGAGCTCGCCGCGGACGTTGCCGTCGACCCGGCCATCATCCCCGCGGCTCGTCAGTACCTCAAGGCCAACCAGCGCTCCGACGGCGGCTTCCCCTACAAGGCCGGCACCGGGACAGACGCCTGGGCCACCGCGGCCGCCATCCAGGCCATCCTCGCCATGGGCGAGAAGCCCGACAGCGCCGACTGGATGGTCGGCACGAACACCCCCAAGCTCGCGCTCGCCACGCTCCAGCTGAAGAACGGCGCCTACGTCAAGAAGCGTGGGGATGCCACCGGGCCGCTGCCGACCACCAGCTGGGCGCTGGTCGCCTTGCGCGACAAGCCGTTCACGACGTTTCCCGCGACCCGGCCTCCGGCTCTCAAGGCCTTCGTGTTTCGCCCGCAGATGAAGTCCGTCCTCCCGAAGGACGGCCAGAAGTACACGAACACCCGCTCGGTGCTCATCCGCGCCACGTACACCGACGGCGCCAAGGGCACCGGCGTGGACCCAGCCGCGTGCCGCGTCTACGTGGACGACCTGAACAAGACGAAGCCGGCCGACATCGGGCGCTACCGCCTGCAGCTCCAGCTCAAGAACCTGCCCAACGGCCTCCACACGTACAGGCTCGAGATCGTCGATCAGGCCGGCAACGTCAAGAAGGTAGTGCGTCGCTTCACGATCGCCGTCGCGACGCCGACGCCCACGCCGACGCCTCCGTACGTCCCGACCCCGGTCCCCCCGTACACACCGCCCCCGGTCATCGTCCCCACACCGACGCCCACGCCCACGCCGTACACCACGCTGACGCCCAGCGCCTACCCTTCGAGCGATACGACGGTCACCCCGACGCCGTACCAGAGCGGCGGCTACCCGGTGACGGGCGTACCGGTGGCGTCGCCGAGCCCGTCCGACAGCCCGGGCGCCGGGACCGGCGGCGACTCGGGTAGTGCCGCGGGCTTCCTCGGTGGTACCCTGCTCGCCATGCTGCCCATCGGCGCCGCGATCTCGTACCTCGCTCTTCGCCGCCGTGAACAGGCGCTCAGCGCCGCCGGTGAGGGCACGGTGCTCAAGGGCGGCGGCAGTGCTTGGGAACGCCTCAAAGGCGCCCTCGGAAGATCCAAGGACCTCGTGAAACCGGCCGGGAGGTAAGCAGACCTTGAACGGGCTCCAGCAGGTGATCTACGACGTCTCCCGAGTGCTCCTTTGGCCCGTGCTGTTCGCGGCGCTCGTCGCCCTCCTCTGGGTGCTCATCGAGCTCGGCTACTTCCTCTACGAGCTCTACCTGCGCTTCCGCTACCGGGATCTCGACGCCCTTGAAGCGCGCACGATGCGCGCGCGCAAGGCCTTCGAGGACGGCAAGCCCCGCACCGCGTACCGTTATCTTCAGGAGAACAAGTACTCGATCGTCGTCGCGCGCTTCCTCTTCGACCTCATCCGCAACTACCAGACCGAGCGCCTGGCGGCCAAGCCGCTCAAGCTGTTGCAGGAGTACGAGTTCTACACGGTGAAGCGGCTCGAACGCACGCGTATCCTCGTGCGACTGGGCCCCATCCTGGGTCTCATGGGTACCCTCATCCCGCTGGCGCCGGCGCTCATCGGCCTGGCGAGCGGCGACACCACGCAGTTCGCCGAGAACCTCGCCACGGCGTTCTCGGTCACCGTCATCGGTCTGCTCATCGGCGGAATCGCCTTTGTCATCAGTATCGTCCGCGACCGCATGTACTCGCAGGACATCTCCGACATGGAGTACCTGCTCGAGTTGCTCGAGGGCGGCGACGAACGCCTGCAGTCGGGCCGCCGGCGCAACAAGAGGGGCGTCTGGGACGCCGACCCGGTCGTCGCGTACGAGGCCGTCGTCGACGACGCGGAGAACACGGTGGCGATACCCGTGCTTCTCGAGACCCCCAAAGAGCCGCTCATCCCGTTCGCCTCCGGGGGCGCCGGCGGGACGCCGCTCGTCGCCGTACCGGCTGAGACGCCGGCCGCAGCGACGCCGCCGCAGCCGGCGGCGAGCGCCGTCGACCCGCTGGCAGCCGAGGCCGAGCCTCCGGCAGTCACCCGTGGGGCGGCCGGCGAAGCGCCGCCGCTCAGCTTCGACGATCCCGCCATGGACTGGCAGCGCGATGAAGACCCCTTTGCCGATCTCGGGCCCGTGGATCCCAGGCCGCCGGCCGGGGGCGCGTCCGCGCCCGGCGCCGGCGGCCCGCCCGCACGTCGCTGAGGCCGGCATGCCGGCGTCCGACGACCATCCCACGATCAAGAACCTCGGGACCATCTACGAGCCCCGCGGCGACGGTCTGCGTTACATGCGCCGTCGCCGCGTGGGTACAGCCGACCGCAACGGCGATCCGCTCGATGGCCTCGTCAACCTGTTCGACGTAGCCCTCGTCCTGGTCGTCGGATTCCTGGTCGCGGCGCTCTCTGCCGTCGGCCTGCTGGGTCTTCTGACCGACGAGCACATGACCATCATCACGAATCCCGGCACGCCGCAGATGCAGGTCATCGTGAAGGATGGCGACCAGATCGTGAAGCTCGACATGACGAACGGCGCCCAGATCCAGGGGCTCGGCACGCTCGTCGGTTCCTTCTACAAGCTGGCCGACGGCTCCATTGTCTGGGTGCCTGCCGGGGCGCTGCCACCCACGGGCTCCGCTCCGGTGCCGGGCGCCTCACCGGCTTCCGAAGCGACGACGACGCCCACCCCGACGACGACGGATTACCCGACCACGAACCCCTATGCGACGCCGTCGCCACTTCCCACGGCCCCGCCCCCGACGCCACTGCCCACAGCCCCGCCGACCACTCAGCCGACGCCGGGCGTGACGCTCACGCCAGCCGACTGACGCCGCCGGTCGGCGACCGGCCGGATCCAGCGGCGAGTGCGGATGAGCCTGCCAGCCGCCTCAGTCTCCGAGCGAGCGCAGCAGACCGACCAGGCGCTCCAGCTCCGCTCTCGTCTTGAAGGCGATCTGGATCGTGCCGCCACGCTTGCCGCTGCGGATACGCACCGGCGTCTCCAGCAGGCCGTACAGCTCGTCCACGAGATCGCTGAAGTCGGCGCCGGCGGGCGGGCGGGCCACAGGCTCGGCCCCTCCCGGCGCCTCGTCGTTCAGCTTCTTCACCAGTGCTTCCGTCTGGCGCACCGAGAGGCCCTGTGAGGCGACGAGGCGCGCCACCTTGCGGCGCTGCCCGTGGTCGGGCAGCGCCAGCAAAGCGCGCCCATGCCCCTCGCTGAGCTCGCCCTGCTCGAGCATCAGCCGGACCTCGTCGGGCAGCTCGAGCAGGCGCAGGAGATTGCTGACCGCAGCGCGACTGCGGCCGACCAGTTCGGCGACGCGCTCGTGCGTGAGCCCGAACTCGTCGACGAGGGACGCGTAGGCCTGGGCCTCCTCGATGCTGTTGAGGTCCTCTCGGGCGACGTTCTCGGCGAGAGCGATCTCGAGAGACGCGATCTCGTCGGCCGGGCGTACCAGCGCCGGAATGTACTCGAGTCCGGCCAGGCCTGCGGCGCGCAGCCGGCGCTCGCCGGCGATGAGCTCGTAGCGGTGTCCGGAAGGGGCGGAAGAGGCAAGCGCTTCGCCGGCCGCTGCGGGAGGTGCGCCGCCGATGGCCGCTGCCGGCGCAGCCGTCTGCAGCGGCCGCACCACGATCGGCTGGACGACGCCGAGCGCGCTTATGGACGCCGCCAGTTCCTCGAGCTCGGCAGCGGCGAAGACGCGCCTCGGCTGGCGCCGGTTCACGGCGATCTCGGCAAGCGGGAGTTCCCGCAGGCGGCCCTCGCCGCCGGCCCCACCGGCCCTGCCGAGAGCCGATCTGCCCTCGCCGATCAGCGCGCCCAGACCCTTGCCCAGGGCTTTCTTTTCAGGCACGGGACACGACCTCCTTGGCGAGATCGAAGTAGGCGTCGCTGCCGGCGCAGGTGGCATCATACCGTGAGATCGGCAGCCCATGGCTGGGCGCCTCGCTGAGGCGCACGTTGCGCGGGACGACCGTATCGAAGACGTTCGCGCCGAGGTTCTCGCGGACCTCGCCGGCCACCTCGCGCGCCAGACGCGTGCGCCCGTCGTACATCGTCACGAGCACGCCGAGGACGGCGAGCTCCGGGTTGAGATGCTCCTGCACGAGCGCGACCGTCTCGAGCAGCTGCGCGAGGCCCTCGAGAGCGTAATACTCGGCCTGCACCGGGATCAGGACCTCTCGCGCCGCCACCAGAGAGTTGACGGTGAGCACGCCCAGAGACGGCGGGCAATCGATGAACACAAAGTCGAACCGGCCCACGTGACCGGTGAGCGCGTAGTCGAGCACGTACTCGTTGCCGTCGGCATTGGCCAGTTCGACGACGGCGCCGGCGAGATCGGGGCAGGCAGGCAGGAGCCAGAGATGATCGAGCACGGTGGGCACCGTCGCTTCGGCGACGCCCGCCGCCCCGCCCAGCACGCCGTAGCTGCTGAGGCGCGCGTCTGCGGCGCGTCCGGACAGGCCGGCCGAGGCGTTGGCCTGCGGGTCCATGTCGACGAGGAGCACCTCGAGACCGGCCTCGGCAAGACACGCGGCGAGGTTGACGGCGGTGGTGGTCTTGCCGACCCCGCCCTTCTGATTGGTCACGGCGATGACGCGGGTCACCGGGCTCCTTTCGCGGGGCTCCGATACTAGCAGATGGGGCTTGCGCCTCAGCGGGCCAGCGGGTGCCTGACGGCCTGCCCCTCTCTTCTCGGCAGCCGTTTCGGTGTGACCGCGACCTTGCGGTAGACGGCGCACACGGAGTCGTCCAAAGTCGAGCGCGGCAGAGGGACGACGTGTCCGGGGGCGAGGCCGCAAAGCTTCGCCACGGCCGCCCCGGCCGGCCCCTCATCCCGCACCGCCCGCCCGGTCTTGCTGGCCAGCAGCACGCCGCCGGGCGCGAGCAGGGGGGCCGCCAATTCCAGCAGCGCCGGCAGGGGCGCCACGGCTCTGGCCAGTACTACCCCGTACGCCTCGCGGCCCGGCCGTCCAGCCGCGGCGTGGTGCTCGCTGCGCGCGCAGACGACGGAGGCGCGCGCGCCCAGCCCGCTCTCCTCGAGCGCGGCCTTCAGAAAGTCGCACTTCTTGACCGCCGCGTCGAGCAACGTCAGCTGGGCGGCGGGCAGCGCCACGGCCAGGGGGATGCCGGGGACGCCGGCGCCGGCCCCCAGATCGAGCCAGCCGGCGCCGCTCAGTTCGCGTAGCTGCGGCACGTCGAGCAGCGCGAGCGCGTCGCCGAAGAGCGTGCTCACGATCTCCTTGCGGGTGCGCAGCGCGGTGACGTTGCCACGTCGCCAGGCGAGCATCAGGTCGGCATATCGCGACAAGGCGGCAGCTTGGGCCCCCTCGAGGCCGAACGCCGCGGCCAGCTCGTCCATGCTCGCGTACGCGGCCGCGGCGCCGTCCGACGTCATATCGAAGCGATGGTCCGGCGCAACGCCGCGACAAGCCTGTCGATGTCGTCGGCCGTGGTCTGCCACGAGCACATCCAGCGCACCACGCCCGCCTGCTCGTCCCACGTATAGAAACGATACTCCTCGAGCAGGCGCTCGGTGACCGCCGTGGGCAGAGCGACGAACACGGCGTTGGCCTGCACCGGGTAGGCGACGCGTACGCCGGGGACGCCGCCCGCAGCCGCGGCCAGCCGCTGCGCCATGGCGTTGGCGTGCCCGGCGGTCTCACGCCAAAGGTCATCCTCGAGAAGGCGCAAGAGCTGCGCCGAGACGTAGCGCATCTTGGAGGCCAGCTGCATCCCCTGCTTGCGCACGAACGGGTAGCGCGCGGCGAGGTCGGGACGGAAGAAGACGACCGCCTCGCCGCCGAGCAGCCCGTTCTTGGTGCCGCCGAAGGTCAGAATATCCACGCCACAATCGCCGGTGATCTCGCGGAGTCCGGTCCCCAGGCCGACCGCGGCGTTGGCGAGTCGCGCGCCGTCGACGTGCAACAGCAGTCCGGCGGCGTGCGCTGCCTCGGCCAGAGCGGCCGTCTCGGCCGGCGTGTACACCGTGCCGAGCTCGGTCGGCTGCGTGATCGAGACCACCCGCGCCTGCACGTGATGCTGGTCGCCGACGCCGACGATGGCGCCCTTCACGAGCTCCGGCGTCAGCTTGCCGTCGACGGTCGGCAGGTCGACGAGCTTGCCGCCGGTGAAGCGCTCGGGAGCCCCACACTCGTCCACGTTGATGTGCGCGGTCTCGGCACAGATGACGGCCTCGAAGGACTGCATCACCGTGGCCAGCGCCGAGACGTTGCCTCCGGTACCGTTGAAGACCGGGAAGGCGTCGACATCGCCGAAGATCTCCCGCATCCGGGCGTGCAGCGCCAGGGTCCAATCGTCGTCACCGTAGGCGGGCGCAAAGCCGCCGTTGGCCGCGGCTATGGCCGCGAGGACCGCAGGGTGCACGCCCGCGTAGTTGTCGCTGGCGAAGAGCACCAGGCGACGCTCGCGAGCCGATCCCTCAGGCATGCTCCAGCTCCCGATCCGCGGCGGCCCTGTCCGCCAGCTTCTTCTGCAACGTCAGGTAGAAGGTGCTCAGCGGGAACTCATCGTCGAGCACGCGGTCGATCCAAGCGCGCGGCTCGGCTTCGTCCGAGACCACGCGAGCCTCCCGCGTCCACGCCGACGCGACGTTGGGCGTGACGAACTCAGCCACCAGATCGTGCGCGGCCGCCCAGTACGACACCCTGCTCCGGTCGATGCCGCCGCGGTAGAGCGCCTCGACGCGCTCGCGCAGAGCCGCCACCTCGTCTTCGAGCCGCTCCCAGGCGATGGTGAGACGGTTGTCCGACCAGCGGAGCACGCCTCGCTGGTGAAGGAAGGCGAAGAGCAGCTGACCCCCGAGCCCGTCGTAGTTGCGCACCCGGCGGCCGGTGATGGGGAAGCGCAGGATACGGTCGAAGAGGATCGCGTACTGCACGTAGCGCGCGAAGGGGAACCCTCGGCGCACGAGCTCGCCGGCGCTGCCGTACGTGGCGAGGTCCACGCGCAGCTCCTCCAGCGAGTACATCCAGTAAGGCAGCCGCTGGCGGATCATGAAGGGGTCGAACGGCAGTTCGCCGTGGCTGTGCCAGCGGTCGTGGATGAGGTCCCACATGATGTACGTCTCCAGCGCCAGGTCGGCGGAGCTGACAAGCGCCTCGGCGTCGGGTGGCAGGTCGATGCGCAGGGCCTCCGCGCCCGCGGTCGTGGCCCGCCGGAAGCGCGACGACTCGCGGTCGCAGAAGATCCCCCCGAAGTTGTTGCTGGGCCGGGCCGCCAGGCTGACCGTCTCGGGGAAGAGAACGGCGCACTCGCTGTCGTAGCCGTCGGTGTAGCCCACCAGCTGCACCGGCACGAACTTGCCGTTGTCGAACTCCTCGCGCTCGAGCTGGGCGACGAACTCAGGCCACGGCGTCCGCACAATGAGCGCCTCGAAGCGCGTGTCCGCCGAGCCGTTGGGCGTATACATGGGGAAGACGACGAGGTGCTCCATGCCGTCGCGGCGGTGCTGTTCGGGGCGAAACAGGGCCAGCGAGGCCGTGAAGTCAGGCTTGGCGCAGCCACCGTCGACCCACGATGCGAGGTCGACGGGCACCTGCGCCAGGTACTCCTTCTGGTGGGGAAAGCGCGGCGCCAGGTCGTTGAGGCTGTCGATCATCGCCTCTACATGGGCGCGCACCCCGGCGAGGTCGTGAAGCTGCGCATCGACCTCCCCCCGGGCTCCTGCAGCAGGCGCAGCGCGTTGGTCTCGTCGCGCAGCCGCCGCCAAGCCGGGTCCTGCGCGGCGGCGGAGACGATCGGCGCAGGGTCGGCGCGAAAGGCGGCCAGAGACACCCAGTAGAACAGGTTGAGCCACAGCTGCCGGTGATCGTGACGGCCCAGGAAGTCGTCGCCGAACAGGTCCGAGTCGGCCGCCACGACCACGCGGCCGTCGCCGTAGGCGACGGCCGCCAGCAGGGCGGCGCCAGGGGGCTGCGCCGTGGCGCTCGTACTCAGGAGCGCCGCGCCGGGCCGGTCGACGACCAGCGCGCCAGCGCGATAGACGCGCACCTCGTCGACGAGGTGAAGCACGGCCGCGGCGCCGGCTTCGGGCACCGTCTCGGCGGCCACCCACGTGGGCATCTCGCCGCGGTCGCCGTAGTCGAAGACGGTCACGTTCTCGACACCGATGCCGAAGCTCACCAGCAGCTCGCTGAGATTGGCGCCGTACTTCTCCTGCTCGGTCTCGCAGAGCACCACGAGGCCGCCGCCGCCGGCAACGAACCTCACAACGGCCGCGATCTCCTCGGCGGAGAGCACCGGCGAGCCTCCGACCGTGCGCTCCCACTGGGGAGAGGATGGATGCGCGATCACAAGTACGGCGGCCTCATCGAGCACGCCGTCGGCCAGCGAGGCGCCCGTATGCGCCACGACCGAGAAGTCGCGCTCGGCAAGGGCGGCCGCAGCAGCGGCGTACGAAGCGGCCGCGGGATGCTCGGGCCGCATGCTCTGTGCGATGTCGGGCCGGATCGACCACGACTCGCCGTGGGACTCATCGAAGACGACGCGCGCCACCGTGCGCTGGCGCAGCGGGCTGAGCATCAATGCCCTCCTCTCGCCGGTCAAGGCCATGCTGCCTCGACCCGGGCGAAGAACCATGTGTGGTGTCCCCGTTGTTCCGTGGCCCGCGCCACAGCTAAACCCCGGGCTTTGTGCACACGCAGGACGAGGCCGCGACGCCGGTTCTGTGAGCAAGGTGCGACGCCGTCAGGCGTCGCACATCTTGGTGAGGACGAGCACCGTGCCGCCACCCTCCGGCTTGCGGAGGTCGAAGTCGTCGACCACGGCGCGGATGATGGAGATGCCCATGCCTCCGTCGCTGAGCTTGAGTTCGGGCATGTTCTGGCACTCGGGGCAGTCGACGTCGTCTTCGTGAAAGCCGCCGCCCTCGTCGCGGATCTCGATGGTGACGCGGTCGGAGTGCACGGTGAAGTGGAGATGGACCTGGCCGCCGTTGTGGTCGTAGGCGTGCCTCACGGAGTTGGAGCACGCCTCGGTGAGCGCCAGCTTGAGATCGGCGACGGCATCGTCGGAGTAGCCGCGCGAGCGCAACAGACCCGAGAGTGCAAGGCGGCCGAGCACGACGTATTCGGCCTTGGCGGGGATATCGAGCTTCACATAATCGTTCACGGGACCAGTCCTGCCTTCACTTCAGGGTCGTGCGGACGTTCACGTTTTCCCCACACATCGCACACAGTGTTCCCCGCAGGGCGACATCCTCAACCGCGTTGCCGGTGCGTCGCACGAGAAGGCGTTTGCAGCTCGGGCACACCGTGTTCTCGCCCTCGTGGCCGGGCACGTTGCCGAGATAGGCGAAGCGCAGACCCGCGTGCTGGCCGATGCGCACGGCGCGCTCAAGGGTGGGGATCGGCGTCGGCGACAGATGGGCGTACTCGAGGTACGGCGTGAAGCGCGTCACGTGCCAGGGCGTTTCCGGCCCCAACTCCGCGACGATCCAGGCGGCGATACTGCCGAGCGTCTCGTCGTCGTCGTTGAAGCCGGGGATGACGTTGGTGACGATCTCCACGTGACAGCCGTGAACCAGCTTGGCCCGCGCCGCCGCGGCGAGCACCGGCGACATGTCGCGGATGCGGCACAGCTCCTGGTACTGCTCGCCACTGAAGCCCTTGATGTCGACGCGGTACGCATCGATATGCGGCGCCAGCACGTCGAGGGCCTCTTCGGTGATGTAGCCGTTGGTGACCATCACCGTGTACAAGCCGTGCTCGTGGGCAAGCTGGGCGCCGTCGAGGATGTACTCGAGCCAGATGGTGGGCTCGTTGTACGTCCACGCGACGCCCTGGCAGTCGTTGTGGTCGGCGAGCACGGGCAGGTTGCGGATCGGCAAGTCGCGAAGGTCGCGCGCCCTCTCGACGGGGTCGGCATGCGCGATCTGCCAGTTCTGACAGTGACGGCAGGTGAAGTTGCAGCCCACGCTGCCCAGCGAAAGCACCGTCGAGCCCGGGAAGAAGTGGTAGAGCGGCTTCTTCTCGATGGGGTCGGCGGCCACGCTGCAGACGCGCCCGTAGGTGGTGGCGTAGAGCGTACCGTCGCGGTTGGTGCGCGCCCGGCACACGCCGCTCTTGCCGGACGCGATGTGGCAGCGGCGCGGACAGACGCGGCAGTCGACTGCGTCGTCTTCGGCACGCTCGTACAGCATCGCCTCGTGGTCGGAGAGCGCGGTCACCGCGTGCGCAGGTCGCGGAGGTCGCGGACGCCGCGCTGAACGACCTCGATGAGGCCGTCCTGAAGCTCCCGATTGCCGGCGACGATGCAGGCCAGCTGGTACGCGGCGCTTGATCCGAGCACCGGCTTATCGTCGAGCGACCGGCCGGCGGCGTCGCCTATCGGCACGCCGGCCTCCTTGCACAGGGTGTGCACGGCGGCAAGATCGTAGGGCGAGTTGCAGAGGACGTTGCCGCGCCCCACGCGACGGAACTCCGCCTCGACCCACGGGTGCGCTTCGATGATCGCCGGGCCGATGTCCACGTAGGCGTCGAGCTGTCCGGTGAGGACGCGCGTCACCGACCAGGTCGCGGACCCGATGTCGAACAGCGCGCCGCCCACAGACGACACGTCGATGAGCTCTTCGAGGACGCTCGCCAGAATCACCGCGGGGCGGCCGCGAAAACCGAGCGTCCAGAAGAGGCTTTCGAGATCGGTGCGCGCGGTGGGGAGGAAGGGGATGTCGGCGCCGGAGGAACGCTTCATGCTGAAGCCGGCGCCTTTCTCGGCGACGAAGAGGTCGCCGCCCTTGATCTCCTGCACCACGCCCGCGACCACGTCGCCCATGGTCGGCGTCGGGAGGGCGGGCACGGCGGCGATGCTCACGCACGCCATCTCGAAGCCGGCCGCCGCCGGGCGCGTGCCGTCGATGGGATCGACGATGAGGATGAGCTCCGGGTCCGAGGCTCCCTGCAAGCCGCCGTCTTCCGAATAGAAGGCCCAGCCGGGCAGTTCGTCGCGCATGTACTCGACGAGCAGCTTCTCGGCGAGTTCGTCGATGCCGAAGGTGACGTCGCCGCCGACGGCGATTCCGGCATGATCGCGGGCGGCGTACTGGCCGAGCGCGGGCAGGACGACCTCGCGGAGGCGTCCGCACAGGTCGACTAGTATGTCGGTCGTGTCGTTCACGGGGACGCCCATTCTACCCTGCTATACTCGTGCTGCCGACCGTGGCCCCACCCTGGGGCGCCTCCCGGCCACACGCCATGACACAACCGCTCACGCGCACCGACACCATCGCCTACCGCGGCAGCGGCAGCGCCATCTACCTGAACATCACCAACCGCTGCTCGAGCGACTGCGAGTTCTGCCTGCGCGAGTGGACCGACGGCGTCTACGGCGAGGTGCTCACGCTCACGCACGAACCCGAGCTCGAAGAGGTCACTCAGGCGGTCGAGCTCGAGTTCCTCGAGGGTCCGGCCGACGAAGTGGTGTTCTGCGGGTTCGGTGAGCCGACTATGCGGCTCGACGTCGTGCTCGCCGTCACCGAGTGGCTGCGCCTGCGGCGCATCGCGACCCGCCTCGACACCAACGGGCATGGGCAGCTGCTGAACCCCGACGTGGACGTGCCGGCGGCCCTGGCGGCGGCCGGCCTCGGCGCCGTCACCGTGAGCCTGAACGCGGCCGACCCGCAGAGCTACGACCGCATCTGCCGACCGCTGTTCGGCAAGGCGTACAGGGCTGTCATCCAGTTTGCCGAACAGTGTGTGCAGCACGACATCCACACGACACTCACGGCCGTCGACTACCCCGGCGCCGACCTCGCCGGGTGCGAGGCCATCGCTACGGCGCTGGGCGCCGCTTTTCGCGCCCGCGGTCTGGCTACGCCGCGCGGGCGCGATCGCGCCGAGAAGGGGGAGACCTGATGGCAGACAACGGGGCCCGCATCCTGGTGGTCGACGACGAGGAGGCCATCCTCAAGCTGCTGCGCTTCCCGCTCGAGAAAGAGGGATACCAGGTCGTCACCGCCCGTGACGGCCAGGAGGCCCTCGAGACCTTTGCCCGCGAGAGCTTCGACCTGGTCATCCTCGACCTCATGCTTCCGCACGTCGACGGCATGGAAGTCTGCCGGCGCATCCGCGCCCAAAGCATCGTCCCCATCATCATGCTCACCGCCAAGTCGGACGAGTTCGACAAGGTGCTGGGCCTCGAGATCGGCGCCGACGACTACATCACCAAGGACAAGTTCAGCCTCCGCGAATTCCGCAGCCGCGTGCGCGCCCAGCTGCGACGCGCCGAGATGAGCCGCAGCGCCGAGGCCTCCAAGAAGGAGGTCGTCAAGGTCGACGAGCTCGAGGTCGACCTGCTCAAGCGCAACGTCATCCTGCGCGGCGCCAAGATCGACCTCACCTATATCGAGTTCGAGATCCTCAAGACCCTCATCTCCCACCCGGGCCGGGTCTACAGCCGTCAACTGCTGCTGCAGCTGGTCTGGGGCGACTCGGACTACCGCGACGCGCGCACGGTCGACGTGCACATCCGTCACCTGCGCGAGAAGCTCGAGACCGACCCCAAGGACCCCGAGTTCATCTTCACGGTCCGCAACATCGGCTACAAGTTCCGCGAGTTCTAGGAGGCGCGGGCGCCGCGCGCGCCCGACCTGCATGTTCCGCTCTGTCAAGAACTGGCTGACGATCCTCATCCTCGCGCTCGTGGCGCTGGCCATGGCCGTGGCGTGGGCCTACGTCGTGCCGCCGCTCGCCAACCGGCTCGAGCAGCAGAAGCTGGCGGAGCAGCGCAGCAACGTCGCGACCATCGGCAACACGCTGGGTCAGTTCATCGTTGCCTCCTCCAGCCAGACGAGCATCGTCGACGCGACCTCGCTGGCGTCCGCCGTCGACTTCCTGAACAACCTGCTCAACGCGCGCGTGATCGTCCTCTCGAAGAATCAGGTGCCGATCTACCCCAGGGCGCTTGCCTACTCGTTCGACGTGGGCGACTACCCGATGATCGCCGAGGCGCTCGAATCGGCGAAGGTCGTGCAGGACGTGGTGACCACGCGCGCCGGGCGCTTCGCGGTGACCGCCGTGCCTCTGGTCATGCAGAACGTCCGCCCTACAACGGTTGCCGGCGTGGTGCTCGTGATCGCGCCGCTCACGGACGTCGATGCCGCGGTGGCCGCCGTCCAGCGCCAGCTGTTCTTCGCCACGATCTTCGCGATGGGCGTGAGTCTCCTGCTCGGCTATCTGGCCTCCTACTTCATCGCCCGTCGCCTGAAGCGTATCGAGCGCAGCGCCGAGGCCATCGCCGGCGGCGACCTCACTGCCACGGTGACCGTCACCGTCGAGGACGAGATCGGGCAGCTGGGGGCGACCTTCAACATCATGGCCGTCCGGCTGCGAGGCGCCTTCGCCCAGGTCGAGTACGAGCGCGACCGCGTCGAAGTGCTCCTCAACGACCTGAGTGAGGGCGTCATCGGCCTCTCCGAGGAGGGCACCGTCACGATCGCCAACCCGGCCTCGGCCGAGCTTCTGGACGAGCCCGTGCCCATCGGCGCAGGGCTCGACGAGACCTTCCCCGTCGATGTCACCGAGGCGTGGCACGAGTCGCGTCGTGAAGACGAGACACAGGCGGTGGTCTTCGTGCACGGCGAGCGCACGCTGGAGGCCACCACGTACCCGGTCGCCGGGGCCGCCGACTTCACCTCGATCGTCGTCTTGCGCGACGTCACCTCTCAGGCGCGCCTCGAACGCGCCCGCCGCGACCTCATCGCCAACGCCTCGCACGAATTCAAGACGCCGCTCTTCTCGCTGGCGGGGTTCCTCGAGCTCATCGATGAAGGCAACGTGAACCCCGAGGAGCAGCGCGAGTTCCTGCAGCTGATGCGCCAGCAGGTCGACCGCCTGCGCAACCTCGCCGTGAGCATGCTCGACCTCTCGACCGTGGAGGCGGGCTCCATTGACATACAGCCGGAGGACGTGGCCCTCGAGGCGGTCGCCCGTTCGGTCCTGGACGAGTTCCAGGTGCAGGCGCAGGCAAAGGAGCTCACGCTCACGGTGGAAGACGGCGAGGCCGTGACGGCGTGGTGCGACGAGCAGCGCCTGGCGCAGGTGCTGCGTGCGCTCGTCGACAACGCGGTCAAGTTCTCGCCGCAGGGCAGCACCGTGAGCCTGGCCAGCAGCGCCGACGCCTCATGGGCGACGATCGTCGTGAGCGACGACGGGCCCGGGATCGCGGCGACGGAGTTGCCTCACGTCTTCGAGCGCTTCCACCGCGGCAGCGAGGAGCGGGCCACCACGTCGGGCGCCGGGCTGGGACTCTCGATCGCCCGTGAGCTCACCGAGATGATGGGCGGCAGCATCCGCGCCGACTCGGACGGCGGTGGCGCGCGGTTCTCGGTGCGGCTGCCGCGCGCGCCTCGGCGGCGCGCTCACGGCGCCGATTCATAATCCGTAATCACTGCTGAGGCGTTACTCAACACCTCCGCGCGAGCAGTTAACACCCAACGGACATCATCGTGGTCAACGGGAGACTGGGTTACGGCTGCGGCCGCCCCCCTCCACAGCCACCAGTCGTGATAACGAAGGGAAAGCAATGGTCAAGATGAGAGGGTTCCTCGTGGGGCTCGGGGGCGGGGCCGTCGGCGCCGCGCTCGTAGTCCTCGTACTCGTACTCGTGTTCAACTTCGGCGAGTCCACGGAGACCGTCGTGCAGAGGGCGGCGGAGACGCCGGCCGTCTACGCGCCCACGACCGGTGCCGGGCAGTCGCCCGAGCAGATCTATCAGAGCCTCTCGGGCGGCGTCGTCATGGTGCTCTCAGACTTCGCCACTACCGGCACCGACCAGTTCGGCCAGGCGCAGGGCGGCCAGGCGCTCGGCACCGGCTTCGTGGTCGACAAGGACGGCTACATCCTCACGAACGCCCACGTTGTGGACGACAACGGCCAGCAGGCCAGCGGCGTCACCGTGGTGTTCAACAAGGGCGGCTCCGAGACGCAGCGCGTGAAGGGCGAGCTCATCGGCGTGGACGTCGGCAGCGACGTCGCCGTGATCAAGGTCGATCCCAGCGCCGTGACGCTCAACCCGCTGCCCCTGGGCGACTCATCCAAGGTCGCTGTGGGTGAGCCTGTGGTCGCCATCGGCAACCCCCTTGGCTACGACTTCTCGATCACCTCCGGCATCGTCTCGGCAACCGGACGCAGCCTTCAGGCCCCCAACGGTCAGACCATCCCCAACGGCATCCAGACAGACGCCGCGATCAATCAGGGCAACTCCGGCGGGCCGCTGATCGACAGCAGCGGCCGAGTGATCGGCATCAACGAGCAGATCGCCTCTCAGGGCGGAGGCAACGACGGTCTCGGCTTCGCCGTGCCGATAAACACCGCCATCCGCTCGCTCGAGCAGCTGCGCGCTACCGGCAAAGTCCAATACGCGTGGATGGGCGTCGGCCTGCAGACCATCACCAGCGACATCGCCGGGGCGCTCAACATGACGACGCAGGGCGGCGCCCTCGTCGAGAAGGTGTATCCGGACAGCCCGGCGGCCAAGGCCGGCATCAAGGCCGGAGACCAGACGGTCACCATCCAGGGCCAGCAGTTCACCACCGGCGGCGACGTGATCATCGCGGCCGACGGCCAGACCATCTCCAGCGCCGACGAGCTCATCGCCTTCCTCACGCAGAAGAAGCCCGGCGACAAGGTGACGCTCACGGTCGAACGGGACGGCAAGACGCAAGACGTCACGGTCACGCTCGCGGAGCGGCCGGCGAACCTCTGAGAAACGCCGCCACACAGGCGGGCTGAAGGCAGCGGGCGGGCGGCGCGGATGCGCCGCCCGCCCGCTCTTGCGTACGGGCACCCCCACTAAACCGGGTAGGTACCCCACCTTTTTTGACAAACGGCACGGCGCCAGTGTATACCTGTCCTCCAAGGCCGTGGCGGGGCCTTGGGGAGCCTCGGCACCACACCGCCGCGACCGGAGGGTCGTTCGCTCATGAAGCCACTCGATGCTCGGATGCAGACTCTTCTGCCCGTCGTCCGCGGTCTGGCCGAGATGTTCGGCCCAGACTGCGAGGTCGTGCTTCACGACGTCGGCCGGCTCCCCCACTCCATCGTCGCCATCGAGAACGGCACGGTCACCGGGCGCACGGTGGGCGACGTGCCCACCGACCGCATGCTTCGCAACCTCCGCAATCCCGACGTGACTCAGGACGTGCGGCTGTACGTCACGTCCCACGACGGCAAGGTCCTCAAGTCGCTCGCCGTGACGCTGCGCGACGAGGACGGCGAGCCGTTCGGCCTGCTCGGCCTCAACTTCGATATCTCCGAGATCATCCACGCGCAGCGCGCCCTCGCCAACGTCACCGCGGTCGGCCGGCCCGGCGGCACCGCCGCCCCCGAAGCCGGCGAGATCTTTGCCGCCGATATCCGCGAGGTGATCGCCGGCATGATCGCGAAGATCCTCGCGGAGATGGGCAAGACGCCCGCCGCCATGTCGCGCGAAGAGAAGATGGAGGTCGTCAAGCGCCTCGAGGAGCGCGGCGCCTTCCTCGTCAAGCGCTCCGCCGAGCAGGTCGCCGAGGCCCTCGAGCTTTCGCGCTACACCATCTTCAGCTACCTCAAGGAGATCCGGCACGGCAACGAGACCGGGGAACGCCGGCAGCGTACGGCCGGCCGCTCGTGGGGAGACAAGACGTGACTCGCGACGCGGGTTCCAGTGTCACGAAGGCGCGCTCCGACGCGGCCACCATCGACGCCCTCTACGACATCATCTCCGGCTCCGGCAGCCGCTCGCTGGCGGTCATCGGCCTCGTCAAGAACGCCGGCAAGACCACCGTCGTCAACGCCCTCATGGCGAACTGCCCGCACCTGTTCGGTCTCACCTCGCTGGGCCTCGACGGCGAGCGCATCGACCACCTCACCGGTCTTGCCAAGCCGCGCATCGCGCCGCCGGCCGGGACTCTCGTGGCGACCACGCAGGGCTCGCTCGAGCGCTCGCACTACGCGATGGAGGTGCTGGAGGAGCTACCGTTCCACACGCCTCTGGGACGCGTGATCATCGGCCGCGCCGGCCAGGACGGCCAGGTCGAAATCAGCGGCCCGACGACCCTGGCGGAGCTGCGCGTGACCATCGAGCGGCTCATGGCGCACGGCGCCGAACAGGTGCTCGTCGATGGCGCCATCAACCGCATCGGCAGCGCCTCACCGCGCGTCAGCGACGGCGTCGTGGTCGCCACGGGAGGCATGGTCGGCGACACGCTGGATGATGTGCTCGAGACCACCGCGGCGACCCTCGACATGCTGCTGCTGCCCGCGGTCTCGGACGAGACGCGCGCGCAGCTGGCGCTATACGTGGCTCAGGGCGCGCGCGCCCTGTCCTTCGACGATCGCGGAAACGTCACCGCGCTGGAGCTCCGCACCGTCGTCGGGGAGGGTGTCACGGTGGCCCGCGAGGTCGAGCGGCTGGGCACGCGCACCCTGTTCATCGGCGGCGCCCTCACGCAGGAGTTCGTTGATGACTTCACGCGTGTGCTGCCGCCACGACGCAAGCTGCGCGTCGTCGTACGTGACGCCACGGTGCTGGTGCTGCCGGCGGCCGCGGTGCAGCGCTTCCGCAAGCGGGGGATCGCGCTCGAAGTGCTCACGCCCCTGCGCGTGCTGGCCGCTACCGCGAATCCGTTCCGGGTGCCACAGCCCTATCAACCCAAGCTCTTCTTCGAGGCGGTCGCCGGTGCAGTGGGCGCCCGCGTACCGGTCTTCGACGTCGTCAACGGCCGCGCTTCACTACCCGGCGCGGCACCGCTTTCCGACGTGGTCTCTCCCTGACTGAACTGAAAGAGGGTGATGCAGTGAACGATGCGCTCCGCCTGAACGGCGCCCTGGTCGATCGCGCCCGCGCGGCGGCCGACGCCATCGCCGACGACATCCAGCAGCACATCGACAAGCACACGACCGACACCACCGAACGCGCTACGCTTCGCTTGCTCGGCATCGCCGGTGTGAACGAGATCGACGTGCCGCTGGTCAACGTCGTCGTCGAACAGGCCCGGGAGCTGCTCCCGGGCGGCATCATGAAGCCCTTCGTCGACCTGATGCTGCAGACCGACATGAGCGCCCAGCAGGTCGCCGAGGGCGTGGCCGCCGGCGAGCTGGCCCTGGTGGAAGTGCCGGGCGAGCGGCGCGCCGCCGCAGAAGCGCGCGCCGAGGAGCTCGCCCGCGAGGGCGTCGCACGCATCGACGCAGTCCGGCGACGCCGCAACGAGCTCGTCGCCGCGACCGGCGAGCCCGTCAAGCCATACGTTTACGTGATCGTCGCTACCGGCAACATCTACGAGGACGCCGCTCAGGCAAAAGCTGCCGCTCGCGCCGGCGCCGACGTGATCGCCGTCATCCGCACCACCGCGCAGAGCCTGCTCGACTACGTGCCCTACGGCGAGACCACCGAGGGATTCGGCGGAACCTACGCCACTCAGGAGAACTTCCGCCTCATGCGCGCCGCCCTGGACGAGGTCGGCGCCGAGCTCGGCCGCTACATCCGCCTGTGCAACTACGCCAGCGGCCTCTGCATGCCCGAGATCGCCACCATGGGCGCCCTGGAGCGCCTTGACATGATGCTCAACGACTCCATGTACGGCATCATCTTCCGCAACATCAACATGAAGCGCACGTTCGTCGACCAGTACCTCTCGCGGCTCATCAACGCCCGCGCCGGCATCATCATCAACACCGGGGAGGACAACTACCTCACCACCGCCGACGCCTTCGAGCAGGGCTTCACCGTCGTCAGCTCGGACTTCATCAACGAGGCCTTCGCATTGCGCGCCAACCTTGAGCCTTGGCAGATCGGGCTCGGGCACGCCTTCGAGATCGACCCGGCCAAGCCCGATCAGGTCGTCTACCAGATCGCCGACGCCCAGCTGGTCCGGCAGCTGTTCCCCGGCTACCCGCTCAAGTACATGCCTCCGACCAAGTACATGCCCGGCGACATCTTCCACGGCCACATCATCGACGGCATGTTCAACTTCACGGGCATCTTCACCGGTCAGGAGATCATGCTGCTGGGCATGCTCACCGAGGCCCTGCACACGCCGCTACTGCAGGACCGCTACCTGAGCATCAGGAACGCCAAGTACGTCTTCGAGAGCTGCCGCGACCTGGCGGACGAGGTCACCTTCAAGCCCGGTGGCATGATCGAGCAGCGCGCCAACGATCAGCTGCAGAAAGCTGTCGCGCAGCTCGAGGAGGTCCGCGACATCGGGCTCTTCGAGGCACTTTCGCGGGGCATGTTCGCCGACGTCAAGCGCGACCCCGCAGGTGGACGCGGCGGCGAGGGCGTCGTCGGGGTCGCCGCCGACTACTTCAACCCGCTCTTCGCGGCGCTCCGCGAGGGCCGCATGAGCGGCGCGCCTGAAGGCCCGCCGCCCGGCGGTCACGCCTCGGACGCAGAGGGGGGGCACTGATGCTAGTAAGACCGTATGGTGATACTCGTGATGACGGCATCATCCAGTTTTCCTTCACCCTCCCGATCGCGTACTCGATCAAAGCTCCCGACGTGGGCAAACAGTTCCTGGAGAAGCTCGGCTTCCACACTGTGGGCATCGCCGAGTGCAAGGCTATCGACCCCGAGTACACCTTCTACGTGGCCTACGGCCGCACCGACGCCGGCATCGATCCCGACGAGGTCAAGGGCGACTACCTCGAAGTCGAGGAAATGGACTACTACGCCATCAACGCTCTTATCAAGGCGAAGCTCGGGCGCAGGCTCGGCGTGGTCGGCGCGTCCATCGAGAGCGACGCGCACACCGTCGGCATCGACGCGATCATGAACATGAAGGGCTTCGCCGGGAACTACGGGCTGGAGCGCTACGCGGAGATGGACGCGCTCAACATGGGCTCGCAGATCCCGTGCGCACAGCTCCTCAGAACGGCGCTCGAGCGCGATGCCGATGCTATCCTGGTCAGCCAGATCGTCACGCAGAAGAACATCCACGTGCAGCACCTCACGCAGCTCATCGAACTGCTCGAGGCCGAGGGCGTGCGCGAGCGCTTCGTGATCGTCGTCGGAGGACCGCGCATCAACAACGCCTTCGCGAAAGAGCTGGGCTACGACGCCGGCTTCGGGCCGCGCACCACGCCGCTCGAGGTGGCCGCGTTCCTGGCGCAAGAGGTCGTCCGCCGCCATGAAGAGGCGTGAGGAAGTACCATCCGTAGGTCAACCATCATTGAATGTGTCGTGATGCCGGGCGGGGCTCTCGAAGCGGGGGATGCGGCCGCGCGCATAGACGACACGAGGAGGAGCACGTGACTGACAACGACATCGTCATTCTCTCTGCGGTACGTACCGCACAAGGCCGCTTCATGGGCGGTTTCGCCAAGACGCCGGCGATCGATCTGGGCGCCGTGGTCATGAAAGAGGCGTTGAGCCGCGCCGGGGTCGAGGGCGCGCAGCTCGACGAGGTCATCTTCGGCAACGTCATCCAGGCGGGCTTGGGCCAGAACTCCGCCCGCCAGGCCGAGATCAAGGCCGGCATCCCCGACGAGGTGCCGGCGATCACCGTGAACCGCGTGTGCGTCTCGAGTGCAGCAGCCATGGCCGTGGCTGCCAACGCCATCAAGGCCGGAGATGGCGACCTCTTCCTGGTCGGCGGCATGGAGAACATGACCCGCGCGCCGTGGGTACTGCAAGACGGACGCAGCGGCTACCGCATGGGCATGCCCACGGACAAGATGTACGACTCGATGGTGTGGGACGGTCTCTGGGACGCCTTCGGCAACTACCACATGGGCGTGACCGCCGAGAACCTCTGCGAGCAGTTCGGCATCACCCGCGAGCAGCAGGACGAGGTCGCCTACAAGAGCCATCTCAACGCGGTGACCGCCATCGACAGCGGACGCTTCAAGGACGAGATCGTCCCGGTCGTCATCCCGCAGCGCAAAGGCGACCCCGTGGTCATCGACACCGACGAGTGCCCTCGCCGCGATGCCAGCCTCGAATCGATGGCGAAGCTCAAGCCGTTCTTCAAGGAGGGCGGCGTCGTGACCGCCGGCAACGCCTCGGCGCTCAGTGACGGCGCCAGCGCCATCGTCGTCACGTCGCGCAAGAAGGCCACCGAATTGGGCCTCAAGCCGATCGCCACTCTGGTGAGCTACGCCACTGCCGCCTGCGCGCCCGAGATCATGGGTCTCGGCGAGACAAAGGCCGCTCAATTGGCTCTTAAGAAGGCCGGCCTCGAGGCCAAGGACGTCGACCTCGCCGAGTTCAACGAGGCGTTCGCCTGCGTTGCCGCCCTCGCCACTCGCGAGGTCGGCCTCGATGCCGCCATCGTCAACGTCAACGGCGGCGCCGTGGCTCTCGGCCATCCGCTCGGCAACACCGGCACGCGCATGGCCGTGACGCTCATCCACGAGCTGCAGAAGCGTGGCAAGACGATCGGCCTCACCGGCGCCTGCGTGGGCGGCGGTCAGGGCGCCGGTTCGGTCATCAAGGTAGAAGCATAGGCGAACCGACAACCGACTGACGACGCCCCGCGCGCGGAAGCGACTCATGCGGATGAGCGCGGGCACCCACCCCAAGGGGAAGGAGAGGGAATGAAGGAAGGCAACAAGTTCGGCGCCCACCGGGTCATCGAGCCCAAGGGAGTGCTGCCGCAGCCGGCGAAGCGCGTCGACAACACGATGGAGATCTATGACAACGAGATCCTCATCGACGTGGACACGCTCAACGTCGACGCGGCCAGCTTCACGCAGATCGAGGAGGCCGAGGGCGGCGACGTGCAGAAGATGGCGCGTCACAGCCTCGACATCATCGCTAGCCGTGGCAAGCACCACAACCCCGATACGGGGTCCGGGGGCATGCTGCTCGGCACCATCGCAGCCATTGGCCCCAAGCTCAAGGACCGCGAGCTCAAGGTCGGTGATCGCATCGCCACGCTCGTCTCGCTCTCGCTGACGCCGCTCAAGGTCGACGAGGTCATCTCGATCAACAAGGACACCTGCCAGGTCAAGGTCAAGGGTCAGGCCATCCTCTTCGAGACCGGCATCTACGCCAAGATGCCCGCCGACATGGACGAAGCGCTCGCGCTCGCGATCCTCGACGTGGCCGGCGCTCCGGCGCAGGCGGCCAAGCTCTGCAAGCCGGGCCAGACGGTGTTCATCATCGGTGCCGGCGGCAAGAGTGGCCTCCTGTGCGCCTACGAGGCCCGCAACCGCGTCGGGGTCACCGGCAAGGTCATCGGCCTCGTGCACGGCAACGCCGGTAAGAAGCGCCTGGAAAAGACCGGTTTCTGCGACTACATCTTTCAGGGCAGCGCGACCGACCAGCTGTTCGTGTACGAAGAGGTCAAGGCGGCGACGGACGGCGAGATGGCCGACCTCACCATCAACTGCGTCGACATCCCCGACACCGAGATGGCCTCGGTCCTCGCGACGAAGGACGACGGCACGGTCTACTTCTTCAGCATGGCCACAAGCTTCACGTCGGCCGCCCTGGGCGCCGAGGGCATCGGTGCCGACACCACCATGCTCATCGGCAACGGCTACACCAAGCATCACGCCGAGATCTCTCTGGCCGATGTGCGCGAGAGCCCCATCCTCATGGAGATCTTCAAGGAGACGTACGCCACCGGCGCCGGCAACGCCGAGCCCGTCAATATGAAGGCGTAGCACGCCGGGACGATGACGTCCGATACGACCAAGAAGAAGAGGCCCCGTCCGGGGCCTCTTCTTCTTGTTACCAGTCCCCAGCGTTTCAGGGTGTTTCACGTGAAACACACGACGGCCTCTCTCCGGGACGCCGGACCGCGCGCTCCCGAACCTCGCCGGCACGCACGCAGCGCCGGTGTTTCACGTGAAACACCGGCTCCCGCAGATCGTCGAGCGACAGAAAGGCGGCACGGCGAGCGCCTTCTTGCGCTCGCCGCGCCGCCTCGAAGTTCAGTGCGACGTGTCTCGATTCACACTCAGTAGCTGGCGCCGCCCATCATGCCGCCGCCGTAACCAGCGCCCTGGTTGCCAGTGCCCGAGCCCGGGCCTGCGCATCCAGCGCCTCCGCCGGCGCCGCCGCACGCGCCGTTGCCGCCGTTGCCCATCATGCCGCCGCCACCCATCATGCCGCCCTGGCCGCCACAGGCACCAGGACCAGTGCCCTTGGGCACTTGGATGCCGAACTGCTTGAACAGCGCTTTCATGTCGTTCCAGTGCTCGGTGCGCAGCGCCTTGAGCGCGGCCTGTGCCTCGGCGCCGGCCGGGGCGTCGCCGTAGGTGTCGTACCACTTCTGCATCTCCGCGCGATGCTCCACTCTCAGGGCCTGCATCGCCTTCACGGCCTTCGGGTTACTCATGAGCTGGCCGCACGCCGCCCGGCCACGGAGCGGGTTCTTGACCTTCGCGGCGCCGGATGCGACGGCCACGACAGACAGGCCGAGGACGGCCACTGCGGCCGCGATCACAATCATCTTCCAGTGCTTTCTCACAGGCGTACTCCTTGCGTCAAACGCGCCGTCGGCGCGCGGTCTTCGGTGCCAAGACCGCCCACGATCGGGCGACGAGGCCTGTTTCGCTTACCAGCGTACACTGAACTTGTGAAGAACCTTTGAAGGGCCTCTGCCCGACTTGTGAACAGGCAGGGTCAGCGACCACGAAGCCTTCGTGAGAGCACCACGTAGTCCTGATGCGTGATGTCTCCGCGAAGATAGACAGCCTCCAGCGTCGCGAGCATCATGGAGCAATCAGCCGTCCGGCTCCCCAGCGTCATGCGCACCGGGTGACGACGGCTTGTGGCCCCTCTGAGCATCAGGACCAGCGTCGCGGCTCCGAGCGCCAGCACGACCACTGCGTGCCTCAACGTGACGGGATCGATCCCGAGCAGACTCTCCATGACGTCTCCTCTCACCTCTTACCCTTGGGCAGTCTCAGTCGTGCGGCGGCCGCCACACGTGCACCTTCGATCTTGACCCGGGTTTCTTGAGATGGTGTGAAGGCGCGCAGCTCTCGCATGAAGTCTCGCTCGGCGGCGCGCGAGCAGCCGGCGACGGACTGGGGCGCGAGCGCGCCGGGTACGTACAGTGCGGACCGACCACACGATCAGATGCGGAGGAACACTCGTGACTCACGAAGACGTCCGGCGGGCACTGAGCGCCGTCAAGGATCCCGAACTCCAGAAGAGCATCGTCGAGCTCGGCATGGTACGCGACATCGTCGCCGACGCCGAGCACGTCGGGGCCACCATCGTCTTGACGACTGCGGGGTGCCCGCTCCGCAACCAGATCCGTGCCGACGCCGAACAGGCACTTTCGGCGATCGCCGACGGCCGCCTCGTCGAAGTGAAGCTCGACGCCATGTCGTGCGACGAACGGGATGCCATGGCAGCGCGCCTCAGCGCTCGCCATGAGCTGACGCAGACCCTCTTCGGACCCCGCTCGAAGACGCGCACCATCTCGATCGCCAGCGGCAAGGGCGGCGTGGGCAAGTCCACGGTGACGACGAATCTCGCCGTCGCCCTCGCCGGTCAGGGGTACGCCGTGGCGCTGATCGACGCCGATGTCTACGGCCCCACCATCCCGCTGATGATGGGGCTGGCGGCCGTTCCTCCGGAGATGCACGAGGGCAAGCTCATCCCGCCCGAGGCCCATGGCGTCAAGGTCGTCTCCATGGGCTTCTTCCTGCCCGACAACGAACCCGTGGTGTGGCGCGGACCGATGCTGGGGCGCGCCATCGAACAGTTCCTCGGGGACGTACTCTGGGGCAGCCCGGACTTTCTGCTCATCGACCTGCCGCCGGGGACCGGCGACATCGCGCTCACGATCGCGCAGATGATCCCAGGCGCCGACATGATCATCGTCACCACCCCACAGGAGGCGGCCGCCAAGACGGCGATCAAGGCCGCCAGGATGGCGCGGATGACCAAGCAGAACGTGCTCGGGGTCGTCGAGAACATGGCCTACTACGTGTGTCCCGACTGCGGCAGCCGCCACCACATCTTCGGGCGCGGCGGAGCCTACGAGATCGCCAAGCTGATGGACTCCCGCCTCCTCGGTCGTATCCCGCTCGATGAGGCGACCAGGCAGGGCGGCGATACGGGCGCGCCGGCCGCCCTCGATCCCTCGACCCAGGTCGGCGCGGCCTTCGCCGACATCGCCCGCGAGCTCGTCACGCCGAGCGGCAAGCCTGCCGACGAGGCCAGCGCCCGACAGGAGTGACAGCGCGGCGGCATGGTTGGCAGGTGCCCGTGCCGTGACTGACGACGAGCAAGCCTCAGGCAGTCGCTTCGACCTGCCTCATTGATTCCAGCCCGCCCATTCCCGTCCTGCGCCTGGACAACGTCCGGCATCGGCATAGAATTGGTTAACTTTCCCTCCTCGAGCCCTGCCGAGAGGCCCTCAGAGTGCGCGTAGGAAAAGCCGACGGCCGAGACTGGCTGCGCCTCAGCGAGGCGGCGACGATGCTCGGGGTGAGCCTCAACACCCTGAGGCGCTGGAGCGACACCGGGACGCTCGTGTGCTACCGGAGCCCCGGCGGGCACCGGCGCTACCGGCGCGGCGACGTGGAAACGTTGCTGCGCGCCCAGAGCGGCGAGGGGCGTCCCGATGGGGCGTCGAGCCGGCTGCCCGTTTTCGCTGCCGGCGACGGCGCGCTCGATCGGCTGGGCCAGCCGCTGGCGGCGCTCGCCCGGGTCGCCGCCGAAGGCATCGGGGCCGCCTCCTGCGTCGTCGCACTCCTCATCGGTGAGCGCCGCCTGCGTGTCGTCGCCGGGTACGGCCAGGCCGAGGGGCTACCTCCTGCAGGAGGGGTCGTCGCTTGCGATGATGCTCCTGCGTTGTCGGCAGTGCTGCGCAGCGGGCGCCGGTTGGTGATCGCCGACATGGCCACGACCAGTCTGCTCTCTCGTCGCGTCGCAGAGAACTACCGCGAGCACGGCCAGGCGGCGCTCCTCGCACTTCCGCTCGTCATCGGCGGCCGGCACGCCGGCGTGATGCAGCTGGCCGATTCACGCGCCCCGCGGGCGTTCACCGGCGCCAACCTCGCCTTCTCTGAGTTCATCGCCCACCAGGCGGCGCGTCTCGTGGCTGGCGACGAGCTCGGGCAGGAAGAGGCGGCATCTCCGGACCCCGGTCTCGCCGTGGAACTGCCGGCCACTGAGGTTCGCCCGGACCCCCTGCAGACAGCGGGCGAAGCGCTTCGCCCCGTTGCCGGCCCGCCCCGAGGAGCACCGGACGCCGCGAAACAGCTCCTCGACGACGCGCACGTGGTGGCCGGGCTGCGGCGGCGCAATCGTGATCTGACCCTCGTGATCGAGGCTGGTCTCGACGCGGCCACGCGTCAGGGCACCGACGAAGTACTGCGCCCTCTGGTGGAGCAGCTCACCGAGCTCTCTGGCTCCCCGGTGACGAACGTCTACGCGGTCGAGAGCGACACTCTCCGGGCGCTCGTGAGCTACGACGGCGGCGATTTCGACCGCGAGCGGGAGGACGTCGTGATCCCGCTCCTGCGATACCCGTCCAGTCGGCGCGCGGTCGAGACCGGCGAGATGGTCGTCATCGCGAGCCTGGATGATCCGCTGCTCGACGAGGAAGCCCGGTACTCGCTCGAGAAGTGGGGCTATCAGGCGCAGTTGTCCATGCCTCTGATCTCGGAGGGCCACGTGATCGGGCTTGCCGAGCTGTCCGACTACGTGCCGCGTGACTTCGGCCCGGTCGTGGAGCTGGTCCGGGGGCTGTGCGCGGTGGCGGCCCGTGCTCTCCACAACGCCGCCCTCCTGGAGCAGGCGGAGCGCCGCGGCAGAATCCTCCACGAGCTGGCAGAACTCGGCGAGCCGGGCGACTCCTCCGATCTCGAAGGCCTGCTGCGCCGCGTCGCCGATCGGCTGCGCGCGGCTCTCGACGCAGCCACCTGCGACATCTTCCGCGTGACCGCCGACGGGCTTCGCTGCGCGGCGAGTTTCGACCGCAGTGGCTACGACGAGGTTCCCGTCGGCGAACTCCTTGACCTCGAGAAGTACCCCGCTGTGGTGGCGGCCATGAACGGCCATCGCACCCTCATCATCACCAGTCCCGACGACCCGCAGCTCACTCCCGGTGAGCGGCAGACCTATCGCGAATACGGCTATGCCAGCGAAGTGTGCGTGCCGCTCCTCGTCGATGATGTGCTCTATGGCCTCATCGACATCTACGACACGCGAGAGCGCGACTACACCGAGTATCTCAGCTTCCTGAAGAGCGCCGGGCAGAGCGTGGCGCGCGTGCTCGCGAACGCGCTCCTCGTAGAGCGCGTGGAGCAGGGCTCACGGACCCTCCGCGAGATCGTGGATCTGGGCGCCGTCGTCTCGCGGAGCCACGACCTCCACGGGGCGCTGGCTGCAGTCGCGGAGCGCATTCGTGTCACCATCGGGGCCGCCGATTGTGACATCTACGCGCTGCAGGGCGAGCGCCTGCGCTGCGTGGTCAGCGCCGACCTCGACGGCTTCGACGAAACGGCCGCCGGCCAGGTGCTGGACATGGAGAGGTTCCCCGCCACGGCTATGGCAGTGCAAAGCGGGAAGGCCATGTCCGTCCATCGGCTCGACGATCCGCGCCTCACGGCCGAGGAGCGCGGCAGCTTGGCCCAGTATGGCTTCGAGAGTGAGTTCTGCATCCCGCTGTTCGCCGACGACCGCGTCATTGGTCTCATCGACGTCTTCGACACTCGGCCACGTGACTACGGCGAGTACGCGGACTTCTTGCGGGTCGTCGGGCAGATGGTCGCCGGCGCCGTCCAGAACGCCTTGCTGATCAGCCGGCTCGAGCGCTTCCGGGAGCGCCCCTAGCGACCGTCGTCGCTGGCGGACCTGTGCCGATCCTCCAGCCGCTTACGAGCAGCGAATCGCGCCCTTTTTCCATCTCCACCAGAACGGCTCAGGCGCGCTGGCGAGCTACCGCGACGACGATGTCCGCGGCCAGCCGCGCGGCCAGCAACGCCGCAGAGACGCCGCCCCCGTCCCCGGGCACGACCCCGCTGAGATCGGCGCCGGCCAGGCGGGATGCGGCCACGATGCCAAGCGCGACGCTGAGGTCGCTGGCGCTCAGCCCCACGGGGTCGTCGACGCCCGCGACCACGCCGAGGTCGATCGATAGGTAAAGTGCCTCGGTGCCGGCGCTTGCCGCCTCGAGAGCCTCGCGGGCGATAGTGACGATGCCGGCTTCGGCGACGTCCGCGACCGAGGAACGCCGCGCCTCAAGAGCATCACAGACGCGGCGCGCACGAGCCTCCTCGGGACCGCCGCGTTCGCCGACCACAACGAAGTTACGCGGCTCGACCACGCCGAGCTCGAAAGCCTGCGCCCACCGGGAGACGGCGCCACGTCCGGGCTCCACCTCGAGGTCGAGGCGCGGCGAGAAGGCGATCACCCCAAGACGCCCCTGAAGCTTGCCGGCAAGCACCTGCAGGGCGGGCACCGTCACCGTCGCGTCGCCGCCGAAGAGCAGCGGCATCGCGCCGGCCGCGAGCACGTCGGCGAGGTGCTCGTGGGTGCGCATGAAGGTTGCGGCCAGGTCGGCAGTATCCACCGCGATGTCGCCGTAGTCGACCACGCGGACGCCCATCTCGTGCCCTGCCGCCGCCAGCCGGCCCGCATAGCGCTGAGAGGCGGCTCGGATCGCCGCAGGGGCGTCGCTCCAGCCGCCGAGCGGCAGACCCATGACGACAAGGTCGGCGCCCAAAAGAGTGTCGGCCGACCCGGCGGGCGCCGCCATGAACGTGGCTGCCGGCGGCGCGGCGGGCGCCGGCAGAGGGGCGCGGCCAGCGCCCGCCTCGCGCCAGAATCGCTGGAGTTCTTCGCGGCGCACGAGGGCCTGCTTCACCATGCTGCGCCGCGCGCGGCGCAGCATGGTTTCCGACCATGAACGGCGGTGATCTTCACGAAGCATTCTCCAAGGAGTCGGGTCGGGATCGGAGACAGTCTACGCCAAGGGCGTGACAGGCCGGAAGGGCGGGCGTGTGGCTTGCCCGGCGGCGGGGAATGCCGTATAACATGTTGTCCCCGCAAGGGGGCCTATTCGTGGGGCATTAGCTCAGCTGGGAGAGCGCCTGGATCGCACCCAGGAGGTCAGCGGTTCGATTCCGCTATGCTCCACCACTCCTCAGTCCTCCGACCCATCGTCGATGCCTACGTCCGTGAGCTGGACCATCGGCGCGTTGGGGTCGAGTTGCACCAGCAGCGACCCACACTGCGGGCACACCGGCTGCGGCGCGTCCGCGCTGAACTCGTCGCTGCAGTCCAGGCAGGTCGCCGACACCGGCTTGTGATCGAAGTGCAGTAGTGCGCCGCGGAAGAACTCGTCCTCGCCGGCCAGCATCTCGAAGTACATCTCGATAGAGTCCTGGCGGAAGTCGGCGGCTGCGGTCATCGTAAGATACAGATCGGTGACGCGCAGCGCTCCATTGGCCTGCGCGGCCTCTCGGGCGCGGTCGATGATCCCTTGCGTGATACCCATCTCGTGCACGGCGCGGCCTCCGTCTCGCCTTCGCCCGGCGCTCTACGGCCGGCAACCTAGTTCTATCACGCCGGATGCGAGGCCTCAGCAACCAAGCTGCCGAGTTTTGAGCGCGGTGCGCCCGTAGCTCCAGTAGGACGCGGAGTCGTTCTTGGTCCTCGGCACGAAGTACGGATTTGGAGAGCGGTATTGCGACGATTTGCCGCTATATATTCTGAGATAGCTGCGATAATCGTCACCAAGTAACTTGCGCCGGGCCGTTGCTTCTGAAACAATCGGCCGGAGCACAGGTGGCCGCGATCGCCCCGCAGGGGCCGCGCGGCCCGTCACCGATCCGGCCATGTCGTCCGCCGCGCCCAGCGCTGTGACGGGGGCCATGAGGAGGGGAAGAGGATGAGAGTCCTAATCGTCGGCGCCGGCATGCAGGGCCAGGTCATCACCTGGAATCTCGGCCGCAGCCCGGCCGTCACCGAGATCGTCGTCGCCGACTTCGACGAGAAGCGCGCGCAATTCGTCGCCGCCCAGGTCGGCAACGGCAAGGCCAGGGCGATGTTCATCGACGCCTCCGACATCGATGCCGTCGCCAGGGCCGGCGAGGGCTGCAAGCTCGTCATGAATGCCGTGATCCCGCAGTTCAACACGGCGATCATGCGGGCCTGCCTCAAGTGCGGCGCCGCCTACCAGGACATGGCCCAGGGCCAGACGCGGACGCAGACCATCGATGAGGCCTACCTCGACCAGATGACCCTCGCCCCCGAGTTCGCCAATCAGGGCATTCTCGCGCTGCTCAGCACCGGTATGGACCCCGGCGTCACCAACACCTTCGCCGCCAACGGGTACGAGGACCTCGACAAGTGCTTCGAGATCCGCATCAAGGACTACGCGATCTTCGACAGCCCCGTGCCCCTGCAGGTCTGGTCGCAGGAGACCTTCTACACCGATTGCGCGCAGCCGCCGTTGCTCTACGAAGACGGCGCGTTCAAGCGCGTCGAGATCTTCGGGCGCCGCGAGCACTATGAGTTCCCCGAGCCCTTCGGCCTCGGGGCCGTGATCTGCCACGACCACGAAGAGGTCAGCACGCTGCCGCGCCTGCTGCCCAAGAAGTTCGGCGACAAGGGCCTGCGGTACGTGGACTTCAAGATGGGCGGCCCCGAGGAAGGCATCGACGCCGACCTCGCCTTCGTCAGCTCGGGCATGGCCAGCAAGGAGCCGGTCACACTCAAGGACGGCAGCAAGGTGCGGCCCATCGACGTCTTCGTCGCCACCCTGCCGCTGAACCCGCCGGCCGAAGAGCTCGCCCGGCTTGCCCTGGCCGGCGAGATCACCGACTACGGCGTGGTCACCGTCGACTGCATCGGCGAGAAGGACGGCAAGCCGGCAAGCGTGGGCTACAACATCTTCCCGCCCGACATCAAGTACGTGAACAGCCTGATCCCGGGCGGTACGAGCGTGAGCTACGGCACCAGCACACCGTCCAGCATCTACGCCGAGTTCATCATCGAGGGCAAGATCACCGACAAGGGCATGATCTGCCCCGAGGAGTTGCCGCGTTCCGTGCGCGACGCCTACATCGCGGAGCTCGGCGTGCGTAACATGCCGGTCACGCGCAAGGACGTCAAGACGGCGAACTGAGGCCCGGCCGGGGCGGCGCAAGCCGCCCCGGCTCTCTTCTTTCAGGCCAGTGCTCTCTCCATCACGTCGAAGCGGCGAGAGACGTGCATCCCCGCCGCCTCGTAGACGCGTACGGCGTCGGTCACGTTCTGCGCGTCGACGGTGAGTCGCGCCACGTGCTGGCCGCGCTCGCGGAGCGTCGCAAACGCGGCCAGCAGCAGCGCGCGCCCGATGCCCCGCCCACGCCACGACCAGCGCACCGCGAGGTCGCCGATCACGGCGCCACGATCGCCCGCGAAGGGGATCACAAAGCCGGCGAGCTCGTCGCCGTCCCACGCCAGCCACCACAGGGTGACGTCCTCCCCGGGCGCCTCGACGTGGCGGAGCCGCCACTCGTCGTAGTCTCGCGGTTCGAAGAGGTGATGCTCGGCGAACGCCTCCAGGTCGGCCTTGTGGACGGCATGGTCATCGATGCCCGGCCGAAAGCCGCGCGCCTCGATCTGTGGCGGCCAGGTCGGCGCGGCGAGATCATCTACGAGGTCGATCTCCATCTCGAAGTACTGACGGACCGCGGCGAAGCCGCGGCGGTCCAGAGAGGCGCGCCGCTCCGCATCGGAATCCTCGCACCACACGACGAGGCGCCGCGCCGCGCCCTCGGACGTGCGCGATGGCAGCTCCGCGCCTCGCGCTTCGATCACGTCCAGCATCGTCTCCCCGAGTCCACGACCGCGGTGCTCGGGATGCACGTAGTGGTCGGCGGTCACCTCGCCGGCAGTCTCCGGCCAGATGTAGGCCACCGCCACGACGGCGCCGTCCGGCGCGACCGCGACCCGCCAGTCCTCCGCGGGGTGACAGTCGGCGCTCTTCCACTCGGTCGCGACGTCGTTCTCGTGGCGGCGCGGCTCGCCTGTGTCGACGCTCTCTGCGGCGTCCATGAGCGCCTGGATCGCGGGCGCTTCGTCCAGCGCGGGATGTCGCAGGATGTAGCCCTCGGGCAGCGGCATCACGGTCCTCCTCGGGGCCGGCGGGCGGAGCCTGCCCAGCCTACTCCTCGACGCCGCAGAAGCGCAGCGCGGTCAGGATCAGCGTCTGCGCGGCCTTGCGCAGCTCGTCGATCGGCACGTATTCGTCGGCCATGTGCGCGACGCGCACGTCGCCCGGCCCGAAGAGGACCGTCGGGATACCACCCACATTGACGAGAAGACGCATGTCGGCGCCGTAGGTGACGCCCTCGAGCGGAGGAGCCAGGCCGAGCACGGACGTCGCCGCGCCGACCACTGTGGTGACTATCGGCGAGTCGAGGTCGGTGACCGCCGGGTCGAAGTGGCCGCCCCACCACTCGACCTCAGGCGGTTGCTCGATAAGCCAAGGATCGGCCGCGGCAGCGCGGGCGATCGCTTCTTCGAACGCCCGCCGGGCCGCGGCGACGCTCTCGCCGACGGCCACGCCATAGCGTCCTTCGGCGACAAGCCTGTCGGGCACACTCGAGCCCCAGTCGCCCGCGCGCAACGTGCCCACCTCGATGGGCCACGGCAGGCGATACCGCGCGAACAGCGAGGAGCGAGGCGCGCCCGCGACGGCCGCGCGCCCCTCGGCGACGCCGCAGCGCTCGGCTTCCAGCTGTCGCAGCGCGGAGAAGAGCGGAAGGAACTTCTCGACTGCGCTGACGCCCTCCTCGCGCACACACCCGTGGGCGGACAAGCCACTCACCGTGACGCGGAACATCAGCGACCCCGCCTGGGCGAGGACCACGCGAAGCTCTGTCGGCTCGACCACGACGGCCCCGTCGCCACCGTGCCCTCGCAGAAGGGTCGCCAATGTACCCGTGCCACCGTCCTCCTCCCCCACGACGCTGGCCACCGAGAGGCGGCCACGCAACCGCACGCCGGCCTCGCGGATCGCCTTTGCCGCGTACAGCGCGCAAGCCAGCCCGCCCTTCATGTCGACGGCGCCGCGGCCGTAGACGCGGCCGTTTCTGACGGCCGCGTCCCAGGGCGGCGTCGTCCACGCTGCCTCGTCGCCGACGGGCACCACGTCGATGTGGCCGTTTAGCAGGAGGTCGCGGCCGGCGTCGCTGCCTCCGGCAGCCCGGCCGGCCGCCTTCTCCCCGTACCACCCTACGACCCCGAGAGCATCGTCCCGATCGACTTCGTGACACCAGTCGGGGTGATGGCTCAGCTCGTCGAAGTCGATCGGCCAAACGTCGGTCGCGAGACCCGCGTCCTCCATCCGAGCCGCCACGAGGCGCTGCGCCGGGGTCTCTTCCGCGTCGAGGCTGGGAATGGCGATCGACTCGCGCAGAAAGGCGACGAGTCCGTCGAAGTCCAGGGCGGCCAGGGCGCGCCGCTCGGCTGCGCTCAGCGCCGCGGCATCGGCGCGCCCGCTCATTTCGCCTGGCGCCACACCGGCCGCGTCAGACACGTGGGCCCGCCCTCGGACTTGAAGGAGAGCGGCTCGCCGGGGATGGTGACGACCTCGCAGCCGGATTCCTCGAGGAGGCCTTGCGTGACGGGATTCCCGGCCAGCATGATGACGCGTCGCGGAGCCACGCAGAGCACGTTGGTCGCCTGCGTGAAGGCGAACTCCTCCTTGGGGACCTCGAGCAGACGTACGCCACGGGATCTGAGCTCGGCCCAGAAAGCGGTCGGCATGAGCGACGGATAGGCGACGGCAAGATCCTCGTCCACTGGGCTGATGAAGCTCAGCAGGTGCAGGCAGGCCTCGGGGCCGGTGAAGAAGGGCAAGTCGTAGTCGAGCACCGTGACGCCAAGCGGAGCGAGCAGCTCGCGGAGTTGCTGTACGCCCTCTGCGTTGGTGCGGAATCCGCGGCCCACAGCGAGCGTGTCGTGGTCCAGCCACATGGTGTCTCCGCCCTCACAGCGAGCAGCGCCGACGAGGCGCCCGTGGATCGGCACGCCGCAGGCCTGCAGCGTGCGGCCCAGAGGTTCCTCCTCACCGCGGCGCAGCTCCTTGCCCATGCTGAGCAGGATGGTGCCGCGGTCGGTGACGAGCGCCGGGTCGAAGACGAAGACGCTGTCGGCGTGGTCCGGCAGCAGCTCCTCGTGGTAGAGGACCTCGACGTCCCAGCCACGCAGCGCGTCGGCGAACGCGTCGTGAGCGGCGCGGGCCGCTTCGAGGTCGATTGCCGAGGCGTAGTGCCAGAGAGCGGGGTCGGCGGCGGCCATCGCTGCGCCGGGCCGCCGCATCACCACGCGGCGCAAGGGGGCGGTCATACTCTGGGCGCCGTAACCTTCGTTCATCGGGTCCTCCTCACACGCCCCGCGGGGCATTCGTCACACCAGGTCGCGGCCGAGCTGCGCGATGATGCTCTTGGCAAGCGCGAAGCGCGCCGTCTTAAGTGGGTCCACGACCTGCGACACCTGAAGCTGCCCGGTCGCGCTCATAAGCATGGTCGCGGCGGCGATGGACAAGCCGAATCGCCGCATCACCAGCTCGGCCATGTCGCGGGTCGCCAGCTCGGCCGCTTCGTCGAGAGTCTCGGCGGAGGCGATGGTGGCCACCACCTCGTCCGTCTCGACCATCGGGTTCACCAGCTCCAGATCGCGGCGCACGTCGACCCGCAGGGTGACGCTCCCTGCGACCTCGACGCCGGTACCGCAGATCTCCCCGTCGCCCATGGCGGCGTGCAGGTCGCCGGCAGCCAGAAGGGCGCCGGGCGCGGCGACCGGCAGATACACCAGAGCGCCCTCGCCGATAAGTCGCGTGTCCATGTTGCCGCCGTGCGCGCCGGGCGATCCACAAGGCACCGGCGCGCCCGCCGGCGCGACGCCGATGACGCCGATCATCGGCCGGATCGGCACCTCCCCCCCGCCGGGCAGACGAGCGACGCCGTCCACGATGGGCACGATCTCGAAGGCCGCGGCCGGTATTCTGTCGCGCAAGACCCCGAACTCCGGGCTCACCGCCATCACGCCTTGCGGCGCCACCTCGATGCGCTCCACGAGCACCGAGAGCACGTCTCCGGGCGCGGCCCCCTCCACGAAGACCGGCCCGGTGGCGGGGTTGATGCGCGCCCAGTCGACAACGTCAGGCGCCTGGCCGGGAACGCGGACCTGCCCGGCAAAGCAGTCGGCGGTCTCGAGGCGGAAGGTCTGGCCGGCGCGCACGTGGGCCACGGGGACCGCAGCGGCTGAAAGGCTGAAGACGTGCCGGTCTTTCGAGACAGTGATCACGGCGGTCGCGGTGGCGCGGCGGCGCGAGACCGAGTCAGTCGCCGTGGATCTTGCGCCGCCACGGGGCCCACGACGTGGGCCGGTTCATGTCGGCGTACTGGTGCACGGGGGTGTCTGCGTGCTCCTTGAGGATCAGGAGCCCATCGGCGTCGAGCACGTCGAGGTCGTCGGCCTGCATGAGCGCGAAGACGCTGACGATGCCGACGGCGTCGTGACCGCCGCCGAGCTCATCGACGGTGAGCGTGTGGTTGGACAGAAAGCGGTTCCAGGTGACCGCGAGTCGATCCCACGTGAAGTCGGCGCGCATGCCGCGGACGAGCAGCGACAGGCCACCCTGGTCCGCCCGCACGATGCGGCCTTTGCCACGCCAGAACACGAGCGGGAACTCCTCGCCGAGCATCTGCTCGGTGCGCTGCTTCATCGACTCGATGGAGATCATGTCGCCTCCCCGAAGGAACACTGCTCGCGGTAGTCTACCAAGCTACGGCCGGGGCACGAGGCCCACACGCTCGCGGACCTTGGCGAGCGTGCGCGTGGCGATGGCGTCGGCGCGCGCGGCGCCGGTCTTGAGCACCTCGAGCGTGTAGCTCTTTTCAGACTCGAGCTCGCGGATGCGGCCCTGGATGGGCGCGAGAGCGCTGACGACGACCTCGCCGAGGTCGGCCTTGAGGTCGGCGTAGCCCTTGCCCTCGTAGCGCCGCACGATCTCGTCGACCGGGTCGCCGGCGAGCGCGCTGTAGATGTCGAGCAGATTGGTGAGCGCCGGCTTATCCGGGCCGCCGCGCACCTCGCTGCCCGAGTCGGTGACCGCGCGGCGGATCTTCCTGCGGATGACGTCCGGCGCGTCCATCACCGCGATGTAGCTGTTCTCCGACCCGGCGCTCTTGCTCATCTTCCGGGTCGGGTCGTCCAGCCCCATCACGCGAGCCCCGCCGTCCTTGATGATCGGCTCGGGCACCACGAACGCCTTGCCGAACGCGTTGTTGAACCGCTCGGCCACGTCACGCGTGAGCTCCACGTGCTGCTTCTGATCCTCGCCGATCGGCACGGCGTCCGCCTGGTAGAGCAGGATGTCGGCCGCCTGGAGCACCGGGTAGTCAAACAGCGCCACGCCGACGCTTTCGCCCTCCTGTCCTGCCGTCTTGTCCTTGAACTGCGTCATCCGCCGCAGCTCGCCCATGTAGGTGATGGTGTTGAGGATCCACATGAGCTCAGTGTGAGCGGGCACGTGGCTCTGCACGAAGACGATGGAACGCTCCGGGTCGACGCCACTGGCCAGGAAGAGGTTCACGAGATCGATGGTGTTGTGCCGCAGCTCTGCGCGCACCTGTCGCACTGTGATGGCGTGCAGGTCCACGGCGCAGTAGACACAGTCGTGCGTCTCCTGCATGGCGACCCAGTTCTTGACCGCGCCGAGATAGTTGCCGAGATGCAGGGTGCCGGAGGGCTGGATGCCGCTGAACACGCGCGGCCGGCGCTCCGGCCTCGGATTCTCGCCCTGCGGGGGGATGTCGGCGCCTGCGCTCACGGGAGTGGAGTCTACCGAAGCGTGGCCGGGCGGGCTACCGCGGCGCGGCCGGCCGGCCCGCCGCGCCCCCGGTTCCGCCGGCGTGGCGCTCCTCTTCCATGCGCGAGATCGTCCGGTCCAGCGCAGCGCCGCGACGTTGCGTCTCGGGGTCGCCGGGGCCACTGCGCTGGCGCGTCATGAAGCGGATGAAGTAGTAGAGCCAGAGAGCGAAGATCCAGAGCAGTTCGATGACGAGGAGCCACACCGGCCACGCGACGACCCCGAGGAGCGCCTGACCCAGGACCACTTCGAGCACGATGAAGACGCCGAGCGCCACGACTGCGCCCCGAAAGTAGCGACGCGTGGAGCCGTCATCCCAATCGCGTGCCACGCGCGTGAAGACCAAGATGGCGAGACCGATGTAGAGGGCCGCGAACACGGCCTGCGCCGGCCACGACGTGAGGAAGTCCCTGAACCTCTGCGCGGCTTCCGCGTTCGGGTCCTCGGCGACGGCCAAGAGGGCGATGATGAGTTGCATGCCGGCGCTCCCTTCCTGTCGCGGGGTCTTCTCCTCTTCACTCTACACCGCATACGAAGTCACGAGCCGCAACGGCGAGCCGTTGCGGCTCGCGGCCTGCGGTGCTACCCTGCAGGCAACCAAGGACGCTCGGCAGATGGCCGTGTGAGAGTCCGCGGCGCTCCGGCGCCGACGGACGCCGAAGGGGCAAGGTGGGCACCAGATGTGCCGCCGAAACTCTCAGGCAACCGGAATGCGGCCGGACGGGCCCCTGAAGCATGCGAGCGCCCCGCGCTTGCCGGCGGACAGGGTGATGGCGACATCGCTCTGTCCTTCGACATTAAGGGGGGAGCGCGTGGCCGACAGGGACTGGAAGATCGTGAACCCCGGGGGGACGCGCCGGGTGGTGGTCACCAAGGAGTTGCCGGGCGACCGCTGGCTGCAGCTCCTCACGGCCGCTGAGTGCCGCGTGGAGATCGGGCGCGGTGACGACATCCTCGCCGCGCCCGAGATCGTGGCGGCCTTCGGAGACCACGCGGATGCCGCCATCGGGCAGCTCACAGAGGACTGGTCGGCGGAGGTCCTCGGCGCCCTTCGCGCCGCCGGCGCGCTCGTCTACAGCCAGTACGCCGTCGGCTACGACAATGTCGACGTGGCGGCGGCCACGCGTCTGGGCCTGCCCGTGGGCAACACCCCCGGCGTGCTCACGGAGACGACTGCCGAGATGGCCGTGGCCCTCACCTTCGCCGCCGCGCGGCGGGTCGCGGAGGGCGACCGTATGATGCGTGCCGGCGCCTACCACGGCTGGCTGCCCACGATGCTGCTGGGCAGCCTCCTCTGGCGCGGCACGCTCGGCATCGTCGGCGCCGGGCGCATCGGCGCCACCTACGCACGCATGATGGTCGAGGGCCACAGGATGGATCTCGTCTACTACGACGTGCGCCCCAACGAAGAGCTTGAGACCTACGTCGCCGAGTACGCCGCCTTCCTCGTCGCGCACGGCGAGCGGCCGGTGACATGCCGCCGTGCCGCGACCTTGCCCGAGCTGCTGGCTGCCTGCGACGTGGTCAGCATCCATGCGGCGCTCACCGCCGATACGCAGCACCTCATCGGCGCCCTCGAACTGGCGTCCATGAAGGAGGGGGCCATATTGGTCAACGCCAGTCGCGGCCCGCTTGTCGACGAGGCCGCCCTCGTCGCTCACTGCCGCGCGCACGTGTGTTTTCGCGCCGGACTCGACGTCTACGAGAACGAGCCCGCCATGACGCCGGGCCTCGCTGAGCTCGACAACGTCGTTCTCGTACCTCATCTCGGCTCGGCCAGCACCTGGACCCGCGAGGGCATGGCGATCCTGGCAGCCGCCAACGTCGTCGCAATCCTCCACGGCTGGCCGGTGTGGCGCGCGATCGACGGCCTTGAGGACGCGCTTCCGTTCCTCGAGGACGAGCAGCCGCCACGCGCCGCCCCGAGCATCGTGAACGCCGTCGACCTAGGCCTGCCGCGCTTCGCTGCGGACCGTCCGACCAAGGAGGACCACCAGTGATCGTATCGCCGCTTCCCATCGCCGAGCGCATCAGCCGCCTCGGTACCGAGACGGCCTTCGCCGTCTCCGCCGAGGCCGCCGTATGGCAGGGCGAGGGCCACACCGTCTACCCCTTCCATCTCGGCGACATGGACCTGCCCACGCCGCAGAACATCGTTGAGGCGTCCTTCAAGGCCCTGCGCGACGGCAAGACCGGTTACTGCCCCAACGCCGGCATCATGCCGCTGCGCGAGGCGCTGGCCGCAGATGTCGGCGCCTCGCACGGCCTTGACCTGGGGCCGCACAACGTGGCCATCCAGCCCGGCGGCAAGCCGGTGATCGGCAAATTCATCCTCGCCCTCATGAACCCCGGCGACGAGGTCCTCTACCCCAATCCTGGATACCCCATCTACGAGAGCCAGATCGAGTTCCACGGCGGGGTGGCGCTGCCCTACGGCTATGTCGAGGGCCGCGAGAACTTCGAGCTCGATTTCGAGGCCATGGAAACGCGGGTGAGCCCCCGAACCCGAATCCTCATTTTCAACAACCTGCAGAACCCCACCGGCGCCGAGAGCAGCCCGGAGGAGCTCGAACGGGTCGCCGAATTCGCCCTGCGCCACGACCTCGCCGTGCTCTGTGACGAGGCCTATTGGGACACGCGCTACTCCGGTACGAGCGAGTCTCTGGCTTCGCTGCCCGGCCTGGCCGAGCGCAGCCTCATCCTCTACACGTTCAGCAAGAAGTTCGCGATGACGGGCTGGCGGCTCGGCGCAGCCGTGGGGCCGGCCCCCATCGTCGACGTCATCGCCAAGCTCAACGTCAATGATGAGTCATGTTCGAACCACTTCGTCCAGTACGGCGCCCTCGAGGGGCTCACCGGCGACCAGTCTGGGCCGCGTGAGATCGTGCGCGTCCTCAAAGAGCGCCGCGACGCGTGCGTGAGCCTGCTCAACCAGATCCCCGGCGTCTCCTGCTTCACGCCGGAGGCGACCTTCTATCTGTATCCCAACGTCACGCGGCTCATGGCGAGAAAGGGGCTCACGACCTACGACGAGCTGCGGCGCGCGGCCCTCGAGGAGACGGGCGTGTCATTCTGCACGCGTCTCCATTTCGGCCGCGCGCTGCCCGGCGAGGAAGAGTCCTACGTGCGCTTCGCCTATTCGGGGATTCCCGTTCCCCTGATCGAAGAGGGGCTCGGCAGACTAAGAGCGTGGGCCGAGGCATGAGCGAGCAGGCGCAGCCCACGAGCACGCTCAAGCGCACTCCCTTCCACGGTCGTCACGTGGCGCTCGGCGCTCGCATGGTCGACTTCGGCGGCTGGGACATGCCAGTCCACTACCCTACCGGTATCATCAACGAGCACCTGGCGACGCGCGGCGGCGCCGGTCTCTTCGACGTCAGTCATATGGGGCGCTTCGTCCTTCGCGGCCCCGGCGCCGTGCCGTTCCTCCAGCACGTGCTCACCAACAACGCCGCGGCGCTCGACTCCCTGCAGGCGCAGTACACCATCGTGCCCACTCCCACGGGCGGCGCCGTGGACGATGCCTACCTCTACCGCTTCGACGAGGCCTCATACCTCCTCGTGGTCAATGCCGCCAACCGGGTCAAGGACTGGGAGCACTTCCACGACCACCTCCCCGGGTTCCCCGACGTGGAGCTCACCGACGAGACCGGCGAGATCGCGATGCTTGCCCTGCAGGGCAAGCAGGCCCGGGACATCCTCGCCGGTCTCATCGAGACCGGCGCCCTGCCCGAGCCGTTCCGCAACGAGCTCAGCATCGCGACACTGCGCGTGCCTGATCCGGAGGGCGGCACAACGCTCGCCATCGAGACTCGTATCGGCCGCACCGGCTACACGGGCGAGCCGATCTGCTTCGAGCTCTTCGTGGCGGCGGAGCTCGGGCCGGCCCTCTGGGACGCACTCGTGGCCGCGGGCGCCGTGCCCGTCGGTCTCGGCGCCCGCGACACGCTGCGTCTCGAGGCCGGCCTGCCGCTTTACGGCCATGAGCTGGGTCTCGACCCCGAGGGGCACGAGATCCCCATCATGAGCTGCCCGCTGGCCACGTTCGCGGTCAGCTTCAGTCCGCTCAAGGGTGACTACATCGGCCGCGCCCCGCTGGAGCGCCAGCACGCGGCCTACGGACGCATCATCAGCCGCGACTACTCCCTCGTCGCCGACCTGCCGTGGCTGACGCGGCCCCTGGCCTTGACCGGCCGCGGCATCGCCCGCGAGGGTGCCCCGGTGTCTCGCCCCGGCGGCGGCGACCTGCTCGGCTGGGTGACCAGCGGCACCGCTGTCCCCTATTGGGGCATCGAGGGCGAGGGTCTCTGCTCCACGCAGACGGAGGACCACCAGCTGCGCTCGATCGCCCTTGCCTACATCGACAGCCGAGTGATCGAGGACGACGAGGTCGAGGTGGACGTGCGCGGCAAGCTCGTTCCCGGGCTCGTGGTGCCGTACCACATGCGCAGCGACGCCCCGCCGTGCGCCCGCGCCATCGTGTGGGACCACGCGCCGCAGCTCGGCAAGCTGGAGGGCGGCGAAGCCGGCGAGAAGGCTTTGCGTTTGCTCGCCGGCGCCGTCGACAACCACGTCTGGCGGCAGGACCAGTGCATCGACCTCATCCCCTCGGAGATGACGGCCTCGCCCATGGCGCGCCTGCTCTCGGTCATGGACCCCTCGTTCCGCTACGCCGAGCACAAGAAGACCGAGGCCTTCTACGACCTCGAGGTCTTCTACTATCAGGGCACCGGCTTCATCCACGAGGTCGAGCGTCTGCTAGCCAACGAGCTGCGCGCGTACCTGGGATGCCCGGAGGTCGAGACCCGCGTGATCAGCGGGCAGATGGCTAACACGGCTGTGTTCAGCGCCCTCGTCGACTACCTCAACCGGGCCGACCGCAAGGCGGAGCCGCGCCGCATCGCCAAAGTCATCAACAACCACATCGCCAAAGGCGGCCATTTGAGCGCCCAGCCGATGGGCGCCCTGCGCGACTATGTGGCTCGCGACCCGCGCACCGAGATGCCCGCGGTCGTCGACATCCCGGTGCTCGCTGAGAACCCGTACAAGGCCGACGTGCCGGCGCTCCTCGATCTCATCGAGAGGGAGCGCCCAGAGCTCATCATCCTCGGCAAGAGCATGGTGCTGCACCCCGAGCCCGTCTACGAGGTCCGCACCTTCCTCGACGCCGTCGGCATCGACGCCGTGCTCATGTACGACATGGCGCACGTCCTCGGCCTCATCGGCCCGCATTTCCAGCAGCCGTTCAACGAAGGCGCCGACCTCGTCACGGGCTCGACCCACAAGACGTTCTTCGGCACCCAGCGCGGTCTCATCGGCGGGCGCTGGCAGGAGCCGGAGGAGAAGTGGGACCTCTGGGAGGCCATCGAGCGGCGCGCCTTCCCCGGTTCGGTGAGTAACCACCACCTCGGCACCCTCATGGGCCTGCTCATGGCGGCCTTCGAGATGAACCACTTCAAGGACGCCTACCAGCAGGAGGTGATCCGCAACGCCAAGGCCTTCGCCGTTGCGCTCAAAGAGGCAGGGCTGGAAGTGGCCGGCGACCCGGACGTCGATTTCACCGAGACGCACCAGGTGATCGTCAACGTCGGGTACGGCCGCGGCGCCGAGTTCGCGGGTCGTCTGGAAGACAGCAACATCATCTGCAATTACCAGGCGGCGCCGGACGAAGAGGGCTTCACGGCATCCGGCGCCCTCCGCCTCGGGGTCGCCGAGATGACCCGCTTCGGCATGGGGCCCGCGGACTTCGCCGAGGTCGCGGCGCTCATGGCGGCAGTCGTCCGCGGCGGTGCCACGGTGGCGGCCGACGTGTCCGCGCTGCGTTCCCGGTTCACCGACCTTCGATACTGCTTCGAGGGCCCCGACTTTGACCCGCTCGTACAGCGTCTGCACGCACTCATCTGACCTGCCAGCCATCACGAATCACGAAAGGAGCGGCTCATGACCGTCGCCTTCGCCCCTCGTCGCGCTACGTATCTCGACATCACGTCCGTACCGGAGGCCGCGCCCCTGTCGGCCAACGAGATCGGGAGCCTCGAGACCCTCGACATGCTCTACCGCGCGCTCTGCGCGCTGATGTTCAACTACGTGCCGACGTCCGGTCATCCCGGCGGATCCGTCTCCTCCGGGCGCATCGTCGCGGGGCTCCTGCTCGACGCGATGGACTACGACCTCAGCGACCCCGACCGGCAGGACGCGGACCTTATCTCGTACGCGGCGGGCCACAAGGCGATGGGCCTGTACGCCATGTGGGCGCTGCGCGACGAAGTGGCGCGCGTGGGTGATCCGGCGCTGCTGCCCGCAAGCGACAAGCAGCGCCTCCGCCTCGAGGACCTGCTGGGGTTCCGCCGGAACCCCATCACCCAGACCCCGCTCTTCCGCCGCTTCGGCGCCAGGGCGCTCGACGGGCACCCCACGCCGGCGACGCCGTTCGTGCGCCTGTCTACGGGCGCCTCCGGCGTCGGCGTGGCCAGCTCGATCGGCCTCGCGCTGGGCGCGCGGGACTACTACGGCGCCGATGCGCCGCGCGTCCACGTGATCGAGGGCGAGGGCGGTCTCACGCCGGGCCGCGTGGCCGAAGCACTTGCCGCGGCCGGCACGGCGTCCCTCAGCAACCTCGTCATGCACGTCGACTTCAACCAGGCGTCGATCGACAGCGAGCGCGTGTGCCGCGACGCGGATGGGCCGGGCGACTACGTGCAGTGGGATCCGCGGGAGCTCTTCTACCTGCACGACTGGAACGTCATCAACGTCCCCGACGGCCACGACTCGCAGCAGATCATCGCGGCGCAGCGCCACGCGCTTACGCTACAGACAGGGCAGCCGACGGCGATCGTCTACCACACCCACAAGGGTTGGCGCTACGGCGTGGAGGGAAAGGCGTCGCACGGCGCCGGCCACAAGCTCTGCGCCGACGGCTTCTATGAGGCCCTCGCAGAGCTCACCGGCGACGACCCGGACCTGCCCACCTGCGGCGCCGGCGACCAGCGCTGCCAGGTACAGGGCGGAGACGAGATCCGCGAGGAGTGCTTCTGGACGGCGCTCCAGACCGTGCGTGGCTACGTGGAGCAGCACACCGCCGAGGCCGGGGCGCTGGCCGCCCGCCTGCGAGCGGCCTGCGAGCGCCTCGACGGACGCGCCCGCAAGCCCCGGGAGGGCGCGCCCAGCGTTGCGGCGGCATATGAGGCGGCTGCGCGAGAGGCCGGGCATACTCCCGACGAGCTGCGCCTCGCAAGCGGCTCGTCGACCACGCTGCGCCAGGAACTGGCGCGGTCGCTGCACTACCTCAACCGCGCCTCCAACGGCGCCTTCCTCACCGCCTCTGCCGACCTGGCCGGCTCCACGAGTGTGACCACGATCGCCCAAGGCTTCCCGGCCGGCTTCTGGAACGCCGCGTCCAATCCCGGATCCCGCCTTCTTTCGACGGGCGGCATCTGCGAAGACGCCATGTCGGGCATCCTTTCGGGGCTCACGGCCTTCGGTCATCACCTGGGCGTGGGCTCGTCATACGGCGCCTTCATGGCGCCGCTGGGGCACATTGCGGCGCGCCTGCACGCCATCGGCGCCCAGGCTCGTGAATCCGTGTCGGGCGACCCCTACAAGCCGATGGTGCTCGTGTGCGGGCATACCGGCCTCAAGACCGGCGAGGATGGCCCGACGCATGCTGACCCTCAGTCCCTGCAGATCCTCCAGGAGAGCTTCCCCAAGGGAACGGCCATCTCGCTGACGCCGTGGGATCCACAGGAGATCTGGACGCTGACGGCGACGGCGCTGGCGAAGCGGCCCGCCGTCCTCTCGGCCTTCGTCACGCGTCCCAGCGAGCCGGTGCTCGACCGGGAGGCCTTGGGGCTGGCGCCGCCGGAGGCCGCCGCCGGCGGTCTCTACGTGCTGCGGCAGCCGCAGGGCGAGCCGGATGTCGTGATTGTCCTTCAGGAGAGCGCGGTCGCCTACGCTTTCGTCCAGGAGACGCTCCCGCTTCTGGCGGCGGAGGGCATCGACGCGCTGGTCTACTACGTCGCCAGCGCCGAGCTCTTCGATCTTCTGCCCGAGGAAGAGCAGCATCGTCTCTACGGCGACGAGCAAGCCCGCCGGGCGATCGGGATCACGGGCTTCACGCTGCCCACCATGCACCGCTGGGTGCGCTCCGAGGAGGGTCTGGCCGCGACGCTGCACCCCTTCGGTAGGGGCCACTTCCTGGGTAGCGGCCAGGGCGAGGTGGTACTTCGGGAGGCCGGCCTCGACGGCGCCGGCCAGTACGAGGCGATCAAGGGCTACGTTGCCGCGCGCGCTCGTGCCTCTCGCGGCTGACGCGCCGACGTTCCTGCGCGCGCTGTTCGCCGCGGCGGTGGCGGCGGCCGACCCGGCGCGGCTCCTGCCGGGCCGCCTGCCGCCGCCGGTCGCCGGCCGCACGATCGTCGTCGGCGCCGGCAAGGCCGCAGCCGCCATGGCCGCGGCGGTCGAGCGCGAGTGGCCCGGCCCGCTTGAGGGCCTGGTCGTCACGCCGTACGGCCACGGCCTGCCCTGCGAGCGCATCGAGGTCGTGGAGGCCGCGCACCCCGTGCCGGATGCGGCCGGCCGCGCTGCGGCCGGCCGCATCCTCGAGCTGGCGCGGGGACTCTCGGCGGACGATGCGCTGATCTGCCTCGTCTCCGGCGGCGGCTCGGCGCTCCTCGCCCTGCCGGCGCCGGGCGTCACGCTCGAGGATAAACGGGTCGTGAGCAGGGCGCTCCTGCGCAGCGGCGCGACGATCAGCGAGATGAACTGCGTTCGCAAGCACCTCTCGGCGGTCAAGGGCGGCCGCCTCGCCGCGGCCGCCCACCCGGCACGCGTCGTTACGTTCCTCATCAGCGACGTGCCCGGCGATGACCCTTCGGTGATCGCCTCCGGGCCCACCGTACCCGACCCTACGACGTTCGGCGACGCGGTCGAGGTGCTCGCCCGCTACGGAATCGACGGTCCGTCGACTATTCTCGAGCATCTCCGCGCCGGGTTCGCCGGCGAGATCGAGGAGACTCCCAAGCTCGGCGATCAAGCATTCGCGTCCGATGAGCTCGTGATGCTGGCGACGGCCGCGGACGCCCTGGAAGCGGCGGCCGGCTGCGCCCGCGCCGCCGGCGCCAATCCGCTCGTGCTCGGAGACGACCTTGAAGGCGAGGCTCGCGACCTCGGCGGCGCCCACGCCGCCCTGGCCATCGCCTGCGCGCGAGGCGGCGAGACGGCTCTCGTCGCGCTCCGCGAGGCGGTCGCCCGTGGCGCCGCGCATCTCGCCGCTCCCGTGTTCTTCGTGCCGCAGGCGCCGCTCGTCCTGCTGTCGGGCGGCGAGACCACCGTCACGGTCCGCGGCGCCGGCCGCGGCGGGCGCGACACCGAATACTTGGCCGGCCTGGCGCTCGCCCTCGACGGCCACCCGGCGATCAGCGCCCTCGCCGCCGACACCGACGGCATCGACGGCAGCGAGGACAACGCGGGGGCGCTCATGACGCCCGCCACGCTGGGGCGCTGCCGGAGGGCCGGCCTGGACCCGGTCGCCGCTCTGGCCGCGAACGACGCCTACAGCCTGTTCGCGACTCTCGGCGACCTTGTCGTCACCGGCCCGACGCGCACCAACGTGAACGACTTCCGCGCGGTCCTCATTCTCCCCGCGTCGTAGCACTCCTCGGCGCCTGCCCTCGCGCCGTCTGAGACACCGCCGCCCCGGGTAAGCAGACTCCATCCCCAGCGAGGTGGCCCATGGATCGTGACGTGCTCGAGTGCAGCCTGGATTTCGCCAAGCTTGCCGACCCCATGAAGGACGTGCTCACCTGCGAGCACGGCCGCATGCGCTTCGGCGGCATCGATGTGGCCGGCATGGCCGAAACGACGCCGACGCCGTTCTTTCTCTTCAGCGCCGCGCAGATCGAGCGCAACATCGCGACGCTGCGCGATACCTTCCGCAGGTACCATCCGCGGACGCGGGTGTTCTACGCCAGCAAGGCCTGCTCCAACCTCTGGTTTCTCGACCGCGTGCGTCGCAGCGGCATCGACATCGAGGTGAACTCAGGGGGCGAGCTGTGGAAGGCCCGCAGGGTCGGCTTCGAGCCACGCCAGATCGGCTTCAACGGCAACGCCAAGACGCGCGCCGAGATCAGCGCGGCACTGCAGCCCCCCATCGAAGCTATCATCGTCGACTCCGTGTTCGAATTGCGCCGCGTCGCCGACGTGGCCGCCGACCTCGGCGTGCAGGCGCGCGTCGCGCTGCGCGTCGATCTCAACGTGGCCAGCGAGACCCACCCCGGCCTGCGCACGAGCAAGGGGGCCAAGGCCGGCATCGACGTGAGCGAGGCCCTTGCCGCGTTCGGCCTCGCCGCCCAGCTGCCCAATATCGCACTGGTCGGCATGCACTACCACATCGGCTCGCAGATCACGCGCGTCGAGCCCTACCTCGAGGCGCTCGACCTGGCGCTTGCGCTCCTCGAGCGTGTGGAGACCGCCCACGGCGTCCACCTCGAGCATCTCAACATCGGAGGTGGCTTCGCGATCCCCTACTACGATCGCACCGCAGATGAACCCGACACGTACTTCGAGGCGCCCCACTCTCTGGACGGCTACGCGGCAGGCATCGGCAAGCGCCTCCAGAAGGCGCGCCCCGATCTGCGGCTCCACCTGGAGCCAGGGCGCGCCATCGCCGGCAACACGGCCATACTCGTGACCCGCGTGGAGGCCGAAAAGACGAAGCTCGTCGAGGCGGAGGAGGGCAGCGTGGCCCGCGACGACTGGATCATGGTCGACGCCGGCTTCAACACCATTCTCGACCTCTCCAGCTACCACTGGTACTTCCGCGCCGTAGTCGCCAACCACTGCGGCAAACCGCCCGTACGGCCGTTTCGCATCGGCGGGCCGCTGTGCGACGGCGGCGACGTGTACGTCGGCGACCCCGGCTCGGAGTACCGCTACCTCCCCACCTGCACCAAGGTCGGCGACGTCATCGCCTTCTTCGATGTGGGCGCCTACTCGCTCGAGTGCATGAGCGCCTACAACAGCCGCGACCAGGCCGCCGCGTACATGGTCACCGACAGCGGCCTGCGGCAGATCGCGGCGCGGCGCACCGTGGAGGACTTCGTCGCCGGCGAGCGTTTCGTGCCGGACCCTAGCGTCCTTACAAAGTAAGGCACTTGGCGGATTCCCCCTGCTGGCGGGTCCTCACGGACGCTGTCTTTCGGTCCCCGGTTGGGCCCTGCCACGCGATGGCGCCCACCTTCCCGTCTCGAGCGAGCGCGGGTTCTTGAGTTTGACGCTGTTCGTGCCGATAGAGGCCCGCAAGAGGCACCGGCCGAGGGCCCATGCGGAGGGAGGAGGACGTAGTGAGCGTACGGGGGCTGGCCGTCATACGCAGCGAGTGCGGCCCTCACGCACCCAGTGGGGAGCGCCGCACAGAGTCTGTCCGGTTCGCCCGGCTCAGCGGACACGACGTGGCGATGGGCTGGATCCTGGCGGCGATGATCGCGTTCGGCGTGGCGGTCGGGATCGCCTTCCCCTTCCTCGTGACGACCCTGATCATGCTGAAGCCCGGCGAGGAGAGCGCCTTCCGCGTCGCTTGCATGGCCGCCGGCTTCTGCGTAGGAGGGTTCTCCTACGGGGTCGCGCGGTTCACCCTCTACCGAGCCAATCGGCGGCTGGCCCATCTGGCCGCCTACGACGGCCTCACGGCGCTCTTCAACCAACGCCAATTCGCGCGCTCCTTGAGTACGGAGTTGCTGCGCTCTCAGCGCAACGACAGGCCCGTCAGCCTCATCATCACGGATCTCGATCACTTCAAGAGCATCAACGACGCCCATGGACACACCGTTGGCGACGACGTTCTCGCCGCGGTGGCCGGCGATGTCATCGCCAGCGTGCGACCCTTCGACGTGGCGTGCCGCATCGGCGGCGAGGAGTTCGCCGTCATTCTGCCGGAGACGCCGAAGCAGGCGGCTGCACAGGTGGCCGAACGCATTCGAAGCCGCGTGGCGCTGACCGAGCACGAGGGCCTGCCCAGCGTGACGATCAGCTGTGGCGTGGCTACGTACCCCGAGGATGCCAGCTCGATCCGCGAGCTCACGACGCGCGCCGACGACTGCATGTACGCAGCCAAGGCTGCCGGCCGGAACGCCGTGCGGCCGCTATGCGAGCGCCCGTCGAGCGAACACAGGTCTCAGCACCGCGAAGCCTGACCGGTACCCAGACCAGGGTGTGCGAACGACGACGGCGGTGGGGTGCTCGCGAGCACCCCACCGCCGTCGTGCCACGGCGCATCAGCAGACGCCTCGTGCGATCAGCCACCATACCGCGCGAGCAGCGTCTCGAAGGCGCGCAGATGGTTCTGCGAACCGCGCAGGAGGTTCGTGTAGACCCTGCGGACGTCGCTGTGCTTCGTCTCCGCGACGCGCGCCTTGAGGTCAGAGATATCGAGTCTCTCGATAGCGATGCCCACGCGCAGGGCGGCCGCGAGGCTGTCGTCGCCCCGCGAGATCAGATCATCGTACAGCCGCTGCAACTGGGGATCCTGAAAACTCCCGGCGACGTCAGGGCTGGCGGGATCCGCGACACCGTACCTGTCGAGAAGGGTCTTCACGGCCGTCATGTGGGTGCTCTCGGCGCGCGCGATGTTGCTGAAGACCCGCAGTGAGTACTCGGCGCCCAGCACACGGTACACATCACGGGCGAGCTTCTCTTCCTCGCGCATGAAGACGAGGCCGTCCTTCTCTGTCTGCGAAAGGGGCGTGACGACTGCTGTCGCCGTGGGGGCCTGCGTGACCGGCCTCACCGGCGATGCTGCGCTGGTGTCGGGGCGCACGGCGATGCCGAGTGAGAGGGCGGCGACCGCGATTGCCGCTCCTGCAGCGGTTGCTGCGAGTAGTCTCTTCATGGGACTCCTTCGTGTCGGGCTTTTCGAGAACCGCCCAGGCCATGGGGGCCGCAGGCTCTGTCCTCAGACTACCCGCCACTTTCGAAGAAGCCGTGAAGTGGTTCTATCGATGATGTGAAGGCCGGGCGGGCGAAGTCCCGTGCGCGGCGCCCCGGCCGGCCGACTCAGCAGGTCAACGTGGGGTGCGGCGTAGCGGCACCCCACGTTGATTCGCCTGCGGCGATCAATCCGCGTCGATCTCTTCGTCCGTCGCCCCGCTCTCGCTGACGACCATGCGGGCGATGGCGCTGACGACGTCGCCTTCGCGCATGTTCATGACCTTGACGCCCTGCGTGGCGCGCCCGTAGCGGCTGATGCCGTCGGCGCGCATACGGATGACCACGCCGTCGCGACTCTGAAGCACGATCTCATGGTTTTCGCGCACCACCTTGACGCCGACCAGGTACCCCTTGCGGTCGGTCAGAGCAACGGTGCGCACGCCCAGCCCGCCGCGCCCGGTGATGCGGTACTCGCTGATGGGCGTGCGCTTGCCGAAGCCGTTCTCGGTGATCACGAAGAGGTCGCTGTCGTCGCGGGCGATATCCATGCTGATGACCTCGTCGCCCTTGCGCAGGCGCATGCCGTGCACCCCCGAGGCGCTACGGCCTGTCGGGCGCACGTCGGCCTCATGGAAGCGGATGGCCTGGCCCAGACGGCTGATCATCATGACGTCGTCGTCGCCCGAGGTGTGGCGCACGGCCAGCAGCTCGTCGTCCTCGCGGATGCTGATGGCGATGATGCCGTCGGCCTTGAGCTTGGTGTTGTAGGACGCGAACAGCGTCTTCTTGACCACACCCTTGCGCGTCCCGAGGATCAGGAACTTGCCCTCGCTGACGTCGAAGTTGCGCGTGTTGATGACGGCGCAGATCTTCTCGTCCTGGCGCAAGGGCAGCAGGTTGACGATGTGCTTGCCTTTGGCGTTGCGTCCAGCCAGCGGCAGCTCGTGGACCTTGAGCCGGTAGACCTTGCCGACGCTTGTGAAGAAGAGCAGGAAGTTGTGCGTGCTGGTGATGAAGAGGTGCTCGACCTCGTCCTCTTCCTTGAGATCCATGCCGGCGACGCCGATGCCGCCGCGCTTCTGCTGGCGATAGGTGGCGACCGGGAGGCGCTTCACGTAGCCGGTCTTGGTGATCGTGATCGCCATCTGTTCCTCGGCGATGAGATCCTCAAGGTCGAGCTCGCCCATGTCGGGGACGATCTCGGTGCGGCGGTCGTCGTTGTAGAGCCGCCTGATCTCGAGCAGCTCCGTCTTGATGACGCCGTAGATGTTGGCCTCGTCGCCGAGCAGCTCGCGGAGCTCCTTGATACGCACCAGGAGGCCGTGGTGCTCCTCAGTGACCTTGTCGCGCTCGAGGCTGGTGAGCTTCTGGAGCCGCAGGTCGAGGATGGCTTGCGCCTGCGGCCGCGTGAGCTCGAAGGTGTCCATGAGCGCCTCGCGCGCCGCATCGACGTCGGAGGCCTTACGGATGATCCTGATGACCTGGTCGAGGTTGTCGAGGGCGACGAGCAGGCCTTCGAGGATGTGGGCCCTTGTCTCGGCCTTGTCGAGCTCAAACGTGGTGCGCCGGATGACGATCTCTTTCTGAAAGGCGACGTACGCCTTAAGCATCTCCGGCAGGGTGAGCGTGCGCGGTACGCCGCCGACCAAGGCGATGTTGATGATGCCGAAGGTGGTCTGCATCTGGGTGTGCTTGTAGAGCTTGTTGAGCACCACCATCGGGATGGCCTCGCGCTTGAGCTCGATGACCAGGCGCATGCCGGAGCGGTCTGACTCGTTGCGCAGGTCGCTGATCTCGGTGAGCTTCTTGGTCTTGACCAGGTCGACGATGTTGTCGATGAGGGAGGCTCGGTTGACCTGGTACGGCAGCTCCGTGACGACGATCGCCGAGCGATTGCCCTTGATCTGCTCGGTGTGGGCTTTGGCGCGCACGCGCACGCGGCCGCGGCCGGTGCGGTAGGCCTCCTTGAAGCCTGCGGTGCCGAGGATGACGCCGCCGGTGGGGAAGTCTGGCCCCTTGATGAACTCCATGAGGTCGTCGGGAGTGGCGTCAGGGTGGTCGAGGACGTGCACCGTGGCGTCGACCACCTCACCGAGGTTGTGAGGCGGGATGTTCGTGGCCATGCCGACGGCGATACCGGACGCGCCGTTGACCATGAGGTTGGGCATGCGGCTGGGCAATACGGTGGGCTCGCGGCGCGTCTCGTCGTAGTTGGGCTTCCAGTCGACGGTGTTGGCGTCGATGTCGCGCATCATCTCGACGGCGATCTTGCTGAAGCGGGCCTCCGTGTAGCGCATCGCGGCCGGCGAGTCGCCTTCGACCGAGCCGAAGTTGCCCTGGCCGCCGACCAGCGGGTAGCGCATGTTGAAGTCTTGCGCCATGCGCACCAGCGTGGGGTAGATGACGGCCTCGCCGTGGGGGTGGTAGTTGCCGGAGGTGTCGCCGGCGATCTTGGCGCACTTGCGGTGCGCCTTGTTGGGCGCCAGGCCGAGATCGTGCATGGCCACGAGGACGCGTCGCTGACTGGGCTTGAGGCCGTCGCGCACGTCGGGCAGCGCGCGGTCGGTGATCACGCTCATCGCGTAGTCGATGAACGAGGAGCGCATCTCGTCTTCAAGCTCGATGGGCTCGATCTTGCCTTCGAGTGTCTGCAGATCGTCAGACATCGAGGAACCTCACTTCTTTCGCGTTCTTCTCGATGAACGCGCGTCGTGGCTCGACCTTGTCGCCCATGAGCATGGTGAAGATCTCGTCGGCCGCCTGCATGTCTTCCATGGAGACGAGTTGCAGGGTGCGCGTCATGGGATTCATGGTGGTATCCCAGAGCTGATCGGGGTTCATCTCGCCGAGCCCTTTGAAGCGCTGCAGCTGCATGCCTTCCTTGGTGAGCTCCACGATCTCCACGCGGAGCTCCTCGTAGCTCTGCGCCTCAGCCTTGCGGTTACCGAGGTGCAGCACGAACGGAGGCCTGCCGACCATCTCGCTGACGCGCAGGTGGACGCGCCTGAGCGCCTGGAACTCGCGCCCCGAGACGGCCGCGTAGGGGATGCGCAGGTTGGCGGCCAGGCCGGTGCGCCGCTCGACCAGGCGCGTGTCGGCGATGCTCTCTTCTGTGTCGACGCCGAGGACATCGATGACGTAGCGCTTGTCGATGTCCTCCTTCAGCGCCTGGAGAAGCGCTTCGAAGGTCGGCAGCTCGGCTTCGATCATGGGGCCGTTCTTGAGCCAGTCGATGAGCTCGCCGCCCCACTGGCTCTTGAGCTTCTTGACCCAGCCCTCGTACTCGCTGAAGACCTTGAGGAAGCGCTGGTATTTGGCCTCGCTGAAGGTGAAGCCGGTGTCGGTGTTGTCGACGCGGATCTGCTCGAGGCGCCCGCGCAGGAGGATCTCCTCGAGCTGGCTCTCCTTGTGGATATAGGTCTCCTGGTTGCCCTGCTTGAGGCGATAGAGCGGCGGCTGCGCGATATAGATGTAGCCGGCCTCGACCAGCGGCCTCATGTGCCGGAACAGGAAGGTGAGGATGAGCGTGCGGATATGCGATCCGTCGACGTCGGCGTCGGTCATGATGATGATCTTGTGGTAGCGCGCCTGTGCGACGTCGAACTCGTCGCCGAGGCCGGCGCCGATTGCGCTGACCATGGTGAGGATCTCGTTGTTGGCGAGCATCTTGTCGATGCGCGCCTTCTCGACGTTGATGATCTTGCCGCGCAGCGGCAGGATCGCCTGGAAGCTGCGGTCGCGCGCCTGCTTGGCCGAGCCGCCGGCCGAGTCGCCCTCCACGAGGTAGATCTCGCTGAGCGCCGGGTCCTTGATGGAGCAGTCGGCAAGCTTGCCGGGGAGGGTGCTGCCCTCGAGGAGTCCCTTGCGGCGCGTGAGGTCGCGGGCTTTGCGCGCCGCGTTGCGCGCCCGGGCCGCGTTGACCGACTTGTCGATGATCTGCCGCGCCTCGGCGGGGTTCTCCTCGAGGAACTCGGCCAGCTTGGCGTTCACCGAGACCTCGACCAGGCTGCGGATCTCGGTGTTGCCCAGTTTTGTCTTGGTCTGGCCCTCGAACTGCGGGTTCTTGAGCTTGACCGAGATGAGCGCCGTAAGCCCTTCGCGGACATCCTCGCCGGAGAGATTCTCCTCCTTCTCTTTGAGGAAGCCCTTCTGGCGGGCGTAGTCGTTGATGGTGCGCGTGAGCGCGCTGCGGAAGCCCGAGAGATGCGCGCCGCCCTCGGTGGTGTTGATGTTGTTGGCGAACGTGAAGATGGACTCGTTGTACGAGGAGTTCCACTGCATGGCGATCTCCACGGCGCCGTCATCGGTCTCGTTCTCGAGGAAGATGATGCTGCGGTGGATGGCGTCCTTCTCGCGGTTGATGTACGCCACGAAGTCCACGATGCCGCCGTCGTACTTGAACACGACGCTGTCGCCCTCGGCGCGCTCGTCGTTGAGCTCGATGCGCAGACCCCTGGTGAGGAAGGCCGTCTCGCGCAGGCGCTGGGCGAGCACGCGGAAGTCGTAGTCGACCTCATCGAAGATGTCGGGGTCGGCCATGAACGACACCGTGGTGCCGCTGGGCGCGTCCTTGTCGAGCTTCTCTTTCTTCTCGAGGGTACCGACCGGGGCGCCGCGCTCGAAGCGCTCGTGCCAGTGGAAGCCTTCGACATAGATGTCGAGTTCCAGCCACTCGGAGAGGGCATTGACGACCGAGACGCCGACGCCGTGCAGGCCGCCGGAGACCTTGTAGCCGGCGCCGCCGAACTTGCCGCCGGCATGCAGCATGGTGAGCACGATCTCGGCGGCAGGCTTGTTGTACTTGTCCATGATCCCGACCGGGATGCCGCGGCCGTTGTCGGCAATGGTCACCGAGTTGTCGGGATTGATGGTGACGACGAGGCCGGTGCAGTAGCCGGCAAGAGCCTCGTCTACGGAGTTGTCGACCACCTCGTAGACGAGGTGGTGAAGGCCGCGGGGGCCGGTGGAGCCGATGTACATGCCGGGGCGTTCGCGCACCGGCTCGAGGCCTTCGAGGACCTGGATATCTTGGGCATCGTAGTGTGGCTTTTTCACTCAACCTCGCAATGTGCCGAGGGGCAGGATACGGGTAAGAAGGGCAGGGCCGAACTACCTGCGTAAGTATACCAAACGCGGAGGCTCAGCGCGAACTTCAGGCCTGTACAAAAGCGCCGCAAAACGGCGGTTTTTGTCAACCTCGCGAGGGGCCGCCGCCGGGAGTCTCCGGGGGCTCTCCCGATGAGGTGCGCAGGGCGGCCTCGATGGCCGCCCGGAGGCGCTCGTCACGCACTCCCTCCGCCTGAGTCCGCGCCCCGCCGAGATCTTCCGGGGCGGGCCTTTCAGAGCGTTGCGCGGCCGTCGCCTCGGGAGGCTCTTCTTCCTGCCGCGGCGCGGCGCGCGCGATCACGAAGCGGAAACGCTTCACCGGGTGCCCGGGCGCGACCTCGTCCATCCGCCTGAGGATCTGGCCGCCCAGATAGGTGAGCTCGTTGGCCCACACGGAAGAAGTGCACTCCACGGTGAGCGCGCCGCGGGAGAAGTGGCGCGGGCGGGCGCCGCTCGCCACCTGCTCGCCGGCGGCGCGCGCCCAGGCGGCATACGCACGCGCCTGGTCGCTGGTGGCCATGCGCCCGAGGGCGGTGCTCAAGATGTCGCCGAGGCGCTTGGGCTCGCTCACAGCGCGTCCTCGTGCGGCGGCGCCGGCGCGGCGGCGACGGCCGGCGGCGAAGCAGCCCCGGCCGCGAGTGAGCCGGAGAGCGGGAGTTCGATCACCGTCGCGTGGTCCAGCTCTTCCTCCACGAAGTAGTGCCTGTCGGTGGTCGTGATGATGGCCTGACCGGCGGACGTCAGCTGGCGCACGAGGAGCCGGCGGCGCGCGTCGTCGAGCTCGCTCATCACGTCGTCAAGAAAGAGCGTGCCCTGCTCGCCGGTGCGCGCCGTCGCGAGCTGCTGCTCCGCGAGCAGCAGCGCCAGCACGGCGGCGCGCTGCTCACCCTGTGAACCGAAGAGGCGCAGGTCGCGGCCGCCGCGCGGCAGATCGACCGGCCCACACGCGGGTCCGGCGGCCGCCGAGGTCGCCACGGGCTCCGGCGTGGCGAGCGCGCCGATATCGGGCCCGCTGAAGGGCTCAGCGGCGCCGACCTCAAGGAACTTGAGATCGTCGCGGTGGGGGCCGAAGAGGGAGAGGCCGCGCCCCGTCTCTCCCGGCCTGCGGGCGCGCAGTTCGTCGAGCAAGGCGCCCTCGTCGTAGTCCACGCCGGCCAACTGGCTGACGAGCCGCAGGGTGAAGCGGTTGCCCTCCGGGGCGAGCCCGGCGGCGGCGGCGGCGAAGAGCCCGGAGAGCTCGGCGACAAGATCGCGCCGCCGCTTCCCGAGAGCAGCGGCGGCGCGCGCGAACTGCGCGTCCCATGGGTCGAGGGTGCTCGCCGCGGCGCCGTGCTTGACCGCCTGCAGTTGGGCGTTTCGCTGCCGAAGCGCCGTCTGCAGCTCGCGCGCTGCGGCCGCGTACTGCGCGTCGAGTGCGGCGGCGAAGGCGTCCAGGTGGGCGCGCCGCCGCGCCGGACTGCCCTTGACCAAGAGCAGGCTCTCGGGTACGAAGATGAAGACCTGCGTGCGCCCGCGCAGTTCGTCCTGCGAGGCGACCTCGACGCCGTTCCAGCGCGCGCGCTTGCCTTGGCCGGGCGCGTAGGCGACCTCGACGGCCTGAGGGCCAGCGGCCGGGTCGTCGAGTTCCAGTTCCACGCGCGTGAAGCCCGCTCCCCAAGTGATGAGCTTCTCCTCGCGGCGCGTTCGCGGCGAGCTTCCGCGGAGCGCGAACCAGGCGCCCTCGAGCAGGTTGGTCTTGCCGGCGGCGTTCTGCCCGACCACGACGTTGAGCCCGGCGCCGAAGCTCACCGTCGCATCACAGTAGGAGCGGAAGTTGACGAGCCTCAGGCTTGAGACGAACACACGCGGTACTCCTCGCCGCCGACGGCGACCACATCGCCAGGCTGCAGGGTACGCCCGCGTCGCGTGTCGACCTCGCCGTTCACGCTCACCTCACCGTCCTGCACCAGCAGCTTCGCGTGCCCGCCGGTGGATGCCGCCCCGGCGAGTTTGAGAAACGACCCGAGCGGCAGCGGACCGTTGACGATGACGTCGTTCAGTTGCTCAAGCGGATAGGCATGATGAGGTAGACGAAGCCGCCGTCTGAGCCGCTGATGAGCCCTGGTCGCAGCGGGCTGGTGAAGCGGAGCAGGACTCCGGGGTCGTCGATCGCGTCGATGCCGTCGATGAGATAGGCGGGGTTGAAGCCGATCTCGAAAGCCTCGCCGGCGAACTCAACATCGAGAGCTTCCTCTGCCTGCCCGACGTCTTGCGTGAGCGCCTTCATCGTGAGCTTGTGCTCCGCGAACGCGAGCCGCAGAGGAGCGTTCTTCTGCGCCAGCAGACTGACGCGCCGCGCCGCCGCCATGAACTCGTCTTTCGCCAATGTGACCTCGTGGTCGAACGAGTCCGGCAAGAGTTGCTTGTAGTTGGGGAACTGCCCGTCGATGAGCCGCGAGGCGACCCACACGTCGCCGGCCGGGTCGCTGAGCTTGAAGAGCGCCTGGTTCTCACCGATCGCGACGTCGATGTCGCCGGCGCCCATCGACGCCGCCAGGCGGGCGACCTCGCCCAGCGCCTTGACCGGCACGATGGCCTGGACCTCGGTCTCAAGGGCCTGCTCGAGCCTCGTTTCCTTGACGGCCAGCCGGTAGCTGTCGGTGGCCACCATCTTCAGCGTGTCGCCAAGGATGGTCATGAGCACACCGGTGAGGATCGGCCGCGTCTCATCGCGAGAAGCGGCGCGGCCGACTTTGGTCAGCGTCTCTACGAACGGCTCGCGGCCCATGGCGAACGCCTCGCTGGTGTCGAACGTGGAGGTCTGTGGGAAGTCGCTCGCCGACCAGGCATTGAGAGAGAAATCGGCGCGCCCGGCGGTGACTTTGACGGCGGCTTCGCCGGCCTCGATGACGACCTCCTCACCGGGCAGGTTGCGGACCACATCGGTGAACAGGCGTGCCGGCACGACGATCTCGCCCTCGCGGTCGATCGCGGTGGCGAGGCTGGCCTTGATCGAGAGTTCCATGTCGGTCGAGAACAGGTCGAGACGACTCTCGGACGCTTGGAGCATGACGCCCGAGAGCACCGGCAGAGCGCTCCTCGTGGACACGCCGCGGGCGAGGATCGCGAGTTTGTCGACCAGCGCAGAGCGATCACACGTGAGCTTCATCCCGACTCCTTATGACAATAAAGAGAAGACATTCTCTCCCCGTCATCGTCACAGCGGCTGTTGACGATGTGGAGAGAGGCGGTTCTTCCTGCTCCGGAAGGGCGCGGGCCTCTGCACAGTGCTGTGGGCGGGGTGTGCAGAACGAGACACTCCTTCCGTGACGGCCCTCCTCGTATTGCGCAGCATAGCCGATTTGACCGCCCCGGGGGAGAACGTCAACCGGTCGAACGGGGGTTGTACACAGGGTCTGTGGGAAGCAGTGGCCGCGACGCCGGGCACAGCGACCCGGGCCGCTCAGTGCACGGTCTTGAGGCGAGCCGCGATGAGGGCCACGAGATCCTGGAGTTGCGAGTCGTGGCCATCCTTGAGCTGGCGCTCGATCTTGTCGACGCCGTGGATGACGGTGGAGTGGTGGCGGCCCCCAAAGCGGGCGCCGATCTGCGGCAACGAAGCCTCGGTGAGGTCGCGAGAAAGGTACATGGCGATGTGGCGCGCGTACGACACATCCTGAGTACGACGATTGCCGCGCAGGTCGTTGACGTGCATGCCGAACTGGCGCGCGACCTCGGCTTGCACCATCTCGATGGTCACCGGATGCTGGTAGGCCTTGGGGAGGATGTCCTTCAGGGCCTCCTTGGTGACATCCAGCGTGACCTCGCTGCCGCGGATGGAGGCATAGCTCACCGCTCGCGTGAGGGCGCCGTAAAGTTCTCGGATGTTGGTGGTGACGCGAGAGGCGATCCACTCGAGCACTTCGGGCTCGGCGATCTGAAAACCCTCCCACTTGACTTGCTTACGCAGGATCGCGATGCGCGTCTCGAGGTCGGGACGGCTGATATCGACCACGACGCCCTGGCCGAAACGCGTGCGCAGCCGCTCCTCCAGTTCTACCAGCTCCCGCGGCGGCCGGTCGCTGGTGATGACGATCTGTTTGCCGGCCTCGTAGAGCGCGTTGAAGGTGTGGAAGAACTCGACCTGCGTCTGCTGCTTCTCGACGAGGAACTGCACGTCGTCGATGAGGAGCACGTCGTTCTCTCGGTAGGACTGCTTGAAGCCGTCGATGCGGTTCTTGTCGGTGACCGCGTTGATGAAGTCGTCGGTGAAGCGCTCGACAGTGACGTATTTGATCTGTAGGTCCGGGTGCTTCTCGAGCGCGGCGTGAGCGATGGCTTGGATGAGGTGGGTCTTACCAAGCCCGGTGGCGGCGTACATGAAGACCGGGTTGTAGGCGGTGGCCGGCGACTCCGCCACGCTGTGGGCCACGGCCGCCGCGTACTCGTTGTGCGGGCCGGTCACGAAACGGTCGAACACGTAGCGCGGGTTGAGGTCGCCGGCAGCCTTCGTGGCCCGGGCGGCGCGTGCGCCGGCGGCGCGGCGGGCCCTGGCCGGCGCCGCGGCCGGCCGCGCCGGCGCTACGGCGGCGGCGGGCAGCTCCGCCGCGGATTGCTGGGGCAGCTCCGCCGCCCGCGCGTCGACGACGACGCGCACGTCGACCGAGTCGCCGAGGACTTCACGGAGCGCCTCCGCTACCTGGCCCGCCAAGCGCTTCTCGATCCACTCGCGGGCGAAATCGTTGGGCACACCGATGACGAAGGCGCCGTCGTCCAGACCAAGCGGCAGCGTGCGGTCGAACCAGAACTGGAAGGCCGCTTCGTTGAGGTGGCCGCGAAGGTGCTTCTTCGCCTCATCCCAGATGAGTGTCAGCTGGTCGTCCGTGTGCGCCCCGTCGTGTTTGTCCCCGGGGATGCGGCGGCCCACCGGGGATGCTTGAGACCGTCAGTCAAAGGATGCTCTCGAGGAGGTGAAGACCCTCTTCGCGCAAGGCTCGCTTGCCGTCGCCGAGCGAGTGTATCAACCCCATGTCCTGCAATACAACGAGCTCCCGAAAGGCCGTCGCCGAGGAGATGTCGAGCTCTTTGGCGATGGCCGTGGGGCCCGAGGAGCCGAACTCCATGAGGAGCACGAGCACCTTGGTCTGGCGCATGGTGAGCTTGACCTCCGGTGCGAGCGGCGTGGTCGCCGGCTCGGGGGCGTGAGCCGGCATCTTGATCGTGAACACGGCGCCGCCGCCGAGATTGTCGTCCACGGTGAGCACCCCGCGCAGAAACTGGAGTGACTCGCGCGCGACGGGCAGACCCGAGCCGACCCCGCGGATGATCTGCCGCTGCAGCGCGCTGGCGGTGGTGAAGCCCGGCTGGAAGGCGCGATCCTTGTCGTCCACGCCGGGCCCGTGGTCGGAGATGCGGATGGTCTGCCCGTTGTCGAGGATCGTGATCACGACGTCGCGAAAGCAGGCGTGCAGGAGGTTCTCCATGAGTTCCTGCAATACGGTGTAAGGGATCTGGCCGCCCTGCTCGCGACAGTAGTGATACGTCTTCTCCGCCAGCGAGGCGATGAGGGCCGGCAGGTCCTTCTCCTCCACGGCGATCACGCGCGGCGGCGAGGTGAGGGTGTCGTAGATCGCGATGCGTGGGGCCTCGGGTCCCAGGGGGACTTCGGGGAGCGCGCCATGGAGACCCGGGTGACCGGGCGGTGTGACGGGGACGGCGGTCGCGGCTGCAGCCTGCGTCGCGGGCGGCGGAGCGGCGGCCCCCTCGTCGGCGAGCAGCCTGTCGAGGAACGACTCCATGGGGTCGCAGAGTATAGCAGAGGGGCCTTGGCGGCCGAAACGTCGCTGATTGCCGAGCGAAACGCTGTTTTGCAGGGGGAAAGCGACGGTTGTCCACAGTCTGTTCAAGATATGTGGAAAGCGGGCAGGCGATAGCTTCAGGACGTGCGCAATTTGCGGGTCTTGTGGAAAGTGCGGTTTCACACAAGGGTGGACGACGGCCCTGCGCGACCGCCGAGGGAGCGCGTGCGTGGACCCGAAGTCACCGCCTGCGCCGGCTCTGGGCCGGACAGCAAACTACCTGCTCTACGGCGGTTTCCCACTGTGAGTAGACGGTGAGCGTCGTGTCAAGGGGAGTTGAGGTCGTCAACGTCTTATCCACGGCGGTTGTGAGCCTGCAAGCGAGGGGAAAGGTTCTTATCCACATTCTCCACAGGGAGGTGTGAACGGTGGCTGGGTGGGGTGAAACGCGACCTGGCCCGGCCGCCGCGCCTGCGGTACACTGTGGGGGTCCTGCGGAGCTCCTTGCGGAGGAGCTGAGAAGGCGCTTCCTAGCGCCGACGCGTCGAACCTGACCACCCTTGAGGTGGCGGCGTCTTCGGGCGCTGCTGGGTAATGCCAGCGAAGGGAGAGATCCTACGATGAGTACTCCACTGGCCCCGGCTTCAGCGCACGCCTTCGATGCGCGCGCGCGGCTCAATCTCAACCCCGCCCACTGGGGTGTGCAGGCTCTTGCCGAGATCGGGGTCGCCATCGCCTTGGCGGCCGTGCTCGGGCAGGTGCGCATCTTCGTGATGCCGCAGGGCGGCTCGGTGAGCCTCGAGCTGCTGCCCATCATCTTCGTCGCAGTGCGCCGCGGCGTAGTCCCGGCGGCGACGGCCGGCCTGCTGTACGGCCTGTTGCAGCTCGGGCTGCCGGGCGCCTTCGTCTTCCACCCCGCGCAAGCCGCGCTCGACTACCCGCTGGCGTTCACGTCGCTAGCCGTGGCCGGCTTTGTGGACGTACGCGGCTGGCGTTCCCTCACCCTGGCCGTGGCCCTCGCCTTGACGGCACGCTTCGCCTGCCACTTCCTCTCGGGCCTGATCTTCTTCGCAGCCTACGCCCCCGAGTGGGAGTCGGCGTGGCTTTACGCGGCGACGTACAACCTGTTGTACCTGGTGCCCGAGGGTGTGCTCACGACGCTCCTTCTCTGGCCGCTGCTGAAGGCCTACGACGCGGCCTTCCCGGGGCGTGGCCGCCCGGCGCGGGCATGAGCGACGTGGCCGGCCGACCGCTCGGCATTGGCGCGGTGCCGGACCACTGTCGCCTCGCCGTGGTGTTTCTCAACGGCGAGTACGAGGAGCCCGAGTTCTATTGCGGCTGGGCACACGCCGCCGATCTTGTCGTTGCCGCCGACGGCGGCGCCGGCTTTCTGCTCGAGCACGGGATCCTCCCCGACGTGGTGGTGGGTGACTTCGACTCGCTGCCCGTCGCCGCCGTGGAACGCCTCGAAGCGGCGGGCGTCGAGCTGGTCCGCCACCCCGCGCGCAAGGACCGTACCGACGGAGAAATGGCCGCCGACGAGGCGCTGCGCCGCGGCGCCGTCGAGCTCGTGCTCGCCGGCGCCCTCGGCGCCCTCGACCACACCCTTGGCCACCTGGCCATCTTGCGGCGCCTCACGACGCGCGGCGTCGCCGCGCGCCTGGCGGCGCCGCGCGCTGACGGCGCGCGTGCTCGCGGCGCCGACGGAGGCGCGCCTGGATGCCCCGGCCGGCACGCGAGTCTCCATCGTGCCGTTGCAGGGCGACGCGCTCGTGACCCTGGAGGGATTCGACTACCCGCTCAGCCGTGGCGTGCTTCCTCGGGACGCGTGCCTCGGACTGGGCAATGCCGTGGTCGCCACCGCGCGCATCCTCGTACACGAGGGCGCGGTGGCGGCTCTCGTCGAGGACGGGGATGAGGCGTTCGGCGGCGAGCGCCGCGACCGGGCCGCGGCGTCCTGATGCTGGGTCCGCGTACGTGGCGGGTGGCGGCCGTCGTGTGGGCGGCGGGCATCGTCGTCTTCGGAGTGCTGCCGTCCCAGGGCCCGATCCACGCTATCGCCGGAGGGAGAGACGATCAGGTGACCGCGGCGGGGCATTTTGCCGCCTACGTCGTGCTTGCGTTCGTGCTCGCCGTGGCCCTCGACGACTGGCGCCTCAGCCGTCGCGCGGTGCTGGGCGCGGCAGTGCTCGCCGTCTTCTTGGGGGTGGTGATCGAGTTGGTGCAGGCGCCGCTGCCCTACCGCGACTGCCAGCTCGCCGATGCGCTGATCGACGCCGCCGGCGCCGCCCTCGGCCTGGTCGTCTTCAGTGCAGCCGCGAGGGCACGGGCGCGCTGACCACGATGGCGACGCGGATGATGCTCGCCGCGACGTCCTCGGCGGGGACGTCGTAGACGCGCTGGATGACCAGGTCGCGCAGGGCTGTGACGCGGCGCTTGCGCGTGCCCGTCACGTCGCGGTCTGCGCGGCTCTTGGAATCCTGTCGGCTCACCTGGCGTCTCCTCTCTCGCCGCTCTCGCATAACAGAATCGGGCCGCGTGACCCCGGAGTTTACTAAGATGCGTAAGCAGATGAGACTGCACTAGCATTGGAGACTAACGTGATCAGCATCCACGAAGCCATCGACGCCGTACTCGCCGCGGCGCGTCAGCTACCGGCCGAGGAGGTGCCGCTTCTCGAGGCGCTCGGACGCGCCACGGCCGCGGAGATCGTCTCTCCCGAGGCCGTGCCCTCGTTCGACAACTCGGCCATGGACGGCTACGCCGTGCGCGGTGCGGAGCTCGCCGGCGGGCGCCGGGAGTTCAAGGTCGTCGTCGAGATACCCGCCGGACGCTGGGTCGGCGAGGAGGTCGGCGCCGGTGAGGCCGCCAAGATCATGACTGGCGCGCCGCTGCCGCCCGGGGTGGACACCGTGGTGCAGGTGGAGCTCACCGAGCAGCACGGCGAGACGCTTGTAGTCACCGAGACGGTACAGCCAGGCGCCAACGTGCGGCGCGCCGCCGAGGACGTTGCCGTAGGCGACGTCCTCTTCCCGCGCGGCGCACGTCTCGGCCCGGCCGAGATCGGCCTGCTCGCGTCGGTGAGCTGTCAGAAGGTCGCCGTCGCTCGCCGGCCGCGGGTCGCGATACTGGCGACCGGCAGCGAGCTGCGGCTGCCGGGCCAGCCCCTGGGCCCCGGGCAGATCCGCAATTCCAACTCGTTCACTGCCTACGGCCAGGTGCTGGCCGCCGGGGGTGAGCCTGTGCTGCTGGGCATCGCTCGCGACGACCTCGATGAGACGCGGCGGCTTCTCGCCGCCGCGCTGGAGCACGACGTGGTCATCACCTCCGGCGGTGTTTCCGTCGGCGAGTTCGATTTCGTGAAGCAGGTGCAGGACGAGCTCGGCGTGGAGCGTCGCTTCTGGGGCGTAGCCACGAAGCCCGGCAAGCCCCTGGCCTTCGGCACGCGTGGCGACACTCTCGTGTTCGGCGTGCCCGGCAACCCCGTGGCGGCGATGGTGAGCTTCGAGATGTACGTGCGGCCGGCGCTCCTGGCCCTGCAGGGGAGATCCGACCTCTACCGGCCCTACGTTTTCGCCGCGGCGGAGGAGCCCGTGAAGGGCTCTCGCGACCGTACCGAGGCGCGTCGCTGCCGACTGCTGCACCGCGGGCGCGGATGGGGCTTCACGACCACGGGCCCCCAGGGCTCGGGCATCCTGCGCTCCATGGCTCTGGCCGACGGGCTTGCGTTCGTGCCGCCGGAGTACCCCTGCGGGGAGGCCGGCGCCGAGCTGCTGGTCATGATGCTTGAAGGCAGCGCCGCAGCGCGCCCGCCGTTCCCCGGCGGGCCGGCGGCGCCCTGAGCACCGCTACTGTGGAGCCGCGACGGCATGCTTCAGTGGCGTCGCACGTTCGAGCACAGCCCAGACGACCAAGCGGTGGCTGGCGCTGTACGGCGGCGTGCAGGTCGTGAGCACGAGGCCGTAGCCCCGGTCGCGCAGCACGCTGACATCGTCGGGTGGGACCACCGTGCTCTTCGCCACCTCGTAACGGAAGCGGGCGTAGGGCGTGTCCAGAAAGACGCGGTCGCCACGCTTCAGCCGGTCGATCTTGTAGAACGGCGCCCCGTAGGTGGTGCGGTGGCCGGCGACGGCGAACGGCTCGCCGGCGCCGGGCAGGGGCGTGAGGCCGTAGTGCACCGGGCCGTTGCGGAGCAGGGCGCGGTCGGTGTCGGGGTCGAGGCTCGCGGAGCCGCGGGCGCCCTGCTGCACGAGGCGGTCAAGGTCGATGCGGGGGATGCGGAGACGGCCGATGGGGTCTCCTGCCTTCAGGCGGCTCCCGTAGAGCACGGCCAGGCGGCGCACGACCTCCGCCGAAGGGAGGTCGCGCGGGCGCGCGCCGACGTTAGCGCCCGCCACTGCCGAGAACGCGGCGCTGTTGTCGCGGTAGGTGGCGTCGAGCCGGCTCTGTTGTACCTGGGCGTAGCCGGCCGACCAGAACGGGTACGCGAGCACAAGCCCGCCGGCGATCAGGAGGATGTCGCCCAGCCGGCGTACCCAGCGCCTGCGGCCCGACGGCGCCGCGGCCGGCGGCCGGGCCTGCCTCTCGGGCGTGGTCTCACGGCGAGCGTCTGGCTCATCGTCCGGCATCGCTTCCATGACAGCATCGTACCCGCCGCCTTTGAGGCCGACAAACGTGCCGGGCCCGCCGGCCCCACGGGGAGGCCACGGTGCGCTCCGGCGATAGCGCTCCTTGGGGCTGAGCGCGCCGCACCCAGCCTGCGCCGATGCGGGTGTCTTCGTGCCTGAGGTGGTGTACTGTGGCGGCCAAGCGCACGACGTGGAGATCCGAGGATGACGCACCCCGCCACCCACAGCATCGGTACCGCAGGCCGTCTGGCGATCCTATCGCGGGAGGAGCTCGAACGGCTCGACGCCGCGGCGCTCGAGGTGCTGGCCGAGGTCGGCGTTTCTATCCCTTCCGCGACGGCGCGCGCCGCGCTGGCCGCCGAAGGGGCGGCGGTCGACGGCGCGCGCGTCACCCTGCAGCCCGAGCTCGTGCGGCGGCTGGTCGACCTGGCGCCGCGGCGCGTGACCCTCGGCGCCAGGGCCGCGGCGCCTCTCGTCACCGGCGAGCGTTCCCTCATGACCACCGACGGCTGCTGCGTCGAGATCTACGACCTCGAGTGCGGCGAGAAGCGGGGCACGACCGCCGAGGACGTGGAGACCATCGCGCGGGTCGTCGACGGCATGCCCGAGATCGACTTCTGCTGGCCGGCGGTGAGCGCTCAAGACCGCCCCGCAGACGTGCGCGGTCTGCACGAGCTCTACCTCGCGATCGCCAACACAGGCAAGCATGTGCAGACCGTGACGGTCGTCGAGCCGGACCTGGCGGAGGTCGCCGTGGCGATGGCGCGCGCCGTGGCCGGCGGCGACGAGCGGCTGCGCGCCAGGCCGCCCATCAGCGCGTTGCTCGGCACGGTCACGCCGCTCGGCAACGACGCCGGTACCCTCGAGGCCGGCCTCGTCTTTGCGGCGGCCGGCATCCCCATCGGGTTCGTGACGATGCCCATGGGCGGCTCCACGACGCCGATCACGATGGCGGGTTCCCTGGTCGTCGGCATCGCCGAGGCGCTCAGCGCCGTTTGCGTCATCCAGGCGGCCGTCCCCGGGGCGCCGGTGTTCATCTGCTTCATCCCGAGCGTGATGGATCTCAAGACCGGCGACTTCACCGGCGGCGCTCCCGAAGACACCATCATGGCCGCCGCGGTCGGCGACGTGGGCCAGTTCTACGGTCTGCCCACCCAGTGCGGGGTCAACGCGTCTGGGGCCAAGCTCCCGAGCTGGCAGTCCGCGCTCGACGACGCGACCACCACCTATCTCTCGCTGGCCTGCGGTGTGGACCTGCTCACCGGCGTGGGCATGGTCTCGGGCGGGCGTATCTTCAGCTATGAGGAGATGGCGCTTGCCGCCGATACGCTTACGCAGGCGCGCACGATCGCCCACGGCATCGACCTGGCAAGCCTGGGCGGAGAGGCCGGAGGGGCGGCTTCGCCGGCCGCCGGCCCGTCTCTGATCGACGACCAGACCCACCGCTTCTGGAGCGCCGGCGGCCGCCAGACGGCCCTCGACCGCGCCCACGAGCGCGTGATGCGTCTCGCCGCCCAGCACCGGCCGCCGCCGCTCGACGCGGCGCTCGACGCCAAGTTGCGCGTGTTGGCCGGTATCGGCTGAGCCTCACGGCAGTCGCGACCCGGGGGTTCACCCCAGGGCCTCACGCACGTTCGCGCTTGTCTTTTGACCTCGGTGCTGTATAAATCGGAATCAGATGCCGCTACGGGGGAAGCGCGGCATGGTATGTCTCGATCGGCGGTGGGGGCCGCCCCGCGACGGTCTTCGCGAGGGGCTCTCCGCGCTATTTCGGGATCAGTTCAGCCGGAAAGGACGGAAGCATGAGAAAGCGCAAGACCTCCATTGTGGTGGCCGTACTCCTCGTGGCGATCGTGGGGATGATGGGCTTCGCCATCGGCTGCGGGAGCAGCGATACTACTGACGACGCGAGCGCCAGCCCCACCGGCACCGCCGCCATCAGCGGCTCGGCCATGGAGCGGGCGACCGCCATCCTCGGCCATGAGCCGACCGGGCTGGCATTGGACATCGTCACCGCGGGCGAGGTCATCGTCGCCAACGACTCCAACTACGCGCCGCAGAGTTCCGTCGACGAGGTGACCAAGGAAGTCGTGGGCTTTGACGTCGACGTCGCCAAGGGCATGGCCGAGATCCTCGGCCTGGGCATCAAGTGGGAGCATCCTGCCTGGGAGACCATCCCCGGCGGCCTGAACAACGGCCGCTACGACGTCTCCATCGGCTCCATGACCATCACGCCCGAGCGCCAGGAGACCCTCAACTTCAGCGACCCCTACTACTTCACCTCGGGCCAGGTCTTCGTGAAGAAGGGTGGTACGCAGATCGCAGGCGTCGAGGACCTCGCCGGCATGAAGGTCGGCGTGGGCGCCGCGACGACGTACTACGAATTCCTCAAGAAGGAGTCAACGGCCGTCGTGAAGACCTACACCACCGACGCCGACACCTTCCCCGACCTGCTCAACGGCAACCTCGACTTCGTGATGACCGCGGGTCCCACCGGCCAGCAGGCCATCCTCGAGGGCAAGGCGATGGAGTTCTCGGGTAAGCCCCTGTACTACGAGGACCTCGCCATGGCAGTCAAGAAGGGCGAGACCGACTGGACCGCTCTTCTGACCTACACGGTGCAGCAGATGCACGAGAACGGCGCCCTCACGGAGATGTCCAAGCAGTGGTACAACGGCATCGACCTGACTGTGAAGCAGTAGTCAACGATCTCACGGCGCGTCCTTCGGGCCGCGCCGCCTGACTTCGCGCGGCGGGGGCGACTTCTTCGGCGCCCCCGCCGTTGCCATTTCAAGGAAAGGTCCGTGCAAGATGCATAGACGCGCAGGGTTCGCGAGCATCGGCCTCCTCGCCGCGCTGCTCGCGCTTGTCTTGACCGCGCTCTCGCCTGTGGCGCTCGCGACAGGCGAGGCGAGCCCGTCGCCCGCGGCGACTGCGGCCGCGCCCACGGGCGTCCCCATCGTCCTCGGGGTCATCCCCGACCCCACCGGCACCCGCACGAAATGGTCCGGGGACCAGATCAACATCAACTTGAATCTCAACGGCGCCGATCTCGATCCGGCCGCCTCGATCCTGACCGTCGACGGCAAGGAGATCGTCCTCTCGTCGCCGGCCAACATGATCGAGTTGTCTCCGGGCAACCCGACGCTTCTCATGAGGTGGGACGAGCCCACGTTCGCGCAGGGCGACTTCGCCTTCGACGTCACCCTGTTCGACACCAGCGGGAAGCAACTCTCCGTGTACGACGAAAGGAACGGCAAGACCGCCGACACCTATTCTTGGGAGTTCAAGTCGGAGGGCGAGGCGACCGGCGGCAGCCTCATCAACACGGAAGTCATGAAGAAGTGGTTCTGGTACATCGCAGCCGGCGCTATCGTCACCGTCGAGCTCACCGTCATCTCGATCATCTTCGCCTGTATCTTCGCCCTCTTCGGCTCGCTCGGGCGCCTTTCCAAGAAGATGACCTTCAAGCAGGCGTGGGACCGCTATCAGAGCCGCGAATACATGTTCAAGATGGTGCTGGGGCGCATCCCCTACTGGCTGGCGACCTTCTACACCTCGCTGTTTCGCGGCACACCACTGCTGCTGCAGATCATCGTGATCTACCAGGGGGCCCCTGAGTTCATCAAAGCCTTCGGGCTGCCCGACACGTATAACCCGCCCGCCTTCTGGTCGGGCGTCGCGGCGCTGTCGCTCAACTACGGCGCCTACCTCACCGAGGTGTTCCGCGCCGGCATCCAGGCGGTCCCCAAGGGGCAGAACGAAGCCGCCTGGGCGATCGGTCTCAGCGGCTGGCAGACGCAGCGTCGCATCGTGCTGCCCCAGGCCCTCAAGATCGTCATCCCCGCCTTGGGCAACGACTTCATCGCCCTCATCAAGGACACCTCGCTGGTGTCCGTCATCACCGTCGAGGAGCTCCTGCGCCGTGCGCAGCTGGCCGGCGCCTCATCGCTCAACAACTTCTCCACCCTGCTGGTCGCGGCGGCCTTCTACTGGGCGCTCACCATCTTCTTCAGCTTCTGGCAGGCGAAGCTCGAGACGCGCATGGCGCGCGACAAGGCCCGCGAGAAGGAGAAGGGGAAGAAATAGCATGACGAAATCGACCTCAACTCCCATCTACGACGATCAGGGCCGCGAGCTCATCGTCAAGGTCGAAGGGCTGCAGAAGTACTTCGGCAAGAACCACGTGCTCAAGGGCATCGACCTCGAGGTGTTCAAGGGCGAGGTCGTGGTGCTCATCGGGCCCTCCGGCTCGGGCAAGAGCACCTTCCTGCGCTGCCTCAACTTCCTCGAAGACCCGACCACCGGCGAGATCGGCATCGGCGGCGTGCACGTGACCTGCGGCAGCCACGGTGGCCGTTTCAAGCAGGACGTCCACCAGATCCGCATGAAGTGCGGCATGGTCTTCCAGGAGTTCAACCTGTTCCCGCACAAGGACGCCATCGAGAACGTCATCGAGGGCCCCGTCCTCGTCAAGGGCGAGAAGAAGGAAGCCGCCATCAAGAAGGCGCAAGAGCTCCTGACCAAGGTGGGGCTCGCCGAGCGCATGGACTTCTTCCCCAGCCAGCTTTCGGGCGGCCAGAAGCAGCGCGTCGCCATCGCTCGCGCCATGGCGATGGACCCCGTGCTGATGCTCTTCGACGAGCCTACCAGCGCTCTCGACCCCGAGCTCATCGGCGAGGTGCTCAAGGTCATGAAAGACCTCGCTTCTCAGGGCATGACGATGATCGTCGTCAGCCACGAGATGGGCTTCAGCCGTGACGTCGCCGACCGGGTCGTGTACATGGACGACGGCTACTTCATCGAGCAGGGCCCGCCGAGCGAGGTCTTCTTCCACCCGAAGGACGACCGTACGAAGCGCTTCCTGCGGCACATCCTGCCCGAGAAAGAGCCGCAGCAGGCTGCGGCGCTCGGCATCGTCGCGGTCGACCAGGAGCTACCGGATCCCGATGCCGCTTCGCTTCAAGGGCCGGCCGGGGCCGCGCTGGACCAGGACAACCTGGCCGACACGGCCATCCCCAAGATCCCCATGTCGGATGGCCCGTCAGGCGAGCTCCCGCTGCCTCCGGGTAACGAAGAGCTTTAGAGGACTTCGGCAACACGGTCCGTTCCGGAGCGGGCGGGAGGGCGCGAGAGCGCTCTCCCGCCCGCTCCTTATGCCACGCCCTTCTCGCGGTCGGCGGCCGCGATGACGCCGCGGATCCGCGCGGCGATCTCCGGATCGAGCGGCAGCGGCTCATGGGAGTCGATCAACTCCAGGGCGCGAGCCCGCGTGCGCGTGGCCAGGTCACTGGCCCCGCGCTCCTCCCAGTCCTCGCGCACCCGTCGGTCGAGCACTTCTGGCTGGCTGAGCTCGCGCATGTGGCGGAGCGTCGCGTCGAGGCTGAGGAAGTCGCCGAACGCGCCGACCCTGGCGATGTCGTCCACCGCCAGGGTCTCGTCGTCCACCGGGATCCCGTTGACGACGTGCTTGATCATCCTGGCGAACTCGTTGTCCATCACGAGCTGGCCGAAGTCGAAGGTGACGCCCGATTCGATCATCCCCGCTCCGTAGATCTGGTTGGCGCCTGCCAACGCAGGAAGGAGTCCGGTGAGGGTCTTCTCGTGACCGGTCTGCGCGTCACCGAGCTTGGAATCCGCCTACAACCCGGCCACGAAGCTGGGGATCAGGTAGCGCCGCGCGATCTGGGCGCAGGCGGCGCTGAAGAGGGCGAGCTCGGGCGAGCCCACGCACGCCGCCGCCAGCTTGAGATCCATGGCCGTGGTCGAGGAACCGTAGGTGACGGGGCACCCGCGCTCGGTGAGCTGGGCCAGCACGATGCCACTCAGTACTTCGGCGTTGTGCAGTACGAGCGTACCCGCCAGCGTGACCGGCGATGAGCCGCCGGACATCGCCATGCTGAGGATCGTGTCGGGGCACCAGGCGCGCGCCGACTCGATGATCACCTCAGTGGCGTCGCGCGGCAGCTTGAGCGGGCTCACGGGGCAGACGCCGAAGCCGATCAGCGGGCGGCGCCGGAACTCATCTTCGCTGCCCGAGATCACCGTCGCCATCTCGATGAGCTTCCTGACGTCGTAGGCGCTGGTCGCCTCCGTGCCGACCGGCTTGCCGGTGTTCTGGATGGCCGCCTCCCACTTGTGGAGGCTGGCGGTCTTGTCGGGGACGTCGGTGGGGTGCACGGCCGACTCATAGGTATCGATGTCGCTGAGGGCGTCGACCAGGCGGGCCGCCTCGCGCACGTCCTGGAGCACCGGGTGGCGGTACTCGCCCGTGCGTGTGTCGACGATCATGATGCCCTCGTCGAAATTGGAGACGTAGACGCGCCCGGCCTCGAGCACGATATCCATCTCGGGGTCACGGCCGCAGAGGAAGCTCTTGGGCGGGCAGGAGCGCAGCGCGTCCTCGACGAGATGGGGCGGGATACGCACCATGCGCGTCTGGCGATTCACGACGCAGCCGCCGTCGGAGAAGATGTCGAGAGCATCGTCCGCCTCGACCCACATGCCGGTGCGCTCGAGGATCTCGAGCGAGCCGAGATGGATGTCGTCAATCTCGGCGTCGGTGAACACGCTGAGGCTGAGCCCGCCGGACCTGGGACGCCCTGCGTGCAGATTGCGTTTCACTGGAGCACCTCCGTAGCGGAGCCTCGGTATCGCGTGTGCGGTCATAAGGTGTGCGTGTGCGGCGCGGCTGCGCCTTCACGGCCTGAGAGTACGGGCGGCGCGCGCGCGAGTAAAGCGTCGGCGGCTCAAGCGCCCAACTTCGCCGAGCAATGCGCAGCAGGGCGCTCTGCCAGACCGTGAAGTTCGTCCAAGTTGGTGGCTGCGCGGTGGCCGGCGTCGCTCTGGAGGATGGCATTGTATGGTGCCTGAGGCCGGCACCACGGCCGGCACCGACCCCGCGACCGACATACTCCGCCGCCAGCCTCTGCGGTCAGCGGTGGTCAGGCAGGCGGCACTTCGGCTCTCGGCATCTGCTGAGTGATGCAATGGACGCCGCCGCCGCGGTGCGCGCTTCTCGCTGCCATCCAGCGCGCTTCTGCGTCCTCGTCCAGTGGCTCCTGATCCTGCGCAGATGGTAGAGTCGGCGCCGGACAAGCGAGGGGTGGCCGCGCGCCGCCGGGCCGAGGCGCGCGCAGCGCACCCGGGCCCGCCCCGCGCGGCTTGCCGCCGACCCGCGTCCCGAGGGGATGTCTCTCGAAGGGCAGATGAGGATCGCGGCGTTTCTCATCTGCCTCCCGGCGGCTGCCCGGTCTCCGGCGAAGGAGACTCGGGCGCTGGAAGCTGCGACTCTGCCTGTCCAATAACGTGCTCCACCCGGCGCTCATCACGGCGCCGGTCCCCCGTGAAAGCGAAGGAGGTGGCGGCATGAACCAGGCTCGCCTGACCATTTGGGACGACGCAGCCTGCAAGCGCGTGCACGAAGCGACCCTCGAGGTGCTCGCCGACACGGGCATCGAGGTGCGGTACGCGCCGGCCGTCGAGGTCTTTGCCGAGGCTGGCGCCAAGGTGGACGGCACGCGCGTGCGGATTCCCGCGAGACTGGTTGACGATGCCATCGCCGGCGCGCCGCGCGACTGGACGATCAAGCCGCGCGGCGGCGAAACCGCGCCGCTCGTGCTCGACGCCCACCACAGCTACTGCGGCACCGGCAGCGACGTGCTCTACGTCTGCGACCCCGACACGCGCGAGCGCCGCCGCGCGCGCAAGGCCGACGTCGAGGGCATGGCCGCGCTCTGCGAGAAGCTGCCGAACATCGACTTCGTCATGAGCATGGGGCTGCCCGAAGACGTGCCGCAGGCGATCGACGACCTGACGCAGGTCGACGCCATGGTGCGTGGCACGCGCAAGCCGCTGCTGGTGGCGCCGCGCGACGGCCACATCCTTGGGCGGCTCAAGGAGATGACTGCACTCGCCGGTGAGGCCGACAGCTTCGGCATCTACGCCATGCCGGTGCCGCCGCTGATGTTCGACGAAGACGGCGCCAGCAAGGTGCTCGCCTGCGCCGAGCTCGACATCCCGCTGATCTGGGCGCCAGCGCCGAACGCCGGCGCTACAGCGCCGGCGAGCATCACGTCGGTGATCGTCGTGGCCAACGCCGAGGTGCTCGCCGGCCTGGTTCTGAGCCAGGCGGTGAAGCCGGGCGCACCGTTCGTCTGGGGCATCGGCGCGGGAGCCATGAACATGCGCACCATGAACGAGGTGTACTCATCGGCCGGTCCCATTCAGGGCTATCAGGCGCAGACCGACCTGGCGCGCTGGTACGACCTGCCGAGCTTCAGCTACGCGGCGCACTCCGACAGCAAGACGCTCGACGAGCAGTGGGGCGTGGAGAGCGCGCTCACGACGATCACCGGCCTGCTGTCGCGGGCGACACTGCTGCACGACGTCGGCTATCTGGAGGCCGGCCTGCAGGCAAGTTACGAGTCGATCCTCCTCGGCAACGAGCTGATCGGGTACAGCAAGGCCTTCATGAGTGAGCTGAGGGTGGACGACGAGGCGCTGGCGCTGGACGAGATCAAGGCCGTCGGGCCGGGCGGCAGTCACCTGGTCCGGCCGTACACGCGCAAGCACTTCCGCCAGATCTGGCAGAGCGACCTGCTCGATACGACGCGGCACGATCACTGGGTGGCCGAAGGCTCGCACACGTTGCTCGACCGCCTCAAGGCGCGAGTCGCGGAGCTGCGCTCCGAGCCGCGCGCCTTCGAACTCAGCGACGAGGTGAAGGCCGGCCTCGACCGGATCCTCGCGGAGGTCGAGGCCCGCCGTCCGGGCACCCGAGCCGGCCGATGACCGCACCGCGGGTCGACTGCCTCTCGGCGCTCGAGAAGGACGCGCTGTACCAGCGCGTGCTGCACGTCCTCGAGCACGTGGGCGTCGGCATCGGCTCGGCGAGCGTCCTCAGTCTCCTCGCAGGGGCAGGGGCGCGGGTCGACGAGGAGCGCCGGATCGCCAAGATCCCACCGGCGCTGGTCGAGAGCTGCCTCGCGCGGGCGCCGCGGCAGGTCCGGCTGGCCGGGCGTGAGCCGGCGCACGACCTCGTCGTCGGCGACGGCTCGCCTCTCGCCTGCACCACCGACGGCATGGCGACGATGGTCATGGACGACCTGACCGGTGAGGTGCGCGGAGCCACCCGGGCCGATCTGGCGTACTACTTCGGCCTCTTCGACGCACTGCCCGAGCTCGACTTCATCTGGACGACGCTCACGGGACCGGATTTCGACCCCGTCACGGGGGGTCTGGAGACCGACCTGATCGCCCTGGAGTCGACCTCCAAGCACGTCCAGAGCATCGTCGCGCACTCGCCGGAGCAGGTGCCGCCACTCCTCGAGATGCTGGAGGCGATCGCGGGAGCCCCACTCCACGAGCGACCCATCTACTCGTCGCTGCACTGCCCCGTATCGCCGCTGCAGTTCGAGAGTGACAAGCTCGACGCCTCGATCGAGCTGGCGCGTCACGGCGTGCCGGTGAACATCCATCCCCTGCCGCTCATGGGATCCACCGCGCCGATGGGCATCCTCGGCTCGGCCGTGACCGGGATCGCGGAGTTCCTCGCCGGGGTCGTGATCTTCCAGCTCGCGGCGCCGGGCTGCGCCCTGTCCGTCGTCGCCACCGGCGGCGCGATCGACCTGCGCACCGGCGGCTACCTTTGCGGGGCCCCGGAGGTCGCGCTGCTCGACATGGTCTGCCTCTCGATGAGCACGCACTTCGGGCTGCCCAGCATGGGCTCCGGGATCAGCACGGAGGCGAAGGCGGCCAACTTCCAGGCCGGCGCCGAGGGCGCCATCACCGCCGTGGCGACTGTCCTCGCCGGCGCCGACATGCTCGTGTCGGCCGGGCTCCTGGACTCGGTGCAGGCCATCTCGACCGCCAAGGTCATGCTCGACTGCGACACCATCGGGTCCGTGCGGCGGCTCCTGCGGTTGCCGGCGGTGGACGACGTTTCGACGCTGCTCGACGACATCGCCGCCGTGGGCCCCGGCGGCCACTTCCTTGGGCGGCGGAGCTCCCGCGAGGGATCACAGCGCGGCGAGATCTGGCGCCCGTCCGTGTTCCAGCGCGGGAGCCTCTGCGAGTACGCTGGACGCTCGCTTGTGAGCGACGCGCTGGAGCGCGCCGAAGCCGTGCTCGCCGCGCACGTGCCCACGTCCATCCCCGACGACGCCCGCCACCAGGCCCGCGCCGCGTTCGAGCGATACGCGCGCGGCGCGGGCGCCGGCAGCCACTGAACAAGGAGCACCGAAAGATGGAGACGCAGTACCCGACTCGCATGGGTGACGGCTCGCTGACCAGCATGACGCGCAGCCAGCTGCGCGCGAAGCTCGAGGAGGGCACCCTGGCGGCGGCGGGCCGGGCCAAGGTGCCGCCGCTGTCCGCGGACGAGCTCGACCACCTCCTCGAGATCTGGGCGTCGCCGGCCAAGTTCTCCGCCGTCGACATCGGCGACGAGGTCGTGCTCACCTACGACGGCTCCGGTTCGAAGACGGTCGGGACGCGCACCCAGGACCTGCTGATCTACGAGCAGATGTTCGGCGCCGACTCCGTCGAGCTCGGGCACGTCGACTATTCGTTCAAGGCCATCAGGACGATCCTGCCCTTCGAGGCGCAGTGCATGAAGGACGCGCAGGCGGTCCTGACGGTGCCGGTGATGTACGGGGCGATGCCCAATCTGGGGCTGTACTCGCAGCCCGATGGGCCTGTGCCCAACTGGTCGGAGCTGCTCCCGCTGACGCGAGTGGACGAGGCGCGGGCTGCCCAGGAGGAGGCGGTCGCGTACGCCGTCGAGGACATGGTGAAGACCGCCGACGCCATGTGGGAGGCGGGCGCCGACGGCATCGACTTCGACACCGCCGGCGCGGCCGGCGACGGCGACTTCCTCGCCACCCTCCTCGCCATCGAGCGGATCCGGGCGGCCCACCCCGACATGGGCATCCAGGTCGGTATGGCCGGCGAGTTCGTGCTCGGGATGCACGGCCGGCTCGAGTACGACGGCGTGCGTCTGGCCGGCCTTTGGCCCAGAGGGCAGATGGAACTGGTGCGCCGGGCGGGCGCGACGGTCTTCGGCCCGGCGGTCAACGTGAACACGCGCAAGTCGGGGGCGTGGAACATCGCCCGCGCGTTGACGCTCGTCAAGCCGTGCATGGACGTGGCCGAGATCCCCGTGCACATGAACATCGGCATGGGGGTCGGCGCCGTTCCTATCTCCAGCTACCTGCCGCTGGACGCGGTCTCGCGCGCCTCGCGAGCCACCGTCGACATACTGCGGCTGGACGGCTTGTAGGTCGGCGGCGGCGACCCTCTCGGGATGCCATGTGCCCACGCGACCGCCTCGGGGATGTGCGGGATGCGCGCTGCTGGAGACCTGGTGGCGCGCATGCAGATCACTCGAGGGATGCGGCTCGGCGAGGCTAGGGCTTATGTCGCCGCGCGGCTCGGAGTCAGCCCCTTCGACCTCTCCGACCCCATCGCCATGGAGGACGTGCGCCGGGAACGGCAGCTGGGGCGCATCACGACCTTCGAGATCAGCTACCCCCGTGAGTCGAGCGCGATGGAGGCCAAGTTCAGGATCGCGGAACTGCTCGACCTGCCGATCAACTGCGTCCAGCGCTTTCGCGAGCACGCGGGGCTCGCGTGAGCGTGGGTGGCCGAATCTCCTTCGGCATCCGGAGGTGACGGCATGACTGCTCCCTGCGCGCCGGGTCGGATAGGATCGGGAGGCCCGCGACACTGCTCGGCAGCGCGCGCGGCGTGCCGCACACGGCGGCGTGCAGAATGAGACCCGCGGCCCTGCGCTGCTCTGGCCCGGAGGTGACCTGTGACGGCGAGCATCGACCGCGAACGGCTCGCGGAGCTGAAGGCGCGCGAGGACGCAGACTTCGCCGCGCGCCACCCGCGTTCCCGCGAGCTCTTCGAACGCGCCCAGGCGCACATGCTCGACGGTGTGCCCATGAACTGGATGACGCGCTGGTCGAGTCCCTTCCCGCCCTACGTTGCCGAGGCCCACGGCGCCCGCTTCACCTGCGTCGACGGCCACACGTACGTCGACTTCTGCCTCGGCGACACCGGCGCCATGACCGGGCATTCGCCGGACGCCTCGGTCCGCGCCATCGCGGACCAGGCTGCCCGCGGCATCACGACGATGCTGCCCACCGAGGACTCTCTCTGGGTCGCCGCCGAGCTCAGCCGCCGCTTCGGTCTGCAGTACTGGCAGCTCGCGCTGACGGCGACGGACGCCAACCGTTTCGCCGTGCGTCTCGCCCGCCACGTCACCAAGCGTCCCAAGATCCTCGTTTACAACTACTGCTACCACGGCTCCGTGGACGAGACCATCATCACCATCAACGACGGCGTGCCGGGGCCCAAGCCGGGCAACGCCGGCCCGCCGGTCGATCCCACCGTCACGGGCAAGGTGATCGAGTGGAACGACCTGGCCGCACTCGAGGAGGCGCTCGCTCCCGGCGACGTCGCCTGCGTCCTCGCCGAGCCGGCGCTGACCAACATCGGCATCATCCTGCCGGACGAGGGCTATCACGGCGAGCTGCGCCAGCTGACGCGCGAGACCGGCACGCTCCTCATCATCGACGAGACGCACACGATCTGCGCCGGCCCCGGCGGCTGCACCCGGGCTTGGGGCCTCGACCCCGACGTGGTCACCCTGGGCAAGCCGATCGGCAGCGGCGTGCCCGCCGCCGTCTACGGCTTCGGGCAGGCCGTCGCCGACCGCATCCGCGTCGGCTGGGACTACCACGCCGCCGACGAGTGCGGCATCGGCGGCACGCTCGCCGGCAACGCGCTCAGCGTTGCGGCCGTGCGGGCGACCCTCGGCGAGGTGCTCACCGAGGAGGCCTACGCGCGCATGATCCCCCTCGCTGGCCGCTGGGCCGACGGCGTCCAGGCGGTCATCGACGAGTTCGCGCTGCCGTGGGTGGTCAAGAGACTGGGCTGCCGCGCGGAGTACTGGCCGCGCCCCGTGCCGCCAAGGAACGGCGGCGAGGCGGCCGCGGCCGAGGATGAAGAGCTCGACCGCTACCTGCACCTCTTCATGCTGAACCGCGGCATCCTCATGACGCCATTCCACAACATGGCGCTCATGGCGCCGCAGACGAGGACGGCCGACGTCGACCGTCACACCGAACTGCTGCGCGAGGCGGCGCGGACGCTGACCGGCTGAGTGCCGCCAACACGCAGACCGCTCTCCACAACGCTGCGTCACTGACACATCCGGAGGTATCGACATGAATGCTCCAGACTCCCGCCCCAAAGTCGTCGCCGTGATCGGCAGCCCCAGGCGGCGCGGCAACACCGCGACCCTGGTGGACGCCGCCCTCGAAGAGCTCGAACGGGGCGGCTGCGATTGCGCAAGGATCGTGCTTGCCGATAGGCGCATCGAGTTCTGCAGCGGTCACGTGTTCTGCGGCGAGCGGGCCTGCCCGCACGACGACGACATGGCGGGCATCCTCGAGCAGGTGTACGCCGCCGACGGCCTCCTCCTCGCGACGCCGATCTACTACGAGAACGTCTCCGGCCAGATGAAGACGTTCATGGACCGCAACGCCACACGCTACTACCACGAGGAGTGGCTGGCCCCGAAGGTGGTCGGTCTCATCGCCGTCGCGGGGGAGTCGGACGCCGAGGATACGCTGGCGGCCATGCGCCGGTTCGTGGCGCTCTCGAATCCCGAAGCGCCGCCCGTGGTGGCCCTCGGCGGCCTGGCGGACAAGCCGGGCGACGCGGCGGAGGACGCCGAGCTCATGGCCAAGGCGCGGGAACTCGGGCGCTCGATGGCGGAGCGGCTCGGCCTCGACCCGAGCTGACGCTGGACGCCCGGGCGGGTGGTGCTACGCCGCCCGCCCGGGCTCCCGCACCAGCACCTCGAGCGGGATTCCGAGTCCTTCGTGCAGCGCGCGGATCATGCGGATGCTCAGTCCGCGCCTGCGCGCCAGCACCTCCGAGACGCGCGAGCGGCTGCCCAGGTATTCCTCCAGGTCACGCCTCGAGAGGCCGCGCTGGTCCATGACGAACAGGATCGCGTCGACCGGGTCCGGGAGCTCGACCGGCCAACGGTGCTTCTCGTACATCTCGATGACCAGCGCCAGCAGCTGGAGCTCGTCCGCCTGCGGCGTCCCGGGAGCGGGAGCCGCGTCCAGGAGCGCGTCCAGCTCGGCCAGGGCCGCGGCGTGTTCGGCATCGTCGTGAATGAGGTGAGCCACCGGACCTCCTAGAGTCGCCAGCGCTCGTACTCGGCGTGGGTGCCGACGGCGACGATGCGCACGATGCCGTTCGCGAAGTCCATGCGAACGGCCAGCCTGTAGTCGTTGCCCTTGATCCGAAACACCACGAGGTCTCCTCGGATGAAACCTGCCCGTGGGTACTCCGCCAGCACCCGCTGCGCCTGTGCGCCCGGGTGTTCCCAATACGGGAACAAGATACACCGTTGTCCGTCGATGGGCAAGCATGTCGCGAAGTTCACATGCTGACGCCGGCGAGAACAGGGTGCCGATGGCCTCTCGGCGTTGACATAACGGACGTCGAGGCTCGCGAGTGGTGATCGGCTCCGTCGCCATCGTGCTGGTCGTCATGCGCCGGCGGCGCAGGACGGAGTACGAGCCCGAGGGGTAGGCGCCGAGAGAGCCGTGTTCCCTCGAGACGGCCAAGCCGATAAAACCGCTGCAAGGCGCCACAACGGTCGGCAGTTTGCCGCGCGCGGGCGGTGCTATAGACTGGGCCCGTGCTCGCGGCCTCCATCAGCATCGGCACTATCAACCGCTCCTGCGGTCTGTAGGCCTGTCCGCTTCCTGCGGACGGGCTCTCCTCTGCATCCTCACCACTCCCGTCCGCTGCCCGGCTCTTCCCTGACCTGTCGTCGGACCTTTGCGAGGTTGCAGCAATGACCACCCGTATCAATCCCGTCGCCCCGCGCCTGAAGTGGGACGTCCTCGACCCCAGCGACCTCGAGCGCATCCACGAGGCCACCCTGGAGATCATGGAGGAAGTCGGCATCCGCTTCCCCAGCGACCGGGCGCTCGCCGTGCTCGAAGGGGCCGGCTGCGAAGTGGACCGCGCCACGCAGATCGTGAAGCTGCCGCGGGCGCTTGTCGTTGAGGCGGCCGCCAGGGCGCCGCGCGAGTATCTGCTCGCGGGGCGCGACCCGGCCGCCGACATGCTCATCGACGGCAGACACAGCTATCTGAGCAACGACGGCTCCGGGGTATTCGTCTTCGATCACAAGACCGGCGAGAAGCGGCCGTCCACGAAGACCGACGCCGCCACGAGTGCGCGGTTCGTCGACGCCCTGCCCAACCTCAGCTACTACTGGGGTCCCGTGGTCACGAGCCAGGATGTGCCCCCGGCGACCAAGGCGCTGCACGACGCTGAGGCCGTGTTCACCAACACCAGCAAGCACTTCCAGACGGTGACCACCCTCGGCGAGAAGCCGGCGCGCTATATCGTCGAGATGGCGGCCACGATCGCCGGAGGCCTGAAAGAGCTCCGTGCGCGGCCCATCCTCAGTTTCATGCAGTGCGCCGTGGACCCGCTCGGTCACGACGGGCCGAACCTCGAGGCCAACCTCGTCGCCGCCGAGCATGGGCTTGCCTGCGGCTTCATGCCCATGCCCCTGGCGGCGGGCACCGGCCCGGCCACGCTGGCCGGCACCCTCGTCGTGCAGAACGCCGAGGCCCTCAGCGGCGTCGTGCTCCTGCAGTTCGCATCCCCCGGGACTCCGTGCTTCTTCGCCGGCGCGCCCAGCGTCATCGATCTGCAGACCGGAGGGTACACCGGCGGCTCGCCCGAGGACTACCTGCTCGCCGCCGCCAGCACGCAACTGGCGCACTTCTACGGCCTCCCCATGGCGATGGGAACCATGGCTACCGGCGCCAAGGAGCCAGATTGGCAGGCTGCCGTCGACGACTCTCTCAGCACGTTCGCCAGCGTCTTGAGCAGCGCCGACATGATGAACGGCGCCGGGCTGCTCAACGGCTCCAAGATCCTCAGCTACCCGCACATGGTGATGGAGAGCGAGATCTACGGCATCGTCAAGAAGATCGCCGCCGGCATCGTCGTCGACGACGACACGCTGGCGCTGGATGTCATCAAGAGCGTCGGTCACAACGGCACCTACCTGGCCGAGCGCCACACACGCGACCACATGAAGGACATCTGGCGTCCGACCGTCTGGGACCGCACGCCATACGACACCTGGCTGCGCGAGGGCAAGAAGGGCGCCTTGGAGAAGGCCACGGAGATCGCCGACGACATCCTCGAGAACTACCAGCCAGAGCCGCTGCCCGAGGACGTGGTGCGGGAGCTGCGCGCGATCGTCGACCGCGCCGACAAGGAGCTGGCGGGCGCCTGATGACCGAGCTCTGCCCCATCCTCACGTCGCCGACGAGGTTGGCGCTCAGGATCCTCGGCGACGACGACCTGCGCCGCGTGCACGCCGCGGCGCTCGCGCTGCTAGGTGCCGAGGGCGCGGCCGCCGAGAAGGCCGCGCGGCTGGCCCCCGACACCGTCGTCCTCGGGGGCCGCGTGTTCGAGCATCACACCGTGCTCGGCGCGAGGCACTGCTGGCTGGGCACTGGCGGCCCGGCCGCGCGGGTGCGCCCGCGCGCCGGCGGCGACCCGCGCCCCGCGACCGCCGAGGACCTCGACGAGGCCTGCCGGCTGGCAGACGCGCTGCCCGAGGTGGCCGTCGTCCACGGGCCTCCCGTGCGCGCCGCCGGCGAGACGCTCTTCGCCGATCTGGCGCGCTGCTTCGGCGCGACCAGCAAGCACGTGCAGCTCACGACGCTGCGCTCGGCCAACGAGGCTCGCGTCGTGCTGCGCATGGCGCTCGCCGTGGCCGGCTCGGAGATCGAGCTGCGCGGCCGCCCGCCGGTCAGCCTCAGCGCCGGCGCGGACGCCCTGGGCGCCGCCTCCGTGTTCGCCCGCGCCGGCCTGCCGGTGGGCGTCGTCGCGGCGCCGAACGGACGCGCGTGCGGCGCCGACGAGCGGCTGGACCTGGCCGCGGCCCTGGTCCGGCATCATGCCGGCGTGCTGGCCGCCTGCGCGGCCATCCAGGCCACCGTCCCCGGGGCGGCGTTCTTCTACGTCGCCGACCCGGCGCTCGCCGGTCTGGCGGCCGGCAGCCCCGCGGCCGCCATGTTCCAGATCGCCGCCGCGCAGCTGGCCGCCCACATCGGGCTGCCCGTGAGCGCCGTCGGCATGACCACCGGCAGCCACGAGCCCGATTGGCAGGCGTGCGCTCAGAACGCCCTTGCCGCGCTGAGCACCATGGCTGCCGGCGCCGACCTCACGGCGGGCGCCGGCATGCTGGGCGGCGGGAGCGTGTTCTCCGCCCAGCAGCTCGTCATGGACTCCGAGATCTACTCGTGGAACGCGCGCCTCGTCGCCGGCATCATGGTGGACGACGAGACCATTGCCCTGGACGCGATCAAGCAGGTCGACATCTCCGGCAACTTCCTCAGCCAGCGCCACACCCGCAAGCACATGCAGGACATCTGGCGGCCGCGCCTGCTCGACCGCAGCATGTGGGAGGCCTGGGCCGCGTCCGGCAGGGAGGGCGCCTACGAGAAAGCGTCGGAGCTGGTCGACAGACACCTCGCCGAGCACCAGGTGCTGCCGCTCGGCGGCGAAGTCACGGAGACGCTGGCCCGCATCGTCGCCGAGGCCGGACTGTAGTGGCGTGACGCCCGGAAGCCTATGACGCCGGAGCGGCTACGCCGCCGGCGCCTGACGAAAAGGAGACAGAGGATGACCAGGAGCCACAAGGACATACCCCTCTTCAAGAACGTCACCGAAGAGGAGTGGAACGATTACCGTTGGCAGCTGCGCCACCGGCTCTCCACGACGGCCGACTTCGAGCAGGTGCTCAACCTCACCGACGGGCAGCGCGCCGACCTCGACGCCTGCATGGGCAAGTTCCGCGTGTCGGTCACGCCTTACTACGCCTCGCTGATGGACCCCGACGACGCGCGCTGCCCGGTGCGCATGCAGGCGGCTCCGTCGCCGGCCGAGCTGGTCATCCATCATGAAGACATCAAGGATGCGGTCAGCGAGGACTTCGACTCACCGACCCCGCGCATCACGCATCGCTACCCCGACCGCGTGCTCTTCGTGGTCACCGAGATGTGCAGCATGTACTGCCGTCACTGCACGCGGCGGCGCCTCGTCGGCGGCACCGAGGCCATGGTCAAGCAGGGCGAGATCGACAACGCCATCAAGTACATCGAGCGCTCGCCCGAGGTTCGCGACGTGCTGATCAGCGGCGGCGATCCGCTGGTCCTCTCAGACGATCAGCTCGAGGCGATCATCAAGCGCGTTCACGCCATCCCCCACGTCGAGATCATCCGTATCGGCACCCGTGCCCCCGTGGTCTTCCCGCAGCGCATCACCCCCGAGCTCGTGACGATGCTGAAGAAGTACCAGCCGCTCTACATCAACACGCATTTCAACCACCCCAAGGAGTTCACGCCCGAGACGAAGAAGGCCTGCGACATGCTCGCCGACGGTGGCTTTCCGCTGGGCAACCAGACGGTGCTCATGGCCGGCATCAACGACTGCGCCAAGGTCATGAAGAAGCTCGTGCACAAGCTCGTCGAGTACCGCGTCAAGCCCTACTACTACTACCAGTGCGACCTCGCCGAGGGCACCGCGCACTTCCGCACCAGCGTCGCCAAGGGCATCGAGATCTACGAGAGCCTGCGCGGCCACACCACCGGCTTCGCCGTGCCGACCTACATCATCGACGCCATCGGCGGAGGCGGCAAGACGCCGGTGTTCCCCAACTATGTCATCAGCCAGGCGCCGCATCAGATCATCCTTCGCAACTACGAGGGCGTGATCAGCAAGTACACCGAGCCCAAGGACTATGTGGAGGGCGAGTGCCACTGCGAGGACTGCGAGATCGAGAGGAAGCGGCTCGGCGTGGCCGGCCTGTTCGACAGCTCCGAGCCGACGATCTCCGACGTGTGGGCGGCGCGCATGCAGAAGGTCGTCGACCGCAAGAACCGCATGGCCGACGTGTTCGGCCCAGCCACGGCCTGAGGCGGCTGGCATGCCGAGAGTCTTCGTCGAACCCATAGGACTGACCCTGCAGGTCGACGAGCAGGAGACCCTGCTCGACGGCCTTGTGCGGGCAGCCGTCGAGATACCCACCGACTGCGCGGGCCGGGGGACCTGCGGGAAGTGCCTCGTGAGAGTAGGCTCCGGCGAGCTCACGGCGCACACGGAGCGGGAGCTCAAACGTATCCCCGAGAAGCTGCGCGCCGAGGGCTGGCGCCTTGCCTGCCAGGCGTACCCTCGCTCGGCGCGCGTCAGCATCGAGGTCCGCGGCACCGCCGGGCAGCGCCGCATCCTCACCACCTCCAAGCTGCGCCACGGCGCCGCACATCCGGCCGTGACGATGAGGCTGGTGGAGCTGGAGCCGCCGACGCTCGACGACGCGCGCTCCGACCTGGAACGCTTCGACGAGGCCCTCGGCGGCGTCGAGGTGCCGCTCAAGGTCCTCACGTGCCTCCCCAAGACCCTTCGCGACGGGCATTGGCGCGTGGTTGCCACGCTGTACGGCAAGCGCGTCGTCGATGTGCACGCCGTCGATCACCAACCGCCAGAACTCTACGGCGTGGCGGTCGACATCGGCACCTCCAAGGTCATCGTCTACCTGTTCGACCTCGCGCGCGGCGTACTCATCGACCAGGAAGCCTTGGAGAACCCGCAGATGCGCTACGGCGAGGACGTCATCTCGCGGATCGCCCAGGCCTCCCAACACAACGACACGGCCGCCCTCGCCCAGGCGGTGCGCGAAGGCATCAACGCCGACCTGAAGCTGCTCTACGAGCGTCAGGGCATCCACCCCAATCACGTCTGCGACATGACCGTCGTCGGCAACACCGCGATGCATCATCTGGCGCTCGGCCTGTCGCCTGTCGGCCTCGGGCAGGCGCCGTTCGCGCCGGCCGCGGCCGAGCCGCTCACGCTGCGCGCGAGTGAGCTCGGCCTCGACACGAACCCGGACGGCGGCGTGCACTTCCCGCCGCCCATCGCCGGCTTCGTCGGCTCGGACGCGCTGGCCGTCATCGCCGCCACGCGGCTGGCCGGCAAGAAGCGTCCGTGCATGGCCATCGACATCGGCACCAACACCGAGATCGCGCTGGCCCACGAAGGTCACGTGACGGTGACGAGCTGCGCCTCCGGCCCCGCCTTCGAGGGCTACCAGATCCAGAACGGCATGAAGGCCGTCGCCGGCGCCATCGAGCGCGTGCGCATCACCCGGCACGGCCGCGCCACCGATATCAAGACGATCGCCGGCGCCGAGCCTATCGGCATCTGCGGCTCCGGCGTGGTCGACCTGCTCGCCGGGCTGGTCCGCGCCGGCGTCATTGACAAGGCGGGCCGCATGCAGGAGCACCCCAGCGTGCGCGTCGGCGAGCAGGGCCGCGAGTATCTCGTCACCGCCGGCCAGCACGGCGAGATCGTCTTCACGCAACACGACGTACGCAGTCTGCAGCTCGCCAAGGGCGCGATCCACAGCGGCTGGGAGCTGCTGCTCGACACCCTTGGCGTCGCCGTCGAAGAGCTCGACCACGTGTACATCGCCGGCGCCTTCGGCAACTACCTCGATCTCGACGCCGCCCAGTTCCTCGGCCTGTTCCCGCCGGTGACCAAGCGCCGCGTAGCCTTCGTTGGCAACGCCGCCGGCGTGGGCGCCCAGATGGCGCTGATCGACGTGCGCGCGCGCCGGCGCATGGCGCGGCTGCGCGACCGCATCGAGTTCCTCGACCTGGCCACCGACAAACGGTTCCTGGATGTCTTCGCCGGCCGCCTCGGCTTCGCTGGCGAATGACCGAAGAAACGCAGTCAACGAGGGGGGCACCGTAGGCCCACCCCTCAGTGACCGCCGCGCCCGCGGGTACGCCGAGATCGGCATCGCGGCGCTCATCTTGGGTACCTCCGCGACGCTCATCCAGATATCGACGATGCCGGCCAGCCTGCTGGTCGTACTGCGCATGGCCCTGGCCGGCATCGTCCTCGGGGTGCTCTTCCTGAAGACCGGCGGCATCGCCGAGGTGCGCCGCTCGGGGTACTTCCGCCGCATGGTCCTCGTCGGCTTCGTGGTCGCTCTCGAGCTGATCTTCTACTTCGCTTCGATTCGTCTGGCCAACGTCACGGTGGGCGTCTCGCTCGAGTACATGGCGCCGGTCTTCGTCGCGGTGATCGCTCCCTGGGTGCTGCACACGCGGCGCCAGACGATCGACCTGGTGGCCGTGGCGGTGGCTGTCGGCGGCATGGCACTGCTCGTACTCCCGGGGCTCACGATGGGCGAGGGCCGGACCAGCATCCCCGGCATCGTCTTCGGCCTGCTGGCGGGGCTCATGTTCGCCACGGCCATGATGCTCATCAAGAGCATGGGCCCGGACGTGCGCGGCTCCACCTTCGCGCTCTTCTTCTGCCTGGGCAGCGTGGTGCTGCTCACGCCGCTGGCCGTGTGGCAGACGGTGACGGGCCAGTACCAGATCACGTGGACCGATACGTGGATCGTGCTGGTCAGCGGGCTCGTCTACACGGCCCTGTGCTTCAGCCTCTTCACCGACGGCATCCGCTACGTGCGCGTCGAGCACGCCGGCATCCTCGGGTACATCGAGCCGCTCACGTCACCGCTCTGGGCGTTTCTGCTCATCGGCGAGAAGCCGCCGTGGACGACGTTCGCCGGCGGCGCTCTGATCATCGTCGCCGGCGTCCTCGTCATCGTTCTGGGAAAAGGCGAGGCCGAGCCGCTGCTGGAGCCGATCTCGTGAGCGGGGGAGGCGACGGAGGCGCCGCGCCCGTCGGCGCGCCGCCGCCACGCGCCGCCGCCGCGTCGTCCGGGGGAGGTGGTGACCCAGCGTACGCCGGCACCACTTCCGGCACCACCCGTGCTACCACTCGCGGCACCAGCGGTGGTGCCGAAGGCATCGATGACTCCGGCGCTGCCCCCGGCGCGACCTCCGCCGCCGCCCCCGGCGGCCAGCCCCGGGAGCGCCTCCGCGGCTACCTGGAGGTCGGCCTCGCCTCTCTGGCCAACGGCTCCATCGGCGTCATGGTCACCTACGCCGATATGCCGGCGACGATGCTGCTGTGCCTGCGCATGGCGTTCGCCGCCGCCGCGCTCGGCATCGTCGTCCTCGTCAGCGGCAGCTGGCGCGACCTGCGCAGCCCCGGAGCGCCCATTCGCCTGCTCGGGATCAGCGTCTCACTGGCTTTCAACCTGATCATGTACTTCCTCGCCATCCGCTCCACCGGCGTCGCGGTGGCCATCTTCCTCTCCTACCTGGCGCCCGTGTACCTGGCGTTCGTCGCGCCGCGGATCCTCCACGAGGCCACCGACCGCATCGTGTACGTGGCATTGGCCATCGGTCTCGCCGGCATGGCCGTCATCCTCGTGCCGGGCCTGCTGCTCGAAGGGACCAGGCTCTCGGCCGCCGGCCTCTTCTACGGCTGGGCCGCGGGCGCGTCCTATGCGGTCTATCTGCTCTTCGCCAAGAGCCTGCGCGGACGCCACGTGCGCAGCACGGCGGTGGTGTTCACGCAGAGCGCGTTCACCGCCGCCGTCATGCTCGTGCCGGGGCTCCTTGCCGTCTCAGCCGCCCACTACCACTACAGCAGCACCGACCTGCTCATGGCGGCTCTGCTCGGCCTGCTCACCACGGCCTTCTCGTTCAGCATCTTCATGGACGGCCTGCGCTACATCCGCGTGCAGCACGCCTCAATCGTCGCGTATCTCGAACCGGTGAGCGCGCCGATCTATGCCCTCGTCTTCCTCAGCCAGGTGCCGTCGGGATGGACGGTGGCCGGCGGAGCCATGATCGTGGTCGCCGGCATCCTCGTCGTCCTCTACGGCCGCGAGCAGCTCGAGCCGGAGCTCCTCGGATGAACGCGTCGCGCGGCGCGGGCCTACGGGATGGTGGCCGCGTCCTACCTGCTCATCGGCCTGTCGGGCACTTGGTGACATGGGCGACCGCGCCCGCAAGCATCCTCCTGGTGCTGCGCTTCACCGTCGCCGTACTCGTGCTCGGCGCGGTCTTCGCGCGCAGGCGCCGCCTCGCCGCCATTCTGCGACCGCGCCTCTGGCCCCGTCTCCTGCTCATGGGCGCCTTCGACGCCGCTGCACTGCTGCTCTTTTTCGTCGCCGTCCGCGAGACCGGCGTGGCCATCGCCACGTTCTTCCTCTTCATCCAGCCGGTATGGATCGCGCTGCTCGCGCCGCGTCTCCTGGGCAGCGCCACAGAGCGGGCGGTGTACGTGGCCATCGGTCTCGCTCTCGGTGGGCTGGCGATCATCCTGGTCCCCGCGCTCCTGGGAGACGAAGTTCACGCCTCCATCCTCGGTCTCGCTGGCCGGCTTCGTCTCCGGCCTCTCCTACGCCGGCTTCGCCCTGGTCGTGAAGGGCACCGCGCGGCACATGGAGAGCGTCAGCCTGGTCCTTGCCGAGTGCACGCTGGACGGGCTCTTCATCCTGCCGCTTGCGCTCTGGCAGACGCTGGGCGCAGGCTACTGCTGACCGGCCGCGACTTACTCGTGGCGCTGGTGCTGGGGCTGGTGTGTACGGCGGTCGCCTATACCTTGTGGATGGAGGGCACGAGCCGGGTGCGCGTGCAGCACAGCGCGGTGCTCGGCTTTCTCACGCCGGTTGCGGCGCCCATCTACGCTCTGGTCCTCCTGGGCCAGACCATCACGGCTATGGACGGCAGCCGGCGGTGCCCTCATCCTGGCCGCCGGGATCCTCGTCGTGTTGCGCGGTCAGGAGGACCTCGAGTCGGAGCCCCCGGTGTGAGCGCCGTCACCGGCGAGGTCGATCGGCCTGCGCCTCGGGGGGGCCGCCGCGACCCCGCGGGCTACGCGATGGTCGTCGCGGCGTATCTGCTCATGGGGGGCACCGCGTCGCTGGTCGACTTGACCGACGCCCCGACGAGCGTGGTGCTCTGCGTGCGGATGGCATTCGCATTCCTCGTCCTGGCCGCTTTCTTCGCGCGGCGCAGCATGCTTCGTGACTGGCGGCGCCCAGGCGCCGCGCCCCGGCTTCTGCTCATGGGGGCCGTGTCGTCCGTCTCGGCCCTGCTCCTCTTCGTCGCCATCCGGGCCACAGGGGTGGCCATCGCCATGATCCTGCTCTTCATGATGCCCGTGTGGGTGGCGCTGGCGGCGCCGCGCATCTTCGGCCTGCGGCGCGAGCCCATCGTTCTGCCGGCGCTCGCGCTGGCGCTCACCGGTCTGGCCGTGATCCTCGCGCCTGGGCTCTTCGGCGACGACGCCCGGACATCCGCCGCCGGCCTCGCCGCCGGCCTCGGCTCGGGCCTCGCCTACGCCGCCTTCGTGCTCCTGGTCAAGGACTTGACGCGGCGTGTGGCGTCGACCACCGTCACATTCTCTGAGGCGGGCCTCGACGCTCTCTTCTTGCTGCCTCTGGCGCTCTGGCAGCTGTCGGACACGGGGTATCAGTTCACGCTGCGTGACCTCGTCGTGCTCGTCGTCATGGGCGTGGTCTTCACGGCGCTCGCCCACACACTGTGGACTGAGGGGACGCGGCGTGTGCGCGTGGAGCATGTCTCGATCCTCGGCTACGTCGAGCCCGTCGCGGCGCCCATCTACGCGCTCGTTCTTCTCGGCCAGGAGCCGGGCCTTTGGACGATCGCCGGCGGCGCGCTCGTCCTTGCCGCGGGCCTGCTCGTCGTCGTCTTCGGGCGCGCCGAGGGAGACTCGTCGCTGGCGGCTCTGGCAGAGGCGGAACCTCTGTGAGCGAGTCGGCGACCTTGAGGGAGGCGGGGGCCGCCGCCACCGCAGGCCCGCCGCGCCGCGATACCTTCGGTTACGGCATCGTCCTGCTCTCGTACTTGGGCATGGCGGGGAGCGCGCCGCTGGTCGCATGGGCCGACGCCCCGGCGGCGATCATCCTCATGCTGCGCATGGCCTTCGCCGCGCTCGCCCTCGGCGTCGTCTTTCTGCGGCGCCCGATGATCGCCGACTGGCGCCGGCCCGGCGCCGCCTGGCGCCTCGTTCTGATGGCGGCGATGTCGTCGCTCACCCTGCTCCTCTTCTTCTTCGCGGTGCTCCACACCAGCGTCGCCATCGCCATGTTCCTCCTGTTCCTCATGCCGGTGTGGGTGGCCCTCATCGCGCCGCGCGTCTTCCACTCGCCGCGCGAGCCGATCGTGTGGCCGGCCCTCGCTCTGGCCCTCACCGGCCTGGCCGTGATCCTCCTGCCCGACCTGCTCGGCGAGAGCGTTGAGCTGTCGCTCGTCGGCCTTGTGGCGGCGCTGTTCACTGGTTTCGGATACGCGTCGTATACGGTCTCCGTGAAGGGGCTGACCAGGATCGTCGCGCCGTCCACCATCTCGATGGCCGAGGCAGCCGGTGACACGCTGTTCGTGCTGCCGCTGGCCCTGTGGCAGTTCTCCAGCACCGGCTACCACGTGGACGGGCGGGCCTGGATCGCCGCCGCCGTGATGGGCGTCGTCTGCACGGCGATCGCCTACACGCTCTGGATCGAGGGCACGCGCCGGGTGCGCGTCGAGCACGTGACCATCCTGGGTTACGTCGAGCCGGTGGCGGCGCCGCTCTACGCCCTGCTCCTCGTCGGCCAGATGCCGACCATCTGGACGGTCATCGGCGGCGCCCTGATCCTGGGCGCCGGGCTGCTGGTCGTGGTGTTCGGCCGCGGCGAAGGCGAAGCCTCCGTCGCCGCGGCCGCACCGCCGGAGCCGCTCTGATGACGGGCGGCGTCCCGTGAGAAGCCGCGCCGCCCAAGGTTACCTGCTGGTGGCCGGCTCCTTCTTGTTCATGGGGCTCATCGGCGTTCTTGTGGACTGGGCCACCGCCCCCGAGAGCGCCCTCCTGGTGCTGCGCTTCGCGACCGCGGGAATCGTGCTGGGGGCGGTGTTCGCGCGGCGGCGGCCGCTCGCCGGGGTGCGCGACCGCAGCGTCTGGCCGCGACTCCTGCTGATGGGCGTCGTCGATTCGATCACGCTGCTGCTCTTCTTCATCGCCATCCGCTGGACGGGCGTCGCGATTGCCATGTTCCTCCAGTTCCTCGCGCCGGTCTGGGTGGCACTCATCGCCCCCCGCGTATCCGGGGCGCGCACCGAGCGCATCGTCTACCCGGCGCTCGCCCTCGCCCTGGGCGGATTGGCCGTCATCCTCGCGCCGACCCTTCTCGGCGGCGGCGCGAGTCTCTCGGCCGTCGGCGTCGCCGCCGGCCTCGGCGGCGGCCTCTGCTACGCCGTGTTCCAGCTCGTGGTCAAGGATCTGACGAAGCGCGTATCGGCGGTCACCATCGTCTTCACGGAGGCTTGGCTGGACGCGCTCATCCTGCTGCCGCTGGCGTTCTGGCAGACCGTCGGTGTCGGCTACCAGCTCACCTCCCGCGACCTCGTCGCCGGCGCCATCCTCGGCGTGGTCTGTACAGCGCTCGCCTACACGATGTGGACCTCGGGGATGGGACTGATCAAGGTGCAGCACAGCTCGATCCTCGGTTACCTCGAGGTCGTGTCCGCGCCCCTGTACGCGTTCGTGCTCCTGGGGCAGGCAATCTCGGTGTGGACCGTCATCGGCGGCGCCCTGATCGTTGCCGCGGGGCTGCTCGTGGTGCTGCTGGGGGAGCACGAGGAAGAGGGCGCGACATCGCTGGAGCCTGCGCCCTGAGCGGGCGCCCGTTCAGCCGGGTGCCAAGCGGCACCGTATCCGATACGCTGCGGAACATCGACCCCTCGCGCGAGAGCGCTGAAAGGAGCCTCCATGGCCCAGCCTGTGGAAAGCGCACCGAAGCTCGACCTGGTCAAGTCGATGACCATGCTCGACGACGCCCAGCGGCTCACGCCGGGAGGCGTCGGCGGCATCCGCCGGCCCTACAACTTCGTGGTCGGCGAGTACCCGGTGTTCATCAGCCATGGCCATGGCGGTCACATCGTCGACGTGGACGGCAACGAGTACATCGACATGCTCTGCGCCTACGGGCCGATCATCCTCGGCTACGTCGAGGACGAGATCAACGACGCCGCCAAGGCGCAGATGGACAAGGGCTTCTGTTTCAGCCTCGTGCAACCGCTGCAGAACGAACTGGAGCAGCGGCTCGCCGACATCATGCCCTGCGGCGAGCAGACGATCCTCGTCAAGACGGGCTCGGACGCGACCAACGCGGCCGTGCGCGCCATGCGCGCCTACACGGGCCGCGACAAGATCGCGCGCTGCGGCTATCACGGCTGGGGCGACTGGTGCGTGGAGCATCACGGCGGCGTGCCCGAGGCCGTGTGGCAACTCACCAAGGAGTTCGAGTACGGCGATATCGCCGACCTCGAGCGCGTGTTCGCGGAGAACCCCGGCGAGATCGCCGGGGTCATCATCACGCCGGTCGGCCACCCGATGGCCAAGCCGATCATTGCCCCGCCGCCCGGTTACCTCGAGGCCGTCAAGGAGTTGACGCACGAGGCACGGCGCCGTGCTCACATTCGACGAGATCCGCACCGGCTTCCGCGTCAGCATGGGCGGCGCCAGCGAGCGCTACGGGGTCACGCCCGACCTCACCACGGTCGGCAAGGCGATGGCCAACGGCTACTCCATCGCGGCTCTCGTGGGCAGGCGTGAGGTGCTCAACGTCTACGTCAAGGACGCCTTCCTGAGTTCCACGTACTTCCCCAACAGCCTCGAGATGGCGGCCAGCATGAAGTGCCTCGAGATCCTCGAGCGCGAGAAGGTGCAGGACGCCATCTGGGAGCGCGGGACGAAGTTCCTCGCGCACCTCGGTGAGATCGTCGACAGGAGCGGCGTGCCGGTGACGAAGAGCGGGATCCCGCCGATGCCCTTCCTCACGTTCGACAAAGCGGACGAGCACTACAAGGAGCGGCGCACTGCGTTCTACACGCAGTGCATCCGCCGCGGCCTTTTCGTGCAGCCCTATCATCACTGGTACATCTGCTACCGCCACACCGCCGCCGACCTGGACCGCGCCCTCGAGGTCGTGGAAGAGAGCCTGGCGTTCGTGGCGGAGCACTGCCCGTATCAGAGGTAGCAGGCCGACCAGGGGGAGAGATGGACAAGCTCATCATCACGGTCGCCGGCGTCGGCGCGGAGACCACCAAGGCGGCGCAGCCGGCTCTGCCGGTGACCGCCGCCGAGATCGGCGCCGACGCGGCTCGTTGCCGTGAGGCCGGCGCCTCCATGTACCACCTGCACGTACGCGACGCGGCCGCCAACCCGACGCAGGCCAAAGAGGTCTTCGCGGCCGCCATCGCGGCCATCCGCGAGCGCAGCGACATCATCATCCAGACCAGCACCGGCGGCGCTATGGGCATGAGCGCCGACGAGCGTCTGCAGCCGCTCGAGCTCGACCCCGAGATGGCGTCGCTCACCACGGGCACGACCAACTTCGGCGACGACGTCTTCTTCAACGACACGGCGCTGATGACGGAGTTCTATCAGCGCATGCAGAAGAAGGGCGTGCGCCCCGAGTTCGAGATCTTCGAGGCCGGGCAGATGGACAACGCCCTCAAGCTGGTCAAGAAGTTCGGCCCGGCCGGCCCGCTGCTGCACTGGGATTTCGTGCTGGGGGTGCCGGGCAGCATGAGTGGCGAGCCGCGCAACCTCGTGTTCCTCGTCGACCGCGTGCCCGAAGGCTCGACCTGGACCTGCACCGGCATCGGCCGCTGGCACATGCCGGTGACCATGACGGCTCTGGCCATGGGCGGCAACGTGCGCCTCGGCTTCGAGGACAACGTCTTCTACCACAAGGGCGTGCTCGCCAAAGAGAACGCCGAGCTGGTCGGCCGCGTGGCGCGGCTCGCGCGCGAATGGGGCCGCGAGACGGCCACGCCCGACGAGGCGCGGCAGATCCTCAAGCTGGGCGTGTACGCCGGCTGAGATAGCGCCGCTCAAGTCATCCGCCGTTCCTGTCGACAACGCTGGCAACGGGCAACGACGGGCAGGGCCGCGTCGCCCGCGCACACCGGCAGTACAATCGTGGGTGCGCTTCACGCGGCCGTAGCGAGCGGGGGAGCCGGATGGCGTTCCGACCCAAGAACCGAAAGGCCGAGCGTGGCGAGATCGAACTGCTGCGCGGCCTTGTCACGCTCGCCAACCAGCTGCAGTCCAGCCTCGAGCTCGATGCGATCGTGCACGTCATCGCGACGGCTCTCAGCGAGACCTTCGGTTTTCGCGAGGCCTCGGTGTACCTTGTGGAGCCCGACGGCGACACGTTTCGCGTGCACGCGACGGTCGGCGAGAACCCCGAATACGACCGCGAACTCTTCGATCGCCCCGTGCCCCGTCGCATCTGGGACGAGCTCTTCCAGGTGAAGTACCAGATAGGCTCGTCCTTCTTCCTCGATCATCGCGAGCACGTGTGGACGGACGAGCAGCTCCACTACCTGCCGCCGCTCGACATCGGGCCGCGGCGCGCCGACGAGTGGCACCAGGACGACGACCTGCTCGTGCCGCTCTACGACAAGCAGCACGAGCTCATGGGCGTCCTCGACCTTTACGACCCGCTCGACCGCAGCGTGCCCACCCTTGACGTGGTCAAGTCGCTCGAGGTCTTCGCCACGCATGCCGCGGTGGCCATCGAGAACGCGCGCCAGTACCAGCAGCTGGAGTGCGCGCGCGGGCAGCTCGAGGCCCAGCTGGCGCTACGACACGTGCTGCTCGACCTCAGCGCGGCGCTCCTTTCGACGCTCGGCGAGCGTGAGCTCTTCGCGCAGATCGCCACACTGCTCAAGGAGATCATCGACTACGACGCCATGGAGATCCGGCTCGTCGACGAAGAAGCACGTGAGCTTTACTGCGGCTACGCCAGCGATGAGGACGTCGAGCAGATGTCGAGCTGGCGGGCGCCGCTGGACGTCGGCGTGAGCGGCTGGGTGCTGCTTCACAACGCGGCCCAGCTCGTCAACGATATGCTGAACGATCCGCGAGGCGCGCTCGTGCCGGGCACCGACTGGGTGCCTCAAGCGTCGATCATCGCTCCCCTCAATGTGGGCGGCAAGGTCATCGGGGTGCTGGCGCTCGACCGCATGGGCGGGAAGACCTTCCACGAGAACGAGCTCCAGTCGGCCGAGCTCTTTGCGAACCTGGCCGCGATCGCCATCCAGAACGCGCGCCACTACGCGGAGCTCCAGCACACGTCCAAGCTGCTTGAAGGCCAGCTGGCGATCCGCCATCGCCTGCTGAACCTGAGCGCCACGCTCCTCGGCACGCTGGACCAGACGACGGTGTTCCACGAGGTCACCGGGATGCTCAAGGAGATGGTGGACTACGACGCCATCGACATCCGCCTGGTGGACGAGGAGTCGCGCGAGCTGGTGTGCATCTACTCGCGCGACGAGAACGCGGAGCAGATGCTGTCGTTCCGCATGTCCCTTGACGAGGGCGTCAGCGGCTGGGTGGCGCGCCACAACCAGGCGCAACTCGTCAACGACATGGCCCACGACCCGCGGGTCGCGCAGGTGCCGGGCACCGAAGAGGAGGAGCCGCAGGCTTCGATCATCGTGCCGCTCACGGTGCGCGGTAAGGTGACCGGCGTGCTCTGCCTCGACCGCATGGACGGCCGGCTGTTCGAGGAGCACGAGCTTGAGCCGGCCATGCTCTTCGCCAACCTGGCGGCGATCGCCATCCAGAACGCGCGCACCTACGAGGAACTGGAGCGCCAGGCCATCAGCGACGGCCTCACCGGGCTCCATAACTACCGCCACTTCCACGAGACTCTCAAGGCCGAGGTGCGGCGCGCCGAGCGCTACGACGAGACGTTCTGCCTGCTGATGATGGACCTCGACCACTTCAAGGCGGTCAACGACACCATCGGCCATCAGAAGGGCGACGAAGTGCTGCGCGCCGTCAGCGACGTGCTGCGCGCGTGTTCGCGGGAGTCAGACTCCCTGGGACGTTACGGCGGCGAGGAGTTCACGATCATCCTGCCGCGCACCGCTCTGGAGGAGGCGCGGACGCTCGCGGAGCGCATCCGCGCCTCGGTCGCGGCCATCGACATCGGCCACGATGCGGTCCACGTCACGATATCGATCGGCGTGGCCGCCTTCCCCGAGTCGGCCGTGGACAGCGACGGCGTGCTGGGCGCGGCGGACGCCGCGCTGCTGATGGCGAAGTCGCACGGCCGCGACAGGGTCTGCCTGTACACCGAGGGGCAGGCCGATTTCGCCGCCGAGCTCGAAGGGGACTTGGTCGCCCTCGGCCGACGCTTCGCGACGTTCATCGGGCTGGACGACGCCGAGACTGCCGGGCTGGTCACGGCTCTCGCCGTGCACGAGACCGGCGCCGCCGTGCAGGACGAGGTCCAGGCGATCCTCGGCAACGGCAAGAACGGCGGCGTCAAGCCCACCGAGGTGCGCCGCCGCGCTGTGGATGCCCTCGTCTACGGCAACGAGCGCTGGGACGGCTCGGGTTACCCCGAGGGACGGCGCGGGAGCGCCATCCCTCGCGTGGCCCGAGCGTACGCCGTGTGCTGCCGCTACGAGGTCGTGGCCAACAACGGCTCGACGGTGGAGGAGCTCCGCGCTGTGGCCGCCAAGGAGCTCGACCCCGCCATGGTGCAGCGCTTCACGGCGATGCTGCGCGCCGAAAAGGCCACGCACAACTGACCCGGCGATCGCCGCGGCGATCGTCCCGCCAGTGGTACCGGGGCAAATACAGACTCCGTCGGCGCCCGTAAGATCGCAGCGGCATCGTAGACACCGCACGACTCTCGTGCTACACTGGTTTCGTGAAGACCAATCTCACCATCACGGTCGATGCAGATGTGCTGCGCAAGGCGCGTGTGCGGGCGCTGCAAGAGGACACGTCCGTCAGTGCTTTCGTCAGCGGTTGTCTCGAAGATTACGCCGACGAGACGGACCGCGCAGGCCAAGCGGTCGCCGTGGTCAAGCGCCTCATGGGCGCTGCCGAACTGCATTGGGGCTCCAAGACCTGGTCGCGTGAGGAACTCTACGACCGATGAGGTTCCTGGCCGGCGCCGAGCGCGTGTTCGTCGACACCAACGTCCTCGTCTACGTCTTTGACTCTGACGCCATGGCCAAGCAGACGTGCGCGCGCAGCCTTGTGATCGAACACCTGGGATCCAGCACCCTGGCGCTCAGCACGCAGGTCCTTCTGGAGTTCTACTGGACGGTGACCCGCAAGCCGGCTATCCCTCTGCCGCATCCCGTCGCTGCCGGCTTCGCACAGCAGTTGCTGGCGGCGCACGTCGTGACCCCATCAGCCGATCTGGTCGCCGCCGCCATGGAGAGGACCGCCGCGAGCCCACTCACCATATGGGACGCCCTCATCTTGGAGGCGGCGGAGTCGTGTGCTGCGAGCGTGCTGTACACCGAAGACAGGCATCTGCTCTCTGTGAGCGCGGGCATCGAGATCGTCGATCCCTTCGCGGGTCTCGGTGCGGCGACGGACTGAAGGAGAGGTGTGATTGCTCCGAATAAGACTCGCGAGGTATGAAACTCCCACGAACCTGACATACTAGGGGCATGGACAACGTTCGTACCATGCGCCCCCGCACCCCCGCCAAGCCTCAGCGGCCGAGCAAGCGCCGCCTCATCATCGGTATCGTCGTCGCCTTCGTCGTGGTTCTCATCGCTGTGTCCGGTCGCGTGCTGGGGTTCTACGTGGACTGGCTGTGGTTCGGCGAGGTCGGCTTCCGCTCCGTGTTCTGGACGCGGTTCTGGTGGCAGTTGCTGGTGGGCCTCGCGGCCTTCGCGATCTTCTTCGTGATCGTCGAGTTCAACGTCGAGCTTGCGCGCCGCCTGGCGCCGGGCTTCCGCGTCACCGCGGCGGGCGACCTGCTTGAGCCGCGCAGCGAAGCGCTGCGCAAGTGGGTCGGGTGGGGCGGCCTGGGCGTGAGCCTCCTGGCCGCCGCTATCGCCGGCTTTGGCGCCTCGGCGCAGTGGCAGACCTTCCTCATGTACCTCAAGCAGGCGCCGTTTGGCGAAAAGGACCTGATCTTCGGCCACGACATCGGCTTTTACGTCTTCTCGCTGCCGATGTGGCAGGCCGTGCAGAACTTCGTCTTCGGCGCGCTGGTCGCGTCGCTCGTGCTCGCCGCCATCATGCACCTCGTCATGGGCGGCATCGACTACAAGGCGACGCCGCCCCGAGGCGCCGGCCAGGGAACGGGGCAGGGCCCGGGAGGCCCCGGCGAGTCCGGCGAGCCGGCTTCGCCGTTCGCCCGCGCTCAGCGCGCCGCCGCTCCGCAGATCCCGCAGATCGAGGTCAAGCTCGGCGGTCGTGCCGTGGCTCACCTCTCAGGCATCCTCGCGGCGATCTTCGTGGTGGTCGGCGTCGGCCAGCTGTTCCGTGGCTGGAACCTGCTGTACTCCACGGCCGGGGCCCTCTACGGAGCCGGCTACACCGACGTCAAGATCCGCCTGCCGCTCACCTACGTCACGCTCGGCATCGCCGTACTCATAGCGGCGGCGCTCGTGTGGAACATCTGGCGCCGCCATCAGTGGTGGCCGGCCGTCATCGTGGTGTGGATCGTCGCCGTCATCGTGCTGCGCGGCGCCGTGCCGGCCGTGTATCAGTCGCTTATCGTCAACCCGAACCAGCTCACCAAGGAACGCGAGTACATCGCCAACAACCTGGCCGCCACCAAGAGCGCCTACAAGCTCAACGACATCACGCAAGAGCCGCTCGCGGCCAAGACGCCGCTCACGCCGCAAAAGCTCAAGGACAACCAGCCCACGCTGAGCAACATCCGCCTGTGGGATCCCAACACCCTGGTGACGAGCTACCGGCAGCTGCAGGAACTGCGGCCCTACTACGTCTTCCTTGACGCCGACGTGGACCGCTACACCGTCAACGGCGTCTACCGCCAGACGATGCTCTCGCCGCGCGAGCTCAACATCGACGGCCTCCCGGCGCAGGCGCAGACGTGGGTCAACCAGCACATCACCTACACGCACGGTTTCGGTGTGGCGATGTCGGCCGTCAACCAGGTGACCGCCGACGGCTCGCCCGATTTCCTCGTGCAGGACGTGCCGCCGCAGAGCGTCAAGGGCCTGGAGATCACGCAGCCGCGCATCTACTACGGCGAGCGCGGCACCGGCTACAGCCTGGTGAAGACCAAAGACAGGGAGTTCGACTACCCGGGCGCCGACGGTGACGTGTACAGGGACTACGACGGCAGCGGCGGCATCCCCATCTCACCGCTGCTCAATCGCCTCGCCTTCTCGGCGCAGTTCGGCACCATCAAGTTCTTCACCGCCTCGTCGATCGAGGACCAGAGCCGCATCATCATCCGCAACGACATCCGCACGCGCATCAGCGACGTGGCGCCGTTCCTCATTCTGGACTCCGACCCGTACATGGTGATCGCCGACGGCCGCCTGTGGTGGGTCCAGGACGCCTACACGACCACGGCGCGCTACCCCTACTCCACGCCGCAGGGCGACCTCAACTACCTGCGCAACTCCGTCAAGATCGTGGTCGACGCCTACAACGGCACCATGAAGTACTACGTGTTCGACGAGCAGGACCCGCTGCTCAAGACCTATCGCGCCGCCTACCCGTCGCTGTTCACGGCCAAGAGCGAGATGCCGCAGCCCCTGCTCGAACACCTGCGGTACCCCGAGGACCTCTTCAACGTGCAGGCCGAGCTGTACTCCACGTATCACGTCGACGACGCCGACGTCCTCTACAACAAGGGCGACCAGTGGGCGATCCCCGAGAACGTGGCGCTCTCGGGCGCCGGTCGCATGGAGGCCTACTACGTGATCATGCGGCTCCCGGGCGCCGCCAAGGAGGAGTTCGTGCTCATGCTGCCGTTCGTGCCGAACGGCCGCAGCAACATGATCTCCTGGCTCGGCGCCCGCTCCGACATGCCCGACTACGGCAAGTCCATCAACTTCACGTTCTCGACGAGCACCACAGTGTTCGGCCCCGCCCAGGTCGAGGCGACCATCAACCAGGATCCGGAGATCAGCTCGCAGCGCACGCTCTGGGGCCAGCAGGGCTCCGCGGTGATCCTCGGCAACCTGCTGGTGACGCCCATCGAAGACTCGCTGCTGTACGTGCAGCCGCTGTACCTGCAAAGCGACGAGACGCAGCTGCCGCAGCTCAAACGCGTGATCGTCTTCTACCGCGCGCCCGCCCCGGCCGGCGGCCAGGGCAACGCCCAGCAGGTCGTTGCCATGAAGCCGACCTTGGCCGAGGCGCTCACCGCCGCCTTCGGCCAAAGCTTCCTCCCCGGTAACACGTCGGGCGGCACCGACACCGGCGGCACCGGGGGTACGGGAGGAACGGGTGGCACAGGTACGGGCGGCACGCTCAACCAGCAAGCCCGCGACCTCATCGCCCAGGCGAGCCAGCAGTTCGACGACGCGCAGGCGGCCCTGCAGGCCGGCGACTTCGCTGGGTACGGCCTCCAGATAGAGGCCCTGCAGCAGACGCTGCGCGAGCTGCAGGCCCTGCAGTAGCCGCCCCGGCCGGCCATCCGCCGGCCTCTCCTCCCCCCTAACCTCCGCGCGACCTCTGCACGACGGGCATAGACGAACGTTCTCTGGTCAAGGGCTCCCAGAAGGACGAGGGTCTATGCCATGAAGTTGCGAAATCGTCATCTCGTTCGAAAGTGCGTTTGAGGCTCACGATTGTTTCTGCGCGATGCGGCGAGCCGCCTGATTCGGTTGCAGCCGCAAGGGAGGCAGGGGGCATCCATGCTGGATACGCTTTCTGGGGCAGATGGCTTGTGTTCTTTCCTCGCGCGCCGATACTCGCGGTGTGGAGCAGGCACGGACCTGAAGGCTCGCGGACCCTTTGTCTCCCCCAAGCCGGCGGGGAGGAGTGTGAGGCAATGAGCACATCGATGCGCGCCAGGCGCGGAGCGCGTGGCTTCAGTCTGGTCGAACTCTTGGTCACCATCGTTATGGCAGGCATCATCTTCGCGGCTATGGTGCCGCTCTTTGCCACCGCCTTGAAGAAGTCAGCGGCCGACAACAACCGCGTTCTCGCCACGAACCTCGCCCAGGAGCGCCTTGAGAAGGTCAGACTGCTCCGCTTCGCGGACATCACGGCCGCCAACCTCAACTCAGCCACCATCGGCCCCAATTGGTTCACGACCACCGAGGCGCCGGTCGGCGGCAAGTCGTATAGCGTCACGACCACAACCAGCACCGATGCCGCGGACGCCGTCTACAAGTCGGTCACCGTGGACGTGGCGTGGTCCGAATCGTCCGGTGGGGGAGGGACTACGCAACACGCGATCATGACGACGATCGTCAAGAACCCTGCGGCGGTCACGTCGACCACCGGTACCGGCGGCCTGGGCAGTGGCGGCGGGGTCGGCCCATGGGACGTGACGGTCTCGTTCAAGTATTGGGACCAAGTCGACGCCGGCGGCCAGGGCGTCAGCATCATCCGGCAGGTGCCTGCGCCTGTGACCACGCTCTCCCCCTCGAGGCTTCGCCCGACATCGACGAATCAAACGGTCTCCTGGTCGGACGTGCCTGGTGGCCAAGGCATCACCTACGTGGTGCAGTGCATATGCGACAACGGCACGTTCACCACCCCGCCATTCCATCTGCTCAGCGATGCCCCGGACATCCATTTCGACACGGACCCGGGCAACTAGTGAGGAGGTTGACGATGCAACCTCCACTCAGGGAGAAGCGTGTCCCCCACGCTGGTCTGTCAATGGTCGAGCTCCTCATCTCGATGGTCATCGTGACCATCGTCGGCACCATGCTGGTGGCGGGCTGGATGTCGCTGCAACGCTCCTTCGCGTTCGCGCAGGCCAAGAACACGGCGCGGGCGACCGCGCGTGACGCCCTCGAGCGTATGTCGAGCGAGATTCGGGGCGCCCAGCCGACCGCTGTGAGCATCACGCCATTCAACTTCGTGCAGCCTTCAGGGATAGCCGCCATGCCGACCGTGGGCGGGCCTTACGCGTGCGTGTTCTACTCGGCGTACAACTACAACCCTGCGAGCCCCACCGACACTCCTCGCTCGGATGGTACCGGCACCGCCAAGCTGCGCTTGACGGCACTGTGGCTCGATACCTCGGGGTCGGCGGCGCAGAAGACGCTGTACTGGCAGCGCGATGTGAACAACGACGGTCTGGACGCCGGCGACAGGAAGATCATCCTTGCCAGCAACGTCGTGAACACGGCGGCGGGCGTGAACAAGAGTGTCTTCACCTACTTCTTCCGCGACGAGACGACCGGCGTCTACTCGCAGTCAAGCAGCCTGACGAGCACCAGCGTGGCTACGCTGGTCTCGGTGCAGATCGAGCTCGTGGTCGACGCCAACCTATCCCGTACTCCGAGCTACGTCGACATCAAGACCACGTTGCGCCCGCGCAACCCGGGCGCCAACTAGGAGGAGGAGCAGCGATGCGGAGGCAAACACCGGAGCGGGGCGCCGCTCTTATCCTGCTCATTGGCATCACAGCCGCGCTGGCCGTCTTGGCGGCGACCTCGGTCATGGTGCTTGTCAACCAGCAGAGCGCCACTGCCCGGGACCGCGCGGACAAGAATTCCATGGACTACGCTGAGGCCGGACTCAACAGCGCCGTCGCGGCCGTCAAGAGCAAGGACTTCTCGACCACGGCCGCGTTCGTGACTTGGTCCGAAATGGCGGCCAACTACAACGCCGCGTATCCGGCGGGACCGCCGTTGACGACCGCGGTGTACGACAATCAAGCGATGGTGAATCCGGCAACCACCTATGACGGGGGAGGGCCGATAACTGCGACGACTCCCGACGGCAAGGTGTGGGTCGAGGTCCAGGTCACCTATCGGGGCCGTACGACTCGCCTGCGCCAGCTGGTCGCCGAGACCAGAGTGGTGGGCGGCCTGCCTCAAGCCGCGCTGTTCAGCGACGAAGACATCATTGCCACCACGGGCACCCCCGACGTCTATGCCGTGAACCCCGACGGCACCCCCGACACCTCGGGGCTGCCGTATCAGACGGAAGTCACCGCTCGGGGGAGCTTCAGCAGCAACTCGCAGCTCAACCTTGCGGCACCGGGCACCAGCGTCCAGTCCCTGGGGGTCCACGTCAACGGAAGCGTCTCGCTTCCCGGCATCATCGAGAACGGCGTCGTTATTGGAGGCGTGCCGTTGCTCAGCGATTACTTCAACCAGGCTGCCCAGGCTGCCCTCGTGCGGGCAGCCCAGGCCGGGAGGCCGACGCAGGCCAATGCCGGCGCCCCCGTCTTCACGAGCAGAACGGCGCTGCTGGCCGCTTGCGCTTACAACTCCGCCACGAGGACCTACACTGCCCCCACCGACCTGGTCTACCGAAGCAGCACGACCCTCACGCTCAACGCCAGCGGGACTACGTACAACTTCCGCTCACTGTACGTGGATGGCAGCCTCACGCTGAGCGGCACCACCACGAAGACCAACTCTTCGGCTCTCTACGTGCGCGACACGTTCACCATCAGCGGCCGCAGCGGACTGCACCAGTTCGGGCCCATCTACGTCGGCGGCCTGGCCACGTGGAGCGGGGGGAGCACCACCACCCCCCTCTCGGTCAAGACGACCAACTACCTGGATCCCGACCCCCAACAGACACCCAGCCCGATGTGGACCGGCTTCCTGAAGTGCCCCAGCGGTGTGTACAACCACGTCCTGGGCCCCACGTGGGTCGTCGGCAATGCCGGCACCAGCGATATCGCCGTCGAGTTCAGGCCCACCTCGGCCTCAACGTTCTATTGTCCACTCTTGGCCACGACGGAGAAGATCGTGACGGCAGGTTCCTGCAACTTCGGCTCGGTGACGCAACCCATGATCTTGTACATGGCATGTGACAACGACAACGCGTACACCAACACCTGCGAGTGGGGCAGCACGGGCACGTTCACCGGCCTGATGGTCGTGATGGAGGCTCAGGTATGGCTGACGAACGGTGTCGGGACGCTGGCGGTGCCCACCATCCGCGGAGCGCTCTTCTGCGCCTTCGACGTGACGATGAGCGGCGCCTCGAGTGTCTGCTACGACCAGACTGTCATCGACAACGTGACGCAGGCCGGCATCACGACCAAGAGCAGGACGGCGGTCCCGGGGACGTGGCAGGAGCTGTCACCCAATCTGTAGGCCATCGCGCGTACTGCAGTATCGGCAGACGACGAAGAGCCGAAGGCAGGGATGCCGGAAGGCACCCCGCCGTGCTTCGGACGGGCACGTATCCGACATGGGGCGGGCAGTCCCTGATCGGGCGGGTCCTCCCTTCGAACGGACGCGGTAGCCGCTCAAGCTTGTGGGCGAGATGTCGAAGAGGGGCGTGTCCAGCTGACGCAGACCCGGCGCTCTCCCGGCACCGGCGCGACTAATCCGACACCAGGAGGTGGGGTCATGAGAAGGAAGCTCTCGGCGTTCGGCGCGTGTGTCGCGGGCGCGATGTTCCTCGTTGTGCCGGCCGCGACTGCAGGCATCTCGGTCACCGGCGTTTCGCCGTCCAGCGGAGACGCTGGGGCGGAGGTCAAGTGCGTGGTGACCGGTACGTTCAACGTTCCGCTCAACGTGGATGTGAGCGGGACCATCTACGAAGTGCCGGAGTTCACGCTCGACAACGGAGTGGACCCACCCGTTCCCGGGACCACGGACGCCGCCTCGGTCACGGCGACGTCGGCGAACGTCACGTTCGTGCTGCCGGTCGACTGCCCTGCCGTGCGGTACAGACTCAGAGCGAGCCAGCTCTACCGGATCTGGATCGTCGCCAGCACCTACAGGGCTTCCCTTCCCGACGGCTTCCAGGTCGTGCCCACGATCCTTTCGCTCAGCCCCTTCATCTCCACCACCGGCGTCGGGGATCTCACGCTGACGGTCAACGGGGGCAATTTCGTGGGTTCCAGCGCCAGTGTCGACGGCTCCAGGGTGCGCTGGAACGGCGAGACGCTCGCCACCACGTTCGTCTCCGCGACGAGGCTGACGGCGATCGTTCCGGCCGCCAAGCTTACCGCTGCCGGGACGGCCGACGTGACGGTGATGAACGTGACCGCGGGGACGACCAGCGCTGCATACGCCTTCAAGATCGACGCCACCAAGCCGACGACCGACGCCATAAACGCCGTCAGCGTGAAGCGCCAGCAGACTGCCAGGCTCAAGTTCCGCATCAGTGAGCCCGCCGGTCACAGCCCTAGCGCCCAGGTGGTCCTCATGGTCAAGGCGGTGAAGGGTGGAAAGACGGTGAAGACCATCACCCTCAAAGACGTCCCCATGAACGCTGTCCAGACCGCCAGCTTCAAGGTCACCTTCAACAAGGGATCCTACAAGTGGTACGTCTACGCGACCGACCTGGCCGGAAACACCCAAGCCAACGTCGACACGGCGAAGTTCACGGTACAGTGAGGCGGTCGCCGGCCGGCGGGGGCGGCGATATCGCATGCGGTCGGCCACCTGGCGGAGCTACTGCCGCGTGAGCGTCGTCGTCACGCCTGTCGCGCTGTCGAAGTGAGCGAGCGTCAATCCGTCTTCGGCGATCGCGATCGTCTCCGTGATGTTGATGCCGGCGGGCGCATTGCTCACGACCATCTTAAGGGTATCGCCGGTGAAGCTCACCGTCATCGTCATCGTGCCGCCGCTCGCAGCCGACACATAGGTGCCCACGTAGGGTCCGGTTGCTGGCGCCTGGCGTGCGAAGACCGTCGGCGCGGTCGCGGTCTTGGTGATCGTCAGAATGTTGCCGGAGAAGGCAGAGGAAGATGCGGCGCCGTCGGAGACCGTTCTGACGATAGTCGCCTGACCGCCGGATTCGCTGATGACCGCCTTCACCGGCTCCGTGCCGAGAGTATTGACCCAGGTCCCCGCGAGCCTGGCCGGCCACGATGAGGCTTGGGGCGTCGGGAGGCTCGTCGGCGTCGCAGACGGCGGATTCTGAGGGCCGGCTGACTGCGTTGCGGCAGTGACAGCGTTGCCCGAATCGCGGAACACGCCCGCGACGGCGAGCAGAATCACCACGTTGGTGACAACGAGAGCGGCGATGGCCAGCAACAAGGCGCGCTTCACGTACATCATCGTGCGCGGCGAGAGATGACTCCCCACTGCTGACGTCAGGCCGCGCGCCCCACCGGTCGGCGGATTGGCTGTGCCGAGGGCGGGTTTCGTCGCCTGTGAGAGTGCGGCCCTAGACCCCACCCACGCTCGGGCGCCGTCGTTCACCCAGACAAGGTGGCCTTGTCGGTCGTACTCCATGATGTCGCCGGCCGAGATCGGACCGTAGCCCTCGAGCCTGAAGGCGCCGCTCTCACTGGTGATTCTCGTGCCCACCCAGGCGGTGGTCGGTCCGAATGTGGCGATCAGCATGGTCGCTCCGTGTCTTGACAGTCGGGTAGTTCACGGGCGGCATCGGGGGGGCGCTTTGAAGCGCGATTCAAGGCTGGCCCCTGTGATGATCTCGGCGCCTGTTGTCAAGAGACTCTGATGGTGGAGTCCAGTACGCCTCTGACCGCACCCTCAAGGCCAGAGCCCTCGCCGACGAAGCCCGCTCCGCATTGTCCCGTTCCGGGCCAGCCATTATCGCGTACGGCGATATCCGCGCAGCGCACGCATAGCTCTGTTCGGTCTCGAAAGGCGAGTTCATCGTCACCGCAACAGCCCCCGACCTTTCTGATTGACGCGGCGCGCAAGGCCATACTCTCCCAACAACGCAGAATACCCCTTGTCTCGATGATACCTGAGGCTGCGTCCATGGCCTCGCAGTGGCTGCAGGGGTCGTCGAAAGTGTCAGGACTCCGAGCCTGAGATTCCGTCCACGCGCGATGCGGCGAGCCGCCTGATTCGGTTGCAGCCGCAAGGGAGGCAGGGGGCATCCATGCTGAATACACTTTCTGGGGCAGATGGCTCAAGTTCTTACCTCGCGCGTCGATACTCGCGGTGTGGAGCAGGCGCGGACCTGACGGTTCGCGAACCCTTTGGCTCCCCAAGCCGGCGGGGAGGAGTGTGAGGCAATGAATTCATCGGTACGCGCCAGACGAGGTGCGCGCGGCTTCAGCTTCGTGGAATTGCTCGTCACTATCATCATCGCGGGCATCGCGTTTGCGGCCTTGGTGCCGGTGTTTGTCATGGCGGCCAAGAAGTCAGGCCAGGACAACTCGCGCAATGTTGCGGTGAACCTTGCGCAAGGCAGGCTGGAGAAGATTCGCGGACTTCAGTACGACCAAATCCTCGACGACTCGGCACACCTCTACAGCCCCACTTTCGCGAACGGGCAATTCGTCGCGGACTACGTCTACACCAACGCGGCGGGCTCGAAGACCTACTGGGTCGACTACCTCGTGTCCCGATACCCCTCCACGGCAGTCGCCGGCAAGGAGGACTACAAACAGGTCCAGGTGCGGGTGTCCTGGGCCGCTAGCCGGGCAGACGTTACCGCGCAGAACTCGGTCACCCTGCGCACCCTCATATACAAGCAGTACGCGGGTCCGGCAATACTCGGCCCGCCGCGCATCGTCACCCCGACGCTGGTGAGCAAGACCAGTCTCGACGACGACGTGTATCCCAACTGCGTCACCGATCGGGCGATGGTCATCGAGGTCGACGTCGACCCGAACAAGCTGCCCACCACACTCAAAGTGATCGTGGGTATCTACTCGGCGACTGGCGAGCTGATTGAACAGATCCCGGACGCCCAGGTAGTTCGTTTCGGTAGCATCAATCAGTGGCGCGCGACCTGGACCGCTCCCGGCGCGGTGAACGACGGCGCCTATGTCGTCAGGGCTGTCGCCATGTCTACCTCCAGGTATCTGGGCAACAATGCCTCGGCCGAATTCCAGCTGGAGCTTGGCCCACCGGACGACGTCAGTGCGCTCGTGGCGACGCCCGGTGATGGTCTGGCGCAGGTCGACTGGGTGCGCCCAACAGCCGCCGATCTGCACCACTACGAGATCTACCGCTCGCCGACCTCAACATTCGACGCGACTCCCATCGCAGCAGACTGGCTCTCAGTCGGCTACACCGACCCGCAAGAAGGGGGCGTCGCCCTCACGAACGGCCAGATCTACTACTATAAGGTTGTCGCGGTCGACATCTTCGGGCAGCCGAGTAGCGGCGCCGTGGTTTCGGTGACTCCAACGCCGCCTCCCGATACGACACCTCCCAACCCCCCGGCCAACCTGCAATGGTCGGCATCCGGCCTGACCATCACCTTGAACTGGATCGCCTCGATCGGAGACGTGCAGACGGGTACCGTGTCAGGGCTGGGCGACTACTGCCTCTACCAGGCGACATCTGCCGGGGGCCCGTGGACCGAGATCTGGCACGGCACGACCATCATCCAACCCGTCGCGCACGCGGCCTACAACCAGACCATGTACTACAGGGTCACCGCCAAGGATGTGGCGCTCAACGAGTCTGCGCCGACAAACGTCGTGGCCGCAACGTCCGGACCGGCGCCTCGCTTCAACCTGTCTGTGACGAACTCGTTGACCGCGAGGCGCTACGTGCGCGTTCACTCCGGTACTCTCGGCGGACCTGTCGTCGGCACGAACACGAGCTGGCTCGCGGTCAGCGCGAAAGCGACCAATAGCACCAACTGGCTCAATCTCGTGGTCGGTAAGTACTACGTGGAATGGTCGGACAAGAGCAACGGCAGCAAGGCTGTCAACGACAATTTCACTCAGCTCTCGTCCGCGCCTCGCACGTTTGTACTTTACTGAGGGCGGTGGTACAGCTATGACGAAGCAGGAAAGACGCGAAGGTCAGAGCGGCCTGACTTTGGTCGAGCTCCTCATCGCCATGTCGATCATGGCGGTGATAAGTACCATGGTTCTCGTCGTCTGGTTCTCGCTGCAGGATTCCTACGCTTTCACCACCAGGTCCGACAAGCAGCGGGAGTTTGCGCGCGACGCGGCTGCCCGCATGGCGCGCGAGATCCGTGATATCCAAGCCCAAGAGGGCCTCAGCGCGGTGGTCGAGGCTTCTCCCAGCAAGTTCGCGTTCTACAGCGCGTTCAACCTGCCCAACCAGCTGCCGGTCGACAAGCCGCGGGCGACCATCTACACGTACGAATCTGCGGCGAAGACAATCTGGAGGCAGCGCGACAAGAGCACTGACGCCAACCAGACCGCCGAAGATGAACCTAAGGTCGCTGTGGCGACGAACGTCGTCAACAGTCCGTCTACGCCCGTGTTCACCTACCTCGTCTACGATGGTCTCGGCAATCAGGTCCCGGTGACAACGGTGACGGGCAGCGCCATGCAATCGATCCTGAGCGTCGAGATTCACGTCATCACGGACCTCAACCCGGGCAAGTCGCCAAACTACTTCGACCTACGGACCGCGGCGCAGCCGCGCAATCTGCGACAGCAGTAGGAGGACGTGATGACCAAGCTGCGTGACCAGCGGGGCAGCGTCCTCGTGATGGTGATCGGGCTCACGGCGGCGCTCGCGATCCTGGCGGGAAGCCTCGTTATCCTCACCGTCAACGTGCAGGGCAACAGCTCGAAAGACCGCCAGCAGAAGAAGTCGTTCAACGTTGGTGAGGCGGCTCTTGACGCCGCCCTCTTCAAGCTCGGGTCGGCTTGGCCCGATGTGACTCACCCCGTCGCGTGGGCCACTGCCGACAAGGATGCGTTTCGCGCCCAGTTCGACACGAGTCTATTCCCGAATCCCAAGACGGGCTCGTTCAGCTACGTGGTCTTCTACGACAACTCCGATACGAACGGGGACGGTGCAATCGGCCCGTTCGACGTCCGCTACCCGGGCGACCCCAGCTACCCGGGAGATGCCAACTACGACGCCGGCCCGGGAGCGGGCGGCGACGGTCTCATGTTCGTCGAGGTGCAGAGCGGCGTAGGCAAGCGTGCGTCCCGTCTCCAGGCGCAGGTTCAGCGTGTCAATTGGGAAGGGGTGTTCCCGCGCGGGATCGCGGTCGCGGCGGACGGCGAGATTTACGCCAACAACCACAAGGGGCCGATCGGTGTGGATCTCCCCCTTGGCCCTGACCAGAGCTACGCAGTCGCCAAGTCATCCCTGCCGATCGACGCGGACGCGTATCAGCCGGGGATCATTGTGCCGCAGGTAGTGCCGATGCCCGTGGTCGACTCGGTCTTGGACCCGCAGATCGTTCTCGACCTGATCGAGATCGCCAAGCCGGAGAGCTACTACTCCGGGAACCAGCGGCCTAGTAGCCAAGCCGACTGGGAGGGCATCGTCGTCATCCAGACCAGCGGCACGGTGGACATGCCCAACAGCGGGGTCTTCAACTCCGATGGCGTGGGCAGCAACAAGAAGCCCGGAATCCTCATCGTCGTCGGCCCCAACTATCCGGATGGTCCTCCGAGCGGCGGCCTTGACGTCAACGGTCACTCTGAGTACTGGGGCATGATCTACACCGATGGACACTGGAGGAACACGGGCACCTCCGAAGTCCACGGCATGCTGTTGGCCAAGGGGACCGTCACGACGCGGGCCGTCGAGATGAAGGGCGACCGCGATGTCATGTACAACGACCGCTGTATCATGAACCTCAACAGCATGATCCCTCTCAAGGCGCGCCTCGTGCCCAACACGTGGCGGGAAATCACGCCGGTGGCTGGTCAGTAGCGCAAGGCGAAGACCACCAAGAGGCTTGTGTGGGCGGGGCGCCGAAGCGCACCCCGCCCCTTTCGTTTGCGCCTCTGCTCGCCGGGCTGCCTTTGGAGCCACCTGTCGTGCAGGTCATTGACCGCCGGCGGGCGCTCCCATCCTGCTCCCCCGATTCTTGCAGCCACCCTTAGTACGCAGCCATGATGGTTGCTGAGAAGGAGGTGGCGTTCATGACCGACGAACCCTACGCTCCGCACGCTCGCCATGCTCGCGGGGGCTTCGACGCGAAGCTCACGCTGACCGGGCGGCAGGGGGCCAGCCAGTCGGGGAAGTGCACATCGGTCAGATGAGAAACCGCAGATTTGCTATCTGACTGGTGTGCGATATGGCGCCACGACGCGAAGAGCGAATCGCAAAGCTTCGCTCGGTATACTACCCATCCACGGGCGATTAGCTCAGGGGTAGAGCACCTGCCTTACAAGCAGGGAGTCGCTGGTTCAAATCCAGCATCGCCCACCAGGCTTCTGCGTCACCCGGGGCAGCCCCGACAAGCGCGAAAGGGGGTCGACATGACATCACGCTGGACCAGCGCGTTCGCGACCTTGGCTCTCTCCGTGGCGGTGCTCGCCCTCGCCGGATGTGGGGGCTCCGGCGGAGATCAACCCACGCTCGACGGCACCTCCTGGGGTCTCACCGAGTGGTCGCTGAGCTCGCTCGACCCCAACGACTTCACGATCACGGCGGCGTTCGCGGACGGCAAGATCACGGGCAAGTCCGCGGTGAACAACTACTTCGGCCCTTACAACGAGGGCCCTGGCGACGCGTTCTCGGTGGGCGACCTCGGGGGTACCATGATGGCCGGACCAGAGCCCGACATGCGCGCCGAGCAGGCCTATCTCACGCTGCTCTCCGAGGCGAGATCGTACGAGCTGAAGGGCGGAGGGCTCACGCTCTTCGACGAGAACGGCAATGAGTCGCTGATCTTCGAGACGCGGGAGCCCTGAAGCTCCGCAGCCCGGGCCAGCCTGAGATAAGGTACTCCCATGGCTGAGTCAGACCCAAGCGTGAGTGCCGTCGCGCGCGAGCGGCAGTCCCACGTGCGGCACGAGCTGCGCTCGCCGCTCGCCGTCATGTACCCGGCGCTGTCCATGCTTCTGGACGGCAGCGCCGGGGAACTCACGTCCAGGCAGCGCCAGTACATCGAGATCCTCGAGCGCAGCGCCGAGCGGCTGGAGCGCTACATCACCGGCTCCACCGAGAGCGGGTGGCTGGACTGCGCCGGCGCGGCCGTGGAGCTCGCCGCGGTGCCGCTCGGCGAGGCGCTCGAAGAGGTCCTCGCCGTGCGGCGGCTCGGCGGGCAGCAGGGGCCGCGCATCGACATCGGGCACGCTCCCGGCCCGCGCGCCATCGCCTGGGCCGACCGCGAGCAGGTGCGCCAGATCGTCTCGAACCTGCTCGCCAACGCGGCCCAGTATTCCGACAGCGGGGGCGTCATCCGCATCGAACTGAGTGCTGCCGGGGACTCGTCGACGGTGTCCTTAGCGGTGCAGGACCAGGGCTGGGGGGTCCCCGCCAACGAGCTCGTGCGCGTCTTCGACTTCGGCTTTCGTGGCGCCGCGGCCCGGGAGGCTGCGCCGCCGGGTCTCGGCATAGGTCTTTGGGTCTGTCGCGAGCTGGTCAGTCGCAACGGCGGGAGCATCGCCATCCGCAGCGAGGTCGGCGCCGGCACTACGGTCACCGTGACGCTCCCTGCGGCCGGCGCCGGCGGTGCGAGTTAGGGCCTGCTCGGGGGCACGCCGAAGGGCGTGGTAAAGTGGGACGTTCACCGCAGCAGGAGGGCGCCCTGGCAGGGAGCACGTCAACCGAGCGGGCTCCGCGCACGCTCTTCGTCACCAACGACTTTCCTCCGCGCATCGGCGGGGCGCAGTCGTACTACTGGGGTGCCATCCGCACTCTCGATCCCTCCGAGGTCACCATCCTGGCGCCGGCGCACGTCGACGCGGCGGCCTTCGACGCCACGCACCCCTACACCGTGGTGCGCGCAAACACCTCGGTGCTCTGGCCCACGGCCGCCATGTTCGGCACTGTCGCGGGGCTGGCTGCCAAGGTGGGTGCCGAGCTCGTCCAGCTCGGGCATCCCCTGCCGGCGGGCCTACTGGGCCCGCAGCTCAAGGACCGCTGCGGGCTCCCCTACATCGTCTTCCTGGGAGGTGCCGAGGTCACGCTGCCCGGTGCGGTCCCCGGCGTCAACAATCTGCTGCGGCACGTGCTCGGCAAGGCGGCGATGCTGCTCACGGTCAGCGAGTACACCGCCCGCGCCGCCTCGCAGCAGGTGCGCGGCATGGTGCCGGCCGAGGTGCTGCGGCCACCGCTCAATGTGGACGGGTTTGTGCCGGCCACGGCCGACGAGGCGCAGCAGCTGCGCCGGCGCCTCGGCATCGACGGCGAGCTCGTCGTGTGCCTCGGGCGCCTGGTGCCGCGCAAGGGCCAGGACAAGCTCATCGACGCCTTGGCCATGCTCCGCCAGGAGTGCCCGCGCCTGCATCTGGCGCTCATCGGCGAGGGGCGCCTTGCCACGCGCCTCTACGACCGCGCTCTGCGGCGTGGTGTCGGCGAGCGCGTGCATCTCACAGGGGCGCTCGTCGATTCCGCCGTCACCGACTGGCTGCGCGCCGCCGACATCTTCGCTTCGCCGTGCCGCACGCGCTGGGCCGGCTTCGAGGTGGAGGGCTTCGGTATCGTCTTCGCCGAGGCCGCACTCACCGGCCTGCCGGTGATCGCGGGCCGCTCCGGCGGCGCCCCCGAAGCCGTGGTGGAGGGCAAGACGGGCATGGTGGTGGACGGCGACTCCGCCCAGCAGGTGGCCGCCGCGCTCGCCACGCTGCTGCGTATGTCACCCGAGCGCCGTCGTGAGATGGGCGCCCGCGGCCGCGCCCTGGCATTGGCGCGACATACGCCCGCGGTTGTGGGCGAGCGGTACCACGAGCTCCTGCAGCGGGCGGCCGGCAGATGAGCGAGAACCCGGAAGTGGCCGCGGAGGCCCCCCCGCGGCCGGCGGACGACATGGACGCCATCCAAAGAGCGGAGACGATGCCGCTCGACACGCTGCCGTCCATCCCCGGCATCGCCCCGGAGGGCGCGAGCTCCCCGAGCCGACTGCTCGTGCCCAGCCTGTGGCGCGTGCTGCTGGGCATGGCCGGCGGCCTCGGTGTCGGGATCGTCGTCATCTTCATCGTCAACCCGCACATCGTCAGCGACGTGCACAACGCACAACGCGCCTCCGTGCAGCCCTTCTATCTCCTTCTGGCCCTGCTCTGCGTCGCCGTGATCACCACCACCGACGCCTGGTCGCTGCTCATCCTGGCGCGCGTCTTCGAGCCGCACATCGAGCGCCGCCCCGTCGTTTGCACGGCGCTCGAATCGCACCTCATCGGCGGCGCCACCTCCTTCGGCGGTTTCGAGATCCCATACCAGATCGTGATGCTCCGTCGCGGCGGCCTTACCGGCTCGCAGGCCATGTCGGTGGTCATCTTCAAGGGCCTGGTGCACACGCTGTTGCTGGCCATCGTCGCACTTGTCTCGCTACTGCCGTGGACCGACTCGGCGATCACCTCGCTGCAGCGCTGGCTGCTCCTCGGCGCCACGGGCGCCCTGCTCCTCGTATGGGCTATCGTCTGGCTGTGGGTGCAGCGCCCGATGGGGCGCGCCTTCGTGCCGAAGCGGCTGCACGGCAAGCTCGACGAGCTCGTCGAAGCGGCAAGGGCCTTTGGCGGCGCCAGCCGCCGCACGATCGCCGAGCTGTTCGCCCTGCAGATGACCTACTGGATCGCCATGTTCGCCATCCTCATCTTCGTGTTGCACGCCCTGGGCTGGCGCGGCTCCGTCGTGCCGATCATCACGGGCCAGGCGGTGATGCAGGTGCTCATGCCGCTCTCCCCGCTGCCCGGCGGCGCCGGCGTGGCCGAGCTCAGCTACCTGGCGCTCATCGGGCCCTCCACCCCCGAGAGCATCCACGTCTCCAGTCTCGTGCTGTGGCGTCTCTTCACGTGGGTCGTCCCGGTCGGCGTCGGGGCGGTCTCGCTTGGCATGAGGGGGGCGAATCGTGCCACGTGAGCATCGCCGCTGGGGCGCCGGCCGCACGCTCCTATGGATGGGCGCCGCCTTTGCCGCCGGCTGCATCCCCAGTGGCCGGCTGGTCACGCGGGCGCTCACCGGGAAGGCGCTCGAAGACATCGGCGACGGCAAGCCCGGCTCGTCCAATGTCGCCCGTAGTGTGGGCTGGAAGCCCGCCGCCGCGGTGCTCGCCCTTGACGCCGGCAAAGCCTACATTCCGGCCACGGCGGCGCGACTCACCGGCGCCGGGCACGGCGCCGTGGCCGCCATCGGCATCAGCGCCATGCTCGGCCACATCGCCGTGGTCAAAGGGCGCGGCGCCGCCTCCGCCCTGGGCGCCATGTTCGCCATGGATCCCGGGACCATGGCGATCGGCAGCGCCGAGTTGCTGGGCGGCTTCAAGCTTCACCGCAACCCGCAGACCGTGGCCGTCACGGCCGTCTCGCTGCCGTTTGTCAGCCTCGCGCTCCACCGGCAGCTGCAGCGCGCGCTCGGCCCTCTCGTGCTCATCACGCTCCTGCTGGCCGCGCGCATCAAGGGCTCGCCGGGCGCGGGATGGCCATCCTCGCCGGCACTCCTCTGGCGGCGCTTCTGGCTGGACAGGGACGACTGAAAGGCGGCGGCTGTATGCGCGTCGGGCTCGTGACGCCCTACTCCTGGACCGTCCCGGGCGGCGTCAACCACCACATCGAGAATCTTGCCGCCGAGCTCGAGGCGCGCGGCCACGAGCCGTGGATCATCGCCCCCGTCGGCGTGCTTTCTCCGACTCGCCGCTCTGTGGACAGCCGGCGCCAGAAAGCCGCCGAACGCTTCATCCCCATGGGCACGGCCGTCCCTCTGCCGTCCAACGGCTCGCGCTCCTACATAAGCTGGAATCCTCGAGTCGTGATGCGTATGGACCGCGCCGTACGCTACGGGCGCTTCGACGTGCTCCACATCCATGAACCGGGCACGCCTTGGGTGGGCCTGGCGGCCGTATTCCTCGCCGCGTCTCCTGTCGTGGGGACGTTCCATGCGGCGCTGGAGTCCTCCTTTGGCTACGAGAAGATGCCTTGGCTGGGTCGGCTGGGGATGGAACGGCTCGACGTGCGCATCGCCGTCTCGGAGGCCGCGCGCGAGTTCCCGGCGCGCCTCTACCCCGGCGACTATCGCATCATCCCCAACGGGGTGACGGTGGAGAAGTACGCGCCGGCCGTCGGCGCGGCCAAGGTCAAGGGCCGCGTGTTCTTCATCGGGCGCGCCGAGAAGCGGAAGGGGCTCGGCGTGCTCCTGCACGCATTCGCCCGGCTGCGGCGGCGGCTCCCGCAGGCGACGCTGGTCATCGCCGGCGCGACCCGCGGGCAGGCGGTGGAGGCGTCGCGGCTCGGCTTCGGGCCGCCGCTCGACCTGGAGGGCGTCGAGGCCCTCGGCTGGGTCGTCGACGACGAGAAGGTCGCTCACCTGGCGCGGGCTGAGATCGTGTGCGCCCCGTCGCTGGCCGCCGAGAGCTTCGGCATCGTGCTGGCCGAGGCCATGGCCGCCGGCGTGCCGGTGGTGGCCTCCGACCTGCCCGGCTATCGCTCGGTACTGCGGGGCGGCGAGGCCGGCCGGCTCGTGCCTCCGGGCGAGCCGGAGCTGCTCGCCGACGCGCTGTACGATCTTCTGCAGGACGAAGAAGAGCGGCGGCGGCTCGCGGCGGCGGGGCTGAGCGTCGCCGAAACGCTGTCGTGGACACGCGTCACCGACGAGATCATCGTGGCCTACGAGGATGCTCTGGCCGCGGGTGACAGGCCCGGCATTCACGGCCTGCCTGGCAGGCCGTGGTTCGGCCGGGCCGTGCTCGACTACGCCCTCACAGGGGGCCGCGCCGGCCGCGAGTAGTCGTTTGGCCGTGCCCTGCGGCGTGTGCTAGACTGCCGTTTCGTTGCACCGCGGCCGGCCCGATACTTCGCCGGCCGTCATCGTCCTTTCGCGGGGGCGTAGCTCAGCTGGTTAGAGCGCCGGCCTGTCACGCCGGAGGCCGCGGGTTCGAGTCCCGTCGCTCCCGCCACAATCCCTCAGTCTGCCCCGCTTCGACGACCGTCTCCTCAGGCGTCAGCCAAGCGGGCCGACCGCGGCTTCGACGGCTTCGAGGATCTCGCCGGAGGCCACAAGGGCTGCCATGGCATTGTGGTCGGGGTACAACGGGCGGTCGACGTCGAGGTGGTCGACGTGGCGGCGGATGACCTCGTGCGCGGCGCGTACGCCCGTGCCGGGCGTGAACTCGCGGAAGTCGAGGGCCTGCGCGGCGCCCATGAACTCGATGCCCAGCACGCCGTAGGCGTTCTCAAGGATCTGGCGGTTCTTGAGGGCCGTGTTCATGCCCATCGAGACGAAGTCCTCCTGGTCGGCCGCCGCAGGGATGCTCATCGTGCTGGCCGGCGCCGAGAGGATACGCTGCTCGGTGATGAGCGTGTCGGCGGCGTACTGGCTGAGCATGAGGCCCGAGTAGAAGCCGGGGTTGGGTGTGAGGAAGTCGGGGAGGCCCTGGCTGAGCGCCGGGTTCTCGAGGCGGTTGAGCCGGCGCTCGCTGAGCACGCTGACCATGGTGAGCGCCTGCCCGACGATCTCCATCGGCAGGCTGACCGGCGTGCCCTGGAAGTTGGCGCCGGTGAGCGTGAGCTTGTCCTCGGGCACGAAGATGGGGTTGTCGCCGACGCCGTTCAGCTCGATCTCGACCTGCGACTTCGCCCACTTGAGCGCGTCGTGGGCGGCGCCGATGACCTGCGGCGAGGAGCGCATGGAGTAGGCGTCCTGCACCTTGGTCTTGATCTTGCCGCTGGCCAGGTCGCTGCCCTCTATGCACTTCTTGATAGCGGCGGCGCTACGGATGGCGCCGGCAAAGCCGCGGAGCTCGTGGAGCTTGGCGTTGTACGGCTTGAGATTGGCGAGGAGCGCCTCGAGGCTCATGGCGCAGGCGACCTCGGCCTGGCGCAGCCAGCGGTCGGCGTCGTAGCAGAGAAGGGCACTCATGCCCGTGAGGACGTTCGAGCCGTTGATGGTCGCCAGGCCGTCGCGTGCCTCCAGCCCCGGGACGGGGATGCCGGCGCGCTCCATGGCGACCTTGCTCGGCACACGCTCGCCCTGGTAGAAGGACTCGCCCTCACCCATCAGGACAAGGGCCATCTGGGCCATCGGGGCGAGGTCGCCGCAGGCGCCCACCGAGCCCTTTGAGCTCATGACCGGCGTGACGCCCTTGTTCAGCAAGTCGACCAGCGTGAGCGTGATCTCCGGCCGGTTTCCCGAGTTGCCGTGCGCATGGACGTTGATGCGCGCCGCAATTGCGGCGCGCACGACCTCCACAGGTGCGGGCTCACCGATGCCGGCCGCGTGGTTGTAGACGAGGAAGCGCTGGAACTGCTGCACCTGGTCGTCGTCAAGCACGATCTCGGAGAACTCACCGATGCCGGTGTTGGTGCCGTACATGATCTCGCGCGCCTTGATCTTGTCTTCGAGCATGGCGCGACAGACCCGGATGCGGTCCACGGCCGCCGGGTCGAGCTCGACCTTTTCCCCCTCGCGGGCGATGCGCACAAGCGTCTCGACGGTCAACGACCCGCCGTCCAGGATGATGGTCAAAGTGGCTCCTTCCATGACTGAACAAGCGCCGGACGCGCGCCGCGTCACGTTGCTTGCGACGGCCGTCGGCCAGTGTGTAGCGGAGCGCCGAGTGTCGTACACTCCTACTGCCTCGGTCCAGCATAGCGGCCGAGGCTGCGCCTCACAACGAGACTCACGCGGCCGCCGAGAGGCCCGAGTGCGATCGAGCGAAAGGACTCCCTCAAGTGCCGACGCAGGACTCCCATCCCCGCGCGAGCGCGGGCCACCTGAGTTACCTCAGCGAGACAGACAAGGCGGCGATCTACGAGGCCGCCCTCGAGATCTTGGAGACCGTGGGCCAGCGCGTGCACCACCTCGAGGCACTGGACTTGCTGCGCGCCGCCGGATGCACGGTCACTGAGCCCGACCTGGTGTGCATCCCGCGCGCGCTCGTGGAGCAGGCGCGGGCGTCGGCACCTGACGTGATCGAGGTCTTCGACCGGCTGGGCGCGCCGGCGATGTCGCTGGGCGGCTACAACACCTACTTCGGCAACGGTTCGGCCGTCACCAGCGTCTACGACCTGGAGACCGGCGAGCACCGGCCGACGGTCCTCGCCGACGGCGTCATGGCGGCCCGGCTGGTCGATGCCCTGCCGAACCTCGACTTCGTGATGGCCTACGCGCACCCGGGCGAGGGAGATCCTCACGTTTCTCTGCTCGAGAGCTTCCGTGTCATGGTGAAGAACACCACGAAGCCGCCCGTGGTCGTGGCGGAGAACGCCGGCGACCTCGAGGTCATGTGGACGATCGCCTGCGAGCTGCGGGGAGGCGCCGAAGAGTTGCGCGCCAAGCCGTACTTCACGCTGTACGGTGAGCCGACCAGCCCGCTCCTTCACCCCCGCGAGGCGGTGGACAAGCTCCTGTTTTGTGGCGACCGGGGCATCCCCGTGGTGTACTCCACGTCGCCGCTCGCCGGCGGCACGGCGCCCATCACCGTGGCGGGTCATATCGCCTTGGGGACGGCCGAATCCCTGCTCGGGCTGGTCCTGCATCAGCTTCGCAGCCCCGGCGCGCCGTTCATCTTCGGCATCGGCCCGGCGGTGCTGGACATGGGTACCATGCAGTCCGCGTACAACGCCCCCGAGTACCTCATGGGCTACGTGTGTGCCATCGAGATGGCGCGCTGGCTCGACCTGCCCAACTGGGGCTACGCAGGGACCACCGACGCGCAGTTGATCGATGCGCAGGCGGGGATGGAGGCTGCCGAGGCGACGCTTCTCAGCCTCGCCGTCGGCTCCAACCTGAACCACGACATCGGCTACCTCGACTTCGGCATGACCGGGTCCCTGGAGCTGATCGTGATGATGGACGAGTACATCTCGCTCAATCGCCGCATCTTCGCCGGCGTCGAGGTGAGCGCCGAGACCCTGGCCGTGGACGTCATCCGCCAGGTCGGCCCCGGCGGCGACTTCCTTGCCGCGAAGCACACCTCGAAGCACGTACGAAAAGGGCAGTGGCGGCCCACGATCATCAACCGTCTGGGCCACGTGCGCTGGCAAGAAGAGGGCGGGCTCGACCTGCGCGAGAAAGCCCGCCGCAAGGCCCTCAAGCTTCTCGAGACCCACCAGCCGGAGCCGCTGGCCGCCGATGTAGCGCAGCGCATCGACGCGCTCGTGGCCGGCTTCGTACCGGGCGCCTAGCCGGTGCTCTCGCCGGCTGATTTGGCGGCCGTGCACGAGGCCGCGCTTCGCGTGCTCGAGCATACCGGCGTCCTCGTGCAAGACGACGAGGCCGCCGCCCTCCTCCGCGCGCGTGGAGCGCGCTGCGACGGCCGGCGGCTGTTCATCGGGGAGGGCGCGGTGCAGGCGGCGCTGGCCGCCGCGCCCTCATCCTTCACCCTTCACGGCCGCTCCCCGGCACGTGACGTGCGCTTCGGCGGCGGCCACGCCGTCTTCGGCTCGTGCTCCGGCCCGGCCTTCGTACTGGATGGCGACCGCTTGCGTCCGGGGACCCTCGCCGACCTCGAAGCCACCATCAAGCTGGGGCACGTCTCCTCCGTCATCCAGTTCCACGGCGACAGCGTTGAGCTGCTGGATCTCCCCGAGGAGGAGCGCACCCCGCGCGGCGCGCATGCCCGGGTCTTGCTCAGCGACAAGGCCTGTGAGTGGGTGGCGACCACCGACGCCGACCTCGACGCGGCGGCGGCGGTCCACGAGGTCCTCTTCGGCGCCGCGTGGTACGACAGGCCACGCGGGCTGATCATCCTGAACACCACCTCGCCGCTGCAGATCAGCGCGGAGACGGCCCGCCTACTCGTGCGCTGGGCGCGCCTGGGCCAGCCCACGTGTGCCACCGCGTGCCTGATGGGTGGGACGACCGGCCCCGCTACGCCGGCCGGTGTGCTCGTGGTTCAGCACGCCGAAGTACTGGCCGCGCTGGTGCTCGCGCAGGCCGCCGCCGAAGGCTCGCCCTTCATCTACGGCGGCCTTTCGACAATGGCCTCGCTGCGCACCGGCGCCGCGCACTTCGGCACGCCGGAGTTCGCGAGCATGGCCGTGGCCTCCGTACAGCTGGCGCACCACTGCGGCTTGCCGGTGAGGGCCGGCGCGGCCGTCACCGACGCACATCTGCCAGACGCGCAGGCGGCCGCGGAGTCTCTGCAGGGCGTTGCGGGGGCCTTGCAGGCAGGCAGCGACTTCCTCTTCCAGGGTGCCGGGATCCTAAGCTCCTTCAACGCGCTCTCTCTCGAGAAGTTCGTCCTCGACGACGAGATGCTCTCAGCGCAGCGGGTACTCGAAGAGCCGCTGCCGGTCGGCCGGGACAATCTCGCCGAGGATGTCGTTGCGGCCGTCGGGCCGGGAGGCAGCTACCTGTCCACCGGGCACACCCGCAGGCACGCCCGCGACCACGACCGGCCCACGTTTCTGGCGCGGGACGCGCAGGAGAAGTGGGCCGCCGATAGCAGCGCGGACGCTCGTCAGGCGGCGGCCGGCGAAGTAGCGCGCCGCCTTGCGGCCTTCGTCGCGCCGGACGACCTGGATCCCCTGGTCCGCCGGCAGCTCGACACCTGCTGCGTGCGATGATGCGCCGGGCAGACGTCCCCGCAGAAGCTCGTTGTGGAGCGCCGATCCCGACCGCCGCAGAGCACCCGACAGAGGAGTCCCAGTGGACAGACTGATCGATGACAGTGTAGGCGCGTTCTCCGGAGAGCTGGCCGCCGCGTCTCCCGCGCCTGGAGGCGGTAGCGCCGCGGCGGTCTCGGGTAGCCTCGCGGCAGCACTTGTGGCCATGGTATGCCGCCTCAGTCTGGGCCGAGACGACCTTGCCGTCTCCGAGGAGGAGCTGACGGCGACTCTCGCGGCGGCCGAGAGACTGCGGGGCCGGTTTCTCGAGCTCGTCGACGAGGACACCGCCGCGTTCAACGTGGTGATGGACGCGGTGCGCATGCCGAAAGCAGAGGGGGCGGAGCGGTCCGCACGGAGCGCGGCGCTGGCGAAGGCGACGCTCGCCGCCGCGGCTGTGCCACTGGAGACGCTCACGGCGTCGGCACAGACACTGACCCTGGCCGGCGTGCTTGTGGGTCGCGCGAATCCCGCCGCCGCGAGCGATCTGGGTGTGGCCGTGGAGCTGGCGCGCGCGGCGGCTGAGGGAGCCCTGCTGAACGTGGCCATCAACCTGAACTCGTTGTCTCCCGACGACAAGGTCGAGGAGCTCCGCAGCGCGAGTGCTCGCGAGATCGCTGTGGCGCGCACATCGTCAGCCGCCGCCGCGGAGGCCATCCGACGCGGCCTGGGAGTCACCTGACGGCGGCGGTCTCGCCGGCCGCGCTGTCTTGCGACCTCGCAGGACTGCCGGAGCGCATTCTTGTCCGGAATATGGGAATGTGGACGTCGCGTATTGACCGCCGGTGGAGCGAGGTCGCAATAATCGAGTGTCCGGCCCGCAGTCTCAACGCCGTACAGGTACTTCAGAGACGTGAACTGCTGCGCTCTGAGGCGGGAGGAGCGCTTCGACCGTCTGGGGCTGCATTCGTACTGATTTGAAGGGAGAACCTATGGAGCTGACCAGCCTCGAGCAGGACATGCTGGCAGGGAAGCACGGCGAAGGTACCGCGCTCGCCATGAAGGTCCAGGTGGGCACGGGCAAGGCGTTCTATGCCAAGCGGATGGTGCCCATCACGCGCGCCCACGTGGCGGCCAGCGCTCAGGAAGGCGACGTGTACTGGGTGACCAGGCTGGTCGCGGCCGGCGCGCGCTGTGTCATCTCCCCCACGGTGAATCCAAGCATGGATCTGAGGTACGTGGAGGGCCAGCTCGGTCCACTCACGGGTGAGGGCCGGGACAGGGTCGAGGCCAGCAACGAGGCCTACCGGCGCATCGGCGCTACGATGACCCTGAGCTGCACCCCCGAGATCGAGAAGAACGTGCCCGCCTTCGGCGAGATCGTCGCCTTCTCGGAATCGTCCGCCACGCCCTACGTCAATTCGGTGCTCGGGGCGCGCACCAATCGCGAGTCGTCGATCAGCGCCCTCTGCGCGGCCGTGACCGGCCGCGTCCCCGAGTACGGCCTGCTGCTCGACGAGAACCGCCGCGGCGAGGTCCTGGTCGAGGTCGAGGCCACGCTCAAGGACGACTTCGACTGGAGCCTCCTCGGCTACGCGTATCCGCAGGTCTACAAAGGGCCGGAGGTGCCGGTGTTCACGGGCATCGACAAGCGCCCCACCCCCGAGGGCTTCGTGCAGTTCGGCGCCGAGCTCGCCACGTCCGGCGCCGTCGCCATGTACCACGTGGTCGGCATCACTCCGGAGGCGCCCACCGTCGAAGCGGCCTTGGGCGGCAACGCCGTCAAGGCGCGCGCGACGATCACCGACGCCGATCTCGAGCGCGTGCGCGAGCAGTTCAGCGGCGAGCCGGGTCCCATCGAATTCGCCATGCTCGGCTGCCCGCATCTCACCATCCGTCAGGTGGGCGAGATCGCCGCGCTCGTCGGCGAGAAGCGTTTCGCCGTCGACACCTGGATACTGGTCAGCTCGCTGACCCTCGAGCTCGCCGAGCGCATGGGCTTCCTGAGCGTCATCCAGCGGGCGGGCGGGCACGTCATCGCCGATACCTGCATGGACATCCCGGGCTGCTGGGACACCTATTACGACCGGCCGGGCGTGACCGAGTCCCCGAAATGCGCGTTCTATTGCCAGGTCTACGGGCAGCGCTACGCCGTGCGGCCGCTGGCGCAAGCCGTGCAAGCCGCGCTCGCAGGAGAGGTGGTCTGATGAGCGACCAGCAGTACACCTGTCGTCCCATCTCCGAGGGCTCGGGAGAGGGCGAAGCCCTGCTGTCCACCGACGCTCTCTGCTTCGCCATGTGCGACGCCGACACCGGCTGCGTGCTGGAGAAGGGCCACTGCCTGGACGGCCGCAGCGTCGCCGGCAAGGTCCTCGTCATGCCGACGGGCAAAGGCAGCTCCGTCGTTCAGGCCGACGGCCTCTACCGGCTGATCACCAAGGAGACGGCTCCGGCGGCCGTCGTCATCCAGACGCCGGAGCCGGTGCTCGTCTCGACGATCATCGCCATGGAAGTGCCGCTCGTCGACACCGTCGACCCGGCCTTCTACGACAACGTCGAGGAGGGCGACCATGTCGTCGTCGACGCGGTCGCCGGCACGCTTGTGCTGCGGAAGAAGACGCCCGGCGGCGCAGCGGCGCAGCCATGAGATTCCTCCCGCAGATCCAGGGCATCGTCCCCTACACGCCCGGCACCCCGATCGAGACTGTCATGCGGCGCTATGGGCTGAAGGACGTGGTGAAGCTGGCCTCCAACGAGTTCCCGCTGCCGCCTTTCGCCGAAGTCAAGGCCGCGGTGATGGCGGCGTTCGACGAGGTCAACCGCTATCCGGACGGTGACGCCCTGGACCTGCGGCAGGCGCTGGCCGAACGCTACGGGCGGCCCATCGAGCAGATCGCTGTGGGCAACGGCATGGACGATCTGCTGGAGCTTCTCGGCGACGCGCTGCTCGACCACGGCGACGAGGTCGTCTTCGCGGATCCCTCGTTCATGTTGTACGAGGACATCTGCGCGCGTCTCGATGCGAAGGCGGTGATGGTGCCGCTGCTCCCGGACTTCAGTCACGACCTCCAGGGCATGGCCGACGCGATCGGCCCGCGGACCAAGCTGGTCATCGTGTGCAACCCTAACAATCCGACCGGCAACTATCTGCCGGCCGCCGAGATCGCGGCCTTCGTCGAGAAGGTTCCCGAGGACGTCCTCATCGTGATCGACGAGGCCTACAACGAGTTCGTGAGCGCGGCCGACGCGCAGGACACGCTGAAGATCCAGGCCGACAAGCCCAACGTCTGCGTGTTCCGCACCTTCTCGAAGGTCTATGGTCTCGCCGGCCTCCGCATCGCCTACGGCCTGTGCCCCGTCATCGTGAGAGATGCCCTCGACAAGGTGCGCCAGCCGTTCAACACCAACCGGCTCGCGCAAGTGGCCGCCCTCGAAGCGCTCAAGCACCAGGACCAGGTGCACGAGAGGCGCCGCACGGTCATCGAGGCGCGAGAGTACCTCGAGGACGCCCTGACCAGCATGGGCCGCAAGGTCGTGACCAGCCAGACCAACTTCGTTCTGGTCTCGATCGAGGGCCTCAGTGTGCCCCAGGAGGACGTCTGCGAGGCACTCATGGCAATGGGCGTGATCGTCCGCGACGGCAACGGCCTGGGGTGCCCCGGGTGGGCGCGGGTCAGCCTCGGCACTCCCGACGAGATGGATGTGTTCCTCCAGCGCCTGCGCTCGCTTGAGAAGGCGGTGTCTCCATGAAGGACCTTCGTAATGCGTCGCGCGTCGGCCGTCTTCAGTTTCTCAGCGAGGAGAACAAGCGCGACATCTATCTGACCGTCCTGGAGATCCTCGGTAAGGTGGGCATGCAGGTGCACCACGACGAGGCCAGGGCCATGCTGCTCGCGGCGGGCTGCACCCTGACTCTCGACGACAGGGTGCTGATCCCGCGGCGCCTCGTCGAGGAGGCGCGTCTCTCTGTTCCGCCCGTGGTCGACGTCTACGACCGCAACGGCGCGGTCGCCATGGAGCTCGGTGGCTACAACAGCTACTTCGGCACCGGGTCGGACCTCATGTCCACCTACGATCTCGACACCGGCGAACACCGGCCGAGCGTCCTCGAGGACGTGCGCCGCGCCGCCCGGCTCGTCGATGCGCTGCCCAACCTGGATTTCGTCATGAGCTCGGCCCATCCCACCGACAAGAACCCCCATCACTCATATCTTCTGAGCTTCCTGGCGATGATGGAGAACACCACCAAGCCGCTGGTCATGACCGCCGAGAACGCCGCCGACCTCGGGGTGATGATCGACATCGCCCGCGAGCTCCGCGGTGGGGCCGAGGAGTTGCGTCAGAAGCCCTATTTCGTGGTGTACAACGAACCGATCAGCCCCCTCGTGCATCCCGTGGACAGCCTGGACAAGCTTCTGTTGTGCGCCGACACTGGCGTGCCCTCGATCTACTCCCCGGCGCCGCTCGCCGGCGCCACGGCGCCCATCACGGTGGCGGGCCACACCGCACAAGGGGTCGCCGAATCGCTGTTCGGCCTCGTGATCCACCAGCTGCGCAGGCCCGGTGCGCCCTTCCTCTTCGGCATCGGCTCCGCCGTGCTCGACATCGCCACCGCCCAGTCGAGCTACAACGACCTCGGCTACCTGACGGGCTACATGTGCGCTGTCGAGATGGCTAAGTGGCTCGACATCCCCAACTGGGGCAACGCCGGCACCAGCGACAGCCACCTGCTCGATGCCCAGGCCGGCATGGAGGCCACGCAGATCACGTTCCTCGCCATGCAGGCCGGCTCCAACCTGGCCCACGACGTGGGGTATCTGGACTTCGGACTCACGTGCTCGCTCGAGGAGATCGTGGTGGTGGACGAGTCCATCGCCATGAACAGGCGCCTCCTCGGGGGCGTCCCGGTGGACCGCGAGAGTCTGGCTGTCGAGACCATCGCCCAGGCTGGCCCGGGCGGCCATTTCATGGGCAGCAAGCACACCCGCCGTCACATGCGCGAGGTCCAGTGGCGGCCTAGCATCCTGAACCGCCAGGGGCGAGACAACTGGCTGGCCGATGGCGGTCTCGACCTGGCGGCCAAAGCTCGCCTCAAGGCCGTCGACCTGCTGGGCACGCACGAAGTGCCGGCGCTGCCGCCCCACGTCTCCGCCGAGGCAGGCAGGCTCATCGCCGACTTCGTTGGCACGACGGACTGAGGCGGGGCAAGGCCTGCTCATGCGCGTCGCGATCGTCGGCAACAGCGCGGCAGCGCTGAGCGCGCTCGAGAGTTTTCGGGAGCGTGACCTGACGTCGTCGGTCACGCTCGTCTCCGAGGAGGCAGGTCCCGCCTACTCCCGCGTTCTCCTGCCGTACTACTTGCGCAGAAAGCTCTCGTATGACGGCCTGTTCATCCGCCGGATGGAGGATTACGCGCGCCTGCGCGCGGCGACCGAGTTCGGCGCCCGCGTGGAGCGGGTCGACTCGGCGACGCGCCAGCTCGAGTTCGCCGACGGTCGCCGCCTCGGCTTCGACCGGCTGCTGCTCGCCACCGGGTCGAGCCCGGCGCGGCCTCCGATCCCGGGGCTGGACGGCCCGGGCGTCCATACATTGTGGAGCCTCGACGACGCCGTGCGCCTTGACCCCTTGTTCCGCGACGGCGCGAGAGTGATGGTGCTGGGATCCGGCTTCGTCGCCCTGCAGGCGGCCTGGGCCGCCACTCAGCGCGGGCTCCAGGTGACCGTGGCGGAACTGCTGGATCAGATCCTGCCTCGCGTCCTGGACGCAACGGCGGCGCGGGTCCTCCACGAACAACTCGTGGCGCACGGCGTGGACGTCCGCACGGGCACGCGCACCGACGGCCTCGAGACGGATCGTCGAGGCATGGTGCGCGTCTCGACCAGAGGCGCGAGCCCGTTCACGGTCGACGCCGTCATCGTGGCGACCGGGGCGCGCCCCAACGACGGGCTGTTGCCGGAGTGCCTGGAGCCGGGCGAGCCGGGCGTCCCGGTGGCCGACACCATGGAGACGAGCGTGGCCGGCGTCTTCGCCGCCGGGGACGTGACCCGGGGTCCGACGGCCGCCGGCGGGCCGCGGGAGATCCACGCTCTGTGGCCGACGGCCGTCGAGCAAGGTCGGGTGGCCGGCGCCAACCTCGCCGGCGCCGGCGTATCCTATGCCGGCAGCTTGAGCATGAACGTGACCGAGATGTTCGGGCTCACGGTGGCCTCGCTGGGCCGTTTCGTCGAGGGCGCTGGTGACGACGTGTTCGAGTCTCGTGACCTTGTGGGTATCCGGTACCTGAAGCTCGTGTCCCGGGCGGGAGTGCCCGTGGGCGCGATCTCGCTGGGAGAGCCCGAAGGAGCGGCGCTTCTGGGCCGTCTCCGTCCGTTCGTGCGTCATAAGCGGCTGCTACCCGATCTGCCGGCCTTTCTCGAGGGGAGAGACCTTGATGCAAGGCTCGTGGGCAGGAGAGCGCCGAAGGAGAAGACGCCATGCGCATCGTTGCAGTAGACCCCGACTCATGCGTCGCGTGCCGCAATTGCGAGTACGCGTGTGCGTTCCGTCAGAGCGGTGACTTCGACAGGCACGCCTCTCACATCCGCGTGAACTTCTACGCGCAGGAGCGCGCCTGCGTCCCCTTGACCTGTATGCACTGCGACGACGCCTGGTGCCTCGAGGTGTGCCCCGCGGCGGCCATCAGCCGCGACCCGGAGACCGGGGCGGTCGCGATCGACGCGGCGCGCTGCGCCGGGTGCAAGATGTGCCTGCTCGCCTGCCCCTACGGGAATGTCCATTTCGACAAGGCGGAGGGCGTGAGCGGCAAGTGCGACCTCTGCGGAGGCGACCCGATGTGCGTGCGCTCCTGCATCTCGGGAGCTTTGCGGTACGTCGAGGCCGACGAGGCCTTCGATCTTCGCCGCGAGGTGCTCGACGCCAGTCTCAGGCGCCTCCTCCACCTGGACAAGGGAGAGAAGTAGATGCCGCAGGGAACGGAGATCCAGCAGACGCTCTGCCGGATGTGCGACGACCGTTGCGGCATCGACGTGCACCTCGAAGACGGCCGCATCGTCGACATCCTCGGCAACAAGGATCACCTCTGGAACCGGGGCCGGCTCTGCGTGAAGGCCCGTGCGGCCGTGGATATGGTCTACCACCCGGACCGCATCCTCGCGCCGCTGAAGCGGACCGTCGCAGGCTGGCAGCAGATCCCGCTCGAGCAGGCGCTTGACGAGATCGCCGCGCGTCTCGCCGCGATCAAGGAGCAGCACGGCGCGCGCAGCATCGGCGTGTGGAAAGGCGAGGCCATCGGCTTCGGCCAGCAGGAGACCATCGCGCGCCGCTTCGTCCATGCCCTCGGCAGCCCCAACTACCTCTCCAACGATTCCATGTGCTACGCGGCGCGCTACTTCGGCTTCAAGCTGGTCGACGGGGCGTGGCCCGTCCCCGATCTCGAGAACGCCCGCTGCATCGTCCTGTGGGGAGCGAACCCTCCCTACGCGCATCCCAACATGACCCAGTTCGTCACGGCCGCGCGGCGCAAGGGCGCGACGCTCGTGGTGGTCGATCCGCGCCTCTCGGCGATCGCCCGCCGCGCCGACTTCCACGCCAACGTGCGCCCCGGCACCGACGGCGCCCTTGCCTGGGGGCTCATCCATCAGATCGTGGAATCGGGCGCCTACGACACGGACTTCGTCGAGCGCCACACGCTCGGCTTCGCCAAGGTCGTCGACTACGCGCGGGCGTTCAGCCCCGAGGCCGTGGAGGCGGAGACGGGGGTGCCGGCAGCCACGGTCCGAGCCATCGCGCGGGCAATGGAGGGCGCCGCGCCCCATGTGGCGGCCTACGTCGGCAACGGTCTCGAGCACCACGAGAACGGCGTCAACAACATCCGTGCCATCGCGATCCTCGACGGGCTGCTCGGCGCCCTGGACCGGGAGGGCGGCACGTTCTTCAAAGAAGCGGTGCCGCTGCGCGACCTCACGTTGTACGACGACGTGCCGCTGAAGCACCTCGGCCCCCTCGGCGCCGACCGTTTCCCGGTGCTCTACGACCTGCGCCAGGAGTGCCACAGCATGACGGCGATGGAGGCCATCCTCGGGGACGACCCGTATCCGCTGAGAGCGCTGGTCGTCACGGGGGCGAACCCCGCCTTGACCAATCCCAATTCCACCAGGGTCCTGCAGGCTCTCGAGGCTCTGGACCTGCTCGTGGTGCGCGATCTCTTCATGAGCGAGACGGCCGCCGTGGCCGACTACGTTCTGCCGGCGGCCTCCTTCCTGGAGCGCACCGAGCTGCACGCTCACGCGAAGTACCAGATCGTGAGCGTGACCCGCGAGGTCGTCTCCTGGCAGGACGTGCAGGGCGAGTACGAGTTCTGGCACGACCTGGCCCTTCGTCTGGGCATCGGCGAGTACTTCCCCTGGGAGGACGAGACCGCCCTGAACCGCTGGCTGCTCGAGCCGACGGGCATCACCCTGGAGGAGCTGGAGGCGCACCCCGAGGGGGTGGAGTACAGCCCGCCTCGTCCGGGGCGCTGGAAGGAGACGGGCTTCGACACGCCGTCGGGCAAGGTCGAGTTCGCGTCGCAGTACTTGAAGGACCTGGGGTACGACGAGCTGCCCGTGTATCAGAGTCCCGCCTACCGGCGCGAACCCGACGCCGAGTACCCGTTCGTGCTCATCACGGGGGCGCGAAAGCTGCTCTATCTGCACAGCCGGTTTCGCAACATCCCCCGCTTCCTCACGGCCATCCCCGGCCCCGAGGTGGAGATTCATCCGGACGACGCCGCGCGGCTCGGGGTGGCCGACGGCGAGACCGTCCGGGTGACGTCGCGTATCGGCTCGCTGGAGGTGCCCGTCAAAGTCACGGCTCCCAACGAGATCGTCCCCGGGAGCCTCCAGATCACGCACGGCTGGAAGGACGCCAACGTGAACCTCATCACGCACGACGACCGTTTCGACCCGATCAGCGGATTCCCGCTGATGAAGTCGGTCGAGGTGCGCTTGGAGAAGGTATGACCGGGCTCGCACAAGGCCCCGGCCGGGCGCCGGAGAAGGCGGCGTCAGTCGATGGCGTACTCTGCGACGCGCGCGAGGCGACCATCCCCCTTTACGATGACGGTCTTCTGCGCGGTGACGGCGCCTTCGAGTATGCGCGCTGTTACGCCGGACGGCCGTTCACGCTCGTCGAGCATCTCGATCGGTTGGCGCGCACCTGCGCGACGCTTCGCCTGCCGTATCAGCGCGAGCTGCTCGAGAGCGAGATCGCCGCGCTGCTCGCTTGGGCCGGCCCCGTCTTCACCGATGTGCGCATCGTGCTCACGCGCGGCGGCAGGCGCATCGTGTTCCTGGAGCCGTACCTGGACTGGCCGCCGGCGCGCCTGGCGTTCGTCACCGACTCGCCGCGGCTGGTGTTGGCGGGCGCCAAGAGCCTGTCGTACGCGGGCAACATGCTTGCCAAGCGCATTGCCGGGGAGCGCGGCTTCGGCGAGGCACTCCTCACCACGCCGGACGGGCGCGTTATGGAGGTACAGCAGGCGGCGTTCTTCTGGGTCACACCGCAGGGTGATCTCTGCACGCCGCCGCTCAGCGAGGGTGTCCTGGATTCGATCACGCGCCGCGTCGTCATGAAGCATTTGGCCGTGACCGAGCGCGTCTGCAGCACCGACGACGCGCTCACCGCGCGGGAGGCGTTTCTGGCCGGAGCGGCGCGGGAGATCCAGGCGGTGGGGGTCATCGAGGGCCGGGTCTTTGGCGACCCACCCGGTCCTGTCGCCCGGCAGGCACTGGCGGCCTACCGACGCGAGGTCGAGCGCGAGCTTGGTATGAGCGCCGAGGAGCTCTGGGGCGGCCGCTGATCGTGGCCACGCCGACCGTTCACGCCAGCAGCCGGGTCGCGAGGCGTTCCGAGAAGCGCGTCTGAAAGACGAGGTCGCGCACGGCGATGCGCTCGTCGACGCCATGGAGGCGCGGCCTGATCGCGGCTCCGCTCTCGACGATGAACGGGCAGAAGCCGTAGGCGACGACGGCGGGAAACGCGGAGCGAAAGCGCCCCGCGTCGGTGAAGCCACTGAAGTGCCCGCAGATCACTTCCGCGTCCGGGACGAGCTCGTCCATCGTCGCGGCGATCGCATCACGTAGCGGCGTCTGCGTGGACGACTCGCTGCCGGGCATGAAGTTGAGCAGCTCCATGTCCCAGGACTCTTCGACATCCGCCAGGGCGCACGCCAGCTCCCGGCGGATGTCGTCCGCCGTCTGACCGGGCAGCAGACGGCAGTCCACGGTCACGTCCGCACGCGAGGGGATGACGTTCACAGCGTCGCCGGCGGAGCGCACGATCGTCGGGGCGAAGGTGAGGCCGAGCATTGGCTCGATGGTCGCCGCCGCGGCCGTGTCCGTGGCCGCGAGGTCGCGGAGCGCGGCGTGGACTGACGCTGGGTCCTTCAGCCGCGCGCGCAGGCCGGGATCGGCGACCGCGCGCTCGATGAACGCGGCAGGAAGGCGGTCTCGCGACACCTCGGGCTCGTACCGCTCGAGGGCCGCGATGACGTGCGCGAGGCCGTGCACCGCGTTGCCGTGATGCAGCGGGACGGAGCCGTGGCCGGCGCTTCCCCGGACCGTGATGCGACAGGCGGCGTAGCCCTTTTCGCCGGCGTGGATCGTGTAGAGACGCCGGTGGCCCAGCTCGACCATGTCCATGCCGCCCTCGTTGATGACGAAGTCGGTGCGCACCAGATCGGTCGCGTTCTCGAGCAGCCAGGTGGCGCCGCAGCTCTCGCCGGTCTCTTCGTCGGCGGTGGCGGCGAAGACGAGATCGCCTCGCAGACCTTCGCCGGCCTCCGCGCGCCGCGCGAGGCGCACGAAAGCCACGGCCTGCGCCGCCAGCTGGTTCTTCATGTCGAGCGCCCCGCGGCCCCACACGTAGCTGTCCTTCACGAGGCCGGAGAACGGCGGCTCCGCCCACTCCGCCGCCTCGGCCGGCACCACGTCCAGGTGGCCGAGCATGAGCAGAGAGGGACCTCCCCCGGCGCCGGTCAGCCGGGCGATGCAGTTCAGCAGCTCGGGCGTCTCGCCGACCAACGTCGTCGCGATGCCGTTGTCGCCAAAGTAACGCTCGAGGATTCGAGCAGCGGCGGTCACGTCTCCCGGTGGATTGCTGGTGTCCGCCTGGATCAGCCGCGACAGCAGGCCGACGACTTCTGCCTCGACGGTCGCGGCGCTCATGCGAAGTACGGCATGCAGAGCCCGCCGTAGGGCAGGACGCCGATGGTGCCTTCTGGACGCAGCTCCAAGGCGTGCGCAACGGCGGTTCGCAGGTCGGGCATGCGCGCGTAGCCGAGCAGCTCCACGTCGGAATCGGAGAGCCCGTCGGTGACCATGAGGATGTCTGCCTTCTCTCGGACCTTGGCGTTGGCGATCGCCACGTCGGCGGCGATGAGGTCCGCGTCGTCGTCGTCCGGGTCGATGCCCGACGCTTTGGCCCTCGCCTCGTCGTAGGAGAGCCTCAGCCAGTCGCGCAGCCGCGGATGGTTGTGCACCAGGCCCTCGTAGCACGGCCCCGCGAACACGATGACGCCATCCTGCTTGACGGCGAGATAGGCGGCGACGAGGCACTTCTCCGCCTGCCACCAGTCGATGTCGCCGGGGTACGAGCCCACGATGACGATATCGGCCGGCGCCGGCATGGGGACGCCGTGCGCCCGGCGTGAGACCTCCGTGCCACGCCGATGCGCGGCGACGAAGTCGCCGCTCACGATCTCGAGCGGACGACTGCGGCGGTCCTGCACGACGTTGACGATGAAGCCGAGGCCGACCTTGCGCGCGACCTCCTCCATGCCGAGACGGCAGGGGTTGTCGGCGTCGCCCAGAGGGATCTCGTCGAGCAGCGCCGCGGCGATGTGAGTGGCCGCCGTGGTCGCCGTGCCGCACACCCCCGGCTGGACGATCTTGGCGCCGCCCGTGAACCCGGCGTCGGAGTGAGGCACGATGCTTCCCAGCCCGATGATCAGGTCGGCATCGAGCACTTTCCTGTTGATCTGCACGGGGATGACGCTGTGTCCCGCGGTCACCGTGCCCAGATCGGCGATGGTCTCGAGCGCGCGGCAGTCGTGCTGCGTGATGACGACCCGGCGGTGCGCTTCTTCGCCGACCTTGGTCAGCAGTTCCTGATGCGTCATGACCCGGTGCGTGCCCGACGCGGTGAGGATGTCGATGCGGTCGTCGGCGAGGCCGGCCTCGTTCAGGTGGTCGAACAGCACCGGAAGGATACGCGCCACGGGGGTCTGGCGCGTGTTGTCGTCTACGAGTACCAGCGCCGAAGTCCGGGCCGCGGCCATCTCGCGCAGCGGCCTGCCTGCGGTGGGCCGCTCGAGCCTCGCGCGCAGCGTTGCCTCGAAGTCGTCGAGGGCGGGGAGCTCCTCGAATCCGCCGGTGAAGAGCACGCGCGCCTCCGGCACCTCCGCCTCCAGCGACGTGGAGCCATAGGGGATCGTGATGCGCAACGGTTCAGATGCCACTGTTCTCCTCCTCGTTGGGGGCGCCCGCCCCGGCGCGCTGCGGGTCCGCAGGCGCGGGCGGCAGGCCGGCGACGTTGGCCGGCGCGCCCTCCAGGAACCCGACGACATTGTCGACGCAGACCTCCGTCAGGTTGGCGAGGGCCTCTCGCGTGTTGAAGCCGATGTGTGGGGTGACCACCACGTTGTCGAGCGCCAGAAGTCCGGCGCCGCTCTCGAGGCTGAGATCGATGACGTCGAGCCCCGCCCCGGCGATCGCCTTCTCTCTCAGCACCTCGAGAAGGTCATCCTGACTGATCAGCCCGGCGCGCGCCGTGTTGATGACGACCGCCGTCTCCGGCAAGCGGCGCAGGAGGGCGCCGTCCACGAGATCCTGGGTGTCGGGTGTGAGCGGCGCGTGGAGGGTCACGACGTCGCTGTCCGCGAACAGCTGGGAGAGCGTCGTGTAGCGCATGCCAAGCTCGTCGATCATGGTCTGTGACGGCTGGAGGTCGTAGCCGCGCAGGCTCATGCCGAGGCAGTGACACATGCGCGCGACACGCTGTCCGATCACGCCGGTGCCCACCACCCCGAGACGCTTGCCGTGGAGCTCTCCGCCCTGAAAGGGCTGCCATTCGGGCCGGTCGCTGCGTCTCAGGTGCTGGTCGGCGGCCGGGATCTTGCGCAACACGGCGAGCATCAGCCCGAGGGCGAGCTCGGCGACGGCATTGGCGGCGTAGGACGGCACGTGGCTGACGACGACGTCGTGCGCGTGCGCCGCCGCCAGGTCGACGTTGTCCAGACCAGTCGCCCACAGAGAGACGAGCTGAAGGCCGGAAAGCGCCGCGAGCACCCGGCCGTCGATCTTCGTCCATCCCGAGATGACTACCTCGGCGCCCCGCGCCCGCTCGACGATCTCGTCGAGGCCGTGCGGCGACCCGGAGAAGACCCGCACGTCGCCCTTCTGCTCGAGACGCCGCAGATCCTTCGCGTCGATCCCGATCTCGTCCAGCACAACGATCCGCATCTGGGCTCCTCCGTGAAGTGGGTCGGGGCCGGGCCGCCGTCCTGACCGGGATGCTAGGTACGCCGTCAGGCCGTGTCAACGCGGCGCCCGCGCGCCCCGCGACGAAAAACCTGTCCCAGATATGGGAATGGCCCGGCGCTGACTTGCCACCCGGCGGCAAGAAACGGCATATGATTCGCCAGAGTGAGGTGACCGGTCTGCACCGCGAGTCAGCGCCCAGGGCTCATGGCTCTCCGGTCCCCTTGTTTCGGCCGCCGCAGCATGGATCAGTGAACCTTATTCTCAAGGGGGAGCAGACATGAGCGCACGAGACAGTAGTTACCTTCCGGATTTCCTGAACAAGCCCGTCACGCGACGCCAGGTGCTCGGCGGCGCAGCCGTGGTCGGCGCCGGGGCGGCGCTCGGCCCGGTGGTCGCGGCCTGCGGTGGCGACAGTGGCGACGAGACCAGCGCCAGTCCTTCGGCCGCCGCTGGCACCCCGAAGATGGGCGGCAACCTGAGAGTGGCCGTCGCCGCCGGCTCCGCGAAGGAGGACCTCGATATCCACATGCCGGCGCTCACGATGCCGTCAATGAACATGCGCTTCAACATGTACGACTCATTGCTGGAGAAGAGCCCCGAGGGGGTGCTCGAAAACGCACTGGCCGAGGAAGTCGTGGCCAACGACACGGCGACCGAGTTCACGGTCAAACTGAAGTCCGGCCTCACGTTCCACGACGGTAAATCCGTCACCGCCGACGACGTCGTCTACTCCTTCCAGCGGATCATGGATCCGAAGAACCCCGGGCTCGCCGCGCCGCAGCTGCTGGGGCTCACCCAGGAGGGCATCAAGAAGGTCGACGATCTCACCGTGACCTTCGTTCTCGAATCGGCGAACTCGATCTTCCCGGAGGCGCTGTCCGCGTACAGCTGCGGGATCGTCCCGACCGGCTACGATCCCAAGGGCGCGACGGGTGCGATCGGCACCGGCCCGTTCAAGGTCACCGACTTCCTTCCCGGTCAGAAGGGCGTGTTCGCCAAGAACGAGAACTACTGGCGTGCCGACGGCGGCCCGTACGTTGACACACTCGAGCTCATCGAGTTCGCCGACTCCACGGCGCAGCTCAATGCCCTGCTCGGCGGCGCCGCAGACTACTGCCAGATGGTCTCGGGCGCGCAGCGCAAGGTGGCGGAGAGCGCCGGCATGGCGCTCCTCGAGGCCAAGACGGGATCGTGGATCCCCTTCACGATGCGCACCGACGTCAAGCCGTTCAGCGACAACAAGGTGCGGCAGGCCTTCCGCCTCATCGTGAATCGCGAGCAGATGATCGCTCAGGCCGCCGACGGCATGCAGTGGATGGGCAACGACATGTACGGGCCGTTCGACCCCGGGTACCCGGCGGACCTCCCGCAGCGCGAGCAGGACATCGAGCAGGCCAAGTCCCTGCTCAAGGAGGCCGGCTACGAAGGCCTCTCGGTCGAGCTCACGACCTCGACCTCCGTCAGCAGCAACGCGCCCGCGGCGGCCACCGTGTTCGCGAGGCAGGCCAAGGAGGCGGGCGTCACCGTCAAGGTCAACAACGTCAGCGGCGACGTCTTCTGGGGCGACGAGTACCTCAAGTACCCGTTTGCCATGGACAACTGGGGCGCTCGCGGCTACCTGGCGCAGGCCGGCATGGGCACCATGCCGAAGGCCTTCTACAACGAGACGCACTGGGACCACCCGGAGTGGCTGGCGCTCGTCGAAGAAGCCTACAAGACCGTCGACGACGCTACGCGCAACGGCCTCATCACGCAGGCCGCCACGATCGAGTACAACGAAGGCGGCTACATCATCTACGCCTTCGACATGCAGGTAGACGCTTTCAGCAAGAAGGTCGCCGGCGCTGTGCCCGACTTCTCCGGACTCGGGTCCGCGGCCAACAACTCAAGGCACCGCCTCGTGTACTTCGTCTGATCGAACCGCTTGACCGTTCGGCTGCGAACGGCCGGGCGCTCTGACCAAAAGGTCGGGGCGCCCGGCCCCAGCCGGACCCGGACATGGGATCGCCGTGCCTCCGCTTCTCAAGCTCCTCCTCATACGACTCGCGCTTGGCCTGCTGACGCTCTTCCTGGTGACGCTCGTCGTGTTCGTCGCCACGCAGGCGCTGCCCGGCGACGCCGCCCGGTCGATCCTCGGCAAAGAGGCAACCAACGTCGCGCGCTACGAGGCGCTGCGCAAGGAGCTCGGCCTGGACCGGCCCGTGGTCACCCAATACACGTCCTGGCTGGGCGACGTCGTAAGGGGCGATTTCGGCACGTCGCTGGTCGGCGGAGGCGAAAAGGTCACGACGCTGCTCCGCAGCCGCATCATCAACTCGGCCACCCTCGTGTTCCTGGCGGCCCTCATCAGCATCCCGATCGCCATCGTCATCGGAGCAACGAGCGCCATCTGGCGCGACTCGCGCTTCGACAACGCGGTCAACCTCGGCAATCTCGCTCTTGCGGCGCTGCCCGAGTTCGTGATCGGCATCGTCCTCGTGCTGCTGTTCGCCACGGCGGTGTTCAACTGGCTGCCGTCGGTCTCGAACGTCGACTCTCTCTCTCCGCTCGCCGGACAGATGGTGTTGTTCGTCCTGCCGGTCGCTACGCTGGTCCTTGCGGTCATTCCGTATGTGAGCCGCATGCTCCGCGCCTCGACGGTCGAGGTGCTGGAGAGCGAGTACGTCATGATGGCGCGCCTCAAGGGCATCTCGGAGTCCAGGGTGCTGTGGCACCACGCGCTGCCCAACGCGATCGTGCCCACCATCCAGGTGATCGCCATCAACATCGCCTGGCTGGCGGGTGGCATCGTCACGGTGGAATACCTCTTCGGGTTCCCCGGCATCGGCACCGCTCTGGTCGACGCTGTGGCCAACCGCAACATGCCGGTCGTGCAGGCGCTCTGCCTGCTCATCGCCGCGGTCTACGTCCTTCTCAATCTGCTCGCCGACATCCTCACGATCCTGATCAGCCCGCGACTGCGCACAGGTCTGCGATGAGCGGCGGCAGCGACGCGAGTCTCGATCCTCTCCAGCCGCTCGACACTCTCGAGCCCCTCGAGCCTCTCGAATCCGTCTCGTTGGTCGCGAGGGGGCGCCGCGAATGGGTGCAGACGATCATCGGCGCCTGGAGCCTGCGACGCACCAAGATCGGGCTGGCGATGTTCCTCGCCCTGTTTGCCATCGCCGTGTTCGGCCGCTTCGTGGCCCCCTACGCGCCTGACGAGTTCGTGGGGCCGCCCTTCTCGCTGCCGACGTCCGCCTATTGGCTCGGCACGGACTTCCTCGGCCGCGATGTGCTCACGCGCGCTCTCTACGGCGGGCTCAGCGTCTTCGTTCTCGGCATCGCGGCGACCGTCATCGGCATCCTTCTGGGCGTCAGCCTGGGTCTCATCTCGGGCTACGCGCGACGCTGGGTCGACGAGAGCATCATGCGCATGCTCGACGTCGTTCTCGCCTTCCCCTCCATCGTGCTGGCGATGCTGTTCGTCTCGATCCTCGGGCCACGGCTCTGGCTGATCGTGCTCATGGTGGGCATCTCGCACATGCCCCGCATCGCTCGCGTGACGCGCGCTGCGACGGTGGAGTTGGCGGCCCGCGACTTCGTCAAGGCGGCCGCAGCTGTGGGCGTGCCACGGCGCAAGATCCTCCTCTATGAAGTGCTGCCCAACATCAGCAGCCCGCTGCTCGTGGAGTTCGGCCTGCGCCTCACCTACTCCATCATCATGATCGCGGCGCTCTCGTTCATCGGGTTCGGCATGCAGCCGCCGTCCGCCGACTGGGGCCTGATGATCAACGAGAACCGCATCGGCATCACGATCCAACCCTGGGCCGTCGTGGCGCCGGTCATCCTCATCGCCGCCCTGACCGTGAGCACCAATCTCATCGCCGACGGTCTTGCCCGGGCCATGATGGGTATCGACCGCGACACGGCAGTGCTGTGAGCGACTCGATGAACGACATCGTGCTCAGCGTGCAGGACCTGCGCATCGTCCTCGACCCTTCCGGGATCGACATCGACGACGACGTCTCGTTCGCGATCCACCAGGGCGAGGTGCTCGGCCTTGTCGGTGAGTCGGCCTCCGGCAAGACGACCGCGGCCACCTCGCTGCTCGCCTACCAGCGGCGCGGCGCCAAAGTCTCCGAGGGGCGCGTCGACATCGCCGGCACCGACGTGCTTTCGGCATCGCGCGCCGCGCTCCGTCGTATTCGCGGCGGCCTCATCTCCTATGTGCCACAGGATGCTTCCGCGGCACTCAATCCGGCGCTGCGTATCGGCGACCAGCTTATGGAGATCCTCAACGAGCACTCCTTCGGCTCCTCCGGCGCCGAACGCGAGGCGCGCCTCAAGCAGATGATGGAGGAAGTCCTGTTGCCCGGCGACAAGTCGTTCCTGCGGCGCTATCCGCACCAGCTCTCCGGCGGCCAGCAGCAACGCGTGGCGATCGCCATGGCCCTGGCCAACCGGCCCAAGGTCATCGTCCTCGACGAGCCGACGACCGCTCTCGATGTCACCACCCAGGCACACGTCCTTGACACCGTGCGCGACCTCACGCGCTCCTACGGCGTCTCGGCGCTCTACGTGACCCACGACCTGGCCGTGGTCGCCTGCCTCGCCGACCGCATCGCCGTCATGTACGCCGGCCGTCTCGTGGAGATCGGTCCCAAAGAGACCCTGTTCACCGGCGCCTTCCACCCCTACACGCGCAGGCTGCTGGCCGCCATCCCGGACATCACCGGAGAACGCGCGCTGAAGGGTATCCCGGGCTGGGCGCCGCGCCCCGGACAGCGCGTCAAGGGCTGTGCGTTCACGCCGCGCTGCGACTGGCGCATCGACAAGTGCGCCACCGACTTTCCCGGCGTGGAGGGGCCAGACGACCACCAGGTCCGCTGCTGGCGCTGGAAGGAGGTGGCGGCCAAGTCGTCCGCGGGAGACGCGCCTCTGCGCGTCAGGGCCGACGCTGTCTGCGACAACGTGGACAAGACCGTGATCAGCGCCACCGACGTGAACGCCTTCTATCAGAGCAATGAGGTCCTGCACGGGGTCAGCGCCACGCTGTGCGAGCATCGCTGCCTGGCGCTGGTAGGTGAGTCGGGCAGCGGCAAGACCACGTTGGCGCGCTGCATCGCCGGACTCCATCCCTTCAAGATCGAGGGCTCGATCGCGTTCAACGGCAAGACGCTGGCCCGCGAGTCGCGCGGGCGCACGCGCGACGAGCGGCAGGCGATCCAGTACATCTTCCAGAGCCCCTACAGCTCGCTCAACCCGCGCAAGACGATCCGTCAGCTGCTCGCGCAGCCCATCGGCATCTTCTTCAAGCTGGACCGCGACCAGACCGAGGAGCGCATGATCAAGGTGCTCGATCAGGTCGCCCTGGACTCGTCGCTGCTCAACCGCTATCCCGAGCAGCTTTCCGGCGGCGAGCGGCAGCGCATCGCCATCGCGCGAGCTCTCGCCGCCGAACCCACGGTGCTCATCTGCGACGAGGTCACTTCGTGGCTCGACGTCTCGGTGCAGGCGGCGATCATCGAGCTCCTCGCCCAGCTGCAGGCCGAGACGGGGGTGAGCATGCTGTTCGTCACGCACAACCTGGCACTCATCAGAAGCGTCGCCCAGGAAGTGGCGGTCATGAGCGAAGGGCGCATCGTCGAACTGGGTCTCGTGGACGCCGTCCTCGAGGACCCCCAGGCCGACTACACCAGGCTTCTGCTGGCCGACACGCCGACTCTTCCGGCCGAGTGCCGGATCTGAGGCGGTCTTGTCTCCGGCCCGCCGCGTCGGGACCGCGCTAGCGGGGCACGCTTCTGGCGAGCTTGTGGGCGATCGCCTCGACTATGTGTCGCGCCCTCTCTTCCCCGAACTCGCGGAGGCGCCAGCCCGGCGCGAGGATGCTGATCGCGGCATCGTGCTGAGGCACGTCCAGGGCGCAGGCGATGGAGGTCACGCCGGGCTCCACCGCGTCTCGCACAAGGTGGGAGGCGGTCACGTCGGCGAAGGCGGCCCCGGTGGCCGTGTGCTCGAGCGGCACGCGTCGCCCGATCCAGCTGCCGACCCGCAGCACGTAGCGGCTCTCGACCTGATCCACATAGAGACCGTGGTCGCCGTCGCGGATGATGAGGCTGGCCGTCTCCCGCGTGGCGTCTCTCAGCTGCACGAGGTGGGTGCGCGAGACGACCCGCAGCGCATCGACGTGGCCGACCCGGGACGCCAGGCTCACGAGCTCGAGTCCGAGCGAGAAGGTCCCGTCGGGCTCGCTGTGGAGCAGGTCGCACTCCTCCAGGAGGGGCAGGACGCGGTCGACCACCGACTTGGGGAGCTCACCGTTGGCCGCGATCTGGCGCGGCGTCAGGCTACCGGGCGCCGAGGCGAAGGCTCTGAGGACGGCGAGGCCGTGAGCGAACAGCGGCGCGGCGGCGCTCAGCTCGTGTGCCGCCGCCCCCAGACTCCACGTACGTTCATCGGGATGGTAGGTGATGAAGCGTCGCAGTCTCAGTGCTCGAAGCAGCGTATACAGGCTCGATCTGGGGATGTCGCAGGACATGGCGATGATGGCCGCGGGTGAGGGCGTGGACCTGCGGGCGAGGAACTCGAGGACGTCAAGTACTCTGGTGGCCGAGCCCTCAGACGACTCTGATGTCGGCGCACGTCGCTGCGCCATGTCGGCGACTCCTTGCCGATTGGTACGTGGTGCCTGCCCCATTCGGGCGTGTCGGCCTCGCGGATCGAGCGGGCCGCCACCTGTCACCTTAGCGGGCGGCCGCAGCCACCGCAAAGCCGGATGGCACCTGTCAGTCGCGCCGATGACCCGTTCTCAGCGGCCGTTGATCGGATTGTGCCTCAAGTGACGGATCGGGGGAAACCGGCAGGGATCGGCCGTGCGGCGAAGGCGGCTTCGCGGACGCTGGACATTCTCGAGTTCGTCGGGCGGCAGTCCCCTCCGGTCTCGGCGGCGACCATCGCCTCGGCGTGCGGCATCCCGCGATCGACGTTGCGCGAGCTGCTGCGCATGCTCCAGGGGCGCGGCTACCTCACCTACAGATCGACGGATAGGGGCTGGGCGCCGGGCCAGCGAGCGCTCGGACTGCGAACGGACAGCCTCGAGTTCGAGCACGGCATCGCTGTGCTCGAACTCTTCGGGGCCGGCGGCGGCGGCCTGAGCCTCGACGAGATCGTCTCGCTGTCCGGCCTCTCCCGCGAGATGGTGGGCCGCATTCTCACCGCCTTGGCCGGGTTCGGTCTCATCATGCCGGGCTTCGACGGCACGTACAGCATCGGACGCCGGCTCCTGGGCCTGGCGACGCGGGTCGGCTGGGTCGAGGGCCTTGAGCTCGCGGCGCGACCGGTCCTCACCCGTCTGCGAGACGTGAGCGGCGAGACGGCCAGCCTCCTGCTCGAGGACGCCGGGCAGGCCCTCTACCTCGATCAGGTCGAGAGCCGCTTCGATCTGCGCTGTCGCGGGTGGGTGGGACGACGCGTGCGCCTGGAGGGCACGTCGGTCGGCGCGGCATTCGCGGACCCATCGCGCGCCCACGTCGTCGCCGACGCCGTCGAGACGGGGGTCACGGCGATCGCCTGTGCCGCGGGCGCGATCGAGCCGCCGGTGGGGGTGAACATCATCGGTCCCACGTGGCGGCTTGAGGAACGCGGCCTCGACGAGCTCGCAGGCCTGGTCCAGGCGGCCGCGCGTGAGCTCGACGAAGCGCACCTGGCCATCCGCCAGTAATCCTCCTGAGGTCGCCCTCTCCGGCCACAATACCGTCTTGCATATGGGACGGACGGCCGCCGGTCTTGAATGGCGGAACAGGGGCCGGTTAGGTTGGATCGTGTGCTGCGACGGCGACCTCGAGGGTGAGCCGCGTGGCCGAGAACCAAGCCAGAGAAGGAAGCCGCCAGGCCGCACTCCGTCGAACGCGGTAGCGCCGCTTACGACCACGAAGCGTACTCAGCGAAGGAGACCCCGATGGCGAAGACCCTCCGTGTCGAACTGCTCGAGCAAGAGGACATCGATTCCATCTTCGAGAAGACCTTGCACATCCTCGCCACGCACGGCGTCAAGGTCGACTACGAGGAGGCCCTGGACCGGCTCGCCGCGGCGGGGGCACAGGTGGACCGCGAGAGCAGGATGGTCCGCTTCTCTCGGGAGAACGTCGAGGCCGCGCTCAAGAGCGTTCCGTCGACGGTGACCGTCCGCGGCGGCGACGAGAAGCACGACTTCACCGTGCCGGATCCGTCGGGCAAGATCTACTCCACGACGTGCGTGCAGACCATGCGCTACCTTGACCCGGACGTCGGCGACTACGTCGACAACACTCACGCGCGCTTCGCCGAGTGGTGCCAGCTCGTGGAGCAGCTCCCCAACATCCACGTGTGCGCCATCCAGACTCCAATGGACGCGCCTCCGGAGACCGCGGACGTGCACGGGCTAAATGTGCAGCTTCAAAACACCTCCAAACCCCTCATGCTCCTGGCGTACTGCTACGAGAGCGTGCCGTACCTGTTCGAGCTCATGCTGGCGCGCGCCGGCAGCGCCGAGGCGCTCCGCAAGCGCCCGCTGCTGCTGATCAACCCCACGTCGCTGAGTCCGTTGTTGTACAAGGACATGGACATGGCGCAGCTGCTCGGCGCCGCCGAGTACGACATCCCCGTGGCGGCGAACTCACTCCCCGTGCTCGGCGCCACTGCGCCCGGGACGATCGCCGGCACCGTGCTCCTCGAGTCCGTCGAGCTTCTCGCCTTCCTCGTCATGTCGCAGATGTTCAAGCCCGGCCTGCCCTTCGTGGCCACCGTCTTCAACACGACCATGGACCTAGGCACCGGCAACGCACTGCTCGCCAGCAGCGAGACGATCCTCACCCGCGCGGCGACCGCCCAGTTCTGCAAGGCCGCCTTCAACGTCCCGGTGGAGACCTTCTCCCTGATGTCCGACTCATACCTCCCCGACGGCCAGACGGCCGCCGAGAAGACGCTCCAGCCCACGGTCCTCTCGATGGCCGGCGCCGACATCCTCTACGGCGCCGGGCGCCTCGGCGGCTCGACGCTCGCGAGCCCGGTCGAGCTCGTTATCGACGACCGTCTGTTCGCCGTGATCCAGCGCACCGTGGCCGGCGTGCAGGTCGACGACGAGACGCTTGCAGTGGACGAGATCATCGGCGCCGGCGCCGGCGGCCACTACCTGCGCCGCAAGCACACCCTGAGGCACTGCCGCGAGATGATCCGCCCCGACCTGTTCGTCCCGGACGTGCTGGACAACTGGATCGCCGCCGGCCGCAAGGACCTGCAGACCCGCGCCACCGAGCTCTACCGAGAGCTGAGGAAGGGTCTCGAGCCGCTGCCGCTTCCCGACGACGTGAAGCGCGATATGGACAACGTCGTCAAGGCGGCAGACAAGGCCCTGGCCCACTGAGGGCCGGCAGCTTCGCTCCCGGCCCGGTACCCCTGACACTCTGGAGGAACGATGGCGTTTGACAGCTTGCAGCAGGCAGTGATCGCGGGGGACGAGGAAGAGACCGCGCGCCTCGTCCAGCAGCACCTCGACGAAGGCAAGGAGGCGGCCGACATCCTCGACAACGGCCTCATCGTGGCGATGGACATCGTGGGCGCCAAGTTCAGCGCCGGCGACCTCTTCATCCCCGAGATGCTTGTCTCCGCCGAAGCGATGCAGGAGGGCCTCGCTCTCCTCAAGCCCCTGCTGGTCGCCGGCGCGTCCGGCGGCAAGGGCACCGTCGTCATGGGCGCCGTCAAGGGCGACCTGCACGACATCGGCAAGAACCTCGTCGTGCTCATGCTGGAGGGCGCCGGCTTCACCGTCGTCGACCTTGGCAACGACGTCGCCCCCGAGGACTTCGTGGCGGCGGCGAAGGAGCACGAGGCCGCCGTCATCGGCATGTCGGCGCTGCTCGTCACGACGATGCCGCACATGAAGACCACGGTCGATCAGCTGCGCGCAGCCGGGCTCGCCACCAAGGCGATCGTCGGCGGCGCGCCCCTGACGCAGGCCTACGCCGACGAGATCGCCGCCGACGGCTACGCCTCCGACGCCCCCGGAGCCGTGGTCCTCTGCAAGAGCATCGTGGCCTGAGCAGGACCGCGAGACGAATCGAAGGAGTAACGATGCCGACTGAGGATCAGAAGCAGCACAGCGGCGCTCCGCGTGGCGCCAGGGTGGTCCATGCCCCCCGCGGCACGGAGATCAGCTGCAAGGGCTGGCAGCAGGAGGCCGCCCTGCGCATGCTCCACAACAACCTCGACCCCGAGGTCGCCGAAGCTCCCGACGAGCTCATCGTCTACGGCGGCGCCGGCAAGGCGGCGCGCAGCTGGGAGGCGTTCGACGCCATCACCGCGACGCTGCGCCGCCTGGGCGACGACGAGACGCTGCTCGTCGCCAGCGGCAAGCCGGTGGGCGTCTTCACGACGCACGCCGAGGCGCCTCGCGTCCTCATTGCCAACGCCAACCTGGTGCCCGACTGGGCGAACTGGGACGAGTTCCGTCGCCTGGACGCCCTGGGCCTCACGATGTACGGGCAGATGACCGCGGGCAGCTGGATCTACATCGGCACCCAGGGCATCCTTCAGGGCACCTATCAGACGTTCGCGGCCGCCGGTCAGAAACACTACGGCGCCGACCTCGCCGGCAGGCTCGTCCTGACGGCCGGCCTCGGCGGCATGGGCGGCGCCCAGCCGCTGGCCGTCACCATGGCCGGCGGCGTCGCGCTCTGCGTCGAGGTCGACCCGCACCGCATCGAGCGGCGCCTCGAGACCGCTTACGTGGATGTGGCAGCCGAGACGCTGGACGAGGCTCTGCGCCTGGCCGACGAGGCCATGAAGGCAAAGAAGCCGCTGTCCATCGCGCTCCTCGGCAACGCCGCCGACGTCTACCCCGAACTGGTGCGTCGGGGCTTCACCCCCGACCTCGTCACCGATCAGACGTCGGCGCACGACACGCTGAACGGCTACGTGCCCAACGGCATGAGCCTCGACGAGGCCGTCGCGCTGCGCAGCGCCGACCCGGCCGAATACGTGCGCCGCGCCGTCGCCAGCATCGTCGTCCACGTCGAGGCGATGGTCGCCCTGCAGAGGGCCGGCGCCCACGTGTTCGACTACGGCAACAACATCCGCGGCGTGGCGAAGGAAGCCGGCTACGCCGACGCCTTCGCCTTCGAAGGCTTCGTGCCGCTGTACCTGCGTCCGTTGTTCTGCCGCGGCAACGGCCCCTTCCGCTGGGCGGCGCTCAGCGGCGACCCCGCCGACATCGCCGTCACCGACGCCGCCCTCCTCGAGGCCTTCCCGGACAACGAGATGGTCACGCGCTGGCTCAAGATGGCCGCCGAGAAGGTCCACTTCCAGGGCCTGCCCTGCCGCATCTGCTGGCTCGAGTACGGCGAGCGCGCCAAGGCCGGGCAGATCTTCAACGATCTGGTGCGCAGCGGCAAGGTCAAGGCGCCGCTGGTCATCGGCCGCGATCATCTCGACTCGGGCTCGGTGGCCAGCCCGTATCGCGAGACGGAGAGCATGATGGACGGCAGCGACGCGATCGCCGACTGGCCCATCCTGAACGCTCTCGTGAACACGGCCGCCGGAGCCAGCTGGGTGAGCTTCCACCACGGCGGCGGCGTGGGCATCGGCAAGAGTCTGCACGCCGGCATGGTCGTGGTGGCCGACGGCACCGACATGATGGCCGCGCGCCTCCAGCGCGTACTCACCAGCGACCCCGGTACCGGGGTGATGCGACACGCCGACGCCGGCTACCCAGAGGCCATCGGCAAGGCCCGCGAAAGCGGCATCGATCTGCCGATGGTGACCGGATAGAGCGCTGGAGTCTGCAACGCGGTCGCGGGAAAGAGGAGCGCGCTTTCGCGGGCGGCGACGTCTCGCCGGCGGGCTTGCACCTCCCTTTGCCTGCGGCCGCGCTCTGCGAGCGCCTGACCAATATGGACTTCACCATGACCAGGTGCCGGGCGGAGGACGTGCCTCCGGAAGTCGACCAACTGGCTCACGTCGTGGCTCTGCCCAAAGGGGCACGCGACCCGCGGCCGCGGGTGAGCATGAGGAGCGGAGCGTAGAATCAACGCGTCGCCGCCACGGACGTCAGCCGGGCGACGAACGACACGGAGGATGATGATGAACGCCACAGAGGACCGAGCGCCCGAGACAGCTCTGACCGCCCACGTCGCGCTCGACCTCGAGCTCTGCAAGGTCTGCGGCATCTGCATCGAGCTGTGCCCTGAGGGCGTGTTCGACCGCGACAAGCTGGGCTATCCGGTGGTGGCGCGCAGCGAGGACTGCACGTCATGCCTGCTCTGCGAGATCCACTGCCCGGACTTCGCCATCGAGGTGCAGCGCCGCGCTCGCAAGACCCCCGCGAAGGGCGTCGCGGCGACGCCGGAGGCGATCGCCGCCGCTGAGAGCGACCGGGTGAAGGCGGCGCTGGCCGCTCGTCCCGACGACGACGAACGGCCTGTGACCGGCAGCGAGTGTGGCGTCCACGGCGGGGGGGACGACTGACATGGCCGCCTCACCGATCCTCATGCAGGGCAACGAAGCCGTCGCCGAAGGCGCCATCGCCGCCGGGGCGCGTTTCTTTGCCGGCTACCCCATCACCCCTTCGACGGAGATCGCCGAGACGCTCTCCCGCCGCATGCCCGAGGTCGGCGGCTCGTTCCTCCAGATGGAGGATGAGATCGCCAGCATCTCTGCCGTCTGCGGCGCCTCGCTCGCCGGGCTGAAGGCGCTCACCGCGACCTCGGGTCCCGGCTTCAGCCTCATGCAGGAGATGATCGGCTTCGCCGAGATGGCGCAGATCCCCTGCGTGATCGTCGACGTGATGCGCGGCGGTCCCTCCACCGGCCTGCCCACCGAGCCCAGCCAGGGCGACGTGATGCAGGCCCGCTGGGGCACGCACGGCGAGCACTCGGTGATCGCCCTCGTGCCGAGCAGCGTGGAGGAGTGCTTCACGCTCACCGTCGAGGCCTTCAACCTCGCCGAGCAGTACCGTACGCCGGTGATCGTGCTGTCCGACGCGCTCATCGGCCACATGCGCGAGGCCGTCATGCTGCCCGAGCCAGGCACGCTGCGCATCGCCGAGCGCGGCATCCCCGACTGCGCCCCCGAGGAGTACGACACCGTGATGAGCGACCTCGACAACATCCTCCCGCGGCCGCCGCTCGGCTCGCCCTTCCGCGTGCATGTCACGGGCCTGGTGTACAACCGCCGGACCGACGCTCCCGAGACCGGCGACCCCGAGGTCGCCAGCGACCTGGGGCGCTACCTGCGCGAGAAGATCTACCACCACCGCGACTCCATCGCGCGCGTCGAGGAGTACGAGATGAAGGACGCCGAGGTGGCGATCTTCGCTTACGGTTCCGTGGCGCGCTCGGCCAAAGCCGCGGTCAAGTGGGCGCGCGCCCAGGGCGCGCCGGTGGGCCTCGTGCGGCCCATCACCCTGTGGCCCTTCCCGACGCTGGCCGTCGACCGCATGGCCGAGCAGGTGCGCGCCGTCATCGTCCCCGAGATGAACATCAAGCAGATGAGCTGGGAAGTGCAGGCCGCGGTGGCCGGGCGCGCCAAGGTCGTCGACTTCGGGCGCGTCGACGGCAAGCTGATCACGCCGGCGCAGATCGAGGAGCTGGTGAAGGCCGAGTTCTACTACCACAATTGGGGGAAGTCATGAGCGCTCTCGTCGACGAACAGCTGCTCGAGAGCCCGCCCGAGGGCGACTACAAGCTGCCGCGCATCACGCCGCATACGACCAGCGAGATCGTCCCTTGGCTCCGCACCCCGAAGACGATCTGGTGCCCGGGCTGCTCCAACGGGACCATCACGCGCGCCCTCATCGATGCCATCCTCGGCCTCGAGCTCGACCCGGAGAAGGTGGTGATCGTCGCCGGCATCGGCTGCAGCGGCCGCATCGCCCAGTACCTCGAGTACAGCACTGTGCATGCCGCGCACGGCCGTGCTCTCGCCGTGGCGACGGGAGTCAAGGTCGCCGATCCGTCGCTGAACGTCGTCGTCGCCATGGGCGACGGGGACTGCTCGGCGATCGGCGGCAATCACTTCATCCACGCGGCGCGGCGCAACATCGACCTCACCGCGCTCATCTTCAACAACTCGATCTACGGCATGACCGGCGGGCAGATGAGCCCCACGACGCACACCGGCGACAAGTCCACGACGAGCTTGCGCGGCAACGTGGAGGCCGCCTTCGACCTCTCCGAGCTGGCTCATGCCGCGGGGGCGACCTACGTCGCCCGCGCCACCGCCTGGGGCTACCGGCAGCTGGCCTCCGTCATCGCCGGCGGCATCGCCCATAAGGGCTTCGCCGCCGTCGAGGCGATGGCCGCCTGCCCCGTGTACTACGGGCGCTTCAACCTCACATCCGATCCCGCGGAGTTCCTCAAGGGTCAGAAGAAGCACGCCGTGCCGGCCAGCAAGTTCGAGGAGGGCGAATCGCGCCTGCGCGACCAGTACCCCGTGGGCCTGCTGCATCACAGCGAACGCGCCGAGTTCGTCACCTCGCTGGCGCGCGTGCGGGCAGAGGCACAGGAGGCCTACCATGGCTGAGACCGCCGCTGGCACGACTCGCCTCGAGATCCGCTTCTCCGGCTCGGGCGGGCAGGGCATCCTGCTGGCGGCGGCGATCGTCGCCGAGGCGGCCACCGCCCTGGGCAAGCACGTCGTGCAGACGCAGAGCTACGGCCCGGCGGCGCGCGGCGGCGCCTCGAAGGCCGAGGCCATCATCGCCGACGAGGAGATCGACTACCCCGAGGTGGATACGCCCGACGTGAGCCTGTGCCTCTCGCAGGAAGCCTACGAGAAGTATGCGAAAGACACGCGCCCCGGCGGCCTGCTCGTGTACGACTCCGGACTGGTCGAGCCCGACGACAGCCTGACGGGCCGCACGCTGCGCGGCATCCCGTTCACGCAGGCCGCTGCCGAGCATCTCAAGAAGACCGTGGTCGCCAACATCGTCGCCGTCGGCGCGCTGGTGGCGATCAGCGGCATGGTGCCGGCTGAGGCCGCCGAGGCGGCCGTCGTCAGCCGCGTGCCCGAGCGCTTCCGCGAGCTGAACGTGGAGGCCTTCCGGCTGGGGCGCCGCCTCGCCGCCGAGGCGTAGGCCTGTGGACCTGCTCGAGCACCAGGGCAAAGCCCTGTTCGCGGGGGCCGGGCTGCGCGTCCTGGCCTCCCGCCTCGCGCTGACGCCGGCCGAGGCGCAGGCCGCCGCCGGCGGACTCGGGCTGCCGGTGGTCGTGAAAGCGCAGGTCCGGGCCGGCGGTCGCGGCAAGGCCGGCGGTATCCGCTCCTGCGCCACCGCAGGCGAGGCCGCGGCCGCGGCCGCGGACATCCTGGCCATGACCATCCGTGGACACGGCGTCACGAGCGTGCTTGTCGAACAGGCCGTCGAGATCGCGCACGAGCTGTATCTCGCGATCTCGTCCTCGCGCGCGCAGCGTGGCCCGGTGCTCATCTTCTCCGCCGAGGGCGGCGTCGACATCGAGGAGGTCGCACGGCGGAACCCGGCGGCTCTCGTGCGCACGCCTGTCGACCCCTTACTCGGCCTCTGCGACTACCAGGTGCGCGACGTCGTCGCGGCGGCGGCTCTCGGCCCCGAGCACACCGCTCCCGACGGGACGCCGGCGAAGCAGGCGCTGGCCGGCGTCGTCCGCGCGCTGTGGCGCCTGTATCGCGACAGCGACGCGACGCTCTGTGAGATCAACCCACTCGTGGTCACCTCGTCCGGAGAGGTCGTCTGCCTCGACAGCAAGGTGACCATCGACGACAACGCCCTCTATCGGCACGCCGAGCTGAAGGCCGCCGCCGACGCTGGCGCGGAGGATCGCGAGGCGAGGGCACGTCAGGCCGGGCTCGCCTTCGTCGCGCTCGACGGCGACATCGGCGTGCTCGGCAATGGCGCCGGCCTCGTGATGAGCACCATCGACCAGATCGCCGCCGCCGGCGGATCCGCCGCCGACTTCTGCGACATCGGCGGCGGCGCGCGCGCCGAGGTCGTGGCGACGGCGCTCGACGTGATCCTCTCCACGGGCGCCGTCCGCGCGCTGCTGGTCAGCATCTTCGGGGGCATCACCCGCGGCGACGAAGTCGCGCGCGGCCTCGTCCAGGTGCTCGGTGCGACCAGCTTGGACGTGCCCGTGGTCGTGAGGCTCGACGGCAATGCCGCCGCCGAGGGCCGCGCGGTGCTGGCGGAGGCGCGGCTGCCCGGCCTGACCGTGGCCGACAGTGCCGACGAAGCGGTGCGGCTGGCGGTCGCCGCCGCGGCTGCGTCGCCGCGCTCCGACGACCCCGGGGAGGGCTGATGGCCATCCTCATCGACGAGCGCAGCCGCGTGCTGGTGCAGGGCATCACCGGGCGTGAGGGCGCCTTGCATGCGGCGCGCATGCGCGCCGCAGGCACGGACCTCGTGGCCGGCGTCTCGCCCGGGAAGGGCGGCCAGACCGTCGAGGGCGCCCCCGTCTACGACGCCGTCGCGCCCGCGGTCGCCGCGAGCGGCGCGGACGTGGCCGTGCTCTTCGTCCCGGCGCGCTTCGCGCGCGACGCGATGATCGAGGCCGCCGACGCCGGCATCCGCCTTGTGGTGTGCGTCACCGAGGGCATCCCGACGCGCGATATGGCCGAGGTCACGGCGCATCTCTCGCGCCGCGGCTGTGCCCTCGTCGGCCCCAACGGGCCGGGGCTGATCACGCCGCGGCGCTGCAGCGCCGGCATCATGCCTGCCGACGTCTTCATCCCGGGGGGAGTTGGCCTTGTGTCCCGCTCGGGGACTCTCACCTACGAGGTCGTCCACGAGCTCACCCGGGCCGGCATCGGCCAGTCCACGGTCGTCGGCATGGGCGGCGACCCCATTCACGGCATCGGCTTTCTCGAGTGTCTCGAGCTCTTCGAGGCCGACCGTGAGACTGAGGCCGTCGTGCTCATCGGCGAGATCGGGGGCAACGACGAGGAGCGTGCCGCGGAGTTCGTGCGCGCGCATGTCTCCAAGCCCGTGGTCGCCTACATCGCCGGCTTCGCCGCGCCGCCCGGCAAACGCATGGGCCACGCCGGCGCCATCGTCGAGGGTTCGTCGGGCACGGCCGCCGAGAAGAAGGCGGCCCTCGAGGCTGCCGGCATCCCTGTGGCGTCCGCTCCGGCGGACGTCGTCCCTCTGCTCCAGGCGCAGCTCGAAAGGAGGCGGTCGCCATGACGCCGATCGTGATCGGTGACGCCCGGCTGAGCATCGAAGACGTCCTCGCCGTGGCGCGCGGCGGAGCCGAGGTCTCACTCGGCCGGGCCGCGCGCGAGCGCATAGAGGCGGCTCACGACGTCATCGCGCGCGTCGTCGCCGAGGAACAGGTGGCCTACGGAGTCACCACGGGCTTCGGCTTGCTCGCCACCACGCACATCCCCGGCGACAAGGTCGAGGAGCTGCAGCAGAACCTCGTGCGCAGTCACGCGGTGGGCGTCGGCGTTCCCCTCTCCCGCGAGGTCGTGCGCGCGGGCATGACCATCCGCCTCAACACCATGGCGCGCGGCCACTCAGGCGTACGCGCCTTGGTCGCGGAGTTCGTGGTCGCGATGCTCAACGCCGACCTCGTGCCGTGGGTCCCGTCGAGGGGCTCGCTGGGCGCCTCCGGCGATCTCGCCCCCTCCGCCCATCTGGTCCTGGCAATGATGGGCGAGGGCGAGCTGCTCGGTCTGGACGGCGGGCGCGAGCCGGCCGGGCCCGCTCTGCGGGCCGCGGGGCTCGCGCCTCTCACGCTCGAAGCGAAGGAGGGCCTCAGCCTCCTCAACGGCACTCAGTTCATGGCCGCCATCGGCTGCCTGGCGGTGGCCGACGGCGAAGCCCTGCTCGACTCCGCCGATCTCATCGGCGCCATGAGCCTCGAGGGACTGCGCGCTTCTGTCGGCCCCTTCCAGGAGCGCATCCAGCTTCTGCGGCCTATCCCCGGCCAACTGCGCACGGCCGCCGTCGTGCGCGCCGCCACCGCGGGCAGCGAGATCATGCAGAGCCACCTCAACTGCGACAAGGTGCAGGACGCCTACTCGCTGCGCTGCATCCCGCAGGTGCACGGCGCCTGCCGCGATGCCCTGCGCTGGCTGCGCGACGTGATCACCGTCGAAGTGGACGCGGTCACCGACAACCCGCTCGTGTTCCCCGACAGCGGCGAGATCATCTCGGCGGGCAACTTCCACGGCGAGCCGCTCGCCCTCGCTCTGGACCTGGCGGCCATGGCGACCAGCGAGATCGCCAACATCAGCGAGCGCCGCATCTTCCGTATGCTCACCAGCTCGCTCTCGGAGCTGCCGCCGTTCCTCACCACCGACAGCGGCCTCAACAACGGCTACATGATCGTCCAGTACACGGCCGCCGCGCTGGTCGCCGAGAACAAGATCCTGTGCCACCCGGCGAGCGTCGACTCCATCCCGAGCTCGGGCGACCAGGAAGACCACGTGAGCATGGGCATGACGGCGGCGCTCAAGCTCGAGGACGTGATGCGCAACGCCCAGACCGTCCTGGGGATCGAGGCGCTGTGCGCGGCGCAGGCCATCGACCTGCTGGCGCCGCTCCAGGCCGGGGCGGGTACAAAGGCCGGGCACGACCTCGTAAGGCGCTTCGCGCCGACGCTCGGTCGCGACCGTTACCTGGCGCCCGAGATCGAGGCGGCGGCGCGCGCCGTCGCAGACGGCCGTTTCGCCGCTGTGGTGCGGCACGCGACGTCATGAATATCGCCCGCATCGAGACCACGCCTCTGGCCCTGGCCTTCAAGGAGCCATACCACTGGGCCGGTCGCGTGGACCACGCGGCGGCCGTGGTCCTCGTCGAGGTCGAGACCGACGACGGCCTCGTGGGAATCGGCGAGTCCGTGGCCGCCTTCCCGGCCGAGGGGATCGTCGCCGCGCTGCAGGGCATCGCGCCTCTCTGCATCGGCGAGCCGGTCTTCGATATCGAACGCCTCATCACCGGGGCCCGGCATCTGGGGAGCTTCAATCACACCCCCTGGCATGCGAACTTCGTCCTCGCCGGTCTGGAGATGGCGCTCTGGGACATCCTTGGGAAGGCCGCCGGCTGGCCGGTGTACCGGCTGCTTGGCGGCGCCGTGCGCGACGAGGTCGACTACTTCGGCTTCGTCCAGGGAGATACCACCGAGGAGCTCGTCGAAGACGCCCGCGACCTCGCGCAGGCCGGCTACGGCGTCATCTACCTGAAAGTCGGCCGCGGTGAGGAGGCCGATCTGCGGAACACGGCGGCCGTGCGCGCCGCGATCGGCGGCCGTCGTCTGCGGCTGGACCCCAACTGCGCCTGGAGCGTCCCCGAGGCGATCCATATGATCGGCAGGCTCCGCGAGTTCGACCCGGAGTGGATCGAGCAGCCGACGCCGCTGCAGAGCATCGCCGCCATGCGGCAGGTCAAGGAGGCGGTGGACGTGCCCATCGCCGCCGACCAGACGGTGTTCACGCCGGCCGACGTCTACGAGATCTGCCGGCAGCGCGCCGCCGACGTCATCGTCCTGTCGCCCCACGAAGCCGGCGGCCTGCTCGCCTTCGGCAAGGCCGCCGCCATCGCCGAGGCCGCCGGCGTGCCGGTCTGCCTGCACGGCCAAGGCGTCTCCGGGATCACCGACGCCGCCCAGCACCACCTCGGCCTGCGCACCGCCAATCTCACCGAGGGCAACCAGTTCATGCACCAGCTGCTCGTCGAGGACCTCGTGAGCGCGCCCGACCTCATGCCCGTCAAGGGCAAGCTCGGGCTGTTCGAGAGGCCCGGCCTGGGCGTCGAACTCGACCGGGACGCGGTCCATCGCGCGGCGGAGCTCTACCGGCGGGGACCGACACGACCGAAGGAAGGCGGCCAATGAAAGCGCTCATCGCGGACCAGAAGCTGGTCACCGAGTTGCTCCCCATGCACGAGGCCATCGCGGTGATGCGCCGGGCCCTGACGATGCTCGCCGAGGGCGACGTCGTGATGCCCCTCCGCCAGATGATCCCCCTGCCCGGGGGCGACCGTGTCCTCGGTCTGATGCCGTCGTACCTCGGCGGGCTCGAGGCGGTCGGTGTCAAGGTGATCGCCGCGTTCCCGGCGAACTTCGGCACGGAATACGACACTCATCAGGGCGTCGTCCTGTATTTCGACACCGAGCGCGGCCTGCTGCGCGCCATCGTCGATGCTACCTCGATCACCGCGATCCGCACCGCCGCGGTCAGCGGCCTCGCGACCGACACTGCTGGCGTGTCCTGACGCCGGCGACCTGGCGATCATCGGCGCCGGCACGCAGGCGCACACGCACCTGCAGGCGATGATGGCCGTGCGTCCGGTGCGGCGCGTGCGCGTGTACAGCGTGCCGGCCGCGAGCGCCGCGGCGTTCGCGGAGCGCGAATCGCGGCTCACGGGCCTCAACGTCGAAGTCGCCGCCACGGGAGAGGAAGCAGTCGCCGGCGCCGACCTGATCTGCACCACGACGTCGGCGAGCGATCCGGTCGTGCTCGGCGCCTGGGTCGGCCCCGGCGCGCACATCAACGCCGTGGGCGCCTACACGCCGGCGACGAGAGAGCTCGACTCCGCGCTCGTCGCCGGCGCGCGCCTGTACGCCGACCGGCGCGAATCGCTGCTCAGCGAAGCGGGCGAGTTCCTCATTCCCAAGGGCGAGGGGCTCATCGGCGACGAGCACGTCGTCGGCGAGATCGGCGAGGTGCTGCTCGGCACGGCGCCGGGCCGGACCTCGCCCGACGAGATCACGCTGTTCAAGTCGCTCGGTATCGCCATCGAGGACCTCGCCGCCGCGCACCACGTGTACACGAAGGCCAGGGAACGCGATCTGGGCGCCTGGATCGACATCGGCGGCCGGCACTTCGGCAGCGCCGCGGAGGACTAAAGCGATGACTGTCGCCACCTACCCCGAGTTCTTCAACGACGTCTTCGGCCCCATCATGCAGCCCGGCTCGAGTTCCCATTTCGCCGGCCCCTGCCGCTTGGGTCTCATGGCCGGGCAACTGCTCGGCGAGCCACCGTCCCGGATCCGCATCCTGCTCGACGAGCGCGGCTCCTTCGCGGGGACCTTTGGAATCATGGCCGAGGACCGCGCCATGGTCGGCGGCGTCCTCGGCTTCGCCCCCGACGACGCGCGCCTGTTCCGCGCCTTCGAGCTCGCCGAGGAAGCCGGCGCCGAAGTCTCCTTCGAGTTCACGCATGTCACCGAGAGCGACCACCCGAACGCCGTCAAGTTCATCCTGACGGGACGCGACGGTCGCGAGGCGGAGCTGGTCGGCAACTCCACGGGCGGCGGCATGGTGGAGACCGTCGCGGTGAACGGTTTCCCGCTGCGCACCATAGGGGACACCTACGCCCTCCTGGTCTTCGACGCCCAGCGGCAGATCGGCGAAGAGCAGCTCGAGGCGCTGGTGCCCGAGCTGCCCGAGCTGGTGGCAAGCAGCGAGGTCCCCGTCGACGGCCTCGGCGTGCTGCGCGCCTACATGCTCGCCGTGGAGCCAGACCTTGCGGCCCTCAACGGCCTGCTCACGGCCTCTCTGCCCGGCGTCTGCGTCGCCGTCCTCAGGCCCCTCCTGCCCGTGATCGGCCAGCTCGATCGCAAGCCCCAGCTCTTCGACACCATGACCGGCTGGCGCGAGATCGCGGCGCGCGACGGTCTGCCGCTCTGGGAGGTCGCCGTCCAGTACGAGATGGACGCCTCGGGGTGGCCGCGCGCCTGGATCATCGACCGCATGCGCCTGCTGGCCGGCCTCATGCGCCGGCAGACACGCGCCGTGTACGAGGAGGACCTCGTCGTCCCCACGAGCCCGTTCAAGCCCGATTTCGCCGGCCGTTGGGCTGAGCATCAGGCCTCCGGCCGGGGCGTGACCGACGGGGTCACGGCGCAGACAGTCACGTGGGCCTACGGCGCGGGCTCCGGTATCCCCGGCGTCATCGTCGTGCCGGGCCCCATGGGCGGCGGCGCCGGCTACATCTACGCAGCCATGAGCGCCGTGCAGGATGCCCGCGGGCTGAGCGACGACGACGTGCTGCGCGGGCTCTTCGTCGCCGCCGGCATCGGCGCCATCTCCTATACGCGGTCGGCGCCGACCGGCGAGGTGACCGGCTGTACCGGTGAGGCCGGTACCTGCGGCGCGATGGCCGCCGCCGCTATCGTCGAGATGGCCGGCGGCTCACCCGAGCATGTCGAGAACGCGGCCTCGCTGGCGCTCCAGGCCTTCACCGGCATGCCCTGCGATCCCATGCCGGGCGGTCTCTGCCAGCCCTGCCGCAGCCGCATCCTCGCCACCACCTGCATGGCGCACGTGTTCGCCGATCTGGCGCTGGCGGGCCACGAGGCCGTATTGCCACTGCATGAGGCCATCGACGTGGCCGACAGGATCGGCCGCAGCCTGCCGCCGGAGCTGCTCTGCACCTCCGCCGGCGGCGCCTGTGCGGCCCCGGCCGCGCAGGGCTGCCGCGCCGACTTCGAGGCCTGGTTCGCGGCGAGTAAGCCCGAAGAGCGGCCCCCCGCCAGCCTGATCTGACCCTGCCTTGGCGCCGGGGAGAATCGCGACCGGCCATGTTCGACAGGAGGAACGAATGGATGCGCAACCGCGCTTGACCGTCTGCGGTGCGGGCGCCGCCGGATTGGCGATCGCCGCCGACAACGCCCTCAAGGGGCTGGAGGTGACGCTCTTCGAGCTGCCCGCTCTCGCCGGCAAGCTGACCACCGCTCGAGAGGCGCGCGGGATCGAGGTCACGGCCGACTCGGAGACGACCGCCGGCAAGACCGGCTTCGCGCGGCTGGCCGGCGTCACCTCGGATCCGGCGGAGGCGGTGGCCGACGCGGATGTCGTCATGATCACGGTGCCGGCCATGTACCACGACGTGTTCATGGACGCCGTCGCACCGCACCTGAAGGCCGGCCAGATCGTGCTCTTCAACACCGGCTACTGGGCGTCTCTGCGACAGGCGCGGCGCCTCGGCGACAGCCTCCCAGACGTGACCTTGGCCGAGTCCAACATCATGCCCTACATCTGCCAGCCGCGCGGCGATGCGATCAGCATCGGCCGATTCAAGCGGCACTTCTGCGTGGCCGCCTTCCCCGGCGATCGCAGTCAGGCGGTGTTCGATGTCGTCGCCCGCATCTACTCGCAGTACGACCCGGCGACGACGGTCCTCGACACCAACATCGCCGCCGCCGGCAACCCGCCGATCCACGTGACGCTCACCATCCCCATCGCCGGCTTCTACTTCGATCGCTACATGGGCGGCAAGTTCTACCAGGATGCGACAGTGCCGGGGGCGAGACTCGTTGACGCCTTCGACGCCGAGCGGGAGCATCTCTCCCGGCATCTCGGCTCGGAGCACTTCGAATCGCAGTTCGACTTCGACAAGCGCTCCTACCTCTACGATGGTCGCGACATCAGTGAGGCCGTGCGCTCGTCGCCGCACGCCGACTGGTTTGCGACGGCCGCCTATCTGGAGCAGGTGTGCAGCGAGGACATCATCTACGCCTTCGTGCCCATGGTGCGCCTCGGCGAGGCTCTGGGCGTCGACCTTCCCGTCACGCGCGCCATGGTCGACATCATGGGCGTCATGCTGCAGCGAGACTACTGGGCAGAAGGCACGGACCTTGCAGCCCTCGGCCTGGCGGGACTCGATCTTGCCGGAGTGCAGCAGTTCGTCATGACGGGTCGCCGCTGAGGCCGCCGGGCCACGGCCGTTGCCGAGCGTTGTCCAAGCGACGTGCTGATACGAGAATTGATAGACTCGGAAACCCGCCCGAAGCCGAGGAGACCGATTGACACAGGATCTGCAGTACGTGGGGCAGACGTATCCGGTGCACGACGCCGCGCAGAAGGTCACCGGCGAGCTGGAGTACGGTAGCGACATCGAAGTGCACGGCATGCTCTACGCCAAGCTGCTGCTCAGCCCCATCCCGCACGGCATGGTCATGAACATCGACTCCCGCGCCGCCGAGGCGCTGCCCGGGGTCGTCAAGGTCTTCTCGCATCTCAACTCGCCGGCCGACGTATACTGCCGCGCCCGGCTCACGCCCGAGCAGGAGCTGTGCCCGCGCGACGAGACGCTGTTCAGCGAGCATGTGCGTTTCGTCGGCGACCGCGTCGCCGCCGTCGTGGCGACCAGCCAGGCCATCGCCGAGGCTGCGGTCGCCCTCATCGACGTGCAGTATTCGGAGCTGCCGGCGCTCTTCACCCCGCAGGAGGCGCAGCGGCGCGACGACCTGCCCATCCACGCGGGCGGCAACGTGTTCTTCGAGCACGACGAGGAGTGCGGACGTGCGGTTGAGTCGCCGGACTCCGTGGAGGTCAGCTCCACGACCAGCACCCCGAGGGTCCACCACGCCGCGCTCGAGCCGCACGTCTGCGTGGCGCAGCCACACAGCACGGGGGGCCTGACCATCTGGAGCATCAGCCAGGGCGTGTACGGCGTGCGCACCGTCGTGGCCGACCTGCTGGGCCTGGAATACCACCAGGTCAGGGTGATCAAAGCGCCCATGGGTGGCTCGTTTGGCGGCAAGACGGAGTTCATCCTCGAGCCGGTGACTGCCTACATGGCGCAGAAGACGCGACGGCCGGTCAAGCTCGTGCTCGACCGCGAGGAGTGCATGAGAGCCACCATGGTCCGCCCGGCGACCGTGTCGACCATCCGCACCACCTGCAGCCCGGAGGGCCAGCTGGAGAACATGGAGGTCGCGAGCGTGCTCGATGCCGGAGCGTACGCATCGAGCACGTCCGACTACGCCATCCACATGTGCAGGAAGATCACCAAGCTCTATCGCTTCCCCTACTACCATCATCGCTCTCAGGCGGTGTACACGAACACGCCGGTGGCCGGCGCGATGCGCGGCTGGGGCGCGCCGGAGATCGTGGCCGCGCTGGAGATCCACATGGACCGGGTGGCCGGCGCCCTGGGCATGGACCCGGTCGAACTGCGCCTGCGCAACCTCATGCACCCCTTCGAGGTGGACCCGGTCACCGAGATGTCGCTCGGGGACGCGCGTGTGCGTGAGTGTCTGGAGCGCGGCGCCGCCGCGTTCGACTGGAGCGCCAGGCGCGGACGGGCCCCGGGATCCGGGCGTTACCGTCGCGGCGTTGGGGTGGCCTGCGGCGCCCACAAGAACGGCATGTTCGGCAAGTTCGCCGAGGCCAGCAACATGACCCTGAAGATGAACGAGGACGGCACCTTCGAGCTCGGCGCGAGCCTTCACGAGGTCGGCTGCGGCATCGTCACGGTGATGAAAGTCATCGTCGCCGAAGTGCTCGGCGTGAGCCCCGACCAGGTGGCCGCCGGCGAGGCCGACACGTCCAGCACGCCGTTCGACTACGGCACCTTCGGCAGCCGCGTGACCTACGTGGTCGGCGCCTGCGCCAAGGCCACGGCCGAGAAGCTCAAAGAAGAGATCATCACGGCCGCCGCCGACCTGCTTCACGAGCCCAGAGAGCGACTCACAGTCGAGGGCGGCGAGGTCCACGTTCAGGACGACGGCCGGCGTGGCGTCGCGTTCAAGGACATCGCTCGGCTGAGCCACATGCGGCACTCGCCTGGCATCACGGCGGCCGTGACGTACTATGCGACCTCAAACCCAGCGTCCTACTCGGTGCAGTTCGCCGAGGTCGAGGTCGACTGCGCCACCGGGCTGACGGCGGTCACCGACTTTCTCGCCGTGGGCGACGTCGGCCAGGCCATCAACAGGGGCATGGTGCACGCGCAGTTCCAGGGCGCCGTGCAGATGGGCATCGGGTACGCGCTCTACGAACACGTGGACGTCGACGAGGCCGGGCGCAGCGGCGTCGACGGGTTCAAGAACTACCACATCGTCAACGCCCCCGACATGCCCGACATCAAGGTGCTGCTCATCGAGCACTCGGGCGACGACGGGCCGTTCGGGGCCAAGAGCGTCGGCGAGATCGCTACCGTGCCGACTGCGCCGGCAGTGATCAACGCCGTCAACCACGCTTTGGGCACCTCGCTCTCGGATCTGCCGGCCACCCCGGAGAAGATCCTCGCCGCCTTGAACCCTGGGGAGGTGGAGGCCTGATGAGGCTGCTGCTCAACGTCAACGGTATGGAACACGAGCTCGACGTGCGGCCCACGGCGCGCCTCATCGACGTACTGCGTCTTCAGCTCGGGCTGACGGGCGTCAAGGAGGGCTGCTCGGAGGGCGAGTGCGGCGCCTGTACGGTCATCGTCGACGACAAAGCCGTGGACTCCTGCCTGGTCCTCGCCGCCCAGGTGCGAGGCAAGAAGGTGCTCACCGTCGAGGGCCTGGCCGGCGACGATGGTCTCGACCTGCTGCAGCGTATGTTCATCGAGCACGGCGCCGTGCAGTGCGGCTTCTGCACGCCGGGCATGCTGATGTCGGCCAAGGCGCTGCTGATGGCCGATCCGCACCCGACGGAGGAGGCCATCCGCTTGGCTTTGGCCGGCAACCTCTGTCGCTGCACAGGCTACACGACCATCGTCGCCGCGGTCCGCGCGGCCAGCGAGCACCCGGTGGAGTCTTCGTCGCTGCCGCCGGCGGTCGACAGTGCAGGGAGGGAGGTCTGATGCCGAACGCCGAACTCCTGACCCCGGGCGGCATCACGGAGCTGACGGCCGCTCTGCAGCGCGCGACTCCGAGCAGCCGGCTGCTGGCCGGCGGCACCGACCTGATACGGAGCATGCACCAGGACCACTGGGAGCCGGACCTGCTCATCGACCTCTCGGGCGTGCGTGAGCTGGACTACGTGACCCTCGAGGACGGCAGGCTGCGCGTCGGGTCGATGACCACGTTCGCCGAGCTGCAAGCCGATTCGCTGGTGCGGCGCCACGCGCGCTGCCTGGCCGAGGCCGCCGCCCAGGTGGGCTCGGCGCAGATCCGCAACGTCGCCACGGTGGGCGGCAACATCGCCAATGCCTCGCCGTGCGCCGACACCGTCACCGCGCTCGTCGCTCTCGGCGCCGACGTACGGACAATCGACGGCGGCGGCGTGAGAGCGACGCGGCCGCTCACCGAGGTCACCGTCGGCTCGGGCCGCACCAGCCTCGCCGCGAACGAGGCCATCACCGAGGTCGGCTTCGCGGCGCTCGGCGCAGATCAGCGCACGACGTTCGCCAAGATCGGCTCGCGCTCGACCGTCACCGTCGCCAGGCTGAGCATGGCGCTCGTCGTCAAGTTCGACGCCGCCGCCGGCACCGTGTCGGGCGTCAGGGTCGCGCTAGGAGCCGTCGGCGAGGCCGCCTTCCGCGACGCTCGCCTCGAGGAGCTTCTGGAGGGCCGACCGGCGAACGCGGAGTCGGCCCGTCTCTTCGCCTCAGGCTGCATGGACGCCGTGCGACGCGCCATCCCCGGCCGGTACTCGCTGCCCTACAAGCAGCACGCCGTGGTCGGGCTTGCCTACGACGCCTGGAACGCCCTGGGGCTCTGCGAGCGTTGCGAGCCCGCCTGGGGCTGAGCGGCGCCGTCCTGCGCGCCGGCGGGTCCCATTTGGACATTCTGGCGCGAAATGCACGGTCATGGCGGCAGAATGTTCTCTCTTCGTCTTGACTCGGAGAACATTTCGCTGAATACTCGGGCCATCTGACCTCTTCGATGGAAGGAAGCCGTGGACTCCCTCGATCGTGACGTCCTCCTTGCCCTGCAGACCGACGGACGCATGTCCAATCTGGCGCTGGCGCGCTCCCTCGACCTGTCGCCGTCGGCGATGCTCGGTCGCGTGCGGCGCCTCGAGCGCAGCGGCGCTATCCGCGGCTACCGCGCCATCATCGATCCCGCCGTGCTGGGGATAACCGTCCGCGCCCTCGTCGTCGCCCGGCTCAGGGAGCACAGCGAGCGCTCCATCATGGAGTTCGAGCAAGGGGTCAAGAAGGTGCCCGGCGTGCGCGCCTGCTACCACGTCACCGGCCAGTTCGACATGGTCGTTGAGCTGGCTCTGCGCGATCTCGACCATCTCGGCCAGCTGATCCGGGTCGACATCGCCCGCATCCCCGGCGTCATGAACCTCGAGACCATGCTGATCATGGCCGAACCGGTGGCCGACGAAGGCTGGCCGGACGTCCTCGAAACGTAGCACCCCGCCGGCGCCGCAGTCGCGGGCCGTCTGACCCCCATCGCCCTCAGGAGGCACACCATGTCCGCGAAGAAAGGCGTTCTCGACCTACACGAGATGAAGCGCGCCGGCGAGAAGATCGCCTGGCTGACCGCCTACGACTACCCCACGGCCACCTTCGAGGAGGCCGCCGGCATCGACATGATCCTCGTCGGCGACTCGCTCGGCATGTGCGTCTACGGCTACAGCGGCACGGTGCCCGTGACCATGGACCAGTGCATCGTGCACTGCGAGGCCGTGCGCCGCGGCGCCCCCAATACCTTCGTCGTCGGCGACATGCCCTTCATGAGCTACCAGGTCTCCGACGAGGAGGCCGTGAGAAGCGCCGGGCGCTTCCTCAAGGAGGCCGGAGTCGACGCCGTCAAGCTCGAGGGCGGCGTCAGCGTGATCAGCCGCGTCAAGGCGATCCTCGATGCCGGCATCGTCGTCTGCGGCCACATCGGCCTCACCCCGCAGAGCTCGGGGCAGCTCGGCGGCCACAAGGCCCAGGGCCGCACCCTGGAGAGCGCCAAGCTCGTGGTCGAGGACGCCCGCGCGCTCTACGAAGCCGGCGTGCAGCTGCTGCTCGTCGAGGCCGTTCCCCCCGAGGTCGCCTCGTTCATCCGCGATGAGCTCCCCATCCCCGTGCTCGGCATCGGCGCCGGCGAGGCGGTCGACGGACAGCTGCTCATCGTCAGCGACGTGCTCGGCACCTTCCAGGCCTTCACCCCCAAGTTCGTGAAGAAGTACGCCGACCTCGCCGGGGTCTCCACGGCGGCCCTCACCGAGTACGTCAAGGACGTGCGCGCCTCGGCCTTCCCCGAGGACGAGCACTGCTACCACATGCTCGCCGGCGAGCAGGAGAAGTTCGCGGCGTACACCCAAGCATGAGCCACGGCGCGCCCACCATCGAAGCGGCCTTCGCGCAGCGCGTCGCGCAGCTCGGCACCGAGACGGTCTTCGCTGTCTCCGCAGAGGCCGCGGCGCTGGCCGCCGAGGGCAAGACTGTCTATCCGTTCCACCTCGGCGACCTCAATCTGGCGACGCCCGAGAACATCGTCCAAGCGTCGCTGGCGGCGATCCGTGAAGGCAAGACCACCTACTGCCCCAACGCCGGCATCCCGCAGCTGCGCGAGGCCCTGGCCGCGGACGTCGGCCGTGCGCGCGGCCTCGACTACGCCGCCGAGAACGTCGCCGTGCAGCCCGGCGGCAAGCCGGTGATCGCCAAGTTCCTGCTCACCCTCATGGACCCCGGCGACGAGGTGCTCTACCCCAACCCGGGCTTCCCCATCTACGGCTCGATGATCGAGTTCCTCGGCGGCGTCGCCGTGCCGTACGCCTACCTTGAAGAGAGCGACGGCTTCCGCCTCGACCTCGAAGGCATCGCGCGGGCGATCACGCCGCGCACCCGTCTCCTCATCCTCAACGACCTGCACAACCCCACGGCCGCCGAGTGTTCCCCCGGGGAGCTCGAGCGGCTCGCCGAGCTCGTCCGCGAGCACGACCTCCTGGTACTCGCCGACGAGGCCTACTTCGACGTGCGCTTCGAGGGCGCCAGCCGCTCGCTGGTCTCGCTGCCCGGTATGCAGGAGCGCTGCGTCATCCTCTACACGTTCTCAAAGAAGTACGCGATGACCGGCTGGCGCCTCGGCGCCGCCATCGGCCCCAAGTCCATCATCGACGTCATCACGACGCTCAACGTCAACATCGAGTCGTGCCCCAACCACTTCGTGCAGTACGGCGCCGTGGCGGCGCTCACCGAGGAGCAGAGCGGCCCGCGCGAGATGATGGCGACCCTCAAGGGGCGCCGCGACGTGGCTCTCGGCATCCTGAACTCGACGCCGGGTATCCACTGCCTGACGCCCGAGACCACGTTCTACCTGTACCCCAATGTGACGGGTGCCGTGAAGCGCACGGGCTGCACCGACCACGAGAGCTTCCGCCGCCTGGTCCTCGACCACACCGGCGTGTCGTTCTGCACTCGGCTCCACTTCGGCCGCGCCTTCGAGGGCGAGGACCAGTACTACTTGCGCCTCGCCTACTCGGGCGTCAGTACCGCGCAGATCCAAGAAGGCCTCGGCAAGCTCAAAGCGTTCATCGAGAGCTACAACTGATCTCTGGAGGAGACGACACGATGAAAGACCTGCCCACCTCTGTGCTCAACAGCCGCCTGACGCTTCTCTCGGAGGAGAAGTGCCAGGCGATCTACGACGCGGCGCTGACCATCATCGCCGAGATCGGCATGACGGTGCCGCACGCGGTCGCCCGCGAGCTGCTGCTCGGCGCCGGCGCGACCGTCGAGGGCGAAGACCTGGTGCGCATCCCGCGCGAGCTCGTGGCAAAGGCCCGCGAGACCGTGCCGTCGATGATCCCGGTCCACGACCGCAACGGCGAGCTCGCCATGCAGCTCGGCGGATACAATTCGTTCTTCGGCACCGGCTCCGACCTCATGAGTATCTACGACTTCGAGACCCGGGAGCGCCGCCCGAGCGTGCTCGCCGACACAGCCCGCATGGCCCACCTCTGCGACGGTCTCCCCAACATCGACTTCATCATGTCGAGCGCCCACCCGCACGATGTTGCGGCCTACGCCTCCTACCTCGAGTGCTACCGCGCCATGGTGAGCAATACAACCAAGCCCATGGTCATGACGGCCGCCGGCCTCGATGACATCGAGGTCATGTGGAAGATCGCCTGCGAGCTGCGCGGCGGCGCCGAGGAGCTGCGCGCCAAGCCGTACTTCATCCACTACGGCGAGCCGGTCAGCCCGCTGCAGCACGCCCCCGAGGTGCTCGACAAGTTGCTCTTCTGCGCCGACTGGGGCATCCCGCTCATCTACTCGCCGGCGCCGATCGCCGGCGCCACGGCGCCCATCACGCACGCCGGGCACATCGTCCAGGCGGTCGCCGAGTCGCTCTTCGGCGTGGTCATCCACCAGCTCCGCAGGCCCGGCTCGCCGCTCATCACCGGCATGGGCCCTGTCAAGCTCGACATGAACACCGTGCAGGCGCTCTACAACTCCGCCGAGTACTACACGACCTACCTCGGGATCGTCGAGATGGCGAAGTGGATGGACATCCCCAACTGGGGCTACGCCGGCACCAGCGATTCGCAGTGCGTCGACGCCAACGCCGGTGTCGACATCGCCGAGCTCACCCTGCTCTCGATGCAGGCCGGCTCGAACCTCAACCACGACATCGGCTATCTCGACTTCGGGCTCACCGGCGCCGGCGAGTCCGTGGTGATCACCGACGAGATCATCTCCCTGAACCGCCGCACGCTCGAGGGCATCGAGGTCAACGAAGAGACACTGGGCCTCGAGACGATCGCCCAGGTGGGGCAGGGCGGGGACTTCCTGGGCGCCAAGCACACCAAGAGGCACGTTCGCGCGCTGCAGTGGCGGCCGACGATCCTCAACCGCAGCACGCAGAAGAACTGGGAGGCGGACGGGGCTCCCGATCTGACCGAGAAGGCGCACCGCAAGCTCGTCGATATCATGGCCAACCACAAGCCGGAGCCGCTCTCCGCCGAGCTCAAGGCGAAGATCGACGGCATGGTCGACGCCTTCGTGGCGGCAGGCAAGTAGACGGCACATTCAGTCACACAGATGGTCACTGAGGAGGATCCAGTGTCAGACGAACTGTACGCGCAGATGAAGCAGACCGTCATCGACGGCGAGGCCGAAGAGGCCGCCGCCCTGGCGCAGAAGGGCCTCGACGCCGGGCTCGCCCCCGGAGACATCCTCGACAAGGGCTTCGTCAAGGGCATCGAGGAGGTCGGCGACCTCTTCGGCAAGGGCGAGTTCTTCCTCCCCGAGCTGGTCCAGGGCGCCGAGGCGATGAAGGCCGCCGTGCACGTCCTGCAGCCCGCCATCGACGCCGCCGGCGGCTCCCGCACGACGCTCGGCGTGGCGGTCGCCGGCACGGTCGCCGGCGACATCCACGAGATCGGCAAGACGATCGTCTGCTCCATGCTCAGCGCGGCCGGCTTCACGGTCACGGACGTGGGCTGCGACGTGCCCGTCGAGACCTTCATCGCCACGGTCAAGGAGACCGACGCCGACCTGCTCCTGCTCTCGGCCCTGCTGACCACGACGATGCCCAACCAGCAGAAGACCATCGAAGCCCTGAAAGCCGCCGGCCTGCGCGACTCCGTCAAGGTGATGATCGGCGGCGCCCCCACGACCCGCGCCTGGGCCGACGAGATCGGCGCCGACGGCTACGCCGAGGACGCCATCGAGGCCGTGCTCACGGCCAAGAGCATCCTCGGCAAGGCCTGAGGGCCCGTCCTCCCGCCCACACGCTTCCTGAAAGGGGCGGCCGCGCGGAAGCGCGGCCGCCCCTCGCGTCGCCCACGGGTGCTAGCCTCTTGCGTGCGAGAGCGTGAGTCGCGCCCGAGCGCCGCTCGAGGGCGAGGCCTCGACGACTGAGGTGGAGGTGCGTATGGCCGGCACGGGAGCCTCACAACTGCGCCGCGAGTTCTGGCAGGAGTTCAAGCACCATGCGGAGGAGACGAGTAACATCGGCTGCTCGCGCGTTTCCTCCGACGGCTGGCTGTGGCATGCCGCAGATCTGGCTTCCGGGTATCTCGCCTCGATCCTGAACGTGCGCGCCGGCGAGATGGGCGTCAGGTACAGGCTCAACGAGACCAACGCCGACACCGCGTTCTCGTTCCTGGAGGCACACCGGCCCGAGATCGACGCGGCGTTCGAGGCTCCGCTTGCGTGGCGACGCGGCGGTGGCGGCTCGCACGTCATGGAGGCGATGCGCGCGGCGGACATCGGCGACCGGGCGGCGTGGCTCGAGCAGATGGGCTGGCTGGTGCGGCAGCTCGAAGCCTTCCAGCGCGCCCTCTGGCCCCTCGTCGGGCGAGTCCCGCCGGCGCGCGAGCGCCGGCTCTGGGACGAGCCGCTCTTCTTTCGCGAACTGTCCGCCTGGAACCCGGACGGGCTGGGTCCGGCGACTGCGATCCTTCGCTGGGCGCAGCGGCGGGGAGATCCCCTGCAATGGGGTCGCGGAGGGCAGTGCGGATCGTTCACGCCGACGGTCGCACGCCAGGGGATCGCGTACCAGCTCGTGAGCGTCAGGACCGACGGCACCCTTCAGCTGCTGTTCGCGCGCCTGAAGGATTCGCAGCTCTTCGCCGACCGTGAGCGCCGGCTCGAGCTGCTCGCGGAGGTCAACCGGGTGAGGCACCTCCGTCTGCCCGCAGAGGCGGTCGACCAGCGCCCGGCCGTACCGCTGGCCCTGTTCGCCGACCCCGACGCCGGCGCTCAGCTCATCGCCTTGCTCGACGCCTTCCACGCCGGCGTGAAGACCGGCCAGCCCGGCTGAGGGCGCGCCGCGGCCGGCTCAGCCCAGCGCCAGGCAGACCACGCCGGCCAGCACGAGCGTCGCGGCGAACCACTGCAGCGGGCGCAAGCGCTCGTGCAGCAGGGCCTGCGCCCAGAACACGGTCACCGCCGGGCTCAGCCATCCGAGGACGGCCACCACGCTGAGCAGGCCGATGGTCGTGGCCACCGTGAAGAGTACGTTGGCCGACACCAGAAACACCCCAAGCAGGATGCTCGCGGGGATGGACTTCGCGCTGAGGTGCACGCCGGGCCTGCGGACAAGAAGGGCGACCGCCAGCGTCGCGAGCGCCGAGGCGCGCGCGATGGCGACCGTCCAGTAGGGCTCGGCGTTTCCGCCGTAGTCGTACGCCACCAGGACCACGCCGATCATGACGGCGGCGAACACCGCGAGAAGGATGCCGAGGCGGCTCGTGCGCACCGCCGTCTCAGTCTTGTCGGACTCCGGCCGCGAGATCAGCACGATGCCGCCGATGGTCAGCGCCATCCCGGCGATCTGGACGATCCCCGGCCGGTCGCCGACGGCGAGACCCCACGCCACGGGGACGATCGCGGCCCCCGCGAAGATCGGCGCGACGACGCTCATCTCGGCGAGCTCCATGGCCCGGTACTCGGCCAGGGCGCTGAGCGTGATGGCGATCCCGGCGACGATGGGCGCGATGAGCTCCATTGATGTCGGACCGGCCGGCGCCGCGAAGGCCAGGATGACCAGCCCCGTGGCCAGCGCGACCACCTGGCTGACCAGGGCGACGGCCCAGACGGTCGAGCGCCGCGACTCGTAGCCGCCGATGAAATCGGAGGTGCCCCACAGAAAGCTCGCCGTCAGGGCGAGAAGGGCGGCGAGCATGGCTTGGCGTACCTCCGGCGGCGCGGGTCGGATGAGGTCGTGGGCGCGTGGCCCTCGGCTCGACCTGGTTCGTCTTGGTCGCTGCTCATCATAGAGCCCCTGTCGACCGGCGCGGGAGCGCGGTGGCACGACGTCCAAAACGGGAGCCCACAGATCGCGCGCCGCCCGCTTGGCCGGCAGGGTCGCGGGGCGCTCTGCGGGCGCGCCCGCACGCCCGCGGCATGCGGTGTTGCGTTGGAAGCGGTTCTGTGTAATGTCGCGGCAGCGGCGGGCGGACCGTACCCGCGTGGAGAGGTCACTGAGCAGGAGGCGTGAGGTGGAACTTGTCTATCTGAGCCAGGCGGATGTCGAGAGTCTCGACATGTCGATGCGGGAGGTGCTCGACGCCCTTGATCTGGGCTTCGCGGCAAAGGGCCGCGGCAACACCGAGATGCCGCCCAAGCCCGGCATCCACACGCGGCCCGATTGCTTCATCCACGCGATGCCGGCCTACGTACAGGAGCTCGAGGTGGCCGGCCTCAAGTGGGTCTCCGGCTATCCTCCCAACCCCGCCAAGGGCCTCCCGTACATCACCGGGCTGCTGGTCCTCAACGACTGCGAGACCGGCGTGCCGCTGGCCGTGATGGACTGCGCCTGGATCACCGCCATGCGCACGGGGGCGAGCGCCGGCATCTCGGCCAAGTACCTGGCCCGTGCCGGCAGCGACACGGCCGCCATGGTCGGCTGCGGCGTGCAGGCGCGCACCAGCCTCATGGCGCTGGCCGAGGAACTGCCCGCCCTGGCGGAGGTACGCTGCTACGACCTCTTCCCCGAAGCCACGCAGCGCTTCATCGCCGATATGGCGGCGCTCTTCCCGGCGCTGCGCTTCGTCACCTGCGCCTCCGCCCCCGACGCGGTGCGGCCGGCCGATGTGACGGTCACGGCCGTGCCGATCGTCGTGGACCCGAAGCCCGACCTCGACGCCGGCATGCTCAAAGAGGGCGGCCTCGCCGTCTCGCTCGACTACGACTCTGCCTGGACCGGCGCGGCCATGCGGGAGTGCGACAAGTTCTGCTCCGACGACATCGGTCAGCTGCTCTCCACTAAGGAGCACGGGGTGTACTTCGGCGAGATCCCCGCGGCCATCAGCGCCGATCTCGGCGAGCTGGCCGCGGGCCTCAAGCCCGGCCGCGAGAACGACGGCGAGCGCATCTTCTCGATGAACATGGGCATCGCCGTCGACGACATGGTCACGGCCAGGGTCCTCTACGAACGCGCTCTCGAGCGCGGCGCCGGCGTGCGCCTGCCGCTCTGAGGCAGAAGGAGGTAGACATGCTGAGAAAGAGCAATCTGGGCTTCCGTGTGTTCAGCGACGCGCAACGTGCGGAGCTCCACTCCGCCGCCCTGGAGGTCCTCGAGCGCGTCGGCGTCGAGATCCACGGTGAGCAGGCGCTCGAGGTGGCGAAGCAGGCCGGCGCCTACGTCGAGGGCAGCCGCGCCAGGTTCCCGGCGGCGCTGGTCGAGAAGTGCATCCGCAGCGCCCCCTCCCGGGTCGTCCTCTGCGACCGCTACGGGAACCGCACGATGATGCTCGAGGGCGAACGCTTCTACTATGGCGCCGGCCCCACGGCGATCTACACCATCGATCCGCTCACCGGGGAGCGCAAGATCCCGGGCGTGGCGGACACGCAGCGCGCCTCACGGGTGATGGACGCGCTGCCGAACATCGATTTCCAGATGGACTTCGGCAGCATCGGGGACGTCGATCCCAGGTTCATGGACGTCCACGCCTTCGAGGCCATGCTCAGCAACTCGACGAAGCCGATCGTCCACTGGGCCTACACCACGCAGAACTGCCAGGCGATGATCGACATGGCGGCCGAGGTCGCCGGAGGGGCCGCCAAGCTCCGCGCGAACCCCTCCTTCGCGATCTACTCCGAGCCCGTCAGCCCGCTGATGCACGAGGCCGAGGCGCTCGACGTCGCCATGCTGATGGCCGAGAACGGCCTGCCGGCCATCTACACGCCGGCGCCCCTCGGCGGAGCCACGGCGCCGGCCACCCTGGCCGGCATCATCGTGATCTCCCTGTGCGAGTCGCTCAGCGGACTCGTGCTGCACCAAACCGTCAGGGAGGGCGCCCCGTTCATCATGGGCGGCGTGATCACGATCCTCGACATGGCGGCCATGCAGATCACCTACGGATCGCCGGAGTTCATGCTGATGGCCGCGGGGCTCGCCGAGATGGCGCGCTTCTACCAGATCCCCTCGTTCAGCACCGGCGGGTGCTCCGACGCCAAGAGCTGCGACGGCCAGCACGCCGCCGAGATCTCGCAGAACCTGCTCATGGCGGCGCTGAGCGGCGGCAACCTCATCCACGATTCCGGCTACATGGAGTCCGGCAACTGTACCTCGCTGCAGTCGCTGGTGATCGCCGATGAGCTCATCGGCCAGGTCAAGCGGCTGGTGAGGGGCATCGAGGTCTCGGAAGAGACCCTGGCCCTCGACGTCATCGCGAGCGCCGGCCCCGGCGGCAACTTCATGACGCAGCGGCACACCAAGAAGCATTTCCGGGAGGAATGGTTCTTCCCGACGCTCTTCAACCGGCGCGGGTACCAGGAGTGGGCAGACGGCGGGAAGCCCGATCTGGCGGCGAAGGCGCAGGCCAAGCTGCTCGGCATCATCGAAAGTCACCAGCCGCCGCAGCTCGACGATGAGACGAAGGCGAGGATGCGCGCCATCGTGGACAGGCTGCAGTGATGTAGTGTCACCCATCGAGAGCGTAGTGCAGAAGACGGGACAGAGGGAGGCACCGTGACGAGACCGTCACTTGACGAGCGGGGTTGTGAGCGGATCCATGAGGGCGCGCTGCGCTTACTCGGCGACGTCGGCTGCGTCGTGCTCGACCCCGAGGCGCTCGACCTGCTGAAGGCGCACGGCGCCGTCGTCGACGGAGAGTGCGTGCGCTTCGGCGAGGAGCTCGTGGCGCAAGCCCTGGCGACGGTGCCGTCCGGCTACACCGTCGCCGGCCGTAGTCCGGAGCTCGACCTGCGCGTGGCTCTTGACGCCCCGCCGGTGCTCGCCAGCGCCTCCGGTCCGCCCTTCGTGCTCGACGGTGGCGAACAGCGTTCGGGCACGCTCGCGGACCTACGGACGGCGGTCGCGCTCGCTCACCTCTCGCCCAACATCGCGGTGCTCGGCTACAGCGTCGAACCCACAGACGTGCCGGATGAACGGCGCGCCCGGGTGAGCGCACACACGAACGTGACGGGAAGTGACAAAGCCAACAGGTTCACGGTCACGACACTGCCCGAGCTGCAGGTCGCACTGGACGTGCTCGAGATCCTCTACGGCGCGGAATGGCATCGGCAGCCGCGCATCTGGAGCATCATCAACAGCACCTCGCCACTGCAGTTCTCGGCCGACGGCGCGCAGGTGCTTCTGCGTCTGGCGCGACTCGGCCAGCCCGTCTGCGTGGCGGTCTGCGCCATGGGCGGCACCACGGCACCACTCACCCTGGCCGGCCTGCTCGCGGTGCAGCATGCCGAGCTGCTCGTCGGCCTCGTGCTGACGCAGCTGGCCCACCCCGGCTGCCCCTTCCTCTACGGGGGCACTTCGTCGGTCTCCTCGATGCACTGCGGCGCTCTCATGATCGGCGCCCCGGAGTACTGGTCGCTCATGGAGGCGACCGTCCGTCTCGGCCACTGGCTGGGCGTGCCCGTGCGCGCCGGCGGCTCGCTCACCGACGCGCACGTCCCCGACGCCCAGGCCGGCATCGAGTCGGCGCTGGCCATCGACACGGTCCTGCGCATGGACGTGCAGTTCGTGCTCCACGCCGCCGGCATCCTCTCGTCGTTCAACTGCTTCTCCCCGGAGAAGTTCGTGATCGACGACGAGGTGCTGAGCGCTCTGCGGGTCGCCAGGCGGCCGATCGCGATCGACGACGAGACGCTGGCGCTGGACGTCGTGGCCTCGTGCGGCCCCGGAGGCACGGTACTCGGCCAGGCGCACACGCGGCGACATGCGCGCGACGGCCGGCGGGGCTCGATCATGAACCGCGATCCGTATCAGACATGGCGGGGGCTCGGCGGGCGCGACCTGGCGCAGGTGGCGTCGGAGCGCGTCGCAGCGTCGATGGAGGCCTACTCCCCGCCCGATGACCTGGACGCGGCGGTGCGCCGGCAGCTGGACGCGTACTGCCTGGACTGAGCCGCGCCGGGCTCGCAGGGCCAGCAGCGATCGCCAGACGAGATCAGACCTGATCCTGACGAGGAGAAGCCGATATGCAGACCGACCGCATCCGAAACGCCTCGTGTGTAGGCAGGCCCCGCGTGCTGTCCGAGGCCGACATCCGCAAGATCTTCAACGCCGCGCTGCAGGTGGCGGAGTCCGCGGGCATGCGCGTGACGCACCCTCGTGCTCTGGAAGTACTCGGCGGGGCCGGCTGCACCGTCGCCGACGGCCTCGTGCGCATCCCTCCGCGCCTCGTGGAGGAAGCACGTCGCACGGTGCCGCCGCGCATCACCATGTACGGCCGCGACGGCGACGTCGCCATGGAGCTCGGCGGCTACAACTCGTACTTCGGCACCGGCTCCGACCTGCTGGAGACATGGGACCTCGAGACGCAGGAGCTACGCGCGAGCACTCTGGAAGACGTGGCCCGCGCCGCGCGGCTCGCCGACGCTCTGCCCAACATGGACTTCGTGATGTCCTGCGCCTACGCCAACGACGCCGAGCCGCACGTCTCGTTCCTGCGTGAGTTCCAGATGATGATGCTCAACACCCGGAAGCCGCTGGTGATCACGGCGGAGGGCGTCGACGACACCGCCGTCATGTACGAGATCGCCTGCGCTCTGCGGGGCGGCGCCGAGGCGCTCGCCGCGAAGCCCTACTTCGTCGTGTACAACGAGCCGGTGAGCCCGCTACAGCATTCTGACGAGGCGCTCGCCAAGCTGCTCTTCGCGGCCGAGCGCGACCTGCCGGCGACCTACATCCCGGCGCCGCTCGCCGGCGGCACCGGGCCGATCACCATCGCCGGCCAGCTCACGCAGGCGCTGGCCGAGTACTTTCTCGGCATGGTCTTCCATCAGCTGGTCCGCCCCGGCGCGCCGCTCGTCTTCGGGGTCGCACCGCTGGTCCTCGATCTCGCCACCATGCAAGCCTCCTACGGCGCCGTGGAGGTCAATCTCGCTCACACCGCTGTCGTCGAGATCGCCCGCTGGCTCGACCAGCCGAACTGGGGCTACGCCGGGTACACGGACGCCCACTGCTTCGATGCGCAGGCCGGCCTCGAGCTCGCCGAAAGCACCCTGCTCGACATGCTCGCCGGCTCGAACCTCTCGCACGACGTGGGCTACATGAGCTTCGGTCTGGCGGCGTCCCTCGAGCAGGTCGTCGTCACCGACGAGTTCATCGCCATGAACCGGCGTCTTCTCGCCGGCGTGGAGGTGGACGAGGAGACGCTCGCCGTCGAGGTGATCAAGGCCGTCGGCGCTGCCGGCGACTTCGTCGGGCAGCGCCACACCAGGCGGCACTGCCGCACCGACCAGTGGCGCCCCACCATCCTCAATCGCGCGACGCGCAGGAACTGGGAGGCGGGCGGCAGCCCCGACCTCAGGGAGGCAGCCCGCCAGAAGGCGCTGCACATCCTGGCGACGCATTCCGTGCCCGCGCTGCCCGCCGAGCTGGTCGCCAGGGCCGAGAGGCTCGTGGGGGAGTATGGCGCGCAGTGGGCGGCCGAGTAGGCCTCTTTGCCGTCGCGCGCAGGCTTACGCCGAAGAGCTGCCGGGCTCGCCGCCGACGAGGGACCCGTCGGGGAGTTTGAACTCCGAGTCGCGAAGGAGTCTCGCGAGGATGCGGTAGGGGTCCGCCAGGTCGAGATCGGGCGCGATCGCTGCCTGCACGGCGAGCCCGTCGATGACGGCCGAGAGCAGGCGGGCAAGGCCTCGGAGATCTGGATCTTCCAGGGCACCGTAGGGGTCGGCGACGCCCAGCCACTCGAGCTTCACGCTCCAGTACCACCGGTAGAGCAGCGCGATACGCTGCCGCAGCGCTTCGTCCCGCAGCACGTGGGGCAGGAGCTCGAAGAACGCGCGGAACTCGGCGGTGGCGGCGTCCATTTTGCGCATCTCCTCGACGAGGCGCCGTACCCGCTGCGCAGCGGGTACGTCCTTCATTCGGTTCTGCGAGGCGATGTACTCGTCGTGGACCACCGAATCGACCACCGCGGCAACGAGTCCCGCCTTGTTGCCGAAGTAGTAGGAGATCATCGCCTTGTTCTCGCCGGACGCCTCGGACACCCTGTTGAGGGTGAGGGCGTTGAAGCCGTCTGTCTCGATGATCGCTTTGGCCGCCAGCAGCAGCCTTCGCGCCGTTTCCGGCAGCGCGGAGAGCGGGTCCGCGAAGTCGAGGCGCAAGCGGCCTCGGCCCAAGGGCGTGACGCCGGCGGCGGCAGGCCGCCCTGTGGCTTCGTCCTCCGGAGTCACAACGCCGCCGGCTCTTCGCGCTCGCTGGCGGGCCAACGAACCGGCACCCAATTCTGCGAGACCACCGTCGGCGGTCTTGACATGACGCTCCCCTCCACGGTCCAATGAGGGGCCGACTGACTGATCGGTCGGTTAATCCCCGTCGATGATTCTAGCAGACGGGTCAACGGCGGCGGCCGATGGTGAAGGCGGCCGCCTGTCGAAAGGAGCGTTCGCATGAAGATCGGGTGCATAGGTCTCGGGCACATCGGCTATCACTTCGCCGCCAATCTTCAGCGCGCCGGGCACGAGGTCACGGTCCACGACATCGACAAGACGAAGGCCGAGGACCTTCTGGCAGCGGGCGCGTCGTGGGCCGCATCCCCCGCGGAGACCGCCCGCGCCTGCGAGGCGGTCATCACCTGTCTCCCGTCAGTCCCCGTGACCACCCGTGTGGTGGAAGGCGAAAACGGCCTCGTAGAGGGGTTCGCGCCGGGCGACACCTGGATCGACATGAGCACCAACGACCTCCATGAGACGCGGCGACTCGCCGCCCTGCTCGCCGAGAAGGGCGTGCAGATGCTCGAGGCGCCGGTCACGGGCGGCGTCCACAACGCGTCCTCCGGCACCATCACCGTGCTCGTCTCGGGGGATGAGGCGACCTTCGAGAAGTTCCGTGACATCTTCCACGTCCTCGGCGGGCGCGTCTTCTACTTCGGGGAACTGGGCAAGGCGCACGTCATCAAGGTCCTCAGCAACATGCTTGCGTTCATTCATATCGCCGCCTCCGCCGAAGCGTTCATGCTGGCGAAGCGGAGCGGCATCGACCTGAGGCTCGCTTGGGAGGCGCTCACCAGAAGCTCGGGCAACAGCTTCATCCTCGAGACCGAGAGCACGACGATCCTCAGCGGCAGCTACGACGTCGGCTTCACGTTCGATCTCTGCCTGAAAGACATGGGCTTCGCAGTGCAACTCGGCCGCGAGACCGACGTGCCGCTCGACGTCGCGGGCACGGTCGAGCAGATGTTCATCCGCGGCGCGGCGCACTACGGCCACGACGCGGAGTACGCCATGGTCGGGAAGCTTCTCGAGGAGGCCTGCGGGACCGACCTGCGCGCTCCGGGGTTCCCCGAGACGCTCGAGGAGTACCTGGCGACGATGCCGCGCAACGTCGTGCCCGAGGACTAGCCGCCGACTGCGGAGCCGAGCTCCGGCAACGCGGCTTTGACACGTCGTCAGGGCTGCCGTAGTGTGCCTTATCCGCGGGGGCTCGTGGCCGTCCGGCGATCCTGACCGAGCGCCACCCCGGTGGCCCTGGATCGGAGGGTCTCACCCCATGATCAAGAGCATGTTCGAGATCCTTCGTGAGCTGGACGCCAAGCGGGCCGCCGCGCGCGCCGGCGGCGGCGAGAAGCGCGTCGCCGCTCAGCATGCCAAGGGCAAGCTGACGGCCAGGGAGCGGATCGAGGTGCTGCTCGACCCCGACTCCTTCGAAGAGTGGGATATGTTCGTCGAGCACCGCTGCAACGATTTCGGCATGGATGCTCACAAGGTTCCGGGCGATGGCGTGGTGACCGGCTATGGCACGATCAACGGGAGACTGATGTTCGTGTTCAGCCAGGACTTCACCGTTTTCGGAGGGTCCCTGTCCGAAGCGCACGCCGAGAAGATCTGCAAGATCATGGACCATGCAGTGAAGGTGGGCGCCCCGGTGATCGGCCTCAACGACTCCGGGGGCGCGCGCATCCAGGAGGGCGTCGCCTCGCTGGGCGGCTACGCCGAGGTCTTCCAGCGCAACGTCCTCGCCTCGGGGGTCATCCCGCAGGTCTCGGTCATCATGGGGCCCTGCGCCGGCGGGGCGGTCTACTCGCCGGCGATGACGGATTTCATCTTCATGGTGAGGGATTCCTCGTACATGTTCGTCACGGGTCCCGAGGTGGTCCGCACCGTGACCCACGAGGAGGTCACTGCGGAGGAGCTCGGCGGCGCCGCCACCCACACGACGAAGTCGGGCGTCGCCCATCTCGCTTTCGACAACGACATCAACGCGCTGATGATGGTGCGCCGCCTCATGAACTTCCTCCCGTCGAGCAACCGGGAGACGCCCCCGGTGCAGCCCACCAGCGATCCGGCGGACCGCCTCGAGCCCGCTCTCGACACGCTCGTGCCCGACGACCCCAACGAGTCCTACGACATCAAGGAGCTCATCCTCAAGGTGGTCGACGACTGGGAGTTCCTCGAGCTGCGGCCGGACTACGCGCGCAACCTCGTCACTGGGTTCGCGCGCATGGACGGCCGCCCCGTCGGCATCGTCGCCAACCAGCCGCTCGTGCTCGCTGGCTGCCTCGACGTACGTTCGGCGGTCAAGGGAGCCGGATTCGTGCGCTTCTGCGACGCCTTCGGCATCCCCCTCGTGACCTTCGTCGACGTGCCCGGCTTCATGCCGGGCAGCGACCAGGAGCACGGCGGTATCATCAGGGACGGCGCCAAGCTGCTGTTCGCCTACGCGGAGTGCACGGTGCCCAAGGTCACCGTGATCACGCGCAAGGCCTACGGCGGCGCCTACGACGTCATGAGCTCCAAGCACCTGCGCGGCGACGTCAACTTCGCCTGGCCGTCGGCCGAGATCGCGGTGATGGGGCCCAAGGGCGCGGTCGAGGTGATCTTCCGCGGCGACGCCGGCGACGCCGACCGGATCGAGGAGCTCGCCGAGGAGTACGCGATGAAGTTCGCCAACCCGTTTGTCGCCGGGCACCGCGGCTTCATCGACGACGTCATCATGCCGCGGGCGACGCGCAAGCGCATCTGCCGCTCCCTGGCCATGCTCCGCGACAAGCGACTGGAGAACCCGTGGCGCAAGCACAACACCATGCCTCTCTAGAGTACTGGCCCGGCGCCGCGTGAACACCTTCGACAAGATCCTGGTCGCGAATCGCGGCGAGATCGCGTGCCGCGTGATGCGCACCGCGCGGCGCCTCGGCATCGCCACCGTGGCCGTGTACTCGGAGGCCGACCGCAACGCCCTGCACCTGCAGTTCGCCGACGAAGTCGTCGGCATCGGGCCCGCGGCGTCCCGGGAGTCGTACCTGGCCGTCGACAGGATCGTCGAGGCGTGCCTCAAAGTCGGGGCGAGCGCGGTGCATCCCGGCTACGGCTTCCTCGCCGAGAACGCCGACTTCTGCGAGCGGCTCGAGAGGGAAGGCATCACCTTCATCGGCCCCAGGGCCGAGTCGATCCGCACCATGGGCGACAAGATCGCCGCCAAGGCCGTGGCGCAGAGCGCCGGTGTCAGCGTCATCCCCGGGTCCGACCTCATCCTCGAGGACGAGGGTGCCGCGTGCCGCCTCGCCGCCGAGATCGGCTACCCCGTGATGCTCAAGGCTGCCGCCGGCGGCGGCGGCAAGGGCATGCGGACGGCGCGGGACGAGGCTCAGTTGCGCGGGGCCTTCGGTCCGTGCCGCAACGAAGCGCGCAGCAGCTTCGGCGACGACCGGGTCTTCGTCGAGAAGTTCGTCGAGGACCCGCGCCACATCGAGTTCCAGGTGCTCGGCGACGCATTCGGAGACGTAGTTCACCTGTGGGAGCGGGACTGCTCCATCCAACGGCGCCACCAGAAGGTGATCGAGGAGGCGCCGTCACCCCGCCTCGACCAAGGGACGCGCGAGGCCATGGGAGCTCAGGCCGTCGCGCTGGCCAAAGCGGCGGGCTACCAGTCGGCGGGGACCGTGGAGTTCGTCCTCGCGGGGGACGGGGCGTTCTACTTCCTCGAGATGAATACCCGCATCCAGGTCGAGCACCCCGTCACCGAGATGATCACGGGGGTGGACCTTGTCGAGGCCATGATCCGCATCGCCGCGGGTGAGCCGCTGCCCTACACCCAGGCGGACATCCCCTGCGACGGCTGGGCGCTCGAGTGCCGTATCAACGCGGAGGACCCGTTCCACAACTTCCTGCCCTCGACGGGGCGGTTGGTGCGGTACATCCCGCCGCGCGAGAGCGAGGGCGCCGTGCGGGTGGACTCGGGCGTCGCGGAGGGCGGACGCGTGTCGCCGCACTACGACTCGATGATCGCCAAGGTGATCACGCACGACGTCACGCGTGACGGCGCGGTGCAGATGATGCGACGGGCGCTCGATCGGTTCGTGGTCCGGGGCGTCGAGACGAACATCGCCTTCCAGGCTGCGCTGCTGCGGCACGAGAGATTCGTCGCCGGCGACTTCCACACCGGGTTCATGGCGGAGGAGTATCCGGACGGGTTCAACGCTGCCGACATGCCTCACGCCGACGCGTCGCTTCTCGTGGCGGTCGCCGCGTTCGTACACCGCTCCCGCATCGACCGACAGGCGTCTGTCAGCGGCCAGCTCCCGGGCCACGAGCTCAAGGTCGCCGAGGAGTGGACCGTCATTCTCAATGGAGAGAAGCGCCCGGTGAACGTGCGGCCTGTGCGCGGTGGCTATGTGGTCGTTGACGACGGGCAGAGCAGTGAGATCGTCTCGGGGTGGCGGCTCGGCGAGCCGCTGCTGTGCGGCGCCCGCAATGGGGAGCCGTTCTGCATACAGGTCGAGCACCTGGGCCAGAGGTACAGGCTCACGCACGGCGGCACGCGTTCCGACCTGAGGGTCATGACCGCGCGCACGACGGAGTTGCTCGAGCGTATGCCAGCGAAGCCCGAGCGCGACCTCTCGCGGTTCCTGCTGTCCCCGATGCCCGGCCTCGTGACGCTGCTCGAGGTCGCCGAGGGCCAGGCGGTGCGGGTCGGCGACCCGCTCCTTGTGATCGAAGCGATGAAGATGGAAAATGTCCTCAGGGCCGACCACGACTGCGTGATCGACCGGCTCCTGGTCGAGCCGGGCGACAATGTCGCGGTCGGCCAGCGCGTCATGGAGTTCAGGTGACCGACGAACAGCGCGCAGGAGACTCGCAAGACCCCCTTGGTCCGCGGATCCGCACGTCTGGCGATCTGACGGATTGGCAGGAGGCCGTCCGGGCGGCGATCGGCGGGCCCGCCGACGGACTCGACCGCACCACCCCCGACGGCCTGTCGGTCAAAGCGCTCTACACCTCCAGGGACGTAGAGGGCATGCCCTACTCCGACACGCTGCCGGGCTTCGAGCCGTTCATCAGAGGGCCCCACGCGACGATGTACGCCGGTCGCCCGTGGACGATCCGCCAGTACGCCGGCTTCTCCACGGCGGAGGAGTCGAACGCTTTCTACCGCGAGGCGCTCGCGTCCGGGGCCCGCGGCGTCTCGGTGGCCTTCGATCTCGCCACTCACCGGGGCTACGACTCCGACGATCCGCGGGTGGCCGGCGACGTCGGCATGGCGGGCGTGGCCGTCGACACCGTCGAGGACATGAAGCTGCTCTTCGCGGACATCCCACTGGGCAAGGTCTCGGTGTCCATGACGATGAACGGTGCCGTACTACCGGTGCTCGCCGCGTACATCGTCGCCGCCGAGGAGCAGGGCGTCTCGCAGGCCGAGCTCTCGGGCACGATCCAGAACGACATCCTCAAAGAGTTCATGGTGCGCAACACGTACATCTATCCGCCCGATCCGTCGATGCGCGTCGTGTCGGACATCGTCGCTTACACAGCGGAGCACATGCCGCGCTTCAACTCCGTCTCCATCTCCGGCTACCACCTGCACGAGGCCGGGGCGCCGCCCGTGCTCGAGCTGGCGCTCACCCTGGCGGACGGCAAGGAATACGTCAGAGCCGCGCTGGCGCGCGGCATGGACGTGGACGCTTTCGCCGGGCGGCTGTCGTTCTTCTTCGGCATCGGCATGGACTTCTACGTGGAGATCGCCAAGCTGCGCGCGGCGCGCCTGCTCTGGTGGCGCATCATGAAAGACATGGGCGCCCGCAAGCCCGCATCGCTGATGCTGCGCACGCACTGCCAGACATCCGGCTGGTCGCTGTCCGCCCAGGAGCCGCACAACAACATCGTGCGCACCACGGTCGAGGCCATGGCCGCGGTGTTCGGCGGCACCCAGAGTCTGCACACCAACGCCTTCGACGAGGCACTCGCTCTGCCCAGCGACTTCGCGGCGCGCGTCGCCCGCAACACGCAGCTCATCATCCAGGAGGAGACGCACGTCACTGGCGTCGTCGATCCGTGGGCGGGCTCCTACCTGATGGAGCGCCTCACGCAGGACCTGGCCGATCGCGCCTGGGTGATCGTGGAGCAGGTCGAGCAGCAAGGGGGGATGACGCGGGCCGCCGAGTCCGGCTGGGCGAAGTTGCAGATAGAACGCTGCGCAGCCGAGCAGCAGGCGCGCCTCGACGCCGGACGCGACGTGGTCGTCGGCGTGAACAAGTACGGAGCCGCGGACGACGAGGCGGTGGAGATCAGGACGATCGACAACAGCGCCGTCCTCGGCGTGCAGCAGCAGCGGCTGCGCGAGGTCAGGGCGGGGCGCGACGAGGCGGCGGTCGCAGCCGCCCTCACGGCGCTTGCCGAAGGAGCCCGCCGCGCCGACGGCGACCTGCTCGCGCTCACGATCGCCGCCGTCAGGTCGCGCGCCACCGTCGGGGAGTGCTCGCGTGCGCTCGAGCAGGTCTGGGGTCGCTATCGGGCTTCTATCGGGGGGGTGACCGGCGTGTATGGCGCCCTCTGGCAGGACGACGAGTCCTGGACGCAGACGAAAGCCGCCGTGGACGACTTCGCGGCCCGGGAGGGACGGCGGCCGCGCGTGCTGGTCGCCAAGCTCGGGCAGGACGGGCACGACCGCGGCGCCCGGGTGGTGGCCTCCGGGCTCGCCGACCTCGGCTTCGACGTCGACGTCGGCCCGCTGTTCCAGACGCCCGAGGACGTGGCGCGGCAGGCGATCGAGAACGACGTCCACGCGGTCGGCGTGTCGACCCTTGCCGGCGGCCATCGCACGCTCTTGCCGGCGCTCATCGAGGAGCTTCGCCGCCAAGGCGGGAAGGACATCGTCGTGTTCGCCGGCGGCGTGGTCCCGCCGCCCGACGTCGCGGGCCTGCTCGACGCCGGCGTCGCGGCCGTCCTCGGGCCGGGCACCACCATCATCGAGTGCGCGCGGAGCCTGCTCGCCGGCATCCCCGCGCCCCGGGAGTGAGCCGGCCGCCGGCCGGGCCGCAGCACCCGGCGTCGCACCACGAGCTCGTCGAGGGCGTGCGCGGCGGGAGCCGCCGCGCGCTCGCCAAGGCCATAACCCTGGTCGAGTCGACGCGCGCGGACGACCTGTCGTCCGCCAACGCCTTGCTTGACGCGCTGCGCCCCTTCACGGGGGGCGCGCTTCGCATCGGCCTTTCCGGCGCGCCGGGCGTCGGCAAGTCGACGCTCGTCGAGGCCCTCGGTCTGCACGTCGTTGCCGAAGGTCACAGGCCGGCCGTGCTGGCGGTCGATCCGTCGTCGTCCGTCTCCGGAGGCTCGGTGCTCGGAGACAAGACGCGCATGGAGCGTCTGGGACGCGCGGAAGCGGCGTTCATCCGGCCGTCCCCGTCCGCCGGCACCCCCGGCGGGGTGGCGGCGCGCACGCCCGAGGCGATCGCTGTATGCGAGGCCGCCGGCTTCGACGTCGTGATCGTCGAGACTGTCGGTGTCGGCCAGGCCGAGATCGAGGTCGCGGGGATGACCGACGTGTTCGTGCTGCTGGAGCTGCCGTTCGCCGGTGACGGTCTGCAGGCGATCAAGAGGGGGAGTACGGAACTGGCCGACGTCGTCGTCTACGCGAAGGCCGATCTCGACGAAGTCGCGGCGGAGGCGGCGTGCGTGCGCATGAGCGATGCACTGGGCCTGCTGCGCCCGCCGTCAAACGCCTGGCGGCCGCGAGTCCTGACGGTGAGCGCCGTCAATGGGCGTGGCATCGCGGAGCTCTGGGCGACGCTGGAAGAGGCCCGCGACTCTCTGGTCGCGGCGGGGGCCGTCGCGGCCCGGCGGCGGCGTCAGAGCGTCGCCCGCATGTGGCATCTCATCGACGCCGAGCTGCGGAGCGGCTTTGAGAGCGACACTGCTGTGCAGGGCCGGCTCGCGGCGGTGGAGGAAGCGGTCGCGCGCGGAGAGATGACCCCGGCCGCCGCCGCCGCCGAGCTGCTCGTGCGTGCCGGTCGCCGAGCGCGATAGCGAGCGACCGCGGCTGGGCCCTTCGGGCCCGCGGCCCGCGGCCTCCCCGCTCAGTCCGCGCGGCCCAATGCCTCGATGACCGCCGGGGGCGCCTGAACGAGCTCGATGAGTACGCCCTCGCCTCCGATCGGCGACGCCTCGTCGCCCCTGGGGTGGATGAAGCAGACGTCGTGCCCGGCGGCCCCCCTGCGGATGCCACCCGGCGTGAAGCGCACCCCTCTCGCGCTCAGCCACCCGCAGGCCGCCGCGAGATCGTCCACCCATAGCCCGATGTGGTTGAGGGCCGGTTCGTCCACGCGAGGCTTCGTGCCCTGCTCCATTGGCTGCATCAGGTCGATCTCACAGTGCTGCCGTCCGCGGCCCACCGACACGATGTCCTCGTCCACGTTCTCAGTCGCGGACCGGTAGCTGCCCGTGAGCGTCAGGCCGAGGATCTCGATCCACAGCCTCGTGAGGCGGCTCTTGTCGAGCGCGCCGATCGCGACTTGCTGGATCCCCAGAATCACGAACGGTCGCTCGAGCATGCTCAGGCCCCCATCGCCGGTAGTCTGCGCGCCCGCCGACGGCGCCTCTCGCGAGTCGATTCGCCTAGCCGCGCTTGAACGATTCTATCGTCAAGGGGACGACGCACGCCCCGTCGTCCGCAGCGGGCCATCTCCGTGTGCGGTCGGATCGTAGTCGACGGGCTCATGTCAGTCGCCCTGCGCGACGGCCAGCGCGCCCGCGGTCCGTCGCGTCGAGATCCACACATCGAGGATCGACTCGAGCATGTCGTAGGCCTCGCCGGTGCCGAGCTTCTCCGGGTTCATCGCATGCTGCACGGCGAGGCCGTCGACCACGGCGATGATCAGCTTCGTGAAGCCGCGCATCTCACGCGGCGTCAGGTCGGGGAGGTCGTCGGCCAGGATGCGGCTGTAGGTCTCCATGGCCCACTCGTACAGTGCCGTGATGCGCTCGCTGTGACGCTCGTCGCGCAGGATCTCGGGGAGCAGCTCGAGGAACGCGAGGTAGAGATCCGTGTTCTCGCTCATCTGCTGCTTGGCGACGCGGAACGCGTGGAGCCGCTCCTCGGCCGGTCTCGCGGCGAGCCCCGGCAGGACGAGGCCGATGTTCTCGTGGACCCAGGTGTCCACCACCGCCTCCATCAGGCCGGCCTTGTTCCCGAAGTAGTACCGGATCGCCGTCTTGTCGAGCCCGCAAGCGCTCGAGACGCCCTCCAAGGTGAGCCCTGGATAGCCCTTCTCGATGAGGAGGCGCAACGACTCTTCGACGATCCGCCGTGCGGTGGGGGGCAACTCGGCGAGAGGATCACGCTGAGCGACTGAGACTTCGGCTCCCATTTCCACTCGTCCTCCTTGGCGGATGGCTGGCACGGGGGGCCGGATTCCAGCGGTCGCTCCCGCGATTGACACGGTCCCAAGTGATGCTACAGTATACACCCACCGGTTGGTGGCCACCGAGCGGTGGGCTAAATTGCCCCGCTGACGCCCGATGCGAGGAGCCCGATGAGCGGAGCATACGAAGCGGCTTACCAGGCGTCCATCCTCCGGCCCGAGAGCTTCTGGGCCGAGGCCGCCGAAGGCATCGAGTGGACACGGCGCTGGGACGAGGTCCTCGACCGCAGCGCCGCTCCCGCCCCGCGCTGGTTCGCCGGAGCAAGCCTCAACACCTGCCACAACGCCGTCGACCGCCACGTCCTCGCCGGAAGAGGCGGAGCCACCGCGGTCATCTACGACAGCCCGGTGACGGGCGTCGCCGCGCGCCTCACCTACGCCGAGCTCCTCGAGGAGGTCTCGCGCTTCGCCGGGGGCCTCCGCGAGCTGGGCGTGGAGCGCGGCGACCGCGTCGTCATCTATATGCCGATGATCCCGCAGACGCTTGTCGCCATGCTGGCCTGCGCGCGCCTCGGCGCCGTGCACTCCGTGGTGTTCGGCGGCTTCGCCGCGCAGGAGCTCGCGATCCGCGTCGACGACGCCGAGCCCAAGGTCATCGTGTGGGCCTCGTGTGGAATCGAGGGCAGCCGGGTGATCCCCTACAAGCCGCTGCTCGACCGCGCCCTCGAGCTGGCGCAGCGGCCGCCGGCGGCCACGGTCGTCTTCCAGCGGGAGCAGCAGCTCGCGCCGCTCGTCGGCGGCAGGGACCACGACTGGGGAGAGCTGACCCGAGCAGCGCCGGCCGCCTGCGTCTCCGTAGCGGCCACCGACCCCCTCTACATCCTCTACACGTCGGGGACCACCGGCAAGCCGAAGGGTGTGGTCCGCGACCACGGCGGCCACGCCGTCGCCCTGCTCTGGTCGATGAAGAACCTGTACGACGTCGGCCCCGGCGAGGTCTTCTGGGCTGCCTCCGACATGGGCTGGGTAGTCGGCCACTCCTACATCGTCTACGCGCCCCTGCTGGCCGGCGCTACGACCGTCGTCTACGAAGGCAAGCCGGTGGGCACACCGGACGCCGGCGCCTTCTGGCGGGTCGTCGCCGAGCACCGCGTCAAAGCCCTCTTCACCGCCCCGACCGCGATCCGCGCGATCCGTCGCGAGGACCCGCAGGGCGAGCTCGTGAAGAGCTACGACACGAGCTCGCTGGAGGCGCTCTACCTGGCCGGGGAGCGCCTCGACCCCGACACCTACTACTGGGCCGGCGAGGTCCTCGGCGTTCCGGTGGTCGACCACTGGTGGCAGACCGAGACCGGCTGGGCGATCTGCGCCAACTGCCGGGGCCTCGAGGAACTGCCCATGAAGGCGGGCTCGCCGACAAGGCCGGTGCCGGGTTTTGACCTCGTGGTGCTGGATGCGTCCGGCGAGCCTTTGGAGCCGCCGGCGGAAGGCACGCTGGCGCTGCGCCTGCCCTTGCCCCCCGGCGCTCTGCCGACGCTGTGGCGCAACGACGAGGGTTTCGTGAACACCTACCTGGCCCCGTTCTCCGGCTACTACTTCACCGGCGACAGCGGCAGCATCGACGCGGACGGCTACGTCTTCGTGATGGGCCGCGTCGACGACATCATCAACGTCGCCGGTCACCGGCTCTCGACGGGGCGTATGGAGGAGGTCCTCGCCTCCCACCCGGACGTCGCCGAGTGTGCCGTGGTCGGCGCCGCCGACGACCTCAAGGGTCAGGTCCCGCTGGGGCTCGTGGTGCTGAAGGATGGAGCCGCGCGCGAGCCCGCTGAGGTCACCGCGGAGCTCGTGCGCATGGTGCGCGAGCAGGTCGGGCCGGTCGCGGCCTTCAAACGCGCGCTGGTCGTCGAGCGCCTGCCCAAGACGCGCTCCGGCAAGATCCTGCGCAGCGCCATCCGCAAGATCGCCGACGGCGTCGACTTCGCGGTGCCCGCGACCATCGAGGACGCCTCCGTGATCGAGGACTTGCGGGCGGCGCTGGGCGAAGACCAGTCCGGCGTCGTGTCTCGCGCCGCCGCCGCCCGGCCCGACCGCACGAAGACCACATCCAGTCAGTCGACGAAGGGGAGTTGAGATGGCATCCGATCCTCTGGACGATCTGGCATCGTCCATCATCGCCGGAGACGGTGATAAGGCCAAGGCCATCACCACCAGGCTGCTCGACGAAGGAGTCACGGGTCGCGAGATCATGGACGATGGCCTTCTGCCCGGTATGGACACCGTCGGTGCGCGCATGAAGGCCGGGCAGTGCTTCATCCCCGAGGTGCTGCTCAGCGCGCGCACCATGCAGGCCTGCCTCGAGCTGGTCAAGCCCCACCTCGCGGCCGGCGACAGCGCCCAGCGCGGCACCATCATCATCGGCACCGTCGAGGGTGACGTGCACGACATCGGCAAGAACCTCGTGGCGATGATGCTCGAGGGCGCCGGATTCTCGGTCGTCAACGTCGGCACCGGCGTCACCCCGGCGCAGTTCGTGGCCGCAGTCACCGAGCACGATGCCAGCATCGTCGCGATGAGCGGCCTGCTGACCACCACCATCCCGAAGATGGGCGAGACCATCGACTTGCTCAGGCAAAATGGCCTGCGCGACTCGGTCAAGGTCCTCGTCGGCGGCGCCCCGGTCACGGAGAGCTTCGCCGACGAGATCGGCGCCGACGCCTACGGCGCCAACGCCGCGGCGGCGGTCGAGCAAGCCAAGCAGCTCACGGGTCTGGCCGCCGTCGTCTGACGACCCCCCAAGGAAGCGAGGACAGCAGTGAAACGTAATCTCCATGCCGGCCGCCGCCGCAGCGGCGGCCTGCGCCTCGACGTCTTCACCGACGACGAGCTCTCCGACATCCATCTCGGCACCCTCGACGTGCTCGAGCGCACCGGCGTCTACGTCGAGAGCGCGGAGGCCCAGGAGATCTTCGCCGGCGCCGGCGCCCGGGTCGAGGCCAACGGCATTGTCCACATCCCCGGCCACGTCGTCGAGGAGGCGATCGCCAGCACTCCCTCGCGCCTGGTCTGCTACGGCCGCGACCCCAAGCAGGACGTCGTCCTTGAGGACGGGCGCGTCGGCTTCACCAACTTCGGCGAGGGCATCAACGTCGTCGACCCCTACACCGGCGAACTGCGCCAGACCGTGAAGCAGGACGTCGCCGACTGCTCGCGGATCATCGACGCCCTGCCCGAGATCGACGTCATCGAGCGGCCGCTGGGGGCGCACGACGTGCCGGAGCCTACGGGTCCTCTGCACAACGCCGATGCCATCCTCACGAACTGCTCGAAGCACGCCTTCATCGGCCCGCTGACCGGCTACCTCGCGAGCCGCATGCGCGAGATGGCGGCCGCCATCGCCGGCGGCGCCGAGAAGCTGCGCGAGCGGCCGATCCTCTCGTATGTGATCTGCCCCGTGGCTCCTCTCGGCCTCATCCGCGATGTCTGCGACATCATCATCGACGGCGCCCGCAACCACGTCCCGGTCACCCCGGTCTCGATCGTCATGGCCGGGGGCTCCTCGCCGATGAACCTGGCGGGCGCCGTGGTCACCACAAACGCCGAGATCCTCAGCTGCCTGACGCTGGCCCAGCTGACCCGCAAGGGGACTCCGGTCGTGTACGGAAGCTCATCGTCCTCGATGGACCTCCGCTACGCCTCCGCCTCCGTGGGCAGCCCCGAGTGCGGCCTCATCAACGCCGCCATCGCCTGCATGGCGCGCGCCTACCTCTTGCCCAGCTGGGTAGCCGGGCAGTAGGGCGATTCCAAAGTGGTGGATGCCCAGTCCGGCCACGAGAAGACCCTCACCGGTCTGCTGACGGCGTTGGCAGGTGCCAACCTCATCTACGGTGCGGGGATGCTCGAGAGCGGCATGACCATCGATTACGGCCAGCTCGTCATGGACGCCGAGTTCGCGCGTCTCATCAAGTACACGGTCGCCGGCGTACCGGTGAACGACGTGACCCTCTCCCTCGACGTGATCAACGACGTGGGCCCCTTCCACGACTTCCTCAGCCACGAAGACACCCTGCGCCATATGCGCACCCAGAGCCAGCCCACGCTCATCGACCGCCGCGTCCGCGAGGAGTGGAGCGCCGACGGTTCGACGACCATCCACGAGCGTGCCACGGCCCGGGCTCGCGAGATCCTCGAGACCCACGTGCCCACCCCGCTACCGGAAGGCGCCGCCGCGGAGATGGCCGCCATCATCGCCGACGCCGAGCGGGAGCTGGGGGTGAAGGAGGCATGAACGACATGACGCACATCGAGCCCGACCCTGCTCGTGAGCAGCGCATCCGCGACCTCGACCGCGAGTACGTCCTGCACTCCTGGTCCGTGCAGTCGCAGATCAAGCCGCTGCCGGTGGCCGGCGGCGAAGGGCGCCACTTCTGGGACTACGCGGGCAAGCGCTACCTCGACTTCTCGTCGCAGCTCGTCAACGTCAACATCGGGCACCAGCACGCCAAGGTGGTCGAGGCGATCGTGGAGCAGGCGCGAACGCTCTGCACGATCGCGCCGACCGCGGCGAACGAGAAGCGCTCCGAGCTCGCCCGGCTCCTGGCCGAAGTCACGCCGGGCAACCTCAAAGCGTCCTTCTTCACCAACGGCGGCGCGGAGGCCAACGAGAACGCCATCAAGCTCGCCCGCTGGTACACGGGCAGGCAGAAGATCATCGCCCGCTACCGTTCGTACCACGGGGCGACGGCCGGCGCCATCGCGCTGACCGGCGACCCCCGGCGCTGGCCCGCGGAGCCGAGCATCCCGGGCGTGGTGCGCATGTTCGACCCCTACACCTATCGCTGCTCGGCCGGGCGACGGGGCGAGACCGTGGCCGAGCACGTGGCCGCCTGCCCCGTGTGTGCGGGCGGCCCTCACCTGGAGGAGATCCTCCAGTACGAAGGGCCGCACACGGTGGCCGCGGTGATCCTGGAGACGGTCACCGGCACGAACGGCATCATCGTGCCGCCTGACGGCTACCTGCGCTCGATCCGCGAGGTGTGCGACCGCTACGGCGTGCTGCTCATCCTCGACGAGGTCATGGCCGGGTTCGGCCGCACGGGCCGCTGGTTCGCCTGCGAGCACTGGGACGTCACGCCCGACATCCTGAGCGTGGCCAAGGGCATCAACTCAGGCTACGTGCCGCTCGGGGCGATGGTCGTCAGCGAGCCCATCGCCGAGTGGCTGCAGGACAAGTACCTCGCCGGCGGTCTCACGTACAGCGGGCACCCGCTGGCCTGTGCCTCGGCCGTGGCCTCCATCCAAGCTTTCCGTGAGGAGGGCATCGTCGAGAACGCCGCGGCCATGGGCGACGTCCTGGCCGTCGAGACGGCCGCGCTGGCCGCCAGGCACCCATCGGTCGGCGAAGTGCGCGGCCTGGGCCTCTTCTGGGGCCTCGAGCTGGTGCGCGACCGGGAGACGCGCGAGCCGCTCGTGCCCTTCAACGCCGGCGGCGACGCAGCCGCACCCATGGCGCGTCTAGGTAAGGCGGCCATGGAGCGTGGCCTCCTCCTGATGACTCACTTCAACATCCTCATGATCTGCCCGCCCCTCACCATCACGCGCGAAGAGCTCGCGGAGGGTCTGGCTGGGATCGACGAGGTGCTTTCCATCGCCGACGAGTACGGGACGGCAGGCTGATGGACCGCGCCGGCGGACCACGGGTCACGACCCTGCCCTACGCTATCGAGGTACAAACGAAAGGAGCGCCGTGAGCGATCCATCCAAGCAGGCCTTCGACCTTCTTGAGGCGCCGAAGAAGCACTACGGGACGCTGCGCAACTTCGCCGGCGGCAGGTGGGTCGAGGTCGCGACCGACCGCACCATCGACGTCGACGATCCCGCCAGCGGCGAGGTCATTGCCCAGGTCCCGTGCAGCGGTAAGGCCGACGTCGACACCGCCATCCAGGCTGCCCAGGATGGCTACTGGGCGTGGCGCACGACCACCCCGGCCGAGCGCGGCCGCCACATGTTTCGCATGCGCGAGGCCCTCACTAAGTACTCCGAGGATCTGGCTCGCCTGACCACGCAGGAACACGGCAAGGCGATCGCCGAGGCGCGTGGCGAGACGCTCCGCACCATCGAGGCGGTCGAGACGGCCGCCGCCGTGACCAGCGTCGCCGGCGGTTTCAACCTCGAAGACGGAGCGGCGCGCAACATCGACGAGGCGGTCGTGCGCCAGCCGCTCGGCGTCTGCGCCTGCATCACGCCGTTCAACTTCCCCTTCATGATGACCGGCTTCTGGTGGCCCTACGCCATCGCCGCCGGCAATACGTTCGTGATCAAGCAGTCGGAGCAGACGCCGATCACGGTCACCCGGTTCTTCGAGATCCTCCAGGACATCGGCCTTCCGGACGGCGTGATGAACCTCGTGCAGGGTGATCGCACGGCCTCCGAGGCCATCATGGACTCGCCGCTGGTCAAGGCGGTCGGTTTCATCGGCTCCACCGCGGTCGCCAAGCAGATCTACCGCCGCGCCGGCGAGACCGGCAAGCGCTGCGTGGCCAACGGTGGCGCCAAGAACTTCGTCACGTTCATGCCGGACGCCGACATCGACCGCAACATCGGCAACTTGATCACCAGCTTCTTCGGCTGCTCCGGCCAGCGCTGCCTGGCCGGCTCGGTGCTGCTCGCCGTCGGCGACGTCTACGACGAGCTCACCGAGAAGTTCGTCGCCGCCACCAAGGTGCTCAAGACCGGCCCGGGCCTCGACGAGAGCGTCCACATCGGTCCCGTCATCTCGGCAGCTGCCAACGCGCGCATCCGCGGCTACATCCAGACGGGCATCGACCAGGGCGCCAAGCTCCTCGTCGACGGCCGCGACGTCGAGGTGCCCGGCTACGAGGGCGGCAACTACGTCGGCCCCACGATCTTCGACGGCTGTACGCCCGACATGACCATCTGCCAGGAGGAGATCTTCGGCCCGGTGGCGGCCATCGTGCGCGTCGCGGACCTCGACGAGGCGCTCAGGATCACGAACGCCTCGCCGTACGGCAACGAGGCCGTGATCTATACGACCAACGGCGCCAGCGCGCGCCGCTTCTGGTACGAGGCCGAGGCGGGCAACATCGGCGTGAACATCGGCGTCGCGGCTCCGGTCGCGTACTTCCCCTTCGCCGGCATGAAGGACTCGCACTTCGGCAACGGTTACGGCCTGCGCGATTCGTTCGAGCTGTTCACCGAGAAGAAGGTCGTCATCACCCGTTGGTAGACGGCGCCGGCACTGAGGCCCTCGGCTCAACGAGCCCGGGCGGAGGAGTGAGCATGGACAAGGCTGCGATCCTTATGAAGAGCGGGGCCATCGAGCCGGTCGTACCGGCCAAGCACCGCAACACGGACACGTGGATTCTGGTCAAGCCCGCGCTGACGGACAACACGCAGTGCGAGTTCTACATCACCGAGATGAAGCAGGGCGGAGGCGCGGATTGGGACGAGCATCCGGGCTGCGAGCACATCTACTTCGTCATGGCCGGGCGTGCCAGGATGTGGGTGGAGGACGAGGAGTTCGCTCTTGAGCCGGGCGATTGCCTTCTCATGAGAGAAGGCGCGCGGCACAAGGTCGACGTGGTCGGCAGCGAGACCTTCCGCATCGCCGTGGTCTTCGCCCCCGGCCGTCTACCATGAAACGGGGCCGGCCGCGACGGCCGGCCGGGCGCGAAACGACCGGACACGGTTGCGGAAGGCGCGCGACGGTGGTCAGCTTGTGCGAGAGCCACGCGGTATCCGTGACGTCTGACGACCCCCCAAGGAAGCGAGGACAGCAGTGAAACGTAATCTCCATGCCGGCCGCCGCCGCAGCGGCGGCCTGCGCCTCGACGTCTTCACCGACGACGAGCTCTCCGACATCCATCTCGGCACCCTCGACGTGCTCGAGCGCACCGGCGTCTACGTCGAGAGCGCGGAGGCCCAGGAGATCTTCGCCGGCGCCGGCGCCCGGGTCGAGGCCAACGGCATTGTCCACATCCCCGGCCACGTCGTCGAGGAGGCGATCGCCAGCACTCCCTCGCGCCTGGTCTGCTACGGCCGCGACCCCAAGCAGGACGTCGTCCTTGAGGACGGGCGCGTCGGCTTCACCAACTTCGGCGAGGGCATCAACGTCGTCGACCCCTACACCGGCGAACTGCGCCAGACCGTGAAGCAGGACGTCGCCGACTGCTCGCGGATCATCGACGCCCTGCCCGAGATCGACGTCATCGAGCGGCCGCTGGGGGCGCACGATGTGCCCCAGGAGACCCAGCCCCTCCACAACGCCGAAGCCATCCTCACGAACTGCTCGAAGCACGCCTTCATCGGCCCCATGACGGGCTACCTCGCGAGCCGCATGCGCGAGATGGCGGCCGCCATCGCCGGCGGCGCCGAGAAGCTGCGCGAGCGGCCGATCCTCTCGTACATCACCTGTCCGATCAGCCCTCTGAAGATGGTGCAGGACGTCTGCGACATCGTCATGGAGGGAGCGCGCTCCGGCGTCCCAGTCAACATCGTGTCCATGGCCATGGCCGGGGCATCGTCACCGGTGAACCTGGCCGGGACGTGCGTGTCTCACAATGCCGAAGTCCTCTCCTGCCTCACGCTCGCCCAGCTCACGCAGAAGGGCGCGCCCATGGTCTACGGCAGTTCCACAACGGGCATCGACCTCCGCTACGCCTCCGCCTCCGTGGGCAGCCCCGAGTGCGGCCTCATCAACGCCGCCATCGCCTGCATGGCGCGCGCCTACCTCTTGCCCAGCTGGGTAGCCGGGCAGTAGGGCGATTCCAAAGTGGTGGATGCCCAGTCCGGCCACGAGAAGACCCTCACCGGTCTGCTGACGGCGTTGGCAGGTGCCAACCTCATCTACGGTGCGGGGATGCTCGAGAGCGGCATGACCATCGATTACGGCCAGCTCGTCATGGACGCCGAGTTCGCGCGTCTCATCAAGTACACGGTCGCCGGCGTACCGGTGAACGACGTGACCCTCTCCCTCGACGTGATCAACGACGTGGGCCCCTTCCACGACTTCCTCAGCCACGAAGACACCCTGCGCCATATGCGCACCCAGAGCCAGCCCACGCTCATCGACCGCCGCGTCCGCGAGGAGTGGAGCGCCGACGGTTCGACGACCATCCACGAGCGTGCCACGGCCCGGGCTCGCGAGATCCTCGAGACCCACGTGCCCACCCCGCTACCGGAAGGCGCCGCCGCGGAGATGGCCGCCATCATCGCCGACGCCGAGCGGGAGCTGGGGGTGACGGGGACGTGACAGGGCGCCGCGGGAGGCAGGAGACGTGAGGCGCAACGCCGCGACGGAGCGCCGGCCTCTCGTCGGCGTGAGCATGCGGGTGCTGAGCCAGGACGGCGTGGACGACATCCACCTGGCGACGCTCGAGGTCCTGGGACAAGCCGGAGTCTTTGTCGAATCCGACGAGGCACTGGATGTGCTGGCCGACGGCGGTTGCCGGGTGGACCGGGCGACGAAGATGGTGCGCATCCCGCCCCACGTCGTCGAGGACGCGGTCCGCTCGGCGCCCCCGACGCTCGTCCTGCATGGACGAGACCGCGCGCGTGACGTGGTCGTCGAGCGGGGGCGGGGTGTCTTCACGAGCTTCGGCGAGGGCATCTTCGTCATCGACCCCTTCACCGGCGAGCGCCGCGAACCGCGCAAGGACGATGTCGCGGCTTCCGCCGCTTCGGTCGATGCCCTCGACGAGCTCGGCATCTGCAATCGTGCGCTCGGCGCCCACGACGTTCCCCAAGCTGTCGCCGCCCTGCATACGGCCGACGCGATCCTGCGCAACACGACCAAGCACGTCTTCCTCGGCCCCCAGAGCGGGTTCCTCGCGGAGCGCATCGTGGGTCTGCAAGCGGCCATCCTGGGGTCCTCGGAGGCCGTCCACGAGCGCCCCCTGGTCACCTTCACCGTATGCCCCGTGAGCCCCCTTAAGCTGGCCCGCGACTGCTGCGAGGTCATCCTCACGGCCGCTCGCAGCGGTGTCGGCATCAATGTGGTCTCCATGGCCATGGCCGGAGGGTCTTCCCCGATCACGCTCGCCGGCACGCTGGTGACGCACAATGCCGAGGTACTGGCGGGCATCACGCTCGCCCAGCTCGCCGAGCGGGGCGCGCCGGCCATCTACGGCAGCGTGAGCACCGGCATGGACCTGCGCCTGGCGTCGGCCAGCGTCGGCTCACCCGAGCTCGCCCTCATCACCGCCGCGGTGGCGCAGCTGGCCCAGCACTACCGCCTCCCGAGCTTCGTCGCCGGCGGCCTCGGCGATAGCAAGCTCCCCGACGCGCAGTCTGGGCACGAGAAGACGCTGACTGCCACATTCGCGGCGCTGGCGGGCGCGAACGTGATCGCCGGCGCCGGCATCATGGAGTCAGGGCTCACCTTCGACTTCGGCCAGCTGGTCATGGACGCCGAGTTCGTCGGCATGATCGGGCAATGCGCGGCCGGTATCCGCGTCGACGACGAGACGCTGGCCGTCGACGATATCTGCGCCGTCGGCTCGTTCGGCGACTACCTCAGTCTCGAGGCGACGATGCTGCATATGCGGGAGCAGAGCCAGCCGCGTCACATCGACCGCCGCGTGCGGGAGGATTGGCTGGCGCTGGGCGGCACCGACATCCACCAGCGTGCCCTGACCGAAGCCCGGCGCATCCTCCGCGAGTACCGACCGGAGCCGCTCCCCGACGACGTGCTCAAAGAGATGACGCGCCTGGTCGCGGTGGCGGAGACCCGAAATGGGGCATGATCTGCCGTCGACACGCTACGAGAACGCTGGGCGTCCCTCGGTCTGCCGAGCCCGCCGGCTTCGCCCCCGGGCTCTCCTGGAGCATGGAAGAAAGCGAGCGCGATCATGACGACTCAAGATGACGCGGTGCAGCGACAGACGATCGTCGACGCGAAGAGGTTCGATCTCAAGGGCACCGGCCCGACGATGATGGCGGTGGTCACGACTGGCAACGGCGGGCTGGACAAGCTCGAGTACCGCGAAGTCCCCGTCCCCACGCCGGCGCCGGGGGAGGTCTTGCTCAAGGTCCTCGCGGCCGGGGTGAACAACACCGAGATCAACACCCGCCTCGGCTGGTACTCGTCGAGCGTCACCGACAGCACCGAGAGCACGGCGGAAGCCGAGGAGCGAGAGGCGAAACAGAAGGCGGACGGCGGGTGGAGCGAGCCGACGCCGTTCCCGTTCATCCAGGGCACGGACTGCTGTGGGCGTGTCGTCTCAGTCGCGCCGGGTGGGGACGAGAGCATGCTCGGACGGCGCGTGCTTGTGCGCGCCTGCATGCGCCCGCTCGGATTCGGGTCCATGGAGAACATCTGGATGGCCTCCGACTTCGACGGCGCGTTCGCGCAGTTCGTCAAGGTCCCCGCCTCTGAGATCTTCGCGGTGGACTGCGACTGGAGTGACGCGGAGCTCGCCACCATCCCGTGTTCCTACGGGGCCGCCGAGAACATGGTGCACCGCGCCAGCCCGGCGGAAGGCGAGCATGTCCTGGTTACCGGCGCCTCGGGAGGGGTCGGGTCCGCGGCGGTACAGCTGGCGAAGCGCCGCGGCGCCACCGTGATCGCGGACGACTCCTACCGCTTCACGCGCCTCCGGCCGGACACCGCGCCGGGCGATCGCGAGCTGCGCGAGGAGTGGCTGCAGCAGCTGCACGCCATCGGCGCGGACCGCGTTATCGAGACCGGTGAGGACATCGCCGACCTCCTCGGCGAGAAGAGCGTGGACGTCGTGATCGACAACGTGGCCGGGCCATCGTTCGACGGGCTGCTGAGGGCGCTGAAGCGCGGAGGGCGGTATGCATCCTCGGGCGCGATCGCCGGTCCCCTGGTGACGCTCGACAAGCGCACCTTCTATCTGAAGGATCTGACGCTCATCGGCTGCACCGCGTGGGATGCGCCCGTCTTCCCGAACCTGGTCTCGTACATCGAGCGCGGTGAGATACGGCCGCTCGTGGCCAAGACGTTCCCGCTCGGCAAGATCGCCGACGCGCAGCGCGCGTTTCTCGAAAAGAGGCATCTCGGCAACTTCGTGCTGATCCCACCGGTGCCCGAGGAGTGAGATCGACGACCCGCGACATCGTCCGTCGACGAGCTGACAGGGAGACCTGATGGATTTCTACACCGGCAACGTTCTCAGGCTCGACCTGACGGCGCTGCGCGCCTCTGTCGAGCCGCTCGGCGCGGAGTGGGCGCGCCTGTTCGTGGGCGGCAAGGGCCTGCTCTTGCGCTATCTGTTCGAGGAGCTGGCTCCGGGCACCGACGCGCTCGACCCCGGCAATCCGCTGATCCTGGCCACGGGGCCGTTCGCCGGCACCCTGGCGGCCACCTGTTCGCGACTGGCCGTGGGCTGTAAGAGCCCCGCGACCGGCACCCTGCTCGACTCGTACGTGGGGGGCTCGTTCGCCCCCGAGCTCAAGTTCGCCGGGTACGACCTGGTGGTGATCACAGGCCGCGCCCCCGAGCCCGTCCTCGTGCGCATCACCGACGGCGACGTCGAGTTCGTGCCCGCGACGGGCCGCTACTGGGGCCTCGAGACGGCCGCGCTCGAGGAGCTCATCCGCAAGGAGATGGGGCCGGGCGCCAAGGTGCTTTCCACCGGCCCGGCCGGCGAGAACCTCGTGCCCTACGCCTGCCTGTCCACCGACCAGTTCCACAAGGCCGGCCGCGGCGGCGCCGGGGCAGTGATGGGCAGCAAGAACCTCAAGGCTGTGGCCGTGCGCGGCACGGGCGCGGTCACGGTGGGCGACGCGCAGGCCTTCACGCGCGACATCCTGGACCTGCAGAACGAGCGCGTGCTCACCGCCGACAACGCCTGGACCTACGAGGAGGGCACGCCGTTCCTGGTGGAAGCCGTCAACGGCGCCGGCGCCCTGCCCACGCGTAACTGGCGCACGGGCACGTTCGACGGCGCCGGGACGATCGGCTCCGCGGCGCTGCTGAAGATCCGCACGAAGATCCGCGCCTGCACGCAGTGCCCGCTGGCCTGCCGTCAGGTACACGACTTCGGTGATCACGTCTGCGAAGGCCCCGAGTTCGAGACGCTCGGCCTCTGCGGCTCCAACTGCGGCGTCAGTGATCTGGCCGCGATCGCGGCCTTCACTCGCGACTGCGACGAGCTCGGCCTCGACACGATGTCGACCGGCGCCGTGGTGGCTCTGGCCATGGATCTCTGCGAGCAGGGCCTCGCCGACTACGGCCTGCGTTTCGGCGACATCGGCGCGTACCTCGAGGCGCCGCGCCTGATCGCCGCGCGCCAGGGCTATGGCGCCGAGTTGGCGCTCGGCGCCCGCGCCCTGGCTGCGCTCAAGGGCCGGCCCGAGCTGGCCATCGAAGTGAAAGGCCTGGAGATGCCGGCCTACGACCCGCGGGGGACCTTCGGCATGGGCCTTGGCTACGCCACCTCCGACCGCGGGGCCTGCCACATGCGCGCCTTCACGGCCGGCGACGACATCCTCGGCGGCGCCGGCGCCGCCGATTCGCTGGCCGGCAAGGCCCGGCTCGTCGTCGACCAGCAGGACTTCAGCGCCATCGCCTGGACGGGCGTGTGGTGCGCCAACATGGCCCTCGACACCGACTTTCTCGGGGTTCACTTCAAGTACCTCTGGGGCCGCGAGACGTCACACGAGGAACTTATGACCATCGGCGCTCGCATCTGGAACCTCGGCCGGCTGCTGAACCTGCGAGAAGGCCTGCTGCGTGACGACGACCGCCTCCCGGAGCGGATCCTCAGCGTGCCCCACCCCGATGGGGTCGCCGTCGGCAAAGCCATCGGCGCCGGGGCCTTCCGCGAGGCGCTGGACGAGTACTACAAGCTGCGCGGGTGGGACGGAGAGGGCGTCCCGTCCGCGGAGACGCTGGACAGGCTCGCGCTGGCCGATCTCGGTCATGGAATCTGAGCAGGAGGTGATCCGGAGGCAGGGAGTCCTTCGCCACGACCGCGTCTGTCGGACCGGTCCGAACAAACCCATGAACCCGCTTCGGTGGCCTGCCTGGCCAGGTGACCGGGCATCGACACGGGAACTTGCGCCAGTGCCGACCAGCCGGTTAATTAGCGTTGCTATCTTGTGTGAGGGGTTGTACGGTGCGTCAAATGCTGTTGGAGACAGCGTGGCGGCACGGGGAGTCGCGACAGCCCACAGTGTTCATCCGGCCTACGTCAAGGGGGAGTAGCTAGCATGACTGACGAACAATACCGCAGGGATTACGCACACCATCTCATCGAGCAGGTCAACAAGGGGCACATGACGCGGCGTCAGCTGCTGGTGCGCGCCTCCGTCTTCGGCTTCTCTGCCTCGGTCGCCGGCTCACTGCTGGCCGCCTGCGGCGGCGACAGCACAGACTCGGCTTCGCCGTCGGCCAGCGCCAGCGTCGCGGCCGAGCCCGTGATGGGCGGCACGCTCAAAGTCATCATCTCGCCGTCGATCACCGACATCGACCCGGTCACCATCTACGACCAGGGCGGCATCACCCTCATCGCGCAGTTCTGCGAGTATCTCATCAACCTCAAGGATGACATGTCGTTGGAGGGACGGCTCGCAGAGAGCTGGACGCCCAATGAGACGGGCGACGTCTGGACCTTCAAGCTGCGCCAGGGCATCAAGTTCAACGACGGCAGCCCCTTCGAGGCTCCCGATGTGGTCGCAACCATGGACCGGCTCGTCGATCCCAAGAGCGGCTCGGCCGCCCAGGCCGCCCTGCTCGGCATCCTCTCCGTGGGCGGCACCAAGGCGGTCGACACTTACACGGTCGACTTCAACCTGGACCAGCCCTTCGCCGACTTCCCGTACATGGTGTGCACATCGTCGTACAACACGGTGATGCTGCCGCGCGACTACAAGGGCGACTGGGTCAAGAACCCCGTGGGCACAGGCCCCTGGCTGCTGAAGGAGTATGTGGCCAAGCAAAAGTGCATCGCCACGAAGAAGCCGGACTACTGGCGCAAGGACGCGCAGGGTCGTCAGTTGCCCTACATGGACCAGGTCGACTGGCTCATGATCGCCGATGAGTCCGCCTCCACGCTGCAGCTGCAGTCCGGGGCGGCCGACGTCCAGGCGCAGACGGTCTTCCAAGGCGCGCAGGCGCTGTGGACCGACCCCAATCTCAGGGTCGACATCTACCCGTCCCCCGGCATCCGCGAGCTCCAGATGCACACCAAGAAGGAGCCCTTCACCGACAAGAGGGTGCGCCAGGCGGTGGCACTCTCCCTCGATCGCGATGCCATCAACCAGGCGCTCTTCGAAGGCAAGAGCATCGTCGGCAACGACACCTTCTTCCAGACGCCGCCCTATCCTGGCCAGCCGCCCACGATCGCGCGCATGCAGGATCACGCGAAGGCCAAGCAGCTTCTCGCCGACGCCGGCCACCCCAATGGCATTGACATCACGCTGACCACCGAGGACTACCTCGAGGTGCCGCAGTTCGCGCAGCTCATCAAGGCGCAGTGCGAGCCGGCCGGCATCAACGTCAAGATCGACATGATCGCCTACGAGCAGTGGTATGCCGGCGACAACGACGTCACCCCGTGGCTCAACGTGCCTTTCGGCATCACTGAGTGGGGTCCGCGGCCGACGCCCGGCGTGTTCGTGCAGGCCATGCTGCTGCCCGACAGCGCCTGGAGCTCGTCGCACTGGAACAACCCCGAGTTCGCGGGCATCTTCAAGCAGTACATGTCGACCACCGACGAGGCTTCGCGGCTCGATCTGGCCACGCAGCTCTCGACCATCCAGCAGGACGACACGCCGATCATCGTGGCCTTCTACATCACCCAGCTGCGCGCCCAGAAGAAGGCCGTCTTGGGCATCACGGGCCCCGGCGCCTTCTACTGCGACGTGTCCGCGGCCTTCATCCAGGCATGATAGGGCGGGCTGAACGACCGCTGATCTAGACTGACGTAGGGTCCCCAGGATGGGGCGCCATGGGGCGCTCCATCCTGGGCCCCTGCGGCTCGTAGGAAGAGGTTATACGGCCGAGAGCCGCAAGTCCCGCACCGGCGAGCGCACGGAATCCGACGCGGCGTCGTCCAGCATCGACTGGGCGGCACGTTCCGCCACCAGCCGTGCCCGGTAGTGCGTGATCTCCCTGTCGATGGCGGCCTGGTCCCACCCGAGGACGGGAGCCATGAGCCGCGCCACGTGCTCGACCGCCAGCTCACCGCGGTCGCGCACGTCGAAACCGATGTGCGTGCGGCGCGTCAGCACGTCGTCGACGTGAAGCGCTCCCTCGTGCAGCGCCGCATAGCGGACTTCCGCGGCCAGGTACTTCTCGGCGCCGACGAGGGGATCGGCCAGGCGTGGCTCTTCGACCACCAGGTCGAGGACGTTCGTGGCCAGCGTCCCGTAGCGCGCCACCAGATGTCGTAGTGGCTCCGCCGCCAGACGCGTCGCTCCAGGATGGACCTTCAAGCGGTACGCGGCGCCGGACAGCCCGACGGCCCCCAGAAGCGGGAGAGCGGCGGTGCGGCTGGCAGTGACCGTGAAGGGCAGGTCCCGGGCGGCTGCGTCGACGGCGTCCCGGGCCATCACCCGGTAGGTCGTGTACTTGCCGCCCGCGACGCTGACGAGCCCCGGGGCGCTGCGCCGCACGGCGTGCTCCCGGGACAGCTTCGCCGTGTCGCCCGCCCCTTTGCCGAGCAGCGGGCGCAGACCGACGTACACGCCGGTGATGTCGTCGAAGGTCAGCGGCTCCCTCAGGACCGCGTTGACGTGGTCCAGTAGATACTGGATGTCGCTGCGGCTGGCGGAAGGGTGATCAAGGCCGAAGGTCCAGTCGGTGTCGGTCGTGCCGACGATCCACTGGTCTCCCCAGGGCAGCACGAAGAGCACGCTCTTCTCCGTGGGGAGGATGAGCGCGCAGTCGGAGTCGATGCGCGCCTTCGGCACGACGATGTGCACGCCTTTCGACTGGCGGACCAGCAGAGGGGCCTTGACTCCGGCCAGACGCTCCACTTCCGTGGTCCACACGCCGGTGGCATTGATGACCGCCCGGGCGCGCACCTCGAACTCATCGCCCGACTCGAGGTCGCGGGCACGGACCCCGGCGATCCTGCCTCCTCGATGGAGGAACGCGATGACGTCCACGGCCGGGGCGCAGAGGGCGCCCTGGGCGGTCGCCGTGCGCGCGAGCATCACCGAGAAGCGCGCGTCGTCGACCTGGGCGTCGTAGTAGCGGATCCCGCCGCAGAGAGCATCGGCACGCAGCGCCGGCGCCTCGCGCAGGCACGCCGCCCGCGACAGATGGCGGTGGCGCGGCACCGCCGAATGCAGCCCGGCCAGCGCGTCGTACAGGAAGAGGCCCGACCCCATCACGAGGCGGTCCCACGCAGGGCGCTTCAACGGGAAGAGGAAGGGCGTGGCCTTGACGAGGTGCGGCGCGATGGTCTCGAGGAGGAGGCTGCGTTCGTGAAGCGCCTCCCGCACCAACCGGATATCCAGGCGTTCGAGATACCGCAGCCCCCCGTGGATCAGTTTGCTGGAACGACTCGACGTGCCGGCGGCGAAGTCGCGCTTCTCGACGAGGGCGACAGAGAGACCGCGGCTCGCGGCGTCGAGAGCGACGCCGCACCCGGTCACGCCGCCGCCGATGACCACGACGTCGAACACCTCAGTGGCCAGGCGGGCGAGCGAGCGTCTGCGGCTCTCCTGCGCGGGCGCCGGGACGGGCAGATCGCGATCAGCCAAGGGGTCCTTCTCCTTCATCACTGGTATGTACCATAGTCCTGGTATGTACCATGGACGCTGTGGCATACTCGTGTCAAGCGCCGGCGGTAGATGAAGGCCATGGGAGAACTGATGAAGTACATCGACGAAGAGCCCCGGACGACTCCGGTGCTGTGCGAGACCGAGGTCCTTGTCGTCGGCAGCGGGCCCGGCGGCCTTGCGGCGGCGATCGCCTCCGCTCGCGCTGGCGCGAAGACCGTCCTGGTGGACCGCTACGGGTGCTTCGGGGGCGTCATCTCGCAGGTGGGGGTCGACAGCGTCGCCTGGTATCGGCACGAGGGTACCGTCGACCTGCAGGGGATCGGCATCGAGTTCGAGCAGCGCGCCCGCGACATGGGCGGTACCGAGCCGGAGTCGCAGTCGCTGAGCGAGGCGCTCGACCCGGAGATGTTCAAGGTCGTCGCCGATGTTCTCGTGCTGGAGGCAGGCGTCAAGCCGCTGCTTCACTGCCTGGCCGTCGACGCCATTGTGGAGGCGGGGGCCATCGCGGGGATCGTCATCGAGGGCAAGTCCGGCCGTCAGGCCATTCTGGCGGAACGTGTCATCGACGCGAGCGGCGACGCCGACGTCGCCCGTCTCGCCGGGGCGCCGTGCCGCAAGACCCCCGTGGGGGAGATGATGGGCGTCACCGTCATGTTCTCGTGCTCGGGGGTGGTCAAGGAGCGCTTCCTCGAGTACGTCGCGGCCACGGGCCCTACCTACGGAGACTGGGGCAAGTGCTGGCAGGTCGAGACGACGGGCAAGGAGGACGGCCTCTTCAGCCCGTACCTCCAGGAGCCCTTTGACCTGGCCCGCGAGGCGGGGATCATCCCCGAGGGCGTGGGCAGCATCGGCGGCACCTGGGGTCGCGTGACCGATACGGGCGAGGCGAGCTCACTCAACATGGTGGTGATGGGGGGCTACGACTGCACCGACGTGCGCGACCTGACGCGCGCCGAGATCGAGGGGCGCCGGCAGGCGCTCATGGCCATCGAGGCGTTGCGGCGCTTCACCCCCGGCTTCGAGAACGCCCGGCTGCGCACCTTCGGAATGACCCTCGGCACGCGCGACTCCTGCAAGATCGTCGGCCGCTACGACCTCACCGGATACGACGTGCGCAACGAGGGGCGCTTCGACGACTCGGTCGGCATCTTCCCCGAGTTCCTGGACGGCTACGGCACGCTCGTGCTGCCGACCACGGGCCGCTACTTTCAGGTGCCCTACGGCATCCTTGTCCCTCAGGGCGTCGACAACCTCCTGGTCGCCGGGCGCTGCGTGGCCGGCGACAAGGTGTCGCACGCGGCCACCCGCAGTCAGATGTGCTGCGCCGTGACGGGCCAGGCGGCCGGCGTGGCGGCTGCCGTGTCGCTCAAGGATGGTCGCAGCACGGGCGCGGTGGACGTGCGCCGCGTCCAGGCGGCGCTGCAGCAGCAGGGAGTCCGCCTGGCCTGAGCTCGGCCCGGGCGGCGGGGGCGCTCCGCTACACCGCGCCGCCGTCCACCGGCGCGCTCACAGAGAACTCCGTGCGGTCGCCGCGGTATACGTCGCGGGCCAGTTCCACGATCTCGTCCTCGGCGTCGAATACCGTCCGCGAGAGGACGATCGCCGGACTGCCCGGCTTCACCTCGAGTGTCTCGGCCTCGAAGCGATCGAGCGTGACGGCCACCACCCGGGCATCGGCTCGGGCCGGGTGCACGTCGTAGCGCGCGCGCATGATCTCCCATAGCGAGCCGGTGAGATCGTGCTCCAGCAGATCGGGGAAGCGCGCCGCCGAGAGATGGATGTTCTCGATGGCGACTGGCTCGCCTTTCGCCGTCCGCAGCCGCTGCAGCAGATGCACCTGGCCTCCGGCGGGGACGCCGAGCATAGCCGCCATGACCGGGTCGGGGTCGAGGGTGGCGGCCGCCAGCACCTCGGTGCCGGGCGTGCTGTCGGCATCGCTCATGACGCGCGTGAAACTCCCGACGCTGAAGCGCAGCCTGGGTTCTGCCACGAACGTGCCGCGACGGGGGCTGCGGTAGACGTAGCCTTCGAGCATGAGGGTCTCCAAGGCGTGCCGGGCGGTCATCCGGCTGACCCGGTACCGCTCACTGAGGACCCTCTCTGACGGCACCGACGTGTGCGGGTCCAGGCGACCGGCTTGTATCTCGTCGCGCAGGAGCGCAGCGACCCACGAGTACAGAGGGCTCGACCGCGTCGGCAGGCGCCGTTCGCTTCCCACTGGCATCACCCTTCCACCGCTTGACGTCGAGAGTTGGCGACCACCTCGTCGATCGCGGTGCTGCGATCTGGTCGACGCAAGCGTACCACAGGCATTTGTGGTACATACCAGAAGCCCGGGCGAGAAAGCCTACGACTGCCCGTCGACTTTGTGCAGAGACGCATATATGTCAGTAGCGACCTACGGCGCCAGCATTTCGTGCTGGCTAACCGATGCTCTGCAGAACCTCCGAATGCCTTGAGGCCACCTCAAAGCTAACTAACCGGTCAATCCGTGTTGCCATCATGACCGTTTGGCTGTATGGTTCTCCAAATGTAGTTAGGGGAGCGTCGCGGCACGGGGTGTCGCGACAGCCCGTGTCGTTTCGCAGGCCTAAGCCTGGGGGAGTAGCGAAGATGACTGACGAACAGCACCGCAGAGACTACGCACAGCATCTCATCGATCAGGTCAACAAAGGGCACATGACGCGGCGCCAGCTTCTGGTCCGCGCCTCCGTGTTCGGCTTCTCCGCCTCGGTCGCCGGCTCGATGCTGGCCGCCTGCGGCGGCGACACGACTGAGGAAGCGGCGTCGCCGAGCGCCTCCGGTATGCCGGCCCCGGTCATGGGCGGCATGCTCACGGGCATTATCCCGCCGTCGATCACCGACCTCGACCCAGTCACCATCTACGACCAGGGCGGCATCGTCCTCGTCCAGCAGGTCTGCGAGTACCTCATCGCCCTGGACGACAAGAACGGGCTCAAGCCCAGCCTCGCCGAGAGCTGGTCGGGGAACGCAGACGCTTCGGTCTGGACCTTCAAGCTGCGCCAGGGAGTCACGTTCAACGACGGCAGCCCCTTCGAGGCTGAAGACGTGGTGGCCAGCATCGAGCGTGTCGTCGATCCCAAGAGCGGATCGGGAGCTCTCGCCGCTCTGGCCGGCATCCTCTCACCCGGCGGCACCAAGGCGGTCGACGCGGCCACCGTCGAGTTCACCCTCGACAAGCCCTTCGCCGACTTCCCGTATCTGGTGTGCCAGTCGTCCTACAACACCGTCATGCTGCCGCGGACCTATGCCGGCAACTTCGTGAAGAGTCCCGTCGGCACCGGCCCCTTCATGGTCGAGTCGTACGTCTCGAAGCAGAAGGCCGTCATGGCCAAGAACCCCACTTACTGGGGCAAGGACGCCGCCGGCAACCAGCTCCCGTACCTCGACAAGGTCACCTGGGTCATGGTGCAGGACGAGTCGGCCGCCAACCTCCAGCTGCAGTCCGGCGCCGTCGACTTCCAGCCGCAGACGGTCTTCCAGGGCTCTCAGGCCCTGTTCGCCGACCCCAATCTGAGGGTGGACATCTACCCCGGCTCGGGCATTCGCGAGGTCGCGTTCAACCTCCAGCAGGAGCCGTGGAAGAGCGCTCCCAAGGAGCTTCGCCAGGCGGTCGCCTACTGCCTCGACCGCGACGCCATCAACACGGCGCTCTACGACGGTCGCAGCCTCGTCGGCTCCGACACGTTCTGGGAGCCCACGGTCTTCCCGGGTCAGCCGGCGCCGACCGCGCGCACGCAGGACTACGACAAGGCCAAGGAACTGCTCGCGACCGCCGGCTTCCCCGACGGCACGGAGATCGAACTGACCTTCGCCAAGTACCTCGAGAACCCGCAGTACGCGCAGCTCATCCAGGCCCAGTGCGAGCCTGCCGGCATCACGGTCAAGCTCAATCAGATCAGCTACGACGCCTTCTACGCCGGCTCGGAGACGGACACGCCGTGGCTCAACGCGCCGATGGTCATCGTCGAGTGGGGCAGCCGGCCCACGCCGGGTGTGTACGCGCAGGCCATGCTCCTGCCCACCAGCACCTGGAGCTCGTCGCACTGGGACAACGCGGACTTCAACACCAACTTCGACTCGTACATGTCGACCACCGACGAGGCCAAGCGCACGGAGTACGCCACCACGCTGTCGGGCATCCAGCAGGACGACACGCCGATCCTGCTGAGCTTCTTCATCACGCAGCTGCGCACGCAGAAGAAGAACGTCTATGGCATCCAGGGTCCCGGCAACTTCTACTGCATCATGTCCGAAGCCTTCATGGCCTCGTGAAGAATCGGCTCACCACACACTGACTAGGCTGACGTAGGGTCCCCGGGATGCTGCGCCTCATCGGACGCCGGCTGCTCCTGATGGTGCCGACACTGATTCTTGTGTCGATACTCATCTTCGCGCTTGCCGAGGTGCTGCCCGGTGACGTGGGGCGCTCCATCCTGGGCCCCTACGCCACGCAAGAACAGGTCGAGATCCTGAACAAATCGCTGGGCGCCGACCGGCCGCTGTACGAGCGCTACGCCAGCTGGGCCGCCGGCTTCGTCACCGGCGACTGGGGGGAGTCCCTTCTCCTCAAGGTGCCCGTGTTCCCCACGGTCATGAAGGCGCTCGGTAACTCGATCGTGCTCGCCGGCTTCGCGCTCATCATCATCGTGCCCGTGTCCGTCGTTCTGGGCGTCTTCGCGGGCCTGCGCAAAGACAGCTTCCTCGACCGCGGCATCACGATCTCCTCGCTCTCGTTGACCGTGATCCCCGAGTTCGTCAGCGGCGTCGTCCTGCTCTACGTCTTCGCGGTCTGGCTCAAGTGGCTGCCGGTGACCGCGATGCCGCCCGACGGCGCGCCGTTCGTGGACCGCTTCTATTACCTCATCCTTCCGGCCATCCCGCTGATGTTCCTCGAGCTCGGCTACATCGCCCGCATGGCCCGTGTAGGCACCGTGCAGGTGCTGGCAATGCCCTACATCCGCACAGCTGTGCTCAAAGGGCTTCCGCGCCGCCGCGTCATCTTCGGCCACGTTCTGCGCAACGCCATGGTGCCCACGGTCACCGTCATCGGTAGCCAGGTCGGTTGGCTCATCGGCGGCCTCGTGGTCATCGAGACGCTGTTCGTCTACCCCGGCATCGGCAAGCTCATGGTCGACGCCGCGCAGACACACGACGTGGTGATGCTCGAGGCGTCCGTCCTCATGGTGGCCGTGATCTACATGGTCTCCAATCTGATCGCCGACATCGTGGTGGCGCTGCTCAACCCACGCATCCGGATGGGCGGCTGACATGGACGAGGAGCGCAGTCCCTTGCGGCCGGACCCCGAAATGACGGAGGAAGCCAGCTGGGTGGACGCGGATCCCGAGATGCTGGCGTTCCAGGCCGAGGCCGACGCGGGCCGTAAGTCCGAGGAACTGCAGGCGGACGCCGCGGCGGCCCTCGAGCAGAAGCGGCAGCGGCGCTACCTCGTCAAGGCGCTGCTGCGCAGCCCGACCTTCATGACCGGCCTCATCGTCGTCCTCTTCTGGGTCTTTATGGCTCTCTTCTCGACGTTCATCACGCAGAGCCCCACCGACGTCGATGCGATGGCCTCCCTCAAGGCGCCCAGCGCGGCGCACTTGTTCGGCACCGACGACCTCGGCCGCGACGTTCTCGCGCGCACAATGGCCGGTGCCCGCACCGTGCTCGTCATCGCTCCGCTGGCGACTATGCTCGCTCTACTCTGGGGCGGCATCATCGGCCTCGTCTCCGGCTTCTACCGCGGGCTCACCGACGAGATCATCATGCGCCTCGTGGACGTGCTGCTCGCGCTGCCGATCATCATCACCTCGATCCTCATCCTCTCGTTGCTCGGCAAGAGCGTGGCCATCGTCATCGTCGTCATCGGCGCGCTGTTCACGCCAGTGGTCAGCCGCACGATCCGGTCTGCGGTCATCGGCGAGCGCGAGCGCGAGTACGTCATGGCGGCACGACTGCGCGGCGAGCGCTCGGCTTTCGTCATGGCTCGCGAGATCCTGCCCAACATCACTCAGCCGATCATCGTCGAGGGCACGATCCGCCTCGGCTACGCCGTGTTCACGGCGGCCACCCTGTCGTTCCTTGGCTTCGGCCTCGCACCACCCTCGCCCGACTGGGGCCTCACCATCGCTACGGAGAGGATCTTTCTGCAGATCGCCCCGTGGACGGTGCTGTTCCCCGCAGCCGCCCTCGCTTCACTCGTGGTGGGCGTGAACCTCATCACCGACGGACTATCAAGGGTCTTCTCGAAATGAGCGCCGTGGAACAACCAGCCAGTTCTCCTGACGCAGTGCCGGCCGCACTCGACGTTCGCGACCTCGAGGTCACGTTCCATCGTCGCGGCCGCGATCTGCCGGTGCTCAAAGGCGTCACCCTGAGCATAGCCCGCGGCGAGGCCTACGGCCTGGTCGGCGAGTCGGGCTGCGGCAAGACCACGCTGGCCATGGCTGCCCTGCGCTACCTGGCGGCCAACGGTACGGTCGATGCCGGCAAGGTACTGGTCGACGGTCAGGACGTCAGCACGCTCAGCGAAGCGGCGGTGCGCAGTTGGCGTGGCGAGCAGATCGCCATGGTCTACCAGGACCCCGCCACGGCCCTCAGCCCGGCCATGCGCATCGGCGACCAGGTCGCCGAGGTGTTCCGCTACCACGAGGACCTGGGCAAGAAGGAGGCGCTTGAGCGCGCCCGCGAGAGCCTCCGCCGCGTGGCGCTGCCCGACCCCGATGCGACCCTGCGCCGTTACCCGTTCGAGCTCTCCGGCGGCCAACAGCAGCGCGTCGTCATCGCCATGGCGCTGGCCGTCAACCCGCGCCTGCTCGTCCTCGACGAGCCCACCACCGGTCTCGACGCCACGGTGGAGGCCGAGATCCTCGACCTCATCGAGGAACTGCGCGGGCGCATCAACGCGTCGATCCTGCTGATCACGCACAACCTTGGCCTCGTAAGGCGCCTCTGCGAGCGCGTCGGCGTGCTCTACGCCGGGCGCCTCGTCGAAGAGGGCCCGGCGCGGGACATCTTCACCGATCCGCGACATCCGTACACCATGGGCCTCATGCGCTGCGTGCCGCGCTTCGGCATGAACAAGACCGACGCCGCGCTGCAGACGATCCCCGGCACGCTGCCGGCACTTGGCGAGCCCCTGGAGGGCTGCGTCTACTCGGCGCGCTGTCCCATGGCAAAGCCGGTCTGCACGCGCCGCGAGCCCGACCTGTACGCGTGGCCGGGCAAAGCCGGGGCCCAGGGAATGGCAAAGGCCGAAGCCATGCCGGCTGACCCCGCCGCCTACTCGCCGAACCATGCGAGCCCGGTGGGAGAGGCGGCCCGGCACACGCGCTGCTATTTCGGCGCCGAGGTGCACGCCATGCCGGCGACGACGCCGGTCCTCGCCACGAGCCTGGAGGCCAGAGGCGCGACCGAAGGCGATGTGCTCGAGATCGGCGACGTCAGCCGCACCTTCAAGGACGGGCGTAAGAGGCTCACCGCCGTGCACGGCGTCTCGCTCAACCTCAAGCGCGGCGAGACCTTCGGCCTCGTCGGCGAGTCGGGCAGCGGTAAGACGACGCTGGCCAAGTGCGTCACCGGCCTCATCGCCGCCGACTCCGGAAGCGTGACCTTCGAGGGCAAGCTCCTGCGTGCCACTGCGGGGCGCCGTTCGCAGGATGCCCTGCGCGCCATCCAGATGGTCTTCCAGAACCCCGACTCTACGCTCAACCCGGCCTGGAGCACGCGCGCCATCCTCACGCGCTCCGTGCGCAAGCTGGCCGGCGCGCGGGAGGGTTCCGTGCGCGCCAAGGTGGACAAGCTCTCCGCAGACGTGCGAGTAGAGCCGCGCTTCCTGCTGCAGAAGCCCACCGACCTCTCCGGCGGTCAGAAGCAGCGAATCGCCATCGCCCGCGCCTTCGCCGGCGACCCCACGCTTGTGGTCTGCGACGAGCCGGCTTCAGCCCTCGATGTTTCGGTGCAGGCGAGCATCCTCAACCTGCTCGTCGAGTTGCAGACCAACGAACAGGTGTCGTACGTCTTCATCAGCCACGACCTCGCCGTAGTGCGCTACATCAGCGATCGCATCGGCGTCATGTACCTCGCGGAGCTCATCGAGGTCGGCTCCGCCGAGCAGGTCTTCAACCCGCCCCACCATCCGTACACGGAGGCGCTGCTTTCGTCGATCCCGAAGCTCGACTTCGACACCGAGCAGCAGCGCATCCCGTTGCGCGGCAGCATGCCGAGCCTCAGCGAGCCTCCGGCGGGCTGCCGTTTCCACACACGCTGCCACCGCTTCCTCGGGGAGATCTGCGAGACGCAGGAGCCCCCGTCGCAGCTGGCGGCCGACGGGCACACGTACAACTGCCACATCCCGCCGGACGAGTTGCTCGTGCTGCAGACGGCGGCGGAGCCCACAGCGCCCATCGAGGTGTAGGCCCGCCCACCGGACCGCCTGCGGCAGAGTGGGCGCGGCAGGGGACCGGAGCGACGTTCGCCCCTTCAGTCGGCCTCGCGTGCCGCGGCGACGATCTCCGCGAGTTCCTCGATGACGGCCACGCCGTCGTCCACGACGGCCGCGTCGGCGTTCCTGACGATGGGGGCGAGCTCATCGGTGTCGATCGCCGCGATGAACGCCGCTCTCTCGATGCCCCAGTAGAGCGCCGGCGCCCCGGAGGCGCCGACGACGATGCACAGCTCCGGGGCGGCGCGCGTGCCCGACACGCCGATGAGCCGGTCCATCGGCGCCCAGGCGTTCATGGCGACGGGGCGGCTCACGCCGAAGGCGGCGCCCATCCGCCGGGCCGCCCGTGCGATCCGCTCGACGCCTTCGCGGTTCCCGGCTCCGTACCCCGCCACCACCAGGAACCGGCTGCCCGCGAGGTCTCCGCTCGCGGGCAGGTCGACGAGCTCCACGTCGTCGAACGTCGTCTCGGCTGGACCGCCTGTCTCATCGGTGTCGGAGAGGACGTCGTGCTCGACGGTCTCCGGCTTTGGCCCGTCGTTCCACGAGGCGTCGATCGTGACGCACGAGGGGCCGCCGGCGAGCTCGAAGCGCCCCACCAGGTGACCTGAGTAGACGTTCTTGCGGCAGAGAAGGCGCTCCGAACTTGCCTCGACGCTCAGCGCCTCCGTCACGACGGCGCCGTTTGTGCGGCCGGCGAGGCGCGCGGCCAGCTCCGTTCCCGTGACGCCCCCGGCAAAGAGAAACAGCGGGATCTCCTCGCTGGACGCCAGTGCCGCGAGGAGCTCAGCCATGTGCTCGGTCCGCCGCGCCGACGTCTTGATGAGCCGCACGGCACGGGTCGGCGCCAGCTCGACGAGCTGGGTCTTGTCGCGATCATTCTGGTAGAAGACCAGCGTCTCGCCGGTCAGATCGCCGCTCAGGCCCTCGCGGAGGAAGCCACCGAGGGCCTGAGCCTGTCGAGTGGCCGTACCGCTCGTTCCGTCCAGGACCGCCGCGAATCTCATAGGTTCTCGACCAGGTGCTGCAGATGGGCAGCGAAGAGGGCCTGCGCCTTGGCGGCCGGCGTCGCCCCGCCGACGATGACGCCGCGTCGAGTGCGGTCGATCGTCTCGATCCCGGTCAGGACACAGGTCTCTCGGCGCAGTTCCCCGGCCATGTCGACGCCCAGATCGGCGCCCGAAAGGACGTCGATGTGCTCATTCCTGCGCGCGAGCCGGTCTGTCAGCGTCGGCACCCGCAGCTGCGAGACGACGGCGTTGCCCACGGCGAGCACGCAGGGAAGGCGGAGCGTCACGCGCAGGAGGCCGTCGTCGACCAGGCAGGCAACGCGCACACGATCCGCCGGCAGTGGCTCGACCTCGAGCACCTGCGTCAGGCACGGCCAACCCAGCGCCTCGGCGACCAGGAAGGGAACGGCGCCGCTGTCTCCGGGGCCGCTGCGGCAGCCGAGCATCACGAGGTCGGGGCGATCCATTTGACGCACGAAGCCGGCGATGACGGATGCGGTGACGGCGGGGGCGAAGTCCAGGGCGGCCTCTGGCTCCACGCGGGCCGCCCTGTCGTAGCCCAGCGCGAGCAGCGTCTTCAGGTGCGGCTCGGTCTCCCTGCCGCCCACGGAGAGCGCGCCGAGACTCGTCGCCGATCCGCGTTCCGAGCGCGCGTCGGACAGGCGCAGCGCCATCTCCAGGGCGCTCTCGTCGAAGCAGTTGAGGACGCGGCGCACGTAGCGGGTCTCCACACCGCGCGCCGCTCCCCCCGCCGCGTCGTCAGCCGCTCCCTCGAGCCAGTCCGCCTCCCGCAGCGCCTCGAAGTCGGGAGTGACCTTGAAGGAGACCAGGATCCGCAGGTCGTTCACTGAGGGATGATCGTCCCCTTGTTCATGACGCCGTTGGGGTCGAACGACTGCTTCAGCGTCTCGAGGATGTAGTACGAGGAGCCGTACTCATCCCTGACCCAAGGGGCCCGCGCTTTGCCCATCCCGTGGTGGTGGACGATCGAGCCGCCCAGCCGCAGGGTCTCCTCACAGATGATGCTGATGATGGGGAGGTAGTACTTGTCGGTCTCCTCCTCCGGCCCCACCCCGACGACGTTGAAGAAGTAGTTGAAGTACATGTTGGTGCCGTTGATGTAGCTGTGGGACGAGTGCCCGCCCATCATGGTGATGTCGGGGATCTCGGCGATGATGCGTGCCCGCGCCGTCTGGTAGATGTCGTTGATCGAGCTCCAATCGGCGGAGATCTCGGTGGTGCGGTTGACGTTGTGCGTCTGGCGGATGCGCTCGTCCTCGGCGATGATCTTGCTCGCGTCCCAGCAGAGGTCGTTGAACCAGGTCTCGATGTACGCGCTCTCGACCGGCTTGCACTCCGGGAAGCCGGCGACCACGGCCGCGATGCCCTCAGCCGTCGCCGTGGCGATACCGGCAGGCCCTTCGGCCATGAAAAGCAGGACGCAGTCGTCGGGCTCGGCGAAGTGGGAGAAGTGCAGGCCGGCGTCGCCGGGGTCGTAGACCCGCGCCACCGACGGCTTGTAGCCGTTCACCATGACGGCGCGCAGCGCCTCGAAACCGGTCTTCATGTCCTTGAGCGTCCAGCCGAGGAAGGTGTTGTTCGCGGGGAAGTACGGGAAGAGCTTGACGGTCACCTCGGTGATGAAGCACAAGGCGCCTTCGTTGCCGATGACGACGTGGCGGATGTCGGGGCCGGCGGCGCGGCGCGGCACGTTCTTGATGCGCGTCACCTCACCGCCGGGGAAGACGGCCTCGAGACCCACGACCATATCTTCAATGCCGCCGTACAGCGTCGAGAACTGGCCGATGCTGCGCGTGGCCACGAGACCGCCCATGTGGGCGACGGGTTTCGACTGGGGGGAGTGCCCGGTGGTGAGGCCGAGCTCCCGGACGCGGTCCTCGAGGATCTGCAGCGGCACGCCGCACTGCGCCGTCGCCTGCATGTTGTAGGCGTCGATGTGCAGGATCTGATTCATCGCCGAGCCGTCGACGATGACCGAGTCGGCGACCACGCTCTCGAGGCCGCCCTCGGTCGCCGTGGCGCCCGTGCGAGGAATGACGTTGACGCCGTGCTCGTCGGCGAACCGCAGGATCTCGACGACGTGCGCGGTGCTGCGCGCCATGACGACGGCGGCCGGTACGGGCATGGTGTGCACGTCGAAGATGTTCTGCAGCTTGCGGAAATTGTCGACGCTGCTCTGCACGAGGATGTGCTCGTCGGTGATCACGTCCTCAGGCCCCACGATGCGCTGCAGGCCCTCGACGATCGCTTCTCTGTTCAGTGGCATGCCGGCGTTCCTTTGCGTGTCCGTGGGTGGTCCAGTCGTCATTGGAAGATGGAGAACGACTGCTCGAGGATGGGGTCGGTGGCGTCGCGGATGGCGCGATATACGTTGACGTTCATGCGCCGGTAGACCTCGTGATTCGCTGCGTCGGGGGCGAACGACTCGCGCTCGCGCTTCATGGCCGCGGCGGCGGTCGCGAAGTCGGGGTAGACTCCAGTGGCCACGGCGGCGCAGATGGCAGACCCCAGACTGGCGCCGCGCCTCCCCTCGTTACGCGACGCTGGGATGCCAAACACGTCGGCGAAGATCCGCATGAAGAGCGGGCTGTTGGCGCCACCGCCCGAGATGACGATCTCGCGGAGGTCGATGCCGAGCTCAGCACACATGTCGTCGACGTTCTGCTTCATGGTCAGGGCGATCGCCTCGAGGATCGACCGGTAGACGTGGCCCCTGGTGTGCCGCGCGTCGAAGCCGATGATCTCGCCCTTGCGGAAGGGCTTGTCGCTGGGAGCGAGCCAGTCCAGGACCGTCATGAGACCGCAGCTCCCGGCCGGGACGTCCACGGCCTCGCGCTCGAGGTACTCCTCGCGCGAGGTCTCCTGCGCCGCCGCGGAGGCGGCGAGCTCCGACCCCAACAGGTCGAGGAACCAGGTGAGCGTCCACATCCCTCGGCGTACGCCGCCGCTCTCGTAAAGGTACGTGTTCGGGACGCAGGCGAAGTTGGTCCAGAAGTCCGCAGGGGCCCTGCGGTTCTCGCGCCCGTGCACCATGGAGGCGATGTACGTGCCCAGCGAGACGAGCGCGGTATGCTCGTCGAGCGAGCCGGAGCCGAGTGCCTCGGCCGCCTTGTCGTTCGCGGTGGTCACGACCGGCAGCCCCTCCGGGAGGCCGGTCGCCGCGGCCGCGTCGGCGGTCACGTAGCCGGCGATGTCGCCCGGCATCTGCAGCTCCACGAGCAACTCCGGGCGCAGGTTGAACTGCGAGAACAGCGCCGGGTCCCACTGCCACGTGTCCGTGTCGATCGGCCACTGCAGGATGATGTTGTTGGCGGCGCTGTCGCGGAACTGCCCGGTGAATCGGTGAGTCACGTACCCGGACGAGGTGGTGACGTAGGCCAGCTCGGGATCGTCCGGAATCCAGGGCTCGTAGGCGCGCGTGTCCATCCAGCTCATTACGGGCTCCAGCAAGCGAGCCGTCGGCCTTGAGGAAGGTCTTGCAGCAGCGGATGGTACACAGGCCGACGCCGAGGATGTCCGTCGGGTCGCCGGGGAACCTCGTCATCGCCTCGCGGCTCGCCGCGACGATCGACTCCCAGAGGTCGTCGTCGGGATGCACGGCATACCCCGGCTTTGGGTGCTCCATCGGGAGCAGCGTCCGCTTGGCCTCGCAGACGACGTTTCCTACGAGGTCGAAGATGACGACCTTAGCGCTCTGGGTGCCGTTGTCGATGCCGATCAGGTACTTGCCCGCCATATCAGGTCGCTCCCGTCTCCCCTCGCCCTAGCGGACGAGATAGCCGCCGTCGACCACGAGCACGTGGCCGCTGACGTAGTCGGAGGCGCGACTGGCGAGGAACACGGTGGCGCCCATCAGGTCCGCCGGATCGCCCCACCGCGCGGCCGGGATGTGGTCGAGCACGCGCTGGTTGGTGACCGGGTCGCTGCGCGTCGCCGTGGTGATCTCGGTGGCGTAGTAGCCCGGGGCGATGCCGTTGACCTGGACGCCGTATTCCGCGAGCTCGTCGGCGTAGGCCTTGGTGAAGCCGGCGAGGCCGTGCTTGGTGGCGGCGTAGGCCGACGACCAGCGGCCGCCGAGGAACGAGAAGAGCGAGCAGATGTTGATGATCTTGCCGGCGCGTTGCGGGATCATGACCTTGGCCGCCTCGTACGCCGTCTCGAAGGCGGCGGTGAGGTTCACGGCCACCGTGGCGTCCCACTGCGGGCGGCCGAACTCGAGCACGCTCGCGAGCGGGCAGATGCCGGCGCTGTTGACGAGTATGTCGAGCGAGCCGAGCCGGTCGACGCAGGCGGCGACGATCTCGGCCGGCACGCCAGGCGCGGTGATGTCGGCCATGAGGGACTCGTAGCGGCCACCCTCGGCTGCGACCAGCTCGCCGGTGGAGCCGTCGTCGTCGACGATGCTCGGCGCGAACACGTTCGCGCCGGCCTTGGCGAGCGCCAATGTGAACGCCTGGCCGAGCCCGGTGTTGCCGCCGGTCACGACGGCGTTCTTCCCCTCAAGGGAGAAGAAGTCCATCGCGAAGTCACTGATGTCGGTCAAAGCACACTCCTTCGCTACCGGCGGGTCGGGCTCTCGGGCCCGGAGTATTCGACCGGATGTTCGTCAAGTCAAGCCACCCGGAGAACATCCTGCCGCCGGGCGGCCCTGACGATGTATTTGGCGCTGCTCTCGCCACCTCGGCGGGGATCACTCAGGCTCCAGCTCGGCGGGGAATCCCGGGGCGCGCAGGTCCGTGCCGACGGCCTCCTCGAGCATCTTGACGACCATCGGCGACTGCGCGCCGCCGCCGTACATGGCACGGGCGCGCGCGAAGATCTGTTCGGTGAGCCCGGCGAGCTCGAGAGGGACACCGAACTCGCGGCCCATCTGATGGGCGAAGTAGAGGTCCTTGCGGGCCAGATCCATGGTGAAGTTGATGTTATAGCTGCCGTTGAGGATCAGCTGGCCTTCGGTCTCGTGAACGAAGCTGTTACCCGAACTGGCCTTGATCACATCCCAGGCCAGCTTCAGGTCGAGCCCGCCCTTCTTGGCGAGCATGAGCGCCTCGCCGTCGGCGACCAGATGGATGAAGGCCAGCATGTTGGTGATCACCTTGATCACCGAGGCCTCGCCCAGGGCGCCGATGTAGAACACGCGCCCGCCCATAGCGTCAAAGGCGGGCCGATGCTTCTCGAAGACCTCCGGCTTACCGCCGACGAGCACGGTGATCATGCCGGCGGCGGCGCGGTGCACGCCGCCGGTGACCGGCGCCTCGAGCGTCTCGATGCCCTTCGCGGCGGCGAGCGTCGCGAGGCGCTGCAGCTCATGAGAGTCGTTGGTGCTCATGTCGATCCAAGTACTGCCGGGGGCGAGCGCCTCGAGGACGCCGCCTTCCTCGGCGACCACGGAGGCCACCGCCTCGGGCGAGGGCAGGCACGTGATGATGGTGTCGGACGCGCGCGCCGTCTCCGCGATGGAGCCGGCGCAGGTGGCACCCGCCTTGCCGAGGTCGACGGAGCAGCTCGCGTCCACGTCGTAGACGGTGAGCGGGAAGCCGGCGCGCAGCAGGCTGCCGGCGAGGTGCCTGCCGAGGGCGCCGAGCCCGATGTAGCCGATCCTCATGGTCATGCTGCCTCCGATCCGGTGGTGAGGGGCGCGCGCGATCTCACGCGCGACGCGCGCGGCGCACGCCCTCGCTGTCGATCTTGCAGATCGCGGCCAGATCGTCGATCTGGCCGTCGTTCAGGTAGGGCTCTCTGGTGGCGTGGGCCGCGAGGATACGCTCGACCTCTGCGTTCGCCACGTCGTTCTCGGTCGTGCCTTCTTCGACCCATTTGTCGTAGGAGAGCCGGTTCGAGACGGTCGGCAGAAGGTGCTCACCGGCGCGGATGCGCCGCGCGGTGTCCTTCTCGCCCAGGTAGCCGCCGCCGGGCCCGACTTTGGCGATGGACTCCGCGGCCAGCGTGGCCGTGGAGATCTCGACCTCGCCCTGAAGGCGCCGCACCATGGCGGCGATCTCGTTGTCGACCACCGATTGCGGGAGGTGCATCGTGTTGTGCGAGTCGATCAGGCCCCAGCCGGTGACGATGTCGGGGTTGGCGCCGCAGACGCTCGCGACCTTGAGCGCCTTTTCGTAGCCGTTCTGCAGCCCAAGGTGCTTGCTGTCTGTGGAGAGCCCCGGGTTCAGAGTGGGGAGGCCGAGGTAGTGGCCCACCTCGGTGGCCATGGCGCCCATGAGGGCGCTTTCCGCGCAACCCATGGAGAAGGTCGTGCGCAGCATGTCGAGGATGCCGGAGCCGAAGCAGAAGACCAGCTTCGCCCCGGGCGCCGCTACCTGCAGGGCGGTGGCCACGCCGAGGAACTCCGCCAGACCCTGGACGACGGTGCCGGCCAGGGTCACCGGCGAGGTCGCGCCGGCGATCGTCATCGAGTAGACCTCGATGGGCACGCCGTGAGCGGCGAGAGCGACGTGGATGTCGAGCTTGTCTCCGTCGACCTGCAGCGGCGAAGCCGCGGTGACGACCGTGGAGATGCGCGGCCGCAGGCGGAAGCTGTCGAGATCGCCCGACAGCACCTCGCAGATGCGAAGGACGGCGTCGATCTCCTGGGGGCAGTCCACGAACGTCACATGCTTCGACGTCTCGGTGAGCATCGTGAAGTATTCGACGAGTTCGCGCTGCTCGAGCGGCACTTCGCTGGCGCTCACCTGCGTCCACATGAGGTCCAGCTCCGGCAACTCGTCGTTGAGAGCGGTGCATTCCCTCAGGTCCTGCAGCGTGCTGGGCCGGCGGACACCGGTACGGAAGTCCAGCGTCTTGGCCACGCACCCGCTGGGCGCGAAATGGAAGGGCTCGCCTTCGCCGAGCAGTACGTCGTCCGCGTCGGTGGCGCCCGCCATCACGAACGACCGGGGGGTCTGGGCGATGGCCCACTCGACGAGCTCGCGTGGGAGGCGCGTGATGCCGGTGCTCTCGTCGACGTCAGCGCCGCGGGCTGCCAGTTGGGGCAGCACCTTGGAGCCGGCGAACCGCATGCCGGTGCTCCCGAGCAGATCGATCGCCTGGTCGGCGATGCGGCTCTTCTCCTGCTCGGTGAGCCACGTCGTCGTCGCCTTCATGTGCACACACCCCTCTGCCGGCCGAAGCCGACTGCCCTGCCGCAGCCGTGCGGCGGCCCAGCCCGGCGCCCAAGGACAAGGAACCTTTCGCACGGCACGATGTCACCTCGCACCGACGCTGTCAAGCTTTAGGGTACTTGTTTCAATGCGATTATCCGTTCTCGCTGCGGTATTGAACGTAATAACTTGCAAATGCTTGCGTAAGGGACAATGATGGCGCGATCCAGGGTCAGCATCGCACAGGGAGGAGCATCGGCATGATCAGAGCGGGACAGGCGCCGTTCGGGACGCTCGAGATGGACGAGCTCGACCGTCGCATCATGAGGCTGCTGCGCCCCAACGCGCGTCGCTCGTACGCGAGCATCGCCCGCGCTGTCGGCGTCTCCGAGCCTACCGTCCGCAACCGCGTCGATCGCATGATCAAGAACGGCGCCATCTTCCCCATGGCCCGGGTGAACCCGGCGGCCATCGGCTTCCCTGTCGACGCCATGGTCGGTATTCGTGTCAATCGTGGCTACGCCAAGGGGGTCGGATCCCGGCTTGCGGCCATGGAGAACGTTGCGTACGTGGGCTATACCACCGGCTCCTTCGACCTCCTCATCGAGGCGCATCTTCCGGACAACGAAGGCCTGTACAAGTTCCTCAACGAGGACCTTGAGGAGATCGAGGGCATCGCCTACACGGAGACCTGGCACATCCTGCGCACCGACAAGACCAACTTCGAGTGGGAGGGCGAGAACGTCGGCCGAGAGCCGCTGGACGAAGAGGAAACGGCAGGCGACGCAACGCATCGGCCGGCCAGGTGATAGAGTACTAATTGACCGGTCGGTTAGCTCAGCGACCATCATCCTGTGAAACGGGGAGGGACAGCGTGACGAACGAGACCCGGGTGCCGACCCGCATGGGCGACGGCACCTTCGTACACCTCACGCGCAGCGAGATCCGCGCGGATCTCGTCGCCGGGTCGGAAGTGGCGGCCAAGCGTGCCAAGGTGCCGCTGCTCACCGACGACGAGATCGACCATCTGCTCGAGATCTATGCCTCGCCGCTGCGCTTCATCGGCGTCGACGTGGGCGACGAGATCGTGCTCAGCTGCGACGGCACCGGCATGAAGACGCACGCCACGCGCATCCAGGACCTGCAGTCCTACGAGCAGTGGATGGGCGCCGACCTGCTGGAGCTCTGCGTCGGCGACTACTCGCTCAAGGTCGTGCGCACGATCCTCGCCTATGAGGCTCAGTACATGCACGACGCCCAGCTCTGCACCATCGCGCCGCTGCAGTACGGCGTCATGCCCAACCTGGGCCTGTACTCGAAGCCGGATGGCCCCTGCGACAACTGGAACGAGCTCCTCCCGCTCGGCAGGATCCCCGAGGCGCGCGCCGCCGCAGAGGAGGCGGTCGAGATGGCCGTCGTCGACATGGTCAATCTCGCCGACTCGCAATGGGAGGCCGGTGCCGACGCGATCGACTGGGACACCACCGGCGCCTCCGGCGACCCGGAGTTCCTGGCCGCCCTACGCGCCACGGCGATCATCCGCGAGAAGCACCCGGACATGGGCGTGCAGCTCGGCATGGCCGGCGAGTTCGTGCTGGGCATGCACGGCCAGCTCGAGTGGGACGGCGTGCGGCTGGCCGGCCTCTGGCCGCGCGAGCAGCTCCTGCTCGCGCAGAAGGCCGGCGCCACCATGTTCGGGCCGGTCGTCAACATCAACACGGGCAAGTCGCTCGCCTGGAACATGGCCCGCGCGATCGCCCTGATCAAGCCTTGCATGGAAGTGGCCACCATCCCCGTCCACCCCAACGCCGGCATGGGCGTCGGCGGCGTGCCGATGTTCGTCCACCTGCCCTCCGACGCGGTCTGCCGGGCGGCCAAGTCGTTCGTCGAGCTGCTGCACGTCGACGGCTTGTAGGTGGGCTCGGGCGATCCGCACGGCATGCACAACGCCCACGCGCAGGCGGCGAGCATCGGCGGTATTCGGGCAGGCGGAGACCTGGTTGCCCGTATGCAGATGACTCGGGGCATGCGCCTCAAGGAAGCCAAGCAGTACGTCGCCGACAAGCTCGGCGTCACGCCCTTCGATCTCTCGGACCCGGTGGTCATGACCGACGTGCGCAACGAGCACGGCTTCGGTCGCGTGCACAGCTACGCGATCAGCCAGCCGTGGCAGGCCAACCAGATCGAGGCCAAGTTCAACATCGCCCGCGTGCTCGACGTGCCGATCAACAGCGTCGAGAAGTTCAAGGAACGCACGGCGGGAGGCTGACCGTGAGACGGAATCCGCGCGCAGTCGCGTTCGACGCTCATCGACTGGAGGGTCCGGGAGGACTGGGCCGCATCCGGGTCGACGAGCCTCTATGACCGAGCCCTGGCGGAAGCCCGCAGGATCCTCGAGACGCACGTGCCCACGCCGCTGTCCAGCGAGGTGGCGGCGAAACTTAAGTCGATAATCCGTGAGGCAGAGGACGAATTAGGCGTGCATTGACTCGCTGGACGCGATACTGTTCAGTTCATACCGCTGAGCCTACCGGCGCCCGCGCGCCCTGCGAGTCAGGAGACACGATGACAGACGTGAGCAAGCAGATCGGCGCCGGCCGGGTGACCTTCCTGACCGAGGAGCAGAAGCAGCGCATCTACGACACCGCCCTCGGCATCCTCGCGGACATCGGTATGGTCGTCCTCCACGAGGAGGGCGAGGCGGTCATGCTCGAGGGTGGCTGCAGCAAGGACGCCGACGGCCTCGTCCACGTCCCCGCCGAGCTGGTCGAGAAGGCGCGCGAGACCGTGCCGGCGAGCTTCGTGGTCTACGACCGCGCCGGCGAGCCGGCGATGGACCTCGGCGGCCTCCGCTCCTACTACGGCAACGGGTCCGACGTCATGCACCTGCACGACCTCGAGACCGGCGAGCGCCGCCTCGCCAAGCTGGAGGACGTCGGCGAGGCGGCCCGCCTCTGCGACGCGCTGCCCGACATCGACTTCGTCATGTCGGGCGCGTACCCCGACGGCATGGATGCGCAGGAGGCCTACCCGAGGCAGTTCCGCGCCATGATCGCGGCGACCACGAAGCCCTTGGTGATGACGGCCGGCGGCGTCGAGACCGTCGACCCGATGTACCGGCTGGCCTGCGAGGTCCGCGGCGGCGCCGACGCTCTGCGTGAGAAGCCGTACTTCGTCATGTACAACCAGCCGGTCAGTCCGCTCAAGCACCCCTTCGAGACCGTGGACAAGCTGCTGTACTGCGCCGACCGCGGCATCCCGTCGACCTACTGCCCGTCGCCTGTGGCAGGCGGCACCGCCCCGATCACCACCGCCGGTCAGATCACGCTCGGGATCGCCGAGGCTCTCTTCGGCCTCGTCATGCACCAGCTGCGCGCTCCCGGCGCTCCGTTCGTCATCGGCCAGGGCCCCAACACCCTCGATATGGCGACCTCGCAATCGTCGTACAACTCGCCGGAGTTCGTGCGCGCGTACGCATGCGAGGTGGAGATGGCCAAGTGGCTCGACATCCCCAACTGGGGCTTCAGCGGCCACACCGACGCACAGGTCGTGGACGCCCAGGCCGGCATGGAGGCCGACGAGATCACCAAGCTCTCCATGCAGCTGGGCGCCAACCTCAACCACGACGTCGGCTACATGGACTTCGGCCTCTCCGGGTCGCTCGCCGAGGTCGTGCTGGTGGCCGAGTTCATCGCCCGTAACCGGCGGCTGCTCGCCGAGATCGAGGTCTCGGACGAGACCCTGGCCGTGGATGTGCTCAAGGCCGTCGGTCCCGGCGGCGACTACCTCGGCCAGCGGCACACGAGGCGCCACCTGCGCGGCAGCCAGTGGCGCGCCCAGCTGCTGAATCGGGCGAGCTACGATCGCTGGTTCGAGGGCGGCGGGCTCGACGTCACCGAGAAGGCGCGCCGCAAGGCGCTCGAGCTGCTGGCGACGCACGAGGTCCCGGCGCTGCCGGCGGAGCTGGTCGCGCGGCTCGACGCGGTGGTCGCCGGGCTCTGAGCCGAGGGGTGCGTCGTCCGGCGGCGGGCGGATCTGAGTTGACTCGGGGCCGCCTCCGAGATAATCCTTCAGGCCACATGACTCGCGAACTCACCAACGGCAGCGGGCTGCCGGTCATCGATCCGGCACGGGCGCTTCACCCGACGGCCTTGCGCATCCTCGAAGCGGCCAAGCGGCTGCTCGTCAAGCGTGGTTTCGAAGCTGTCACCCTGGAGGCCATCGCCGCCAAGGCCGGGGTCAACAAGGCGGCGACAAGGTACTACTTCGGCAGCAAGTCGGGCCTGATCAGCGCGATGGTCGACGAGATCGTGCTCGACGAGTGTGCTGCGATCGCCAGCGATGTGGGCGACAGTCTGTCCGACGACGAGCGCCTCGATCTGTTCGTCGACAACATCAGGCGCATGACGCACCACGTCGACGGCTACAGCGGCTTCTTCGACATCCTCCCGCACGCCGTCCGCGACCGCCACCTGCGCTCGCGGATGGAGTACCTCTACGACGTCTGGTACGAGTGGAACATCGAGTGGCTGGGGCTCAGGGGGAATTGGGCCCCCGAGGTCGACGCCGAGCTGCGAAGTCTGGGGATGTTTGCGGCCGCGGTCGCCGACGGGATGGCGGTCCAGGCGATGATCCACCGCTCGGACTACGACCCGGAGCCGATACTGCGTACCCTGCGTGCGTTCCTTGTCTTCGTGCGGGAACGCATGAGGGAGGCCGCGCAGGCGGCGCCCCGAGACTGACGATGGTGCGGCGCCTTGTCGGAGTCGAGCACGCCGACAAGGAGACACACCCTTGCGTGAGCAAGACCCCCGTGCTAGCGTCCCACGAACTCATCCATCCGGATGAGTTAATCGTAACTTTGCGGATCGCAGCGCTGGTTCAGTCACCAGGATGAGCGAGCCAAGCCGGAGTCGGGGGCTCCAGACCTCCTCGATTTGGCACAGACGCCCGGGAGGTGCAGGTTGGCGGAGATCCAGACGCGCATGGGCGACGGCTACACCGTGTCGATGACTCGTGAGGAGGTCCGTGAAGATCTCGGGGCCGGGTCTGCCGACGCGGCGAGGAGGGGCAAGATTCCCGTCCTCGAGCCCGACGAGCTCGACTACCTCCTCGAGATGTTCGCCAGCCCCAGCCGCATCTGGGGCGTGGAGCGCGGCCACGAAGCGGTGCTCAGCAAGGACGGCTCCACCAACTCGCTCTACTCTGCGCAATTGTCGTCGGGCGTTGGTCTGCCCCTCTCCAGGGAGCAGGCGTTCCGCACCTTTGAGCGCGCCTTCGGCTTCGACACCATGGAGATCGGCCACACCGACTACTCGGTGAAGCCGTCCAAACCCATCGTGGTGCTGGAGCAGAACCATGTGGAGGCCGTGCTTCACACCACTATCATCCCGGTGTTCTACGGCTTCATGCCCAATCTGGGCCTGTACTACCAGCCGGATGGACCGTTCCCGAACCCTTCCGACCTGCTCCCCAAGGGCCAGATCCCCGAGGCGCGTGCGGCCACCGAGGAAGCCCTCGAGGTCTGCTACAACGACCTCGTCTGGATGACGGAGAAGATGGACGAGGTCGGGGCGGACGGCATCAACTACGACACCACGGCCTCGACCGGCGACGGCGAGTTCCTCGCCACGCTGCGTGCCGTCGAGTGGGCTGCCAAGAACACGCACCTCGCCGTTGAAGTCGGCATGGCGGCCGAATGCGTGCTTGGCTTCCACGGCCAGCTCGAGTACAACGGCAAGCGCCTTGCCGGCATGTGGCCGCACCAGCAGATGGAGGTCGTGCAGGAGGCAGGAGGGCACGTCTTCGGCCCGGTGGTCAACACCAACTCGCGCAAGAGCTCGCCGTGGAACCTGGCACGCGCCATCACGTTCGTCAAGGCGTGCACCGAGGACGCGAAGATCCCCATCCACCCCAACGTGGGCATGGGCGTCGGCGGCGTGCCGATGTTCGAGATCCCGCCCATCGACGTGGTCACCCGCTGCAGCGCCGCGATGGTCATGATCGGTAAGGCCGACGGCTTGTAGGTGGGCACGGGCGACCCCACGGGGATGTCCATCAGCCACGCCCTCGCCTCGTCGATGGGTGGCATCCGAACTGCCGGAGATCTGGTAGCGCGGATGCAGCTCACCAAGAAGATGAGGCTCGATGAGGCCAAGCGGTACGTGGCCGGCAAGCTGGGCATCGGCGTCATGGACCTCTGCGACTCGACGGTCATGCGCCGTCTGCGTGAGGAACTGGACATCGGGGTGATCACCGCCGTGGCCGGGGCCGCCAAGGGGCTCGAGGCCAAGGCGCGGATCGCAGACCTGCTCGGCGTGCGCGTCAACTGCGTCGAGCGGCTCAGAGGCAAGATGGTTCTTTGAGCGCAAGGCCGCCCGCGGCGGCGCAGTCCGACAAGGCAGAAGGGGGACGAGTCAGTGGTGACCGGGCGCGAGACAGAGAACCACGGGGGGTGCAGCTCCAGATGAACGAGAACCCGTCCGAACCGGCCACGGTGGCAGCTGAACCAAAGCCGGGCCGTCGGTACAAACGTCTCACCGTCGACGTCGAAAAGTGCACCGGCTGTCGATGCTGCGAGTTCGCCTGCTCAGTGCGCAACTATCAGGAGTGCAACCCGTCGCGGGCACGCATCTATGTCGTCCGCTCTCAGGTCGACGGCGTCATCACGACCGTCCCCGTGACGTGTCAGCAGTGCGAGGACCCGCTGTGCGTCGCCATGTGTCCGGCGTCCGCCCTCAGCCGCTCCTCCGAGACTCGCGCCGTGGTCGTGGACGCGGACAAATGCCTCGGCTGCCGTACCTGCGTCGAGGTCTGCCCGTTCGGTGCTCCGTCCGTCGATCCGCGCACCGGCAAGGCCGAGAAATGCGACCTCTGTGGCGGCGACCCTGTGTGCGTCAAGGTGTGCTCGCAGCAGGCCCTGACGTTCATCGACGCCGAGGAGGAGGGCTTGCGCCGCAAGCGGAGCGGCGTCGAGAAGTACCTCGATCACCTGAACTCGATAGCGGCGCTCGGCGCATGATGGGGGAGGAGCAGCCATGACATATCTCTACGGCGGCAAGATCCTTCGTGTCGATCTGACGAGGCGCGAGATCCGGAGTGTGCCCACCGAGCAGTACGCGGAGAAGTACATCGGTGGCCGTGGCCTCAACGCACGCCTTCTGTACGAGTCGGTCGACGCTTCAACCGACCCTCTCGGCCCCGAGAACATCGTCTGCCTGGCGGCAGGTCCTCTTTCGGGGACCTTGTATCCGGGTTCCAGCCGTACCGACGTGATGTGCAAGTCGCCGGTCACCGGGCTGATCGGCAACGGAAGCATGGGCGGCGATTGGTCGGCTGAGCTCAAGCAGGCGGGCTGGGACGCGGTCGTGCTCGAAGGCAAAGCCGACCAACCCGTCTACGTCTGGATCCGCAACGAGCGGGTCGAGATCCGGGACGCGGCCGGCGTGTGGGGCAAGCCCAACTACGAGACCCAGGACACGATCCGCGCCGAGCTCGACAGCCCTGACGCGAAGATCGCCTCGGTCGGACCGGCTGGGGAGAACCAGGTCGTGTACGCGACCGTGCACTGCAACGTCGGCAACGCCGCGGCGCGCACGGGGATGGGCGCCGTCATGGGGTCGAAGAACTGCAAGGCTGTCGTGGTGCGTGGCACGCAGGGCGTCAAGGTGGCCGACGGGGAGGCGTTTCTTGCCGCGTGCCTCGACGCGCATCAGGTTGTGCGCGACTCCGACTACTACGAAGAGGTCCACAGCATCGGCGTCATGAACGCCGAAACGGCGTACGTGCGCTCCGGCATCGAGGCTGGCGGCGACGGCCACGAAGGATCCCCGCAGTACGAGGACGCCTTCAGCTACCGCGACTTCTACCGGGAGTGGGGCCACCGCCGCACGGGCTGTGCCGGGTGCCCGGTGCACTGCATGGAGAACTACCGCGTCCCGGACATCGGCGGCACGGTGATCTCGTGCGAGGTCTACCCCCAACTCTCAGCCGAATTACAGAACGAGGACGTGCTGAACTGGTACGCGCAGGTCAGGAGCTGCCAGCAGATGGGCATTGACAACACCTCAATGGCGATGACCATCCAGTGGCTCATGGAGCTGCGAAGGATGGGGATGCTTGACGAGAGCCTCACCGACGGTGTGGCGATTGAGTTTGGCAGCGGTGAGGCGATCGAGTACATGATGCGAGCCACGGTCGAACGAAGCGGCTTCGGCGACGTCGTGGCTCAGGGCATGAAGGCGACCGCCGAGCATCTGGATGCGCGGGTGCCGATGGAGCGGCGCGGCGGGAGGAGTACCTACTACTACGCGATGCAGGTCAACAACAACCCGATGTATGGCATCAATCCGCGCATGAAGTCGATGGCGCTCTCGTACTCGATCGGCAGAAGGTCTGACCCCATTCAGGACCTCAATATGCAGGAGTTCGACTACCTCACCGCGCCGGTCACGCCGGACTGGTCAGAGAAGAGCAGACAGGCCGCGGTCGAGCACGAGTACGCGGTCTCTGCGGCCAAGACCGGGATCGCCAACGCCGGCGACCCCGACGTCTGCGACGGCAACGCGATCATGGTCTCGGACATGGGCGTCACCACCGGCATCGCCGACATGGTCGGCACCTGCAAATGGCACACCCCGTGGCTGTTCATGGACATCGCCCCGAAGGACTATGCCAGGGCACTTACGGCCGGCCTGGGGCGTACCGTGAGCGAGGAGGATCTCACCGTCGCCTCTCTTCGCCTCAGGAACCTCGAGCGCGCCTTAGAGTGCAAGCTCGGCAGGCGTCGAGAGAACGACACGATCCCCGAGAAGGAGTTCGGCAAGAGGGTCTCGCGCGGGCTGTGGAAGGGCAAGCTCGGGCTCTCGCGCGAGGAGCTCGAGGGCATGAAGGACACCTACTACGAGCTGCGTGGTTGGGACCTCGAGACCGGCGTCCCGCTCAAGGAGACGCTCGTGGAGTCCGGTCTTGACGATGTGGCGCAGGACCTGGAGGCCATGCGGATACTGCCGCGGCGCTCGGGGCCGGCGGCGCTTGACTGAGGGGGTAGGGTCCTGGTTTCGGAAGTGAGCCGGTGACGGCGGTCGCCGGCAGGGAACGTGTGTGGACCGTGCCTGCCGATCTCGTGGCGCGGATTCAGGCTGAACCGCGCCCCGCCGACGCAGAGTCTTCGTGGGGGCTGGCGATCGCTGGCTACCTGTACCTGGGTGGTCTCGGTGCGGGCGCGTTCATAGCCGCCACCGTTGCCCGGTGGCTTGGACTGTCCCTGGCTCCCGCGGGCACCACCGTACTCGGTGACTGGGCGTGGGATTGGTCGCCGGCGCTGGTGCTGTGGGGACCCTTCGTCACCGGACTGGGTGCCTTGCTCCTGATCTTCCACCTCGGCCGGAATCGCTCTCTGTTCTACACCGCCTGCAGGAACCCCCGTACGTCGTGGCTGGCGAGGGGCTTCCTCATCCTCAGCGCGTTCATCGCCGTCGGCTGCCTGATGGCGCTGATCGCGATCGTCGCACCCTCCTGGCCCGGTCGCCTGCCCGGCCTGTGGCGCGTCGGAGAGGTCGTGGGGGTGCTGCTGGCCTTCGCGACGGCCGTCTACACCGGTCTCCTGCTGAGGTCGATGAGGTTCATCCCCGCCTGGAATGCCACACTGATCCCCTTCCTGTTTTTGGCGTCGGCGATCTCCACTGGCGCGATGGGGGTAGTCGTCGGCGCGACTCTTCACGGATACCTCACCGGCGATGCCGGGTCGGCGCATGACCTCGTGCGGTGGCTGGAGGCGCTGGAACTGCCACTGATAGCTACGGAGGCGGCTCTTCTCGCCCTGTACGTCGGGAGGTTGAGGCGGGGCAGGTCGGAGAGTGCCCTGGCGGTAAGGATGTGGCTCTCGGGTCGGTGGCGCTACGGCTTCTGGGGAGGGATAGTGGGACTGGCGCTCGTGTTGCCGTTCGCCCTCACCTTGGTCAACGGCGCACTCGGCTCGAACACGGTGGCGCTGGCCGCCGCCGCAAGCGTCCTGAGCGGCGGCTTCCTGCTACGTGCAGGCATCCTTGCGATCGGCGTCAAGGAGGCCCCGCCGCTCTACAGGCTGGCGGAGTGGCGGGCACGCCACCCCAAGGTCGGCGCCGGGCCGGTGCCGGGGCGATCGTGATGGACGCGGACTCGTGGTGGTGAGAGAGGTGCACGGCAAGGTCCTGGTGATCGACGAAGAGAGATGCGACGGCTGCATGCTCTGCGCCCTCGCCTGCTCGATCGCCCACACCGGGAACGCCGACCTCGAGCGCTCGCACATCACGGTCTGGCGCACACAAGACGGGCTGCACGTGCCTCTCACCTGCCATCACTGCGAGACGCCGTCGTGCGCCGAGGCGTGCCCCACCAAAGCCTGCCGGGAGGATCTCGCAGGCGGTCGGGTGATCATCGATGATGGAGGGTGCATCGGTTGCCGCACGTGCGTCGTGGCGTGTCCTTTCGGGCATGCCCACTACGACAGGGTCGGCCGCGTCAGCGCCAAGTGCGACTACTGCGGCGGGGAGCCTGAGTGCGCACGCGTCTGCGAGCCGGGAGCCATCCGCTACGTCTTCGCCGACGAAAGCTCGGCGCCCAAGCGGCGAGAGGCGGCCGCGGCGCGCGCGGCGCGCGCCCTGCGTCCCTGAGCTTGGCCGGATCGGACGAGATGAGCATGGACGCCGAAGACAGCCGGACTGTGGAGGTCACGCTCCAACTCCATCCTTACCTTTCCCGGTACAGCCCGCGAGTCCCTGTCTCGGAGCCGTCGCGACTTGCCGTGCCGACGGGCAGCACGGTGGGCTACGTGCTCACCGATGTGTGCGGCCTGCCGGCGCGGCTGCAGTTGTTCGTCGCGCACAACGGACGTCAGGCCAGCCGGTCCACGGTGCTCGAGGACGGTGACCGAGTACGTATCTTCATGCAGTTGTCAGGCGGCTGACCCCAGTGAGCCAGCCGGCCCGCTACGCTCAAGGAGGCGATTCGCCAGTGAAGCCCCAGCTTGTCGTGAATCCGGACAGGTGCACAGGATGCAGAGCCTGTGAGACCGCTTGTTCGTTCGCGCATTACGAAGAGTTCAACCCGCAGAAGTCGGCCGTCCGGGTAAGCATCTTCACCGAGCAGTGCTTCTTCCTGCCGGTCGTCTGCCTGCAGTGCAGCGATCCCGCCTGCGTGGCCGTGTGCCCGTCGGGGGCGATGCACGCCGACGAGATCAACGGCGGCTTCGTGGTGCTTGTCGACCGCGAGCGCTGCGTCGGCTGTCACATGTGCGTGCTCGCCTGTCCCTTTGGCTGCGTCGAGGACGATGGCGCGAGCAGCGTGCGCAAGTGCGACCTCTGCGAGGGGGATCCCGCGTGCGTGCACGCATGCGCGACGAAGGCCCTCGACTACAGCGGGGTCAACTCCCTCACAAGCACCCGGCGCAAGGCGTTGGCGGAGCGAATGAGGCTCGAGGAAGGGCGGCAGTGATGGCGCGCGCAATCGCGTTCGGAGGCTGGCAGGGCAGGCTCCTCCGTGTCGACCTGGAGCGAGGCACGGCAAGCAGCGAGCCCATCGATCGGAGCGTTCTCGAGAAGTACGTGGGCGGACGCGGGCTTGGCGTGTGGTATCTGAGCCAGGAGGTCGACCCTTCGGTCGATCCGCTCAGCCCCGACAACAAGCTCATCTTCGCGACCGGACCGCTCACGGGGACAAGCGCGCCGGCGGGCAGCCGCCAGATGCTGGTGACCAAGTCCCCGCTGACGGGGGCGGTCGCCACATCGAACACGGGCGGCTACTTCGGCGCCGAGCTGAAGTTCGCGGGCTACGACGTCGTCATCGTCGAGAAGGCGGCCACCGCTCCGGTCTATCTCTGGATCGAGGACGACCGCGTGGAGTTCCGCTCGGCCGAAGACGTGTGGGGGCGGGAGGTCAGCGCGACGACTCACATCCTGGTGGATGAGACTCACGAAGAGGCCAAGGTCATGTGCATCGGGCCGGCCGGCGAGAACCTCGTGAAAACCAGCGCCATCATGAACGATATGGGCCGGGCAGCCGGGCGCTCTGGCGTGGGCGCCGTGATGGGGTCCAAAAAGCTCAAGGCCATCGTGGTGCGCGGCACGCAGGGGATCCGCGTCGCCGATCCCTCCGGCTTCGTGCAGGCGGTCCAGGACGTGCGCGATCACGAGTTGCTCAACCAGTTCATGACGGTCACCGTCGCCGAGTACGGCACCTCCGACGTCGTCGAGTTCTCCAACGAGTTCGGGCTCCTGCCGACGAGGAACTTCCAGCAGGGCACCTTCGAAGGGGCGGCAGCCATCGGCGGCACGGCGGTCTCTCGCTACAACCTGAAGGGCATCAGCAAGACCAAGGCGTGCTTCGGCTGTCCCACCGCCTGCGGCCGCGTGACGGTCGTCGAGCACGGGCAGTTCAAGGGCCGCGGCGAAGGGCCGGAGTACGAGACGCTCGGTTCCCTGGGAGCCGTGTGCGGGGTCTCTGACGTCGAGGCGGTCCTCAAGAGCAACTACCTCTGCAACGAGCTCGGGATGGACACGATCTCCGCAGGGGTGACGATGGCCTGCGCGATGGAGCTCGTTGAGAAGGGCTACGTCTCGGAGGACGAGGTCGGACGCCCCCTGAGCTTCGGTGATGGCGCGGCCGTGGTCGAGTTGCTGCAGAAGACGGCCCTCCGCGAAGGCTTCGGCGATGCTCTGGCGGAAGGGTCGTACCGGCTTGCCGCCAGCTACGGTCATCCCGAGCTCAGCATGACGGTGAAGAAGCTGGAGTTCCCGAACTACGACCCCCGCGGCGGCAACGGGTACGCGCTCGCCTACGCCACGCAGAGCCGCGGCGCCTGCCACATCCGCAACGAGGTGCACTGCGTCGAGTTCTTCGGCATCTCCCTGCTCGGGATCACCCAGGAGGAGGGCGAGAACATCGACCGGTTCGACCCTGCGGGCAAGGCAGAAGTCGCGAAGAACATCCAGGACTACTACTGCATGATCGACTCGTCCGGGATGTGCAACTTCCTCGTCATCGCGATGCCGCACGCCGTGGCCTTCATGGGCCTGATCGAGAAGGCGACGGGGATCGACTTCGGCGGCCTCGACGGGTTCCTGCGCGCTGGAGAGGCGATCTTCAATCTGGAGCGCCTCTTCAATCTCGGCGCGGGGCTCAGCTCGGCGGACGACACCCTTCCGCGACGCATGCTCGAGGAGCCGTTCACCGAAGGCGCCAGCAAGGGCCATGTCCCCAAGCTGGATGTGATGCTCCCCGAGTACTACACCCTGCGCGGCTGGGACGCCGACGGTATCCCGACGCCGGAGCGCCTGGCGTATCTCGGCGTGGGACCGGTAGCCGCGCACTGATGAGGAAGGGATGACCCAGAGGGGGCGGTCGTGACAGCCCCGCACGTGATCCTCGGCAACGGGGCGGCAGCCCTGGCGGCGATCAGGGCCATCCGCCGCCACGACAGGCAGACCGCAGTGGTCGTCGTGGCGGCGGAGTCGGTGGCAGCCTACTCGCCGGCGCTGCTGCCCTACGTCATCTCCGGCCGGCTCGCGGAGCAGCGGCTCGCACTCACCGACCAGGCCTTCTACGCGGCGCACGACGTGACCGTCATGGCCGGTCGCCGGGCGGTGGAGGTGTGCGCGGCAGAGCACCGGGTCATCCTCGACGATGGCCGGGACGTCGCCTATGGCCGGCTGCTGGTGGCGACGGGGGCGTCGGCCAAGGGGACCTCCGTGGCTGGGGCAGACGACGATGAGCCCTTGACGCTGAGGTCCCTCGGCGACGCTCGGCGCATCCGCGCCAGGGCTGCCGGTTGCCAGGCCGTGTGCGTTCTGGGAGCCGGGCTCGCTGGGCTCGAGATGGCGATGGCTCTGCGCGAGCTCGGGAAGGACGTCACCGTCGTGGCGGCATCGGGGCAGATCCTGAGCCGGAACGCCGGTCCCGAGGAGGCGCGAGTGGTGCAGGCTCTGCTCGAGGCGGCGGGGATCCGCTTTCTCCTGCGGCGCTCCGTCGCCGGTCTCGCGCGTGGCTCCGGAGCCCGCTGGCTCTTGACGAACGAGGGCGACCGGGTGCCGGCGGACCTGCTGGTCGCGGCCAAGGGCGCCCGGCCCAACGCCGATCCCTTGACCGCCGGGACCGGGTCGCCGGGCTTCCAGATCGTCGACGAGCACATGCGGACCGCGCTGGCCGACGTCCTGGCGGCGGGCGACGTGGCGATGTCCAGGGATGCCCTGAGCGGCGAGCCACGAGCCTTCACCACGTGGCCGAGCGCGTGCCTCGAAGGCGCGGTCGCAGGAGCCACGATGGCCGGCGGCAAGGCCTCGGTCGAAGGCGAGATCGCTTTCAACACTCTTCCCGTGTTCGGCTCGTCGGTCGCCTTCATCGGAGAGACCACGGGCGGGGCGCGTACGCCGAATACCGAGCTCGTCGTCTGGCGCGGCAGCAGACCCGATCGCGGGGTCTATCGCGGGCTCTACCTGCGCGGCGAAAGGATCGTGGGGGCAGTGGTCGCCGGCGCCTGCCGCGACGTTGGTCTGCTGCGGCATCTCATCGCGACGGGGGCGGGTCTGTCGCCGCGCGCACAGACCGAGGTCCTCGCGGGCTGCGGCTGGGGTGCGCTCAAAGGGCGGTGCCTGCCGAGGCTGTGAACTGTCGACCTGGCGGAGGTCGCGGCCGGGCACGGTGCTATCCTTGCCGCGTGGATCCCAAGCCGCGGCCGAATCACCAGCTGTACCTGGAAGCGCTCCGCCGACTGACAGCGGAGCAGCGCCTCCTCAAAGCCTTCGAGCTCACCGAGCTGTCGCGCGAGCTCTTCCGCGCCGGGCTGCGCGAGCGCTTCCCCGCGGCCGACGAGGCGGAGTTGCAGCGCATCTACCTGAAGCGGCTTGAGAGATGTCACAACAGGCCCTCCTGAAGCGCATCGTCGAGGCCCTGGACGGCGCCGGCATCCCCTACATGCTGACGGGGTCGCTGGTCTCGAGTCTCCAGGGCGAGCCGCGGGCGACCCACGATATCGACCTCGTCGTCGACATCGCGACGGGCGATGTCGCGCGTGTGACGCAGGCGCTTTCCGCCCCCCAGGTCTACCTCGATGTGCACGCGGTGGACGAAGCCGCGCGCCGGCGCACCATGTTCAACCTCATCGATTCCTCATCGGGAGACAAGGCGGACTTCTGGCTGCTGACCGACGATCCGTTCGATCGCGAGCGCTTCTCGCGCCGTTTGCGCGTCGTGGCGCTCGGTCTGGAGCTCATGGTCTCGGCGCCGGAGGACACCATCCTCATGAAGCTTCGCTGGTCGGCGCAGGCTGGGGGCAGCGAGAAGCAACTCAACGATGCCCTGCGGGTCTATGAGCTGCAGGCCGGGTCGTTGGACGAAGCGTATCTCGACGAGTGGGCGCTGCGGCTGGATGTCGCGGCCGCTCTGGCGGCGATCCGCGGCTCGGCGCGCGTCGGCTGAACCGCACTTCGGGCGAAACGCAGTGAGCCTCAGGCCGGCGCGCTGAGCGGCTGCATTGCGATGGCTTCTGCGGGGCAGCCGGTCGAGCACAACCCGCAGCCGCGGCACTCGGCGTCGTCGACCAGCGGCTCGTCGTCGGCGCTCATCGTGATGGCGTCGAACGGGCAGCGCTCGGCGCAGGTGCCGCACTGCGTGCACTCCGCGTGATCGATCACGACGAGGTGACGGCGGCGCGGCCAGACGCTCTCGGCGTCCAGCAGCGCCGCTGCCCTGTGCGGGAAGCAGCAGTCCGTGCAGCAGTTGCAGATCGCGTGCGTATCGCCGGGGCTGCGGCTCAGGTAGTCGGTGTGCGTGAGGCCGGCAACGTCCGTCTCGCGCAGGATCTCGACGGCGCGCTCGCGAGAGACCTCCTGGCCGAGCCCGCGATCATTGTCGAAACGCAAGCAGACGTCCGCGGGCTTGTCGCAGCCGCCGACGATCGCACGGCAGTCGCAGGGCCATACGTAGACGTGCTCCTCGGCGGCGATGACGGCCTCCGCCTCGGCCAGGAGGAGATACGCGTAGTCGATCTCCCCGGAGCTCCCCGGATCGCCCGACTTGAGTGCCTCGAGGTCGTCGCGTACCGAGGCGGCGTAGTCGTCGGTCGCCCAGTCGGCCAGGCGTGCGCGGACATCGTCGGGGATGCCGCTCCAGCCCTCGAACATCGCGCGGATGTCGAGGCGGTCGGCGAAGGAGGCGGGCGCGTACGTGCCCGCCTCGTCGCGATCGAGCACGGCTCGGCGCACGGCGCGCTCGAAGCGCTCCGGCTCGACGTTTGCGAGACCGGCCGGAGCATCGGCGCCCTCGCCCGGGCGGCCAACAGCCAGAAGCAGTGCGACATCCTCGCCGTCGTAGAAGCGGTCGAGCCACGGGAGGACGAACTCGGGCGCGCTGACCGTGGCGGCGACTGCTGCCATCGTCGGTGTCGCGACGTCGCTTCGACGTGCTTCATCCTGGTTCACCGCTGCGTCCTCCCAAGGTCGTGTTCAGACTATTCACGATCATGGTACGCCATCCGGGACTCGGTGTGCTCTGGGCGTTGTGCACCCACGCGTGCAACGCGATGGGTACGATGTCCGTCATGGATGAGACCGGGAATGTCTTGCGCGCAGCGCTCGACGTCCTGCCGCGGGAGGCCGGCGTCACGCGCCGCGGCTTCGTGGTCGGCGCCGGCCGCGTTGGCCGACGCCTCAGGCGCCGCTCGGCCGCTCAGTCAGCGTCGCCTGGACCTGCTTCGTCTGCCCGTTTCTTACCACAGTGAGCGTGATCGTGTCGCCGGGCTTGTGCCGGCTGATGACGGCGACCAGGTCCTCGGCGCTGGTGACGGCCTCGCCGTCGATGGCCTGGATCACGTCGCCGCCGGTCAGGTAGGTCTGACCCTGGATCACGATCTGCCGGTCGCTGCCGATGATACCGGCCATCGCAGCCGGGCTGCCGCTCGCCACTTCCGCGACGAGCACGCCCTGGCTCACGCTCATCCCGAGGGCAATGGCGAGGTCGGCGTTGAGCGTTTGGCCCGACACGCCGAGGTAGGCGTCGCCCGTGGTGCCGCCGGTCTTGAGTCGATCCATGACCTCCACGGCGGTGTTGATCGGCACCGCGAAGCCGAGGCCCTGGCTGCCACCGGAATTCGAGGCGATCATCGTGTTGATGCCGATGACTTTGCCCGACGAGTCGATGAGCGGGCCGCCTGAGTTGCCTGAGTTGATGGCAGCGTCGGTCTGGATGCCGCCGGGGATGACCGCGCCGGAGGGGGACTGCAGGGTACGGTCGGTGGCCGAGACGATGCCCGAGCTCAGCGAGAAAGAGAGCCCCAGGGGGCTGCCGATTGCGACCACGGGCTCGCCCACCCGTACCTTGGTCGAGTCAGCCAGTGTCAGCACATGCACGACGGGCGCCTCGTTCGGATCGATCTTGAGCAAAGCCACATCGGTTGCCGCATCGCCGCCGACGACCGTGGCCATGACGCGCGTGCCGTCAGCGTCTGACTCATCCTGACTCTTGAACACGACCACAACGGCGTCCGCAACCTGCCCGTTGTTGGTGATGACGTGGTCGTTGGTGAGGATGTAGCCATCGCTCGAGACCAGAAAACCCGTGCCAAGCCCTCGCCCAGACGGGGACGACGGCTCCGCCGGCGAACCCGTGTCGGCTCCGCCGAAGCTTGCGAGGACCTCGACGACGCCGGCACCTTCTTGCTGGTAGATCTGGAGCGGCGTCAGCTCGCCGGCCGCACCGCCGGCCATGTCTGTCTGCGACGAGGTCTGATCGGTCTTGACCGGCAGCACGCCGACCACCATGAGGAGTACGAGAACGAGGACGGCGACAAGCAGGCCGGCAATGAACACGCCGATCCGCGAGGATGACTTGACCATGACGAACCTCCTGCATGCTCCCGGCAGGCAGGCGAGCGTCGATCAGTACTCCGCCGGGAGCTCCTTGAGCTGGGCGGCGGTGAAGACGGGCCCGTCCTTGCACACGTACACGGGCCCGATGTTGCAGCGGCCGCACTTGCCGAGCCCGCACTTCATGCGGTTCTCGAGCGTGGTGAAGATGGCGTCGTCGGCGAAGCCGAGCTTGTCGAGCACGGGCAGCGTGAGCTTGACCACGATGGGCGGCCCGCAGAGCACGGCGACGGCGTTCTTCGCCTTCGGCGCCGTCGCCTCGACGACCGGCGTAACGTAGCCGACCTCGCCGGTCCACTCGGGGGTCTGGCCGCCGGGGTCTACGGTGGTCACGATATTGACGTCGTCGCGCGAGGCCCACTCTTCGAGCTCGCGCTTGTACACGAGATCGTCGACCGAGCGGGCGCCATACACGATCGTCACTTCGCCGAACTCGTCGCGGCGGTCGAGGACGTTCCAGATCACGCAGCGCACCGGCGCCAGGCCGATGCCGCCGGCGATGAAGACGACGTCCTTGCCCTTCCAGTCGTCCACCGGGAACCAGTTGCCGTAGGGGCCGCGGAAGCCCACGGTATCGCCGACGTTGACTTCGCGAAGAGCGCTCGTCACCTTGCCCACGGCCTTGAAGCTGCACTCGATGAAGCCCTTGCGCGTCGGCGCACTGGCGATGCAGAACGTGCTCTCGCCGGCGCCGAACACGCTGTACTCGCCGAACTGGCCGGCGTGGAAGTCGAAGGAGTCGCGCAGCGCCCCGTCTTTGAACTCGAGGCGCAGGGTGCGCGTATCCTGTGTCTCGTCGACGAGCTCTGTGACGACAGTCAGCTCAGGCTGATAGATGTTCATTTGGCCGCCACTTCGGGGCGCCGCGCGGCGATGTCGATGGCCTGGAGGATCTCGACGAGGTCCTGACCGGCGTGGCAGACCCGTGTGCAGCGACCGCAGCCCGTGCACAGCACCTCGCCGAACTTGAGCGGGTAGATCGAGAACTTGTGGTTGATGCGCTGGCGGTAGCGGGGGTTCTGGCTGTCGCGCGGATTGTGGCCGCTGGCATGTAGCGTGAAGGTCGGCGCCTGGCAGGTGTCCCAGCAGCGTCGCCGGGAGCCCTTGCCGATGCCTTCTTCCTCGTCGACGATGTCGAAGCAGTGACAGGTGGGGCACACGCTCGAGCAGGCGCCGCAGCCGTTGCAGCGTACGCCGAGTGCGGCCAGCAGCGGGTCCTCGAAGTGCGTGTCGATCCAGTCGCGCACCGACTCGGCGTCGATCTCGAGATTGGCGGCGACGCGGATGCGGGCGGCGGCGCGCTCCTCTGCGGCCTGCCGGCCGCGGTGCTCCGCGCCGTTGGCTGCGGCCTCGACCTTGAAGCGGGCCCCGTGGGCTTCCACGAGGGCGCGTCCCTTGTCGGTGGTCGCCTCCATCAGGTAGCCGCCTTCGACCGGCGAGAGCAGAGCGTCTGCTCCCTTGGTGTCGTCGGGCGCGGTGCCGACGGCCGTGCAGAAGCAGCTGTCGTCGATGACGGGGCATGCCAGGTTGACGATCGTCGTCGCCTCGCGGCGGCCGTTCCACAGCTCGTCCTCGTAGTCCCAGTTCATGACCTTGTCGACGACGGCCAGGGCGGCGCTGTCGCAGGGCTTCGCCGCCAGCACGACGCGGGGCGCGAACTCGGTGGGCACCGCTTCGACCTCGACCTCGGTGCCGTGCTGCCGCCAGCCGCACAGAGCCTCGTGCTCGGGCAGGAAGTACTGTTTGAGTGACAGCACAGGAAGGCCGCGGCTGAGGTCCAGCTCGGCGGCGTCGGCCAGGGCGCGGTATTCGATGGCGACCGGCTTGACGCCCGGGCGCAGACAGGCCGACGAAGCGATCGCCGACGGTGAAGCGCAGATGTCCACGGCGACGGGCGCGATCACTTCCGTGCCCGCGCCCAGCAGCTCGCCGGTGAGGGCGCGCAGGTCGTCGTCGCTGATGAAGTAACTCGTGCCTGTCGCTTCAGCGTTCGTCACTTGATGAACTCCTGCTTGTCGTCGAGCCGGTAGTCGCCGATAGGCGCCGCGTTCTCGGGGTCGTCGCTCACGGTGTAGGCATAGCGCTCGGCGACGATCTGCTGCAGCTTGCGGTTCACGAGGCTGAGCGGGATGCCGACCGGGCAGAAACGCTCGCACTCGCCGCAGTCGACGCAGCGGCCGGCCAGATGCAGGGCGCGGGTGATGTTCCAGCTCATGTTGCCGCGCGGGTGCGCGGAAGCCTCGATCCACCGCGGCTGGCTCTTCTCGACCACGCACCGCTCGCAGACGCAGAGCGGACACACCTGGCGGCACGCGTAGCAGCGCACGCATTTGGAGAACTGCTCGGTCCAGAAGGCCCAGCGTTCCTCGAGCGGCCGCGCATCGAGCGCGGCGACGCGCTCGTCGATGGTCATGACGGGCCGCGGGGGCTCGGGCTGCGCCTCGCCGAGGAGATGATCGACGAGTTGCGGTTCGCGGTTGTCACAGCCGTAGCAGCGCGGGGCCACGTTCTCCGGGCTCAGCGGCTCGGCCTCGGGAAGCTCTGCTTCCTCCATCACGCCGCCGCAACGCACGCCGATGAGCACGATGTCGTCGCGGGTGAGCTGCGCTTCGCGCAGCAGGCCGGCGACCGCCTTGGCGTCGCAGCCTTTGACCACGAGGCCGATCTTGCCGAGCTCGGCCACGTTGTCGCGGCGCGGGTTCAGATAGGTGACGAGGTTGTGCACGCAGCGCGTGTCGAAGATCAGCTTCTCGGTGGCGGCCGGATCGGTGACGAAGACCGGCCGCGCACCTCGGCGGGCGTCCTCCCAGCCGATGATCACGCGCACCGTGCCGTCGGCGAGGAGCGTGCGGGCGAGTTCGCGCAGCTCGTTCATGAGACCTCGACCGTGGCGCTCGGGCCGGCCGGCGCAGCCACGCCGGCTTCTTCGGGCGCGAGTGCGCGATACGCGTCGAAGGGACCGAGGGCACGCACGTTGCCCACGGCTTCGTCGACCACGTCGCGCCACTTGGCGCCTTCGCTGGCCGAGACCCAGCTGAAGGTCATGCGCCGCGGGTCGACGCCGATGAACTCCATGATGTCGTGGAACACGGCGAAGCGCCGCCGGGCATGATAGTTGCCCGAGGTGTAGTGGCAGTCGGCGGGGTGGCAGCCGCTGACGATGACGCCGTCGGCGCCGCGTTCGAAGGCCTTGATGATGAACAGCGGGTCGATGCGGCCCGTGCAAGGCAGGCGGATGATGCGCACGTTGCTGGCCATGTGCAGGCGGCTGGTGCCGGCGAGGTCGGCGCCGGTGTAGGTGCACCAGTTGCAGACGAAGGCGGTGATGCGCGGCTCGAAGCCGTCGGCAGCCGCGCCGCTCGTGTCGATGGCGTCGCTCACGTCACTCCCAGTAGGCCAGGGCGTTGATCTCGCTGAAGATCTGTTCGTCGGTGAAGGTCTGCAGCTCGACGCTCTTGCTCAGGCAGACCGCCTGGCAGGTGCCGCAGCCCTGGCAGACGCCCGGGTTCACGTAGGCGACGTGGCCGCAGACGTGACCGTCGACAGTGCAGATCTCGCGCTGCTCGATGGCGCCGTACGGGCACACGAGCTCGCAGCGCATGCAGCCGATACAAGTGCTCTCGTCGACGAGAGCCACGGCCGGCTCGCGTTCGAGCTCGTCGGCGCTGAACAGGCCGAGCACTTTGGCGCCGGTGGCGCTGGCCATGGCGACGGCTTCGGGGATGTCGCGCGGCGCCTGGCAGGCGCCGGCCACGAAGACCCCGGCGGTGTTGGTCTCGACGGGGCGCAGCTTGGGGTGCGCCTCGTTGATGAAGCCGTGCTCGTCGGTGCTCACGCTGAGCTTCTGAGCGAGCTCGCGGATGCCGTCCTGAGGGCGCATGGCGGTGGCCAGCACGACCATGTCGGCGTCGATGACGACCTGCTCGCCGCTCAGCGTGTCGTAGCCCCAGACCTTGACCTTATCGCCTTCGCGGAAGATGCGACTGACGCGGCCGCGCACATACTCGGCGCCGTCTTCTTCGATGGCCCGCCGGCTGAATTCGTCGTAGCCCTTGCCCCCCGCGCGGATGTCCATGTAGAAGGCGATGGCGCGGCCATCGTGTACCTTGTGCTTGTACAGCATCGCGTGTTTGGCGTTGTACATGCAGCAGATCTTGCTGCAGTACGAGATACCCTTCTCGGGGTCGCGGGAGCCGACGCAGTGGACGAAGACCACCGTCTTGGGCTCCTTGCCGTCGGACGGCCTGAGTATGGCGCCGGAGGTCGGCCCGCTGGCCGACGCCAGGCGCTCGAACTGCAGGCCGTCGATGACGTCCGGCACCTTGCCGTAGCCGTACTCGCCGTAGCCCTTGAGCCCCTCGGGCTGATCGCGACCGATGTCGTAGAGCTTGAAGCCGGTCGCGACCACGATGGCCCCGACCGACTCGGTGACGAAGGTGTCTTCGGTGTCGTAGTCGATGGCGTCCTTGAGGCACGCCTCTTGGCACTTGCCGCAGGCGTCCTTGGCGAGGCCTTTGCGGCGGCCCTTGAACAGGGTGCAGTTCTCGCGGTCGAGCACCGGGATGTTGGGCACCGCCTGCGGGAACGGCACGTAGATGGCGGTGCGCTTGCCGAGGCCGGCCTCGAACTCGCTGGGGATCCTCTTCGCGGGGCAGGCCGCCTGGCAGTCGCCGCAGCCGTTGCAGAGATCCTCGTTCACCGAGCGGGCCTTCTTGCGGATCGTGACCTCGAAGTTGCCGATGTAGCCGTCGACCTTGTCGACCTCGCTCCACGTGTGGAGCTTGATGTTGGGGTGCTGGTACGCCTCGACCATGCGCGGCGTGAGGATGCACTGCGAGCAATCGAGGGTGGGGAACGTCTCGCTCAACTGGCTCATGTGGCCGCCGATGGAGGCCTCTTTCTCGATGAGGACGACCTCGTGGCCGCCGTCGGCGATGTCGAGCGCCGCCTGGATGCCGGCGATGCCGCCGCCGATCACCAGGGCGCGCTTGGTGACGGGGATGTGGATGCTCTCCAGCGGCCGGTTGTGCTTGACCTTCTCGACGATGGTGCGGGTGATGTCGATGGCCTTGTGGGTCGCCGCGCCGCGCTCTTCGTGGATCCAGCTGCAGTGCTCGCGGACGTTGGCCATCTCGCACATGAACTTGTTGAGGCCGGCCTGGTCGCAGGCGCGGCGGAAGGTCTTCTCGTGCATGTGCGGCGAGCAGGCGGCGATGACCACGCCCGTCAGGTTGTTCTCCTCAATGGCCTTCTTGACCAAGGCCTGGCCCGGGTCGGAGCACATGTACTTGTAGTCTTCGGCGACGGCGACGCCGGGATGATCCTTGAGGGCCTCGGCGACCGCTTCGCAGTCCACGGTGCGCGCGATGTTCTCGCCGCAGTGGCAGACGAAGACGCCGATGCGGCTCATGCGCTGACCTTCTGCTTCTCGGCGCGCGCCGCGGCCTTTGCGGCGGCCGCTTCTTTGGCGACTTTCTCGGCGGCGACGCGCTCCGACGCCTGCCTGGCGAGGCGCGCCATGAACGGCGCGGTGTCGACGAAGTGGCGGTTCATGCCGAGGTCGGCGGGCGCCAGCCCGAGGGCGAGGCCCACCATCTCCGTGACGAACAGGATCGGCATGGGCTCCTCGCCGCGCCTGGCCATGGCCTTCTGACGCAGGTCGAGATTGGAGTGACACAGCGGGCAGGCCACGATGATGGCCTCGGCGCCGTGGGAGCGGGCGTTCTCGATGATCGCGCGCCCGAGCCGCAGCACCGACGCGGTGCGGCTCACGCTGAAGGCGCCACCGCAGCACTCGACTTTCATGTCCCAGTCGACGGCGTCGGCGCCGCAAGCCTTGATGACGTCGTCCATGGAGGTCGGCTGCTCGGGGTCGTCGTAGCCGCACACCTCCACCGGGCGCACGAGCAGGCAGCCGTAGTAGGCGGCCAGCTTGACGCCCTTGAGCGGGTTGGGCGCCGGGGCGACGGCGACCTTCTGTTCGATGGCCGCGGAAGCGTCGCGGAGAAGCTCGACGGCGTTGTGCACCTCGACGCTGTTCGCGAACGGGCGGCCGAGGACATCGGGCATCCGCTCGGCGAGGCCGTCCTCGGTGGCGATCGCGAGCCGGGCGGCGGAGAGACGGTTGTAGCACGCGGCGCACGGCGCGAGGACGGTGTCGAAGCCCTGCGCCTCCGCCAGCGCCAGATTGCGCGCCGGCAATGCCACGCCGAGCAGATGGTCGGTGGTGTGGCCGCTGCTCGCGCCGCAGCATGACCAGTCGGCTATCTCGGCAAGGCCGATGCCAAGCTCGGCTGCTACGGCGCGCAGACTCTCGTCGAACTCGCGCGAGGTTCCGTGCAGGGAGCAGCCAGGGTAATAGGCGACGCTGGTCATGGAGTCACGCCGCATTTCTCGAAGATGCGCTTGATCTCGGAGAGGCCGGCGATGCGGTCGGGGAGCAGGCTCAACTTGCCGCGGGAGACCATGGCCGGCACGTTGTTGGCATCCTTGACGAGATCGCCGCTGCGCAGCTTGTACTCGACGACCATGCCCATCTCGTGCAGACGGCCGTTGGTGCGGATCTGCTGGAGGAAGGCGCGATGGAAGGCGGCAGTCGTGCGGGGCATGTCGGCGACGCCGGCCTCGATGCTGATCTCGCGGACGGCGTCGATGACGCGCGCCGGGTCGCAGGCGTTGGGGCAGCGCGCACTGCAGGTCTCGCAGGTGAGACAGAGCCAGATGGACTCGTCGCCGAGCGCGTCCTTGCGACGATCCTGCATGACGAGGCGCATGACGTTGTGCGGGCGCAGGTCGGACTCGGACGCCATCGGGCAGCCGGCGGAGCATTTGCCGCACTGGTAACACGTCGCGGCATTGATGCCGGTGGCCTCGCGGATCTCGGCGGTGAGGGTACGGGGCGGAACGCTCATGTGCGTCGGCTGCCTGCTCTTTCGCTACGGACGGGCGACGCTACGGTCGCCCGTCGATGCTCTGTCCGAGGTGGCGGAACGCGTCCGCTCCTGCGCCTAGTGTAAAGCCGCCGGCGAATCCGGGCAAGCTTGTCCTCCCGTTCACAAGACCCCGCCGGTGCCTCACGGCATTGGCTGGTAGGCGGGCAGCATGGCCTGGTCAGCCAGCCTGTCCGCGTCGCCGCCCGACGCACTCATCTCATAGATGGCGCCGGTCGCATAGGTGTCCCGGTCCCATTCCGCGAAGGCGATGGTCTCGCCGTCCGGTGACCAGGACAGGCTCTGCACAGCGGTCTTCTTGTAGCGCGTGATCTCCTTGGGCAGTCCCCCCACAGCTCTGTCGAACACGTAGAAGATCGTCGGGTCCCCTGAGCCGCCCTTCCAGTTCGTCGAGTGCCCGGTGAACACGACCTTCTGCCCCGTGGGATCCCACGCGTAGCCTGCCGGGTACAGGAGCTCCTTGGCCGGCATCAGCGTCGTACCGTTGGCATCGATCACGGTGTAGCTGGTGCCCACGTCGCTGCCCGCGGACCTGAAGATGATGGCGTCGCCGGTCGGCGCGATCAGCGGCTCGTCGAAGCTGCGCGCGTTCACGTCGAACTCAGCCTGATTCGAGCCGAGCTCTGTGACCTCCCCGCTCTGCCAGTCGACCAGTTCGAGCTTCTCGGTCGCCGTCGCCATGCCGTATTCGTCGACCTGCTGGTCGGTGTACGTCACGAAGGCGATCTTGGTGCCGTCCTGCGACGCGCTGACGGAGACGCCGCGGAGCGCCACGCCGTCTGCGTCTTCGAGCGGCTGGGTGACGCCATCGTTCATGGCCGGGTCGAACTGCACGAGCTCGCCGACCTCGCCCCGGTTCTTCGGCGCGGTGGTGAAGCCAGCCACCAGGATCTGACTCCGGTTGAGCCAGGCGACGGAATCCACCGAGACGATCGCCGGCGTCGTGAACTCCACCTTCTCGATCTCTCCCGCCGCAAGGTCGGCGACCCACAGGCTGCGGCGGTTCCACGCGCCCGCCACGCAGGCGAGGCGCTGACCGTCCTGCGACCAGGCCAGCTGAAACGCCTGGGCGCCGACCTTCTCAGTGATCCGGCGGACGGTGCCGTCGGGCTCCACGGTCGATAGGGCGTTGGCGTGGGGACCCGTGACGGCGGCAAGGTAGAACGACTGCACGGGCGTCGGGCTGGCCGTGGGGGGCGCCGATGCCACCGGCGTGGGTGTGGTGACGTCGCCGCCGGTGCCGGAGTCGGTGCGCATGAAGAACACAAGGAACGCGGCCGCGACGACCGCCGCGACGACCAGCACGATGATGACGATGAGCAGCGCCGGGCTGAGCCCTTTACGGGGCGGTGCGCCGGCGGAGGCCATCTCCGCGCCGCAGGCGGAACAGAAGCGCGCGTCTTCGTCGTTGGCGCGTCCGCAAGACGGGCAGCTTCTGGCCATCGTCCCCCTCCAGGTACCTTAAGCCGTGGACTCTCAGCGCCATCGTACCCGCTCGGCGGCGCTCGGCACAGGGGCGGATCCGGCTACGTGGCGAGCGCCCGGCGCACCTTGCCGCGGCCGAGCAGCATGAGGGCGGCGGCGGCGACTGCCGCCGCCGCCCCGAAGGCGAAGGTCGCCCATGGCCCCACGGCGCTCCACAGCAGTCCGCCCAGCGTGCTGGCGGCGAAGCTCGCGAGGCCGGTGGCCGTGTAGTAGAGCCCGAGCGCCGAGGCGCGCTCGCCCGTAGGGATGGCGCGCCCGATCAGCGCTTTGCTCGTGCCCTCGGTGGCGGCGATGTAGAGGCCGTAGGCGGCGAAGAGGCCCGCCAGCGCGAGGCCCGAGCCGGCGCCGGCGAACCCGAGATAGACGACGGCGAAGACGCAGTAGCCGGCGATCACCACAGGGTACTGGCCGATGCGGTCGCTGAGTCCGCCGAGTGGCAGCGACCCGGCCGAGTACACGATGTTGTAGAGCACGTAGAGGAGGATGACCGCCGACGTCCCCATGCCAACGTCCTTGGCCTTGAGCAGGATGAACATATCGCTGGAGTTGCCGACCGCGAACAGCAGGGAGCCGGCCAGCAGCCAGCGGAAGGCCGGCGAGGCAGGGAGCGACAGGCGGAAGGCGTGGCGCTCAGGCTGCTCCCGGTGCTCGCGCACGAAGAGCACGATCGCAAGCACGCTCAGCAGCCCCGGCACCACGGCGATGGCGAAGATCCAGCGCAGCGAGACGTGGGCCTGCACCAGCGCGAGAGCGACCAACGGTCCGATCACTGCCCCGAGGGTGTCCATGCTGCGGTGCAGTCCGAACGCCAGCCCCTGCTGCCCGGGCTTGGTGTTCGCCGCGATGAGGTCGTCGCGCGGCGCCGTGCGCATGCCCTTGCCGAGACGGTCGGTGAAGCGGCCGGCCAATGCCAGCGGCCAGCCGGCGGCCAGTGCGATCACCAACTTGCCGAGGGCTCCCAGGGTGTAGCCGGCGAGCACGAAGGGCCTGCGCCGGCCGGTGTAGTCGGCGGCCTGCCCGAAGGGATACTTGGTGATGCTGGCCGTCGCTTCGGCGATCCCCTCGATGAGGCCGAGCACCGCCACCGGAAGGCCCAGCACCGAGGTCACGAAGATCGGGAACAGCGGGTACGCGATCTCCGAGCTCAGGTCGGCGAAGAAGCTGACGAGGCCCAGGCTGCGCACGTTGGGATCGAGGCTGCGCAGGCTCGAGATGGGGTGCAGAGGGCGAAAGCGCTCCATCGCCCGATGCTATCAGTCTAGGCCCACTCGCAAGATGACCTCGACCATGCCGCGGCAGCGGGGTCTATGATTGCCGCAGGCTGCCGTCGAGAGGAGGACGAATGGGTGAGGATCGCAGGTACGCTTTCTCGTGGGACCTGCTCGGCGACATCGAACTGGGGCGGCCCAATCTGGGCAACACGACCCGGCTTGAGGTGTACCGCCTCATGCAGTTCTGCTTTCGCGACGTGTTGGAGCAACGTTTCGGTGCGCAGGCGGCGGACGACGTGTTCCGCGAGGCCGGTAAGCTGGCCGGCGCCGAGTTTGCCGCTCACCTGCTCACCAGGCCGGACGATCTCGGCGACTTCGTCGCCGAGCTGCAGCGCGTGCTGCGCGAGATGGGCGTCGGCATCCTGCGCGTGGAGAAAGCCGACCCCGAGAAGGGTGAGTTCGTGGTGACCGTCTCCGAGGACCTCGACTGCTCCGGCCTGCCCGAGTCGGGCGAGTCCGTGTGCGTGTACGACGAGGGCTTCATCGCGGCGCTGCTCGAGAGCTATACGGGGCGCCGCTTCGTCGTCAAGGAGGTCGACTGCTGGTGCACCGGCGACCGCACCTGCCGGTTCACGGCCGCGGTCGCGGCGGAGTGAGCCCCGACCAGGACGACGTCGCGCTCGGGGCGGCGCTGGCGGCGATCCGCGCGACGCTTCGGGACGGGCGTCGCGCGTCGCTCCCCGCGGAGCTCGCAGCCAACGCCGAACTCGGGGCACTGCTGGACGACCTTGTCGAACTGTACGATTTCACGCTCGCCATCTCCAAGGGCGACCTGGAGCAGCCGCTGGCGTTGAGGGGCAGCCTGGCAGGCTCATTGAAGAATCTGGACGCGGCGCTGCGCCACCTCACCTACCAGACGCAGCGCGTGGCGGCCGGCGATTTCACCCAGCGCGTCGACTTCATGGGCGATTTCTCCGAGGCGTACAACAGCATGGTGGTGGCTCTCGACAAGGCTCGCACGGAGCTGGGCGAGCGTAATGAGCTCCTCCAGGCGCAGACGGCGAAGCTCGAGGAGCTCGCCACCACCGACGCCCTCACCGGCGCCTACAACCGCCGCAAGTTCAACGGACTGATCCTTGCCGAGATCGCACGCGTGCGCCGCTACGAGCACCCGCTGTCTCTGCTCATCCTCGATATCGACCACTTCAAGCGTGTCAACGACACGCATGGCCACGAGGCCGGCGACGAGGTCCTCGTCGTGCTCGCCGGCCTTATCCGCGCCGGGATCCGCGCCACCGACAGCCTGGCGCGATGGGGCGGCGAGGAGTTCGTCGTGCTGTCGCCCGAAGTGACCGTCGACGAAGCGATGGGGCTGGCAGAGCGGCTCCGCGGCGCCGCCGGAGAGTACGAGTACTCGTTCGCCGGCAGAGTGACGGTCAGTCTCGGAGTCGCCCAGCATCGCGCCGGCGAGACGCCCGACGAACTGTTCGCGCGCGCCGACGAGGCGCTGTACGCGGCGAAGGAAGGCGGACGCGACCGCGTCGAGGTCGCCCGCTGACGGGTCATCTGGCTTTGGTGTCGAGCGGGGCGCGCCGCCCGCTCCGCCGGGCGCGCCCTCAGAACGCTCCGGGGCCGATGTAGGCGTCGAGATCGGCGCCGGCCTCCTCATAGATTCCCCAAACCTTCTTGACTGGGGTGAGGTTCTTCCAGTAGCCCTTGCTGCCCTGCGGGGTGATGAGGATGTCACCGGGGCCGGCGACAAGACGCTCGCCGTCATCGTCGGTGATCTCGACCTGGCCTTCGATGATGTAGGCGATCTCGTGGTACTGGCGCTCGAAGTGCCGGCTCTGGGCGTCGCGCTGCCAGAGGCCGAAGCTGAACTTGTCGTCCACGGAGCGCGCGGCCGTGAACTCCTTGCCCGGCGCCTCGGTCTCCTCGGGCTTGTGCATGGCCTCTTCCCAGATCACGTCCTCGGGCTTGATGACGCGGATCTTGGTGGAGCGTTTCTCGCTCATGGGTCCTCCTGGCGTGGGCTGGTGGCGGTCGTCTGAGTCGAGCGTACAATGGCGCGGACCCGTTGTCGCCGTCGTCGAGGAGAAAGAGCCGCGAGGGCGATGCTCCGACGTGAAATGACCCTTGCGGGATCCCAAGGAGGACCCAGATGACCCAGTACAGGCTGCGCACCACGGCGCTCGACGAGGCCGGCTGCGCCGCGGTGCACGCTGCCACCATCGAGGTCCTCGGGAAGACCGGCGTCGAAGTGCAGCACGAGCGCGCCCTCGCGATGCTCGAGAAGGCGGGCGCGCAGGTCGAAGGCACGCGCGTGCGGATCCCGGCCGGTCTGGTCGACGACGCCCTTGCGGCGGCGCCTCGCAGCGTGCCGCTGACGTCGCGGTCCGGGGGCGGCGGGCTGACGCTGGAGGCCGGTCCCGTCTACTACGGCACCGGCTCGGACTGCCTGTATCTCCTCGGCCCGGGCGCCAAGGACCGGCGGCCGGTCTCGCTGGCCGACGTCGAAGGACTGGCAGCGCTGCAGGAGAGGCTGCCCAACATCGACTTCGTGATGAGCATGGCGCACCCGCACGAGCTCCCCGCCGCGTTCGCGCCCGTGGCGCAGTTCGCGGCCATGCTGCGCGGGACGGGCAAGCCGCTCATCATGGTGCCCGAGTCGGCCGCCGACATCGACCTCTTCAACGAGATGGCGGCGGTCTGCGGCGCCGCCGACAGCTGGGCCCTGTATGCCATGCCGACGCCGCCGCTCGTGCACGGCGAGCACTCGGCGGCCCGGCTCGTGCGCTGCGCCGAGCTCGGCGTGCCCATGGTCTACGCCACGGCCCTACTGCAAGGGGCTACCGCCCCTGCCTCCAGGGCCGGCTGCCTGGTGCTCACCAACGCCGAGATGCTGAGCGGGCTCCTGGTCTCCCAGCTCGCGAAGCCTGGGGCGCCGTTTGTGTACGGAGTCGCCCAAGGTGCGATGAACCCGCGCACCGCGCACGTACTGTACTGCGCCCCCGAGGAGATGGCGGTGCAGCAGGCCTCCGCCGATCTGGCCAGGCACTACGGCCTGCCGACGTTCGGCTACGGTGGCTGCTCCGACTCTCTGATGCTCGACGAGCAATGGGCCTTCGAGGCGGGCATGACCCTGTTGACCGCCGCCCAGGCGGGCGTCACTCTGCTCCACGACATCGGCTACGTCGCTTCTGGCACGGCGAGCGCCTATGAGTCCGTGGTCGTCATGGACGAGCTGGTCGGCTGGGTGAAGGCCTACCTCGACGGCGTGATCATCGACACGCAGGCTCTCGCCGTCGACGAGATCGCTGCTGTGGGCCCCGGCGGCACGCACCTGGCGCGCAAGTACACGCGACAGCACGTGCGCGACTACATCATGCCGAAGCTGATCTCCCAGGACCAGTACGACGCCTGGGCGGCTGCCGGCGGCTCGACGCTGCTGGAGCGCACCGCCCAGAAGACCAGGGAGCTGCGCGAGAGCGCGCGCGCCTACGAACTCGAGGCGGATGCTCTGCGGCAGCTGGACGAGCTGGTCGAGAAGGCGCGGCGGGAGCGCGAGGGGGTCTAGAGACGACATGAGCGGCGACCTCATCCGGGCGCTCCGGAGCGCCCTCCCGAAGGACCGGGTCTTGACCAAGGCGTCGGACCTGCTGTGCTATGCCTACGACGCCACGGCCGGTGAGGGCGGGCGGGCGCCCGACGTGGTCGTGCTTCCCGCCTCGACCGACGAGGTGGCCCGAGTGGTGGGCATCGCTCGCGACGCCGCCGTGCCGGTCTACCCGCGCGGCGCCGGCACGAGCCTCAGCGGTGGGGCGATCCCCGCGCGTGGCGGCATCGTCCTCAGCACCGCTCAGATGGATGCCGTGCTCGAGCTCGATTTCGCGAACCAGTGCGCGATCGTCCAGCCCGGGGTCGTCATCCAGCGCCTCAACGACCTGGCCGCCGAACACGGACTGATGTACCCGCCCGACCCCGGCTCGGTGGCCGTCGCGACCATGGGCGGAAGCATCGCCGAGTGCGCCGGCGGTCTGCGCGGCCTCAAGTACGGCGTCACCAAGCATTACGTCACTGGCCTGGAGGTCGTGCTGGCCGACGGCCAGGTGGTGCGTCTCGGCGGCAAGTCGACGAAGAACGTGTCCGGCTACGACCTGGTGGGCCTTTTCGTCGGCTCCGAGGGCACGCTGGGCGTGATCACGGAAGCGACCGTGCGCCTGATCCCCGCCCCGGAGGCGCGCGCGACGATGACCGCGGCCTTCGCGCTCAGCGGCGATGCCTCGCGCACCGTCGCGGCGATCGTCGCCGGCAACGTCGTCCCGGCGACGCTCGAGTTCATCGACGCGACCACGCTCCGCCTTGTCGAGGAGTACACGCACGCCGGCCTGCCGGTCGACGCGGCGGCCATGCTGCTCATCGAGGTGGACGGCCCGCCCGAGGCCGTCGCCCGCGAGGCCGACTTCGTAGAGCGCGTCTGCCGGGAGCACGGCGGAGCGGTCGAGCGCGCCGCGGACGACGAGGCGCGCGAGCGCCTCTGGGCGGCCCGCCGGGCCGCCTACCCGGCCCTCGCGCGCCAGAGCCGCGGCACGATCGTCGAAGACGCCACCGTGCCGCGCAGCCGCGTCCCCGAGATGCTCGCCGCCATCGAGGACATCGCCCGGCGCTACGACCTGACGATCGCCACCGTCGGCCACGCCGGCGACGGCAATCTGCACCCGACCGTCCTCACTGACCCCGACGACGCTGAGCTGATGCAGCGCGCTCACAGTGCCGTCGCCGAGATCTTTCGCGCTGCGCTCGACCTCGGGGGCACGCTCAGCGGCGAGCACGGCATCGGCTCGGCCAAGGCGCCGTATCTCGGCTGGGTCCTCGGCGAGGGCGGCCTCGACCTGACGCGCCGCATCAAGACCGCTCTGGACCCCCAGGACATCCTCAACCCCGGCAAGTTCACGGCGTGAGCGCCGAGCGGCCGCGAGACGGTCTGCCGACTATCCGCGCCGTCGCCGACGCGGTCGCCATCTGCAACCGCTGCGGCAACTGCCAGGCCGTGTGCCCGGTGTACGCCGAGACGCGCACGGAGCCCGGCGTGGCCCGCGGCAAGGTCCAGCTCGCGGCGGCCATCTTGAGCGGCGACCTCCCGGTCGACGCCGACACGGCCGACGCGTTCGCGACCTGCACCACGTGCATGGCCTGCGAAGAGGCGTGCCCGTCCGGCGTGCCGGTGGTCGACATCGTGCACGCGGCCCGCGCCCAGATCGTCGAGACGCGCGGGCTGCCCTGGGTGAAGCGCGCGGTGTTCGGCGGCGTGAAGCGGCCGGGCATCCTGCGGGCTGCCGCCGACGCCGCCGCCCATCTGCAGGGCGCGGCCTTCAGGCCCGCGACCGATCGCGACCTGCGGCGCATGCGCTTCCCGTACGGACTCGCGGCCAGGCGCGCGTACCCACCGCTGGCCGCGCGTCCGTTCGCGCATCCGGGCCCGCAGCGGAAGTCCGGCGCCCGGCCGCGCGCGCTCCTCTTCCCGGGCTGCATGGTCACCTACGTGTATCCGGGCATCGGCGACGCCTCCGTGGAGGTGCTGAAACGGGCGGGCGTCGACGTCGTCACACCGCCCGAGGCGGCCTGCTGCGGCGTGCCCCTGGAGGCCCACGGCGATCTCCAGGGCGCCACCGACCTCGCGCGCCTGCAGCTCGACCAGCTCGAGGGCATGGAGTTCGACGCGCTCGTGGCCGCCTGCCCCACCTGCACGAGCTCCTTCGTCCACCGGTATCCGCGGCTGCTCGCAGAAGAGCCGCGGTACGCCGCGCGGGCGCAGCGACTCGCGGCGCGCAGCTACGACATCACGGGCTACCTCGCGGACGTGCTGCACATCGAGCCCCCGACCGGGCGTCTCGAAGCGACGGTGACCTACCACGACCCCTGCCATCTGGCGCGCGGCCTCGGCGTCACCCGGCAGCCGCGCGAGCTGCTCGCCGGCATCCCCGGCGTCCGTCTCAGCGAGATGCGCGAGCCCTCGCGCTGCTGCGGCGGCGCCGGATCGTTCTCGCTCACGCACCAGGAGCTCTCGCTAGCCATCGGGGCGCGCAAGGCCGCCGACATCGTCGCCACCGGCGCCGAGGTGGTGGCGACGAGTTGCCCCGGCTGTCGCATGCAGCTCGCCGACGTGCTCGCCCAAGCCGGAGACTCCCGGCCGGTCGTGCACACTGTGGAGCTGCTGGCTGCTGCCGGACGGTGAGACCTTTGTCCACACAGGGAGGCCCGACTATCATCCACCTGTCGATCCACACGCCGAAGCCCGGCAAGGAGCAGGACCTGATCGACTCCGAGCATTGTTTCGGCGCCGCCGGAGCCGGTCAGCCAGGGTTCGTCGAGGCGAAGACCCTGCGGGACAGGCGCACCGGCCGTCTCGTCGGGATGGCGCGCCGGGAGGATGAAGCCTTGTGGGAGGCCGCAGAGACCGAGAGCTTTCTGCTTAAGGAAGCCTGACTCGAGAAGACGAAGGGAGACCCACGGATGCCGAACGCCGGGATGAGCAGCGAACACCGCGACGTCGTCGTTATCGGCGGCGGCATCTCCGGCCTCGCCATCGCCTGGCACCTGCGCGACCGGGACGTGCTCGTGCTCGAGGAGTCCGATCGCCTCGGTGGCCGGATCCGCTCGGTGCGCCGCGAGGACACCTGGCTGAACTTCGGCGCCCACGTCTACGGCGGCGACGGGACGGCGACCGACCGCCTGCTGCGCGGCCTCGGCGCGACGGCGCTGCCGCTGCCCGGCAAGCTCGCCGCCCTGGCCCAAGCCGGCCGCGTCGTCAGCAGCCCGGTGGAGACCTATCCGTTCCGGCTGCCGCTGCCGGTGCGCTCGCGCGCCGCGTTGATCCGCGCCGGCCTTCGCCTGCGCTACGACGTCGCCCGGTACGGCCGCGTCGTCGCCCGGCGTCCGGGCGAATCCCCCGCCGAGCGCCAGGCGCGTGTCGTCAGCTTCATGGACGACGAGTCGTTCAGCGAGCACATCGGGCCTTTGCCGGCGGACGTCGACGCCATGTTCCGCTGCACGCTGACGCGCTCCAGCGGCGAGCCGGAAGAGCTGGCCGCGGGCTACGGTGTGGGCTACTTCCACCTGGTGTGGGACCGGTCGGCCGGGCTCTCGCGCGGCGTCATCGGCGGGCCGTCGACGATCATCGAGCGCCTGGCCAGCATGGTGTCCGAGGTGCGGACAGGCGTCCGCGCGACGCTGGTCGAGCAGACCGGCGACGGCGTCCGCGTGGTGGTGGAGGACGCCGTCGGGACGCGCGAGATCACGGCATCTGCCGCCGTCCTTGCCGTGCCGGCGCCCATCGCCGCCGCGCTGGCGCCGGGTCTGCCCGGCGAGACCGCGGCGGCGCTGCGCGAGATCCACTACGGGCAGTACGCCGTCGGCGCCTTCCTCGTTGAGGGCAAGGCGCCGCTCCCGTGGGACGGCCTCTACGCGATCGCGACCCCCGGGCGCTCCTTCGGGATGGCCTACAACATCGGCAACGTGCAGCAGCAGCAGGGCGCGCCGCGGGCGGCCCACAGCAGCGTCATGGTCTACGCCGCGGCCCGGCTTGGCGCACGGCTCCTGCTCGAGGACGACGACACCATCGCCACGCGTTTCCGCGACGACCTCTGCGCCGTGTTCCCGGAGGTCACCCGGCGCATCGAGGATGTTGTCATCCAGCGCTGGCCGCGCGGCATCCCGTACGCGCACGTCGGGCGCGGCCGGCTTCAGCCGGCGCTGACCCGGCCGCTGGGCCGCATCCACCTCGCCGGAGACTACCTCGGCACGCGATACGTGGAGACGTGTGCCGAGAACGCCGAGGCGACCGCCCTCGGCATCCGCGAGCAGCTTCCGCCGCGTGCGTAAGGCCTGCCGGGCTCCGGACTGGGCGCGGTCCGCGTCCGCGCCCGCCGCTCCAGGGGGGTGCCGCTCCGCCCTATGCGGGGGGTAACGACGCCCGGCGCCCGCGCCTCGTTTCGTCGCGCTCGATCGGCCACGCGATCTCGGTGATGAAGTCGTCGTGGTCGGCGGTGTCGCGGTCGTCCGCCAGGTACCGTTCGCGCTGAGGCGTGCCGGGCTGCAGCCCGTGGTCGGCCATCCAGACGAAAAGGCCGCAGTACGTGGTGCGGATGTCGGTCCAGGGTCCCGTGTGGATCGTCACGGCGTGGGGCCCGCCGGGCAGCCTGCGGCAGCCGGCCGGCGGAGCGCCGCCGGCATCTTCGAGCGGCCGGCAGACCTCGACCGTGAGGTCGTCGTCGGTGAGGCTGACGCTGTGGTACAGGACGATCTCGCGGCCGGCCGGTCGCAGCCCCAGAGTGCCGGCGCGCTCTTCGAGCAGGTCGATGGCCTGATCGATGAAGGGGTCGAGGCCCGCAGATGAGACCCGGCGTCGCTCGCCGGCGACGAGCAGGTCGGGTTCGTCGCGCAACGCCGCCTCACACGCAGGGATCCCGGGCCGCAGCCGCAGGTGGCTGTCGAGGCGCTCGAGGGTGCCCTGCATCGCCTCCAGGCGCGCGACAAGCCGGCGGCGCTGCGCGGCGAGCGCTTCATCCCACGCGTTCTCATCGCCCTGGTCGATGATGGAGCGGACGGTCGTGAGCGGCACGTCGAAGCTGCGCAGGAGGCGGATCATCTCGGCGGTGCGGAGCTGGCTGTAGCTGTAGTAGCGGTAGCCGGTCCCGGTGTCGACCTTCGCCGGGCGGAGGAGCCCCTGCGAGTCGTACTGGCGCAGCATCTTGGGCGAGAGCAGGCTCAAGCGAGCGAAGGGCCCAATGGGCAGCAGGAAGTCATCGCGGACGGGGAGCGGCTGTTGCATGGTCTTCGCAGTGTAGGCGCGGCCGGTGGGCGCCACAAGAAGGGCCGGGCGGCCGCCTGATGGCGGTCGCCCGGCCCCTGTCACCGGCGATGTACCGCGCCGACCCCCCGGCCGGCGCGGCGCCGCCCCTCAGCGCAGAGCGTCGATGCGCGGCGTGAGGCCGCGGAGCAGCGTCCGCAGGCTCTGCACGCGGGTCACGAGCTCTGCCAAGTCCTGATCGCGCAGCGGCTTCAGGTCGGCCGCGGCGCCCGCGTAGTCGCCGGCCTCGATCATCCGGTATTGCTTGAGGACGTTGAGCTGCGGCGCGAGGTGGCCGAGCGCGCCCCACGTGAGCAAGGGGTAGTCCGGCGCGAGGCGCGAGATGTCCTCGGCGTATACCTCGGGGCTGAAGTACAGGCCGTAGGCCGTTTTGTAGACCCCGGCGAGCGCTTCGAGCGCCTTGACGGGGCGTGGAGTGGGCCTGCCCAGCTCGGCCAGCGTGGCGTTCAGACTGAGAACGTCGGCCAGCACCTGCTGGTGCGGGTAGACCGTGTCCTCCCAGGCGCTGAGGCCGGTGAGGTTCGTCTCGATATCCTTGACGATGCCGAGCAGCCTGCCGTTGACCGACGTGTAGTGCGAGGGGCTGATCGAGCCCTTGCGAGCGGCAAAGCGGTCGGCGGCGGCCTGGAAGCCGTCGGCCGCCCGCATCAGGCCGTTCACGTCGCGAGCCGGTACGCCTGCGGCGCGCAGCCACGGCGCCTGAGCGGCCGCCGACGTGAACCGCGCGCGGGCAGGCAGGTCGTACGGCAGCAGACCACCGTCGAGGCTGCGCTGCAGGGCGCCCACAAAGCGCGTCAGCTTGCCGAGGTACTGCCAGTCGACGGTCTCCTTGGTCTCCCATGTGGTGTGGTAGCGGCTCCAGAAGTCGCTGCCGCCGGCGGCCATCGTGAACGACGGCACGCCGGAGGCGAGCATCGGCCAGCCGTCGTCCCAGGAGCTCTTGTCGGACGACACCTCCAGCCCCCAGGGCAGCAGGTCGCGCTTCGCCGCCGCCTTCCGTTCGAGCCAGCTCGCCAGTTCGGGCGAGGTGTTCACCGACGCCACGCCCTCGCGCGCGAAGCACTCCAGGTTGAGCATGCCGACGGCCCTTCCGGCCCAGTCGGGATGCTCGTGGCTGATCGCCCACCAGGCGCCGGAGAGGTAGTCGAAGTAGGCGTTGCCGTAGCCGTACTCCTCGGCGCAGGTGAACAGGAAGACGACCGTGCGCTTCGGCCTCGCGCCGCTCATCATCATCGCCTTGGCCATGGTCATCTCGGAGACCAGGGCGCCGGTGTCGTCGAGCCCGCAGCGGAAGTGCGCGTCCACGTGTGATGTGACGAGCACGAACTTGTCGTCACTGGCCGTGCCGGGCAACTCGGCGACGACGTTGTAGCCCACGCCGCCGGCCTCTGGGTTCGCGAAGTCATGCGGCGTGACCTCGACGGCGCTCTTCACAGTCGTCGTGACCCCGCCGGCCTCGAGCTGGGCCTTAAGCCAGTCGCCGTCCTGACGAGCGATGTAGACGAAGGGCACCCAGGTGTCCATGTACTCACCGTCATTCGAGCCCAGGGCGTTCGGGGCGATGGAGTACCACGGGGCACTGTTAGGGCCGTAGGTCGAGATCACGGCCGTCGCGCCGCGGTGTGTGGCCTCGGCGCCCGGCGAGTTGAGCCAGACCGCCTCGAGGTTGAGGTCGACGAGCACGATCTTGCCGGTCACGTCCCCGGCGGCGTCGAAATCGGCGGCGGTGCCGTCGTGCACGTAGACGACGCTGCCGGAGATGCCGCCCGCGGGCGTCCCGGGGATGCCGGGAAACTGCGAAGCGGTCATCTCGCGGGCGCCGACGGTGACGCCCGCTCCGCCGAGCTCGTAGGCGTCGACCGGCACCGGCTCGAGGCGCACGTTGCTCAGGCCCATGGCCTTGAGCTCCGCGGCGAGGTACCGGCTCGCGGCCTGTTCCGCTTCAGTGCCGGCCAGGCGCATGCCGAGCGGGTTCGCGCCGAGGCTGTTGAGGTAGGTCTCGATCGCTTGGGGGTAGCCATCGGCGATGAGCTGATCCACCGCCTGGTCGTACGTCAAACCCTGCGTGCGGGCGCCGGCGGCGCCCGGGGCGAGAAGCGCCACAGCGCAGACGAGAAGGAGCAGTGCTGGGAGATAGCGTCGTGCCATTACAGTGACCCCCTGGTGGCTGGTTCCGTCGATACGGGCGGGGCGGCGGCGTGGGCCGCCGCCCCGCCCGTATCGATCCTGCTGCCGCGACGATGCAAGGTTGCCCCGGGGTAAGGTCAAGCAACGGGTATGCTCGAGGAAGTATCCTGATCCAAGGAGGTCCGCGTGGAAGGTCTGGCCGACAAAGTCGTTCTGGTCACCGGCGGTTCGTCGGGGATCGGCGAAGCGTGTGCGCGGCGCCTGGCCGCCGAGGGCTGCGCGGTGATGGTCGCGGGTCGTGACGAGGCTAAGACCCGCAGCGTCGCCGCGAGCTTGCTTCCCGAGGGCAGGCACGGCTGGGTCATCGGCGACGTGCGCGAGGTCGGCGACTGCCGGGCGCTGGTGTCCGCCACCATGGAGCGGTACGGGCAGCTCGACGTGCTCGTGCATTGTGCCGGCGTCTGGGACGAGCGCCCCACGCTCGACGTGAGCGAGGAGGACTGGGATGCGGTCCTCGACACCTGTCTCAAGGGCGCCTTCTTCACGATGCAGGCCGCCCTGGCGCCGATGGTCGAAGCAGGCGGAGGCGTGATCGTCGCCATCGCCAGCGACTCCGGGCATCACGGCGAGCCCGGCGCGGCGGCGTACGCGGCCGCGAAGGCCGGGCTCATCAACGTGGTGCGCACCCTGGCCCACGACCACGGTCCCGACGGCGTGCGCGTGGTCGCGGTCTCGCCGGGGATCATCGAGACGCCCATGCTCGCCGACGCCATCGCCGCGGCCGACGACCCCGAGGCGTACGCAGCTGGGCAGGCCGACGGCTACCCCGTCGGCAGGATCGGCCTTGCCGCCGAGGTCGCCGCCGTGGTGGCGTTCGTCGCCAGTGACGAGGCGAGCTTCGTCACCGGCGACTCGTGGCTGGTCGACGGCGGATACTGCGCCTAGCGACTCAGGCGAACGGAGGACACGATGCGACGCTTCGCTCTCGACGACATCGACCAGGCGATCCTCGCCCTGCGCGCGACGGGGGTCAGCTCGACCGAGGTCCGTGCGACCGTGACCGACGTGCTCGCGGACGTTCGTCGCCGGGGGGACGCCGCGCTGCGCGCCTTCACGGCGCGCTTCGACGGCGTCGAGCTGGCAGCGCCACTGGCCGTGCCGGGCGAGACCCTGTGGCATGCCCTCGAGACGAGCCCCCCGGAGCTGGTCGACGCGCTGACGACGGCCGCCGCGAACATCCGCGAGTACCACGCGCTTGAGGCGCCCAAGCCCTGGCGGGCGCAGCTTGCCCAGGGCCAGACGGTGGGCCAGGAGATCATGCCGCTGGCTGCCGCCGGTCTCTACGTCCCCGGCGGCCTCGCCAACTACCCGTCCTCGGTGCTGATGACGGCCATCCCGGCGCAGGTGGCCGGGGTCGCGAGCATCGTCGTCTGCTCGCCGCCGCGCAAGGACGGCTCTGTCCCCCCGGGCGTCGCCGCCGCATGCGCGCTGCTCGGCGTCGATCAGGTGTTCCCCGTGGGCGGGGCCCAGGCCGTCGCGGCCATGGCCTACGGCACGGAGTCGGTGCCGCGTTGCGACGTCATCGTCGGCCCCGGCAACGCCTACGTCACCGAGGCCAAGCGCCAGGTGATGAGTGATGTGGCCATTGACGGGCTGGCGGGCCCCAGCGAAGTCCTGATCGTCGCCGACGCGGAGGCGGAGCCGGAATGGCTGGCCGCCGACGCCCTGGCGCAGGCCGAGCACGGCGCCGGCGCGATGGGCGCCGTGTTGTCCCTGGACCGCGACCTGAGCGACCGACTGGAGACCGAGATCGGCCGCTTGTCGGATCGGCTGCAGATCGACATCGGCAATGTGACGATCGTCGACTGCCCCTCGCTGGAGGCCGCGATGGAGCTCGTGAACGCCTTCGGCCCCGAGCACCTCGAGCTGCACGTCGCCGACCCAGGAGAGGTCCTGAAGCAGGTGCGCAGTGCTGGGGCCGTATTCCTTGGGCGACACGCCGCGACGGCCTTCGCCGACTACGCGGCGGGCACCAACCACGTGCTGCCCACCGGTGGCTCGGCGCGCTTCAGTCAGGGACTGTCGGTCGACGCCTTCGTGCGCCGCGTGGGCGTCGTCGAGATCGACGCGCAGAGCGCCGGCGCGCTCGCCCCGCTTGTCTCCACGATCGCGCGCGAAGAGGGGCTGCGCGCGCACGCGCTCTCCGTCGAGCTGCGCGCCGGGATCTCAAGCGAGCTGCGCGAGTAGCGGAGAAGCGCCCGCCGGTCGCTGGCCGGCATCCGATAGGATGGCCGCGATGGCCTCTCCAGCGACGATGACGCACGACTCGCGCCGCAAGGCGCTCATCGCCGACATCCTGCTCTTCAGCGTCGCCGTCTTCTGGGGCAGCAACTTCGTCGCCATCAAATCGGCCGTGGAGCGCACGAGCGCGATCGCCGGTGGCAGCATCGTCGCCGGCTCGATGCTGTACCTCCTGCTGCGCTACGCGGTGGCCACCGGGATCTTCGCCGCGGCGCGGCCCAAGAGCTGGCTCAAGGCCTCGCGGCGCGACTGGCAGATGGGCGGTTTGCTGGGCTTCTTCTACCTGACCGGCCTCGTCCTCCAGACGATCGGGCTGCAGCGCACCTCGCCCGGCATCTCGGGCTTCATCACGGCGATGAGCGTCACCATGGTCCCCTTTCTCTACTGGGCCGTCGCGCGACGCTCGCCGGGCAAGTGGCAGATCATCGGCGCGATCGTCGCCACCATCGGCCTGGGCGCGCTGTCGCTGCAGGGCGGCTTCTCCATCCGCTGGGGCGACGCCATCACCCTGCTCGGGGCCCTGTTCTACGCGCTGCACATCATGACCACCGGCTTCTTCGCGCCGAAAGTGCGCCCGTCAACGCTCGCCGCCACGCAGATGATCGTCTCGACCGCGGCGCTTCTCGTGCTCACCCCGTTCTTCATCCACATCACCCTCGACCTGCCCTGGCAGGTGTGGGCGGCCGTCGTGTGGACGGCCCTGAGCGGCACCATCTACGCCATCTTCGTCCAGAGCTGGGCGCAGCGGTACACGACCTCCACGCACGCCGCCATCCTGCTCGGCTTTGAAGCCGTCTTCGCGGCGCTGACCGGTATCGCCTTCGGCATGGACTCCGTGACCTGGCGCCTGCTGGTCGGCGGCTCGCTGATGCTCAGCGGCGTGCTCATCGTGGAGCTGCTGCCGGCGTCGAAGGGCGTGGTCGCGGAGATCGAGGCGGAGGAGGGGCCGGGCGCAGCGGGGTGAAGCACCGGGCGCCCCAACGTCAATGGGCGTGGCGGCAAACGTCACCTCCGCGACCTCGTCGCGGCCTTGCGCGCCCCGTCGACGTGGTTATACTTCTGGTATGAAGACCGCGATCTCGATACCCGACGATGTGTTTGCCGATGCGGAAGTCCTGGCACGCGCCCTGAACGAGTCGCGAAGCCACCTGTACAGCCGCGCTGTGCGCGAGTTCATTGCGCGGCATTCGCCGGCGCGAGTCACAGCGGCGCTCGACGAGGTCTGTGCCGACGTGCCCGATCAGAACAACGGCTTCGTGCGCGCGTCCGCCCGGCATGCACTTCGTCGCAGTGAGTGGTGATCGCCCAAGGCGAGATCTGGTGGGCCGATCTACCGCAGCCGTCGGCGTCCGAGCCCGGGTATCGGCGGCCAGTGGTCGTCGCCCAGAGCGACGCCTTCAATCGCAGCCGTATTCGCACGGTCGTCTGCGTGCCCCTGACCAGCAACCTGCGATGGGCCGACGCACCCGGCAACGTCCTTCTCGTCGAGGGCGTCACCGGGCTCCCCAAGGCTTCGGTAGCCAACGTGTCCCAGATCACGACACTCGACCGGGAGTGGCTGACCGACAAGGCGGGTGAGTTGTCGGAGCGGGAGCTCAAGCTCGTGCTCTCCGGGATCGAGATCCTTCTCGGTGTCTGACGTATCCGCCGAGCGGCGGAGCGAGACCGCGGCGTCGCGAGGAAGACAGGCTCCTTTCTGCACACGCGGCGAGAGAGGGTAGACTGTCTGGGCGGGCGGGGCCCGGAGGGACACACCCGCCTTACGCGCCGGCCTATGGGAGGCCACATGCCCGACACTCCATACGAAGACGTCCAGATCGAGGGCCACCTCATCGACTCCCTGATGATGCCGCACATCATGGATCAGGTCATGGACCTCGACGGCGAGTTCGAGATGCTCACCTTCGAGGTCGGGCGCATGAAGGACGACCCGTCACACGCCGTGATGCGCATCTTCGGCCGCGACGCCGCGCACCTCGACGAGCTGCTGACGGCCATCACCGAGTTCGGCGTCGTGGCCGTCAAGCCGCAGGACATCGTGCTCGAGAGCGCCGACATGGACGGCGTCTTCCCCGATGCGTTCTACTCCACCACCAACCTCGAGACGTTCGTGCGCGTGGCCGGCGACTGGGTGCGTGTGCGGCACCCAGAGATGGACTGCGGCATCCGCGTTGACGAGGCGGCCGGCACAGCAGAGACCGTGGCTATGAGTGACGTGAGGGCCGGCGACCGCTTCGTCACCGGCCATCGCGGTATCCGCGTGCTGCCGCTCGAGCGGCCGCGTGAGAGCCAGCCGTTCGAGTTCATGGCCTCGGCCGTCAGCTCGGAGAAGCCCAAGGCGCAGATCGTGCGCGAGGTGGCCCGGGAGCTGCGCCAGGTCAGGCAGCAGGGAAAGCTCACGATCGCGGTGGTCGGTCCGGCCGTGGTGCACACAGGGGCGGCGCCACACCTGGCCCGCCTCGTTGAGGCGGGCTACATCGGCGCCGTGTTCGGCGGCAACGCCATCGCCACGCACGACATCGAGTCCAACCTGTTTGGGACCTCGCTGGGCATCAGTCTCAAAGAGGGCACGCCGATGCCCGGCGGCCACGAGCATCACCTGCGCGCCATCAACACCATCCGCAGATGCGGATCGATCCGGGCCGCCGTCGAGCAGGGCATCCTGACCGGCGGCCTCATGTACACGCTCATCAAGACGGGCACGCCGTTCGTGCTCGCCGGCAGCATCCGCGACGACGGCCCCATGCCCGAGGTGATCACCGACGTGATGCAGGCGCAGAAGGTCATGCGCGAGTACGCCCAGCAGGCCGGCGCCTGCCTGATGCTGAGCACGATGCTGCACAGCATCGCCGTCGGCAACATGCTGCCGGCCTCGGTGCGCATCGTGTGCGTCGACATCAACCCGGCGGTCGTCACGAAGCTGGCCGACCGCGGCAGTTTCCAGACCGTCGGCATCGTCACCGACGTCGGCCTGTTCGTGGAGCAGCTCGCCGACGAACTGCAGGACCGCGGGCGTTAGAGCCGGCTGGGCACGCATGCCCGAGCGCGACAGACCGGAGGAGACCATGTATCGAGGGACCGCGATCCGCTCGCTGCGGCTCGCTTTCGTCTTTGCGTTTGTCGCGTCCGTCGCGGCGGTTGCGGGGTGGACCGGAGTGGCCGGCGCCGGCGTCGTCGTGAGCGACGGCGACCGCGACGTCGCCACGCGGCAGGAGCCGGCGACTGAATCCCCCCTCGAGATCGCCACGCGGATCCTCGGCCACGCTCCCCGTGGTCTGGCGAAGACCATTGTCGAGCGCGGCAGTATCCTCGTCGCCAACGACGCCAACTACCCGCCGTACAGCTCGGTGGACGGGTCGACCGGCGATGTCGAAGGCTTCGACGTCGATGTGGCGCGTGGGATCGCCGCGATCCTCGGAGTGGCCGTGGAGTTCAGGCACCCGGCCTGGGACTGGGTCTCGCGCGGGCTCGTGCGCGGCTCTTTCGACGTGTCCATCGGCAGCGTGGAGATCACGCCCCAGCGCAAGAAGACGGTGGCCTTCTCGACGCCGTATTCTCACCTCGCTGCGCAGATTCTGATCCGCAACGGCGGACCGCGTGTCACCGGACTCGCCTCGCTGCGCGGCAGGAAGGTGGGCGCCGACCGCGGGAGCACGTACCTCACGTACTTGCGCGACAAGACAGCAGCGACCCCGATCGCATTTGCCGAGTACAGCCCGGCCGTGCGCGCCCTCCTCAAGCACGAGGTGCCGATGTATCTCACCTCAGGGGTCATGGCGCGCCTGCTGGCGGGCAGAGACGATCGTTTGGCACTTTCCGGCAGGCCGCTCTTCTGGGATCGCTGCGCGTGCGCCGTCAAGAAAGGCGAGGCGGACCTCGTCGCCCTCCTCGACCACAGCCTCCGCAATCTCCAGCGCGACGGCCTCATCCGCGAGAGCATGACGCGCTGGTTCGGCCCCGGCGATCAGGGCATCAGGCCGTAGAGCGTCGCTTGGACCCGTGCCTCAGGGCAGCTCCGGCAGCCCGTCCTCGCCGATCGCCCAGAACGGGTTGTGGGCGACCTCCCAGGCGTGGCCGTCCGGGTCGGCGAAGTAGCCGGAGTAGCCGCCCCAGAAGCGCTCCTGGGCCGGCCGCAGAAGGGTGCCGCCGGCCTTCACTGCCGCCGCCAGGGCCTCATCGACCAGTTCCCGGCTCTCGAGGTTGATGGCCAGCGCGACGCCGATCGAGCCGGGTGGGGCTGCCGCCTGCCCGGCCTCCTCCGCCATGGCCTCTCGCGAGTACAGCGCCAGCCGCGACCCGGCGTTCTTGAAGAAGGCGACCCCGTCCTCCGGCGCACCGCTCAGTGGCCAGCCGAGCGCCTGATAGAAGGCCCGGGCCCGCGGCACGTCCGCGACACCGAGAGTGATCACGCTGATTCGCGCCTGTAGCCCCATCACCGCACCTCCACTCGTGCCGATGTGTCCAATGTCACAGCTTCTCTTCCCCTTTCGACAGGCTTGGCCACCACGTGCGCGGATATAATCGAAGCAGTCGAATCCGCAATCCCCGACCTCATCGAGGGGTGTCATGAAGCCACGCGAGATCGTCCCCAACGTCCAACTCATCGGCGCCGTCGACTGGGATCGCCGCCTCTTCGATGCCCTCATCCCTCTGCCCCACGGCACGAGCTACAACGCCTACTTCGTGCAGGGCAGCGAGAAGAACGCCCTCATCGACACCGTCGATCCGGTCCATTGGCGGACCTTGTCGCTCCAGCTCGACCAGCTCCCCGCGCCGGACTACCTCGTGATCCACCACGTGGAGCAGGACCATTCCGGCTCGACGCCGATGCTCCTCGAGCGCTTCCCCGAGCTCACGATCGTCTGCAACGAGAAGGCCAGAGGGATGCTCATCGACCATCTGCACGTCGACGACGCCCGCTTCCAGGTGGTCGCCGACGGCGAGAGCGTAAGTCTCGGCGACAAGACGCTGAAGTTCCTGTTCACGCCCTGGGTCCATTGGCCCGAGACCATGAGCACGTGGCTCGAAGAAGACAGGATCCTCTTCAGTTGCGACTTCTTCGGCTCGCACTATGCCACCAGCGACATCTTCGCCGACAAGCACGAGGTGTACGACGGCGCCAAGCGCTACTATGCCGAGATCATGATGCCGTTCGGCACCCAGGTGCTGAAGAACATCGACAAGGTGACGCAGTACCCGATCGCCATCATCGGCCCCAGCCACGGGCCGGTGTACGACGATCCCGGCTTCATCATCGAGGCCTACCGCGACTGGGCCGGCGGGGAGCCGCAGAACATCGTCTGCCTGCCGTACGTCACGATGCACGACAGCACGCGGCTCATGGTGGACCACCTCACGGCCGCCCTCACCGACCGCGGCGTGGCCGTGGAGCGCTTCGATCTCACCACGCTCGATGCCGGCGAGCTCGCCAGTTCGCTGGTGCACGCCGGCACCATCGTCCTGGGCGCGTGTACCGTGCTCACCGGGCCGCATCCGCTGGCCGCCTACGCGGCCTTTCTCGCCAATGCCCTCAGGCCGCGCGCCAAGTACGCCACGGTCATCGGCTCCTACGGTTGGGCAGGCAAGACCGTCGAGACTCTTGTCGGGATGATGCCCAAGCTCAAGGTGGAGCTGCTCGACCCGGTGCTGGCCAAGGGCCTGCCCCGAGAGGCCGACTACGCCGCCCTCGACGCCCTCGCCGACACCATCGCCGAGAAGCACAAGGATCTCGGGCCGCGTAACTTCGCCGACCTCACCGTGTGCCGCATCGAGCCATCCTGAGGCGCGGGTGAGCGGCGGCGCGGTCTGAAGCCGCGCCCGGCCGCCCCTCGACGCGTCGAGTAGAGTAGCAGGATGCTCACCGTCGTCTTCGGGCTCGGCTCCGCCTTCGGCTACGCCGTCCACGATTACCTGCTGCTCCGCATCGTGCGGTCGGCCTCTCTCTGGACGGCCCTGGCTTGGGTCATGCTGGTCGGTCTTGCCATCCTGGTGCCGCTGGCGCTCATCGTCGACGGCCTGCCCAGCGGCAACGAGCAGTGGCGGGCGGCGGGGTTCGCCGCCGCGAGCGGCGTGCTCGAGTTCCTCGGCCTGGGGGCGCTCCTCAAGGGGCTCTCTACCGGCAACCTCTCGGTGGTCACGCCGCTGGGTTCGCTGGCTGGCGGCTTCGCTGCGGTGGGCGCCATCGCGCTCGGAGAGACGCTGTCAACGATAGCGTTGATCGGCCTGCCGCTGGCCGTGCTCGGCGGCCTCATGGCGTCGGTGGAGCGGGCGCCGGTAAGCGCCCTCGGCGAGAGGCGCCGCACGCGCGCCACCGCCGGCGCCGGTTGGGCGCTGCTCAGTGCGATCCTGTTCGCCGGCACCCTGCTCCTTTTCGCCGAGGCCACGGCGCTGCCGCCGATCACGCTGGCCGCGGTCGGCCGGGTGAGCACGACGATCGTCGTCATCCCGGTCGCGCTGCTCACCGGAGGGCTCGTGCTGCCGCGGCCGTTCCGGGGTCGCGCTGTCGTGGCCGGCGCCGTCGACGCCGGCGCTTTCGTGGGGCTTGCGGCCGCCATCAGCCTGGGCCCCGTGGCGATCGCCTCCGTCTCCGTGGCCCAGGCCGGCACCTGGGCGGTGATCATCGGTCTGGTGGTGTTGCGCGAGAAGCTCAGCCGCGTCCAGCTCGTCGGCGTGGCGCTCACCTGCGTCGCGATCACCATGCTGGCGGCGGCCGGGCTCGACTGACGGGTCCGCCTGCCGCAGAACGATGTAGGCCGGCGCTCGGGTAGACTCAGCGGATGCTGACCGTGCTCTCAGGCCTTCTGGCGTCCCTCTCCTACGCGAGCAGCGACATGTTCTCGCAGCGCGTCACGCGCGAGACACGCCCACTCACGCAGATGGTCTGGGTGCTCGTGACCGGCGCGATCGTCGTTCTGCCCATCGCCCTACTGGTGGACGGACTTCCGGGCGCCGGCGAATGGCGCGGCGCCGGTCTGGCTGCGCTCGCCGGCGCTCTCTACTTCGGCGCCCTCTTCTGCCTGCTGCACGGTCTGCAGATCGGCGACCTGGGTCTGGTCTCGGCGCTCACGTCACTGCAGGGCGCCTACGTGGCCGTCGTCGTGATCCTCCTGGGCGCCGCGGTCACGCCGCTGCTCGCCGTGGCGCTGTTTCTCAGCGCCGGAGGCGCGGTGCTCACGTCGTTCGAGGGCCGCGCCAAGTCGACGCGGGGCGCTCCTTGGGCGTTAGCCGCCGGCGCCCTGTTCGCCGGGGTGATGCTCTGCTACGCCTACGGCGAGATCGGTTGGCTCTCGCAGTCGGCCATTTCGCGCACCGTCTCGCTGGCGATCACGCTGCCCGTGGCGCTGCTCTCCGGAAGCCTCGCGGTGCCCCAGGCGATGCGCGTACGTGCGGTGGGCGCGGGACTGCTCGAGCTTGGCGGCGTCATGCTGCTCACGATCGCGTTCGCGCTCGGTCCGCCGACTGTGGCCGGCGTGACCACGACTCAGTTCGGCACCTTTGCCGTGATCCTCGGCTTCGTGCTCCTGCACGAGCGCCCGAAGCCCAACCAGTGGGTCGGGATCGTCTGCACCATCGTCGGCGTGAGCCTGCTGGCGGCCGTCGTCTGAACGGCGGCGCCTCACGCCGGCCGCACGTCACGTTCGCGCGGCCCCTCGGCCTCTGAGCTCTGCGAGCGCACGCGCGACCATCTCGCGCGTGCGCTCGAGGTGACTGCGCATGCACTCCATCGCACGCGCCGGTTCACGGTCGCGCACGGCGGCGAAGACCTCCGCGTGCGCGGCGCGCAGCTCGTCGGCCGGATGCTCCCGCAGCAGCAGGCCCGCGGGCAGGAAGAGCTCCTGGCGTACGGAGACGACGGCTCGTGCGAGATGGCTGCTGTGCGCGGCCGCGGCGAGGGCATCGTGGAACGAGACGTTCCAGCGCAGCACCGCCGTGTGGCTGTCGGCGGCAGCGGAGGCCAGGGCTGCCTCGATGGCGGCGAGCTCCTGCCGCGTGCGCCGTTCCGCCGCGAGCATTGCCACGTGGGACTCGACGATCTCGCGGAACTCCCACATGTCCTGTACTTCGTCGCCCTTGGCCTCCATCCACGCGACCCAGATGCGGCTGAGCGTCTCGATGTCCCCCACCCTTGTGCCGCCGTGCGCGCCGCGACTCGTGATGAGGTAGCCGTTGGTCTCCAGCGACCTGAGGCCCACGCGCAGTGTGAGCTGGGAGATGCCCAGCCGCTCGGCGAGGTCGCGGCCGGATGGTAGCCAGTCGCCCGGAGAGAGCTCGCCGGAGAAGATGAGCCCTCGGATCACCCGCGCGACGCCGTCGCTCGCGCTGGGTGTGTCGAGGGGAGGGACGTCCAGTGCGCCCCCAGCCTTCAGCGAGGCCGACTGTCGCGACTCCTTCATAGCTCCGTGGTCCCCATGGTCGTCGGGCGCGTCCGTATCATGTCCTTGACCCTATTGCGTGAATGACTTACTTTTTCATTATATGGGAACCCGTCAAGTGGAGGGTGACATGGCGGCGTTTGCATGCAGAGACGGTGAGCCCCACCGATGATCGAGTTCGTCATCCATGGCCGCGGCGGCCGCGGCGGCGTGACCCTTGCCAAGCTGATCGCCGGCGCGTACTACCGGCGCGGCCTGCACGTGCAGGCCTTCGGCGTCTACGGACCCGAGCGCACCGGGGCGCCGGTGCAGGCCTACGTGCGCGTCGACGAACGCGAGATCGACGTGTACGGTGTCGTCTCCACGCCCGACCACGTGATCATCGTCGACCCGTCTCTCGCGGCGCCGGCGGCAGCGGCGGGCGAGCGCCCGGGCGGCTGGATCCTCGTCAACGCCGGCCAGCCTCCCGAGACCTTCGCCGGCGTGTTCCCCGGGCGCCGGGTCGCGACGGTCGATGCCAACGCGATCGCGGTCGCCAATGGTCTGGGGACGCGATCTGTGCCGATCGTCAACACGGCGCTGCTCGGCGCCCTGGCGCGCGTCCTCGGTCTGCGATCCGCCGACGCGGAGGGGGCGCTGGAGGACGCCGGCTTCGGCGGCCCCAACGTCGCGGCGGCGCGCGCGGCGTTCGCGCAGGTCGTCACCGCCGATGAGCCCGGGGAGATCGCCCCGCCGGGGTCACAGGAGCCGCACGCGTACTTGAGCTTTCTGGATGAGCGGGTGGGCGCCCGGCCCAGTACGCACACGGGCGCCTGGGCTTCCCGGCTGCCGCACTCCCGCGAGCTCCGGCCGTTGTGCAGCGACGCCTGCCCCGCCGGTAACGACGTGCGCGGCTTCGTGCAGGCCGCGGCCGCCGGCGACGACGACCGGGCTCTGGCGATCCTGCTGGAGACTTCGCCGTTTCCCGGCACGTGCGGCCGCGTATGCCCGGCGCCGTGCATGGACGCGTGCAACCGGCGCGAGCTCGACGGCGCGGTGGACGTGCGCGACATCGAGCGTGCGCTTGCCGACCGCGCCGCCTGGCCTCGCCCCCAGCGCTTGTCGGGCGGCGTCCCCGTGGCGGTGGTCGGCTCCGGACCGGCGGGGCTTTCCGGCGCCTATCACCTGGCGCGCCTCGGTCATCGGGTCACCGTTCTGGAGGCTGCGCCCGAGCTCGGCGGCCTGCTCCGCACGGGCATCCCGGAGTACCGGCTGCCGCGCCCCGTGCTGGAGCGGGAGATCGCGTTCATCCTCGGCCACGGGGTCGACGCACGCACCGGACACCGGGTCGACCGCGCCGGGCTTCGGCGCGTGGCGCGCGAGCACGCCGCCGTGCTGGTGGCGACGGGTCAGCAGAGCGTGCGCGCCCTCGACGTCGCCGGGGCGACGGCGGTCGTCGTCGAGCAGGGTCTGGACTTCCTCGCGCGGTCGCGTGCCGGCGCCGCTGACCTGCGCGGGGCGGCGGTCGTGGTCGCGGCGGCGGCAACACGGCGGTGGACGCGGCTCGCACCGCCGTGCGGCTTGGGGCGCGCGACGTCCGCGTCGTGTATCGGCGCACGCGTGCCGAGATGCCGGCCATCGCCGAGGAGGTCGAAGAGGCGCTCGAGGAAGGCGTGGTGATCGAGGAACTGCTCTCGCCGGTCGGGCTCCGCGAGTACGATGGGCGCACCACCCTCGTGTGCCGGCGCATGGCTCTCGGTGAGCCGGACGAGAGCGGGCGCCCGCGCCCGACGGCCGTCGAGGGCGACGGGGCGCTTGTCGAGCTGTCGTGCGATCGCCTGCTGCTCGCCGTAGGTCAGGACGGCGACCTTTCATTGTTCCCGAGCGCGGTGAAGACCTTGCGCGGCCCCTTGTCCGTCGACGGCGCTCCCGCGCCGATCTACGTCTGCGGCGATCTCGCCGGCGGCGAGGGCACCGTGTCGGCGGCCATCGGCGGCGGGCGCCGCGCCGCGCTCGCCATCCACGCCGCGATCACGGGATCACAGGGCGCCCGCGATGCCGGGTCGCTCGTCGCCGAGCGGCCGGGCGACGCGACGCTCGCGGGCCCCGATATCGTCCATCCTCAGGCGTTTCCCAAGATTCCCCGGGAGCGGGTCTCGTTCCTGGCGCCACGCCTGCGCCGTCGCGACTTCGCGGAAGTGCGCCGTGGGTTCTTGACGCGGGCCGGCCACGACGCCCTCGGGGCGGAGGCCTCGCGCTGCTTCTCCTGCGGCGCCTGCACGGGCTGCGACCTCTGCGTCATCTACTGTCCGGAGGGCGTGGTGCGGCACGCCGAGGGCTGCCCGCCCGAGGCCGACCACGACTACTGCAAGGGATGCGGGCTGTGCGCTGCCGCCTGCCCGCGCGGAGTCCTCTTCACCGAAGCGATCTGAGCGGAGTCCACGATGCCGCGAGCACTCGTCACCGGGAACCAGGCCGCAGGGGCCATGCTGGCAGCCGCCGGCGAGGCCAACCGCGAGGCCCGCGGCTGCTGCAGCGGCGTCTACCCCATCACCCCGCAGACGGAGATCATGGAGACCCTCACGGCGTACTCCTTCGCCAAGGGCGCCGTCGTGCCGGTGGAGTCCGAACACAGCGCCATGGGAGTCTGCATCGGGGCGTCCATCGCCGGCGCCCGCGCCTTCACGGCGAGCGCCGCCAACGGGCTTCTCTACATGACCGAGAACGTGTTCGCGGCAGGCTACTATCGCCTGCCCATCGTCCTGGTCGCCTCCAACCGCACGATCGGCCCGCCGTGGAACATCTGGGTCGATCAGGGTGACAGCCTCGCGCTCCGGGACGCCGCCATGCTGCAGTTCTACTGCGAATCGCACCAGGACCTCGTCGACACCATCCTGATCGCGTTTCGCGTCGCCGAGGACGCCCGCGTCCTGCTCCCGGCTCTCGTCGCGCAGGACGGCTTCGTGCTGTCTCACGCCCTCATGGACGTCGATCTTCCGGATCAGAGCCAGGTCGACGCCTTCTTGCCGCCCCTCGACCTTCCCCACCGTATCAAGCGGGACCACCCGCGGATCTACGGCGGGCTGACGTGGCCGCGCGACACCATGCGCCAGCGCGAGGACATCGAGCACGCCATGCAGGCGGTGCCGCACGTCCTGCGCGAGGCCACCGACGAGTTCGAGACCGTGTTCGGGCGGCGGCCCGCAGGGGCCTTCCCCGCCGCCCACACGGACGACGCGGAGCTCGTGCTCGTCGCCTGCAACACCATGGCGCGCACGGCGCTCCACGTGGTGGAGGACCGGCGCGCCCGCGGCGAGCGCGTGGGCCTCGTGAGGGCCAAGCTGTTTCGCCCCTTCCTGCGTGAGGAGTTCACGCGGGCCATCGGACCGGCACGCCGCATCGCGGTGCTGGACCGCAACCACTCGCCGGGATCCGGAGGGATCTTCTGGGGCGAGGTCGTCGCGAGCCTCACGGGGCGCTCAGACGTCCTGGTCCAGGATTACATCGTGGGCCTCGGCGGCACCGATGTGCCGCACACTGTGATCGACGCCATCGTGGACGACCTGGCCGCGCGTGAGTGCGCCGGCCCCCCTGTATTCTTCGAGGGGGAGGCGTGATGGCTGAGGACCTGGCCCAGGGCGCCGGCGCGGTGGTCACGCGCAGCGAGCCGCTGTGGCGCCCGGGCAACAGCGCTTGCGCGGGCTGCGGCATGTCCCTCGGCCTGCAGTGGCTCGATCAGGCCCTGCATGGCGGCATGCTCACGCTGGTGGTGCCGGCGTGCTGCGCAGTGGCCACGCCGGGGGCGTTTCCAGACAGCGCCTACGGCGTGCCGGCGGTCGGCAGCACCTTCGCGAGCTCGCCGGCCGTGGCCACCGGCGTGAGTCGCGTCCACGAGCTGAACGACGAGCCCGACCCCACGATCTGCTGGGCCGGCGACGGCGGCACGTACGATATCGGGATGGCGACGCTTTCCGCGGCGGCCGAACGCAACGAGGACGTCATCTACGTGTGCTACGACAACGAGATCTACGGCAACACCGGCGGTCAGCGCAGCGGCGCGACCCCCGCCGGCGCGCGGACGACCACCACGCCGGCGGGCAAGCCCGAGCCGAAGAAGGACGTCATGGCGATCATGGCGGCGCATGGGGTGCCCTATGCGGCCACGCTGTCGCTGGCGCACCACGACGACTTCATGCGCAAGCTGGCCGTGGCCCAGACGACCCACGGTTTTCGCTTCCTGCTCCTCCTGTCGCCCTGCCCCGCGGGCTGGAAGTCGGAGCCCGCCGACACGGTGGAGCTGTCGCGACTCGCCGTCGTCTGCGGGGTGTTCCCGCTCTACGAGGTGTTCAACGGACGCCGATACCGCATCAACGCCCGCGCGGACGGGACCCCGCTCGAGGACTATCTCGCGCGACAGAAACGCTTTGCAGGGGTGGCGTTCGACGTGGAGGCTGCGCGCACCGCCATCAAAGAGAAGTGGGCGCGCCTCGAGGCGCTGGCCGCGAACTTCCCCACCACGGACGTCTCGGTGAGCAGCGCCACAGGACATCGCTGGCTGCGCGTGCTGGTGGAGGACAGGCCGTCCGTGCTGGCGCGCGTCGCCGGGCAGGTCTCGCGCCGTGGCGTCAACATCGAGACCGTGGTCGTCCGGCATCTGCCCGACCGCGACCATACCTACATCACCTTGGGCATCGACGCCGATGAGCCGACCGCAGCACGCGTGGCACGCGGTGTCGCCCACCTCGACGCCGTCGTCGATGTGGAGCCCTTCGTGGGCGAGTGCCCGGAGCCGCTGGCTGAGCCGCGGCCCGACCCTGACACACCGACGACCGTGAGGTGATCGAGGTGGCTCTGAACAAGATGATCCCGATAGACGAGGCGGTCGCGCGCGTGGAGTCGGGCATGACTCTGGCCCTGGGAGGGTTCCTCAGCCAGGGGGTGCCGCTCACGCTCATCCGGGCGCTGAAGGTGCGGCCGGTCCGTGACCTCGTGCTCTATTCCAACGACGGCGGCTACGAGGACGACGGCGTGGTCGAGCTTGTCAGGGCCGGGATGGTGCGTGAGCTGCACTGCTGCCACATCGGCTACACGCCCGACGTGGGCCGCGCGGTGGAGAACGGCGAGCTTGAGCTCGTATGGGTGCCCCAGGGCAACCTCATCGAGATGTTGCGCTGCGGGGGCGCCGGTCTCGGCGGCTTTCTCACGCCCGTGGGTGTCGGCACGGCCGTCGAAGCGGGTCACGAGAAGGTGACCGTGGACGGCCGGACCTACTTATGGGAGAAGGCCGTGCGCGCCGACGTGGCTTTCGTGCGCGCACACGCCGGCGACCTGGTCGGCAACCTGTGCTTCCGTGGTACGGCGCGCAACTACAACACGACGGTCGCCACCTGCGCCGACTACGTGATCGCCGAGGTCGAGCACGCCTACAGCGTCGGCGAGCTCGACCCGGAGAAGGTGCACGCGCCGGGCATCTTCGTCGACGCCGTGGTGCGCGCCGACGTGAGCTACTGCGGGGTGCGGCGATGACGCCCGACATCCGCTGCGTCATCGCCGCCCGCGCCGCGCAAGAGCTCCAGGACGGCCAGGTCACCAATCTCGGTGCCGGGATCCCCATGCTGGTCGCCAACTACATCCCGCCGGGCATCGACGTCGTCATCCAGGCGGAGAACGGGATCACGTGTGTGGGACCCGTCTCGCTGCCCGGTACCGAGGACCCCGATCGCCGCAACGCCGGCAACCTCTTCGTCACGCTGCTGCCCGGGGGCTGCTACTTCGACACCGCGACCTCGTTCGCGATGATCCGCGGCGGGCGCGTCGCCGCGACGATGCTCGGCACCCTGCAGGTGGACGGCGACGGCAACATCGCCAACTACGAGATGCCGGGCAGGAAGATCGGGATGGGCGGCGCCATGGACCTTGTCGCCGGGGCACGCACCGTGTACGTGCTCACCGAGCATTGCGCCAAGGACGGCTCTCCGAAGCTGGTCGCGCGCTGCACGCTGCCGCTGACGGGAGCCGGCGAGTGCGACGTGATCGTCACCGAACGGGCGCTCTTCCGGCGCACTCCTGAGCGCGGCTTCGTCCTCGAAGAGGTCGCCTTCGGTCACACGCTTGCCGAGATCGCGGATCACACCGCGATGGCCTACTCACTGGCCCGCGACGTGAAGCTGGACGCCTACGGCTCGGTCTGATCGCCGGCGTTCACCGGGTCGCTTCATCCGGTACACTTGCGGCACCCTCCGGGGACCCGGCCCCACACCCGTGGGTGACCGCGCCGCGCCCGGCCGTTCGTGAAGGAGTCGAGAGCCCCATGGACGACAACCTCATCGACGACAGTCACCTCGTCAAGACGCGCGAGATGTTCGCCAAGTGCCAGGAGGTCGTGTCCGGTGGTGAGTCGAGCTACGCGCGACTCATCGGGACGCGCCCGATCGTGATGGACCGCGGCGAAGGAGCCTACTTCTTCGATGTGGACGGCAACGCCTACATCGACTGGTGCATCGGCTACGGGCCGATGATCTTCGGCCACCGGCCCAAGCCCATCCTCGACGCGATCGTCGCGCAGATCACCCAGGGCGGCATGCTCTACACGTTCCCCCACGAGCTCGACTACGAAGTGGGGCGCAAGATCGTCCAGGCCGTCCCCGGCATCGATGAAGTGCGTTTCGCCAACTCCGGCAGCGAGGCCACACAGGCGGCCATGCGCCTCGCCCGCGCCTACACGGGCAAAGACAAGATCCTCAAGTGGGAAGGCAGCTACAACGGCTTTCTCGACTGCCACGCGTACTCGCACGTGCCGGCGCTCGAGGCGGCGGGCAGGGAGCGCTTTCCGCGCACGCTGCCGTCCGGGGTCGGCATCCCCAAGGCCGTCGAAGAGACCATGATCATCGGCTGCTTCAACGACCTCGACAGCGCCGAGACGATCATCAAGCGCAATCGCGATCAGCTCGCGGCGGTGCTCAGCGAGCCTATCCTCGCCGACGCCGGCATCATCCCTCCCGAGCCCGGCTTTCTCGAGGGCCTGCGCCGCATCTGCGACGAGAACGGCGTGCTGCTCATCTTCGACGAGATCATCACCGGCTTCCGCGTGTCTCTCGGCGGCGCCCAGGAGCTCTACGGCGTCATCCCCGATATCACCTGCATCGCCAAGGCGGTCGGCGGCGGCACGCCGGGTTCGGCCGCCTTCGGCGGCAAGAAGGAGATCATGGAGCTCGAGGCCGAGGGCGTGGTGCTGCACGGCGGCACCTACAGCGGCAATCCCATGACCCTCGCCGGCATGAACGCCACCCTCGACATCCTCATCAACGACCGCGAGCGCGTGTACGGCCATCTCAACACGATCGCCAACGCGATGGTGCAGGGCATGCGCGGCATCTTCGCCGAGAACGGCGTGCCCGCCTACATCAGCCAGGTCGGCCCGATGTGGCAGGTCTTCTTCGGGCACGAAGGCCCGGTCACGCGCTATCGTCAGGCCCGGGCCAGCGACACGCGCTTCTTCGGCATGCTGCAGACCGAGTGCCAGATGCGCGGCGTGTATTTCCACAACTTCAACTTCGAGCGTTTCTTCGCCTGCACCGCGCATACCCAGACCGAGGTCGACCGCAGCCTCGAGGTGATCGCCACGGCGACCAAGATCGTGAAGGACCGGCTGAGCACGCTGCCCGCCGGCGTCTGACGCCGGCAGCGGGACTCAAGAGACGGGGGGCGGGAGGCCGGAAGGGCCTCCCGCCCCCCGTCGCCGTCCGCTGCCGCTTCACCGTCCGAGCCTGTATACTATGGTGGCTTCTATGCGCCCATGATGCATGAAGGGTACACATTGTTGAATGCTCGCCACGCTTGGCCAATCGCGACTCGCTCCGCATGGGGCGGCATGACCGCTCTTCGTTGACGGACGCCCTGCAGCAGATCCTCAACGGCATCAGCCTTGGGAGCACCTACGCGTTGCTCGCCTTGGGTCTGGCCATCGTGTTCAGCATCGTCGGGCTCGTCAACTTCGCCCACGGCGAGCTGATCACGGTCTGCGGCTACGTTATGTTCAGTGGGCTCGCCCTGGGCTTGCCGTGGTGGGCCTTTGCGTTGCTGGGCATCCTCGGCACAGTGGCGGCGGCGCTGGCCATGGAGCGCTTGGCGTTCCGCCCGGTGCGCAACGCGAGTCCGCTGACCATGATGCTGACTTCGCTGGGCGTGAGCATCATGATCGCCGCCGCCTTCGAGACCTTCGTCTCGCCGCGCGTCAAGGCGGTGCCGGCCCCTGAATGGATCTCGGCCGCGGTGCACGTTGGCGGCCTGCGAGTCCAGGCCGAGCATCTCCTGACCATCGGGGTGACCGCGGTGGCAGTACTTCTTCTGCTGCTCCTGCTGAAGAGGACGGTCATCGGCAAGGCCATGCGAGCCGCGTCGGAGGACTTCAACGCCGTCCGCCTGATGGGCGTGAAGGCGAATTCCATCATCGTCGCGGCATTCGCCATCTCGGGCCTGCTCGCGGGCCTGGCGGCCGTGCTCATCCTTGCCCGCCGCGGCGCGGTCAACCCGCACATGGGCATCTTCCTGGGTATCAACGCCTTCGTCGCCAACGTCATCGGCGGCTTGGGCAATCTCTGGGGCGCACTCGCCGGCGGCTTCGTGCTGGGGTTCGTGGAGGTCGCGCTGCGGGCGTGGCTGCCGCAAGGCATGAGCGGATTCACGACCGGGTTTGTCTTCATCTTCGTCGCTGTGGCCCTGGTGATCAGGCCGCGTGGCCTGTTCGGTGACAGCAGCGCGGAGCGCGTGTGAGCCTGTATCGTCGCGATCTGTCCCGCGCGGCCCTCGGCGCCGCGGCTCTGTTCGCCATCGTTGCCGTGCTCACGCTGGTATACGCCTCGCGCGGGGGCTCCGAGCGCGGGGTGGCCATCGTCCTTCTCATGAATCTCGTTATCGTCTTGGGGTTGCAGGTGTTCGCCGGCAACTCGGGCGTCCTGACACTTGCACACGTCTCGTTCGCCGGGATCGCGGCCTACGTGTCGGCGATCCTCAGTACCCCCGCCCTCATCAAGGGTACGCTCATCGCCGACGCGCCGCTGGGCCTTGCCGACGTGCAGTTGCCAGTACCGCTCGCGATGCTCGGCGCGATACTCTTCACCACGGCGCTGGCCGCGCTGATCGGGCTCGCGCTGGCGCGGCTCTCGGGCATCGCCGCCACCATCGTCACTCTGGCCCTTGTCATCGTCGTCTTCGCCGTGCTGACCAACTGGAAGAGCGTGACCGGCGGCGCCGAAGCCTTCTACGGCATCCCGTCGGCGACCACCATCTGGTGGGCGCTCGCCGCAGTCCTCGTAGCGCTGATGGTCGCGCGCCTGTTCAAGGCCTCCCGGCTTGGGCTGCGCGTGCAGGCGACGCGCGAAGACGCCGTGGCCGCTGCCGCGAGCGGCGTCCAGGTGGTGCGCTCGCGGTACTGGGCCTGGGTCCTGAGCTGCGCCGTGTGCGCTCTCGGCGGCGTGCTGATGGCGCACTTCCTCGGCGCCATCAGCCCGGTGGGCTTCTACTTCACGTTGCTCTTCCTCACGCTCACCATGCTCGTGCTCGGCGGCGAGTACAGCGTCACCGGGGCGGTCGTCGGCACCTTCCTCGTCAGCATCTTCGCGGAAGTGACCAGGTTCCTCGGCGACGGTCCTGTCGTCCTCGGCTGGCAGTTGCCGGCGCTTGCGGGCCTGTCCCTTCTTGTGCAGGGAGCCACCATCATCGTCGTGATGATCTGGCGCCCGTCGGGGTTGCTGGGAGACCGCGAGATCGACGGGCTCTTCCCGCGCCGCCGCGCCGTCGCTCTCCCGTCCCGCGGGGAGGCACGGGTCGCCGGAAGCCCGCCGCCGGCCTCCGTGACCGCGCCGGTGACCCTGGTCGTCAAGAACGCGTCCAAGCGATTCGCCGGGCTCGCCGCTGTGCAGGATGTGTCGCTGGAGGTGCGCAGCGGCGAGATCGTGGGACTCATCGGCCCGAACGGCGCCGGCAAGACCACGCTCCTGAATCTCATCTCGGGGATGTACAAGCCGACGTCAGGAGAGGTGACGCTCAGCGGCGTGCCGCTCGACCGTCTGCCCTCCCATCGCATCGCGCGTCTCGGCGTTGCGCGCACATTCCAGACGACGAAGCTGTTTCGCGAGCTCACCGTCGACCAGAACATCGAGGTCGCGGCCTCGATGGCTCGGAGGCACCGGCCGGAGGCCGCACGTCCGGCGGGAGACGTGCTGGCGCAGTTCGGCTTCGAGGAGATCGCCGAGCGCAAGGCGGGGGTACTTCCCTACGGCCGCCAGCGCGAGGTGGAGATCGCCCGGGCCGTGGCGATGGCGCCGGCGATCCTGCTGCTGGACGAGCCGGCTGCTGGCCTCAATGACGAGGAGTCCACGGAACTGGTACACGTGGTGCGTGGCATCAGGGATCAGTCCGGTTGCGGGGTGCTGCTCATCGACCATGACCTGCGCTTCGTCATGGCGCTCTGCGAGCGGATCTACGTACTCGATGCGGGGCGCGTGATCGCGGCCGGCACACCGGCGGACGTCCAGGGCGATCCGCTCGTCGTTGAGGCCTACCTGGGCACGCGAGGCGCAGCATCGGAGGCGTCCCGAAGGCCGGGCACGCGCGCGGTCCAGCCCGCACCCACACCTTCTTTGGCGGAACCCGGCGATGTCGGAGCCGGGGCGTGAGTCAGACCAGGACAATGAGGACAAACGTGAACAGGGGGAGCAACATGACAGGACAGCACAAGCGCGTGTTGGCAATCGTCGTCGTCGCAGCACTGGCGGTCGCTTCGGCGGTCTTGGCGATCGGCTGCGGAGGCGACGACACGACCAGCGACGCGAGCAGTCCCGCCGGCAAGGTCGTCATCGGCGCTGCACTTGGCCTGGTCGGGGACGCGGCGCCGGGGGACGTGCCCGCATCGGAGGCGATGAAGTACGAGGTCGACCAGATCAACAAGGCCGGTGGCATCGACGGCCAGCAGATCGAGCTCATCATCAAGGATATGAAGAGCGACCCGGCGCTCGGCGGCACCGTCACGCAGGAGCTGCTTGACGCCGGCGCCAACGTCGTGATCGGCCCGGCGTTCCCCGGCATGGCCGCCGGAGTCATCCAGACGGCCGCCAAGGCGGGCGTGCCCGTGCTGAGCGCCTGCTCCACGCAGCCCGAGTACGTGGTCGTCGGCGGCACCAAGGCCTACCTCGTCGCTTTCGGCGACAACGTGCAGGCCGCGGCGGCCGCCGAGTACGCGCTGAAGCAAGGTTTCAAGACCGTCTACACGCTGACCTCACCCGACCTCTCCTACACGGCGCGCCTGCCCGAGTTCTTCTCGGACGCCTTCGCCCAGGGCGGCGGCACGACCATCGGCGACGATGCCTTCACGATCGGTCAGCAGGACTTCGCCGCGCAGGTCACCAAGATCGCGGCGCTCGACCCCCAGCCGGACGTCATCTACACGGGCATGTTCCCGCCGGACACCGGCGTGTTCGTGCGCCAGCTCCGGGCCGCCGGCGTGAAGGCGCCGCTCTTCGGCGCCGACGGTTGTGACCAGCAGCCGCTCATCGACCTTGCCGGCAAGGACGCCAACGGCATCGTCTTCACGACGCACGGCTATCCCACTCCGGGCAGCCGCTTCGCCGACTTCATGGCCGGGCTCACCGAGTTCCAGGGGAAGCCGCCGGAGGCTCCCGCGCTGGCGTCCCTGGGCGGCGACACGATCGACGTCGTGAAGGCCGCCATCGAGCAGGCCGGGTCCACCGATCCCAAGGCCATCTCCGAGACTCTGGCTCAGCTGCAGGGCGTCGAGGTGGTCAGCGGCAGCATCACCTACGCCGGCACCGACGGGGTGCCGTCCAAGACGGTGACCATCGTCGAGATCGAGAACGGCAAGTTCGTGTTCAAGGAAGCCTTCACGCCCGCGTACATCCCGCAACAGTAGGAAGGGGCCGGGGACGCACGGGCGCACATGAGCGAGTCGACTGACACCGGCAAGCGGGTCATGCTCGCCGTCGACGACCTGGTGGTCAAGTACGGCGGCATCGAGGCGCTGCACGGCATCTCACTGCGTGTCGACGCCGGCGAGATCGTCGGCGTGCTCGGCCCGAATGGGGCCGGGAAGTCATCGGCGCTCAACGGCATCATCGGGCTCGTGCGTCCGGCCCGCGGCCGCGTCGAGTTCGAGGGCAGCGACATCACCGGCCACGACACCGAGAACATCGTGCGCGGGGGGCTCGCGCTGGTGCCCGAGCGCCGGCGTCTGTTCGGCCGGCTCAGTGTCCGGGACAACCTCGCGCTCGGGGCTGCGTCGCGCCGCGACAAGGAGGTCGCCGGGCAGGATCTCGAACGGGTGATGGACCTGTTCCCCGTGCTTCGGGAGCGGCTCGAGCAGCAGGCCGGCCTGCTCTCAGGAGGCGAGGCGCAGCAGCTCGCGATCGCGAGGGCTGTGATGTCGGGGCCGCGGCTGCTTCTGCTCGACGAGCCGTCGCTCGGCCTCGCGCCCCTGCTGGTGGACAAGGTCTTTGGTCTGGTGCGGGCACTGCGCGATGAGGGTCTCACTATCCTGATCGTGGAGCAGAACGCCTATCAGGTCCTGGAGTTCGCCGACCGCGCGTACGTCCTGCGCAACGGCGCGATCGTCGACGAAGGTCGCGGCACGGAGCTGCTCGAGCGGAAGGACCTGCGCGCCCAGTATCTTGGCTCGAGCGCGCCGGCGCGCGCCCAGTAGGAAGGAGCGCCGAGATGGAGGACGACTCGATGACGCGGATCTTGCTCTCCGTCAATGGACGCGAGCACGGCTTCGTACTTGGCCACGACATCACGGCCTCGCAGACGCTCGCCGACGTGTTGCGCGAGCGTCTGGGCCTCACCGGGCTGAAGGTCGCTTGCGACGAGGGCGCCTGCGGTGCCTGCACCGTCATCATGGACGGGCGCGCCGTGCTCTCCTGCATGATCCTTGCCGTCGAGGCGGCCGGCCACGAAGTGCTCACCATCGAGGGGCTTGCCGACGACGACCCCGTGGTGCATGCCTTCGCCTGCCAGTGCGAACCGGGGCACGGTACCGCCCTGCAGTGCGGCTTCTGCACGCCGGGGGCCGTGATGACGGCCAAGGCCTTTCTCGACGAGAACCCCGCGCCGACGCTCGACGAGGTCAAGGACGCCCTGGCCGGCAACCTCTGCCGCTGCGGCTGCTACCAGGGCATCGCTCAGGCGGTGCTGGCCGCGGCGAGGGCGAGGGCGGAGGCGTGACGCCACAGCCCTTCGTACCCCGCGACCCACACCGCTACGTCGGCACGTACCGGCCCCGCGTCGATGGCGCCGACAAGGCCAGCGGCCGGGCTGACTACCTCGACGACATCGCGCTCGGCATCCGCTTTCCCGGGCTCCTTCACGCCAAGGTGCTTCGCAGCCCCTTCCCGCATGCGCGCATCCTGAGCATCGACACGGCCAAGGCCGAAGCCCTGCCCGGAGTGCACTGCGTGCTGACCTTCGCCGACCCCGAGGTCGCGGCGCTCAAGCCGACCACCAACGCATGGACCAGCATGAACACGGCGGGCTACAGGCAGATGTACTGGCCGAGCCTGCGCGACCGGCGCGTGCTCTCCGACCACGTCGCCTGGGCCGGCGACGAGGCAGGCGCAGTGGTCGCCGCCGAGAGCGAGGAGATCGCGGAGGAAGCCCTGCGCCTCCTCGAGGTCGAGTGGGAGGAGCTGCCGTTCGCGCTGCGCCCCGAGGACGCGCTCGCCCCGGGCGCCCCTCTCATCCACCCGGAGATCAATGCCGCGAGCAACCTTTTCCCCGTCGCCGAAGACACGCAGGAGGACGTCTTCTACGAGCGCGGCGACGTGGAGGCCGGCTTCGCCGCGGCGGACGTGATCCTCGAGGTCTCGTCTCGCCACCACCGCGCCGACCATGGGTGCCTGGACACGCGCGGCTGCCTGGTGCGCTGGAAGGGCGACAAGCTCACCTGCTGGACGAACCTCTACCAGGCCGACCAGACGCGCATGCATATCGCCGAGATGCTGGAGATGCCTCTCAACAAGGTCCGCGTGGTCTGCCCCTACGTGGGCGGCTCGTTCGGGCGCGGCAACGTCGGCGACCAGATCTTCTTCATCTTCACGGCCATCCTCGCGCGCCGCACGGGACGTCCCGTGCGCTTCAAGCACACGCGCCGAGAGGACTTTCACGATACGCGCAACGCGGTCGACTACTCGATGCGCGTCGGCGCCACGGTTGACGGACGACTGACGGCGCTGTCCACGCACGCCATCGGGGACAGCGGCGCCTACGCGGAACACACGCATGCAGCCGTGAAGATGGTGCTGGAGCTCGACGCGCTCGAGGTGCTGCTGCCACAGATCCCCGCCGTGCGTCTCAAGGGCCACTCGGTCTACACCAACTCCATACCCGGTGGCTGTATGCGGGGCATCGGCAACATCCAGTTCAACATGGCGCTCGGTCTCGCTGTGGACGCGCTCGCCGAAGAGCTCGACCTCGATCCCATCGACGTGGCCACCAGCAGTTTCAGTCACGAGTGGGAAGACGTGCCCAACAGGAGTCTCCAGGCCGTTCTACGGGCGGGGGCGGAGCGCATCGGCTGGCAGCGGCGCGCGGCGCCGGGCGCCGCTGCCGAGAGCGCCGACGGCAAGGCGCGCGGGATGGGCTTCTCGTTCCACCATGCCTGGCATGCGGCGTGGCAGGAAGCGCCGCGCGGGCGCGTGCAGGTGGGCATCACGCTCAATCCGGACGGTTCGGCGATCCTGCAGGCCCCGCAGGTCGAGACCGGGGTGGGATCGAGCACCTGCGCGGTGCTGGCCTGCGCCGAAGCGCTCGACTTCCTCGGCGTCACCGCCGACGATGTCGAGTGGGTCTCCACAACCGACACCGAGACGGGCCTGAAGGACATGGTCCAGACCGACAGCTCTGTCGCGTACCTGCACGCCGAGGTGATGGCACAGGCCGCGGCTGAGCTCAAGGAGCAGCTGGTGCGCATGGCCGCCGTCGTGGTCGGGGCGCCGGCCGAAGACGTGGACATCGTGGCTGGAGAGATTGTCGCGGGCGGCGCGCCGTCCGGGAAGTCGGTCACCGACATCATGCAGACCGGCGACATGCTGCCGCTCCACGTCACGGTCACCGACGACATGCCGCCGGAGAAGACCGGCGCCCCGTACCTCGCCTCCTTCGCGGAGGTCGAGGTCGACACCGAGACCGGCAAGGTCGACGTCCTGCGGCTTGTGGTGGTCCACGACGCCGGCACGGTGATGTTCCCGGCGGGCGCCGAGGCGCAGCAGATCGGCGCCCAGGTGCAGTCCATCGGCGAGACCCTGTACGAGGAGGTCGTCTACGACGATGCGAGCGGTCTACCGCTGAGCTTCGACTGGGTCGACTACACGATGCCGACGATGCTCGACATGCCGACCGTCGAGCCGGTGCTGCTCGAGGTCTGGCGCGGCGCCGGCGAGTACGGCGCCTGCGGCGTAGGAGAGTCCGCCATCACCTGCACCCCGCGGGCGATCCTCAACGCCATCTACAACGCCACCGGCGTGCGCATCAACGAGATCCCCGCGAAGCCGGAGAGAGTCTTGGACGCCCTGGCGCGCCGGGCGGAAGGCCGGGCCAGCGTCGAAGATGAGCTGAGTATCGCGATCCGCAGACGCCTCGACGCCGCGGACGCCCTGTCGGCCGCCGCGCCCGAGCCCGCTTCAGCAACGCCGGCGCCAGCGGATATCGCCGCGGACGGCCCGCCGGCCAGGGTGGCTCGGGCAACGGGCTTCTCTCATCACCGCGCCGAGTCGCTGGCCGAGGCCTCCGCGATGCTGGGCGAGGCCGCGGGGCAAGCCCAGATCATCGCCGGCGGCACCGATGTCCTCGGCCTGATCAAAGACCGTGTTCACGGCGACGGGCCCGAGGCGCTCGTCGATCTGAAGACCATCGCCGGCCTTGACGGCATCGAGGAGCGTCGCGGCGGGCTGGTCATCGGGAGTCTCGTGCGCCTGAACGACCTTGAGCGCGAGCCTCTCGTCTGCGAGCGTTTCCGGGCGCTCGCGCAGGCCGCCCATGCGATCGCGTCGCCGCAGCTGCGCAACATGGGGACCGTGGGCGGAAACATCGCTCAGGAGCCGCGCTGCTGGTACTATCGCGCAGCCGACGACGCGTTCCACTGTGCCCGCAAGGGCGGACGGTACTGCAACGCCTTCACCGGCGACAGCCGGTACCACTCGATCGCCGGGTCGATGAAGGTCGGCACGCGCCCGTGCACCGCCGCCTGCCCGGGCGCTATCGACATCCCCGAGTACATGGAACTGATCCGTGCCGGAGACGTCGACGGCGCCGCTCGCCGCCTGCTCGCGCGCAACCCGCTGCCGGCCGTGACCGGAAGGGTCTGCCCTCACACCTGCGAGGACGACTGCAACCGCGGCCTGTTCGACGACGCCGTCTCCGTGCGCGACGTGGAGCGCTTCTTGGGCGACCGTGTTCTGGAGCATCCGGACTTGCTCGGCACCCCGGCGCCGGCGAGCGGCAGGTCGGTCGCGGTCGTGGGCGCGGGCCCCGCCGGTCTTGCGGCCGCGTACTACCTGCGGCTGCGCGGTCACGCTGTGGTCGTCTATGAACGCGCCGAGAAGCCGGGCGGGATGCTGCGCTACGGGATCCCGGCCTACCGTCTCGCGCCGGAGGTGGTGGATCGTTCCACCGGTCTACTTGAGACGTTCGGTGTGGAGTTCCGCTGCGGCGTCGTCTTGGGCGAGAGCTTCAGCCTGGAGGATCTGCGCACGGACCACGATGCGGTCTTCGTGGCGACCGGCGCGTGGGCGCTCCCCCGCATCGGGCTCGAGGGCGAGGAAGAGCTCCCGGCGGCGCTGGGTTTCCTGAAGGACGTCGCCCAAGGCGAGCGCCGCATACCGGGGCCGCGGGTCCTTGTCATCGGCGGCGGCAGCGTCGCCATGGACGTCGCCGTGAGTGCGCGGCGCCTGGGCGCCGCGCAGGTCACGGTGGCGTGCCTCGAGACGTGCGGCGAGATGCCGGCGCTCCTCGAGGAAGTGGACGCGGCCCTTGCCGAGGGCATCGAGCTTGTGCCGTCCTGTGGGCCTGCACGGCTTCTCCGCCGCGATGACGAGGTCGTCGGCGTGGAGCTGGTCCGCTGCACCTCCGTTCTCGACGAGCAGTGCTGCTTCGCCCCGAGCTTCGACGAGAGCGACCGGACGACCGTCCCCGCCGACGAGGTCATCCTCGCCGTCGGCCAGCGGGTCGACGGCGAGACTCTGGCGACCGCGGGTCTGACCCTTGATGGCGGTCGCCTGGCGATCGACCCCCAGACTCTGATGACGAACCTCGACGGGGTCTTCGCCGGCGGCGACGTGACGACCGGGCCGGCCACGGTCATCGCCGCCTTCGGAGCCGGCCGCAGGGCAGCGGAGGCGATCGACGACTATCTTGTCGGGGGGCCGCACGAAGCCTCCGCCGGGGCCACCGGCGATGGCCATCCGGGGTTCCAGGCCTTCGACCCGATGTGCGCGCAACCCACGCCTCGGTGCGTCGCGACCGCGACCCCGCCGGCCGAGCGTACGCTTTGTGATGAGGACTCCTGCACCGTGCCCGAACGTGAGGCCCTGTGCGAGTCAGAGCGGTGCTTCAACTGCGGCTGCATCGCTGTGACGCCATCCGACCTGGCGCCCGTGCTCGTGGCGCTGAGCGGCACTATCGTGACCACGCGTCGCGAGCTCGCGGCGGCGGACTTCTTCGCTGTGGCGCCCTCATCGTCGACCGTGCTCGACCCCGGTGAGCTGGTCACCGAAGTGCGGTTGCCCGCTCCCGCTGCCGGCCTGCGAAGCTGGTACGAGAAGTTCCGGCTGCGCAAGACGATCGACTTCCCGATCGTCTCTGTCGCCGTCGTGCTGCAGGTGGACGACGGCCGAGTCGCAGAGGCGCGTGTGGTGCTCGGCGCCGCCGCCCCGGTGCCGTGGCGCGCGACAGAGGTCGAGGAAGCACTCGTGGGCCGCGAGGCGTCCCCTGCCGGGCTGGCAGCTGCGGCCCGGGAGGCCGCCGTGGCATGGTCGCGCACGTGCACGCCTCTTGGGTCGAACGCATACAAGGTGAAGATCGCCGCGGCGCTGATCGCTCGGGCGGTCGAGAGCGCCGCTCGGGACGCATAGCGGCGGGAGGCCGGAAGGGCCTCCCGCCCCCCGTCAGCGTCTGCCTCCGGCGCTCAGCCGGCGGGCGCGTAGCGCCTGAAGCCCTGCTCTTCGAAGTGGGGGTCGAGCCCCAAGTACTCGCGGATTCCCAGGCGTCGCATGACGGTGAAACTGACGCCGTCGACCAGGCTCAGGTGACGCCATCCCGCCGTTAGAAGCTGAGCACCCAGAGCGCCTGGTAAGCGACGACGGCGGCGAAGATGCCCGTGAGCAGTATGGCCGCGAAGAGCGCCGTACGGTAGTGGCGCAGGCGCCACAGCAGGAGCGTTCCGACGGTCACGATGCCGATCTTGAAACCGACCGTCGGCACCGTCCCCGAGCGGAAGAAGTAGTCCATCACGCCGTTGGACTCCGTGGCGAAGCCCTGTGCCAGCGAGTGGCGCGTGAGCAGAAGGTCGGCGACGTTGAGGACCCACAGCTCCACGAGGAGCCAGAGGAGGACCCGCGCCCCGAACGGGCCAGGCAGAGGGGTGCGGCGGCGTGTCCAGGCGGTCATCGGGGCACCTTCACCGTCTCGATGAAGGTGGTGTTTCCGCGTTGCGCGAGCCAAGCGATCGTGTCGCCGCTGATCGCCATCGACAGCACGCTGCCCTCGACGGCGCGCACGAGGAAGGCGGGGCCGCCGCCGAGGCGGCGGCCCATGACGCGACTCATGCCGGCGATCGCAGGTGTCTCCGCCCAGACCACCAGAGCGCCATCGATCGCCGGGGCCGAAGAAAGGCCTGCGCCGTCGGTCACTTCGGCGACGACGCTGGCCGCACCGTCGTCCACGTTCTGGGCGACGACCCGGCCGCGTCTGCTCGCCGGGTCGATCTGACCCCACACGAGCGTGCGCCCCGAGAGGTCGTAGCCGACGAAGTCAGCGTTGCGCAGCGTCGTGGCCGGCACCAGCGACCAGCGGCGTCCCTGCGAGAGGTCGACGAGCGCCCACGCGGCCGGCATCCCGGTCGAGCCCATGTGCGTCGGCCAGGTGACAAGACCGCCGTCGAGGACCGGCTTGCCATACTCAGGCGCCACGACGGACTCCTTCCCAGTCGTCATATCCACAGTGATGATGCTGGGGACGCCTTCGTCCTTTGTAGTAGAACACCAGGCTGCGAGGTTCCCCGAAGCCGAGGGTAGCGACAGGACGGAGTCCAGCGCGGCGAGCTGACGGCGCCGCCTCGTGGCCGAGTCGTAAACCCACGCCGATGCTTCGCCGGCGCTCGTGCCTTCTGCCTCGAACCACACGACGTAGCGGCGGGAGGCGGCCGGGTCCCACGTGGCCCGGGAGGCGGGGCCCGGACCGAGCAGCTTCAGTCGCCCGGAGCGAAGGTCCATGACGATGATCGACGGGCCGCATCCCCACGCGAGGTTGTCGCCGCCGAGCGCCATGGCGCTGAGCGGCACGCGATGCGCCTGGGCGATGCGCCACCCGCGCGCCGTGCGAGTGATCTCGGGGCGCCACGTGGACATGCTGCGCTCCAGGAAGAAGCCGGCGCCGCCGAGGGCCATCCCGACCAGCAGGACGAGCGCGGCGAAGAGCAAGGCGCGCGCCTCGGACGTGCGCGGCGGGGTCTCGGCGTTCGCGTCGAGCGGCGCGGCCACGCGCGGTGGGTCTGGCGGCGCGCCGTCGCCGGTCAGCGGCTCCGGCACAGGTGCAGCAGGTCGGCGTACACGCCGTACGCGGTCTGCGGCACGAGCCCGGCGATCTCGCAGACGAAGACGTCGGCCATGAGATCGGTGTGGAGGATGGCGCCCAGCGACTCGCTGCCCACGGGCGCAAGCGGGTGGTCGATGTCGAGCTCGGTGGCGCGAACACGGCCGCGCACGCGGCCGGACTCCTCGCGCCACACAGTCGTGACCAGGCGCAGCCGGTTGCCGTTGGAGCGCGCTTGCGCGATGCGCTTGAGCGGCACGTCGCGGAGGCTCTGCTTGTCGATGTCGGCCGGCGTGATGCCCGCGTCCATGGCGACGTTGGCCAGCGCGGCCGCCTTGCATGCCGCGTCCCAGCCTTCGATGTCGTGCGCCGGGTCGGCTTCGGCGTAGCCTTCCGCCTGCACGTGCGCCAGGGCCTCGTCGAAGGAGCGGCCGATGCCCATCGCGTCGACGATGTAGTTGGTGGTGGCGTTGAAGACCGCCTCGAAGCCGAGCAGGCGGCAGTCCGGCAGGGCGAACTCGAGCAGGCTGAAGACGGGCAGCCCGTCCATCACCGTGCTCTCGAAGCGGATACGGCGGCCTGCAGCGGCGGCGGCCGCTGCCACGCGCCGCCAGTTCCAGGCGATGGGCCCTTTGTTGGCCGTGACGACGTCCATACCCAGGCGGAACGCGGTCTCGATGTGGCCGGTGGCGACGGGGGCGAAGTCCTCCTCCATGACCGTGAGCTCCACGAGGACGTCGGCTGCGGAGGCCGACAGGAGTTCGTCGGCCGGCCGGGCCGCCTGCGGCGGACCGGGCTGCTCGCCGACGGCCGCCAGCACGGCCGCCGGCGTCATGCCTTCAGGCGCCAGGAGGCTGCCCTGGCGGGTGCCGGCTGCGGTCACGAGCACGCGCAGCCCGTGCTCCACGGCCAGGGCGCGCTCCTGCTGCGCCAAGAGGGCGCAGAAGGCGCGTGCCACGCTGCCGAAGCCGAGCAGGCAGAGGCGGACGGTGCGCAGGCCGTCGTCGTCGGCCGCCGCGTGCGGCGCGGGGCCGGCGGCCGAAGGCTGCCCGGCCGTGCTCATCGCACCGACCGCGAGAGGTCGCCGACCGCGGTGACGAGCCGCTCCAGGTCGCTCTGCGCGGTGTACGGGGCGAGGCCCACGCGGATCAGTCCGCCGCGTGAGGCCAGGCCGAGCAACTCGACGAGGCGCGCGGCGTAGAAGTCGCCGTCCCAGACGAACAGACCGCGCTCGCCGAGCGTGCGTGCGACTTCGCCGGCCAGGAACCCTTCAAGCGTGAACGAGACGGTGGACGTGCGCGGGCTGCCCTCCGGCGGCCCGTAGAGCGTCAACCCGGGTATGCCGGCGAGCTGCTCGCGCAGCAACGTCGCCAGGGGCTGCTCGTAGACCTCGCCGGCCAGCATGCCGGCCACGACCGCCCGGCGCCGGCCTTGCAGGCCGGCGGGCAGACGGTCCTTGACAAGCGCCATGTGCCGTACGCCGAGATCGGCGATGAAGTCGATGGCCGCGGTCGTCCCTGCCAGACCCTCGAAGTTGAGCGTGCCGGTCTCCCAGACGTAGGGAGGCTCGGAGTGCTGGGTGGCCAGGTGCAGCGGCTCGACCTGTGCCGTGGCTTCGCGGCGTGCGTACATGAGGCCCACATGAGGGCCGAAGAACTTGTACGCCGAGCAGAGCAGGTAGTCGCAGCCCACCGCGCGCACGTCGATGGGGCCGTGCAGCGCGTAATGCACGGCATCGACGACGCTCCAAGCGCCGGCGGCGCGGGCCAGCGCGGTCGCGCGCGCGACATCGTTCACGGTGCCGACGGCGTTCGACGCGTAGCCCAAGGCCACGACCTTGGTGCGACCTGGCTGGACGAGCTCTTCGAAGGCCGTCCAGTCGAGCGTGCAGGTCGCAAGGTCCACCGGGACCTCGTGGACCACGAGGCCGCGCTCCGCGAGTTGCAGCCAGGGGCTGCGGTTGGCCTCGTGATCGAGCGCCGTGATCACGATCTCGTCACCGGGCTGCAGGCGGCGCCCGAGGGCTTCCGCGAGGAAGTACGTGAGGGTGGTCATGTTGGCGCCGAAGCTGACCTCGTCCGCGTCGCAGCCGAGGAAGTCGGCGCCGGCTGCGTGAGCATCGGCGATCGTCGCGTCGGTCTCCTCGCTGGTGGCGAAGCGGCCGCCGTAGTTGGCGTTGTGGTCGACGAGGTACTCCTGAAGGGCGTCGAGCACGCGCTGCGGCGTCTGTGTGCCGCCCGGCCCGTCGAGATAGGCGGCCGCCCGCCCGTCGATCATCCGCTTGAGGGCTGGGAACTGGCTGCGCACGTAGGCGACGTCGTACTGTGTCATGGTCTCCCCTCGGGCCGGGCGTGTTCCAAAGCGTCGGCCGTGGCCGGCAAGCCCAGTGTATCGCGACGTCGTGCATGAAGTCGGCGAATGGGGCAGGATTGGAGCGACATGCTGCCCCGCGACGACACGACGAAGGCCCTGGACCGCGAGTTCGCGGTCCTCTGCTTCAGCTGGAACGGGACCGTGGTGGCCGACCGCGAGGTCGACCCCATGGCCGTGCGCAGCCGCGTGGAGCGCCTCTGCGCCCTGGGCGTCGACATCGCCATCGTGAGCAGCGCCGACGTCGCCACCATCGACGGGCAGCTCCATGCGCGCCCCGACGTGGAGGGCCGCCTCTTCCTGTTTCTGTCCTCCGGCTCCGAGGTCTACGTGGTGGGCCCCAATGGACCGCGGCTCCTGGAACGCCGCCGCGCCGCGGAAGTGGAGGAGGCACGGCTCACCGCGGCCGCCGAGGCGCTGCGCGAAAGGCTCACAGCCGCTGGACTCAACGTCGAGATCGTCAACGATCGCCTCAACCGGCGGGCGATCGACCTTCTCCCCGAATGGCCGAGCCCCCCCAGGGGGCAGAGTGCAGCGGTCAGAGAACGTGTCGAGGAGCGGCTCGCGAGCGCCGGCATCCACAACGTCGGCGAGGTCGTCGAGCTGGCCCGCGCGCTCTCTCACGAGGCGGGCCTCGCGCATCCCGACATCGCCGGCGGCCTGAGTCGCGTCGAGATAGGCCTCACCGACAAGAGCGACAGCATGCGGCACGTGCTCAGAGCGCTGATCCACGATCGCGGGCGGCGCCCGCAGGACCTGATCGTCCTCGGCGACGAGTTCGGGCCGATGGGCTCCACTGAAGGCAGCGACCACCTCACCTTGATCCCCGAGCTGCGACTCTCCACCTTCGTCAGCGTGGGCGTGGAGCCCAGCGGGGTGCCGCCGCTCGTGCTGCACGTCGGCGGCGGCCCAGACGAGTTCCTGCGCATCCTTCACGACCAACTGGCCTGCCGCGAGGGCGTGGCGCACGCGAGCTTCCCCGCGCCGATCCGCGACCCGGCCTGGCGTTTCGAGGTCAAGGGCTTCGACCCCTTCCGCGAACGCGAGGTCGAGACCTGGCTGACGGTGGCCAACGGGGAGAGCGGCACGCGCGGGGCGCTCGAGGAGGGTTCCGCCGTGTCCACGCCGGCCACGTTCGTGGCCGGCGTCTTTGGCGACGGCACCGACGAGCCGCGCTTTCGGCAGCCGGTTCCGGCGCCGGACTGGACCGGCCTCCGCCTGCGCGCCTGGGGCAGCGTCGTCAATCTCTCGAACGGGGAGCTGCTCGAGCACGAGCGTGTCCTCGACATGCGCCACGGCGTCGTCTACCGGTACTGGCGCCAGCGGCTGCGTACCGGCCACACGCTGCGCGTGCGCACAGCGCGCTTCGCCTCGATGGCCGATCGCCAGATCCTCGCGGTCCGCGCCGAGGCGACGCCCGAGGATGCTCCGGGGCGCATCGTGTGGGCCGGCGCAGTGGGCGTGACCCACGCCGGCGGGCCGACCAAGTCGACCGAGTTCGAGAAGCTCGACGAGCCCGGCTTCATCGCTCGCACCAAGGGTCGCAACGGCGGCGGCCACGTGCTCGCGGTCACGACGCGCCCGGCTCCCGGTTCGCCCGTCGTGCGCCACATGGAGCAGGCCCGCGACGCGATCGGCGGGCGCCTCGAGCCGGGCGACCCGGCCACCGTGGACCGGCTGGCGGCGCTCGTCTCGGCGCGCACCAGGGTGCCGTCCGCGGACTCGGCGCGCCGCGCGCTGGCGCGGGCGGAGGAGCTCGGTTTCGACGCACTCCTCCGCCGTCATCGCGCGGCGTGGGACGCACGCTGGCGCGACGCCGACCTGATCGTGGACGGCGACGCCGGCGACCAAGAGGCCCTGCGCTTCAGCATCTACCATATGATCAGCACGGCTCACCCGACCAAAGATACGGTGTCGGTGGGCGCGCGCGGGCTGGGCGGCATGTCCTACTTCCTGCACGTCTTCTGGGACACCGAGATCTTCGTGCTGCCGTTCTTCATCTACTCGCATCCGCAGACGGCGCGTACCCTGCTGGCCTATCGGTATCGCAACCTCGACGGGGCGCGAGAGAAAGCGCGCCACATGGGGCACCGCGGCGCGCTTTACCCATGGGAGTCCGCCGACAAGGGCATCGAGACGACGCCGCCGTATGGCGTGGGCCCCGACGGCGAGATCGTCCCCATCCTCAGTGGCCTGATGGAGCACCACATCTCCGCCGACGTTGCCTGGGGCGTGTGGGAGTACTGGAAGGCGACGGGGGACGATGCCTTCATGGCGTCGATGGGCGTGGAGATCCTTCTCGAGACGGCGCGCTTCTGGGCCTCGCGGGCGTCCCTTGGGGATGACGGACGCCACCATATCCGCCTGGTCGTCGGCCCCGACGAGTACCACGAGGGCGTGGACGACAACGCCTACACCAACGTGCTGGCGCGCTGGAACATCGGCAAGGCCGTCGAGGCCCTGGGCTGGCTGGAGCACGTCGAGGGCGGCTACGCCGAGGAACTGCGCCACCGGCTCGACCTCGAAGACGCGGAGATCGAGCAGTGGCTGGGGGTCATGGGCAATCTCGAGGACGGTTTCGACCCCTCGACCAAACTGTTCGAGCAGTTCGCCGGCTTCTACGAGATGGACGACGTGCCTATCGAGAAGCTCCGCCCCCGGCCGATGGCCGCGGACCTCATGCTCGGCCGCGAGGTCACTCTGCGCGCCAAAGTGGTCAAGCAGGCCGACGTGGTGATGCTCTGCCACATCCTCTCCGACGAGTACGGCGACGACGTGGCGCGCGCCAACTACGACTACTACGAGCCCATCACCAGCCACGGCAGCTCTCTGAGCCCCGGCATCCACGCCGCCGTGGCGGCGCGGCTCGGTGACGTGCCGACCGCCGTGGAGGACTTCAAGATGGCGGCCGCCATCGACCTTGCCGACAACATGGGCAACGCCGCCCGCGGCCTTCACATGGCCACCATGGGTGGCCTCTGGCAGGCCGCGGTCATGGGCTTCGCCGGCCTGCAGCGCCGCGATGAGGCGCTGCTCATCGACCCGCACCTCCCGCCTTCCTGGAAGAAGGTGTCGGTTCCGCTGCACTTCCGCGGCGCTCGCGCGCAGTTCGAGCTGCGGCGCCGCAGGGCCGGCGACGAGGTGGGTATAACGGTAGAGCGTGCCGCGTTGAACGTGATCCTGGATGGGGAGGAGCGCGAGCTCGTCCCCGGCAAGTACCGCCTGCGGCGCGCGGACGGCCAACCGTGGCAGGAGGTCACGCGATGACGCTGCTGATCGCCGTCGCCGATGTGGGGGCCGACGCCGACCTCGTGGCGAGCGCCCGTCACCTGGCGAAGGCTGCCGGCTGGGACGCACGTGCCGTGCACGTGCGCGAACCCGGCGGCGCGGAGCTCGGCAGCGCCGACGCACACGGCCTGGAGATCGTGGTTCTGCAGGGCGAACCTTCCGATGAGATCGCAAGGCTCCTCGGCATGGCGGACGTGGACGCGGTCGCACTCGGCCTGCGCACAGATGCCGGTCCTGGAGTCGGGCACGTGACCCAGGCGCTCCTCGAACGCCCCACGGCGCCGTTGCTGCTGGTGAGGCCGGGCATGCGCCCGCTCACCACCTTGCGGCGCCTCGTCGTGCCGCTCGAAGGCAGCCCGTCGGCGTCGTCGGCCATGCGTCACGCCGACGATGCCCTGTGCGCCCGCGGCCGCGAGATCGTGATGCTGCACGTCGTCACGGGCTCGACGCCGGGTGAACGCGGCAGCTTCCCGGCGCCGCGCATCGTCGACCAGGAGCACTACGAGTGGTCCGCGTGGCAAGACGAGTTCTGCATGCGCTTCTCGCAGTGCCCGGAAGGCGGCCGTCACCGCGTGTGTGTGCGCGTCGGCAAGCCGGTGCCCACGATCGTCAAAGAGGCGACGGCGCTCGAAGCCGAGCTCATCGTGTTGTCGTGGAAGGGCAGCTTCGCCGAGGGCCACGGTGCCGTGGTGAAGGCGCTGCTCGACGCGGCACCCTGCCCGTTGCTGATCGTCCCTGCCGGCTGATAGGCCGGGGCGGCTTCGCTCGCCGGCCGTCTCTGCCCTCATCTTCAGGTGAGCGCCGCCCCACCCGATCTGCCGCCGTGGCGGACCTCCGGACGGCTCGCCGTCAAGCGCGCGTAGATAACCCCGCGCCCCGCGTATACGTTGCGTAAGGACCACCGCCATTCGCTCCTCTCAGGGGTACGCTGCAAGCATGTACGACGTACTCCTCATCGGACTCGTGGTGGCCTTCTTTGTCGTCGCCGAACTGTACGTGCGTGGCTGCGATCGCATCCTCGCCCGGGGTCTTAGGGACCGCACCGAGGATCGGCCATGACGGCTTCAGACATCGTCTTCTTCGTCATCATCGCCGTTCTCCTGATCTACCTCGCGTGGGCTCTCGTCGCGCCGGAGGACCTGCAGTGACCGCGCTTGGAGGGCATGAGCGATGACCGCTGCGGCGTGGCTCCAGATGGGCGTCCTTGTCGGCCTGTTGGTGCTGGGCACCAGACTGCTCGGGCCGTACCTCGCCAGGGTGTACTCGGGCAGCGCGGCGCCAGGCGACCGCGCCCTTCTTCCGCTGGAGCGTGAGATCTACCGCGCCGCCCGCATCGATCCCGAGCGCGAGCAGCCGTGGACCATTTATGCGCGCTCCGTGATCGCCTTCAGCCTGGTCTCGGTGCTGGGGCTCTACGCCCTGCAGCGCCTGCAGGGGCTGCTGCCGCTGAACCCGGGTGGTATGGAGTCGGTGCCCCCGGTGCTCGCCTTTCACACGGCCGCCAGCTTCGTGACCAACACCAACTGGCAGAACTACGCCGGTGAGTCGACGATGAGCGATCTCGCTCAGATGGCGGGGCTGACCGTGCAGAACTTCGTATCGGCCGCCGTCGGCATGGCGGTCGCCGTCGCCCTGGTCCGCGGCCTCACACGGCACCAGTCGGAGACGATCGGCAACTTCTGGGTCGACCTGGTGCGCACGACGACTCGCATCCTCCTGCCCCTGGCGCTCGTGCTGGCCGTCGTGCTGGCCGGCCTCGGGGTCGTGCAGACGCTCCGAGGCCCGATCGCGGTGACCACTCTGGAAGGCAGAACGCAAACCATCTACAGGGGGCCGATCGCGAGCCAGGAGTCGATCAAGGAGCTCGGGACCAATGGGGGCGGCATCGCCAACGCTAACTCCGCCCACCCGTTCGAAAGCCCGACCGGACTTACTACTTTCCTCCAAGTCTGTGCCCTGCTCCTCATCCCGTTCGCGCTCACCTACGCCTTCGGCCGCCTCGTCGGCGACCAGCGCCAGGGCTGGGCGCTCTTCGCGGCGATGTTCGTGCTGTGGTCGGGCTCTGTCGCGACGGCGACATACTCCGAGGTCCAGGGCAACCCGAGAGTCGAGCTCGGAGCCGCCAACATGGAGGGCAAAGAGGTCCGTTTCGGCGCCGCGATGTCGGCGCTCTTCGCGGCGTCGACCACAGGCACCTCGACCGGCGCCGTGATCTCGTCGCACGATAGCTTCACGCCTGCCGGGGGAGCGGTGCCGCTGGCCAACATCCTCTTCGGCGAGGTGTCTCCGGGGGTGTGGGGGCCGGCCTCTACGGCATGCTGGTCTTCGTCCTGCTGGCCGTGTTCATCTCCGGCCTCATGGTCGGGCGCACGCCCGAGTACCTGGGCAAGAAGATCCAGGCGCCCGAGATGAAGCTCGTGGTGCTTTACCTCCTCGCCGTCCCCGCCCTCGTGCTCATCTTCAGTGCTGCGTCGGTCCTCATCGGGCCGGCCAAGGAATCGATCCTCAACCCCGGCCCTCACGGCCTGAGTGAAGTCGTGTACGCGTTCGCCTCGCAGGCCAACAACAACGGCTCGGCCTTCGCCGGGCTCGCCGGCGACACCGGCTGGTACAACACGACCGGCGGCCTCGCGATGCTCGCCGGCCGGTTCTTCCTCATCGTCCCGGTGCTGGCTATCGCCGGCTCGCTGGCGCGGAAGCAGACGGTGCCCCCGAGCGCCGGGACCTTGCCTACCCACAGCCCGCTCTTCGTGATCATGCTGCTCGCGGTTATCGTGATCGTCGTCGGGCTGACGTACTTCCCCGTCCTGGCGCTCGGACCGATCGTGGAGCAGCTGGCGCTATGACCCGCAAGTCCTCGGCGATGTTCGACCGCAGGCTGATGCGCCGGGCGGCGCGGGATGCCGTGCTCAAGCTCGACCCCCGCCGCATGGCCCGCAACCCGGTCATGTTCGTGGTCGAGGTGACCAGCGTGCTGGTCACCGTGCTCGCGATCCTCGACCCGACCGTGTTCGCGTGGTCCATCGCCGCGTGGCTCTGGTTCACCGTGCTGTTCGCGAACTTCGCGGAGGCGATGGCCGAGGGCCGGGGTAAGGCCCAGGCCGAGACGCTTCGCCGCACCCGCTCTGAGACGATCGCCTACAGGCGCGGCGAGGATGGCGTTCTTGAGGAGGTGCCGTCAAGCGGGCTGGCGCTCGGCGACGTCGTCGTGGTCTCGGCCGGGGAGCTCATCCCGGCCGACGGCGAGGTCATCGAAGGTATCGCCAGCGTGGATGAGTCGGCGATCACCGGCGAGTCGGCTCCCGTGATCCGCGAGTCGGGCGGCGACCGCTCGGCGGTCACCGGCGGCACGCGCGTCCTCTCCGACCAGATCGTCGTGCGCGTGACCCAGGAGCCGGGCGCGAGCTTCCTCGACCGCATGATCGCGCTCGTCGAGGGGTCCTCGCGCCAGAAGACGCCGAACGAGATCGCGCTCGACATCCTCCTCGCCGGCCTGACGATCGTCTTCCTCATCGCCGTGGCCACCCTGCAACCGTTCGCCGTGTACTCGGGCGCCCGCCAGGACGTGGTCGTGCTCGCGGCGCTGCTCGTGTGCCTGATCCCGACGACCATCGGAGCGCTGCTCTCGGCGATCGGCATCGCCGGCATGGACCGCCTGGTGCAGCACAATGTGCTCGCGCGGTCCGGCAGGGCGGTCGAGGCGGCCGGCGACTGCTCCACCCTGCTGCTCGACAAGACCGGCACCATCACGCTCGGCAACCGCCAGGCGGCCGAGTTCCTGCCGCTTCCCGGCATCACCGAGCAGCAGCTCGCCGACGCGGCGCAGCTCTCCAGCCTGGCCGACGAGACGCCGGAGGGACGCTCGATCGTGGTCCTCGCCAAGGAACGCTTCAATCTCCGCGAGCGCGAGCTCTCCGGCGCGAAACTCATCCCCTTCACCGCGCAGACGCGCATCAGCGGTGTCGACATCGACGGCCGCTCGATCCGCAAAGGCGCGGCCGAGGCCGTGCGCCGGCTCCTCACCGATGGCGACCACCAGCCGCCGGGCGAGCTCGACGAGCTGGTGGACGGCGTCGCCGCTGCCGGGGGGACGCCGCTTGTGGTCGCTGAAAACGGCGTTGCGCTGGGCGTCATCGGCCTCAAAGACGTCGTCAAGGAGGGCATGCGCGAGCGCTTCGAAGAGCTGCGACGCATGGGCATCCGCACGATCATGATCACCGGCGACAACCCGCGCACGGCGCAAGCCATCGCCGAGGAGGCGGGCGTCGACGACTTCCTCGCGGAGGCGACGCCCGAGGACAAGATGGCACTCATCCGCCGGGAGCAGGCTGGCGGCGCGCTCGTCGCCATGACCGGCGACGGCACCAACGATGCCCCGGCCCTCGCCCAGGCCGATGTCGGGGTGGCGATGAACAGCGGCACGCAGGCCGCGCGTGAGGCCGGCAACATGGTCGACCTTGACTCCAACCCCACCAAGCTCATCGAGATCGTGGAGATCGGCAAGCAGCTGCTCATCACGCGCGGCTCGCTGACGACGTTCTCGATCTCCAACGACGTCGCCAAGTACTTCGCCATCATCCCGGCCATGTTCGCCGGCGCGTTCCCGGTGCTCGACACGCTCAACGTCATGGGGCTCGCGACGCCGCAGTCGGCGATCCTGAGCGCCGTCGTCTTCAACGCGCTCGTGATCGTCGCGCTGATCCCTCTCGCCCTGCGCGGCGTCAAGTTCCGCGCCGTGTCGGCGGCCAGCGCCCTCAAGCGCAATCTGCTGATCTACGGGCTCGGGGGCATCATTGCTCCCTTTGTGGGCATCAAGATCATCGACCTCATCCTCTCCGCTGCCAGGATCACGTGATGCGACGTCAGCTGCCCACCGCTGTCGCGGTGTTCGTGTTTCTGTCCATCCTGACCGGGCTGATCTATCCGCTGGCAGTCACCGGCATCGCCCAGGTCGCCTTTGGCGGCCGCGCCGACGGGTCTCTGATCGAGAAGGGCGGAGAGACCGTGGGATCGTCCCTCATCGGTCAGGCGTTCGACAGTCCGCGTTACTTCCACCCGCGTCCGTCCGCCGCCGGTGACGGCTACGACGCGATGGCAAGCGGGGCGTCCAATCTGGGACCGAGTAACCCTGCCTTGCTCGACGCGGTGGCGCAGCGCCGGGACGAGTACCTGCGACAGAACGGACTGACGGCTGGCGAGCGTGTCCCCGTCGACGCGATCACCGGCTCGGGGTCGGGGCTGGACCCGCACATTTCGCCGACGAACGCGCGCCTCCAGGCCCGCCGCGTCGCGGAGTCACGGGGCGTTCCTCTGGCCCGCGTGCTACGCTTGATTGATGAGGCGACGGCGGGGCGGTCGCTCGGCGTGTTCGGCGACCCCGGCGTGAACGTACTCGAGCTCAACCTGGCGCTCGACGAGCGCCTTTAGCGGAGGGCGGCATGAGCCGCGGTACGCTGCGTATTTACCTCGGCGCTGCGCCCGGCGTCGGCAAGACGTACGCGATGCTGAACGAGGGCCGCCGGCGCTTCGCGCGCGGCGAGGATGTCGTCGTCGGCTTCGTCGAGTCGCATGGGCGCCGACGGACGGCCGACCAGGTCGGAGACCTCGAGGTCGTTCCCCGCACAACCCTGGAGTATCGGGGCATTGTTTTCGAGGAGATGGACCTCGACGCGGTCCTCGCGCGCAGGCCCGCCCTGGCGCTCGTTGATGAGCTGGCGCACACCAACGTGCCGGGGTGCCGGAACCAGAAGCGCTGGCAGGACGTCGAGGAGATGCTCGAAGCCGGCATCGACGTCATCTCCGATCTGAACATCCAGCACCTCGAGTCACTGAACGACGTCGTGGAACAGATCACCGGGGTCGCGCAGCGCGAGACCATCCCCGACGAGGTCGTGCGCCGCGCTGACCAACTGCAGCTTGTCGATCTCGCCGTCGAGACGATTCGCGCGCGACTGGCACGCGGCGATATCTATCCGGCCGAACGCGTCGACGCCGCGCTCGGCAACTACTTCCGCGCCGGCAACCTCGCGGCGCTGCGCGAGCTGGCTCTCCTCTGGATCGCCGACCGGGTCGAGGAGGGCCTGGCGGAGTACCGCGTGCGCCACGGCATCTCCGAGACGTGGGAGACGCGCGAGCGGGTGCTCGTCGCCCTCACCGGGTCCCCTGACGGCGACCGGCTCGTGCGGCGCGCGGCACGCATGGCGCAGCGCCTCAACGGGGATCTCATCGCCGTGCACGTGCGGCCGCAGACCGGCCTCGCGATACCGTCGGCCAGCCTGCTGGAGCAACAGGGCCGGCTCGTCGAGCGGCTTGGCGGGAGCTACCGCGAGGTGGCCGGCGCCGACGTCGGCGAGGCCCTGGTGGAGACGGCTCGGGCCCTGAATGCCACGCAGATCGTCCTGGGGGCCAAGGAGCGCTCGGGCTGGAGCGAGTTCGTCTACGGCTCTGTCGTCAGCACGGTCATCCGGCTCTCGGGGGTGGGCCTCGACGTGCACGTGATAGGGAGGGAGGTGGACGCGGAGACGGCCACCACGCCGGGGCCGAGGCTGCGGCGGCCGCGTGCCTTGCCGCGCCGTCGCGTCGCCCTCGGCTTCGCCCTCGGCGCCCTCGGCGCCCCGCTTCTCACTTGGCTTCTCACCCATCTGCGAGATCAGGTGTCGCCGTCGAGCGCCCTTCTCTTGTTCCTTCTGCTGGTCGTTGCCGTATCGGCTCTGGGCGGGCTCTGGCCGGCGCTCTTCGTCGCGATCCTGGGCTTCGTCCTCGTCAACTGGTACCTGACCCCTCCGCTGCACACCTTCACGATCGGGCAGCCCGAGAACGTGCTCGCCCTCATCGTCTTTCTCGCCGTCGCCGTCACGATGAGCATCTTTGTCGCGCTCGCCGCTCGGCGGGCGGCGCAGGCGACTCGCGCGCGCGCCAAAGCGGAGACGCTCATGCGGCTCGCCGGCACGTCCAGCGCCCCGACGATCCTGGACGGTCTGCGCCGCGCCTTCGGCTTCGACGGCGCTGCGCTGCTCCACCGACTCGACGGCGGATGGCAGGTCGACGCCGCCAGCGGTGACGCCCCGAACTCGCCCGCGGATGCGGGACTCTCGGTGGAGGTCGACGCCCTCCACATCCTCGTGGCGTCGCCGGAGACTCCTCGCACGAGCGAGGATGCCCGCATGCTGGAGGCGTTCGCGAGGGAGTTGGCGGCTTCGGTGGAGCACGGAGTGCTGGAGGCCGAAGCCGCCACCGCTGAAGAGCTCGTTGCCGTCGATGAGTTACGGACGAGCCTCCTTTCGAGTGTGTCACACGACCTGCGAACGCCGCTCGCGGCGATAAAGGCTTCCGCCACAAGCCTGCTGCAGAACGACGTCAAATGGACGGAGGAGGCCGAGCACGAGCTGCTCACGACGATCGACGAAGAAGCCGACCGCCTGAACCGGCTTGTGGGGAGCCTCCTTGACATGAGTCGGCTGCAGGCCGGTGCTCTCGAAGTCCGCGAGGAGATCGTTCTGCTGGATGAGGTGCTCGCCGAGGCCGTCGGCAGCATCGGCTCCGGTGCGTCCCGGGTCGTCCTGGACCTGCCTGAGTCGCTGCCGCCGGTGATGGCGGACGAGGCGCTGCTCGAGCGGGCGTTCGCGAACGTCATCGCCAACGCTGTCGCCTTCTCCCCGGGGACTGACGTCCACGTCGTCGCCGGCCTCGTCCAAGGCGCGATCGACGTACGCGTCGCCGATCGCGGTCCAGGCGTGCCGGCTGTGGAGCGCGACCACATCTTTCTGCCGTTCCGGCGTTTCGGAGACACCCGGCGTCGCGAGGGCGTTGGCCTGGGGCTCGCCATCGCCAAGGGGTTCGTCGAGGCGATGGGAGGTACTATCGAGGTGGACGATACGCCGGGAGGAGGCCTGACGATCGTGGTGCGGCTGAAGGCGAAGACATGACGCGGGTGCTGGTCGTCGATGACGAGCCGCAGATCCTGCGTGCGCTGAGCATCAATCTGCGCGCGCGCGGCTACGAGGTCGATCTGGCGCCGAGCGGCGAGCAGGCGCTCCAACTCGCGGCCCACCACCACCCGGACGTCGTGGTGCTCGACCTCGGCCTGCCGGGGATCGACGGTGTCGAGGTGATCGAGGGCCTCCGCGGCTGGAGTACCGTACCGATCATCGTCCTCTCGGTACGCGATCGAGAGGCCGACAAGGTGGCCGCGCTCGATGCCGGGGCGGACGACTACGTGACCAAACCGTTCGGGATGGACGAGTTGCTCGCACGGATGCGCGCGGCTCTGCGCCGCGTGACTCCGGCCGACGAACCGGTGGTCGTGGTGACCCCCGACTTCAAGATCGATCTCGCGGCGAAGCGCGTGACTCGAGAAGGCGCGGAGGTGCGGCTCACGGCGACCGAGTGGCGCATCGTGGAGATCCTCGTGCGCAACGCCGGGCGACTCGTCACCCAGCGTCATCTCCTGCAGGAGGTGTGGGGCCCCAAGTACGAGAGCGAGACCCACTACCTTCGCGTCTACATAGGGCAGATACGCCGCAAGCTCGAGCCGAAGCCCAGCGAGCCGCGCTACTTCCTGACCGCGGCGCGCATGGGGTACCGCTTCGAGCTCGAACCCCGCGCCTGATGGCGCGACTCACGCATCGCCGGTGCGTTTCTGGTCCGGTAGACTGAGCGCACCGCCATTCGTGATGCCGCGAGGCTGTCCGGACCCTTTGCGTGAGAGGGAAGGAGCGTTCCCAGTGACCCCCAGCAAGTCTCCGACCGCGGATCGTGAGGCCGCAGCCTCCCCCGTCAACACCTTCAACGAGTGGGACCCGCTCGAGGAGATCATCGTCGGCATCGTCGAGGACGCCCTGATCCCGCCGTGGGAGACGATCACTCCGGCGGTGGTCCACGACAAGACGCAGTGGGAGTTCTTCAAGGCTGAGGGCGGCAGGCGCTGGCCGGTCGAGATGCTCAAGAAGGCCGAGCGCGACATCGAGGCCTTTGTCCATATCCTCGAGGCCGAGGGCGTCACTGTGCGGCGTCCCGAGCGTTTCGTCTGGGACCAGCCCATCGCCGCCCCCGGCTGGTCTCTGCCGAGCTCGTGTTATGCGCTCATGCCGCGCGACGTGCTGCTGGTGATCGGCGACCAGATCATCGAGGCGCCCATGGGCTGGCGCAGTCGCTTCTTCGAGCACCACGCCTACAAGAGCCTCTGTAAGGACTACTTCCGCGGCGGAGCGCGCTGGATCTCCGCCCCGCGCCCCGAGCTCTCCGACGCCAGCTACAAGCCCGGCTTCGTGGCCATGGAAGAGGGCGAACCCCAGCGCACCATCCTCACCGACTACGAGCCCCTGTTCGACGCGGCCGACGCCATCAAGTGCGGCCGCGACCTCTTCATCGCCCAGTCGAGCTGCTGCAACAGCTTCGGCATCGAGTGGCTGCGCCGTCACCTCGCTCCGGACTTTCGCGTCCACGAAGTCGAGGTCTACGACACGCACCCCATGCACATCGACGCCACCTTCTCCCCGCTGGCCCCCGGCAAGCTCCTCGTGCATCCCACGCGCTGCGCCAGGGTCCCGGAGATGTTCGAGAAGGCCGGCTGGGACATCCTCGTTTGTCCGGAGCCCAATATGCCGCTGACGCACTCGCTGTACAACTGCTCGCGCTGGATCAGCATGAACGTGGTCATGCTCGACGAGGAGCGCGTCATCGTCTCGAAGGGCGAGGAGCGCCTGATCGCCGCCTTCAAGAAGTGGGGATTCACGCCCATCGAGTGCCCGTTCTACGACTTCGAGACCATCGGCGGGGGCTTCCATTGCGCCAGCGTCGACATCCGGCGGCGGGGGACGCTGCAGTCGTATCTGTGACGGAGACGCGGCCGGCTGTCAGCCCGAGACGCGCACCGCCGGTCGCCGGCGGAACCCCAGCACCAGCACGACGCCGATGAGCACGCTCACGATGGCCACCCACTGCGGCTGCGTGAGTCCCGCGAGCCACACCGGGTTGCGGCGCACGAACTCGACGGCAAAGCGCTCGACCGCCGAGAGGATCAGGAACCAGCCGAAGGTCCACCAGCCGGACTTGTCGTACCGCGTCGCCAGGCGCCACAGGATCCAGACGACGAAGGCCATGATGATGATCTCGTAGATCGGCGTGGGATGGACCCTGACGCCGGGCGGCGTGGGCACGGTGCCCTCGGGATATCCCATCGCCCACGGGAGGCCGGACGACCGGCCGTAGTCGCCGTCGCCGGCCAGCTGGCAGCCGATGCGCCCGATGGCGTAACCCAGTGCGACCGCGGGGGCCGTGGCATTGGCGATGATGTCCAGGGGGATGCGGCGGATGAGCGTCCAGGCGACCACGCCGAGAAAGCCGCCGATGAGGCCGCCGTACCAGGTGAAGCCGATGCCGCCGAAGGCGACGCCCCAGAAGTCGGCCCTCACCGTCGCCCAGTTCTCGACGAGGTAGTAGATGCGCGCCCCGAGGAAGCCGCCGAAGCCGGCCGCCACGATGAGCTCGTAGGCGAAGTCGGCGCTCACCCCGCGGCGCTGGATGAGCGGTCGCACGACGGTGAGGCCCGGAACGATGAGTGCCAGGGCCGCCATGAGGCCGAAACTGTAGAGCCTGAAGTCGCCGATCTGGAAGAGGACGGGGCGCATTAGCGCTTCACGTGCACGTAGCCGCGATTGGCGGAGACCTTGACCGTGGTACCCAACGCCGCGGAGAGGCTTTTCACGCGCTGAAGAATGCTCTCGCCCTGTGACCTCCCGGCGACGGACGGCACGCCCGAGCCGCCGCCGACCACGGGGATGAGCTGCGCATCGATGCCGTCCTTCGAGAGCCGTGCGCGGACCAGGACCGTCTCGGCCGTTTCGCCGCTGAAGCCACTGAACACCAGGTTGCCGAGGCTGTAGACGATGAGCCCGCCATGGTATGACTCCATGCCGTCGAGCAGATGCGGATGGTGGGCGAAGACGACGTCGGCACCGGCGTCGATGGCGGCCTTGCCCTCGCTCCGCTCGAGCCAGGACGGGGCGCGCTTGTACTCGAAGTTCCAGTGCCAGCCGACGACGACGTAGTCGGCCTTCTTCGCCGCCGCCCTGATGGCCTTCTTGACGGCGCCGAGGTCGGCGCGGCCGGGCGCGACGCCGGGGCTCGCGGAGGTCGCGGGGTAGCCCACCGGCAGCACGTCGGTGAAGCCCAGGAAGGCGACCTTCGCGCCCTTCTCGGTCTCGAGCACCGTCCCGGCCATGGCCTGCTTGAGGTCCTTGCCGGCGCCCACCACAGCGATATCGTGCTTCTCGCAGAAGCGGATGCTGTCGAGCAGGCCGGTGTCGCCCATGTCGCCGGCGTGGTTGTTGGCCATGGTGACCACGTTGATGCCGCTCTTGCCCATGGCGGGCGCCAGCGCCGGGTTGCCCTTGATGACGACGTCCTTCCAGCCCTGCGGGTCGCCGCCGTTAGTGAGCGGTGACTCGAGGTTTGCAAAGCCGAAGTCGCTCTTCTCGAAATGCGGAGCGACGCTCTTGAACAAGTCGCTGCCCATGCTGTCGACGACGCCGCTGACGCCGAAGCCGCCGATCACGTCGCCGCCGGCGGTGACGGTGGCGGGTGCCGGCTCTGCCGGAGCGGTGGGCGTCGGCGATGGGGTCGGCTTGGGCGTGAGGGTGGCGAAGGCGGCGGTCGCTTGGGCGCCTGCGTCCGGCGCGGACATGCTCGCTGTGGCGCTCGTGCCGCCGCCGAACGGACGCAGGGTCGCGACGGCCACTGCGGCGAGCGCGGCGAAGACCACGAGCGCGATGACGACGAGGAGGAGCCCGCCGCGCCGCTGGCGGCGTCCGCGGCGGGGCGGGCGGCCGCCCGAGGCGGGAGGCACAGGCTCGCGCGGCGGAGGCGCAGCCTCAGCCGCCGCGCCGTCCTCGCTGCGGTACACCGTGTAGGGCTTGCGTGCGTGCGAAGCGGGATCCATGCGCTGCTAGGGTACACGCGCGCCGGGGTCAGGCCAACTGCCGGCTGCTTGGAGCCCGCCGTCGCCAGCCCTGCGGCATCCATGCACCCACCGGTGAGCCGCGTACAATGGGCTCATGGATTCTTCTCGCCGCACGGTGCGCCCCTGGCTGATGCTCTTCGTCGTGGCCGCCGCCATCTTCGCCCTCGCCGGCTTCGTCTTCCTCTTGCCGGTGGCCTTCGACGAGCCTCAGGCGGTGCTGCCGCCGGTCGCCCGGGCGGCCACGCCTGAGGAGGCGCGGGTGGCGCTGGCCCGCGCGGCTGAGGCGCTGCGCGCCGGCGACCGCGCGGCGTACCGCGCGGCCTTGCCCGCCTCCGGCCGCGCCGCCCGTCACGAGCTGGGCGAGCTCTTCCGGCATCTCTCGCCGCTTCCGTGGACCAGACTCACGCTGCTCGGCAAGCCCGTGCCCGGCGTGCCCGGCCGCTTCGACGTGCGCGCCGTCGGGCAGCTCGGCAGTACGGGTCCCCGCGACCGTGTGGGCGGCGAGCGCATCCTCGACTTGCAGACGCTGGGCTCTCGCGTGGTCGCCACGGGCGATGAGACGCCTCGCGCCGTCCGGCGTCAGTACCTCATGGCGTTCCATGACCCGATTGCCGTGAGCCGCAACGGCCTTCTCGTGCTCGCCGACCGGCGCTCGAGGGATAGGGCCGGAGCGCTGGCCGATGCCGCCGCCTTCGCCCGCAAGCGCCTGGCGCTCATCGGCGTGACGCCCGACGCCTCCGTCCTGGTCTCCGTGTACTCGTCCGTGGAAGACCTGAAGGCCTCGCTGGGCGGCGGCCCGGACGAGGACAGGATCAGGTTCTTCTCGCATGCTGGGGCCCGAATTACCTCGCAGCCCTGGCGCATCCGCGACATCGGAGTGCTCGGTCCCTCGCTCGACGGCACCGGCGCCTGGATGCCCCTGATGCTCTCCCACGAGATGACGCACGCATACACCGGTCAGTGGTTCGCCAAGACCGCGCACGCCCCCACGTTCCTCCTCGAAGGGCTCGCCACGGCGGTCGAGGGAGGGCGCGACTGGGAGCCGCTGCGCGAGGAGGTCGCCACCGGCAACCAGCTGTGGCCGTTGCTCGACGCCGTGGGCGCGGGGAATCTCTGGATGGGCAACTCCACGGAGGACGTCAGGCTGGCGTACCTGGAGGCCGGCTCGGTGGTGCTCTTCGTCATCGACCGCTGGGGCCTCTCGAAGCTCAGGCCATTTGTCACCGCGATCGCCGACTCCGATCTGAGCGCAGAGGGCATCGACAAGGCGACCAAAGAGGCGCTGGGCGTGAGCTGGGACGAGTTCTACGCAGGCTGGAAGGACTACGTCCTCTCGCTGCCTTGAGGTTGCGGAGTGCCCGTTCTCGGGGTACACCGTAGATAGCACCAACCTCCGGAAGGGGATTCTCATGCGCTCCAGGCTCGCCATGTACGTCGTCATCGGTCTCGTCGCGGCCGTGGCGCTGGTCGCCGGCGTCGTCGCCGTGGCGGGCGCCGGCTCCGCGGCCTCATTGCCGGCGATCTCCGCCGCGGAGCTCATGGCCAAGATGGGCCAGTCTGAGGGCCAAGTCCAGGCCGTGAGCGGTGAGATCTCCTGGACCAACGACCTCTTCGGCGATCTGGGCAGCGCCGCTCAGATGGGTCAGATGCCGGCGCAGTCGCCGCTCACCAGCAACGGCTCCGGTCGCGTGTGGTTGAGCGACGCGGGCATGCGCGTCGAGTCTCAGGGCAGCGGCGGCGACCAGGTGGCCGGCGCGAGCAAGGCGACGCGCACCGCCTGGACCTACGACTCCGCCACCAACGCCGCGCGCCGCTGGGTGATGACCGGCGACGCCACGGCTAAGGAGCCCATGCCGTCGCCATCGGCATCAATGATGACTCCGGCGGCCATCGCGATGTACCTGCAGCAGCTGGCGCCGTACGCTACGGTCGACGTGGCCGGTCAAGGCACTGTCGCCGGCCGCGAGGTCTACCTGCTGCGCATGACCCCGGTCGCCGACGACACGGCCCTCGGCGCCGTGCAGGCGTCGATCGACGGCAAGACCATAGTGCCGCTCCGCCTCGAAGTGTTCGCCAAGAGCGGCGGCTCCGCCGTGCTGCAGTTCGGCTTCGACAGCGTCTCGTACGACCCCATCGATCCTGCGCTGTACGCCTTCACGCCGCCGGCCGGCGCCGAGGTGACGACCGAGCAGATCGACCCGTCGAGGATGAAGGGGGAGGCCGGCGCCGGTCACTCGCCAAGCGAGGTGGACAACGCCGCGCACGAGAAGCTCGCGCGCCGCGCCCTGCTCACACTCGACCAGGCGCAGAGCCTGGTCGACTACCAGATCTCCTCGGCGCGCGACTACACGGCGCGGCCGTTCCGCTGGGCCTACGTGTTCGACAACGGCATGCCCTTGACGGCGCTCGGCAACCCCGTCTTTCAGATGATGGGCTTGGGCGGCACGGAGGCGGCAAGCAGCCCGACCGGTGCCAAGATGAGCCCCGCTTCCGTGCTCCTCTACGGCGACGGCTTCGGCGCCATCGCCCTCGCGCAGACCAAGACCACACCGGAGCTCGACAAGCAGGTCAAGCAGCTCCCGGCTCTGGTCGACACGAGCACCGTTAACGGCGCCCAGGTGCGCTCGATGACCACGCCGCTGGGCGGCGTCTACCTCTGGCAGCAGGGCGACACGACGCTCATGGCCGGAGGCATGGTGACGAAGGCCGACCTCGACGCCTTCGTTGCCTCCGTGCGCTGACGTGAGTGATGGAGTGACGCCGGCCGTCGCGGACGCACAGCCGACGAGTGAACGAGAGGGGACGCGGCCAAAGCAGCAGAGCTGCGAAGGCCGCGTCCCCATCCTCACCACGCACGCGCTCACCAAGCAGTTCGGCAGCCTGCGTGCCGTCGACGGCCTCGACATCCACGTCTGTAGCGGCGATATCTTCGGCTTCCTCGGCCCCAACGGAGCCGGCAAGACCACGGTGATCCGCTTGGCGCTGGGCCTCATCCACCCCACCAGCGGCTACGTCGACGTGTGCGGCCACCGCGTGCCCGGCGAGCTGCAGAGCGCTCTGCGCCACGTGGGCGGCTTCGTCGACGATCCCACGTTTTACCCGCTCATGAGCGCGCGCCGGAATCTGCGCCTCCTGGGCAGCATGACTGGCCCCGTCAGCGAGGAGCGCATCGACGAGGTCCTCGAGATCGTCGGCCTGAGCGAGCGTTCCGAATCGCGCGTTGGCGGTTTCAGCCACGGGATGAAGCAGCGCCTCGGCATCGCCCAGGCCCTGCTGCACTCACCCGAGCTCATCGTGCTGGACGAACCCACCAGCGGCCTCGACCCGCGTGGCATGAAGGACGTGCGCGAGCTCATCCGCGAGCTGGGCGCGGCCGGCACGACCGTGTTCCTGAGCTCGCACCTGCTGCACGAAGTGGAGCAGGTGTGCACGCGCGCCGTGATCATCAACCGCGGCAAGGTGGTCGTGCAGGGCCCGGTTTCGGAGCTGCGTCCGCAGAGCGACGCGGTCAAGGTGCTCACCGGCGACCAGGGTAAGGCGGCCGATACGCTGCGCGCGCAGTTCGGCGCCGGCAGCGTGCTCGAAGACGAGGGCTTCCTTGTCGTGCAGGCCGGCGCAGACGCCGTGCCCGAGATGGTGCGCCGGCTGGTCGCGGACGGCGTCGCCGTCCGCGCCGTCGTGCCGGCGCCCGAGCAGGGCCTCGAGGACTTCTTCCTCGAGCTCACCGGGACCGACGGTGACCGGCCGGCGCCGAAGAAGCGGCGCGCCGGCCTCTCCCGCCTGCTGCCCGGGGGCCGGCGATGAGCGCGGCCGCCGGCCCTTCGGCCGCTCACGGCAGCACCGGCCCGCGCATGCGCGGCCACGCCTGGGGCGCCCTGCGGCGTGAATGGATCAAGCTGTTGTTCCAGCGCCGCAGCTACCTGATCTGGGGCGGCGCCGTCGCGATCCCGTTCCTCATCGCGCTGGCCTTCTACCTCGCCAAGTCCGACCCGCACGGCGGCGAGGGACCGCTGTTCTTTCAGCAGGTGACCGGCAACGGCATGTTCGTCGCTCTCGCTGCACTCTCGGCGCTGCTGCCATTCCTGCTCCCGATGGCGGCCGCCATGGTCGCCGGCTACATGATCGCCGGCGAGGCCGAGCTGGGCACACTGCGCATCGTCCTCCTGCGGCCCGTCCGGCGGGGCACCTTCATCCTGACCAAGTGGGTCATGGCGATGGTCTATCTCGCCGTGGGCTTCGGGCTGATGCTGGCGGGGGGCCTGCTCTTCGGTGGGCTCTTCTTTGGCCTCCACCCGATGATCACTCTCTCGGGCACGACGGTGAGCGTGTGGCACGGCCTCGGGCTCATCGTGCTCTGCTGCCTCTACGGGCTGGCGGCCATGTCCTGCATCGTCTCGCTGGCCCTGCTCTTCAGCACGATCAGCGACTCGAGCCTGACGGCGCTGATCGCCACCATCGTCATCTACATCGTCGTCCAGGTGCTCATCGCCTTCAGCTACTTCGACTGGCTGCGGCCGTGGGTGTTCCCCAACTACTTTCTCGAGTACGTCAACTTCTTCCGCGACCCGATCTACTGGACGCCGATCCTCAAGGGCCTGGCGTCGTTCGGCGTCTGGAGCTTCGGGCTGACGCTTGTCGCCTACCTGCTGTTCCGGCGCAAGGACGTGCTGTCGTAGGAGGTCGGCGATGGGTGACGACTCCATACCGGTGACCATGCGAGCCATGCAGCTGGCGGCGCCGGCGCCTGCGCCCGAGGCGCCGCTCAGGCTCGTCGAGCTGCCGGTGCCCGGACCCGGGCCCGGCCAGGTGCTGCTCCGCGTGCTCGCCTGCGGCGTCTGCCGCACCGACCTACACATCTTGGAGGGCGAGCTGCCGCCACACCGCTCGCCGGTCGTCCCCGGGCACCAGATCGTCGGCGAGGTCGTGGCCCTCGGCGCAGGCGCCGAGCTCGTCGCGCCGGGCGGTGCGCCGGGCGCGCGCCCGCTTGCCGAAGGCGACCGCGTCGGCGTGCCGTGGCTGCATCAGACCGACGGGACCTGCCGCTTCTGCCGGCGCGGCGACGAGAACCTCTGCGAGCACGCGCTCTTCACCGGCTGGGACGTGGACGGCGGCTTCGCCGAGTACACGGTGGCGCCGGCCGGATTTGTCTACCGTCTGCCGGCCGGAATGAGCGCGATGGCCGCCGCGCCGCTGCTCTGCGCCGGCATCATCGGCTATCGCTGCCTACGCCTCACCGGCGTGGTGGGCGAGGGCGCCGGGCTGCCTTCGGCCGCCGGCCCCGCCCCGCCCGATCCGGCCGAGACCACCGATGGCCCACGCCGCCTCGGCATCTACGGATTCGGCTCGGCCGCTTCCCTGTGCACCCAGATCGCCATCTGGCGCGGCTGGGAGGTCTACGGCATAGCCCGCGACGAGGAGCACCGGGCGATGGCCCGCGAGCTCGGCGCCGTCTGGGCCGGCGAGAGCGGCGACGACCCCGGCGTCATCTACGACGCGGCCATCGTCTTCGCGCCGGCCGGCGAGCTGGCCGTCGAAGCCCTGCGGCGCCTCGACAAGGGGGGGATCGTCGCGCTGGGCGGGATCTACTCGTCGCCCATCCCGCTCATCGAGTACCCGTGGATCTACGGCGAGCGCGTGATCCGCAGCGTCGCCAACTCCACGCGCCAGGACGCCCGCGAGCTGCTGCGCGACGCGGCCCTCGTGCCGGTCGTGAGTCGCGTGCAGGAGTACGACCTCGAGCGGGCCAACGAAGCGCTGCTCGAGCTCAAGGAAGACCGCGTGCGCGGGTCGGCGGTGCTGCGGGTCGCTCGGGACTGACCGGCATGCGCCGAAGGCGGCCGCACCTTCTTCTCAGTCCCTGTCACACGCTCAGGAACTGCAGGTCTGCAGCTTTCCTGAGCCGATGCTCGGAATCGAACTGACGACACTACGATCTCCGGTCGATCCGGACCGAGCTTGCAGCACTTCCCTGGCCTCCACACAGGACCTGCGCCGGAACGCCGGGGAGTTCCAGCGTCTGGGTGATGAGGCCGGTGTCCAGTCGGCTCGAAGTCTCGACGAGCCCACCGGAGCGCTCGGCGGTCTCTCCTGCACAATCACCCTAGCTGCTTCGCCTATACTGGTCACTCAGTCAACGGAGGGAGCACAATGGGACTTCTGACCCCGGGCCGCCCGAAACAGCTTCACAAGCACAAGGACGTTGCCGCCCTCCGCGCTATCCTCAACGACACCAGCCAAGTCGCGACCGACCGACGGTACGCCGCCTACGCGTTGGGCGACATAGGCGACACGACGGCCGTTGCCGACCTCATTGCCGTACTGCCCGACCTTGACGTGCGCAGCAGTGCGGCGGAGGCGTTGGGCGCTCTCGGCGACCTGAGGGCAGTCGGGCCGCTCATGCTGTGCGCCGGCACACAGAACGCCGTCGTCGAGGCCTCGGTCCACAGGGCTCTCAGCAGGCTCGCGCGCCGTGACCCCGAGGGCCTCAAGGCGGCTGTCGATGCCTTCGACCGTCGGCTCAAGGAGAGTACCGCCCGCTGATCGTCACCCGTGCAAGCTGGCCGGCGCGTGGACGACTGACGCGTCTGACCGGACGCTCTGTGCGTGGTGGCGCAGTTCCCGATACGGTGACCGGTCGCCTCACGGAGCGCGGGAATACGTCCGTTCGCGTCGGCTTCGATGGCCTGGTTGCCTCCGCTCCCGTCGGCACGCATCCTTCGTAGCCTCAACGTCCAATGGGGGGGCGTCGATTGCGGCGGTTGACTGGCGCGGACCGGTGACGCTGGCGGCCTGGCGGCAGAACGGACCCTCAGGCGGCGATCTCAAACGCAGTCAAGATGGCCGGGATCGCGGGTTTCTGGTGCGCGGGTCACGCCCGCGCCGTCAGTAGCCTCATATGCAGTCGAAGAGGGAGTAGTCGTCGGCCCCGGCCGCGGACTGGCCGCCGCAGGCGCCGGCGGCTACGCAGTCGGCGCCGGCTGGAGCGGCGGCCTCGCGCGCGGCGAGGGCTTCGGCCTCCAGCTCCTCGAGCATCGGCCGCACCAGGTCGCAGTAGGGGAACGGCGCCGCGTAGCCGGCCGGACGCTCGTGGGCGCGGGCCGCGTAGTGCGCCTGCACCCAGCACTCGCCGCCGCAGGCGTCGACGACCGGGCAGGCCACGCACTCGGCCCGGTCGCGGGCGCGAGCGGCGCGCAGCAGCCGCAGGCTGCTGGACGCGCGCCAGATCGTCTCGAGGCTTTCCTCGCGCAGCGAGCCGGCGACGAAGGCCGGGTCGCCGGCGGTGATCACGCAGGCGTGCACCTGCCCGTAGGGGTCGATGGCCAGATCGCGGCAGCCGGCAGCGCAGAGGTCGTTGAGGGCTCCTATGCGGCGGCGCCAGCTGGGAATGTTGTCTATCACCAGGCCGACCTCGGCGGCGGTGACCAGCAGCTCCTTGACCGCGGCGAGAAGCTCCTCACCGGACGGTGTCAGGTCGGGCGTTTCGCGGTCGGCGGCAGCTCCTGCGACCCCGCCGGCCTGGTGCGGCAGGATGAGGTGGAGACGGCCGATCCCGGCGGCGCGCAGCTCGCGAGCGAGCTGCGTCAGGCCGGGCAACGCCGGCCGCACGAGCACCGTGTTGGCCACCGGCTCGAGTCCGACGGCCATGAGGTTAGCCATCGAGGCCATGATGTCGTCGTAGCTGCCGGGGCCGCGCAGGTCGTCGTTGATGGCGCGCGGCCCGTCGATGCTGGCGAGGGGCCGAAGGAGGCCGCGTCCCGCGCGGCTCAGTTCGGCCGCCGTGGCTTCATCCACGTAGCTGTTGAAGAAGAACCGCGCATTGGCCTGGTGCGTCCCCGTGATGTGGTCGAGCAGTTCGACGAAGTCATCGCGCAGCAGCGGGTCGCCGCCGATGAACACGAAACTCGAAGCTCCCAGCGCGACGCACTCGTCGATGGCGCCTTTCCACTCCGCCGTCGTGAGCTCGCCCGCGTCCCACGCGGCGTCCTTGTTGTAGCAGTGGCGGCAGTCGCGGCCGCAGCGATGCGTGACGTGCAGGTAGATCTCTCGGAGGCCGAGGGACGGATCGCCGCGCAGCGGTGCATCACCGTCGAGGCGCGCGAGCACGGCGAGGTCGGAGGGCTCGTCGATGTCCATCCAGAGCGGCAGTTGCACCGCCTCGAGACCGCGCGCCTTGGCGGCTCGCAGCGTGTAGGTCAGCAGCGACGAGGTGCTCATCGGCGACGAGGTCAGGAGCGCCATGACAGCGTCACCGCGGGCTCTCCACGTCGCCGCGTCGATGGCGATGAGGTAGTAGCCCCCATCGGCGGCCGGGCCCAAGACGAGGCGACCGGCAGCCGGAGCGGCCTCCAGGTCTGCGAACGCCCGCTCGAGGTAGGTGACGGGGATGCGCGGGCTGTCGCTGTTGACGATCACTACGCGGCCGGCGCCGCCGGCGAAGAGATCGGCGAAGACGCCCGTAAGGCGGACGCCGAGCGTGTCGCCGCGCTGCACGAGGCGGCGCCAGCGCGCCGGACGGCCGGCCAGCGGATCGGCCGGCGGGTCGCAGAGCGGGCCGGCGTAGCTGCCGTCCTCTCGCGCCTCAGCAAGTACCAGGTCGGCGCCCTCAAGGAGCTCGGCCTGAGCCAGCGTATCGAGCAGCAGATGCTCGTAGACTTCCAGCGCCTGATCGTCGCCGAGCTGCGCGGCCAGGCGTGTCTTGACCGCGCCGCGCACAAGTGGCTTGGCCATCACGGCCAGAACGCGCGAGCCCTGCCGCTTCCGCGGCTCGAGGCTGGGCATCACCTGACTTCTCTCCGTTCCATCGTGCGCCAAGTATGGGGCACGACGCGAGTCGTGGCGACTCGTGCACGGGCGCGGCGGTCGAGCCGCCGCACCGCCGCCACGCCGAGCGACCGCACCGGCCAGCGGCCAATAAGCGCCTCGGGGAAGGGAGCGACCAGCCCGAGTAAGACCGGCAGCCAGATGCCGGCGGCCAGGCCGAGAGCCAGTGGCGCGAGCCAGTACCAGGCGTGCACTACGGGCAGGCAGACGACCAGCAAGGTCAGAGTCCAGGCGAAAGCCGGCGCCGTGCGCGCCCGGCCCCGAAGAGACCGGGCGATCCACACGGCGCCGAACAGGAAGACCGCCGCGCACAGGAGTCGAGCGACATCGTGATCCATGATCTCGGTGAGCAGGGAGAAGAGCAGCGCCGTGCCGGTCCAGCCCGCGCCGCTCTCGAAGAGCGAGCCGAAGGCGCCGCCGCCGAGCAGATACGGCACATACGGGAGGACCAGCGCCGGGATGAAGCCGGCGAGAAAGCGGGCGGGCTTCGCCCGCCCGCCAAGCAGCGCCGGCACGAGCAGCGCCGCCGGCGTCACCTTGAAGGCGGCGGCCAGCCCCAGCAGGACGCCGGCCTGCCAGTCGCGGCCGCGCAGCAGCGCCACAGCCGCGAGCACGATGAGGCTCACAGCCACGATCTCCAGATGCGCCGCGCCCCACGTCTGCACGATGACGGCGGGGCACAGCAGGTACAGCACCGTCGCCTGTCTCCGGCGTCTGGCGTCGGCCAGCCACCAGATCGCGGCCGCGGTGAGCAGGTCGAAGGCGCCGAAGAGAAGCTTGAAGGCGAGCACGCCGCCGCCGGCCGTCGCGATGCCGAAGAAGGTCGCCTCGGCGAGCGGCGGATAGACGGTCCTGAGCCGCGGGTGGTTGACCAGCGCCCGGTCGGCGTAGCCGACCCCGTCGAGTCGCGTATCGTTCGGCGCGTAGCGGTACGGGTTGATGCCGGCCTGCTGCACGCGGCCATCCCACTGGTATCGGTAGAAGTCGTCGGTGAGGCTCGGCACTCCCGGCAGGAAGATGACGCGCAGAATGACCGCGGCGACGAGGGCGCCGCGGAGCGGCAGGCTCGTTGCCGCTGTCGCCAGCAGGCCGAATCCGGCCAGCGACAGGCCATAGAATGCGACGAAGCGCTCGATGTGCAGGATCAGGTCGCCCGAGAGCGCCAGGCCGCAGAGGCCGGCGGCGAGCAGGCCGAGACCGAGGTAGGCGCGCATTCGTGGACGCTTCATCACAGGGCCCAGACTACTTCATCGTCGTGCCGGTGCTCGACGAGGCCGCGGCTTTGCCAGCTCTGCTGGCCGAGTTGCGCGGCCTCGGTCTGCTCGGCCGCACGCTCTTCGTCGACAATGGCTCGTCCGACGGCAGCCCCGCGCTGATCGCCGCGGCCGGCGGGGCACTGCTGCGCGAAGCGCGGCGAGGCTACGGCTATCCTTGCCTCGCCGGCGCCCGCGCCGCTGCGGCTCGCGGTGCCCGGGCGGTCGTCTTCATGGAGGCGGACGGGACCGACGACCCGGCGCAGGTGCGCCACCTCGTCGGCCCCGTTCTGGCCGACGAGGTGGACCTTGTCGTCGGCTCGCGCCGCCGGGCCGTGCACGGCGCAGCGGCGGGCCGGATGCCGCTGCACCAGCGCCTGGGCAACGACTGGCTGGCCTTCAGCCTCTTCCTCTCCTTTGGCCTGCGCCTGAGCGACGACGGGCCGTTCCGCGCCGTCCGCCTCGACCTTCTGCAGCGCCTGCGCCTCGAGGAGCGCGCCTACGCATTCCCTACGGAGATGCTCGTGAAGGCGCGTCTTGTCGGGGCACGCATCGCCGTCCGCGACACGCGCTATCGGCCGAGGGCTGGCCGCTCGAAGATCGCCGGCACGTGGCGAGGCACTCTCGGCGCGGTGCGCGACATCTTCTGGTGCCTCCTGAGGCTGCGCCTGTTCGGCTTCCGGCCGCGTCAGTAGACGGGCAACCGCGGATGTGGCTCGCGCTTCGCGAAGCGCGCATCCACGCCGAGCGTGCGTCCTGACTGCGCGAGCGCGATGGCGACCAGCAGCACGAACATGATGATGTACGTGCCCGGCCATTCCCCCGTGCCCGACGTCGCCACGAGCAGGTTCAGCTGGAACCCCGCGGCCAGCAGTCCCGAGACCGGGGTGAACACACCCAGCACGAGGAAGAGCCCGAAGACGACGAACTCGATGGCCAACTGCCCGTAGGCGAAGACCCACGAGTTGGGGATCATCACGTTGTTGAGCAGGTCGGCAAAGAGACTGACCTTCGTGGTATCGGCGTAGTTCTGCACGAAGTCGGCCCAGCCGCTGGGCGAGTAGAAGCCCTTGATGAGGTTGTCCGACCACACGGCAAGGAAGATCACCCCCATCATGATGCGCAGGCAGGCCAGCAGAAGTTCGTTGCGGCTCTCTCGCGTGCTCCAGAGGCTCATGGCTTGCCTTTCGTCGTCGGTCGCTGCAAGCCATCGTACCCGCACGAGGCTCGCCTCACGCGGTGCCGGCGCCAGGACGCTCCTCGGGGCACGGTCAGCCGCCGGCTACCGGAGGCATGACCTCCACCCGGTCGCCCGAGACGAGCGTGGTCATGAGCGCGGCAGCCGGCGCCACGTGCCGACCGCTGACCACGACGCTCACCAGCAGCCGGTCGTTGAAGAAGATGCGCTGCGCGAAGCGTGGCGCCTGCGCCACCGCGGCCCGCAGCGCCTCCGCCACCGTCTCGGCGTCGCAGTCGAGAACGACGGCGGGCTCCGGGGAGGTGAGGGCCGCGGGAAGGACCACTTGGACGCTGGGCACGCTGAGTCTCCGTTCGCGATGGTCGCCGCGCGAGCCTACCCGATCATGCGCTCCACGGCTCGAAGCGCCTTGACGCGGATGTGCTCGGGCACCGTCACTTCGTGCTCGAGCACGTCGTCCCACTCGTCGCCGAGGGTCGCGACGCACTTGTCGAGTGTGGTGAGCTTCATGTTCGGACAGATCGCGCGCGTCGAGGCAGGGATGAATGTCTTGTCTGGGTACAGTTCGCCGAGCCGGTAGAGCAGGCCGGTCTCCGTCGCGACGATGAACGTCGTCGCGTCGCTCCCGGCCGGGTAACGCAGCATGCCGGAGGTGCTCGTCACGATGTCGGCGATGTCGAGCACCTCGCGGCGGCTCTCCGGGTGCGCCATGAGGACCGAGCCGGGTTGCGCAGCGCGGATCGACTCGATCTCCGCGGCGCGGAAGTCGTCGTGCACGTGGCACCAGCCCTGCCACATGATCATGGTCTCTTCGCGCCCGGTCTGGCGGGCGACGTAGTCCCCCAGGTTCCGGTCGGGCACGAAGATGATCTGCTGGTCCTTGGGAAAGCGCTCGACGATCTGCACGGCGTTGGCGCTGGTGCAGCACACGTCGGTCTCGGCCTTGATGTCGGCCGAGGTGTTGACGTAGGCGACCACCACTGCGTCCGGATGCTCGGCCTTGAGCTTGCGCAGGCCGGCCACGGTGACCATGTCGGCCATGGGGCAGCCGGCGCGCTTGTCGGGCATCAGCACCGTCTTCTGCGGCGAGAGGATGTAAGCGGTCTCGGCCATGAAGTGCACGCCGCAGAAGAGGATCACGCTGTGCTCGTCCTTCTGGGCGATACGCGAGAGCTCGAGGGAGTCTCCGGTGTAGTCGGCGGCGCCCTGCACCTCGGGACGCTGGTAGTTGTGCGCGAGGATCACGACGTCGCGCTCGGCGGCGAGACGGCGAAGTTCCTGCTGGAGTTCGTTGAGCTCGGGCATGGTCTCTCGATCCGTCGGAGGCCGATCGGGCCGGCGGCGCAACGCCCTCCGGCCCTCGTCTCCGATTATAGCGGCCGGCGGCCGGCGGCCGCTGACGTGATGAGCCTTTGCGCCAGACGGCGCAACGTCAACCGGCCTCGACCTCTTCGCCCGCACCGCCACGCACCGCGGCAAGGCGAGCCTTGAAGCCGGTCTCCTCGAAGATCGTCTGCACTTCCTTGACCACGTCATCCGGTGGGAACAGGTCGCCAAGGCCGAGCTCCGCGCGGATCTCGAGCAGGTGCGCCATGTAGTCGGTCCACTTCTCGCCCCAGGCCTCGCCGATGGCGGGGAAGAGCAGGTGAGGGTCGCCGCCCATGCCCTTCTCGTAGAAGGTGCCGCACCACTCGGCGAACATCTCCACGTGCCGGCGGCCGCGGCCGCTCTCGACCTGCATGCCGCGGACCACCTGGTTGATCACGGCGACGCTGTTGTGACGCGGGCAGCGGCTCTGGCAGGTGTAGCAGTAGTAGCAGTACCACAGCGTGTCGTCCTCGAGCAGGGTGACGTCGCCGTCGAGGGCGCGACGGGCCACCTCGCGCGGCGAGTACTCCGTGAAGCGCGCCGCCGGGCAGCCCGACGTGCACACGCCGCACTGGATGCAGCTCTGAAAGCCGTCCTTGTGATCGTGCATGCGCGGGTCCTCGAGGATGCGCGTCACGAGCTCGGGGTCGCGCTGCGGGGTCGCCGCGAAGGTGTCGTCGGCGATGTGGGCGTAAGGGTTGTCGGCCCGCTTGTCGTCAGTCATCTGTGGGCTCCTCGGGGGCGTGCTCCTCGGCGCGGAAGTACTCGGGCCAGAAGTGGATCGGGACATCGAGCTTGAGCTCGCGCGCGGCCGAATGGAGGTTGTCGCGACAGAGCACGCAGGTGGTGACCACCGGGGCGTGCTTCTCCGCGGCGAACTCCAGGAGCCGCGCGCTGGCCTTGGTGGCGCCGCGGTACATCCCGCCGAGCGCGCCACAGCAGCCGTTGTGCAGGGTCGGGTAGTCGACCTCCATGGTGACGCCGGCCTGCTCGGCGGCGTTGCCCAGCGCGGCGAGGGCCGCGTCGCGGTCGGCGAGGCAGCCCACGTAGGGGACGAAGCTCGCGGTCGCGGCGCGCAGGTCGATGGTCGAGCTGCGACCGGCGCGTGCGGTGAGCGCGTCCCAGAGCGGCACGGCCTCCACGCCGGTCTCTTCGAGACTGGCGTCGCAGGCCGGGCACGCCGTGTAGACGCGCCCCGTGCTCTTGAACTTGCTGTCGACGGCGCCGCGGCTCGGATGGCCGCAGCAGCCGGCGTCCGCTGCTTCGTCGAGGCGGACGCCGAATCCCGCCGCCACCTCGTGCACGAGTCCGTGCCGTTCGCGATCCTGCGGCAGGGCGCAGCCGGCGTAGAAGGGCAGCGTCGTCGTGCCGGCGGCGGCCGGGCCGACTACGCCCGCCGGCCGCTTTCTGCCGAAGGGGAGCATCTGCCTGGCGATCCTCATGCCGGTCTCGGCGGCGCCGACCTTGTCTTTGGGGAAGTGGCCCTTGGCCATCATCGCGACGCCGAACTGCATGTTGTCGATGCGCGGCTGCTTGCGCAGGCGCACGGCAGCGACGTCCGCGGCCGTGCGCTCGGGGCAGCTGATGGCGCCGCCGTGCTCGCGCTCGAGCGCGCGCAGACGGCTCAGCACCGCGGCCACATCGATGTCCATGCGGCACACCTCGGTGCAGGTGCCGCACTCCGTGCAGCGCCACAGGTCGTCGCTCTTGAGCACCGCCTCGATCTCGCCGGCGAGGATCAGGCGCACCAGGCGCCGCGGCCCGCGGTAGAGCTCGCGGCCGCTCGGGCAGCTCGAGGTGCAGGTGCCGCACTGGTAGCAGATGCTGCACTCCTCGGCGAGGCGCTTGAACTCGTCGATGACGGCTTGCGGATAGGCGTGCGTATCAGCGACCACAGGCACAGACCTCACCTCCTCCGCAGGCGGCGCCGGCGGGGGCGCCTGCCAGAGGCCCAGCCTCGGCGCCGATAAGGCCCATCTCTCGATCGAGCAACGCCGGCGTGAGCTCGTCGCCGACGGCCCTGGCGTGGAACATGCGGATGCGCCGGCCCACGCTCAGCCGATCGACGGCGCAGAGGTGCCAGAGCTCGAGCGGCAGCGGCGTACCGCTCGCGGCCAGCACCTCGTCGGCGATCGTCATCTGTTCGAGGGCGCTCGTGTCGCCGGTACGGTACTGGCAGCGTCCTTCGGCGCAGCCGGCGAGAAACACGCCGGCGGCGCCCAGGCGGGCCGCCTCGACGATGTGCAGGGCGCTCACCCGCCCCAGGCAGGGCAGCTCGATGAGGCGCACGTCCTCGGGGTAGCGGTCGCGATGCTGGCCGCTGAGGCCGATGGCGGCGCCGGCACATTCCTTGCAGTAGAAGCCGACAACGGGCTTTCGGACGCCTTCGGTCATCATCGCGATACGTCCGAAGAGGGCGTCGTCGCTCAGGTTGTGGGCGATCGCCACCTCGGGGCAATTGGCGGCGCAGATCCCGCAGGCGCGACAGCTCTGAATGTCAATGACGGCCAGCTTGCCATCGTCCTTGACCTCGTCGGGGCGCGCCGCCGACTCAGGGCGATCCACGAGCGTGATGGCGCCGAAGGGGCACATCGTGGAGCAGGTGTCGCAACCCACGCACTGGGCCGCGTCGACCTGCGAGGCCGCCGTACCGCGGCGCCCTGCCGAGGTGAGGAAGTTGTGGATCTCGCTGGCCACCGCCGAGGCTTCGGTGTTCACCTCGATGAGGGCCTTGGGGCCGGCCGCGGAACCGCAGACGAAGATGCCCTCGCCGCTGGTCTCGGTGGCGCGGTTCTTACGGTCGAGGATCTCGACGAAGCCGTCCTTGTCGCGGTCGATGGTCAGCGTCTGCGTCAGCTTCTCGGTGTCGGTGGCCGGGACCATGCCGGTGCTCAGCACGACGAGATCGGGGCGCAGCACGCGCTTGCGCGCTGCCGTGACGTCTTCGACCTCGATCACCGGCCGGCCGGCGCCGTCGAACTGCACCTCGGGCGGCGTGCCGCGCAGGAACTCGACGCCGGCCCGGCGCGCGTCGAGGAACCAGTTCTCGTAGCCGACCCCGGCGGTCCTCATCTCGAGGTAACAGATCGTGACCTTCATCTCGGGGAAGAGGGTCTTGAGGCGGATGGCGTGCTTGAGCGCGATCATGCAGCAGAGCCGCGAGCAGTGCGGCAGGTGTCGCTGGTCGCGCGAGCCGGCGCACTGGACCATCACGAGCTCCTCGACGGGCATGCGACCCAGTGATGCCTGGGCGGCCCAGTCGTCGAGCATCTCCGCCAGCTCCACCTGAGTGACCACGCCGTCGTGACCGTAGCCGAGGTAGTCGAAGTACTTCTCGGGGGCCGGCTCGCAGCCGGTGGCCGTGAGGATGGCGCCGGCGTGCACGGTCGTGCGCCGCGGCGACTGGCTGAAGTCGATGGCCTCGACCGGGCACTCCTCGGCGCACCTGCCGCAGAAGGTGCAGGTCTCCAGGTCGATGGTCCGGATCACGCGACCGTCGTAGAACTCGCTGAAGATCGCCTTCTTGCCGGGTTCTGAAGACTCGACCTCGCAGACAGCTTCGCAGGTGCCGCAGTTAACGCAGGCGTCGGTGACCATGTTGGGCAGGGTGCGGATGCTGACCTGGAAATCGCCGGGGTGGCCGCTCACGGCCTCGACCGTCGAGCGACGGTGGATGGAGAGATCGGGATGGTCGATAGCGACGTTGCGGTGGAAGCACTTGCGCGTGCCTGCCTGCGCGTCGGTGGTGGGCAGGCACTGGCCGCAGTCGTTGGTGGGGAAGACGGTGCCGATGCGGGCGGCGCGGCCGCCGAGAAAGGCGCGCCGCTCCACGAGCTCGACGTGGTGACCCATCTGGGCGAGCTCGGCGGCGGACTGCGTGCCGGCCACGCCGCCGCCGATCACGACGACGGTGTTCTGCCGCTCGGCGTAGCTCATCGTGTCGGCGAGCGCGTCGGGGTAGGCGATCGACGAGTCGATGATGCGCGCGGCTTTGTCGGTGACGGCGGCGACGTCGTCACCGTGCACCCAGCTGCAGCCTTCGCGGATGTCGGCGATCTCGAGCTGCAGGCCGCGCGCCATCAGCTTCTGGAAGCGCCGCGCGGCGAAGTCCGGGGAGCAGCCGGCGAAGACGAGCTGGCGCCCGTCCTCGGCCTCCATCAGTTCGAGCATCTGAGCTTGGCCGACGCGGCTGCACCAGTGCTCGCCGCGCATGACTTCAGCGTGCAGGCCGACGTGCTGCTCAAGCCGCTCGAAGTCGAGGTTCTTGAGCGTGCCTGCGCATTCGCAGAGGAGCACGAGCGGCCGTTCGGGAGCGTTGCCGTTCGGGGAAGTCATGCGCGCACCTCCGCGGGGGACGGCGCGCCTTCGGAGGCCGGGCCTTTCGGCGCGGCGTCCGCCTGCGGCGGCCGCGCCTCGATGGCCTCGGCCGGGCAGCCATGGGCGCAGGTGCCACAGCCCAGGCACTTCTCGTCGTCGTAGATGATGGTGCGGTACACGGTGACCCGCTCCGGCACCTCGATGGGGCCGTCGGGCGCGTGCCGCATGATGCGCCGGAGCGCGCCGCCGAGGGCTCCTCGGCGGCTATCCGCCGGCGCCTCCAGCAGCTGGTTCACATCGAAGAAGCCGCCGCGCGCGGAGGCGCCCGACGGGCAGTTGCTGGCGCACTTGCCGCAGCCCACGCAGAGCTCTTCATGGCGGACGATCTCACAGCCGACGCCGACGGTACTCTGCAGCGTACCGCCGGGCACGCGGCTGAGGATCTCGCGGCCGCGATGGGTGAGCGGCATCAGGCAGCCCCCCGGACGGCGGCGAGCGGGGCGCTGCCTGCGACGGGGACGTGGCGGCTCTCGCCGGCCTCAGACCGCGGCAGGGGCGGCAGGCCGGCGATCACGCGGTCCATCTCGCGCACGGCGGCGACGAACTTGGGCGGCTCGCCGGCGCTCATCGTGAACATCTGGCAGCGCTCGGGCTCGACGCCGACGCTCTTGAGCAGGCGCTGCACGAAGGCGACGCGGTCGACGGCCATGAAGTTGCCCTCGCGGTAGTGGCACTGGCCGAGCAGGCAGCCGGCGACCATGACGCCGTCGGCGCCTTCGGCCAGGGCGCTCAACAGGTGCAGCGGGCTGACGCGCCCCGTACACGGCATGAGCACGAGGCGCACGGTCGGCGGCAGGGGAGTGCGCGCGTTGGCGCTTGCGTCGGCCGCCGCGTAGGCGCACTCGCGGCAGCAGAAGGCGACGATCTTGCGGTCGGCCGCCGTCGGGGTAGCGCCGGCCGCGACGGCGCCCGTCGTGCTGGTGACGCTGGCCATCAGACCGTAGCCTCCGCCAGCACTTCGTCGTCGCTGAAACCGCCGAGCTGGATAGCTCCGGTGGGGCACTCGGCGGCGCAGATGCCGCAGCCGCGGCAGATGTTGGGGTCGACCACGGAGTGGGCGTCTGCGCCGAGCGTCAGCATGATCGCCGTCTGCGGGCAGGACGCCTCGCAGACGCCGCAGCCGATGCAGATCTCGATGTCGCTGGCCGCGACCTGTGCGGGCGTCATCGCGAAGCCCGTGCTGAGCATGCTCATGGCGCGGGCCGCCGCCGCCTTGGCCTGGGCGATAGAGTCGGGGATGCTCTTGGGGCCCTGAGCGGTGCCGCACAGGAACATCCCGGTGCGCTGCGTGTCGACGGGCGCAAGCTTCGGGTGGAACTCGCGGATGAAGCCCGCAGCCGCAGTCTGCACGCCGGCCACACGGGCGATGTCCTGCGAACCCTTGGAGCCCTCGAGACCGGCGGAGAGCACCACGAGGTCGTAGGGTTCCTCGCTCTTGGTGCCGGTCATCGTGTTCTCCATGCGCACGGTGAGGCTGCCGTCCTTCTCCTCGAGGATCTCGCCGACGCGGCCGCGCACGTAGCGCACGCCGCGTTCCTGGACGAGCCGGTAGTACTCCTCGTGCGCCTTGCCCGGCGTGCGCATGTCGGTGTAGCCGATGGTGATCTCGGCGTCGGGGTAGTGCTGCTTGATCAGCGAGCTGTGCAGCGTCGCGAACAGGCAGCAGATCGCCGAGCAGTGCTCGTTGCCGCTGCTGGTGCAGTCGCGCGAGCCCACGCACTGGAGCATGAAGATGTGCCTGGGTACCTCGCCGTCGCTGGGCCGCTTGAGCTCGCCCGCGGTCGGCCCGGAGGCCGACAGCAGCCGGGCAAGCTGGCTCTGCGTGAGCACGTTCGGGAAGCGTCCGTAGCCCAGCGGCAGCTTGCGCGTCGCGTCGAACTCCTGGTGACCGGTGGCCAGGATCACGGCGCCGACGGTGATCTCCTCGTCCCATGCCTGCTGCTCGAAGTCGATGGCGTCGGCCGGGCAGGCCGTGACGCACGACTTGCAGTCGGAGCACACGGCGCAGTCGAGGCAGCGCGCGGCCTCTTCGCGCACGTCCTCCTCGCTGAAGCCGAGGCGGACCTCCTCCCAGGTGGTGCGACGGGTGACGCCGTCGAGCGTCTTCATGATGCGCCTGGCCTGCGGCTCGAAGGGCTCGAGCTCGGAGTGCGGGATCTTGACCTTGTCGGCCTCGGCGTCCCACACCGGCACGAGCTGCTCACCGCGCAGGAAGTTGTGGATGGCGCGGGCGCCGCGACGGCCGGCGGCGATCGCCTCGATCGCCGTCCAGGGGCCCATCGCGGCGGCGTCGCCGCCGGCGAACACGCCGCTGCGGCCGGTCATCATCGTGTCGGGGTCGACGCCGATCTGGCCGCGTTCCACGGCCACGCCGTCGGCGCCGGCCGTGAAGTCAGCGACGATCGCCTGGCCGACGGCGAAGATCACGGTGTCGCCGATGATCTCGACGTACTCGCCCTCGACCGGCACCGGCGGGCGCCAGCCGCGCTCGTTGGGCTCGCCGAGGGTGCAACGCTGGAACTTGACGCCGGTGGCGGTGCCGTCGCTGCCGAGGATCTCGACGGGGACCAGGGAGTATTCGACGTTGACCTTCTCTTCTTTGCCTTCTTCGATCTCTTCAGATGAGGCCGGCGCCGTGCGCTCGTCCTCGATGCAGGCGAGCGTGACCTCGTCGGCGCCGCAGCGGAAGGCGGTGCGCCCGGCGTCGTAGGCCACGTCGCCACCGCCCACCACGACCACGCGCCGGCCGGTGGTCGCCGCCTCGCCCAGCGACTGCGCGCGCAGGAACTCGACGGCGCGCAGGACGCCTTTCTGGTCGAGGCCCGGGATCGGCAGGTCCTTGCTCTGGTGCAGGCCGGTGGCGAGGAAGACGGCCTTGTAGCCATCGGCGAACAGCGAGTCGACGGTGAAATCCGTGCCGCAGCGCCGACCGGTCTTGAGCTCGACGCCGAGGGCGGTGATGCGGTCGACCTCGCTCTGGAGGATGTCGCGCGGCAGGCGGTACTCGGGGATCCCCACGCGCAGCATGCCGCCGGCCACCGGCAGGGCCTCGAACACGGTGGCCTTGTAGCCGAACTGCGCGAGCTCGCGGGCGGCGGTGAGGCCTGCGGGGCCGCCGCCGACGATGGCGATGGGCTCGTCGTAGAAGACGGGCAGCGGCGCGGGCAGCTCCGCCGGCGCGCCGCGGTCGGCGACGAAACGCTTGATGCCGGCGATGGCGATGGGGTCCTCGACGTTGCCGCGCGTGCACTCGGTCTCGCAGACGTGGGTGCAGATGCGGCCGCAGACGCTCGGAAACGGGTTCGGCTCGCTGGCGACCCGCCAGGCCTCCTCGTAGCGGCCCTTGGCGACCAGCGCCACGTAGCCGTGCGCCGAGGTGTGGACTGGGCAGGCGGTCTTGCAGGGGCTCCAGCCCTTGCGCTCGATGGCGAAGGTCGCCGGGACGGCATTGGCGAAGGGGCGGTGGACGGCGGTCCGCTCGCTGACCCCGAAATCGAAGTCGTTCGGGTACGTCACGGGGCACACGGCGGCGCACTCGCCGCAGCCGACGCACTTCTCGTTCACGTAACGCGGCTGGTGCCGCACGGTCACGTTGAACTCACCGGGCGGACCCGTGATCGCGGTCACGTCGGAGAGCGCGTGCAGGTGGATGCGGCTGTTGGTGGCTGTGCCGGTGAGGCGCGGCGCCAGGGAGCACATGGCGCAGTCCTCGGTGGGAAAGGTCTTGCTGAGCCGGGCCATGTAGCCGCCGATGCTCTGCTGACGCTCCACGAGATGGACCTCGATACCGGCGGCGGCCAGTTCCTCGGCGGCGGAGATGCCGGCGATGCCGCCGCCGACCACCAGCACGGAGCGGTTGAGGAAGGTGCGCTGCCGCGGCAGGTCGCTCATGTGGCGCAGGCGGGCGACGGCGCCTTCGACGATCTTCCTGGCCTTCTCCTGGGCGCGTTCGGGCTCGTGCGCGTGCACGTAGGAGCAGCCCTCGCGGATGTTGCCGAAGGCGACGGCGTTCTCACCGAGGCGCAGCTCGCGGGCGATGCGCTCGAAGGTGGGACCCTGGAAGCGCGGCGAGCACGAGGCGATCACGAAGTGGTCGAGGCCGCGTTCCTCGACGGCCTTCTCGATCATGGCGCGGCCTTCGGTGCCGCACATGAACTGGTTGACGTTGACCTCGACGACGCCGTCTAGGGAGCGCACGTGCTCGGCCAGCGGCTCGAGGTCGACGACTCCGCTGATGTTGCCGCCGCATTCGCAGAGGAAGACCCCGGCCCTCATCGCGCACCCCCGGCGGTCGCGGCGGGCGTCTGACGGGCGCCGATGCGCTCGAGGAACGGCTCGACGTCCTGGGAGTGCGACTGGATGCCGACCACCTTCTCGGGGTCGGCGCCGAACGCCAGCGCCAGGAGCTGCTGCACGTGCAGGTGCACGAACGGGTAGTCCTCCTCGGCGCTCGCCGAGATGATGTCGTGGTAGCGGTCGAACTGCACGTGGCAGTTGGGGCACATGTGCACGAGGACGTCCACGTTCTCTTCGGCCAGCCGGCGGAGTTTCTTGTGCGTCACCCCGACCGAGATCGACGGGTTGACGAAGCGGTTGCGGAAGCCGGCCCCGCAGTGCGTCTGCTTTTCGTTGTAGGCGCCGGTGCAGACGACGCCGGCGGGGATCAGCATCTCCTCCGGCACCATGAAGTTCTCGTTGTTGCCGAGGGTCTCGTCGGGGAAGACCTTGCAGTAGTGGCAGGCCGGGTGCGTCGCGACCTTGATGCCGTCAAGGCGGCGGCGGACGAGGCCGGGGACGCTGTCGTGGGCGCCCCAGAGGATCTCGAGGGTGTGCTTGTGCTGGACCGTACCGGCGACGCGCTCGTCGTACTCGCGGCCGATCTTGCCGAGCACCTCGTTCGTTTCGTCCCGGTACTCGGCCACGTCGAGGATGTTGCGCGCCTTCTTGTTGATCGCGTAGCAGGTAGAGCAGAGGTAGCTCATCACCGGGTGCTCGTCGTCGACCACGACGCAGGCGTTGCGCGCGGCGATGCCGACGGTGGTCTGGATGGGCATGAGGTCCGAGTAGTAGCCCAGGCCGGTACAACAGGTCTGGTCGGGGTTGACCGTGTACTCGATACCGAAACGCTCGAAGAGCCACTTTGTGGACGATTCGACGCCCGGGTACTCGGCCGAGACCAGGCAGCTGCGAAACAGCGTGACGCCCTTCTCGATGCGCGGCACGTCGGGGGTCTTTGTGAAGTTCTTGGCCATGGACACCCTCGCGGTAGCTGACGACCCCGGTATTATCTATAAGAAAAGCTGTTCCTGCAAATCAGCAACGCTTATAGTATGTCGCTTGGAGATAAGAGGCCGCCGAGATTGAACCTGTGCGCCCCAGAGGGAGGGTGACGTGGCGGCCGTACGGCGCGAAGAGCAAGGGCGGGGGCGGCGTTTCCGCCGCCCCCGCCCGGACCTGCTCCCGGCGCCACGGCCGGGGCGCGACAAGCTCCGCGGCTACTTCACGGTGATCTTCTGCGTCGACGTATACGCGTCCCAGTACCAGTCGTCACCGGGGTAGCGCACGACGAGCGTGAGCGTCCTGTTGGGCCGGAACTTCGCGCTGCGATACTGGCCGAAGCCGTTCGCCTTGATGGAGGACACCTTCCTCCATCCTTGGCTCTTGGGGTCCCACTTCGTGGGCACCGCGGCAACGCCCTCGTGGGCGTACAGGGTGACGGTCTTGGAGATTCCGGGAGTCGAGCCCTCGTGGCCCTGCGTGGGCACGACGCCGCTGACCGTGATCCACTTGCCCCAGCGGAACGACGACGCCGACGGCTTGAGCGTGCAGACCTGGTAGCCGTCGTAGATGCGCAGGTCCGTGAACGACCAGAGGCTGTCGCTTCGGCTCGCCTCGATATCGAACGAGTAGCCGGGCGTGGCCTCCTTCGGGACCTTCAGCGAAAGACGTGCGGCGGTGCCCGACGATGTCCACTCCCCCGGGTACTCCACGGAGACGTCGCTGTCCGGATTCTCGTCGTAGCCGGCGAAGGTCGCCTTGTACCCCGCAGGCCAGTTGGTGAGGTCGTAGCCGATGGTGGCGCCGGGCTTGCCCGAAGCCCAGTACGGCCGCCCGACATACACCCGCAGCGCGTCGGCTTCGTCGACGGCCACAATGCCGGCCGAGAGTGCTCCGGTGAAGACGGGGATCGGGCGGGCCGTCTGCCACTCCACCGCCTCGTTGATCCAGAAGGAGACGATTCCGTAGTCGACATCGGGTGCCATCGCGTAGGCCTGCCCCGAAGAGCCTGCGAGCTCGCAGAGCGCAACGCCCCCCGAGCCGTACAGGTCGACATCCATCGTCTCCCAGTCGTTCCAGTCCGGGTCGCTGGAGCGCGTTGCCTGTACGCTCAGCGCCCCGGGGCGCAGCACGTAGTCGTTGGCGCCCGGTGCGAAGTGGAGGTTGAAGCGCCGAAGCATCGTGTCGTTGTCGAGCCAGGCCGCCAAGCGCCCGCGGTCGCTGATGGTGACGCCGCTGAAGCCGAATCGACCGGAGCTATCGGTCTCGGTCCATGTGCCGCGAACGATGTTCCCGGAGTCGCCGCGGTAGCTCCATTGCACGGCGGCTCCCCCCGCGGGGCCGCCGCCGTAGCCCAGTACGGTACCGGTGACCGTGCAGGTACCGGCGCCGAGCGCGGTGCGCTCGGGGATACGCGGGGCCGGACGCGCCGGTCTCCGGGCCGTCGCGCTCCGCCCGCCCGCCCAAGGTCGCCGGCCGCTGCGTGTGGTGCGGCCGCGCCGCGGGAGCGTCAGAGGCGGGCGCTCTCACCGCAGCGATCGTGAAGCCCTTGTCCCGGGCGGCCGCGGCGGCCGGCAGCAGCAGCGTCGCAGCCAGAGCCGCCACCGTACAGCGCCATGCGGATCTTCATAAGAGCCCCCCTCCGAGTGGACCCCGTCGCGAGCGCGCCGAGGCCGGATGCCTGCCTTCTCCTTCTCGGCCGCCGGCCGCGGGAACTTGAGTGCCTCGGCGAAGTTACGAACCGCTCTCCGGGGGGCAGTACATAAGTACAGCATGAAGGCTCCGCGGCCCCGCCCCGGGCGCCGCCGCACCTCGTCACAGGGAGGACCGATGGGCCAAGTCCACCCACTACCGAAGTCACCGTCACCCGACGACGCTCCTGTCCACAAGGCCGGCACCGTCAGCTCGATCGATAGTGCCCAGTGCGGATTGTGCGGAGCCAAGCTGAGCGCGCGTGCGTTGCGGCATCACGTCGTCTCCCCGCAGTCGTGCGACGCCACACTCACCGTCTGTCACACCTGTCGGAAGGCGGCGCTGGGCGAGGGGTACAGGCCGGCGGAGTGAGCCTTCCCCGGCCAGCTTCTCGCCGTCGACGGGAGCCCATGGGCTCCCGTTTGTTACAATGACACGCCCCACGACGCGGCCCACCCCCACGAACAAGGGATGACCATGCGCCTTCTCGATGCCTGTTCCCGCGTCCCCGTCGACGCGACGCCCGTGTGGCTCATGCGCCAGGCGGGTCGCTACCTGCCCGAATACCGCGCCATCCGCACCAAGCTCTCTTTCGTGGAGATGTGCATGCGTCCCGACATCGCCGCTGAGGTCACTCTGCAGCCTCTGCGCCGTTTCGATCTCGACGCCGCCATCATCTTCGCCGACATCCTGCTTCCTCTCGAGCCCATGGGCATCGGCTTCCACTTCACGCCCGAGGACGGGCCGGTGATCGAGAAGCCCGTCCGCAGTGCCAAGGATCTTGACGGCGTCCACGGCATCGACGCGGCCGCCGACCTGCAGTACGTCATGGACGCCATCCGCCTCGTGCGCCACGAGCTCGATGCCCGCGTCCCGCTCATCGGTTTCTCGGGGGCGCCCTTCACGCTCGCCAGCTACATCGTCGAGGGCGGCCACTCGCGCAACTACGCGCACGTGAAGCAGTTCATGTACGGCGACCCGGTCGGGTTCGGACGCCTCATGAGCCTCATCTCGAAGGTCATCGTGGACTATCTTCTTGCGCAGATCGCGGCCGGCGCCCAGGTGGTGCAGCTGTTCGATTCATGGGTGGGCTGGCTTGGGCCCTACGACTACCAGCAGCTCGTGCTGCCGCACGTGCGCTACGTGATCGACAAGGTCAAGGGTCGTGGGGCGCCGGTGATCTACTTCGGCAACGGCGCCTCCGCCATGCTGCATCATGTGGCCAAGGCCGGCAGCGAGGTCATCGGAGTGGACTGGCGGATCGATCTCGACCGCGCCTGGGAGCAGCTGGACGGCGTGGCCATCCAGGGCAACCTGGATCCGCTCACGCTTCTCGGCCCTCCCAGGGCCATCGAAGAGCGCGTCGCCGACATCATCAACCGCGCCGGTGGTCGTCCCGGTCACATCTTCAACCTGGGTCACGGCCTCGTCCCCCAGACCCCGCCCGATAACGTCAAGTACCTGGTCGACGCGGTGCATCGCCTGTCTGCCGCACCCATCTGAAAGGCCGGCCGCCGCCATGACCGAGAGCCCCGTCGACGTCGCCCTGCTCGCCTTCGGCGGGCCCGGGAGCGCGCAGCAGATCCCCGACTTTCTGCAGCGCATGACCGGGCGCCCGGCGAACCCGGACACGTTGAAGGTCGTGGAGGCGCGGTACGAGCTCATCGGGGGCGCTTCGCCCCTGCCCGACATGACCGCGCGCCAGGCGCTCGCCCTGCAGGCGCGGCTCAGCCAGGAGCTCGCCGTGCCGATCCGCGTGCGCCACGGCTTTCTGTACACCGAGCCGACCGTGGCCGAGTGCCTCGCGGAGCTGCACGGCCACGAGGTGGTCGCCCTGCCGCTGAGCCCGTTCTCGTCTCGCCTGACGAGCGGCAAGTACCGTGCGGCGCTCGACGCCGCCGGTGGCGAGAAGGCCCCGCTGCTGGAGGGGTGGTACGCCGGCCGCGGCTTCGTGAAAGCCATCAGCAGGCGCGCCGCGGCGGCGCTCGACGGCTGCGACGTCAACGAGTGGGCGGTGCTTTTCACGGCCCACAACGTGCCGCTCGAGACGATCATGGAGGGCGATCCCTACGTCGACCAGTTGCAGCAGACCATCGCGCAGCTCATTCCCGCTCTGGTGCCGGGCGACTGGCGCTTCGCTTTTCAGAGCAAGGGCCGCGGTGGCGGCGTGTGGCTCGAGCCCGAGGTCGACGACGCGGTGCGCGCCCTGGCCGAGGAGGGCTGGAAGAAGGTGCTCGTCGTGCCGGTGGGCTTCGTCAGCGACAACGTCGAGACGCTCTACGACCTCGACATCGTGCTGCGGCAGCAGATCGAGGGGCTGGGCATGGAGTATCGCCGCTCGTCCGCGCCCAACGACTCGCCGACGTTCATCGAGGCTCTCGCCGACGTGGTGATCGACTACCTCGCGCGCCGGCCGGGGGAGCGCCAGCTGCTCCACCCGGACGGCCCGCACACGCGCGGATGAAGCAGGTGCCGCAAGCGTCTGCGTCGGCCGACGGCCGGGCCCGGCCGCAGGGCGACCCCGCCCGGCCGCTCCGCATCGCCATCGTCGGCGGCGGCATGGCCGGGCTGGGCGCGGCGCGCGTCCTCGAAGACGCGCGCGCCGCCGACCCGGCCGTGGACTGGCACCTCTACGAAGACGAGTCGCGGTTTGGCGGCAAGGTGCACACCGTGCGCCGCGAAGGGTTCGTCGTCGAAGGCGGCCCCGACTCGGCGATCATCGAGAAGCACTGGCCGATCACGATGGCCCGCCGGCTCGGCATCGGCGACCGCTTCGAAGACTCCAATGAGGGCATCCGCAAGAGCTTCGTCTTCACGCGCGGGCGCCTGCACGAGCTGCCCGAGGGCATCATCCTCATGGTGCCCACGCGCATGGTGCCGTTCGCCCTCAGCAGCCTGATGAGCTGGCCCGGCAAGGTGCGCATGGGCATGGATCTGGTGCTGCCTCGCGGCGGCGCGGCGCGGGGCGCCGGCGGGAACGGCGACGAGAGCCTCGGCGATTTCGTGCGACGGCGCCTCGGCAAGGAGGCGCTGGCGCGTATCGCCGAGCCCATCGTCGCCGGCATCCACGCCGGCGACCCCGAGCAGATGAGCGTGCGCGCCACCTTCCCCATGTTCCTCGAGATGGAGCAGACGCACCGCAGCCTCATCCTCGCCATGCTCAAGCGGCGCAAGGCGCGGCAGAAAGCCGCCGCCGGTGCCGCCGCCCGTCCACGCCCCGAGGGTGGGCCGCGCTCCTACTTCTACTCGTTCAAGGGCGGCCTGCAGGAACTCAGCGACGCCATCGTCGCCTCGCTGCCGCCAGAGCGCCTGCACGGCGGCGCGGCCGTGCGCACGATGGCGCCGTGTGGCGCAGGCTGCGGCGCCTCTGGTGCCGGGTCCGGCGCCTACGCCCTGCAGCTCGCCGACGGCAGCCGCGTGGTCGTCGACGCCGTCGTGCTGGCCACGCCGGCCTGGGCGAGCGGCGACCTGCTGCGCACGGTCGCGCCGCTCCCGTCGGCCGACCTCTCGTCGATCGACTACGTCAGCACCGCGACCGCTTCGCTGGCCTTTCGTCGCGACCAGGTGGCTCACGACCTCACCGGCTTCGGCTTCGTCGTACCGCGCGCCGAGAATCGCCCCGTGATGGCCACCACGTGGAGCTCCAGCAAGTTCCCAGGGCGCGCGCCCGAGGGTCACGTGCTGCTGCGCAGCTTCTTGGGACGAGCCGGTATCGAGGCCGCGGCGCAGCTGGACGACGCCGAGATGACCAAGGTCGTGCGCGCCGAGCTGCGCGAGGTGATGGGCATCGCCGCGGAACCCGAGTTCGCCGAGATCTTCCGCTGGCCCCGCGGCATGCCGCAGTATCGCGTCGGCCATGTGGACCTGGTCGGCAGGATCGAGGCCGGCGTTGCCAAGGTACCGGGCATCGAGCTTGCCGGCGGCGCCTACCACGGCATCGGCATCGGCGATTGCCTGCGCGAGGGAGCGGCCGCCGCCGACCGCGCTCTCGAGCACGTGCGCGGCTTGCCCGAGGACGCCGTGCCGCCGCAGCCCTCCGACGTCCCGGCCGGGGACGGCGTCGTCGACTGATCGGTGCTGTGGGAGCCCGCGGCGCCCTCGCGGAGCCTTGACCGTCGTCGTCAGTACTTGCCGACCAGCTTCCAGATCCAGCGGTGCGGCGCGTGCATGCTGAAGCCCGGCTTGTTGTACATCACGGCGCAATGGCCGGTGATCACGTGAAGGCCGCGTTTCTCGGCCTCGGCCAGCGCCTCCGGCGTGTCGGTCATCTGGTGGATCCAGATCTCCTTGACGCCGGCGTCGGCGGCCTTGGCCACCCACGCTGCCGTCTCTTCCTTGGGAAGCTCAAGGACGGCCGCTTGCACAGGCGCCGGCAGGGTGGCGAAGTCGGGGTAGGCCTTGTCGCCCTCGATCTCACCGTCGCCGGGGTCGATGGCGTAGACCGTCTTACCCTGCTCCTTCAGCGCGCCGTAGGCGATCTTGGGGAAGGGCTTCTTGCTCGCCTGATGGCCGACGACCGCATACGTGTCGCGTTCCCAGAAGCGTTCGCACTCCGAGGCCATGGTCTCTCCTTCTACGCTGGTTGATCTTGCGGCGCGCCGGCCGCCTGCTCGGCCGTGAGGCCGTAGCACTGAGCCGGCGCGAGCACGTGGGGAAAGCGCTCGCGCAGGGCGGAGCGCACTTCGTAGCACAGGTGGCATTCGTCGGCATAGAGCGCGTGCTGCGGAGTGTGCCGGTAGGCCTGGGCCACGGCCCAGGGACCGCCGGCCTGGATCTCGGCGATGACGGGCTCGCCGCGCCGGGTCGTAGTCCTCGAGCACGGCGGCCAGGCCGCCGGCGCGTGGCGTGCCGGTGTCGTCGACCCCGCCGGCGAACACGTTGCCGGCGCTGATGCCCTGGCAGAGCTGCAACTCGCCGTCGCAGCCGAGGTGGGCGCGGCCGGGGTCGGCGAAGTCCTCGAAGGGGCAGGTGGTCAGCGTCTCGGGCGGCCGGGCCGCTCGCCCTGGGGCGAGCTCCACGGCCGCCCGGCCCTTGCACATGATCTCGCCGACATCCTCGCCGAGGCACAGGCCCGGTATGTCCAGACACGCGGCGGCGCCTACTTCCAGGACGGCCAGCGGCAGGCCCAGCTCCCGCGCCGCCAGCGCGGCGTTGCGCAGGCAGTCCTCGTCGGCGTCCTCGACGAAGTAAGCGTAGGACGACAGCGAGAGGTCGCTGATGCCGAGCTCGACGAAGGGCGCCAGCCAGACCTTGGCGTCCTCGACCGAAGTGGCCCAGAAGCAGTTGCTGACCATGCCCCAATCGAGGCCGCGGCGCCGGGCATGCGCGGCCGCGGCCAGCACGATGGGGTACGCCAGCGTGGGCTCGCCACCCTCGAAGTAGACCGACTCGACGCCGCAGGCAGCAGCCTGGTCGATCGCGCTCGTGAGCTGCGCCACGGTCATCGTGCCCTCGGCATCCGGTGAGCCCCAGACGAAGCAGTGGTCGCACGCGTAGGTGCAGCGATAGGTGACGAGGAAGTGGATGCCGTCGAGTCGGATGGACATGGAGTCAGTGTACGCCCGGCGTGTCGGGCTGCGAAGTCCCGGCCGTCCGGCGCACTGGGTTACTCAGGCGCGCGTCTCGAGTTCAGAGCCTCCCACCTGCCGGACGTGAGTCTGACATGAGGTCTACGTTCTCACTCGCCGTGGCACCGCCGCACCACTTGCGGGCTGAGGGGGCCGGGTCTGCGAGAGGGCCGGTCAAACCTCTAAGGCTCGCGCGAGAAGCTGCCGCATCTGCATGACGAAGTCCGCCGCCTGACCCGGGAGCTCTCTCACGTGAGCCGCCTCGAAGACGACGAGCTCCTGATGTTCGCCTCGGTGGCGATTCTCGTAGACGCGGTCGTAGACGTGGCCCCATGAAGGTTCCATCCGCCCACTTCGGATGAGTTGGTGATGGAGCGCGGCCCTCACGCCGGACCGCTTGACGTACTTGTGCCCGTCTGCGAGCAGTACTGCGCTGAGCGCGCAGAATCAGGCCTAGTAGGCGCGATTGACGGCGAAGGCCAATCGACCAGCCTCAAGCTCTGAGAGTGCCGAATCGAGGGCCTCATCGGACCTGTTGAGCCAGAAGGCGATGGCCTTCGAGCGTGCCTGATCAATCGTCACGCGGCGGCTGCGTCGCGCTCGACTTCATCGCGGATCGCCAGAACCTGATACGGGCCGTGCCGCCAGTCCTCCTCGCTCGCGACCAGGGTGCTGATGACCACATCGAACTCCATCTCGATGTCGAAGAGGGCATCGGTGACGGCGTCGCGTTCACGCCACGAGAAGGACTGTGAGGTGAGGACGAAGAGGTCGATGTCCGAATCCGGGTCGTCCCGCCCGGTCGCTTTCGAGTCAAACAGGCACACTCGCGTCACGGGAAAGCGCTCTCGGACCGCGAAACCCGCGCGCAGCAGGTTGGTAGCCCGGTGCTGACCGATGTGACCCAGCCCACCTTCTTCATCGTACCTCCTCAATCACAGAGCCGTACGTCGACCTCGAAGGTCGCCACTGTCTCTTCGCAGTTCTATCTGCGCAGGTGATAGTGCTCGCCGGCGCCCCGACAAGAACGGAGGGGTCTACCGCTCCTCTCGAGCCGACCTTCCCGCTCAGAGTAACCGACGCGCGACGGTCACTGCGTCGCCAGCACCCTCCGCGTACCCGTCTGCGCCAATGTCATCCGCGAAGCGCTGTGTGATTGGCGCTCCGCCGACAATAACTCGCACATCATCTCGCAGGCCGCTGTCGGTCAGAGCAGAGATGACCTCGGCCATACGGGGCATGGTCGTTGTCAGTAGAGCGCTCAGACCGAGGAGTCGCGGCTCTCGGTCCCGCACCTCACGCAAGAAATCGTCAACGGACACGTCCGTGCCCAGGTCGATGACTTCGAAGCCAACACCGCGCAGCATGATGGCCACCAGGTTCTTGCCAATGTCGTGCATGTCGCCCTTGACCGTGCCGAGCACGATCGTCCCTGCTGAGTGCCATCCTCCTCCGTCGCCGGCTGCCAGCACACCCCCCAGCGAATCGACGCCGGCCTGCATGGCACGTGCGGCCAATAGCATCTCCGGGATGAAAGCCTCGCCGGCCGCAAAGCGAGCGCCGATGACGTCCATGGCGTGGATAAGGCCGCTCTCGAGGATCTCCCGGGCCGGCAGACCGACGGCGAGCGCGCGGCGGCAAGCATCGACTACACAGTCCTCGTCGCCGGCTATCACCGCCTCTTCGACGGCTGCATACTGAGCATCCATCGAAGCGGTCTGAGCCTTCGCTCTTGCCTTGCGCTCAGCGAAGATCCGCGGCACAGGCCCGCTGACCAGCGGAAGCCGACCATTCCCTTCGAAGAACTCGTGGACACGCCGCAGGCGGTCGAAATCGGCATTGGGTGGCACGGCATCGGTGATGCCGGCGATGAAGTTCCGACCGGGAGCCACGGCGCGCAGAAGGTAGCCGAGATAGTCGAGAAGATCTTGTTCACTACTCTGCTCGGCAATCAGGTACTCGGCAGGGATACCGCCGATGATGCAGAGATCGTCGGCCCAGCTCTGGTAGTACTCCTCCAGGGTCAGGGATGTCATCGGGTAGGGGCAGAGCGATTCGACGGCGTCGACGCCCGAAGTGCGGATCAACTCCATCAGGCCACGGTTCTCGCCGTCGCAGTGTGTAGCCAGCGGAATTCCGCGCGGCCGGAGCACCACGGAAGCTCGCCGCAGCCACGGCAGGATCTGCTCTTCGAAGAACGCTGGGTAGGTGATCGTCTCATCGTAGTTGCTGCCCCAGAGCACACAGTCAACGTCGGCGGTCTTGTAGAAGTCGAGGAGCTGCTCATAGAAGGGGGCGATACCGGCCGCGAACTCTTCCATCTCGCCCCGCCGATCATTGTAGAGCAGGTAGAAGTCGGTGCCGGGGAGGAAGTGCTTGAGAATGTGCTGCATCGGCGAAGCCGGCTCGCCGGCCGCCGATATCACGGCGCCGTCTTCGCCGATTTGCGTGTGCACCTGACGGTACGTGTCCGGATCCGGGACCAGGCGCAGCGAGCCGAACAGCTCCGCGACGAGGCGCCAGTCGTCGAACCGCTTGATCAGCGGCTCATTGACCCATGGGTACGTAATCCCATTGCGCAACATCTCGACGGTGCGCTTCAGGACGGTACGCAGCCGGCCATTGTGGGTCTCGAACTCCACGGTCAGACGATCGCCGTCACGGTGCCACTTCATCTGTACGTCACCGTCGAACGTTAGCCGGTACCCGCACTCGGGAGGCGCGTAGAGACCGAGACTGCTGAGAGCCATGCCTTCGTCTGAGGAGAGCATATAGACGAAGGTCGTGGTGAGAAGATAGATCCCCCAGCCTTCGGCACGGCAAATCTGCTCGACCGTCCTACCCTCGTGCTCCGGTGGCAGAGTACCGGCCGCAGCGCACCCAGTGTGCCATAGGTCGAGTCGCGGCGCGTACGGTATCTGGTCGGCGAACTCGCCGCGCAGCGCCGTCAACGCACGTGTCCGGAATCCCATTCGTCCTCCTACTTCGGTAGCAGCGACCGGTCTCTGCCACCCTTGCTGCTGGATGCGAAAGTGCTGGCGCCAGCGAGGGTCACCGCGGCCCTACTCGGATAGCGGTTTGAGGTGGGCCAACTTGGAGAACCGAAGGCGAGATCTCGCTCGGTTCCTCCGCCGGCCCCCAGCTCCGCGAGCGACTTGAGCAGACGCCGGGCGTTCTTGGGACTGTGCAGCAGGTACGACGTCTCCTCCAGGGCCTTGTAGTCGTCCAGCGACAGGATGGCGTCCATGGTCGTCCTCCTTGCCAGGCGCCTCTGATTCAGGTCGCCGGTCAGAGTCGTGCGCGGAAGGCCTTGATCTCGGGGGCGAACCAGTCACCGGCGGCGTTCTTGATGCCCGTGAACTCCTTGAAGTAGGGCGAGTCGTTGGCGGTGGCGTGGCCGACCACGTTCTTGTCTTTGATGTCGAAGCGCGCCTGCAGGTAGCGGACGAGGCGCAGGCCGGCGTTGGCCTGCGCCGGGCGCGCGAGGATCTGGCGGTCCATCCAGTGACCGTCCTTGCCGCTCCTGCCCTCCTGCACGAACTCGACGCCGAGGGACGACCAGTTCATGCCGATGGCGTGGCGGGCGCGTACCGACAGCGGCATGCACTGGTAGATGGTGCCGTCCTTTTCGACGATGAAATGCGCCGAGACGCCGGGCTTCTCTGGCTTGCCGGGGATCGACTCGTAAGCGCCGTTGTTGGCGAACGTCCACCAGGCCGGCTGCCACGTGGCCCCGGCGGTGTGGTGCAGCACGATCGCCTTGGGGTTCGTGAGCTTCCAGGTGTGCTGGTGGTAGTGGCGCCGGCTGTAGTCGGCCATCTGCGCCTTGCGCGTGGCGCCGAAGGGGATGAGCTTGACGACTATCGGCGGGCGGGCCGCGGAGACGGTGGTCGCGGCGGCGGGCGCGGGCGCGACCAAGGCGGTGCTCAGCAGGAGGGCTGCGGAGAGGCTCGCGCAGAGCGCGAGCGCCGCCGCGGCGGCGAGGGCGATCCGGGTGAGGCGTCGTCGGTCCATGCCCAGGAGTATACGCCGTGCCGCCCTCGCGGCGGGGCGTCGCGGGAGGCGCCCGCCGTTCGCCCGATGTATGCTATGCCGCCTCGGCGCGGCGTCGGCATCCGGCCCCGCGCCGGCTCACAGCGAGGAGCACCCGTGACCGACCCGACCGGCAAGGTCGTCGACAACAGCATCATCGCCGCGGAGTCACGCGTCGCTCTCGCGCGCCTGCGCGAGCTCGCCCCGGAACTGGTCGCTGTCGTCAACGACCCAGACGCCGACGACGACACCGTGGACGATGCCGCCCGCCTCCTCGTCGAGATAGGGCCGGCCGCCGTGGAGCCTCTCGTGCAGTACGTCCGCGACGACCCCAAGCGCGGCCGCGAGGCGGCCGCGGCGATCCTCGTCGAGATCGGCGAGCCGGCCGTGGAGCCGCTGCTTGCCTGCTTTGAGCACGCCGACCCCGACGTGCGCGCCACGGTGGCGTTTCTCTTCACGGCTCTGCACGATACATCGGGGGTCGCCGAGCAGCCGCTCATCCGCCTGCTGGAGGACGCCGACGAGCTCGTGCGCCAGTCGGCTGCCTACGCGCTAGGCGCGAACGACTCCCGGCGCTCCGTGCCGAAGCTCATCGCCCTGGCGACTCGCCCCGTTCAGATGCCGTCACGCGAAGCCGAGCCGGAGGCTTGGGCGGAGGCCTATCCCTACGACTCCTGCGCCGCCGTCGACGCCCTCGGCCAGCTCGGCGACCCGCGCGCGGTGCAGCCGCTCATCTTTCTCATCGAGTCGCAGGGCGTGGACGGCCCGATGTACGACGAGGCCGTGCGGGCCCTTGGGCTCCTCGGCGACTTCCGCGGCGCTCCAGTCGTGCGCCAGGCCTTTGAGAACGCACGCTTCGACGGCGTGTTCGCCGACGCCCTGGTGGCCATGTTCGGCCGCGGCGCCCTGGAGGAACTGCTGGAGCTCGCCGAGAGCGGCGACGCCGCCACCCGGCGAGCCGTCTGCGAGGACCTCATCGGACTCGCCTCCCCCGTGGCCGCCGAGACCGTCGCGGCGCTGCTGGTCGATCTTGACGACGAGGTACGCGCCGCGGCGCGCGAAGCGCTCGGGCAGACCGTCGACGCGGCCACGCTTCAAGAGATCGTCACCGGCCTGGAAGACCCGTCGGCCAAAGTGAGGGCCTGGACCACCAATCTGCTGCCGCTGTCCTGCGCCTGGAGCGATTAGCCGGGCCTCATCCTCGCGCCTCTTCCGGCCGATAGGTGCGCGGACAGGGAATCCGCGAAAGGAGCAGCATGCCGCTTCAAGATGACCTCATCGCCGTCAGCGTGTCGTTGCCCGCGCGACTCAGCCTGCAGAAGGATGGCAGCCTGGCCGGCGAGGCCGTGCTGGCCGAGCGCAAAGCCTTCCTCAGCAAGAAGAAGCTGACCTACAAGTGCAAGGCCCGGGTCGACGAGTCTGCCCGCACGGTGCGCTTCTGGGAGATGCTCATCGAGAAGGGCTCCGGCGTCTCGAGTGGCGGTGACGACTTCGGCCCCGGCGGCGGCTTCTCGGCGGGCACGTACAAGACCGGCGGCAAGGAGAGGTCCGGAAGTATCGAGGAGGCGTCGAGCCTGTTCGGCAAGGATTACAGCTACCAATGGGACTACGCCGCCATGCGCTCCGGCCTGCAGCAGGTCGCGGAGCAGGCCGGCTACGGCTGGGAGACGGTACTCAAACCCAAGTCCGTATGACTCGTGGCACCTGTACCAGGTTCCTGATGTTGACGGCCTCGATCTCGTCGGCCGGCGGGAACCCGAACACGCGCCCGTAGAAGTACAGCTCGGCCTCCAGGCTGCGCACGATGTTCTCGGCCTTGCGGAAACCGTGCTGCTCGCCGGGGAAGCCGAGATAGGCGTAGGGCAACCCCTTCTTCTCGAGCGCGGCGACGATGATCTCGGCCTGCGCCGGCGGCACGATGGCATCGTCCAGGCCCTGCAGTACGATGACCGGGCAGGCGATGTCGTCGACGTGGTTGATGGGCGAGCGCTCGCGGTAGACGGCGGCCAACTCCGGATAAGGTCCGATGAGCCCGACGAGGTACTGCGACTCGAACTTATGGGTGCCGCCGGTGGCGAAGACCTCCAGGTCGGCAAGGCCGAAGTACGAGGCGCCGGCGGCGAAGAAGCGATGGCGCGTGAGCGCGTTCAGCGTGGTGTAGCCGCCGGCGCTGCCGCCCTCGACGGCGAGACGCGCCGGATCGGCGCCGCCACGCTCTGCCAGGTATCGCGCGGCGTTGATGCAGTCCACCGTGTCGACGATGCCCCAGTTGCCGCGCAGGCGCTCGCGGTAGGCGCGGCCGTAGCCGCTGGAGCCGCCGTAGTTCACGTCGACGACGCCGATGCCGCGCGAGGTCCAGTACTGGATCTCCAGAGAGAGCTGGGCGTAGGCGGCAGAGGTGGGGCCGCCGTGGCTCATGACGATGAGCGGCGGCCGCTCGCCCGGCGGCGCCTCGAAGTCGCGGTTCGCCGGCGGGTAGAACAGGGCGTGGGCGGTAGGGGCAGCGGCCGCTTGCGTCATCTCTTCGGCCAGGCCCCCCACGAGCGAGCCCTCCGGGTAGGACGTCGGGAACGTGATGGGCTCCGGCGCCGAGAGGTAGCCCGGATCGATGTCGACGGTCTTGCTGCGCCGGACCTCGTTCACGGCGCCGCTTGCCGGGTCGACGAGCGCGACCGCGGCGGCCCGCGCAGCGCCGCCGCCGATGACCGCGACCTGCTCGCCGAGCACCACCAGCGACGAGAACGTGGTGAGCTCGCAGGGCAGCGGCACGATGCCGGGGTGAGCGGGGTCGATGACGCCGAGGTGCTCGACCCCGTCTTGACCGAAGGTCGCTACGATGCGCCCGTCGGGCAGGAAGTCGTAGTTCTGCAGGCCGAAGACCCATGCGGGCTTGGCGAACTCGGCGGCCAGTGGGGCGAGCGACGTGACGTGGTCACCCTCGTCGCGGTACAGGTTCCACCAACCGCTGCGGTCGCTCACGAAGTGCAGCCGGCCAGCGGAGCTCCAGGCCGGCTGCAGCACGCTCTCGGCGGGGCCGCCGGCGACGCGCCGCTCCGCGGCGAGCTCTCCGGCGGCCGACAACTCCGCCACCCACAGCTCAGTGCCGTCCCACGGCATCTGCGGGTGGTCCCAGCTGAGCCAGGCCAGTTGCCGCCCGTCCGGGCTGGGGCGCGGCGCCGCGTAGAAGTCGTGGCCTGAGGCCACGATCCACGCCGCCGCCGATCCGTCGGTGGGCAGCGCGACAAGCTCATTGACGACTTCGCCGTTCTCGTGGCGCTCGCGCACGCACACGAGCGTGCGGCCGTCGGGCGTGACGCGCCCATCGGCGAAACGCACACTGCGCGGCTCCGGCGGCGCCGGCGTGATGGGGCGCGGTGCGCTCGCGGCCGCCTCGCCGATGTCGACTCGATACAGCCGCTGGTCGTCGAACTCGCTGAAGTACGCAGTGACGCTGCCGTCCGCCGCGGCGTGCAACGCGTAGATGCCGCCGCCGTACTCCTGGACGAGGGTGCGCGAGTTGCACGTCGCCGGGACGACATCGACCACGTCGCCGTCCGCAGTCCGCCGCACCAGCACCGACCGTCCGTCCTCGAGCGGGCGCATCTCGACCCAGAAGAGCTCACCGGCCGCGGCCTGCAGCCCGCCCAGGGCGATGCCGGACTCGGCGATCAGGCGCGCCGTGATCGGCGAAGCCCAGGAGCCGTATGGCGCCGTGAGGCGCTGCCCTTGGGCCGCGTTGGACCCCGCTTCGTCAGTCACTCATGCCCCCTCCCGCGGATCGTCGCCAGGCGGCGCGGATCCACACCGAGCATACACCGCCGCGCCTACGGCACGGAACGCGGCCCCGCTACGGGGGCCGCGTTCCGTGCTTTGAAGCGCTTGTTCGCTGGACTCCGCTACCTGCGCACGACCTTGACGACCAGCGTCGTGGTCCGCATCGCCGAGCAAGCCAGCGGCGTGGCGGGGTCGTTGACGCCGTCGGTGTCGGCGCAGGTCAAGCGCACCTTGTACGTCCCCGGCTTGGCATAGACGTGGGTCACCGTTGCCTTGCTCACCACGGCCTCGCTGCTCGTGCCGTCGCCGAACCACCACTGGAAGGAGTTTGGCGAGACGTTTCCCCACCCGAGCAACGCGCGGGCATCGAGGCGCGTCGTCTTGCCGGCCACCAGGCGGGTCGCCGTGAAGCCGGCGTCGTAGGGCCTTGCGAGGCGGCGCAGCTTGGCCTCTTCGCTCTTGATGAGGTCGCGGTCAACGTTGACGCGCGCCCAGCCGAACCAGTGGCTGTAGTCGGGGTTGATGTGGTAGGCGCCCTTGAAGGTGTTCACGTGGTCGTATTTGTAGGTGTTGAAGAAGAGCGACTCGATCGCGGAGGTGCCGCCGTAGAGCTGCTGGCCGCCGAGCACGAGGTTCTGACCGAAGATGGGGTTGGGGTCGCGAGTCACGGGCATGGGGTCGAGCAGCCCGTCGTACCAAAGGCCGCGGATGCGCATCACGGGATCCCACAGCAGCGTGTCGACGTCGATCTTGATCTGGTCGGCGCCCTCGAGGTTGCGACGCACGAAGCTTCCGGAATGGCACTCACCGCAGATGGCCGACATCTTGGCGCGCTTGGCCGTGAACTCCTCGCTCGTGATGGTGCGCATCGGGACGGCGAGCGCCGCGCCGGGAAGGCGCGCACCCTGCGCTACCGTGCCGAACGTGAGGTTGGTAGACACGTCGTGGATGAGGGGCTCTCCCGGGGCCTTCTCCTGCTCCGACATGTGACAGGTCACGCAGGTGGGGGCGCGCTCGGGATGCCCGCCGGGACGGCTCTTCTCGGTGGTGTAGACCACGCCGTGCTTGCTCTTCTGCCACATGTCGATCTGCTCGTGGTCGGGGCCCATGTGGCAGGTGCCGCAGGCCTCGGGCTCCTCGGCCTCGGCGGCCGAGAACGTGTGACGCGTATGGCACGAGTCGCACTTGCCGACTGAGTTGTCGGCGGAGACGTAGCCGATGTTGTGGCAGCGCTCGCACATCTCGTAGCGCTGGGCGTCGGGCATCACCTGGTAGCGCGCCGCGGCGGTCATCCTGGTCCAGCTGATGGCATGCTTGTTGGTGTAGGCGCCGGCGGCGTCCTTGTGCGCGAACTCCGCGTACTGATCGGGGTGACAACCCTGCTGGGCACAGGTGCCGGCGGACACCTTGCCGCCGGCTGCGCTGATGGCACTGTGATCGGCGCCGTGACAGCTCACGCACGTGACGCCCTCGCCGGCCATCTCCCCGTTCTGATACTGCGTGACGATACCCGGCGTGGACTGCGAGTGGCAGCCGACGCATTCCGCCTGCGTGTAGCTCGCCGCGGCCGCCGGCCCGGCGACGGCGAGTAAGGCGCCGCACACCAGTGCGAGAATGCCCAGAGAGACCAGACGACTCATACGAGACCCCTCCCCATGTGTTGGCCCATTCAGCCTATCTTCTCGTGCCCGCAGAGCGCGCCGCCTTGACTTTGGACAAGTGACGGTGGGTCTACGCGCCGGCCTCAGCGGCTGCGCTTGAGGCTGAACACGTGGTGTCTGTTGGCGCCGCGCGCGCAGTCGAACGGCAGCGTGGCACGCGAAAGATCCTTGACCGTCAAGCCGCCCAGCTCGCCGTGGTCGAGCTTGAAGCCGCGGCGGTTCGTGGCGAACAGAAGCGTGCCGCCCGGCGCCAGGAGGCGCCGCGCCGTCATGCGGATGAGATCCGCGTGGTCGCGCTGCACGTCGAAAGTGGCGCGGCCCATCTTCTTCGAGTTCGAGAACGTGGGAGGGTCGAGCCAGATGAGGTCGTACGTGCTCTTTGCGTCGGCCACCCAGCGCAGGCAGTCCGTCTGCAGCAGACGGTGTGGCGATGTCGTCTGCGCGTGACGGCCGCGCGTGGCCGTCCCCGACAGCTCCAGCTCGGCGCTGAAGCCGTTTGCCTCCACATTACGGCGCGCCCACTCGAGGTAGGTGGACGAGAGGTCGACCGTCGTGGAGGCCGTCGATCCGCCGGCCAGGGCGGCGACGGTCATCGTGCCGGTGTAGGCGAAGAGATTGAGAAAGCGACGGCCTCCGGTCAGGGTGCGCACCAGGCGCCGCGTCAGGCGCTGGTCGAGGAAAAGGCCAGTATCGAGGTAGTCGTGAAGGTTGACGAGGTAGGAGAGGCCGTCCTCCTTGACCGTCAGAAAGTCGCCGCCGGTGGCACGGCGCTCGTATTGCATGGCGCCGCGCTGGCGGTGGCGCTCCTTGAGCACCACTCGATCCGGGGGTACGCCGAGGACGGAGCCGATCACGGCCAGAGCGTCCTCGAGCCGTCGCCGCACCTTGCCCGGGTCGATCTCCGCCGGCGGCGCGTACTCCTGCACGTGCACCCAGTCGCCGTACACGTCGATGACCAGGTTGTACTCGGGCAGGTCGGCGTCGTACAGGCGGTAGCAGGTGATACCGTCGCGGCGGAGCTGACGGCCGAGGCGGCGCACGTTCTTGTGCAGGCGGTTGGCGAACTGCTCGGCGCCGCCGGTGAGCATTCCGGCGGGGCGGGTCTGCGGCGGCAGGGCCTCGGGCGCCGGCGGCGCTTCTAGCGTGGGCTCCGCCGGCTCGGAAGGAGCCGGCGGCGCGGCAACGGCGGATGAGCGTACCGTGGCGCGGGCGCTCCGCGGTGCTTCGGACGCGCTCAGGGCCGCCGCGCCGGCGGCTGCGCCGCCCTCGCCCACGTCGTAGAACGCCAGCGTGCACTCGAGTGGTCCGTTGTGCAGCGTTGTGTCACGCTTGACGGGAACGCCGATCATCTGGGCCTGGTACGGGCTGCCGACGAGCACGGCGGCGTGCCAGCCGCCGAAGCCGGCGCGCAGCTTCTCGCCGAGCAGGCGCGTGAGAGCCTCGGCGTCGTCGCGCCGCCCGAGCCGTTCGCCGTAGGGCGCGTTTGCGGCCACCAGGCCGCGCGCGGCGGACGCGCGGAGCTCGACCAGTTCGCGCTGCGAGATGACGACGGCGCCGCTCAGCCCCGCGTGTTCCACGCAGGCCTGCGCGACGCGCACGGCGCGGGGGTCGTGGTCGCTACCGCTCACCGTCTGGCCGGGAGCCGCCGCCTTCAGGCGGCTCAGCCCGGCCGCGCGCCGCTCGCGGGCTTCGCCCACGAGCCGCTGCCAGGCCGCGACGTCGTGCCCGAGCCAGCGCAGGAAGGCGAAGCCGCCCAGTCCTTCGGCGCGCAGAAGCCCCGGGGCCACGTCGGCCGCCATGGAGGCCGCCTCGATGGGCAGCGTGCCCGACCCGCAGAGCGGGTCGAGGAAGCTGCCCCCGGCGGCGGCCTCCTGCGGCCACGCCGCGAAGAGCAGCACGGCGGCCGCCAGGTTCTCCTTGAGTGGCGCCTCGACCTGCACTCTGTCGGTGCGGTAGCCGCGCCGGTGAAGGCTGTCGCCGCTGAGGTCGAGCGAGATCGTCACGCGGCCGCGCATGAGGTGCCCGTTGATGCGCAGGTCGGGCGCACGCGTGTCCACCGACGGCCGCCGGTCGCCGTGCCGTGCGCGGAACTGGTCGACAACGGCGTCCTTCATGCGCACGGCACCGTAGCGCGTGTCGCGGATCGTGTCGCTGGTGCCCGTGAAGTCCACCGCCAGCGTGCCGTCCACGCCGAGGTGCGTGTCCCAGTCCACGCGGCTCGTGGTCGCGTAGAGTTGGTCGCCGTCGGCAGCCGGACCCGTGGCCAGCGGCAGCAGCACGCGGCCGGCGAGACGCGACCAGAGGCAGACGCGGTACGCGGTCTCGAGGTCGCCCTGGAACGACACCCCAGCCCGGGCCTGCTTGACGTGCTCCGCGCCGAGGCCGCGCAGCTCCCCGGCGAGCAGCGACTCCATGCCTCGAGGGACGGTGGCGAAGAAGGGAAGGGCCATCGCGCAAGGCTACCACTTGGCTGACGGCGCGGCCGCCGTGCGCGCCGCTGTGACCGTCCCCCGGCGGCAGGCATTCAAGGCCGGCTCTCGAATGGTCGACACGGGTAACGATGCCCACCGTGACCCGGAGGCCTTCGTTGTATCGCCTGCTCCTCATCGTCGCAGCCGCCGCCGTCTTCGCGCTGCCGGGCGTGTATGCAGTGAGCTCCAGCGCCTCCGCCGCGCCGGCGGCTCCCGACCCATCCCCATCCCCATCCGCATCCGTCTCGCCGAGTCCATCGCCCGGTGACGCTGACGCCCCCGTCACCGTCGCCACGGGCGCCGACGAGCGCTGGCATCGTGGCGATGTCGTCGTCCACCTCAGCGCGACCGACCCCGTCTCCGGTATCGCCTACACGCTGTTCAAGGTCGACGACGGGGCCTGGACCAAGGGCACGCGTATCGAAGTGCCGGCGCCGCGGAATCACTCCAACGACGGCGCTCACAGCATCCGCTTCTACTCGGTCGACAACGCGCAGAACGCGGAACAGGAACAGAGCGTGACGGTGAAGATCGACACCACCCCCCCGGACTTCGAATGGCGCGACGTGAGCCCCGGCGTGATCCACAGCGTGCAGGCCGTGCGCTTCCGCTTCATGGTCCGCGACGGTGGCGGGCCTATTCGCCTCTCATGGCGTGCCACCGATCAGTATGGGAGCTTCGCGGTACGCAAGGGCGGGCTTGAGCGCGAGCCCGGCGCGCGCGAGATCGAGGTCACGCCTCGCTACGGGAACCACCAAGCGTTCATGCCGGGTCTCTACAGAGTGGGGCTCACACTCACCGATCAGGCCGGCAACGTCACGGTGACCGGCACGCGTGCGTTTCGCACGTACCGTCCGGCGCCGGCCAGGGTCTGGCGGCACGTCAGCGGCGCCGGCCGACGCGTGGCGCTCACCTTCGACGATGGCGGCGCGGGGCCGTGGGCGAGCATGCTCAGCACGCTGAAGAGGTACCACGCGCACGCCACCTTCTTCCCGCTGGGGCCCTACCTGGCGTCCAGCCCGTCTTTGATGCGCCGCACCATCGCCGAGGGTCACGCCGTCGGCTCACACGGCTGGACGCACACGGTGATGACGAGGCAGAGCTACAGCGCCGTGCGCCGCGAATGGACGCGCAGCGAGGCGCCCTGGTGGAGCGCGGCGGGGGTGACGCCGGTGCCGTATTGCCGGCCGCCCTACGGCGACTACAACGGGTCGACGCTGGCGGCGTCGGCCTCAGCCGGCTTCACGCGCGTGATCCTGTGGGACGTGGACCCGCAGGATTGGAGCGCGCCGGGCGCCGGCGTCATCGCCCAGCGCGTGCTCTCACGCGTGCGGCCGGGGTCGATCGTCGTCATGCACCTGCGCGGGCAGACGGCGGCGGCGCTGCCCGCGATACTTCGAGGTCTGCGCGCCCGCGACTACAGGGCGGTATCGCTGCCCGAGCTCTTCCGCGCCGCCGGCTACCGGTGATGCCCGCGCAGAGTCCGCCAAGATCCCGCAAGGCGGACCTCCTGGAGTAGACTGACCTCGTGGGGACGGCGCGCGCGGAGTCGCCCGCCGTCACAAGGGCGCCGGGACCGCGCTCGGCTTGGGTGCGCCGCCGCCCACGCTCCTGGGGGGTGCTGTGATGCTGGGGGTCATGGTCACCGACCGACGCTGCGGCCTGCGCGTGCTTGCAGCCGTCCTCTTCGGCGTCATGCTGATCGTCTTGCTGCTGTTTCTGCCCGCGCACGCGAGTGGGTCTGTGCCTCCGCTCGTCACGGCGGGCGACAACGCCTCCGGCCGCTACGACACCGTGGTGCTGCGCGATCTCGGCAAGCGTACCGCCGCCGTGGTCGCGATGGTCGCCGAGGACGACACGCTGACGCCGCAGCAGCTCTGGCGGAGCAAGGCCGGCAAGCTCGATGTGCGCAAGGTCAAGTGGCTGGCCGCGGACGTCAACGCCGATGGCCTCGCCGATGGTGTCGCCCTGCTCGATCTGGGCAAAGGCCGCTCCCGCTTCGTGATCTACCAGAGCAACGGCGACACGGCAGTACCCAAAACGGCGTGGACATCCAAGAAGGGGGCCTTCGCGTGGGCTCGCGTGAAGCTCGCGGTGGGCGACCTCGACGGTGACGGCTGTGACGATGTGGTCGGCCTCTACGACCGCGGCAAGGCCGGGGTAGCGCTGTACAGATTCATCTCCACCGGCACCGCCTTCACGATGTCCGCTGGCTGGACGACCCCTGCCGGCGAACTCGCGTGGGCTGAATCACAGCTCGCCGCCGGGGATTTCACGGGGGACGGGCAGGACGATGCCCTGGTGCTCTCCCGGAGTACCGCCGCGTCGTCCCAGCTCTTCGTCTTCACGAGCACCGCGGCGGGCTTCACCAAGGCGGAGTTCTGGAGCGGCGCGTACGCTGCCGGTGCGGCCCAGCTCGGCGCCGGCGACGTGGACAGCGACGGCGACTTCGACGCCGTGTGCCTGCAGCGCAAGGGCGACGGCGCCGGCCGCCTCGACGTCTTCATCTCGTCGGGCTCCACCTTCGCCGATCCGACGCCCTGGTACGACGGCGCAGCGCTGCCCGGCTCGGGCTGCCGCCTCGTCGTCGGCGACGTCAGCGGCGACGGCCGCGCCGACGCGCTCATCGCGCGGCCGTCCGGCGGTTCGTCCTCCAGCCTCGTCGTCTGCGTCTCCAGCGGCGCGGCGTTTCGCGCCCAGACGTGGTGGACCGGCGCCTGGCCCTACGCCAAGCTGCGCCTCGGCTGCGCCCCCAGCCCCGGGCTTGTCGTGTCGGACAAGGCCGAGGTGGCCGACGCCGCGACGCTCGCCGCCCTGAGCGGCCTCGCCCCCGACGGCACGCTCGTTTTCGACCGCGAGACCGCGCAGCTCCGGCAGCTCGAGCCCGGCGACGTGCTCATCTCTCAGCCCGACGCCGAGCATCCCGAGGGGATCTTCCGCAAAGTCAGCGCCGTCAGCGAGAGCGGCAGTGGGGTCGCCGTCGCGACCACGCCGGCCGCCCTCGATGACGTAGTGCAGAACGGCGAGGTCGCCTTCGTCAAACACGTGACGCCGGGCGACCTCTCGCAGGCGGGGGTCACTCAGCCCGGCGTGCGCCTCACCTCCGGGCGCGGTGACGCCCTCGTGAGCTTCGACATCGAGACCACTATCGACGATATCGTCGAGGTCGACGGCTCCATCTCGCTCGATCCGATCGCCTATTTCAGCTACCAGACCTCCTGGGGAGTCCTGACCGGCCTCTCGTACACGCAGGTCATGAACGCCACGGCCGACATCGACGTCGAGGTCGTGGCGACTCTCTCCCAGGAGATCGAGCAGACGATCTTCGAGGCGCCGCTGGGCACCATCGCCGTCGTCGTCCCTCCCGGTGTGCCTATCTGGGTCACTCCGGTGTTCAAGGTCTACGTGGGCGCCAGCGGGCAGGTCTCCGCCGGCGTCACCGCCGGCGTGACGGAGACGTGCTCGGCCACCGTCAACCTCGGCTACTGGGACTGGAGCTTCCACACACCGACGAGCACGTTCACCAAGCAGACCGAGTGGCGCAGGCCGCAGCTGTTCGGTGCGCTGGAGCTCAAGGCCTATACCGGCGCCGGGATCGAGTTCCTCCTCTACTCCATCGCCGGCCCCGAGGCCAACATCGAGGTAGCGCTCACCCTCGCCGCCAACACGAGCAAGACACCGTGGTGGGAGCTGTATGCGGGCGTCGACTTCGTGATCGGCGTGACTCTCGACCTGCGCGTCACCGACATCGGCGTGTCGTATCCGCTCAACCTGTTCAAGTACCGCATCGACTGGGCGCGAACGCCCTGGGGCACGAGGGGGGTGAGTGGGAAGGTCACCTCTGCCGCCACGGGCTCGCCGGTCTCCGCGGCGACCGTGGAGCTTCACCAAGGCGCCGGCAGTCCTTCGGGCTCCGTGTGGGGCACGACGACGACGACAGCGAACGGTACCTACTCGTTCAGCGGGCCGCCGGTCGGCGAGTACACGCTCGTGGCCCGGAAGAGCGGCTATCAGCCGGGCCAGCGCGGCACGACAGTCGTGAACGATCTCATCACGGAGAATCAGGACATCGCGCTGATGGCCGAGCTTCCGCAGGGCGTCAGCGGTCTGATCCAGTCCTCCGCCACCGGCAACGGCATCGCCGGCGCGAGCGTCGAACTTCATGTCGGCGGCAGCAACCCGAACGGCGACCTGTGGGGTACGACCACGTCCGGCAACTTGGGCCAGTACGAGTTCCGCGGCATGCCGGCAGGAGGGTACACGGTCGTCGCCAGCAAGTCCGGATACGCGGCCAACTCCCGGAGCGTCGCGATCAACACGGGCATCATCAGCACGGGGCGGGACGTGATCCTGACGCCGGTCGTCATCCCCAGCATGCGTTCCGCGCTCGACGGCTACATGCGCTGGACGACCGGCGTGGCCAATGCAAACGCCACCTACGAGTTCTGGTACCGGCCCACGGAGTTCGGGGGGATGGAGTACGGTCTCGTCCTCGCACAGATCAGCCGCGACTACCCGAACTGGATGGGCGATGGGCCTCATCGCTGGCCGATCATGTCGATGCACTTCTCCGGCTCGCTGACCGCGCCGACGGTGACGTTCCAGATCAACGAGAATGCTGATGACGAGTCGGGCACGTGGCATCGCGTCACCAGCACGACGCGACTCCAGCTCGGACACTGGTATCACTTCGCTGTGCAGAACGGCTCGCAGGGGATGAAGCTCTTCGTGAACGGCCACCTTGAGGCGCACGACGCGTACACTGGCCGACCCGAAGCCAACAACGGCGCCTCGCCGGGAGGCTGGTTCAGCCTGGGCGACAACCGCACCCTCGGCAGCGGCTACATGACGGCTGCAGGCGACTACCGCGGCCTGCGCGTCTCCAGCGCACAGCGGTACTCGGCGGACTTCAGTCCCGTGGACGTACCCTCAAGTGACGCCTCGACGGACATCCTGGACGCTCTGGCCGGCACGACCAACGGCGAGAACGTCAACTTCGTGCCAACGCCGTGAGAGAGGGACACCCGGCGCGCTGCATCAGACCAGCGCGCCGGGTGTCCCGTCCGCGTCGTCCGCACCGTCTCCGGCGATGACCTCGATGAACGCCTCGCCGTACCGCTCGAGCTTGGTCTGGCCGACGCCCCCGACCTCGAGCAGGTCGGCGCGGGTGCGCGGCTTGCGGGCGGCCATCTCGGCCAGCGTCGCATCGCTGAAGACGACGTAGGCGGGCACGCGCTGTTCGTCGGCGAGCCGTTTGCGCAGGGCGCGCAAGCGCTCGAACAGGGCCTCGTCGACCTCGAGACCGGCCAGGCCGGCGGCGCGCGCGGAGCGGTCCGCCGCCTTCCGCTGCTTCTTGCTCGGCACCCGGGTGCGCGGCTTGGCCAGGACGAGAGCCTCCTCGCCGCGCAGCAGCGGCTGGGCTTTGGCCGTGAGCTTGAGCACCGAGAACCGCGCGATGTCCTGCGTGAGGTAGCCGCGGTGGATGAGCTGGCGGATGAGGCTCTGCCAGTGGTCGCGGCTCACGTCGGCGCCGATGCTGTACGTGCTGAGCCGATCATGGCCGAAGCGCAGGAGCTTCTCGCTCTCGGAGCCACGCAGCACGTCGATGACGTGAGAGATGCCGAAGCTCTGACCGAGCCGGTACACGCAGCTCAGCGCCATCTGCGCGTGCACGGTGGCGTCGTAGGTCTCGGGGGGCTCGAGGCAGATGTCGCAGTTGCCGCACGGCGCCGGGTACGGCTCGCCGAAATAGCCCAGCAGCGCCTCGCGGCGGCAGGAGAGCCCGTCGGCGTAGCCCACCATGCTGCTCAGCTTGTGCAGTTCTACGCGCACCTGTTCGGGATCGCGCTGGTAGGCCTCGGCGCCGTTGGGACCGCCGCGACCGCCGCCCTCGATCAGCGCGTGCACTACGGCCGCGTCGCCGAGGCCGAAGAGAAGCAGGGCCTCGGCGGCCAGCCCGTCGCGGCCGCTGCGGCCGGTCTCCTGGTAGTAGCTCTCGATGCTCTTGGGCAGATCGAAGTGCACCACGAAGCGCACGTTGCTCTTGTCGATGCCCATGCCGAACGCGACGGTGGCCACCACGATCAGGATGTCGTCGCGGGCGAAGGCGTCCTGCACGCGACGGCGCTCGTCCGCGGGCAGGCCGGCATGGTAGGCGGCGGCCGGCAGGCCGGCCGCCGCGAGCTTGCCGGCCACTTCTTCGGTGCGTTTGCGGCTGAGGCAGTAGACGATGCCGGCCTCGCCCGGACGCCCGTCGAGGAAGCGTTTGAGCTGGTGCAGCGGCTCGCGTTTCTCGACGACGGTGTAGCGGATGTTGGGCCGGTCGAAGCCGGTGACGTAGCAGGGAGCATCGCTGAGGCTCAGGCGGGCGCGCACGTCGTCGCGGGTCTGCGGGTCTGCGGTCGCCGTGCAGGCGATGACGGGAACGCCGGGGAACAGCCCGCGAAGCTGACCGAGCTGCACGTATTCGGGGCGGAAGTCGTGGCCCCATTGGCTGACGCAATGAGCCTCGTCGATGGCGAAGAGGGCGAGGCCGGCCCCGGCCGAGCCCTCCTGGATCTCGTGGAGGCGCGCCAGGAACGACTCGGTCATGAGCGTCTCGGGGGCCACGTACAGGAGGTCGAGATCGCCGCCGTGAAGCTTGGCGAGCATGCGGCGGGCCTCGCCGGCCTCGAGCGACGAGTTGTAGGCGGCGGCGCTGACGCCGGCCGCCTGCAGCGCGTCGACCTGGTCCTTCATCAGCGAGATGAGCGGCGAGACGACGATGCCGGCGCCGGGGCGCACGAGCGCCGGCAGCTGGTAGCACAGGGACTTGCCGCCGCCGGTGGGCATGAGCACGAAGGCGTCGCCGCCGGCGATGAGGTGCTCTACGATCTCCTCTTGGTCCGGCCGATACTCACGAAAGCCGAAGACGTCGCGCAGCAGGGCGCGAGCGGCGGTCGGCGCGGCGGTCGCAGGACCGGTGGCGTAGGAGGAAGGCACGGCTCCGAGTGTAGCAAGGTTGACGGACGGCGGCGCCGGAGCGTGAATCCGGGGGAGAAGCGACGAGGGCGAGGCTCTTTGAGCCCCGCCCTCGTCAAGAGCGTCCCCGGAGTCGGTGTCCGGCGCCTACGTCCGCCTGCAGCGGAGTCCCGGGTCCGTCGCCGTGTCCGAGGGAGTCTTCGCATCGGGACTGCGTCCCGATGCGGGGCATTGTACACATTTTGAGCGCAAAGGCAATCGGATCCCTGACGAATCACGCGACCCTGCATATTCGTCAAGTTAAGGCCGGCCGCAGCGCTCCCGGTGCTAGCATGTGGACATGGACTCCGCCGGCCGAAGACGTCATTGGCCGAAACGCGCGGCGCTCTGGTTGGTGCTCCTTTGCACGCCGGCCGCGGCAGCCTCGCTGGCGCCGGCCGCGGCGGGCGCGTGGGCGCGGCATACGCCGGTGCCGATCCTCGTGTACCACCACGTGCAGGGCTCGCCGAGCGGCAACTACCTCATGTACGTCGCTACTTCCCAGTTCGCCAGCCAGCTCCGCTACCTTCGCGCCCACGGCTATCACCCCGTGACCATGCAGCAGGTATGGGACGACTGGACGGGGAAGGCGGAACTTCCGCGCGACCCCGTCGTGCTGTCGTTCGATGACGGCTACCCCGATCAGTACTCCAACGCCGCCCGCCTCCTGCGCACGTACGACTGGCCGGCCGTGCTCAACGTCGTCGTTCACAACGGCACGGCTCTCCGCGACTGCACAGGTACGCCGCATGATCGGGTGGGGCTGGGAGATCGGCTCGCACACGTTGCATCATCCGATCCTCGACATGCAGCTCGTCGGCGACGCTGCGCCGCGAGCTCGTGGACTCGCGCCGCGCCCTCAAGCACAAGTACGGCGTGCCCGTGGACTTCTTCTGCTACCCAGGAGGGATCTACGATCGCCGGGTGATGCGCGCCGTCCGCGACGCAGGCTACCTGGCGGCGACCACGATCCACTACGGAGCCGCCACGCCGTACGGCCGCTACGCCCTACCTCGAATCGCCGTCTACTGGGGCGAATCGCTGTCGACGTTTGGCAGCAGGCTGCGTCAGGCGGTCGCCAGGGCGCGCTGACCCGGACGCGCCAGAACGGACTCGCCTCCCCCGGCGCCGCATCCTCGAGCGGCCTCGCCCTTGCTCAGATCAAGTACAAGGCGCATACTGTTTGGTAAGGCATACGTATCATAGTAAGGAGCAGTCATGCGGGACCGGAGTAAGGTCACAAGTAAGGGCCAGGTTACGCTCCCGGTCGCCCTGCGGCGCCGGCTTGCCATCGAGGCAGGCGACGACCTCGTGTTCGAGGAGACCGCGGACGGCGCCGCCATGCGGGTCGTGCATCGGCGCAGGCTTGGCGACTTCCTCGGCGCCGTGCCGATCGATGGCGCGGCGGCCGATCACGCCGCGGAGCGCGCAGCGGCGGCGAAGAAGATGGCGGAGCGCCACCGGTGACCCGTACAGAAGGCCCGCCCCTGGTTTGGGTCGACGCCAACGTCGTGCTGCGGCTGCTCACGGGGCAGCCGCAGGTGCAGGCTCAGGCGGCGGCTGCGCTGATGGCGCGGGCCGATGCCGGCGACGTACGCCTCCGCCTCTGCCCGCTGGTCGTCGCCGAGGTCGTCTGGGTCCTCACCTCGGCTTATGACGTGCCACGCGAGCGGGTCGCCGAGGTGCTGACCAGCTTCCTGGCGTCCGGCGGGCTCGTGGTCGAAGAAGGCATACTGCTCGTCGCCGCCCTGGCGCAGATGGCGGAGCAGCGCGTCGACTTCGTGGACGCCTATCTCGCCGCCAAGGCACGGCTCTCGGGCGCGCCGGTAGCGACCTTTGACGGCGACTTCGACAGGCTCGGAGTCGAGCGACTGGCGCTCGACGCCTGACTCAGCGTGACGAGGGCGGGGAGTGCCGCATGGCACTCCCCGCCCTCGTCACTTGCGGGTCTGCGTGTGGCTTGGGCCGTCAGGCCCGCCGGAGATCAGATCCCCAGCGCCGCCCGTTTCTCATCGATCCAGGCGAGCATCGCAGCGACCGCTTCCTTGGCGTCGGTCTCGACGGCGAGTTTGCCGCCGGTGACGCCGGGGAGGTCCTGGGTCACGAGCTTGACCAGGTTGGGCGCGCCGGTCACGAAGGGCACCGGGTTCACGTGCACGTACATGCCGAAGGCCAGCGCCGCCATGGCGTCGATGGTCGCCTTCTGCTCCATGTACTCGGGAGCCGTTGCCACGACAGGCAACGCCGGGACGTCGACGCCGAGGGCGTCGGCAATGGCCCCGACCAGCAGCATGATGCGGCCGGTGTCGGTGCAGGTGCCGAAGCTCAGCACCGGCGGGATGCCGAGCAGCTCGCAGACGGCCTTGAGGCCGGGGCCGGCGAACTCCTTTGCCTCGGCCTTCTCAAGGCCGGCCACCTGCAGGCCGGCGTTACCGCAGCCCATGGCCAGCACGAGCACGTCGTTCTTGATGAGCTCCTTGGCCACGGCCACGGTGTGGCTGTCCTGATCGCCGTCGCGCAGCGTGGAGCAGCTCACGAGGCCACAGATGCCCCTGAGGGTGCCGTTCTTGATGACGTCGAGCAGCGGATCGAGGCTGCCGCCGAGGGCGCCGAGGATGCTCTCGGTGCTGAAGCCGGCCACAGCGTCTCCGGTGCGGAGCTCCGGGGTGCGCTGCCCGAGGGCCTTGCGCTTGGGGTAGTTGGCGACGGCCATATCGATGAGCTGGCCGACCTGCTCGCCGGCCCTGGCGGGGTCGAAGACGATCGGCGTCTCGGCGCCGTCGACGCCGACCAGGTCGCTGACGGGCACCAGCAGGGTGCCGTGCGCGGCGCAGGTTGCGCCGAGGGTCGGCACGACGCAGTTCATGTCGGCGGCGAACACGTCGACGCCTCCGGTGGCGACGGCGAGCTCCTCGGTGAGCCAGTTGCCGGTGAGTCCGACGAAGATGTCGTCGACCTCGAAGCGCTGCACGAGCTCCTGGCCGGTCTCGATCGAGCCGACGATGCGCAGGCCCTTGGCGCCGGCGGCCTTGGCCTTCTCCTGGGCCGCCGGCTCATGGGCGGCGGCGATGAGGGCCGCTCCGACCATGGGCTCGTGACCATTGACGACGATGTTGACGTAGTCGGGATGGATGATGCCGAGGTCGACCTTGATGGGGTGCGGCGTGGGCGTGCCCCACAGCGCATCCTGAGCGAGCTCGAGGGGGATCTGCGCGCCGTAGGCGGTGGCGATGCCGAGGCGCAGGCCCTTGAGGGCGAGGCTCACGTAGTTGCCGTCGACGTTGGTGAGGCAGCTCGAGGTGGCGAACATGCTCTCGTGGAAGATGCCGCCCGGCATGATGCCCAGCTCTTTCCATTTGGCGACGCGCGGCGCCGGGGCCAGCGTCTCGACGAACGGCGACGGGCTCTGATGGTCGCGGTTGAACTCGGCGAGGATCCCGTCGGCGACGCGCTTGGGCAGCGTGTCCCGGGGCTCGACGGCCTCGCCGACCACGCTGGCGAGCAGCTCGAGCTTGCTCCAGTCCTTGATCTCGTAGGTGCCGCCGGGCTTCGCCTGCGCGAGCGTCTTCATGACTTCGGTGGCGTGGTACGTGTAGGTGGCGGTGCCCATCGTGTTCTGCAACAGGAAGTTGCGCATCGCCATGCCGTCGGCGTCGATGCCGCAGACACCGCGCGGGGTCTTCTCGGTGAGCCGGCACGGGCCCTGCGAGCACAGCGAGCAGCGGATGCCCTGCTCGCAGAAGGTGCAGCGGCGGCCCATGTCGTCCATGCGGTCGAACGCCGTGCTCTCGCCGGCTTCGCGAGACTCTTCGAGCATGGTGTGTACGGATGCGTGATAACTGTCTGCCATGGATCCCTCCTGGGAGTTTTGGAAGCTTTCAGGCGCGGAGCGCGCCGCTCAACCGTGAATCAGGGCGGGGAGGCACTTGACGCACACCCAGGTGCTCTCGCCTTTCGTGCGGCACGGGAACAGGACGGCGTCGTTCTCGCTGCGTCCGCAGTTGAAGCAGTTCTGTTTGATGATGATGCTGGCCGCAAGCTTCTCGGCCATCTTCTCGGCGGCGGCCTCTTCGTCGAACTCGGGGGCTTCGCGTTTTTCCACGGTGAGCGCTCCTTCGGGGCAGACGGCGAGGCAGAAGCCGGCGCCGTCGCACAGTTCTTCCTTGATGACCTTGGCCTTGCCGTCGATGATCTCGATGGCGCCCTCGGCGCAGGGGGTGACGCAGACGCCGCACCCGTTGCAGAGCTCTTCATCGATATGGACGATGCTGCGGACTGCCATGTGACTCTCGCTTTCTCCGTGGAAAAGCGCCGGTGGCTGCTTCGCGCGCCGGCGCCGATAGTTTCTCCTGTGTTCGTGATACAAACGTACCCCAGGCGCCGCCGCGATTCCTTGACCTGCGTCAAGGAGTGGCCGTCACGGGCTCGACGTCGGATCTCCCGCCCCCACCCACGCCCCCAGGTGCGTGCTCGAGAAGACCGCGGGCCGCAGCAGTGTCGCGAGAGGTAAGATAAGAAATCACCTTTCCCTATCCTCCCCGTGTGCACTACCTACCCTGGACGCGTGCCCGTGCATGACGACGAGCTCTTGACGCCCGAAGACCCGCGCAGGGAGTTCCTCAGCGCCATGGCCGCGGCCCTGTCGCGCTATGGCGAGACCGCGGACAGCCTCGAGAGCGGGCTGCAGGCGTGCGCCCGCACGCTGGGCGTGGAGGTCGCGTTCTTCTCGGTGCCCACGGCCGTCTTCGTGGCCTATGGGCACGGCGCCGCCATGCACACCGTGCTCCTGCACACACGCGACAGCGCGATCGACCTGCAGGCCTTGAGCCTGCTCGACGAGACGCTGCTCGATGTCACGCGCGGGCGCAGGTCCGCCGCTCAAGGGCTGGCCGAGGTCAGACTCATCACGGCCAGCCCGCTCCGCTTCCCCTGGTACATGCGCGTGCTGGCCTCGGGCATGGGCGCTGCGGCGATCAGCGTCTTTCTCGGCGGGGGCGTGCGCGAGCTCACCGCCGCGATCCCCGTCGGCCTCGCCGTGGGCGCGCTCTCGGTGCTCGCGCGTCGCGTGCAGCGTCTCACCAGCCTGGTCGAACTGCTGGCCGGGTTCCTGGCGGCGGTCCTCACCCTGGCTCTGGGCCACGTTCTGCCACCGTTCCACCTCGCGACGGTGGTGCTGGCCGGGCTTATCTTGCTGCTTCCCGGCCTGAGCATCACTCTGGGAGTCTCGGAGCTGGCGGCGAGACATCTCGTCTCCGGGTCGGCACGGCTCGCCGGAGCTACGGTCTCGCTGGTCGAGCCTGGGGTTGGGGGTGGCCATGGGCTACGCGGTCTTCACCAAGCTCGGCTGGGTGCCGGCGGCCGGCCCGGGGCGCGAGATCCCCGGCCAATGGCTCACGGCCGCGGCCGTCGTGGCCAGCTCCGCAGCCCTTCTCGTGGTGACCAACTCGCGTCCGCGCGACATCTGGGTGGTGCTCTGCGCCGTCGCCGTAGCGGTCTACGGCGCACGCGTCGGCGCCTGGCTGCTGGGTCCCACTGTCGGTGTGGTGCTCGCCAGCCTGCTTCTGGGGCTGGGTAGCAATCTGTACGCGCGGCTCACAAGTCGGCCTGCCGCGGTGCCGCTGGTGCCGGGTCTTGCGGCGCTGGTGCCCGGCGCCCTCGGCTTTCGCGGCATCTCGGCGTTCTTGCGCAGCGCCACGGGCAGCCTGGAGATCCTCGCGGCGGTGCTGGTGATCGCCGCGGGCCTCGTGGTCGGTCTGCTGGTGGCCGACGCGACGTTTCCGGTGCGGCGCGAGCGGTTCAGAGGCTGAGTCCGGGCCATTGCCGGCCGCGCGCCGGCTGCGCCGCTCTTGGTGTCGGTCTTCATGTGCTCATCTCGCCCTCCAGTGGGTATAGACCTTCGGGCGACGGGTCAGGAGCGCGCGCCGCTTGGCACGCAGCGCAGCGCGCGTGCCTCGCGAGCGCGCGCCTCGCCCGCCGGCCGTCCGGGTCATCGTCAGGGAGGCACGCTTGGACTCCTTCTCCGTCCTCATCGGCGGCAAGGCCGGAGACGGCATCACGGAGGCCGGGGGCATGATCGCCCACCTCCTCAACGAGCTCGGCTATCGTCTCTACCGTCACGTCGACTCGCCCTCGCTCATCCGCGGCGGCCACAACTACGTCATCGTGCGTGCCCATCGCGGGCGCATCTCCGCTCACCGGGACCACGTCAACGTGCTCATAGCGCTCACCGAGGAGACCCTGGACAGGCACGAGTGGCGCCTCAAGCAGCGCCCGGTCACTGTTTACGACAGCGAGACGATCACGACCGGAAGGCTGCCCGCCATCACACATCCATTTCGCACGGGCATTCCTGTGAAGACGATCCTGGCCCAGGAAGAGGCGCCGCCGGTGATGCGCAACACGGCCATTCTTGGCGCCTTCTGCAAGGCGATCTCGATCCCGTGGGTGGTGCTTGAGGACGTCATCACGCGGTACCAGCCCAAGAAGACGGAGCTGAACATCGCTGTGGCGCGGCGAGGCTACGACCTGGCGACGGAGAAGCTGCTCATCGACCTTCCGGGCGGCGGGCCCGTGCCGATCCTCGGGGGCCTCGAGGCCTCCGGTCTGGGACTCATCCGCGGGGGCCTCAAAGCCTACGCCGCCTACCCGATGACTCCGGCCAGCGGCCTGCTGCACTTCCTGGCCAGGCAGGCGCCGCGCTTCGAGCTCAAGGTGGTACAGCCCGAGGGCGAGATCGCCGCGATGATGATGGCACTCGGGCACTCGTACGCGGGAGAGCGTGCCGCCGTCGGTACCTCGGGCGGCGGCTTCTGCCTCATGACCGAGGGCCTTAGCCAGGCCGGTCAGGCCGAGCTGCCCATCGTCGTGGCGCTCGGCCAGCGCACCGGTCCGAGCACGGGCCTGCCGACGTACACCGCGCAGGCCGATCTGGAGTTCGCCCTCAGCGCTGGGCACGGGGAGTTCCCGCGTTTCATCGTCGCGCCCGCCGATGTCGAGCAGGCCTACGCGTGGAGCACGCTGGCCATGGACGTTGCCTGGAAGTACCAGGTGCCGGCCATCATCCTCAGCGACCGCACGCTCAACGACGATTCCCAGAGCTTCGTCGCGGACGAGGTGCCGACGTTGCCGCGCCTGACGCAGAGCGACTGGGACGGCGCAGCGCAGGACGACGCCTTTGGACTCGCGTACAAGAGGTACCTCATCACCGACGACGGCGTCAGCCCGCTGGCTTTCCCCGGGCGCGAGGGCGCGACGGTCAAGGTCAACACGTACACGCATGATGAGCACGGCATTTCCGCAGAGGATGCGAAGACGACCGTGACCATGCAGGACAAGTGGGCGCGTAAGGCGCGCGCCCTGGCCGAGGAACTCGACACGCTGCCGCTGGTGAACGTGTACGGCGATCCGGAGTCGCCGCGGACCGTGGTGACGTGGGGCTCGCCGACCGGCGCCATGCGCGAAGTCGGCGAGCTTGTCGGCGTCCGCGTCGTACAGCCGGTGGTCCTGTGGCCGTTCCCGACGCGGCAGCTGGCCAAAGCGCTCGCCGGCAGCGAGAAGGTCGCGGTTCTGGAGATGAACTCCACCGGCCAGTTCGCCGGCCTGATGGAGCGCCATGGCCTGCACGTCGACGCCGGCATCCTTCGCTACGACGGGCGGCCCTTCGGCGTCGGTGAGCTGCGCCAGCAGGTCGAGGAGGTGCTGGCATGAGCGCCGCGGAGAGCAAGCCGGCGGGCAGAACCGCCGCCGGCCTGGGCACCTACGCGAAGAACACCTGGTGCCCCGGCTGCGGCAACTTCGCTGTGCTCAACGCTCTCAAGCCGGTGCTCCAGCAACTGATCGACGAAGGCACGCGCCGCGAGGACATCGTGCTCGTCGCCGATATCGGCTGCCACGGCAAGATCATGGACTACGTGGGCGTGAACACGTTCAACTCGCTGCACGGCCGCTCGGTGGCGTCCGCCGTGGGCATCAAGCTGGCGAACCCCAGGCTCAAGGTCATCGTCCACGTGGGCGACGGCTCGGGCCTTGCCGAGGGCCTCGAGCACATCCTCTTCGCCGCCAAGCGCAACGCGGACATCACGGTGATCGTGCACGACAACGGCGTGTACGGCCTGACGATCGGCCAGGCCGGGCCCGAGACGCCTCCGGGCTACAAGGGGCGCTCGACGCCCTTCGGCAGCGTGGAGGAGCCCTTCAACCCGCTGGAGCTCCTGTACGTCGCCGGGGCGAGCTACCTGGCGCGCGGCTACTCGCACGGGATCCCGCTGCTGAAGAGGCTCTACAAGGAGGCGATCCTGCATCCCGGCTTCAGCGTCGTCGACACGCTGCAGGTGTGCGTCACCTTCCGCAACATGTACGAGGCGTACAACGAGCGGGTGTACGAGCTCGAAGGCCACGATCCCCGTGATGATGCGCAGGCGCTGATCAGGATCCGCGAGTGGGACTACCACTCGGATGGGCCGGTCGCACTGGGTACGCTCAGCGTGCGCGACCGACCCGTCTACGGCGAGCAGTTCGCGTCGTACGGCGCCGCGGACGTCGACGTGGCGGCCAGGCTGGCCGAGGTGTTCACGAGCCTGACCTGATGCGCAAGGGCGTTGGCGCCTCCGTGATACGGTGACTTCATGAACGTCCGGCCCCCAGCCCGCGGCGAGGAGCTGCCGCCGACCGCGCGCCGCATCCTCGCCGCCGCCCAGGACATCCTCGCCGAGCGCGGCTATGTCGAGCTGACCATGACGGCCATCTCCCAGGTGTCCGGGGTGAACCGGGCACTAGTGTCCTACTACTTTGGTGGCAAGGCGGGCCTGGTCGCGGCCCTCGTGGAGACGCTGTTCCAGAACCCCGATGTGGGCCTCGTGGAAGAGATCCGCGCGACCACCGAAGGGGCGGAGCGCACCGAGGCGTTCCTCGACTGGCAGCGCCGCGTGTCGAGCAACGAGCGCGTCAACAGGATGCTGTACGAGCTCCTGCCTCACGCCCTGCGGGACCCCGGCGTCCGCGCGCGCTTTGCCGCGGAGTACCGCCTGTACCGCAGTGTCGACGCCGATTGCCTTGGCGCCGCGCCCGCCGAGCTGGACGACGAACAGCTGGAGGCGCTCGCCGCCGTGAGCATCGCCGTTGTCGAAGGGCTCGGCATCCAGCGCGCCCTCGACCCGGAGGGCTTTGACCACGAGCGCGCTTGGCGCACGTGGGCCGAGGTGATCGGCCGCTACCTCGCGCTGCCCGATGCCTGACCTGCCCGGGGCGCTCGGCTCGATGCCCGGGCCCGGCGGGGGGAGGAGTACGGTGCCAGGGTCGGGGCATATGCTACTCGACCGCCGGCACCACCGCCGGCACCACTCGCGGTACCACTCACGGCACCAGTGCCGGCACCACTCACGGCACCACACGCATCACGCACATCTTCACTCCCGGCGCCCTGAAGCGGTGGGTCTGCCCCGCGCGTGACACCGGCAGTGGTTGCACCGGTAGTGGGTGCACCGGCCGCGGCGGGCGTGGCGGGCGTGGCGCCCGCGGCGAATTCGCCGCAGGCTCTTGACAAGCGCCTCTTAAACGGTCATTTAGTTACACGCACGTTCAATCTGCGTCCGCGGCCAGCTCCGCAGCCAGGTCGTCACCAGGAGGGCCTCACACGATGAGCACACAGGATGGATCGACACTTGCGCCGGGGAGCCTTGCGGGTCTCCGCGGCCGCCACTTCGTCACCGATCAGGACTACTCGCGCGAGGAGCTGCTCGGCCTGCTCGGCCTGTCCGCCACTCTGAAGGCGCTCTACCGGCGGCGGGTGCTCACGCCCTTTCTGCGGGACCGCACCCTGGCGATGATCTTCGAGCACCCGTCGACGCGCACGCGCATCAGCTTCGAAGCCGGCATGACTGAGCTGGGCGGCCACGCCCAGTACCTGCGCCCCGGTGAGATCCATCTCGGGGGGCACGAGACGGTCGCCGACACGGCGCGCGTCATCAGCCGCCTCGTGGACGCGATCATGGCGCGTACCGCCTTCCACACCACGCTGACCGAGCTCGCCGCCGACGCCACCGTGCCGGTGATCAACGGCCTGACGGACGACTACGACCACCCCGTGCAGACGATGACCGACGCGTTCACCATCCTCGAGCACCTGGGCACGGTCGAGGGCCTGACGTGCGCCTTCGTCGGCAAGTGCGCCGATGCGATGGGCACCTCGGTGGCGCTCACCATGACCCGCCTCGGCAGCAGCATGGTCATGGCGGCGCCGCCGGAGGAGCAGATGACGCGCGAGGTGGAGGTGCTCGCGCGCGCCAACTGCGCGCATTCCGGCGCCTCCCTCACCCTCACCGATGACGCCGCGGCGGCAGTGGCGGACGCCGACGTCGTGTTCACCGTCGGCTGGTGGTGGATGCAGCCCGAGGACGAGAAGAACGAGCTGCGCCGCATCCTCGGCCCGTACCAGGTGAACGAAGCCCTTTGGGCGCACACGAAGCCGGGGGCCAAGTTCATGCACTGCCTGCCGGCCATCCGTGGCGAGGAGATGACCGACGCCATCCTTGACGGGCCCTTTTCGATCGTCCTCGACGAGGCCGAGAACCGCAAGCACTTCCAGAAGGCGCTTCTCCTGGCGCTCATCGGCATCGACGAGCTGCCGGCCGACCCAGACCTGCAAGCGATAGCCAGGGCATTGCTGCGGTAGTGGGGCCGGGCGGCCGGAGGAGCCGCCCCCCGAAGCTCTTAGTCCTGCGCCAGGCGGTGCAGCTTCTCGAAGCTCAGGATCTCGATGAGCTCGTGGTCGCCGCTCATCTGGATCACGGCCCCACGCTTGAGGCGGTCGAAGGTGCGGCTGAGCGTCTCGGGCACGGTGCCGAGGCGCGCGGCAAGCTCGCGCTTGCTTGTGGGAAGCTTGACGACGCGGGCTGAGGCCGGCGCGCCGCCGGTCGCCGGGCGCACGGCCGGCGGTTCCAGCTGCGCGTCGGCCAGCCCGAGCAGGTAGCGAGCCAGCCGCGCCGGCACCGGCAGCAGCAGTTCCTCGACGCGGCGGTTGAGCAGCCCCAGCAGATGAGCCATCGCGCCGAGCAGGTCTCACCGCGACCTGTGGCTCAGCGAGCAGAAGCCGGAGCATCTCCTGCGCGTCGAAGCGGTAGAGGCGGCAGTCGCTCATCGACTCGGTGCTCGAGGGGTACTCCTCGTGGAAGAGGGCGGCCTCGGCGAAGGTCTGCCCCGCCTCGACGTGCCGGATCGTGGCCGTGCGCCCGTCGCGAAGGAGCTTGAAGACCTTGAGACGGCCCTCGGCGAGAAGGAAGAACGCTGCGGCTGGGTCGCCCTGCAGGAACAGCGTCCGCTCGGCCGGCAGCAGCACGTGCCGCGCGATGGCCGCGACTTTGGCCAGCTGTTCATCGTCGAGCTGGGCGAACAACTGCGCGGCGCGCAAGTCGAGCAGGGTCTGTGTGCCGGGCCCGGTCATGGCCCGAAGTATACCGCCGGGTGTCAGCCCTCCGGATACGCGGAACCGCCGGGCGCACCGCCCACCGCCAGCGTGGGATCGGCAGGCAATACGACGATGGCGGAAGCGCCCTCGAGAGGGCACTTGTACTCGCAGATGCCGCAGCCGATGCAGCGCTGGGCGACGACCTTGGGGCGCGCCAGATAGTCTTGCGTGCCGTCGGGGCGCGTGATGAGGCGCCGGCCGCTGAGGACGATCGCCTTGTCCGAGGTGGGGCACATCTCCTGACAGACGATGCAGGGCGTGTTCGACGCCCAGGGCAGGCAGCGGTCCCTGTCGATGACGGCGATGCCGAGCACCTGCTTACGCTTCCGCTGGAGGTCGAGCCTGGGGATGGCCCCCGAAGGGCACACGTGCCCGCAGGCGGTGCACGAGTAGTCGCAGTAGCCCAGACGGGAGGCGAGCACGGGAGTCCACAGCGCCTCCAGCCCGGCCTCGCCCAACGACGGCTGCAGGCCGGAGGTCGGGCAGACCTTCATGCACGCGCTGCAGCGCAGGCAGCGCGAGAGGAAGGCGCCCTCGTCCTGGGCGCCCGGCGGGCGGATGAGCCCGGGGGCCTTGATGGCGCGCGCGACGCTCGTGCCCAGGAGGGCGACCGTCCCGACGCCGATGGCGGCCGCCGCGAGGAACTGCCGGCGGCCGGGGTCGTAGGCGGCCCAGGGGCCGGGCTTCAGAGACGGGCCGAAGCTCATCGCCTCCTTCTCCGGGCAGGCGACCAGGCAGTCCAGGCACATCGTGCACTCGGAGGTGACGACGCGGGCGGAGGAGGCTTCGCCGCCGCCCGCCCCGCGTTCGATCGCCCCGACGCGACAGGCGCGCACGCAGGCGCCGCAGCCGTTGCAGCCGTCGCCGACGAGCGGGCGCAGCACCTGCACCTTGGCGACCAGACCGAGCAGTGCGCCGAGTGGGCAAAGGTAGCGGCACCAGAACTGCTCGGCGAAGACGTTCAGCAGCACGACGGCGAGGAAGACGAGGAAGATGGCGACGCCCTGCGCGTAGTGCGGCTGGTACACGGGCAGCACCGTGCCGCGAAAATGATCCTCGATCCAGGTGACGGCGCCGTAGCCAGGCCCCCAGCCGACGAGCACCGACTCGACGGCGCCGACCACGTAGTCGAGGCCCGGGATGAGCGACGTCGTGAAGGTTCGCGTGAGCAGGCCGATGGGGTCGAGGACGAGCAGCGTCATGCTGCCCAGCGCCGCCATCACGACGATCACGCCGAGCAGGACGTACTTGACGCTGCGCAGCTGCGGTGGCACCCGCAGCGCCAGCCGCCGCGCCGCGCGGAAGCGGAACCAGCCGAGCAGGGTGCCCAGCGGGCAGATCCAGCCGCACCAGACGCGGCCCAGCACGAGCGCCGCGACCAGCGTGACGATGGCGAGAGCCAGATGCGGCAGCCACTGGCGGGCGGCGAGCATCGTGCTGAACGCCGCCAATGGGTCGAAGCGGAAGAACAGGTCGGCGTACGGGAAGGCGGCGCGGCGCTGCAGCGCCGCGAACAGGAGGTAGACGAAGAGGATCAGGAAGGCGATCTGGACGGCGCGGCGCACCCAGCGGGCGGCCTTCCAGCCGCCCGCCTCGCGGCGTCGCGCCGCGGGCGCGCCGCCGTCCGGTGGCTCCTCGCGCTGCTGCATCTCGGCCCTCAACGCCGGCTCAGACGATGCGCACGGTAAGCGCCGAGAGGTCCATGGTGCCGAGGAGCATCTTCGCGGCCGCCGAGATGTACGGCACCGCGCCCGGCTTCTTCCCGAAGAGGCGCGTCGCATACGTGTCGGCGGCCACCCAGTCTCTGCAGGCGATCACCGTGTCCTTCGCCTTGACGTCGTTGAGGCTGCCGCCCGATGGGCCATTGCGCACCAGAATCCGTGTGGCGTCGATCACCGTGAGATCGGGGCGCAGCTTGGCGTTTATCTCGGCGATGCTCTGGCTGAGCCCGAGCGTATGCATCCTCTGGCGATCGCTGGTGCAGCCCATCATGTTCTTGCCGGCCAGCGTGAGGCCGGTAGAGCCGTGCTGCTTGGCGACGGGCACGTTGATCAGCACGTCGGCGTTGACGATGGCCGCGTACAGCGGATGCGTCTTCAGAAGGTGCCCGGGCATCGCGAAGCGCTTGTAGCCGCCACTGCCCATGACGTGCATGGAGCCGCCGGCCGACTTGACCGCGGCGGCGATCCCACTGGCGCTGTAGCAGTTGGCAGGATCGCTGCCGACTGGGTTGTCCATGACGACGACCTTCGCGGCTCCCGCCCGACGGGCCAGTCTGACGAGCGTCCCGACCACCGCCGGGTCGGTATTGACGGCGTACTTGGGCGCCCGTGCGTGTCCGATGTTGGGCTTGATCACCACGATGTCGCCGGAGCTCACGAACGTGCGCATCCCCCCGATGGCGGCGATGGCCTTCTTGGTGTTCGCCCCGGCCGACGTGCCGCGCGCCACGGCAAGGATCCTGCCGGCCACATGGGCTGACGCCGCATCGCCGTCCAGTGCGGCAGCGTCGAGGTCGTCGTGCGCATGCGCGACGGCTGCAAGTGCATGCTCCGGCCCCCCGAGGATCGCGAGGCCTGCTCCTCCAAGCGCGATGAGCTTGAGGAATTCCGAGCGGCTGAGCGGCTCGATGCCCATGGGCTCATGGTACTCCTCGGCCTTTCGATTGTCGCGGCGAGCGGAACTCGCCGCTTGACGACCGCCGCCTGCCTCATCTACCATCGGCCCGCTTGGAGATGCCCGCAAGGGCCTCGAGGGAAGCCGGTGAGATACCGGCGTGGACCCGCCGCTGTGACCGGGGACAAAGGCCGCACGAAGCCACTGTCAGCTCGCTGACGGGAAGGCGCGGCCGGAGGGTGATCCGGAAGCCAGAAGACCTGTCTCCAGGCGCGCTGACGACGCTCTGCGTGGTGAACGGAGCGGCGGCGGCGCGTGCCGCGGCCTCGAAAACGGGGGGCCCGGGCCCGACGAAGTGTCGGCCCGGGCGTTGTCGTTTTCGCGACCGAAAGGCGGCGTCATGCAGCCAGGCGTCATGCAGGCAGTCCTCGTCCGCGAGGTGGGCGGCTTCGAGCTCACCGAGTTGCCGGTGCCCGAACCCGGACCGGGCGAAGCCCTCATCCGGGTGAGCGTCACCGGCCTCTGCCGCACCGACCTCAAGATCATCCGCCACGGCCATCGCGATCTCACGTTGCCGCGCGTGCCCGGCGAGGAGGTCGTGGGGGAGGTGGTGGCGCTGGGGCCGGAGGGCGCAGCCGCCCCGGCCCATCAAGTCGCGGTCGGCGACCGCGTGTACGTGTACCCCGGCGTGTGGTGCGGCGTGTGCCCGAGTTGCCGGCGCGGCGCCGAGAACCTCTGCCGCGAGATGCGCATCATGGGCTTTCACCGCGACGGCGGGTTCGCCGACTACGTCGCCGCGCCCTTGCAGAGTCTCATCCCCGTGCCCGACGTGCTCAGCGACGAAGAGGCGGTGTTCGCCGAGCCGCTGAGCTGCTGCCTCAACGCTCTCGAGCTTGGCGGCGTGGGCGAAGGCGACGTGCTGGGCATCTGGGGCGCCGGCCCAGCCGGCACCCTCCTCAGCCGGGCCGGCGCCTTGCGCGGCGCCCAGCCGCTGGTGATCGAACCAGACGAGTGCCGCCGCGCCTTGGCCTTCGGCCACGCGGCGGCGCCGGCTCCGGTAGACGTCGCGATCGTCGCCGTGGGCGCGCCGGAGGCGTACACCGAGGCCTTCGCGGCCCTCGCACCGCGCGGTCGCCTCGTGGTGTTCTCCGGCTTGCTGCCCGATGCCGACGACGCTGAGCGCGTCAGTCTCAACCGCCTGCATTACCACGAGCACACCGTGGTCGGCGCCTACGGCTGTTGCTTCCGTCACGGAGAGGCCGCCCTGGACCTTCTGGCCGGCGGCGATCTGCGCGTCGACGACCTCATCAGCCACCGTCTGCCGCTGCGCGACCTCGAGCGCGGCCTCGACATCGTCGCCCGGCGCACGGGCATGAAGGTCCACCTGTACCCCGATCCCGCCCTGATCCCCGAGAGGAGCTCTCTGTGACCCCCGACGACACCGCTCTGCGCGCCTTTGGCGCCGACATCCAGCGTCTGATCGACGGCCGCGACCTCAGCCGCGAGCGCACCTACGACCTGTTCCGCCAGATCCTGCTCGGCGAGCAGCCCGATCTGCAGCAAGGCGCGCTCCTCGCGGCGCTGGTCGCCAAGGGCGAGACGCCGGAGGAGATCGCAGGAGCCTGGCAGGCGATCGTGGAGTTCGACACCGTGCCGGCCGCGGTGAACGCCGCCGGCCCCCTGGTGGAGAACTCCGGCACCGGCATGGATGCCCTCAAGACCTTCAATGTGAGCTCGGCTGCAGCGCTCATCGCCGCCGCCGGCGGCGCGCGCATGGCGCGTCACGGCGCCCGCGCCCTCACCTCCAAGTGCGGCGCCGTCGACATCCTCGAGGCCGTCGGCGTCGATGTCGATTGCGACGGCGCCTCGGTGGAGCGCAGCATCGGCCAGGCCGGCATCGGCATCTTCAACGGCATGAGCCCAACGGTGCACCCCGGCGGGCTGGGCCGCATCCTCAGCCAGATCCGTTTCGGCTCGACGCTCAACATCGCGGCGTCGCTGGCCAACCCCGTGCGGCCGACGCACGGTGTCCGCGGGGTGTATGCGAGCGGCCTCGTTGGACCCGTGGGTGAGGTGATGATGGAGATCGGCTACGAGCGCGCCATGGTGGTGCACGGCTACGACGACCGCCGCGAGGCCGGCATGGACGAGCTTTCGGTGCTCGGCGCGTCGCTCGTCACGGAGTTGCACGGCGACGGGCGCCGCGACTCCTACAGCGTCGAGCCCGAGGACTTCGGCATCCGCCGCGCGGAGCACGCCGAGATCGCGCCACTCGGCGACCTGCGCGACGAGGCCGTACGCTTCCTGCAGGTGGTCGCCGGCCGCGGTTCCGAGGCATGTGGCGACGCCGCCTGCCTCAACGCGGCCGCGGTGCTCTACGTTGCGGGTGCATCCACCGACCTGAGCGAAGGGCTCGCGCAGGCGCGCGAGCTCGTCGCCTCCGGCGCGGCTCTGCGCAAACTCGAAGAATGGGTGGTGGCGCAGGCCGGCGGGACCGAACAGCGGCAGTCGGGCGAGGCCCGTCTCGGAGCGCTGCTCGCGGCGGCCGGCCTTGGTGACTGAGCGCGTCCGCATTTGCGCGCGCGCCGCGGGCACTGTAGCCTTTCCAGGTCATCCCTCAGCTGCTGGGAAGCCGGTGCAAGGCCGGCGCTGCCCCGCAACTGTAGGCGCCGACGAAAGCCGCAGCGATGCCACTGCCCCATGGGGCGGGAAGGCGCGGCCGGTAGGACGAAGCGCGAGCCAGGACACCGTGGCTGAGGGAGCATCGCGACAACGCCTCGAGGGAGGGCTGCGGTGACACCTCAAGACCGAATCACCTTCGTGACCGGCGGCGCGCGCAGCGGCAAGAGCACCTTTGCTGAGCGGCTCGCGGCGCAGCTGGCCGCGCCGCGCGGCGGCCGCGTGACCTACCTTGCCACTTCCGAGACCAACGACGTCGAGATGGCGGCGCGGGTAGCGGCGCACCGCGCCGCGCGGCCCGCCTCTTGGACCACGGTGGAGTGCCCGCTCGAGGTGCCGGCCGCTGTGCGGGAGAACGCCGGCGGCCCGGCCGGCCCACCCGTGTTCCTCCTCGACTGCGTCACCTTCTGGGTCACCAATCTGCTCTTCGCGGACGGCGCCTTCGGTGGCAGCGCGCCGCCCGAGGACGGCTTCAACTACGACAAGGACCTGTTGCCGGCCGACGAAGAGCTCGCCGCCTCAACACGCGTCTCCGTGGGCGTCGGCGATCTGCTCGCGGCGCTCTCCGAGACCGCAGCCACCCTGGTCGCCGTGTCCAACGAGGTCGGGCTCGGGGTCGTCCCCGAGTATCCGCTCGCCCGCCTCTACCGCGATCAGCTCGGCTGGGCCAATCAGCGCCTGGCCGCCGCCGCCGACAGGGTCTATTTCCTCGTCGCAGGTTTCCCGCTCGACGTCTCGGCTCTCGCCGCTTCCCCGCTCACACCGTCTCCCGTGAAGGAGTCCGACCAGTGACCGATCTGCTCACCCGCACCATCGCGACCATCACGCCTCTCGATGCGGACGCCATGCGCCTCGCCGAGGCGCGTCAGATGCAGCTCACCAAGCCTCCGAAGGCGCTCGGCCGTCTCGAGACGCTGTCGACCCAGCTCGCCGGCATTCAAGGCAAGGCCCAGCCCGTCATCGAGAACAAGGCGATCGCCGTGATGGCCGCCGACCACGGCGTGACCGCCGAAGGCGTCAGCGCGTTTCCCGCCGAGGTCACGCCCGGCATGGTATTCAACTTCGCCGCCGGCGGCGCCGCCATCAATGTGATCGGGAGGCACGTCGGCGCCCGTGTGCTCGTCACGGACGTCGGTGTGAACGCCGACCTCAGCGCCGCCGAGGGCGTGCGCCAGAAGAAGATCCGTTTGGGCACCGCCAACATGGCGCAGGGCGCCGCGATGACGCGCGAGCAGGCCGTGCGCGCCATCGAGGTCGGCATCGAGCTGGTCGAGGAGGAGCTGGGCAAGGGCCTCGACATCATCGCCACCGGCGAGATGGGCATCGGTAATACGACGGCCGCGTCGGCCGTGATCGCGGCGCTCACCGGCGAGCCCCCCGCCCGCGTCACCGGCCGCGGCACCGGCATCAGCGCTGAGGCGCTTCCGGCCAAGGTCGCCGTCATCGAGAAGGCGCTGGCCGTGAACCAGCCGGACGCCGCCGATGCCATCGACGTGCTGGCCAAGGTCGGCGGGCTGGAGATCGCCGCCATGACCGGTGTGTTTCTCGGCGGCGCCGCTCACCGTATCCCGGTCGTGATGGACGGTTTCATCAGCGCCGCCGCGGCGCTGGCTGCCGTGCGCCTCTGCCACGAATGCGTGGACTACATCCTGCCCAGCCACGTGAGCATCGAGATCGGGCACCAGGTCGTGCTCGACGAGCTCGGCCTGGTGCCGCTGTTCGACCTGCAGATGCGGCTCGGCGAGGGCACCGGGGCGGCCCTGTCGATGAGCATCATCGAGGCCGCCGCCCGCATCCTCAGCGAGATGGCGACCTTCGAGAGCGCCGGCGTCGCCGGCGATCCCAGCGAGGCCGACGCCGAGCTGACGCGCTGACGCGCATGGCGCGCTCAACCGGCGAACGAGGAGACGCGACGCGCCGATGATCCGGCAGCTCACACTGGCGGTGACGTTCCTCACCGGGATCCCGCTCAAGGTCGAGGGCGACGTCAGCCCTGCCGACCTGTGGCGCAGCATGGGCTGGTACCCGCTGGTCGGGATCGCCCTGGGCGGCGCGGCCTGGGGCGTTTACGCGGGCCTGCTCGGACTCCTGCCCGGACTGGTCGCCGCGACTCTGGTGGTGATCCTGCTGGAGGCCGTCACTCGTGGGCTTCACATGGACGGCCTCATGGACACCGCCGACGGCATCTTGAGCGGAGCGCCGCGCGAACGAGCCCTTGAGATCATGAAGGACAGCAACGTCGGCGCCATGGGCGTGGTCGCCGCCGTTCTCATCCTGATCCTGAAGGTCGCGGCCCTGGGCGCGCTCGCGCGCGCCGATGCCGCCGCGCCCCTGCTCGCCGGCTGGTGCGCGGCGCGCGCGCTGCCCGCCCTCGACGTGTACGCATGGCCCTACGCGCGCGTCGCGGGTACCGGGGAGGCGTTCACGCGCGAGCGCACGAGCGGCCCTGTCGCGATGGCCGGCGGGCTGCTGGCCGGGGGCGTGGTGGCCACGGCGATCGTCGCTGTCGCGGTCGGTGGTGCCGGTGCCTGGTACTCGGGCCTTGTCATCGCGCTGGTCGCGATGGGCGTGGCGCTGCTCGTGCAGGCCGCCGTGGCGAAGCGTCTCGGCGGCCTTACCGGCGACGTCTACGGCATGGGCATCGAGCTGGCTGAAGCGACGGCGCTGGTCGTCGGCTGCGCCCTGGTCCGGCTGGCGGGATGAGGTGACCGGATGAAGCTCTATCTCGTGCGCCACGGCCAGTCGACGGGTAACGTCGGCGACACGTTGATGGGCCAGAGTGACCACCCGCTCACCGCGCTTGGCGAAGAACAGGCGCGAGCGGCCGCTGCGCGCCTCGCGCCCTTCGGCCCCATGCCGATGCACTGCAGCGATCTGCCGCGCGCGCTGGCGACCGCCGAACGCATCGCTGCGGCGTGGAAAGGTTCTGTACTTCCGGACCCGCGCCTGCGCGAGATCGACCTCGGCGACTATGAGGGTCGCCCGTGGGAGGAGTTCGAGGCCGACGTGGAGCTCACGGCGGCGTTCGCCGACGATCCCTACCGCACGGCGCTGCCGGGGGGCGAGTCGCTCGCCCATCTCGAGGAGCGCGTGATGGCCGCCGTGAGGGACATCCTCGCCACGCACGGCGTCGGCCCGGGCGGTGGCCTGAGTACAGACTCCGTCGCAGCCGCGGATGCGAGTGCGGTGGCGACCGGGCTCCACGCCACGGGACGGGGCGAGAGCGCCTGCATCGTCGCCCACGACGGCCCCATCCGCGCCCTGCTGAATCACTATTTGGGCGTACCGCCGGAGAAGTGGTGGACGCTGTCCACCACTCACGGCGGCGTCTCGCTGCTCGAGTTCTCCCGCGACTGGGTCAACGTCCGCTACGTCAACGCGACCAGCCACCTGGTCGGACTCGGCGACTCCGTCTCTAAGCCGTCCGACGACGGCTGACGGCGCTTCTTGGATACTGCCGTGCTCTTCGTCCCGCATGGTTGGCCACTGGCCCTGGCGACCGTTCTCCTCGCCGGGGTGTTGGACGTCACGATCGGCGAACCGCCGAACCCTTTGCATCCCGTCGTCTGGATGGGCCGGCTGATCGGCTCCCTCATGGGGCGCCGCCCGCACGGCCGGCCGCGGGCCGAGTTCGCCTACGGCGTGCTCATCGTCGTGGCCACGGCCGGTGCGGCCGCGGCCGCCGGCCTGCTTCTGACGCTGGGCCTCAGCCATCTTCCCTGGTGGGCGGCGCTCCTTGTCGGCGCCTGGGTGCTGAAGACGACCTTCTCGCTGCGCGGCCTCGTGCGCGCCGGCCGCGACGTGCAGCGTGCGCTCGCGAGCGGCACCGAGGCGGCGCGCACCCGGCTTGCGGCGCTGGTCAGCCGGTCGCCCGACCTGGACCCGCCGCTGATCGTCTCGGCGACGGTGGAATCCCTGGCCGAGAACCTCACCGACAGTGTTGTATCACCGCTTCTGTACTTCGCACTCCTTGGCCTGCCCGGGGCGCTCGCCTACCGGGCGATCAACACGATGGACGCGATGATCGGCTATCGCGACGAGCGTGAGTACGTGGGCAAGGCCGCGGCGCGCACCGACGACGCCGCCAACTGGGTGCCCACGCGGATCGCGGCGCTGCTCCTCGTGGCCGCGGCGGCCCTCAAGCGCACGGCCCGGGCCGCCTGGGCGGCGCTGCGCACGCAGCACCGCCCTGAGCACGGGCCCAACAAGACGCTGGCGATCGCCACGATGGCGGGCGCTCTCGGCGTGCAGCTTCAGAAACCCGGCGTCTACGCCCTCGGCACCGCAACGCGGCCGCTCACCGCCGACGTGATCGGCGACGCCGCCTGGTTCGTCTGGGTCGCCGGTGGCGCGACTATCGCCGGCGCCGCCGGGCTCGCGGCGCTGCTCGCCGGCATGGTGTGGGCATGAGCCCTTCTGAGGTGCGTCAGCGTGCGGTGCGGGATCGGCAACGCCGCCCCGACTACATCATTCTGAAGTCGGCCGATACACGGGGGTCTTGCGGGACATGACGGCAGTACCGGACACAGGACTCGGGGCGCTTTGCTTCGGGAGGGCGAACACAGAGGACTTCCTGGGTATCGCCGCTCTCGATCGGCATGCTTGGAGCGACAGTCGCCACGCGGAGCGCATCCCAGACGGCGAACACGTTTGGCGAGTCTGGGTCACCGGCGCCTACGTGTTCGTCGCTCGAGATGGCGCGGGAGTCGTCGGCGCGATCGTGGCGTTTCCGACTCGCCAAGGCACGCTGTTCGTGCACAAGGTCATGGTCGAGCGGCGATACAGAGAGCGCGGGATAGGGTCCCGGCTCTTCGCGCTCCTGCTCGAAGAGATCGACGCCAACGTCCACGCCAGCTGTTTCCTGACAGTCGACCCGAAGAACGAAGCCGCGGTGAAACGCTACGGGAGCATCGGATTCACCGAGAGGCAGTACGTGCCCGGCTACTATCGGGACGACGAGGACCGGTACGTCCTGACGCGGCCGGGGGTCGGGCGTTGAGAGTCCAGCTGACCGCAGCGGCCTTCTTCCGCGCCGTGGCTCCGTCGGTGCACGGCGCCGTCGACCCGGCGGCGCTGCGCGCCGAGGGCGTCGACCCCGCCGCCCTCACCGACTTCAGCTCCAACCAGTCGCCGCTCGGGGCGGCGCCGGGCGTGGCGGCTGCGGTCGCGGGCGCCGTCGTCGACGCCTATCCGGACCCGCACGCGACGGAGCTCACCGCACGGCTCGCCGAGCGCCACGGCGTCGATCCGGCGCAGGTGGTCTGCGGCAACGGCAGCACGGAGCTGATCCGCCTGGTCGCGCAGCTCGCACTGGTACCCGGCGACGCGGCCGTCACGCTGGCACCGTCATTCGGTGAGTGTGAGGTCGCCACGCGGCTGGCCGGCGCGCGGCTGGAGGAGGTGAGGCTGGTCCACGCCGGGGAGGGGGCGGGCTTCTTCTGCGATGAGCCACTCCTTCGCGCTGCCCTCACCGACCTGCGCCCCCGCCTCTGCTGGCTCTGCTCGCCCAACAACCCCACCGGGGCGGCGCTGCCTGCGGCGCTGATCGCCGCCCTCGTCACTGGCTTCCCGGCCACGCTCTTCGTCCTCGACGAGGCCTACTGCGACCTGCTGCCGGAGCCGCAGTGGCAGGCCGACCTGCTGGCCGCCGGCAACCTGCTGGTGCTGCACTCGATGACCAAGTACTGGGGCCTCGCCGGTCTGCGCCTCGGGCACGCCGTCGCCGCGCCCGCCCTGGCCGCGGCGCTGCGCGCCGCGGCCCCTCCCTGGAGCGTCAATGCCTGCGCCCAGGCCGCCGGCGTGGCCGCGCTTGCCGACCTCGAGCACCACCGGCGCTCGGTCGATCTGCTGACCGGTGAGCGCGACCGCGTGCTCGCGGGCCTCCACACCGCCGGCTGGGTGACCGAGCCGACCACTGCCGGCTTCTTCCTTGTCGATGTGGGCGATGCCGCCGCGGCGCGACGCGCACTTCTGGCGCAAGGCTGCCTGGTGCGTGACTGCACGTCGTTCGGGCTGCCCGGGCACGTGCGGGTGAGCCCGCGTCACCGCGCGCAGAATGACCTGCTGCTCCAGGCGTTCGCCGCGCTGACGCCGCCGGGGGCGGCGCGACGAGCGCGGCGGACCGAGGGGCGGTCGTGACGCTGCCGCGGCTGGTCGTCGCCGCGCCGCGCAGCGGCGAGGGCAAGACGACCGTCGCCCTCGGGCTCATGGCGGCCCTGCGCCGTCGCGGACTGCGCGTCCAGGGCTTCAAGGTCGGGCCCGACTATCTCGACACTGGCTACCAGCGCTACGCGGCGGGCGCGCCAGGTCGCAACCTCGACCTCTTCATGATGGGCGATGAGGCCGTGCTGGGCGCTGTGGCCGGTCAGGACGCCGACGTCGCCGTCGTCGAGGGCGTCATGGGGCTCTTTGACGGGCACCGCGACGGTGTGACCCCGACGAGCACCGCTGAGGTCGCGAAGCGCCTGGCGGCGCCGGTCGTGCTGGTGATCGACGCGGCTCACCTGGCGGCAAGCGCCGGCGCCCTTGCGCTGGGCTTCAAGACGTTCGACCCCGAGGTCCGCGTCGCCGGTGTGATCCTCAATCGCTGGAACCCGCGGCGCTCGAAGGCGGCCGTGGCGGCCGCCCTTGAACGCGCCGGGATGGAGGTGTTCGGGTATCTCCCCGCCGCGGACGGTGTGGCACTGCCGTCGCGGCACCTCGGGCTCGTGGTGGCCGACGAGCTCAGCGTCGCGGCGGCGGCCGTGATGGACCGCCTCGGGGAGCACCTTGAGGAGCACGTCGACATCACGCGGCTGATCGCGCTCGCCGGCGAGGCGCCGGATGTGCCGGCGCCGCCGGCGGCGCATGCCGCCGGCCCGGCCGGCAGCGGCCCGCGCATCGCCGTCGCCTGGGACGCCGCCTTCGCCTTCTACTACGCCGACAACCTTGCCCTTCTCCGTGCTCACGGTGCCGAACTGGTCTTCTTCAGCCCTCTGAAAGCCGCCGAGCTGCCCGTCTGCGACGGGTTGTACCTCGGCGGCGGCTATCCCGAGCTGCACGCCGAGGGACTCTCCGCCAATGTGGCGCTGCGGCGACGGCTGGTCGCTGCCCTGGCTGCCGGCCTGCCGACCTACGCGGAGTGCGGCGGCCTGCTCTACCTATGTGAGTCGCTCGCCGACCTCGACGGCCGCACGTGGCCGCTGGTCGGCGCCGTCCCGGGTCGCGCCAGGATGCACGAGCGGCTGCAGGGCATGGGCTACCGCGAGGGCCAGCTGTTCGGCGATTCGCTCCTCGGTCGGCGCGGTACCGCTGCGCGTGGCCATGAGTTCCACTATTCGTCTTGCGAACTCGACAACGCGCGTCACGCCGCCTATCTCGTCGATGGGTCGCCGGAGGGCTACGCCGCCGGCGATCTCTTCGCCTCGTACGTCCATCTGCACTTCGCCGGGTACCCGGCTCTGCTTGAGCACTGGCTCGAGCGCTGCCGGGCGTTCGCCGGCGTCCCCCATCCAGGAGGTCCATCCTCATGAGCGTCGCCATGATCATCCTCGGGCACGGCAGCCGGAACCCGGCCGCCACCGGGCAGTTCCACGAGCTCGTCGAGCAGCTTCGCGCGCGTCGCGACGAGCCCGTCTACCCGGCTTTCATGGAGCTCGCCAAGCCGGGTCTGGCCGACGCCGTCGCCCAGGCTGTCGCCTCTGGCGCCGACGAGATCGTCGTGCAACCGTGCTTCCTCTTCGACGGCAACCACATCCGCCGCGACATCCCCGAGATGCTGGCCGGGTTCGCCGCCGGCAACCCGGACGTCACGTTCCGCTTCGGTCGCCCCCTGGGACCGGACGAGCGCGTCGCCGACATCTTGCTCGAGCGCGCCGAGGAGGCGGCATGTCTGGCCTGAAGCCGCACGAGATCGAGATCAGCAGCATGGCGATCATCGACGGCCTGCTGCCCCCCGGCGGCTGGTCGCCCGGTGAACGCACCGTGGTCAAGCGCCTCGTACATACGAGCGGCGACCCGTCGCTGGCGACGGCCGTGCGCTTCTCCGCCGGGGCCGTCAACGCCGGGGTGGCTGCGCTGCGCGCCGGCGCTCCAGTGTTCACCGATACGCACATGGTGCGCACGGGTGTGAACACGAGCCGGGTGGAGGCTCTGGGCGGGATGGTGGAGTGTCTGATTGCCGATCCGGCGATCGTCGCCGCGGCGACGGAGACCGGCCGCACGCGGGCGGCGAGCGCGATGCGCGCCTTCGGGACGCGGCTCGACGGCGCCGTCGTGGCGCTCGGAAACGCGCCCACGGGGCTGCGCGAGGTGCTGGCGCTGGTCGCCGAAGGTGTCGCTCGCCCGGCCCTCGTCATCGGCATGCCGGTCGGCTTCGTCGACGCGGCGGAGTCGAAAGACGCGCTCATGGCCTCGGACCTCTCGTACATCGCCATCGAGGGAACCCGCGGCGGGAGCCCGCTGGCCGCCGCGACGGTCAATGCTCTGCTGCGGGTGCTCGAAAGAGACGCGTGACGCCGGACGGCGCACAATTGAGGTCCGGACTGACCACCGGGACGTGCGCCGCCGCTGCGGCTGGGGCGGCCGCGCTGGCGCTGGCCGGCGAGGAGCGCGACGCCGTTGAGGTCGAGCTGCCCAACGGCGAACGCGTGACCCTCACCGTGCAGTCGCTGGAGCGGCCGCGGGAAGGTTGCGCCCGCGCGTCGGTGCTGAAGGACGCGGGCGACGACCCCGACGTCACCGACGGTATGACCGTTGTCGTCGAGGTCGAGCAGCTTGCCGGCGCTGCGGACGCCGAGCCGACGATCGAGTTTGCGGCCGGCCCCGGCGTGGGCACGGTCACCCGGGCCGGTCTGCAGATCCCGCCCGGCGAGCCGGCCATCAACCCGGTGCCTCGCCAGATGATCGCCGTCGCGGTCCGCGCCGCGCTGCCCGAGGGCGATTTGCGCGTGACGGTGAGCATCCCGGGCGGTGAGGAGACGGCCAAACGCACCTTCAACGCTCGTCTTGGCATCCGGGGCGGGCTCTCGGTGCTCGGGACGTCCGGACGCGTGATCCCCAAGTCACAGGATGCCTGGCTGCGCTCGCTGCTGCCGCAGGTCGACGTGGCGCTGGCCGACAGGCGCAGCACGGTGTACCTGGCTCCCGGTCGCTTCGGTGAGCGGGCCGCGCGCGAGCGCTTTGGTGCCGCCGAGACCGAGATCGTGGAGTGCGCCAACTTCGTCGGCGATCTGCTGGACCGCTGCGTCGATGCTGGGGTATCGCGCGTCGTGCTCGTCGGCCACATCGGCAAGCTGGTCAAGGTCGCGGCCGGCGTGTGGAACACGCACAGCCGGCAGGCGGACGCGCGCCTCGAGACGCTGGCGGCGCTGGCCGCGGCGGCGGGCGCGCCGCCGACGCTCGTCGTCGAGCTGCTGCAGCTGTCCGCCGTCGAGGCGGCCGTCAAGTTGCTCGATGAAGCAGGTTTGAACGGTGTGTGGGACGACGTCGCCGAGCGTGCGGCGTGGCGGGCCGGCGAGCGCGCCGCGCGCCGCGCCGGCGGCGCGGCCGCGCCGCGCTGCGACTGCGCTGTGGTGGCCTACGACGGCGCGATCATCGGCCGCTCGGCGAGGCTGCGTGCCGAGGCCGCCGCCGCGCGACACGCCGCCGTCCCGCCGTCCGCCCGGCCCCGGCTTGAGCTCACCGTCGTGGGTACGGGCCCCGGCGCCGGCGAGTGGCTCACGCCGGCCGCCTGGCGGGTCATCCGCGACGCCGAGGTCGTGGTGGGCGGGCGCCGGCAGTTGGCGCGCTTTGCGCCTGCCGGCGCCGAACAGATCGTCGTCGGCGCCGACATGGACGAGATCGCCGCCGCCCTGCGCGCCTGCGCCGGGCGGCGCATCGCGGTGCTGGCCAGCGGTGATCCTGGCTTCTTCGGCATTCCCGTCGCTCTCCGCCGGCTGCTGCCAGACGCCGGCATCGCCACGCTGCCCGGCATCAGCTCAGCGCAGCTTGCCGCCGCCCGCCTGGGGCGCCCCTGGCACGATGTCTGCTTCGCGAGTGCCCACGGGCTCAAGGTCGCCGGTGTGGTGGCTGCGGCCGCCGCGCATCCCCGGGTCCTGGCGCTGACCGACGCCCGGCGCACCCCGCAAGCCGTGGCCGCCGCCTTGGTCGCGGCTGGTATCGATGCGGCCGTCACCGTCCTCGAGCGCCTCGGAGAGCCCGACGAGAGGATCACGAGCGCCGACGCGGCCGGTGTCGCCGCCGGCGAGTTCGACGGCCTGTCGGTCGTCTTCATCGAGAGAGAGGAGCCGGCATGACCGCGCTCGAGAATGCCGGCGAACGCCTCCGCGGCGTCGTCGCGCCCGGGCTCCCCGACGAGCTGTTCGCGCGCGGCGAGGCGCCCATGACCAAGATGGAGGTGCGCGCCCTGACGATGGCCGCCGCCCGCCTGCGGCCGCGCGACCGTGTGCTCGACGTGGGCGCCGGCACCGGCAGCCTGAGCGTCGAGGCCGCCCTGCTGTGCCCCGCGGGCGAGGTCGTCGCGCTGGAGCGCGACCCGGCCGCCCTCGATCTGATCCGTGAGAACGTCGAGCGCTTCGGGTTGAAGAATGTGACCATCGCCGCCGCTGAGGCGCCGGCCGCCTTTTCCGGCTTCGCGCCGGGCTCGTTCGACCGCATCCTCGTGGGCGGAAGCGGCGGGAACCTGGGCGCCATTCTCGAGGCCCTGCCGGGATTGCTCCGCGAAGGCGGACGCGTGGTGTGCAACACCGCCTGCCTGGAGACCACCGCGAAGGTGGTGGCGGCGCTGCGCCGGCCGCCCTGGAGCGGCTTCGCCTGCAGCCAGATCAGCGTGGCCCGCGGCGTGCCGGCCGGCCCACTGCTGCGCTTCGACGCGCTCAACCCCGTGTGGGTGACGAGCGCCGGCCTCGAGGAGGCGACGTGAGCGCCGTGATCTTCGGCATCGGCGTAGGCCCGGGTGACCCTGGGCTGCTCACCGTGAACGCCGTTGAGATGCTCCAGCGGGTGCGCGCCGTTCTGGCGCCCGCGCCCCGCCGCGGCGGCGACAGCCTCGCCCTGAGCATCGCTCGCCCGTACCTGCCGGAGGCCTGCGAGGTGCACACCGCGCACTTCCCGATGACCGAGGACCGCGAGACCCTCACGGCCGCCTGGGACGACGGGGCGGCGACGCTCCTGCGTCTCGCCGCCGCCGGCTCTCCGGTCGCCTTCCTCACTCTCGGCGACGCGATGCTTTACAGCACGTGGAGCTACTTACTTACGGCGCTGCGCCGCGCCGCGCCGCAGGCGGAGGTCGCGACGATTCCCGGCGTGACGGCGATGGCGGCCTGCGCGGCGGCGGCGGGGCGGCCGCTGGCGGAGGGCCGCGAGCCACTGCTCGTGTGGCCCGCCGAGCCGCCGGCCGATGCGGCCGCGCTGCTCGAACTGGCGCCCAATGTCGTCTTCATGAAGGCCGGCCGTCACCTCGAGGCGCTGGCCGACGTCGCCGAGCGCGCCGGCGCCGACGTCGTGGCAGTGCGCCGTGCTTCGCAGGTCGGCGCGTCCATGACGTCCGATCTGCGCGCGTGGTCTGGTGACCGCGAGTACTTCACCACGGTCCTGATGCACCGGGCCGGTGAGGGCACGCCTTGGGGCGCTCCTTCGCCGGCCCTCCCCGACAAGGAGGCCTCCACATGATCTGGTTTGTCGGCGCCGGCCCGGGTGACCCCGAGCTCATCACCGTCAAAGGTCGCCGCCTGCTTGAAGAGGCGGACGTGGTCGTCTACGCCGGCTCGCTGGTGCCCGGCGCCGTGCTCGGCTGGACGCGCGCCGGCTGCGAGCTTCACGACAGCGCGCCTCTCGCCTTGGGCAAGCAGATCGCAGTGATGGCGCAGGGTCACGCGGCCGGCAAGAACGTCGTGCGCCTGCACACCGGCGACCCGAGCCTGTACGGCGCGATCGGAGAGCAGATGCGAGCCCTGGACGCCCTCGGCATCGAGTACGCGGTCGTGCCGGGGGTGAGCTCGTTCGTGGCTGCCGCCGCGGCGCTGCCCGTCGAGCTCACCTCACCGGGCTTCTCGCAGACGGTGATCATCACGCGACAGGCCGGACGCACGCCGGTTCCGGAGGGGCAGGACATCGCCGGGCTGGCCGCGCACGGAGCCACGATGGCCATCTTTCTCTCGGCGGGCGACCTCGAGGGGACGGTGGCGGCGCTCTGCGAGCACTACCCCCGAGCGACGGCTGCGGCGATCGTGCAGCGGGCATCGTGGCCCGAGCAGGTCGTGCTGCGCGGGACTCTGGCGACGATCGCCGGGCAGGCCGCGGCCGCCGGCGTCGACCGCACGGCGATGATCCTCGTCGGCGACGCGCTGCGCAACGAAGGTGACGCGTCGCTGCTCTACGACGCCGGGTTCACGCACGGTTACCGGCGCGCCGCAGAGCCGGGCGGCGCTGTTGTCGGCATGGATGGCGCGCCCGCCGACGGCGCTGCCCCTGGTCCGGCCGGTGAGGAGTGCTGACATGATCCGCTTCGAGCGACGAGGTCCGATCGCCGTCATCGCCGTGTCGGAGGAGGGCGCGCGCCTCGGGCTCGGTCTGCGGCAGCGTTTTGCCGAGCCCGAGCGCGTCACGTTGTGGGCGGCGCGGCAGTACATCCCCGAGGTGCGCGTGTACGAGGGCTCATTGCGCGACCTCGCCGGCGAGCTGTGGGGAGATCACGCCGCCATCGTCGGCGTGATGGCCAGCGGCATCATGGTGCGGGCCATCGGCCCGCACTTGGGGACCAAGTACGACGACCCGGCGGTCGTCGTCGTGGACGACGCCGGACGCTTTGCCATCAGCCTGCTCTCGGGACACGAGGGCGGCGCCAACGGCCTCGCCGAGCAGCTCGCCGCCGAGACCCGCGGGCAGGCCGTCGTCACGACGGGCAGCGAGGCGCGCCGGCGCGTCGTGCTGGGTGTCGGGGCGCGCAAGGGCGTCAGCGAAGCGCAGGTGCTGGCGGCGGTGGACGAAGCCTTGGCCGCCGCCGGTCAGGGGCGCGACGACGTGCGCTTGCTCGCGACCATCGACTTGAAGAGTGAAGAAGCCGGCATCCTTGCCGCGGCGGAGACGCTGGGCGTGCCGGTGCAGATCATCGACCGGGAGCGCATCCGCGTGCTACAGGTTGCGCTGCGTGAGCCGGGATTCGTGGAAGAGATCACAGGAGTGGCAGCAGTATGCGAACCGGCAGCGATGATGGCCGGCGCCCAGACCGAGCTTCTCGCGGCGAAACGGTCGCGCGACGGGGTGACGGTGGCGCTGGCCCGGGACATCTGTGGCTTGTCGGCCTGGGACCAGGCGGACGGGAGCACCTGACGGCGGCGGCGGGGGCGGCGCTGGCCGCCGCCGACGTGGTGGTCGGCTACAAGCCGTACCTCGAGCTGGTCGCCGACCTGGTGGCCGGCAAGCGCACGGTCGTGAGCGGCATGCGGCAGGAGACCGCGCGGGCTGAGGCGGCCGTCGCGGAGGCGACGGCCGGGGCGAGCGTCGCCGTCATCAGCACCGGCGACGCGGGCGTGTACGGCATGGCGGGGCTGGTGCTCGAGCTGCTCCCCGAGGGCTCGCCGGTCACCGTCGAGGTCGTGCCCGGCGTGACGGCGGCGAGCGCCGCCGCGGCCTGCCTCGGTGCGCCGCTCATGAACGACTTCGCCGTGGTGAGCCTGAGTGACCTGCTCACGCCGCTCGAGGTGATCGAGCGGCGCATGACGGCCGCCGCGGACGGCGACTTCGTGATCGCGCTCTACAACCCACGCAGCACCAAGCGCCACGAGCCGCTGCGGCGCGCGCTGGCCATCCTGCGCGAGAGGCGCGCCCCCGGGACACCGGTGGGTCTGGTGCGCAACGCGCTCCGCGACGGGCAGGAGTCGCACGTGACCACGCTTGGCGAGCTGCGCGAGGAGGACGTCGACATGCTGACCATCCTCATCGTCGGCAACAGCGCGACCCTGGTGCGCGACGGGCGCATGGTGACGCCGCGGGGGTACCGCACTTGATCCTGGTGCTGGGAGGAACGAGCGACGCTCGAGCGCTGGGCGAGAGGGTGCGCGGCGCGGGGTACGAGGTGCTGCTCAGCACGGTTAGCGAGTACGGCGCTCGGCTGGCCACTGAGGGGGGCGCCGAGGTCCGTTGCGGGGCGCTCGGCGACGCGGAGCTGTCGCGGCTCGTCGATGGCGCCGCCGCGGTCGTGGACGCGACGCACCCGTTCGCCGAGCAGATCTCGGCGGCCGCCGCGGCCACCTGCGCCCGCCTTGAGCGTCCCTACCTGCGCTTCCAGCGGCCGGCCGGCGCGCTGCCCGACAGCGTCGTACGCGCCACCGACTCCACGGCCGCGGCGCGCCTGGCGGTCGAGCTCGCCGCTGCAGGCGCGATCCTCCTGACAGTCGGCAGCAAGACGGTCGACGTGTACGCGCGGTTCGCGCGCGAGGCGGGCGTGCGCCTGGTCGCGCGCGTCCTGCCCACGCCCGAATCGCTGGCCGCGTGCGCCGCCGCGGGCCTAGAGGCGCGAGACATCGTGGCGATGCAGGGGCCGACCAGCGCCGCGCTCGACGCGGCTCTGCTACGCCATCTCGGCGCCACCGTCCTCGTGACCAAGGAGAGCGGCGACGCCGGCGGGCTCCACGAGAAGCTGCGCGCCGCCGAGCTGGCCGGCGCGGCGGTGGTGGTGGTGGAGCGGCCGGCGGAGCCGACAGCCGCGACGACCGCGGCCGGTCCTTCCCCGGTCGCGAGTACCGCCGCCGAGGTTCTCGCCTGGCTCGCCGGCCTACCCGGCCTTGCTCTGCAGCCGTCGCCGCACCTTTCCCGCGGCCTGTTGCAGGTCTACACCGGCGACGGCAAGGGCAAGACGACGGCCGCCACCGGCCAGGCGCTGCGCGCCCGCGGCGCCGGTCTGGCTGTGACGTTCATCCAGTTCGTGAAGGGCGGCCGCGAGAGCTCCGAGCTGGCGCCCCTGCGGGCCGCCGGGGTGCGCGTCGTGCGTCCCGCCGTAGTGCGCAGCGGCCTGCTGCGCGGCGCGCCGACTTCGGAGGATCGCGCCGCCGCTGTCGCGGCCTGGTCCGCGGCCCGCGCGGCGCTCACCGACCTTCGCTGCGACCTCGTGGTGCTCGACGAACTTCATGCCGCGCTGCGGCACGGGCTCGTCGAGCTCGGCGAGGTCCTGGCCGCACTCGCCGCGCGCCCTGCGCAGCAGGAAGTCGTCACGACCGGCCGCGGCGCGCCCGAAGGGCTAGTGGCCGCAGCCGATCTCGTCACCTCGATGACGCCGGTCCGCCATCCGTATCCCGACATCCCCGCCCGCAGAGGAGTGGAGCTGTGACGCAGTCCGCCGAACCGTTCGCCGTGAGCTCGACCACCTCTCCCGCCTCCCCCGGCGCCCGCGCCATCATGTGCGTCGGCACCGGCTCGCACGCCGGCAAGAGCGTGCTTGCGGCTGCACTGTGCCGCCTCTACGCGCGCCGCGGCTTTCGTGTGGCCCCGTTCAAGTCCCAGAACATGGCGCTCAACTCGTTCGTCACGCCGGATGGCGGCGAGCTCGGCCGCGCCCAGGCCTACCAGGCGTTGGCCGCCGGCGTGGAGCCGCACGTCGACATGAACCCCGTGCTTCTCAAGCCCAGCTCGCAGACCGGCAGCCAGGTGATCGTCCTCGGCCGTCCGGTACGTCACATGTCGGTGCGCGAGTACCACGCGTATCAGCCGGAGGTGTGGCCCGTCGTCACGGCCGCCTACGAGCGCCTGCGCGCCGCCAACGACCTCATCGTCATCGAGGGCGCCGGTAGCCCGGCGGAGATCAACCTGCGCGACCAGGACATCGTCAACATGAAGGTGGCGCTGTACGCGCAGTGCCCCGTGCTGCTCATCGGCGACATCGACCGCGGCGGCGTGTTCGCCAGCCTTGTAGGCCACATGGAGCTGTTCACGCCCGAGGAGCGCGAGCGGATCGCGGCCTTCGTGATAAACAAGTTCCGCGGCGACGCCAGCCTGCTCGACTCGGGCCTCGAGTTCCTGAAGGAACGCACGGGCGTGCCGACTCTGGGCGTGGTTCCGATGCTCGGCGATTGGCGCGGCGACGAAGAGGATTCACTGGGCATCGAGGACCGGCGGCGGCGGGCGAAGCCGGATGCGCCGCTGCAGATCGCCGTGGTGCGCCTGCCGTTCATCAGCAACTACACGGACTTCGACGCCCTGGCCGACGAGGCCGATGTGAGCGTGCGGTACGTGACCACGCCGAGAGAGCTCGAGGGCAGCTCAGTGATTGTGCTGCCGGGGACCAAGAGCACGATCGCCGATCTTGAGTGGCTGCGCGCGAGCGGAATGGCGGCGGCGCTGCTGACGAAGGCCACCGTCGGGACGCCGGTCATGGGTGTCTGCGGCGGTTATCAGATGCTCGGCCGCCGCATCCACGACCCCGAGCACGTCGAGTCCGACGCCGAGTCGGTGGACGGCCTCGGCCTGCTCGACGTGGAGACCACCTTCGCCGGCGATAAGCGCACCGTGCGCGTCGACGGCGAGGTGCTAGCCACCGCCGGCCCGGCCGCGGGCCTGCTCGGCCCGGCCGGTACGCCCTTGCGCGGCTACGAGATCCACATGGGTCGCACGACGCTCGGGGGCGCCGCCGCGCCGCTGCTTCGTCTGCGCGGCGCCGACGGCTCCGAGCACAACGACGGCGCGGTCGCCGTACCGGAGGCCGGCTCCGAAGCCATCGGCGCGGGGTCGGTCTGCGGCAGCTACGTCCACGGCCTCTTTGACCATCCGCCGCTGCGCGGCGCCTTCCTGAACGGACTGCGGGCCGGGCTGGGCATTCCGGCGCGCGAGAGCGTGGCCCCGCCTGTCGATGACGACATCGACCGCCTTGCCGATCACGTCGAGGCGCATCTTGACGCCGAGCTCCTGGAACGCATCGTCGGGCTGGAGGCACGATGACCAGAACGGACCCCCTCGCTCCGGGAACCGTTTACCTGGTCGGCGCCGGCCCCGGCGACCCCGGCCTGCTCACGCGCCACGGAGCCGACGCCCTTACACGCGCCGATGTGGTCGTCTACGATCGCCTCGCCGACAACTCGATGCTCGCCTTGGCGCCGCCGGACGCCGAGCTGATCTATGTCGGCAAGCAGGCGGCCGTGCATTCGGTGCCGCAGCCGCGCATCAACCGGCTGTTGTCGGAGCACGCGCTGCAGGGGAAGTGCGTGGTGCGCCTCAAGGGCGGCGACCCGTTCGTCTTCGGCCGCGGCGGCGAGGAGGCCACGCATCTTCGCGAACAGGGCGTGCCGTTCATCATCGTCCCCGGCGTGAGCTCTTCCGTGGCTGCGCCTGCCTATGCCGGCATCCCGGTCACCGACCGTCGTTATGCCTCGAGCTTCGCCGTCATCACCGGCCACGAGGACCCCACCAAGCCCCAGACGCGCATCGATTGGGCCGGCATCGCCCACGGCGCCGATACGCTCGTGTTCCTGATGGGTCTCACCAACCTCCCGCGCATCGCCGAGCGCCTCATCGCCGAGGGCCGCGCCGCCGACACGCCCGCAGCTGTGATCGAACGCGGCACGACCCCCGGCCAGCGCGTTGTCACCGGCACCTTGGCCGATATGGACGCCCGCGTGCGCGCGGCCGGCCTGCACCCACCCGCGCTGATCGTCGTCGGGGACGTGGTGCGGCTGCGCGGGCAGCTCGCCTGGCACGACTCGCAGCCGCTCGCCGGGCGGCGCATCCTGGTGCCACGCGTACGCCGCCGCCCCAGCGAGATCGTGCGCCTGCTCAAGGCCGCCGGCGCCGAGACCGCCGAGGTGCCGGTACTGCGCAGCGACACTCTGCCGGCGGCGTCCGGCCTGCTGGATCGCCTCGCCGGCGCCGACTGGCTCGTGTTCACTTCGCCGGGCAGCATGGACGCGCTTCTCGAGCAGCTCGCAGGCCTGGGCAAAGACGTGCGCGCCCTGGGAGGCGCACGCCTGGCGGCTGTGGGCCCGGCCACCGCCGCCCATCTGCGCCGCCGTGGCCTGCGCCTGGACTACGCGCCCGAGACCGCCGCCGGCTTCGCCGCGGGCCTGCCGGGCGTGAGCGATACCGGCTTGCTGCTCATCGGCGAGGAAGACGGCGACCCGCATGTCGCGCGCGGCCTCGCCGAAGCCGGCGCCACGGTGAGCGAGCTGCCCGTGTTCCGTCTGGCCGTGGACGAGCGCGCGCCGCTGCCCGAGATCGGGGAGTTCGACGCCGTCGCTTTCGCCAGCTCGAACACCGCGCGGCGCTTCCTCGAGGCCTACCCTGACGGGCCGGCCGAGGGTCAGCTGGTGGTGAGCATCGGCCCGTCCACGACGGCCACGGCCACCGCCCTGGGGCTGCGCGTGGGCGGGGAGGCGGCAGACGCTTCGCCCGCCGCCCTGGTGCGCCTCATCAGCGGGCACTTGGGGTCTTGTGAGGTCGGGCCCGGCGCTTCGCCCGCAGATCAGGGAACGGGGCCGGAATGACTCGCGTCGCCCTCCGACTACGCGTCCGCGCCGCCGAGCACCCGCTCGAGGATCGTTCGCGCCTGGGCGGCCGCTTCGTCGCCGAGCCCCGTCGCGATCAGGCTCGCGAGCGGCAGCTCGACCACCTCGTGCCAGGCCGCGCGCCGGGCGGCCGGCGGAACGCCGGCCCGGGCAGCGCGCGGCTCCCACTCGGCGCGCAGCTCCCCGAGCAGGGCGACCAGGTCGCCGTACTCGGGGCCGAACTCGCGCTCCAGACGCTCGCGCAGGTGTTTGGCCAGCGCCGGGCTGGCGCCGCCGGTCGAGACGGCTATCTGCAGGTCGCCGCGGCGCGCCACCGCGGGCACGATCACCGTGCCGGCTTGGGGGTCGTCGACGACGTTCACCCAGATGTCGCGTGTACGCGCCAGGCGCGCCACACGCGCGTTCAGCGCCCGGTCGTCGCTGGCGGCCACCGCCAGCGCCACGCCGTCGAGGTCCTCGTCGGCGAACGGCCGCAGCGCGATCGTGACCTCCGTGGGCAGCGGCAGGCACTGCGGCGCCACCACAGTGACCGCTGCGCCGGCGGCCAGCAAGCCGTCGACCTTACGCCGCGCCACAGCGCCGCCGCCGACCACGAGGCAGTCGCGGCCGCGCAGGTCCAGACCGACTGGGTAGAAGGCCGCGCCGCTCACGTCGTCTCTGTTGCCGCGCTCCACTTCGCTGTCGTCCTCCTCACAGTCCCACCGTGCAGCGCACAGAATAGCGCCCGACCCCGCCTTCGCGCCATGAGAGGACGCTGACCATGCACATCATGGAAGGCTATCTTCCGCCGGTGTACTGTGCGGTGTGGACCGCTGCTGCGGCGCCGTTCGTGGTGCAGAGCATCCGCAGCACGCGCAAGACGGTGGCCGAGAAACGCTCGTCCCTGCTCCTGCTGGGCGCCGCCGGGGGCTTCTGCTTCGTGCTCTCGGCGCTCAAGCTTCCATCAGTGACCGGCAGCTCGTCGCATCCCACCGGCATCGGCTTGGGGGCGGTGTTGTTCGGCCCCTGGGTGATGGTCCTGGTGAGTGCCATCGTCCTCGCCTTTCAAGCCTTGCTGCTCGGCCACGGCGGTCTCACCACGCTGGGAGCCAACGTGTTCTCCATGGGCATCGTGGGATCGTTCGTGGCCTACGGCGCCTACCGCTTCGCCCGCGGGCGCGGCGTGTCCATCCCCGTCGCCGCACTGTGGGCCGCCATCCTCAGCGACCTCGCGACCTATTTGACCACCTCGATCCAGCTCGCCTGGGCGTTTCCAGACGCGGCGACCGGTTTCCTCGGCTCCGTGGCGAAGTTCGTCGGCATCTTCGGCATCACCCAGGTGCCGCTTGCCACGGTCGAGGGCCTGCTGACACTGCTGGTGATGCACTCGCTGCTGGCTCACGGCCGCGCCGACCTGGCCTCCACCGGGCTGCTCGACGACGATGACCGGCCGGTGGTCGCGTTTCGTCGCGTCGCCATCGCCAGCGGCATCGCCGTTGCCGTGGTCGTCGCAGCTGCCCTGCTCATCTCGACCGGCGTCCTCGGGTTCGGCGGCGCCGACGACAAGGCCAAGCTGGCGATCGAGGCGCTGCGCCCCGGCTACGAGCCGTGGTTCGACTCGATCTGGCGGCCCGGCAGCAAATCGCTCGAGAGCATCCTGTTCGGCGTGCAGGCACTCATCGGACTCACTGTGATCGCGCTCTACGTGCGCCACGTGCGCCGCCGCCGCAGCGACATGTCGCGGCGCGAGCGGGGCGCCTCCATGAATCTCATCGACAGCACCGCCCATGGCAACCGCCTCTCCGGAGTCAGCGCCCTGGAGAAGATGACGTTCAGCGGCGGCATGTTGCTGCTGGCCTTGTTCCTGCCGCCCATACCTGGGGACGTGCTTGTCCTCGTGGTGACGATGGTGGCCGCCCTGGTGGTGGCTCGCATCCCCATCGGGACCTACGCCAAGGTGATGGCTGTGCCGCTGGTGTTCCTGTGCATCAGCTTACTGCCGCTGCTCGTGAGCCTGTCGCTGGGCGGCCCGTACCTGCTGAGGCTGAGCCCCGCCGCCGGCGGCCCACTGCTGGCGCTGGGAGTGGCGTTGCGCGCCCTCGCCGCACTCAGCTGCCTCCTGTTCCTGGCGCTGAGCACCCCGCTTCCGGCGATCCTGCAGGCGCTGCGGCGGCTCGGCGTGCCGGCGGTGGTCGTGGAGGTCGCGGCGCTGGTGTACCGCTCCATATGGACGTTTGTCGAGACCGTGGCCGCCACGCGTCGCGCCCAGGCGGCGCGGCTGGGCTACCGCTCGCTGGGGCGCTCCTACCGATCGCTCGGTATGCTCACGGCGTCCCTCTTCGGCCGCTCGCTGCAGCGCGCCCGCGCTCTGGAGAACGGCCTCGCGGCGCGCAACTGGCACGGCGATCTGCGCGTGCTTGGCGAGGAGGCCAGCGTGTCGGCCGGCCACCTGGCGCTCATCGTCGGGGTACAAGCCGCGGTCGTGCTGCTCACCCTCCTGTGGGTGCTGTCATGAGCGCGCCGACGAACGGATCGGCCGTCGCGCCGACATCTGCGGGCGCCGTCCTCAGTGCCCGCGACCTTACCTTCAGCTACGGCGACGTCGTGGGCGTCGCGGCGCTCAGCCTCGAGTGCAGCGCCGGCCGCCGCCTGGCGATCGTGGGCGCCAACGGCTCCGGCAAGACCACCCTGCTGCTGCATCTCAACGGTACGCTTCGGCCGCACGCCGGCACGGTGCTGCTGCGCGGCGTGCCGGTGGCCTACGACCGCCAGGGGTTGACCGCGCTGCGCACCGCCGTCGGTCTCGTGTTCCAGAACCCCGACGACCAGCTCTTCGCCGGGACCGTCTATCAGGACGTCTCGTTCGGGCCGCTCAACATCGGCCTCACGGAGGAGGAGTCGCGCGCCCGCGTCGAAGAGGCGCTGGACGCGCTCGAGATCGCTCACCTTCGCGACCGTCCCACGCACATGCTGAGCTACGGCCAGAAGAAGCGCGCTGCGATCGCCGGCGCGGTGGCCATGAGCCCCGACGTGTTGATCCTGGACGAGCCCATGGCCGGCCTCGACCCCAGCGGCTCCTGGCACCTGATGAGCGTGCTGACGCGACTCCACGAGGCCGGCACGACGCTGGTCGTGGCCACTCACGACATGAGCCTCGCCTACGAGTGGGCGGATGAGGTCGCGGTGCTGCGCAGTGGCGCCATCGTGGCGCACGGCGACCCCCAGGACGTCATGCACGACCCCGCCGAGCTGGCCCACAGCGGTCTGCGCGTGCCTTGGGTCGCCGACATCGCCCAGACGCTGCGCGATTGCGGTGTGCTGCCGCCAGGGGCCGCCGCGCCACGCACCCGCGACGAGCTCAAGCGGTTGCTCGAGTCGCGCTGCCAGATGATTGAGGCGGACGAAGGCGCATCCGCGCGTTCGGCTGCATCGGGCGCGGGCTGAGCCGGGGTCCCTGCGCTGGCCGGCAGCCCTCAACCTGAGGCATGATCGGGGCATGAAGCATCTTGCCTATCTCTTCGCTCGGAACCGGGACTGGGCCGCCGCGCAGACCGCCGCCGACCCCGGGTACTTCGCCGGTCTGTGCGACATCCAGCGCCCCGACCTGCTCTGGATCGGCTGCTCCGACAGCCGGGTCCCGGCCAACGAGATCGTCGGCCTGGCGCCCGGCGAGCTCTTCGTCCACCGCAATGTGGCCAATGTCGTTCCGGTCACCGACCTCAACGCGATGGCGGTCATCGAGTACGCGGTCTCCTCGCTCCGCGTGCGGCACATCATCGTCTGCGGCCACTTCCGCTGCGGCGGCGTGCGCGCCGCGCTCGAGGGCCACCAGGCCGGCGCCGTGGCGCTCTGGCTGCAGCCGCTGCGCAACCTCGCGGAGGAGCACCGCGGAGAGCTCGACGCGCTCGGCTCAGCGGAGGAGCGCTGGGACCGGCTCTGCGAGCTCAACGTGGCCGCGCAGGTGCAGGCGGTCGCGTCGTCCGAGATCGTCGGATCGGCCTGGGAACGCGGCGCGGAGCTCGCGGTGCACGGCTGGATCTACGACCTCAAGGACGGGCTGCTGCGCGACCTCGAGGTCACCGTCGGGAACATGATCGCGAGGCGCTGACGTGACGGCGTCGACCTCCCGGGTGACGTTCCCCGTCACCCATTGAACTCCGTCGCGCCCCGGTCACACTGGGGCATGTGTCCGCGCTCATCACCCAGATGCAGCTCGCGCTGCGCGCCCGCCACTACAGCCGCCGCACCGAGGTGACGTACTGCCGCTGGGCGCGGCGCTACGTCCGCTCTCACGCCCTCCGGCACCCGGCGGAGATGGGCGAGGGGGAGATCAACGCCTTCCTCACTCACCTCGCCGTGGACGAGCACGTCAGCGCCTCGACTCAGACGCAGGCGCTCTCCGCGCTCCTGTTTCTCTACCGGCACGTGCTGGGGCGCGAGGTCGGCGAGCTCGAGCTGGTGCGCGCCAGCAGACCGCGCCACCTGCCGGTCGTGCTGACGCGCGCGGAGGTGCGCCGGCTGCTCACCGGGCTCGAGGGCGAACCGCGGCTGGTCGCCGCGCTGCTCTACGGCTCGGGCCTGCGCCTCATGGAGGGCCTGCGCCTGCGCGTCTGCGACCTCGAGCCGGGGCGTGGCGAGCTCGTGGTGCGCAGTGGCAAGGGCGGCCGCGACCGCGTCACCATGCTGCCGCGCTCCCTGGAGCCCGCCCTCGAGGCCCAGCTCGCACGGGCTCGCGCCCTGCACGAACGCGACCTCGCCGCCGGCTGGGGGCGCGTCGAGCTGCCCGCCGCCCTGGCGCGCAAGTACCCGCGGGCGGGGTGGGAGTGGCGCTGGCAGTGGCTCTTCCCGCAGCCGCGCCGCTGGCGCAACCGCGAGAGCGGCGAGCAGGGCCACCACCACCTCCACGAGACCATCGTCCAGCGCGCCGTCACCGCCGCCGTGCGCCGCGCGGAGATAGACAAGCACGCCACCTGCCACACGCTGCGCCACTCGTTCTCGACCCACCTGCTCGAGGACGGCTACGACATCCGCACTATCCAGGAGCTGCTCGGCCACAAGGACGTGCGCACGACGATGATCTACGCACACGTGCTGAATCGCGGCGGACAGGGCGTGCGCAGCCCGATCGACGATCTGGTGGGGGAAAGGCAGGCTGCTTATCAAGAACCCTCGGGCTCGTGATAGCGTCATATACGGAAGAGGGCCGTCCGCGTTTGGTACTTACACAGACTGTCTAATGCTTGTTAGACGCAGCGCAGGGAGGTCTGTGAGACATGACTGGGCAAGGCGTTGAGGAACTCGTGGAGCAACTGTCCCGGACGGCTCCGCTACTGTACGAGATCGTTGAAGAGGTGAGGTCCCTCGTGTCCGCAGTGGTTCCGGAGGTAGAGGAGCGCGTCATGTACGGGGGTATCGTCTTCGAAGCTCCTGTCATGTTCTGCGGCGTCTTCGCATACAGCCGTCACGTCTCGGTCGAATTCAGCCGGGGCTGCGATCTTGCCGACCCCTACGGTGTGCTCGAGGGCAAGGGCGTCCGTCGTCACCTGAAGCTTCGCGAGCCCTCCGACGTCGAGAGACTGCGTGTGCGTGAGTTCATCTCGCTGGCGTCTGCGGAGTACTCGCCCGAATGAGGCGCGTATACCGCGCCCTTGGGTAGCCGTGCGCGTCTAACAAGCGCATCGAGCGGACGGCCAGAAGGTAGACTGCTGACGAGGGGCGTATCAGCCGCCGCTCATGCGCACCACGTTGGGCAGACGAGGGTTGGGGCGGAGCGGTCGGCGCCTCATCGCTTGAGTAAGAGAACGGGGCATCCGTGAAGTACGTCGCGCTGCTGCGTGGGATCAATGTCGGCAAGGGTGCTCGCGTGCCCATGAAAACCCTGACGGCTCTTCTCGAGGGGCTCGGGCTTAGCGACGTCTCCACCTATCTGAACTCCGGCAATGCGGTGTTCAGTTCTCATCTGAGTGCCCTCGACCTGACACGACTGCTCCAGCACGAGCTTGAGCGGGCGTTCGGTCAGAAGATCCCGACTTTGGTCAAGACATCGGCGGAGATGATCGCGATCGCGGAGTCGATACCGAGGGAGTGGGCAAGCGGCGAAGGTGAGCAGACCTATGTCGCGTACCTGTTCGGTGATGTCGACCAGCCGGGTCTCGTGTCGGAGCTGCCGGTCAAAATGGAGTTCTTGACCATTCTCTACACTCCCGGGGCCATCGTCTGGAACATCAAGCGGGAGAACTACAACCGCAGCCACATCACCAAGATCGCGGGACACAGCGCGTACGCTCGGATGACCACCAGGAACGTCAACACGGCGAGGAAGCTTGCGGCGCTTTGCGCTGAGTCCTGACGGCGGTGCCGCTGCCCAACAAGGGCATCGAGCAGAACGCCAGAAGGTAGACTGACCTGAGAGGGCATGCGCGTCTGCTCATGCCCAACACGTTCGACGTACTACTGACAGAGCGCTTCGGACCCGTGACGCTTTGCCGGGTCGGCGGATCAAGAGGAGGGGTCGTGGCTCACAACCAGATGCAGACCATGCTCATGTTCACCGGGCAGACGGAAGAAGCTATCGGCTTCTACGTCGATCTGTTCGATGACTCCGGCATCGAGTCGATCGAGTACTACGGCGATGACAATCCGGGCATGAGCGGCCAGGTCGTCCATGCTCGCGTGCGTGTCGCCGGCCAGCTCGTGTTGGCGATGGATAGTCCGCCAGTGCATGACTTCACGTTCACGCCGTCCACGTCGTTCTTCGTCTCCTGTGACAGCGACTCCGAAGTTGACCGCCTCTTCGCTGCTCTATCTGAGGGTGGCAGCGTCTTGATGGGCCTCGACTCCTATCCGTTCGCGAGGCGCTATGCGTGGGTGAACGACAGGTTCGGAGTCTCATGGCAACTGGTCTACCGCTAGCGACCTGCGCGTTCGACGTCGAACAAAGGCATCGAGCAGAACGCCAGAAGGTAGACTGACCTGAACGCGTGAGCGCGTCTGCTCATGCACAACGTTAGACGGACGGAGGCCGCTCGATGAGTACTGACTATGTCGTCCGGCTGGCCGGCCCCGAGCACGTCGACGAGCTGCTCGCCATCGAGCACGCGGCGGCCACCAGGTTCGGCGATTCGCTGCCTGAATCTGTGCTTTCGCATGTCACTCCGGTGGACAATCTGGCGGCAGCACAACTGGCAGGTCTACTCTGGGTGGCTCTCGAACCGGCGGGTGCCCCTGTTGGATTCGCCGTTGCCAGCGTCGGCGGACGGCGCGTGCACCTCGACGAACTCGATGTGTTGCCTGCGCACGGCCGCAAGGGGATAGGGTCGGCGCTCGTCGAAGCCGTCGAGGACTACGCGCTCGAGAGCGACTGCACCGAGATCACGCTAACCACTTTTCGCGACGTCCCGTGGAATGCGCCGTTCTATGCTCGCGTCGGCTTCGAACTGATACCGGAGCAGCAACTCGACGCCGAGCTCCTTCGACGGCTCTCAGATGAGTCTGCGCTGGGCCTGGAACGCTCTAGGCGGGTGGCGATGCGCAAGCCGCTTAGCCGTCCAACAAGCGCTTCAACCTGACGCGAAAACTCCTCGGCTATCCTGACAACGCACGGCGCGCAGGCTAAGCGCAACACGTTCGACGGACGCACAGGACACCAGCCGGATTCACGCGGCTGACACCAACCCTGACACCGTGCGCAGCGCCGATTGTTCTCCCCCTGGATAGGGGAGAACATCTCTGGGGTCGCGCGGCAAGCCTTCGCACATCGAAGCGCCGACGCGTTGCGCAGCGAGGCGCTCGACTGAACTTTCAGCACGGTCCAAGGGGGGACACCATGACGACATCGATTTACCGGGACATGTCACCACGCACCGCTGCGAAGCTCGCAGGTGCGGCTCTACTGGCGATGGCAGCTCTCGCTATGTTCGCCAACTTCTACGTGCTCCAGAGTATGGTTGTCGCAGGAGATGCGACGGATACTGCCAGCAGGATTCTGGCCGATGCTATGACGTTCAGGGCCGGCATCGTCGCTTGGGTACTCATCGGGATTCTCGACGTGGTTGTGGCGCTCGCCCTCTACGTGGTTTTCAAACCCGTGAATCGCTCGCTCTCGTTGCTTGCCGCGTGGTTCAGGCTGACCTACACGGCAGTCTTCATCGCCGGGATGCAGAGCTTCCTGGCGGTGCTGCGCATCCTGGGTGACGCTGAGCACCTCAAGGCGTTCGACGCCTCACAGCTGCACTCGCAGGTGATGCTGTCACTCGATGCGTTTCAGGACACATGGGTCATCGCATTGGTCCTCTTCGGTGTCCATTTGGGCCTATTGGGCTATTTGGCGTACCGATCGGGCTACGTGCCAAAGGTGTTCGGGATACTGCTGATGATCGCCTCCGCAAGCTACCTTGTGGACAATGTCGCGAAGATCGCGTTCTCTAGCTACGGCGGAGGGATCGCCATGGCGGTCGCCGTTCCCGCCTTCGTCGGAGAGCTGGCACTCGCGGTATGGCTGCTCGTGCGAAGCAAGGCAGTTCCGGACGAGGTAGCTGCGTAGTGCGGACAGTTTTGTAGTACTGCGGACATTCCAGCCAGAAAGGATGAGCGCGCAATGGATGGTCTCTGGTCGGCTCTAATGTGGGGTACACCGGTTGGGATAGGCATATTCTTGTTTCTGCTCCTGGTCGGGCTGGGCGTGTTCTTCTGGGGCATCAGCAAGCTCTCGCGGAAGGACTAGTCGGGTCAGCGATTCGTTGGCGTCTCCCCAGCGGACTCAGTCGGCGCCGCGCTCTGTGAGAAGAGGGGTCTCGTTCGCACACCGCTCAGTTTGCGTTGCCGCCGGGACATCCGGATTCTGTCCTGGATTCGGCCGGACTGGACTGGAGCGCGCGTCGAACCAAGGCATCGAGCAGACGGCGCAGGGTAGACTGCGGAAGTGAAGGGCATGGGCCGCTGCTCATGCCTAACACGTTAGGCCGCACAACTCGCAACGTCTCAGTCATCAACGATGCTCAAAACCGCGCGGATGTGCCGTGCGAGGAAAGGGAGTGATATGGCTAAGCTCGTGTTCGGAATGAACCAGTCCCTGGACGGCTACGTCGACCATATGGCGTTTTCGCCAAGCCCCACGCTCTTCCGCCACTTCATCGAGGAGGCTCAGGGGGAGGCGGGCAGTGTGTACGGTCGCCAAATGTATGAGGTCATGCGTTACTGGGACGACGATCATCCTGAATGGAATGCAGAGGAACACGCCTTCGCGGCGGCCTGGCGGACCCAGCCGAAATGGGTCGTCTCGCGCTCGTTGAAGTCGGTCGGCCCCAACGCCAGGCTTGTTGAGGGTGATCTTGAGGGCGCGATCCGCAAGCTGAAGGCTGAGCGCGACGGGGAGATCGAAGTTGCTGGTCCGGACTTGGCGAGAAGCCTCACTGAACTTGGCCTGATCGATGAGTATCGAATCTACCTGCACCCGGTCGTGCTTGGTCACGGCAAGCCATATTTCGCCGGACCCCGGCCGCCGCTCTACCTCATGACTTATGACCGAATTGACGAGGATGTGATCAGGTTAACCTACGTTCCATCTCGCGACTCATCGGAGAGTAATCACCGCTAGAGTGTTCAAGGTGCAGTGCGGCCTAACCCGCGCTTCCAGCCGACTCCGCTGCGCTTCGCGGCGCGGCTGACGCGCACCGTTCGGCGGAACCCAGGCGTAACGTGATAGGCGGCCGGGAATCATGTAACCTGATTATGTGACTTCGCACGAGGAGGCGTCCTGTGTCCGACGTGACCGTCACCCAGATGGCGCGCAACTTCGCCGACTACGTCAATCGCGTGGCCTACCGCCGGGAGTCGTTCACACTCCTTCGCGGCAAGAAGCCAGTCGCTGAGTTGCGACCGCTTCCCGCCGGCGCTCGACTGTCTGAGCTTCCGTCGCTGATCGCCTCGCTGCCGCGCCTTTCGGTGGCTGACGCCGGCGCCTTCGCCGACGACCTGGCCGCGTTTCAAGTCGAACTCGGCGAGGTGCATGACGCATGGCAGTCCTGATCGACGCCAGCATCCTCATCGAGGCCGAGCGCGGGCGCCTCGACCTCGAGCCGCACGTTATGCGTCACGGCGAGGAGGAGGCGTTTATCTCCGTGGTGACTGCCAGTGAGCTGCTTCACGGCGTGCACCGCGCGACCGCGCCAGACGTTCGCGCGCGACGATCGGCCTTCGTCGAAGGTCTCCTGGAGCGCTTTCCGCTGCTCTCCGTCGACTTTGCGTGCGCGAGGGCGCACGCGCAGCTCTGGGCTGATCTGCGCCAGGCCGGTGCGCTCATCGGCCCTCACGATCTCTGGCTGGCCGCCACCTGTGTCGCCCACGGGTTGACCATGGTCACCGCCAACGTGCGCGACTTCTCGCGCGTACCTGGTCTTGACCTCGAGGTCTGGGCCGACTGAGGTGGCGGTCTCGTCGAACAAGTGCCTCAGCCTGACGCGCCCGGGCGCCGCGGAAAGCCGTGGCCGCAGCGCGCGCAGGTTGTGCACAGTGCGTTGGTAGTGATGCGCAGGAGTTGCTGTGTCACGAAACAAGATCTTCATGAAATTCACGGCGCTGGGTCGCCACCTGTTCCACAACAAGGCGGGTAAGAACCTGCTGGACCTTTTCGTCGGGGCGTTGTACATCGATGCGGTGCGAAAGGTGATGTTCGCGCTGGCGGACAACTGGATCCAGCGAGGTTCCTTCTGGCGGGGGAGTGAGCGCCCGGGCTGGGGCAGGATCTACAGCCAATACCAGCAGGTGGCGCGGGCGGTACTGCACTCGCTGGAGCGGGGCATCGGCAGTATGACACTCTCGCCGCGGGTGGCGCGCATCATACTGCATCTGTGGGGCGGGATGATGTTCCCCTCGGCGGCGCGCCAGGCGGCGGTGGAGCACTTCAAGGAAAGGCACGGGTGTAGACCGCCCTGGTTCTTGGTCATCAGCCCGACGCGCGCCTGTAACCTGCAATGCGAGGGGTGCTACGCCAACGCCGGCGCGGGGTCTGCGCCGATGACAGGCGAAAGCCTCCCGTGGGAGGTGCTCGACAGGCTGGTGACGGAAGCCAAGCAGCAATGGGGGGTGAGGCTGTTTGTGTTCTCGGGCGGGGAGCCGCTGTGCTACCGCTCGCAGGGCAGGGACCTGCTGGACATCGTCGAGAAACACAACGACTGCCTGTTCCTGATGTTCACCAACGGCACGCTGCTGGGGGAGGAGACGGCTGAGAGGCTGGCGCGACTGGGCAACCTGACCCCAGCCCTCTCAGTGGAGGGGCTGGAGGCGCAGACCGACGAGAGGCGGGGTGAGGGCACTCAGCGGCGCGTGCTGGAGGCGATGCAGCGACTGCGCGTGGCGGGGGTGCCCTTCGGCATCTCGCTGACGGTGACGCAGGCGAACTGCGGGCAGGTGCTGGCGGACGACCTGCTGGACCTGTATTTCGACCGGGAGGGCGCCTTCTACGGCTTCGTCTTCCAATATATGCCGATCGGACGCACCCCGAACCTGGACTGGATGCCCGCGCCGGCGCAGCGAATCCCGTTCTGGGAGCGCTCGTGGCAGGTGGTACGGGAGCGGCGGCTGTTCCTGCTGGATTTCTTGAACCACGGTCCGCTGGTAGAGGGGTGCATTGCGGCGGGGCGCGAGCGTGGCTACCTGCACATCGATTGGCGTGGCGATGTGATGCCGTGCGTATTCCTGCCGTATGCGGCTGCTAACTTGCACGAGGTGTACAGTCGGGGCGGGACGCTGGATGACGCGTGGCAGACGCCTTTCCTGCAGGCGATACGCACCTGGCAGAGCGGGCATGGATACGGCTGCAGCCAGCCCAGCGCGGAAAGCAACTGGATGCTGCCATGCCCGCTCCGTGACCACTTCGGCGACCTGCGCGACCTCGTGGAGGCGATGGCGCCGCAGCCCCAGGAGGGGGTGGCGCCAGAAGGACTGCTGGAGGAGGCGTTCTGCTCGTGGATGTGCGCCCACGGCAGGGAGCAGGAGCGGTTGGTGAAGCCGGTGTGGGAGCGCGAATATCCTCAATAAGGCGGGGATGTGTTCGACTGCAAACCACAGGACATCGCCAGTGTCATCTTCATGAACGCGCACTAAGGGCGGCTTCAAGAATCAGGGGAGCAGGATAGTCTTCCGCCCGATGTGGTCTGGGTGGTGGTCGCAGGGCTGATGTGGCTTGCCTCCCGGGTGAACGCGGGATTCGGCGCAGCAGAGTCGTTTCGCCGCCCGCTCGCGTTGATGCTGCCGGCAATCGGCACGAGCCTCATCGTCGCGGCTCGCGTCGCACTGAATCGCGCAGGCACGACGTGGCACCCGACCGAACCCGGACGCACCACGGCGCTCGTCACCTCCGGGGTCTACCGGATCAGCCGCAACCCGACCTACTTGGGAATGCAGATCGTGCTCCTGGGCTGGGCGGTGGTGCTGGCGAGTCCAGCGGCCGCCTTGGTCTCCGCGCTCTTCGTCGCCTACATCACTCACTTCCAGATACGGCCGGAGGAACTGGTCCTGTCGATCTCGCGCGGCCAGGACTACCGACTACTCGAAGCGAGTCCGCCGCTGGATCTGAGGCCTAAAAGGCGCATCCAGCAGTACGCCGCAAGGTAGACTGACCTGTGAGCGCTCGGCGTCTGCTGATGCGCAACACGTTAGGCATCAGAACAGCCCCAATCGACGTGCTCGGCAATTATGAAGCAGAGATCAAACTCAGAACGCCGATCGGCCAATCCTGAAGGTTCACTCTGCACATGCCGGAGCAACAACGCCACACGGCCGAGATGACCGAACCAGATTCAGAGAGCCGCGATCTTGGCTTCAGCTATCGAACCAGGAAGAACGGCGACGTTGGGGTCTTACGCCATGGCCGAGTGGCCTCCATACTCCGCGGCACAGACGCCATGGACTTCCTTGCCGAGGTGGAAGCAGGTGAAGACGCTGACGCTCAACGACTCATGGCCAGGGTTACTGGTAACTACAAGCGCGGCAATGAGCGCCTTGCGAGCCAACACCCGCGGAATCGTCGCTGAAGGCAACGGTCTCCGTTGGCAGACACCGTTCGTCCGGCAAAACGATCCTTGAAGGGTAGACCACCTAACAGCCCGATACGTTGTACTGACGGGATGCTGTGGATAGCGCGAGCGCGTTGCGATCGCCGCGCTCGGCGGCGACCAGCTCAGCATCGCCACCTGCGTGCACGAAGTTCTCAGCGACGTTTCGGCCGACCCCACCGGAGCTGACGCTCGTCCAACCCGGATTGGAGTCACAAGCGAGCAGCGGCGCAAACGAGCGGTCGACGACGTCGGTGTTCATGCCGCCCGCCACCACGACCGTGCCTTGGATGTTGGGATCTCGGTGCCCGGCCATGCGCTGCCCTTCCCTGCGCTCTGATGCGGACTCGCTCTCCGCATTGGGGGCGAATCCCCGTGAACCTCTGTCTGCACCCGAGCGTTCTACGGATAGCGGCACGGACGGCGCAGCCGTTTCCGGCGCGCTCACATCTACAAGGGGGACCGCCATGACACTCAGGAACAGGTACGCCACCGCCGCGCTGCTCACGGCTCTCGCACTGGCGCTCGTTGCGCTCGCCGGTTGCGGGGAGGCCAGCAACACCCCGGCAGGCGCCGCCGCCAACACCGTGACCGCCTCCGGCGCCGGCACCACTCAGGCCGTACCAGACACGGCCGAGATGTCGTTCGGCGTGACCACGATGTCGTCCAACGCCAAGTCGGCCCTCGACGAGGCCTCCAAGAGCGCCGAGCAGATCGCCTCTGCGGTCAAGAAGCAGGGCATCGCGGGCGAGGATATCCAGACGCAGGACGTCAGCGTGTACCCGCAGACGGTCGACCAGGACGGCAAGCAGGTCATCAGTGGCTACCAGGCATCGCTCAGCGTGCAGGTCAAGGTGCGCGACATCTCCAAGCTCGGCGAGGTCATCTCGGCGGCAAACGCCGCCGGCGCCAACGACATCAGCGGGCCCACGTTCACCATCGACGATCCGGCGCCCGCCCGCGCGAAGGCGATCGACGAGGCCGTGGCCGACGCCCGGAAGAGCGCCGAGGCGATGGCGACGGCCGCCGGCAAGAGCGTCGGAGAGGTGCTGAGCATGAGCTCGAGCGATGTGGGCCTGGTTGCCGGCCCGATGTACGGCACGTCCGACATGGCCGGGGCGGCCAGGGAGGTGCCCATCGAGCCGGGTCAGCTCGACATCACCGCGAGCGTGGTCGTGGTCTTCGAGCTCAAGTAGCTCCCGCAGGAGGGCGGCCACTGTGCCGCCCTCCTTGGCCGTTCGGCTGAGAGCAACGGCGTGTAGCCGTGCGCGCCCACTGTCGCGGAATCCGTGATTACGGCCGCCCACGCCCCCTGCGGGCCGTCACGTCGAGGGTGTTTCGGCGGGGTCTGACCAAAGTCGCGTCCCGCGTCGCTCCCCTCGTGCAGGACCTCTTCGCCGCGGTCGCCGTAGATGCCGATGCCGGAGGCGCTGAATCGACGCATCAGGAGCCCTCCGCGGCGGGCAGGTCCCGGGGATCGAGCCGCCGGCCTTCGGCGAGCTCTCGTTGCACCCCCTCGAACACCGTGGCGTCGTGCCGCCGCCTGACCGGCGGCCGCTTCCGCGCCGAAGCAAGGGGGAGCCTCATGCGCGGGAGACCTCCCAGCGTGTCGGCGTGACGGGTCAGGAAGGCCCAGTAGAGGGACGTGATCGGGCAGGTCGCGCGGGGATCGAACGCGCACCCTTCGCAGTAGTCGCTCATGCGCTCGATGTAGCTTGCCCCCGACACGTAGGGCTTGGTCGTGAACAGATCGCCCAGCGCGAAGGTGGCCATGCCGAGGACGTTCGGTTCCACGACCCAATCGTAAGCATCGAGGTAGGCCGACCAGAACCAGTCGGTGAGTTCGCGCGGCGACACGTCGAGCAGGGTGGCGAGGTTGCCGAGCACCATGAGCCGCGAGATGTGGTGGCTGTACCCCTCCTCCCAGACCGAGCGTACCACCTCGTCGAGACACCGGAGCCCGGATTCGCGTCCCCACCAGGCGGCGGGCAGGGGCCCGCACGCGCCGAGGTGGGAGGGCAAGGTTCCGCCGTCGGCAGCTGGCGCGGCGGTGCCTCTATCCTCGTTCCGCCAGACTCCGCCAAAGGCTCTCCCCCACCCCCCGTCGCCCGGGGTCGTGGAGACGGCCGGCCGGGAGCCGCCGGGCAGCGTCCGGAATCCATCCGTCGCTTCGTGCACGTGGTGCATGAACTCCCGCCAGCCCAGGACCTGGCGGATGAAGCCCTACTGGCTGGGGAGCGGCACTTGCGCCTGCGCTGCGTCATGAACGACCTCTCGCGGCACGAGCCGGTGCAGGTTGAGCAGGGGCGAGATGCGCGTATGGGAGAGTCCCCGCGAGCGGAGGGACATGGCGTCCTCGAACGGGCCGAAGTGTGGCAGGCACTCGCGAAGCGCCCAGGACCACAGGATCCTCGCGTCGGCAGCGGTGGTGGGGAGCAACGCGCCGTCGAGCCGGCCCGGATGGCGCGCGAACCGTGTCTCCACCAGCTCGAGGACCTCCGTCTTCACCGGATCGTCCTCGAAGGGGGGCGGATCCGGGGCGGGAGGCCTACCCTTCCATCGCTTGCGGTTCTCGACATCGAAGCTGAACTTCCCCCCGATCGGCTTGCCTTCCCGGGTCATCAGCATGCCGCTCTCGCGCCGTGCCAGTCGATAGAAGGCGTCCATGCGCCACGGAGGTCCCTTGGGCGCGCTGCGGGCGAAGAGCTCCCCGGTCGTGAGCCATCCCTCGTGCGGCACGATCTCCACAGTGCCGGCGCGGACGAGGGGGGAGAGCTCTTCGCGCAGCTCGCGTTCGGCCGGCCGCATGACCCGGATGGGGCCCACCTCCCTCGCGAGCGACCCCAGCGCGTCGCCGGATCTTGCGCGCGCTACGACATGGCGCACGGCGACTCCCCGTTCCGCCTGTTCGAGCGCGAACCGACGCTGGTTGGCGAGGACGAGCGCGAGCTTCAGCTTGTGGTAGGGACGCCGCGCCGCCTTGTCCGGGCTCTCGATCAGGATGATCCCCAGACGGCGCGGGTCTTCCCGCGCGAGGGGGCCGATGCGGTCGCTGAGCTGATCGTACGGGACGTACAGCCAGCGGCGGCCCGACGGATCCGGGTTCCTCTCGGCAAGGGCGGCGGTGAAACGGCTTAGGGGCGACCTCCGATTCCCCAACATGCTGGCACCGGCGCCGAGCGCGTACCCCCGGCAACCGGCATGGTGAGCATCCACGCAGGCCCATCATACTCACCTCGTGTCCCCGCCATATCTCGTCTGCTCGGTCGAGCGCTACGTGGTCCCCTGGCCCCGTCTCGCGTCTGATGCGTCCCGGGCGGTGACCGAGCGAGGCCGAGGGCGCACCAGCGTGGCGCTCTTGCCGCGCCGAGGTCAGCTGGCTCCATCCATGTCTCGTCGATTGCCATGCAAGCCAACGGCCCAGCCCACCGATCGCAACGAACCATGGCTGTGGATGGGTCGGGCGTCTGGCGGCGCACCTCGGCGTGCCGGTGCAGGGGGTCAACGAGCTGGTGCGCGGTTGGCTCACTATCTCGCGCGCAGTCGGCCGGCCGAGCCAGCCGAGCCTCTCAAGGTCGCCAGCCAGCTGAGGTCGCGATGCTGACGAGGAGTTCGAGCATACTCTCAGAAGCTCTGCGCAAGGACGGGGCGTGAGCACGCGCAGCTCGACGCCCGGAGGTTAGGCGCCGTTGGAGGAGGTTTGCGTGATCGTCCGACCAGAGACGGATCGTGATCTCGATGGCATCCGCGAGGTGAACCTCGTCGCTTTCCAGGGTCACCCCTACAGTCAGCAGACAGAACACCTCATCGTGGAGGCATTGCGGGCAGCCGACGCCTTGGAGCTGTCGCTCGTCGCTGAGTGTGACGGCGAGGTGGTGGGCCATATCGCATTCTCGGCCGCAGACATCGGCGGCTCGTCGACGGGCTGGTTTCTGCTCGGGCCAGTGGCGGTCCGGCCAGCCCGCCAAGGCGAGGGGATCGGACGCGCTCTGGTCGAGACCGGTCTTGATGCGCTTCGCTTTCGGGGAGCCTGCGGGTGCGTTCTGGTCGGTGATCCAGCCTTCTACGGCCGCTTCGGATTCAGACAGTATTCGGGCGTTGCCTTGCACGGCGTGCCGGACGAGAACGTGCTCTGCCTCTTGCTGACCGGTGAGATGCCCACCGGAGAGGTGGTGCACCATCCTGCATTTCTGGCCGGGACGTAGGACGCTAAGCGTCGAGAAAGCAACGTGAGGAGTTGCCCATGGCTGAGCCCAAGACCAAACCCACCGGGGTCAGTGTCGAGACGCACATCGCTGCTCTCGCGAACGAACAGCTACGCAGTGACGCTCAGGCCCTGGTCGCGCTGATGCGACGGGTCACCAAGCAAGAGCCGAAGATGTGGGGGCCAAGCATCGTCGGCTTCGGGAGCTACCACTACAAGTACGACAGTGGTCACGAAGGAGATGCCGCGCTCGCTGGGTTTGCAGCGCGAAAGAGCGAGTTCGCCATCTACATCGTTGCGGGCTTCGAAGGTCAGGAGGACCTGCTGGCCAAGCTGGGCAAGCACAAGACCGCCAAGGCGTGCCTGTACATCAAGAGACTGGCCGACGTCGATCTCAAGGTCCTGGAGAAGCTGGTCGCCCGATCGGTAGCCGAGATGAAGCGCCGCTATCCCTCACCCAGATGAGGCCGATGCCTGACCCTTCCAACGGGCGGACCTCCACCGGCATGGCCTCTGACTATACGATCCGAGACGCCGGCAGGGCCGACATCGACACTATCGTCGCCTTCACGCTTCAGGAGGTCCGTGAAGCCGAGGGCCTCGAGCCGGACCTCGAGGCGGTCTCGCGTGGTGTCCGGGGTGGGTTCGAGGATTCGCCTCAAGCGGCCTACTGGGTCGCCGAAGCCGCGGCCGGCCGGGTCGTCGCGAGTACTTCTGTCGTGAGGGAATGGAGCGACTTTCACGGTGCGCACTACTGGTGGGTCCAGAGCCTCTTCATCATTCCCGAACACCGAGGCAAGGGGCTGGTAGAGCTGCTCCTGCGCCATCTGGCCAGGGAAGCCGACGCAGCTGGGGCGCTGGACCTGCGGCTCTACGCCCACACCACCAACGAACGCGCTCTCCGGGCCTACCGCCGCTGCGGTTTCGCGACGGCGCCATACGTCATCATGACGAAGCATCCATCACCGTTCGAGGGCGGGACGAGCGGGGAGGGTGGCGGTCCGGCATGCGCATCGACCTGATGCGAAGGAAAGCTCACGTCCGATCCCGGACCAGTCCGTCGCGTTCGCATTCCTCCGGCGTTTAGAACGGTCTGTCGGGGGCACCAAGGACTCGAGGGCGCCCGCGGCGGGCGCCCGGCGAATGCCGGGACGAAGCCGGCAGCCAGGTGAACGCAATGGCGAACAGGTCGACAGCCCCTTCCATCGACGAGTACATCGCGGGGTTCCCCCCCGAGACGCAGACGGTGCTCGAGGAGCTGCGCGCACTCGTCAAAGCGTGTGCGCCCGACGCGACGGAGACGATCAGCTACGCGATTCCCACGTTCGACCTGAACGGGCGCCATTTGGTGCATTTCGCAGGGTACGAGAAGCATGTAGGGTTCTATCCGGTCCCGAGTGGGATCGAGGCGTTCAGGGAGGAGCTCAGGCCCTACAAGCGAGGGAAGGGTTCGGTGCAATTCCCCCTCGGTCAACCGCTGCCGACTCAGCTCATCCGCCGAATCGTCGAGTTCAGGGTCGCGGAGAACACCGGCAAACGGACACCCGGGCCGCCCGCCGGGCGCTCAGACTGACTCCATCCGCAGGTACTCGCGCAGATCGGCGCCGAGGATCGCATGCAATTCGGAGAGGTCGTCGGACGGCACGTCGACGAACGTGAAGGCGAACACCGGATAGCGAGCGAAATCGGTCGGCCGCAGCTCCAGCACTCTGCTGAATCGTGCGGCGAAGCGCTCGTAGTCGACGGATTCGATGGCCGCGAGGTCGACGGAGGCCGGAAGGTCGGAGACGACGAGCGCGGTGGTGCGCCCGGCCGTCTCTGCGGCGATGCGCGCCCAGTCCGGGTGCTCGCCGAGCAGGTAACAACGGTACGGGTTCACGCCATACGCGAAGTAGGCAAGGTCGGTGGCGCACCAGCCGCCGAAGCGCATCGGATTGACCTCGATCGGCGCGACGCGGCCGGCACCGTCGATGCGCAGTTCGACGTGGACGGGGAAGTCGGTGAGGCAGGCCCGCCGGCCGACCTCCGCGAGGAACTCCATCGCCGGCGGGCCCAGGCGCGCGACCGTCTCGGCGCTCGTGAGGTACACGCGGTCGCTCACGTCGTCGGCCGAGACGAACAGGTGCGCGTAGATGTCGACGATCACGGGATGACCGTCAGCATCGAAGTACGCGTCGATGGCGAACTCCTCGCCGTCGATGATCTCCTCGACCAGGAACCGGTCGAGCCCCAGCACCTGGTCGGGATAGATCGCGGCGAGGGCCTGGACCTCGTGCTCGATCTCTGCCACCACTGCCGGCCACGCCGCAGGCGACTCGACAACGTGGACGCCCAGGCTGAAGAAGCCCACAGCGGGCTTGACGACGAAGGGCGCGCGCAGGCTCGAGGGATCGAAGGCGCGCAGTGCGGAGAGCGGCAGACCGACGTAGCGGTAGTCCGGGTACAGGTCGGCTACGAGGTCGCGGAACGCGACCTTGTCCTTGAACAGCTCGATCCTTCTCGGCAGCTCCCCCTGCGCAAGGAACTCGGCGATCCAGCCGATTGCGTTCTCAGAATTGGAATACAGCCGCGCGCCCGGGCGGGAGGCCGCGGCGGCAAACGCGTCGTCGGTGGAGAGTGGTACGGCCTGAGGCCCGACCAGCCTTCGCCGGGCTATCGGCGTGTCGAGGACGGGCAGGCCGAGCTCGGCGACGGTGGCGGAGAGAAGGTCGGACACGTACGGTTCTTCGAGGATGAACACGGCAGGCTCCAGGGTCGCGGGCGCAGAGTCGACTCAGAACAGGATGGGCCAGCGGCATTGTAATGCAGACTGGTGTGGCGGGCGCGGCGCCGGGGAAGGAACACTCGGCATGGCTGAGGTGAAAATGACGCAGAACGAACGGATCCAGTGGCTGGCGGGATGCTGGGACCTCGTCGAGTGCACGTTCACGGCCGGCGACGGAACGCCGCGCACTCCCTGGGGGGCTGCGCCGGTAGGCGTCCTCATCGTCACGCCGTCGGGGGAGCTCTCGGCCCACGGTGGGCGGAGCGGCCGCGCGCCGTTCGCCGGCGAGAACCCCACGCTCGATGAGAAGCAGCAGGTCTTCGACGACTACGTAAGCTACTTCGGGCGTATCGTGCGCATCGACGACGAGGCGGGCACGATGGTCACCGCGGTGGACGGCGCCGCGGACCCCGACTGGATCGGCAGCGAGCAACTCAGGTACCTCGACGTCGAGGACGACGACCATATCGTGCTGCGCACTCCCCTTCTGGTCTTGGCAGGCAGCGAAGTCATCGGGCGCATGACGTGGACCAGACGTCGCAGGTGAACCGGTGACGATCATGGAGATTCGGCGACTCGTCTTCAGGCGCCTGGCGCCGGACGATCAGGCGTCGGCGCGGAAGGCCCAGAAGACCGGTATGACCCTGGAGAAGGAAACGCGGGATGAGCGCGGGCCGTTTCTGCTGTATTCGATGACGAACGTGCCGAGTACCCGCCCGAGGCGCCCGATCGAGGGAGAGCAGCGATGAAGAAGTCGGACCGCAACGCACTTGTGGCCTTCCCCGTAGTCGTTCTGATCGGCGCCGGGATCGCTGTGGCAGGCAGCCAGGGTGGGTCGACGGTCGGCGGAGTCCCGGTCTTCGCTCTGTGCGTCGCGCTGGCCTTCGGCATCCAGTGGCTGGCTTTCATTCCGGCCTATCTCCTGCAGAGCGAGGGCTTCTACGACCTCACCGGCAGCTTCACGTACATCACTGTCACGGTCGTCGCCGTGCTGCTCGCCCCCTTGGCCGACCTACAGTCGCTTCTGCTGCTGGCCTTGGTGGTGATCTGGGCGGCGCGCCTGGGCAGCTACCTGTTCCGTCGCATCCGCAGGTCGGGCAAAGACGCCCGTTTCGACGCCATCAAGCCCTCCTTCATCCGCTTTCTCAACGCCTGGACGCTGCAGGGTCTGTGGGTGAGCCTCACGCTGGCTGCGGCGCTGGCGGCGATCACCACCACCGTGCGCAAGGACCTGGGCGTGGTCGCGATCATCGGGCTCCTGATCTGGGCCGCCGGATTCGGCGTCGAGGCTGTGGCCGACGCGCAGAAGAGCCGCTTCCGCGCGGACCCGGCAAACAAGGGCAGGTTCATCCACAGCGGTCTGTGGGCCTGGTCGCGTCACCCCAACTACTTCGGGGAGATCACGCTGTGGGTCGGCGTGGCGCTGATCGCCCTGCCCGTCCTGCAGGGCTGGCAGTACGTCACGCTGATCTCGCCGCTGTTCGTCATCCTTCTTCTCACCCGCGTCAGCGGGGTGCCGCTGTTGGAGAAGAGGGCCGACGAAAAGTGGGGCGGCCAAGAGGACTACGAGGCGTACAAGGCGCGCACCCCGGTGCTGGGGCCCCGGCCTCCGGCGATGACCTCGAGGCGCGGTCGGTGAGGCAATGACCTCGGACCCGGGATTCGTCGAGTACATCTGCGACCAGATGGGCGGTGCGGGGCAGATCTCCTTCCGGAAGATGTTCGGTGAATACGCGATCTACTGCGGTGGCCGGGTGGTCGCCCTTGTGTGTGACGACCGGTTGTACGTGAAGCAGACGCCCGGCGGGAGATCGCTTATCGATACTGTGGTCGAGGCACCTCCTTACCCGGGCGCAAAGCCCAGCTTCTTGATCGAGGACGGGCTCGATGATCGTGAGTGGCTGTCCGGGCTCATTCGAGCGACCGCGATTGAGCTCCCCCCGCCGAACCGCAAGAAACCGAGATCGAAGAGGATTCCAGGGTGAGCGTCGGCTTCGCCAGGGTCACATCAACGGCTGAGGAGCTCATGCTCACTCGCGACTTCGACGCGCCACGAGACCTCGTCTACAAGGCCTGGACCGGCCTCGCTCAGCTGGCGCGCAGGTAGGGTCCCAAGGGCTTCACGACGCCGTCCATCACGGTCGATCTTCACGACGACGGCCAGGACTACTGGGGCATCGGCGTGTATCGCGAGATCGTCCCTCCCGAGAAGATCATATACACGGACGCCTGCGCCGACGCTGAGGGCGACCAGGTGCCGCCTTCGCAGTATGGCATGGCCCAGGGCTGGACCGAGATGCTGCAACGGCTCGCTGTCGTTCTCGCGGCGTCTTGACGGCCCCGCCAGGCGGGTAGATAGGGGTTAGGTCGGGCGTCCGACGGACCAAGACAGGCCGGACGCGCCACCCCTGCCAAGCACAACGCGGAGGCATTCCGATGCGCTTCATGATCTTGCTCAAAGCAGATGCGACCACCGAGGCAGGCGTTCTTCCGACTGAGCAGCAGCTTGCCGAGATGGGCAAGTACAACGAAAAGCTGGCAGAAGCCGGTGTTCTCCTCGCGGGCGAGGGGCTCCAGCCAAGCTCCAAGGGCGCGCGGGTCAGGTTCTCCGGCGACGCGCGTACCGTGACCGACGGCCCGTTTCCCGACGCGCGCCAGCTCATCGCCGGCTTCTGGATCTTCGAGACGGCCTCCAGAGAAGAGGCGATCGAGTGGGTCAAGCGCTGCCCGAATCCATTGGACGGCGACGCCGAGATCGAGATCCGTCAGGTGTACGAAGCCGAGGACTTCGGGGAGGAGTTCACCCCCGAGCTCCGGGAGGCCGAGGAACGCCTGCGTTCGCTGACAGCCGAGGATCCGAGGATGAGGAGGTGACCATGTCGCGCGTCATCCACTTCGAGATCCACGCCTCGGACCCGGGGCCGCTCATCGACTTCTCCGCGGCCCTGCAGGGCTGGACTTTCGCCAAGCAAGAGGGAATGGACTACTGGCTTATCGATACGGGCCCGGCTGACCAGCCGGGCATCAACGGTGGGCTGGTGAGAAGGCCCGTCGCCGGACCGGCGGAGTCCCAGGCGGTCAACGCCTTCGTCTGCACGGTCGAGGTCGACGCGCTCGATGAGACACTCGCGACGAACAGCTGGCGTGGCGGGCTCGTCGCGCTATCGAGGATACCTGTGCCCGGTCTCGGCCGGCTCGCCGACATCAAGGACCCGGACGGCAACGTCCTCGAACTGGTCGAGCCTGACCCAGCGACGTCATGAACGGCCGCTCGCGAGCGCTGCTCGTGCCGGCGGACGAGGACCGCTTGGGCGAGCAGCATGGGCTGGGCGTCAGTAGGATCGATTTCAAGGCGATCGCGCCAGACGGCGGCCTCCTGGTTCTTGAGAACACGTTTCACGCCAAAGGCGGGCCGCCCCGGCATCTGCATCTCGAGCAGGACGAATGGTTCTACGCCGTCGAGGGCGAGTTCGTCATCGAGATCGGTGACGAACGGCACGTCCTGCGACCCGGAGACTCCGTGCTCGGGCCGCGCCGCGTGCCGCACGTGTGGGCACACGTCGGCGCTGGGCGCGGGCGGATCTTGATCGCCTTCACTCCGGCCGGCCGCATGGAGGCCTTCTTCCGCGAGGTGACCAAGGCCGACGCGATGCCGGCGCAGGACCCGGCGCTGTGGCGCGAACACGGCATGCAACTGGTTGGGCCACCGCTGCCGGTGGAGTAGCCTTGCCGGAAGCGAGGAGGTGCGGTGTTCATCAAACGCGACGGGGACGACTGTGGGACAGTGGCGCCCGGCATCCGCATGCGGACGCTGTCCTTCGGCAGCCGCACGCTCATGACCGAGTTCCGGTTACTCCACGGCCACACCCTGCCGATGCATTCGCATCCGCAGGAGCAGACCGGCTACCTCGTCAGTGGACACATCACGATGACGATCGGCGGCCGGGCGCACGACGTTCTGCCCGGCGACAGCTGGTGCATCGCCGGCGGCGTGGAGCACGGGGCGGAGGTGCTGCAGGACTCGGTGGCCGTCGAAGTCTTCTCCCCCGTGCGCGAGGACTACCTGCCTGCGGGGGCTTCGGCCGCGTTGGGCACGGCATGAGACCGGCGGAGGCCGGCGACCTGCAGACGCTCCTCGACCTGATGGCCGACTTCTACGCGGAGGCCGGCTATTCTCTGGGCCGGCCGCATGCCGCGGAGGCCTTTGCGGCCCTGCTCGCCGATCCCCGGCTCGCGCGCATCTGGCTCATCGAGCACGGCGCGGCAGTAGGCGGCCACGTCGTCTAGCGCGGCGTCCCTGTCGCCTGCGCCGCGTTGGCGGCGATGGCGTCGCACCGGGCAGACTACCGGGCAGAGACGATCTCGAGCGAGGAGTCGAGGATGATCCAAGGCGCACGCTACTCCCACACGAACATCGTTGCCCGCGACTGGAGAGCGCTCGCGGATTTCTATGAGTCCGTCTTCGGCTGCGTGCCCGCGCCGCCCGAGCGCGACTACTCCGGCCCGGTACTCGAAGCCGGCACGGGCATCGCAGGCGCTGCGTTGGCCGGAGTCCACCTTCGTCTGCCCGGTCACGGCCCTGGCGGTCCGACCCTTGAGATCTACACCTACTCTCCCGGCGTCGACGGTCCGCTCGCGGCGGTGAACCGCCCGGGCCTGGCTCACCTGGCGTTCGAGGTCGCAGCGGTCGAGGACGCGCGTCGTGAGGTGCTGTCGGCAGGCGGCGGGCCCGTCGGCGAGGTCGTGACGCTTGTCACCTCGGCGGGCACGCAGGTGACGTGGTGCTACGTGACCGACCCGGAGGGCAACATCGTCGAACTGCAGGCGTGGAAGGACGGTGGGTGAGGCGGCGCCGTGCAGAGGATCATCGTCAGCGCCTGTCTGCTCGGTCACCCCGTGCGCTACGACGGCAGGGGTGCCGGGCTTGAGTCCCGCGTCCTTCGCCGGTGGGCGGCGGAGGGCCGGGTCGTTGCCGTGTGCCCGGAAGTCGCTGGAGGCCTGCCCACCCCCCGGCCCCCGGCCGAGATCTCAGGCGGAGGAGGCGGATCGCTGGTGCTGGATGGATCGGCGACGGTCATCGACACGGCCGGACAGGACATCACGACGTCGTTCGTCAGGGGGGCGGAGCACGTGCTCGCCGTCGCCGTAGCGAGAGGAGCGCGGATCGCCGTCCTCAAAGACGGCAGTCCGTCGTGCGGCGGCACCTACACCTACGACGGGTCGTTCACCGGCCGGCGAGTCGCAGTGCCCGGTGTCACCGCGGCACGCTTGAGGGACGCGGGCCTCCGCGTGTTCAGCGAAGCACAGCTCGAGGAGGTCTCGGTCTACCTGGCGTCGCTCGAGGGCGAGGGCGCCGGCGGAGCTTGACGCACTCGGCATCGGTTGATAGGTTTTCTCAACTGAAGTGAGAACCGTTCTCAACTGATGCTCGGGGAGCCCGTCCGTGACCGATCCAGAACCGACGCACGACATCGAAGCCGTCTTCCGCGAGAAGGGGATTGCCTTCACGCGCCAGCGCCGGCTGATCTGGGACTACTTCGCCGGCGCGGACCGCGCGGCGACCATCGGCGAAGCGGCCGACGCCCTGCGTGGTGACGGCGTCGGCCAGGCCACCGTGTACCGCACGGTGACTCTGTTCAGCGACCTCGGCCTGCTCGCCCGCGTGCAGGACAGGCGTGGCGAGATCTGCTTCACGGCGCCGCCCATCGGACACAGCCACCCGTTGATCTGCGGCGTCTGCCGCCGCGTGGTGCGCTTCGACGGCGACGGCGACGTCAAGGAGCTGGAGGCGCGGCTCTCGGCCGCGACAGGCTTCTCGATCTACGGCCACCACCTCGAGGTGTACGGGATCTGCCCCGACTGCCGTCGCGACGGCGGGGCAGATTCATGAGCGTGGACTGCACCCCTGCCTTGGCCGGCCGCCGCTTCTTCTGTTCCTGGAGCGGCGGCAAGGACGCCTACCTCGCGTTCGCGCGGGCCGTCGCCGCAGGTGGCCGGCCCGAGGCGCTGGTGTGCATGTTGCACGAGGACGGCGAGCGCAGCCGCGGCCACGGCCTGCCTCTCGCGCTCCTGGAGGCGCAGGCCGCCTCGCTTCGCGTCCCGCTGATCACCGGCGCCACCACGTGGGACGACTACGAGGCCGCCTTCGTCGGCGTGCTTCACGAGTTGCGGCGGCAGGGTGTCGAGGCGGGCGTGTTCGGCGACATCGACCTCGAGGGCCACCGCGTGTGGGTCGAAGGGGTCTGTGACGTCGCCGGCCTCTCGTGCCACTTGCCACTCTGGCAGGAGGCGCGGCGCCGGCTCATCGGCGAGCTGCTGGCGAGCGGCGTCCGGGCCACCGTGGTGGCCGTCGACGCCGCGAAGCTCGACGCCTCCTTCCTCGGCCGTGAGATCACGCCGGAGCTCGTCGCGGAGCTCGAAGCCGCCGGCGCCGACGCCTGCGGCGAAGAGGGCGAGTACCACACCATGGTCACCGCCGCGCCGCTGTTCTCGGCGCCCGTCCCGCTCGCGTGGCAGGGCCGCGAGGAGCGCGACGGCCACTGGGTCCTGAAGTTCAGCCTTGCAGAAGTCAAGTAACGTCATGAAGGGAGCACCCACCGCAATGAGCACCACCCGTACGCGCCGCGGCATGGCCACGGCCACCATTCTCAGCGTTCTCATCCTTGTCGCCTTCGGCGCTTTCGCCCTAACAGGCTGCGGCTCCGACAGCAGCACGGGCGGTGAGGCTTCGCCGGCCGCCTCCGCCTCAGCCGGTCCGATCACCGTCACCGACGGTGCCGGCACCGCGGTCACGATGGACCAGCCGGCCGCGCGCATCGTGAGCCTCGCGCCGGCCAACACTGAGATCGCCTACGCCATCGGGGCCGGCGACAAGATGGTCGCCGGTACGAGCTACGACGACTACCCGGAAGAGGCCACGAGCCTGCCCAAGATCGGCGACTTCGCCAACCCCAACGTCGAGAAGATCGCCTCGTTCGAGCCGGACCTCGTGCTCGCTGCCGGCGGCATCCAGGACAAGCTGCGCAGCAAGCTCGAGAACCTCGGCATGAAGGTGTACGTCGTCGATCCCAAGACCTACGACGACGTGATGACCGACATCACCAATCTGGGACAACTCACCGGCTCCACGGAGCAGGCCCAGCAGGTCGCCGACACGATGCAGAAGGCCAAGGACGACGTGCAGGCCCGGGTCGCATCCGCAGCCAGGGTCGCGACCTTCCTCGAGATCTACAGCAAGCCGCTCATGACCGCCGGCGGCGAAACCTTCATCGACGACATGATCACGCTCGCCGGCGGCACCAACCTTGGCGCCACCGCCGGGCCCGGTTTCCCCACGTTCAGCACCGAGGTTCTGTTCGAGAACGACCCGGCCGTCTACATCGCCGATTCCGGATCCATGAGCAAACCCGGCGACATCTCCAAGCGCGCCGGTTTCGACGTGCTGACGGCGGTCAAGGACGGACACGTGTACGTGATCGAGGACAGTCTCATCGCCCGGCCCGGACCGCGTCTGGCTCAGGGCCTGCAGGAACTGGTCAAGATGATCCATCCCGAGGCTGCAGCCGCGCCGTGACGCGTCTGGCGCGCACAAGCGTCTGGCCGGGCATCGCCTTGTCCGGAGGTGTCTTCGTCGCCTGCCTCCTCGTCTCGCTCGCCTTCGGACCGGCCTCGTTGTCGCTCGGCGAAGTCTGGCACTTCGTCACGACGGGGCCGGTCCAGGGCGACCTTCCCAACGCCATCTTCTGGCAGATCCGCCTGCCGCGCGTGCTCGTCGCCTGCCTCGTGGGGGCGGAGTTGGCAGTGGCCGGCGTGATCCTGCAGGACCTGTTCCTGAACCCGCTCACCGACCCGTACGTCACCGGCGTGTCGTCGGGGGCCGCGCTCGGAGCCACCATCGGCATCGTACTGCACCTGTCCAACCTGCCCTGGACGACAGTCCTCGCGCTCATCGGCGGCTTCGCCACTCTGGGCATCGTGTGGATGGCGGCGCGCCGGCGCGGCAGGATCGACATCTTCGTCTTGCTGCTCGCCGGCGTGACGATCTCGTATCTGGCCAGCGCCCTCGTGACCGTCCTCATGATCCGCGCCAACCAGGACATGTACGCCATCGTCTACTGGCTCATGGGCAGCTTCTCGGGGCGCGGCTGGCCCGACGTGGAGATCGCGCTCGTCGCGGTACCCTTCATGATCGCGCCGCTCTTCTTCGCCAAGGAGATGGACATCCTGCTCCAAGGGGAGAAGCGGGCGCTCGAGCTCGGCGTCGAGGTCGAGCGCACCAAGCGCGTCCTTCTCGTCACCGCCGGCGTGCTTACCGCGATCGCCGTCTCGGTCAGCGGGATCATCGGTTTCGTGGGCCTCGTCGTGCCGCACATCGTGCGGCTGCTGGTCGGCCCCGGCCATCGCAGCCTGCTGCCGGTGTCCCTTTTGCTCGGCGCCTCGATGATGGCCGTCGCCGACCTGCTCTCGCGCACCGTGATCGCCCCCAACGAGATCCCGGTCGGCGTGGTGACGACGTTCGTCGGCGCGCCGCTGTTCGTCTATCTGCTGCGGCGCGGGAGAAAGGGCTGATGGCGCTCGTCACCCTCCGCGACGTCGACTTCGCCTACGACGAGCGCCCCGTGCTGCGCCGCATCTCGTTCGATCTGCAGGCCGGCGAGTTCGTCGGTATCGTGGGGCCCAACGGCAGCGGCAAGTCCACCCTGATCGATCTGATCGACGGACTGCAACATCCCTCCGCCGGCGAGGTGCTGATCAACGATGTACCCACGCGGAAGTTTCGCCGTCGCCAGATGGCCCGTGAGGTCGCGCTGGTCCCGCAGCACTTCGCCCTCGACTTCGACCTCTCGGTGCGCGAGGTCGTCGAGATGGGCGCCTACTGCCGCGGCAAGGACGCCGATGCCTGCGCCGACGCCGAGCTGACGCTGGCGCGTCTCGGCGTCTCCGAGCTGGCCGGCCGCCGGTTCACGGAGCTTTCAGGCGGCGAGAAGCAGCTCGTCGTGCTGGCACAGGCGCTCATGCAGAAGGCCAAGCTCCTGCTGCTCGACGAGCCGGCCTCTGCCCTCGACGTGTCGCACCAGCTGCGCCTCTTCGACCTGCTCAAAGAGCTCAACGGCGAGGGTCTCTCGGTGCTCTGCATCCTCCACGACCTCAACCTCGCGATCCACTACTTCGACAAGCTGCTGGTGTTGTCGGAGGGCGAGGTGGCCGCCTACGGGCCGCCGGACGAAGTGCTGCGGCCCGAGATCGTGGAGGCGGTGTACGGGGTGCGCGCCTACCTGCACAAGCACGCCGGGCGTACGTATCTCACCTTCTCGCCACGGCTGCGCGGCGAACGGCTTGGCCGCGTACACCTGGTGTGTGGCGGCGGCACGGGCGCGGGCCTGATGCGCGAGCTGGTGGACGCCGGGTACGACGTGTCCGCCGGCGTGCTCAACGCCCTCGACACAGATGAGGAAACGGGTTCGGAGCTGGGGCTGCCCATGGCCGTGGAGGCGCCGTTCTCGCCGGTCGGCGCCGAGGCGCACGAGCAGAATCTCGAGCTGATGAGCGCCGCCGACCTGGTGATGCTCGCGGCGGTACCGGTGAGCCACGGCAACGCGCGCAACATCGAAGCGGTGCTGGAGGCGGCCGCAGCCGGCACCCCGGTCTGGGCGGTCCGCGGCGTGCTTGACGCCGACTTCGCCGGCGTGACGGACCGACTTGAGCCGGCCGGCGTCGAGTTCTTCGCCGATGACGCCGCCATGCTCGCGGCGCTCGGCGAGCGCTCGTTGGGCACGCGCAACGCGCGAGAGACCGGCGCGGAGCCCTCCGGGCCGCCGGTCATAACGACGTAGGGACAACGCCGCCGGCGCCTCCCGCCGGCGCCGCCTCCCTGCAACAGCCGGGCGGAGGAGACCGCAAGCTCCTCCGCCCGGCAGACTCACCCCCTCGATCGGCGACGTTGTCTATCTTGGCAACAGAGTCGAGGGCAAGACGGAGTGGCAGCACGTGATCATCTGCGTGGGCAAGAAGGGCGGCGAGTGGGTCTACGACAGCCACACGACGGCCTATCTGCGAGAGTCGCTCGAGGTGTGGTACCCGGAGCACTTCTCGCTGATCTGCTACTGCCATGTCGCCGACTCCGTAGTCTACGCCGAGGGCGAATGACGACGGGCGGGGAGCCTCTCGGCTCCCCGCCCGTCGCGCGGTCTGCATCTTGAGGCGCGCCGCTACGCCAGCATCTTGCGTAGCTCGGCGGCGTAGGCGCGGTCCTGCTGGGCGCTCTTCTCGAAGGCGCGGGCCTTGCCGGCGAGCATCTTCTCGCACTGCGTGAGGAAATCCTCGTGGTACCGCGCCGTGTCCTCCTCGGCCCGGATCAGCTGCTCGGCCGCGGCCGGCCAGCTGGTGGCCGGTTCGGCGTCGAGCGTGCCGAAGTAGTCCTTGACGTGGAGGGCGCGGATCGGCTCGAGCACCCCCTCGCTCACCTCTTGCCTGGCCACCGTGAGCTTCTGGACACGGTCGTCGTGCGTACAGACGATCTCCTCGAGCTTGTCGCGCCATACCTGGTCGGGGGCCAGCACTCCGGCCGCCGCGGCGAAGTCGGCGCAGGCCTGCTCGGCTTCAAGGGCGAAACGAAATGCCGATCCGTACGCGACGATCTCCGGGAATTGGTGAGCCACTGCGTCTCCTTTGCTCGAGTGCCAACGGGGTTCTACCCACCCTTGGCGATTCCCCTACAAGGTGCTCGCGCGTCTGCAACGGATCGGCCGAAAGGGGAAGGGGGCGGGCAGGGCCGCAAGGCCCTGCCCGCCCCCTTCAGAAGTACAGGCGGTGGCGGACTGTTCTTACCACTGCTTGTTGACGGTGCCCTCCCAGGTGCCGACCTTCTTCTCCTTCTTCTCAGCCTCCGTGAACCAGCGCGAGGTGACGCACTTGCTCTCGGTGAAGAAGCGGATGCCGTCGAGGCCGAACACGTGGCTCTCGCCGAAGAACGACTGCTTGTGGCCGGCGAACGGGAAGAAGCTGACCGGCACCGGGATGCCGACGTTGATGCCGACCATGCCGGCGTGTGTGCGCTTGGCGAACTCACGCGCGTAGGAGCCGCTCTCGGTGAAGATGCAGGAGCCGTTGGCGAAACGGCTGTTGTTCATGATCGTGATGCCCTCTTCAAAGTCCTCGACGCGCTTGATGGAGAGCACCGGGCCGAAGATCTCTTCGCGGCCGATCTCCATGTCTTCGGTCACGTTGTCGAAGATGGTCGGGCCGACGAAGAAGCCGTTCTCGAAGCCCGGCACGACGAGGTCGCGGCCGTCGAGGAGCAGGTCGGCACCTTCAGCGACGCCCTTGCCGATCCAGTCCTTGACGAAGGCCTGATGGTCGGCCGAGACGACCGGGCCGAGCTCGGTCTTGCGGTCGTACGAACAGCCCACGACGCGTTGCTTCGCGAAATCAAGCATGTAGCCGATGAACTCGTCGGCGATCGAGTTCTCGACGACGATCACGGGCAGCGCCATGCAGCGCATGCCGGCACAACCGAAGGTCGAGTTGATGATGCCGGCGGCGGCGCGCTCGAGCGAGGCGTCGGCCAGTACGAGGCCGTGGTTCTTGGCTTCGGTCTGGGCCTGGACGCGCTTGCCGTGGGCGGCGGCCAGCGAATAGACGTGCAGACCGACCTTGGTCGAGCCCACGAAGCTCACGCCGCGCACCAGCGGGTGGGTCATCATGATCTCGGCCTCGTTGCGACTGCAGGTCAGAAGGTTGACGACGCCCTTGGGCAGGCCGGCCTCGATGAGCAACTCCATGAGGCGCATGCCGGTGGTCGGCACCATGCTCGCCAGCTTAAGCACGAAGGTGTTACCGGTGACGATGCAAAGCGGGAGCATCCAGCCGAAGGGGATCATGCCGGGGAAGTTGAAGGGGGCGATGCCGGCGAACACGCCGATCGGCTCACGGTAGCTCACGGTGTCGTGCCCCGTGGACACGTTCATGAGCGACTCGCCCTTCATGGTCATAGGGGCGGAGACGCCGACCTCGCAGCCCTCGATGATCTTGATGACTTCGCCGCGCGCCTCGTCGAGGTTCTTGCCGAGCTCGCGCGCACACAGGTACGTGACCTCTTCCGCGTGCTGCTCGAGCAGAGCCTTCCAACGGTAGAGCACCTGGGTGCGCTTCTGGATCGGCGTGGTCGACCAGGTCTCGAACGCAGTCTGGGCGGACTGGATGGCCTCTTCGACCTCGGCGGCGGTGCAGCACGGGGTCTCGGCGAACACCTCGCCGGTAGAGGAGTCGGTGACTGGCATGTACTTACCGGACGTGGACTCGCGCCACTCGTTGTCGATGCAGAACTTGAGCTTCTTCACTTCAGTCACGACTTGCGCCATTTCGTTCCTCTCGTCGCTCTGTCGGGGTTGCCTGGCTAAGCCGGATGGAGTCTAATCAATCGCATGATTAATCTCAACTCCCCGGCAGAGAGGCGCGCCCTGCGATGGGTATCGTCGCCGGGAGGAGGTCAGCGGTTTGTCCCTGAGTTCCCTCGAAGGTGACGTGAACGCGAGATCGTCTGCCGCTGTGTCGGAGGCGCCCTCGAAAGGCCGGGCCGTCACCGCCGCGCTCAGCCGCGACCCCAGGCAGGACATGCCGGCCCCCGCTGTCAAGATCCTCGCGGCCGCGCAGCGCGTGCTCGTCGCCAAGGGCTTCGCCGGCCTGACGCTGCGGGCGATCGCGCGGGAGTCCGGAGAGAACTCCGCGATGGTGCAGTACTACTTCGGGAACAAGGAGGGTCTCGTCAAGGCCATGATCGACTCGGTCTTCCGCGACGATCAGGAGGACGCCGCTGCCGCCATGAGCACGGTCAAGAGCGATGAGCGGCTGGCCAGGTTCGTGGACGGCCTGCGCACGATCAGCTCCTCGCGGTCGTTCCGCGTCTTCTTCGACGTCCTCCCCTACGCGCTGCGAAACAAGGGCCTGAGAAGCCGCATGGCGCGCGCCTACGACTGGTACCGGCAGATCAAGGTCGACTGGCTGAGGGCGGAGGAGCAGTCGTCGCCATCCGAGCAGCAAGCTCTCCTCGGCCTTGCCGAGCTCATGACCGCGGTGGTCGATGGGCTGGCCATCCAGGAAGCCATCGACGATGGGTTCGACATGCGCAGGCCCTACGCGGTGCTGGAGTTCATGCTCCAGCGCTCTCTTCCGGACCTGCTCGACGCGGGTGTGCGCGGAGCATCGACCCCGGACTGAGGACGCCGCCGTCCGGGAGTCGTTCCCCCCGCCGGTCGAGGATGGATCAGCTGTACTTCACCCGCGGGTCGAGCCACGTGTAAGCGAGGTCGACGACGAAGTTGCTGACCGTCACCAGCAGGGCCGCGAACAGCACCGTCCCCATGATGAGCGGCAGGTCCTGCGTCTGGATGGCGTTCCACGCCTGCCAGCCGATGCCGGGGATGCCGAACACCACTTCGATGACCAGCACGCCGCCGAGGAACCAGCCGACGTCCATGCCCAGCAGGGTGACGATCGGGCTCCAGGCGTTGCGCATGATGTGGCGCCACACCACGGTGCGCTCGGGCAGGCCCTTGGCGCGCGCCGCCTTGACGTAGTCGGCACCGAGGATGTCGAGCATGCTGCTGCGCAGCAGGCGCGAGTACCAGGCGGCGCCGCCGAGCCCGACGGCGAGACCGGGCAGGATACCGTAGATCGGCTGCGACCACCCCTCGTACCCGCCGAGCGGGAAGATCTGCACTTTGTAGGCGAGGAAGTACATGAGCATCATGCCGAGCACGAAGCCCGGGATACTCAGGAACACGAGACTGAACACCGTGAACGTGCGGTCGCGGATGCCGTACTGGCGCAGAGCGCTGATCATGCCGATCGGGATACCGATGAGCAGCTCGAAGAAGATCCCGAACATGGCCACCATGACGGTCGCCGGGAAGCGCTGCAGGATGGCCGTGGTAACCGGCAGCTGGGTCTCGTAGCTGTAGCCCATGCTGCCGTGCAGCAGGTGCCACACGTACAGCCCATACTGCTTCCAGAGCGGTTCGTTGAGGCCCAGGGAGGTGCGGATACGCTCCAGCACTTCGGGCGTCGCGTGGGTGCCGGCGATGCTCTTGGCGGGGTCGCCGGGCACGGCGAAGGCGAGCAGGAAGGTGATGATGCTCACGAAGAAGAGCACCACCACCATCCACAGCAGTCTGCGGACGACGTACTTACCCACCGTCTCTCCTGCTCGCCTTGCGCCGCGCCGTCGTCATCGGGTCACTTACCGTCCGTCTTCCACATCTCCTGGAACTGGAGGCTCCAGACGGGGTGGTAGTAGTAGCCGCCGACCGTCTTGCCGCGCATCCCGTTGAACACGGGCTGGTACAGGATCGCGGAGGGGGCGTCGGCCATGATGAGGTCCTGCATCTGCACGAACATGTCGATGCGTGTGGCCGGATCGAGTTCGCTGCTGGAGGCGTCGTAGAGCTTGTCGACCTCGGCGTTCTGGTAGAAGTTCGCGTTGGCCCCGCCCTCGATGGGGTTTGTGTACAGCGGCCCGATGAAGTCGCTCGGGTCCGGGAAGTCCTGGTACCAGTCGGTCAGGCCGATGCCGGCGTTCGACTGAGGCAGGCTGATGAAGTCCCAGTACGTGGCCTTGTCCATGAGCTTGATGCTGGCGTCGATGCCGACGGCGGCGAGGTCGTTCTGCACGGCTTGGGCCAGCTTGGGGAACGGGTCGACGTTGTGGCCGTAGAAGGTCACCTCGAAGCCGTCAGGGAACCCGGCCTCGGTGAGAAGCTGCTTCGCCTTCTCCACGTCGTACGTGTAGAACTGCTGGTCGGGTTGATGGCCGGGCATGCCCTCCGGATAGATCTGGTTGAGGGCCTTGGCCTGGCCCGCGAGCAGTTTCTGGATGCGGACGGTGTTGATGGCGTAGTTGACCGCCTGGCGCACCTTGACGTCGGTGAACGGCTTCTCGTTGACGTTCATGAAGACGTAATAGGTGGCGATCTCGGAGGCGTCGTACACGTACTTGCCCCACGTGGGATCCTGCTTGGTGCGCAGGTAGTCGGCGGAAGGGATGCCGTCGCCGAGCACGTCGACTTCGCCGCTCTCGAGGCGGAGCAGTGCGGTGCTGGGATTGGTGGTCAGGTCGAAGTCGATGCCGTCGAGGTAGGGTTTGCCGGTGTCCCAGTAGTTGGGGTTCTTGGTGGCGGTGATCTTCTGGCCCGGCGACCAGCTGTCGATCACGAAGGGGCCGGTGCCCAGCGGCTTGCGCTTGATGTCCTTGCCGACCTTGTCGACCCACTCCTTGGGCAGCACGGAGGTGAACGGCATGGTCATGGCCATGAGGAAGTCGCCCTGGGGCTTCTCCAGCGTGATCTCGACGGTGGAGGCGTCGACCACCTTGAACCCCGTGATCTCGTTGGCCTTGCCGTCCATGAAGTCCTGGGCGCCGACGACGCCGGTGTAGAAGAACGTCGCCGGGGCCAGCGGCTCGACCATCATGCGCTCGAAGCTGTACTTGAAGTCCTCAGCCGTGACCTCGCGGTCCACCGGCGGCGCGAATTTCACGCCTGGACGCAGCTTGAACGTGTAGACTGTGCCGTCGGCGGAGATGCCACCGTTCTCGGCACTCGGCACCTCGGTTGCCAAGCACGGAATGAGCTCGGTGCCGGGCTCGCCCGGCTCGCTCGCGTAGCTGAGGAAGGTCTCGTAGGTGAGGCGCTCGATGCCCCAGGAAGTGACCTCCCAGGCGATGGCCGGATCGAGCTCGGTCGGCTCGCCCTGGAACGTGACCGTGAGCGTGCCCCCTATCACCGGCGCCGCGTTGGCGTCGCTGCCCCCCGTCGAGGCGGTCTCATTCGAGTCCGAGCCGCCGCAGGCGGCGAGGCCCAGGACGAGGGCGACAAGCAGCAACAACGCCAGCGCCCCCACTGCGGATCTGCGTCCCTTCATGTCCCCATCTCCTTTCCTGCCCCCACGGCAGGTTCATGTTTGGCGGCGGGCGGCCGTGAGGCCGCCCGCCGCCGCTCCCCCTACTTCTTCCAGTACTGCGTCGGGTCGATCTGATACACCGGATGCAAGAAGAACCCGCCGGTGTTCTCGGAGCACATCGTGGTCTGGATGGGCTGGTAGCAGGGCACATACGGCGCCTGGTCGCTGATCAGCTGCTGCATCTCGGAGAACTTCGCGATGCGTGCCGCGGGATCGGTCATGGCCTGCGCTTCTGTGAACATGGTCTCGAGCTCGGGGCTCCACCAGAAGCTCGAGTTCATGCCGCCTGGTACAGCGCTCGCCTTGCTGAACAGCGGCGCGATCCAGTCGCTGGGATCGGGGAAGTCCATCCACCAGCCGAAGCTGCCGGCGGTGAGCGTCTTGGGCGTGCCCTGCTGGTTGTAGTAGGTGTTGTTGCTCATCGTCTTGAGGCTGGCCTTCACGCCCACGGCGGCGAGGTCGGCCTGCACCGACTGCCAGAGCTTGGGGTTCGGGTCCACATTGTCGGTGTAGAGCATCGTCTTGAACCCGTCTGGGTAGCCGGCGTCGGCTAGCAGCTGCTTGGCTTTGGCCGGGTCGTAGCCGTAGAAGACCTTGCCCTCTTCGTGGCCGGGCATGCCCTTGGGGTAGAACTGCCACAGAGACATGGCCTGACCGGCCTGCAGCTTCACGAGCTTGTCGCGGTTGATGGCCCAGCTGAGCGCCTGGCGTACCTTGACGTCGTCGAACGGTTTCATCTCCACGTTCATGAACATGTAGCTGATGGCGATCAGCGGCTGGGTGTAGACGAGCGCCTTCCACTGCGGGTCGGCCATGACGCGCGGGACGTCGGCCGGCGGCACGCCGTCGCCGAGGGCGTCGATCTCGCCGCTCTGAAGCTTGAGCAAGGCGGTGGGCGGCGAGAACGAGAGCTGGTAGTCGATCGTGTCGAGGTACGGCTTGCCCGGCTCCCAGTAGGAGGGGTTCCGGGTGAGCACGATCTCGCGGCCCGGCGACCACTGCTCGAAGATGAAGGGGCCGGTACCCAGCGGGTGGCGGTTGAACTGCTTGCCCCACTTCTCGACCCACTCCTTGGGCACGACGTCGCAGAACTCCATCGTGAACGCGTTGAGGAACGAGAGGTCCGGCGTCTTGAGCGTGATCTCGACGGTATAGTCGTCGACGGCCTTGAACCCGCTGATCTCCGGAGCCTTCTTGTCCATGAACTCGTCGGCCCCGACGACGCCCATGTAGAACGACGTCGCCGGGGCGCGCGGCGAGCTCATCATGCGCTCGAAGCTGTACTTGAAGTCCTGGGCCGTGACCTCGCGATTCACCGGCGGCTGGAACTTGGCGCCCTTGCGCAGGTGGAAGGTGTAGGTGAGGCCGTCGGCGGAGATGCCGCCGTTCTGCACGGACGGCACTTCGGTGGCGAGGCAGGGTACAAGCTCGTTGCCGGCGTCGCCCGGCTTGGCGGCGTACTGCAGCATGCCCTGGTAGATGGCGTGCTCGATCTGCCAGTCGATGACGTTCCAAGCCACGGCCGGATCGAGACTCGAGGGCTCGGTGAGGTACGCCAGCGACATCGTGCCGCCTTGCGCGGGCGTGCCGGAGGTCGTCGGGCTCTGGCTCTCCGACGAGCCGTCCCCGGACGAGCCGCCGCAGGCGGCGAGCGCCAGCGTGAGAAGCAGCGCCAGGGCCAGCGCCGGGGCGAGAGCCTTGCTCTTACGGGTCTTGCGTGGCGACATGGGCGCCTCCTGTTGTGGCCGGTGTCTCAGCGGCGCCGCTGGTGCGGGTCGAAAGCGTCCCGCAGCCCGTCGCCGACGAGGTTGAATGCAAGCACGGTGATCATGATGGCGAGGCCGGGGTAGATGACGAGGTGCGGCGCCGAGAGGTAGTACGCCTGTCCCTCGCTGATCATTTGGCCCCACGACGGCGTCGGCGGCTGTACGCCGAGGCCGATGTAGCTGAGCGTGGCCTCGAAGAGGATCGTGGTGGCGATGCCGAGGCTGGTGTAGACGATGATCGGCGCCACGAGATGCGGCAGGATGTGACGGAAGAGGATGCGACGATTGGTGCAACCGGTGAGCCGCGCCGCGTCGACGAACTCCTTCTCGCGGATCGAGAGCACCTCGCCGTGGATGACGCGCGTCATCGGCGTCCAGTAGACGATACCGATCACCAGGATGAGGATCCCCAGGCTCGGCTCGAGGACGCTGACAAGGGCCACCGCGAGCAGATAGATGGGGAAGGCCATCATCACGTCGGTCATGCGCATGAGCACGGTCTCGGTGCCGCCGCGGAAGTAGCCGGCAGTGAGTCCGAAGATCACGCCGAGGATGAGGGCGAAGCCGTTGGCGCAGACGCCCACCACCAGCGAGACGCGGGCTCCGTACATGAGGCGGCTGAGAAGGTCGCGGCCGAGGGTGTCGGTGCCCAGCCAGAATTGGGAGGAGGGGCCGACCGGCATGCCCTGCATGGTAAGCCCCTCGTCATACTGCATGGTCGGGTCGTGGGGGGCGATCCACGGCGCCAGGACGGCGATCGCCACGAGCAGGATGATGACCACGAGGCCGATCATGGCGAACTTGTCGCGGCGGAAGCGCCGCCAGATCTCGCCCCACAGCGAGCTGCTCTCGATGAGCATGGCGTCGGGCGCCCACATTCCGGTGGCGCCGACGCCCGTGGCGACCTCGGAGCCTGCCGCCGGCGAGTTCAAGCCCAGGTCGATCTCGGTCTCGGGTTCCAAGTGGTTCTCGTCGTTCACGCGGTGTCACCTCCCTCGGCGGCCGTGGACGTGCCTCCGTCTTCCGCGAGCACGGCGAGGTCGTCCTCGCCGGCGCGGATGTGCGGGTAGTCATCGGCCGTGATCAGGTGGCAAGCGGCCCAGTGCCCGGGCCTCACTTCGGTGAGCTGCGGGCTCTCGACGTCGCAGAGGCCCTCGCGGGCCGCCGGGCAGCGCGCGTGAAAGTGGCAGCCGCAGGGCGGCTCGACAGGGGAGGGCACGTCGCCGGTGAGCACGACCGGGCGGCGATGCTCCTCGGCGACGGGGTCGGGGATCGGCACAGCGGACAGCAGGGCCTGCGTGTAGGGGTGCATGGGCTGTTCGTAGAGCACGGCGTTCTCGGCGAGCTCGACGATGCGCCCCAGATACATGACCGCCACCCGGTCGCTGATGTGGCGTACCACGGAAAGGTCGTGGGCGATGAACAGGTAGGTGAGCCCGAACTCGCGCTGCAGCTGTTGGAGGAGGTTGATGATCTGCGCACGGATGCTCACATCGAGGGCGCTGATGGGCTCGTCACAGACGATGAAGTTTGGCTCCACGGCGAGCGCCCGGGCGATGCCGATGCGCTGGCGCTGCCCGCCGCTGAACTCGTGTGGGTAGCGGTTGAGGGTGTTGGGGTTGATGCCCACCGTCTCGAGGAGCTCGCGCACCCGGGTCTTGCGGCCGGCGCGGTCGGCGAGCTTGTGCACGAGCAATGGCTCGCTGACGATGTCGCTGATGGTCATGCGGCCGTTGAGGCTCGCGTAGGGGTCCTGGAAGATCATCTGCATGCGGCGGCGCTGTCGGCGCAGGGCGCCGCCCGAGAGGTGCGCCAGGTCGCCGCCCTCGTAGAGCACGCGGCCGGTGGTGGGCCGGATGAGCTGCAGGATGGCGCGGCCGGTGGTGCTCTTGCCGCAGCCGCTCTCGCCGACCAGGCCGAGCGTCTCACCGCGGCGGATCTTGAGATCGATGCCGTCCACCGCATACACCGCGCCCACCTTGTGCCTGAAGACGATGCCGCTGGTGATGGGGAAGTGGACCCTGAGGTCCTCGACCGTGACCAGGGTCTCGTCCTTGGTGCCGGCGGCCGGCGCGGCGTTCACCGAAGCAGCACTCATGTGGGCATCTCCGTGCCGGCGATCAGCTTGTCGGCGTGCAAGCAGGCTGACTGCCGGCCGGCGTCGGTGGGCACGAGCTCCGGCACCTTCTGCCAGCACTCCTCGCTGGCCAGCCAGCAGCGTGGCGCGAAGCTGCAGCCGGGCGGCAGGTGAGCAAGGTCGGGCGGTAGCCCGGCGATCGTCTGCAGGCTCTCCTTGCGCGGCTCGTTAAGGCGCGGCACGCTGCGCAGCAAGCCGACGGTGTAGGGGTGGTGAGGGCGGCCGAAAAGCGCCTTTGCCGGGCCGCTCTCGGCGATGCGTCCCGCGTACATGACGAGGATGCGTTCGCACATGCCGGCCACCACCCCGAGGTCGTGGGTGATGACGATCACAGCGGCGTGGTACTCACGACTGAGCTGCTTCATGAGGCGCAGGATCTGCGCCTGGATGGTGACGTCGAGGGCGGTGGTGGGCTCGTCGGCGAGCAGCAGCTTGGGGTTACAGCTGAGGGCGATGGCGATCATCACGCGCTGGCGCATGCCGCCGGAGAACTGGTGCGGGTAGTCCTTGATGCGGCCGGCCGCCTTGGGGATGCCGACCAGCTGCAGGAGCTCGATGGAGCGCTTGACGGCGTCGCCGTGAGATAGATCGAGGTGGACTTCGAGGCCCTCGGTCATAAGCCGCTCGATGCTGAGCACCGGGTTGAGGCTCGTGACCGGGTCCTGGAAGATCATCGAGATGTCCTTGCCACGGATGTCGCGCACCTCGCTCTCGGGCATCGCCACGAGGTCGCGGCCCTGGAATTCGATGGTGCCGCTGATGGTCGCGTTGTTGACCATACGCGTGAGGCCGAGGATGGCGTTCGCGGTGACGCTCTTGCCGCAGCCCGATTCCCCGACGAGGCCGACGAGCTCGCCGGGGGCGACCGCGAAGCTCACCTTGTCGACGGCGTGCACGGTGCCTTCGTGCGACGCGAAGTCGACGGTGAGGTCGGTCAGCCGGAGCAGCGTGTTTGCATCAACCCCCATGCGCTGGCAAGTCTACGCTTCGCGCCTGGCCTTGGCGAGACTGACCCGGCGCTTTGACTCTCGCCGGCGAGGCTGGTAAGCATGAGCCATGAGGTCTGACCCGCTCTCCCCGGTGCGCGTCCTGCAGGCCCTCGAGCTGTTCGGCCCGCAGGCGCGCCCGTACAATTTCGACGACCACTTCGACTGCTGGGGCCTCGTGCAGCGGGTCTTCGATTGGCTCGACGACGGCTTCGACATGGATCAGGAGGCCGTGGACGAGACGACGGCGGGCAACTGGGAGCCGATAGGGCGCCGCGACGACCTGGTCCCCGGGGACCTGCTGGCGACTCATCCGTGGCCCGATCTCGCGTATCACGTGGTCTTCTCCTGCGGGCACGCCGGCGGGCACGATCTCGTCTACGACTCCTCGCCGCGGGGTCTCGTCCCACTTTTCGACGAGCGCGGCGCGTTGGTGGACGACCGTTCGATCTACACCAGGTACGCGCGCGCCACGGAGACGACGGACCGCTTGCGCGACGGAGGTGGCGCGTACCTTCGCTTGTGGGACGACCGTATGCGGTACTGCCACAAGGGGTTGCACGCGCGGCTCCTGGCCGGCGGCGCGGCGGAAGAGCGCGACCTCGTCGCGCTGCGCCGCGCCGCCGGCCTCGACGGCCTGCCGTTCTACTGCCGCCGGCGTCTTCCCCGTGACGCGCGGGGCCGCGAGGTCTACGACAACGCGGCCACGCGCCACCTCGACTACTACGTGCCCGACGGTGCGCCCGTGCCGGACGACCTCTACGAGACGCTGGTGGAGCGCGGCGACCGCGCCGCGCTCGCCGAGCGTCCGCCGGCGCCAGTGATCGTGGAGACGCCGGTATGGGGCGTCGCTCACGGGCCGCTCACGGTGTCGTGGCGGTATCCGGACGCCACCGCCGTGAGCGGTTGCCGCATCGAGCTCTGGGAGGAGACCTGGGACCTGTGGCGACGACGGCTGGAGCGTCACGACCGGAAGGCGCCGCTGACGTGCTTCGAGGTCCCAGAGGCAGCGCTTCTCGGGCCCGGCCGCTACGCGGTCGTGGTGTACGCGCGCGGGCCTGCCGGTTTCTCCGGCAGCGCCGTCGCGCCGTTTCTGTACCGACCGGCGGCGGACGATCCGCTGCTGGCATACAACCCCGTGCGGCCGCGGGCCTTGTGGCCGGACGGGGGCGCGAGCGTCGCGCCGGGTGCTTCCGTGGAGCTCACCTGGGAGATCGGGGATCCGGAGCGCAACCAGGTGAAGGTGACCGTCGCCGTGTACGAGGACGTCGGCTGCCTGGCGGACGGCGCTGAGCGCGTGTTCGCCGCCGAGCAGAAGGGAGCGGACGCGGCCGGCTGCCGCTGCACCGTGCCGGCCGCGGCGCTTCGCGCAGGGCACTCCTACTACTGGTACGTCACGCCGACCAACGCCGGGGGCCTGGACGCCTTCGCCCCGGCCGAGGGCATGTTCTCAGTCGGCGAGAAAGGGTGACGACGATGGCGCATGCTTCAGCCAGGGAGCTCGATCTGCGCACGGCGGCGCCGTTCGGCATCGCACGCTGGACGCACTCGGAGTTCGCCAACTACGCGGTCGAGCTCCGCGCCGGCGAGCACGTGGGTCGTGGCGAGGCCGCGCCAAACCGCCGCTACGGCGAGTCGCGGGCGGAGGGCATGGCCGCGCTCGTCGCGCTGGCGGCGGAGATCGCCGATCTGGAGGGACCGGCCGGCGTGGAGGCGCTGTGTGACCGTCTGGCGTCGAGTGACGGCGCGGCGGCGCCGGCGTGGCCGGCCCTGCGGGCCGGCCTGAGCGCCGCCGCCTGGGACCTCGCCGGCAAGCAGGCCGGCGAGCCGGTCTGGCGCATGCTCGGTCTCGAGCGACCGGCGGTGCGCACCTCGTACACGATCGCCATCGGCACGCCCGACGAGATGCTGGCCCAGGCGCGCGCCGCCGCGGCGTTCGGCACGCTCAAGGTCAAGCTCGGCTTCGACGGCGACCTCGAGCTTGCGCAGGCTCTCGCGCGCGCACTGCCGGAGACGACGTTCCGCTACGACGCCAACGAGGGCTGGGGCCGCGAGCGCGCGGCGGAGTCTCTCGCCGTCCTTGCCGACCTCGGCGCCGAGCTGGTCGAGCAGCCGCTGCCGGCCACCGATGTCGACGGCGTGGCCTGGCTGAGCCAGCGCACCGCCGTGCCGCTGTTCGCCGACGAGGCCGTGCTCACGATCGCGGACCTCGAGGCCGTCGCCCAGCCCTACGACGGAGTGGTCGTCAAGCTCTCCAAGGCGGGCGGTATCGCGAGCGCCTTCGCCCTCATCTCCGCCTGCGCAGAGCGCGGCCTGCTCGTGCTCCTCGGGTGCATGGTCGAGTCGAGCCTGGGCATCGCCGCGGGGCTGCAGCTCGCCGGCCTCGCGGACCACGTGGACCTCGACGGCGCGCTGCTCTTGGCCGGGGACCCGTTCACCGGCCTCAGCGTGGAGGGCGACCTGCTCACGGCGTCGAACCAGCCGGGGCTGGGGGTGCGGTCGGCGGAGTGAAGCCGCGCCCGCGGGGCCCTTCGGGCCGCGCGTCGGCGCCGCGGCGCTCAGGCCTTCCCGAGCGCCGCGTAGAGAGCGGCGCCGGTGCGGGCCACCGCCTCAAAGCCGCCGGCCGCGTCGGTCATGATCGCCATGACCACCCGCCGGTCGCCCTCGCGTATCAGCGCGCAGTCGTGCGCGTAGCGGCCCACCGGCGAGTCGTCGCCGCACTTACCGGCGTAACTCGCGGCCGCCGGCAGGTAGCGGGCGATGCCGTCGAGGTGCTCCTGCCGCTCGAGCGACGCCCAGACCGGGCCGGCCGTGGCCGGCCCGAGGACTCGGCCTTCGGCGAGATCCTCGAGAAGCGCCGCGAGGTCGGCCGCGCTGGTCGTGTTCTCGCGCCCCGCGGCGACGGCCTCGAAGTCCATCATCAGGCGGCGCATGGCCGTCTGGCCGAGCCCCAGTTCAGCGGCCAGGTCGTTGACGCGATCGAAGCCCACGAAGCCCGCGATGATGTTGCTGGCGTCGTTGTCGCTGACCGCCAGCATGAGGTGAGCGTAGTCGGCGAGGGCCAGCCTGGCGGCGTGACGGAAGCCGCGCAGCACGCCGCCGCCGCCGACGATGCTGCTCGGCTGGAAGAGGTATGGCTCAGCCTCGCTGAGCTCTGCGCGCTCCACAGCGCGCCAGAACGCCGCGGCCAGCAGCACCTTGATGGTCGAATAGGAGGGGAACTGGACGTCGTCGTGCGCTGAGAGACACGACCCCGACGCGAGATCCCGGGCGACGTAGGCGATCAAGACCGCATCCCCCGCCTCTCAGATCGTCGCGTGCGCGCCGGCGTCGACGTGCACCACCTCGCCGGTGATGGCCCGCGCGAGGTCGCTGAGCAGAAAGACGGTGGCGTCGGCCACTTCCTCGGTGGTCACGTTGCGGCGCAGCGGCGTGTGGCTCTCGAGCAGTTCGAGCATACCGCTGAAGTCCTTGATGGTGCGCGCCGCGACGGTGGCGATAGGGCCGGCGGATACCGCGTTCACGCGGATGCCATCCGGCCCCAGATCTGCCGCGAGGTAGCGCACCGCGCTCTCGAGGGACGCCTTCGCCGGCCCCATGACGTTGTAGTTGGGCACCACGCGCCAGGACCCGGCATAGGTCATCGTGACGATGCCGCCGCCGCGCGTCATCAGGCGGCGCGCCTCGCGGGCCGTGGCGATCAGCGAGTACGAACTGATGTCGTTGGCTTGCGCGAAGCCCGCGCGACTCGTCTGCACGAAACTGCCCTGGAGGTCTTCGGCCGGGGCCCAGGCGATGCTGTGCACCAGGCCGTCGAGCACGGGCATGGACTCGGCGAGCTCGTCGATGGCGCCTCGCACGGCCTCGTCGCTACTGACGTCACACTCGATGATCGGGGTCTCGCCGAGCTCGTCGGCGAGGGTCTGCACGCGACGCCTCAGGCGCTCCGCCTGGTAGGTGAGCGCCACGCGCCCACCGTGCTTCTTGACGGCCACGGCCACCGACCAGGCGATGGAGCGTGGGTTGGCGGCGCCCGTCACGAGGACGTTCTTGCCTTCCAGCAGACCTGTCACGGTGCCCCCCTTCGGCCGACAGGACGAGTCTATCTGACTCAGCCCGGCTTTTCGGCCAGCAGAAGGAACTGCCGCGCCCAGTACTCGCGAAAGACGTACAGTGAGAACACGAAGCAGGCTGCGCGGATGGAGGCATAGCGTGTGTAGTACGGCTGGACGCGCAGAACGCGCAGCCCGGCGCCTTCGAGGAGCTGGACCATGTCGCGCTTGGCGAAGAAGCGCAGGTGCGTGCGGTCGAAGATGCCGGAATTGCTGCGCGGCCAGCGCTTCATGAGCAGGTTGGCGAAGACCACCACGTGGGCCACGTTGGGCAGGGAGATCACGACGACGCCTCCCGGCCGCAGGCGCGTGAGGGCGCGAGCGAGCACCGCCTCGGGCTCGGCGAGATGCTCGAGCACGTCGCTGGCGAGGATGGCGTCGAACAGCTCGTCGCCGAGCAGAGAAAGGTCGAGGTCGGCGAGGTCGCCCTGCACGACGGCGTCGAGACGTTTGCGGGCCTGCGCAGCGGCGCCCGCGTGAAGCTCGACGCCGACGACCTCGCGGGCGCCGGCGCGCTTGAGCAGGGCGCCGTTGTGCCCGCCGCCGCAGCCCAGGTCGAGGACGCGGAGCCCGCGCGGGTCGATGAGCTCGAGGAACGCGGGCTTGGCGTCGCTGAAGTAGCCCGGCTTCGGCAGGCGCGGGAGGCTCACGGCAGGTTCACCGCGGCGGGATCGGTGCCCGCCGGCAGTTCGCGAGCCATGGCTGCCTCGCCTTGGTACCAGTACATGACGGGTTGCCCGACGGCCGGCGGCCCGAGAGTGCTTGTGTCCTCACTCGCGTTCGGACCGGGCGTCAGGGTCGCCTCGACGCTTGGTTCACCGCTCGCTGCCACGATTGGCCGCAGAAACAGCACCTGAAGCCGGCCTTCGTCGGCCGGCTGGTCGACGAAACGCAGGCGGACCACAACGGGGCCGTCGCCCTTGAGGAACTTGACGACCACGAAGCGCTGGAAGGCGCCTCTGGCGGCCTGCGCCTCGGCGAGCACCACGACGGCATACCGATCGAGCTGCTCGCTCAGAGCCTGAGTGTAGTCGCCGCCCCGGTCGGTGGCGGTCTCGCCTTCAGTGGTCATCGGCCCGGCAGCCTGGCTCGAGGCCTTGGCCGCCGAGGAAAGCGAATCGCTGGCGGCGCGCGAGCCGCTCTTCTGGTCGTTGATGACGGCGAGACCGACGGCGACCGCGACGAGGGCGACCGCGACCGGCGCCAGGACGCGCAGCCAGCGCGAGGCGCGGCTGCGCGTGCTGCGCCGGACGCGGCGGCGTGAAGAACTCCTGGAGCCCTGTCCAGCGCGGGTCGCTCAGCTCGGTGTAGCGCTCGTCGGGTGCAGGCACGGCGGCGCCCACCTGCGCCTCCACCTCCACGACCTCAGCGCGCACGGCGGCGAGGCGGCGGCGGAGGCCTTCGTCGGCCGCCGCCGCGGCGACCAGCTGGGGGTCGTCGTCGAGGCCCAGCGCGAACGCCAGAAGGCGGTCGTCGTCGAAGCCGTTCGCGCCCGTCATCTCATCTCGTCTTTCGTCAGCCATCGTGCTCGAACCCGCTCTCGGTGAGCGTATGGCGCAGGTGCTTCATGGCACCGTGCAGCCGTGATTTGACCGTCCCCACAGGGATGTCCTGGGCCGCGGCGATCTCGTCCAGAGGGAGGTCGGCGAAGAAGCGCAGCGCTACGCACTCACGAAGCTCCGGCGACAGGTCGGCGAGCGCCCGGCGCAGAGCGGGGTCGGCAGGTGCGGACGGCGCGTCCGTGGAGACCTCGGGGGCGATCTGGTGGAGCTTGTCCATGAGCCCGTGGCGCGTCTTGCGCCGGCGACCCTGGTCGCGACCGGTGTTGAGGATCACGCGATAGAACCAGGCCAGGAAGGTGACCTCGGCCGGGATCTTGGCGCGATACACTTTGATGAACACCTCTTGCACGGCGTCGTCGACCTCCTCGCAGAACCCCTGGAGGAAGAGGATGCGGCGCACCTGCGGCGCGTAGCGCCGAAAGAACTCCGCGCGCGCCTCCGGCTGCTCTCTGCGCAGGCGGTCTACCAGGCCGTGCGGCAGTTCTTCTATGGTCTTCCTCCGCAGTGAGAGACGCCGGCTCCGGCAGGCGGGTTCGCGCCGCCGGACGCGGCAAGTATAGCGCGGCGGGTGCCGTGCGGCGGCGAGGCGCGACGGGCGCCGCCGCTAGAAGCCGAGGCGGCGCACTTCCTCGATCAGCTCGTGGCCGCTCTGCTCGCGCACCCGGCGCTTGACCTCCTCGGCCAGGGCGACGATGTCGGCGGCCGCGGCGCCGGGCAGCGCGACGAGGAAGTTGGCGTGCTTTTCGCTGACGCGCGCCTTGCCGTTGGTGAATCCCTTGAGGCCGGCGTCCTCGATGAGGCGCGCCGCCGGCAGTTCGCGGCTGGGGTTCTTGAAGTAGCTGCCACAGCTGGCGTACTCAAGCGGATGCTTGCTGCGGCGTAGCTTCGCGTCGCGGGCGATCTCGTCGAGGAGAGCGCTGCGCTCGCCGCGATGCAGCCGGATCGTCGCCGAGAGGACGGTGAGCTCGGGCAGCTGCTTGAAGAGGCTCGTGCGGTAGCCGAAGTCGAGCTCTTGCGGCTCCTTGACGTGCTCCGTCATGCCGTCGAGCAGGTGCACGCTGACGAGCACATCGCTCATCGAGCGCCCGTAGGCGCCGGCGTTGCCCACCACGGCGCCGCCGACCGACCCGGGGATGTTTCCGGCGAACTCGAGACCCGCAAGGTCTTGCTCGACCAGCTCGGTGACCAGCCCGGGCAGCTCCGCGCCGGCCTCGACCATCAGGAGCTCGCCGTCGAGCGTGTGCGCCTCGTTGCGCGCCAGCACGGTGAGCCCGGGCAGGCCGTGGTCGCCGACCAGCACGTTGGTGGCCCGGCCGAGGACCGTGAGCGGCACGCCCACGTCGCGCGCTGTTCTGACGGCGTGCGCCAGGGCGCCGGTCGTCCCGGCCCGGTACAGATACTCCGCCGGGCCGCCGACTCCGTAGGCGCAGAGCGGCGCGAGAGGGACGGCCTCTTCGAGGCCGGGCAGCTCGCGCCGCAGCGTGTCGCGCGCCTCGCGACGCAGGATGTCGTCGAACTCGGTCATGCGACCATGGTAGCAGCTTCGCTGAGGTCGGGAAGGTATGCCGAAAGCGCCGCCGCCCGGCCGCCGGCCGCGACGTCTGACTCTCGCCCGGACGTTTGACATCCAGCCGGATCGCTTCATAAAGTTCCTGAACCCTAGCGAGAAGTAGGAATTACGAACGTGATTCACCTTTCCACGAAGAGCGAGTACGCGATCAAGGCGCTGGTACGGCTGGCGCTCGCGGACGGCGACGCGCCCGTGCAGGCGCGCGCGATCAGCGAGTTCGCCGCGATCCCCGTCAAGTTCCTTGAGCAGGTCATGCACGACCTTCGGCAGGGAGGGCTGGTGCGCAGCCGGCGCGGCAAGGGCGGCGGGTACATGCTCGCCGTCGACCCGGCCGCCGTCAGCTTCGCCGACGTGATCGACCTCATCGACGGCTCGCACGGGGGCAAGGGGCGAATGTCCGGCGGCGACCAGGCCGAGCCTCTGGTCGCACCCGTATGGAGCGAGGTGCGCGCCTGCACTCGCGCCATCCTCCGCTCGGCCTCTATCGCCGACGCGGCGGCACGGTCCCGAGAGACCCCTATGTACTACATCTGACAGGAGACGAGACGACATGAGCGACACCGAGACGCCGCCGCCCCCCCGAGGCTTCGAGACCCTCGCCCTGCACGGCGGCCAGGAGCCCGACCCGGCGACCAAGGCGCGCGCCGTGCCCATCTACCAGACTACGGCGTACACCTTCGACAGCGCCGACCACGCCGCCGACCTCTTCGGGCTGCGCGAGTTCGGCAACATCTACACGCGCATCATGAATCCGACGAACGACGTCTTCGAGAAGCGCGTCGCGGCGCTCGAAGGCGGCGTCGGCGCGCTCGCCTTCAGCTCGGGCTCGTCGGCGGTCACCTTCAGCATCCTCAATCTCGCCGGGGCGGGCGACCACATCGTCAGCGCCAATAGCCTCTACGGCGGCACGTACAACCTGTTCGTACATACACTGCCGCGCTTCGGCCTCGAGATCGACCTCGTCGATCCGCTCGACCCCGAGAGCTTCCGTCGCGCCATCAAGCCCTCCACCAAGCTGCTTTACGCCGAGACCGTCGGCAACCCCAAGCTCGACACGCTGGACATCGATGCGGTGGCCGCCATCGCTCACGAGGCGGGCATCCCCTTGATCGTCGACAACACGATGGCGACTCCGTATCTCATCAAACCCATCGACCACGGCGCCGACGTCGTGGTGCACTCCGCGACCAAGTTCATCGGCGGGCACGGCACGTCCATCGGCGGCGTGGTCGTCGACGCGGGTCGCTTCGACTGGTCGCAGAACGACAAGTTCCCCGGCCTCGTGGAGCCCGATGGCAGCTACCACGGGCTCAAGTTCCACGAAGCGCTCGGGCCGCTCACCTACATCGTGAAGCTGCGCGTCAGCCTCCTGCGAGACATCGGCGCCGCCCTGTCGCCGTTCAACGCCTTCCTCTTCCTGCAGGGGCTCGAGACGCTGCCGCTGCGCATGGAGCGTCACAGCACCAACGGCTTCGGCGTGGCGACGTTCCTCGAGGAGCACCCCAAGGTCACCTGGGTCAGTTACCCGGGTCTGCAGTGCGCACCGCACGCACGGGCTGGCGTGCAAGTACCACTACCGGGGCCTGTTCGGCGCGATGATCGGCTTCGGCATCGAGGGCGGCCGCGAGGCCGGTCGCCGCTTCGTGGAGAGCACGCAGCTGCTCTCGCACGTGGCCAACATCGGCGACGCCAAGTCCCTGGTCATCCATCCGGCCACGACGACGCACTCGCAGCTCACCGCGGAGGAGCAGGTCGAGACCGGGGTCAGCGACGACTTCGTGCGGCTCTCGATCGGCATCGAGTCGCTCGAGGACATCGTCGCCGACATCGAGCAGGCGCTGGAGAAGGCCTGAACGCCGGGCGCGGCCGCCGGGAGTGGCGCCGGCCTCGACCAGCGCGAGTGAACGCGTAGAATGGGCGGCGGGAGGCCGTAGGGTCGCCCGCCGCCCACGCACAGGTCGTGATGACAGCAGCGAGAGACACAGAGCACAAGGAGATCGGCGACGTCGCCATGGGCCTCGACGCCGACGCCGGCTCGGCCGGCATCGTGCGCACGAAGCGCGTGACCTTCGACCAGCAGGGCCAGGAGCTCGCCCTCGAGGGCGGCGGCACGCTGGCGCCGTTCACCGTCGCCTACGAGACCTACGGCAAGCTCAGCGCGCGCAGGGACAACGCCATCCTCGTGACGCACGCCCTCTCGGGCGACGCGCATGTTGCCGGCCGGCACAGCGCCAACGACCGGCGCCCCGGCTGGTGGGACATGATGATCGGGCCCGGCAAGGGGCTCGACACCGACAAGTACTTCGTCATCAGCTCCAACGTGATCGGCGGCTGCAGCGGTTCCACCGGGCCGGCCTCCGAGAACCCGGCGACGGGCCGGCCGTACGGCACCGACTTCCCCATCATCACGATCGCCGACATGGTCAACGCCCAGGCGATGCTTCTCGACCACCTCGGCATCGAGAAGCTGCTTGCCGCGGTCGGGGGGTCGATGGGGGGCATGCAGGTGCTGGAATGGGCCGTGTCGCATCCCGAGCGCGTCCATCTCTGCGTGCCGCTCGCCACTGCCGCTCGCCAACCCACGCAGGCGATCGCCTTCAACGAGGTCGGCCGTCAGGCGATCATGGCCGACCCCGACTGGCACGGCGGCCACTACTACGGAGGCAAGTCGCCGGCCAAAGGCCTCAGCGTGGCGCGCATGGTCGGCCACATCACCTACCTCAGCGACGAGGCCATGCAGGAGAAGTTCGGGCGCCGCCTGCGCGACATCCACGAGTACTCGTTCACCTTCTCGGCCGACTTCGAGGTGGAGAGCTACCTGCGGCACCAGGGGCTCTCGTTCACCAACCGCTTCGACGCCAACACCTACCTCTACATCACGCGTGCCCTCGACTACTTCGACCTCACGAGGCGGCACGGTACCCTGGTGCAGGCCTTCCGCGACGTGACGGCGCGCTTCCTCGTGCTGGGCTTCAGCAGCGACTGGCTGCACCCGCCGTACCAGCTCAAGGAGATCGTCAGCGCCCTGCGCGCCACCCACAAGCACGTGAGCTACTACGAGGTCGAGAGTCACTACGGCCACGACGCCTTCCTTCTGGAACGCGAGAAGATGGAGGGCATCATCGGCGCGTTCCTGTCCAGCGGCGCGCGCACCTTCGCGCCGCCCGGCTGACGCGGACGAGGCAGGAGGGCGTTCAGCGTGCGACGCATCGACTACAAGCTCATCGAGGACCTCGTTCCTCACGGCTCCACGGTCCTCGACCTCGCCTGCGGCGACGGCGTGCTGCTGAGCCAGCTCATCCGCGACAAGGGCGTGCGCGGCAGCGGCGTCGACGTCTCGCAGGAGGCCGTCGAGGCCTGCGTGCGCAAGGGACTCTCCGTGTTCCACGGCGACCTCGACGCGGGCCTCGCGGATTTCGCGGACGGCTCACACGACGTCGTCATCCTGAGCATGAGCCTGCAGCAGCTGCGTCGCCCGCGGATGATCGTCCGCGAGATGGTACGCGTCGGCCGGCAGGCGATCGTCAGCTTTCCCAATTTCGCCCACTGGACGCCGCGCCTGCAGCTCCTTCTCGGCGGCCGTATGCCGGTGTCGCGCGACCTGCCGCACCAATGGTGGGACACGCCCAATATCCACCTCTGCACTATCAAGGACTTCCGTGCCCTGTGCCTCGAGGAAGGCCTGTGCATCGAGCAGGAGCTGTACCTCGGTGGGGTGGACAAGCAGCCGCCGCAGCGCGCCGTGCTCCCCAATCTGATGGCGCGCCTCGCGATCTTCGCCGTGACGCGCTGCTAGACGGCGGCTCGCTTTCCGCTCCCGCGCGAAGCGGGTACACTACCTGTACGCTCTGCGCCTCAGAGACCGGCGTGAGCGGCACAAGGAGCGCACCTCGTCACCACCGAGCGCCGGCGGGGCGCACTTCAAGACAAAAAGGAGAAACAAGTGCCTCAGGGTAAAGTGAAGTGGTTCTCATCGGAGAAGGCCTTCGGCTTCATCGAGCAGGACAACGACAACGACATCTTCGTGCACGTCACCGGCCTCGCCGACGGCGTCACCGCGATCGACAAGGACATGCTCGTCGAGTATGAGGTCGAGCAGGGCCGCAAAGGCCCGCAGGCCGTCAACGTGAAGCCCGCCACTGCCGCCGCCCCGGCTGTCGTGGTCGAGGAAGAGGTCATCGTCGATGACGAAGGCGACGTCGAAGTGATCGAGATCGCCGGTGACGAAGAGGGCAACGTCGTGATGGTCGACGCCATTGCCGACGCCGAGGGCAACGTCGACGTGGTCGAGGTCGTCGAAGACGCCCAGGGCAACGTCGAGATCACCGAGATCATGGAAGACGCCGAGGGCAACGTCGAGATCACCGAGATCGACGCAGAGGCCGACGCCGACTGACCAATGCGTTTCTGACAGGGCCGGCCATCGGGGCAGTGCTCGGAGCCCGAGGGCCGGCCCTTCGTCTTCCCGGTATCGGGTACCATGCTGGTGGCACACTCCGCGGGAGGCGACCATGATCGAGAACATCCACTGGCTTGGCCACGACACGTTTCGCCTTGACGGCTCCAGCACGGTCTACATCGATCCCTGGAAGCTCTCCGCCGGCGCCCCACGAGCCGATCTCGTCCTTGTCACCCACGACCACTTCGACCACTTCAGCCCCGACGACATCGCTCGCGTGGCTGCTCCGCGGACGACGCTTATCGGGCCGGCGTCGGTGACCGCTGCGGTCGAAGGCGTGGCGACGCTCACCCTCAGGGCAGGCGAGTCGGCGACCGTGGGTGGCGTTACGGTGACCGCCGTGCCTGCCTACAACATCGACAAGTTTCGCGGGCCCGGCGAGCTGTTCCACCCGCCGGGCTCCGGGGGGCTCGGCTATGTCGTGGAACTCGACGGCCGGCGCATCTACCACGCCGGCGACACCGACGCGATCCCCGAGATGCGCGAGGTGCGCTGCGACGTGGCCTTGCTGCCGGTGAGCGGCACCTACGTCATGACCGCCGAGGAAGCTGCGGAGGCCTGCCGGATGATCTCCGCGGCCGCAGTGGTGCCCATGCATTTCGGCGACATCGTCGGCACGGCCGCCGACGCGGCCCGCTTCGAGGGACTCTGCGGGAGCCCCGTCACTGTCCTTCCGCTTGAGGAGGGCTGAATGAGAGTCGTGCGTGCTGTGCCCACCGAGAGCATCTCGGAGAAGCTCAGCGTCCAGCGCCTCGGAGAGGCGCTGGGCGCACGCAACCTGCGCGTCAACGTGTTCACGCTCGCCGAGGGTTCGATGTCGAAGCACCTGCACCGCGAGCAGGAAGAGGTCTACCTCGTGCTCGACGGAACGGCCATGATCGACGTCGACCAAGAGCAGTTCAAGGTGGGGGAACGCGAGGCCCTGGCGGTGCCCGCACGCGCCTGGCACCGGGTGGCCAACGTGGGCTACGGTCCGCTCACCTTCTTCGTGGCGGCCGCGCCGGTGGTCGACGACGATGCCGAGATCGCCGGCTAGTGGGAGTCCTCCTCGTCCACCCACTCGAGGATGACGGCGTCGTCCGGGCAGGCTTCCTCGGCGCGCTCCACTGCCGCCCACAGCGTCTCGTGGGGCTCGGGTTCGAGGACCTCCGGCAGCCCGTCGTCGCGCATGAAGAAGACCTCCGGGCAGACCTGCTCACAGGCGCCCACGCCGGTGCAACGCTCGTAGTCGACACTCACTTTCAGCTTTCGGGGCATGGACGCAGTCTACATCGACCGCCGATCGGCACGACGCCGATGCGGCTGTGACCCGGACGACAACGCACGGCGACGGCGCTTCGCCGGCCGCCGCCCCACGCGAGGAGGGACTCGTGCTCAAGGAAGGCGACAAGTCACCGCAGGTCGTCGGGAAATCGTACGACGGCGTCAGCATCGACCTGGGGGCGCCCGGGAGGCGCACCGTCCTGTGGTTCTATCCGAAGGCCAACACCGGTGGCTGAACCACAGAAGCCGTTGAGTTCAACGGCCTGATCGACGAGTTCGTCGCCCTGGGCGTCCAGGTCGTCGGCGCCAGCATAGACTCGGCCGAGGCCAACCGGAAGTGGGCCGAGAAGTACGACCTCAAGATGCCGCTCATCGGCGACGTCGGCGAGCACGAGGTGGCCGTCGCGTTCGGTGTGGCGCGGCCCATGGTCGGCGTGGCCAAGCGCACCACCTGGCTCATCGACCCCGACGGCACGATCCGCAAGGTCTACCCCAAGGTGACGCCCAAGGGCCATGCCGCCGAGGTGCTCACGGCGGTGAAGGAGCTCTGGGGCTGAGGGCTACGCTTCGTCGGCGCCGGGGTCGCGCGGGCCGAAGTACGCCGGCGCGTCGATCATGAAGATGCGGCTCGACCAGCTCTCGCCGGCGGACGTGGCCTTCTCGGCGTCGTCGACGGCGCCGATGCGCGCCGTCATGTCGTCGCAGTAGTGCACGATGATGGCCTCGCGCGTCTGCGGCACCACGGGGCTGCCCTTCTCGCGCATGCCGTGATGGGAGACGATGATGTGCAGCAAGCGCTTGGCCAGCTCGACGGGAAACCCGGGGACCTCGGCCACGAGCTCGCGGACCATGTCGTGGCCGATGACGATCTCGCCGTGCAGCCGGCCGACATCGGTCATGAGCGGCGCCATGCCGTCGCTGGTGTAGGCCTGCGTCTTGCCGATGTCGTGCAGGAGGGCGCCGGCAGCGACGAGGTCGCGATCGACGGAGTCGAACTGCGACGCCACCACGGCGGCCGCGGTGGCGACGATGAGCGAGTGCTCGAGCAGCCCGTGCCGGTAGGCGTGGTGGTTGCGCACCGCCGCCGGCGCGACAGCGAAGGTGGCGCCGGGCTCCTGTGAGCCGTCGAAGGCGCGCTCCAGGAGCGCGTGCAGGTGCGGCTCGCTCACCGAGTCGATGAGGGCGTGCAGGCGCTCGCCCAGCTCGGCGGTGCCGACGGGCGACACCGGCACGAGCTCTGAGGCGTCGTATTCGTCTGGTTCGGCGAGCCTCAGGCGGCGTACCTGGATCTGGGGTCCGTACTGGGGGTGGACACTGTAGGTGCCGCCGGCCACGACCACGTCACCGGCGGTCACGCCCAGGGCCTCTTCTGACGGGTCGAAGTGGATGCACGAGACTTCTGCGCTCGCGTCGCGCAGCTTGAGGCGCAGGTATGTCTTGCCGTTACGATCGGTGGCCGTGGTCTTCTCGGTACAGGTGAAGTAGGTGTCGACCGCTTGGCCGCTCTCGAGCTCGGCGATGGGGGTGCGAGGCATCGCGGCCGCGAGACCGCTGAGTTCGTTGATCATGTGCTCTCCTTGGTCCCGCCTAGGCTACCAGACGGCCCGGACGGGCGACGAGGGAGCGGGGTGGTGACGTTGGCGGCGGAGGCTCGTTCAGTCGTCTTTGGCCGGGGTCTTCTTCGCCGCTGGCTTCTTGGGCGCCGGCTTCTTCGCAGCGGCGGGCTTCGTGGCGGCGGCCTTCTTGGGCGCCGGCTTCTTCGTCTGTGACGCCAGCTTCTTGGGCGCCGGCTTCTTCGCCACGCTTGCGGCGGCCGGCGGCTCCTCGGCGACCGGGGCCGCGGCTGTCTGTTCCGGCATCTCCGTCTCGGCGTCGCCCGGGGCGGCCACGGGTGCGTCATCGGCCGGTGTGACGGCTGCCATGTCGTCCGTCTCCGGCATGCGCCCACGAAGTGTCTCGATCTCCGTCTCCTTGTCCGCAAGGGCCTGCCGGGCGTCGCGCAGACGCGCGGTCGCCGCCTTGAGGTCGGGATGGGCGATCGCGCCGCTCTCGATCAGCGAGAAGGCGCTATGGCCCAGCTCGCGCTCGGCCTTGCGGATGTCGTTCTGCAGCACCACGGTGTGGGCCTGAGCGGCGGAGACCTTGCCGGCTCGTCCGGCGTCTGCGGCCAGCGCGTTGGCCTTCAGCTTCACGGTGTCGAAGAGCCCCATCTTGGCCTCCTGTTGACGCGTCCGGTCAGACCCGGGCGCTGCTTTCCTCAGTCTGCCTGCTTCACGGCCGCCCGTCCAGTGTCGGGACCCCTCACGAGAGTCAGTACGAGCAGGCCGCCGGCGATGACTGTCGCGACCTGGAAGGGCAGGGCGAACGACGTCCTGTAGAGCAGGCCGCCGAGGGTCGCGCCACACACCATGGGCACGCCGGTCAGCGTGTCGAAGATGGCATAGCCCCACGGCAGGGGCATATGCCCGAACGAGTCGGGGAGGATCATGGTCGGTACGTAGCGCAACGTGTCGAACGCTCCGCAACAGACCATCGCCAGCGCCCACATGCCGGGATTCGCGCCCACGAGCAGCACGAGAGAGCCTGTCGCCATCAGGCCCAGCACGCTGGCGGCGCCGGCTCTCGGACCCCAGCGATCGGTGAGGCGGCCCATCACCTGGATGATGACCACCGTGCCCAGGGCGAAGAGCGACGAGTAGACGCCGAGGGCTGCGTACCCCTGTCCGTGCACCTGGGCAAGATACGGGTTGATGAAGGGCTGGGCGACGTACACCGCACCGAACCCGACGAAGAAGAACGCCACGTGACCGCGGAAAGCGCGATTCGCGCGGAGGTCGGCGACGCGCCAGAGTCCCGTTGGCGGGTGGTGCGGCGTGTCGTGCAGAAAGCAGACGAGGGTGGCCGACGCCGCGAAGACGGCCGTACTGATGAGAAAGACCGTGCGCATCCCCGCGTGGTCGGCGATCAGGCCGCCCAGCAGCGGCGCCGCGACCAGCCCGAGTGCGTAGGAGCCGAAGACGAACGCCATGCCGGCGCCGACGCTCGAGGGCTCGGACTTGAGGTAGATGTAGGCCTTGAAGGCGGGGTTGTTGGCGAACGTGAACCCGAAGAGGATGAGCCCGGGGATGAGCCACTGCCAGGTCGGCGCCAGGTAGAAGATGAGGGACATGGGAACCAGGAGCCACCACACGGCGACCAGCACGTGCTTCAGACGAAAGCGGGTGGCCGCCCATGCGCCCGGGAGGCTGACGACCATGATCGTCGCCAGCATGAGGGCGTTGAGCGCCCCGATCGCGAAGCGCGAGGCGCCGAGCTGCAGCGCATACACGAACAGCAGTTGCATGTACAAGCCGAGCCCGGTGGCGTACAGGAAGTTGGCCAGGGAGAGCAGTCTGAGGTCGCGGTCGAGGTGGCGCACGGTGTCTCCGGATCGGGGGCGGCCGGGCCGATTCTAGCGGTCGAGAGCATGTCGCCCTACCGCGGACGTGGCGGCCGGGACAGGCTGTGCGGGTCCGCCTGACCCAGCCGTTGGTTGTGAACGCCGCCTGCATCCGTCAGGCTGTGAACGACATCCGTACGATGATCGAGGCGGCATTCGCCGCCGCTGAAGCGAAGGGGCAGGCACGGTGCAATTGGGCGGTATGGCACTGCGGGACGGCGTCCTCTTACAGAGCGAGCGGTTCTGGGCCGCCGCTGTGCGCAGCCCCGGCGGCGGCGTCAGCGTGACGTCCGGCGAGAAGCCGCGCCTTCCGGCGCGTGACAGCCTGCAGCGCGTCCCGTTACTGCGCGGTCTGCTGCGGCTCGGCGAGTCTCTCGCAGTGCTGCCGGCCGTGCGCCGCTCCACCGGTGGCCCCGTGCTCCCGCAGGAAGACCCTCGGCTGCTCGCGGCTACCGCGGCGAGCGCCGTGGCGACGCTCGCCCTGCGCGGCACGCGCCGCGGCTCGCCGCTCCTCAAGGAGCTTGCCGCGGCCGGCGTCTCGCTGGCTCCGATCCTGCTACTGCTGCGCGACTCGCGCCTTGCGCGCTACCACGGCGCCGAGCACAAGAGCGTGGCAGCCTACGAGAGCGGCCTCGACCCGGCGGCCGCCGACAAGGAGCACGCGCGCTGCGGCTCCAACCTTATCGCGCCGCTGGTCGTCACGAGCGTCGCCAGCAATCTCGTGCTGCGGGCCGCCGGCAGGGAGCGCCAGCCGCTGGCCACGTTCGTCGCCGGGCTCGTGAGCATCGGCACGGCCATGGAACTGTTTTCGTGGATGGCGCGACACCAGGATCACCCGTTGTCGCGCACGCTCAGGCGTCCCGGCATTGAGATGCAGCGGCTGTTCACGACCAGCGAGCCGACAGAGGCACAGCTGGACGTGGCGGATCTCGCCCTCAAGGAACTGCTGAGGCTCGAAGACGCGGCGCCGGCGACTGCCGGCGCCTGACGTCCGGGCGTCGGCCGGCTAGCTGTCGGCCGGCTGCCGCTCGGCCATGCGCTTGCGCCGCCGCTCCTGTGCTTCGGCGTACCAGTGCTTCTGGTCCGCCGTCTCGGGGACCAGCGGCGGCACCGGGATGGGCTTGCCGCTGTCGCTCACGGCCACCAGGACGAGGTACGCTGAGTTGGTGTGCGTGACCATCCCGGTCGCGAGGTCCTCGGCTTCGACGCGCACCCCCACCTCCACGGACGTCTTGCCGGCGAAGTTGACGTTGGCCAGGAGTCGCACCAGGTTGCCGACCTGCACCGGATGGTGGAAGTCGATGCGGTCGATGGCGGCGGTGACCACCTTCGTGCGGCAGAAGCGGTAGGCACAGGCGCCCGCCGCTTCGTCGATGAGCTTCATCATGACGCCGCCGTGGATGTTGCCCATGAAGTTGGCGTCGGCGGGCTGCATGTGGTGGGTGAGCACGAGGCGGGTCTCGCTGCCGCGCGGAAGGGGTTCGTTCATGGTGTCCCTCGGGTCGGCAGAAATCGTCAGATGTCGAAGGCGCCGGGGGCGCGCCGGTGCCGGCGATCGCGCGTGCTGCGCGCGCCGCCGCCCGAACGGTCGTCGCGGCGCTCGCCGTGACGGCGGTCCAGAAGGACCTTGACGTTCGGGTTGTCCTTGTAGTGCTCGACGAGGCGGCTGAAGGCCTCTTCGCCGAGTTCGGGCGGCACGACGCAGTAGATCAATGAAGCCTCCCAGTAGCCCAGCCGAACGGTAGCACATGCCCAGACGGGTCGCCAGAGGAAAGGGCGAGGGCCGGGACCGGCTGCTCCTGCCGGGCCCGGCCCTCTGAAGGGGGTACCGCTGAAGAGTATCGGCAGGGCCTGCCCGAAGCTTGAGTGTTTCGCCGGGCTTCGGGGACGAGCTAGATGCGGCCCAGGGCCGGCAGATCGTCCAGATCGGCGGGCCGGCTGCCCGCTACCTGGAGCGCGGCGGCCGCGACGCGTGCGGTCATGGCCTCCACGAAGTAGCGCGCCGCCAGCAGCTTGCGCGCGTCGTCTTGCGCGGCGCGAAGCATCAGGTACCCGCAGCTCACAGCGATGGCCATCTCCACGAGCCGGCGGGCGTGGAAATCGCGGAAGCGCACGTCGTCGAGCTCGCGCACGCGGGCGATCGCCTCCGTCAGGCGCGCGCGGGCCTCGCGTACGCGATCGAGCAGTTCCGGCGTGGCGCCGAAGTCCTCGGCGTCGTACTCGTCGAACTGGGCGGCGAGCGTGCCTCCGAGCACGCCGCCGATGGCCGCCACGACCTGCAGCTGCGTGGTGCCCTCGTAGATGTTGGTGATGCGCGCGTCGCGGCTGTGGCGCTCCACGGCGAAGTCGCGCATGTAGCCGGAACCGCCGTGGATCTGCAGCGATTCGTAGGCCACGGTGTTGGCCATCTCGGTGCAGCACGCCTTGGCCAGCGGCGTGAACAGGGCTGCCAGACGCGTGTACTTCTTGAGCTCCGCGCGCAGCGCCTTGAGCTCGCCAGCGGCGGTGTCGGCAGCGTCAACGCCGGCGAGCTGCGCGATGCGGTGCTCGAGCACTTCCTTCATGTCGACGATCAGCGCCGTCTCGTAGAGGAGGGCGCGCGCCGCCTCAAGGCTCACCTTCATGTCGGCGAGCATCGCTCTGACGGCGGTGAGCTCGCCGATGGGCGCGCCGAACTGTACGCGCTCCTGCGCGTACTTGGCGGCGGCGCGCCAGGCCGCCTCGGCGATGCCCTGGGCCTGCGCGGCGATGGCGATGCGGGCGCCGTTCATGAGGCTCATAACGTAGGTCGTGAGGCCACGCCGGCGCTCGCCGACGAGCAGCGCCGGCGCGTCGTCGAACTGCAGTTCGCAAGTGGGCGAGCCGTGGATGCCGAGCTTGTCCTCGAGGCGGCGGATGCGCATGTGCTCGTCGCGCTCGTAGAGAAACATGCTGAGGCCGCGGGCGTCGGTGGTGCCCTCCTCCGAGCGCGCCAGCACAAGGCTGATGCGCCCGTTGCCGTTGGTGATGAAACGCTTCACGCCGTTGAGGCGCCAGGTGCCGTCCGGCTGCTCGGTCGCCTTGAGCTGCACGTTCTGCAGGTCGGAGCCGGCCTCGGGTTCGGTGAGAGCCATGGAGCCGGTGACCTCACCGCTGGCGAAGCGCGGCAGGAACTCGGCCTTCATCGCCTCGTCGGCGAACTTGTTGATCGTCTCGGAGATGTCCTGGAGGCCGAAGATGTTCATCAGCGCCGGGTCGGCGCGGCTCACCATCTCGACGATCATCACGCTGACCGAGACCGGGAAGTTGAGGCCACCGTACTTTCGCGGGAGCGTGATTCCCATGAGGTCGGCCTGCCGCAGGCGCGCGAGGCTCTGGGTGATGCCCGGCGCGTAACGGACCTCGCCGTCCACCAGCTCGGCGCCGGCGCGGTCCACGTCTTCCGCGCGCGGTTCGACGAACTCGCCGGCGATGTCGCCGACGATCTCGAGCGTGCGCTCGTAGGAGTCGAGGGCGTCTTCGAAGTCCTTGGGTGCGTAGGCGAAGTCCCGCGCCTGCTCGTAGTCGTCCTCGCGCAGGCGGACGATGCGCGCCAGGTCAAGGCGACGCAGCGTGGCCTGCAGGTCGGGGTTGTCGCTGAAGAAGTTGCTCATGCCTTCGTCCTGTAGGCCTGGATCAGCAGAGGGATGACCTTGTGCAGGTCGCCGCGGATCCCGTAGTGGGCCACCGCGAAGATGGGCGCGTCGGGGTCGCTGTTGATGGCCAGGATGCGGGCGCTCTGGTCCATGCCGGCGCGGTGCTGCACGGAGCCGCTGATGCCGCAGGCGATGTAGAGCTTGGGGCGCACCGTGGTGCCGGTCTGACCGACCTGGTGCTCGTGGCTCACCCAGCCCGCGTCCACGGCGGCGCGGCTGGCGCCGACGACGCCGCCGACGGCGCGGGCCAGCTCTTCGACCAGGGCGAAGCCTTCACGCGAGCCGACGCCCACGCCGCCCGAGACGACCACGCGGGCGCCCTTGAGGTCGACGCGCTTCTCCTCCTGCACGCGCTTGACGAGGCGGACGGCGAAGTCGGCGTCGGTGAGCGTGATGCCGGCGGCGTCGTTGACCGCGGCCGATGAGCGCTCCACAGGCACCGCGACGACGGTGCCTGTGCGGCTCTCTTCGGCCTCTGGCATCACCATGACGCCCTCGCGCACGGTGGCCATCTGCGGCTTGTGCTCGGGACTCACGATGGTGGCGATGATGTTGCCGCCGAAGGCGGGGCGGATCTGGAACAGAAGACCGGAGTACGTCTCGCCCTTGGCCGAGAAGTCGCCGATGCGCAGGTCGGTGCAATCGGCGGTGAGGCCGGTGCGCAGGGCGCTGGCCACGCGCGGCGCCAGGTCGCGGCCGGTGGTCGTGGCGCCGTAGAGGACGATCTGTGGCCGATGCGCACGGATGAGGCCGGCGACGAGGCGCGTGTACGGCAGCGCCAGGTAGTCGCTGAGATCGTCGTGGTCGGCGAGGTACACGGTATCGGCGCCGAGAGTGATGAGGGCGGGCGCGAGAGCCCTGACGGGCTCGCCCGCCCCGGCCAGAACGGCGCCGGTGCCGACGCCCAGAGTGGCGGCAAGCTCGCAGGCGCGGCCGAGCAACTCGAGGCTGACCTCGGCCGCCACGCCGTCGTGCTGCTCGACGACGACCCACACGTCGTTGCGCGCGCCGCTCACGGGGTCGCCTCCCGCGCTAGCCAAGGATGTGCTCCTCGATGAGCTCATGGATGAGCGACGCCACGCCGGCTTCGTCCGGTTCGACCATGCGCGCCTCGCTCTGCGCGAGCACGACGCTCTCGATCTCCTTCACGCGCGTCGGCGAGCCGCGCAGCCCGAGCGCCTCGCGGTCGGCTTCGAGAGCCAGATGATCCCACTGCACCACCTTGGCGCGACACACGGGCCTGCCGTCGCGGGCGAGCATGCACACCTCGGCGGCGTCGCTCTCGGGGTCGAGGTAGGTGTCGTCGTACTCGGGCATGGCCTCTGCGGCGATGCCCTTGTAGGTCATCACAAGCCTGACGCTCGGCGGCCGCGGATCGTTGGCCTCGCCGGTGACCGTGAGAAGGCACGGAAGCGAGGAGGTCAGGGTCTCGAAGCCGCCCTCGATGGAACGCGTGGCCGTGATCGCGCCGGCTTCGCCGTTCACCGGCGCCTCCAGCTCGTCGATGCGGCTCACACAGGTGATCTGCGGGTAGCCCAGCTTCTCGGCGGTCTGTGGCCCGACCTGAGCCGTGTCGCCGTCGATCGCCTGGCGGCCGCAGAGCACGAGGTCGCAGCCGCCGAGCTTGCGCACCGCCAGCGACAGCGCGTAGCTCGTGGCCAGGGTGTCGGCGCCGGCGAAGGCCTTGTCGGTGAGCAGGACGACCTCGTCGGCACCCCGGTACAGCGACTCGCGCAGCACCTGCACGGCGGCCGGCGGTCCCATGGTCACCACCGTCACGCGGGCACCGTGGCGGTCCTTCAGTTTGAGCGCCTCTTCGAGCGCGTTCAGGTCCTCAGGGTTGAACACGGCCGGTAGCGCCGCCCGGTTGACCGTCCCATCCTCCTTCATGGCCTCGCCGGTCACGTTGGCGGTGTCCGGGACCTGCTTGACGAGGACGACGATGCGCAGCTGTGGGGTGTCGGTCAATGCTTCCCATTGTCGTAGATAGCAGAAGCGGTACGGTACCAGAAACGGCGGGCCTGCGGCAAAATCACGGCGGGCGCGCTCCTGGCGCAGACGCGAGTCGACCGGCTTGGTGCTCCATGCGACAATCCCCGCATGAGGAAAGGCCCCCCAGCACTCGCGGATCTCGCGGCGCTCGTGGCGTGCGTTTGCGTCGTGGTCGGTCCGGCGTCGCTCGCTGCCGCCGCGCCGGCCGCCGCCGCGCCCATCCCGCAGCGGCCCGCGCCGCCGGTGCTGGACGATCTGCGCGGGCCGCGCGCCGCCGAACTGGCCCGCGCGCTCCCGCTGGCTCTCGGCGCGCTCCCGACGACCCGAGAGACGGCGGCTTTCGCCGCGGGCAAGGTGGCCGTCGCAGTCGTCTTCGTGGAGAGCGACGGCTCCGTCGACCCGAGCACCGAAGACTGGTCGCGGCGCGACCCCGGCAATCCCGGGGATCGTCGCGCCAACGTGCTGGAAAGAGTGAAGGCTGCGCTCACCTGGTGGAACGAGCGTTCGCCGGATGGCTCCCTCGAGGTCTTCCTCCCCGCGGCCGGCGAGTACGGCGCGCCGCGCACCAGCACGACGCGTTTCGAGCCGATCTCGCGACCGGTCGGCCGGTTCAACACGGACTACCGGCTGAGCGACGCCGGGTGGCGCTGGCAGATCATGGGTAAGCTCGGGTATGCACACGACCGCATCGACGACAGCCCGCTCCCCGAACGCGCCTACGCCGACCAAGTGCGCCGCGACACCGGCGCCGACTGGGCCTTCGTGCTGTACGTGGTCGACAGCCTGCGGGACGCCGACGGCATGTTCCGCGACGGGGCCGTCGCCTACACGGCAGACCTCTACGGGCCGTACATGGTCCTCACCTACGACAACGACGGCTACAGGTTCCGCCACTTCGACGCCGTGCTGGCCCACGAGATGGGGCACGTCTTCGGAGCGCTTGACGAGTACGCGCCGCCGCGGCCCGGCTACCCGAGCACCGGCGACCTCGCCGCGGGGTATCTGGGCGTGCGGAACCGCAACGCGGTGAAAGGCGGCACTACGGATCTGCCCTGCATCATGCGGGGGTCGCAGGACACGCTTGATGCGTTCGTCACGGGTGAACTCTGCCCGTCCAGCGTGGGGCAGACGGGTCTGCGCGACAGAGATGCCGATGCCCGCCCAAACGTGGTGGATACCCGACCGCGGTTCGACTCGACGGCGCCGATCGGCGTCGCGGGCGGCGCCGTCACGGTGACCGGCACGGTGCGAGAGCAGCCCTGGCCGCGCGGGACGAGCAGCGTCGGCATCCCGTTCCGCCACGACATCAGCATCTTCGTGCCGCACGCTCTGCAGTTCCGCGTCGATGGCGGCGAATGGCTGCCACTGATTGCCGTGGATGGGGTGTTCGACGAGCCCGTGGAGAGGTGGACGCTCACGACGGGACCACTGGCGGCGGGAGCTCACACGCTTGAGGTGCAGGGCACGACCGGCGAGCCGGCCGGCTTCGTCAAGGAGCTATCGGCCGGCCCCTAAGCGGGCTCGACGATGTCACCGGGACCCAGCCCTCGTGCCCGCTGCTCGTGCGGTAGCGCAGCCAGCCTCCGGCCTCCTCGAGCACGTCCTCGGGGACGAAGCGCACGGGGGCCGGGTCGCTGGTGATGTGCGCGCGGAGGACGTGCACGCGCGTCGGCGGGTCACTCACGCTTGATCGTCCGGGACTTCCTCAAGGGCGTCGACGAGTACCCATCCCGTGCGTCCGGCGGCGTTGCGGCAGAAGACCCAGCTGCCGACCTGCTCGAGGGCCTCGAGGGTCTCGCCGCGCGAGACGGTGAGGTGCGCCGCGGCGTAGTCGCGCAAGGCGACAGCACTCCGGGGACCCTGCATCTCGAGGCACTCTTCCGGCGCCCAGCCATGGTGGCCGTCTTCGGTGGCGCACCACACGAACTCGGGGTACTGCTGGTTGCGATGCCCGACGGCGATGGAGTCGCCGGCGCTCAGGCGCACGTCGTCGACATGATCGCTGACCCGCGACATCGTGACGCGCACTCGTGTGGGGAACCTGTCCATCGGGGCATTGTAGACCCACTGTGCGCGCCATGCTCCTCAGGCGCGCAGCCGGGTCGGAAGGTCAGTCCGTCGAGACCGCCGTCAGGATGGTGACCGGCACCCAGCCCTCGACTCCGCCGGCATTGCGGCAGCGACACCAGCTGTCCGTGCATTCCACCACGCTGAGAATCTCGTCCTTGACGACCGTGAGCTGCGCGGCGTCGTAGGCGCTCATCGCAACTGCCTCGCCGGGTCCGGTCATGCGGAATCGCACCTCGGGGACCCAGCCTGCGTGCCCGTCTTCAGCCGCACACCAGACGAACTCGGGATACTGCTGGTTGCGGTGACCCACGGCGAGGGCGTCGCCGGCCCGAAAGCGGATGTTCTCGATGTGGTCGCGAGCCCGGGAGGTGGTCACGCGCACGCGCTTCGCCGCTTCATCCATGCGCCCATTGTAGACCCGCAGGGACCACGCTGATACGTGACCGCCCGTTTGAGGTGCGAGGCACGAACCCCTCATGCGCTATCATGGGCCGCCTATGAACGAGCAGTCACAGGAGGCGGCCCCGGGCCGCGACGTCGTCCGCTTCGCCCCATCCCCCACGGGCTATCTTCACCTGGGTAGCGCCCGCACCGGCCTGTACAACTACCTGTTCGCGCGTCGCAGGGGCGGGTCGTTCATCCTGCGCATCGAGGATACCGACCTCTCGCGGAGTACCGACGAGGCGATCCTGCAGATCATCAGCTCGATGCGCGCGATGGGACTGGACTGGGACGAAGGCCCCGAGCTCCCCGGCCCGCACGCCCCGTATCGCCAGACCGAGCGCGGGCCCATCTATCACGAGTACATCCAGAAGCTGCTCGCCAGCGGGCACCTGTACCCGTGCTTCTGCACGGCGGAAGCGCTCGAGGCCGAGCGGCGCGCGGCCCAGGCCGAGAAGCGCGCCTGGGTGTACTCGGGCAAGTGCCTGGCGCTCCCCGCGGAAGGGGTGGTGCGCCGTCAGGCCGCCGGCGAGCCGTTCACGCTGCGCATGCACGTGCCGCCGGGCAAGACGGTCTTCCACGATATGCTGCGCGACCCGGTGGAGTTCGACAACGACACCATCGGCGACTTCATCGTGCAGCGCAGCGACGGCACTATCACGTACAACCTCGCCGTGGTGGTCGACGACGTGACCATGGGGATCACGCACGTGATCCGCGGCGACGACCATCTCAGCAACACGCCCAAGCAGGTGGTGATCTACGAGGCGCTCGGCGCTCTCGTGCCGGAGTTCCTCCACATGCCGCTGCTCTTCGGCACCGACAAGAAGAAGCTCAGCAAGCGGCACGGCGCCACCAAGCTAGAGCAGCTCACGGCCATGGGCTATCTGGTGGAAGTCGTGCGCAACTACCTCTGCTTTCTCAGCACCGAGTTCGACGAGAGCATGATCACCTGGACGATGGCCGACCTCGTCGAGAAGTTCGACGTGCTCAAGCTGGGTACCAGCGCCAGCATCTTCGACCCCGAGAAGCTGCGCTGGATGAACGGCCGCTTCATCCGTCAGCTGGACGACGTCGAGCTCGGTGAGCGGCTCGAGGAGTACCTCACGCGGGTCGGCTTCTACGGCGCGCCGGCCGCCGTCGCGGAGCTCGCCAAGCTCGGTCCCGAGGCGCTGGCCGCGGAGGTCGAGGGCGCCGAGACGGCGCACGCGTTGCAGGTGGCGCCCGACGTGGAACAGGAAGCGCTCACGCGCCGGCTCGCACCGCTGGTGCGCGAGAAGATGGACGTGCTCGCCGATTTCGTGCCTGTCGCCGGCTGGTTCTTTCGCCCGCTCGCCATCTCTGACGAGGCGCGCGAGCGACTGGCCGGCACGGCCGGGGCCCTCGAGACGCTGCGCATGGCGGCCGAGGGCCTGCGCGACCTGCCGGAGTGGAGTGTGGAGGCCGTCGAGGCGCTCGTCCGGGATCTGCCGGCGCGCCTCGAGAACAAGCCCAAGTCCGTGTTCGCCGCGCTGCGCCTCGGGATGAGCGGGCAGAGCGTCACGCCGGGACTCTTCGAGAGCCTTTGGGTGCTGGGCCGCGACGATGCCGGCGCGCGGCTGACGACGGCCGCGGCGCTTCTCTAGCTACTGCAGCGCGGCGCCATTCAGTCCACGAGGACGAGGGCGAAGAAGCTGTACTCGTCGCCCTCGTCCTGAACGACCTCGAGCTGCCAGCCGGCGTTGCGCACGGTGGTGAACACGTCGATGCCGCAGCCTTCCATCGAGGGCCGGGCGCGCTCCGGGGCCACGCACGGCCCGTCGAGCTCGCAGGTGCCGCAGTAGTCGCAGGGACCCGCGCCCATCGTCCAGGTCTTGAAGAAGCCCGCCAGAAAGAGCTCTCCCTCCAGCGTGAGGGCGGCATCATTGAGCTTGCGCGACATGGGGTCGGAGTTCTGACGTCCACGGTGGGGACCGCCCTTGAGGAGCACAGCGCGCCGGAACTCGTCGACCAGGCGGCGGGTGGCGGCAGGCTCCGGGGAGTTGGGCGGGCACGTGCGGTAGCTGCCGTTGTCGTCGCAGCCGTACAGACACTTCATGCGCACCCACTCGGCGGTCACGATCTTGCCGGTGTCGATGACGGTCGCGGCGTTGGCGCCGAGCTCGACGGCGCGAGCGCACCAAGCTTCAGGATGACTCAGGTCCATCGGGAGGCCTCCAGTGTGGACGGGACGCAGCGCACACTAGCCCGCGCGGCCCGAGGGCGCAACGGGCGCTGCGTCCGAGAGACTCGCGAGCGCCCGCGGCAGATCGGCGAGCTTACGGATCTCCGCGTCGGGCGCGGCGGCGCCTGCGGGGCGCCGCGCCTTCGACGGGTTGAGCCACACGGCGCGCAGGCCGGCGGCCCTGGCGCCGGCCACGTCGTTGGGCCACGAATCGCCGACCATGACGGCGCGCGCCGGCGCCAGCGGCAGGCCGGCGCGGCCGGCGCGCAGCAGGGCCGCGCGGTAGAACAGTGCGTCGGGCTTACGCGCGCCGACGTCGCGCGAGCTGACGACGCCGTCGACGAGCCCGTCGAGGCCGACGCGGGAGAGCGCGGCCAGCACGTCACGCTCTCCGGAGTCGTCGGCGTTGGTCGCCACGAGGAGGCGGTAGTGAGGGCGCAGGCGGCGCAGCGCGTCCTGCGCCCCGTCCACCGCGCGGACTTCGGGCCACGCGGCCATCGGCCCGGGCTGCGTCCTGTCGTCCACCATGAGTGTGCTGCCCCAGTCGAGAAAGACGACCTCGACGGGCTTCGTGTCGCGGCTCGCCGGCTCGCGACGCGATCTCCGGGCGCCCACGGACTCCACGATCAGCTGCGTCGCCGCGACGACGGCCACCGCGAGCGCCCATCCCGCCAGCACGTCCGTGAGCCAGTGCACGCCGAGATAGATGCGGGATAAGCCCATGAGCAGTGCGAAGGTCGCGGCGAGAGCGGCCGCAGGCCACCGCCAGCGAGTCGGCCACGCCATGACGGCGAGCGCCAGGGCGAACGTGGCCGAAGACATCGTGTGGCCACTGGGGAACGCGTAGCCGTTCACGCTGAGCACCGCGGACTCCGCCGGCGGGCGCGCGCGCTCAAAAAGTTGCTTGAGCGCCAGGTTGAGGAGTGGTGACATGGTCATCGCGATCAGCAGGAACATGGCATCACGGCGGCGAGCCCGCCTCACGAGTCCTGCCAGGACTGCCGCGGTGGCCGCGGCGAGCACGAGCCACCGGCCGAGACCCGTGTACCCTGTGAAGAAGGTCGTCAGCGCGGCAGAACGATGAGCCGCGACGAACGCGTTGACCCGCCCGTCGATGCCGCCGGGCATGCTGGGGTGCGCGAGCAAGGCAAGGGCAAAGAAGCAGAGGAGCGCCGCGACGAGGACTGCGGCCGGGGCCAGAAGGCGCCGGTGTATCGCGCGACCTGCGGCTTGCCCGCGGTCAGCAGCCGGCACAGGTGAGGCCGCCGAGCGCCGTCGGCAGCTCGTCGAAGTGCCTGACCAGGAGATCAGCCGTGGAACGCCCGGCGTCATGGTTGTTGGCGCCGATGAAATGAACGGCGGCCATGCCCGCGGCCTGCGCTCCGGCGATATCGGTGCGCTGGATGTCGCCGACGTGGGCCGCCTCCGGCGCCCGCACGTCGAGGGCGGCCAGCGTGTGCTGGAAGACGCGCACATCGGGCTTGCTCACGCCGTGCTCGTTGGAGAAGTAGAGATACTCGAAGTAGGCCAGCATGCCGTTGAGCTCCAGCAGCTCGCGAAGCACGCTCCCCGGCGAGTAGCCGGTGTCGCAGACCACCGCGAGCCGGTAGCGCTCGGCCAGTAGCGGCAGAGCGTACGCGGCCCCCGGCATGGGCTCCGGCGGCAGGTCGAGCACCAGCAGCTCGAAGCGCCGCACGAGGCGCTCGCGAGCGGCCTCAGGCAAATGCGCCCCGAGCACCGCGAGGATGCTGTCGACGAGTTCGCCGCACGAGGGAGTGCGGTGCTCTGCGACCCAGACCCGGTCGAAGAAGTCAAAGCCGGCGCGCAGGGAATCGTCCAGCGTCGTCTGCGGGACGGCGTGTCCGAGCGTCTCGAGCTCGGCGCGCAAGGATTCGGCGCGCAAGCGTTCACGGTCCCGCCCGTGGACGTCGACGAAGAGGGTGTTCCAGAAGTCGAACGTGACGGCCCTCAGCATGCGTCTAGCGTACCAAACCCGGGCACCGGCCTCGGCGAAGTCGTCGTGCCCTGCCGCCGAGACTCAGGAAGCTTCGCTGTCGCTGTGGCGCCACCAGTCGCCGGCCCTGGCCGGCTGCGTGGCACGCATCACGATGACGGGTGCCGGCGTCGGCTCGGCGATCGACAGATCTATGCTGCCGCAGCCCGGGCACATGAGCGCGCGTGCGTTCAGGGCTTCGCCTTCCGGGGTGCCGAAGCGGTGTCCGCACTCGCTGCAGATGTACTCCCTACGTGGCATGATCCTCCCTTCCACGCCATTTCCGTAGTGTACCCGTTCGGCGCGGATTGTCCTTCAGGTGAACACCGGGTTCGTGGCCGCTTTCCCGGCCGCTGCTACACTGCGCAGATGGCCGCCGAATCCAAGAAAGCCGTGATTGCCGCGATCATCGGCAACGCCGCCATCGCCGTCATCAAGTTCGTCGCCGGCAGCCTGACCGGCAGCTCGGCGATGATCAGCGAAGGCATCCACTCGCTGGTCGACACCGGCAACGGCGGGCTGCTCTTCCACGGCCTTCGCCGTGGCGCCCGGCCCGCCGACGACCAACATCCCTTCGGGCACGGCATGGAGGTCTACTTCTGGAGCCTCATCGTCGCCGTGAGCATCTTCGGCATCGGCGGCGGCATGTCGGTGTACGAGGGCATCATCCACATCCAGCACCCAACGCCCCTCGAGAATCCCATGATCAACTACATCGTGCTGGCGCTGGCGATGGTCTTTGAGAGCGTCTCGTTCAGCGTCGCGTGGCGCGTCTTCCGCAAGTCCCGGGGATCGCGGCGGACCTTGGCCGCCATCCACCACGGCAAGGATCCCAGCCTGTTCACCGTCTTGTTCGAAGACACCGCGGCGCTGCTGGGCTTAGTGGTCGCCTTCGTCGGCGTGTTTCTGAGTCATCAACTCGAGGAGCCGGTGCTCGACGGCTTGGCGTCCGTCGTCATCGGCGCCATCCTCATCGTCGCCGCGATGTGGCTCGCTTACGAGAGCCGCAGCCTGCTGGTCGGCGAGGCGGCCGATCCGGAGCTCGTGGCTGCAATTCGCGAGATCGCGCTGGCCGACCCTGCTGTGATCGGCCTCGGCGTGGTGCTCACCATGCACCTTGGCCCCGACGACGTGCTGCTGAACATCGAGGTGCAGTTCACCGAGGGCCTGCCCGCCGAGGAGATCCACGCCGCCGTGCATCGCATCGAGGAGCGCATCACTGAGCCCCACCCTGAGGTGAGCCGTATCTTCATCGAGGTCGAGGCACTGCGCAGGGCCGCTGCCGCGGCGCCGACCGTCTGAGGGACTGAGAAAGCGTTCTCTCCGGTGGCCACGCCGTTTGCTGAAGTACCGCAGTTCGCTGGTCGATACCTGCCATCGAGATGAAGCCGCGGCGTTTCGCGCTGAGGATAGCGCTCGCCGGTTGACCTCCGTCCTGCCCGGCCTGAGCCGAAGGCGGCGCGGGGGCAGCCTCGTCGGGCTCCCGCGCACCCGCGGCTTCGTCGCGCTGAGGACGGGTGTGTATGATGACTTGACGAGGCGCTGGTGCGCTGGTGCGGGGCGGTCGTGAGGAGGCCACATGGCGACGCAGCTGGGTCCCATCGGGCAGATACATCTGAGCGTCAGCGACATCGATCGGGCGCTTCCCTTCTACCGCGACGTGCTCCGCCTCCCGCAGGTCTTCGACGTGCCGTCAAAGACGATGGCGTTCTTCCAGTGCGGCGACAGCCGGCTGTACGTCGGGGAGGCGGAGCCGGGGCGTGACGCGTCTCACCCGCTTCTCTATTTCCGCGTCGACGACATCGACGAGGCACATCGCGACTTTGACGGTCGTGGGGTGCTCTTCGAAGGGCCGCCGCACATCATCCATGAGGACGAGTCGGCGCAGCTCTGGCTGGCGTTCTTTCGCGACCCCGATGGCACGCTGCTCGCGTTGATGGAGGAGCGCGCCCTTCTCGTCGCGGAGAAGTAGGACACCCGCGGCGTCGCGTCGCGTCGGGTGGGATGGGTCGCGGGGAGCCTCGGCCTCGTCACTTCGGCCCAGCGAGGCGCTCGCAACTGACGCGCTTCTTGCAGATGTCACAGAGGTCGCCGCTCTTCACCGGCAGGCCGGTCTCGGCGGCCATCGCCTCAGCGTGCGCTTTGGTCGTGATCGGCCTGCCGCAGCGCTCGCAGGTGAGGAGCTCGAACGTTCGGCCCCAGATCGCGCGTGTGGTGGTTGTATCGTCCATCGCGATGCAGTCGGTGGGGCAGGCCTCGCGGCAAGCGCCGCAGCCCACGCAGTCCATCGCGGCCGTTTGGCCGAAGGGCGGACCCACACTCTTGTCGTGGCCGCGCCCGGTCGCCGCCAGCGCGTTGTAGCCCAGGATGGAGCACACGCGCACGCACAGCTCGCAGAGGATGCAGTCGGGGAGCGGTGCGTCGGTGACGGGAGCGAACCGCGACTCCGCCACGTCGAACTGCGACGCGAGCCGCCGGAGCACCGGGGCGTCCGGGGCACGTCGTAGCAGAAGCTCCAGATTCATGGCGCGGTGTCTGCGGATGCGCGGTGAGTCGGTCACCACGACGAGGCCGGCCGACGCGGGGTAGTCGCACGAGGTCGTCAGCTGCTCCCAGTCATGGCCCGGCCGGCGCACCTCCATGAGGCAGAGACGGCAAGACGCGATGGCGGGCACGGCCTCGTGGTGGCAGAGAGCCGGGATGTCCCGGCCGGCGCGGCGCGCGACGTCGAGGACGGTCGCCCCGGCCGGCCCGGTGACCTGCACGTCGTCGATGATCAGTTGAACGTCCACGAGGCCTCCTACTGGACCAGCACGGCGTCGCGGTTGCAGACGTCCTTGCAGATGCCGCACTTGATGCAGAGTCTCTGCGCTATCGTGTGCGGCAGCTTCTTCTCACCGGTGATCGCATCCTGAGGGCAGCGGAGCGCGCAGAGCGTGCAGCCGTTGCAGCGTTCCGCATCGATGCTGAAGCTGATGAGCGCTTTGCACACCCCCGCCGGGCAGCGCTTGTCGTCCACATGCGCGAGGTACTCCCCGCGGAAGTAGCGCAGTGTGGACAGCACGGGGTTGACCGCACTGGTGCCGAGGGCGCAGAGGGAGGTGGCCTCCACGGTGTCGGCGAGCTCCTCGACGAGGGCAACGGTCTCCCGCGTGCCGCACCCCTCGGTGATGTCGCCGAGCAGGTCGTGCAGGATGGCGAGCCCGTCGCGGCACGAGGTGCAGTTGCCGCACGACTCGGAGGCCAGGAAGCGCAGGAAGTACTTGGCGACGTCCACCATGCAGGTGTCCTCGTCCATCACGATCATGCCACCGGACCCCATCATGGAGCCCTCGGCCTCAAGTGTGTCGAAGTCCACCGGCACGTCGAGCTTGTCCGCCGGCAGACAGCCCCCGGAGGGACCGCCGGTCTGGACGGCCTTGAACGCCTTGCCGCCCGGGATGCCTCCACCCGCGCCGAGGATGATCTCGCGCAAGGTCGTGCCCATCGGTACCTCGACGAGACCGGTGTTGGTGACCTTGCCGACGAGCGAGAAGATCTTGGTGCCCGTCGAGCCTGCGGTGCCGATGGAGGAGAACCAGTCGGCGCCCCTGAGCACGATCTGGGGTACGTTCGCCCACGTCTCGACGTTGTTGAGGTTGGTCGGCCGGCCCCACAGGCCCCTCTCGGAAAGGTGGATGAGGCGCCGGCGCGGCACGCCGCGCCGGCCTTCGAGCGAGGCCATCATGGCGCTCGCCTCGCCGCACACGAACGCCCCGCCGCCACGGCTGACCCGCAGGTCGAAGCACAGCTCGCTGCCGAGGATCGCCTCGCCCAGCAGGCCGAGCTCGCGCGCCTGTGAGGTGGCGCGCGTGATGCGCTCGACGGCCACCGGATACTCTTGGCGCACGTAGACGTGGCCCTCGCGTGCGCCCATCGCGAGGGCGCCGATGATCATGCCCTCGAGGACGCTGTGCGGGTTGCCCTCAAGCAGCGCGTCGTCCATGAAGGCCCCGGGGTCGCCCTCGTCGGCGTTGCAGACCACGTACTTCAGATCGCCGGCGGCGCCGCGGCACGCCTCCCACTTGTTGCCCGTGGGGAAGCCGGCGCCGCCACGCCCGCGCAGGCCTGAGCGCTTGACCTCCTCGAGGACCGCCTCGGGCCCCATCCGCAGGGCCCGGCTCAGGGCCGAGTAGCCGCCGAGCGCGATGTAGTCGTCGATCGACGTCGGGTCGAGGAGTCCGTTGTCGCGCAGCAGCACGCGCTGCTGGTCGCGGTAGAAGGGGATCTCCTCCTCCCGGCGACAGCGCAGGCTCGTCGCCGGGTCCACGCAGAGCAGCCGCTCGACGATCTCGCCGCCGAGCACCGTCTTCTCGACGATCTCGGGCACATCCTCGATGCGCACATGCTCGTAGACGATGCCCTCGGGAACCAGCAGCAGCAGCGGACCGCCTTGGCAGAACCCCTGGCAGCCGGTGGCGCGCGCCACGACCTCGCGAGCGGCGCCGCTCGCCTCCACCTCGGCGCACAGGGCCTCGTACACCGCGATCGCCCCGTTCGCCCGGCAGCCGGTGCCGACGCATATGGCGATGGCCCTCCGGCGGGCGCCCTTGACGGCGCCGAGCGCCTCTCGATAGCGCGCCAGCGCTCCCGGATCGGCAAGCCTCGCGGTCATTTCCGCCCCTCTTTGCCCACGAGCTTTGTCACCAGGCGGGAGAGGTTGTCGGCCGTCATGTGACCGTGGGTGTCACCGTCGAGGATGACGAGCGGGCCGATAGCGCAGGCGCCCACGCAGCTGACCTCCTCGACGTTCAGCGACAGGTCCGGCGTCGTGCCGCCTGCTGCCACCCCTGTATCCCGTTCAAGCTGCTCCAGGAGCCGCGGCGCGCCGCGCACATGACAGGCGGTGCCCATGCAGACGGTGCAGGTGTGCTCGCCGCGGGGCTCGGTGTGGAAGCCGTGGTAGAAGGTGGTCACGCCGTAGACCTGCGCGCGCGGCAGTCCCAAGTGGGTCGCCGCCTCCTGCATCGCCGTGTCGGTGAGGTAGCGGAACTCGGCCTGCAGGTCGTGCAGGATGTTCACGAGGTCGCCCGGATCGTGGCGAGGATAGCGAGCAAGGACGGCCTTTACGCGGCTGGTGTCGGTGGTCTGAGTCTCGCTCACGTCTGCGCTCTCCCGGTCATCCGCCGGCCACCATGGGGAAGATCGAGACTTCGTCGTCCGCAGCCAGCGGCGCTCGCAGTTGTCCGGAGTACAGAACGTTGCGCCCGTTCACCAGGATGATGATCTCGGGATTGAGCTGATCGCCGGCGAAGACCGCACGCCGGAACGAAGCGCCGTAGCGCGCGGATAGCGTCTCGAGCAGCGGCCCGAGCGTGGCGGGCGAGTCGTCCACGCGTCGCACGGTCTCACCCGTGTAGGTCCTGATGGTCGCGAAATACTTGACGATCATAGCGCGTGCTCCACTGCGGGAGCGCCGGGCGGCTTGTCGGAGCTGCTGTGCAGCTCTCCGGCCGCCCGGCGCCGACTCCCGTCAGTGCAGCGTCAGCTCCTTCAGCTTCGCCTTGCCGGGCACTCCCTTCTCGTCCCAACCGCGCAGCTGGTAGTACTCAGGCAGCATGTCGCCGAGATGGCTGACCTCGCCCTTGGCCGGGCCGCTCTTGATCGGCTCGTTCAGCAAGCGTACCGGCAGCGTGTCGTCCGCCATCGTGTAGCCTTGCTTCAGGTTCCAGAGGCGCTCCTGGTTCCAGATGCGCTCGCCTATCTTGAGGAACTCGTCGAGCGAGTACTCCACGCCCGTGAGCGCCGAGAGCATCTCGGCCAGCTCGGCCCCGCCGATACCGAACGTCGCGAACAGGCAGGCGCCGCTCGAGTCGAGCGCCGCAGTGAGGTTCTGGAAGAGGATATCCAGGCCCGCCTTGCCTTCGGTGACGCGCGGATCCATCACGGCGCCGTTCTGCAGCACCTCGATGGCGATGGTGTAGCCGCGCACGTGGCAGCCACCGCGGTTGCCGGTGGCGTAGTTCAGGCCGATGCCCTGCACGCCGCGGGGGTCGTAGGCCGGCATCTCCTGCTTCTTGCAGGTCATGGAGTACTCGGGGTGGCCGTAGCTCTCGGCCAGGCGATACGAGCCTTGGGCGAGCTTGGCGCCGAATCCCTCCCCCTTGCCAGCCTTGTGCACCATCTCGACCATCGCCGCAGTGTTGCCGAACGTGAGCTGCACACCGTCGGTGTCCTCGGTCGTGATGATGCCGCGCTCGAAGAGCTCCATCGCACAGGCCACGGTCGAACCCATTGAGATGGTGTCGATCCCGTACTCGTTGCAGAGGAAGTTCGCCTTGGTGATGGCGTCGAGGTCGTCGATGCCGCAGTCGGCGCCGAACGACCAGGCGGTCTCGTACTCCGGACCTTCGCCGAAGCCTTTGTAGTCAGGATTGTCGACCTTTGAGACCCGGCCGCAGCTGATGATGCAGCTGAAGCAGCCCTTGGGGCGGACCAGCTGCTTGGCCGCCAGCGACTCACCGCCGGTCTTGTCGGCTGTGGGGAAGTAGCCGTCCTGGAAGTTGCGCGTCGGCAGGGCGCCGGTCTGGTTGAGGATGTTGACGAGCACATTGGTGCCGTAGGCCTTGAGGCCGGCGCCGCCGACGGGATGCGCCTGGATGAGCTTCCGCGACGCCATGACGGCCGCCTTGAAGCGTTCGGGGTCGGCGACCTGCACGGCGCCGGTGCCGTAGACCGCGACCGCCTTGAGGTTCTTGGAGCCCATCACCGCGCCGACACCGGTGCGGCCGGCGGCGCGGTGCATCTCGTTCATGATGTTGGAGATGAGTGAGAGATGCTCGCCGGCCGGCCCGATGCACGCCACCTTGGCGTCTTCGTCGGTCTCAGCGCGCACGAGATCGGTCGTGTCGTGGGTGTCGTGGCCCCAAATGGCTGCCGCGTCGCGGATCTCCACTTGATCGTCGCAGATCCACAGATAGGCTGGCTTGGCCGCTTTACCTTCGATGATCACGGCGTCGTAGCCGGCGTACTTGAGCTCGGGACCGAAGGCGCCGCCGGAGTTGGACGCGGCGATGACGTTGTTGAGCGGTCCTTTCGTGATCACCTCGTAGCGCCCTGCTGAGGGCGCGAACGTGCCCGTGAGGGGGCCGGGGGCGAAGATGAGCTTGTTGTCGGGGCTCAGGGCATCGGTCTTGGGATCGACCTCGTCGCGGATCATCTTGCCGCCGAGGCCGCGGGCCCCGAGGTAGTCGTGAGCCGTCTTGATGTCAGTCGCCTCGCGGGTCACCTTGCCCCTCGTGAGGTCGACGCGGAGGACGGTTCCAGTCCAGCCGTACATCTCAGCTCACCTCCTGGAAGGCATCCTTGAACTTGGCCGCGTAGGCTTTCTTGCGTGAGCGCACGTGCTGCTCGTCGTCCACGAACTCGAGCGCCCCGTTGGGGCAGAAGGTCACGCATTCGGGCGCGCCCTGGCAGGTGTCGCACTTGAAGATGCTGCTCGAGGCGGCGTCGTAGCGCGCGTTGCCGAACGGACAGGCGATGGTGCACATCTTGCAGCGGATGCAGGTGCCCGCGTCCCAGTCCACGAGGTTCGCCATCGCGGTGCTGCGATGCATGGCCCCGGTGGGGCAGACGGTGACGCAGGCGGCGTCGTCGCACTGCTGGCACAGCATGGGCACCGACATGCCCTCGCGTTCCCAAGTGTACGCCTGCACGCGCGAGGCGCCGGGGCGAAACTGGCCTTCGTGTTCGAACGAACACGCCAGCTCGCAGTTGCGGCACCCGGTGCACTTGTCGGGATGGATCATCAAGACCTTGGCCATGGCATCTCCTTTGGCGACGGGTGCATGGGACGAGGCGGCGCGGCGGGGAGGCGGCGACCGTCGATGGCTGTCGGTGGGGGCAGCGTGTTGGTGAGACGCCGGCCTGCGGCCGTCCGCGCGGTCGCGGAGGGTCCTCGAGTGAGGATGCGCTTCGGCTGGGCCGGGTACCCGCGCCCATTCATCCGGGTGTCCACGGCGTCCTCTCTTCGACGGCACGTCAGGCGCCACGTGCCACGAGACGCTTTCTCCACCATAGCTGACGGCGACGATTTCGCCAACGGTGTCGGGTAGGTCAGGCGCTCGGCAGCGTGTACACTGGCAAGACTCGCCCGGCCGGCGTAGCGCTGCCGGGCATTCGAGTGTCAGTCATCCCCGACAGAAAGCCCCGACCGTGCACGCCGCGAACACGATCCGTAACCTGGCCATCATCGCCCATATCGATCACGGCAAGACGACCCTGATCGACAGCATCTTCCGCGCCGCCCACGTGTTCCGCGAGAGCGCGCACGTCGACGAGCGTGTGATGGACAGCAACGACCTCGAGCGCGAGCGCGGTATCACCATCCGCTCCAAGCACTGCACGGTGGAGTGGAAGGACTACCTCATCAACATCATCGACACGCCGGGCCACGCCGATTTCAGCGGCGAGGTCGAGCGCGTGCTCAGCATGGTCGATTCGGTGCTGCTGCTGGTCGACGCCAACGAGGGCCCTATGCCTCAGACGCGCTACGTGCTCATGCGGGCGCTCGGCTTCGGGCTGCGACCGATCGTCATCGTCAACAAGGCCGACCGGCCCAACGCAGACCCCTCGGGCGCTCTCGACAAGACCTTCGACCTCTTCGTCGAGCTCGGCGCGAACAACGAACAGCTCGACTTCCCGGTGCTCTACGGCTCCGGCCTCGAAGGCTGGATCGTCAGCGATCTGGACGAGTACCAGAAGGAAGAGCGCGAGCGCGAGGAACACCTCGCCGACGGCGGCACGCTCTCGGCGGCGCTGCTCAAGGAGCTGGCCGACGCCAGCATGAACGACCTCTTCGAGACCATCATCGCGAAGGTGCCGGCGCCTCAGGTCGACCCTGATGCCCCGTTCCTCATGCAGATCAGCACGCTGGCCTGGAGCGACTACATCGGCCGCATCGGCTGCGGACGCGTGCTCGCCGGCGGTCTCAAGATCGGCGACGAGCTGCAGCGCATCACCACGCGGCATCTCGAGATCGGCGATCCGGACGCCGGCTGGGAGCTCACCGGCGCATCGACCGCGCGCGTCACGCACCTCTGGGTCACGCGCGGCCTCGAGAACCGCGAGGTCGAAGAGGTGGCCGCCGGTGACATCGCCTGGCTGGCGGGTCCCGACGAGATCAGTCTCGGCGACACCCTGGCGGCGCCCGAGTCGGAGGCGGCCGGCGTAGCCCTGCCGCCGCTCGAGATCGAAGAGCCGACGGTGAGCATGTTCTTCCTCGTCAACAACGGCCCGTTCGCCGGCCAGGACGGCCGCGCCGCCACGCTGCGCCAGATCAAGGACCGTCTGGAGCGCGAGCTGCGCGTCAACGTCGCGCTCCGCGTTGAGGATCTCGGGCGCCCCGACGGCGTCAAGGTCAGCGGTCGCGGTGAGCTGCACCTCGCCATCCTTATCGAGGAGATGCGCCGCGAGGGCCTCGAGCTCTGCGTCTCCCGGCCCGAGGTCATCACCCACCGCGACGCCAAGGGCAGGCTGCTCGAGCCGATGGAGCAGCTCATCATCGACGTGCCCGAGGAGTACCAGGGCACGGTCATCCAGGAGCTCAGCTTGCGTAAGGGCGAGCTGGTGGCCGTGGAAGCGACCGGCACCGGCCTCGTGCGCCTCGAGTTCACGATCTCGACGCGCGGCCTCATCGGCTACCGCAACGACTTTCTCACCGAGACGCGCGGTCTGGGCGTGATGAGCTCGCGGTTCACGGGCTACGGCCCGTGGCGCGGCGACCTCCCCGGCCGCGAGCGCGGCTCGCTGGTCAGCCAGACCGGCGGCGAGGCGGCCGGCTACTCTCTTGAGAACCTGCAGAACCGCGCCGTGCTGTTCGTCGGCAACATGACCCCGGTGTACGAGGGGATGATCGTCGGCGAGAACTCGCGCGCCGACGACATGCTCTGCAACCCCACCAAGCGCAAGGCGCTCGGCAACTACCGGCAGTCGACCAAAGAGATCGACACCGGCCTCAAGGTGCCGCGTGCGATCACCCTCGAGAGCGCCTTGGAGTGGATCGCCGACGACGAGCTCGTCGAGGTGACGCCCAAGATCGTGCGCGTGCGCAAGCACATCCTCAGCAGCGAGCAACGCAAGAAATTCGAGAAGCGCGGGGCTGTCGAGGGCTGACGCGCCGGGGCCGCTGCGCTTCGCCGGGCGCGCCCGCGCGGCCCGCCTGCGGTGGCCGCGCTCTGCAGGCCGGAGGCCTTGCGCCGGCCCTCGACATGGTCGCTTCGGCTCAGATCCGTTGGCGATTCATCCAACAGTACGAGCAACGGGACATCTACTGGTCGGCGCCCTGCGCGATGACCTCGGAGCGTCGAGACGGCGATCTCCCTTCGAGGAGTCCGTCGCGCGTTCGCGTAGTGGCCCCTACGCGCTCTTCGCCCGCACGATCACCTCGACCTCGCAATCGAGCACCTGGAGCAGCGAGAGCAGCTTGTCGACCGACTTGCGGTAGTTGGTGGGGTCGATGAGGCGGTAGAACTGCGCCGGAGATGTGCCGAGGCGGCGGATGATCTCTCGCCTCGACAGCGGACTCGCCTCGATGCGGTCCAGGGCCTCGACAGTCAGGTTGTAAAGGAGCAGGTCGCGCATGTAACCGGGCTCCTCGTTGTAATCGAGCACGTGGTCGATGTGGACGGAGCCCTCGGCGCCCGAGGCGAGTACATACGTGAAGCCCTCGCGGCCAACCTCAGGGTCGATGTACAGCTCGACCAGCGGGTCAGACCGTGTCGGTGACGGCTCAGCCTTGCTGTAGGGAAGGTGCCACTGCCCGCGGCGCGTCACGACTTCGAAGGCCCGCTTACGGTTGTTCGCCGCGACCGATGCGATCTTCACAGCAGGCCCTCCTCTTCGAACTCTCGGACCAGGGCGACAAGCTTCGCAGGTGCGAACCCTTGCATCGGCCTGCCCCGCTCCAAGTCCCAGTTCAGGAGCAATCTGCCGTCGCGCAACACGTGCACGTGCCTGGGCGGATAGTCGCCCGACCACGTGAGGAAGACATAGCCACCACGACGGATCCTCGTCATCGTAAATGTTACCTCCAGCGGTAACGCTTGCCAAGGGCATGGACGCGCTGGAGGCAGTGTGACGGGGTCGCAGGCGCTCAGCGAGGGGCTGGAACCGGCAGGAGGCTGCCGTTGGGAGTGGGGATGGGTGACGTTGTGACGTCCTCGGAGGCGCGGCGCCACGCACCCGAGCGGGCGAAACGTGGACTCTTCCGGCCAGCCCGGGCCGAGCGGACCGACCGGCGTGGCGTTGCGGCGCACCGTCTCAACGGTGAGGTCGGGTTCCCGGTGATTCGTCGACCGCCACGCGCCCGGTCTACCGCGTCGAGCGGATGCACGTGGGTGGATGCACTCGCCACTGCGGCCGTGAGCGTGCTCGCGGTCGGAGATGCCGGCGCTGGCCTCGGCGAAGGGAGCAGTCGCTTCGGCCCGCATCCGTTGGCGATGCATCCAACGAAACAAACTACGGCGCTCTTGATGCCTTGGAGCCTGCGCGACTACCCAAGTACGCCGAGCGGCAGCCTCCTCGTCAGGCGATCTGCCCTCGTCCGACCTGTCGGAATGTTCGGCTGCGGCGTCAGCCCAGGTCGGCCAACACCAGGTCGACGTCGTCGCGCGTGGTCAGCGGGTTGATGAAGCAGAAGCGCAGCACGGTCTCGCCGAGGTGCTTGGTGGGGGTGATGAAGCCGAGCCCGCTGCGGAGCGCCTCCTCGGACCACGCCGTGTACTCGTCGGCGCGCCAGCCGCGCCGGCGAAAAAGCATGACGGTCAGCGCCGGCTCGAGCGCCAGTTCGAGATCCGGGTGCGACTGGATCCGCGCGGCGGCGTATTCGGCGATATCGAGGCAATGATCGACTGCCTCGGTGTAGGCCGCCGTGCCGTACGCCATGACCGACGCCCACAGGGGCAGGCCGCGGGGGCGCCGCGTGAGGTGGATGGCGAGGTCCGACGGGTTGCCGACGGCATCGTCGCTGATGGCGTCGAGGTAGTCAGCCTCCTGGGTGAGCGCCTGCCGCGCCCGTGCGCCGTCGCGGTAGATCACTGCGGCGCAGTCGAACGGCGCGTACAGCCACTTGTGCGGGTTGACGATGAACGAGTCGGCGCGCTCAATCCCTTTGAAAAGTGGGCGCGTGCGCGGCGACAGCAGCGCCGCGCCGCCGTAGGCGCCGTCGACGTGTAGCCAGATGCCGCACGCGGCGCACACCTCGGCGACGCCGTCGAGGTCGTCCACGGCGCCGTTGTTCGTCGCCCCGGCCGTGGCCACGACGGCGACCACGTCATCTGGCTCGAGGCCCTCGAGGGCAACGGCCAGGGTGGCGCCGGTGAGGCGCCCGTGGTCGTCGGCCGGCGGCGCGACGCAGAGATCGCAGCCCATGATCCGCGCCGCCGCGGCCATCGACGAGTGCGCTGAGGCGCCGGCGACGATGACCTGACGCCGAGCCGCACGCGAACCGCTCGCCGCGGGCCGCGACGAGGGCGCTCAGGTTGGCGATGGAGCCGCCGCTCACGAAGGTGCCTTGCGCCGAGGCGGGAAAGCCGGCGGCATCGGCGAGCCAGCGAAGCGCCGCATCCTCTGCGTCGACCACCGCACCGGCCTCGAGGCGGCTGCCGCCGAAGATCATCGCCGGTGAGAGGGCCATGTCGGCGATCGCCGCCATCACCGTCGGCGCCCCCGGGATGAAGGCCAGAAACCGGGGGTGGTCTGGGGGGATCGCCGTCGGGAAGACGACGCCCAGGAGCAGCCGCATGGCGGCCGCCGCGCCGATCCCTCGGGCGGTCAGTGTGGGCAGCGCTGTGGCGGTCGTCGCCGGCGGCAGGACCTCCCGCCGGTTCGCGAGCCGCGTGAGCGCCCACTCAAGCATCTCGCGGGCGGCCGCGGCGTCCTCGGGTGTGATGTCGTGCATGGACATGCGCCGGCTCAGCGGTCGTCGAACACCATGATGCTGCCGGTGTAGCAGCAGACCCACACGGCCTTCGTCGGCGCGTCGTAGGTGATGCCGATGGGCAGCGCGTTGGTGTTCACCGTCTGGATCACCTTCATATCGCTGGTGCGCACCTTCGTCATCGTGCTGGAGTCGTAGTTGACCACATAGAGCGACTTGCCGTCGGGGGCGATGGTCATGCTGCGCGGCTGCTGGCCGGTGTAGACCTTGTCAACGACGGTGCGGGTCTCGGGATCGATCTTCGCCACATTGCCCTCTGCGTTCAGCGTGGCGTACAGGTACTTGCCGTTGCCGGCCATGCAGAGATGCCGCGGACCGGAGCCCACGCCGCTGATCCACGAGACCTTGAAGGTGCTCAGATCGACGCGGGCGATGTCGTAGCTGCCCATCACCGCCACGTAGGCGTAACGCGACTCCGGGTCCACGGCGATGCCGCGCGGGTACGGACCGAGGTAGATGCTCTCGATCTGCTTGCTCGTGTGCACATCGACCACGCTGAGCGTGTACGAACACCAGTTACTCACCAGCAGGTACTTCTGGTCGGGCGTGACGGCGAGGAACTTCGGCACGGCGCCCACCTTGATCGCCTTGTCGATCTTCAGGGAGTCAAGGGGGACGCGGTAGACGTAGCTCTTGTCGATGCCGCTGCTCGGCGAACAGGCGTCGGTGCCCTCGTGGTAGAAGCCGTCGCCGTACATGGAGTACTGGGAGACATACATGAAGCGCCCATCGGGAATCGCGGCAGCCTCCACGGGCGCGCCCTTCAGTTCGCCGGCGTGGCCTCTGACGCCGAACTCGGCGGCGTCGATGGAGTCGTCGATGGTCTCCACGAGCTTAAGCGTCTTGGCGTCGTACACGGTCATGGTGTGGCGGTACATCATGTTCTGCGCGAACACGTAGCCGGTGCCCGTGGACACGACGGACTTGGGCGAGATGTCGGTACTGGTGATGACCTTGCGCAGGTCGAGCCGAAGCCGATTGGACGGCGGGCCGGTCCAGGCGGCGGCGTTGGCACTGGGGCTGGGTGTAGCCGAGCCGGACGGGCTTGGCGCTGCGGTCGCGGAGCCAGCGGGTCTCTCGCCGGCCGAGGCGCTCGGGTCGCCGCCATCGCCTCCGCCGCGGGTCACGGCAAAGGCCACGCCGGCGAGCGCCACGACCACGACGAGGACGCCGACGAGGGCAAACAGGCGACGCCGGTGGTACACCCGGGTGCGGTGGCGGCGCATACGGCGGTCGGTGCGGTAGGACATGGCTTCGGAGTGTAGCTCAGCCGAGGGCACCCTGCAGGCGGCGCAGCGCCTCCTGCAGGGTGCTTCGCGGGCAAGCGAAGTTGAGGCGCAGGAAGCCCGGGTCGCCGAAGGCGGCCCCGGGCGACAGCGCAACGCCGGCCTCCAGGCAGGCCCTTGCGGCATCGGCGTGGTCGAGCTCGCGCACGTCCAGCCAGGCCAGGTACGTAGCCTCAACGTGTCCCATCGTCACGCGCGGCAGCGACTCGGCGACGAAGCGCTCGACCAGGTCGCGGCTGTCGCGCAGGTACTCGAGCAGCTCGGTGAGCCAGCCACCGCCCTCACGGTAGGCCGCCTCGGCGGCGTCGATGGCGAAGCAGCCGGGGAACGGGAGGAGCCCCTCGCTCGGCCGCTGGAAGCGCCGTCTCAGCTCCTCGTTTGCGACGATCGCGAAGGCGAAGTTCAGGCCCGGCACGTTGAAGGTCTTGCTCGGCGACATCAGCGTCACGATGCGGTCGGCGTCGCCGGGGGCGGCGAGCGCCGCCGGCACGTGGGCCAGATCGTCGAGGATGAGATCACAGTGGATCTCGTCGGAACACAGCACGAGGTCGTGGCGGCGACAGAAGTCCACGACGGCCGCGACCTCATCCTGGCGCCACACCCTCCCCAGCGGGTTGTGAGGATGGCAGAAGAGGAGCACGCGGGTGTCTGCGGTGACGGCTGCCTCCATCGCCTCCAGCGGCAGTTCCCAGCGGCCGGCGGAGGAGGCGGCCGGCACGGTCACGAGGCGGCGGCCCTGGTCCGGCGGCGCGTCAAGGAACGGCGGGTAGACGGGGGTCACGGTCATCACGGACTCGCCCGGCCCGGCGAAGGCGAGACAGGCGAGATTGAGCCCCGGTACGACGCTGGGCAGCCACACGAGCCACTCGGGTTCGATGCGCCAGCCGTAGAATGCCGCCAGATGCGCGCGAATCGCGTCGCTCAGCGAATCGGGCACGAGCGCGTAGCCGAACACGCCATGAACGGCGCGTTCGCGCAGCGCGGCCACCACCGCCGGCGGCGAGACGAAGTCCATGTCGGCCACCCAGAGGGGCAGCACGTCTTCGGGGTACTTGTCCCACTTGAAGCTGGCCGTGCCCGTGCGGTCGACGGGCGTGTCGAAATCGGTGCGCATGATCCCTCGCCTGGTCGGAGTATCACCGACCACGGTATCAGACGGTGCGACCGCAAGGGTTCGCGCTTGGCCAGCGCCTGCCGGCGGGCGGCGCGCCGGCCGTTTGTCCTATAGTCTCAAGGGCCATATTCCCTAACGTCATCGCGTACCCGGCCCGTCTCGCCGCGCGGCGAGAAGCGGCCACAGTCAAAGGAAGCCCATGAAGATCCGCCTTATCGAGCCCGACGCCCCCAGCATGCACTTGTGGTCACACTCCTACTTCGTGCGCCTGGGGCTGCCGATGATCGGCGCCACGCTCAAGCAGCAAGGGCATGACGTGCGCATCTACAACCCGCAATTGGCGCCCATCGACTGGGATGACGTGTTTACCGCCGAGCTCGTTGGTCTCTCCAGCACCACGTCGACTACGCCGGCCACGTACGCCATCGCCGACGGTCTGCGGCGGCGGCGCATACCCGTGGTCCTCGGCGGTTCGCATGTCACCTTCATGGCCGATGAAGCGCTGGAGCACGCCGACTTCGTTGCCCGCGGCGAGGGCGGCGAGACGATCATGCTCGAGCTGGTGGAGGCCCTCCGCGGCCGGCGCGAGCTCGAGTCGGTCACCGGACTTTCGTTCCGCCGCGACGGGCACACCGTGCACAACGACCTGCACGAGCGCTGCTCCGATCTCGACACTCTGCCGTTCCCCGATCTCACGCTCATCGTCGGCCACGAGCGTCTCGTGCACACGCCCATCATGACCAGCTGGGGCTGCCCGTTCGCCTGCAACTTCTGTTCGGTCACGGCGATGTTCGGGCGCAAGTACCGCTTTCGCAGCGCCGAGAACGTGGTCGCGGAGATCAAAGAGAAGAAGCCCAAGAAGATCTTCTTCTACGACGACAACTTCGCCGCCGACAAGAAGCGTCTCAAGGCGCTTCTGCGGCTGATGATCGCCGAGGGCCTCGTGATGCCCTGGGGCGCCCAGGTGCGCACCGACGTGGTGCGCGACAAGGAACTGCTCGAGCTCATGCAGGCCTCGGGGGCCGACTTCGTCGCCCTCGGCCTCGAGTCGGTCAACCAGGCCACCCTCGACGGTTTCGACAAGTCGCAGACGGTCGGCGACATCGAGCACGCCATCAAGGTGCTTCACGACTACGGCGTCCGCAGCCACGGCATGTTCGTGCTGGGCGCCGACAGCGACATGCCGAGCGCGGTGCGCGACACGGTGACCTTCGCCCTCAAGAACCACATCGACACCGTGATGCTGAACATCCTCACGCCGCTCCCCGGTACCCAGCAATTCAGCGATCTCGACGCCCAGGGGCGCATTATCACGAAGGACTGGAACCTGTACGACGCGCAGCACGTGGTCTTCGAGCCCAAGCACATGAGCGCCGCCGAGCTGCAGCACGAAGTGCTGCACGGCCAGCGGCGCTTCTTTCACACGGAACGCCCCGTCGCGAAGTTCACCGCGTGGGTCCTCACGCGCAAGCAGCGAAGCTATGACCGGATGCTCGAATACGGCTGGTGCTGGTGGTACGCGCGCATGTGGTGGCGCGAGCCGCGCAACCGCCGCCATATGCGGATGCTCGAGCAGCGCCGTCGTTCGCGACCGGCCGGCGCATCAGCGGGAGCGCGGCGGGCGTAGCCGCCGACCGCGCGGCCGGCGCACCGCCCTTGGGGCGGTGCGTGCCCCCGCGCCTTTCCGGGAATCACCGTTCTGCACGGCGCGCCTTGTGGGCGCGCCACCGACAGGAAGGCGACACGATGGCAATTGCGACATTCGCCGCCGGCTGCTTCTGGGGCGTCGAGCAACGCTTCGCGCAGCTCGACGGCGTCACCCGCACCGAGGTCGGCTACACGGGCGGCTCCACACCGGACCCCACCTACAAGCAGGTTTGCTCACACGAGACCGGTCACGCCGAGGCCGTGCGCCTCGAGTACGACCCCGAGCGAATCACCTACGAGGAGCTCCTCGCGGCGTTCTTCGGCATGCACGATCCCACGCAATTGAATCGCCAGGGTCCGGACGTGGGCGACCAGTACCGCTCGGCGGTCTTCTTCCACACGCCGGAGCAGGAAGACGCGGCGCGCGCCGCGATCCGCGCTCGGGAGGCAGAGGGCGGGTCCCGCCGACCCATCGTGACCAGCGTGGTGCCGGCGCCGGCGTGGTGGCCGGCCGAGGACTACCACCAGAAGTACTTCGAGAAGCACGGCCGCTTCGGCTGCGCGATCTGAGGGGCCGGAGGGCCTGCGGCCGCCGGCCCGGCGACACTCCCCGGCGGCTGCGCGTTTTCAGGACACCGGCGTCTCGGTGGGCTTCGGCGTGGGTGTCGGCGTCGGCGCTGGGTCTCTGAGGCCGTACTTGTCGAGCAGTCTCACGGTCTTCTGCGACAGCAGGAACTGGTATTTGCTGCGCCCGGGCTCCACGAGGTGGAAAATGTCGAAGAAGTCGCGGTTGACGAGGCCCGCCGCGGAGACGAACGTGAGCCAGGGGATCTGGTGTCTCGCCGCCACCTTCTTGCAGCCGGCCTTGTACCTGGCGACCTCGGCGTCGAACGAACGGCCGATGATCGGCAGGTCGCGCGGGAGGTCGACCAGCACCGGGTGGAGGCCCCGGTCCTGGCATATCTGGACGACACTCTCCAGCACCTCGAGGTTGTAGCGGTAGTGCGCGTTGAACTCGGGCCGCCGCTTGGCCAGCCAGTACCGCACGTAGTAGCGCTTGAGCGACGCGCTCTGGATTCGCCTGTCGGCCGAGTAGACGTGTTGGGAGTAGAAGCCAGGCGGGATCATGGGATCCGGCAGCTCGATCGAGGGACTGGAGGGCGCGTTGCAGAAGCGCCCGATATTGATGCCGATGTAGACGATCGCGGGCATGTCCTGGGGCAGAAGGTCCGCGACCTCGCGGTCGAGCGCGAAGGTGTCGTGCTTGCAGCCCAGGTTGTACGCGAGGACGTGAGGGCCGCCGAGGTCCAGTATCTCGGCGGCCCAGTCCTGATCGTCGATCGTGGCTTCGCGCGCCGACGATCCGCCGAGGAGGATGACCGTGGGTTCCTGGGGCGTCTCGGCGCGCAGGTTGGCGACGATCTGCAGGCGGTGCATGAGGTCGGCGCTGAGCTCGTCGGCGTGGGTCGCCGCGGCATCGTCGCTGGCCGTGAAAGCCTTTGGGTACGCGACGCCGGCGCGCGCCTGGCCGGTGAGGACGGGCGTGCCGGCCGAGGCCATGAGGGCCAGCGTCGCGAAGGCGGCGATGATGAGCGGCGCGCGGCGCATCAGGGGCCGGCGTTTCCGCTCATGCCATACTTCTCCAGGAGACCCACGGTGTTCGCCGACAGGAAGCGCTGCCACACTGTACGGCCGGGCTCGACGAGATGCCAGAGGTCGTAGAAGTCGGCGTTGGGCAGCCGGGCGGCGCTCACGAAGCTCACCCATGGTACGCCGTGCTTCTTGGCGAGGGCCCGGCAGCCGGAGGTGTACCGGGCCACGGGAGCGTCCAGGGAATGTTCGACGATCGCCGTATCGCGCGGCAGCTCGAGCAGGACCGGGCGCAGGTCTTGGGCCTTGCAGGCGACGATCAGCTGCTCGAGCGTCGTCAGGTTGGAGGCGTAGTTCTTCTTGAACTCGGGGTAGCGCTTCGCGAGCCACGCCTTGAGAAGCGCCCTCTTCTTGGCGACGCTGAGGATCTTGCTCTGGCTGTAATGGTGCTGGCGGTACGGCGGGAGCGACTGCGTCGGTTCCGGCAGATCGAGGGAGGGGTCTGACGGCGGGGCCGTGAAGCGGCCGACGTTGATGCCGATGTAGACGATGCCCCGAGTCTTCGGAAGGGCCTGGACGAGCTCCACATCCTGTGCCAGCGTGCGATTACGCGAACCCAGGTTGTAGGCGACGACGGCTGGGCCTCCGAGCTTCGCCACCCGGGCAGACCAGCTCGCGTCGTCGATGGTGCATTCGCGTGCCGCGGACCCGCCGAGCAGGCAGATCACGGGCGCGGCGGGCGGCTGCGCCTTGAGATTGGCGACGACCTGCAGGACGTGCGCCCAATCGCTGCTGCCACCCGCGCCGCTCGAGCCTGGGGGCGCGCCGGTGGCGGCTGCTCGAGACGTGGTCGCCGGCGCGGAGCAGGCCCCGAGGAGGGCGGCTGCGACGAGCAGGCATGAGATCCAGGCAAGCGTCGCCACGGCGCGCGGGCGCGTCGTGGACTGCGTCGAGCCATGGCGCCTGCCGATGCCCAAGAAGGTCCCTCCTGCTTCGAGAAGACTGTAACACCCGCGGCGTGGCGCCGCGACACGGCCACCGGCGGGGATGTAGTGTTGCCGGGCAGCATCAAGCCGCCCGCTCAGGAGGTCAGCGCTCGTGAAGTACCGCCGCATGCCCATCGAGGAGGAGTCGCCCGAACAGCTGGGCTACGACAAGATCCGTTTCAATCTCACCGAGAGCTCCGTTCGCGATCGCTCACTGGCCGACCTCGGCATCGAGATCGGCGATATGGTCCTCTTCTACGGCGATCACCTCGGCAACGACACGTTTCGCGAACTGATCGCCGCGCAGAGCGGAGGGGCGGGCGGCGGCGTGGGCCGTGACGACGTGCTTGTCACAGCGGGCGCCGCACAGGCGCTCTTCATCATCGCCACCTCGCTGCTCGACAAGGGTGACCACCTCGTCGTCATCAGCCCGAACTACGCCACCAACATCGAGACGCCGCGCGCCATCGAGGCGGACGTGAGCTATCTCGACCTCGCCTTCGAGGATGGCTTTCGCATCGACCCCGACAAGCTCATGGCGCTGGTCACGCCACGCACCAAGTACGTCAGCATCACCCTGCCGCACAACCCCACCGGCATCACCATGAGCGAGGCCGATCTGCGCAGCGTCGTCGGCCGGGTCGAGACTGCCGGCTGCCGGCTGCTCGTCGACGAGACCTACCGGGAGATGACCTTCGGCGACGCGCTGCCCGTGGCCGCCACGCTGAGCGACTGCGCCATCAGCGTCAGCTCGCTGTCCAAGTCCTACGGCATCCCCGGCATCCGCAGCGGCTGGCTGGTCTGCCGCGACCGCGAGCTCATGGCAACGTTCCTCGCCGCCAAGGAGCAGATCGGCATCTGTGGCAGCGTCGTGGACGAGGAGATCGCGGCGCGAGCCTTCGCGCAGCGCGACACCTGGCTGCCGGAGATCCATGCCTTCATCCGCCGCCAGTTCGAGGTGGTCAACAGCTGGATGGCCGGCGAGGAGCTCATGGAGTGGGTGGAGCCGCGCGGCGGCTGCGTGTGCTTCCCGCGCGTCAAGCCGGACGTGCCGGTGGACGTGGACGAGTTCTACCGCGCGCTCAACGACCGGCACGGCGCCTACGTAGGGCCGGGCCACTGGTTCGAGCAATCGCGGCGCCACATGCGTGTCGGCTACGGCTGGCCGCTGCCGGACGAGCTGGAGGGCGGCCTGGCCGCGATCTCCTCGTCGGTGCGCGCGGCCCTGACCATCTGAGGAGCGACCGTGGAACACACCTCCGCGCAGTTCGCCGCCGCCGATGGTCTCCTGCTCACGCGTCAGGCGCGGCGCCCCGAAGGCGAGCCGGCCGCCGTGCTCGCCGTGGTCCACGGGTACGGCGAGCACGGCGGCCGCTACCGCGGGCTCGCCGAGGACATGGCGGCGCGTGGCTACGCCCTGCACGTGTACGACCTGCGCGGTCACGGCCGCTCGGCCGGCCGCCGCGGGCACCTCGGCCGTTTCAGCGACTATCTCGACGACACGGCCGTGTACCTGGAGGCCGTGCGCGAGGAACAGCCCGGACGGCCGCTCTTTCTGCTCGGTCACAGCCTCGGCGGGCTGATCGCCGCGGCCTACGCCGAGGACCGGCCGACGGAGGGCCTTGCCGGTCTCATCCTCTCATCGCCGTTCTTGCGCCTCGGCATGCCCGTCCCACCGCTCAAGCTCAGCGCCGCGCGGCTGCTCTCGGTCGTCGCCCCGGCCATGAACGTCGGCAACACGATCGATCCGACCGCTCTTTCGCACGACCGGGAGGTCGTCAGGGTCTACGACACCGACCCGCTGAACCATCACGTGGCCACGGCGAGGTGGGCCGCCGAGGTGGTGGCCGCGCAGGGCGCGGCTCTCTCGGCGGCCGGCGACATCCGCTTGCCACTCCTGCTGCTGTACGGCGACGCCGACGCGGTCGCCGATCCGCAGGCCGCCCGGGAACTCTTCGCCGCCGCCTCCTCGACCGACAAGACCTCGCGCTGCTACGAAGGCTACTACCACGAGATCTTCAACGAGACGGGGCGCGCGGCGGTATTCGCCGATCTTGCGGCGTGGCTCGAGGCGCGGGCGCCAGCCGGAGGGGTCAGCTAGCCGCTCGCCGGCCGGCCCACGGTGGTCATGTACACCACCGGCTCTTCGTCCTCGTCGACGCCCAGCAGGGCCGCCGCCTCGTCGTCGAAGAAGGCGGCGATCTGGCAGCTGCCCAGACCCAAGGCCACCGCGGCAAGGGCCACGTTCTCGGCGATGTGCCCCGCGTCCAGGAAGATGTAGCGCGCGAAGCGCTGGCCGTATTTCCAGCGCGAGCGTTCGAGCACGGCCGTCCACACGAACACGGCGTCCGCCTCGGCGGCGATGGCCTGGTCGAGCGCGGCGTGCGCGACCGCCACGCGGTGGTCGCCGCCGCGCAGCAACTCCAGCGCCTTGTCGAGCACGGCGTAGTGGTACACGCCGGGCTCGAGACCGGTCACGGCATTGGCGACCACGTAATGCTCGATGGGGAAGAGGCCGCCGGCCGACGGCGCGGTGCGAAAGGCGAAGCCCATCTGCCGCGCCGTGACGCCGGCGGCCGCCCACAGCAGCCCGCCGAGTTCGTCGAGTTGGAGCGGCGGGGGCCCGTACTCACGTACGCTTCGTCGTCGCGCCAGGGCGTCGAGCAGTCCGGCGTCGCCCGGCGCCCCGAAGCGGGACGTCTGGGGCGGTAGTGCGACCCTCGGCGCCTCCGGGTAGGTCTTGAACCACGTGGGCTGGTGGGCCCAGTCCATGCGCCCGCCCACGAGGTGGCCGCGGCTGTGGCGCGTCTGGCGCAGATAGCGCTCGCCGATAGGTTCGTCCATGAGCCCTCTCTCTGCCTGGTGATGGCGTGTACCGCGTCGCTGGCAAGATACCCGGCCGCTGCAAGGGCCAAAGGTCGGGAGGCGGTTACTACGTCACCGACAGGGAATACCCGGTCTGAGAGACGACGCCACCGGGGCGCCGCTTTCCAGTCTGGAGACGCAGCCATGATGTTCCAACGCAGACACCCAGTGGCCATGACTCCGGCAGAGTTGGCCGCGCTGTACCTCGCCGCCGACGAAGCGCGGTGGTTGGCCGAAGACCACGGTCTGTCCTCGTACTGGGAGGTCGCCCGCGTCCTGAGCGATGCCCTGCCCAAGGACATCGCCGACAGCATGGAGTACTGCTGGGCGCACGCCGACGTCGTGGCGCAGCAGATCGAGGGAGATGGGGGCTACTACCGGCGGCTGATGTGCCACACCGCCTACCTACGCGGGTCATACCCCGAGGTCTACGACGCCGTCGTGCTCCTCGTGGATCGGGTCCGCCAGGCGCGGGCCTGCGCCCTGGACGCCGCAGCCTGAGGCCTCAGCGGTCCTCTGCGGGCTCGCGGTACGGCGTCGGGATGAATTCCACCGACGGGCGCCGCTGCGCCCGTCGCGGATACCTGTCCATCAGCTCGTGGACGCCCTCCGGTAGCGCGTCACTGGCGGGCAGGCCAAGCTGCTGAGCCTGTTCCAGACGGATCGGGTAGTCGTGTGTCCAGCGACCTTCGCTGAGCGTCGCGGCCAGCGTCTCGGCCTCTGCCGGCATCCTGTCGCGGACCAGCTCGGCCACAGTCTCGCGCACCTGCGCGGCGGCCTTGCGCGCGACGTCGCCGAGGATCAGCGTCTCGTCGTCGCGGTTGGGGTTCGGCTGCTCCAGGGCGGCGAGTATCGAGGCGGCCGGCCAAGCGCCGCGCAGCAGGCTGCCGAGCTGCGGGTCGACCGGGCCCAGCACCGCATCGGGGTCCATGAGGATCTCGTCGGCGGCGAGCGCGACCAGCGTGCCGCCCGACATGGCGTAGTGCGGAACGATCACGGTGACGCGCCCCGGATGTCGTTTGAGCGCGTAGGCGATCTGGTCCGAAGCCAGCACCAGCCCCCCGGGAGTGTGCAGGATGAGGTCGATGGGCATGTCGGCCGGCGTCATGCGGATGGCGCGCAGGATCTGCTCCGAGTCCTCGATGTCGATGAAGCGGCGGAACGGGATGCCGAGCAGGCTCAGGGTCTCCTGGCGGTGGATCATCGTGATGACGCGCGAGCCGCGGGTCCTCTCGAAGGCGCGAAGGAGCGCGCGGCGACGGCGTTCGCGTCGGCGTCGCAGCAACGCCGGGACGATCAGAGCCGCCACGACGAGCACGACGATGAGGACCAGGATGACGGTGATCATGGTGGAGACGTGCCCCTTCGCGCCGCAGGCGACACCTGGTCGGGACGAAAAGGGGCGGCGGGCGCCTTGTGGCGCCCGCCGCCCGGACCTCCGTCAGCCCGGCGTCTCTTCGCCCTTCTCGCCGTGCCCGAACGGCCACTCCCCGATGAGGAAGCTGATCACGCCCTCGAAGAGGAGGATCACCACCACCCAGAGCAGGATGCCGAGCCACGACGACGTCGCGAAGAGCAACAGGATGACGCCGGCCACCGCGCCGGCGATGCGCAGCCAGTGCGCGTAGCGCTCGACCCAGGCCGTGAGCGGCGACTCGGTGACGACCTCGTCCTCCGGCGCGCGCGCGACGCGCTTGCCCGCCGTGACCACGGCGACCTGCACGTCGTGGCGACCAGAGAGCCAGCCCGCGACGGCCACGATGACGCCGATCACGACGATCCAGATGGTGAGCTTGGTGAGCGGCTCCAGTGACGCATTGACCACGTCGCGGACTGCCCCGAGACCGCCTCCGCCGACGATGTCGGAGACGATGGCGTCCGATCCCTGTTTCGCGATCACGTACGTGAGGATCAGCGCGATCGCCACGCCGATCCCCAGCTCGATCAGGGTGCGGCGCCGGTGGCGCGAGAGCCAGATGGTGAGGGCGATGAGCACGATCGACACGACGAGGAGGACCCATACGAGGGTGTCGAACCAGCGCACCGCCGTCTGGGCAACGCCGAGCGAGTCGCTCTTGAGCACGGTGACCTGGCCGAAGTCCGCGGGGAGCGTGCGACCGGTCCACGCCGAGACCTGCTGGATGGACTCGTCGGGAGGCGTGCCGGGGGCGATGACCGGTGGCGAGAACTTCGTCCCCAGGGCGCCTGGGAGCTTGCCGTCGAGCCAGACGAGGACCTGGCTGATGAGCGGCAGCGTGTCGAGCTTCACGTCGCTACCTTCGATATACGCATAGGTGGTGTCTCCGCGCAGGAGGGCGACGATCTTCTCGTGCGCGACCTCGTTGATGTTGAGCCACAGGTCGTATGCTTGGGGCGTGCTGAGCACCTTAGTGGTGCCTTTGGCGATGAAGTCCTCGAGGGCCCCGGTGATCGGTCCGGCGAAGATCTGAGCCTTCGGTGGCAGGGCGTCGGTCGTGCGTTGCTGCAGATCCGTGGCGCTTACGATCTGGCCGGCGATGTAGTCGCTCAGCGACGCGATCGCCTCCGGGTCCTTGCCCACAGGCCCGACGATCTTCATGTAACCGTCGGTGTTGAGCACGGTGTAGTGGGCCCACCAGGCGATCCCCGTGACCGCGACGGCAAGGCAGCTGAGGACGACGAGCACGACGACGAGGATGTTGCGAAGGCGGCTGCCCTTGCGCACCATCACGACTTTCGTCGCGGGCTCGCGGCCGTCCGCGCCTTCCGCGGCGGGTACGACCTGCGTTACGGCGGTCTGCTCGGCGTCGTCAGCGAGTTGAGCGCTGGAGTCGGCGTTCTTGTCAGGGATATCGTGCTCGTTCATTCAGACCGTCTCCTCATGCGCGCGCTACGTCTTATCATCGTTGAGTGACCACTTGGTCACCTTCGCCGCGAAACGCTGGTTCCCCCCGAAGGGCAGCCACGGCGGGCCCGACGATGAGGAACAGGTTCACTGCGGTCGCTGGAATCCACTACCCCTTCACGGAGCTGGCCACACCTCGCCTGCGGGGACTCGCGGCCGCCGCGCGAGCGTGCCGGGTGGACATTCGTCTAGTAGCCCTCTCCGCTGAGCGCGGTTCTGCCGACAAGAGCTGCAGACAGGGCAAAGGGGGAAGGAGTGCGATGGAAGCCATGTGCTGTACCAGCTGCCGCTATGGCATGGAAGAGCCGCGCGGGTCTGTGTTGCGCGCGATCGTGGTCATGGCTGGGGGACCTGTCGCAGGCAGGCTCCGGCGGTCGTCGTGATCCAGTCGCCGGAGCGCACGGCGTTTTCGCAGACCGCGTTCCCCCGCATGCGTGAGGACGATTGGTGTGGTGACTACGAGGCCGTCTCGTGTCGCGCCGGAGGCTACGCCGGTCTCGACAACCCTGAGTGATGATGGCCGGGCGCCGCGCGCCTCAGGCGACGGCGGCCTCCTGTAGCTCCCGCCACACCGCTGCGACGTGCTCGCGCACGGTGGCCTGGGCGCCGATCGAGACGCGGATCATCTGTCGACCTTTGAGTACCGACGGGGTCACGTAGGCGCGGCCGGCGCGGTTGACGCGCTCGGCGATGGCCAGGTTGTGGGCAGTCAGCGCCGGCTCGTCGTCCTCCAGAGCCGGGGGCACATGCCGCACGCACACCGTCTGGAGCGGGACGGGCGCCAGGCGCTGCCAATGATGGGCCGCGTCGACTTGCTCTGTGAGCCACGCGGAATTGTCCAGGTCGCGGCGTACCCGCGCCTGAAGCCCCTCCACGCCGTACTCGCGGATGAGGAACCACAGCTTGAGCGCGCGGAAGCGCCGCCCCAGCGGGATGCCCCAGTCGCGCAGGTTGCGCACCTGGCCGTCCTGGACGGTGCGCAAGTAGCTCGGGTCGGTGCTCATGACCCGCACCAGGTGCTCCGGGTCGCGCACGAAGTACGCTGAGAGGTCGAAGCCGGTACCCATCCACTTGTGCGGGTTGAGCACCAGGGAGTCGGCGCGCTCCACGCCCTCCCACATCCAGCGGTTCTCCGGGCAGATCATCGCGGTGCCGGCGAGGGCGGCATCGACGTGAAGCCACATGCCGTGCTGCGCGGCGAGCTCCGCCATGGCCGCCAGCGGGTCGAGGGCGGTCGTAGCCGTCGTCCCGACGGCCGCCACCAGCGCGCAGGGCCGTCGGCCGGCGGCGAGGTCGTCGCGCACCGCCGCCTCCAGAACATCGAGGCGCAGGGCGTGGTCGTCGTCGGTCTCGAGAAGGCGCAGATTGCCGGCGCCGAAGCCGGCGAGGTGCGCCGCCTTGGGCACCGAGCTGTGCGCCTGGTCCGAGGCGTACACCACGAGCGGCGCCTCCTCGGCCTGCAGGCCGCCGCGGCTCTGGCTGAAGTCGCTGGAGCGCTCGCGTGCGCAGAGTAGGGCGCATAGCGTGGCCGTGCTGGCGGTGTCCTGGATGACGCCGCTGAACGCGGCGCTGAGGCCCAGCATCTGCCGCAGCCACTCCATGACCACGTCCTCGACCTCGGTGGCCGCCGGGCTGGTCTGCCAGCTCATTCCCTGGACGCCAAGGCCGGACGAGACGAGGTCCGCAAGCACGGACGAAAGGTCGCTGTTGGAGGGGAAATAGGCGAAGAACCCGGGATGGTTCCAGTGCGTGATGCCCGGCAACACGACGCGCTCGAGATCGGCCGAGATGGTCGCCAGGCCTTCGGCCCGGCGAGGCGGCTCGGCCGGGAGCTGCGCGGCGACCTCGCCGGGCTGCACGCGACTCATCACCGGGTACTCGGCAATGTGCTCGCGATAGTCGGCGACCCAGTCGATCAGCTCGTGGCCGAGTCTGCGGAACTCGTTGGGTTCCATCAGCTGTGCCCTTTCTTCGGGGGGCGCGGTCCGTGTGGCCCGGTGCGCGCGGCAGTCATCACATGGTCAAGCGTACACGCGGTCAGCGCCGAGCCGCGACCAGGACGTCCGAGCTGAGGAACCAGTCGGTGACGGCGAGGTCAGTGCGGACCTCCCAGTCCTGCGCGCCGAGGAGACGGCGGAGCATCAAGGGCCGGCAGCCGCCCAGCAGCGCCGGATTCAAGCGCCAGACCGCCTGCCACGCGGAGGTGACGAGGCGCGCCGGCGCCGTGCGGCCCGGGGCGAGGCTCGCCAGGGCGAGCAGCCCCCCGGGCCGCAGCACCCGGAGCGCCTCGCTCAGGAAGGCATTGGCGTCGGCGGGGCTGAGAAGGTCGAGCACATAGGTACTCACGACGCGGTCGCAGGAGGCGTTCGCAGCGGGGAGGTGGATCGCGCCGTCCGTGAGTTCGATGCGTCCGCGGGGCGCCCACGGCGCCACGGCCGCGCTCGCCAACGCAAACATGCGCGGGCTGACGTCCAGACCGACGTAGCTCGCGTCGGGCGGCAGGTGCTCGCGCAGCAGGCGCGCGCCGAACCGGCCGGTACCGCAGCCGAACTCGAGGACCGACGCGGCGCGCGCGAAGTCGCCGTGAGCCGCAAGCGCGTCGAGGGCGCGGCGCTCGCAGACCGGCCGTGCGTCCTGGCCACGGCCGATGCGATCGTAGAAGCGCCGCGCCTGCTGGTGGGTGATGAATCGAGTCGTCATGGCAGAAGCATAGCCGAGCTGGCCGCCAGGTCCTCCTCCGCCGGCGGGGTTCGCCAGTCCCGACACCCCCCCGCGTATTGACACTCAACGCCGATACACAAGAATGGAGGCAGTCTGCGGCGCCAGCCGCGGGATAGGGGGGCCCCTTCCACCGGGGGCCGATGTCGAGGAGGTAGCAGATGTTCAAGAGATTGCGTGTCCTGTTTGTGGCTGTCGTGGTGCTTGCGGCGCTCCTCGCTGCGGCCGCTCCGGCGCTTGCAGTGCAGCGGCCCACGAGGGTCATGATCGTCGTCATGGACCAGATGCAGCCTAGGTACGCCAAACAGTTCAACATGACGAACGTCCTGTGGTTGCAGAACAAGGGCGTCAACTTCCCCAAGGCGTATGTGGGCGATATGGCGTCGGAGACCGTCGTCAGCCACAACGTGATGGTCAGCGGCTTGTTCCCGAAGCACATGGGCTGGGCCGATGAGGCCTTCCGCGACGTCAACGACATGTTCGGCTACGGCGAGGACGCCATCCTGGAGACCGGCAACCTCGGGACCGCCGACTACGTCAAGCTCATCGAGGAGTGGGACTACGCCAAGCTCGGCGACTACCTGCACGCGAAGTTCCCCGGCACGATCGTCGCCAACGTCGGCGAAAAGGGGTATCAGGTCGAGTCGATGGCCGCCTCGAGCTCCGACTTCTGGGTCCGTATGGGCAGCAAGAAGAAGACCGCCGACCTGACCGACCCCTTCAGCCCCGCCAGCGTGCCGTGGACCGGTACGTACCGCGGCGCTGGGGGCAACCCTCCCGCCTACATCAAGGAAGACGCCCGGTTCCTGGTGAGCGTCGGCAACAACAGTGACCCCAACGACTACTACGGCACCAAGACCGCCGAGCAGGCGTGGCTGTATCCGGAGGACGGCCGCTACGTGAAGGGCCCGTACGAAGGACACGAGAGCGGCGACATCTGGGTCGCCGACGCAGCCTTGAAGCTGATGGAGAACGAGAACTGGTCCGGGATGTTCGTGACGTTCAGCGCCATCGACAAGATCGGTCACATGTGGGGCGGCGGCGCGGTCGACAACCTCAAGAACTACACGTGGGATCCCGAGTCGATCTTCCGCGAGGTCCACATGCCGTGGGCCGCGAAGAACGCCGACGACCAGCTGGGCCGGCTCATCGCCAAGCTCAAGGACCTCGGCCAGTACGACGACACGCTGATCGTCGTGACCGCCGACCACGGCTCCACCTACGGCCGCGACGGCTCTTACGCCACGGACGTCTACGACGGCGCCAACGTCGGCGGCTGGTACGCCGGCACGTGGTACCCGGGCTACGTCACTCCGACGACGCCCAACACGAACGCCGGTCCGGACGCCCTCAAGCCGCTCATGGACACCGGCAACGTGGCGTTCAGCTACCAGTCCACCGCCATCGAGACGTGGCTCGTGGACCACAGCATGGCCAAGAAGAAGGAAGCAGCGGCCGTGATGGAGGATCTGCCGGGCGTCATCGCGACGTACGTCAAGAACGGCGACCGGTACAAGCTGTATTCCTCGCTCCCGACAATGGCCGGGACCGAGCGCACCTGGTGGGTCGCGCACGGGCAGGAGCTCGTCGACACGATGTGCTACTGGGGCTCGGGCGACGTCGTCGGGCTGCTCGCCGACTACACGTCGTACGCCGCCTTCGGCGACCACGGCGGGGCGCAGATGGACGTGCAGCGCATCCCGATGGCGTGGTACATGCCGGGCATGAAGCACGCCGTGAACAACAGCCAGATCCGCCTCGTCGACATCATGCCGACGATCATGAAGGCCATGCGCATCACTCCGACCGATGCTATGGACGGGATGGCGTATTCGCTGAAGCTCCCGAAGTGATCACGGAGGTATCCGCGTAGGATCACCCGCCGGCGGCGGCCGGGGCGCATGGCGCCCCGGCCGCCGTTTCTTTGCTAGGCTTGCCGGTGTCGTCGAGAGGAGACTCGTGCACATCAAGCCCTTCGCCGTCGAGCAGTGGATGAACGCCCACGAGACGACTGCCACCTGGAATATCGCCGAGACCTGCGTGGACTCGCTGCGCGTGGAGGAGCTGCTGGCGCTCACGGGCGACGGCGACGCCGTGCTCCGTCGCCTGCTCGACATCAAGCTGACCTACGGGCACATCAGCGGCTCGCCAGAGCTGCGCGCCGCCATCGCGGCGCTGTACGGCGAGCGCATCGGCCCCGCCGACGTGATCACGACTAACGGCGCGATCGGCGCCAACTTCCTCGTGCAGTTCGCGCTGGTCGAGCCGGGCGACAACGTGGTGTGCGTGCGACCCACCTACCAGCAACTCTTCAGCGTGCCCGAGGCTCTGGGAGCGCAGGTCCGCCTGCTGTCGCTGCGCGAGAAGGACGGCTATCTGCCCGACGTCGACGAGCTGCGCCGCCTGGTGGACGATTCTACTCGGCTCATCGTCCTCAATAACCCGAACAACCCGACCGGCGCCCTGATCGACGAGCCGCTGCTGCAGGAGATCGTCGCCGTGGCGCGCGAGCACGGCGCCTGGCTGCACTGCGACGAGGTGTACCGCATGCTCGAGCACGCGCCGGGCAGCACGCCGCCGTCCGTGGCCGACCTGTACGAGCGCGGCGTGAGCACCGGCAGCATGAGCAAGAGCTACTCGCTGGCCGGCCTGCGCACGGGCTGGGTGGCGGGCTCGCCAGAGCTCATCGCGCGCTGCCTCGAGGTGCGCGACTACACCACCATCAGTTGCGGCGTGCTCGACGACGCGCTGGCCGTGCTTGCGCTTGAGCACCTCGAGGCCGTGCTCGCGCGTAACCTCGAGATCGTACGCGGCAACCTCGTTCTCGTCGACGAGTGGCTTGCCGGCGAGCCGCGGCTTCATCATGTGCGGCCGCGGGCCGGCACGACGACTCTGATCCACTACGACTACCCCGTGCCGTCCGTGGATCTCTGCCAGGCGCTGTTCGATCTTAACGGCGCCTTCGTCGTCCCGGGCGCGGCCTTCGACGAGGAGTACTCCTTCCGCCTCGGCTACGCTTGCGCCCGCGACGTCCTCCGGGGCGGGCTCGCGGCGATCTCGGACTACCTGCGTTCTCTGGATGACTGAGGCGACAGCACGGTAGGCTTTTCCGCCTGTGTCACGAATACTCGGCCGTCAGGCCATACAGCGCGGATACGGCTCGCGTGTCGCGGCGGGCTGGGGCCACGCGCGTCAACCGAGAGATCCGAGTACCGATGAAGCCGGTCATTCTCGTCGCCGAAGACAACCAGGACCTGCAGAGCCTGCTGCGCCACGCCTTGGAGAGCGACGGCTACGCCGTGTACATCGCCGCGGATGGGCAGGAGGCTCTCGATCAGTACGACGCCCTCGCACCCGATCTTCTCGTGCTGGACATCATGATGCCGCGGCTCAGCGGCTTCGAGGTGCTGCGTGAGCTGAGAGCCGATGAGGGCCGCCGGCAGGACGTGCCGGTGCTGGTGCTCACCGCTCGGAGCGGTGAGGACGACGTGCTGACCGGCTTCGAGCTGGGCGTAGCCGATTACTTGGTCAAGCCGTTCGTCATCGGCGAGCTGCGGGCGCGGGTGCGCGCGCTGCTCGCCCGCCCCCGGGGCTAGCTGCCGCTCGCCGACTGCGTCCGGGCCTGCTTGCGAGGCCGGGCGCCGCTCTCGAACCCGATACGGCGCATCTCGCCCCAGCCCTGCTTCTTGCGCAGGAAGTCGAACGTTGCCTGGGCTCGCCAGAGGGTCTGCAGCTGGCGGTAGCCGAAGTTCTCCACCAGCGTGAAGAGCAGAAGCCTGGCGACGTCGCCAGGCGTGCTGCGGCGGCGGGACCGCGCCTGATCGAGCATCACGGCGGCCACCGAGAGGAGTACTCCGTAGCCGACGGCCAGCAGGAAGAAGAGGACGACGAACTGGGCGTCGACGAGACCCAGAGAGATCGAGACGGCGAGGATCACGTAGCCGCACACTTCGATCAAGGGCCCTAGCGCCTCGAACACGAGGTTGTACGGGAGGCCGAGGAGACCGACTGGTCCGTATTTCGGCCTGCCGATCATCCGCCGGCTGGCCCACAGGCACTCCAGAAGCCCGCGGTGCCAGCGGTTCCGCTGCTTGCGAAGCGTGCGCAGGTCCTCGGGCGCCTCAGTCCACACCACCGGGTCGGGAATGAACACGATCCGGTAGCGCTCGCGGCGCTCGCGGTAGTGCTTGTGCAGGCGCAGCACCAGGTCCATGTCCTCGCCGACCGTGTCGGTGCGGTAGCCGCCCACCTGGAGCACAGCGTCCTTCTTGAACACGCCGAACGCGCCCGAGATGACGAACAACGAGCGCAGTCGGCTCCAGCCGGTGCGACTGGTGAGGAAGGCGCGCAGGTACTCCACCACCTGGAGCGCCGCGAGGTGGCCGCGAGGGGTGTGGACCTCGTTCACGGTCCCATCCCTCACGATGCACCCATTGGCCACGCGCACGATGCCGCTCGACGCCACGGTCTCGCGGGGCCGTTCCATGAAGGGTTTCACCACGCGAAGCAACGCGTCGCGCTCGAGGAGTGCGTCCGCGTCGATGGCGCAGAAGAGAGGGAAGCGAGCGGCGTTGACGCCGGCGTTGAGGGCATCGGCCTTGCCGCCGTTCTCCTTGGACACCACGGTGAGGTTGGCGATCTGACGGGAGAGGTAGACCCCGCGCAATCGCCCGCACGGCAGCGTGAGCCGCAGCGGGCGGTCGACCTTCTCGAGGGCGAAGGCCGCGACGAGGCGGTCAAGCGTAGCGTCCGTGGACCCGTCGTCGACGACGACGATCTCGAACTCCCCGTACTTCTGCAGGCGAAGGGACTGGACCGCCTCCACGATGGTGCTCTCCTCGTTGTAGGCTGGCATCAGCACCGACACCGGCAGAGTCAGCGGCGAGCGCAGGATCACGTCGTAACCCCCGCACGCCATGCGCCGGTCGAGCTGCCGCGACTCGCGCACCGAGATGAGCAGCAACAACGTGTAGATCAAGTTGATGACGAGGAAGTACGCCAGCATGAAGTCGTTGATGGCGTGCATCAGGGAGTCCATCAGCCGGCTCCCCTGACGCCGTAGACGTCCAGCACCGCGTTCGCCTGGTCGCGCACGAAGCGATCGTCGTGACGGGTCAGCAGTTCAAGCTGGCGACGTCCTTCGGCGCCGAGACGGGCGAGCGACTCTGCGCAATTGACGCGCACCCACCAATTGTCGTCCGGCATGGCTTTCGCGAGAGGCGCGGCAGTGGCCGGGTGGGCGACGCGCCCAAGGGCCTTGGCGGCCTGGGCGCGGACCTGCCACTGCGGATCGTCGAGCGCCGCCAGAAGGGCGCGTTCGGCGTCCGGCCCGCCGAGCTTGCCGAGAGCCGCCGCCGCCTGTGCGCGGAGATTGAGGTCGCTCTCGTTCAGCACGCCGATCAGTGCCTGGGTGGCCGCCGGATCGCGGATCTCGCCGAGGATCTGTATCGCGGCGACGCGCACGTTGTGCTCGTCACCCGCGAGTAGTTCGAGAAGGGGCGGGACCGCAGATGGCCCCATCGCCATGAGGTTCTCGGCGACCAGGGACAGTGTCCAGCGCGACGGGTCGGCCAAGGCGCTGGCGAGTGCCGGCACCGCCGCCGGGTCGCGGATGGCGGCGAGGCTGCGGGCGGCCACGGTGCGCACATCTTCGCTGGGGTCATCCAGGGCGCACACGAGAGCGGGCACAGCGGCTCGCAGCCGGAGCTGCCCCAGCATCTCCGCTGCCTGCGCCCGCCGCCACGCCGGACGCGCGCGGACGCGCCGCAGCAGACGGGCTGTGACGCCCTGTTCCTCCAGGGCGTCGGTCAGGCGGTCGGCGTCACGGCCGCGGACCGCGCTCGTGTAGCGGAGGACGAGCTCGAGCAGCGCATCCTGCTCGCTCGCCGGGACGATCGGCAAGGGCTGTCCCGTCTACGACGCACGCTTCGACCGGGGCGCGCAAGCGCCGGATGAGGCACGCGTGTCGGCGCTCGCGCCTGGCGCGCAGGCTGCCGCGCACCACGGTCGCGACGATGAGGGCGATGCTGATCGAATAGAGCACCAGGACCGCGATCGTCAGCGCATCGAACTCCATTCCCGCCTCTCTCCAGCCTGTGGCACCGGAGGTAGTCCCGGCGACACAGTTATCGGCAGGGCAGCGTGATACGCGAGTCCTGATCCTGGTCATATGGGCTCTCATATGGTGGCCGCGGTCGTGCGGTCGTCAGTGCACGGGAGTACTGGTGGCTGGCAGGGTCGCCCCGGTACGCCGCTGGACGCGCCCGCGGCCGCAGGGAAGAATGGTCGCGGCGATGAAAGGACCGGCGATGGGCCAGTACGCGTCCTCCCGCGAGCAGGTCGTCTCTACCTGCCGCGAGTTGCTCGAGCGGGGTTACCTCAAGGCGACCGAGGGCAACGTCTCGGTGCGCGTGCCCGGCGAGGAAGCGTTTGCCGTCACGCCGTCCAGCTACGACTACGCCAAGATGCGCGCCGCCGACATCGTCGTGCTCGACTTCGAGCAGAAACGCCTCGACGGGGACGCTGAAGGCTTCGATCGAGGCGGGCATGCACGCGGCCGTCTACCGCGAGCGCCCCGACGTGAATGCCATCATCCACACGCACCAGGCGTATGCGAGCGCGCTGGCTCTGGTGCGCCGGCCGATCCCGGCGCTCTTCGACGAGCAGGTGCGCTTTCTGGGGCGCTCGGTGGAGATCATCGACTATGCGCCCTCCGGGACCTCGTTTCTGAGGAGGAACGTGCGGCGCATCGTGACCAGCGGCGCCAACGCCTTCATCCTCGCCAATCACGGCGTGCTGGTGTTGGGCGGCGACACGGAGCGTGCCGTGTTCAACATGGCCCTGCTCGAGAAGGTGGCGCTCGACTACCTGCTGGCGCTGATGACCGACGACAAGGTGCGCAAGGTCCCGGCGCCGATCCGCGAGATCGCCTTCGCCAAGCTGCGCGGCGACGAGAAGAATGCTGAAGAAGCAGCTTGGCGCGGCGCGGGAGGCGGCCGAGGAGGCGGAGGCGGCGGCGAGCACGGCCGGGGAGGCGCTGGCGGAGACTACGTTTCCGGCGCCGGTCGCAGCCGCCAAGGTCGCGTCGACCGGCGCGTCCGGCGCCCAGCTCGCCGGCTACGCGATCAGCGCCTACCCTGACGTCGAGGCCGTCTCGCGACGCCTGCGGGCGCTCGTGAGCCAGCCGCTGCGCCCCATCAAGCGGGACGCCATGGCCGGCTACCTCGACTACTTCGAGACCCGCTGCCGCCGCAGCAAGGAGCTCACCGACGAAGCCGGTGAGCTCATCCCCGGCGGCGTGCAGCACAACCTCGCCTTCAACTACCCGTTCCCGCTGGCCATCGAGAGGGCCGAGGGCGCGCACCTCTGGGACGTCGACGGCAACGAGTACATCGACTTCCTCCAGGCCGGCGGCCCCACGGTCCTCGGCAGCAACTACGCGCCGCTGCGCGAGAAGGTCGCCGAGGTGGTCGCCGCTTCTGGTCCGGTCACTGGGCTCTTCCACGAGTACGAGCTCAAGCTGGCGCAGCTGGTCAACCGCCTGATGCCGGCGTGCGAGATGTTCCGCATGCTCGGGCTCGGGGACCGAGAGCGTGATGGCCGCCATCCGCGCGGCGCGCACGTTCACCGGCAAGAAGTGGGTGATCAAGTTCGGCGGCGCCTACCACGGCTGGAGCGACCAGATGGTGTACGGGCTGCACGTGCCCGGCACCTGGCGCTTCGAGGCCAAGGGCATCCCGTTCGGCGCCACGGCGCGCACCCGCGAGGTCTTCCCCAACGACCTCGACGCCCTGCGCCGCAAGCTGCAGCAGAACAAGCTGATGGGCGGCACGGCGGCCGTGATCGTGGAGCCGATCGGGCCGGAGAGCGGTACCCGGCCGGTGCCGTTCGACTTCAACGCCCGCGTGCGCGAGCTCTGCGACGAGTTCGGCGCGCTGCTCATCTTCGACGAGGTCGTGACGGGGTTCCGGCTGGGGCTGGGAGGGGCGCAGGGGTACTTCGGCGTGCGCCCCGACCTGACCATCTTCGGCAAGTGCATCACCGGCGGCTACCCGATGGCCGGCGGCGTCGGCGGCCGCCGCGACGTGATGCTGGGCTTCGCCTCGGGCATCGGCGGCAAGAGCGGCGAGCGGGCCTACGTCGGCGGCACCCTGAGCGCCAACCCGCTGAGCTGCGCCGCCGGCTACTTCGCGATCACCGAGATGGAGCGCACCAACGCGCCGGTGATCGCCGGCCGGGCCGGCGACCGTCTCACGGCCGGCCTCTGCGACATCATCCGCCGCTACCGTCTGCCGTTCGTCGCCTACAACCAGGGCTCGATCGTGCACCTCGAGACCGCGGGCGTGATGCTGCTCGACCTCAAGCATCCCGCTGCGCCTGGCCAAAGAGCTCAAGCCGCGCAAGCACATGATGGAGGAGATGGGCGCGGCCTACACGGCCGGCGGCATGATCACGCTCGCCGGCTCGCGCATGTACACGTCGATGGCCGACACGGACGAAGTGATCGACGACGCGCTCGAGCGCTTCGAGCGCGTGCTCGCGAGCGTCGAGGGCCTGTGAGTCGCCGCCGGCCGCAGTTTCACCGAGCGTGCCGCCGATGAACCTGGACGTCATTGTCGCCCTCGCGCTCGTCGTCGTGCTGACGCTCCTGGGTCTCGCGCTCTGGCGCCCGCTCGTCGGGCGGTCGCAGGCGCGCTGGCGACGAGTCGTCCGCCTCGGCATCATGCTGCTCATTGCGGTGGCACTCGTGGCCTTCGGCGCCTATCGGCTCATGAACGCGCGTTCGGTGCAGCTCCTCGGGCGGCAGGTGGCCAGCGTCGAGACTGACGAGAAGGTCGTCGCGCTGACCTTCGACGACGGGCCGGACGGCCGCTATGTCGCCACGGTCCTGGCCGATCTGGATCGGTATCGGGCGAGGGGCACGTTCTTTGTGATCGGCTCGGTGGCTCAGGCCAACGAGCTGGCGTTGCGAACGCTCGTCGCCGCGGGCCAGGAGATCGGCAACCACAGCTTCACCCACCAGCGTCTTGTGTTCGTCTCCACCGACACGGTGGCGCGCGAGGTGGAGTCGACGGACCGCGTGATCCGCTCCGCAGGGTATCGCCGTCCCATCCTCTTCCGCCCCCCGTTCGGCAAGCGTCTCCTCTCCGCGCCCTTCTACCTGCGGCAGCACTCGCGCACGACGGTGATGTGGGATCTCGAACCCGATTCGGTGGCCGCCATCGCCGACGATCCGCGGGCAATGGCAAGGTATGTGGCGGACAACGTTCGTCCCGGCTCGATCGTGCTGCTGCATGTGTGGTACGAGGGGCGCTCCGCTTCGCGGGCGGCGCTGCCGTTGATCCTCCAGGAGTTGAAGAGCAAGGGCTATCGTGTCGTCGGGGTCTCGGAGATGCTCAGCGGGCTGTGATCGTGCAGAACTGCCGCGACCTCACCAGCGCTCGTACTTGACGAGCTGGTCGAGCGGCCGCCGGTCTGTCGCTGCCCTGTCCCTGTCGGGATATCCGAGCGGCGTGAGCGCGATGGGCTCGACGTCGTCCGGGAGGCCGAGCACGTCGCGCACGGCGGCGGGGTCGAAGGCGGCGATCCAGCAGGTGCCGAGGCCCAGGGCAGTCGCGGCGAGCACCAAGTGGTCCATGGCGATCGTCGCGTCGACCTCGGAGTAGGGCTTGTCGTCCATGCGCCGCCAAGCCTCGCCGGGCACGGCGATGAAGGCGATGACCAGCGGCGCCTGAAGCAGCCACTTGCGCCCGTAGACCCGCGCCAGCTCTTCCTCGCGGCCTTTGGTGTGGACCACGACGATGCGGAACGGCTGCTTGTTGGCGGCGGTCGGCGCCTGCCGCGCCGCCTCCAGCACCTGGTGCAGCATCTCGTGGCTCACCGGGTCGGGCTTGTAGCCTCGCACGCTGTAGCGCGCTGCGATCGCTTCGAACACGTCCACGTCACCCTCCTTGCCGAGTCTCCGTCTCTTCCCAGGCCCAGCCTACCTCACACGCTGGTCGGGGGGCCGGTGCTATGCTGCCGTCACGGTCGGAAGTCCGGCCGCGAAAGCACGCTCGCGACGTCTAGAAGGAGTCCCTCGATGGCAGACAAGGACCTCACGCCCGCCACTCTCGCCGTGTGGGCCGGCGAGGAAGCCTCTCGCGCCCACGGCGCGACGCAGGTGCCGGTCGTGTACAGCGCCGCCTACGGCTACCCCGACGTGGAGTCCTGGCTCGACGTGGCCCTCGGGCGCAAGCCCGGCCACATCTACAGCCGCAACACGAACCCGACCGTGCACGCCTTCGAGGAGAAAGTGAGGATCCTCGAGGGCGCCGCGGCCGCGACCAGCTTCTCCACCGGCATGGCGGCCGTGAGCAACACCCTGTTCGCGCTGCTGGCGCCCGGCGACCGCGTGGTCTCGGCCAAGGACACCTACGGCGGCACCAACCAGCTGTTCGTCGATTTCCTGCCGCGGATCGGCGTGCAGGTGGATCTCTGCGACACTACAGACCACGAACAGATCGAGGCGGCCATCGCCCAGGGCTGCCGCCTGGTCTACCTCGAGACGCCGACCAACCCGACGCTCAAGGTGATGGACATCGCCAGGCTGTCGGCGGCCGCGCACGCGGTCGGGGCGCTCGTGGTCGCCGACAACACCTTCGCCACACCGATCAACCAGAACCCGCTGGCGCTGGGCGCCGACCTGGTGCTGCACAGCGCCACCAAGTTCCTCGGCGGGCACGCCGACGCGCTCGGCGGCGTGCTCTGCGGCGCGCCGGAGCTGATCGCCAAGGTGTATCACTATCGCGAGATCACGGGCGCCTCGCTCGACCCGATGGCGGCCTACTTGCTGGTGCGCAGCATGAAGACGCTGGCCCTGCGCGTGCGCCAGCAGAACGAGAGCGCGCTCGCCATCGCGCGCTGGCTCGAGAAGCAGCCGGCGGTGGCCGTGGTGAACTACCCCGGCCTCGAGACGCACCTGCACCACGACGTCGCCGCCCGCCAGATGCGCGGCTTCGGCGGCATGCTCAGCTTCGGGCTCGAGGGTGGCTTCGAGGCCGTCAAGCGGGTCCTGCCGCGTCTGCGCCTCGCTCACCTTGCCGCCAATCTCGGCGCCGTCGAGACGCTGGCGGGCGTGCCCGCGACCACCAGCCACGTGGAGTGCAGCGCCGCAGAGCGAGAGGCGATGGGCATTCCCGAAGGGCTGGTCCGCTACTCGGTGGGCATCGAGGACGCCGGCGATCTGATGCGGGACCTCGAGCAGGCGTTCGCCGTCGCCTGATCCGGAGGGGCGCAATGAGCGAGCAGGTCTCAGCCCAGTACCGCGTGTACGGCTACCGCTGGGTGGTGCTGGCCGTCTTCATGTCGGTGAACCTCACCATCCAGATGCTGTGGATCAGCTATGCGCCGATCACCAGCCTGGCGGCCGAGTACTACGGCGCCTCCGAGCTGGCGATCGGCATCCTCTCGATGTCGTTCATGATCGCCTTCATCCCCCTGTCGTTGCCGGCCGCCTGGGTCATCGACACACGCGGCTTTCGCGTGGCCGTCGGCTTCGGGGTCGTGATGATGGCGGTGTTCGGCGTCGCCCGCGGTCTGGTGGGCGCGAACTACACGCTGGTGCTGCTCAGCACCATCGGCATCGCCATCGGGCAGCCGTTCCTGCTCGACGCGTGGACCAAGGTCCCGGCCAACTGGTTTGCGCCCGATCAGAGAGCCACCGCCGTCGGCCTGGTCACGCTCGCCAGCATGCTCGGGGTCGCCCTGGGCATGGTCCTCACCCCGATCCTCGCCGACACGATGTCGATCGCGACCGTCCAGCTCCTCTACGGTCTGCTGGCCGCCGCGACCGCGGTCGCGTTTCTGGCGCTGGCGCGCGAGAGGCCGGCGACTCCGCCGTGCCCGCCCGGCATGGACGAGCGCGCCCTCATGCTCGACGGCTTGAAGCACGCGCTCAGGGTCCGTCCGTTCCTGGTCATGCTGGGGATCGCCTTCATCGTCATGGGCGCCTTCAACGGCGTGACCACCTGGGTCGAGCAGATCATCCACCCGCGCGGCTTCAGCACCACCGAGGCGGGCATCATGGGCGCCCTCATGCTGCTTGCCGGGATCATTGGAGCGGTCGTGCTCTCGGCGCTCTCCGACCGCCAGGGCAAGCGCGTCCGTTTCCTCGTCATCGCCCTGGTAGCGTCTGTGCCGGGGCTGCTCGGCGTCGCCTTTGTGTCGTCCATCTGGCTGCTCTACGCCTTCGCCGCGGTGCTGGGCTTCTTCCTCGTCGCGGTGCTCCCGATCGGCATGCAGTACGCCGCGGAGATCACCAATCCCACGCCGGAGGGCACTTCGAACGGGCTGATCCAGCTCTTCGGGCAGGTCTCCGTGGTGTACGTCTACATCATGGCGGCCCTGCGTGCCGCGGACGGCTCCTACACCGTGTCCCTGGTGCTGTCGGCTGTGCTGCTCGCGGCAGGCGCGCTGGTGGTGTCGCGGCTCAAGGACCCCGTCCCCGCTGCCGGGAGGGGCTGACCGCCGACCACGGCACGGTGGGGAGCTCAGACCCGTCCAGGCGGCTCACCGACACAAGCTTCGTGCGCACCACTGCCGAGCGCGCGGCAAGGTCGCCGAGGCGCTGGTTGCGGGGTGTGGCCCAGATCACGGCCGCGCCGAGTGCGTAGAAGAACGGCAGCCAGTCGACGATCCGCAGCAGGTTGCGCACGAAGGCGCCTCCGCGACTCAGCCTGGCGCCGTCGCGGCGCACCACGCGCAGGTCGCAGAGGCGTTTGCCGAGTGTTCGCCCCCAGGCCGCCTCGCACCACCAGAAATAGATGAAGGCGCCGATGAAGGCCGCCAGCCACAGCGGCCAGGAGGACGGCTCTTTGCCCACTTCTGCGAAGGAGCCGCCGCCCATGAGCACCAGAAAGACGAGCAGAGAAGCCAGGAGGGTCATGGCGGCGATCACCAGGAAGTCGAGGAAGATCGCCAGGCAGCGGATCCACACGCCCTGGCAGACACGCACCCGGTCCATCTCGCCGCGCTTGAAGGTCGCGATGCCGGTGCGCGGGTCGGCGCCGCATTCCGGGCACCGCGGCGCCTCGGACGTGACGCTTCTGCCACATCTCGCGCAGTCGATCTGTCCCACGAGGCCACGCCTCCTTTGCCGTACCCGGCCGTCGTGCGCAGTGGATTCTAGCAGGCGGTAGGATGCACTCCGGCATGCGAAAACCTGAGGACAGGAGAGCGACATGCCGACCGCGCTGACCATCCACGCCGTCGCGACGCTCACGGCCACTCCCGCCGCGTGAGCGCTCCCGGCAATACGCCGCCGCGGCCGCTCGGCATGAGCCGCGGTATGGTCCTCCTGTTCGCGGTCGCCACCGGGCAGGCCGTGGCCAGCAACTACCTCGCGCAGCCCTTGCTGCACACCATCAGCCACGAGCTGAACGTGAGCAGCGGCGTGGCGGGACTGATCGTGACGACCGCCCAGGCCGGCTACGCCGCCGGGCTCATCCTGCTCCTGCCGCTCGGCGACCTGTTCGAGAGGCGGCGTTTGATCACCACGCTCGCGCTCATCACGGCGGCAGGCCTTGCGGCCGCCGCTCTGGCGCCGTCCGTGGGCTTCTTCATGGCGGCCGCAGGTCTCGTCGGCCTCACCTCGGTGATGGCCCAGATCCTGGTGCCCTTCGCCGCCACGCTCTCGCCCGACGCCGAGCGCGGCCGCGTGCTGGGCACTGTAATGAGCGGACTCCTGATGGGCATCCTTCTGGCGCGGACGGTGTCCGGCCTGATCGCGCAGGTCGCCGGCTGGCGTACCGTCTACTGGCTCGCCGCCGTCCTCATGGTCGGGCAAGCCGTACTTCTGTGGGTGAAGCTGCCGACGTACCGCCAGCATGTGGGCCTCAGCTACGGGCGGCTCCTGGGCTCGGTCTTGAAGATCGCGCGCGCCGAGCCTGTGCTGCGCCGGCGCGCGCTGTTCGGGGCGCTTTCGTTCGGCGCCTTCAGCGTACTGTGGACCACGCTGGCGTTCTTGCTCTCGGGCCCGCCGTACGGCTACGGCGAGGGCACCATCGGCTTGTTCGGTCTGGTGGGCGCTGCCGGCGCGCTCACGGCCTCGGTGGTCGGGCGCTTCACGGACCGCGGTTGGTCGCGCCGGCTCACCGGCGTCTCGGCGCTGCTCATGCTCCTGGGCTACCTGTTCCTTTGGGTGGGCGGCTCGTCACTGGCCGCGCTGCTCGCCGGCGTGGTGGTGCTCGACGTAGGGGCGAACGGCGTGCACATCACCAACCAGAGTGAGATCTACCGCCTGCAGCCCGAAGCGCGCAGCCGCGTCAATGCGTTCTACATGACCTCGTGCTTCGTGGGAGCGGCCGCCGGTTCCGCCGTGGCCGCCTTCGTCTACGAGCGCTGGAGCTGGGACGGCGTGTGCGCGCTCGGCGTGGCCATCGGGCTGCTCTCGCTCGCGCTCTGGGCCTTCGGCGCGCGCGAGCGCACCTCGTCGGTGCCTGCGGCGCATTGATGTGGTCGGGCGCGAGCGAGAGAATGCGAGCAGCCGGCCACCCTCCCTGCACCGACGAAGGAGATACGCGCACATGAGATTCGTCGACGCCCATCTGCACACCGACATGATCGAAGACGTCCAGCTTCAGAAGCTGGTGATGATGGGCATGGAAGCGGCGGTTGTCCCGAGCCCGCACATGTTCCTCGGCAGTCAGGACGCCGACGCCATCCTCCTGCTCTGGGAGCGGTTTCTCACGCTGGAGGTCAACACCGCGAAGACGCTCGGCTATGAGGAGTTCGTCTCACTCTCGGTGCCGTTCTTCGGCGTCACCCGCGCCGACGCCGAGAAGTGCCTCGAGCGTTTGCCGGAGTTCCTCGCCAACGACCGGGTCGTCGCCATGGGAGAGATCGGCCTCGACTGCGGCACCGACTTCGAGGTCTGGCTGTTCCGCGAGCACCTGCGCGTCGCCAAGGCCCACGATCTGCCGGTGATCCTGCACACCCCCATCCGCCTGGCGCCCCAGGGGCCGACGATCACGCCCAGGGTCCTGGAGATCATCGATGAGGAGGGCTTCCCGGTCGAGAAGTGCGTCTTCGATCACGCCGGCGAAGAGACCATGGAGTTCCGCATGACCACCGGTGGCATGGTCGGCCTGTCGATCTGCTGGGACAAGATGCCGCCGGAGGCAGCGGCGCGGATGGTCATCGATCACCCGGAGTGGCGCGACCGGCTCATCATCAACTCCGAGCTCGGCGGCCAGGGCAACGACTACTTCATGGTGCCCCGCGTCGCGCTGGCGATGCGCCTGATGGGCCTGGACAAGGCGACCATCGACAAGGTCTGTTACCAAACCCCCAAAAACTTCTTCAAGCTGCCCGTCGAGTAGGTGCGATGGGCACGCCGGGCGCGCGTCAGGCCTCCGAATCGAGCAACTCCTCGAGCACCACGATCTTCTGCGGGACGACGTCGCTCGTCGCCCACTTGACGGCCTCCTGAAGCTCGACGGACCCGGCGAACTGGTGGGCGTTGGCGGCGCTTTCGAACTCGATGAGGACGGTGATCTGGTGCTCGTCGCCGACCGCGTGGAACACGCGTCCGCCGTGCGACCCAAGCCGGCGGCGGCGCTCCAGATCATCGAGATACACATGCTTGAAAGTCGCGTAGTCTGCTACGCGGAACTGCTGGAGCACGTAGGCCATGATCTCCCCTTCTGCTGCCGCCCTCCCAAGGGAGGATAGCACTGGGTGAACGCCAGAGGGAGGCTGCCGTTGGCGCCCCGCCAGCACCTTCGGGCACGTAACACTTGACCGGCACGCGCGCGAGGGCTCAGTCTGAGCCTGCGCGACTGCGATGCCCACGTGGAAAGGAGGAGAGATGAGCGAGCCACGGGAGACGGCCGACGAGGTCGAAGAGGTCGCAGAAGGCCTCTATCACTGGCGCATCCACAACAGCGCCATCGGCGGCAACGTCTCGAGCTCGCACGCCCTCGCGACCGGCGACGGCTGCGTGCTCATCGACCCGGTACAACTTGCCGAGGACGCCTTGGCATCGTTGCCGCGCCCGACGGCCATCGTCCTGACCGCCAGGTGCCACCAGCGGGCCGCGTGGCGCCACCGCGCCGAGCTTGGCATCGAGGTATGGCTGCCGGAGGACGCCTCGGCCGCCGACGAAGAGCCCGACCGCCGCTATGGAGACGGCGACGTGCTCCCCGGCGGCCTCGTCGCCGTGCGCACGCCCGGCCCGGAGTGGCCGCACTACTCGCTGCTCCTCGAGGACGACCCCGGCGTGGTCTTCTGCTCGGACCTCGTGATGCACGCCGGAGACGGCATGTTGCACTTCGTCCCGCCCGAGTTCCACGAGGACCCCGCCGAGACGCGCCGCAGCGTGGAGAAGCTGCTCGGGCTGCCGTTCGCCGTCCTCTGCTTCGACCACGGCGCGCCTCTCGTCGACGATCCCAAAGCGGCGCTTCGGCGGCTACTCGCGTCGTCGGCGGGGGCCAGGTGAACCCGACCATCGAGCTGATGAACGCGCGCAGCTCCACGCGCGCCTACGACCCGGCGCCACTCAGCGACGCAGAGAAGCAGGCGATCCTGCACACGACGATGCGCGCCCCAACGGCGGGCAACCTGATGCTGTACTCGATCATCGAGATCGAGGACCAGGCGCTCAAGGACCGGCTGGCGGTGACCTGCGACGACCAGCCGTTCATCGCCAAGGCGCCCTGGGTGCTGGTGTTCGTGGCCGACTTCCAGAAGTGGATCGACCTGTTCGAGTTCTCGGGCGTGCGCGACCTGCCGGGCGTGAGGCATCGTGCCGTGCCCGGCCTCGGCGACTTGCTGGACGCCTGCTGCGACGCCCTGATCGCCGCGCAGAACGCCGTGATCGCGGCCGAGTCCCTGGGCATCGGCTCGTGCTACATCGGCGACATCCTCGAGCAGGCCGAGGAACACGCGGAGCTGCTCGGCCTGCCCAACCACACGCTGCCCATCGCGATGGTGTGCTTCGGGCGGCCGGCGAAGCATCGTCGCCCGACGCCGCACTACGAGAAGCAAGTGGTGCACAGGGACCGCTATCAACGCCTGAGCCCGAAAGAGCTGCGCGAAGCCTCTGACGAGCTCGCGCAGCTGCACGCGCCGCGCGGCTTTCGCGCGGGCATCGAGAACATCGGCCAGGACGTCTACGCGCGCAAATACACGGCCGACTTCGCCCACGAGATGAACCGTTCGGTCGCGGTCTGGCTGGAGCGCTGGCAGACGCCCGAAGGCTGACGCGCCTCAGTGGGTATACGTTGTTTCGAGACACCGGCCCACGGAGGAGAACCGATGGCAACGGAGAGCGATCCCAAGACGGTGGTGGAGGCCCTGGCCGAACACGAAGAGGCCATGAGCGCCTTGTACAACGCCTTCGCGACGCAGTACCCGGAGGTCGGCGATCTGTGGAAGACCCTGTGCGCCGAGGAGTACGCCCACGGCAAGCTCCTGCGTTCCCTCCCGGAGCGCGTGGGAGAGGCAGGACTACAGACGTTCGTCAGGGCGCGCAGCATCGACGTCGAAGACGTGCGCGCCGACACGAAGCGGCTGGTCAACCTGGCCCAGATCGCCGCCGACGCCGGCCTGCCGCTCCAGGAGGCATTCCGCACGGCGATCCACCTGGAGGATTCGCTGATCGAGTCGCAGGTGCTCGCGGCCACCGCCGAGGACTCGCCGGCGGTGGTGGAGGTGCTCGGCACGCTCGAGGAGCAGACCGAGCGCCATCAGAGGCACCTGTCGGAGTCGCTCTCCAAGTTCACGGCGAGCTGAGCCTCGACGGTCCTTCCGCAGCGCCTGTCGCACTTTCAGCTTGGCCGGTCTGGCTCTGCGCTGGGCCGTTCGTCGGCACGCACCGTAGGCAGCAGCCACGTCAGCACCCCGAGGAGGGCCACGGTCAGCGCGCCGATCGGTACCATCACGCCCCAGCCCGCGGCCTCGCCCTGCGCCGCCTGCACGAGGGGCGTGAACAGGATCGGCACTCCGGTCAGGATCAGAAAGACGACGAGCGCCGGCGCCGCGGCGTAGGCGAACGGCCGGCGCTTGAGCAGCAGGATACCGGTGACGACGACCGCCGGCAGGAAGAACGCTAGGTCGAGGATGTGCACCGGGTTGGTGGGCAAGGCCATGTCGATGACGCTCTGGGGCGTGTCGCCGGCCACCAGGGCGGGCACGTCCTCCGAGAGCCAGAGCAGGCCGAAGAGGATCGCCACCACGATGAGGAACCAGGCCACGGCGGTGACCGCTCTGGGGCTCGCGAAGCGAGCCGCGACGGCGTCGGGATCGATCGCGGCGAAGCCGCCGATCAACGCGTAGATGCACAGGCCAAGCACCGCCACCCAGAGCGGGAAGAGCGGCCCGAACGGGATCGAGAACGCGTAGATCACGTAGTTGTAGACGGTGAATGTCACGACTCCCAACCAGACCAGGTAGGCGCGCAGGGAGCCGCGCAGCGACAGGACGCCGCAGATCAGCATGGCCGGCGCGGCCAGCGCCAGGTTGGCGATGTCCTGCGCCAACGCCTGGCGCAGAAACGCAGAGGTCAGATCGGCGTAGATGCCGTCGACGGCCAGACCGATGACGCTACCGGCCAGGGCCAGCACGGCGGCGGCGATCGAGAGCCACAGCCAGATGGCGGCCCGATCGGAGAAAGCCGTCTGCTCGACGGTGCCGGTAGTGTCCTCGGCGGTCATCGCACGACCCCTCGGCGCAGCACCGTGCAGGCCACGAGGCCGACGAGGACCACGCTGTTGAGGACGAGGCCGACGATGGCGGCGTCGAGCCACACGATGCAGAGGGCGAGCGAGACGACGGTCGCCGCGCGCCGGACCCATCTGTATGGTGGTGGTCTGATCGCTCATGACCGGCTCCTTGCTATTCGTTGTCTTACGATGTAATCTTACGTCGTAAGAAACGTAGACCTTACGTTGTAAAATGTCAACACCGTTTGTGTCGCAGTCGATCGAGCGGCCCGAGGAGGGCGTGTGGGCAGTGAAGGCGCGCAGAGAGGGAAGCGGAGCGCGACGCAGTCGGCGGAGAGCGCCGTTCAGGCTGCCCCGAGCACGAAGGCCGCGGCGGCCGAGCCGCGGGAGCAGCTCAGCAAAGAGCGCATCATCGCCGCGGCTTTGGAGCTTGTCGACGTGGGCGGGCTCGAAGCGCTGACGATGCGCGCCCTCGGACAGCGACTCGGCGTCGAGGCCATGGCCCTCTATCACTACTTCCCGAGCAAGGCGGCGCTGCTCGAAGCGGTCGGCCAGATCGGCCGTGAGGTCGAAGCGGTCTTCGGGGGATTCTTCGACGAGATGGCTCTGGCGAACGTGCCGCCCGGCGAGCGGGTCGTGCAACTCGGTCTGCGCTACATCGAGTTCGCGCAGACGCACCCGGCGCAGTTCACGCTGCTCTTCAACACGCTGCCCATCGAACTGGACACGTGGGAGGAGTTCATGGAAGCGCGCACCACGTTCCGCATCCCCCAGACCGCGGTGCGGACGGGCATCGACACGGGGGAGTTCCACCCGCGGACCGGCTACGGTCGCGACGAGATGGCCTACCACCTATGGGCGCTCGTGCACGGCCTGGCGGTGCTGCGCCAGACACGGCTGCGCTCCCTCGAGGCCGACTACGAGCGCCTCCACCGCTCATTGCTCGAGGCTCTGGTCGACACGTTCCGGGGCGGGCGGGTGCCTTGAGAGCGCTCGTCCTCTCCGCGCTGGCCGTCGACGAGGAGCACGGAGTCGCCACCCTCGACACCGTCGAAGCGACGCTGCGCGAGCACGGGCTCGACGTCGACACGGTAGACGTCGCGGCCGCTCGCGTGGCCCCGTGCACCGGCTGCGGAAGCTGTGGCCTCAAGACTCCCGGCCGCTGCGTCGTCAAGGACGACATGCAGGGCATCTTCCGCAAGATCGTGGCGAGCGACGTGCTGGTCCTCGCCACCCCCGTGCGCTTCGGCTCCTATTGCGCCGAACTGAAGAAGGCCATCGACCGCTTCCAGCCGCTGATGCTGCCCACCTACGTGGTGCGCAACGGGGAGATGCACTTCCGCGGCCGGTACGACCTGCCCGCGCTGCTCGGCGTCGGGCTGGTTTCCGGAGTGGCGGCAGCCGGCGCCGACGGCGACGCCTTCCGCTTCCTCGTCGGCCGCCTTGCCGTGAACATCGACACGCCGCACGCCGCCGCCGTTTTCACGGGCGGCGATGCCGGTCGCGCGCGCACCGAGCTCGCAGGCGCAATCGATTCCCTGCGGGAGGTCCGCCGATGAACGTGCTCGTCATCGACGGGAGCCGGCGTGCGAAGTCGAACACCGGCGCCATCGCACGGCACGTGCAGGCGCAGCTCCAGGGTCTGGGCGTCATCGCCGACCTCTGGCGCGTGCCCAGATGGAACGCCGCGGCCGACGAGCTGGACGGCCTGCTGAAGAAGCTCAAGACGTGCGCCGTCGTCGTGCTCGTGGCGCCCGTCTACCTGGACGAGCTGCCGGCCGTGACGCAGCGCACGCTCGAGCGCCTGTACGCGCGGCGGGCAGAGCTCGGCGACGCCGTTCCGCGCCTCTACGGCATCGCCCACTCGGGGTTCCCCGAGCCGGTCCAGCGTAGGGCCGAGCTGCGAACCATGGAGCTCTTCGCCGGCGCCATGGGCTGGCCTTGGCTGGGGGGCGTGGGCTTCGGCGGCACCTCCCCGATCGATGGACGACCGCTCGACGAGGCGGGGATGTTCTCCAAGCAGCTCCGCGCGTGTCTTCCGCTGGTGGCCGACGACGTGGCCGCCGGCCGGCCGTTCGCGCCGCAGACCGTCGCTCGCTGCAACAAGTCGCCGTTTCCCGTCCCGCTGTGGGCGATGGTTGGAATCGTCAACTCGCGTACGCGCAAGACCGCGCGCGCCGAGGGACTCGACCTGGAGGCGCGCGTGTACGCGGGTGCGGCGCCGGACGTCGCGTAGCCGTCGCCGCGCCGAGGGGACGCGCCGGTAGTCCAGGCGGTGTTGCCGTTGCCGTCGCGCCCGCGCCGCCGTACCATCGCCGTAGCACAGACACTCAGCCGCGGAGGGCCGCATGGAGCGCATCAGGTTTGAACGCAGCGTCGAGACGGCGGCCTTCTTCAGCCCACTGGCCGGCATGGACTTCGCCGAACAGACCATCGAGGTGCGGCGCGACCCTCTGACCGGCATGACGGCCGTCGCCTCCTCCGAGCTCGCCACCAAGGAAGAGACGTTCTACGGCAAGACCGACTGGGAGTACGCCGACGAGCTGGCGCGCACGTCGCGCGAGGGCTGCTTCTTCTGCCCCGAGAAGGTGATGGCGACGACGCCGCGGTACCCCGAGCACGTGGTGGCGGGCGGGCGCCTGCAGCGCGGGAGAGCGCTGGTGTTTCCCAACCTGTTCCCGCTGGCGGCGCTGCACGCGGTGATCACGTACCCGGACCTGCACTTTCTGCGTCCCTCGCAGTTCACGCCCGATCTGCTGGAGGAAGGGCTCGGCGCGGCGATCGACTTCGCCGCCCGCGCCGAGCGCGAATACGAGGGTCTCGAGCACCTGGAGCTGTGCTGCAACCACATGCTTCCCGCCGGGGCGAGCCTCGTGCACCCCCACTTCCAGATGTTCGGCGGCCCCGCCGTGCCCTGGCTGTTGCAGATGATGTGGGAGCGCGCCGAGGAGTTCCACGCCGAGCACGGCGTGCCCTACTGGGGGGCCCTCGTCGACGAAGAGACCGAGCGCGGCGAGCGCTTCATCGCCGCCGGGTCCGGCTGCACCTGGCTGGCGCCGTTCGCGCCCACCGGCGGCCGCGAGGTCATCGCCGTGCTGCCCGGCTGCGGGCGCATCGCGGAGCTTGGCGGCGAGCAGGTCGCCGCGCTCGCCGCCGGCCTCTCCAAGGTCCTCGCCTGGTACGAGCGTGAAGGCCTGTCGGCGTTCAACTTCACGCTCGGGGGCGGGCCGCTCCCCGGCGGGCCGCTCGCCGCGAGCGCGGCGGGCCATGCCGTCACGCTGCGCATCATCGCCCGCTCGGCGTTCAAGCACGAGTACCGCACCGACGACTACTTTCTGCAGAAGCAGCTCGGCGGCGAGCTCATCTTCATCACGCCGGAGGAGATCGCCGCGACGCTGCGGCACGGCTTCACCTCCGGCTGAGCGGCGCGCCGCTGCGGCACGGGAGAGTGCTCCGGCCCGATCGAGATACCCCCGTGGTTGACCCCAGGTTCATCCTCTGGGGAGACGCCTCGTGCGGCCTCGCTTCGTAGGCTGTGGCCTGACAAGTCGACCAGTCTCGGGGAATGACGCCGAGGCACGACAGCCTGCGGAGGAGTGCTTCTCCTCCCCGTGGCCGAGGAGACGATCCCGAGCATGCCAGACAACGCCGACCGTATTCACGATTCGCCTCTTGCGGCGCGGATGCGCCGTCCGGGCCGGCGCGAGTGTCTGGTCTTCGTCATTGCCGCGGCCGCGATCGTGCTGCACGCGCTCGTCGACGCGTTCATCTTCATCGAGCCCGGCGTGTCGCGGTCCGAGCACCTGCTCGCCGGTCTCCTCCCCGCGGCCATCGTCGTCGCAGCCGCAGCTTCCTACTCAAGATTGCCCGCGGGCCCGCGCTCCTCGCTCGCCCTCGTCTTCGGCGCTCTCGCTCTGGTCGCGGGAGCCACCAGCGTGTCTGCTGCGCAGCGTGGCGCGCCCGCGGCGGACGACTGGACGGGCGTTCTGCTTGTCCCGGCCGGCGTCGCACTTGTCGCCCTCGGTCTCTGGGTGCTCTGGACGTCAAGAAGACGGGGGGGCAGCGCGTGGTGGCGCGTCGGGCGGCGCGCGCTGCTCGCCGTCGCCGCACTGTTCGTGCTGTACTGGGTCGTCCTCCCGATCAGCCTCTCCGTCGTCGCCACGGAGCGGCCGCGGGATCCTGTGGGCACCATGGATCTCGGGCGACCCCATCGGGACGTCTCCCTGAACACCTCCGATGGTCTGCGGCTTGGCGCTTGGTACGTGCCGTCCCGAAACCGCGCGGCCGTGATCACTTTTCCTCGAGACTGGAGCGAGGCGCAAGCGCGGATGCTGGTCCGCAACGGCTTCGGTGTGCTCATGGTCGATCCGCGTGGCTACGGCTCCAGCGAGGGCGACCCCAACGCCTACGGCTGGGGTTCGGTACGGGACATCAACGCAGCGGTCGCCTGGCTGCGGACGCAGCCCGATGTCCAGGACGACCGCATCGGCGGTCTGGGCCTCTCCGTCGGCGGCGAGCAGATGATCGAGGCGGCGGCCGGCAACGACGCCCTCAAGGCCGTGGCGAGCGAGGGCGCCGGGCTGCGCTCGGTGCGCGAGGCCCTGGTGAGACGGGAGCCGAACGCCCTGGAACTCGCGCTGCAGTACCCGCAGGATCTCGTGCAGACGGCGGCCGTCTGGGTGCTGAGCGGCGATGCGCCGCCGCCCTCACTGGCGGACGCGGCGGCGCAGATCTCTCCTCGGGCAGCCTTCTTCATCTACGGCGAGAACGGTCAGGCCATCGAACGGGCCCTGAATCCCGTCTACTACGCCGCCGCCGGCGAGCCCAAGGAGATCTGGCAGGTGGCCGGCGCCGGCCACACCGGCGGCATCCAGGCTCGGCCTGCGGAGTACGAGCGTCGCGTCGTGGCCTTCTTCGAGGCACAGCTGCTCGAGAGCCGCTGAGCCCGTGACTCCGGCCGTGGCGGACGGCCGGGGCTCGAAGAGGTACGTGATCGACGTGCCGGCCACCACCCAGGCGATGCCGGCGGCCGCGCCGAAGGCGACGCCCGCATCGGCGCCGATGAAGAACGCGAGGGTCGTGGCCGCGACCACGGCGATTCTTCGACGTCCCTACTGGGTCCCGCCGGAGCAGACGAAGGAGGACACCGTGAACGAGCAAGACATCTTCATCCTCGCCGACGAGGCCCTGAAGAACGTCGTCGACCAGATTCGCGATGACCAGTGGGACAGCAAGGTGCCTGACGACCTGTCCCCGCACCAGCCTGGCGTGACCCTGCGGCGGATCATCAACTACCACGCCTGCGACGACGCGTGGGTACCGGACGTTCTCGCCGGCAAGACGATCGCCGAGGTCGGCACGACGTGGGACGGCGACCTGCTGGGCGACCATCCCAAGCTCAACTTCGCGGCCATCGTGGAGACCGCGGTGATAGCCGTGCGTGGTTTCGATGACCTGGACAGGACCGTGCACCTCTCGTACGGCGACTTCCCGGCGCGCGAGTACCTCAAGCACATCACCAGCTTCCGCGGCCTGCGCGCCTACGACATCGCGAAGTTCATCGGCGCCGACACGACGCTGCCCGACGATCTCGTGCAGGGGCTCTGGGACGAGATCGCCCCCGACGCCGAGCAGTGGCGGCAGATGGGCGTATTCGGCGCGGCTGTGGACGTCCCGGAGACCGCGCCGCTGCAAGATCGGTTGCTCGGCCTCACGGGCCGGCACCCGCGCTGACGACAAGCCGAGGCCGCCGGGAAGCGGAGCTGGTAGCGCATACGGGATTCGGGCCCGTGCCGGTAACGTGAGAGCGCGCAGCGGCGCGCGTTCTCAGCTGTCGGTGAGACAGGTCAGTAGTGGTAGCGCAGCTGAGCGACCAGGATGAGGTCTCCCTCGACCTTGTACACGAGGCGATGCTCGTCGTTGATGCGGCGGGACCAGTAGCCGGACAGTGCGTGCTTGAGCGGTTCGGGCTTGCCGACGCCCTCGAAGGGAGTCCGCTGAACGTCACGGATGAGGGCGTTGATGCGTTGCAGAACCTTGCGGTCCGTCTTCTGCCAGTGGAGGTACTCTTCCCACGCGTGCTCCGAGAAGACGAGCTTCACTCGGCGAGGTCCCTCTCAGTGCCGCGACCGGCCTCGAGCGCTTCAATCGACTCAAGCAGGCGCCGGGCGTTCTTCGGGCTGCGCAGCAGGTAGGACGTCTCTTCCAGGGCTTCGTAGTCGTCGAGCGAGATCAGCACCACCGACGACGATGCCCTGCGAGTCACGATGATTGGGGCGTGGTCCTGGCAGACTCGATCCATCTCGCTGGCGAGGTTGCTGCGCAGACGGGTATAGGGGATGGCGTTCATGGCGCTCCTCCAAGGATGAACTGTACAGGTAATGGTACGATATGGCGGCTCACAGAACAAGCGCTTCGTGACAGACCGAGGCGTGAAGGTTGGCTGGAGTTCAAGCCGCACGCGGCTTTGGCTCGGCTAGTCAAACCCCGGTTTCACGGTCCAGAGCCACGTGTGCTTCCGCTGCCCTGTGCTATCCTTCGGCCTCGTGAGCACCCCGACACCATCCTCGCCCGAGCGCGGCGACTTCATCCGCGAGATCGTCGCCGCCGACCTGCGCGAGGGCCGGCACCAGGACATCGTCACCCGCTTCCCCCCGGAGCCGAACGGCTACCTCCACATCGGCCACGCCAAGTCGATCTGCCTCAACTTCGGCATCGCCAAGGAGTTCGGCGGTCGTTGCCACCTGCGCTTCGACGACACCAACCCCACCAAAGAAGAGCAGGAATACATCGACTCCATCGAGGCCGACGTGCGCTGGCTGGGGTTCGACTGGGGTGAGTACCTCTACTATGCGTCGGATTACTTCGGGCAACTGTACGACTGGGCCGTCGACCTCATGAAGGCCGGCAAGGCCTACGTGGACGACCTCAGCGCCGACGAGATCCGCGAGAGCCGCGGCACGTTCACCGAGCCCGGCCGGGAGAGCCCGTGGCGTGACCGGCCGGCAGACGAGAGCCTCGACCTCTTCGCGCGCATGCGCGGCGGGGAGTTCTCCGACGGCGCTCGCGTGGTGCGCGCGCGCATCGACATGGCCGCCGCCAACATCAACCTGCGCGACCCGGTGCTGTACCGCATCCTCCACGCGGAGCACCCGCGCACGGGCGACGCCTGGTGCGTCTATCCCACCTACGACTTTGCCCACGGGCAGTCCGACGCCATCGAGGGCATCACGCATTCCATCTGCACGCTGGAGTTCGAGGGCCACCGGCCGCTCTACGACTGGCTCATCGACAATCTGCCGGTGCCCGCGCGCCCGCGCCAGATCGAGTTCGCCCGGCTCAACCTCACGCACACCGTCCTCTCAAAGCGCGTTCTCTTGCGCCTCGTCAACGAAGGCCACGTGCGCGGCTGGGACGACCCGCGGATGCCCACCATGTCCGGCCTGCGCCGTCGCGGCTACCCCGCCGAGGGCATCCGCGACTTCGTGGCGATGGTCGGGGTGGCCAAGGCCGACAGCGTCGTCGAGGTGGGCATGCTGGAGCATGCGGTGCGCAACGTCCTCAACCGCACCGCGTCCCGCCGCTTCGCCGTGCTGGACCCGCTCAAGGTCGTCATTGAGAACTACCCCGAGGGGCGGGTCGAGGAGATGGAGGTCCCCAACAACCCGGAGGATCCTTCCGCCGGGAGCCGCCGGGTGCCCTTCGCGCAGGAGCTCTGGATCGAGCGCGAGGACTTCATGGAGGAGCCGGTGCGGAAGTTCTTCCGCCTTGCGCCCGGCCGTGAGGTGCGGCTGCGGTCCGCGTACTTCGTGACCTGCACCGAGGTCGTCAAGGACGAGTCGGGCCGCGTCGTGGAGCTGCGCTGCACGTACGACCCGGCGACGCGCGGCGGAAGCGCGCCCGACGGCCGCCGCCCGAAGGCGACCCTGCACTGGCTGTCGGTCGCTCACGCCGTGCCCGCCGAGGTGCGGCTGTATGACTACCTCTTCCGCGAGCCGCACCCGGGGACCGCTGACCGCGATCTCTTCGACGACCTGAACCCGGACTCCGAGACCGTGCTGCGGGGCTGCTTCTTGGAGCCGTCATTGGCAGATGTGCCGGCCGGGGAGACCGTGCAGTTTGAGCGGCTTGGCTACTTCTGCCCCGATCCCGACTCGGCGCCCGCTGCGCTCGTGTTCAACCGTACGCTCACCCTCAGGGACACCTGGGCGAGACTGCAGGCGCAGGGCCGGCAGGACGGTTGAGGAGGCTGCCGTCGCGCGGTACACTCTGGCTGCCTACGGGCATCGCTGGCGAGTGGCCTAATTGGCAAGGCACCTGACTCTGGATCAGGGGATTGAAGGTTCGAGTCCTTCCTCGCCAGCCATCTTCTCTCCGCTTCCCCCATCGCCGTTCTGGCGCGCCCGCGTGAACCCTCGGCGTTCGGACGAGCCCCGTTGCTCGCTCACGTCTGCAGGCGCATCACCGATGAGTTGTAGTAGAGCGTCATGCGCACCACTTTGCCGTTTCTCACCTCCATGACCGATGCACCGGGCATGGCCAGCTCGACGCCGGTCGAGAAGACTTGTCGGATCGTCCAGCGCCCCACCGCCCAGCCCGGGCCTGAGATCTGCTTCCCGTTCTCGAGCGTGACCGCAGGCACCTTGTCCCACCAGGCGAGCAGGGCCTCCCAGCCGCGCCCGCCGTGCGGCAGGGTCGTGTCGCGGAACAGGACGTCGGGCGCGACCAGGGCCTGCAGCGCGGCCTGGTCACCGCTCGCAAAAGCGTCTCCGACCGCCGCCCCGACCTTGGCCGCGACCTTCGCCGTATCCTTGGGCCCCGGCGCCGAGAGGCCGTACGTCACTGGCTGCACGTCGCCCTCATTGAGGAAGATCTCCTCATGCGTGACCTTGCTCCCGTCCACGGCGAGCAGGACGAGACTGGGCGTCGTGGACGTCCCATAGAGCTTGGCCAAGCCCTCGCACACCGCCACTCCGGGGGCGGCCAGGAAGTGGCTCCGCTTCGGCCAGTCGATAGAGGCGCCGGCGTCCCGATAAATGCCCTCGATCTCCTTGGCGCCCCGGACATGCGCGTCGGTCGGCCAGTAGTCCCAGGTGGAGGCCGCGGTGTAGAGCCCGGCCTCGGGGATCTTCTCGGCCCCGAGCGCCGCGGCGTAGCGGCGGGCCGTCGTCTGGGTCTGCGCCAGCGAGGCCGAGCCGGGCACGTCCCACCTCGAGACCGGCTCGGCCGCAGGGGCGATCGACGGCGACGCGACCGGCGACGCGGTCGTCGCGCTTGGCGAACTCGAGGCCGTCGTGTCCGTGCTGCCGCAGGCGGTCACGGCCGCACTCGCGCACAGCAGAAGCAGGACGACGAGCGCTATCGTCCAGGTGCCTGCGGCGAAACGCCGCCTCGTTGGTTGCGTGGTATCCATGTCCCCTCCCCGGGTCGTGCGATGTATCTCCTCATCCATACAGACCGAGCGAGGGGGACGTTTCTTCGTTGTGCCGTTGGTTGCCAACGACCGGCTGCCGCAAAGGCGTGTGTCGGCTGCGTGCGGCGCGACGCGGAGACGTGGGACACCGCGAAGAAGGTCGACCTGCGCCGAGGGCGACTCTGGCGGATCTGCACTATCGCCGGATGCGACGGATCAGCGCGGCCCGCTCCGGAGGCCACAACGGTCGGTGGTACGCGCCAGTCCGCTGCATGAGCGGCGAGGCAGGATGCCTTGGTCGCGTTCGTCGGCTCGGTCGCCGCGCAGAAGATCGGGCGGACTCCGGCTCTCGCGAGACGCGTGGTCTCTGGGGGCCGCCACCAGCCGGGAGGCCCGTTGCCCTCACGGGCAGCGGGCCTCCCTCACCGCCTGGTCGGCCTGCAACCGCGCGCTGTCAGGGCAGTTGGCTCACAAGGCCGGCGAACTCTTCGGGCGTGAAGGCGCGGAGCGTCTGCGTTGTGACGTAGCCCTGAGCGGCGGTCGACATCGACATCAGGGCTGCGAGCTCATCGCTTGGGGCCTCGGCCACCATCACGTAATCGTAGGCACCCATCGTGGCATGGAAGCTGAGCACCTTGCCGCCGGCGGCCTCGATCCCCTTCACGACCGCTTGGTACCGCGCCGGCCCGCCCTTGAGATCTGCGAGCCCCTTGGCGGTCAGGTTGGAGAGTATGACGAACTGCGGCATGGCGAACCTCCCGTGTAGCGGGGTCGCACCTTCTGTGCGGCACCCTCTCAACCGGTTATCACCCCAGCCTTTCGATCGTCACCGTTGCGGGCAGCCCGGCAAGAATCTGTTCTTCGATAAGAACCTGTCGCTCAATCAGAACCAGTCGTGCGCGTCATGTCACGACCCCATGGCAGGCTGGACCGGCCCGACGTCGGAAGTGAATGATAAAGGATCGGTCTACGAGGGGTCGATTCCCGGGGCGTTCGGCAATCGCAAGCCGCCGAGCTCCGCATACGGCTCCTTCTCGCCGATCCTGCACGTGGACAAGACCGGCACGTTCATCGGCGGCATGTTCTGGGACGGCCGCGCCACCGGCGAGCGGCTCGGCTCGCCGCTTGCGGAGCAGGCGCAGGGTCCGTTCCTGAACCTGATGGAGCAGGCCCTGGCGAGCGCTGAGGAAGTCGTTGAGATCGTGCAGAATTCCGTTTACGCAGAACTGTTCGAGGACGTTTGGGGAGTTGGCATCTGGACCAGCACGGCGGCGTACGACGCGATCGGCTACTCGATCGCCGCATACGAGACGTCGGCCGAGTCCGAGGCGTTCACCTCGAAGTTCGACGCCTGGAAGGCAGGTACGGTCTCGCTCACCAAGCAGGAGCAGAAGGGCTGGGCGACCTTCAATGGCAAGGGCAAGTGCGGGAAGTGCCACATCGCGCGCGCGGTCGGCGGCACGCCGGCGCTCTTCACCGACTACACGTACGACAACCTGGGCATCCCGAAGAACCCGGACAACCCGGCCACGATCGCCAATCCGGATTGGGCCGATCCGGGACTCGGCGGCTTCCTTTTGAGGAGGCCCGACTACGCGGCGTTTTCCGATGTGAACCTTGGTAAGCACAAGGTCCCGACGCTCAGGAACGTGGACTTGCGGCCGGACTCGACATTCGTGAAAGCGTACGGGCACAACGGGTATTTCAAGTCGCTCGAGGAGATCGTGCACTTCTACAACACACGCGACGTTCCCGGAGCGGGCTGGATGGGCGAGCTTTGGCCGTTGCCCGAGGTCCCGCTGAACGTCAACACCGCGGAGCTCGGCAACCTCGGCCTGACGGCGAGCCAAGAGGCAGACCTCGTCGCCTTCATGAAGACCCTGAGTGACGGGTACGGGCCGCAAGTGGCGGCCCCGATAGCGGCACACTAAGACAGGCTGACTGAGCGGCGACCCCGCGTCATCGCTCGGCGGCGTGACAGGGGAACGAGGAAGGGGCGGCGCCCGCGGGCGCCGCCCCTTCCTCGTATCGCCACAAGGCAGCCCCGCGGCTTCAAACACGCTTGGCCTGAGGGATGGGGAGCGAGGTCGGCGGATCATGGCCTCCCGTGTGACGCGCTGCTCATATCAGGAGTCTCGCATGCGGAAGACGTGCACCCGCTCGGTGACGAGGTCAAGCGTTTGGCGGACCAGCAGAGTCGCTCAGTCGCGGCCGAGACAGGAGACGAAAGCGACCGAAGCGACCATCTCTTCGCTTGGTCGCTTTCGTCGCCTCGGTCACTGCGGAGTGGTTCGATGCGTGACGTCGGGCGGCACTGGCGGTCACCGCCGCTTCGGTAGCCTTGGGATGATGAAGGGCACCTCTCGCTCGTACGCCAGGTAGGCCTCGCCGAACCGCTCGGCCAACTCCCCCTCCTCGAGGCGCTTGAGGTAGACCAGCAGGGAGCCGCTCAAGCCGAGGACGAGGACCGTGCCGGCGATCGTCCCCGCGCCGACCCCGATGCCCAGATAGGCCAGGATCGTCCCGAGCGTCATCGGATTGCGGCAGTAGCGGAACGGGCCCTCCGTCAACAGTTCCTGGGTGGGCATCACCGGTAGTGGCGTACCCCGGCCCCGGGTCAACTGGGTGAAGACCGACCAGAAGCCCAGAGAGAATCCGAGGACCATGAGAAGCCCGCCGACGAGGCGGTTCACTCGTCCGATCCTGAGCGACGGCAGACCGAGCCGGCGGTCCAGGCGTGGCCCGACGCCGGCCACAAGGAACGGGAGCAGGCCCAAGAAGACGGGGCCCACCAGCAGCGTGATCGCGATCCTTCTGGCTTCGCTGTGCTCTCCCTGAGCCCACTTGGAGTAGCGCGACATCGCCCCTCCCGGGTCCCCTCGCGACCGCTGCGCTGTGCCCCTCACACGATTGCCACGAGCAGCCTAGCAGCGATGCGGCAGCCTGGGTAGGGGGCGTTTCGTCGCGTCGGTCGCAGATCTTCCGGCGTGGACGGCACGGGGACCGTGCGAAGACCAAGACGACAGGACCGACGATCCTTCACGGTCCGCGATGGGCTGGCGCGCTCAGAGATTCTGCTCCAGCCACGCATACATGCTCTGGTACTCGGCTTCGCCGGGGCCATCTAGCGTGCGCCCGGACGCCGGCTCATCCTTGTCGAACCAGCGTACGGTCTTCGGCTCGGGAGTTGCGGCGATGAGGGCGTCGAGCTCCTCTCGCCACACTGCCGGCCAATATTGAGGCGCGTTCATCAGGAGGAAGGTCCCGTCCTTGTTGTGCCCGATGAAGTGCACAGGGTCGACGACCGACATCTGCGCCTCGTAGCGGGTGAGCGCCGCGCCCTTTGGCGGCCGGTCACCCTCGGCGGCGAAGAAGTGCTCGCCGCCGGGCCTCGTGTCCCAGCTGCCAAGCGTCGACACGTACCCTCCCACCATGGCGAGCGCGTACGCCTTGATGCGCTCGTCGAGGCCGGCAAGATCAGCGCCCATCGCTCCGCCATAAGTATTGCCAAGGAAGCCGATCCTGCTGGCGTCGATCTTCGGCAGCGTCTCGAGCACGTCGAGACCGCGGCGCAGGTCGGTCACGCTCGCCACCCACGTCGCCACGTCCTGCGTCGCGTCCCACGTGTAGTAGCCGGGGATGTCCAGCGCGGCAGGGGCATCGACGAGAAGCCCGGCGTAGCCCTTGCTCGCGAAGGCGGCTGCCTGCGCGTAGGGCGCGTCGTAGTCCGTCGGGCGGTCGATCCCGTACAGGACCACGGGGAACGGCCCTTCGCCTTGGGGCAGGACGAGGTAGCCGTGAACCTCGCGGCCGGCGCTCATGTAGGTGATCTCGCGGGCCGAGTAGACGCCCTCGACGTTGGTGTGGATCCAGTCGTTCTCGCCGAGGTCCTTGTAGTCGAGCGGCTCGGAGGTGTCGTAGGCGAAGATCTTCTTGAGCTCGGAGAAGGGCGGCGGCTTCTGCCCTGGTTTGACCACCGGGATCGCCGCCGGCGCCATCGTCGGGCTCCAGCTCGGCGAGGGCGAGGCGGCTGCGGCCGACGGCGAGTCCGATGCCGTGGTGCTCGAACTACCGCAGGCGGCGAGGGCGAGCGCTGCCACCAAGACCAGCAGCGCCAATGCGCAGAAGACGATCGTCTGTGACCTGCGTTTGCCGTGAGTCCCCATGACCCGATCCCTTTCCTCGGTCCGTTGGCTACCGAGAAGGTTGGCTGCGAGGCGGGTCCCTCCCTCGCGCGCAGCGCTGCACCTATCAGGAGCCTCGTATGGGGATGGCGTACTCCCGTTCCGTGACGAGGTCAAGCGTTTGGGGCGGTCACGCCGCCGACGGCGTCGATCACAACGAAGTCCGAGGAGTCCCGTTTCGTGCCATCCACGACCGAGCATTTGGGTTGCTGGGTTGCAGACGGCCATTTCGGGGGTCTTCCGTACGGCTCGCAGAAGGCGATTTTCCTGCAAATGGGTGGTAGCGCATACGGGATTCGAACCCGTGTTACCGCCGTGAGAGGGCGGCGTCCTAGGCCCCTAGACGAATGCGCCACGCAAGTCGAGCCGCCGGACGATGCCGCAGCGGCAGCGGCGAACTAGGGTAGCACAAAGCCCGCGCATCGGAAAACCCGGGAGGCGTGGTCGAGCTGGGCTGGTATGCTTCCCGGTGTCGGCGACCGAGCGATGTGGAGGGATCCATGAGACGCAGTGCCGCCGGGCACGACCACAGCACGCAGCACCTCACCGATGTGCGCACGCGGCGCGTCTTCGCGAGCGCGGGCGACGGCTGCGTGACCATCGCTTGGGACTACCCCGGGAGCACGCTGCTCGACGTGCGCATCGTGCGCTCGGAGTCAGGGTTCGCGCCGACCGCGGACGACGACGCGACGGAGGCCGGCGGAGGCGCAGCCGCAGCCGCCGGCCAGACCATCGTGTACAACGACGCCACCGGCTCGTTCCGCGACGCCGGCTTGCACAATGGCCACCCCTATTACTACACCGTCTTCGCCCGGCATCCCGGGCGCGAGTGGATCCGTTGGGGCGAGTACGAGTTGCGGCCGGGCGTGCCGGCGACCACGGTCGCCGGCCGTCTCCCGGCCGCCTTCCGCCGTGTCTTCCGCCGCGTGCTGCCGGCGGCGCTCCTGCTCTGCCTGGCCGCCCTCGTCGCGGTCCCCGGCTCTGCCGGCGCCGCCGACAAGGCCGAGCAGGCGGCAGATGCCGAAGCCGTTGCCGCCGCGACCGCAGATCCGACCGTGGCGGCGGCGCTGCCGAGCACCAACTACCAGACGAGCGTCACGCCGTGGAACGACGCCCAGGGAGTGCCGGCCGGCGCCACCGTGACCTTCGCCTGGCCGGCCGCGAGCGCACGCTCCGCCGCCGGCGTCTGGCCGCTGCTCGAGTCGGACGACGGCGGCGCCCCAGCGCCTCCCTACGCGACCGTCGACCATCGCGTGCGCATCGCCGACCTCACCGCCCTGCAGGTCGACGTCCTGCAGCAGGATGGCCGCGTGATCCAGATCCTGCCGCTCGACGGCGAGACGCAGTTCCGACTTCTGGAAGAGACCTGGCCGCCGTTCTCGTGGTTCCCGTGGCTCACGGCCCGACCATGGGCGCTGCTGCCGGTGTTCATCTTGGTCGGCGCTGTCGTGATCGCGCGCGCCTGGCGGCGCTCCCGCGCCTGGAACCGCAGACTGCCGTCGATGACCCGTCACGACCGCCAGTTCATAGAGAGGCTGGCGGTCATCCTCTTCCTCATCGCCGGGTTCGCCTGGCAGGTATACGAGGCCATCTACGCGGCGCGCGCGCCGGCCGTCGACCCCGGAGGGCTCAACGCCGGCGACCTGGCCGCCTTGCCGCTCCTCCTGTTTCCGCCGGCGCTCTTCCTTGCCGCCCTGGCCATGGAGCTCACGCCGGCCTCGTCCGGGCATCGTGTGGCGTGGGGTCTGGTGGCCTTTCTGGCCGCCGCCGGCAGCTTCTACAACCTCGCTACGGCCGTCACCGGAACGACCACCAACCTCAATCTCTCGTACTACATCCTGCTCGGCGTGCTCTGCCTTCTTGCCGCGCCGCGGTCCTTCACCGCCGCACGCATGGGTTGGAGCAGGAACGACCCGCCGCGTTACGCCTGACGCTCCGTTCGGCCAGCGCCTTCACAGCGGCATCTCAGTCGCTTCTCAGTAATTCCCCAGACGCGCCTGCCACACTCCCCGCACCAGATCACCACGACATAAGAGGTGCAGGATGCGCAGATCGATTCGCGCCGCGGCCCTCGCGGCGCTGCTCCTGGTGGCCGCTGGCGTTGTGAACTCTACGCTCGCCGCGTGCGGCGGCTCGCCGGCGGACGACGCGCAGGCGCAGACTCGACCGGCGGGCACGCCTCAGCCCGGCGGCCCCATGGGCGACCCGAGCACCGCAGTCAGTTCGCTGCTCGACACGCTCGTAGCGAACGACGTGATCTCGAGCTCGCAGGCGGATGCGATCGCGGCGGCGCTGGGCAAGGCGATGGAGCAGCTCCGGCCGCCCTCAGGGGCCGCCTCACCGGGTGCGCAGCCGACGCCCGGCGTGCAGCCCTCGGCCGGCGCGCGGCCGCCCGACCCATCTGCGCTGTTCTCGTCGGCGCTCGACGCGCTCGTGAAGGTGGGCGTCATCACCAGCGACCAGAAGACGGCGATCGTGGACGCGCTGAGCGCGGCCATGCCCGTCGCGCCGCCCGGCGCAGGGCAATCCGCGGGCGGTTCGTCGATCTAGACGTTTCGAACTGTGAGGGGCGCGGCCGGCAAAGGCGCGCCGTCCCATGCGGCGCCGGCACACGGGGCCGCGCCGCGCCCCTCGCGAGACCGTCAGCGCTGGATCAGCTCGATCCAGTTGCCGTCGGGGTCGGCGACGAAGGCCAGCTTGGGTCCGGTGCCTTCGAGCAGGTAGGGCTCCCGGACCACGGTGCCTCCGGCTGCCGTCAGCGCGGGCAGCAGCCCATCGATGTCCAGGACCTCGAACGCGAAGTGGCCGAAGCGCTCGCCGCCCGCGTAGTCATCGTCCTTGCCCCAGTTGTAGACGAGCTCGATGGCGAAGTTGCCCTCCGGCGGCTCGACGAACGCGAGGGTCGCCTTGCCTTTGGTCAGCTCGGACCTGCGGCTCTCCTTCATACCCAGTGCCTCGTAGAAGGCGAGGGCCAGTTGCAGGTCCTTGGTACGCGTCGCCACGTGCACGAACTTCATGTCGGCCTCCGATATACTTTTCTCATGTCCATCCATGCCTTCGGTGACAGGGTACCCGTCTTCGCTCCCGATGCGTACGTCCACCCAGACGCTACCGTCATCGGCGACGTCGTCCTGGAGGACGGCGCCAACGTGTGGCCGGGCGCCGTGCTGCGCGGCGACGTGGAGCGCATCGTCCTTGGCGCGGAGACCAGCTTTCAGGACAACTCCGTCGCCCACTCCGACCCCGGTTTCCCCGTCACCATCGGCCCCGGGTGCATCGTCGGTCACGGCGTGATCGTCCACGGGGCGACCATCGGCGCGCGTTGCCTCATCGGCATGGGCAGCACCCTGCTCAACGGCTGCGTGATCGGCGACGACAGTATCGTCGGCGCCAACTCGCTGGTCACCCAGGGCAAGAAGTTCCCGCCGCGCAGCCTCATCGTGGGCTCGCCGGCCAAGGTCGTGCGCGAGGTGACCGACGACGATCTCGACCCGCGGGCCGCGCTGCACGACCGCTATGCGCGCCGCTCGCGCAGCTACGCGGAGCTCGGGCTGGCCGCCGACCTCTCCGCGTTCCGCTGGTAGCCCGGCGCCTTCTCCCGGCGAAGGCGGCGCCGGCGGCGGCCCGCGAACGCCTCAGACCTGGCGAACCTCCTGTGGGCTCCTGACACCGACCTGCCCACGACCGCCTCTTGACGAGTGAGCGCTCACTCCCTACGATGGGTGAGCGCTCACTCACGTTCATGTGGAGGTCCCAGTGTCCGTCATCAGTACCGACAAGCTCACCCGCCGCTTCGGCGATATCGTGGCGGTGCGTGAGCTCGATCTCGAGATCACCGGCGGGGGGGTGGTCGGCCTCGTCGGACCCAACGGCTCCGGCAAGTCCACGCTCATCCGCCTGCTCCTGGGCCTGATCGAGCCGACCAGCGGCTCCGCCCGGGTCTTCGACTCTACCATCTCGCACCCGCGCGTCTACGCCTCGCGCATCGGCGCGCTGATCGAGAGCCCCGCCTTCGTGCCGTCGCTCACGGCGCGCACCAACCTGCGCTCGCTCGCCCGCCTGCGCGGCATCACGAACGCACGCGTTGACGAGGTGCTGGAGATCGTGGGGCTGCGTGATCGCAGCAGGGAGCCGGCGAAGCGCTTCTCGCTCGGGATGAAGCAGCGGCTCGGCATCGCCGCGGCGCTGCTTCCCGACCCGGAGCTCCTCGTGCTCGACGAGCCCACCAACGGTCTCGATCCGGCCGGCGTCTTCGAGATCCGCCAGCTGATCCGGTCGCTCGGCGATCAGGGACGCACGGTCGTCGTCTCGTCACACCTCCTCAGTGAGATCGAGGCGGCGTGCGATACGCTGGCCGTGATCCGCTACGGCGAGCTCCTGTTCTCGGGTCCGCTCGACGAGCTCGTCGGCCAGGCCGGCGAGTGCATCGAGACCGTGCCCGAGTTCCCCGGCGACGTCGTTCGCCTGGGCGAGATCCTCTCGTCGAGGGGCTGGAAGACGACGGTCCACGACGAGGACGTGCGCGTGAGCGCTCCTGCCTCGCAGGCGGCCGAGGTCAACCGCGCGGCCACCGAGGCCGGCATCACGCTGAGCGCCCTGCGCCCGCACATGGCCAGCCTCGAGGAGGTCTTCCTGCGCATGACCGGGGAAGACTCGGGCGACAACGGCCGGCCCACAGACGCACTCGACACGCAGAAGCAGGAGGTCCGGTCATGACCCGCGCCATACGCAGCGAGCTCACCCGGCTCTTGAACCCGACCTTCATCCTCGGCGGCATGGGGCTGATGGTCTTCTTCGGCCTCCTCTCGACGACCGTCCTCTTCTACACCGTCGGCAGCGGCTCCGCCGCCCTTCCGAACACGGGGGGAATCACGTTGGCCGCGCTCGAGGCCTCCAACGGCATGTTCGCCGGCATGCAGAACTTCGTCGGCATGCTGGGCGTCATCACGCTCGTCGTCTGGGCGATGGGCGCCACCACCGATTACTCGAGCGGGCTCATCCGTCTGCTCGTCCAGGCCGAGCCCAGCCGCTGGCGCCTGCTCCTCGGTAAGGTCGTGGCGCTGACCGCTTTCACCTGCGTGTCGATGCTCGTGACCGTCTTGGTCGTCGTGCCGCTGGCGCCTGCCATCGCCGACATGACCGGCGTCTCCACCGACGCCTGGAACTCCGGCATGCTCGGCACCGTGGTCGCGGGCTATCTCCAGCTGACCCTTTCCGTGCTCCTGTGGGGCGTCGTCGGCCTGCTCGTCGGCATGGTCACGAAGAGCAGCGGTATCGCGATCGGCATAGGGATCGGCTATCTCATGTTGTTCGAGGGCCTTGCTGGGATGCTGCTCGAGAGCACGGCCAAGTGGCTGCCCGGAGAGGTGTTCGGGGCGATCGCCTCGGGAGGGACCGCCGACATGACCTACGGCACGGCGCTGATCGTCGGCGCAGGGTATGCTGTGGCGGCGCTCGCGGCCTCCGTCATCGTGTCCCGCCGCGACATCACGGCGTGACACCGCCGCAGGCGCACAGGAGGGCTGATGGGTACTGAGCCACCGCGCAAGACCGACACGCGCCAGGCGCTGATCGACGCGGCTCTGGAGGTCTTCCTGCAGCACGGCTTCGCGCGCGCGACCACGAGGGAGATCGCCCAGACGGCCGGCGTGGCGGAGGGGACGATCTACCGGCACTTCGCGGACAAGTATGCGCTCTTCCACGAAGTGTTTCTGTCGCTCACGGTCGACGTCGTCGCCGAGCTGCAACGCTTTCGAGAGAGAGCCGGCCAGGACACGATCCGCGACAACCTGGAGACCCTCTTCACGCTGGTCGGCGGCATCCAGGAGAAGCTCTCGTCCCTCATGGCGTCGATGTGGGCGGATCCGGAGCTGGCCAGGAACATCGGCGCCCGCGCGCGGGAGCTGGCCCCGGAGGGCTTCGTTCCGCCCGGTCCGGTGGCGATGGTCGCCGAGTACATCCGGGCGGAGCAGGAGCTGGGCAGGATCAGGCGCGACGTCGACGCGACGGAGGCTGCGGCGGTCGTGGTCTCAGTACCATTCGCGGCCGGGATGGAGCGCGCGCTCAGCACGCATCCCGTCGCGACCGGCGAGTTCCCCATGCCGGATGATTTCCCGATGCCGGCGGCCGGCGCCCTCGACATCCTGGCGCGCGGGCTGGCTCCGGAGCCTGGGGTCCGCCCTCAGAAGTAGCGGCCTGCTCGCCGGCCGGCGAGACTGAGCGGCCGGCGGGCGGGTAAGTAGCCCTCATGGCCGTTATCGCCGACAGCGACACCTTCTTCGCCGCCGACCGCGCTGCGTGGCGCGCCTGGCTGGCCGAGCACCAGGGCTCGGCGACCTTCGTGTGGCTCCTCCTCCACAAGAAGCACGTCGACGAGCCGAGCGTGAGCTATGACGAGGCCGTCGAGGAGGCCCTGTGCTGGGGCTGGATCGACGGCCTCACGAACCGCTGGGACGAGCGCAGCTACGTGGTGCGCTTCACGCCGCGCAAGCCGGGCAGCGTGTGGAGTGAGAGCAACGTCGCGCGCGTCGAGCGGATGATCGCCGAGGGGCGGATGACGCCCGCAGGCCAGGCGCTCGTCGACGAAGCCAAGCGCCGCGGTACGTGGGACGAGGCGGCGTCCGGCAGGCCTGAGGTGACGCCGCCGGACCTGGAGGAGGCGCTGGCGGCGGAGCCGGCGGCGGCCGCGCGCTGGCGCGCGTGGGCGCCGAGCCACCGCCGCCAGTACGTCTACTGGGTGCTCGACGCGAAGCGCCCCGAGACGCGGGCGCGGCGCGTCGCCGAGACGGTGCGCCGCGTTGCGGCCGGTCTCAAGCCAGGTGTGCAGGGCTGAGCGCGGCTGGCAGTTCGCCGCCTCCGGTGACCGGACGGCGCTAGGGATCGACTTCTGAGGGCATACTCGGACCAGGAGGGATCGCCATGAAGCGAGACGCCCTGAAAGATCGCCCGTCCTACGACTGGTCGCGCATCCCGGGGGTCTTGGAGCCCCAGGCCGAGGCCACCGAGCTGGCCGCGTTGGGGCGACACGCCGAGTTCAAGGACGCGCTCGAGCGCGGCCGCACCCTGCGTCTCTGGCTCTCGGTGCCGCTCTTCATCTGGAGCTTCACCGGCATGGCGGTGATGGTGCTGGTTGCCGCCGTGTCAATGCTCCATCTCGCGGGCCTGGTCGACGACGTTGCCCTCACCTGGGACTTGGCGGGTCTTTGCGCGACGGTCATCGTCCTCGAGGTCGTCGTCTTGTGGAGCGCGTCGCTGCTCATCCGCGACAGGATCCGGCCACGCAGCTGGGCAACGGTGGCGGGGCTCGCGGTCGCGGCCCTCGCCGTGGCCACTGTCCTCTTGGTGCGGACGCCGGAGAAAGGGCCGCTGGTCTGGCTTGGCTACGGCGCAGGCCTGTACGCGCTGGTGATCGGCGTCGAGCAGTTCTTCAGGGCGCGTCGGCTTGTGTCAGCCGAGAAGGCCGTCGACGAGAGATCACCCTGAACCACGGAGCCGCGGCCGGGATTGGACCGAGGGAACTCCATGGCTCCTCCCGCGGTCGGGCCGCGCGCCGTGCCGCGTCGACGACACGCACGTTCTACGCTACCGTACAGGGTAGCTCGGGGCGAGAGACCGGGAGCGGCCCGACGGAGGAGCGTGAACCATGGAGTCAGAGGGACGCCAGGACCATCTGTACGTGGCGCACTACGACGAGCCGGACGAGCCGAGCGCGCTGGATGCCGAAGAAGCGCGGCGCGACGCCCAGGCGCTCGCGCAGGCCGAACGTGACTCCGCCCGCCAGCTGGACTTCGCCCGCTGGCGGGTACCGCGCTACATCGCCGGCTTCTTTCTCGCCTGCGTGAGTATCGCCGGCGGCGCGGTCGCCGTGTTGGCCGTGATCGCCGCCGTCTCGTCGGGCACGGGTCCGGTGGAGCTGGTCACCGGCATCGACGGCGGCGGCAACAGCGTCTCCGTGACACTCACGGGCGGTCAGATGCTCCTGTTCGCGGGCGCCCTCGTGGCGCTCGAGGTGGTGCTCATCTGGGCCGCCACGCTCCTCTTCTCCAAAGGGCTTCACCCACGGCAGTGGGTAGCCGTGGGAGTGATGGCCGCGGCGTCCGCAGCCGGCATCGTGCTGGGCGCCGGTGGCATCCTGGACAGCGCGAGCAACTGGCCGTACGTGCTGGCGTTTCCTCTGATCGTCGTGGCCTCACTGCTCGAATCGCTGCGAACACGGCGCCTGCGCGCGCGTTGGAGCGAGTGAGAAGGTCGCGGGATGGACGAGCCCAGGCAGGACGAGCCGCCGCCTGGCGCGCCTGAGGGCGAGCCACCGCCCGCACGCGCCGGCGGCGGCCTCCGGCTGCTCGCCGCCGCCGTTACCCTGCCGTGGCTGCTCGGCTACGGCGTCACCGGCGCCTGGGCCGTCACGCGCGGCGCGCGTGCCGCGGCCGAAGGCCTCTCCTCCCTCGACGTCGGCTACTCGCGCCTGGTCACACCGGCGGGAGTGATCCTGGTGGGCGCGCTCCTGCTGGCCGGCTTTGCCGTGCTGCTGGCGGCCGCGATGCTCGTCCTCTACGACGCTCGCGGCCGTGGCCCCTGGGCCGCCGTCGGCGCCGCCGCGGCCGTCTTGACGGCCGGGTCGCTGTGGGCCGCCGCCAGCGGCGGCCTTCATCCCGGCCTCTGGCTGCTCTTCTTCGGCGGGCTCCTCTACGCCGTCGCCTTGAGTGCCGTCCGGCTGCTCCGCGCGACGCGCGGCGTCACAAGCTGAGGGGCCGGCAGCTGGCCCTCCGGGCCTTCTCCGGCCTCGCTTCTGGCCGTCCCATCCATTGCCGCCCCCGTGGCCGGGTGCTAGCGTTGCTGCTCAACTCGCAGCATCGTCGCGACCCTCGGCGGCCGTCTCGTCGCCGGTCCACAAGGAGGCCCGCATGCCCAACGAAGATGGCACGCCCACCGTAGAGGAGCTCAAGGCCAAGGCATATCAGCCCATGGAAGACGCCATGAAGCTGCACCCCTTCTACAGGGGCAAGATCGAGACCACTCTGAAGTGCTGCGTGCGCGACTTCCAGGATTTCGGCATCTGGTACACGCCCGGCGTGAGCAAGCCGTGCCTCGACATCAAGGACGACCCCGAGAAGGTCTACGAGCACACCAACAAGGGCAACACCGTGGCCGTGATCAGCGACGGCACGCGCGTGCTGGGCCTGGGCGACATCGGCCCCAAGGCCGGCCTGCCGGTGATGGAGGGCAAGAGCCTCCTCTACAAGTACCTCGGCGGAGTGGACGGCTTCCCGCTCATGGTCGACACCAAGGACCCCGACAAGTTCATCGAGTTCGTCAAGCTCGTGCAGCCGGGCCTCGGCGGGATCAACCTCGAGGACATCAGCCAGCCCAAGTGCTTCCGCATCCTCGACACGCTGCGCGAGGAGTGCGAGATCCCCGTGTGGCACGACGACCAGCAGGGCACGGCGTGCGTCACGCTCGCCGGCTTGGTCAACGCGCTCAAGGTCGTGGGCCGCGACATCGCCGAGGTGAAGATCGCCTTCATCGGCTCGGGGGCGGCCAACGTCGCCATCAGCCGCCTGATCTTCTCGTTCGGCGCCGACCCGGCCAAATGCCGCATCGTCGACAGCAAGGGCATCCTGCACAAGGACCGCGGCGATATCGAGGCAGTCAAGGCCGAGTGGGTCGACAAGTGGAAGTACTGCCAGATCACCAACGGCGAGCAGCGCACCGGTGGCATCGCCGAGGCTCTCAAGGGCGCCGACGTGTGCATCGCCCTCAGCAAGCAGGGCCCGGACACCATCGAGAAGGACTGGATCAGGGCGATGGCGCCCGACCCGATCGTCTTCATCTGCGCCAACCCCATCCCCGAGATGTGGCCCTGGGACGCCAAGGAGGCCGGCGCCGCCGTGGTCGCCACCGGCCGCTCCGACTTCCCCAACCAGGTCAACAACTCGATCGGCTTCCCCGGCATCTTCCGCGGCACCCTCGACGTGCGGGCCAAGACCATCACCGACGAGATGTGCATCGCCGCGGCCGTGGAGCTCGCCAAGGTTGCCGAGGACAAGGGCCTCAGCGCCGACTCCATCATGCCGACGATGGACGATTGGGAGGTGTTCCCGCGCGAAGCCGCGGCCGTGGCGATGAAGGCCATCGAGCAGGGCATCGCCCAGCGCACCGACCTTACGTTCGAGCAGGAGGTCGCCGACGCCACGGCGATCATCGCCCGCGCCCGCGGCATGGTGCAGGACGCCATGGCGTCGGGCTACATCCCGATGCCCGAGGGCAGCAGGGCCCCGGTGCCGACCAGGGCGGCCATGAAGGCCGCCGCCCGCGGCGCCGGCGACTACGCCGGCGAGGCCGTCGACAAGGCCGTCGACGCGATCGGGCCGGCCGCGCAGAAGGCCGCGGACGCAGCCCAGACGGCGGCCGACAAGGTGGCCGACGCCATCAAGAGGGCCACTGAACGCAAGAAGGATTGACCGTGGCCGCCATGCCCGTCCGTGAGCTCGACGTCGGGGCGATCACCGAGGCCGTGAAAAGGCTGAGCATCACGGCCAACTACGATCTGCCCCAGGACGTCTACGACGCCCTCGTGAGGGCGCGGGAGGCCGAGGAGTCGCCGGTGGGGCGCGAAGTCCTCGGCCAGCTCGTCGAGAACGCCGACATCGCCGCCGCCGACCGCGTGCCGATCTGCCAGGACACCGGCTTCGCGGTGATCTTCGCTGAAGTGGGGCAGGACGTGCACCTCGTCGGCGGCCGCTTCGACGACGCCGTCGACGAGGGCGTGCGGCAGGGCTACGGCGACGGCTATCTGCGCAAGTCCGTCGCCGCAAGAGCCGGCGCACGCGCGCCGCAATACCAAGGACAACACGCCGGCCATCCTGCACACCAGCATCGTGCCCGGCGACAGGCTGCGCCTCACGATGATGGCCAAGGGCGGCGGCGCCGAGAACATGAGCAGCCTCAACATGCTCAAGCCTTCGCAGGGGTGGGCCGGCATGGTCGACGCCGTCGTGGAGACCGTCTCGAAGGCCGGCTCCAACCCGTGCCCGCCGGTGATCATCGGCGTCGGCATCGGCGGCACCATCGACATGGTCACGGTGCTCGCCAAGAAGGCGCTGCTGCGCGACGTCGGTAGCACTCATCCAGACCCACGCATCGCGGCGATGGAGGCCGAACTGCTCGAGAAGATCAACGCGCTGGGTATCGGCCCGCAGGGCCTCGGCGGCAGCACTACCGCGCTGGCCGTGTTCATCGAGGAGATGCCCTGCCACATCGCCAGCATGCCCGTGGCCGTCAACGTCCAGTGCCACGCGCAGCGGCACAAGACAGTAGAACTCTGAGGGGGCGGGATCATGACCGTCAAGAAGATCACGACCCCTCTCACCGACGCCGTGGTGAGGGACCTCAGGGCCGGTGACGCAGTCGCGATCAGCGGCGTCGTCTACCAGGCGCGCGACGCGGCTCACAAGAGGCTCGTTATGCTCATCGAAGCCGGCGAGGAGCTGCCGTTCGAGCTCGAGGGCGCCGTCGTCTACTACATGGGGCCGAGCCCGGCCAAGCCCGGCAACGTCATCGGCTCGGCCGGCCCGACGACCAGCGGCCGCATGGACGCCTACGCGCCGCTGCTCATGCGCCACGGCCTCAAGGGCATGATCGGCAAGGGCCTGCGCACGCAAGAGGTCAAGGACGCGATGCACGCGTGCACGGCCGTGTACTTCGCCGCCACCGGCGGGGCCGGGGCGCTGCTCGCGAAGTGCATCGTCGGCAACGAGGTGATCGCGTACCCCGAGCTCGGCGCAGAGGCGGTGGCACGCCTCGAGGTCAAGGACTTCCCGGCGATCGTCGTCAACGACTGCCACGGCGGCGACCTGTACGAAGAAGGGCGCGCGAAGTACGCGAAGACCGTGTGAGGTCTGCGCTGACGGGGCGGGCGGCCGGAAGTGCCGCCCGCCTCGCCCAACGTCTACCCCGCGAGGTCATCGGGAGCCTGTTTCCACGTCCGGACAGCCGCTACGCTTGTCCCATGCGCACCCTCGGCAACGCCCTCCCGCCCGACCGTGTTGCAGAATGCAACCATCGTGGGTATGGTCCCTCCGAAGGGAGGCGCTCAGCCATGGCCACACTGCACGTACGCAACGTCCCAGACGATCTGTACGAACGCCTTCGCCGAAGGGCCGCCAGCAGGCATCGTTCGTTGTCTGCGGAGATCATCGACCTGCTGGAGGGCTCTCTTGGTCCACGCGACCGCGCGGCGAAGATGACTGAAGTGCTCGCGCGCCTTAGGGCCAGACGCGAAGGACTGCCCCCCGCGCCCGAGGGCTACGCCGCCGACCTCATACGCGAGGACAGAGGTGAGATCGAGCCTCGTTGACGAGGGTTGTGTGCTCGATGCGAGCGTGGTCTTGGGTCTTGTGCTCGGTGAGCCGTGGCGTGCTCGCGCCGAGCACATCATGGACTCTCTTACCGCCGGTTCGAGCCAGGTCGTGGCCCCGTGGCTCTTCGATCTCGAGTGTGCGAGCGGCTTGGTGAAGGCTGTGCGCCGCCGAAGGCTTGATGAGGCTCGTGCCCTCGATTACCTGCTGGACCTCCTGGATCTTCCCGTCGAGCGCTTCGACGCCCCAGGGGCCGACGCCGAAGCGCTGCTCATTGCCCTCGAATACGGTATCTCCGCCTACGACGCGGTCTACGTGGCGCTGGCCGCCGAGGAACGGCTGCCGCTCGTTACGGCGGACGCGCGCCTCGTGCGGGCGCTCGCGGGCAGCCCGCATACGGTCCTGCATCTGGACGACGTCGAGCTCTGAAGCGTGGGGCTCGGCTCGGCCGCCGGGCCCGTCGCGCAGGTGGAGAACAGGCTTCCCGCCGTCTAGCAGGTAGACTTGGGTCATGGAGGCACCTTCATGACCGCCTGGGTGTTCGCCGTGGGGCGGATGCTCGGCTTGGGGAGCGTGGCGGGGATCCGCCCGTCCATGACGCTGGCCGTCATCGGCATCGTGTCGAAGCTGGGCTGGGGGGTCGGCCTCAACCCGACCTTCTCGTTCCTCGGTCATTGGCTGGCGATCATCATCTTCGTGGTGCTCGCGCTGTTCGAATCGAGCTTCGACAAGATCGCCAAGCTCGACCGTCTGCAAGACCGCCTCACCATGCCTTACCGGCTGGTCGCGGGGGGCGTCGCCGGGGCGGCCACGATCCCCTTCGGCTGGCAGGGCGTCGTCGTCGGCGCCGTCGTCGGCGCCGGGGCGGCGTGGACCTCTGCCTATGTCAAGGGCCTCACGCGGCCCAAGACGGTGTCCAGCGACGCCGTCCTCAATCTGATCAGTCTGTGGGAGGATCTCGCCGTCCTGGCCGGCTCGGTGCTCACGCTCATCGTATCGCCCGTGGGCTACGCCATCGCCGCGTTCACCGGGTTCGTCTATTGGCGGGTACGCTGGCGCCGTAGAGCCAAGTACAGCGCCATGCGGCGCCGGCGGGCGTAGCCGGCCCGGCGCGACGGTAGGTGAGGACATCGATGCGCACTGACATGGCCGACTACGGAGCGCGGCGGGTGCGCATGGTCGACGAGCAGATCGTGTCTCGCGGACTGCACGACGACGACGTTCTGGCCGCCATGCGTTCCGTGCCGCGTCACCTGTTCGTGCCCCCGGAGGTCGTCGCGGAGGCCTATGCGGACACCCCTCTGCCCATCGGTCTCGGCCAGACCATCTCCCAGCCGTACATGGTGGCGCTCATGACAGGACTCCTCCAGATCGACGTCCGCAGCCGCGTCCTCGAGATCGGCGCCGGCAGCGGCTATCAAACGGCGGTGCTGGCCGAGGTCGCCAGCGAGGTGTACGCGCTGGAACTGCTCGCGCCGCTCGCCGAGGGCGCGCGTGCCGTGCTCGCGCGACTCGGCTACCAGAACACGCACACGGCCATCGCCGACGGCGCGGAAGGGTGGCCCGAGAGGGCGCCGTTCGACGCGGTGCTGGTGGCCGCCGCGGCCCCGCAGGCGCCACCGGCTCTGCTGAGGCAGCTGCGTGACGGCGGCCGCCTGGTGATCCCGCTGGGGCATCCGCACCGTGACCAGGTGCTCACGGTGTTCCAGCGCGCCGGCGACGAGTACCGCGAGCGGCGCGACACGCGCTGTCGCTTTGTCCCGCTGGTGAGCGCCGGGACGTCGCCTGGGGCGCCGCCGACCCCGCTCCCGGTCAAGCGAGCCACGGATGAGGAGGTCACCGTGTTGAAGGCCGTCGCGGTCCGCGTGAGCGGGACCGTTCAGGGTGTGTACTACAGGGCCAGCGCCCGTCACGAAGGAGAACGCCTCGGCGTGCGCGGCTGGGTCAAGAACGCGGACGGCGGCACGGTCACCCTGCATCTCCAGGGCGACCGTGCCGCCGTGGACGCCATGCTTGGCTGGTGCAGGGTGGGCCCGCCGGCGGCGCGCGTGAGCCGCGTCGAGGTCGCCGACGTCGAGCTCGACGAATCCCTCTCCGCTTTCGAGGTGAGATAGATGGCCGTGACCATCGATGACGTGCGCCGCGACCCTGAGGTGCAGGTCTTCATCGACAAGGCCAACGAGAAGCTCGGAGTGCTGGGCTACACTGAGCACGGACCGCGGCACGCCGGCATCGTCGCCGGCATCGCCCAGCACGTGCTGCTCAAGATCGGCCATCCGCAGCGCGAGGCCGAGCTGGCGGCCGTGGCCGGCTACCTGCACGACGTCGGCAACGGCATCAACCGGCTGGACCACGGCATCGTCGCGGCGCTCTTCGCCCAGCACGTGCTCGAGCGACTGGGCATGCCTCCCGATGAATATGCGGAGGTGATGTGCGCCATCGGCAACCATGAGGAGGAGTACGGAGAGGCCGTGAGCCCGCTGGCCGCGGCGGTCATCCTCGGCGACAAATCGGACGTGCACCGCAGCCGCGTGCGCGTCATCGACCCGGACACCGACGACATCCACGACCGCGTCAACATGGCGACCACACGCTCCTTTCTGGCCGTCGACGGGGAGGCGCACACCATCAAGCTCGAGCTCGAGATCGACACGGCCATCATCCAGGTGATGCAGTACTTCGAGATCTTCCTGACCCGCATGGTGATGTGCCGGCGGGCGGCGGAATTCCTCGGCTGCTCGTTCGGCCTGGTGATCAACGGCTCGCGGCTGCTGTAGGCGTGTGCTATATCTGAGGGCAACGCAAGCGAGTGGAGGTGCCACGTTGAGCAGAGCAGAGAGACTGGCGGCGAAAGCCGACAAGCAGGCCGCGAAGCGCAAGCGCCGCGGCGGGCTCCTGTTGGGCGCGATCGCCGGCGCCGCGATCGGGCTGTTGCTGGCCCCGAAGAGCGGCAAAGAGACGCGTGCGCAGCTGTTCGGCGAGGGCGGGATCGGCGACCAGGTCGACCGTCTCAAGGGCGCCGTCGGCGCCGGCAAGGACTCGGCCGCCGATCAATCCGAAACGCTCAAGCGCAAGATCGAGGAGACCCGCCAGCGGCTGCGCCGGCAGATGGACATCGACGACGACGCTCCTGGCGGCGGCGATCCGGTCGAGTGACCTGAGGAACGCGGCGAAGAACGCGTTCAAGGTCGCGGTCGCGCTGGATGCCGCCGCCGCCGTTGGCCTGCTGTACATGGTGCACGAGGCGCAGTGGGTGCGCCGCGCCGACCGGCGCCTCAAGGCGCCGATGGACGCGGCGGACCTGGACGGCCTGACCATCGTGCAGCTCTCCGATTTCCACGTCGGCTTCAGGCCGAGCTTCAACCTGCGGGCCATGCGGAAGGCCGTCGGCATGGCGTTGGCCGCGCGGCCCGACCTTGTCCTCATCACCGGCGATTTCTCCTGCGGGCCGCACGGCCGGGCCGAGCTGCAGCGCCAGCTGCGGCGCCTGGTGGATGCGGCCCCGCTCGGCGTCTTCGGGGTGCTCGGCAATCACGACCACGGCGACAGCAAGGCGCCCTTCGTCCTGCCCACCGACCCACGCCTGATCGAGGATTGCGGCGTGCATCTGCTCGACAACGGGACGGCGCGCGTGACGGTGGGGGCCGCCGCCGTGCAAATCGGCGGCGTGGACGACACCGACGGCGGCCACGACGACCTGCCGGCGGTACTCGCGGCGCTCGACCGCCGGCCCGGCGTGTTGCGCATCCTGCTCACGCATCACGCCGACGTCGTCCTGCGCACCGAGCCCGGCGACTTCCACATTGCGTTGGCCGGCGACACGCACGGCGGCCAGATCTGCCTGCCGCTGCCCGGCCGCCGCATCCTGCTCAGCGACCTGTCGGCGACGTTCGCCGAGGGCGCCTACGACGTCGGCGGTGGCCGGCAGCTTTACGTCACTCGCGGGGTGGGGACCAGCATGCTCCCTCTGCGCGCCTTCTGCCGGCCCGAGATCGTGGTGTTCCACGTGGAGGCCGGCGCGCCTGCGGTGGCCGGCCCCGCCGGAGTCTCGCCGTGAGCCGCGGCCGCCGCCGGCTGAGAGCCGTCGCTGTCCTCGCCGTGTCGCTCGTGCTGCTGGCCGTCGTTCTGCCGCTCGCCGCCTGCGGCTCGGGGGACGACCCGTTTGCCGGTCTCTGGTGGGAGCCGACCACCGGGCGTCGCATCGAGATCACGAAGGACGGCGAGCAGTACCGCCTGCTCTACGGCGCCGCTCAGCGTCCCTTCAAGGCGACGCGCGCAGGCGACGAGCTTCGCGTGCGTCAGCCGTTCGGCGGCGACATCGTGGTGAAAGTCGCCCCTGAGGGCCGGCTGGTGATGGTCATCGGCGGGCAGTCGAGCCGGCTGGTGCGCGTCCCGCAGCACCAGTAGGCCGGGGACTGCCCGAGCTTCCGGCTGCGAAGCCCGTCTCCGCCGGATCCCTCAGCCGCGAGCGCCGAGGAGGCGCGCCACCCGCGGCGTGACGTTGTCTATCGCCGCGGTGGGGCAGACCTCGGTGCAGGCGTAACAGCGCACACAAGCGTGGTCGTCGAAGACGGGCAGCGGCGACAGCGCGATCGCCTGCGTGCCGCAGATCGTCTCGCACTCACGGCACTCGGTGCAGGCCGCGGGGTCCACCAGCCGGGGCCGTGCGGTGATGAGGTTGCGCGCGGTGCGATGCAGGGCCGGCGGAAGGAGCTCCTGCACGTCGCGGCGCACCGGCTTGAAGCGCTTTTCGGCCTCTATGGGGTCTCCGGCGAGCCGGAAGGGCGCCTCCAGGTCGACGAGTCCACGGCGCTCGGAGGCCGCCACGGTATAGACGCTGAGCCGCTGGTGAGCGGTCCTGTCGGCGAGGGCGACGTCGAGCGCCACGGCGTCGTGCGCCGCGAACAGCGAGCCGAGGTCGCGCGGCGTGCCGCTGCCCGGACCTTGCCCTTCCATCGCGATGATGCCGTCGATGATCGTGAACCGCGGGCGCATCGCGAGATGGAGGTCCAGGAGCATGTCGGCGAAGTCGTCACGTTTCTGCGCGCGTACGTGCAGCTTGGCCTTGGCCAGGCCGGGGACGCACCCGAACGTGAGCTTCACTCCGCCGGTGAGACGCATGAGCTGGTGGGTCTTGAGGACGCCGACCTGGACGACGGCGTCGGCGTCTACGAAGGCTTTGCCAACGGGGAAGCTGCGATACAGGCGGCCTGCGGGCGCCCGCAGCGTGACCTGGTCGTCCTCGATGTCCACGATCTGCACGCCCTCGGCGGTGCAGACGTCGGTCATGCCGCTGATCTTGAAGGCGCGCGCGACCTTGGCGGGGCCGTTGAGACCGCCGGGGCTGTCGGCGACGAACGGCACGGCCCCTGCCTGCTTGAGCGCGCGCAGAACGCAGCGCAACGTTTCGGGGTGCGTGCTCACGGCCTTCTCGGGCGCCGCCCCGCGCAACAGATTGACCTTGACGGCGACGCTCTCCCCGGGCGAGACGATCGCCGGCCAGCCGCCGAACGGCGCGACGAGGCGCTCCAGGGAGGCTGCCAGCCCGGGCCCGTGGACCGCTCGCACGTGGCTCACCAGCGAAGGAGCGCCGGCCTGTGCCTGCGGCATGCCGGCACTCACGGCCCCGGCCTCCGCGCGACAGGGCCGAGTTTCTCGGTCACCAGGCAGGGGTCTACTTGACGCAGCGCGCGTACTTGAGAAAGGCCTCGAGGGCTTTTTCGACGGCCGCCGGAGAGGCGACCTCGTCGCCGGCCTCTTCGGCGAGGCACTCGCGCATCTTCAGGGAGATGAGGAGCACGCCGACGCGGTCGAGCGCCGCTTTGGTAGCGGCAAGCTGCGTGAAGATCTCCTCGCAGGAACGGCCCTCTTCGATCATGCGCTGCAGACCGCGGGACTGGCCCTCGACCCGTCGCAGCCGATTGATGAGGCGACCTGCCTCGTCTGAATCCATGTACTCCTCCACGCCGTGACTATACCCCCCGGGGGGATAGGGGACAATCAGGAGAAAGCCTGAGTCTGAGGGAACGGGTACCCGCTGCGGGTAGGGGTACCCGGATCGGCCAGGCACTCCAGGTCCGCGAGCAGGTCGTCCGGTAACGGACGGCCGGCGGACCCGATGCCCAGGTGCGCGTGCGGCTTCACCGACCCATGGAAGTCGGAGCCGCCCGTGGGGACAAGCGCGTGTTTCTCCGCCAAGGCCAGGCACTGGATCACTGTGGCCTCGTCGTGCAGCGGGTAGTAGCACTCGATGCCGGCCATGCCCAGCCGCGCGGCGTCACGCACGATGTGCTCGAGGCCGGCGGCGTCTGTGCGGATGATGCCCGGGTGTGCCAGCACCGGCAGGCCGCCGGACGCGCGGAGCAGACGCAGGGCGGCCCCCAGAGAGAGGCGTCGCCGGTCCACCCAGGCGGGGGCGCCGCGGCGAAGGAAGCGCTCGAACGCCTCCGTGATCGAGCTCGCATACCCGCGGCGCATCAGCGCCTCGCCGATGTGCGGGCGGCCGACGGCGCCGTTCTCGGCGGCCGCCGCCAGGTCACCCGGATCGAGAGGGAAGCCGAGCGCGGTGAGGCGCTCGAGGATGCGCCCATTGCGCTCGTCGCGGTACAGGCGGAGCTCTGCGAGCTCCGCCTTGAGCTCGTCGCTCGGGCAGCCTCCGAGGAAGTAACCGAGCATGTCCATCGTGACACGCTCGTGCTCGAGGTTGAGCTCCACGCCGGGCACGACGCGGATGCCGAGGCGCTCGCCGGCGGAGAGCGCCTCGGGCAGGCCGTCGACCGTGTCGTGGTCGGTGACGGCGACGGCCGTGAGGCCCAGTGCCACGGCCTCCTCCACGAGCTGCGTAGGGGTCAGCGAGCCGTCTGAGAACGTGGTGTGGGCGTGCAGGTCGATCATGCCTCTACACTACCGCACGAAGCCGCGGCTCACGCTCACCCGCCGCGGCCGGATACACTCGAGGCGCCGCGGGTATGAACCCTGTGGTGCGCGGCCCGGCGCAGCCACGGCCGCGCGTCTCGTCCGACCGGTCACTGCGTCCCCGGAGGTCCGCGATGCGCGTCGGCATGATCGCCCCGCCCTGGTTCCCCCTGCCCCCCCAGCGCTACGGCGGCATCGAGTTCGTCGTCAGCCTGCTCACCGAGGGCCTCGTACGTCACGGTCACGACGTCACGCTTTTCGCCAGCGGTGATTCCACCACCCAGGCGCGCCTGAGCTACATCTTCGCACGCGCCCCCTTCGAGCAGATCGAGAACGGCGGCCACCTCGAGGTGATGCACAGCCTCGAGGCCTACGTGAGAGCGCAGGAGTTCGACGTGATCCACGATCACGACGGCCTCGCCAGCCGCGCCATGGGCGCCCTCGTGCACCGGCTCATCGGCACTCCGGTCGTGGCCACCCTCCACGGCCCCGCCGACGCCATGACGCAGGAGATCCTCAGTTCGTTGCGCCACGACCTCTCGTTCATCGCCATCTCCGAGTACCAGCGCGACGGGTTCCCGGATCTCGGCTTCGTGGGCACCATCCCCAACGCCATCGACGTGGAGCACATGCCGTTCGCCGCCGAGAAAGACGACTACTTCCTCTTCATCGGTCGCATGATCGCCGACAAGGGCGCCCACTCGGCCATCGAGGTGGCGCGGCGCCTCGACAAGCGCCTCATCATGGCCGGCAAGGTGAACGAGGGCCCCGAGCGCCAGTACTACACCGAACGCGTCGAGCCGTTCCTCTCCGACAACATCCACTTTCGCGGCGAGGTCGACCACGAGACCAAGGTCGAGCTCTACAAGCGCGCCACCTGCACGCTGTTCCCCATCCAGTGGCCGGAGCCGTTCGGCCTCGTGATGATCGAGTCGCTGGCCTGCGGCACGCCGGTCATCGCCATGCGCCACGGCTCCGTGCCCGAAGTCATCGAGCACGGACGCACCGGGTTCATCGTCGAGACGGTCGACGAGATGGTCGAGGCGGCGCGCCACATCGATGAGATCGACCCGGCAGAGTGCCGTCGCGCGGTCGAGGAGCGCTTCGGCAGCGACGCCTTCGTCGCCGCCCACGAGGCGGCGTATCGGCGCCTGCTGGAGAACGCGGCCCAGGCGCCGTCGCCCGGCTGACCGCGATGAAGCTTCCCTACGACGACGTCCATCTCATCGCCGATCCTCTCTACGGCTACCTGCGCATCACGCTTTCTCGTGCCGGCGAGATCGCCGAGGCCGACGTCATCGACAACCCCTGGGTGCAGCGCCTCAAGCGTATCCATCAACTGCAGAGCTCGTGGTGGGTGTTCCCGACCGCCGAGCACAGCCGCTTTGCCCACAGTCTCGGGGCGATGCATCTGGCCGGTCAGCTCGCCCGGCAGGTGTACCCCACGCTGGCCGAGGTCGAGCCCGGCACGCCGTCGCTGCCGCTGGTCGAAGAGACCTTGCGGCTGGCCGGCCTGCTCCACGACCTCGGCCACGGCCCGTTCAGCCACTTCTGCGACGAGGAGTACTTCCAGCCGGTCTTCGGCGTCGATCACGAGCAGATCTCGCAGTACCTCATCGTCAACGAGCTCGGCGGGCTGATCGCGGAACTGCGGCGCAGCCCGAGCGGCATGTTCGCCGAGGGCGAACGCGTCGACCCGTGGCACGTCGCCTTCCTGGTGCGCGCCGAGGAGGGCGGCGCGGGCGCCGACCCAGACGGCGGGCCCATCCCGAGGTGGGTGCGTCTGCTCCATCGCGCGCTTTCCGGCGCCGTGACCGTGGACAACATGGACTACGTGCGCCGCGACGCCTCCATGTGCGGCGTCGCGCTCGGCTCCGTGGACGTCGACCGCCTCATTTACTACACCTTCTGCACCGCCGACGGGCTCACTTTTCACAAGCGCGCCCTCAGCGCCCTCAGGGCCTTTCTCAACGCGCGCTTCTACATGTACGAGAACGTTTACTTCCATCGCGTCGGTCACGCCATCGACCTGCACCTGCACGAGATCTTCCGGCCGACGATGAGGCTGATCCTGCCGGTGAGCCCGCTGGACGACCTGGCCGCCTACCGGCGTCTCACCGAGTGGTCGCTGTTCACGACCGTGGAGGGCTGGCTCGACGAGCCGCTGGCCAGCGAGCGCCGCGAGCTGGCCGGGCAGTGGCAGTCCATCATCCACCGCCACGTCAAGTACAGCATGGTGTACGAGCATCACGTGGAGCGGCAGCAGCCGCTGCCCGCGGCGCGCGACCTCACCACAGGGGAGTTCCGCGCCGCCATCGTGCAGCGGCTGCCCGGCGCACTCAAGGATGTCGAGTTCGTCGTCGACATCGCCTCGCAGGACCCGCGGCCGCTCAATCCGCTGGTCGGGCCCAAGCGCATCGCCGTCTACGACCCCGCCACCGACGCGATCGAGGAGCAGCTGCTCAGCGGGATCCTCGAGTTCGTGCCGGCCAAGGCGCATCTCTACCGCGTGTTTGCCGTCGGCCGCGAGCACGAGCGCGAGCTCGCCCTGGCAGCCAGGGGAGCGCTCGAGGAAGCCGAGCCGCAGAGCTTGACGAACCTCTGAGTCGTCAGGGTTCGAGCGGGTGCGTCATGTCTTCGGGGCGCACCCACGCGTCGAACTGCTCGGCGGTGACGTAGCCCAGGCCGAGCGCCGCGTCCTTGAGTGTGAGGCCCTCGAGGTGCGCCTTCCGGGCGATCTGCGCCGCCTTTTCGTAGCCGATGTGCGGGCTGAGCGCCGTGACGAGCATCAGGGAGCCGTCCAGATGCCGGCGGATGACGGCGAGGTCGGGCTCGAGGCCGCGCGCGCAGAAACGCTCGAAGGCGCGCGCGGCGTCCGCCAGCAGCGCCGCCGACTCGAGCAGGTTGTGCAGCATCACCGGCTTGTAGACGTTGAGCTGGAAGGTCCCCTGCGAGCCGGCGAACGCCACCGCCGTGTCGTTGCCGTACACCTGCACCGCGACCTGCGTGAGCGCCTCTGCCTGTGTGGGGTTCACCTTGCCGGGCATGATCGACGAGCCCGGCTCGTTCTCGGGGATGCGCAGCTCGCCGATGCCGGCGCGCGGCCCCGAGGCGTACAGGCGCACGTCGTTGGCGATCTTCATCAGGTCGCCGGCCAGCGTGCGTAGAGCCGCGCTCGCGTTGACGACGGCGTCGTGCGCCGACAGCGCGGCGAAGAAGTCGCCGGCCGGGCGGAACGGCTTGCCGGTGAGCGTGCCGATGTGAACGGCGGCCACCGCGGCGAAGCGCGGATGGGTGTTCATGCCGGTGCCCACGGCGGTGCCGCCGAGCGCCAGTTCGTGCAGCGCCGGGAGCGCGCCGCGGACGGTGGCGAGGGCCTGATCGAGCTGGGCCACCCAGCCGCCGATCACCTGCCCGAGCGTGAGCGGCGTAGCATCCTGCAGGTGGGTGCGGCCGACCATGACCACGCCGGCGAACTCAACGGCTTTGCCGTGCAACGTGTCGCGCAGTTCGGCGATGGCCGGCATGAGCACGCCCTCGAGCTGCTCCACGGCGGCCATGTGCATGACGGCCGGGAAGGTGTCGTTGCTGGACTGCCCGAGGTTCACGTCGTCGTTGGGATGGACGGGCCGGCCGCTGCCCCTCCCGCTGCCGGCCAGCTCATTCGCTCGATTGGCGATCACTTCGTTGGCGTTCATGTTGCTCTGCGTGCCGGAGCCGGTCTGGAAGACGACCAGGGGGAACTCGGCGTCGAGGGCGCCGTCGACGACCTCCTGAGCGGCGCGCGCGATGAGCTCGGCCTTGTCCTGCGGCAGCAGGCCGAGCTCCGCGTTGGCGCGCGCCGCCGCCAGCTTGAGGACGCCGAGCGCGCGGATCACCGGCCGCCCCCAGCGGAACCTGTCGGCGCCGATGGGGAAGTGCTCCTCAGCGCGCTGCGTCTGCGCGCCCCAGTAGTGCCCGGCCGGGACGCGCACCTCGCCCATGCTGTCGTGCTCGATGCGCCACTCGTCGCTCATGCCGGTAACACTACCCGGATGGTAACCAACGTAGTGCAGCCGGTCTGCCGTGCCCGGGCGAGCGACGCGCCGACTGGACATGCGGCGCCACGGGAATGACCCCGCCATGAGCACCGAGGCCGCAGCCAGGGAACTTCTCGAAGAGCTCGGCGAGATTGCCGCGATCGAGGCCTGCGCCGGCTGCGAGTGCCTGCTCGGAGTCGCCGCGCAGGCACTCGCCGATCTGCGCCGCCTGCCCGGCGACGAGGCTCGCGACGCCGAGGCCGAAGTGCGGCTCCTGCTGGCCGCCGGCGGGCCGGCGCCGCACGGATGTCTCGAGTGCGACCCCTGCCTGCCCGTCGAACCCTACCGGCGCTTTCGCGCGGCGCTGGCCGCCGCCGGCGCGCCCGCGTCCGACGCCGCCGAGCCCGTATCGCGCGGCTGCCCGGGATGCGGCTGCGACGGCTGCAGCTGAGCGTCGCTCCGGACGCAGGTCGCGGCGTCGCGTGGCCCGCGCGCACAAACACTGGCGACGGAGCCCGTCTTCCGATAGCGTGAAGATGTCATGAGCATCTTCACGAAGGCGTTCAACAAGCTTGGGGGCTACGACGAGCTGGCGGTGCGGTTCCCCGGCGGGCCCGAGCCGCAAGGCGCGCGCTGGGACCGCCGCTGCGTCCAGTTCGGGCACAGCATGCGCTACGACTGGTGCGTCGTCATCGTCGTGACGCAGGATGGTCTGTGGCTGCAGGCGCGTCCGCCGCTGCAGGGCACGCAGGCGGCGATCTTCGTGCCCTGGGCGGAGATCCGCGACGTGCGGCCGTGCCTGCTCTATTGGCGCCAGGCGGCCTGCCTCACCTGCGGCGAGCCGGCGGCCGGCACGATCACCGTGTGGAAGCCGGTGTGGGACATGGCCGGGCCGCTCCATCAGGCCGCGTGGCAGACCGCCCGCTGACGGCCGCCCCGGAGGCTTCGCCGGAGGCCGCCGCCCCTGAGCTCGAGCCGCGCAAGTGGCCGCTCCGGGTCATCATCCTGCGCGTCGCCTTTCTCGTCCTGGCGCTCATCGGTCTCTACGTCGTATGGCCGAGCCTCATGGACATCTTCTCCTCGTGGCCGCGGCTGCGCGTCATCGAACCGGGCTGGTACGTGGCGATGGTCGCGGCGGTCGCCGGCAGCTTCGCCTGCGTGTGGGTGCTGTACCGCGTCGTGCTGCACGTGCGGAGCTGGTTCGTGATCGGCGCCTCCCAGCTGGCCAGCAGCGCCTTCGGGCGCATCGTCCCCGGGGGGGCGGCATCGGCAGGGGCGCTCCAGTACCAGATGCTCGTCCAGGCGGGCGTCCGCGGTGGGCGGGTGGCGACGGGCATCACCACAGTGAGCGTCATCAGCGCCGGCACCATCCTGGCGTTGCCGCTGTTTGCCATCCCCCTGTTCTTCGGGGCGATCCCCCTGGAGAGTACGCTCCGCCGGGTGGCCCTTCTCGGTCTGGGCGCGCTCATCGTCGCGGTCGCCTTTGCCGTCCTCGTGCTCGCCACCGACAAGCCTCTGGCGCTCCTCGGCCGCGTGCTCGACCGCCTGCACGCCCTGCTGCGTCGCAAGCACCCGCGGACCACGGGCTACGGCGAGCACATCCTGCACGAGCGCGACGCGGTGCGCTCGGTGCTGGGCCGCTCCTGGTGGAAGGCGCTCATCGCCGCCTTGGGCCAGCGAGCCCTGGACTTCGCGGCGCTGCTGCTGGCGCTGTACGCCTCCGGCGCGCGCGTGTCGCCGCTGCTCGTGCTGCTCGCCTACGCCGTCGCGCAGATCCTCATGATCATCCCGATCACGCCCGGCGGGATCGGCTTCGTGGAGCTGGGGCTGGTCGGCTTTCTCGGCCTGGCCGGTGTGGAGGCAGGCCCGGCGATTCTCGCGACGCTGGCGTATCGCCTGGTGTCGTACTGGCTGCCGCTGCCGATCGGCGCCGGGGCCTACGCGTGGTTCTCGCGGCGGTACGGCCGCGGCGGGGACGGCGCAGCCGCCGCCGCGGCCGTACCGCCGCGTCTCCAGTCCTGACGAGAATCAAGGCGTCGTCGTCGCCGGCTGGGGTATGACTGCGCTATGAACGACGCCCGCCCGCCGAGACGACTCCTGCGCGAAGAGCGCACCATCGCCGAGATGATCGCCATGTACTGCCGCGACCACCACGGCGACGTCGTGGCGCGGGATGAGGACGGGATGTGCCCCGAGTGCGCTGACCTGATGGCCTACGCGCGCCTGCGCCTGGACAAGTGCCGCTACGGCGCCGACAAGCCGACGTGTGCCAAGTGCACGACGCACTGCTACAAGCCGGCCATGCGCGAGCGCGTGCGTGAGGTGATGCGCTACAGCGGCCCGCGCATGCTCAAGCGCCATCCGGTGCTCGCCGTGGCGCACCTGGTCGACGGGCGCAAGACGCCCGGCGACGAAGGCTGAGGCGCGAGCCCGCGTCAGCCGCCGAGGCGTGGCGCCTCAGGTGTTGGCCGCTGCGCCGCTTCGGCGGCCGTAGCGGCGCTCGTGCAGCAGGTACGCCACAGCGCCGGTGGGCATCGGCAGCCAGTACGACACGAGCCGGTAGACGAGCGTCGCCAGCACCGCCTGATCGGCGCCGATGCCGGCCAGACCGAGCGTGCCGATGAGGCCGGCCTCCACGAACCCCAGACCGCCCGGCGTGATGGGGATCATGCCGAGGAAGGCGGCCACCACGTAGGCGAGCAGGACGACCGAGGCGCGCGGCTGGGCGCCCACGGCGGCCAAGGCGATGAGCAGCGCCGTGAGGTCGAGGAGCCAGTTGCCGGCGCTGTACAGCAGCGCCTGCCACCAGCCGGCGCCCAGCACTCTGCGGATCAGGTCGCGTTCGTCGACCAGGCGCTCCGGGAGGTCCTCGAGCGGCGGGCGCCGGCGCAACACGCGGTTACGCGCCCGTTGGGTCAGGTCGCCGAGCCAGATCAAGGGGCGGTCGGCGAACAGCAGGCCCGCCCCGCCGGCCATGGCCACCAGGCACACGACCACGGCGATCGATCCGACGCGGAACAGGTTGCGCTCCACCGACGCGCCGGTGATCAGGATGACTGCGATGCTGATCGCCGGCAGGCCGAGCAGCGTCGCCGTCGAGATGAGAGAGACGGCGGTCACGCTGGTGGCGGCGCGCGCCGGCGCGATGCCGGCGGTGTTGAGCATGTCGAACTGCATCGCGCCGCCCGCCGCCGCTCCGCCGGGAACGATGCGGCTGAAGGCGTTGCCGGCGAGCTGCGCGGTGGCGATCGGGAACCACGGCTTCACGTCGAGGGCGAGGCGAAGCAGCGCCCACATGCAGACGAAGCTCGCCGCCTCGGCGGCCACGAGCGGGATGCCCCACAGCGGGCTGACGGTCGCGAGCATGGGCCCGGCCGTGAAGACCTTGGCCAGGTTGGGCCACACGACGTACAGGCCCGCCGCGGTGACGCCCAGCACCACGACGCGCCTGAGGACGGTGTGGCGCGGCCGCGAGCGCACCGCCTTGACCTCGAGCCGGTCGTCGTCGCCCGGCGGCATGGCGCTCACCCCGGCCGCCCTAGAGAACGTTGGAGAGGAGCCGGGCCGCCTGGTTGCGGAACCGCTTCAGGCGGCCGACCGACAGCACGTCGTCGAGAGTCACCTCGCGACAATTCTCCATGTCGGCGAGGAACGCGTCGCTGCACTGCTGGGCGAAGCCCTTGTCGAACACCCAGCACATGAGCTCCTTGTGGAGCTTGAGGCTGCGCTGGTCCATGTTCATGGTCCCCACCGCGGCGACGAGCCCGTCCACGACGATCGTCTTGGAGTGGAAGAAGCCGGCCTCGTACTTGTACACCTTGCCGCCGGCTTCGATGAGCTTGCGGTAGTAGGTCTGCGCGGCGTAGTACGGCAGCCGCTTGTCGATGACGCCGGTCATCATGAAGCGCACGTCGATGCCGCTGAGGGCGGCGTTGATCATCACGTCGTAGACGCTGTAGTCGGGGACGAAGTAGGGCGACTGGATCCACACCGACTCCTCCGCCTGGCCGATGGCGACCATGTGAGCCCGGCGCGCCGCGCTCCAGGGGTCTTCGACCCCCTGCGCGGCGATCTCGACGAGCGTGCCGGTCTCGACCGCCGCAGGGTCGGGGGCCGGCATGTACTGCTGGGCAAACAGGTCCTCGTGGTCCTTCTTGTGCTCGAACCAGCGCGACGCGTACAGCTTCTCGAGGCCGGCCACGGCCTGGCCGGTGAGGCGCAGATGGGTATCGCGCCAGGTGGCGAAACGCTCGCCGCCGTCGATGTACTCCTGCCCCACGTTCATACCGCCGGTGTAGCCGATCTCGCCGTCGATGACGACGATCTTGCGGTGGTTACGGTAGTTGATGCGCAGGAGATCGGTGACGTCGGCACGCACGAGCGCGCCGGCCTTGGCGAGCTGCTTGAGCTCGAACTTCTTGAACGAGATGCAGCCCATCCAGTCGTACATGATGCGCACCTCGACGCCGGCCGCCAGGCGGTCGAGCAGGATGGGGACGAGCTCCGCCGTGAGCCGGTCCTGCTCCCAGATGAAGTACTGCAGGTGGATGAAGCGCTGTGCGCCCGCCAGGTCCTCTTTGAGGCGTGTGAACTTCTCCTGGCCGGTGATGAACAGCTCGACCGACGCGGCCGGCAGCACAGAGGCCACGTTCTCGCTGGTGATCGCGCGGGAGATCGGGGCGGCGATGGTGCCGGCCCACTCGCGCCGGAAGCGCTCGCCGGCGCCGGCGTTGCGCTCGTCGATCGGCGCCATCTCCTCGGTCTCGACGCGCTTGAGCGTCTGGATCCAGCCCTTGCGCTGCGCCACGACCTTCCAGTCGCGGCCGAAAAAGATGTAGAAGAAGACGCCGACGAGTGGCAGAAAGACGAGGATGAACAGCCAGGCGAGCGTGATCGACGGCTCGCGGTCGTCCATGATGAGCAGGACGATGGTGAAAGTCCAGTAGATGAAGAAGAGGAGCTCGAGCCACCCGGGCGCCAAGCTGAGAAGTATGGACGACATGAGCGCACGCTAACCGATGCCGGGAGGCGTGTCACGCAGGCGGCGGTTCTCTCCGGATCCCTTTGACGCACGGCCTCGCAGCAGGTACAACCCAGGCACGAGTGTGAAACGGCCGCTGCGGTCGAGCGATCGCGCGGCGACGATGGAGGTACGAGGAGATGGCGAAGGGCACCGTGCATCTGTGCGTGGGCGTCTACGACCGGATGGAGACCGCCGAGGAGGACTACGCCGGCCTGAACAAGCTGCATCACGCGGGTCTGGTCGGCGCCTACGACGCCGCCGTGGTGGCTCGCGCGGCCGACGGGACGGTCGGCGTCGTCGAACGCAGGAAGGACGTCGCCCGCGGCGCCTGGACAGGGCTCGGCATCGGCGCCCTGGCCGGCCTGCTCTTCCCGCCCGCCCTCATCGGCACGGCGCTGGTGGGCGGGGTGGCCGGCGGGCTCGTCGGCAGGGCAAGAGAGAGCCTCACCAAGGCCGAGGCCGAGGAGCTCGGCGCCGCCCTGGGCGAGCACGAGGTGGCGCTGGCCGTGGTGGGCGACGCGGCTCTGCTCGAGCACGTCGAGCAAGTGCTGGCCGGCGCCAGGCGGCGCATCGCCAGAGAGCTCGACCTGACCAAAGACGACCTCGGCGAGGCGATGCAGGCGACTGAATAGGCGCCCGGCCGAGCCGCGCGCCGCGGTTCGGGCGCCGACTCGACTGGGTAGGTTCTGCCGGACATCACCGCGAGATCGGGAGGTCCTCGAAATGGCGCTACGACACCCCAAGGGCCCAGGCTCACGCCGCCGCGACGTCTCCGCGGAACACGTGTTCTCGAGCGAGATGGGCCGCGTGCCCACCCATGAGCTCCCGGCCGGGGAGATCGCCCCGGAGATCGCCTACCAGATCGTCCACGACGAGCTCATGCTTGACGGCAACGCGCGCCTCAATCTGGCGACCTTCGTCACCACGTACATGGATCCGCACGCCGACAAGCTCATGGCCGAGAGCTTCGACAAGAACATGATCGACAAGGACGAGTACCCGCAGACGGCGGCCCTGGAGATGCGCTGCGTCAACATGCTCAGCCGCCTCTACAACGCCCCCGACCCGAACAACGCCGTCGGCTGTTCGACGACGGGGTCGAGTGAGGCGGCCATGCTCGGTGGCCTCGCGCTCAAGCGCCGCTGGCAGAAGCGCCGCAAGGCCGCGGGCAAGCCGGGCGACAGGCCCAACCTCGTCACCGGCATCAACGTCCAGGTGTGCTGGGACAAGTTCGCCAACTACTGGGACGTCGAGATGCGCCTGGTGCCCATGGAGGGCGAGCGCTATCACCTTTCACCGGAGGAAGCGGTCAAGCTCTGCGACGAGAACACCATCGGTGTGGTCGTGGTCATGGGCTCGACCTTCGACGGCAGCTACGAAGACGTCAAGCGGATGTCGGAGCTGCTGGACGATCTGCAGGAGCGCACCGGCCTCGACATCCCCATCCACGTCGACGGCGCCTCCGGAGGCTTCGTGGCGCCGTTCCTCGATCCCGACCTGGAGTGGGATTTTCGCGTGTCGCGCGTGCAGTCGATCAACGTCTCCGGGCACAAGTACGGGCTGGTGTACCCCGGCGTCGGCTGGGCGATCTGGCGCGACGCCGAGGCCTTGCCCGAGGACCTCATCTTCTGGGTCAACTACCTGGGCGACAACATGCCGACCTTCGCGCTCAACTTCTCACGACCGGGCTCGCAGGTCGTGGCGCAGTACTACGTCTTCCTGCGCCTCGGTTTCGAGGGCTTCAAGCGCGTGCAGAGCTACGCACGCGAAGTGGCCCTGTACACCTCGGCGGCGATCGCCAAGATGGGGCCGTTCGAACTGCTCACGAAGGGCGACGAGCTGCCGGTGTTCGCCTTCAAGCTCAAGGACGAGGTCAAGAACTTCACCGTGTTCGATGTCTCCGCGGCGCTGCGCGAGCGCGGCTGGCAAGTGCCCGCCTACACGTTCCCCAAGAACCGCGAGGACCTGGCGGCGCTACGCGTCGTAGTGCGCCGCGGGTTCACGATGGACGTCGCCGACATGCTGCTCGACGACCTGCGCAAGAAGGTCGAGCACCTCGAGAAGCTGGAGGCGCCGGTCGTCGGCAAGGACCCGGGCGGGTTCCATCACTGAGGCGGCGCGAGGTATCATCCCCGCTGCGTCCGGCGGCAATCCAAGGAGGAACGACTTCCATCATGTGGAGCATCATGGCTTACATCGTCCTGGGGATGCTGGCCGGCTGGGTCGCCAGCCTGCTGGTGCGCCGCGACAGGCACCCCTCGGACTGGGGCATGCTGTTCCTCATCGGCATCGCCGGCTCGCTGGTCGGGGGCATCGTCGTCAACCTGCTGCTCGGCGAGGGGTTCAAACTGGGTCCCGGCGGCGTCATCTCGTCGATCCTGTTCGCCAGCCTCATCCTCTGGATCGTCACCGCCGCGCAGAACCGCGGCCAAGGAAAGCCGCGGCGGGCCGCCGACGGCACGCACCGCGAGCCCAAAGGCGGCTCGCGGCACCACAAGCGCTGAGGCCGGCTCGGACTCAGACACGAAAGCGGCCGAGGCGCTGCGTCCGGCCGCTCTGGAGGTTTCGATGCACCGACGCTCACCTGTTGCCGCTCTGACCGCACTGGCGGTGGTGGCCCTCATAGTCCTGGCGGCCGCGGGCTGCGGCTCCGGCTCGTCGTCGGCGTCGCCGACCCCCTCTCCGTCGATCACCCCCAAGGTCGTGCCGTCGGTCTCCACCGGCACGATCGTCGAGGCGGCCAAGGCCGGCGACCTGGACTCCTTCCTCGGGGCGGTCGCCTTGGCCGGCCTGCAGAAGACCCTCGACCAGAACATCCCCTTCACCGTGTTCGCGCCCAACGACGAGGCCTTCACGAGCATCGGCCTTGCTGAGCTCAGCCAGGATCTGCCGAAGCTCAAGTCGATACTCGCCTACCACATCGTGCCCACCGAGAACCTCAAGCTGGCAGACATCACGAATGGCCAGAAGGCCCTGACCTACGAGGGCTCGGCGGTGGTATTCACGGTGGACGGCGCCGCCTTCAAGGTGAACGACGCCAACGTGGTGCAGGTGATCGAAGGCCCTACGTGGTCGATCTTCGTGATCGACAAGGTGCTGGTTCCGGCGGAAGCCGGCCTCACGGGCGCCAGCCCGTCGCCCTGACGGAGCTTCGGTAGCACCTCGGCTGCCGGAAGTGGCCTGCCGGCGGGAACACCCGGCTTGTGCAGGCAGGGAATGGTGTGGCGAGCGCCTGAACGGGCATATCCCGATCATCACTCGATAGTGCACCTGAGCCTTCCGGAGGCCACACGATGTACGTAAGGATCGCCCGCTTTGAGGGCGGAGACATGGATGAGATCGAGGCGGAGGGCGCTCTTCTGAAAGACGGCATCGCCGCGCTCAAGCGCGGCGAGACGACGCGGGAGCTGCCGCCCCGCCTCGCCGAAGTCACAAGCCGCGTCGAGATGCTCTTCGACCGCCACAATGGCAACGTCGCGGTCTGCGTTTACTGCGAGACCAGGGACGAAGCGCGCGAGGCCGACAGTATCCTCGAGGGCATGACGCCGACCAACAAGGGCTGGGGCAAGCGCGTCTCGGCGGAGATCTACGAAGTAGCGATGGACGAGGCCACGGGCTGAGCGCGGCCGCTCCGCCGGCCGCGCGCGGCTGAGTCCCTCGACGTCTCCTCGACACTGTCTTCGCTCCGTTCTGCTGCGCTCACCGGAAGTGCCTCATTGACTTTACTCATTATAGTGAGTAGATTAACTCACAGTGATGAGTAGATGACGTCTTCCCTGCAAATGAATCCGTTCGAACGGCCACTCGTGGCGCGGCTCCTGGAGCGGCTGAGCGAGCCGCGCCGTTTCGTCCAAGCCGTCGTCGGGCCACGACAGGTGGGAAAGACGACGGCCGTCCTGCAGGCGCGCTCCCACCTAGAAGCCGCCGGCGTGCCCTTCTACTACGCCACCGGCGACGAGCCGCTGCTCCCCTCGGCGGTCTGGATCGACGAGCAGTGGCAAGTGGCACGGGCGGTGTCCGCCGCCGGCGAACCGGCGGTGCTCTGCCTTGACGAGGTCCACAAGATCCCCGGCTGGGCGGAGCGGGTCAAGGCGAACTGGGATCGTGACACCCGCGAATCGCGGGCCCTCCGTGTCGTGCTGCTCGGATCGTCGCCGCTGCTTGTCAGGCAGCGCCTCGAGGAGTCGTTGACCGGGCGCTTCGAGTCGCTCCCGGCGACGCATTGGAGCTACCCGGAGTGCCGCCAGGCCTTCGGCTGGGACCTCGACACGTACGTGTTCTACGGCGGGTATCCGGGCGCCGCCCCGTTGGCGGCCGACTATCCCCGCTGGCGCAGCTACGTGCTCGACTCGATTATCGAACCGACGGTCTCACGTGACGTGCTCTCGCTCGGGCGTATCGACAAGCCGGCGCTGCTGCGGCAGCTCTTCTACCTCGCCTGCGATTACTCGGGCCAGATCGTGAGCTATACGAAGCTCGTTGGCCAGCTCCAGGATGCCGGCAACACGACGACGCTGGCCGAGTATCTCAGGCGCTTGGCCGACGCGTGGTTGGTCGTCGGCCTCCAGAAGTACTCCGGCAGAGCGGTGCGCAGACGGGGTTCTTCGCCTAAGCTGCTGGTGCTGAACACGGCACTGCAGAGCGCCGTCAAGGGGCTGACGATCGACGAGGCGCGTGCGGATACAGAGCACTGGGGGCGACTCGTCGAGACCGCGGTGGGGGCGCATCTCGCGGCGGCGGCCGCAGGCGACGGCGCGCAGGCGCTGTACTACTGGCGGCGGGGCGACTTCGAAGTCGACTACGTCGTCGAGGCGCGACGTATCCTGAGCGCCATTGAGGTCAAGAGCGGCCGGCCGCGCAAGGACGACGCGGCCGGCATGGCGGCGTTCGCAAGCCTCTACTCGCCGCGAGAATCGACCCTGGTGGGATCCGGCGGGGTGCCACTTGAGGTGTTCCTCAGTTGCTGACCCGGGGCGCCGCAGGCGCTCAGTCCGTGACCGGCTGCACCAGGGGTTCTTCATCGGCCGGGGGTGGCTGGCGCCGCCCGGCCGTGAGCCCGCGCGCCGAGACGATCCCCAAGGCTCCGACGATGAGGACCATGCCGACGCCTTCTACGGCGGTCGGCACCTCGCCGAGTTGCAGCCACGCGGCGACCACCCCGACCACGGGGATCGCCAGTGTGCCGAGCCCGGCCGCGCCGGCCGAGAGCGTGCGCAGGGCGTACAGCCACAGGACCCAGGCGAGGGCGTTGGCGAAGATCACGGTGTAGGCGAGGCCCCAGATGAAGCCGGCCGTCCATTCGGGCCCGCCGCTGTAGGTGAGCACGGCGATGAGGATCAGCGGTACCATGCCGATGGTCATCTGCCACGTGGTGAGCGAGATCACATCCACGTGATGCTTGCGCTGCATGAGCTTGACGACCAAGGCGCTCGCCGCCCACGCGAGTCCGCCCATCACCGTGAGCACGCTGCTCATCAAGCCGTCGATCTGCCACGGGGCGACCACCAGGACGAGCCCCGCGAAGGCGAGGATCACGGCGAGCCACTGCACGCCGTGTAGGCGCTCCGCCAGGAACACCCAGGCGAGCAGCAGCAGCCAGAACGGCATGGTGTAGCAGAGCACGGCCACCTTGCCGGCAGGGCCGCTGTGCAGCGCCACTATGACGAGGCTCACGAAGGCTGTGGTCTGGAGCAGGCCGATGACCGTGGTGTAGCCGAGCGGCGGGGGGCGCAGCGAGCGCCGCGTCACGATCAGCATGAAGAATAGACAGAATACCGTGAGCACCAGGCGCAGCGCCGCGAAGGTGAGCGGCTGCGAGTACCCGAGAGCCACCTTCGTGGCCACCCAACCGTAACCCCAGATCGGGCCCAGGACGACGAGCGCGAGGACGCCGAGGTCGCGGCTGCGAGCAGCCGAGCTCTTGGTTGGTTTCTTCGTCGCGATGCCCATGCCGGTCACATCGTAGCCGACGCGCCCGGGTGAGCCGACTAACGGCGGAAGAAGGACCTGGGTGCGCTCCGGCCGATGAGCGTCGTGACGGTCACCGTGACGCTGCCCCTCGCCGTGCTCCGGGGGACTCTGATCTTGATCTTGGAGAAGCCCCGGCTGATGTAGTCGGTGACGGTCGCGTCGCCGAACCGGACGATCCCCCGCAGGCCGAAATACTTACCCGTCAGCGTGACGACGTCGCCGATCCGGCCTTGCGCAGGCGATACTCCGGTCAGCACGGGCAGGCGCCCGTTCAGTCTCACGCTCAGGCTCCTGGTCTCCAAGTCCGTCGTGGCCAGATCCGGCCGGCGATCACCATTGAAGTCGGCCACGATCACTTCCCCGGGGAGTCGGCCGGCGAGAAACGACGTCGGCTCCAAGAACACGCCGTCGTACACATGGCTGAGCATGATGTAGATGCGCGGCGGTCCCGCTGGTACGGTCACCCAGTGCCCATTCGAGCCGGTCACGTAGCCCGGGCGCCGGCCGGTCGAGACCACATCGGCGCGGCCATCCCGGTTCAGGTCGCCGACGGCCAGTCCGGAAGCGCTCAGGTTCCTGCTGAACATCGTCGTGCAGGCGCTGATGAAGACACCCCTGCCGTCGCCGAGGAAGGCGCCGATCTCGGCGTCGCCCTCCAGACCATCGAGGCTGACAAGATCCGGCCGGCCGTCCCTGTTCAAGTCGCCCAATGCCAGACCGAAGGGCTCGAGGCGCGTAGTGAAGGTGGCGAGGGGGGAGAAGCCGCCCGCGCCGTCCCCGAGGAGCACCCCGAAGCCGTTGTACTCCTCGAAGGCGTTCCTTGTGAACGCAAGGTCCGGCGTGCCGTCGAGGTCGAGATCGCCGGCGACGACGTGCCTGCAGCCTTCTCCGACGGGCAGGTGCAGTGGGGAGAGGAGAGCGCCCTCGCCGTCCCCGGCGAGGATGCTCAGGCCGTCGCCGTCCGCCGTCGCCACGTCGGGGACGCCATCGCCGGTGAGATCCGCGGCCACGACGTCGCTCGGAGACGCTCCGGTGGGAAACGCGCCCTTCGCGACGAAGGCGCCTTTGCCGTCGCCCAGCAAGACGCTGACCGTGCCGTCGCCGTTCGCCGTGACGACGTCCAGCCTGCCGTCGCTGTCGACATCCGCCAGGGCGATGGCCCCGGGCCGGTGCTCCAGGGGGATACGTGTCGCCGGTGCGAAACGTCCTCGCTCGATGCCGAGGAGGACGGCTATCCCGGCGCCGGCGCTCGCGACGATGTCGGGGCGGCCGTCCCCATTCAGGTCGGCGGACGCGAGGTCCGCAGGCCTCCCGCCCAGCCCATAGTGCACGGGCGGGGCGAAGGAAAGCGCGGCGGCGGGGGCGCTCATGAACGCCGGCACCGCGGTGACGAGGCACACCATCGCGGCGAGCCACACCAAGAATCCCTGCCTGGCCGTCACATCACCCTCCCGCTCCGTGATCAGATGACCGCGCGGAGTCCAGGCGAGCCATCTGTCGTCTCATGCGCGCTCACAGCATAAGCCTTGGACACTCCGCACGACACTCGTTCGCAGCGACGACCCGCGCTCTCGCACGAGGCGGCAGCACTGCTTCTCGATCTTGCGCACACTTCGCCCAACCGGGTTCTCGTCCGCACGCCGGCACGTCTATCATTCCTCTACGGACAAACGCGCGGCGCGGCAGTTTCCCGCGCCGCGAACGACGCCAGGAGGCCGTCACGTGGGCAACGAAGCAAGGTTCTACATCGACGGCCGCTGGACCGAGCCCGCCGCGCCGGGCAACAGCTTCGCCGTCGTCGATCCGTCGTCGGAGGAGGAGGTGGCGCAGGTGGCGGCAGCGTCGCCCGCGGATGTGGACGCGGCGGTGCGCGCGGCCCATCGGGCCTTCGCGAGCTACGGCCGCACGAGCCGGGAGGAGCGCCTCGAGATCCTCCGGCGAGTGCTTGAGGCCTACGAGCGGCGGATCCCCTTGCTGGCGGCTGCGATGACTACCGAGGTCGGCATCCCGCGCGGCCTGGCCGAAGGCGGGCAGGTGATGTCCGGCGTGACGCACCTGCGCACGGCTGCCGCGGAGCTCGCGGACTACCCCTTGGAGGATGATTGGGGCACCACGCGCATCGTGCGCGAGCCCGTGGGGGTCTGCGCCCTGCTTGCGCCGTGGAATTGGCCCATGAACCAGGTGACGGCCAAGGTGGCGCCGGCGCTGGCCGCCGGCTGCACTATGGTCCTCAAGCCGAGCCGGCTTGCCCCACTCTCGGCGCTACTCTTCGCGGAGGCCGTCGAGGAGGCCGGCGTGCCGGCCGGGGTGTTCAACCTGGTGAACGGAGCGGGTGCGTCGCTTGGCGAGTCGCTCGCGGGTCACCCGCTCGTCGACATGGTGTCGATCACCGGGTCGACGGAGGTCGGCGCTCAGGTGGCGCGTACGGCCGCCGCCTCGATCAAGCGAGTCTCGCAGGAGCTGGGCGGCAAGTCGGCCAACATCGTGTTCGAGGACGTCGACGTGGACAGGGCGGTCGCGAACGGCGTGCTGGGGTGCATGCATAACTCCGGCCAGACGTGCAACGCGCCCACGCGGATGCTCGTCGCCGAGGCCGTGTACGAGCGGGCGGTGGAGGTCGCGGCCCGCGCCGCCGGCGCCGTCGTCGTCGGCGACCCGCGCGACCCCGCCACCTTCATGGGCCCGGTTGCCGGCCGCAAGCGGTACGACACCGTGCGCGAGTACATCGAGGCCGGTTCGGCCGAGGGCGCCCGACTGATCGCCGGGGGCCCGGACCGCCCCGCCGGCCTCGACAAGGGCTTCTACGTGCGCCCGACGGTGTTCGCCGACGTGACGCTGGGCATGCGCATCTTTCGTGAAGAGATCTTCGGCCCCGTGCTCTGCATGATGCCGTTCCGCGACGAGGACCACGCCGTGGAGCTGGCCAACGCGACCGACTACGGCCTCTCCGGCTACGTGCAGTCGGCCGACCTCGGGCGCGCCCGCCGCGTGGCGAGCCGTCTGCGCACCGGCATGGTGCACCTGAACGGGGCGCCCACCGACGGCCGCGCCCCCTTCGGCGGCTACAAGCAGTCCGGCAACGGCCGCGAGTGGGGTCGCTTCGGCCTTGAGGACTTCCTTGAGGTCAAGGCGATCATGGGGTACCGGCCGCGCGGCGCCGGCTGACTCGGCCGTCCCGTGCGCGGGGTGGGGGTCGTGACCGACCCGGACACCAGCGACGCAGGACAATGGGTCACAGAGCTGGAGGTGCCGCTGGCCACCTGATGGCCTCACGGCCACTTGACCTTCCCCCCCGGAGAGTTACATCCTCGCTGAGAACGCAATTCTAGCAAGGGGGTATCAGGTGGGATCCAGGATCTGGCTGGGCGCGCTGCTCGCGCTGATCGCAGCGGCGCTCTTGCTTCCGGCGTCGGCCGTGGCCCACGGCAAGAACAAACCGGCCGACACCGTTTTCATGAACGGCTACGTCTACAAGGTCGATCCCGGCGGCAGGGTCGCCCACGCTGTGGCCGTGCGAAACGGCAAGATCGTCTACGTCGGCACCGACAAGGGCGTCAAAGCCTTCGTCGGGCCGTCCACCAAGGTCGTTCAGCTGGACGGCAAGATGATGCTGCCGGGCTTCGTCGACGCGCACGCGCACGCGAGCATGAGCGTCAGCGGCCTCTATTCGGTGCTTCTCTACGGTCTCCCCACCGTCGACGCGTACGTCGCCGCCGTCGCCGACTTCGCCGCGGCGCACCTCGAGATGGACGTCATCCGCGGCGAGGGCTGGAGCAACACCGTCGCGCCCGACAACGGGCCGCTGGCGAGCGCCCTCGACGCCGTGGTGAGTGACCGGCCGGTCTCCATCATGTCAGAGGACTACCACTCCGCCTGGGTCAACACCAAGGCGCTCGAGCTCGCCGGCATCACCGGGTCGACGCCCGACCCGGACAACGGCGTCATCGAGCGTACCCCCGGCACCGTAGCGACCGATCCGCCCTACGGCACGCCTTCAGGCACGCTCCGAGAGACGGCCGCCGGCCTTGTCAACGACCTGCTCCCCGACTACACCGTCCAGCAGTACAAGGACGGCATGCAGTACTACCAGAACGAGGTGGCCGCCCCGGTCGGCATCACGACCGTCTTCGATCCGATGCTTCGCATGGGCAAGAACGGCCTGCAGGCCCTGCAGCAGATGGCCGCCGCCGGTGAGCTCACCGTCCGCGTGCGCGGCGCCCTGGAGATCACGCCCGAGGCCGACCTCGCGGCGTGGATCAAGGCGGCCAAGGCCGAGCGCGCCAAGCACACCTTGCCCATGTTTCAGACGCGGGCCACCAAGGTCTTCGCCGACGGTGTCGTCGAGGGCCACACGGCATACCTGAACGAGCCCTATGCCGACGCGCTGGCGTACAAGGGCGACGCGAACTACCGCGGCGAGCCGATCTGGCAGCCCGACGTCCTGAACAAGGCTTTCGCGGCCTTGGACAAGGCCGGTTTCCAGATCCACACGCACGCCATCGGCGACGCGGCCACCTCCGAGACGCTGGACGCGCTCGCCTACGCGCGTGCCAGGAATGGGCGCCACGACTGGCGCCCCGGCATCACTCACCTGCAGCTCGTCAATCCGGCGGACTTCAAGCGCTTCGCCAAGCTCGGTGTGACCGCCGTTCCGGACCCCTACTGGTTCATCAAGGACGACTACTACACGTACCTGCAGCTTCCGTACCTCGGCCTGCCGCGCGCCGACGACGAGTACCCCATGAAGAGCTTCTTCGACAACAAGGTGCTCGTGGCCTCGGCCAGCGACTACCCGGTGACGATACCGCCTGCTCCTCTGACGGGCATCGCCGTCGGCGTCAACCGCTGGATGGACGGTCTCGTCTACGAGTATCCGGCGCCGCCGAGCCTCGAGGGCGTGCTGTGGCCGGAGCAGCGGGTCACCGTCGCGCAGATGATCCGCAGCTTCACGATCAACGGCGCCAAGGCCAATTACCTCGAGAAGACCACGGGTTCGATCGAGGTCGGCAAGAGCGCCGATCTGGTCGTGCTCGACAAGAACCTCTTCAAGGTCGAGCCGGCCGAGATCTTCGACGCGCACGTGCTGTTCACGATGGGCCGCGGGGAGGTTCTGCACGACGCCCTGTGACGGTCGCGTGACTGACAAGCGCACGACAGCGACGATCTGAAGAAGGAGGGGCGGAAGCGCGGAAGCGCTCCCGCCCCTCCTCTCTCGTCGGGGCACAGGAGACCGTCGGCTCGCCGACGATCATCGCGCTATACTTGTCACCTTCGTGGGCCGCTAGCTCAGTTGGGAGAGCGCCGCCTTTGCACGGCGTGCCGAGACTCCGGTTGTCCCCTCAAGACGCAAGAGACGAAGCGACGTACCACGACGCCGGCTGCAACCAGATCTGCAACCCGCACGGCTCCTTCGTCGGGTTGCGAGCTTCGGTCGCATCGGTCTCTCCGTCGCCTGTCGCCTGAAGGCCCAAGTCTTCGGCGTACAACTATGCGCAGGTGCTCACGCCCGGTGTCCCGGGTTGGCGGCTGCGGGTCTCCTGGCCTGCCTCGTAGACGACCGCCGTCATGAGGGCTACAGTCGTAACAGTGCCACGGACGGCGGAGCAGGAGGCGGTAGGTGCAAGCAAATCACGCTGAGCCGGAGCGCAGGCGAGGCGCTCCCTGTAGTCACCCCGCATTTCACAGGGAGTACCTGCTGGGGTACGGCACCGGGGACTACGTCTGCGAGGCCTGCAAAGGAGTCTTCACCCCGCAGGAGGTAGAGGAGATCGAAGGCAAGAGACGGGAGTCCTCGGAGCAGTGAGTTCAGCGTCGAACATGAACTTGTTGACGGCCGTCGAGGCGCTCCAGGGGTTCTCTGGACCTGACCTCACGGCGACCTTGTCACAGTAATTGCGTCGATCAGGGACTTGACGGTGTCAGCCTCACCGATGGCTATCGGGCAGGTCGAATACATGGACAACAGCGCCGTCGAGTTGGTCGAGCGTCATTGCAGACTGGGCGAGCTGGGTCCGATTCTTCGTGATGAGTGGGATCTTCCGACGTTTGCACGGGTCACGGTCATGGCAAGCGACCTGTGGGGGGCAAGGTCACTAGGCTACGAGCGCATCGTCGAGTCCCTCGCCGCCATCGCGTTCTGTCTCAACTACGATTCGCCGGTCTTGAAGAACCAAGAGGGGCAGTACTCCTTCCCGCCCTTTGTCCGCCCATCCGGGGCGTGTCCGACGATGGCGGAGAACGTGTTCATCCACAACTTGGCGACGGACGAGTACTGGCTCGGTCCACCTGGTCGCGGTCGCCCGCCCGATCTGGTCGAGGTTGCATCTCGCAGTGCCTCCCTTCTCGACCTGCTGGGGGATATCTCGACCGACCCTCCTTCGGATGGCCTGGCTGCTCACGTGCTGGTGGCGCTGCATTGGTCGTACAGGGCGGCAGCGTCTGAGTCACTTGTGGACAGGTTTCTGCTGCGTTGGATCGTACTGGAGATGCTCCTGCTGAGGCGGAACGAGAACTCGCCCGTCCTCGCCAGTCGTGTGCCCGCTGTAATTGCAGCTCACGGGGACAAGATGAAGCCTCTCAGCGCCGAGATACGCGACCGTTGGGTGCCGCTTCGGGATGAGATCGTGCACAGGGCTCTGTCGGATCATGACGACCTCGCGGAAGGTGCGCGACGCGTCCAGTTCTTCGCGGATGCCGTCATCGGACACGCCTTGGCCATGGCTGGAACGGGGCTGTCCTACGACGAATGGCTGAACCACCTGGACGCTCAGGTCAGACGAGGCACCTCGGTCGTGCGTGACGCCAAAGACTGAGCCCCGGAGCCGAGTTCCGTCTTCTTCGTCCACAACGTCTGTCCAGTGTTGGCGATCTGCGACCGAAGCGCCGAAGGAGACCGAAGCTCACGCATCGCCCTTCATCTTGTGATTTGTCGCATGGGCTCTCTGCCCGATTCGCTCGGCAGGCGCGCCGAGCGGCGCCACGGCATAAGCGTTCGGCGGAGGCGGCGCGACGGGTGCCGTGACCGTCGGAGCCGAATAGCGGGGCTAGAACAGGAGCATCTACCCCTAGTCTCCCGGCGCCCGATACTCGATCGACGAGGCCTTCTGCAAGGCTGCGACCGTCTCGTCGACCGTCAGGAGTACAGTCGTCTGAAGGGAACTCAGTGCACCACCCGCGCTGATCGCGATTGCCGTGGCTGCCATCGAGACGTTGTCGGGAGCCTCCCACAGGTTGTATGCGTCGTGATCGCCGAAGGCATACCAGAAACCGTGCAGCTTTCCGCCGACCGCCTCGATGTACTGCTTCGCTGCCGCTCGGCAGTCCTCAGGGTTCTTGATGAGCTTGGCCCACGTCTCTGGGGTGTAGCTGAACCGGGTCAAGCGGATCGCAGCATCTCCAGAGAGTCCAGATCAGGTGAACGCGTCCCGTCATGGCGTTATGATGATTGAGTCGGCCATCTGGAGGGGGGGTCTCATGAGAGGATCGGACTCGGGTGACGAGGCGCGGGGGACGCCCGGCTTCCTGCGCAGGCTGCTGCACGCACCGACGCTCACGGCGGAGATGCGCCGCCTGATGCTGACTGGGGCCGCGCTCGTGTCGCTCATCCTGCTCGCGTCGTTCTCACTCGCCGCCTGCAGCGCCTGTGACGGCAAACCCGTCGCGAGCGACGCGCCTCCAGCTCAATCGACGCAGCAGACCGCGTTGCCGCAGGAGGACGCGCCGCCGGGGGCCGAGAACCCGACGCCGGTGGGACAGGCCGTCGACGCGATCGCGGCGCCCGCCATCGCCGAGGTGCTGGGCGAACCGGTGCTCACGAGCGCCCCGCCGGCCCAGGCGCTCATCGTCAGCCTCCAGTACCAGGCACCCGATGCTGCTGCGGAAGGCGTTGCAGAGCGGCTACGCGACGCGTTCATCAGCCGCGGAGCCGCCATCGACCCCGACTATGCCGACGTGGACTACCATGGCGCCGCCGAACAGTTCATGGTCCGGTACGACACGGGCGATCCGGCGTTCCAGACGATCCGTGTCTCCGTCACTCCTGGCAGCACGAACGTCTCCGTGAACGCCGACAAATCCGAGTAGGCGCGCGGGCCGTTGGCTTCGTCTGCATCGTCCTCACGGTCTTCGCGGCGCTGCTGCAACCACTCTGCAAGCGAAATGCCTGTGACCTGTTGGTACTGGCGGGTCTCCCTGACCTCACGCGCTATACTTGTCCCCCTCGTGGGCCGCTAGCTCAGTTGGGAGAGCGCCGCCTTTGCACGGCGGAGGTCGCCGGTTCGAACCCGACGCGGTCCACCACTGATTTGCAGGGAAAGCGCGTTCTGAGAGCCGTCTGCGAGGCCCCTGAAGCGGCCTCCGACAACCCGCTGACAAACAAACCGAACAAACTGAACGCGGCGTGGTGCGGATGGAGTATGACCGAAGCCGCCAACGACCGATGGTGGCTTGACCGGGAGTCATTTCACGGGCAACGTCGAGGTCACAGGTGCAGACCCTCTCGCTACCCGCTAGGACGGCCGAGTGGATGGAGCGCTTCCGTCTAAGGTCGCCAGCTGGCCATAAAGCTCAGGACGCCGATCCCGGAACATCAGCCACTGCTCGCGATATCGGCGCACCGCATCGAGATCGATTGTTGCCGTGACGACCTCCTCAGAGTCGCGCGACGCTTGGGCGACGATAGCTCCTCGCTCGTCGGCGATGAACGAGGAGCCGTGGAATGCGATTTCGACCCTGTCGCCTCTCTCCGTGCCGATGCGGTTCGAGGCCACGACTGGCATCAGGTTGGCCGCGGCGTGGCCTTGCTGAACTCGCTGCCAAGGGGCACAGCAGTCGTGTCCGTTGGCGTGCTGGTCCGAGCCGATGGCCGTCGGGAAGAGCAGAACCTCGGCGCCTTGTAGGGCAAGGCAGCGTGCCGTCTCCGGGAACCACTGGTCCCAGCAGATGCCAACGCCGATGTCGGCATAGCGAGTGCGCCAGACTATGAACCCGGTGTCTCCGGGCGTGAAATACTGCTTCTCCTGATAACCGACGGCGTTGGGAATGTGCGACTTGCGGTAGAGCCCGAGCACGGCGCCATCGGCGTCGACGAGCGCGAGCGAATTGAAGAAGACCTGGCCGGCGCGCTCGAAGAAGCTGACCGGCAGCACCACCCCGAGCTCCCTGGCCAGCGCACTCATGCGTGTGATCGTCGGATGGCCCTCGAGGGGACGTGCCAGCGCGAAATGGCGGGGGTCCTGGTCGATGGGAAAGTAGGGCGTCTCGAAGAGCTCCTGCAAGAGCACCACCTGCGCGCCTGCCTCGGCCGCCGAACGCACCAGTCGCTCGGCCCTTTCGAGGTTGGCGCCGAGATCCCAATCGCAGGCCATCTGCGTTGCCGCGAACGTAACCTCACTCGTCATCTCATCCTCCCCTGGCGGCACCGCAGATGCTGCTCACCTACAGCTTCGGGGTGCTTGGCCGACCGCTATCCTGTCCACCGCTGTCCCGACTTGGCGCCTCGTGCATCCCCAGGGCGGGCTGCTTGCACTAGGGCGCGGGCCTGGGCGTACCCGGCCTGCTGTCCCTACTCAAGGTCTCTCAGCCGGAGTCGCGTCTGCTCTGTTGGAATCCTCGACGAGCCCCTCAATGAGCGGCGTGATCAGCGATTCCCACAGTCGAAAGCGCGCGTCGAGATCGAAGCCGCGAGGTCCCAGGAGCAATCGCTGCATCGCAAAGCCCTCGAGAACGCTCAGTATAAGCGACGCCACGATACGGGCATCTGTGTTGTCACCGTCGTCGTCGAGCAGTCCCAAGGTGCGTAGGATGACCTCGTAGTACCAGTCCATAAGGGCCTTGAAACGCGCATGAAGCCGCCTGTCGCGCGTGATGTGCGGTAGCAGATCGTAGAGGGTTCGCCAGTACTCAGAGTCTCGCGCTATGCCGCGATGCACCACCATCAGGGTGTGAACGCGGTTGACACCGCGCGATCTCTCCTCGATGAGAGGCAAGAGCTTCAACCGCATGCTGGAAAGCAGTGAGTCGGTGAGAGCTGTGACGAGTCCGGCCTTGTCGCCGAAGTGGTAGAGGATCGTCGACTTGTTCTCGCCCGCAGCCTGGGCGACGGCACCCACCGAGAGGCCCGCGAAGCCGTCGCGCTTGAGGACCTGGTGCGCAGCCGTAAGAATCGTGCGCCCGGTCGGTGACAGGCTCAGGTAGGGGTCCTCGAAAGACGGGTCGGCCAGACTCCTGGCCGGCGCACCTAGGTTCGCTGTCGAGTCGCGCACTTCACCTGCGAACCACCGGTCGTCGCGTCCTTCATGATCTGCCGATTCTGAAGCCGCCATTCCTCCCCGATCTGTGACGAGTGCTCTCCGTGCTGAGGCCCGACACTACCACGGACTCTTGCCTCACGAGAATATAGCGAACGTTCGATTTTGCAAGGGGCTAACCGCGTCTCTTCATCTTTGGGTCAGTTGAGCCTACACGAGTCCTTGACACCCGGCATTCCGTCGGTAGAATCGGTCTGTATTCGACCGACCGTTCGGTGCAATAGGCTGCCTGTTTTCGAAGGCGCGGCCCGGTTTCCGCTATGGACCCACGATGCCGGGGGTGATTGCTGAAGCTACATTCCTTGGATTCTGACTCTGCTAAGGCCAGTCCACTTTCCGACTGGACAGTGGTGCGAGATGACACAGGGGGACACCGGCATGGATGAATCGTCACAATCAGGCATGACTCGTCGCGAGGTCGTTGTGACGGGTGGGGCAGGGATCGCTGGTCTCGTGATCGGCGGACTCGGGGGGTATGCACTCGCCCCCAAGAGCAGCACGAGCACCACGGAGACCGCCACGACCACTGCAGAACCACTGCACATCGGCGGCGCCTACCCACTCACCGGGGCGCTTGCCGGAGACGGCGCCGACGGACGCAACGGGGCGGAGATGGCGATCGCGGAGATCAACGCCGCCGGCGGTATCCTAGGTCGCAAGGTCGTCCTCGACGTCGTGGACCTTGAGGACCTCTCTGCGGACAAGGTCGTCAGCGCGTTCCAGAGCCTCATCAACAAGAAGGTCAGTTTCATGACCATGCCCTATGCGGATGCGGCGCTGGCCGAGTTCCCGGTGATCGCCAAGTCCAAGATCCCGTTCTTCCACGCCGACACCCTCTACGCGGCCTCCGAGTACGTGGCCGAGGACCTGGCCAATCGCAACAACATCTTCCAGATCGACCCCTCGGAGCTGCCTTACGGCAGCGGCCTGGTCGGCTACTTGACGGCGCTCGAGGAGTCGGGCGCGTGGGTCCCCAAGAAGAAGACCGTGGCCATCATCCAGACGTCGAACCCGTATGCGCTCAACATCGCGAAGTCGTTCAAGGCCGAGGGCGCGAAGGCGGGCTGGACGGTCACCCTCGAAGAGACGATCAACCCGCCGCTTGCTGAGTGGGGCCCCGTGCTCGCCAAGATCCGCGCCAACCCGCCGGATCTCATCATGAACCTCGACTACTACATGGCCGACCTCGCCTCGTTCACCAAGCAGTTCGCGGCCTCGCCGACGCAGTCCCTGCTGTTTGAGCAGTACGGCCCCTCGGTTCCCGCCTACTTGGACCTCGCGGGGGACGCCGCGAACGGCGTGTTGTGGTCCACCGACATCGGCCTGGTTCCCGACGCCATCGGCGACGAATGGAGCGCGCGCTACGAGCAGATGTACAACGTGAAGCCTGGCCTCAGCACTGCTCCCGGTCAGTACGACGGCATTATGCTGTACCGGACGGCTGTGAGTGTCGCCGGTGACCCTGCGGACTTGGCGAAAGTCAACGCGCAGATCGCCAACACGATCTACCGGGGCGTCTGTGGCGGCTATATGTTCAACCCGGAGAACCTCACGGTCCACTCGTATCCGGGCACGGGCCTGCAGCAGACGAATGATGCCGGCCTGGGTCAGCCGCTCCTCACCTTCCAGATCCAGGACCTCAATCAGGTGCTCGTAGCCCCCGACCCGTACACCAAAGGCGCGTTCAAGATGCCCCCATGGATGAAGTAGATGGCCGCTGAGGTCGGGCAGATGCCGGAGATCCTTCAGCTCGAGGGGGTCTCCAAACACTTCGGGGCGTTGGCCGCGGTCGACGACCTGAGCTTCTCAGTCCGCGAGGGCGAGACCTACGGCATCACGGGGCCCAACGGGGCCGGCAAGACGGCGCTCTTCGACGTCATCACCGGCCACTCCCGGGCCTCGGCTGGTACGGTGCGCTTCCGCGGCAAGGAGATCCAGACGCTTCTCGCGAGTTCGATCTGTCAGCTGGGGATGGCGCGCAGCTTCCAGATACCGGCCATGTTCCCGACGCAGACCGTCCTCGCGACCATTCTGGCGGCCGCCCACTTCGGTGGGCGCCGCCGCCTCCTGGCGGGCTGGAGCTGCAGCCAGAGTGACGTCGATGCCGCCATGGAGGCCGCGGCGCTTGTTGGGCTCAGCGACGACCTCGGCCGTCGCGCCAACTCACTCACGGAGTTCGAGCTCAAGAGGCTGATGGTGGGCGCCGCAGTGGCCACCTCGCCCGCTTTGCTCATGCTTGACGAGCCCGTCGGTGGTCTCACCGAGCAGGAAGCCATGGAATTCGTGGGTGTCATCGACAAGGTGAAGATGCGTGGCACCACCGTGGTCGTCATCGAGCACGTGATGAAGGTGCTCATGAGGATCTCGGACAGAGTGCTGATCATGAACCAGGGCAAGAAGATCTGCGAGGGGTCCCCCACGGAGGTTGTGCGCGACCCGGTAGTCATCAGGGTGTACCTGGGGAAGACCATGGCCGAGGCGCTGATGGCCGATGAGGTGAGCCCTCATGCTTGAGGTCGATCACGTGACCGCGGGCTATGGCAAGGTGAAGGTGCTCGACGAGGTGAGCATCTCGGTGCCCGAGGGCAAGCTCACGGTCGTCACGGGACCCAACGGCCACGGCAAGACCACACTGCTCCGCGTTCTCAGCGGCCTCATCCCTGCGTGGAAGGGGACCTACTCGCTGTTCGGGGAGGACATCACCGGGCGTTCGTCGGCGGAGGTCGTCGCCAAGGGGCTGGTGCACATACCACAGGGCGACCTCCTCTACCAGGACATGACGGTCGAGCAGAACCTGCTGATGGGAGCCTTCATGAAGTCCGCGTGGTCGACGCGGATGAGCAGGATGGCCGAGGTCTTCAAGCTGTTCCCAAGGCTGGAGGAACGACGCAAGCAGCAGGCGCGGACTCTGTCTGGGGGCGAGCGGCGCATGTGCGGCATCGGCCGCGGCCTCATGAGTTCAGCGCGCATCCTGATGGTCGATGAGCCCGCGCTCGGTCTCGCGCCCGTCTTGGTGGAAGAGGTCTACGCCGCTCTGGCCAATATCGCCCGTTCGGAGGCGACGGTGCTGCTGGTCGAAGAGAACTTCGAGCACGTGCAGTCGATTGCGGAATTCGTCTATCTCATGGAGTCCGGCAACATCGTCGTTCACGGCACCGTTGCCGAGCTGACGGCTGACGATCGTCTCCGGGCCGTCTACCTCGGAGTCTAGGAGGAACCTTGGCGCTATTCTCTCAGGCCGTGATCAGCGGACTCGTGCTAGGCGCCATCTACGCCCTGATGACGGTTGGGATGACGCTCGTCTTCGGGGCTCTGAGGACGCTCAACATGGCTCAGGGCGCGTACGTGATGATCGCCGGCTACACGGTGTGGATCGGGCTCACGCATCTCGGTCTGAGCCAGTGGGCGGCGTTGCCGCTGGCCCTACTGGTGGCGGCCGCGTTTGCGATGCTCACGGAGCTGGTCGCCGTGCGCCCGTTCCTCGCGCGCAAGGGTGTCGACTACGCGCTGACGGCCTACATCGCCACGCTGTTGGTGGCGATGGTCTTCTCGGCGGCCGCCCTGCGGATCTTCGGGCCGTTCGCGAAGCCGGTGCCCCCGCTCGTGGACGGCGGCATCGACCTGCCGAGCGGCATCGTGGTGACGTGGCAGTCCATCATCATTTTGGCCAGCGCCGTGATCTCTCTGACCGCCCTGGGCTGGTTCATCAACGCAACCAGGCACGGCCTGTCGATCCAGGCGGTGGCCCAGCAGTTCGACGCAGCTCGTCTGGGCGGCGTGCGGGTCACGCGCGTCTACATGCTGACCATGGCGCTAGCGGGGGTTCTGGCCGGTCTGGCGGGCGTGCTTATCGCGCCGCTCTACTTCGTCTCGTCGTCGGCGGGCGACCTGCCGATGTTGAAGGCCCTCATCGTCGTCGTCCTCGCCGGGCTCGGCAGCATCCGGGGGACGGTGTGGGCGGCACTCATCCTCGGCGGCGTCGAGTCGTTCGTCTCCGTGTATCTCGGCGTCGGCTGGTCCCTGCCGGTCATGTTCTTGATTGTCTTCGTCGTGCTCATCGTGCGGCCCACCGGACTCTACGGTAAGCCGCAGGAGGAGCGGCTATGAGCACCGAGGTCAAAGCAGCGGACTCGGTGGACAAGGTCCCGAGCGGCCGTCTCGACGGACGACTGGCGGGGTGGGCGCGACTGCCCGCGATTCCGGTCGCGGTGATCATCATCGCCGCGGCGCTCATCCCCTTGGCCATCAGCAACAACTACTACCTCGACGTGCTGATACTCATCTTGATCTACTCGATTCTCAACCAGAGCTGGAGCTTCACTATCGGCATCGTCGGCGCCTGGAACTTCGGGCAACTCGGGCTATATGCCATCGGAGGCTACGCCGCCGGCATCGCGATTGTTCACTTCGGGTTTTCCCCGTGGCTCGCCCTTGTGGTCGCGCCGATTGCAGCGGCAGCAGCCAACTTGATCATCGCCATCCCCTCGATGCGCCTGCGCGGCGTGTACGTGGCGCTCCTCACTTTCGCGTTCGCCGAAGTGGTGCGCCTGATCATCCTCAACGACAACAGCGGTTTCACGGGGGGCATCTTCGGCCTGTCATTGCCGACCGGGCTGTTTGATTCGCTGTCGCTGGAGATGGGTCAGCGCGCTTTCTACTGGCTGTGTCTCGCCCTGTGCGTGGTGACGGCGTTGCTGATCCGGCGTCTGACCAACTCCCCCTTCGGACTGGCGTTCCACGCGCTGCGGGACTCCACGCGGTATGCAGTAAGCCTCGGGATCAGCTTCCGCACCTACTACGTGTTCTCGACGACGTTCGCGGCGGCTCTCGCGGGTGTCGCGGGCGCCCTCTACATCTTCAAGTACTCGACTATCGGCCCGACGGTGATGGGCCTCGGTCAGCTCTCGTTCTTCCTGTTCATGATCATGATGGGGGGCTTGGGGACGTACAGCGGACCGATCATCGGCACGGCGGTCGTCGTGATCCTCAACGAGTACCTCAAGGACTTCGGCGACTGGCGGCTCCTGATCCTTGGCGTGATCTTGCTGATCGTGCTCATCCTGCAGCCCAGAGGCGTCGCACCGATGGGCGCTCGGGTCGCGGACTGGCTCAGCGCCTGGATCAGCGAAGACAAGAAGAAGGGCGCCGCCAACGAAGAGCCGGCGACACCGACGAAGACCGCCGTCGACGAGAGTGAGGACAGCGAGATCGTGTGAATGCGCCTCGCACTGCCGGTCGTGGCGCGATACCCCCTAACGCCACGACCGGCCCCCTCTCCAGAGGCACTCAGCGGAGGCTTCCATGGACCTGATTCTCCTCAACGGCAACGTCATCACCATGAACGTGCCGAACCAACGCCAGCAGGCGGTCGCCATCAGGCAAGGGCGCATCGCCGCAGTCGGCAGCACTCAGGGCATGCTGCGGCTGCGCACGTCCGCTGCCCGCGTGGTCGACCTCCAAGGCAAGACGGTCTTGCCCGGCCTCATCGACTCTCACGCCCACGCCTTCCTCACCGGGGTCGGCTTGATTGCGGCTCAGCTTGGCGCGGCGACCACCGTCGCGGAGGTGTGCGACGCGATCCGGGCGAGAGCCGCGGTGACCACGCCGGGGAAGTGGGTCTACGGGATGGGATGCCTGCCCTGGGCCCTTCGTGAGCAGCGGTTCCCCGGGCTTGCCGAGCTCGATCGGGCTGCCCCAGACAACCCTGTGTACATCGCGGCAGCCACCTTCCACTCCGGAGCCGCCAATAGTTCCGGCATGAGACTGATCGCTCCGGAGCCGGATATGCCCGGGCTTGAGAGAGATCCGGCGACTGGCGAGCCCACCGGCTCGTTCCTCAGCGACACCGCCCACTTCTTCGCGGTCGGTCGCGCGTACACGGGTCTGAGTGACGCTGAGATCGCCGCGCTATACAGCCAAACGGCCTCCCTCGCGGCGAGCAAAGGCGTCACCACCCTGCACTGCCTTGACGGCCAGTTCGTCGAAGGGGACAAGGACGTGACGGTGCTACGGCAGCTTGCCCCAGAGTTGCCGGTGCATACAGTCCTCATGTACCAGACGATGGACGTCGACCGCGTGCTCGAGCTCGGCCTGCCTCGCATTGGCGGCTGTCTCACCCTCGACGGCTCAGCGTTCGACCACACCGCCCTCTACTACGAGCCGTACGCCGACGATCCGGCGAGATGCGGCGATCTGTACATCCCCGAGGACACGGTGCGGGCGTTCGTCATGAAGGCTCACCGGGCGGGACTCCAGATCGGCATGCACGCCATCGGTGACAGGGCCGTCGACATCCTTGTGAACGCGTATGCCGAAGCTCAGGAGGCGTACCCGCGCGAGGATTGTCGGCATCGGGTCGAGCACTTCATCACGCCGAGCGAATCGGCCGTGGAGAAGGCGGGTCGCCTCGGCCTTGCCTTGATGATGCAGCCCATCTTCACTTACGGGTGGAATGCCGAGTACATCTACTTCCTGGGCGAGGAACGCGCCGAGCGAAGTGACCCGTTCGGGCAGCTCTGCCGCTCAGGCCACGTCGTGGCCGGCGGCTCCGACAGTCCGGTGACCGAGATCGATCCGTTGCTGGGAATCCAGAGCGCCGTGAACAACCCCAATCCGCTACGCAGGGCGTCCGTTGAAGATGCGTTGCGCATGTTCACGATCAACGGGGCTTGGGCGGCGTTCGAAGAGAAAGAGAAGGGGACGCTGGAACCAGGGAAGCTGGCCGACATCGTCGTGATCGACCGCGATCCCTTCGCGGAGCCCGATCACATCGATGAGTTCTCGGTGGAGATGACCTTGTGTGCCGGGAAGGTCGTGTTCTCGCGCGACGGCCAAGGCGCCGAAGTTCACTAGCTCGCCGCCTACGCGGTGGGACGGGAGGAGAAGCCTCTTGACGCACAAGAAGAGGACAGGGTTCGTCTTCGACAAACGCTACCTTGACCACAACACCGGTCTTGCGCTGGTCTCCGCCTCGCAGCCGGCCGACAGCGTCTGGGATCCCCAGCCGCACGTCGCGAGCCCGGCGCTCGTCGGGCGCGTCGAGGGGCTGCTGCGCCGCTCGGGGGTCGCGGCGGGGCTGGAGCCCATCCCTGCCCGGATGGCGACCGTCGACGAGGTCGCCATGGTTCACACGCGAGACTACATCGAGCACATCCGGCGGGTGAGCGAGAGCGGCGGCGGTGAGGCGGGCGACTACTCGCCGGCTAGCCCTGAGACCTATGAGGTCGCGCTGCTTTCGAGCGGTGGGGCTCTCGCCGCTGTAGACGCGGTGATTGGCGGCACGGTTCAGAACGCCTACGGACTCCTTCGTCCGCCCGGCCATCATGCCATGCCGGATCAGGCCATGGGCTTCTGCTTCTTCAACAATGTCGCCGTGGCCGCCAGATACGCCACATCGCAGCTGGGGCTTGAGCGCGTGGCGATCGTCGACTGGGACGTGCACCACGGGAACGGCACTCAGACCGCCTTCTATGAAGCCGCCGACGTGCTCTTCATCTCCCTGCATGAGAATGACTGGTATCCATCCGGCTGGGGAACGCCGGACCAGATGGGCGACGGCGTGGGCCGAGGGTTCACGGTTAACATCCCTCTGCCCGCGGGGACCGGTGACGCCGGCTACCTCCGCGCCATCGATCGCATCGTGACTCCCGTCCTGCGCGGGTTCCGGCCCGATCTGATCCTCATCTCCGCGGGCCAGGACGCCAGTTCCCTCGACCCGGTCGGGCACATGGAAGTCACCTCGGCCGGCTACCGTGCGATGACCTTGCGGCTGAAGGCCGCCGCGGCGGATCTGTGTGGGGGCCGGCTCGTTGCCTTGCACGAAGGCGGCTACAGTGAGGGCTATTCGCCGGTCTGCACGTGGGCGATTATCGAGGAGCTGTCAGGCATCCGAAGCGGCCTCGAAGACCCGTACGCCGAGTGGCTGGGCGCCCAGCCCGCAACGCACTACGTCGGCGCCGCGGAGAGTCACATCGACGCCGTCGTCGCCGTGCATCGCGATCGCTGGGTCTTGACCTGACGCGGCCGCGCCGAGCCGCGCGGTGAGGCCATAGCGGCTCGCCCAGACGGCGCCGCGAAGGGAAGCCCGGATGGGTCGTCGGATGCCCGGCCGGAGTGAGAGAAACGACGCAAAGGAGTCGCCGATGTGGCCTGAAGGCAAGCAGTCAGCCACCGTCCTGACGTTCGACTTCGACGCCGAGGAGGTCTGGATAAGCGCCTTTGGAGAGGAGGCGGCCGCCCGGCCCGGCCTCCTCTCGCAGGGCAAGTACGGAGCCAAGGTCGGGGTGCCGATGGTGCTCGAGCTCCTGAAGGCCCGCGGGCTGACGGCGACGTTCTTCGTCCCGGGTCGCGTCTGCGAGCGGCACCCACAGGTCGTGGCATCCATTGTGGAGGCGGGCCACGAGCTGGCCCTGCACGGCTATACCCACACCGACCCCTCAAGGCAGTCCGCGGCGCAGGAGCGCGAGGAGCTTGAGAAGTCCATCGAACTCTTCAAGGGCTTCGGCGTCACGCCTCGTGGATACCGGTCACCAGCCTGGGAGCTAAGCGCCAATACGCTCGGCTTGCTGGGTGAGTTCGGCATCGAGTACTCCTCCAACTTCATGGACGACATCAGGCCCTACAGGCATCCCGAGAGCGAGATCATCGAGCTGCCCGTGCAGTGGCTGCTCGACGATGCACCGCAGTTCATGTTTGCCGTGCCCTCCTGGGACAAGACCATCGTCCCGCCTAGTCTGGTCTTGGAGAGTTGGTCGGCTGAGTTCGCGGGCATCCATAAGATGGCTGGGAGCTTCGTGCTTACCATGCATCCGCAGTTCATCGGGCGGCCGAGTCGTCTGGCGATGCTCGAGCAGCTACTCGATGTCATCCAGGGTCACGCCGACGTGTGGATCGCCACGGCCTGCGACGTGGCGCGACAGGCGAAAGAGTATCTCGACGCTCAGTCCTCCCCCAGCCATGGCGCCTGAACCGTACCCGCGCCTGCGCGTGAGCGGAGACTCACGCGAACGCGGCCGCCAGTATGGCGAGGCGGCGCGCGAGCGGGTGCGCCGCACAGTCGCCCTCTACGCGGACGTGTTCGCTCGGGAAGTCGGTCTCGACTGGCCGGCCACGTGCAGGCTGGCCATGGAGTTCCTCGCGCCGATCGGCGCGCTCTCGGCACGACTACGTGCGCGAGATGGAGGGGCTGGCCGAGGGGGCCGGCCTCACGCTGGCGGACATCCTGGCGATCAACGTACGTTCGGAGCTGAAGATCGGGGCCATGGCCCGCCAGGCGGAAGCCCAGCGCTGCGGGAGCCCGACCGAGGGCTGTACGACGCTGGCGGTCACGCCGTCGGTCTCCTCGACGCGCCACACGCTTCTGGCGCAGAACTGGGACTGGTACGAAGAGTGCGCGCAGACCGTCGTCGTGCTGGAGGCCGAGCGCACAGACGGTCCGAACTACGTCACCGTCGTCGAGGCCGGCCTCCTGGCCAAGACAGGTTTCAACGCCAACGGCGTCGGCGTCGTCACCAACCTGCTGGCCAGCGACCGTGACGTGGGATCGCCTGGCATCCCCTACCACGTGTGCCTGCGTTCCATCCTGGATGCCACGCAGGCCGTCGACGCCCTCGCGCGCTTGCAGACCGCCGTGCGCTCATCCTCGGCCAACTACATGGTGGCCAGCGAGGGGGGCCTCGCCTTCGTGGCGGAGGGCATGCCCGGGGATTATTCCGATCTCCACCTGCTGTTGCCGAGCGACAAGGGGTACCTGGTCCACACCAACCACTTCACGTCGCCCGAGTCGCGCTGCAAGGACGTCGGTCGCTGGGGCATACCCAGTAGCCCGTTCCGACTGGAGCGCGCCGACAGGCTGCTGGCCGAGCTCTCGGGCGACATCACGCCGGGCTGTCTGCAGCACGTCCTCAAAGATCACTTCCCCGACCCCAGCGTCAGCGTCTGCCTACATCCAGCGCCCGCCGCTGCGCGCCTCGACCGCTACATGACGGTGGTGGCCGTGGTGATGGACCTCGAGGCCCGGCAGCTGTGGCTGACTGCTGGGCCGCCCTGCGAAAGCCCATTCACTCGAATCGACTACTCTGACTTTCTGCGGACGCCGGGAGCCACTGCCTAGATGACGCGGCACAGGGATATCTGCGAGAACTCAGAGCGAGAGCGCTGACGGGAAAGGACCGCTGGCTATGGAATTCGGACGCAGTTTCGCGCTCGTGCACGCTACAGTGCTCGACGGCCTTGGAGGTCTGCCTCAGGAGGACTGTGCGCTCATCGTCGAGGGTCCCAATGTCGCCGAGGTCGTAGCGATGCCCAGGTACCGGTCGCTCGCGGGCCGTCAAGAGGTGGACTGCGAAGGGCAGTTTGTCATGCCGGGGCTCATCGATGCGCATGTCCATCTTGCCGGCGGCCGCGCCGGCATGGAGGACCAGGAGCTCGGCGTGCTCATGGAACCCAAGCTGGTGCGCGCTATTCGCTGCGTGTCCGAGGCGCAGGCGCTCCTACGGCGCGGCTTCACGTCGGTGCGCGACATCTCTTGGAACGGGCTCTACCTCAAGCGCGTGATCCGCGAGGGTTCGCTGCCTGGGCCACGCATCGTTGCCTGCGGCCCCGGGCTTTGTCGTACCGGGGGGCATGGGGACGCGTACCAATTCGACGAGGAGTTCGTCGCGCGGAACCACTTCTGGGCGATCGTCGCCGACGGTCCGGAGGAGATTCGCAAAGGCGTGCGCCGGCTACTTCGCGAGGGCGCCGATCAGATCAAGATCTGGGCCAGTGGCGGCGACAACTGGGCGAACGACCGCAACTGCGACGAGCACTACTCCTTTGACGAGATCAAGATGGCTGTCGCCGAGGCCCACATGCAGTACGGCACACTTGTGCTCGCACACGCCGAGAACCGCGGCTCCATTGGGGCGTGCGTGGATGCGGGCGTCGACACCATCGAGCACGGTGAGGATCTCGACGAGGAGCTGTGCGAGAAGATGGTGGAGCGCGGCGTCATCCTCGTGCCGACCCTCGAGCTGCTTACCACCTGGTTCCGTGACTTCATGGGGACCAGCGAGGCGCCTGTCGAGCACATACGCCCGGAGGTATTCCTGCAGCGCGACTGCGACTCCGTTCCTGACGCGGCGGCGGCTCAGCTACATGAGGATCGGATCGTGAGCAACTTCGCCATGGCGCGTGCCAAGGGCGTGAAGATCGCACTCGGCTCGGATTCCGTCTACTCTCCCTTGACCCCGCACGGCGAGTACAGCGCCCGCGAGTTGCAGGCCCTCGTGCGCTGTGGCATGTCACCTCTCGAAGCGCTTGGCGCGGCAACGAGCGTCGCTGCCCAGGCGCTGGGGATGGCCCACAGAATCGGGTCCCTCGAGCCCGGCAAGGCGGCCGATCTTCTGGTCGTGCGCGGGGACCCGACAAGCAGCGTAGAGGTTCTCTACGACGCCACAAACATCCGATGGGTGTTCACTCAAGGTCGTCTTGCTGTGGAGGAAGGGCGCCTCGCCTTCTGACGGCGGGGGTCTAGAGCGGGGCCGTCCTCTGCCACTGATTTCATGCCGTTGTGCTAGACAAGAAGGCCTCCGCCGACGAGCAGCGTGCGGATCTTAAGGCTGGCGGTTGGCCGCCGACGGCTTGACCAGCACGTAGGTACAGGAGCGGCGACGTGCGCCGCCGACCCGAGGAGGACAGATGAGCGAAGCCCTTCGATTGGCGCTCGAGGAGCGCGTCGTGGCCGCGGTCCGCGAGGGGGAGGCAGAGCTCGTCGGGCTCGTCTCGGACCTCGTGCGCTTCGACACCACGGCGCGCAACCCGGGCGATCCGCCGCGGCAGGAGGCGGAGCTGCAGGAATACCTGCGGCGGCGTCTCGCGGCACTCGGTGCCGACACGGACGTCTGGGAACCGCCGCCGACCGGCACCGGCAACCGGGTCGTGCCGGACGGTCTCGATTTCACGGGGCGGCCGCAGCTCGCCGCGCATCTGCGCGGCGCGAGCGGCGGCCGCTCCCTCCTGCTCAACGGCCACATCGACGCCGTGTCCGCGGATCCCATCGTCCAGTGGACCAGCCATCCTCACAAGCCCGAGGTCCGAGACGGCCTCCTGTTCGGCCGCGGGAGCTGCGACATGAAGGGCGGCATCGGCGGCATGCTGTTCGCCCTGGAGACGGTGGTCCGGTCGGGCGCTAAGCTGGCCGGCGACGTCGTCTTCTGCACCGATACCGACGAGGAGTCGAGCGGCGCCGGGGCCTACGCTTGCGCCGCCCGCGGCGTGCGCGCCGACGCCGGGCTCTGCGCCGAGCCGACGGGGTTTGACGTGTGGGTCGCCTGTCGCGGCGGCGTGAACCCCACAGTGCGCACGATTGGACGCACCGGTCACGCGGAGATGCATCACCCCCATTGGCGCGACGGTGGTCCCGTCAACGCGATCGAGAAGATGGAGATCGTGCTTGCAAGCCTTCGCGCTCTGCGTGAAGCGTGGGGTCGCCGCCCCGAACATCAGCATCCCTATCTGCACACCCCGGACGTCCTGCCGACCGTCATCAAAGGCGGCGAGTGGATGGTGACCTACCCGTCTTCGTGCGAGGCGGTCCTGTCGGTTCAGTACATGCCGGGCCGCGTGAACGGTGACCGCGGCGGCCAGGAGGTGTTCGACGAGGTCGAGGCCTGGGTCAAAGCCGCGACCGATCAGGACGACTGGCTGGCCGTGCACCCGCCCGAGTGGGAGTGGCCTTGCGACATCGTTCCGGCTGAGGTCCCTGCCGGACATCCGATCGTCGGCGACACTCTGGCCGCGGCGGCAGACCTGGGTCGGACGGGCAGGATCTCCGGCTTGGACTCGTGGCACGACGCTGCGGTCTTCACGCGAGTCGCTGCCACCCCGACGATCTCCTTCGGGCCGGGCGGTCTCACGCAGGCGCACACGATCGATGAGTTCGTGCCGGTCGACGATCTCGTCGATCACGCCTCCGCGGTCGCGCTGATGCTGCTGCGCTGGTGCGACGTGGCCGGCTAGATGACCGCCGCGAGGCGGGGCCCCGGCTTCCCGCGGAGCCGTGCGTCGCGGGCGCCGGATTGCCTGCCGAAGCGCCCGAGGGCCTGAGAGCCGCTGCGGAGAGTCGTTCGGCAGGTCTGCTCGGGCGATGGGACTGGAGGACCTGATGCCAAAGGTGGCAGGCGATGTCGGCGGCGCGTTGGCCGAAATCTGCGTCCTTGAGACGCACTCTGGGCCGTGTGGATCGACAAGGTGCCCTCGACGCCTGGTGACCAGTCGATTGGCTTCATGAACGGCATCCTCGCCGGCCTGCAGAAGGCCGCAGCGGCTTCACGTAGCGTCGCGTTCCTCGTGCACGGCACAACGGTAGCGACCAACGCGCTCCTTGAACACAAGGGTGCAAGGACGGCGCTGCAGCGACGCCCACAAGACGCTCACCGGGAAGTCGCGCCCCTGCTCGCCGACGCCGACGACGGGCCGACGAGCGGGGCCGCGATGAAGCCTCGAACAGCCTCACGAACGGCCTGACGCGGAGACTCCGCTGACTGCACCATCGGCACGCAGCGATACCATCGTTCCTGTCCCGCCCGGTGCCCGGCTCCTCTCACGTCACATCGACCAGGCGAGCAGACTGACGCCCACGATGGCCGCGATCAGGCCGACGACCTGCCACCACGCCGGCCGCTCGCGCAGCAGGATGAAGCCGAGGAGCACCGCGACCGTAGCCGCCTGAGCCTGGAGTACCGAGGCCACCGAGACGGGTCCCAGGGCGAGCGCCGTAGAACCCGCCAGAAAGGCGAGCATGTCGAGGGCGCTGACGCCGACCACGGCGGCCGCTCGCTCGCGCGGCGGCGTCAGGACCCGGCCCACGGCGGCCACGGGCAGCATGACGACGAGGCCGATGGCCGACGCGACGCTCACCGTGGTGAACGACGAGAAGGCGTGGATGGCGCCGAAGGCTATGAACAAGCCCGCCATGGCCGCCGCGGTCAGCACAGCGAGGCCGGCGCCGGCGGCGAAGCGCCACCGGCGCGTTCCCTCCTCCCCGTCAGCGTCGCCAGCGCGTTCGGCGGCGGCGAGCAGACCGCCGCCCGCAGCGCACACGAGCCCAACGATGGCGACCTTGCTCAGACGCTCGCCCATGGCGATGGAGATGGCCGCCGCGAAGGCACCGTCCAGGCAGACGAGAACGGCCACCAGGGACAGCTTCCCCACACGCAGCGCCAGCAGGTAGAGGGCCGTGGCCAGCGTATACAACAGTCCGCCGAGCGCTGCGAGGCCGAGGTCCCGGAGTTGCGCGCTGTGGAACGGGAGACCATCGACGAGAAGCGCCGGCACGACGAACATCGCCAGCCCGGTGGCGAACATCGCCAGCGTCAGCGTCTTCCACGAGATCGTGCGCAGCAGCCCGTGGGTGACGAGGCCATAGAGCCCATATGAACAGGCGGCCGAGAGGCTGAGGACGATCGTCATCATCGTCCGCGATTGTATCGGCGGGGAGAAGACCGCGGGAAGGTCCCAGGCGACGGCGGGAGCGGCGGCCGTCGACGCGCTCATGATCCAGACGATCATCGCTGATGTGCGCCGGGTCGCGATAAGTACAAGCGCCTCGGTGAGACGCCCCGCCGGCTGGCAGCCCTTGCGCCGTTGTGCACTGGGGGTGCCGCGACGTCCGTGCTCGTCTATGCGGTGCACGAGTGTTTGCGGGGACGCATGAACGAGGCACGTCCGGTGTCACTGTCAGAGTCGAGGCAGGTACGCCGGAGCATCGACTGCCGCGGCGGTCGCCTCCACGAATGGTGGAGCCCTCAGGCGCTGTGTTGCGGACGCGGGCGGAACGGCCCAGTGGTGCGCCGCTGTCTCCCAGATCACCGAGCGGCCCGTGGCGATCGGCTTTGGCGAGCCGCCCGTCGCCGATATCGTGTAGAGGTGCACGTCGGATGTCGAGACGCCGCGCACGAATACGATCCGCGTACCGTCCGGCGACCAGACCAGCCCGAGTCCTTGCTGCCCGCGGTGAGTGTCTGCACGAACGCGCCCGTCGCGTAGTCATGGATGGCGATTTGTCCTTCGGTGGCGCCCGGCGACGTGCACCACTCCGCAGCAGCCAGGGTGCGAACTCCGTCTTCGGCGCCACCCTGCGTGACTCGGGCGTGCTCGCCTCGATGGGCTCCCGCGGCGATGCTTGCGACAACGCCGCCGCCGAGAGCTTCATAGCAACGATCAAGAAGGGACTGACGTACCGGCGCACGTTCAAGAGCCGCGACGCCGCGCGGCCGGCGATCTTCGACAACCTCCAATGCTCCTGCAACCCGGTCCGGCGGCACTCCACCCTCGGCAGTATCAGCCCGGCAGACTGCGAACTGGCCGCCGCCACGGCAACGTCATGAGGGGCTAGCATCGCTAGCCGAGAACTAACTGCGGAACTTGGGCAACTCCAAGACCCCTGAGATTGGCAGACTGCTTGAACGGCTCGAGCGTGACCGTCACGGGGTATCGCATCCCTCGCCGCGCCCTTGAGGCCTTCATGGCCGGCGAGGGACTGTGTGGCTGACAACCGCCTGACAAACAAACTGAGCGCGGGCGTGTGCGGCGCTGTGTGGTCTCGATCTTCGCGCCAACCAAGAAATACCTGCAAATCAATGGTTCGGTGCGGTTCAGTGTGGCTTAGTGGAGTGAATTAGTCGGCTTTTGCACGGCGGAGGTCAGCGGTTCGAACCCGCTGCGGCCCACCACCGCGTTTACGCTCAGGAGCAGGGCTTTTGTGCGCTGGGAGAGCCGCCGAGGAGCCGCCGAAATGGCCTCGTGCAAACGTCCGGCTAACGAACGGGTCGTCACGCTGTGCGAGTTTCTGGCACGCGGCACCACTGGACGGCATTGCGAGGCTGATGGAGCCGCGCCGCGGAAAGCCTCTTCCCTAGGCCCTCCCCGCATCTCTTGCGCTTCATGACCGAACAGGACGCGCCCTTTCCCTCTTCAGACGATATGGCCGTCTCTGTCCGCCTGCATTGCGTCGGCGGCGGACAAGCGGCCCCAAGCAGCCGTCAATCCGCCTACTGACCGCCCGGCACCTCCGTCTCGAAGCTGGTGCGCGTTTCCGGCACGACCTCGAGGGAGACCGGCATGTCGAAGATCCGGCCGCGCAGCGCGTCCTGCAGCGTCTTCTGCGGGGGAAGCTGGCCCTGGCCGGCGACGACGATCCGCACGCGTCCGTCGGCGACCTCGACCGACGCGAGCCGGTAGTCGCTATCTTTGAGCCAGAGTGTGGCGGCGTCGGTCGACCGGCGCTGGGCGAAGTTGGTGGCGATGGACGTGACACTCGTGGCCGCCAGCGGGACGATGATGGCGAGCCCCAGCACGAGAGCCACGGCGATCGCAGTGGTCTTGGCGCGGCGCGACCGTGCCGCGTGATAGGCCCTGGGGTAGCCCATGATCCCGAACATGAGGGCACCGGTCAGTAGGATAGCAAGGTAGTTGGTGACAAACAGCAGCAGGCTCCCCATGGCGAGGTGGGCGTTCCCGGTGGCCAGCAGGATGCCGACATTCGCCAGCGGGGGAACGAGTGAGATCGCGATCGCCACTCCTGGCAGGGTGTCGGAGACGTCCTTGCGGCCGGTCGCGTAGGCACCGGCGAACCCGGTGGCCAGCGCCGCGAGAAGGTCGATCAGCTTGGGCGAGGTGCGGGACATGATCTGTGAGTTGGACTCCGGGTCGACCACAGCGCTGAACCCCCGCGTGAGCAGCCAGCCGACCGCGATCGCGGTGCCGATGCCGAGGATCGAGATCATCAGGGATCGCAAGATGACCCGCCGGTCGCCGAGGCTGACGCCGAACGCCAGGCCCATGATCGGGAGCATGAGCGGCGCCACGATCATCGCCCCGATGACGGTGGCGACCGAGTCGGCGAGGAGGCCGTAGGTGGAGATTGAGGCCGCCAGGATGAGCAGCATGAAGAAGCGAGAGGTCCGGTGCCCCCTCTCGGGCCCTTCGAACAGCAGGGTGTCCCGCACGCGCTGGATCTCCCGATCGTCGACCGGACCTCCGTGCAGAAAGTCGTTGACCACGCTCACCATGCCACCCCCTGCTTCGTCCTGTCGACACGTTACAGCGACATGGTGTCACAGCGCCGACCACCAGCGGAAGGTCCCGGCCTCGTGGGCCGCTAGCTCAGTTGGGAGAGCGCCGCCCTTGCATGGCGGAGGTCAGCGTTCGAACCCGCTGCGGTCCACCGACGATTTGCAGGGAAATCGTGCTTCGCGAGCCCTCCGGAAAACCCCCCGAAACGGCCGCCTGCAACCCATCGACAACCAAAATCCGTGCGTCTTGATGGGACCCGCTGGCGTGCTCTGGGACCAGATGGGACGGCGGGGGCTGGTGGTGAACGGCTGGCGAGCTCGGCTTACGCTTATTGCAGTCCGAACCACCCGGTTCTGCTCTGCCAGACTCTCGCCGCGGCCGTCAGTGCGGGAACAGTCGCTCGCCGCCGAGGAACAACAGCCAGAACAGGATCATCGCGACAATGAGCGCAAGACACAGGAAGGGGAGCAGCGCCCTCTCCCTCTCATGCCACGCGGCGACCACAAGAGCGACGACCGCGAGCCCCGCCAGGGCGCCGGCGCCGGCCACGCCGACCCATTCGCCGCACGTGTCGATGAGGACGTCGAAGCGCCACCAGCTGCGCCAGTAGGCGAGCGCGGCCACCGTGAGCGCGACTGACCACCAGCCGAGTCGTGAGCGGGGCCAGAATCCAGACGTGACCCGCGGCCCAGCGCCGAATGCGGCGGAAGCCTCTTGTCCGAGCCTGCTGCCCGTGGTCCCCTTCGGCCGCCGCGTGGATGCACTGACTCTCACGCCGTTGTCGACGTTCTCCGCCGCTTCCCACGTCTCTGCGCCGAGTCGCACGCAGCCGGCACGCGCGCCCTTGCGCCAGCGGTCATCGGCGTGCAACGGCCACAACGAAGAAACGCCCCCCTCGGTGGGTCTGTATGGATGAAGAGGTTCATCGAAGGACCCGGGGAGGGGACATGGAAGCCACGCAGTTCACTGAGCGGCGTTCCGCTGCAGGCACCTGGACGATAGCGCTCGTCGTCCTGCTTCTGTTGTACGCGAGCGTGGCCTTGACCGCTTGCGGCGACTCGGGCACGACGTCGACCTCACCGTCGGCGGTGTCCAGTCGGGCAGCGGCCTCGCCCTCAGACGCGGCGTCCCCAAGTAGGACACCCCTGCCCACGCCCACCGTCGCTGGGACCATCGCATTCGCGAAGGTCACACCGACCGGGCGCGGTTTCGCCAAGGGTGACATCTACGTCGTTCGCACCGACGGCAGGGGTCTCACAAGGCTCGCCGCCAGTACTACCGATGAGTGCCAGCCGGCCTGGTCGCCGGACGGCCGGCGGATCGCCTATACCGCGGGTCGCCCCGCAGCCGGCCCGAGCAGCTACGTCGTGCGTGTCATGAACGCGGATGGCACCGGCAAGGAGATCCTGCCTGGAGCTGCGACTGCCGGGCAACTGCCCGCGTGGTCGCCCCACGGCACGCAGCTCGCCTTCTACCACCCCCCGCGGTCGAAGCCGGTCTTGGCCTTGAAGACCCAGGGCTGGGACGGCCTGGTCGTCGTGAACGCCTACGGGAACGGTTGGGGATGGAGGCCGACGAGCCCCGCGACGGGCGACAGGTTCGCCGCGTATGCGCCGGACGGGGGGATCTACTTCGTGAGGCGCGGCATCGGTGACATCTTCTGCGTCTCTGGCGGCACGACTCGCGTCACGACCAGCGGTGGCCTGGGCGCCTTCTCGCTCTCGCCCGACGGCACACGGCTGGTCGTCTACGACAAGGAGCACGACCATCTCGTGCTCCGATCGACGAGCGCTGGAGGGACCCCGGTGGTGCTCGTCGACGATGTGTCGCGGTACGTCAACGCCTCGATGGTCCGTCCGGCGTGGTCGCCCGACGGCACGGCGATCGCCTTCGCCGCCAGCAGCTTCGACGAGCATCCTGGCGGGTCCGGGCTCTACGTGATCAACGCCGACGGCACCGGGTTCTCCAGGGTCCCCATGAAGGGCAGGGTGTGCGACCCCGCCTGGCGGCCGCAGTAGGAGGGGCCGCGCGAGCGACCGAGGCGACGGAATCGCCACAACCGACAGATCTCAGAGCGGTCCGGTCATGGAAGATCTGGCCGTACGCACATGAGCAGTTGGACGTCCCCGGCGACCTGAGTTTGCACGGCGGAGGTCGCCGGTTCGAAGCCGACGCGGTCCACCCACGATTTGCAGGGGAATCGCGTTCTGCGAGCCCTTCGCGAGACACCGAAAAAGCCCCCTCTGCAACTCCCTTGCAGCCCGAATCCGTGCGTTTCGATGGGACCGGCTGGGGCTCCTCGCGACCCAACGAGACTAGTATGGCGCCTCCGGGTATACGACTCCCATACGAGACTCCTGATACGTGCTGCATTGCACACGGGAGGCGAAGATCCGCCGGAGGCACCTGACGGCCACCTTCATCCGGCGGGGAGCCACTGGTGAGACCGGCCCGCGGGTCGGTCTTCGTGCGTTGTGGGACCGGTCGTCTGGAGGCCGAAAGGACGAGGCGGGAGGCTGGTCATGAGAAAGGCAGTGAACATCCTGATCTGCGTGCTCTGCGGCATCGCCGGCGGGTGGATCGGCTACTGGATCGGCTACGCAGCGGGGTGGAGCACGAACGCCGAGTGGCCGGGGCAGGTCGGCGGCGGCACGGGAGCGATCCTGATGTCCATCGGCACGTCGGTCCTCTTCGTTGCTCTGGCCGCGATCGCGGTCTTCTCCGTCCCGCAGCGGGGCCTGTCGCGCGTGCGAGAGAGCGGCGTCACGGTGCGGGCCACGGTGATCGACATCTCCGAGACAGGGGCGAGCTGCTGGACACGAGAGGGCACGCGTCGCCAGATCCGGTGTGAGCTCGAGGTCTGCCCGCCGGACGGGGTCCCGTACCGCGCCCGGGCGGTCCAGTTCGTCGGCGCGGCCACCGAGGAGGTGCTGCGGCCTGGGACGACGGTCGCCGTTCGCGTCGACCCGAGCCGGCCGGAGCACGTTGCCATCGATGAGCCACTGTCTCGGGTCGCCTGAGGCAGTGGCGGCGCAGCCGCTCCCAGCGCAGTGCCTGCGCAGAGTCTTCGGCGCGCCCCGATGAGGGCATACATGGGATGCAGAGCGCGATTCCGGTCGTCGCCGCGCAGAACGTGGTCGCCGCCACAGATCGGCGGCCGTGTCTGGCGGCCAAGCCGGCAACACCGCGCTCGGCGGGACGATCATGAGCCCGGTGCGGAGCAGAGACGCGCACGATGAGGGTGTCACCCGACGTCGCCGGCGCCGCGTGACGAGGCGACGCTTGGCCGTCGCGGCGTCGGTCGCGGCCGGCGTCGTCGTCCTGGCCGTCATCGTCGCTCACCTCTACGTGGACTGGCTCTGGTTCGGCGAGGTCGGCCTGCGCACGGTCTTCTGGAAGCGCTTGGCCATCGGCGCCGTCACGGCCGTCGGCTTCGGCGCCGTTTTCTTCTTCGTCGTCTACGGCAACCTCGTGATCGCCCGCCGGCTGGCGCCGAAGTACCGCCCGGTGGAGGGCGTCGACGTCATCGAGGCGGTGCACGAGACGGCGCTGCGCTGGGTGGGGCGCCTCGGGCTGCTCGCGGCGCTGCTCGGCGCGCTCATCGCCGCCCGTTCGGCGGCGGGGTCGTGGCTGGTCTTCGCACGCGCCCTGAACGGCGTGCCGTTCGGCCTCAGCGACCCGATCTTCCATCACGACCTGTCGTTCTACGTGTTCCGGCTGCCGGCGTGGGAGTACGCCTACGGGTTCCTCTTCGCCTCGCTGATCGTCGCCTTGATCGTGTCGGTCGCCGCCCACTTCGCGGTGGGCGCGATCGAGGTGCGTCAGCGAGAGTCGCCACGTCCCCAGATAGCGCCGGAGCAGTGGGCTAGCCTGCCGCCGCAGGCGCGCGCCGTCGACCAGCTCTCACGCGTCGGCGGGTTCCGCATCGAGGAGGGTGCTGCAATCCACCTCTCGGCACTGATGGCGGCGCTGTTCATTCTCGGCGGCTTCGGCTATCTGTTCCGCGCGTGGAACCTGCTCTACTCGCGGGCGGGCGTCGTGTTCGGGGTCGGGTACACGGACCTCCACGTGCGCCTGCCCATGACCCGCGTGCTCATGGTGCTGGTCTTCGTGCTCGCCGCCGCGCTCATCTACAACGCGGCGCGCCGCCGCCATCCGTGGTGGCCGGCACTGGCGTTCGGCGTCTGGCTGATCTCGCTGATCGTGCTCCTCGGCATCGTCCCAGCCGTGTTCCAGGCGCTCATCGTCAACCCCAACGAGCTGGCAAAGGAGAAGCCCTACATCGCCTACAACATCGCCGCCACCCGCCGGGCCTACGACCTCACAGCGAACTCCGAGACCCCCTACTCGCTCAAGGGCGACCTCACGTCGGCGGCGCTCAAGGTCAACACGGTGACGGTGCGCAACATCCGCCTGTGGGACCCGCAGGTGCTGCTGCGCAGCTACGGCCAGCTGCAAGAGCTTCGGCCCTACTACTCGTTCACCAGCGTGAGCGTGGATCGCTATCCGGTGAACGGGGTGTACACGCAGACGATGCTCGCGCCCCGCGAGTTGCGCGTTGCCGGCTTGCCCCAGAACGCGCAGACGTGGGTCAACCAGCACATCACCTACACGCACGGCTACGGCGTCGCCGTCTCGGCCGTGAACCAGGTGTCGTCCGGCGGCGCGCCCGACTTCCTGGTCCAGGACGTCCCCCCCGTGTCGTCGGCGCCGTCTCTCGCGATCACGCAGCCGCAGATCTACTACGGCCTGCTCGGCACGAACTACGTGCTGGTCAAGACCAAGTACCAGACCTTCGACTACCCGGGGCCGAGCAGAAACGTCTACGCGCCGTACACCGGCGACGGCGGCATCCCGATCGGCCCCCTGCTGAACAGGCTCGCCTTCACCCTGTGCTTCAGCGACATCCGCTTCCTGACCACCACGGCGATCACCAGCCAAAGCAGGGTGATCATCCTCAACAACATCAGGGCGCGCCTCGGAGCGGCCGCGCCCTTCTTGAAGCTCGACGCCAACCCTTACATGGTCGTCGCCGGGGGCAGGCTGTACTGGATCGCCGACACGTACACCACCACCGACCGCATCCCGTACTCGCAGCCCGATGGCGGGCTCAACTACATCCGCAACTCGGTCAAGGTGGTGATCGACGCCTACAACGGCTCGATGCGCTTCTACGTCTTCGACCCGCAGGATCCACTCATCCGGACCTATGAGCGCCTGTTCCCCGGGGTGTTCGTTCCGGCCGCGCAGATGCCGGACGCGCTGCGTCGGCACGTGCGCTACCCGGAGGACTTCTTCCGGATCCAGGCGCAGCAGTTCGCCACGTATCACGTCACCGACGTGTCCCTTCTCTACAACAAGGGGAACCAGTGGGAGATCCCCAGCAACCTCGCGATCTCGGGGACCGCGCCCCAGAGCGCCTACTACATGATCATGCGCCTGCCGGGGCAGACGCGCGAGGAGTTCGTGCTGATCCTGCCCTACGTGCCCAACGGCCGGGCCAACATGATCGCCTGGCTCGGGGCGCAGTCGGATATTCCCGACTACGGCCGGGCCGTGAGCTTTGAGTTCCCGGCGAGCCTCAACGTCTACGGCCCGGCGCAGGTGGAGGCGGCCATCAACCAGGACCCGGTGATCTCCGCGCAGCGGACCCTGTGGGGCCAGCAGGGCTCGGCCGTCATCTTCGGCAACCTGCTCACGGTGCCGATCCAGAACTCGTTGCTGTACGTCCAGCCGCTGTACCTGCAGTCCGCGACCACCGCGCTGCCGCAGTTCCAGCGCGTGATCGTCTTCTACCGCTCGCCGTCGGCCGCGCCCGACCTGCCCAGCGGGCAGCAGCAGAACGTCGTGATGGCGCCGACGCTGGGCGAGGCCCTGGCGACGATCTTCGGCGGCGCGCCACCGCCGGGGACGCGACCGGGCGCCAAGCCCGAGGTGACGACCGCCGCCTCCGCCGCGCTCATCGCGAAAGCCAATGCGCAGTACGCGGCGGCGCAGGCGGCGCTGCGGCGCGGCGACCTCGCCGCCTTCGGGCGGCAGATCCAGGCGCTGGGCAGGACGCTGGCCAGACTCAACACCGCGCCGTGAGCACAGAGCGGTCCCCTGGCTGCTTCCCTCCCATGAGACCCATGACCGCTAGGTCTGCACCGTCTTCAGAGTCTCCGTCAGCGACCGAAGCGACGAAGGAGACCGAAGACGCCCACGTCGCTTCTGTCGCTTCGGTCGCAGCCCCGCCGTCAGTACTCGGCTCCGGCATCATGGAGTCGTATCGAGGCGGCGCCCAGGGCCAGTCACATGCGAGCAACGAGATCTTGGACTCGCGGACCGACGTCCCTACCGGTGCGGGGTGTGGGATTCGCCTTCCTCGCCGTCCTGGGCTGGTGGTACTGTGACGAGGCACCAAGATGGCCAGACAGCCCTTTCGTTGAGGTTGCGGCATGGACGCACGCGAACAGATCGACATCGATTTCGACTTCCGCACGGACACGCCAGAAGGGAAGGACCCGGACGCCCTGAGCCGACGCTTCGCCGGTACCACAGGTTGCTTTGGACCAAGCCCTTGCCGTGCTGCGAGGTTCTCGACTTGGATGACACCACCCACGGCCCCTATCTGCTTCACCGTTCCGACGAGCGGGGCGAGTTCTCTCTTTCGAGCGATGCGGTCGTCGCGTCGTTCAGGTACCTGACCGTGGTCCAGGATGAGCCGGAACACCTGAAGGAGTTCATGCACATCGGCTACACGATGGGCGGCATGATGCTGTGGCCGGGGAACCAGATCGACGGCAAGATGACGATCAACGGTGCCGGAGGATGCCACCCTCGAATCACCTACTGACACTCTGGCCCCGCGCCCTTCGCTCGGGATGGCACTCTGTGGCACTTGCTGGCAGCTACGAGCAGAACAGGTGATGCGTTTGCACGGCGGAGGCCAGCCCTTCGAACCCGCTGCGGTTCTCAACGTCTGCGCAGGGCGGTTGCCCCCTCTCTGGAGTGAATCCTGGACGCTGGCGATTCGGCCGCTCGGTCTAGTGGGTAGGGTCTGGGCGCAGTCGTCTGCCACGCAGCGTGTGGTTACTCTACTACGAGCATGTTGCGGCCCACGGAAACCTGCGCGTTACCCGTCTTGTCGATGGCCATCACAAACCACCGGTACCGGCTCTTCGGCAGGCAGATCTTCTTCCTGTATGTTGCCAGATCGTTGATCTCCGTCCGTCCAACGAGATATCTGGCCACGCGCTTCCCGTTCATCTTCTTCACCACGATGCGAACGATGTCCGCGCGGCTTCCCAGGTCTCGTACCGTGAACCGGAATTGGGCAGCCCAAGAGCGCCGGACCTTGACTGCATGCAGGGCCTTCGTTACCGGACCCGTGGTATCCAGGGCCAGGTACAACCCAAGCTCGCCTGCCGCGTATGCAGGCTTGCCTTCCGAGTCCATGTATCTGGCGAAGACCGTGTGCAGCGATCCATGGTCGCCGGCGACGGTGAGCGTCACGGAATCTACGAAGGGTACCCACGAAGCCTGGTCGACGTTGTACTGGGGTATCAGGCCCTCATCGTTCAAGGCCCTGAGGGTGTTGCGAGGTCCGCACCAGTCGTAGTAGAGATCGACGCCGCCTGACTCGCGGTATATCCCGCCGAACCCGATACTCATGCCGGTGGTGTCCCAGGAATCCTCCTCGGCCCCCGCCGTGGCACAGTACGTACCGAAGATCGCGGTGAGCAGCAGTAGTGTAATGAGGCTTGCCCCGGCCCTGGCTCGCCGCCACATGTGTCCCCCTCAGTCGACCAGCCGACTGTAGCACCCTCGCAGAGGTGACGATCTCCCAACGGGGTTGCTTACCGGCGAGATGGGTAGCGGCCAAGGATAGGAGACACCTGATAGGAGCACAGCCGTGAACGGGAGGCATGGGGCCATGGGGCTAAGGGAAGGGGGATTCCGAATGGAACGACCCGGCGCGTGCATCTGAAGCACCAAGGGGGGAACCATGAGACGCAAGATCGTTCTGACCGTGCTCTTCTGCCTGGCCACCGCCTTGGCTATCAGCGCGGCTCCAGCGCTGGCGGCAAGCGGCTGCAGCTGCCACACTGCCGTGCCGCCGACCGGCGGCGCTCCCGCCGCCCACGCGCCCCTTGTCGTCGGCGTCACCGACTGCACCACCTGCCATCAAGGCTGGACGGTGCCGCATCCGACGGCGGTGGAGCCGAGGCTCGAGTTCATGGCCGAAGCGATCGGCGACCCGGTCACCATGAGCGGCCGTCTGTCGGTGAAGCGGCGCGGCCTCAACGGCGTGGTCGTCTACCTGCAGCAGCGGGCTTCGGCGTCCAGTGAGTTCACGGACCTGGCGCAGGCGATCACTTTCATACCTATCCTGATGGACGGGGGCCGCTTCTTCGGCGGCGCCGGGGCCTCGGACGCGAAGGGAACCAGCTACCGGGCCGTCTCGCAGGGCGTCGCCGGCGCAGCGGTCGTCATGCCCACTCTGACCAAGGCGCGGCTGAGGCCGAGCGTCGATATCTCGGAGATGCGCGGCCTCGGCCGGAACGAGCAGCTGAGGCTCGGTCGCAGCGTCGTTGCCTTCGGGGGGGTGGCGCCTTCCTGGCTTGCCGGCGAGAAGGTCAGGTTCGCCCTGGAGAAGAAGACGAGTCGGGGCCAGAGGGTGCAGGTGCGCGCCCAGCGCGTGATCACTGACGAGTCCACGATCACCTGGAAGGTCACGCCTGCCACGCGCGGCAGGTACATCATCACGGTGGAGCTGGCCGCCACCGCCGACCATCCGGGCGCAGGCGGCGCATCATGGTGGTTCACCGTGCGGTGACGTGGACGGCCGGCAGGCTCGCCGCGAACCGGCCGGCGGAGATCCGGTGCACAGGGTTGCTTGGCAGCGGCCCGGACATCAGAACTCCAGTGATGGGCGGCGACGAAGCGCTCGTCTACAAACGCGCGCCCGCGCACTCATCACGGCCATCCGCGCATGCAGCACGGTCGGCATGCACGCCTCGAAGGCCCGCCACCCGTGAGGGCAGCGGGGGGGCCTCGGTCCTGCCGGTTTCCTCTGCTCGGCAGCGGCGTCCTAGTCCCGGCGTCGATCTTCTCCGCTGCGTCGGAATGCACATATGGAGACCGCGGAGCGCCCAGCGCGCCGCGGTGTGGCCAACGCAGGAAGGCCAGGGGAAGATCGACGCCGGCGAGTTGACATGGATGATCCCGAACGGCGCGCCAGCATGTCGCGCATGAAGGCGTGCGACATGTTGAAGGCCGCCAGGCCTGTCAGCTACGAGCTGCGAATCGGCAGGCGCTGCTCAGCATGAACGTTGGAAGCGAGCCTCAGCTGGGGAACAATCCCTGCGTCCAGCGCGGAGGCACGGCATTGAGAGAGCTACGACTCGGCGACCTGCGGATCGCCTACACGCGGGCCGGCAGCGGCCCGCCACTCGTCCTGCTGCACGGTGGCATGGACGACAGCCGCTCGTGGCGCCGGCAGGTGGACGGCCTCGCGGACGAGTTCACCGTGCTGGCCTGGGACGCACCCGGCTGTGGCCGATCCACCGACGTGCCGGAGAGCTGGCGCATGCCTGAGTATGCGGACGCGCTGGCGGCGTGGCTCCGCGCTACGGGGGTCGAACGCCCACACGTCCTCGGCCTCTCCTGGGGAAGCTCCGTCGCGCTTGAACTGTACCGGCGGCATCCGCATGTGCCCGCTTCGCTCATCCTCGCCTCGGCGTATGCAGGATGGGCGGGCTCACTCTCGGCCGAAGAGACCGCGGCACGCCTTGAAGGCGTCCTCGCTGCCGCCGACCTGCCACTCGAGGAGGTTCTCGAGGCATTCCCCGGGGTGCTGAGCGCCAGGGCCCCCTCGGGTCTGCTTGAAGAGCTGACCGTCATGTGGGCGGACAACACGGGCAGCCGGAAGCCAGGCGGATACCGGGCGATGGCGCACTCGATGGCGGAGGCGGACCTCCGCGACGTCCTTCCCCGGATCGAGGTCCCTGCGCTCCTGTTGTACGGGGCGCTCGATCAGCGAGCGCCGCTGCAGGTCGCCAGCGAGCTTCATGAGCGGATTCCCTCCTCGCGGCTCGTCGTCATCGAGGGCGTCGGTCACTTGGCGAACGTCGAGGCGCCTGAGGAGTTCAACGCGCACGTGCGGACGTTCATCCGCTCGGTCATTGAGAGTCCATGACCCGTGGGCTGCAGTCCACATGGTGTCGGGACTGCCGCCGAGATGTCCTATCCCGCCGGAGTTGAAGCCGACGCCTTGACCCCGCGAGCTACTCCTGCCGCGGCGGCACGTTGTGGTTCAGCCGGAACACGTTGGTCGGGTCCCAGTGCGTCTTGACGTCGACGAGCCGGTCGTAGTTCGAGCCGAAACTCGCGCGCAGCAGCCCCTCGCCTTCCTCCAGGAACCCGGGGAAGTTGAGGTAGTTGCCCACTGTGTACGGCTCGAGCGCCTTGATGAGTTGTCGCGCCCAGGCGAGGTTGGCCTCGTCGTCGGCCGGGTCGTCCCAGTCGGCCTCCGGGTTGACGAGATAGCCGGCGGAACGGCCGGAGTACGCGGAGCCGCCGGCCGGTTCGTCGCGGAGCGCGCCGCCCATCAGCCATACATCGATGGTGCTGAGCGCTGAGGGCTGCGACGCCGCGTACTCGGCGACGACGTCGATCACCTCATCACTGAGCTCCTCGATGGCCGCCGACTTCCAGTAGTAGCGGCGCCCGCGCGGGTAGTCCTCGTCCAGGAACTGCTGCATCTGCGCGTAGGGCATGCGGCCGCTCAGGTCGGCGAGCGGCGCGGCCAGCTCGCGCAGGGGAGCGAGCAGTCTCTCGCCTTCCTCTGGCGGCCCCACGTACACACCGGCGACGGCCAGCATCGGTGCGCCCCATGCCTCCGGCGGCAGGCCTTCCATTCCCTCTGGAATGGACCCGGTGAAGGCGACCGGCGAGATCGCGCGAGGCATGTCGGCGCCGAGCGCACGGAAGGCACGCAGCGCTCGAGTCGTCTCGGCGCCGTCGTAGAACATGAGCGCGTAGGCGACGTCCGGACCCACCGGGTGCAGCCGGAACTCGAACGACGTGACCACGCCGAAGTTGCCTCCTCCGCCGCGCAGGGCCCAGAGCAGGTCAGGGTTCTCGTCCTCCGCCGCCCGGACCACCCTTCCGTCGGCAGTCACTACCTCGGCCGCGACCAGATTGTCGCAGGTGAGGCCGTACTTGCGCCGCAGCCATCCGATACCGCCGCCCAGGGTGAGGCCGGCCACGCCGGTGTCCGACACAAGGCCGGCCGGCGCCGCGAGCCCATGCCGCTGGGTCGCGGCATCGACGTCGCGCCAGATCGCACCGCCCTGCACCTTCGCCAAGCGGCGTTCCGCATCGACCTCGACCGTGTTCATGGCCGACAGGTCGATCACCACGCCGCCCTCGCTGGTCGCCAGGCCGGCCACGTTGTGCCCGCCGCCGCGGACGGCCAGCGGCACTCCTTGAGCGCGGGCCACGGCGACCGCCGCCGCCACGTCTTCCCGCGTCCGGCAGCGCGCCACGGCCGCCGGCCGCTTGTCGATCATCCCGTTCCACACGGCCCGCGCCGCGTCGTACTCGTCGTCTCCAGCCGCGACCACCTCTCCCGTCAGGCGGGATCTCAGGACGGTCACGACGTCGTGTGTCGAACCAGAAGTGGTCATGACGACCTCCTCGTGATGTGCAGATGCGGAAGATGTGCCCCAGGGCAGCAGCGCCTAACCCAGGGCGCGTCGCTCACAGGCCCGCCAGTGCCGCTCGCAGCCCCCCGTCGGTCTTCTCGGCTGCGACCGAAGCGACGAAGGCGACCGATCCCCCGACCTCGTCGCTCATGTAGGGAACCTGCGCGAACTACTACCGACTGTGGCCCCCGGCCCGTGTCCCGGGTCTCTTGTCGGGGGTCTCTACCGCGAGGTCCAGGCTAGGCTACCGGGTCGAGGGCTGGACCGGGGAGGCGCGGGTGTTGCACTACGAGCCTGAACTCACATGTGTGGCCTGCGCTTACTCTTGCCTGACGATATCGACCGAGATCTCCACCGCCGAAATCGTTCCTCTGTTCTCAAGCCAGTGTGTGGTGTTCCTGTCCTCGGGCCAGCCCACTCCCGGTCCATAGTCCGTGGCGACTCCGTTGCGATGGTCGGTGATCGTTCCTTGCAGGATGTAGACGGTGCCTGGTCTGTCTTTGTGATCGTGAATCGGGCCGAAGACGCCTCCAGGCTCGAAGGTCACCATACGCATGCGAAGTTGGCGCCCTGCCATGCCCTCGATCTCAGGGCCTAGGTCAACCGTTGCCAGCAACTTCGCCGTGACGCCTTTCGTCTCAGGTGCCACCTGTTCGTTGCTCATCGTGCTCTCCTCTCTGTACGTCGAGGGCCTAAGGCACCGCGGTCAACCTGCGAGCGCGACGATTGCTGGTGACATCATCGCCGCGGCGGCATCACCGCTGGGTGATCAGGTACTCGAAGGCGGCCAGCGCCGCCTTGGCGCCCTCGCCCGCGGCGATGACGATCTGCTTGTCCTTCGTGGCCGTCACGTCGCCGGCGGCGAAGACGCCGCGTACACCGGTGTCACCCATGGCGTCGACCACGACCTCGCCGCGCTGATTGGTGTGGGCGAGGTCGAGCATGAAGTCCGAGTTGGGCGACAGGCCCACCTCGATGAAGACGCCGTCCACCTTGAGCGTCCGCTGCTTGCCGCTGCGCATGCTGCGCAGGACGAGCTTCTCGACGACCTCGTGGCCGAGGATCTCCAAAGGCTCGTAGCCCGTGAGCTTCTTGACGCCGCTGGCTGACCCGGCCTTGTCCTGGAGGACTTCGTCGCCGCCCCACTCGCCGCGGCTGACGACGTACACCTTCTTCGCGATGCCGCTCATCTCGATGGCCGCCTCGAGGGCCGAGTTGCCGCCCCCGACGATGGCGATGGTCTTGTCATGGTAGAACGGGCCGTCGCAGGTGGAGCAGTACACCACGCCGCGTCCGCCGAACTCGCTCTCACCGGGGACTTCGAGACGGCGCTTCTCCGCCCCGCTCGCAACGATCACGGCCCGCGCCTTGATCTCCTTGCCTGACTGGAGCTCCAGGACCTTGGCGCGGCCGTCCACGCGCACGCCCGTGACGCGCTCGCCGATCATCCGCTCGAGGCCGTAGATGTACGCCTGCTCGAACATGAGCCGTACGAGCTCAGGTCCCTCGATGACGGGGATACCCGGGTAGTTGGTCACCAGGTGTGTCACCCCGACCTGACCGCCCAGGTCCATCGTGATGAGGATGGTCGCAAGGTTCTTGCGGGCGGCGTACAGCGCGGCCGTGAGGCCGGCCGGTCCGCCGCCGACCACGGCGACGTCCCACACACGTGTGAGATCCACTGTCGCCGCGATCCCGAAGAGCTTGTCGAGCTCTCCGGTCGCGTTCAGATATGCGAGATCGTCGTAGCCGCCGATGTAACGGCCGTCGATGAAGAACTGTGGCACCCCGCGCTGGCCGGTGCGCTCGACCATCTCTCGCGCCGCGTCCTCGTCGTCAGTGACGTCGATCTCGTCGTATTCGATGCCCTTGGAGTCCAGCAGCACTTTGGCCTTTGCACAATAGGGGCACCAATCCATGGAGTACGTGAGCAGCCGAGCCATGCCGATCTCCGTGATCGTCGTGTCCTCCTCGTCTGGTGCTTCACCGCCGAATGCTTGTCGTAAACGCGAACGCCACGGCGACTGAAGCGACGACGGCGAAACACACCCCCTCGCTCATGTAGCTGATCTGAGCGTACACCTACGGGTCGCGGCGTCCGGAGCGTGTCCCGGGCCTCCTGCCGGGGGTCTCGGGCACTCGGGGATTCGAGGGCCAAGCGACAGAACCGACAGAACTGGCAACGCAAGGCCGCTTCCGTCGATTCCGTCGATCGTGTCAACAGCCCGCCAGCGCCGGCGTCAGCTCCGAGGTCCAGGCGACCGAGGCGATTCAGGCGCGTCCGTGAGCGGCTTCGACCAGCGCCTCCACGTCTGCGCCACTCAGGGTCTTCTCGCGCATCAGTGCTGCGGCCACAAGGCCCACCGCGTGTCAGAAGTAGGGGTAACGCTGCGTGAGGGCGATAGCAGCGGAGGAATGCGCCGAGCACGCCCATCCTCGACCGCGACTCGTCTTGCGCCAGATGTCGCCGCCCACGAGCACTTTATGCGTTCCAGACGATGCAGTCGCGGTCAAATCCCCAGCCCGCCACGACGGGTTCGTGCGGACTCCCGTTACGCAGCATCCCCTCTGCGATTGCGCCCCTGGTGGCCGGGCTGCTCGCCCGACAGAGAGGCCCGCCACCCGTGAGGGCGGTGGGCCTCGCCGCTTCCGCTCACGTCCTGCGTTACGGAGCCTTCGGCAGCTTCTGCAGGATCACCTTGGTCGCGGTGAACGTGTCGGGGTCGGTCTTCTTGTCGATGGTCCCGCCAAGGTGCACCTTGGCGCCGGCCACGAGTTGGTCCAGGGCCAGGGGCACGGAGGGATCGACGGTCGCATTGATGAGCTTCGCCTTGGGATCGACCTGCACGATGAGCTTCTTGCCGCGATACGCCTTGACGGTCTTGGAGCCGGCCGTGACGGTGACCTCGAGCGACTGCCCTGCGGAAGCGATGACGGTCGCCTCGCACTGGAACTTCACTTTGCCCTTGGCCGCGTTAGAGCCAGGCTTGTCCTGCGGCTTTCCGTGGCCGGCGGCGAGCGCCAACGGCACGCACGCAAGGGAGAGAACGGCGAGTGCCGTGAGTACCACAGGCCATCGCTTCATGGGGTCCTCCTCGGTCGGGCGGCACTTCCCTAGCTCTATCGGCAGCCGCTGGCCAGAAGCTAGCCCGTCGTCACGAATGCGCGTCGTCCGCGCAGCCAACGCGGGCCTGCCTGCCGCCGTCGGGCGCTCGGCCGCGGTGCTGCCTGCATGGGAAGACCCGCCGCCAGCGAGGAACCTGAGCGTCCTCCTAACGGTCCACGCTCATCGAGGCTGCCGCCTCCAGCTCCTTCGCGCCCAGACTCGTGGCCACCCATCTCGCCTCGGGCAGGGCGGTCGGGTCCGTCAGCAGCGTCGCCTTGCCGGTACGCTTCTCGACCCTCACGCCGAAGTCCCGGTGCCAGAAATAGAGCGCGCCGTCCTCGGCGATGCAGCGCGCCTCGAAGCCCTTCGAGACCACGTCACTCAGACTGAAGGTACGCTCGCGCTTCACGCCCGCTCTCCCTCTCGCGTCCGCAGATGCCGCCACAGCGGCTTCATCATCACTATCGGCTGGACAGACGCTGGAGAGTGTGGGACGAGTGTCTAGGCTTGACAGGTGTCCCGGCCTCCTGTCAGGGGTGTCCGCCCAGCCGGGCGAGGCACGCGACAGGATCGCCAATGGGGACTGTGGTCTGGGTGCCCGCTGCGGTCCACCATGATGTGTGGGCAGCACGAGATCGCCGGTCGCCCGCACTCCTGCCCGGGGTGCTGCGCGGCTGCTATCGCCTGGGCCGAATGAGCGCTTGCTGCGACCGACGCTGCAGCGCGTCGACGATGCAACGCGCCGAGACTCGCTTGCCGAACCTGCGCTGAGCGCGCCCCTCAGTCTCTCGGCTTGCGCGTGCGCCAGTGGAACATCGCACCGAGGACCATGCCCAACACCACGCCGACTATGGCGGAGATGAGCACCAGCCAGACGAGCGAGACGGAGGAGGAACCAAACACCCAGCTGACCTCGACCCGGCTCGTGTTGGCCAGCACGAGCGCGATCAAGATGACCAGGAGTGCGGCTGCGACGCCGGCATAGATGTACAGCCGAGTCCGATGGGCCTTGCGGGCAAAACGCGCGCCGCGCGTTTCGCCTGCGGTCTCCGTCACGGCGACGGTGACCTCAGGACGAGCGGCGGACTCTGCCGATTCTGTCTGCCCGAACGGTCCCTCAGCGGAATCCATCTTGGCCCTCCATCCATCGACCCGCATCTCAACCTGTCTCCGCAAGGCCAACCTCTATGGGACAGGCAGGAAGCTCCTGCACAGGATGTGCCCAAGGGGCTGGCAAGGCAAGCCTCGTTCAGGGCTGAGCTCGCATGCCGGCTGCGTCTGTGGCGAAGACGTCGTCCTCAGGGGTAGCCAGACGAGACGACGAAACCTTGTCCCCAGGGCTTCTCCTGGGGGCCTCAGTATGCGGATACTAGGAGGCCACGACGAGCGGGCGCTCTGAGGGGGGTACTCGATGCGCGGGTGCGTTTTCTGTGGTCGTATGGTCGACGTCGTCCTGTGGGTCCTCGAGGACATGGTCGACCACCCCGTGCCCGCCTGCCGCTCCTGCGGGGAAGCGCACGGGTTCAGCATCGTGCGAAGCGGGCACGACGCCGGGGACCTGCCGGAGCACGACAGCTGCCAGTGCTGCGGCCGTGAGTTGGCGAGCCCCGGCGGCTGGCCCGTGACCGTGTGGGTGCAGGACCGGCGACGGCTGATGGTCGTGTGCAACGCCTGCCGCGTGGAGTACGCCCTCCATGCCGTGTTTACCTCCGCTTCACCGCCAGGCGGGCGGGTGCGCCGCGAGCCCGAGCCTCCGCGCGACGAGCCCGAGACGTCACCGCCTCACTAGGTCGTCCCGTCCGGTAGGGGATGCCCGCGGACCCGTCTTCGCGGACTCCGGCTCAAGGGTCCGCCCGCTCGCGCTCGCCCGCGTCGATCCCGTCGGCGAGCGGCATCCGACCCGCGCCACTGCGCCGGCGTGCATTCGCCCTCATCGGGTGAGGCGCGGCCCACGTCGGGAGGAAAGACTGAGTGTGGGGCTACGCCGCGGGTCGGTCTTCGTGCTCTCAGGGAGCCGACCCTCGGAGTCAAGGGGGAGCGCAGCTCGGAAGGAGTGGCCTATGCACGATCGCCAACGATCGTCCCGCTTGGCGACGTCTTGGCGGCCTGCGCCGCGAGCACGGCGTTGTACTCAGGGATGACGTCGAGCGTCATCGCCATGTGCCCGAGGTCCGCCATGTTGGCGTGCACGTAGCCCGGCACGCGCTGCAGCAAGTTCGTGTAGTAGACCGAGTAGCTGAAGTGGGTGCCGTACCACCCCAGATTGACACCCTCGAGCGCCGCCAGCGCCTGCTTGTAGCGGATCGGCGACGTGCCGAGAGACTCGAGCGCCGCCTGCATGCCCGTGAGATCGGTCATGGACTGCTGGAACGGGTAGATCGTTGTGTCCCACACGTCCAGCCCAGTCAGGTTGGAGTTGAGCGCCTTCTCGATGGCGAGAAGACCGTCATTGGCGGCGGCCGCCTCGGCGGCGCCGACCTGCCCGCGGCGTGCGTCGAAGGCCGTGGCGGCTTTGGTGTACGCGCGAGTGGCCGCCAGATAGTCGGACGACACCGAGGCGTCGATGCCGGCCGCCGCGAAGCCGGCCTTCTTCGACGCCGCGACCAGCGCGGCGGCCTCGCTCGAGAGGCGGTACGGCAGGAGCCCGCCGTCAATGCTCCGCGCCAGCTCCAGCTGGAACTTGATGTTCTTCTTGAAGAAGCCCCAGTCGAGCAGGGCCAGAGCGTCGTACTGGCTGTGGTAGTAGTTCGCCCAGAAGTACTCGTCGGGCGTCCACATGCAGGTGGAAGGAATGCCCACCGCCGTCAGTGGCCACTGGTCGTTGTAGCTGAACCAGTAGCCTTGGTCCGGCGTGTACACCTTGCCGCCCCTCGGCCCAACCAGCTTGGGGTGAGCCTTCATCTCGGCCACCAGCCACGGCTTCATGTCGCGCGTTGCGGTGAACCAAAGGCTGCCCTTCTCATAGCCCATCAGCTCCAGGTTGAGCATGGCCTTGACCGTGCCTGCCCAATCGGGATGGGTGTTCTGAATGGAGTAGGTGGAGCCCACCAGCCAGTCGTAGTTGCAGTCGGTGTAGCCCCACTCCTCGGCGGTAGTGTTGAAGAAGACGACCGTGCTGGCCGGCTTGTACCCGGTCATGTGCATGGCCTTGGCAATGACGAGCTGGGCGACGCAGGAGGTCGCGTTGTCCAAGGCGCCGGTGAAGTGCGAGTCGTGGTGGCCGCCGAAGATGACGCTCGTGCCGTCGTTGCCGCTGCCCGGCAGTTCGCCGATCACGTTGTAGCCCATGCCGCCGTCCTCGGCGAGCGTGTGGCTGGACTGCAGCGTTACTTTCGCGACGGTCGGGCCCTTGGCCATCTGTCGCTTGAGCCAGGTCGCGGAGTCGCTCGGCAACCAGACGAGAGGCGGTGAGCTGTACGTGTATCCGGGGTCGTTGGAAGCGAACGCGTTGGGCGCCCCCTGGTACCCGGGGTACCGCTTATCGAAGATCATGATCACGGCCTTGGCGCCGCGCAGGCCCGCCTCAGCGCACGGGAAGTTGAACCACCAGTAATCGGAGGCGAAGCCGATGAGCGCGATCTTGCCGCTGATGTCCCCGGCACGGGGATGACGACAACGCAAGCGACGAGGAGGAGACTCGCATGAGAACGAGACTGATCATCACAGGGATCGTCGTGCTGCTGGCGATCGCGATCGTGCCTGCGGCCTGGGCGGGATCACACCGCGCCACGGCCAAAGTGTCGGGCGACTGGTCGTGGGTCAACACAAGTTGGGAAGAGACGCTGACCGCCGGCGGAAACAAGCTGATGACCGGCGGTGAGATCGGCACGTGGACGGGCACGTTTCGGGGCAGCTCCTACGACGTCTTCTCCATGACGGGCATGCCGCCCTTCGACTACGACAACAACCTCTACGGCGCCTCCTGGGGAACGCTCACGTGCTGCTTCACCGGCAAGGTGGCCGGCAAGACGGGCAACATGATGGTGTTCTTCTCCATCGAGGAGCCCGCCAACGATCCGGTGATGACCGGCCAGTGGGTCATCGTCTGCGGTACCGAGGGGCTCGCGCATCTCAGCGGGAGCGGCACCTGGGTCAGCTCCGGCGTCGACTCCAGCGCTAAGTACAAGGGAAGACTCGCCTGGAAGTGAGACGCTGATGACTGTCGACCGGCGCTGAGGCGACGGCGAACGGCAGGGGCCGCGGTATCTACACGTGAGACCGCGGCCCCTGCCGTGAGCGGCTGCGAGTCTCGTCACGTCGCGGTCGCCTTGGCCTCGTCCGCTCTGTTGACGGTCGCCACGAGCCCCACGCTCGCGCTCTCTCCCGGCTCAGCACGCCGCTGGCGACACCGAGCCACGAAGGCGAAGTCGGGCACGGCGGAGGTCAGGGGCTCGACTCGTGGGGACGTGACGCACGGCTTTGACCCTCCCAGTGGCCCCATGTGCCAAACGAGCGCCGCGTCTGGTCAGTCGCGCTCTTCGGCGCCCGGACTTGTTGAGGCGTTGATCTCGTCGGCCAGGGCCAGGAGCTGTTCGTTCTCGGGGATGTCCTTCATATCGTGACCGTAGTGGACGTAGCGCGCGACCTGGGCCTTGTCGATCAGCACCTGGGCCGGCATGCGCCCCAGCTTGAACAGGTTCACCTGCTGCCCGTAGAGCTTGAGAATGCTGTGCTTGGGATCCGGGAGGCCGACGAACGGCAGCGACTCCTTCTCGAAGAAGTTGGCGAACGCGCGCGCGTCCTCGGGGCCGACCACCACGACTTCGATGTCGCGGGCCACGAACTCGGAGTAGTCATGGCGCAACTGCGCCATATGCCTTTGGCAGAACGGTCAGGTGAAGGTGCGGTTGAAAACCAGCAGCACGTTCTTGCGGCCACGGTAGTCCGACAGGCTGACCGGAGCGCCGGAGAAGTCGGGCAGGCTGAAGTCGGGAGCGCTCTGGTTCAGGGACACACGGGGCATCTCGTCCTCCTGGTGACACGGTGGAATGTCTCGTTGGCAGTTGCCGACATCGTAGCAAGGTCGGCGGTGGCGTGAGCATGAGATCCCGGCTGCCCCGCGCCCGTTCACGAAGCCGCGGCTCAGGCTGCAAGGGCTCCTTGATTACAGGTAGTCTCTCACGCAGCCGACGCAATCGCACAAGGAGATCGAAGGTGGCCCTGCTCCTCGACCCCGTGAACTTGCTCGCCCTGCTGACCTTGACGCTCCTCGAGATCGTCCTCGGGATCGACAACGTCATCTTCATCGCCATCATCACCAACGCGCTGCCCGAGGAGAAGCGCGGCCTGGCGCGCCGGCTGGGCCTCGGTCTCGCCCTCGGCGGCCGGGTCGCCATGGTCCTCGGCGTTTCGTGGCTGCTCTCGCTCGAGCATCCGCTGTTCAGCGTCTTCGGCCGCGAGATAGGGGTGAGCGACCTCATCCTCATCAGCGGCGGCTTCTTCCTGCTCTACAAGTCGGTGCGCGAGATCTTCAACACCACCGAGCTCCACGAGGCGGAGCAGACCGAGGTGCGCCGACGCACGTCGCTGGCCGCCGTGATCCTGCAGATCGTGGTCATCGACATGATCTTCGCCATCGACTCCGTGCTCACAGCGGTCGGCATGACCGGCGAGGTCATCCTCATCATCATCGCCATCGCGATCGCGATCGCCGTGATGATGTTCTACTCCGGCCCCGTGGCCGAGTTCATCAACGGGCACGTCAGCGTCAAGCTGCTGGCGCTCGCGTTCCTCGTGCTCATCGCCGTGATGCTCATCCTGGAGGGCGTCGGCGAACCCATTGACCGCACGATCGTCTACGTCGCTATCCTCTTCGCCGTCGGCGTCGAGTACCTGAACTACCGTCGCCGTCGTAACCTCGAACGCCGCGGCGGCGGCGTGATCCCCGGTCAAGAAGGGGTCTGAGGTTCCTCATGAAGCTACCCGCGCGACAAGGCATCAAGGAATCGCGCCTCCTCCGCATCGGCGCCGGGACGATCCTGCTGCTGATCGGCCTCGCCGGCCTGCTCCTGCCGATCCTCCCCGGGTGGCTTCTCATCTTCGTCGGCCTTTCCCTGCTGGGCGTGAGGATCCCCTATGCCGACCGGCTGCTGGAGTACGCGCGAGTGAAGCTCTCCAGACAGAAGGTGGAGTAGCTTCCATCCATCGCCCAACGTTGACTCGCCGGTCAAGCGGAGTAGGTTGGCAGTGCAGGAGGCTTGTGAGCTGCGGCACTCCGCGGAGGGAGGGCCGGGAAAGGAGGCGAGCATGGCTCATCTCAACAAGACGATGCTTATCAACGTGTCCGTCGGCGAACTGGACGCCGTTGTCAAAGACCCGCTGCAGTGGCCTCGGTTCTGGGTCGGTATGGGCGGGCCCGAGAGAGTCTTCGGCGACGGGAGCCCGGGGACGAAAGCGGAGTTCACGATGCTCCTGATGGGCGTGCGCACGCACATGATCGACCGCACCATCCTGGAGCACCACAACGACGACGGCAGCACTGACTGGCGTTGGGAGTTCGAGGGAGCGTCTTCCGGATGGCTGACTTGTCATCACGAGCCGAAGGAAGGGGGCACCGAGATCACGACCGATTTTGAGTATTCGGTGCCCGGCAGGCTGCTCGGCAAAGCGGTCGACCGGCTCCTGCTCGAGAAGCGGATGCGCCGGGACTTCGAGAACTCCCTCGAGAACCTGAAACTGATGGTCGAGATCGGCACCAACGTGCCGACATAAGCGAGCGCCTGACCGCGATCGCTGGACTGCCCCGAGCCTCCTGCAATCGGCTCCGGCTCGTCCCGACCCTCTGCCTCGACAGAAGTGACGATTCGCCCTTGGGCCACGCGACCCGGGTGACGAGACGCTCGCTGCAGCCGCTTTGGTCTCGCGCGTCGGTCGCGACTGCCGCAGTGCGCTACACCGCCGCTTGGTGCCGTGTCCCCAGTGGAGTAAAGAATACTTGACACGATGTCTGCTTCCCTTTACAGTACGTGATGTCAAACATTCCTGACATCACGTCAGGCATAGCAGGGAGGCAGTCATGCCGTTTGAAGAGAAAGTGACGTGGGTCGGCCTGGTGGTCGCAGTGGTCGTCCCCATGGCGTACTTCGCGATCATGCTGGGCCGGCTCGGTGACGTGTCCGCGGCCGATATCTCCTACCAGTGGCCGCTGCTCATCGCCATTGGCGTGTCGATTGCTCTGACGATCGTCGGGTCGATCATGGCGGGGATCGGCAGCGGCATCTCGGCCGAACTGCACGGCAGATCCGCCTCCGGCGACCTCGGCACGGACGAGCGGGACAAGCAGATCAGCCGCCACGGCGACCGGATCGGCTTCTCCGTCTCCTCCGTCGGCATGGTCGGCGTGCTCGCGCTGACGATGCTGGAGTACGAGTACTTCTGGATCGCCAGCGCGCTCTATTTGTCGTTCGTGGTAGGGACGCTCGTCTCGTCGGTGGTCAAGATCGTTGCCTACCGCAGGGGATTCTGACGATGGGCAAGCCGACCAGAGTCACCAACCGCATTCGCGCGCTCCGCTTTGCCGCCGGCGAGATGACGCAGGCCGATCTCGCCGATAAGGTGGGCGTCACGCGCCAGACCGTCATCGCCATCGAGCAGGGCCGCTACTCGCCGTCGCTCGAGATGGCCTTCCAGATCGCCGGGGTGTTCGGAGTCCCGCTTAACGATGTGTTCCAGTACTCGGAGGTGAAGTGATGAGGGTTCTACTCTTGGGCGGCACGGGGCGGACCGGCGGCCGCGTCCTGCAGCAGCTTCTGGGCCGCGGCATCGGCGTGCGCGCCGTGGTTCGGGCAGCCGAGCGGCTCCCGGCGGGCGTCGTGGACGACCCGCGGCTGACCGTGGTCGTGGCCGACCTGCTCTCCATGAGCGACGCGGAGGTCAGGGAGCTGGTCGACGGCTGCGACGTGGTGATCTCCTGTCTGGGCCACACCATCAGCCTGCGGGGGGTCTTCGGACCGCCGCACTACCTCGTCACCCGGTCGGTCGAGAGAGTGTACCGGGCGATCCAGACTGCGCGGCCCGCGCAGCCGGTCAAGCTCATCCTCATGAGCAGCGTCTCGGTGAACCGACCCGGAGGCCTGGACACGCGTCGCGGGTGGTTCGAGCGCGCCGTCCTCTGGATGCAGCGCGGCCTCGTCCCTCCTGGGAGGGACAACCAGCGCGCCGCGGACTTCCTCCACGACGTCATCGATACCGCCGACCCGTACGCGCAGTGGGTAGGTGTCCGTCCCGACACGCTGAAGGACGGTGACGTCACGGAGTACGCGCTGCACGAGGGTCTCGTGGACGGCCTGTTCCGCCCGGGCGAGACCAACAGGGCCAACGTCGCGCACTTCATGTGCGAGCTGGCGACCGACGCCGAGGCGTGGGCCGCGTGGCGCGGCAGGCTGCCTGTGATCGTGAATGCATCGCCTGCGTGACCGCGGGCCTGCGGCGGCGTCGACGCTCTCCGCCCTCTCCTCGCACCAATAGAGCGCCGATCGACCACTCGGGCGTCCCTACCCCCGACCCACTCTGCCGTCGAGCCAGATGAGCAGGATGTCACCGGCCAGCGCCAGGTAGAGTGCCCACTCGCCGAAGATGCCGGCGATCCACAAAATCCCGGTCACGAGCATCACCAGATAGCCGACCCAGTCGAGCCAGTGCCGTGGTGGCCGGACGATCATCAGCAGGGCGAAGAACACGGCGGTGACGACGCTGACGAGCACCCTCGACTCGCCGGTGCGATCGATCAAGTACACCGCCGCCAGGTAGCCGACGAACAGCGCGAGGAAGAGGATGGTCTGGCGGCTCAATCTGAACGGTGCCGGCGACGGCCGACGCGGGGCCTGCGAAGCGGTCATCGCACGACCCTACCTGCTATCGCCCCAGTCGACGAACCCGGTCACGAACCCGAAACGCTGGCCCAGTCCCTGCCCGTCTTGCTCTCGACCTCTTCCTTGACGTCGTCGGGGACGGCGACGTGGAGTTCGAGCGCCGTGCGGTACATGAGCGCGGCTGCGTCGGCGACGACCAGCTTGTCGTCACTCGTCCTGATCACCCGCGCCACGGCTCTCAGGGTGGGTTCGCCGATCATCACGAGCACGGTGTGAGCGGCCGCGGCACTTTCAGGCAGCGTGTCGGACACCGGCGATGAGTCCTGGAGAGCGAGGGACAGCAGTGCAGGGACGGCGTCTCGCCCCATCGAGATGAGCGCCAGGCGCGCCCGGACGTCGTTCTTGTCGAGAGGCCCGAGAAGAGCGATCAGGCCCTCGACGTCGCCGTGCTCACGGAGTCTGCTCACCCGCGATCTGAAGAACGCCATCTCGCCTTTCCGTGTCCTGCGCTGTGGAGGCATGCTACATCCACATCGAATGCGATTCAGCAGCGCAGCGCAAGGCACAATCCGTCTCTTTCCGGGGAATGCCCCGGCAAGAATGCGAAGAGGGACACCGGCCTCCATCCTTTGTCGCTGAAGATGGCCCGGTTGAAGGGATCCGCTTCGGGAAAAGCGACATTGTCGGCGACCAGCAACCCTCCCGGTCGCAACCGACGATGGCATTCGGGCAGAGCGCGGGCGTAGTCCGCTTTCTCGATGTCCAGGAAGATGAGGTCGAATGCGCCCGCGATCCGGTAAAGGTGGTCGAAGGCATCGCCGCAGATGACGTGGGCCTGCTTCGTGAGGCCGGCGCGTTCGAGGTTCTTGCGCGCACGGGCGGCGAAAGCAGGATCGAGCTCCAGGGTCGTCAGCATGCCCGCGTTCATGGCACAAGCGCGCGCGAGAAAGATGGCGGAGTAGCCCGTGGCGGTTCCAAGCTCAAGGATGGCCGCGGCGTCGATGGCTCGAGAAAGGATGAACAGAAGCTCGCCGACCACCGGGCCCACGATCGGGATATGCTCCGTTTCGGCCTCCCGCTCCAGCTCTCGCAGCAGCGGGTCGTCTTGCGTCGCAAGCTGGCCGAAATAGGCTTCCGGTTCGTCCACGATCCTCGACATAGCGGCCCCCTTCCAGTTCTAGGTCCGTCCACCGCCCGTTTGTCTCCCAGTGATGCTCAGTCAGCCTGCGCGAAACGCTCGGCTGCTCGCGGGAACAGGATGTTGTTCTCGAGATGGACGTGCTTGTGCAGGTCGGCCTCGAACGCCTGCAGGCGCTGGTAGGTGAGCACGTATGTGGCGCAGGCGTCGGCGGGCAGCCCGTAGCCCATGGCCAGATCGCGGATCTCGTGGAGGCCGGCGCCGACTTCGTCGTGTTCGCGGACAAGCGCCGCCAGACCGTGCGCGATCGTCTCCGCATCCTCCGCCTCGGCGCGCGCGCCGGCCCTGCCGGCGGCCTCGGCTCGCTTGATGGCCGGGAAGACCACCTCTTCCTCTCGCTTCAAGTGGGCCATCAGCTCGGCCGCCATCTTGTCGAACACCGCCGTGACCTGGGCGAGCTCGGGATGGGCGTCGCCATGGACCTCGGCGATCTTGCGGGCATAGGCGGCGTTCTGGGCCGTGTTCGCCTTGACGTAGGCGTGGTGAATGGCAGTGATGTGGTCGATAAGGCGCGTCAGGGTCCATTTCGCATAGTCCTGGTCGCGCCGCGCGGGCACGCTCGTGGCTGCCTCGAGCTCGCGGGCCAGGGCGGCCGGGTCGATGGCCTTCTCGACGCAGGCGGCGGCGAGGGTCACGGACCCGCCGCAGCAGAAGTCGATGCCGTGCTTCTGGAAGACCGCGGCCGTCCGGTAGTCGGCTGCGACGATCTCCCCGACCTTGGTGGTCGCTGGTGTGGGTGTGGCGTCGTACACGAGTGTCTCCTCGGTGTTCTCAGCGGGCGTGCTGGAGCCCAGAGTATCGCAATCACCATCGGCTTCGTCGTCTTCGCTTCAGACGCCCCATCCCGCGAGCGCGGCTCGCAGTCCCGCGACGATCGTGTGCGCAGCATCTCTGATGCGCACCGGGCCGGCAGCGGCAAGCACCGGCGCGCTCCCCAAACGCTTGCATTCATCACCGCTTGGGCGTAGACGATCTTCATACGAGACTCCTGAGAGGTGCAGCGCTGCTCGCGGGGGATTGACCCGCCTCGTAGTCCACTTTGTCGGGAGTCAACGGACCGAAGGGGAAGGGGTCGGGGCATGGGGATTCACGGGTCACGCCGATCGCGTACGACCGTCGCACACGCCTTGATGCCGCTGGTCTTGTTCGCAATGCTCGCACTCGCGGCTTGCGGCGGCTCGAGCACGACCGGCGGCGCTTCCGAAGGTGCGGCGCCGGATGCGGCGGATCAAGAGGACAGCGCCCTCATGGCGTGGCCGAAGGCCGAAGAGGCCATGATGAAGGTGGCCGACGACGCCGTCCTCTCGTCCGTGGGCACCGGCGGCCTGGCTCTTGCCGACGTCCCGCATTCGTGGAGCTTCGCGTTCTTCTCGGCGAGCAAGAACGCCCTGTACTTGGTCTCGGTCGAGGACGGCACAGCGCAGCCTCCGAGGAAATGGCTCGATGCGAAGGCCAACTCCGAAGTCCGTACGGCGGTCGACATCGAGGAGGTCCAAGTGGGAGCCGCCGAGGCCGTCGTAATGGCCCGGGAGTTCGGTGAGGAGTCGGGCGTCGTGCCCAAGAACGTCGTGGTGAGCGGCGCGTTCGCGGAGGTCGAGGCGCCTGGCGGGGCCGACACGGGCATGAAGCCCGGCGTGTGGACGGTCACCTTCGCGTCAGGCACGGACTTGGCCGACGCAGTGACATTCGAGGTCGACATGATGAGCGGGGCTGTGACCGCGGTCGAGGAATGAGGGGGGCATTGCGCGGGGGAGGGCGCCGCTTCGAACCCGACGCGCACCACTGAGTCGTCGGGGAATCGCGCTCTGCCGGTTCTTCGCGAGACCCACCGAAAGCCCCCCCGCACCCCAGTCCAGGCGCTCGCACGTGGACGGCGCGAGACTCAGCCGTTAGGAGATCATCGTGACGCGACCGGGGGCGGACGGTCGCGCCCAGGTCGAGAGGCGGCCACCCATCCGTGAGTCAAGTCGCGCCGGCACCGCGGGTGAAGCCGGAGCGCGGTAGTCACCGACCGCCGATGCCGCTACCGGCGTGCAGCGCGATGATGCGACACCGGAGCGTAATGTTCGGCCCCCCAGTGCGTTAACAGAGGTGCACGGAGTCAACGACGCCAAGGAGAGTCTCTTGAAGCGAAAGTCCCTGATCCTCGCGGCAGTGGCGGTCACGGTCTTCAGCGCCCTGGGCGCGCAACTCGGCACCGCGAGTCCGGCGCCCGCGGCCACGTCGCTCAGCACGACGGAGGCAGCTGACCTGCGGTACACGCGTGAGGAGGAGAAGCTCGCCCGCGACGTCTACGCCGTCCTCGACGGCCTCTACGGCGATCGGGTCACCACGTTCGCGAAAATCACCGCGTCCGAGAGCAGGCACACCCTCGCCATCAAGGAGCTCCTCGACCGCTACGACGTGCCGGACCCCGCGGGGACTGACGACCCCGGCTCTTTCCAGGACGCGGAGCTGCAGCAGCTCTACGACGATCTCTTGGCCCGTGGCAGCGTCTCCCTCAGGGCCGCCCTGCTGGTCGGGGTCGACATCGAGGTGCTGGACATCAAGGACCTCACGGAGTGTCTGGGGCACACGACTCGCAGCGACATCGAAAACGTGTACAGCAACCTCATCGACGGCAGCTACAGCCATCTGGCGGCCTTCGAAAGGGCTCTGACGAGGTGACGCGACTGAGCGTGAGGGCGTCGACCTGACAGCTCGCCCGACCGGCGCCGTCATTCAGCCGTGCCGGCGGCCAGGTCACGGAGGACCGGCCAGACCGCCGCGAATTCCTCGTCGGCGCGCCGCTCGATCTCGTCGGCGCGCCGACGCATCTTCGCGACACCCGCGTCCGCGTCCAAGAACTTCAGGTTGACGGCGACATCGACGGCTCCGCCACGAACGCCCGTCATCGCCGCCTGTACGGCCACGGCAAGCTCGCTCGCGGCGGCCGCGTTGAAGCCGGCGCTCAGGCCACGCGCCAGTTCGAGAACCTCGAGACAGGCCTCCGCGACGGCCAGGGGTACGTCAGCCGCGCGTCGTCTGGCGGCGGCGATGGCCGCGACTCGGGCCGCGCTCTCCTCGGGGGTGACTTTGGGCAGGCGGTGGGCACCGGCGACCTCGAGGTAAGCGTCGGTGTCGGTATCGACGGCGGCGAGGAGCCTCGCGCTCAGGGCCTCGGCGGCGGCGCACGTGGGCCGCAGATGCTCCTCGGCGGTCTCGATGCCTTTCGTGGCGACCGTCAGTCGGCACACCATGCCGACGAGTGCGGCGGCCATGGAGCCGGCGTAGGCGGCGACGCTTCCGCCCCCGGCTCGCGGAAACGGTTCCCCGACCTGGTCGGCGAAATCGCGGAGCGAGAGGTCGATCAGTCTACCTGCGGCAAGGGATGTCGCCGGCTCGGACTCCTTCTCGAGCGAATCTGCGACGACCTCATCGAGATCCAATCTGACTGCGCTCATGGTCGACTCCATTGATCAGCATGCGTAGTGCACGCCTGATGTCATGCATGGAGTACATACCCTGTTCGGCGCGATGACGTTTCCTGCGCCTGCTGTGGTCCGGCGTGGATGCTGGTACCGCGCCATCCTCCGTCCCCGGCATCACGGGCTTTCGCGAGCGTTAACGGTATTCGGTTTCCCCTACACGCACAGGGGAAATTGGAAGAGTGAGCGATGAAGCGAGAGAGAGGAAGTGCGTGATGGCCAGTCTCGGAGACTACCCGGCTGCGGCGGTGCTGCGGGCGGAGGACCTGATTCGCGCCAACAAGTTCTACACCGATGTGCTTGGACTCAAGCCGGGGGACGTCCCCGGTCCTGCCGGCGAGGGCATGGGCATGTTCACGGCGGGCGACGGCACCATGGTCATGGTCTATGAACGCCCCGGCATGCCGGCGCCGCAGAACACGGCCTTGGGCTTCGGCATCCCCGCCGACAAGTTCGATGAGGTCGCCGCCGATCTGCGAGCCAGGGGCGTGACCTTCGAGGACTACGACCTGCCCGAGATCGGGCTCAAGACAGAGAAGGGCATCGCCGAGTTCGAGGGCTTCAAGGCGGCTTGGTTCAAGGATAGCGAAGACAACATCGTCAACATCGCCTCGATGTGATCGTGGCGAGCCCAAGCACAGGTGGCGGCGCAAGGTCTCGCCCAGGCTCTGGCTTGGGAATGGCGCTCTCATCTGCGGAGACATGCGAGGAGGCGTCTCATGTACGTACGGATAGCACGCTTCGAGGGCGGCAGCGCGGACGATATCGTGGCTGAGGCCGAAGAGATACAGCGTGGCGTCGCTGCCGCCGGGCGCGGCGAGAACAACCAGTACTTCCCGAAGGAGTTGACAGATCGTGTCGGCCGCATGGAGCTTCTGGTCGATCGAGGGCAGGGTTCCTCGATCATCCTGCTCTACTGCGACAGCCAGGACGACGCGCGCGAGGTCGACCGCATCATGGACGGCATGTCGCCGCAGCGCGAAGGCTGGGGCAAGAGGGTGTCGTCAGATGTCTACGAGCTCGTGCTCGACGAGGCGACCGGCGGGCGAGTGGCTTAGGCCGGCCCGCCGATCTGTGAGGCCCTACTTCGTGCCGAAGAGGCGGTCGCCGGCGTCACCCAGGCCGGGGACGATGTACGCCTGCTCGTTGAGGTGGGAGTCGAGCGACGCCACGTACACCTTCACGTCGGCGTGCTTCTGATTGAAGGCGCGCATTCCCTCGGGCGCGCCGACGAGCGCAAGGAAGAGAATGTCACTGTCCGGGACGCCGCGAGCGTTCAGTACCGCGACCGCATGCGCCGCCGAGTTACCGGTGGCGAGCATCGGATCGACGAGGATGAACGTACGCCCCTCCGTCTCTGGCAGCTTCACCAGGTACTCGTGCGGCCTCTTGGTCTCGGGATCGCGATACAGGCCGATGTGGCCGACGCGCGCCCCCGGCACGAGCTCGAGCAGACCGTCGGCCATGCCCACGCCGGCCCTGAGGATCGGCACGATGGCGACCTTCTTGCCGGCGATCACCGGAGCCTTCATCTCGGTGAGCGGCGTGTGGATCGTCTCGTCGGTGAGCGGCAGGTTGCGCGTCACCTCGTAGCCCATGAGGAGCGCGATCTCGCGCAGTAGCTGCCGGAACGTGCGCGTCGAGGTTCTGATGTCCCGCATGTGGGTCAGCTTGTGCTGGATCAGGGGGTGGTCGAGGATGAAGAGGTTGGGGAACTCATCCAGTTGCCGCATGTCGGTTCACCTTTCTGGGGCGGGCCGCAGTCTGAACACGTTCCTGCGGTCCCCGCCGCTCGCGTCCCCCGACCCGCTCGGCGCGCACCGGGCGCGGGGCTGTCTCGCTCGCCTGTCTAGCGTGGCGATTGTACCGCCTTCATGAGTCCCGCGGCGGCACCTCTGAGTCGCTGCGCGGGCATGAGGCCCCGCATCCCGCCGCTGTAGGGCAAATCACCCTCATCGGGTGAGGCGCGTCGAGCGCCGGGTCGGCAGACTACGGGTCGAGAGAACGCCCCGCGTGCACACAGGAGGGGCCCATGGAAGAACCGAAATGGAGGCGCTCGCTGCCAGCAGGGCGGCGAGCTCCCCACCCGCGACCCTCCAAAGGATGGATCCCATGAAGCGATTCCTTCTCGTGTTCGTGCTGGTGGCCGCCTTCCTTGGCGTGCCGGCGGCGTCCGCCCCGGCGGCGGACTCCTGTACCTGCCACACCGCCGTGTCGCCCACGAGCGGCGCCCCGGCGGCCCACGCCCCCTATGTGCCAAGCGTCGCCGCGTGCACCGCCTGCCACGTGGGCATGACGATGCCCCATGCCGGTCAAGTGACGACTGAGGTCATCTGGATGCGGGGAAGGTCGATCGAGGCCGGATACAGGCTGCGCGGCCAGATCTACGACATCCTCTTTCTCGGAAGTAGCGTTCAGCGCGCCGACGTCACCGTCTATCTGCAGCAACGGGCGCTGGGGCAGACGAGCTTCACCGACAGAGGGCAGGCGACCACTAACCGCTTCGGGAACTTCGGCTTCACGGTGACGTCACCGCTGCCGTACGCGTACTACCGGGCCATCGCCCAGGGCCAGATCATCCCGACGCGGATCGCACTTCCCTGTGTCGAGGACCTCAGACCGACGCCCACACTGACCCTCAGGCTGAGCGGCCCGACTGACGGCGTCCGACTGCTCGGCCACAGCATCACGGCGAAGGTGAAGGCCAAGCCTCAGGAGATGGCGGGAGCGACCGTCAGGTTCACGGTCCAGATTCGGGGAGCGACCAGGTGGATCACGCAGACCACGGTGAAGCGCGTCATCAGTGCCTCCGCGACCTGCAGCTGGACATACATATCGAGGGCTCGCGGCCTCTTCCGCATACGCGCCGCCAACATCAGGTCGGCGGACTTCGACACGAAGGGCTCGGTCTGGAGACAGTATCGCGTCAGGTAGCGGGCGCTGCGGAAAGCGGCCCGGAGGCTCGTTGACTGAGTCAGACGCGACCCGCCGACAGAAGCGACGAGCCGCTCGCTTCGCCCGCTGTCGTCTCGCGTCTCCGCTGTGACCAAGTGACTCCGATGGCCCTCCAAACGCTTGACCTCATCGCCGAACGGGAGTACGCCATCACCCGACGAGGCTCCTGAGACAAGCAGAGAGAGCGGCCCTCGGGCCGCTCCACCCCTTTTCTCGCAGAGGTGAGCGACCGGGGAGAGCCGCAGACTTCAGGGCGGGACGACAACGGAGGTTGATCATGGCGGGTCCGATCGATGCGATAACGGCCGTGCACAACGCATTCCGCAGGGATATGGAAGGCATCGACGCCGCTGCGCTCGGCGCCGCGCGTGGCACGCCGGGGCTCGAAGCGGCGCTGGAGCGCTTCCGCTACTTCAACGAAGTGCTGGTGGCGCACGCTCACGGGGAGGAGATCGCCGTCTTCCCTGCCGTGGAAGCGGTAGCGCCTCTGGTCGCCGAAGCCTACGAGAAGGACCATCACGCCCTCGATGCAGCGTTCGACGCCTTGAACGACGCGGTGTCCGCCGGCGACGCCCTGGCGACCGCCCGAGCCGCCGCCGCCTTCAAGTTCCACCTCGACGTCCACCTGTTCAAGGAGGACACGCACCTGTACCGTATCGTCAGGGAGCGCATCTCGGTGCCCGACCAGGGCAAGGCGGTCGGCATCATGGCCGCAGAGATCCCCCCGGACCGCCAGCCGGAGTTCGTTGCCTGGCTGTTCCCGCTGATCGGCTACGACGACCGCGAGAACATGCTGCGCATCCAGCAGATGGTCCTGCCGCCGGAAGCATTCGCAGGGGTCGCTCAGCTCGTGCGCGCGGCGGTCGGCGACGACTGGGCGGAGATGACCAGGCGTATGCCGGAGCTGCCGGCGTAGAACCGGGGCGGGATCACCCTGCGGCAAACCCGCCCCTATCTTGCCAGCGTCCGTATCCGCTGGCGCGCATAGTTCTTGTTCAGACGGCGCTGCACAGCGGATCTTCAGGGTGTTGCGCGCAATAGGACGCTGACGCGAGTCCATCGGGCTGCCGGCGGCGGCGCATCAGTTCCCACGCGGCAAAACCGACGAGAAGCACCGCTGCGGCCGACCCGACGGCGATCCAGGCGGTCGTGGAAGATGTGTCAGCCGAGGCGGGTTGCGCGCCGGTCACCGGCGCGGTCACCGCTTGGGCGACGTCCTGGTTACGCGCAGCCGTGTTGGCGGCCGTGAGCCATCCGTCCTGCGGCGTGGCCGCGGCTCCGGCGACGTCCAGGTCACGTGACGCGGTGTTGGAAGCCGTCAACCAGCCATCCTGAATGGTGACCGGCGTGGCCGTGGTGCCCGAACCCGCCCCGGTGCCAGTCACGATCGCGGCCTGCGCAACCTGTATGCCTGTCGCGAACACGAGCAACGACAGAAGCAGCAGGCCGGCAAGTAACTCGAGCCGTCTGTGTACTGAAGTCTTCATGTCCTCACCTCTGGGCGCCGGTGCCTTTTGGGGCAGACCTGACGCCCTCGCAAGCCGACGGGCAAGCCCGCCTCCCCCGCCACCATGGTCTAACTGTTGCCGAAAGAAACCCAGGTTAGCCCTGTTTCCTCAGCCTTAACATTCCGGCGGCTGCCTCGGACTGCGCGGGAAGCTCACGACGGCTGGGCTCAGGCTTAGGGGCGCCTTCTGAGACTGGACGGTGGTCGTCGTCAGCGCCACCGTCCGCGGCCCCCGCATCGATCCTCTGCGCACGAAGGGCCGCTTGACGCGGCCCCTCGCGCTCTCGGACGTTCTGGTGGCGAACCGCGCTCAGGCCGCCTTCGCCGTCGCACCTTCCACGTTGAAACGGCGCGCGGCGGACTCGCCCTCGTCAAACTGTACGATGACGAAGGGCTCGTCGCCGACGACCCAGGCGTCGTGCCCCGCCGGTATGGCGAACACGCTCCCGGGACCAGCTTCGATTCGCGTCCCGTCACTGAATTCCGCGATCAGGCGCCCAGACACGGTGTAGCCGACATGCGTGTCCTGGCACTGTGGCGCTCCCATATGCGTCGAGAACTTCCATCCCGACGGGTAGGTCGCGCGCTTCACCTTCATGTCGCCCAGTCGCAGGACGTCCATCTCAACGCCGCCTTTGGCGACGTGCTCGTCCGGCTTGTCGAACGACTTCATGGTCCCGCTGATGGGGGTCGCCATGAGATCCTCCTCGTATGCGGCAGCAAGCCGCGTGGTTGACGGGCCGTCAGGACCCGATGTTTCAAGGATTCCCCTATGAAGCCAGTGTAAAGCGTTGGAACAGACGGTCGAGGCCGGCGCATCCCGCGCCGCAGAACCTGCACGGTGGAGGTCGCAGCTCCGCAACCCCGCGCACACCACGCGGCCGTCTCCGTGTGGTAGGTTCCGGCCATGGACCGATTGCGCTTTGGCACCTTCCTCGCGCCGAACATGCTGCCCATGTACCAGGCGATCGCCGAGGAGGTGGGGCGCCGCTTGGCGATCCAGACCGAGTTCGTCGTCGAGACCGACTACGACGTCTGCGCCAAGGATGAGAACGAGGTCTGCTTCGTCTGCAGCTTGCCCTACGTCGAGTTCGAGCGTCAGGGCCTCTCGCCGGCTGTTCCGATCGCCGCTCCGGTGCTCGAGGGCGGGCGCTACGGCGACGAGCCTATCTACTACTCCGACGTCATCGTCCACCGGGACAGCCCCTTCAGCTCGTTCCTCGACCTGCGGGGTCGTTCCTGGGCCTATAATGAGCCGCACTCACAATCCGGCTACGGCATCACGCGCTACCACCTCGTGGAGATCGGGGAGACGCACGGCTTCTTCGGCGAGGTCGTCGAAGCCGGCTTCCACGAGGAGTCGATCCGCCTGGTCGCCGCGGGCGAGGTCGACGCCTCCGCCATCGACTCCCAGGTGCTGGCGGTGGCCATGCGCGACGATCCGTCGCTGACCCGGTCGCTGCGCATCGTCGACGCCCTCGGCCCCTCGACGATCCAGCCGGTGGCCGTTTCGAAGCGAGTGCCGCTTGAGTTGCGCGGCGCCATCCTGCAGGTCTTGACGTCGCTGCACGAGGACCCGGTCACGCGGGAGCGCCTGACCCTCGGCATGGTGAAGCGGTTAGTTGCCGTCGGCCCCTCCTCCTACGACGACATCCGCGCGATGCTTGAAGCCTGTGAGTCCGCCGGCTTCATGCGGATCCGCTGACGACGGGCGCCATCTTCTCTCCTTCGCTCCGGACTGCCTGCGCCCTCGAAACGTGCGCCTCGCGCCGTCGGCGTGTCACAGGTCCTCGCGCGCCTGCCCCGGTGCTCTCCGCCCCGGCGTCCGCGTAGCGAAGCCGCCCGATGGGCATGGTCACCCCGACGGCAATCGTGAACTGAGAGGAGACGGGCCATGATCGATGTCGTGATCTGGTCGGACGTCGTGTGACCGTGGTGCTATGTCGGCGCGGAGCGCTGGCGAGCAGCACTGACAGAGCTGGGCGCCGAGGCGGCCGCGGTGACGTGGCGTTACGGGGCCTTCGAGCTCGATGCCACCGTACCCCTCGAGGGCGTGGACGCGCGCACGTACCTTGAGGCCAAGTACGACGCGGCGACGGTGGCGACGATGCACGTACGACTGGCCGACGTGATGGCCGCCGAAGGACTGCCCTGCCGCGACCTGACCGAGCAGGGCGTGCGGCCGAACACCTTCGCGGCGCACAGGCTGCTGACCGCGGCGCTCGCGGTCGGCGCTGAAGCACAACAAGTCCTGGCCGACGGCCTCTTCCGCGCCTACTGGGTGGACGGGGCGGACATCGGCGCGTCCGACGTTCTCGTCGAGATCGCGCGCGCTGCGGGGATGGCAGAGGATCGCGCGCGCGACGCTCTCACGAGGGACGAGTTCGCCGTCGCTGCCCGCGAAGAGGAGCGCCAGGCGCATCGAGCCGGCATCAGCGCGGTGCCCACCTTCGTCATCGACGGACGGTTCGCCGTGGCGGGCGCGCAGCCGCCCGCGGCGCTCGTGCAGGCCGTCCGGCAGGCGCTGGCCGCCGCCGAGCCCTGAGCGGGTGCGGCGGCCGCTCCTCGAGACGCTACGGGAAGAACATGAGGCGCGCGTCGGGCTCGCCGTCGCGCACGAGGACGAGCGCCATGCTGGGACGCGGATCGTGCGGGAGCGGCGCCATGCAGCTGCCGGGATTGAGCCAGAGGACCGGCACCCGGCCCGGCGCACTCCCGCGGTAGCGCAACTCGGGCCGGTGCGTGTCGCCATACACGAGCAGCCCCAAGCCCTCAGCCCCCGGATCCGGGTGGCCGGCCTTGAGGTCGCGGCGCTTGTGGGCGACCACAAAACGCAGACCGGCCACCTCGCCGAAGGCCTCGGCCGGCAGATCGGCGCCGAGGGCGCCGCGGTCACGGTTGCCGCGCACCGCGGTCACCGGCGCCACGCGCGCCAATGCCTCGAGTACCGCGCTGGAACCCACGTCGCCGGCGTGGACGATGTGGTCGGCGCCGGCGCAGGCCTCGAGCACGCGACGGTCGATCCGCCCGTGCGTGTCCGAGATCACGGCGATGCGCGCTTCCGTGGCTCCGCCCTCCGTTGGCCTTCGTGGGTCTCTCGCGGCCGGCGTCCGGCCGCCCGTCTCACCATACCCGGCGGGACAACGAGAGTATCCAAGAGACGCTGCTCGCGCCGGCGCATCCGCTCGTCAGGGACCTGAAGGTTTGCGAGACGCTCGGTGGTAGTCTTCATGCTGCCGAGCAGGCGTGACGAACCGGGGAACGAGGAGGGGGAAGTGACGGATAGCAGAGGGAATGCCGGCGGGGCCGTGGGCGGAGCCGTCTACGGCCTCGGCTTCATCGGAGCGCTCGTGTACTTCATTCAGAGCGCGACGTCATTCTGGGATGGAGCCTACGGCGTGTTTCAAGCGATGTTCTGGCCGGCGTACTTCGTCTACGAGGTATTCCACTTCTTGAAGATGTGAGTAGACGCGTTCGCTTGGTCGTCGCAGGCAGGCATCGTGGTGGCGGCCGTGACCGGCGCAGTCCTTACGGGTTCTGATAGGAGCCCGTGACGACCTGCGCGAAGCGCACGCGCTCGCCGTGGCTCATTCTCCATGCCCACGTGATGCCGTTCAGGAGGAAGTGCGCCGGCTTTTTTCGGCGTACGAGAAGAAGGCGTTCCTGCTCACGGCCGAGACCTTCCCTGTGGAGTTCACGAACCGCCACTTCGTGCGCTGATTGCCCGCCAGGAAGCGGGCCGTGACACCGTCCTGGAGCTGCATGGCCTTGAAGCTGGTGGTGCCCAATCTGGGCGCGTTCCCGTGTGGCGACCACGAAACGAGCGTGGCATCGTAGAAGTGGTTGGCCAGCGCCGCCGGCGCGAAGGCCCCGAGGATGAGGGCGGTAAAGACCAGTGCGAATGGTGCCGCCCAGCGCCGCCGCGCCGGGGCCCGTTCAATGCGGTCGTTCGTCATGATGGCGCCTTCCTGCCGTTGGCCGCCGGTCTTGCGCGAGTCGTACACCGATGGTGTCGCAGGACGAAGGCTCTGAAACCTATGGCACGCAGGCACGCGCCTGGCAGAGCTGTTCTTGGACGCGCGTGGGCGGCCCCGGTCAGCGCTTGCGCCCTCCGCGCCGTTGCTGGCTGCGAGTGCGCGGCTGCCCCTGCGAGGCAGGCTGACCAGACTGCCGGCCAGTCGCAGTCGCGCGGGCCCGGGTAAGACGGGCGTTCTGCAGCGAGATGAACATGAAGGCGAGGCTGGCGATGACGAGGCGTGCCACGATGAAGCTGACCGCGCCTCCCAGCGTCAGCAGGCCAGTGACGACACCCGTGAGGCCCATCGCCGTCATCACGAGTTGTGCGTCGCGCGACCGCTGGGGCGACATGAACGGCAGGTACGACGCGTTCAGCGCCACGAAGAGCATGAGTAGCGCAGCGCCCGTGGTGAGAATGAGCGTGACGTACATCGGGCCTGCCTCCACCGCCGGGTCGGGCTCGACCACGAACTCGACGAGGGAGATGACCATGAGCGCGGCCACAACGAAGACCACGCCCACGAGCAGCAGCAGGCTGAAGCTGCGGATCGACTGGGCGCCCTTGCCGGGAGGCGACGGACGACCGTGACCTTGCGCGGCCGGCTGCTGCTTGTTCGAGCTGCTGCGACTCATCGTCTCTCCATTCTGACCCAGGAGCCTCGCAGGCGATTCCCGCCATGCAGCAGCAACCCTATCCCACAAAGCGCGGCGAGACCGCCCTGCGGCAGCACGGGATGCGTGCGGCTTCGCACCGGGAAGGACGGTCCACGCCAGCGGGTCTTGCCCGCGCCGGGCACTCGGGCGGTCCTACTCCCAGCCTCTCGTCAGGGGCACGCTGAGAAGCTTCGCGGCGACCCAGAAGGTGATGGCTATCACGGCTGCACCGAACACGATGGTCAGTAACCATGAGCCTCCAGCCTCCCCGGTCACGGCCGCCACCACGATGCCTGCCGCGACTGCGGACAGGACGAGCACGAGCCGCTTCCACAGGGGAGTCTTCACTGACGCTGACATTGGGCCTCCAGACGACGTGATGGATGGGCGACTGTGCAGTTGCCGCCTGTAGCCGGCACAAACGCGGGATTCCTTTACAGCACCATCACACCAGCAGCGGACAGACGTCTCTGCGGCCCTCCGATGTGGGCGCGTCGGCGAATGCGGGAACGAGCACGGGGAGGAACCCTCGATGCAGGCGACGAAACGAGGCACTCATGACTGCAGCGGATTCCAAGAAGCAGGATGCGACGACGCCGCGCAGGGTCGTCGTCGTCCCGCGGTGGGGGGCCAGGGTACAGGACGACTGGTATCCCTGGCTGCTTGCCGAGCTCCACGGTTCGCGCACCTTCGCCCCCGTCGTCATCGGCGACATGCCGGACCCCGACGGGCCGACGATCGATGGCTGGAGCGCGCGCGTCGCGGAACTCGTCGGGAGCGACGCCGGGACCCTGGCCGACACCGTGCTCGTCGGGCACAGCGTCGGCTGCCGGGCGGTGCTCCATTTCCTCGCCGGGCTGCCCGACTCGGTCCGGGTGCGGGGGACCCTCTGCGTGGCTGGTTGGTGGTCGGTCGACGAGCCGTGGGAGAGCATCCGGCCATGGATAGAGGAACCGCCGGACCTGGCGCGCGTCCGCGCCAGTTGCGGGCAGTTGCGTGTGCTGCTCTCCGACAACGACCCGTTCACGGCCGACGCCGCGGTGAACAGCCGACTCTGGCAGGAGCGCTTGGGGGCGGCGGTCGAGGTGGTGCCCGCCGCCGCCCATTTCAACCGCGCGCAAGAGCCACGCGTACTGGCGGAGCTGCTGCGCTGGTATGCGGCGTGACAGCGATACGGCTCACGCGCCCTTCCTCCATCGTGAGCGGCCCGGACGGTTTCCGGTCGCCGGGGCGCGGGGACTGTAACTGCGTTGGCTCGCCGGCGAAGCGGCGCTTGCGATGTGCGGAGAGAGGGGTGTGCGGTGGAACAGGTGCAGATCGACCTCAAGAGGGAACAGCAGGCTTCGAGAGTGCGGCCGCGGTACCCCTACTCGGCGGCGGCCCGCGTCTTCTTCGTCAGCATGGACATGCTCACCGGCAAGAAGACGACCCTCGCCAAGGCGAAGCTCGTCGAGGATCCTGGCCCCGGTGCCGTACCGTGCGTGGGAGAAGCGCGACCGTGCGCGCGTGAGACGTCACGCGGCGACCAGAGACTCGTGCAGGAGGTCGGCGCTATCGTGCGGTGGGGACGGGAAGCACAGGACAACGAGCATTGGCACCTGCTCCTGATCGAGGAGAAGATCCGCGAAGACGCCACCAAGCAGGCGTGGTATCTGTCCCCGCCGCTCCCGTCACTGATGGTCGCCCCTTACGCGCTTCTCTCGTGGACGATGGCGCGAGTAGGCATCCGCCGAGCGATCCTCCTCAACGCCGAGTTCGAGGACCACGCCGAGCACACGTACGCGCAGCTGGTCGAGGACCATCCGGAGTGGGAGGGCCAGCCCGTCGAAAGCACGGTGGTGCAAGGGTACGGGTCGTTCCGCTCGTGGGCGGACGTTTTCAGGCGCATCGGGCTTGACGAGCGCGACCACAGGAACAACAGCTTCAGGTTCGCCGGCCTGCCCGAGAACGTCGTGGAGTACGACGGTATGCCCGCGGCTGCGGGTTCAGGCCCCGCGTAACAGAGCGGCCGTGAGCGCCGCCTCCACCCAGCGCGCCCAGTCCTCTGGCTGCCAGCCTTGCTCCTTGATCAGGAAGCGATACACGTCCGGGTGACCCACGGCGAAGATCGTGGCGGCCGCACTGTCGACCGAGAGGCCGGGCCGCAGGGCGCCCAAGCCGGCCATCAGGCTTGCCGCCCGTCCGTAGTTCCTCAGCCGCTGCTGCGCGCGCTGCGACTCGAGCGCTGCTACTTCCGGATCGAGCGCCGCGGCCTGGCGTATCACGGCGAACACGGGCGCTGTGCGCGCGAGACCGCCACGCCAGAAGTCGACGAGCTGCCTTACGATCTCGCGGGCGTCGGTCTTCTGCCTGGCGCGCTCGTGCATGAAGACGGGGACGGGCGTGGGCGCTTCGTCGCCGGCCGCCGCGAAGTCGAGCGCCCGCGAGAGCAGCTCGCGCTTTGACCCGACGGCGTTGTAGATGGTCTGCACGGCGACGCCCGCCTCACGGGCGACGTCGCTCATCGACGTACCCGTGTAACCGTTCTCGAGGAACAGGCGCGTGGCCGCCATCACGATGACGCGCTGCGTCGCCTCGGCGGCGATCTCACGCCGGTTTCTCATCTCGCCCATGAGGGCAGCATATAGTTCTAATGAGTAGAACGCAACTCTAATGAGTTGCCGTCTAGGAGGTACTGACGATGTCAAGCGAGGACTTGAAGGCCAAGACGCTCGAGGGCTTCGAGCGAATGTTCAATGAGGGCGATCTGACCTATGTCGATCAGGCTCACGCACCCGCCGCGGTCGATCATCAGGAGCCCCTGGGGACCGACTTCAACGAGCACATCAAGGAGGTCATCACGATGATGCGTCGCGCGTTCCCCGACCTCCACTTCGAGGTGGACGACATGGTGCAGGAAGGCGACATCGTCGCGACGCGCTCGACGATGACCGGCACCCATCTTGGGCGCTTTGCCCTAGGCCCCCTGGCGGCGATCGAGCCGCAAGGCACGAAGATCGCCGTCCGGCACATGCACTTCTTCGAGTATGAGAACGGTCGAGTCAAAGACCTCTGGCACGTGTGGGACACGCTGGGCCTCATGAGGCAGCTTGGCGCCCCGGCGCCCGACATGCGTTTCGGGGTTCCACAGCAGGTCGCCGCCGGAGCTTCACCACCCGGACGGTAGCGCGGGCGGCTGTCCGCTCGCGCCCGGTGGCGCTTCTCCGCTTACGTCCCCGACCGCTGCGCAAAGGGCAAGAGCTGTCCGTCCGTAGCCGTCGTCCGCATCGCGCCCACACTGGCGTGACGCACGCCGTCGCCGCCCGCAGCCTTGACCTCGTACATGAGGGCGTCGGCGCTCGTCAGCAGCTCCTCGACGCCGTCGGGAGCGCGTTCAAAGGTGACCAGGCCGACGCTGCAGGTGACGGGCGCCGCGCCGAGGCCGGCCGCGCGTGAACAGGCTGCGCACAGACGCTCGGCCAGTGGCAGCGCGGCGAGCGCGTCGGTCTCGGGCATGAGGATGACGAACTCGTCGCCGCCGATGCGCGCCACGGTGTCGACCGAGCGCGCCGTGGCGCGGGCGACGCCGGCAAGCGCGATGAGCACGCGGTCGCCGACCGCGTGGCCGAAGCGGTCGTTGGCGGCCTTGAACTCGTCGATGTCGAGGTAGGCCAGTGAGAGCTCGTGCTTGTACCGCCGGCTGCGCTCGATCTCTCGCCCGGCGACGTCGAGGAAGGCCCGCCGGTTGGCCACACCCGTGAGCTCGTCGGTGAGCGACTGTTCCTGGAGCTGTGCGACGAGCTTACGCACCTCGGCGAGCAGCAGCAGGACGATGCAGAAGACCGCCGTGCGCATGCCCGCGTTCCACGCCGCCACGGGCAGGGAGTAGACACTCAGACCGTCGAAATACGTCTCGAGCGGCCCGACGAGGAAGGTCGCGAGCACGGCAAGCAGCCCGTAGACGGTCGAGGCCGTCACCCAGGCGACGAGCATCACCGGCAGGAGGTAGAAGACGTTGAGCAGAAGCTTCTGCCCCGTGGCGCTGTCGAGCCAAGCGATCGCGGCGATCAGCGCCAGGCCGAGAAGCAGCACCGCGATGCGCGGCAGGCGCTGCAGGCGCATTAGCACGGAGCTCGACACGATGGAGCCTCCCGGGACGGTTCGGCAACGGTCGCACAGTCAGCTCTATCGGCAACGGTCGCTCGCGGCTGAAGTACTGCGGCGCGGCGGGGAGATTCAAGCGTGCGCCACGCACGGACCGGCGCGTCGGTGTCAGCGGCCGAACCAGCGCGCGCGGCGGCTCGAGCCGAACAGCTCCTGGTCGGCGACGAGCACGGCCGACGGTCCTTGGAGGGTGCGGGCGCCGGGGACAACGGGGTACGACATCCCGGCTTCGCGGGTACAACGGATGAGTGGGCTGCCCGGGGCGGCCCGCGTCGCACCGTGTCCGTCTGCTCATCACCGGAGTGGAGGAGGTACCGTCATGCCGCACTACGTCATGCTCATGAAACTGACCGACCAGGGCGCGCGCACCGCCAAGGACATCCCCGCGCGCATCGACGCGGGCATCAAGGCCTGGGAAGCCATGGGTGGCAAGACCCTGAGTTTCCACGCCACCCTCGGCCCGTACGACTACGTCGCGGTCGTGGATGCGCCCAGCGACGAGGCCGGGGCTGCCTACGCCCTGGGGCTCGCCGCGCAAGGCAATGTCACGACCCTCTCGATGAAGGCGTTCACTCCGCCGGAGTTCGGCGCCATCATCGCCAAGCTTCCCTGAACCGGGCCGACCGCGGGCAGCCGCGGTCCCCACTGCCCCATCTACCGCTGACGCCCCGCCCCGGGCCGTTCGCCGGCGGCGGCGCTCGCCCGCCGACACGGCGAGTCACGAGGCGAGTGCCCCGCGAGCATGCGGGTCTCTGAAAGGAGACACATCATGAACAGTGTCGACAAGGCCACCGAGACACAACTCAATAACATCCAGACACGCACCGCGAAGACGCTCGACGAGCTGTTCCTCTTCATCCGTGAGAGCGGCCTGACCAAGCATGGCCAGATCCGCGAGATGCTCAAGCACGACCTCAGCCTGGGCTACGGCGACGCCAACGCGCTCGCCGGTGCGTTTCTGAGGTCCGATGGACAGGGTGCCGTGCCGGCCGCCGAAGCAGCGAGCGACGACGTCGCTGCGATCTACACGGGTGCGAAAGGCGAGCTTCGACCGATCCACGAGAAGCTGATGGCGGCCATCGCCGGGCTGGGGCCGCTCGAGATCGCGCCGAAGAAGGCCTACGTCAGCCTGCGCCGCAAAAAGCAGTTCGCCACCGTCGGTCCGGCGACCAGGACGCGCGTCGACGTGGGGCTCAACATGAAGGGCGTCCCGGGCACCGGCCGCCTCATCGAACTGCCGCCCGGCGGCATGTGCCAGTACAGGGTCAGTCTGACGTCGGTCGACGAGGTCGATTCCGAGTTGTTGGCCTGGGTCAGGCTGGCGTACGAGGGCGCGGGCTGAGTGGAGCCTCGCGGCGCTGACGTGGCGCGCCGCGGTCGTATGAACCATACCGGCCCTGCGGTACTGCAAGGTCGGCGTGACGCATCATGCGCCGTCGAGCGTCGCCTTCCTCGCGACGCGGCGCAGGGTATCGCGTCGCTTGCTCAGCGCCTCGCGATGCGCTTTCGTGCCGCAATCCTCATCGTCCACGAGGCCGAGATAGGCTGCGGAGTCGATCTCCTCCAGGGCCTCTTCGTTCAGGTCGCTGCGCTTCAGAACGAGGCTGAGGCGGTCGAAGAGTCGCTGCACGTCGCGGCGCGCCGACGGGCTGGCCAGAGGGTCCTCGCTCGAGTCCAGGTGCTCGACGATGGCCTGACGATAGAGCGCCGCCGCGCGTGGCGCATCCGTCTTCTCGCAACGACGCGCCTCGGACTCGTGGTCGGCGGCGGCGAGGAAACCTCGCGAAGCCTCTGCGTCCGGCGCGCGCTCCTCCTCGGGAAGGACGTCCACGGGAATACCATCCTCGGGAGGGACCTCTCTGGGAAGCGCCTCCTCGGCAGGGGCCTCCTCGGCAGGGACCTCAACAGCTCGGTCCCTCGTGACAAACGCGGTTGGAGGCGCGGTCGTCGGCGATGCCTCACCAGGGTGGGCGATGGTACCGCAGACTGGGCAGAACGTCGCCGCGTCGCCGATCGACAGGCCGCACTCTTTACATGCTCTCATGGCCGCTCCCGTGGTCACCTTGCCCAGTATCGGCACGGCGGCCCAAAAGATGTAGCACCGGCGCAGAACCACCCTGTCGCATCATAGTCTCAAAGCGGGACCTCCGCGCCAGCTGCTATCCTGTGCGGCAGCTCATGACGACCAGCGACACACCTCGCTCCTGTTGGAACAGGTTCACGCCCCGCGCCGGCGTGCGCGCGCAGCTGTTCGCGGCGGCGCTGGTCTGGTTCGTGGGTGTCTGCTTCCTTCTCGTGCGCGGCGTCATGTTCGTCGAGGTGCCGGGCCCGGGCGCCCACTTCAGCTACTGGATCGTACCCATCGTGCTCGTCGCCATCGTGATCGGCATCATCAAGGCGCGCTTCATCCTGATCAGGTACGCCGACAAGGCCGTGGCCCGCATCCAGAGGCGCGGTCGCGCCTGCTTTTTCGGCTTCTTCGCGCCGAAGTCGTGGCTCTTCGTCCTCGTGATGATGGGCGGCGGGATCGCGCTGCGGCATTCGGCGCTCGTGGACGTCGCGTGGGGCCGCGTGGCACTCTCCACACTCTACATCGCCGTGGGCACCGGCCTCGCAATCGCCGATCGTATCTTCTGGATCGCGGCGATACGCCCTCAGCCGAAGGCGGGCGAGCAGCCCACCGCCGAGTAGGTGGGCGCTCCGCGCGCGGAGCGTTTCATCCCTGCGAATGCAGCCCCACGGTGTTGCCCTCGGGGTCGGCGATCATCGCGAAGTGGCCGGCCTCCATGCCGATCGCCGTCTTGGGCACGAGGATCCTGCCGCCGGCGCCTTCGACCCGGTCGAGCATGAGCTGCAGATCCGGATCGCCGTTGAGGAAGACCGCCGTCCCCGTTGCGCTGGGGACCGCACCTTCGGCGGCCACCAGGGCGCCGCCGACCTCACCGCGACTTCGGTCGGCGGGGAACGACCACATCTCCATGTTCGGCAGCTCCATCTTCTCGAGCGGGAAGCCGCAGATCGTCTCGTAGAACGTCTTTGCCCGCGTGATGTCGCTCGCGGGGATCTGGAACCAGTTGATAGCCGATGGCATGATCGCCTCTCCTTTGTGGGATCGAGCGCCCCAGCTGGGACATAGGGTCATCGTTGCCCTCTGACGGCGCTCGGAAACGCGCCGCGCGTGCCGGCATCCAACGCTTGACCTCTGCATGGCCCGGGACTGGCCGGACGGACAGATGCCGTCCTCGAGAGCCGAACGGCCATAGGCAGAATCTTCCTCAACGCCGCCGCAACACGTACTTCATATTCGCGGGGCAGAATGCCCTCAAGCCATACAACGGCAACGACGGCTGCCCCCCCGGCCGTCGGGACCTGACTGAGTTACGGTGCGCCCCCACCGAGTCGGCGTCCCACCAAGCCCGGGCGAGTCACCTCCTGCGCCCGGGAGCCGCTGGCCCCACATGGGCCGCGACGACTGACCCCCAGTCGTCGCGGCCCATCCCCTTCTTTTGCCCGGTCTGTGCGCTGGCGAGCGTGGCGCGAGCCTCTCTTCTCAACCGCCGCGCTCCTCGCCTGCTCCGCCTGTGCGGACGCCTCGCCACCGCCCGGCGCAGCTGCCGGAGTCAGCCCGCGTCTCGCTCCGTCGTCGCGCTGCGCATACGCTCTGCGCCGGGGTCGTAGAAGGGGCGCCTGCTGAGCGTCGCCGGCACGCGGGTGCCGGCGATCTCGACCTCCACGCCGCCGACGAAGGCGAGCTCGTCGATCTCTTCGGGAGAGCCTGCGACGCAGGCCAGTCCGACGGCGGCCTTGAGCGTGTGGCCGTAGGCGCCGGAGGTCACGCGACCGACGACGCGCCCTTCGTGGACGAGCGACTCGCCGTGGTACAGAAGCGGCTCCGGGTCGTCGAGCTTCACCTGGACGAGCTGCCTGGTGAGGGGCTGTCCGGCGCGCTCGCGAAGCTTCTCGCGCCCGATGAAGTCCGTGCCTTTGTCGAGCGCGACGGTGCCGCCGAGGCCGGCCTCATACGGAGTGTCGGCCGGCCCCATGTCTGCACCCCAGTGGCGGAATCCCTTCTCGGCGCGAAGGCTGTCGAGCGCGTGGTAGCCGGCGTGACGCAGTCCGAACCCGGCGCCCGCCGCCACGATCCGGTCGTACAGCGGGACCAGGGAGTCGACCGGCGCATAGAGCTCCCAGCCCAGCTCGCCGGTGAACGACACGCGGAGCGCAAGCGCCGACGCCCAGCCGATGTCGATCTGCTGCCCCGTGCCGAAGGGGAACGAGCGGTCGTCGAGGCGCGCGTCGGTCAGCCGTGACAGCAGGTCACGCGACAGGGGTCCGTTGACCGCGAGCACGCCGCAGCCGGAGGTGACGTCCGTGACGGTCGTCGCGGCGTCCACGTGCCGGCGCAGCCAGTGGAACGTCTTCGTCTGCGTGGCGCTCGGAGCGACGACGAGGAAGCGGTCCTCCGCGAGCCGCGTCACGGTGAGGTCGACCTCGATGCCGCCGTTCCGGTTCAGGAGGCACGTGTACACCACGGAGCCCGGCTCGCGGTCGAGGTCGGAGCAGAAGACGCGCTCGACGGAGTCGAGCGCCGTAGGCCCCTCGACGCGGAATTTCGCGAACGACGAGAGGTCGAACAGCGCGACCGACTCGCGCGCCGCCCGGTGCTCGTCGCCCGCGGCCTCGAACCAGTTCTGGCGGCCGTACGAGTAGCGGTAGACCGGCTCGCTCCCGGGCGGCGCGAACCAGTTCGCGCGCTCCCAGCCCGCGATCTCGCCGAAGCAGGCGCCGGCCGCCGAAAGACGGTCGTAGAGCGGCACCCGCCGCAACCCGCGCGCCGTCTCGGGCTGCTGGAAGGGCCAGTGCATCGCGTAGAGCCGGCCGAGCGTCTCGCGCGTGCGCTCGAACAGGTAGCCGGCGTTCGCCTGGGCCGGGGCGAAGCGACGCACGTCGACCTCGGCGGCGTCGATGGTCGGCGCGCCGCCGTCGATCCAGTCGGCCAGCGCCCGGCCGATGCCCGGGCCGAGGATGATCCCCTGCGAGTTCAGGCCGGCGGCGACGAAGAGGCCCGCCACCTCCGCGGTCTCGCCGAGCAGGAAGGCCCCGTCGGGGGTGAAGCTCTCGGGGGCGTTGAGGAAGTGCTCGAAGCGGGCCTCCGCGAGCGCCGGCATGCGCTCGCGCGCCCTCGACAGGGGTGACTCGAGGTGGTCCCAGTCGGGTTCGAACTCGCCGAACGAGAAGTCCGCCGGCATCGACGACTCCGGCCGCGGTTTGCCGTCGGGCTCGAAGGCGCCGACGACGAGGCCGCCGCGATAGTGCCGCACGTAGAAGCGGCCGTCGAGGTCACGGACGATCGGCAGGTCGCGGCTTGCGCCCGCGACGGCCTCCGTCTGCACCCACATGTGCTCGGCGGCGTGGAGCGGCACGCGGGCGCCGGCGAGCAGCGCGAGGCCGCGGGTCCACAGCCCGGCGGCGATCACGACCACCTCGCAGTCGATCGTCCCTCGTTCTGTCTCGACGGCGGTGACCCGCGCGCCGGAGAGACGGAAGCCGAGCACGCGGCAGCCTTCGACGATGCGCACGCCGCGGTCGAAGGCCACTTTGGCGGTGGCGAAGGTGGCGACGCCCGGATTGACGGTGGCGTCGCCCTCGAAGAGCACGCCGCCGACGAGGCCGCGGGTCTCGAGCAGCGGCGAGACCTCCGCGATCTCCGACAGGCTGAGCGTGTGCGCGGGCAGCCCATGGTGACGCGCCATCGTGAGCGCATAGCCGAGCTCGACCATGCGCTCATCCTCGCGCGCCAGCGTGAGCGAGCCGCTTTCGTGGTAGCCGATGTCGACGCCGGAGAGGCGGTCGAGGGAGGCGTAGAAGTCGCGGCTGTAGGCGGCTAGTTCGGTCTGCATATGGCTGCCGCGTGTGCGCGTCATCAGGCCCGCCGCGTGCCAGCTCGTACCGCAAGAGACACTGTCCCGCTCGAGGACGACGGTGTCGCTCCAGCCGCGCTGCGCAAGGTGGAGCGCGACCGATGCGCCGATGATACCGCCGCCGATGACGACCGCCCGCGCGCGCGCGGGCGGGTCGTCGGCGGCGCGCGGGTCGAAGGTGGACGCGGCGGGCGTGGCTTCGCGAAGGCGCTCTCTGGAACCGGTCATGGGCACCTCCAGGCGGTCGCACGAGTCCGGGTCGATCGACTCACGTCCTACCCTCCTCGCGCCGGACCGAAGCACGCGTCGCGCGAGCCGTCGGCCGGCAGGCCCACCGCAACGCGCACAGATCGCCGCAGAGGTGATATTAACGGCGAATGGGGAGGGATGTCATGGACGGGCGTGCCCTCGAGACAAAGACCAGGCGCTACGACATCGACTGGCTGCGGATCGCGGCGGTGATGCTCCTCATCCCGTATCACACGGTGCGCGTGTTCAACTGGGAAGAGGACTTCTACATCAAGAACGTGCCGACGGACATCCCTTCCCAGCGCTTCATCGACTTCGTCGGCCCCTGGCACATGAGCCTGCTCTTCCTGCTCGCCGACGCGGCATCCTGGTTCGCCTTCCGTCACCGCAGCGGCCGGCAGTACGCGGGCGAACGCGTCAAGAGACCAGCGCCTGCTCATCTACGAGGTCGCCGTGAGGCGCTGGGGCCCGGTGCGCTTCCTCTTCGGCATGAAGCCGAAGCGGCGGCGCACGTCGTAGCGCGCCTCGGTCAGTCGCCACCCAGGTAGGCTGCCTGTACGTGCGGGTTCTCGAGCAGGGCCGCGCCGTCGTCCGAGAGCGTCACCTTGCCGGTCTCGAGGACGTAGCCGCGGTCGGAGATCCCCAGCGCCACGTGGGCATTCTGCTCCACCAGAAGGATGGTGGTGCCCTGGGCGTTGATCTCCTTGATGATGTCGAAGATCTTTTCGACGAGCATGGGCGCCAGGCCCATCGAGGGCTCGTCGAGCATCATGAGCTTGGGTCCGGCCATCAGGGCGCGCCCCATGGCGAGCATCTGCTGCTCGCCGCCCGACAGCGTGCCGCCGGTCTGGGACTCCCGCTCTTTCAGGACCGGGAAGAGGTCGAAGACCCGGTCGAAGTCGCCCTTGAGATCCTGGCCCTTGCGCGAGAAGGCGCCCATCTCGAGATTCTCCCTGACCGTCATGCGGGGGAAGATGCGGCGCCCTTCGGGCGCTTGGGACAGCCCCAGGGTGACCACGTCGTAGGGAGGCACGCTGGTCAGGTCTCGGCCCTCGTAGAAGATCTTCCCCGAGCGCGGGCGCTGCAGCCCCGAGATCGCGTTGAGCGTCGTGCTCTTGCCGGCGCCGTTGGCGCCGATCAGGGTGACGATCTCGCCGTTCCTGATCTGCAGGGAGACGCCTTTGATGGCCTCGATGTTGCCGTAGAACACGTGGATGTCCTGAACGTCGAGCATGACCTCTCCGGCCGTGCTGTCCGCTCTCGCCGCGGCGCTCATCTAGGCGCTCTTCCCCAGGTAGGCCTCGATGACTTTGGGATCGCTGCGCACGACGTCCGGCGAGCCCTCGGCGATCTTCTCGCCGTGGTCGAGCACGACGACACGGTCGGAGCTGCCCATGACGACCTTCATGTCGTGCTCGATGAGGATGATGGTCATCCCTTCGTCGCGGATCTGGCGGATGAGCCGCAGCAGTGAGGCGGTCTCCTGGGGGTTCATGCCGGCCGCCGGCTCGTCAAGGAACAGCAGCGCCGGCTCCGTGGCCATCGCCCGCGCGATCTCCAGCCGCCGCTGCGACCCGTAGGGCAGGTTCTTGGCCAGTTCGTCCGTGTGGCCGCCGAGGCCGACGTAGTCCAGCAACGCCAGGCTTCGGTCACGAACGTCCTTCTCTTCGCGCGTCGCCCGAGGCGTGCGCAGCACGACCCTGAGGATGCCGCTGTGCGTGCGACAGTGCTGTCCCACCATGACGTTCTCGAGCGCCGTCATCTCGTTGAAGAGGCGGATGTTCTGGAAGGTGCGGGCGACGCCCAGCTTGGTGACCTTGGAGGGGAGCATGCCGGCGATTTCGCGGCCTTGGAAGCGGATCGTGCCCGACGTGGGTCCGTACACGCCGGTGATGGCGTTGAACAGCGTGGTCTTGCCGGCCCCGTTGGGGCCGATCAGCCCGACGATCTCGTTTTCGTCAGCGTGGAAGTCGACCTTGTTGACGGCGACGAGGCCGCCGAAGGCCTTGACCAGCTGCGTGGTCTCGAGCACGCGCACGGGCTCAGCTGCCGGCATCGGACCACACTTCCCGTTCCTGCTCCGCCTCGCCCTTGCTGCCGGGTCTCATCTCCAGCTTCACGCGTAACGACCCGAGCAGGCCTTGCGGGCGGAAGACCATGAGGAGCACGAGGACCAGGCCCAGGGCGATCCCGCGCGTCTCGGGGTGAGCCTGCACGAAGGGGAAGTCGCGGAGCCACTCCTGCAGACCCATCCAGACGATGGCGCCCAGGACGGGGCCGGCGATGTTCCCCATGCCGCCGAGGACGACCAGGCTGAGGATGAGGAACGACTCCATGAGCATGAAGCTGCTCGGCGAGATGTAGTTGAGGTAGTGCCCGAAGAACACGCCCATGGCGCCGGCAAAGAAGGCCCCCGTGGCGTACGACAGCAGCTTGTAGCGCGAGGTGTGGATACCCATCGCCTCAGCCGCGACTTCGTCTTCGCGGATGGCGGTCCAGGCGCGTCCGATGCGCGAGCGCACGATCCGCGAGATCGTCCACAGCGAGAGCAGGGCCAAGGCGAGACCGAGGAAGTAGAGGCTCTTCTGCGTGCTGAGCTCGAAGCCGAAGATCGCGGGCTTGGGGATCCCGGAGATGCCCGACGGCCCGCGCGTGAGCCCGACCCAGTTGAGCGCGACGATCCGGATGATCTCGCCGAAGCCCAGGGTCATGATCGCGAGGTAGTCGCCGCGGACGCGCAGTGTCGGATAGCCGATGAGCACGCCGGCGACCGCGGCCATCATGCCGCCGACGACGAAATTGACCCAGGTGAGCCACCAGTAGGCGTCGAGGTCGACGCCGAACTTCACCTTCAGGACCTGGTTGAAGATGATCGCCGTGTAGTAGGCGCCGATAGCGTAGAAGGCTACGTACCCAAGGTCCAGGAGCCCAGTGAAGCCGACGACGATGTTCAGCCCTGAGGCGAGCACGATGTAGATGACAACGACCGTCATCAAGGTGATCCAGCGGTTGGACCCGACCAGGAACGGCAGGATCACCGCTATGGCGAGGAGCACGGCCAGGAGAATCCGCTGTGACCTGGTGGTTCCGTTCCCGACCAGAGCCGCGGCGATGGGGTTGAGCTTCGTGCGAAAACGGCCTTCGTCGGCCATGTCAGGCCTTCTGCGAAACGGTTGAGCCGAGCAGGCCGGAGGGCCTGAACGACAGGATGAGGATGAGGATCACGAACGCGATCGCGTCTCGATACTGCGAGCCCATGGGAAGGTAGGCTGAGCCCAGGGCTTCGATGACGCCCAGGAGCAGTCCGCCCAGGAACGCGCCGGGGATGTTGCCGATCCCGCCGAGCACCGCAGCGATGAACGCTTTGAGGCCGGGGTTGAACCCCATGAGCGGCCAGGCGGCGTGGTAGACGCCGCCGTAGAGGCCGCCGGCCAGGGCGCCCATCGCGGACCCGATGAGGAACGTGAGCGCGATGACCTTGTTCACGTTCACGCCCATGAGGGCCGAGGTGCTCTTGTCCTGGGCGGAGGCGCGCATCGCGCGTCCCATGCGCGTGCGCTTCACGTAGAAGTTCAACAGCAGCATGGCCGCGACTGTGACGACGACCACGAACACCTGGAAATAGGTTATCTGGACCCCGCCGATCGCGAAGGCCTTGGGCGCACCGGCCGCCGTGGTGAACAGCGGGATGTCGGGGAACGGGACCTGCTGGGACCCGAAGATGGCCTGGGCCACGTTCTGCAGAAGGATCGACACGCCGATCGCCGAGATGAGCGCCGCCAGGCGAGGGGCGTGACGGAGGGGCCGGTACGCCAGCCGCTCGATGATCACTCCCATGATCCCGACCAGCGCCATCGCGATGATGATCGCGAGGAAGAAGTTCAGGTGCGGCATGGTGACCGTGCTGCCGAAGAGGGAGATCTCGGGGGACATCATCATGATGGTGATGAAGGCACCGAACATGAAGAGTTCGCCGAAGGCGAAGTTGATCAGCTCGATGATGCCGTACACCATGGTGTAGCCCACGGCGATGAGGGCGTAGAGGCAGCCGATCATGAGGCCGTTGACGAGTTGTTGGCCGAGTTCGCTCACGAGGTCCCTGGGTTCACGGCGTCGGGTTTCTCAGGCAGTGCGGGGGGGCGAGCGGCGCAACGCCTCTCGCCCCCCCGCCGCCAAGATCGAATCCTTACTGTGTCGGCTGCATTGGAGCGGTTGCGAGGGCGCCGTCCTGCACGATGACGATGGTGAGCGGCTTGATGACGTCACCGTTCTCGTCGAACGTGATGCTGCCGGAGATGCCCTCGTAGGTGCCGATCGTACCGAGAGCGTCGTTGATGGCCGTGCGGTCGTTGCTGCCGGCGTTTTCGGCGGCCGTGGCGGCCAGCATCAGCACGTCGTAGGCGTTGGCCGCGAACCAGTCGGGGTTGGCCCCATCATTGGCGGCCTTGTACGCCTCGACGAACTTCTGGACGGCCGCATCGTCGCTGGAGTAGTCGAAGAACGTGGACACCAGCATGCCCTCGACGGCGGCGCCGCCGAGCTTGGGCAGCTCGTCTGAGGCGTAGCCGTCGGAGCCCAGCATCTGGACTTCCATGCCGAGTTCCCTGGCCTGCTGCGCGATCTTCGAGCCCTCGGGATAGTAGCCGGAGAGGAACAGGAGGTCCGGGCCGGCACCCTTCAGCTTGGTGAGCTGGGCCTTGAAGTCAGTGTCGCCGGTCGCGTACTGTTCCTTGCCCACGATCGTGCCTCCGGCGGCCTTGACGGCTGCGTCATAGGCGTCGGCGAGGCCGCGGCCGTAGTCGGAGTTGTCGTACATGATGGCGATCTTCTGCTTGCCCAGCGTCGTGACGCTGTAGTCGGCGAGCCCTTCGCCCTGCACCGCGTCGGTCATGCAGATACGCCAGATGTAGGCGCCCAGAGCGGTGATGTCCGGGTTGGTGGCGGACGGCGAGATCATGGTCAGGCCGGCGCTCTCGTACTTGGCGCCGGCGGCAATGGTGGCGCCGGAGAACATGTGGCCGTTGACGAGGACGAGCGAGGTGTCGTCGATGAACTTCTGGGCCACGAGCACGGCCTGTTTCGGGTCGCCGAGGTCGTCACCGAGTTCCAGCGAGACCTCGCCGCCGTTGACGCCGCCGGCCGCGTTGAGCTCCTCCATGGCGATCTCGGCGCCGGCCTTGTGAGACGCGCCGTAGGTCGCGTAGTCGCCGGTGAAGGGTGCGGCGAGGCCGACCTTGAACGGCACGCTGGCGGCGGCGCTCTCGTCGGTGGTCGCGCCGTCGTCACCGCCGCAGGCGGCGAGCGCCACCGTCGCGAACGTCAGCGCCAGCACGAGAATCGCGGCGAGTACGAGCTTCTTATGGATGGTCGTCAAAGTTCCTCCCCCTGAAAGATGTCTACCGAGAGTCTGAGCCGTCTGCCTTGAGGAGGCAGAAAGTGAGCGCGCCCACCCTCGCTTGTCCGGGAGTCTAGAGCCGTGGTGCGCGAGCGTCAAGGCGGGCGGCGTGAGGTGCCCGCCCGGCCGCCTGATCTCTGCTCACGTGCGACGGCTCAGCGCCGCGCGACGAGCAGCTGGCCGCGGACCCCGGCCGGAGCGCAGCGCACAGCGCTGTAACCGGCTGCCTCGGCCAGCGCCGTGAGCTCCCGCCCGGTGTACACGCGCACGTCGCCCTCCGGCATGCGCGGCAACAGCCAGTTCATCAGCTGACGCAACGGCGCGCCCAGCCGCCACTCGCCGATGACGAGAGCGCCAGAGGGACGCGTGACGCGCCGCATCTCGCGCAGCGCCGCCTCCGGGTCCGGGTAGTGGTGCAGGGAGTCCACGCACACCACCAGGTCCACCGTGCCATCCGCAACAGGCAGGTGCTCGGCGTCGGCGACCTGCAGATCGACCGTACGGCCGGCGCGCTCGCCGCCTGCGGCCAGCCGCTCGCGGGCCCTCGCGATCATCTCCGTCGACAGGTCGATGCCCCAGGCGCGCACCGTGGGGTGCGCGCTCACGACGGCTTCGAGCGTGGCGCCCGTGCCGCAGCCGACGTCGAGCACAGTCATGAAGGGGAAGCTCTGGACGGCCGCCAAGACCTCGGCGTGGAGCCGCCGGGCGTGCCGGCCGTAGCCGCTCGTGTCGTATGTGGGGGCCTGATGGTCGAAGGCTGCCCGGGAGCGCTCCTTGAAGTCGCGCTCTCCCACGCGGTGCGTCAGGCCCGGACCGCCACCAGCGAAAGGCCCATGGTCTCTTCGGCCTCGCGGATCCGGCCGAGCTGTTCGTCGTCCGGCTCGGCCGGCTCGGCCTGGAGCTGAGGCCCGAACTCCGCCATCATCGCACTGAGCCGTTCCTCCCGCGCCGGGTCAAGGGAGCGGCACGAAAAGGCGACGATGGTCAGCCCGAGCTCGTCTTCCAGAGCTTGGATCCTCTCGAGCTTGTCGTCCCCAAGTTGTTTCGCTATGTCGCAGAACATGACGCCTCCTTGTCGTGCTTCTCACTCACTGTTCCAGTGTACCCTCGTCTGCGTCGCCGATGCTGTGCTTCAGCCGACGGGCATGTCGGCGGCCGCCTCCTCCGGGGTGTCCAGAAGAGGCGTCAGCGCGCGCGTCCGGGCGGCCACCGCGGCGAACACGGCGAGAGCGGCGGCGCTCGAGACGGCGATGACGATCGCCATCGGCAGGGCGCTCACGGCGCCTCCGATCCCGACCAGCGGGGTGGCGAGGGCGCCGAGGCCCAGGCGGAAGGTCCCGAAGTAGGCGGAGGCGGAGCCCGCCACGTCCGGGTGCAGCGACAACGCCAGGGCGGTGGAATCCGGGAAGACGAAGCCGAGGCTGGCGACGAGCCCGAACAGGGGGACCGCGAGCGCCGCGATGCCGAGGTCGCCGACCAGCGTCACGACGAGGACGGCCAGACCGGAGAAGCTGCCGATCACCAGACCCGTGCCGAGGAGCTGTCGCGGCGAGAAGCGGGCGAGCAGGCGGTGGTTGAGCTGGCTGACGGCCAGCATCCCGATGGCGTTGGCGGCGAACAGGAGGCTGAAGAGGACCGGCGAGGCCTCATAGAGGTCCTGGTACACGAACGACGAGGCCGCCAGATAGGCGAAGAAGGCCACGAACGACAGGGCGCTGGTCGAGGCGAAGCCCACGAACCTGAGGTCGCGCGAAAGCATGCCGAAGGTGCGGAGCGTTCGCGCCGTCCCGCCCGCCTGACGCCTTTCGCGCGGCAGGCTCTCGCGAAGCCCGAAAGCGACCGCGAAGAAGAGCAAGACCCCGAGGCCGGTCAGCGCCACGAAAAGGCCGCGCCAGGTGGTGACCCGCAACAGTTGGGCGCCGACGAGCGGAGCCACGATCGGCGCCAGGCCGCTCACCAGCGCCAGGCGCGAGAGCAGGCGCGCCGCTTGGCGGCCCCGCGAGTAGTCGGTGACGACAGCATTGGCGATGGCCATGCCGGACGCGCCCGCGAGGCCCTGCACCATGCGCACCGCGATCAAGAGGTCGGCCGACGGTGCCACGGCGCACACCAGCGATGCCGCAGTGAACACGGTGAGACCCACGAGGAGCGGCAGCCGCCGGCCGTACGTGTCGCTCAGCGGACCCGCCAGCAGCTGACCCAGGGCCAGCCCCACGAGAAACGTAGTGACGGTCAGCGCGATCGCCGAGGTGCTCACGGCGAGGTCGGCGGCCACGGTCGGCATCGCCGGCAGATAGAGGTCCGTGGAGAATGGCCCGAGGGTGCAGACGCTGCCGAGGACCACGATGAGGCCGATGCGGCGGGGCCGGCTCAGGCGGCTGAGGTCAGAAGTCGTCTCCACGGCGGGCAGACTACTCCGTGGCCTGCCCGGGCGCCAGCGACGGGCAGGCCATGCTCCGTCCTCCCGAGATTCCTCGCGGGGGAGCAGAGCCATCCGCCGCGGCCTACTACCTCAGGCGCAACACGTTCGAGCTTGCCGCGGCCTGCGGTTTGTCGGCGCGGCCGGCGCTAGACCTGGAGGGTCACCCCGGCGAGCATGTCGTCTCGTGCCGGGCGAGCGCCGCCGGGGACCTGCGGGCGCTGGAACCGCATTGGAACCACCGGGTCACGGGTACCACTCATCTGCAGGAAGTAGCGGTGACCGTGCGCTGACGCACTGTCCACCGGAACGAGAGGAGCGACGATGTCGATGCAAACGACGCCACGGGGGGCGGGCACCCCGGAGGATCCCTGGATCCTCCAGACCCCGCCCGGCAAGAGTGAGTACCAGGCCTATCGCGACGAGACATCCGATCCGCCGGCCCTCGTCGTCATCGTCGGGAAGACGGAGCTGCGGTACCGATTGCGCTGTCTCACGGATCTGCAAACGATGCTCAAGGAGCACGGCGACTGGATGCCACTCGGTAGCGCCGACGAGCAGAAGCCCGCCGCGGAGGGCACGGTGGAGGCCTGGGGCCGCTCGCCCGACAACCCGGCGGGTGGATGGTACGGCCTCAAGAAGGGGTTGCGCGGACGTTTTGCCAACTACGTGCCGCCGGTCATGGAGGTGCTTGGTCTGGCTGAGCTGGAGCACGAGGCGAGGAACAACCGGATGCGCGCGACCTGAAGGCGGCGGGCGGAGGCCGGCGGCCTCGACGCGGCGTCTCGAGAGCCGGCGCGCTGTTATCATCGCCGCGATGGACGAGCGGGCAGGAGTCGACGCACAACGGGTCGCGCAGCTGTGGCAGCGAGAATCCGCACGCTACACTCGCGATCACCCGCGCTGCTTGGCGCTGCGGGAGCGCGCTCGCCTGAGCATGCCGCACGGCGTGCCGATGAGTTGGATGGTCAGCTACTTCGCGCACCCGCCTGTCTGGGTCGCCGAGGGCCACGGCGCCCACTTCACCTGCGCCGATGGACGCCGCTTTCTCGACACCAACGTCGGCGACAAGAGCACGTTCTGCGGCATCGACCCAGCGCCGGTGGTTCGCGCAGTGCAACGGCGCGTCGCCGCCGGCGCCCAGTTCATGCTGCCCACGGAGGACGCGATCGTCGTCGCCGAAGAGTTGGCGCGGCGCTGGGGGCTGCCGGCCTGGCAGTTCGCGCTGTCGGCGTCGCAGGCCAACACCGAAGCCCTTCGTTTGGCCAGGCACGCTACCGGCCGCCCCAAGGTGCTCAGTTTTGTCGGCAACTACGGCGGGCACGCCGACGAGCTGCTCGTCGCCTACGCCGGGCGGCGGGGATTCTCGTATCTCGGCCTTGCGCCCACCGCCGGTCGCGACATCGATGCCGTGCAGTTCAACCACTCAGAAGAGCTCGAGCGCACCCTCTCGACCGGCGTCTATGCTTGCGTCTTCACCGAGCCGGCGCTCACCAACGAAGGCGTCGTGCTGCCCGACCCGGGTTTCCACGAGCGGTTGCGGGCACTCACGCGCGAGACCGGCACGCTGCTGGTGCTCGACGAGACGCACACTCTCATCTGCGGCCCCGGCGGCCTGACGCGTGAATGGGGCCTCGAGCCCGACATGGTCGTCGTCGGCAAGGCGATCGGCGGCGGCCTGCCGCTCGGCGCTTACGGCATGAGCGCCGAGCTCTCCGCCGCCTTCGAGCGCGGCCAGAGCCTGGCAGGCGAACCCGGCGAGCTCGCCACCGGCGGTACCCTGTTCGCCAACGCCTTGAGCATGGCGGCGACGCGCGCCGCGCTCACAGAAGTGCTCACCCCGGAGGCGTACCAGCACGCCGCCCGGCTCGGCGCGCGCCTTGCCGACGGCCTCGAGGAGATCATCAGCGGGCCCGGTCTCCCATGGAAAGTGCAGCGTCTGTACCCGCGTGCGGGCATCGACTTCAGCGGCCGTCTCGCGCGCTCCGCGGCCGAGGCCGACGACGACGAGCAACCCGAGCTCAACTCCCTGCTGCGCCTTTTCCTCGCCAACCGCGGCGTCTGGGAGGCGATCAGTACCGCGGGCCCGGCTATGTCGGTAGCCGCGAGCGACGAGGATGTCGCCGCCTACCTCGCCGTCTTCGGCGAGTTTGTCCGCCAGGTCACCGCCCCGGCATAAGCGCGCGGCGACCGTTTGCATCCTAATCGTTAGTATGCTAACTTTTCTCGGCGCCGAACTCCGAGCGCGTCGAGAAGGAGAAGCCGCGTGCCCAAATGCGTGTCGCCCCACGGTGAGAGCCCGGACCCGTCGCGGTTCGTGCTCGACGGCGTCGACGACCTCTCGTCACAGGTGTTCCTCGCGTTTCTCGTCGCGCTGCGTCAGCACAAGCAGCTGATGCTCAGGACTCTGGCCGGCCGAGACACCCATCCCGGCCAGATGTTCTGCCTTCACGTCCTTGCGGGCCACGACGGGATCTCCCAGCGTGAGCTCGCGGAGGCTCTGCGCCTGTCCCCGCCGACAGTGAGCAAGATGCTCCAGGCGCTGCAGAAGGCGGGTGCTGTGGAGCGGCGGCCCGACGCCGCCGACCAGCGCCTCACGCGCGTCTTCCTGACGCCCGCCGGCCGCGATCTCGAAGGCCAGATGCGCGGCGTCGTGGCCGAGTTCGTCAACGAGACGATCGGCGAGCTGCCCGAGAACGACCGTCGGGAGCTCGCGCGGCTGCTGGGCGAGCTGGGCGCGAGCATGTCGCAGGCGCTCGCCCGGCGCGCCCCGGAGGGCGCCTCGTGATCCGCCTTCTGCGCAGCGGACTGCGCCCGTACCGGTGGCAGATCGGTCTCGTGTTCGTGCTGGTGCTCGTGCAGGTGATCGCCAACCTCTACCTGCCGACGCTGAACGCTGACATCATCAACAACGGCGTCATCACAGGGGACACGGCCTACATCCTGAAGGTCGGCGGCGTGATGCTCGGCGTCACGCTCATCTACGTCATCGCGTCCATCGCGGCCGTCTACTTCGGATCCAGGACGTCGATGGGTCTCGGCCGCGACACGCGCGGCTCTCTGTTCCGCCGCGTGCAGGGCTTCTCGCAGGCCGAGGTCAACAAGTTCGGCCCGCCGTCGCTCATCACGCGCACCACCAACGACGTGCAGCAGGTCCAGATGGTGGTGCTGATGATGCTGAACGTTGTGGTGGCGGCGCCGCTCACGGCCATCGGCGGCATCATCATGGCGCTGCGCCTCGACGTGCCGCTCTCAGCCGTCATCCTCGTCGCGATCCCCATCATGGGCGTCGTCATCGGCCTTGTGATGACCAGGGCTATCCCTCTCTTCATGTCGATGCAGAAGAAGATCGACCGCATCAACCAGGTCACACGCGAGTTCCTGAGCGGGGTGCGCGTCATTCGCGCCTTCGACCGCACTGTGTACGAGGAGCAACGGTTCGACGTGGCCAACGTCGATCTGACGACGACGACGCTCAAGGTCGGACGCATCTTCGCGATCATGTTCCCGGCGATCACGATCATCCTGAACCTCTCGACGGTCGCCATCATGTGGTTCGGCGCCAAACAGATCGCCGACGGGAGCATGCTCATCGGCGATCTCACGGCCTTTCTCAGTTACATCATCCAGATCCTGTTTGCGGTGCTTATGGCCACCATCATGTTCGTCATGGTCCCGCGCGCGGCCGTCTCGGCGCAGCGCATCATGGAGGTGCTGGACACGCAGCCGACGATCGTCGATCCGGAGCAGCCCGTGACGGACGTGGCCAGGGCCGGCATCGTGGAGTTCCGCGACGTCGAGTTCCGGTATCCCGGCGCCGAGGAGCCGGTCATCAGCGGCATCACCTTCTCGGCGCGGCCCGGTGAGACCACCGCGATCGTGGGCAGCACCGGCAGCGGCAAGACGACCTTGATCAGCCTGATCCCGCGGTTCTACGAGGTCACGGGCGGCAGCGTTCTCGTGGACGGGGTGGACGTGCGGGAGCTGGCGCAGCAGGACCTGTGGAGCCGGATCGGACTCGTCCCGCAGAAGTCGTTCCTCTTCAGCGGCAGCGTGGCGGACAACCTGCGCCACGGCGACCAGGAGGCCGCGGACGAGCGGCTCTGGCACTACCTTGAGATCGCCCAGGGCCGCGAGTTCGTCGAGACGATGCCCGAGCAGCTCGAGGCGCCCGTCTCCCAGGGTGGCGCCAACGTGTCCGGCGGGCAGCGCCAACGCCTCGCCATCGCCCGAGCCCTGGCAAAGCAGGCCAAGATCCAGATCTACGACGACAGCTTCTCTGCCCTCGACTTCACGACGGACGCCAGGCTCCGCGCGGCGCTGCGCAAGCAGACCGCCGACGCTACGGTGATCATCGTCGCGCAACGCGTCGGTACGATCATGCACGCCGACCAGATCGTCGTGCTCGACGACGACGGCACGATCGCCGGCATCGGCACGCACGATGACCTGCTCGAGACGAGCGAGACCTACCGCGAGATCGTCACCTCGCAGCTCGGCGTGGAGGGTGCGGCATGAACAGCGACCGCAGGCAGCCCGTCGAGGGGGGCGCCGGAGGTGCACCGCTCCGCAGGGACAAGGCATCGCAGCCAGCTCCCGGTGCAGCGCCGCCGCAGCCGCCTCGCGGCGCCGGCGGCCCCGGCCCGGGCGGACCGGGCGCTCACGCCCTGGTGACGCCGACGGCCAAGGCCAAGGACCTGCGCGGCTCGCTGCGCCGGCTCGCCGGCCAGCTCAGGCCCGAGCGCATCCTCCTCATCACCGTCGTGCTCCTCGCGGTGGTCAGCGTGGCCTTCGCAGTCGTGGGGCCCAAGATCCTCGGCACCGCCACCAACATCATCTTCGAGGGGGTCGTCAGCAAACAGATCCCGGCCGGCGTCACCAAGGACCAGGCCGTCGCAGGCCTGCGCGCCAAGGGCCAGGACCGCGTCGCCGACATGATCTCCGGCATGACCCTGAACCCCGGCCACGGCATCGACTTCGACGCCCTTGGCCGCACGCTGCTTCTGCTCGTCGGCGTGTACGCGCTCAGTGCGCTCTTCGCCTGGCTGCAGGCGTACCTGATGGCCGGTGTGGCGCAGCGCACGATCTACCGCCTGCGGCGGCAGGCGGACGAGAAGCTGGCGCGCCTGCCGCTCAAGTACTTCGACGATCACCCGCGCGGCGACGTGCTCAGCCGCATGACCAACGACATCGACAACATCTCACAGTCGCTGCAACAGAGCCTGACGCAGATCATCACCTCGACGCTGACCATCATCGGCGTGCTCATCATGATGCTCTCCATCAGCTGGCTGCTGGCACTGATCTCGGTACTGGTCGTGCCGGTGTCGGTGGTCGTCACGATGATCATCGCCAAGCGCTCGCAGAAGCAGTTCGCGGCGCAGTGGCAGACGACGGGCGACCTCAACGGTCACGTGGAGGAGATGTTCACCGGCCACAATGTGGTCAAGGTGTTCGGCCGCCAGCAGGCCGCCATCGACACGTTCGACGAGCAGAACGAGAAGCTCTACCGGGCGAGCTTCAAGGCCCAGTTCATCTCCGGGATCATCATGCCGGTCATGAACTTCGTCATGAGCCTCAACTACGTCGCCATCGCCGTCATCGGCGGGGTCATGGTCGCCAGCGGCCGTATGTCGCTGGGCGACGTGACGGCCTTCATCCAGTACTCGCGCCAGTTCACCATGCCGATCACCCAGGTGGCCAGCATCATGAACGTCCTTCAGAGCACGGCGGCGTCGTCCGAGCGCGTCTTCGAGCTCCTCGACGAGTCCGAAGAAGAGCCCGACGCCGCCGAGTGCGTGCTGTTCGAGCACACGCGCGGCCACATCGAGCTCGACAACGTGTCGTTCCGCTACGTCCCCGACACGCCCCTCATCACCGATCTCACCCTCGATGTGGAGCCCGGGGAGACCGTCGCGATCGTCGGGCCGACCGGCGCCGGCAAGACCACCCTCGTCAACCTGCTGCTCCGCTTCTACGACATCGACCAAGGCCGCATCCTCGTCGACGGTGTCGAGTCCAGGGACATCAGCCGCAGCGACCTGAGGCGCCTGTTCGGCATGGTGCTGCAGGACACGTGGCTGTTCAGCGGCACGATCCGCGAGAACGTCGCCTACGGGCGCGAGGGCGCGACCGAGGAAGAGATCCGCGCGGCCGCGAAGGCGGCGCGTGTCGACCACTTCGTGCGCGCCCTCCCCGACGGCTACGACACGGTGCTCGACGACGACGCCACCAACGTCTCCCAGGGCGAGCGCCAGCTGCTCACCATCGCCCGCGCGCTCCTCGCCGACCCGGACATCCTCATCCTCGACGAGGCGACCAGCTCCGTGGACACGCGCACCGAAGTGCTCATCCAGGAGGCGATGGCGGAGCTCATGAAGGAGCGCACCAGCTTTGTGATCGCCCACCGGCTCTCCACGATCCGTGGCGCCGACACGATCCTCGTCATGGACAAGGGCGCGATCATCGAGCAGGGTAGCCACGAGGAGTTGATGGCGGCCCGCGGCTTCTACTACGACCTCTACGCGAGTCAGTTCGAGGAGGCGCTCGACGAGGCGTCTTGAGGGTCGGGGCCCTGGCGGCGGCACAAGGGAACCTGCTGCCGCGGCGCTCCCGTCCGACGTTGCGTCGAGTCAATCGTTTCGCCGCGGCCGATCCTGCTCGGCGACTATCCACCGAAACCTTACATCGTCCTTACACTTGCCTGACTCGCACTGCACAAATCGGGCGAGAGTAGTCGAGAGGTGGCCTCTGAGGGCCGCCCCGATCGTCTGGAGCAGTGAGGAGAAGGGGCCGGCGACACGCGCCCCATGCTTCGCCTCGTCGCCCTGCGCGCGAAGCGGAGCCGGCAAAGGAGTGTTCATGGGAAGTTGGAGCAGAGTCGGGACGACTGCCATCGTGGTCATCGTCGCCTGTGTTCTCGGGTTCTCGCTCGCCAGAGGTCTCGCGGACGCGGCGGCCTCAGAAGTGAGTCCGTCGGCCGGTCCCGGCAACGTGACCCTCCGGATCGGCTGGCCGAGGGAGCCCGACAACCTCAACCCGTTCATCGGCTGGGAGAACTCGTCGTTCGAGATCTGGGCGCTGCAGTACGACTTCCTGTTCGGCTTCGGCAAGGACGAACAACCGACCCTAGACCTGGCGACTGAGTTCCCGACCATAGAGAACGGCGGCATCTCTCCAGACGGCAAGACCTGGACGATCAAGTTGCGGGAGGGGGTCTTCTGGCAGGACGGCGAGCCGCTGACCGCGGAGGACGTCGCCTTCACGTACAACTACAGCATTCAGAACGAGCTGTTCGCCTTCGGCATCATGACCATCGGTATCGATCACGTGGAGGTCGTCGACCCCTCCACGGTCAAGATCGTCTGTACGCGGCCCAAGGCGGACATGGAACGTTTGTGGCTGCCGATCCTGCCCAAGCACATCTGGTCGAAGGTCGACCCCGATATCGTCCAGAGCGCCTACTCGAACAAGCCGCCCATCATCGGCAGCGGCCCCTTCCAGGTGGTCGAGTTCAAGAAGGGCCGCTACCTCAGGATGGTAAAGAACCCCAGCTACTGGGGCAAGCAGCCGACCGTGGATGAGATCGTCTTCCTGACCTATCAGAACTCCGACACGATGACCCAGGACCTGAAGCTCGGGACGATCGACGCCGCCTGGGGCCTGCCGCAGGCGCAGTTCCAGCAACTCAAGGCGACGGACGGTCTCGAGGCGCTGTCGTACAACTACCGCAACTGGGACTACCTGAACATCAACTGCTACGAGGGGAAGGGCTCACTCGGACATCCGGTGCTGCGCGACGCGGCCTTTCGCAATGCTCTGGACTACGCCGTCGACCGGGAGAAGATCGCCGCGATCGCCTGGAGCGGCAACGCGAAGCCGGGGACCACGATCGTGACTCCCAACACGTGGTTCGATCCGGACTACCACTGGCAGCCGCCCGCCGACCAGCTGCACATCTTCGACATGACCAAGGCGGCAGCGATGCTCGACGCTGCGGGCTACACGGACGGCGACGGCAATGGTATCCGCGAATACAAGGGAGAGGACATCAAGCTGCGCCTGCAGGCGCTGGCCGGTGACGTGCACGGCCAGGGCGAGGGCAAGCTCATCGCAGGCTGGATGAGGCAACTGGGCCTGGGTGTCGACTTCCGGGTGATCGATGAGGGCGCCCTGGAAGACCGGCTCTGGAACTACAAAGGCGACACCTACGCCCCCGATTTCGACCTGTATCTGTGGGACTGGGACGGCTACGACGATCCCGGCCAGACGCTCGCCACGCTGACCAGCGTCCAGATAGAGTCGTGGAACGAGCCGTGCTGGTCGGATGCCGAGTACGACAAGCTCGCGACGGAGCAGGCCGCGACCCTTGACCCTCAGGCCCGCAAGGAGCTGATCTGGCGCATGCAGCAGATCATCTACGAGCAGACGCCCTGGGTCGTGCTCACGTATCCCGAGCACCTCGAGGCCTACCGCACCGACAAGTGGACGGGCTGGACGCGGGTGATGGCAGGCAACGGCCCCGCCTTCTACACCGCCGGCAACATCGACACGTACCTGAACCTCGAGCCCAAGGCCGTCGAGGCGGCAAGCGGAGGCTCGTCTCTCACGATGGTCCTGATCGTCGTGGGCGCCATCGCCGTGCTCGCCATCGCCGTACTCGCTCTGTGGCTGCCCCGACGCAAGCACGCGATGGAAGAGTAGGCGCCTTGCTCGACGCCGGGGGCCGTCAGGCCGCCGTCAACGGGGACACCGCTCGCCGGAGGCCGTGTCCCACGTATGATGGCGTCATGCGCGGCACCATCCTCCTCGTCGAAGACGACTACAGCATGGGGACACTCGTGCAGGACTACCTGCTGCACGATGAATACAGGGTTGTGTGGGTGCGCAACGGGTCCGAAGCTCTCGCCGAGATGAGGCGGCGGCCGCCGGCGCTGGTCTTGCTGGACATCGGGCTCCCCGACATCGACGGCTTCGACGTGTGCCGGCAGATCAAGGGCTTCAGTGACGTGCCCATCATCATGCTCACGGCGCGCGGGGAGGAGGCCGACAGAGTGGCCGGACTCGAGATCGGCGCCGACGACTACGTGGCCAAGCCGTTCTCGCCGCGCGAGCTCATGGCGAGAGTCAAGGCGGTCTTGCGGCGCGTCGACGCGTCGGCCGAGACGGCGGCGCTGCGGATGGGCGACGTCGAGATCGACCTGCGTGCGCGTGAGGTCGTGGTCGCGGACACGCAGGTGCAGCTCACGCAGAAGGAGTTCGATCTGCTCGTGCACCTGGTGTCGCATCCCGGCATCGTGTTCTCCCGCGACGAGCTTCTGGAACGCGCCTGGCACCTCGACTACCCTGGCGGCACGCGGACGGTGGATGTGCACGTCGCCCAACTGCGCCGCAAGCTCGGTCGGCGCGAGCTGATCGAGACGGTGCACGGCGTAGGCTACAAGACGCCGCGGGCGTAGGCCGCGAGGCGGCGCGTGTCGACATACTGAGGGGGTGCCTGCATGCTCGACCGGCTGTGGTCGCGGTTGTGGCTCGCCGTGTTCCTGGCCACGGTGGTCCCGCTGGTCGCGTTCCTCCTCCTCGGAGCCGTTCTCATCCAGCGCAGCGTGGAGGCTGCCGATATCGGGGCGATCGGCCGGCAGGTCCGGGTCTTGAGCGCGATCGTCGCGAAGCAGTCGCCGGAGGAGCGGGCCGCCGTTCAGAACGCGGTGGCGAGCGTCGGTCGGAACCTGAGGGTGGTGCCTCTCGATTCCCTCACCGGCCTGATACCTCAGGATGCGGCGGCGCAGGTCACGTCGCAGGGCTACGTCGCCGGCCGCATCGAGCAGCCGGACGACGTCATCTACGGAGCCGTGCGCGTGGGCGACGAGGTCGTGCTGCTGAAACGTCCGTACGAGCCGCCGCTCCTCGACTGGAGCCAATGGACGGGTCGTCTGGTCCTCGGTACTTTGCTCGCCGCGGGATGCGCCATCGCGGTCTCGCTGGTCCTGGCGCGAGCAATCGCCCGTCCGGTGGACCGCGTCGTCCGTGGCAGCAAGGAGGTCGCCGAAGGCGAGACACCGACCGCGTTGCCCGCCGAAGGTCCACGGGAATTGCGATCGCTCACCGAATCGTTCAACACCATGTCTTCGCAGCTGACGCGCGCCCGCGAGGCCGAGCGCACGTTCCTGCTCTCGGTCAGCCACGAGCTCAAGACGCCGGTGGCGGCGATGCGCGGCTTCGCCGAGGGGATCGAGGAAGGCGTGATCGAGCCGCAGAAAGCGGCCGCCTTCATCCTCGTGGAGAGCCGGCGCCTCGAGCGGCTAATCCGGGACCTCCTGGATCTCGCCCGCCTCGGAGCGGGCCGCTTCGAGATACGGCTGCAGTCGCTCGATCTCAGACAGGTGGCCGATGCCGCCGTCCGGAGCTGCGCACACCTGGCCGATTCCCTCGACACGAGAGTCGTGGTCCTGTCGGCGCCCGAGTCGCCGGCCGTCGGCGATCCGGACCGGGTCCTTCAGCTGGTATCCAATCTCATCGAGAATGCGCTACGCCTCAGCCCTCGCGGCGGTCTTGTGACCGTGGAGACGAGCCCCGGCCGGCTCAAGGTCGTCGACGGCGGGCCCGGCCTGACGGACGACGACATGGAGCACGCGTTCGACAGGTTCGTGCTGTACGATCGCTACAAGGGAGAACGTCCGGTGGGGACCGGGCTTGGGCTCGCGCTGGTGCGTGAGCTGGCCGAGGCCATGGGTGGCCGGGTGAGCGTGTCGGCGGGGACCGCCGTCGGGGCTGAGTTCACCGTGCACCTGCCCCTGCCCGGGAGGGCCTGAGGCCGCGGGCCGGTAGGCGTCACGTACGCCGGTGACCAGGCACTCCCAGCCGGGCACCGGGAGCGTGTGCAGCGCCCACTCGCGCGAGGCGCCTTGCGTGCCCGCCTGTGTGATGCGCTCCAGCCAGCCGGGACTACCACAGCTTGTGGGCATTTCCGGGCTTGGGCGCTCACGACGTCCGTGCTGAGAGCGTCACGGGGTGCTCCCAATCTCCGCGGAGTGCAGGCACACGATTGCCTGGTATGAGCCAGTCTTTCCTGCATTCTTGCAGGCGCGTGTCTGCGTGCTCTACGCGAGTCTGTTCGAGGAGGCGCCCGATTAGGCGTCCTAACGGGCGGGGGAGGCCGAAAGGCCTCCCCCGCCCGTTCTTTGTTCAGGCCCGCTGGTCGGCCAGCGCGACGAGTCAGGCGGCCGCACGCTCCAGTTCCTCGCCCTTGCCGGCGGCGAGATAGTAGCCGGCGACGATCGCTGCGACGAGGAATGGCGTGGCCAGGATCGCCAGCGCGCCGTTCGCGACAGAGGAGATCACGGCGAACACGATGACCAGCGCGAGGTGCTCCCAGAAGCCAGCTTCCTTGACCATCCGGTAGCTTGTGCTCATGGCTTCGCCGAGGCCCATGCCGCGGTCGACCATCAGCGGGAACACGTACAGCCAGATGGTGGCCAGCAGAATGCCTCCGATGATCGTCAGCGAGGCCAGACCGATGAGGATGACGAGTACGAGGGCCGCGGCGAAGAACGCCCAGAAGCGGCTCATCTGGCCGAACACGTCACCGACCTCGGGCTGCTGCCCGTCTCGCACGCGCTTGACGACCATGCCGTAGAGGCCTGCGGCCAGCGGCCCGGCCAGAATGCCCAGCGTCAGGATGCTCAGCACGCCGGCGACGAGCGCTCCGATGAGCAGCGGGCCGATGTCTTTCACGAACAGACGCCAGCCCTGCTTGAAGACGAGGCTGATGTCCAAGGTCTGCCTGACGATGGGTTGTGCGACGACTACGGTGCTCATGATCCCTCCTGTTGTGACGGGTGTGCTTGCTCGAGACCAGCCTAGAGGAGGAGGCTGCGCGGGTCGTCACCCCGGCGGAGGAACCTGGGGTCAACTCGGGAGGGAACTTCGCGCGCGGCCACACACCCCTGCAGGGGGAGTCCGTTTCACCCGTATCGGGTGAGGACGCCGGCCGAGAGGCCTTCTGGCATGTGGCTCGCCCAGTGAAGACGGAGCGTTCGGGGGGCCTCCCCCGCCGTCGACGGTCTGCGAGATGAGGGGTCATGAATCAATGGATCCGCGGATGGGAGCGTTTGGTGGTCGCTGCGGTCTGCGGCGTCTTCGTTTCCGCCACAGTCGTGCTTGTGAACGCGGCGCCCGCGTTCGCCGCGACGCTCTACGGCGGCGCCTACGGCCGGGCCAACGTGCTCATGCACTCCGGCCCGATCGTACCGCTCCACGGAATGGATCTCATCGCCTTGGCGGGGGCGGCAGCGGCGACCAGCCGGCGGCGGGCGGCCGATGGGTGCGCCGGAGTTCTTAGAACGCCATCGGGTACGTGTTGGGCCACTGGCTCGCGCCCATGCCCTTGCTCAGAGCGAGAGCGGTGGCGCGGATCTGTGCCCAGCCGTTGAAGATGCTCTCCTGGTGCCACGGATTCCAGTGGCGCGCCCATGTGCTCGGCGCGTACTGGAAGAGCCCCTTGTACGTGGTGCCCACGGCCGGCCGGCCGCCGGACTCGAGCATCATCATGCGGTAGAGCCCGGCCGGGCTGACGCCGTACTTGCGGCCGGCGATCTCGATGAGCGGCTGCCAATCGTGCTGCCGGGCCCACGTGGCGATCTGCCGGCGGCGGTGCACGCGCTTCGCGAGACGCCGCGCCTTGACGGCCCAGCGGTGCGCGAGCTTCTTTGTGAGCGCGACGCGGGTCTGGAGGGCGGAGATCTCGTCGTCGCTGACGACGGCGTCGGCGAGGAGCCGGGTGGCGAGCGCCGCGTTCATTCCTGAAAGCGGGGCGGCGCCGACGAGAGGTGTGGCGCCGAGCCCGCCGGCCGTCTGCGTCTGCAGCTCTCTGGCGGCGGCGAGGTTGGCGCGGGCCTTCGCGGCGCGCTCGCGCGCCAGGCGGTGTCCCTGCTTCGTATTTCGCAGTCGCGCCTTGAGTTGCGCATCGGAGACCTCGGTGGCGAAAGCTGAGGGGGCCAAGGTCGCCAGGGCGATCACGGCAAGGGCGAGTATGGTGAGGATACGTCTGCTTTGCACAAGGTCCTTTCGACGGGATGTCCCGCTCGGCAGCGGCACGACCTGTGCCCGGCAGGCGCGATGCGCCTTGGTCCGCGCCGGGCCGCACGGCTTCGCCGTCACATGAGTTGGGGGAGGCGAATCTGCAGCAGGCAGGCGCGGGGCGCCTTGATGGGTGGAGATTCCGTGCTAGTGAAGCGTACCGCGCGGCGTGATGCAACCCGAAGCGCCTGCCTGGCGCGTCTCTCTTGCGGCTCCAACGCCTTGCCAGAGCATGCCAACGGGTAGGTGCCACCACTGACGGCGACCGGCGCCCTGGAGGAGAAGCTCGGCGTCTCGCTGAGCGCCGTGGTCCACTGACGCGCGGCGAGCTGTCGCCGGCTCCGAGCAGATAGACTGACGGGGAGCAAACCCCGTCGAAGGAGCCGACATGCCGAGCCTCAAGGGCACCCAGACCGAGAAGAACCTGCTGAAGGCGTTCGCCGGCGAAAGCCAGGCGCGCAACCGCTACACCTTCTTCGCCAAGCAGGCGGTGAAAGAGGGCTACGAGCAGATCGCCGCGCTCTTCCTCGAGACCGCCGAGAACGAGGGCCAGCACGCCAAGATGTATTTCCGGCATCTCGAGGGCGGCATCGTCGAGATCACCGCCGCCTACCCGGCGGGCAGGATCGGCACCACCGCCGAAAACCTGCTGGCCGCCGCTGAGGGCGAGAACGAGGAGTGGACCGATCTGTACCCCGCCTTCGCCGACATGGCCGAGTCCGAAGGCCTCAAGGACGCGGCAAAGTCGTTCCGCCAGATCGCCAAGGTCGAGGCCTGGCATGAGGCTCGCTACCGCAAGCTGCTCGAGAACGTCGAGAAGGACCTCGTGTTCGTCAAGCCCGAGCCGGTGAAGTGGATCTGCCGCAAGTGCGGCTTCGTTCACGAGGGCCCCAAGGCACTCAAGGTGTGCCCGGCGTGCGACCACCCACAGGCCTACCAGGAAGTCTACGCCGAGAACTTCTGAGAGGAGGCGAGCCCCGGGGAGGTCGTCCCGGGGCTCGCCGTCCTCTGCCGCCGGCGCGCTCTACTCGAGTACCACCAGCGCGTCGGCGGTGAGCTCGTAGTCTTCGTCCTCGTTGAGGTCGTGCACGCGGATGCGTTCCAGCTCGCCCTCGCCCTTGAGCTCCAGCGGCTGCGCCTCGGTGAGCAGCTTCACGTCGCTGAGGCGAAGGGCCGAGCGCACTGCGCTGCTGACGCTCGGCTCCTTGCCGGTGGTCATGAGCACCACGCGGCTGGTGTGGTCGGTGAGGTCGATGGCCAGCTGCGCGGCGCGGTCGCCGGTGTCGAGCACGACCACGCGCTGGTCGGCCAGCTCGGCGAGGTCGTCGACGCGAGTGGAGACGCCCTTGCCCTTGTAGTCGTCGAGGTTGGCGATCTCGACCTCCACGACCGCGGCGGGCCGTGGGTGGCACGACTTTTCGACCGGCGTCGTGGTCGCATCCTCCGGCTTGATGCCGGCGCGCCAGTTCTTGATGGCCTCGTGCAGGGCGTCGGCGGCCAGGTTGCTGCAGTGCATCTTGATCGGCGGCAGGCCGTCGAGAGCGTCGGCGACGTCGCCGCGGCTCACCTTGAGGGCCTCGTCGAGCTGCATGCCGACGACGAGCTCGGTGACCATGCTCGAGGTCGCGACCGCCGAGCCGCAACCGAAGGTCTGGAACTTGATGTCTTCGATGCGGTCATCTGGGGTGACCTTGATGTAGATGTCCATCATGTCGCCGCAGACGGGGTTGCCCACGCGGCCCACGGCGACGTTGGGGCCCTCGAGCGTGCCGACGTTGCGCGGGTTGCGAAAGTGCTCGAGGGTCTTCTCGCTGTACTGAGTGGATTTCATGAATGGTGCCTCTCGGTGTGGATGGTCACGCGGGGGCCTTGGCTCTGTACAGCGGCGAGAGCACCCGCAAGCGGGCGATCACGCCGGGCAGCACCGCCATGATGCGGTCCACGTCGTCGTCTTTGCTGAAGCGCCCGAAGGTGAACTCGAGCGAGCCGTGGGCCTCCTCGTGCAGGAGACCGCATGAGATGAGCGTGTGCGAGGGCTCGAGCGTCTTCGAGCTGCAGGCCGAGCCGGTCGCCGCGGCCACGCCTTCGTCGCGCAGCGACAGGATCATGGCCTCGCCCTCCACGCCGTCGAAGCGGAAATGGGCGTTGTTGGGCAGGCGCCCTCCGGACGGCTCGAGCGGGGCGCCGTTGAGGTGCGAGTCCGGGATCTCGCCGAGCACGCGCTCGACCAGCCGGTCGCGGATGGCGGCGATGCGCGCCACTTCGGCCGGCATCTCCGCCGCCATGATCTCGGCGGCGGCCGCCATGCCGGCGATGGAGGCGAGGTCCTCGGTGCCCGAGCGCAAACCGTGCTCCTGCCCGCCGCCGAGCAGCACGGGCGCCACCTGCACGCCCTTGCGCACGTACAGCGCGCCCAGCCCGCGCGGCCCGTAGATGTCGTTGGCCGACAGGCTCATGAGGCTCACCGGCACGGCGCTCATGTCGATGGGCACGAGCCCTTCGGCGGCCACGGCATCGGTGTGCAGCGCCACGCCGCTGCCGGCCAGCATCTCGGCGATCTCGGCGATGGGCTGCACGGTGCCGATCTCGTTGCTCGCCCAGCCCACGCTGACGAGGATCGTCTCGTCGGTGATGCGCGCGCGCAGCTTCTTCGCCGACACGCGCCCGTACAGATCGATGGGTGCGCGCGTGACTTTGAAGCCGTTCTTCTCGAGGTACTTGGCGATGTTGAGCACCGAGATGTGCTCGGCCTCGGTGATGATCACGTGGTCGCCCTTGCGGCGGTTGCGCTGCGCGTAGCCGATGATGGCGAGGTTGTTCGCCTCGGTGGCGCCCGACGTGAAGAGGATCTCCTGCGGCTGCGCGCCGAAGAGGCGGGCGACGGCGGCGCGGGCTTCTTCGAGCGCCGCCGTGGCGTCGTCGCCAACGGCGTGCAGCGAGGCTGCGTTACCGAAGGTGCCGGCGGCGCCGAAGTACGGCAGCATGGCGTCGACGACGCGCGGGTCGACCGGCTTCGAGGATTGGTAGTCTGCGTAGACGACGTCGCGCATCAGAACCACATCGTGGCGCCTGCGTCGAGGGCGAGGTCGTTGAGGGTGGCGGCGCCGACGATCTTGACGCCGTCGATCAGCTCCACGCTGTCCCAGCCGAGCATCTGCTTGGAGGCCTCGCACACGTAGACGGTGATGCCCATGTCCATGGTCTTCTTGAGCAGCTCGGCGACGCTGGGGAAGCTCCCGAGCTTCATCTCCTCGGCCGCGCCCGGCTTGAGGACGGTGAGGCCCATGCCCAGGTAGTAGACGGCGGCGTCCACGCCCATGGCCTTGGCGCTCTGCGCCAGGACGAGCGGCGAATACTGCTTCTCGGGGAGGTTGCTGGTCTGCACGTACAGGATCGAGTTCTCGTTCTTCATGATGGTCAGCTCCTTGTCATTTGAGCCGGCGGATGAGGATATGCAGCTGACCGTCGTCGTTCTCGACGGCGACCACCTCGTGCCCGGCGCGCTTAGCGAACCTCGTCAGGTCTTCCTCAGCCGCCGGATCATCGGCGAAGACTTCGAGAACTTCGCCGATCTCGATGGCGTCGATGCTCTCTCTGGTCTGGAACAGCGGCTCGGGGCAATACAGCCCGACGCAGTCGAGCGTCTGCGCGGGGGTGACGTCATCGGTCATGCGGACTCCTTCGAGCTTCAGATACCCAACCACTATGGTCGGTATTCCCCTTGAGCGCAATCCAAACGCATCGCAGACCAGCCAAAGACGGGCGGGGGCCGCCGCGTGGCCCCGCCCGTCGAGGAGCGGTCGTGTTGCGCCGCGCTACTTCACGATGAGCTTCTGAGATGCAGCCGTGGCCTGGGGGTTCCCGGCCGCGTCGACGGCTGCGATGCTGTAGGTGTAGCGGCTCGCCTTCAGCGTGCACTTCCACAAGCAGGTGATCTTGGCGTTCGTGGCTCTCGGCGCCGAGGCCCGCTACCTTGAGGACCTTGCCCCTCAGGCTACGGACGGTGAGCGTCAGCACCGCCGTGGGGCTGAGCGGCGAGGTGCCCTTCATGTCGCTCACGCGAAGGTCGAACTTCGCCTTCTTCCCGCTCTTGACGGTGACGGCCTTCAGGCCGCTCGTCGTGGGCGCCGTGGTGTCGATGTTCACCTGGCACGACTTCGCCGCCTCCATGTTGTCGGCGAGATCCCTGGAGTTGAAGAGGATCTCGTGGACGCCGTCCGCGGTGTGGTCGGCAGGCGCAGCGATCGCCAACGACGTCCCCAGGGTCCAAGACGTCCCGTTGTCGAGCGAGTACTCGGTGAAGGCGATGCCCGACCCTCCGAATCCGTCCGTCGCCGTGAAGTTCACGGTGACGTCGGCGTTATGCGAATGCTGTGTCCGCGTCGCTGGTGGTTGTCGGCGGCGTGGAGTCGGGCGGAACGCCGCCGGTGCTCGTCTTGAGGATGGCGCCACCGTCGCCGACGATGGAGCCGTGCACGGTGTCACTGAAGTGCACCGAGCGCAGCAGGCTCGTTGCCCCGGAGGCTTGCGGGATCCAATGAGACCCACCATCCGCCGTCGTGAGGACGACGCCGTGGTCGCCGACTGCCCATCCCCGAAGGAGCGTCGCGAACGAGACGCTGTAGAGATCCTCTGTCGTGCCCGAGGTCTGTTTCGCCCAGGTCTGCCCGCCGTTGATCGTCGCGAGGATCGTGCCGGCGCCGCCCACTGCCCAACCGTGATCGACGTCGGCGAAGGCGACGCCGTACAGCGTCTGCGTCGTCCCCGAGGGTTGCGGCGTCCAGGAGTATCCGCCGCTCGTCGTGTGGATGATGGTCCCCTGTGCGCCTGTGGCCCAGCCTGTGCTGACGCTGATGAACGAGACTCCCCAGAGATCCGCCGTCGTCCCCGAGGGCAGGAGGGCGCCGTCTTGGCCGCCGTTGCTGGTCCCGATGATGCCGCCGCTGCTTCCGACCCCGAGAGCGTGGAGACCGTCAGGGGCCACCATCCCGCTGTGGATGTCCATCGAGGAGATCAGCCAGGCGCTGAGGGGGAGCCAGGCCTGCCTGCTGTTGGCGTAGCGATGACGGTGCCGGCGTCGCCCGCCGCCCAGCCGCGCTGGGCCGTCCAGAAGCGCGCCACCCACAACGTGTGCGTCGTCCCCGAGGGCTGCGGTGTCCAGGTAGCGCCGCCGTCGGCGCTGCCCAGGATGATGCCGCCGGCGCCGACGGCCCAGCCGTGCGTCGCGTCCACGTAGTACACGCCCTTCAAGTCCTGTGTCGTGCCCGATGACTGCGTTGTCCAGCCGGTCGCTGCCGGCTCGGCGACGTCGGCGCGGGCGAAGCAGGCTGCGAGACCGCTCGCGATCATGATGACCAGAACTGCCCTTGCGGTCTTCATGGTGACCCTCCTTCACCTGGGTGGCCCGATATGGTGATCTCACGCGCCCATGGTACCGCGGCGGTGCGGCTCTTCACCGTTGTCGCTCCGGCCGGACCGCGGCGGAGGCCGCTGCCGCAGGGTTCGCGGGCGACGGCGCGAAGCCCTAGGTCGCCCGCGAGAGGCGGGAGCATCGCTGCGCCCGTCCTCATGAGGCGCGGCGGGAGGTCGATACACTCTCATGGATATGAACGCGCGGAACCTCACGAGGCGCTTGCTGAGGACGGCCCTTGCCGTCGCCGCTCTTGCGGCGGCCGGCGCCGTCTGCCTCGCCCTGCCCGGGTCGGCCGGGTCCGCCGTCGTGGCGGGCGAGCAGCGTGCGACGACCCTTCTCGGCCGCGCGCCTGATTCCCTGGCCGAGCTGCAGAAGCAGGCGCGCCGGACGCGAGCACAGATGGCGCGGCTCGACGCGGAGACGCAGGTCGTCACGCAGGAATGGGACGCCGCGCGTCAGCGACTCGACGAGGTCAACGCCGAGCTGGTCCAAGCCCGGCGTCAGCTGATCCGCTCCCGCAACGAGCTCGACGGGCAGCGGGGCTCGTGGCCGGCGCATGCGCACCATGTACAAGACCGGCGAGGTCACGTGGCTCGACGTCCGGCACCTCCGCGTCGAGCTTTGCCGACACGGAGACTGCCCTTGAGTTCCTGCGCAGGGTCTCCCTGCAGGACCGTCACGAGGAGACGGAGCTGCAGCGCCTCACCGGCCTGGCGCGGCGCGACGAAGCGGCGGTCGAGGAGGATCGGCAGCAGGCCGTGCTGGCGCAGGCCGACCTCGACGACCAGCGCTTCGCGGTGGAGCAGAAGGTCGCCGAGCGCGCCGCCCTGCTCAAGGACGTGGTCGCGAAGATCAGAAGATCCTCTCCGCGCCCGAGCTGCTCATGAGGGCCGGCGGCAGGATCACGCAGGTCACGTGGGCGCAGGCGTTTCTCAAGAGCCTCGGCATGCCGATCACCGCCGACAACGTGGCCGCCATCGTCGCGTGGGAGATGGCCGAGGGCGGGCACTGGTACAACACCGCCTACTTCAACCCGCTCAACACCACGCAGTCGATGCCCGGCGCCACGGTGTTCAACTCGGTGGGGGTCAAGGCCTATACGAGCTGGATGCAGGGCCTCAAGGCCTCGGTGATCACGCTGCGCAACGGCTACTACGGCGCCATCCTCGACGCGCTGAGCCGCGGCAACGACGCGCAGGCGGTGGCCAATGCCGTGGCGGCTTCGCCGTGGGGGACGGGGTCGTTCACCCCGAAGCGCTAGTGTCCGCGGACCCGGCTGCGGCGCGGCGCGGAGCCGGCACGGCCGCGCTGCTGGTGGTCGTCATCGCGCTGTCGTTTCAGATCGGCTCGGCCCTGGCCGTGAAGGTCATCGATTCCGTCGGCATCATCGAGGCGCTCTGGCTGCGCACGGCTCTTGCCGCGCTGGTCCTGTTCTGCGTGCGGCCGCGCTCACTGCGCCTGCCGCCTCGCGGCCAACGGTTGCCACTGGTCGCGCTCACCCTTGCGCTCCTCGGCATGAACGCGAGCTTCTACGGCGCCATCAGCCAGCTCCGGTGGGCCTGGTCGTGGCCATCGAGTTCGTCGGGCCGCTGGCCGTGGCGGTGATCGGCAGCCGGAGAGCGCTCGACTACCTGTGGATCGTGCTGGCCGGCGCGGGCGTCGTCGTGCTCGGCGGCCCCTCGAGTTCGGTCAGCGGCCTGGGGCTGGCGCTCTCGCTGCTGGCCGCCTTCTTCTGGGCGGCGTATCTGCTGCTCGCCAAGCGGACGTTGCGCGACATGGACCCGCTGCCGGTCACGACCCTCATGCTGGCCGGGTCGGCGGTGCTGCTCACGCCGTTGCTCCTGGCGACCGGGCCGCAGATCGCCGGGCACCTGGACGCCCTCGCGCCTCGGCGCGCTCGTGGCCGTGCTCTCGTCGGCCTTCCCGTACTTCCTCGAGTTCGTGGCCCTGCGGCAGGTGCCGGCCGCCACGTACGGCGTGCTGCTCAGCATCGAGCCGGCGGTCGGCGCGTTGACCGGCTTTCTGATCTTGTCGCAGCGCCTCACCGCACTCGAGATCGTCGCCATGGTCGCGGTATGGTCGCCGCGGCCGGCGCCAGCTGGACGAGCGGCGCCGGCCGCGAGCTCGAGGTCCCCATCGCCTGACGGGTGTGCGCTGCGTATGCGTGCCGAGCGGCGACGACCCCGGGATCCGCGATGTGCGAGAATCCCGGCCCATGAGTGGTGCGGAGGTCGAGCGGCGGTTTCGTGCAGCCTGGGAGCAGGCGCGGTCGGAGTGGGCCGCAGCCGACTCTGCGCGGCGCGCCGCGCAGGCGGGCTGCGCCTTCTCGCCCGACGGGCGTGACCGTGCCCTTCTTCGGGCGCCCGCATTTTGTGACTCATCCCGGAGGCGACGTGAGCGCCGGCAGCGCGCCGGCTCACGTCGCCGTGAGCATCCTTCTGCTGCACTACCTGCTGCGCGCCGACGGCGCTCCGCAGACCGGCGAGTGGCTCGCCTTCCGTGAGCTACCCGACGGCATGTTCTACGCGCCGTCGTTTCTGGAGCGTGCCGAGGCGCCGCTGGCGCAGGGCTTCGGCGCCGCCGGGTCGGGCGGCGGCCAGGGCGGGCTTGCCCGCTTTCGCGCCGCGGCAGCGGCCGCCGGCGGCCTGCCGCTCGAGCTGGCGGACGCAGCCTTCGCCTTCCAGGCTCTTCCGCGTCTCGCGCTGGCCGCGCTGATGTGGGCGGGCGACGACGAGTTCCCCGCTCAGGTGAGCGTGGTGTTCGACGGGGCCGCCGGGCACTACCTGCCCGCCGAGGACCTTGCCGGCTCGGCGGGCTGCTGACCCGGCGCCTGATCGGCGCGGCGAGCTGACGACGGCGCGGCGCCCGGCGCCTATGCGGCGGCGCGAACCTCCGGGCACGCGCGATGGCCGCCAGCAGGGCCTCCGGCTCGTCTGTGCCGATCGTGAACCGGCGGCCGCCGGCGAAGCGCAGGCGCACGGCGTCGCGGCCCCAGGCGTTGTAGAGCCAGCCCTGGGGCGTGAGGCGGATGCCCCAGCCGGCAAGCCAGGGTGTCTTGACGGCGCTCGCAGCCTCGATGGTGTGCAACTCGACGCGCCGACGCGCGAGCCCGCCGCCGAAGCCGACCGAGATACGTGTCTCGTCGACCTGCACGGTGAGCCGCGAGAACGCCAGCATGAGCGCGGCGAAGGTCAGCCATCCGGGCACGTGCCACCACCAGCGCGGCCGACCGGCCCGCTTGTCACGCACAAGCGCGCGCACCTGCGTGAACGCGCCCACGGCCATGCCCCCGAACATCGGGTAGCCGATCTGCGTGTGGCGGTACGGGAACTGGTCTGTCTGCGGGCCGGCCATCAAGGTGCATCTTCGCCGACGCCTGCAGGCCGTGTCCAGCGCGGGCGTGAAGCGCCTCGACGTCTCGGACACGCGCGGTATGGCGTGGATCGGCAAAGCTTGAGCGCCATGGCACAACGGCGGCGCACTTCGCGCGCGCGGCTGTGGGTATAGTCCTTGACGTGGACCAGCGACCGCGAGGGCGTGGCGGCGCCGCCGCAGAGGGCAGTCGGTCAGGAGGTTCGGGCCATGTACTCGATCGCAGACCGGCAGGAGTTGACCAAGCGCGACATGATCAGCCTCACCATCGAGGCTCCGCAGGTCGCGTGCAAGATCGTCCCGGGGCAGTTCGTCGTCGTGCGCGTCAACGAGACCGGCGAGCGCGTGCCGCTTACCGTCGCCTACAGGGACGTGGCCACCGGTACCATCACCATCATCTTCCAGGTCGTGGGCAAGAGCACCGCGCTGCTCGCCTCACTGGGCATCGGCGACGCGATCAAGGATCTCTGCGGCCCGCTGGGCGCCCCCGAGCTCTTCGTGAAGGTGGGCACCGTGGTGGGCATCGGCGGCGGCTCCGGCATCGCCGTGCTCCATCACTTGCTCACCGGCCACAAGGAGGCGGGTAACCGCCTCATCGGCATCATCGGCGCGCGCGAGAAGGATCTGCTCATCCTTGAGGACGAGATGCGCGCGCTCTGCGACGAGTTGGTCGTCACTACCGACGACGGAAGTCATGGGGAGCACGGCCTGGTGACCGACGCGCTGAAGCTGCTGGTCGAGCGGCAGGAGCGCATCGACCAGGTGCTGGCCGTGGGCCCGTTGGTGATGATGCGGGCGGTCACCGAGATGACGCGCATTTACCTGCTCCCCACCGAGGTGAGCCTCAACCCGATCATGGTCGACGGCACCGGCATGTGCGGCGGCTGCCGCTGCACGGTGGGCGGCGAGACGCGTTTCGCCTGCGTCGACGGCCCGCACTTCGACGCCTTCAAAGTCGACTTCGACGAGCTCATCCAACGTAACCAGATCTACGGACGCGACGAACGCATCTCGCTGCTCACGTCGATCAAGGCGCGGTAGGAGGGGGCGATGACCTCGACCGAGGCCGACAGCGCCGAGCTCCAGGCCCTGGGGCACGAGGGCGACCTCGCGAGCTTCTGCCCACATTGTCACGCGCCCCTCAACGTGTACGACGCGCAGACGAAGCGCGTCTGGGTCGGCTTGTCGGTGCGGGTCGACGGTGCCGCTTGCGAACTGCTGCTCGACCCGCGCCTGGACGCGAACGAGCGCAGGTGCTCGGGCGGCTGGAGCGACGGCGACCTCGCCGACGACGTCATGTGCCCGCACTGCGACGTCTCGTTGTTCGAGGCCGAAGGGAGGTGCGAGCGCTGCGAGGCGCAGGTCTTCGGCCTCGAAGTCTCGGTGCATACGCGCGTAGTGCCGCTGGCGCTCTGCACGCGCGCCGGCTGCCCTTGGCACGGCCTGTCTACCCGGAGCAGGGCGAAGATCCTCGCCGAGTCGCCGCGCCAGAAGAAGCCGGAGCAGGACGCCGCGCTTCGCGTGCGCAACTTCTCCGAGGTGAGCTTCGGGTACGACGGCGAGCAGGCGATTGCCGAGGCCGGTCGGTGTCTGCAGTGCAAGAAGCCGACCTGCGTCGACGGCTGCCCCGTGGGGGTCGACATCCCCGGGTTTGTCAGACTCATCGCCGAAGGCGAATTCGCCGCGGCGGCGCAGCGCATCCGGCTGCGCAACGCGCTGCCGGCGATCTGCGGCCGTGTGTGCCCCCAGGACCAGCAGTGCGAGAAGCTCTGCCTGCTGGGCAAGAAGGGTGAGCCGCTCGCCGTCGGTGCGCTCGAGCGCTTTGCCGCCGATTTCGAGCGCGAGACCGACCAGGTGAGGCTGCCGCGGCGCGCGGCCAAAACGGGCCGCCGTGTTGCCGTGGTCGGCAGCGGCCCGGCCGGTCTGACGTTGGCCGCCGATCTCGGCGTGCAGGGCCATAGCGTCACCATCTTCGAGGCCCTGCACAAAGCCGGCGGCGTGCTCGTCTACGGGATCCCCGAGTTCCGCCTGCCGAAGCACATCGTCGAGGCCGAGACGGGCAACCTGCGCCGGTTGGGCGTCAAGTTCGAGCTCAACAGCATCGTGGGTAAGCTCTACGGTCTGCATGAGCTCTTCGAGCTGGGTTTCGATGCCGTGTACATCGCCACCGGCGCCGGTCTGCCCGGCTTCATGGGCCTTCCCGGCGAGAACCTCTGCAACGTCGTCTCCGCCAACGAGTACCTCACGCGCGTGAACCTGATGAAGGCCTACCTGTTCCCCGAGTACGACACCCCGGCGCCCAAGGGTCGGCGCGTGGCGGTGGTCGGCGGCGGCAATGTGGCCATGGACTGCGCGCGCACCGCCATCCGCATGGGCGCCCGCGAGGCGACCATCGTGTACCGGCGCACCCGTGACGAGATGCCGGCGCGCGACGAGGAGATCGAACATGCCGAGCAGGAGGGCGTGCGCTTCCACTACCTGGCGAGTCCCGTGGGCTACGTGGGCGACGAACAGCACTGGGTGCGGCAGCTGCAGGGCGTGCGCATGAAGATGGGCGAGCCCGACGAGTCGGGGCGGCGGCGGCCGATCCCCATCGTCGGGTCCAGTTTCCTGCTCGACGTGGACCTGGCGATCGTGGCTGTGGGCGCCGGCCCGAACAAAGCGCTCTTCGAGGGCGCCGAGGGGCTCGAGCGCAACGCGCGCGGCTACATCCGCACGTTCAGCGAGTCGGGCCGCACGAGCGTGCCCAGGGTGTGGGCGGGCGGGGATATCGTCACCGGCGCCGCGACGGTCATCCTCGCCATGGGCGCGGCGCGCCAGGCGGCCGACGACATGCACTCGTATCTGAGCGACGGGCAGACCGCCTGGGTCTAGGCCTGGCTCTCCGCGGCGGCGAGCCGGTGGGCGAGCTCCTCCCAGTAGGCTTGCACGCCCTCGTCGACCTCGTCGTCGTGCACCGCCTCGAACTCCTCGGTGAGCTCACGCCGGTCGTCTCGGTGAGGTAGTGTTGAGCGGTGTCGAAGAAGACCGTTTCCTCGACCTCCATGTGGCAGCGCACGACCTCCACATACTCGCGCAGGTCCGCGGCGAAGGCGCGCGCCGCGCCACCGTCACCCTCGGGCAGCGCCCTGAGTTTCACCTGGAGCCTGTCGAGACGCGCGGCGCACCACTCGTGCTCGCCGAGCATCTGCTCGAGCGGCTCGTCGTCGTTGGTCATACCGCGCTTGTGGCAGCGCGCGAACAGCAGGTCGTTCTCTTTGGGGTCGTGCAGGCCATCGCAGAAGAAGCGGAAGAACCCGAGGATGTCGCCTACGAGGTCGGCGCGAGCGACGCCCGTCGCAGCGATGTGGTCGCACTCGTTGTCGGCTGCGTCGGCGACCTCGCGCATCAGCCGGTGTTCCGCTTCGAGTATCTTCCTCCAGCCCATGGTGCCTCCCCTCGACGACCTTGGTGCGCACGCGCGCGTGCCATCACCGACAGCATACCCATGAGCGCCGGTCACAGGGCCGTTGGCGGTCGTCTGAGGCGAGGATGGACGCGCAGATGGAGGACGCGGACGGCGGACCGACGGGAGGCACGATGGCTGGTGAAGCGAAGGACGGGCGCGTGATCCTCGCCCTCGACCACGGCACGACCAGCGCGCGAGCGATCGTCTTCGCCGCCGACGGCGGCGTCCTTTCGCTTGCGCAGCGCGAGATCGCTCTCAGCTTCCCGCAGCCGGGCTGGGTCGAGCAGGACCCGCTGGAGATCTGGACGGCGCAGCGCGAGACGGCCGTCGAGGCGCTGCGCAGCAGCGGCGTCGCCATCGCCGACGTGGCCGGCATCGGTATCACCAACCAGCGCGAGACCACCATCGTGTGGGACAGAGCCACGTCGCTGCCGATCGCGCCGGCGATCGTGTGGCAGGACCGGCGCACCGCGGAGCGCTGCGAAGAGCTGCGCGCCGCGGGCCACGAGGCGCTGGTGCGCGCGCAAGACCGGCCTCGTGCTCGATCCCTACTTCTCGGCGACCAAGATCCGCTGGCTCCTCGACGCCGTGCCCGGCGCCCGCGAGCGGGCCGCGCGCGGCGAGCTCGCCTTCGGCACCGTCGACAGCTGGCTGGCGTGGCAGCTCACCGGCGGCCGCCTGCACGTGACCGACGCCACCAACGCCTCGCGGACGCTCCTCTACGACCTCCGCAGCCGGCGACTGGGACGACGAGCTGCTCGAGCTCTTCGGCGTGCCGCGGGCGCTGCTGCCCGACGGTGTGCGACACCAGCGGCGTGGTGGGGCAGACCGACGCCGCGGTCTTCGGGGCGCCTCTGCCCCTGGCGGCGCATGGTCGGCGACCAGCAGGCCGCGCTCTTCGGCCAGGCCTGCACGACGCGCGGCATGACCAAGGTCACCTACGGCACGGGCTGCTTCCTGCTGATGAACACCGGCGAGGAGCCCGTGGAGTCGCAGAACGGTCTGCTGAGCACCGTCGCCCTGCAGCGCGGCGGTCGCCGCACCTACGCGCTCGAGGGCAGCGTGTTCATCGGCGGCGCGGCGATCCAGTGGCTGCGCGACGGCCTCGGGATCATCGCCGAGGCGCGCGGATTCGGAGGCTCTGGCGGCGCGCGTGCCGGCGAGCGACGGCGTGTACTTCGTGCCCGCGCTCGCCGGTCTCGGCGCGCCGTACTGGGAGCCGCGCGCCCGCGGCGCGATCCTCGGGCTGACGCGCGGCACCACGGCGGCGCACATCGCGCGCGCCACGCTCGAGGGCATCGCCTACCAGGTCGCCGACCTTCTGGGCGCCGTGGCCGCCGACGCCGGCGTGACGCCGGCCGATGTGCGCGCCGACGGCGGAGCGTCTCACAACGACCTGCTGCTGCAGTTCCAGGCCGACGTGCTCGGCGTGCCGGTCACGCGCGCCGCCCAGACGGAGTCCACGGCGCTGGGCGCGGCCCTGCTGGCCGGGCTCGCCGTCGGGCTATGGAGGGACGAGTGCGAGGTCGCCGATCTGTGGCGCGCCGAGCGCACCTTCGCGCCCGACCCGGCCGTGGACCGCGAGGCGCTGCTCGCCGGCTGGCACTCCGCTGTGGACTGCGTACGCGACCTCGCCGGCCGCACCGCGTAGAGGGCGCGGCCGGCGAGGGACGCCGGCGCCGGGGCACGGTGCCGGCGCGTCGACGCCGGCGCGTCAGTGCCGGTGCGGCACCACGAGCACCGGGATGGAACTGCGATGGAGTAACTCGTAGGGCGCGCAGTGATGCAGTGCTCCGGAGAGCGGGCCTTCACCGTGAGAGCCGACCACGATCACCCGTGAGCCCCGGTCGTCGGCGATCTGGATGAGGGCCCGGGCCGGGTCATCCCACACCATGAGCACCTCGGTCTGAACGCCGCAGGCGCGCACGCGTTCCGCGGCGGCGTGGAGCATGGGCTGGACGTCCTCTTCCACGCCGCGCTCGTAGTCGCGCAGCTCTTTGGCCGCGGCGCAGGCGGGGTCCAGCTCGCAAGCAAGGCCGGGCGGAGGTTCGTGGCAATAGACGATGATCACCTCGCTGTGGCCGAGGCCGCGCGCGAGCGCGACCGCCTCGTCGAGCGCCGCCGTCGAGCACGACGAGCCGTCGTAGCCGAGAACGATGGGCTGTGACATTCCCGCTCCTTTCCCCGTACCTGAGTGGTACCCCGGGGTCAGAGACCGCTCACCGTTGTGACCGCCTCCGGCGGCTCAGCCGGTGAGCAGCGCGCGCAGGTTCCTGGCGATGAGGTCAGGAGAGTAGTCGAGGCCGCAGCGCCTGAGCTTGGCGCGCGTCGCCGGGGCCAGCTCAGAGCCGGCGGCGGCAGCGAGGATCGCCGCGGATTCCTGCTCGTCGAACACCACCGGCGGTTCGACGACGAGATCCACCGCGGCGTTCTCGGGGCACACGAGCTGGCAGCGCAGGCAGCCGACGGCGCAGGTGTGCCAGGCGGGGTCCACCCAGTCCGGGAACGGGGCGACGTCTTCGTTGACGAAGGTGAGGCAGCGATCGGTCTCGAGCAGGAAGCGGTCGGCGCGGATGGCGCCGGTCGGGCAGGCACGCTGACATGCGCTGCAGCGTTCGCAGCGCGCGAGCTGCAACGGTTCGTCCCAGACTGCGTCGTCGGGCGGCAGGGCGTCGCTGGCGCAGGCGGCGAGCATGAGGTAGCTGCCGAGGCCGAGCACGTAGGCGATGTTGTTGCGGCCGTAGCGTGTCAGGCTGGCGCCTGTGGCGAGCGTCTTGAGCGGCGGTTCGACGCGGACGGCGCGATGCCCGAAGGGCGCGAGCGCCGCGCCAGCCGCCTCGGCGAGGCCGTCCGGCACGGTGAAGTACCCGGCGTAGTGCGGCGGCACCGGCACGGTGTACTCCGCTCCGCCGATGGTCAGCGTTGCCTGCGTGAGCGGCCGCGCGATGGCGCCCACGATCACCGAGCGCGCTGCCTCAAGCCCCTCAGGCAGCGCGAACGTGACCTCGTCGGCGATGTGCGCGGCCGCCTCGTCGGGCAGGTCGCCCGACTCAAGGACGGCGGCGACCCGGGCGCGCAGGTCGGTGAGGCGCGCGGCCGCGACGACGCGCGCGCTCCAGCCCTTCTCGGCAAGCGACTCGAGGACTCTCTGCCACCGCACGTTCGCGCTCACTTTCGCCTCCCTGCTGTGCGCGTCGGCCCCGAGTGTGCGCCCGCCGTCAGTCCGTGACAACCTCGTTGCCGGGACGGCCCGCCTGCGACTCGGCGCTTGCCTGGCGGTCGCCACGGCGGAGACTCTACCCGCGCGGCCGCGCCTCGTGGTCGCCGTGGTCCCGGGGAGGCAGGGTGCGGTCCAACGTCTTGGCGATCTTCATGCTCTTCGGGGGCGTCTTCTTCACCGTCATCGCGGTGGCCGCCTGGCAGACCGGCAGGCGTGCCGGCGCCGTCTTCCTCGCGGTGCTCGCGGGACTCGACATCGCCATGGCAATCGAGTTCCTGAGGCGTTTCTACAAGACGTGACGGGCGAGAGGCCGGCTGCGCGGGGAGCGCTCGAGGCGCGTCCTGAAGAAGAGCGCGCCGGCGCGAGGGCGATCGCAGAGGTCGGTCCACGTGCTCTGGCAGTAGACGCCCACGCTGACCAGGCGACGAGATCGCCCTCGGCGCCTCGGGGCACGGTGATCATCCTCGGCGGGAGGTCGATCGCCTGATGATGTGGCCTGGACGGGACGCGCTGCGCGGCGACGCGTCTGCCCGGTCGCAGACGACGAACTCGAGGTCGCGCGCGCGACGCGATCCTCGTTCAGCAAGTTCCCGACGCCGTCGAGGCCGACGAAGGATGTGCCCAGACGACGTACAGGTGACCACAGCGGCGAGCCGAAGGCCGGCCTCGTAGCTGATGAACTCGGCGAGCGCGAAGCCGATGCGCGCCGTGGTCGCCGAAGCGCCGTGCGACCTGCCACGAGCTCGAGATCGAGCGCCGCTCGCCCGTGCAGCGGCCGCACACGTACAGTGGTGTGACGTGCTCGCGTCCGCGCTCGCGCGCCGGCGCTACCTGTCACCGCCGCTGACAAGCGTGGGCGTGTCACATTCCTTGGGGGCTGGCATCTGGTAGAGTGACCCGGCGGTAACGTCCGCGGCCGGGATTCGTCCATCGGCCGCGTGGGCATGACGCAGTCAAGACGGGTCAAGCGCCTCGCTCCCGCGGGGCCGCACGCAGACCGACACACCACCAAGAGAGGGAGTGCAGATGAGCGAACTGATGGTACTCGGCTTCGAGAACGAGATGGAGGCCGACCGCTTCGGCCTCAAGCTCGCGGAGATGCAGAAAGACATGATCGTGCAGCTGCAGGACGCCGCCGAGGTCGTCCGTGACCTGGACGGCAAGCCGCACGTCAAGCACGGCCACAGCCTGGTCGGCGCGGGCGCCCTGGGCGGCGCCTTCTGGGGCATGCTCTTCGGCCTGCTCTTCTTCGTGCCCTTCCTGGGCCTGGCCATCGGCGCCGCCATGGGCGGCCTCTTCGGCAAGCTCGGCAAGACCGGCATGAACAAAGAAGTCCTCGAGCAGATGGGCGACGCCGTGCCGCCGGGCAAGGCCGGCTGGTTCCTGCTCATCGGCCAGATGACGGAGGACAAGTTCCTCGCCGCCGTGACCGGCACCGGCGCCACCCTGGTGCGCTCCAACCTCACGGAGGAGCAGGAGAAGGACCTCAAGCACGCCTTCGGCGCCAGCAAGCACGAGAAGTAAGACCAGCTTCAAGATCCGTACGACGCAGGCGGGGCGGCCCTTGGGCCGCCCCGCCTGCGTTCTGTCACCTGCAGGCGACGACCCAGGTCACGACAGCCCGCTGATCCCCTTCCCGATCAGCGTCACGCCGAACACCAGGAAGAGCACCATCATCACGGTGGCGTTGTTGGCCGCCAGCCAGGTCTTCCAGCCGCCCAGCACCGGCGCCGCTTTGTCACCCATGGCGAAGTACACGCCCACTGGAGCCATGACCCCCAGGCTGCCGACGATGATGAGCAGGATGAGGACCACGGCCTGCTGCGCGCCGGCGAGCCCAGTGGCCGCGATGCCGGCAGCTGCCGTCGCGTTGAGGATGAGGTTCTTCGGGTTGACGCCGGAGAGCAGCGCCCCGATGCTCGCCGATCGGGCGGGCGTGAAGCTGTCGAGCGCCCTCATCCACTTCGGCAGGGGCGCCTCCTCGCCCGCCTTGGGGCGCTTCGAGAACTGGCGCCAGGCGACGACCAGCAGCAGCAGGCCGAGCACGAGCTTGATGATGCTGACCGTCTGCGATGGCCCCCTCGACGTGGCGATACCCGCGGTGTTGGCCACGATGAGGACGATGGTGCCGACGACCGCCAGACCGAGCATCCAGCCACCGAGAAAGGCGAGACCGTTGCTGCGCGCCTGTGGCGTGAGCAGCATCAGGATGATGGCGATGATCGGCAGCGGGCTGATGGCGATGCCGATCGCCAGGGGGAGCATCTCACCGATCGCCGCACCCACATGACCTCCCGTTGCGGCCTGCGCCGCCTCAGTCCTCGTCGGGCGTCTTGCCGCGGAACCAGCGCCACGTGAGGCGGATGACGATGAGGAAGCTGAGGATCAGGGCCAGGGCGAACCCGATGGGGGCGATGCGCGCGAGGAGATCCCAGATCCCGCCGTTGAGGTCGCTGGCGGCGATGCCGTACGTCGCGACGGCGGACCCCACCAGCATGCCGACTAGCATGACGGCGATGACGATCTCGCGCCCGAGCCGCGTGAGCTTGTTGACTTCCTTGGCGAGTTCCGACGTGTCGATCGTCACCTCGAAGCGGCCCTTCTGGTACTGATCGAGCCACTTCGTCGTGGCTTCGGTGAGCGTCGGGATGCGCTCCACCACCTGACCGGCCACGCCCATGAGCTGCTTCTTGGCCTCGTCGACGATCTTCTCGCCGGTGATCGCCTCGCGCGCCATGTCGAGCAGCATCGGCACGCCCTCGGAGAGCAGGCCGCTGTCTGTGGACAGCGCGCGTGCCACGCTCTCGGTCTGCACGAGCGCTTTGACGGCCAGCGTCATTCCGGCGTCGAGGCGCAGCCCGTGGGCGCGCAGCAGTTCGAAGCCCTCGCCGGCGACCTGCCCGAACGAGATCGCGCCACCGCCGCTCATGTAGCGCCCTACGTGGCGGGAAAAATCGCGACGGAAGGCCTTCTCGTCGACGTCGCCTCTGAACGCCGTGCTCATGCCACGCAGCGCGTTTGCCATGCCGTCCACGCTCCGCTGCTGCATGACGAGCATGAGCTGCGCGAGGCGCAGGCGCTGCTGCATGTCGATCTCGCCCATCATCCCCAGGTCGATGAAGGTGAGTACGCCGGTATCGAGGTTGACGAGGAGGTTCCCGGGGTGCGGGTCGGCGTGGAAGAAGCCGTCGACCGGCAGTTGCTTGATGAGCGCGCGCAGCGCATTGCGGGCGATCTCTTCGCGGTCCAGACCGGCCTTCTCGATGGCCTCCACGTCGCTGACCTTGACGCCGCGGACGAACTCCTGGGTGATCACCGCGGACGTCGAGAGCTCTGCGTAGACCGCCGGGACATGCACGCCGGGGAGACTTCGCCATGTTCTCGGAGAGGCGGAGGGCGTTGTAGGCCTCGCCACGGTAGTCGAGCTCCTCGAGCACGCCCGAAGAGAACTGCTCGAGCATGCCGACGAGGTCCAGGGCGCGCACCGACTCGGACCTCGTTGAGACGACGCGCGCCGCGTTCTGCAAGATGCCGAGATCGGCGCGGATCATCTTGGAGATGTTGGGGCGCTGCACTTTGACGGCGACCGCCGTGCCGTCGTGCAGCGTGGCCCTGTGCACCTGGGCGGTGGATGCCGCCGCGAACGCCTGCGGTTCGAAGGAGGCGTAGAGCTCCTCGGGCGGAGCGCCGAGCTCCTCGATGATGCGCTCGCGCACCTGGTCGCTGGGGAACGGGGGCACGGCGTCCTGGAGCCGCGAGAGCTCGGTGGCCCAGTCGGTGGGGAGCACCGACGCCTGGCTAGAGACGATCTGCCCGATCTTGACGTAGGTGGGGCCGAGCTCCTCGAGCATGAGCCGGAGCTTCACGGCCGTGCCGGGTTCTTCCCAGCCCTTCGGCATGCGCCAGACCCACGACTGCATCGCGTGGCGGAAGCCCCCGACGAAGGCCGATTGGTTCAGTACCCCGTCGTATCCGTACCGCAGGAGGGTGTTGTAGACCTGCTGCAGGCGCAGGTCCTCGCGGAACTTGTCGAGCGACGAGCGCCTCATGGCGTCGCTCCCCCCGGCCGCTCCGCGTCGGCGGGGTCGTCGGCCAGCGCGGGGACGTCCTCCGCCGTGGCGGCGAGCAGTTCCTTCTCGAGGAGCCCGTGCTTATGCTTCGCGATCTCTTCCTTGAGGGCGTCGGGGCCGCTCTCGACGATCGGCGGCGTGAGCCCGAACAAGTTCTGCAGGAGGCCCTCGAGCATGCCGCACACGAGGCCGCCGACGAACGCCCAGAGCAGGTGCTGCACCTGGAAACGCTCCGTGAAGATCCAGGCGAGGGTCAAAAGCAGGACGGTGTTGATGAGGACGACCACAAAGCCGTACGAGACGAAGATGAAGGGCAGCATGATGATCTGCAGCAGCGGTTTGAGAAAGGCGTTGAGGAGCCCGAAGACGGCGCTGATGAGGAGCCACGAGAGGATGCGATAGTCGCCGGCGAAGAAGATGTGCGGCACGATGATGGCGGTCAGGGCCAGGGACACCGCGCTGACGAGGAAGCGCAGCAAGAGAGGGCGCACGCGGAAGTGCAGGTTGAAGTGCGCCCGCGAGCTTACCTTGGGCATCGTGAGACCCCCTCGACCAGGACCGGATCGGACGACCTCGTCAACGCGCCTCCTTGCTCCCTCGTCGCACGGTCGGCTGCCGGTGGCAGTGTTACCGTGCGGTCACGACCCTATCGTATCCTATTCCCCGGGCGTTCTGGGAGGTCGTCCTGAGTCGAGACCCTGACAAGACCACGCCCCGAGGCGCCGGGACCTCAGGGGCGCGTGGCCGAGCAGGGCCGCCAGCCCAGACGATGCCAGTCCTCGTTGGTCGAGCCCTCAGATCCGCGACGCCGTTCGGCTCGCCGGGCTCATCGCTCCACATCGCGGTCGTGAAGGTCGAGCGCGCGGGCGGCGACGCCCATCGCCGGCACCGTCGCCGGCGATCTGCAAGATCCGCGCGCGGTCGATCGTGGCGTAGCCGTGGACGACGATGTTGCGCGCCGAGCGCATGCCGGGAGGGTCGAGTTCGGGGTGCGCCTCGACGTAGTCAACGTGCCGGGCGCGAAGCTGAGAGGCGATCTCGCCGAGCTGAATGATCCCTCGCTCGATGGCCCACGAGCCCGTGGGTGAGGTCATGAACGTCTCGCGGTCCGTATCGGCGACGAGGCGGGCTTCGCCGTCGCTCTTCGGCGTCAGCAGGTGATCATGAGCGCACCTGGCTCATCACAGGGGCACCGAATCTCTCGCGACAGTCTCGCGGACGTGGGGCCTAAGGCACTTACGCTCGACGAGGATCGACTTTGCGGCGCGCTGCGCTCATCGCCTCCTCGATCCCGAGCGGCACGGGTCAAGCTCTTCCGGAAGTGTCGGCCCGAGGTCGGTCTCCTGCCGTTCGCCCAGGCTCTTCTCGAGCCGAACACCTCAGGTTCTCGCCGTGTCGCGGGCGATCCAGCGCCTGGGAGCGCTCCGAGGCACCGAGCTCGTTCGGGGCGAGCGCGTTCCTCCGGCAGGGCGGCGGCCGCGCGGGAGAGTGTGGAGAGCGTCACGGACTCGTCGGCGGGGTCAGGACACGGCCTGCTTTCCGGGCGATGGTGTGCGCGGCCGCGACCTCGGCGGGCGCCATCGTCGCGCTCCATGACCGCGGCATCCGGCGGAGTACGCCGCCTTGGTCGTGGGCATCGTCTGCCCCCTTCGCGTCGGGTGTCTCACATATGATTCACCACACAGCATCGCCTGTGGGCGATGAAGAAGCCAGACGGTACTCGCTCAGGTCGCTCCCTGACTCGCGTTGCTCAATGCGGACTGGAGTTGGAGGTAGGCGGCGTCGGCACACAGTCAGCGGACGGCAGCTCGCAGAGCCCTTGTCGCAATTGCCGTTTGCCGTATAATGTCGACAGTGATTGTACGTCAGGAGGTACAGGCATGAACACGAAGCTGACGCTGCGACTCGATGACCGCCTCATCGACAGGGCGAAGCGCTACTCGCATCGCTCCGGCAGTCGGTCTCCCAGCTCGTCGCTGACTACTTCGCTCTCATCAGGCCGACGCGCCATCCTGGGTACGGAGCTCACGCCTCGCGTGCGGGCGATGATCGGCGCTCTCAAGGGCGCCGCGGCTAGCGATGAGTACTACCTTCACCATCTCGAGGAGCAGTACCGGTGAACGTCCTCTTCGACACCGGCGTGATCCGAGTCTTGCTGGAGCGGGAGCCTCACCTCGACGCTGCCTCCAAGTTGTTCGCCTTGGTAGACAATGGCCGCATCACTGGTTCGATCTGCGCCACGACCGCGTACGACGGTCTCTACATCGCGGCGAAGAGCTTCGGCAGCCGCAGGGCGCGCGACCAGGTGCACGGACTACTCGGTTTGTTCGAGGTTGCGCCGGTGGGCAGGGACGTGCTGGACAGCGCCCTCGACATCGACTTTGCCGACAATGAGGATGCGGTGCTCCGAGGCCGCGCGCCGCCGGCGCGACCGTCATCGGGCCGCGGGATCGCGACGACTTCGTCAACTCCGCGATCCAGACCGACCGGGTCGAGCTCCTCGCGGTGGTGCCGTCGGGGTGGGCCTTGAGGCGGCGGGGCGGCGGCAACGCCGCCGCCCCACCGCTCTTCAGTCCTGGCCGGCGCCTACTCCCGCGCCAGCATCGCCGCGGCTTGACGCTCCAGATCGAGGTACGGCTCGCCGCTGACGTCCACGGCGACGCGTTTGATCGTGCCGCCGGTGAAGCGGTGCGGCGACGTGCCCGGGTAGTCGTCGGTGACGGCCTCACCGCTGTCGCGGCCGACGCACAGGCCCTCTCCGGCCAGCGAGAAGTAGCCCGGCTGGGTCTTGATGCGCCCTTCGCCCACCTTCCTGTCGCCGTGGTACAGCGACAGCATGCCGGTGGCCACTCCGGGCGGATCCTCGCCGTCCTTGTCGAACGACGCGGAGAGGATGAGGTCTTCGCCGGTCGGCAGGTCTTCGGTCGCGTCGACCTTCTGCTCGAGGATGCCGACGAAGCTGTTCACGTAGTGCAGCCTGTCGTCCTTGACGTACAGGGCGTGCCCGCCGAAGCGCGCACCGTGCGCAAAAAGCACGCCCTCGGCGCCGGCGGCCGGGATGTCGACGAGCGCGCCGATCGAGAAGGAACGATTGCGCACGTTCACGGCCTGCTGCTCCGGCACGTCGGCGGTGCCGGGGAAGTACGTGTATCGGTCGCGCGGCGGCGCGAGCACTGGCCGCGGCGTCAGGATGATCTCGAGCGGTGAGCGGTCGTCGAGCGGGAAGGCGCCGTTCCTGCCGGCCTCGGCGAACCACAGGCTCTGGAGCTCCCTCAGCTTGGCCCAGTTCTCCTTGGCGAGGTCGTGCATCTCGGAGCGGTCGACGTCGGTGTGGTACAGCTCCCACTCGTCGTCGTTGAAGTGGCTCCACCCTGCGATGGTCGGGTGTGTGGTCACGGCCTTCCAGCCCTCGTGCCAGATGCCGCGGGAGCCGAGCATCGAGTAGAACTGCGTCGTGCGCGCTCCTTCGGCGGCGGCGTCGTCGAATGCGTAGCGCATGCTGACGCCGTCGAACGCGCTCTGCACGTGCCCCTTGATGGTGTGAGGGCTCACGACGCCGAGGCAGTCCAGCACCGTGGGCACGACGTCGATCGCGTGGTGGTACTGCTCCCTGATCTCACCCCTGGCCTTCATGCCCGCCGGCCACGACATGATGCACGGGTCGGCGGTGCCGCCGTTGAACTCGTAGCGCTTCCACATCTTGAACGGCGTGTTGAAGGCCATGGCCCAGCCGTTGCTGTAGTGGTTGTAGGTCTTGGGGCCGCCGAGCTCGTCGAGCATCTTGAGGTTGGTCGCGAGGTCGTCGGGGATGCCGTTGAAGAAGAGGTTCTCGTTGACCGATCCGTCGGGACCGCCTTCGCCGCTGGCGCCGTTGTCCGACACCAGGATCACGAGCGTGTTCTCCCGCAGCCCTGCCCACTCGAGGTAGTCGAGCAGGACCCCGATGTAGTGGTCGGTGTGGGCGAGGAAGCCGGCGTAGACCTCGGCCATACGCGAGAAGAGCCTCTTCTCATCGGCGGAAAGCGTGTCCCACGGCTTGGTCACGTCCAGCGCTGGGAATGGCTTGCCGTCGGGTCCCGTGCGGGTCTCGGTGGTACCGATGGGGTTGATGCGGCGGAAGCTCGGTGTCGGGCGGGACGAGGCCCATCTTCTTCTGGCGGGCGAGCGTCTGCTCGCGCATCGCCTCATAGCCCATGTCGAACTGGCCCTTGAACTTGTCGATCCACTCCCTGGGCGCGTGATGCGGCGCGTGGCAGGCGCCGGGCGCATAGTAGAGGAAGAACGGCTTGTCCGGGGCGATGGCTTGGGCGTCCTTGATGAACTCGAGCGCCTTGTCGGTGATGTCATCGGTGAAATGGTAGCCCTCTTCCGGCGTCATGGGCTGCTCCACCGGATGGTTGTCGTAGACCAGCTCGGGATACCACTGGTTGGTCTCGGCGCCGAGGAAGCCGTACCAGCGCTCGAAGCCGCGCCCAGACGGCCAATTGCGGCGCGGGGCGGCGAGGTTCATCTCGTCGGTCGGGCAGAGATGCCACTTGCCGACCATGTAGGTGTTCCAACCCAATTCGCCGAGGATCTCGGAGAGCATGCCGTTCTCGGGCGGGATCGTGCCGCTGGCGTTGGGGAAGCCGATCGCGGCTTCGGTGATGCACGCCATCGAGTTACGCGTGTGGTTACGCCCGGTCAGTAGGCACGAGCGCGTCGGCGAACACAGCGCCGTGGTGTGCCACTGCGTGTAGCGCACGCCGTCGGCGGCGATCTTGTCGATGTTCGGCGTCGGGATCGGGCCGCCGTAGCAGCTCATCGCCGAGAAGCCGACGTCGTCGAGCACGATGTAGACGACGTTAGGCGCCCCGTCCGGGGCCTTCGGCGGCTCGAACGGCGCCCAGTCGGGCGTCGACTCCCGGATGTCGACGTTGATGACGCCCTTGAAGGGTTCGCTCATGTGCCATCACTCCTTACTCGGTAGCGAGCTCGTCGGTCCGCGTCTTGAGGTTCGAATATGGATGCTGCATGTTAGCCGATGGTGAACGTCGCCTGGTTCTCGTCGGTCTCCAGGCGCGCCCGTCCATCCTATGCGAGTGAGATCGCGTCCACCGGGCACTCCTCGGCCGCCTCCTCGCAGCAGCCGGCGGCCTCACAGCCATCGGGATCGATGACGTGCGAGTAGCCGTCGTCGCGCACCTCGAACACGGCGGGGCAGAGCTCCTCGCAGCGGCCGCAGCCGATGCAGAGGTCTTCATCGACTGTGGGTCGGGTCATGGCCGGTGTCCTTCCGGGGTCGTGTCGGCGGCACTGGCGGCGGCGTACTCCGCCACGATGTCCGACGGCGCGCGGTCCTCGCGCAGCAGCGCGCACATGCGGCGCATGGGCGCGTCGATGTGATGGAAGAACGCCTTGAAGCCGGGGCAGAGGTAGTTGAGCCCCGGCTCCCCGGGCCGCGCCCCGTCGGCGGGCGTCGTGATGAAGCGGTCTTTGGGGCAGCCGCCGTGGCAGGCGAAGCGCACGTCGCAGTCGAGGCAGTACTGCGGCAGCGTGTCGAGCTTGTCCCTGCCGAACTGCTGCTGCTCCGGCGAGCCGACGAGCTCCGCGAGGTGCCGCTCGCCGATGTTGCCGCGCAGGTACGCCGGCTCAACGAAGTGGTCGCAGGCGTACACGTCGCCGTTGAACTCCAGGGCGAGCGCGGCGCCGCAGGTGGGCGAGTGCACGCAGAGTCCGGCGGGCTCGCCGTACCAGCTGGCCAGGGCGACGTCGAACAGCTGCACGTACACCTCGCCGACGTCCCGGCTCACCCACTCTTCGAAGACGCCGACGAGGAAGGCGCCCCACTGCGCGGCCGTCACGGAACGGTCGGTGACGGCGCCGCCGTAGGGCACGCCGTCGTTGGTGGGCCGTTCCACGATGGGGATGAACTGGATGAACCGCGCGCCGCACTCGTCGCGCAGGAAGCGGTAGACCTTCGAGGGGTGCGCGGCGTTGGCGGCGTGCACGGTCGTGAGGGCGTTCCACTCCACGCCGTGCTCGCGGAGCGTTGCGAGGCCGCGCATGACCTTGTCGAAGGTGGGCTTGCCGGCCTTGTCGCGGCGGTATGCATCGTGCAGCTCGCGGGGGCCGTCGATGCTGAGGCCGACGAGGAAGCTGTTGTCCTTGAAGAAGCGTGCCCAGTCGCCGTTGATCTTGGTGCCGTTGGTCTGGATCGAGTGGTTCACGGTCATCCCCGGGCGGGCGTACTTGCGCGCCAGCGCGACCGCCCGGCGGAAGAACTCGAGGCCCATGAGCGTCGGCTCGCCGCCCTGCCAGGCGATCGTCACCTCGGGCGCGCGATGCGCTTCGATGAGCTGCCGGATGTAGCGCTCCAGCAGCTCGTCGCTCATACGCGAGCGCGCGCCCGGGTACAGCTTCTCCTTCTCGAGGAAGAAGCAGTAGGCGCAGTCGAGGTTGCAGACCGAGCCCGACGGTTTGGCCAGCAGGTGGAACGCCGGCGACATCACAGTCCACCGATGCCGTTGCCGATGAGCACGAAGCCGAAGACCACGAAGAGCACGGTCATCACGGTGCCGTTGTTGGCCGCCAGCCAGGTCTTCCAGCCGCCGAGCACCCGCGCCGACTTCTCCTCGCCCATGGCGAAGTACACCGCCACCGGGCCGATGATGCCGATGCTGCCGATCAGGATGAGCAGGATCAGGACCACTGCCTGCTGAAAGCCGCCGATGCCCGACTGGGCGATTCCGGCCGCCGCCGCCGCGTTGAGGATGAGGTTCTTGGGCTTGGGGCCGGCAAGCAGCGCCCCGACGGCCACGGAGCGCGCGGGCGTGAACCGGTCCAGCGCCGCCATCCATTTCGGCATCGGCGTCTCCTCCCCCGGCCCCGGGCGCTTCTGGAACTTGCGCCAGGCGAGGAAGAGCAGCAGCAGGCCGAGCACGAGCTTGATGACGCTCACGATCTTCGAGGTGTCGTTGGACGTCGTCGCCTCGGCGGCGTCTGTGATGATGAGGACGACCACCGCGACGACGGCCAGCCCGAGCAGCCAGCCGCCGAGAAAGGCGAGGCCGTTGGTACGCGCCTGCGGCGTCGTGAGGATCAGGATGATGGCGATGATCGGCAGCGGGCTGATGGCGATGCCGATCGCCAGCGGAAGCATCTCGCCGATCGCTGCGCCCATGTGCTCTCCTGTCGCCTACGCGGTGCGCGTTGAAGGGTTGCCGGGTGATCGGGGGACTTCAGAGGACGAGCGTCGTAGACGGGGGCGGCGGGCGGAAGAGCCGCCCGCCGCCCCCGGTGCCATCGGCGCTCAGATCCCGGTCTCTGCCGGAATCGTGCCCTGCTTGATCGCCTTCACCACAGTCTCGTAGTCCTTCTCGGCCTGGTCGGCATACGAGCGTGCGAAGTCGGCGATCCCCTGCTCGAAGCGGTCGCTCACGCCGAGGTACGAGGCGATGGCGATGCGATGCCCCGAGCGTGCGTGGCCGCGGGCCAGCGCCCAGCCGCACAAGGCGGCCAGGATCTCGAGGCCGGGGGCCTTGAGCAGATCGGTCTCGATCGAGCCCTTCATGTCGCGCAGCTGGCGCCAGTAGAAGGGACGGCCCGCCGGCTTGCCGGTCATCCAGCCGAGGAAGATGTCGCTGGCCGCCTGCGTGAGGCGCTGCCCGGCCACGACGCGATGACCGGCGTGGGTGAACTTGCTCCTGCCGAGGTAGCGCTCGAGCACCGACGGCCCGGCCTCCTTGACCTGCAGGAACAGGGGGTCGTCGCCGTCGCGGCCGAGCAGGAGCACGATGATGCAGCGCGTGCCGACGCTGCCCACGCCGACGACCTTGCGAGCGATGTCGGCGATCTCGAAGCGTTCAAGGAGCTCGCGACGATCGTCCTCGAGGGTCGCCTTGTACTGCTCGAAGAGGCTGTGGGTGTTCTTCGCATCCTCGAGCATCTCGAGGTGCATGATGAGCGGCGGCTGGTCGACGATGCGCCGCTTGCCGTCGACCGTCTCGGTCAGTTTGCCGGCCGCCTGCAGGCTGTCGCGGCCACGTGCCTTGGCGAAGCCCTTCTCGGTCGCCTTGAGCCTCGCCTTGACGTCGGACTTGGAGGCCTGCTTGGCGGCCCTGCTCGCACGGGCGATCTCGAGCAGATCGTCGGCGACGACCCGCGAGTACCACACATCGAGCTCGCGCATCTCGGCGTAAGCGGTGATGTGCTCACGATAGGAGCGCGCCGCGGCGAGCGCGGTCTCTCGGGCAACGTCCTCGCCGAGGCCGTTGTGGCGGGTGGCGACGACGAAGCTCGCTGCGAGCCGCTTGAGGTCCCACTCGAACGGTCCAGGCAGCGTCTCGTCGAAGTCGTTGACGTCGAAGAGCAGCGTCCGGTCGGGCGAACCGTACAGGCCGAAGTTCGCCAGGTGGGCGTCGCCGCAGAGCTGGACGGTGAGGTCGGTGCGCGGCAGGGGCGCGAGGTCGGCGGCCATCAGCGCCGCCGAGCCGCGATAGAAGGCGAACGGCGAGGCCGACATGCGGCCCCAGCGGATCGGCACGAGATCCTCCATGCGGTCTTCGTCCTGGGCGCGCAAGAGCGCGATCGGGTCGGGGCGGTCGGCGGCCGGCGTCCACGAGCCGTGCGAGGCGCGGGGTGCTGCCTTGCGGGCCTCGCGACCGAGAGCTCTTCGATCGTCAACCGTCAAGTGGTGCTTATTGGCGATGGTCATGGGTGAGCCTCCGTCTTTAAGGAAAAGGCAGCGTTCTGATCACGCCTACGTTACCACGCGGTCAGGCTTTTCGGCCGAGATGCGTGCTCGTTGCGCCGTCGCCGGCGGCTCGGCTTTCGGCTGCCTGCCCCTACGGCTGTAGGATGGTCGCGCCCCGTCAGAGGGCGGACGGGCTGGCGAGAAGAGGTGCACGATCGTAGCGCGGGCGACCATCACCACCATCATCATCGTTTGGGGCGCGGCCTCGCCTCGGTGGTGTTCGCCCTCCTCGTCGTGGAGCGGGGCGTGTCCGAGGAGCAGACGCTGATCACCACGGTCGTCGTCACCGTGGCGCTCAGCGTCGTCCTCCACGGCCTGACCTCGGCGCCCCTCGTGCGCGCCTATCTCCGCTGGTACGAGAGCCACGCGAAGGCCCATCCGGCGGCAGAGGCGGCGCCGGCAACGATGCCACGCCGGCGGCGTCAGCTCACGCGCCGTGACGCCGAACGGCTTCAGCGGCTGCAAGACGGAGAGTGACGATCGATCGGGCGCGAAGCCCTCAGATGCTGGTCAGCAGTCCGCGCCGCGTATGCGCGCAGCAAGAGCCGCGACGACATCGGCTCGCAGATCATCGTCCGGAACCGCCGCTCCGCGAACGTCAACATCCAGCTCCGCGGCCTCCACGACCCGGCGCATGAGGACGATCGTCCCCCGGTAGGCCCGGCTCCGTCCGCCGCCCTCGGGCGCGAGAAGGCCCGATGTTTGGAGCTGCTTCAAGTCCTGTGAGGCCGTGACCTGCGGCACGTCGGCCAGGCCTCGATAGTAGCGATTCGTGACCTCGCGTCCGAAGAACGCCTCCCACAGTGCGTTCACCACCCGAGGTTTGGCGCCGAGGTCGTGGATCGCGATGTCTTCGAGCACCGTCCAGAGGAGTTGCTCGGCTCCGTGCCTGAGAGACAGCGCTTCCGCCTGCCGCTTCTGGGCCGACACGTGCGCGGCCACGAACGGCGTCACGTCCGCGCTCTCGTCCCACTGAGGACCGAGGCAGGCGAATGCCTCGTAGTACTCGTCAGAGTGCTGACCCCACCACTCCTCGAGACTGGTGAACTGCGGATGCCTGAGACCACCGCGGTACATGACCAGAGAGGCGACGATCCGCGCCGTCCTCCCGTTGCCGTCGGCGAAGGGGTGGATCGCCGCCGTCATCACGTGCGCGAGCGCCGCCCTGACCAGCACGGGCGGGTACGAGGAAGCTTGGGTGAGCCAAGCCGCCAGATCCTCGAGGAGGTGTGGCACCTCCTCGGTCGGTGGCGGCAAGTAGACCTGCTCGCCGGTCCGGCTGTCCTGCAGCCGGTTCTGCCGCTCGCGAAGAAGACCGGCGCGCGAAGCCCAGGATTGCGCCATCACCCGTTCGTGGATGCTGCGGAAGATCTCGGCGGTCCATGCGTAGTTGGGGTCGTCGGCTCGACGCAGGACCAGACGCATCGCATCGCGATACCCTTCGACGAGGCTTGCGTCCCCTTGGCTCACGCTTGCCGGCCGATCGCCTGCCAGGATGCGGCGCACGTCGTCGACGGTGACGGGCACACCTTCGAGCGCCACCGACGCGCCGATCGCCTGGGCCTCCAGGTCCCGTCGCACATGGCCTGACCAGGTCCTCGGCAGGGTGGCGAGCACATCGAATCGCCGAGCGAGATCGTCGAACCTCGCCAGGTCGGCCTCGATGCCGGGCGTGAGAGCATACTGAAACATGGACGTATCTTATATTCGTATGTAAGAATGTCAACAGGACCGAGAGCAGAGCGCAGGCGGCTGCGCCGGCTCGCGCTCCGAATCGATGATGAGCCTGACTTTGGTGCCCTTCGTGCGCGCCGGTCACCGCAGGCGCTAGCGCCACGCGAAGGCCCACCCGGCGGCGGCAGAGGTCTTTCTGAGGATCGCGGGTTCTGCTAGTGTGCGCGTCGTGTCGCACTTGCGGGAAGGCATGGGTGACCGGAAGCGGCTCGCTGATGAGCGAAGCCGAGTTCCGTGCTGTCGAGAGTGAGGATCGCGAATGAGCAAGGGAGCGAGTTCCGAGGGGTCTGAGGGCGGAACGACCAGCAAACGGCTACCGCTCCTGCTGGCGATGGCGATGTTCGTCCTCGTCGTCGACACCTCGATCATGAACGTGTCGATCACCGCCGTGGCGGCTGATCTCGACACGTCCGTGAGCAGCGTCCAGTCCGCCATCGCGCTCGAGGCACTGGTCTCCGCCGCGTTCATCCTGATCGGCAGCAAGCTGGGCGACCTCATTGGGCGCAAGCGTGCCTACGTGTTGGGTCTGCTGGGGTATGCGATCGGCGCCCTGGCGATGACGCTCGCCCAGAGCATGACCGCCGTAGTCATCTTCTGGGCGCTCATCGGTGGGCTCGGTGCCTCGCTCCTGCTGCCCGCGATGCAGTCCCTCATCCACGGCAACTTCGAAGGCCTCGCGATGAAGAAGACGTACGCACTGGTCGGGGCGTCGGCGGCGGTCGGCGCCGCGATCGGCCCGCTGATAGGGGGCTTCGTGACCACCTACCTGTCGTGGCGCGTCGGCTTCTTGATGGAGGTCGTCATCATCGCGATCGTGCTGGCCAACATCAAGCTGGTACGCGACGTGGCGTACACGGGTCTGCGCAAGATCGACACGGTCGGCGCCGCTCTCTCCGTCGTCGGCATGGGCGGCATCGTGCTCGGCATCCTGGTCTGGCAGGAAGGGGGCGAGTTCGTCCTGCTGATCATGGCGATCGGCGCTGCTGCGCTCGCTGCGCTCGCCTACTGGCTCCTCAGGCGAAAGCGTGCGGGCAAGGTGGCGCTGCTCGATCCAGACTTGTTCAAGGTCCCAAACTTCCGGGTCGGTGTCTCGCAGGTGATGCTCCAGCAGATCACCATCGGCGGTGCGATGATCGCACTCCCGCTCTATCTGCAGGTGACGCTGGAGTACAACGCGATGCAGGCCGGCCTGTCCATGGCCCCGCTCTCACTCACCATGTTCGCCGTCGCACTGCTCGCCGGGAAGAAGGCGGGCAATCGACGCCCGGCCAGCATCATCCGCCTGGGGTTCGGGCTCGCGCTCGTCGGGATGGTGGCGATCATCCCGGTCATTCCCCGCGGCGAATCCGGGTTGTCGCTGCTGATCCCACTCATGATCGCCGGAACGGGCCTTGGCCTTCTGGTCTCGCAGCTCAACAACTACGTCCTGGCCCCCATCGAGGAGGAACGGGTAAGCGAGGCCGCCGGAGTCAACTCGGCCGGCAACTCTTTCGGTCTGTCGTTCGGATTGGCGATTGCGGGCGGTATCCTCCTGGCGGCTCTGTCGATGAGCTTCGTCGATATGACGAAGTCGAGCACGGTGATCCCACCGGCGGATCAGGAGCAGATCGCCACCGTGTTGGAGGACAATGCCGAGTTCGTGAGCACCACGCAGCTCGAAGAGCTGCTCGCAGATCAGCCCGACGAGATCCAGCAAGAGATCATCGACATCAATATCGCGGCAGGTGACCGTGCGCTCCAGGTGGCGATGCTGGTGCCGATCTTCGCCTGTCTCCTCGGGTTCATGAACTCCTTCCGCATGATGCGCCTGCCAGACTTGAAGCCATCGGCCGGCGTAGAAGGAGCAGCCCTGGGCTGATCTCGAACTACTTCGATGTCGCGCCGGACGGGCTTGTCGGACGGTGTCCAGCGCCTGCTTTCCGCTTCCTGTGAGCATGCTCCGGGAGTCAATCCACCACCCGCGGCTCTGGCGCGTCGTCCGCATTCAGCTCGGGGACACTCGCGCGCCCATTCCCCAGCGCCAGGCTCACCTCTAGGCCACCGAGTAGGGTCAGGTTGAGGATCCACGCCCACACGAGGAAGGCGATGGCCGTGCCGAGCACGCCGTAGACGCGCTCGTACGAGCCGAAGTGCGTCAGGTAGACGCTGAAGAGGGCAGAGGCGAGCAGCCAGACGGCCACGCCGCAGAAGGCGCCGGCGAGGTCGTCCCGGAGGCGCCGCCGGTGGCTGTGTGGGGCGGCGCGATAGAGGAGCAGGAAGACGGCCGCGGCGAGGGTGAAGAAGAACGGCCAGTCCACCGTCGTCCAGAAGCCGAGCGTCGCCTCGCCGATGCCAAGGAGCTCCCCGAGCCACTGGGCGAAGGGGGTGGCGAAGATCACGACCAGCGCGGCCACGAAGAGCAGCACGGCGAGCAGCAGCGCGAGCCCGAGCCGTAGCGCGAGGCCACCGAGCCAGGGCCGCGTGTCGCGCTCGCCGCCGATCTCGCCGGCGGCCCACATGAAGGCCGCCACGTAGCTGGAGGCCGTCCACAGGGCCAGCAGGACACCGACGCTGAGCAGCAGCGGCGTGCCGCTGCTCGAGAGCACGCCGTCCAGCACGCCGCGTACGAATTCGACAGCCCACGGCGAGCCGAGCTGCGAGACGGCATCGAGCAGCTCCTGCAGCGCGGCAGGCGTCAGCCCGACCAGACCCAGGAGCGCCGTGACCACGATGAGGATCGGGAAGACGGCGAGGACGAGGTAGTAGGTGAGGGCCGCGGCGTGGTGCGGGAGGTCGTGTGTCATGACCAGCCGCCCCACTGCGGCGACGCTCGTCAAGACTCGCGACCTCATCGGCCTGGCGGCGGCGCGTCGTCAAGCGCCGCCGGCCGCCCCCCGGCAAGATGCGAGACGAGGATGTAGACGCTGACGAGGAGGACCCACGCCGGGAAGACGAGGACCACCCACTGCGACTGCGTGAAGATGAAGAGCAGGACCAGCGCCAGAGCGTAGGTGAGCAGCGCCATCCACCTGGGCATCACCCCGGTGCGCAGCCAGAGCGTGGCCTGCGAGATGAGGAAGATGGCGGCCATGCGCAGGGCGTAGACGCCGAAGATCTGGGCCACGATCTGGCGGGCGTAGAGATACGTGCTGCTGGCGGCGAACCCCGTGGGATCCTTGGCGTAGGCGGCGACGATGGCGCCGGCCGAGGCGGCGGCCGCGAACATCATCGCCAGGAAGAGCAGCCCGCTGCCGAGGAACACGGTGGCGAAGAACTGGTCCTCGAAGCGGCCCAGGCGCTCGCGCGCCACGGCGATGAACCAGAGGAAGAAGAGCCCGGCGAACGGAATCAGGCCGAGGGCGAACTTGAAGGCGCCGGCGCCGCTCTCGAGCCAGGCGCCCGTGTCCTGGGAGAGGTCGGCCATCGTCCTCGTCATGATCGTCACGCTCACGCCGAACAGCACGGCGAAGAGGATGCCGGCGACGGCGCCGGCGATGGGCGTCGCCGCCCGGCGTTCGACCTTCACGACGCTGGGGTCACCCAATGCGGGTGCATTCATCTCGTCCTCCTTGGGGTGGAGTCGCGCGGCCCCCTCGTCGTGGGCCACTGTTCACTACGGCTGCCCGCCCCGACCAAGCCGCTCGAGATCGGCGGCTGTGAGCTGACGCCGCCGCCGCGGCAGCGTCGCCGGCGCCGCCTCCGCCGCCGCCGGATGGACTCTCGCGTGGCTCTCGTACCAGCGCTGATAGGCGCTCACCAGGGGCGCCGAGGTGAGGCCGTGGAGCAGGACGCTGAGCGCCACGGTGACGACCACCGTGGTGAGCAGCGTCTGCTCCTCGGGCACGCCCCGCTCGAGGACGAGAAGGGCGAACACCACCGAGGCGAGTCCGCGCGGGCCGAACCAGCCGATGAAGGCCACGGTCGGACGCCGCATGCCTTGGCCGGCCAGGGCGATCGCCACCGGGAGCATGCGCACCAGCGTGAGGCTGAGAGCCGCGTAAAGCACGACCTGCCAGGTGACGTGCGGGAGGGCCCAGGCCCAGGGCGAGGGCGCCGAAGCCGATCCAGGTGACGGCGGCGAGCAGGCCGCCGGTCTCCTCCGTGAAGAGGGTGACGGCGGAGCCCTGCTGGTCCGAGAAATGCCCGAAGGCGAGGCCCCCGACGAAGGCGGCGATGAAGCCGCTGCCGCCGAGCGTCAGGGCGAGAGCGTAGGCGAGGAGGGCGGCGGCCAGCACGACGATCTGCCGCCACTCGCCGCCGATCCAGCCGCGGCGGGCGGCGAGGCGGAAGAGCAGTGCCGCCGAAGAGGCCCGCGCCGAGGCCGGCGGCGAGCCCCCAGCCGATCTGCTCGGCGGCGTTCGTGACGACCGCCCAGGTGATGCCCGTCGTGAGCTCGGCGTTGGCGAGGTCGAGGGCGACGAGGAAGAAGGGCACGGCGAGGCCGTCGTTGAGGCCGCTCTCCACGTCGAGCGCCTGGCGCACGCGGTCGGGCACCGACGGGTCGGTGACGACCTTCTGGCCGAGGGCGGCGTCGGTCGACGAGAGCATGATCGCGAGCAGGAAGACTGAGGCGATCGCCATACCGGGAAAGACGAGCAGGCCGACGCCGGCCCCGGCGAGCATGGTCAGCGGCAGGCCGATGAGCAGCAGGCGGCTCGGCCAGCCGAGCTCGTGGCGCAGGGCGCGCAGGTCAAGCCGCGCGGCGTCGCTGAAGAGCAGCAGTACCAGAGCCACCTCGGTGACTCGCTGCGCCACCGCGCTCTCGACGGCGACGTCGAGCAGGCCGAGCAGCTTCGAGCCGGCCAGGAAGCCGGCGAGGACGAAGACGATCGCCGAGGTGACCCCGCGGCGGTCGAGCGGCCGAGAGAACGCGCCCCAGACGATGATGATCACCGTCATGGTCGCGAGACCTACCATCTTCCTATCCCTTCTCGAGTACCCGGCGCACGTGCGATGGCTGCCCGTGATGCTACACGCGCGGCGGGGTCGCCGGGGATACAGACCCGGCCGTCGATCTCCCTGACGCGAGGCCGTCGAGGCGCAGCTGCAGCGGCGCGCGGCGACTTGCGGGGGCCAATGCCAACAGGTCACGCAGCAGGCGCTCAAGGCGCCGGCGGACCTGCACGCGATCGGCGCCCATCTCGATGATCTCGTCGAACGACAGAGCCACGTAGTCCTCCCAGTCGGGGAGGGGCAGCAGCACGCGCGCACTGCCGTGCGGCCCCGTCACCTCGCGGACATTGAGATCGCGTCTGATGAGCATCCGTAGCAGACTCTCCTCGCTGTCGAGGACCTGGACTGCCGTAGTCGGGTCGTTGATGGCCGGCGACAGCGCCCGCAGCGCTATGTCGGCGAGAACTCGAAGCGCGAGTGCGGGGTCCTGTTCGAAGGTGCGCTCCACACCGGTCCGGATCGCCTTCAGTACCGCCGCGTCCAGCGACGGGTCGGCAGACCCGTGAACGATGGCCACCGGGGCATGCTGCTGTACCGTCTCGCCGAACGGGATCACGATCTCGACGGCGGCGTCGGCATCGCGGGCGGCGCTGATGATGCGCGGGACGTCGATGGCCTGGACGATGCCGGGCCCAGCGGTCCAGATCACGTCACGCGCGCCGTGGGGCAGAGCGCGGGGACCGTGGGCAGCTCCGGCCTCGGGCAGCGGCTTGTCCGGATACACCCCGTCGAGGACCTGGCGCCCGCGCTGTGTGACCTGGGCGAGCGTGGAGGCGAGCTGTATCGAGCTGAAGGCACGCATCTGCAGGCTGCGAAAGAGGGCGATCGCGACGAGCAGGAGCACGATGGTGACGATGGGGACCAGGCCGGTCATACGATCGTCGCCGCTCGTGCTGAGGGCGGCGACGAAGGCGAAGACGAGCACCCCGGTGTAGAACGCAAACGCATGCCAGACGATCGGCGCGCTGTGGAAGAGGTTGAGGCGCGGCGTGAAGGTGGTCGATCCGAACTGCACGACCAGGAAGAGCAGCGAGAAGACCACGCCGATGAAGGTGAGAAGGCCCGCGCCCACGGCGAACAGCATCTGGGCTGCCCCCGCCTGAGGCACCGTGAACCCCACGGGGATCAGCGGTAGCAGCAGTCCCAGTGCGACCCCGGCGAGGATGTAGAAGAGCTGCGTGACGCCCACACGCAGCCGCCGGCGCCGCCGTAGCGCCCTACCGAGCTTGCGGACCGGCCGGGTCTCCGCGTACGCGGCAGATCCCGCTCTTGCACTCATGCCACCCTCCTCCCCTTAGCCCGGAAGGCACTCTACGCTCCGTCCGCATCCGGTCGTCTACGCCAGACGTATCCCGTCCCAGAGGAGCGAATCGACTTCCAGGACCGCCTGTTCGTGGGTGAGGCCGGTGGCGCTCAAGACTCGCTCGCTGCGCGTCACGAATGAGATCCCTCTGAGTACCTCAGCAAAGAAGCGGACGTTCACGGGCCGGATCTCTGCGGCGTCCTCGGCAAGCTGGACCAATTCGACGAACCGGGCGAGATAGCTTTCTACGACGCCGGTCCACCACGCGAGCCGCGTCGACTCGTAGCGCTCGACGTCGGCGTAGAACGCGAGGGACAGAGGGCGTGTGCTCTCTGCTCCGGCGCGGAAGTAGGCGCGTGCGCGCTCCGAGGCGGTTGCGCCCTGCTGGGCACGAATCTCGAGAGCCTTGAGAGTGAGCTCGCCCCACCGGGCGATGGCGAGCAGCACGAGGCTGTCCTTGCTCGGCGCGATCTTGTAGAGCGTCGCGGCCGAGCAGTGCAGTTCGCGCGCCATCTCCGAGACGTGGACCTCAGAGAACCCACGCGCCGCGATGATGCGCATCACGCCGTCAAGCAGTTCGTTGCGGCGGTTGTCATCCAGTCGTCTCGGCACGGCCCTCCCTTCCGGCTTCATCTTCTCAGACCTTGAAGTAATATGAAAGGTATTGTATTACTCTGTTGAGCACTCGATAGTTCCGCAGCTAGCCCAAGGAGGACGCCGTGTCGAAGACAGTCGCCGAGATGATCGCGGAGGCCAAAGCCCAGATCGAGAGCGTATCACCGACGGACGCGGCCGCTGAGGCAGCCTCGGGCAAGGCGGTGCTCCTCGACGTGCGGGAGCCGGTCGAGTGGGAGCACCACATTGCCGGCGCCGTCCAGGTGCCCAGGGGACTGCTCGAGTTCGTCGCCGACCCCGCGAGCCCCAAGCACAGGCCGGAGCTGGACCCGGCCGGTCGCGTGATCGTGTATTGCCGTTCCGGCGCCCGCGCGTCTCTGGCCTGCGCCACGCTCAAGACCATGGGCTTTGAGAACGTCGCCAACCTCGAGGGCGGCTTCGGCGCCTGGCAGGACGTCGGCCTGCCCAGCGCCGAGCACCACGACGGGATCTGATAACCCGACTCATCCGAAAGGACTCCGCAATGGCCGCAGAAGAGAAGAAGGTCGACCTCAGCACGGTGCCGCTCAAGTGGGACGAGGTCTACTACACGAACTGCCCGCTCGTCTCCGCCAGCAACGTCGACCAGGAACTGGGCTGGACCCGCGAGGAGTACAAGAAGATCGGCGTCAAGTACGCCTTCCTGCGCTCACGCCGCGAGAACAACTGGTACCCGCACTACATCCACAACCTCGACAACCTCTTCCGCTTCGGCGGCCTGTTCCCGCCGGTCGCGGTTCGCGCCGACGTCCGGAGGACCAAGCTCCTCGGGGCGACGCATGCGCCGCACGAGGGCGGCTGCATGTTGGTGCGCGCCAGGGACGACATCTACCGGATGTCCGAGCTCAAGGGCAAAAAGATCGGCCTCACGAAGAGCCTGAACACCATCAAGAACGACTGGTGGCGCATCCAGGAGGAGCAGGGCATCGAGCTCATGCTCCGCGTGAACGGCATGACCCGCGACGACGTCGAGATCGTGGAGTTCCCGTATCCGGACGACTGGTACGACAACCCGGCGATGCTGGAGCCGATGGAGAACCCGTCCGAGCTGTGGCTCAAGCGCGATCACAAGCATGACCTGGCGTTCCGTCCGCTCGAGACCGCGCTGGAGAAGGGCACCGTCGACGCCATCTACACGCAGACGGGTCCCTTCTCGCATCTGCAGGAGGCAACGGGCAAGTTCAAGGCGATCGAGGACCTCTCGCGGTATCCTGATTGGACCCTGCAGGTGGCCAACATCCCTGCCGTGATCACCTGCACCGACGTCATGGCCGAGGAGCACCCCGAGCTCGTCGTGACGTTCATGAAGGGCATGATCAAGGTGGGGCGCTGGGCCAACGCGCACAAGCGCGCCGCCGCCGCGATCCTCGACAAGCAGACCTTCTACCTCGACGTCGAGGACACCTACCAAGGCATCAAGCACATCGACATGGTGCCCAACCTCTCGCCGCAGAACATGGCCTCCATCGAGATCGGCAAGGACTTCATGCTGAGCCATGGCTACATCGAGAACGACTTCGACGTGCACGAGTGGGCCGCGCCGGAGTTCTTCGAGCAGGCGGCGGAAGAACTGCTCCAGGAAGAGTGGAAGAAGCGGAGCACGGCGAAGCTTCCCGAGGCGACTGAGATGGAAGTGTCGACGCATCGGCTCGGATAGCCTGGAGCAACGCCATCCGGCGGTGGGATCGATCCGCTTCGATCCCGCCGCCGACCTCGTCGTTTCCTCGCGAAGGGCCCCGTAGTTTCCCGAGGTCACAGCCTTCCGCATCAGGGTTAGCCTCTACGAGGACGCATGTCGTGGAGTCGGGGCGAAGCGCATTGTACGGACACGTGACCGTCTGGTAACGTGCGCTTCGATCGCGTGATGCAATGCGAAAGGGCGACGGGCTCGGCCGAAGGCAGGCCCGACGCACTGACCAGAATGGAGATACTATGTGCTGCCTCATGACCGTGCTCGTCCTGCTCGGCGCGCGGGCCGTCGACATCGTCTGGTGGATCGCCCAGCCGGGACGCTGGGACGCCGCCTTCAGTTCCGTGCTCTGGCCCATTCTCGGCATCATCTTCGTGCCGTGGACGACGATGATGTACGTGCTCGTGTCGCCGGGCGGCGTGACGGGCTTCGACTGGATCTGGGTCGGGCTCGCCGTGCTCGTCGACATCGCCTCCTACAGCGGCGGGGCCTACGGAAACCGCGACCGTCTGCCCGGTTCCTCGCAGACGGCGTAGGCGGAGACGTGATGACTCGACAAGGACAGGAGTGCCGATGAACGATGTCGCCATGGACGAGCTGGGCCCGATCGACTACCTGGTCGTCGAGTTCCCCGCAGGCAAGGCCGCCTTCACCGGAGAGATGGGTGACAAGCTGAGGGCGCTGGTCGAGGGCGGCATCGTGCGCGTTCTCGACCTGCTCATCATCACCAAAGACGAGGACGGGGCCGTCGATGCCTTCGAAGTGGAGGATTTCGAGGGCGAGCAGGCCGGCGCACTGCGTGATTTCGGCTTCGAGCTCGCGGAGCTGCTCACCGAGGAGGACGTCGACCACATCTCTGCGGCGCTCGAGCCCGGCACCGTCGCCGCGGCGCTGGTCTGGGAGAACACGTGGGCGGCGCCGTTCGCCTCGTCGATCCGCCGCTCGGGTGGCCAGCTGGTGGCCAGCGGGCGCATCCCGATCCAGTCGATCCTCGCCGCCCTCGAGGCGTCCGGGGACGTCGCCGCAACGGAAGGAGCCTGAGATGCCTCTTGGCCCGGGACGCAGAGGACGTGGCGTGATCGGACGACCGGTCGTGCGCACCGCCGCCGTGGTCGGTACCGCGGCTGTCGTGGCACATGGCGTGGGTCGGCGAAGCGATCGCCGTGGCGACCGCCGGGACGACCGGCAGGATCGCCGCGGACGCTGACTCAAACCGCGTAGGCTACGTTCCAACTACATGCCACAAGGAGGAACTATGAGCGAACTGATGGTACTCGGCTTCGAGAACGAGATGGAGGCCGACCGCTTCGGCATCGCCTTGGCGCAGATGCAGAAAGACATGATCGTGCAGCTGCAAGACGCCGCCGAGGTCGTACGTGACATGGACGGCAAGCCGCACGTCAAGCACGGCCACGAGCTCGTCGGGGCCGGTGCCCTGGGCGGCGCCTTCTGGGGCATGCTCTTCGGCCTGCTCTTCTTCGTGCCCTTCCTGGGGCTGGCCATCGGCGCCGCCATGGGCGCCCTCTTCGGCAAGCTCGGCAAGACCGGCATGAACAAAGAAGTCCTCGAGCAGATGGGCGACGCCGTGCCGCCGGGCAAGGCCGGCTGGTTCCTGCTCATCGGCCAGATGACCGAGGACAAGTTCCTCGCCGCCGTGACCGGCACCGGCGCCACCCTGGTGCGCTCCAACCTCACGGAGGAGCAGGAGAAGGACCTCAAGCACGCCTTCGGCGCCAGCAAGCACGAGAAGTAGAAGCTCCACGTCAGGAATCACCGACGGGCGGGCGACCGAAGGGGAGCCCGCCCGTCGTCAGTCTACAAGGGAATCAGCGCCGGCCCGTGAGGGTCCGGTCAAGGCAGGAGGGGAGCGGAGATGGCGGCGCAGCGGGGCCCAGCGAAGATCAAGCACAAGAAGAGCCGCCTCGAGGCGTTCAGCGACGGCGTCTTCGCCATCGCCATCACCCTGCTGGTGCTCGAGATCGCCGTGCCTGCGGTCAAGGGCGAGCATTTGCTCAGCGAGCTCCTACACGAGTGGCCGGTCTACCTCGCCTATTTCATCTCGTTCATGACTATCGGCGCGGTGTGGATGGAGCACTCCGCGCTGGTGGACGCGCTCGACCACATCGACGGCGTCTTCATGCGGCTCAACCTCGTGCTGCTGCTGTTCTGCGCCTTCCTGCCGTTCCCCACCCGCATCATGAGCGAGTTCGCCGGCGACGTGCCGGGTGAGCGTGTCGCGGTGGTGTTCTACGGCCTCGTGCTGCTGATGATGACGCTCATGCTTCTGATCATGGGGCGGCACGCGGAGAACGGAGGTCTGTTCGGCGATGACCTCGATGACGAGCGCAAGGAGAAGGCCCGGGTCAAGTACCAGCTGCTTCCCGGCCTCATCGCCTACGTCGTGGGCGGTGCGCTGGGGCTGCTGTCGCCGAAGCTCGGCGTCATCATCTATCTGCTCATCGCGATCTATCTCGCGATCCCGATCCGCGAAGTGACCCGGCTGTTCCAGAAGAGGGGATGAGCCGCGGCGGCTGCGCGACGCCGCCGCTTCACTCGTCCTCCGCCGGCAGGCCTCCGATGTCCCTCACTTCCCTGATGGCCTCCTTCAGCGTCGGGTAGAAGTGGTCGCGGTCGAGGGTCTCGAAGAGTCCATAGCGCAGAGTGAGGTCCTGGAGGCGGTCGCGCAGTTCGGCGAAGGCCAGGTGGACCCCCGCAGCGTTGAGCTCTTTGTCCAGCTGCTCCAGCATCTCGGCCGCGGTGACGTCGATGTCGGTGATCGCCTCACACTGGAGGACGACCCAGGATGGCTTGCTGTCACGCACCAGGTGACGAATCGTCTGGCGGAAGATCCCGCAATTGGCGAAGAAGAGAGGGGCCTCCCAGCGGTATACGACGATGCCCCGGTGCTGACGGGCGTCCGGGTACTCGTCGAGGCTGTGCCACCCGTGCAGCCCGTCGACGCGGCCGAGCACGGCGCCGTGGGGCCACCAGTTGCGCCGGAAGAACAGCAGGATCGCCAGGATGACGGCGAGGGCGATCCCCCAGAGCACGCCGAACAGCACGACGCCGCCCGTGGCGACAAGAGAGAGCGCGAGCGCGCTCTTGCGCACCTGGAAGTAGCGCCTCAGGATGCCGAGGTCCATCAGCGAGAGAGCAGCGACGATGACCACGGCGGCCAGCGTCGTCTGCGGCAGGTCGGCGAGCAGCCCGTTGAGGAACAACAGGAGGATGGCGACGAGGCCGGCGCCCACCAGCCCGGTGACCTGGCTCTTGGCGCCCGACTGCTCGGCGACGGCGGTCCGCGAACTGCTGGTCGAAACGGCGAAGCCCTGGAAGAAGCCGGCGGCGAGGTTGGCGGCGCCGATACCGATCATCTCCTGATCGGGCTCGACCTCGTCGCCGCGCCGCGCCGCGAAGGCAGTCGATGTGGCGATCGTGTCGGTCAGCGACACGAGCGTGATGCCCACCGCGGCGATGAGCAGCGGCCCGACGTCGCTGATGCTGGTCCAGGGGAAGGCCGGGGTGGGCACGCCCTGGGGCAGTGCGCCCGACCGTCTTCACGCCCTGTTCGGCGAGCCCCAGAACGGCAGAGACGACCGTCGCCCCGATGACGGCGACGAGCACCGCCGGCACGCGGCGCGTGAGCTGCGGCAGCCCGAGCAGGACGAGGAGGCAGGCGAGACCGACGGCCAGCGTCGTCGCGTCGGTCTGGTCGAGACCCCGAAAGAACGCCTTGACGTCCTCGATGAACGTGTCGCCTTCGGTCGAGAATCCGAACAGCTTGGGCAGCTGCCCGACGATGATCGTGATGGCGAGGCCGTTCATGTAGCCGACCTGGACCTCTTTGGAGAGCAGGTCGGCGACGAAGCCGAGCTTGCCCAGCCCCAGCCCGATCTCGATGAGGCCGACCATGAGGGCCATCATCCCGGCGAGGGCGATAGCCGTTGCGGGGTCGCCGCCGGCGAGCAGCGGCACGATGGCGGCGAAGATCAGCGGCGAGACCGACGAGTCGGGCCCCAGGACGAGGATGCGTGACGGGCCGAAGATCGCGTAGCCGACGAGGCAGGCGATGGTCGTGTACAGGCCGGTAACGGCGGGCAGGCCGGCCAGCTCGGCGTAGGCCATGCCTTGGGGCACGAGGATGGCGGCCAGCACTACGCCGGCCACGAGATCGGCGCGCAGCCACTGCCGCTCGTAGGTGCGCAGAGCGCGCGCCCCGGGCACCCAGCGTTCGACGCGATGAGGGCTTGCCGCGCTCACGTTTCTCCTTCAGACACTGACTCTTCCGATCCCGGCTACCGTTCCGGCTGATCCTCGGCGAGCGCCTCGAGCTTCGCTTCGAAAGCCGCCGTGCGGTCCAGCAGTTGCTGCAGCAACGCCTGGGTCTCCGTCTCGCGGGAGGCGCGCAGCGCCTCCGCAGCGGCGGTGCGTTCGTCCTGGTCGGCGGACACGAACATGGACGTCACAGTCGCCGTGAGGAATGAGATGAAGGTCACGCCGACCACGATCACCACGGAGCCCACCACGCGGCCCCAGGCGGTGTGCGGCACGATGTCGCCGTAGCCCACTGTGCCCAGCGTGACGATCGCCCACCAGATGCCGTCTCCCACGGTGGGGAAGTCCTGGTGATCGATGATCGTCACAAGGATCCCGGCGCCGATGCCGATGGCGGCGGTCGCGCCGGCGAGATAGCCGAACACGCGTCGATTGGCGACTGCCTTGCCCGACCTGCGTCGGATGCGGCCCTCCACGCCTTCTTTGCGTCGCGGCCGGTGCTCGTTCATCACGGTCTTCCTTTGTCGGTGGCCCTACTGCAGGACGTTGACGGCGCGCGCGATCACGAGGCCCAGGAGGGCCAGCGAGATGGTCGACTGGGCCATCATGGCGATCTTGTTCCAGGCGCGCAGCGGCATGATGTCGGTGGGGCTGAAAGCGGTGGCGCTGGTGAACCCGAGGTACAGGTAGTCCACGAACTGCGGCCGCCAGTCCCTTGCGGCGAGCTCCGGCGACATCTGCTGAGGGAAGGCGAAGTCGGGGTGGGCCGGCAGGCCGTGGGCACGTACGGCCGGCCCGCCGCTGTCGAGCTCCCAGTACAGCAGGCCGAAGGCGAGGCAGTTGGACAGCCACACGATGCCGCCGGCGGCCAGTAAGGCCCCGCCCGAGCTGGTCGCCGGCCCGCCCTGGATGAGCTCGGCGATCAGCTGGGTCGTGCACCACAGCGTCGTCGCGACCAGCAGCGCGATCAGCGTGACGGAGAGCGTGCGCACGGTTCGTGAGCGCCGATCGATCTTGCCCGGGTCGCCGATCATCACGGCGACCAGCAAGAGGCCTTCCACGAGCGGCACGCCCCAGCGGGGGCGCGCGATGAGGCTGTTTGGAAGGAGGATCGTCATGACGATGACGGCCAGGACCGCGACCGCCATCGGCCAGCGCGCTTCGCCGACGACGCGATGCTCGAGCGCCTCTGGGGGCTCCGTCGCGGCCACTCGCTCAGATGAAGTACGACAGCAGCCGCATGAACGAGTTACGGAAGCGCGCCGTGAGGCTCAGGGCGTCGAGGTCGATGAGCGTGATCTCGCGCGAGTTGGCGATGTCCTCCTCGAAGAGCTGCTCCTGCCGCGCGGCGATCCCTTCGTCGTACATCCACAGCATGAGCTCTTTGTGGAGCCGCAGGCTGCGGATGTCCATGTTCATCGTGCCGATGGCGGTGATCTGCCCGTCGGCGGTGAGCGTCTTGGAGTGCAGGAAGCCAGCCTCGTAGAGATAGACCTTGACGCCCGCCTTGAGGAGCTGGCGGAAGTACGTCCACGCGGCCCAGTAAGGCACCTTTTTGTCGGGCACGCCGGTCATCATGAAGCGCACGTCCACCCCGCTCAGCGCCGCGTTGATCATGGTGTCGTAGAGCCCCACCTCGGGGATGAAGTACGGCGACTGGATCCACACCCGTTTCGCGGCGTTACCGACCGCCACCATGTGCGCGCGGCGCGACGAATTCCACTTGTCCTCGACGGACTGCGCGACGACCTGGCAGAGGATGCCGGTCTCTCCGCCGTCAGGAGCCGGCGCAGGGAGGTACTCGTCGGTGAGGACGTCCTCCTTGGTCTGGTCGAACCAGCGCGCCGCGAACAGCGCCTCGAGCTCGCCGACGACCTGGCCCGTGACGCGCACGTGCGTGTCGCGCCAGACAGCGAAGCGCTCGCCGCCGTCGACGTACTCCTGGCCCACGTTGTAGCCGCCCGTATAGCCGATGTCTCCGTCGATGACGACGATCTTGCGATGGTCGCGGTAGTTCATGTGCGAAAGTGAGACGACGTCCTTGGCCACCTTTCCGCCCAGCGGCACGAGCGCCTCGAGCTTTGACTTGTCCCAATGCTTGCTGCCCAGGTAGTCGTAGAGGAAGCGCACCTGCACGCCGGCCTGCACGCGCTCTTTGAGGATCTCGGTGAGCGCGTCGGTGAGCTCGTCGTCCTCCCAGATGAAGTACTGGACGTGGATGAAGCGCTGCGCCGCCGCCAGATCGGCTTTGAGGCGGCCGAACTTCTCCTGCCCAGTGGGGAAGATCTCAGCGCGGTCGGCGGTCAGCACGCCGAGGCCGTCCTCGCGGGACATCGTGTCGCTCAGACGCTCCACGAACGTGCCGCCGTAGATCTCCCGTAGACGCCGGTCGGCGGCCGCATTGCGCGCGAAGAACGGCCTCAGCACGGCCTGCACTTGCGCGAGGTAGTCCTGCATCCACTTCTTCTTCTCGGTGATGGTCGCCCAGTCGCGGCCGGCGATGTAGTAGAAGACGATCCCGAACACAGGTACGAGGAGGAGCGCAAACGCCCAGGCAAGCGTGTCCGCAGGCTCGCGGTCCTCCATGATGAGCGTGACCATGACGTAGAGCCAGACGGCAAGGTACGGCACCAGGATCCACCACGGCAGGAATCCGAGCCATTGCATAGTGTCCTCACTCTCTCGCGGCCGCTGTCGATTCCTCGCACGCGGGCGGACGTCGATCTGTACAGTTACCCGATGGTCACGGAAGGATATCGCACTTGGCCTGCCTCGGGGCGCCGGAGGGTACGGGACGCTGACGCAGAAGCATTGAAGGAGCATGCCTCGGCGAGCCGCGGCCGAACCGAAAAGGAGGGGCGCCATGGCAGACACTGCATCACAGGGCTCGAGTTCCGGACGGGGCTTTCTGATCGGCGGCGGCGTGCTGGCCGTGGCACTTCTGGCCTTCATCTTCCAGAATACGCAGACGATAGCGTTCAACTGGCTGTTCTGGACGTTCAGCGCGCCGCTCTGGATCGTACTCCTCATCACTGCGTTCGCAGCGTTCGTGATCGGGCAGTTCGCGCTGATGTGGCGCCGGCACAAGCGGCGTCAGGCGCGCCGGGCCTCGCGCTGACAGCGCCATAGCGGAGAAGCGCAATGCGACGGGGCGGCCACTTGGCCGCCCCGTCGCATTCTTCGTTGCGGGCGCTTCCGTGCCCGCGGTGACGATCTTCTCAGCGGCCCCTGCGCCGCGCCCGCCGGTGCATTCCGGCTGCGGACACCGGTGAGAGCGGCCGTCCGAAGGGGTCGATGAACACCGAGACGAGCTCGCCCTTCGCAGGCAGGCTGCCCTCGAGCATGTCTACGGTGTAGGTGAGCTTGTCGCCCTCGATCACCGGGTCCTTGAGGACCACGATGGCGTCTTCGGGCGTCTCGTCGCCCTTCTCCACGAAGGAGATCACGGCGTTCGGCGGATCCACGGCAAAGCTGTTCTCGCCCTTGCTCCACTCCTCGACGAACTGCTGCGTCGTGAGGTGCCCGACCACGCGCTGCGGGCGGTCGGAGAAGTACAGGGTGGCGGGCGAGAGACCGTGAAAGGTCACCTTGTCGCCGGCGGTGGTCAACTCGCGCGCGGTCTGTGCGAACAGGGCTTCGATGTCTTCAAGGATCTTCTCGATGTCTTCGCTCATGGGGTTCCTCTCAGTCGTTCGTGTGTCAGCCGGCAGCCGTCTGGGCGTCGGCGAGCTCCTTGTCGAGATCCTTGCCGTCGACATCGAGCTGCTTCTCGACGGTCTTCTGGGCCTTCAGGTCGGCCTTCCGCAGAGTCTCCTCGAGCTTGTCCTTGCCGATGACGATGAGGCAAGCCTCGCCGCCATCGAGCATCTCCCCGAGCTCGTGCACATCCTTGCGGGACATGCCGCCGTGGAAGTGGCCGATGAGGCCGCCGGTCACGCCGCCCACGGCGGCCGCGGCGAGCAGCGACGGCGGGAAGAGGACGCCGACCACGGCGCCGGCGCCGATGCCCCACCAGGCGCCGTGCTGGGTCGGCTTCTCCCACTTGTCGACGTGGACGGAGCCGTCGGCGTCCTTGACGGCGACGGCGGCGTCGTAGGTGCCGATGACGCCGGTGGCATGGAGGTCGCGGACGACCTCGAGATCCTCACGGGCGATAGCGGGATCGCCATAGACGCCGAGGAAGAGGAAGACGGGCTGGTCTGACATGGATGCTCCTTTGAGTGACGAGCGGTCTGAGGCCGGCGGCGCGCGGCGACGCCGATGACCGAATGGTTACCCTTGCAGTCTGCTCACCAAGGGGGCGAGGTCAAACCTTGGGGCGGGGTGGCAGCGCCACCCCGCCCCAAGTGCCGCGCGGACAGTCCGTCCGCCAAACGGTGTCGCCTACTGCCGCGCCATGTGCATGCGCAGCTCGGCCTCGGGGTCGTGGATCAGCTCGCCGCTCACGTCCACGGTCACCTCGTGCAGCGTGCCGGTGAACTTGAACGGGCTCGAGTAGTCCGGCGTGACCGGTGAGCCCGGGTTGGCGCCGCAGGTCAGGGCGCCGGGGTTGAGCATGAACGGCGTCGTCGTCGGCGCCTCAGCGTTGGCGACCAGGGCGCCGTCGACGTAGAGCTGCATCCGCCCCGGAGCGCCCTTGCCGTGCGGCAGATCCGGCTCGCCCGTCGGCTCGAACTCGAAGCGCAGCTCGTGCTTGCCGGCCGGCACGTCGGCCTCCGTCGTCACCGAGTAGAGGGCGCGACCCACCCAGTTGTGCACGTAGTGGAGTCTGCCGTCCTTCATGTACAGCGAGTAGCCGCCCGCCGCGCAGCCTTGGCTGAGCAGCACGCCCTCGGCGCCGTCCTCCGGGATCTCCACGCTCGCCGTGATGCTGTGCGGGCGATTCTGCACGCGCGGCGCCGCGAAGAACGGCACCGACTGCGTCCCGACCCGGTAGGTGTAGCTCTCCCGGGGCACGGCCACCAGGGGCTTCTCGCCCATGACGCGCGCGAGGCCACTACCGTCGACCGGCATGACGTCGTACTTGCCGGCCTCGACGTACCAGGTGGCGATGAGCGCGATCAGCTTCTCGCGGTTCTCCTCGGCCACGTTGTGGTTCTCGGCAAAGTCTTCGGCGATGTGATAGAGCTCCCAGCCGTGCGCGTCGAGGTCCGAGAGCTTCTCCGCCGAGATCGGCTGACCGAAGCCGACGCCGGCCTCGGTGAACGAGGGGCCGGGCCAGGGGCAGACCGCCCGCCAGCCGTCGTGGTAGATGGCGCGGTGGCCGAGCATCTCGAAGTACTGGGTGTGGTGCCTGGTCTCGGCCGCGCCGTCGTCGAGTGCGTGCGCGAAGCTCACGCCCTGGATGGGTGCCTGCGTGACGCCCCTGATGGTCGCCGGCGGATCGAGATCGAGCAGGTCGAGCACCGTCGGCACCATGTCGATGATGTGCGCGTACTGGTTCCGGACCTCGCCCTTGGCCTTGATGCCCGCCGGCCAGGAGACGATGAAGGGGTCGCAGGCGCCGCCGCGGTAGGTTTCGCGCTTCCAGCGCCGGAACGGGGTGTTGCCGGCGTTGGTCCAGCCCCAGGGGTAGTGGTTGAAGTGCTTGGGGCCGCCGATCTCGTCGAGGACCGCGAGGCTCTCCTCGAGCGGCTCCTGGGCGTTGTTGAAGAACTGCGCCTCGTTGGTGGTCCCGGTGGGGCCGCCCTCGGCGCTGGCGCCGTTGTCGGAGATCACCATGACGATGGTGTTCTCGAGCAGGCCCTGGGCGCGCAGGTAGTCGAGCAGGCGCCCGAGGTGGTGGTCGGTGTGGCTGAGGAAGCCGGCGAAGACCTCCATCATGCGGCTGTAGAGCTTGCGCGCCTCAGGCGGCAGAGTGTCCCAGTCGGGGACGTCGGGGTCGTGACGCGAGAGCTCCGTGCCTTCCGGCACGATGCCGAGTTCCTTCTGCCGCGCGAAGGTCTTCTCGCGGTAGGCGTCCCAGCCGTCGTCGAACTGCCCCGCGTACTTGTCGGCCCACTCCTTAGGCACGTGGTGCGGCGCGTGCGTGGCGCCGAAGCAGAGGTGCAGGTAGAAGGGCTTGTCGGGGTCGATCTGCCGCGCGTCCGCGATGAACTCGATCGACTTGTCGACGAGGTCCGGGGTGAGGTGGTAGCCCTCTTCCGGCGTCGCCGGCGGCTCGACCTGGTGGTTGTCGTAGACGAGCTCCGGATACCACTGGCTGGTGTCGCCGCCGAGGAAGCCGTAGAAGCGCTCGAAGCCGCGTGCCAGCGGCCAGCGGTCGTAGGGCCCGGCCGCCGTCTCCTGGTTGCTCGGCGTCAGGTGCCACTTGCCGACCATGTAGGTGTTGTAGCCGTGCTCGAGCAGCATCTCGGAGAGCATGCCGTTCTCGAACGGCATGATGCCGTTGTAGCCGGGGTAGCCGGTGGCGAACTCGGTGATGCAGGCCATGCCGTTGCTGTGGTGGTTGCGCCCGGTGACGACGCAGGCGCGGCTCGGCGAGCAGAGAGCCGTCGTGTGCATGTTATTGAAGCGCAGGCCGTCGGCGGCGAGGGCGTCGAAGTTCGGCGTCTCGATCGGGCTGCCGTAGCAGCCGAGGTTGCCGAAGCCAGTGTCGTCGAGGACGACCCAGAGCACGTTGGGGGTGCCCTTCTTGGCGCGCACCGGCGCCGGCCACGCCTCGCTCGACTCGTCGGTGGTGCGGCCGATCACGCCGGGGAAGGCCGCACCTTTCGGATACTCGACTATGGACATCATGACCTCCTATCGTGGAAGAACCCGACTTCTGCGCGCGGCGCGTGCGTCGTGTTCCAAGCGCGCGCCGTCCGCATCCGCAGTGTGACCGCATTCTAGTGCGCTCGCTCACGAGTGACACCATTCGAAGACGCGGAGTGGGCGCGGCGCCTCATGACTGACCTTGCACCTCCGGTCGCGGCGGCGGTGCCGGCCGCCCAGCGGCGGCTCCGGAGCGTTGCGGGCATGACGAGGCCGCCTTCGCCGACGATAGAGCTCTATCGGCGAAGGCGGCCTGTCGCAGTGAGACGCGACGTGCCGGCGGGGGGAGCCGGCCGGCGTCTCTACTCGCTCGGCCGCGCGATCACGAGGCCGATGATCATGAAGAAGTACATGGTGATGAGGAGGATCGACCAGATCGGGTAGATCGGGAGCCACATGAACTCGGAGATCATGGCGATGCCCACGGCGATCACGCCGACCCACCGGCCCCACGCTTTCATCTGCATGGCGGCCAATCCTGCCAGGACCAGGATCAGGCCGATGAGGATGTACCACCACGCGAGCGCGGATATATCGATGAAGAAGTAGGCGTTGAAGCCCCGCACGATCCACTCGTCGTTGAACAGGCCGATGAATCCGCTGAACGCCTTGAAGGCACCCACGACGATCATGAGGATTCCGGCCATCGCCGCCCAGCCTTGCCACTTACTATCCACTAGTCCTCCTTGGCTTCTGCCTGAAGCTATGCCCGCGCTCCGAGACAACGGTGATTGTGATGCGGAGTCTAGCCGGGATCCGGAGGGCTGTGACCTCGGGATAGTACGGGGCGCGTTACGGGGGAATTACGAGGTCGCGCGGCGGCGGCCGGAGGCTCAGAACTCGACGAGGCCGTTCTTGATGGCGAAGTGGACGAGCTCGGCGTTGGTGTGAATGCCCAGCGTCTCCATCATCTGGTACTTGTGGAACTCCACCGTTCGCGTCGAGATCGAGAGGCTCGCGGCGATCTGTTTGGCCGAAGAACCCTCCGCGAGAAGCTGCAGGACCTCCCGTTGCCGCCGGGTGAGGGCACTGATCGGATCGGCGGCCCGCTCCGGCCCCTGCTTCATAGCCTCCAGGACCTCCCCCGCGAGCTGCGGCGTGAGGTACGTCTTGCCCTCGAGGGCGGCGTGGAGGGCGGCGATCAACTCGACCGACGCCGAGTGCTTGAGCACGAACCCTGAGGCCCCGGCTTCGAGCGCGCGCCGCGCGAAGGTCGCATCCCGGTGCATGGTGAGAAACACCACGGGTGCGCGATCGCCGCCTTGCCTCAACCGGACGAGGGCGTCGATGCCGTTGAGATGAGGCATCGTGATGTCGGCGACGATCACGTCCGGCCGCAACCTCCCCGCTGCCTCGACCAAGGCGCGCCCGTCCTCGACCACGCCCACCAGATCGAACTCCGGGGTGAGCAGGCTCTTAAGCGCCTCGGCGACCAGCAAGTGGTCGTCGGCAAGGAGCACGCGTGGACGGCGCGGAAGGCTCACCGCGACCCTCCTTCTACGGGCACCCAGGCGAGGATGGTCGTGCCCTGGTCGGGCGCGCTCTCGACGTCGAGCGTGCCGTGCACCAGACGCACGCGTTCGCGCATACTCGCGAGGCCCAGGTGCATCCCCTCTCCGGGATGCCCCGGATCGAAGCCGACGCCATCGTCGGAGACGGCGAGGAGCAGCCCGGCGTCCATGTGCCGCAGCTTGACAGTCGCGGCGCGCACCCCGGCGTGGCGGGCCACGTTGTTGAGCGCCTCCTGCGCAACGCGGAACAGGCAGAGCGCCGCGTCCGTGCCGATGACGGCGGTCAGCGGCTCGAGGTCCACCTCGAGGTCGAGCCGGCCCTGACGTCCGCGCCGTTCGCATTCCGCCTGAAGCGCCTCGACCAGGCCAAGCTCTTCCAGGACCGACGGGTGGAGCTGATACGCCAGCGAGTGGATGTCCTCGCTGAGGCGCACGAGGCCCGCGCGAACCTCTTGCATGGCCTCTGCCTGCGCCTCGTCCGGAGCGGCGAGCTCGGCTCGGCCGACGTCGATGGCCAGCACGGCGAGCCGCTGGCTCACGTCGTCGTGCAACTCGCGCGCGAGCAGCGCCCGCTCCTCCTCATGGGCCCCGATGAGGCGCTGGCTCAGGTCGTGAAGCTCGTCCTCGGCGCGCTTGCGCTGGGTGACGTCGCGGATGACGCCGTGCGACTTGACCGTGCGTCCGGCGTCGTCGCGCGTGGCGACTCGGGCGATGTGCTGGAGCCACTTCTGCCCTTGGCCCGGGGGCAGGTAGCGATACTCGACGAAAAGCCGTTCCAGCCTCCCGTCGTGCAACTGCAGGCGCTCATCCAACACACTGGGGCTGTCCTCGGGATGCAGATGCTCGATCCAGAACTCCAGGGCCTGCAGCCCCTGCTCCCGGTCGGGGGGTATGCCGCAGAGGTCTCGAAACCGGTCGTCGACGTAGACAGAGCCTTCAAAGTAATCCACCTCGTAGAAGGCGAGGCCGGCAAGCTCGACGCCCGCCTCCAGGCGAGCCTCGCTCGCGCGCAGTTCTTCCTGCGCGCGTCTGCGATCGCTGATGTCAATGGTCACTCCCATCAGGCGGTCCGGCCGGCCGCCGGACGTGGACCGCGGCCGCCCGCGCGACGCCACCCAGCGGACAGAGCTGTCACTCGACTTGATCCGGTATTCAGCGTACGCGAGTTCGTCGGCCGCTCGTGTGGACCGCTCGATGGTCCTCCGGACGAGATCCAGGTCGTCGGGATGAACGCAAGCCTCGAAGCGCTCCATGGTGACGATCTCGTCCGGAGAGAAGCCTAAGATCGCCCGCGTCCTGTCCGTGACCCAGAAGACACCGGTGCGGTAGTCCAGGCTCCACAGCCCCGACCCGGCCGCGTCCGCCGCCATGGCCAGGCGTTCCTCGCTCTCCCGCAAGGCCTCGTCGCTGCGCCTCCGCGCCAGCGCATTGGCGAAGACCTGCGCGACCAGTTGCAGCCGCGTCACCAGCGCAACCGGCCAGTCGCGCTCAGCCCGCGTGGTATTGAAACCCAGGGCGCCGATGGGCGAGGTCCCTCCCACGGAGAGCGGGACGGTCAGATTCGACTTGACCCCGAACAGGCGCAGATTGTCACGGTCGAGGGCGGCTGGTTCCGGTAGTTCGTCGAGCGCGGAGGCCGCGACGATGCGGCCGGCCAGCATCTCCTGCTGGAGCCAGGGAAAATACTCCTCGGCGCTCATCCCCCGCATGGGTGGCAGCAGGTCCTCTTGCGAACTGTAGAAGTGGGTGAGTGTGAGGGGGCCTCCGGCCGCAGCCGAGCCTTCCCAGAGCGCCGAGAGATCGATGCCGAGGACTTCGCACACGCGGCGTTGCGTGTCTTCGATCTCCCGGTCCACTTCGTCGGGGGGCAGATTGATGAACCTGGAGGAGAGATCGGAGATCAGCGTCTCGAAGTCGAGACGGCTCTCTCCGTGATCCGCAGAGCGGGGCGTGTGTTCAATCTTGGCCATAGGGCCACGCTACACCATCGGACCTCGTAATTCCCCGGGGACGCGCCCCGTACTATCCCGAGGTCACAGTGGCCCGGATTCCGACTAGTCTCCACTCGACCCCTCGCCGACAGGTATCGCTGCTACGCCGGCCGTGGAAAAGGACAGACCCCGTGCCCGAGAAGCATCCCAGCTGCGTTCTGTTGGCGGACCGTCATCACGGTCTCACGGAAGGCGTGCGCGGCCTGCTGGAGACGGCGTTCGGAACGGTGGTAATGGTCGCCGACGAGGCGTCGCTGCTCGAGGGCGCGAACCGACTCCGGCCCGACGTGGCCGTCGTGGATCTGTCTCTCGCCCAGGACGGGAGTCTGGGATGGCTACGAGCGGTCCATCAGTGCTGCCCTGCGCTCAAGGTGATCGTTCTCAGCGTCCACGATGAGCAGAGCGTACGCCGGGCGGCGATGGAGGCCGGCGCTGACGCCTTCGTGCTCAAGCGCGCAATCGTGACCGATCTGTTACCCGCCGTCGCGCGCGTTCGTGGAGACCCGATTTGAGTCTGGCCGGGGCCCGGCCATCCGGTTGGAGGTATCGAGTATGAGCGTGCCCCGATTTACCGACTTCGAGATCGCCGTATTGCCCACTGCCCAGCTCGGCGAAGGACCGCGCTGGGACACGGCCACCGCGACCCTCCTGTGGGTCGACGTTCCCCTCAAGACCGTTCACCGGTACGACCCTGTGACCGGTGAGGATACGGTGCAGAAGGTCTCCGACGTCGTCAGCCTCGCCCTGCCGCGACGACGGGGAGGCGTGGTCGTCGGGCTTCCCGACGGCCTGCACTTCCTCAATGGAAAGCAATCGATCGGGCTCGTGGCCATCGAGTCCGAGCGGACCGACACGCGCACCAACGATGGCGCCTGCGACGCGGCGGGGCGGCTGTGGGTGGGCACGATGGCGCTCGACGAACGCTCGCCCGTGGGGGCGCTCTATCGAGTGGACCCCGACTGCAGCGTAACGACCATCCTCACCGGGACCACGATCTCGAACGGGCTCGGCTGGAGCCCGTCGGGGACATGCTTCTACTTCATCGATAGCCCGACCTGCCGCGTCGACGTCTTCGACTGCGACCTGGCGACTGGCACGCTCGAGAACCGGCGGCCGTTCGTCGCCGTCGAGTCAGAGGGGGCCGTCCCGGACGGCCTGAACGTGGATGCCGAGGGCTGCGTCTGGGTAGCATTGCACGGAGGCTGGGGCCTCAACCGCTACTCGCCCGAGGGCAAGCTCGTCGCTGAGGTGCGGCTGCCCGTGGCCAAGGTCACGAGCTGCTGCTTCGGCGGAGCGGAGCTGCGCGACCTGTATGTGACGACGCGCCGCGACGGGCTGAGCGACGCCGAGGTGGCCGAGCAGCCCTTGTCCGGGGCGCTGCTGTGCCTGGATGTCGGCGTGGCAGGCCTTCCGACCGACACGTTTGCCGGATGAGCGCAGAAAGGTGGAATAACGATGAGACTTGAAGGCAAGTCAGTACTGGTGACCGGCAGCTCGAGCGGCATCGGCGAGGCGATCGCCCTGCGCTTCGCGCGCGAGGGCGCCGACGTGGCGGTGCACTACCACTACGGCGGCGACACGGCGCGCGCGGTGACGGCCGAGATCGAGAAGATGGGCAGAAAGTCGGTCGCGCTGGGCGCGAACGTGGGCGTGGCCGCGGAGGCCGAGGGCTTGGTGCGCGAGGCGCACGCCGCCCTCGGCCGCCTCGACATCCTCGTGAACAACGCCGGCGTCGAGGTCCGCGAGCCGTTCGTCGAGGTCAGCGAGCAGCATTTCGACCTGGTCCTCGGGGTCAACCTCAAGGGCGCGTTCTTTGCCGCACAGGCGGCTGCGCGGCTCATGATCGCCGCCGGCGACGGGGGCCGCATCATCAACGTGTCGTCGATCCACGAGGACGTCGCCTTTCTGAATTACGCGACCTACACCGCATCCAAGGGTGGCATGCGCATGCTCACGCGGACCATCTGTCAGGAGCTCGCGCCGCACGGGATCACCGTCAACGACATCGCCCCGGGCGCGATCGCCACGCCGATCAACAAGCGCACCCTCGGCGACGGCGAGCTGCTGCACGCGCTGCAGGACGTGATCCCCGTCGGCCGGCTGGGCGAGCCCGACGAAGTCGCTTCTGTCGCCGTCTTCCTCGCCTCTGACGAGGCGGCGTACGTCACGGGCAGCACTTACTACATCGACGGCGGCATGTCCCGCTGGAACAAGGGGCTGTAGAAGGAGATGGAGATCATGGCAGAACTCGACCGCAGCTTGCTCGATGCACTCGCCGAGCGGTCTCACGAGCGACCGGCGACGGCCTCCAGCGGCGTCGTGCGTTTCGACGTCGACGCCGGCGGGCGCTCGGACTCGTGGTACCTGACGATTGCGAAGGGCGTCGTGACCGTCGCCCGCAAGGGCGGCGAGCCCGACTGCATCGTGACGGGCGACGTCGCCACCTTCGACGCGGTCCTCAGCGGCAAGGCTAACGCCATGGCCGCGCTTCTGCGCGGGGCGCTCGACGTGCAGGGCAAGTTCGTGCTGCTCACGGCGCTGCAGCGGCTCTTTCCGGGCTCGCCGGGCGCGGTGGGCCTGCCCGCCGCCGGCTACGCGGAGCGGCAGTCATGAGCGCCGCGGTCAAGATCCTTGACGGCAACACCTTCGTGGTCAGCGACGAGAGCGGCGACATCGAGGCGTCACTGACCGATCCGACCGGTCTGTTCTCGTTCGACACGCGGTTCCTCTCGCGATGGATTCTGACGATCGACGGGCAGCGCCTCAACCCGCTCTCGGTCGACGATCTGCAGTACTTCGAGACGCGCTTCTTCCTGGTGCCCGGCACGGGCACCGTCTACATCGACGCCAAGCTCTCGGTCATCCGTCAGCGCGCCGTCGGCGGCGGCTTTCACGAAGAGCTGACCGTGCTCAACCACGACGACAAGGCAGTCGACCTCGAAATACGCATCGAGGCTGCCTGTGACTTCGCCGACCTCTTCGAAGTCAAGGACGCGCTCAAGAAGCAGGGTGAGTACTACACCCGCGTCGACGACGGGCGGCTGGTGCTCGGCTATCGCCGCGAGACATACGTGCGCGAGACCTGGATCTCGGCCACAGAGGCCTGCTCGGTGGATGAGACCGGTCTCACCTTCGTGGCCCACGTGGAACCCCACGAGCAGTGGTCGACCGACCTGCACGTGGCGATAGGCCGCGATGTGGGCGGCGCGACCAGCGGACGGCCCAAGTACGAGCGCCGGGCCAAGAAGGCCCGGCCCAACATGGAACTCAGTCTCGAGAAATGGCTCGACGATGCGCCGAGCCTCGACTGCGACTGGGACCCGCTCAAGCGCACGTACCACCGCTCCCTCGTCGACCTCGCGGCGCTGCGCTTCTCGCCGCTCTCGCTGCCGGGGCACTACCTGCCGGCAGCTGGGCTGCCGTGGTTCATGACGATGTTTGGGCGTGACAGCGTCCTCACCAGCCTGCAGGCGCTGCCCTTCGCTTCCGAGCTGGCGCGCACGACGCTGGTGGCTCTCGGGATCTGGCAAGGGTCGCGGCGCGACGACTTCCGCGACGAGGACCCCGGCCGTATCCTGCACGAGCTGCGCTTCGGCGAGATGACCGCCTTCGAGGAACGGCCGCACTCGCCCTACTACGGTTCGGTGGACGCGACGCCGCTCTACGTGGTGCTGCTCGATGAGTACGAGCGCTGGACCGGCGACACCAAGCTGGTCCGAGCACTGGAGCAGCAGGCGCGGGCTGCCCTCGCGTGGATCGACGACTACGCTGACTTGCAGGGCAACGGCTACATCGCCTATCAGCGGCGCAACGAGAAGACCGGGCTCGAAAATCAGTGCTGGAAGGACTCGTGGGACTCGATCTCCTACCGCGACGGGCGCCTGCCGGGGTTCCCGCGCGCCACCTGCGAGCTGCAGGGCTACGCCTACGACGCGAAGATGCGTGGCGCCCGCCTTGCACGTCTCGTGTGGAGGGATCCGGCCTACGCGGACCGGCTCGAGAAGGAGGCCGCGGACCTCAAGCGTCGCTTCAATCGCGACTTCTGGGTCAAAGAAGGTGAGTACTACGCCATCGCCCTCGAGGCCGACGGCAGCAAGGTCGACGCACTGGCGTCGAACAACGGCCACCTGCTCTGGAGCGGCATCGTCGACAAGTCGAAGGCCAAGTCCGTCGCCCGTCACCTCATGTCGCCGGCCATGTACTCCGGCTGGGGCGTGCGCACGCTCGCCGAAGGTCAGGGACGCTACAACCCGATCGGCTACCACGTGGGCACCATCTGGCCGTTCGACAACTCGTTCATCGCCTGGGGCCTGCGCCGCTACGGCTTCAAGGAGGAGGCGGCGCGGATCGCCGCCGGTATCCTCGACGCCGCCGAGTTCTTCGAGGGGCGCCTCCCCGAGGCGTTCGGCGGCTACGAGCGAGAGCTGACCAAGTACCCGGTGCAGTACCCCACGTCCTGCAGCCCGCAGGCCTGGTCGACGGGGGCGCCGTTACTCTTCCTGCGCACGATGCTCGGACTCGAGCCGATCGGCGACCACCTCGTCGTCGACCCGGCGCTGCCGCGAGGCATCGGCCGTCTCGAGCTGCTCGACATCCCCGGCCGCTGGGGCAGGCTCGACGCCTTCGGCCGCGGCCGCGTCGACCTCGAGAAGCCGGCGCGCCGGCGCGCGCAGCTCGGCGTGATCAAGCCTGAGAAGAAGCAACGCAAGGGAAAGGCTGCAGAATGAAAGTCATCATCGTCGGCGGCGTCGCCGGCGGCGCCTCGTGCGCGGCGCGCCTGCGCAGACTCGACGAGAACGCCGAGATCCTCATGGTCGAGCGCGGGCCGTACGTCTCGTACGCGAACTGCGGCCTGCCGTACTACATCGGCGGCGTGATCGAGAGGGAAGCGAACCTCCTGGTCGCGACGGCGGAGACCTTTCGCGACATGTTCGCCGTCGACGCGCGCACGAATTGCGAAGTGGTCGGCATCGCGGCGCGCGAGAAGACGGTGCAGCTCAAGGATCGGGCGACCGGAGAGGTGACCACCGAGCACTACGACAAGCTCGTGGTGTCACCCGGAGCGGCTCCCATCCGGCCGCCGCTGCCGGGGATCGATCTTCCCGGGATCTTCGGCGTGCGGACGGTACCTGATGCGAGCCAGATCCGCGCCTGGATCGACGAGCGTCGCGGCAGAGCATCCGGCATGGACTCCTACACGGGATTCCAGACACGCACCAGGAAGCTGCGCGCCGTCGTCGTCGGCGGAGGCTTCATCGGTATCGAGACGGCCGAGAACCTGGTCGGGCTCGGCTTCGAGGTCACGCTGCTGCAACGCGGTGAGCAGATCATGGCCCCGCTCGACCCCGAGGTGGCGCGCTACGTGGAGCGTCATCTGGGCAAGCACGGTGTGCAGGTCCTGCTGAACAGCGAGGTGTCCGGGTTCCGCGAGGCAGCGGGCGGATCACTCGAGGTCCTCACCGCATCCGGCGCGGCGTATCCCGCGGACATCGTCATCCTCGGCATCGGAGTACGTCCCGAGACCGCGCTCGCGGAGATGGCCGGCATCGAAGTCGGCGAGCTCGGCGGCATCCGCGTCGACGACCAGATGCGCACCAGTGACCCGGACATCTTCGCCGTCGGCGACGCGGTCGAGAAGAAGGACTGCATGACCGGCGAGTGGTCCCTGGTCGCGCTGGCAGGGCCGGCGAACCGGCAGGGCCGCATCGCCGCCGACGTGATCGCCGGCCGCGACTCGCGCTTTCGCGGCACGCAGGGCACCGCGATCCTCGGCGCCTTCGGCGCCGCAGTCGCCTGGACCGGTGTCAGCGAGAAGACGCTCAAGCGACTCGGCGACGACGACTTCGAGAAGATCTACCTCTACCCGAACTCCCACGCCGGGTACTACCCCGGCGCCACCCTGCTCGCCGTCAAGGTCATCTTCCGCAAGTCCGACGGAGCACTCCTCGGGGCGCAGGCCGTGGGCCGGGAGGGCGTCGACAAGCGCATCGATGCCTTCGCCATGGCCATCCAGCTGGGCGGTACCGTCTTCGATCTGGAGGAGTGCGAGCTCTGCTACGCGCCTCAGTTCGGCATGGCGAAGTCGCCGGCCAACTTCGCCGGCATGGTCGGGGCCAATGTGCTTCGCGGCGATATGCCCCTCGTCCACTGGGACTCGCTGGAAGACGGCTTCCTCCTCGACGTGCGCCACCCCGAAGAGCTTGCCGTCGAGCAACTGCCGGGGGTGGTCAACATCCCGGTCGACGAACTCCGCGGACGTCTGGACGAGCTGCCGCGTGACCGTGAGATCCTCGTCGTCTGCCGCTCGGGCCAGCGCGCCTACTATGCGACGCGGATCCTCACGCAGAACGGGTTCAGGGCTCGGACGGTCGCCGGCGGCATGCTGTCGCACGAGATCTTCGCGACGCTCTGAGATCGACCACAGAAAAGCTTCATGAGCAGAAGGAGTCACGAGATGGCCGACAATGAGGCACTCAAGCGCATCGCGGAGTTCATCGAGCCCCTGCGCGTCACCCCCGGCTCCAAGGTGACGCTGGCGAAGGACTTCGATCCCGGCTACAAGGCGGGGTTCGTCAAGAAGAAGGAGAGCGTCGAGCTTCTGCAGCGGGGCGTCGAGCTACTGACCGAATACCAGGCGCGCCTCGCGGCCCAGGACACCCACGGCCTCCTCGTTGTGCTCCAGGCCCTGGATGCCGCCGGCAAGGACGGCACGATCCGCCACGTCATGAGCGGCGTGAACCCCCAGGGCGTCTCGGTGCATTCCTACAAAGTACCGTCGTCAATCGAGCTCGACCACGACTATCTTTGGCGCTACGCCACGAACCTGCCCCGTCGCGGCGAGATCGGCATCTTCAACCGCTCCCACTACGAGGAAGTCCTCGTGGTGCGCGTGCACCCCGAGATCCTCGCGCGCCAGCAGTTGCCCAAGAGCGCCCGCGGAAGGGACGTGTGGAAGAAGCGCTACCGCGACATCAACGACTGGGAACGCCACCTGGTGGACAACGGCTTCAAGGTCGTGAAGCTCTTCCTGAACCTGTCGAAGGAAGAGCAGCGCGCGCGCTTCCTCAGGCGTATCGACCTGGCCGACCATAATTGGAAGTTCTCCGCCGCCGACGTCCACGAGCGCGGCTATTGGGACGCCTACCAGAAGGCGTTCTCCGAGATGCTCTCGGCGACGAGCACCGAGTGGGCGCCGTGGTACGTGATCCCCGCCGACCACAAGTGGTTCGCGCGGGTCTGCGCCTCGGCCGTCATCGCCAACGCCCTGATCGAGATCGACCCCCACTACCCGAAGGTGACCGCCGAGGCACTCAAGGCGCTGCAAGCGGTGAAGGTCGAGCTGGAGGCCGAGGCGCCCAAGGGCGCCGCCCCCGACCCGTTCGAGGCCGAGGCCGACCGCGCCGACGACAAGCCCAAGGGGAAGAAGGCGCGCAAGAAGGCGGCCAAGAAGGCCAAGAAAGCCGCCAAGACGGCCGCCAAGCAGGCCGCGGCACCGGCTACCTCAGGGGAGAGGGCCGACGGCGTCGAGACGGCGCCCCAGGCGGAGGCAGATTCCGCGTCGACCGTCTGAAGGCTCAAAGGTGACCCGCCGCTTCCAGTAGACGGCGGCTGCAAGAGGAGAATCGATGGCAACCACAGACCAGGCTTCGGCGAGTACAGGAGGGGCTACCCAGAGATGGTACGCGCTCACCGCTGACGACGCCGTCAGAGCAGCTCGGCGTCGACCCCGCCAAGGGCCTTTCCGCGGCGAAGGCCGCCGAGCTGCTGCAGAAGAACGGGCCCAACGAGCTTCCCGCCGAGAAGCCGACGCCAGGGTGGCGGCGCTTCCTCGGCCAGTACCGCAGCTACATGCAGATCCTCCTGCTCATCGCCGGCGTCGCGTCGCTGGCGATCGGCCAGTGGAGCACGGGCGCCGTGCTGATCCTGCTCACCGTGTTCAACGCCGTGGTCGGCCTCCGTCAGGCGGGCAAGGCCGAGAGCGCGATGAACGCCCTGAAATCGATGACGAAGCAGACCGCGCGCGTGCGCCGCGACGGTGTCGAAGCGGCGCTCCCGGCCGAGCAGGTCGTCGTCGGCGACGTGGTGCTGATCAGCGCCGGCGACTACGTGGCCGCCGACGGCAGGATCATCGAGGCGAGCTCGCTGACCATCGACGAGTCTGCCCTCACGGGGGAGAGCGTGCCGGCGTCGAAGGCGACGGACGCGCTCGCCGACGCAGAGGTGGGAGCCGGCGACCAGACGAACATGGCGTTCATGAACACGCCGGTCACGCACGGCAGCGGCATGATGCTCGTGACCGCGACGGGCGCCGACGCCCAGGTCGGCAAGATCGCCGGCATGCTGGCGACGACCGCCGCGGAGCAGACCCCGCTGACGAAGCAGCTCAACACGATGACCCTGTGGATCGGCGCGGCCGCGCTGGGCACGATGATCGTCATGTTCGTGCTGGGCCTCTCGAGAGGCGAGTCGGCCGAGACCCTGTTCATCACGGCGATCGCCCTGGCGATCGCGGCGATCCCGACGGCGCTGCCGACCGTCCTCCAGGTGATCCTCTCCGTCGGCGCAAAGGCGCTTGCCGCGCAGAAGGCCATCGTCAAGGACCTCGTGTCGGTCGAGACGCTGGGATCGGTGTCGGCGATCAACTCCGACAAGACCGGGACCTTGACGATGAACCAGATGACGGCCGTCGAGGTGCTCGACGCCGTGGACCGCTACACGATCTCCGGGATCGGCTACGGCCTCGAGGGCAAGGTCCACCACGCGGCCGGGACCTCCGCCTCGATCGACGACGCCGTCCTCCCCTACATCATCGCCAGCGACGCCAAGCTCGTGAACGGCAAGGTCGTCGGCGACCCGACCGAGGGCGCCCTGCTCGTCCTCGGCCACAAGGCGGGGCTGGACATCGACGCCAGCCGGGAGAAGCTCCCGCGCCTGGCCACGCTGCCCTTCGACCCCACCTACAAGCTGATGGCCACCTTCAACTCCGCCAGCGACGCCTCCGGCAAGAGCGTGGTGCGCTGCTTCGTCAAGGGGGCGGCGCCCGCCGTGATGGACCACACCACGAGCGCCCTCGCCGCCGGCGCCGGCGTGCCGTGGGACGACGCGCTGAAGAAGAGGGCGGAGGACGCCGTCACCCGCATGGAAGGCGAGGGACATCGCGTGATGGCGGCGGCCGTGCGCGATCTCGACCCGGCCGCGTTCGATGCCGAAGGCGACCTGCTGAGCTACGTCACCGAGCTCCAGATGACGTCCCTCGTGGCCATGGTCGACCCGCCCCGCGACGAGTCCAAGGCGGCCGTCCGCGATGCCCAGCGCGCCCAGATCAGGGTGCGCATGGTCACCGGCGACGACGTGACCACCGGGGCGGCCATCGCCGAGCAGCTCGGCATCCCCGGTACTGCGATGCTCGGGGCGGAGTTCGCCGCGCTGAGCGCAGAGGAGAGGCTGGCGCGCATCGACGACATCGGCGTGGTCGGGCGCGTCGCGCCCGAGCACAAGGTGCTCCTCGTCGAGACGCTCAAGAAGAAGGGCGAGGTCGTCTCCATGACCGGTGACGGCGTCAACGACGCTCCGGCGATCAAGGCGGCCGACATCGGCATCGCCATGGGCACCGGCACGGCGGTGGCCAAGAACGCCGGCAACATGATCCTCTCGGACGACAACTTCGCCACGATCATGCGCGCCGTCGAGAAGGGCCGGGAGGTCTACGACAACCTCAACAAGTTCATCCGCTTCGTGATCCTCGAGCTCGTGGCCTACATCATCACGTTCCTCGGGGCCAGCATCCTCAACATCGCCGCCGGGCAGCCGTTCTCGCCCTCGCAGATCCTCTACATCAACTTCCTCGTCAACGCGCCGCTCGGCGTGGCTCTTGGTATGGACAAGGCAGCGCCGGGCCTCATGAGCATCAAGCCGCGGTCACGCGACGCGTCGATCATGACAAAGGGCCTGCTGACCACCGCCGGCCTCGTGGGCCTGTGGATGGCCGTGTGCACGCTCGTGCTCATCAGCTACGGCGTGTCCCACTACGACAGCGTCGCCGTCGGCACCTCGATGGCCGTGACGACGTTCTCGCTGATGCTCATCGCGGCCGCCTTCCAGGCGCGCAGCGTGACGGCCACGGCGCTCAGCGCCGAGACGTTCGACAACCGACACCTGAACCTGACCGCCCTCGCGGAGCTCGTGCTCGCCGTGCTCATCACCCAGATGGACGTGTTGCGCACCGTGTTCGGGACAGCGCAGCTGTCGCTCACGCAGTGGGGGTTGGCGCTGGCACCCGCCGTGGCGCTCTTCTTCCTCTGGGAGATCGGCAAGGCGGTGGCGCGTCGCGGCACGGATGCTGCGCCGGTGGCGCTGCTCGCCGAGGAGGCCGCGGCCTGAGCACGGGGCGTTCCGAAGAGGACGCCGTGCACTGACCCGCCGCGGAGGCCGCCTGCACCGAGCGGGGAGCATCACGGGCGAGGAATCAAAGAGGGCAGGACCCCGACGTGGGGTCCTGCCCTCTGTCGCAAGCGCCGCCGTCAGACGGGCGCGGCCGCGGGCTACTCCTTGGTCTTGGCGTCCTCGAGAGACGCCTTGAGCTCCTTGGCGGTCTGCTTGTCGGCCTCTTTGACCGCCTTCTTCTCGGCCTTGCCGACCACGAGGCCGCCGGCGACGTCCACTGTCGCGCGCTTGAGGACGTCGTCCTCGCCGCCTCAGGCTTGATCGGGCCGAGTCGGGCTCGCCGGTGCGGCCGGCTCTCGATGGTCGCGCTGCCAGGCGGCGAGCGCGTGGGCGTGGGGCAGCGTCGCGAGCGTCAGCTCACGGAACTGCCCGTACAGATCGTCGTACAAGCTCCGCAGTGAAGCACGCGGCACGACCGGCGCGCTCGGCGTCACCCATTCCGTCTCGAGCGTCGCGGCCCCGACGGCGATGGCCGCGAACAGCGCCGCGCCGATGCCCGCCCTGTCGGAACCCTGGCGCACGTCCTGCGCGAGGCCTGTCACATCGGCGACGATCTGCGGCCAGAGCAGCTCAGTCGCGCCGCCGCCGCTGCTGCGCAGACTCGCGATCGTGGCCCCCGCCTCGCGCATCACCTCGAGGTTGTGGCGCACGGCGAAGGCGGTCGCTTCGAGAAGCGCTCGGAACACGTGGCCGCGCCCGTGCGCGGCGGTCAGCCCGAAGAGCGCGCCGCGCAGGTCGGGGTCGAACCACGGCGTGCGCTCTCCGGCGAAGTACGGCAGGGCGAGGAGGCCGCCGGCGCCGGGACCGGCGCTCTCGGCCTCCTCGAAGAGCTCGTCGTACGGGGGGCTGCCGGTCAGCTCGCGCAGCCACGCCGTCAGGGCGCCGCTCGAGCCCACGCCGGCGGCGACGTTGTGCGACCCCGGCGTGAACCCGACGGTGCGCCACAGGCGCGCATCGACCCGCGCGGGGCTGCCGACCTCGGTGAGGAACATGCTGGTCCCGTAGACCAGCAGACCCTCGCCGGGCCCTCGCAGCCCCGCGGCCGCCACCTCGGCCCACGAGTCGATCGTGCCGCCGGCCACGGGGGTGCCTTCGGCAAGGCCCGTCGCTGCAGCCGCCTCGCGGCTCACCCGTCCGCACATCTCCTGCGGCCACACGAGGCCCGGCAAGGTCAATCCGGGCGCGACGCGCTCGGCCCACTCGCCGATCCACGCGTTCTTCGTTTGGTCGTACAGCGGTGCCCAGTGACTGGCGCTGTGGTGGTCGAGGACGTACTCGCCGCTGAGGCGGGAGACCAGGTAGGAGCTCGCCCCGAAGACGCGCCGCGTGGCTCTCCACACCTGCGGTTCTTCCTCGACGACCCAGCGCACCTTGGGGCCGACCGACTGACTCGTCAAGCGCGCCCCGCAGCGCGCGAGGATCTCGTCGGCGCCGAGCTCGGCGGTCAGCCGCGCGATCTGCTCGGTGGCCCTCGTGTCGATGCCGTAGAGGATCGCCGGGCGCAGCGGCCGTCCGTCCGCGTCCGCCGTCACGAGGCAGGGACCGAGCCCGGTGACCCCGACCGCGGCGATCCGCGTCGCGCGGCCGTCGACCAGTTGGCGGCACAGTCGGGCCGCACCCGCCCACCAGTCGCGCTCGGCGTCCTGCTCGGCCCAGCCGGAGCGGGGTCTCGAGATGCCGTGCGGCAGCTCGGCGACGGCCACCGGCCTGCCGCTCGCGTCGACGAGCACCCCTTTGATCCCCGATGAGCCCACGTCTATGCCGAGAAAGAGGTCTTGCGCCATTCCGTCTCTCCGGCTGCGGCCACAGCTCCTGCGCCACAGTCGTCGCGTCTCTGGCAAGGCCGCGTACCAGTTGGTAACCTACCTCCGACAGTATGCATCGATGAACGAGGGGAGAAGGGGACTCTCTTGCCCACGAACGAAGCATCTCCGAGACCCGGCATCTGGCGACGGCTCGCGGCGCTGAGCGCTCTCGTGCTCGTCGTCGTGGTGCTGGTCGTCACGATCGTCGTCGTGGTCAAGGACCCGCTCACCTTCGTCCTGCAGCTCGCCCTTCTCCTCGTGGTGACCCTCGCCGCCTGGGACGCGCTCACGCAGGACCGGCGGACGGCGCTTGGCGGCGCTGGTCGTCGCCGCGGCGGCGATCGTCGCGATCGTCGCCCTCCAGTTCGCGCGAGAAGGATCCTCCGGCCTCTCGCTGCTGCTGCGGCTGGCGCTGCTGGGCGTCGCGGTCGGGCTCGCCCGGTATGCGCTCGCCCGCGACGTGCGCACCCTCAAGCGGAGCGCCACACCGGGCGCGCCCGTGCCCGCCGCGCGGCGAGGCGCGCTGATCATGAACCTCAAGTCGGGCGGCGGAAAGGCCGAGCGCTTCCACCTCGAGGACGAATGTCGCGCGCGAGGGATCGAGCCGATCGTCCTCACGTGGGGCGACGATCTGCTCCAGCTCGCGCGCGACGCCATCGACCGGGGCGTCGACGTCATCGGCATGGCGGGCGGCGACGGGTCGCAGGCACTGGTCGCCAGCGTGGCAGCCGAGCGCGGTGTCCCCATGGTCGTCATCCCGGCCGGGACGCGCAACCACTTCGCCCTCGACCTGGGGCTGGACCGCGACGACGTCGTCGGCGCTCTGGACGCCTACGGCGAGGCTCTCGAGCACGCCATCGACCTCGGCGACGTCAACGGACGGGTGTTCGTCAACAACGTCTCGCTGGGCCTCTACGCGACCATCGTGCGCTCGCCCGAGTACCGCGACGCCAAGAGGGAGACGACCCTGGCGGCGCTGCCGCAGATGCTCGGCCCGGGGAGCGAACCGTTCGACCTGCGCTTCAGCACTCCGGACGGCGTGCGCCACGACGGCGCCCACGTCATCCAGGTCTCCAACGGCCCCTACGGCACGACCGTGAGCGGGATCACCTCGCGCCCCAGCATCGACACCGGCCTGCTCGGCATCTTCTCCCTCCTCGTGCCCGACGGCCGCAGCGCGACGCGCGCCGTGGCCGCACTCGCGACGGCGCACCCGGAGTTGTGCGAGGGCTACGACGCCTGGAGTGCGCCGACCTTCGAGCTTGACGTCGGGGGCACCCATCGCCGTGGGGCTCGACGGCGAATCGCTGGAGATGGAGCCGCCGCTCGTGTTCTCGTCGCGGCCGGGCGTCCTCCGCCTGCGGCTACCGCCGCAGGCGATCGGCTACTCCCCGGCCGCACGGGCGACCGGCATCGGCGCGCTTCTGCCGCACCTGTGGCAGACGGTGCTCGGACGACCCATCGCTCTCGATGACTGACGCGCCGCCCATCCTCGCGCGGCGAGTGCTCCGCGAGCTGGAGGAGCTGGACGTCGCCGTCTACCAGGCCGTCGAGGCCACACCCACACCGCTCATCGACGTGCCGCTGAAGCGCCTCTCGAACCTGGCGAACCATGCCAAGCTGTACGCCAGCATCGGCGTGGTGCTGTTCGCCGTCGGGGGCCCGAAGGGGCGGCGAGCGGCCGTCACAGGCCTCGCAGCGGTCGGGCTCAACTCAGCCATCGTCAACATCCCGATGAAGTTCGCCGGCAACCGGCCTCGGCCGGAGCGCGGCGCCGTACGCGTCGTCGAGGCGCGGCACGTGCACATGCCGACGTCGACCTCCTTCCCGTCTGGCCACTCCGCGTCCGGCTTCGCCTTCGCCGCCGGGGTCGCCGAGGCGCTGCCGGCGCTCGGCGTGCCGCTCCGGGGGCTCGCCACCGTCGTCGCCTACTCGAGGGTGCACAGCGGGGTGCACTACCCGGGCGACGTCATCGTGGGGTCGCTCGTCGGGATGGCCGTGGGCGAGGGGACGGCGCGGACGGCGCGTCTGCTGCGCCGCCGCCTCCGCGGTCGTTCGACGTGAGCCGCAAGCCAGGATCGCTCCCACGATGAGCGGCGATGTCCAACACGGGCGCGGGCGCGAAGCCACCACTGAGGACATCCTCGAAGCGGCGGAGGAACTCTTCTCCGCAGACGGCTTCGAGGCCGTCACGGTTCGCGCCATCGCTGCGCGCGCCGGCGTCTCGCACGCCCTCGTCCACCGCTACCTCGGCAGCAAAGACGAGATCTTCCGTGCTGTGCTGTCGCGCAATCAGGGCATCATCCTGGCTGCGGCGCCCGACAACCCAGACCTCCTTGCGACCACGAGCCTCATCATGCGGGAGGGGCTCACCAATCACAGGCCCTACGTACGGCTCATTGCCGACTCCGCGCTGCATGGCCTGCCCTACGAGCAGACCACGGGCAGGTTCGCGGCGGTCGAACGGCTCGTCGAGCTGGCGGAGCGCGCGGTCGCTGCGGCGCCCTCGAGCGAGCGGAGCGGCGAGGACCTTGACCCGCGCTTCGTGATCGCCTGCGTCACGGCGCTCTATCTCGGATGGGCCGCCACGGAATCCTGGGTGTTGCCGGCGTCGGGGATCCGGGACATGGACGAGGCCGAGGCCATCGACGGCCTCGAGCGCGTGATCCTCGGCATCCTGAGGGACAACGTGCCGGGCCTCGACAGTGGCAGCCCCGCGTCAGGCTGACACTCGCCCGGAATCCTGTGCACGACGAAGGGGGCGCCGCAAGGCGCCCCCGTCGCATGGTCCAACGATCTGTGATCGTGGCTACTGGCCCCGATCACCGCGATGAGCGCCCAGGGGATCCTGGGCAGCAGCTTGCCGCCGACGACGATCAGGAAGATGACGGCGGCCGAAACGGCGAAGGTCGTCCAGCTCACCTTGCTCCAGTCCTTGAACGTGTTCACCACCTGTTCGATCGGCCCGCTGCCGCTCTTGGGGATGCCGAACAGCCCCGAGAACTGGCCGCAGGCCACCTGGATGCCGACGCCCGTGAGGAAGCCGATGAGCACCGTGCGCGAGAGGAAATCGGCGAGGAAACCGAGGCGCAGGATCCGCGCCAGGAGCAGGAACGCTCCCACCATGAGGGCGGTCATGCCGGCGAGGGCGACGTACTGCGGCGAGGCGACCGTCGCCAGCCCGGCGAGCCCGGCGAACATGATCGCCGCCGAGGCCGAGTCGGCGCCGACCACGAGGTGCCGCGATGACCCGAGGAGGGCGAAGAGGATGACGGGGAGGACGATCGTGTAGAGGCCGGTGATGACGGGCATGCCGCGGCGTCCGCGGCTGCCTCGGCGCCGTAGCGCACCAGGTCCTCGGGGTGGATCCACTCGTCCGCGAGGACCACGCCTCCGTTGCCGAGGATGGCATCGCGCATCGGGATCGCCCAGCGGTGCTCGAGCATCGCGATTGCCGCCGTCATGCCCGGCGGTATCTCCTCGGCGAGCAACCAGACCTCATCCGGGTCGTACATCTTCCCGTCGGCCATCGCCTCGGCGCCTGCCTCGGCGCCGATCGCCATGCCTTCCTCGCCGCCGGCGCCGAGACCCAGCAGGGCGCCTGCGACGGCGCCGTACTTCTGGAGCTCCGGCCGGTCGCTGATCTCGACCTGAGCGACGTTGCCGTCCACATCCTTCGTGACGACGAGCAGGTCGACCAGGCGCACGACGTCGTGCTCGCTCAGCCGGTGAAGCTCGTCCAACACGGTGCCATCGAAGACGGCGTCCTCGCCGTAGCCCACGACGAGGAGTTGTACAGGACCAAGTGCCATTGTTCCTCCTAGAGGGTAAGTCGCGTCCCGGCCGTTCTTACATGCTCATCAGGATCTTCTGCTTCTGCATGTCGAACTCGGCTTGGGTGAGCACGCCCTGGTCGAGCAGCGACTTGAGCTGCGTCAGCTTGGCCATGCCGTCCTCGTCGCTGGCCGGAGCGGCTGCCGCCGGAGCCGCGACGCTGGGCCTGCTGAGCCTGCTGATCCTGCTGGTACTGCAGATCGTCGATCTGCTGTTGCTGCGCGGCCTCTGCGTCGCGCCCCTGCTGCCTCTTCTTGCCAACGTGGTAGGCCGCTCCGCCTACGACGGCAGCGCGCAAAAGAAATGGCATGCTCTCCTCCTTGGTCCGTACACCGTCACGAGGCGGGCTCGGCGTCGTAGTCGGCCGCGCACTACGTGCCAGATACCCCGGGGCTGCGTCTCGCAACCACCATCGTTCGACGATGGTAACCAAGGGGTAAGGCAGAAGTCCAGTAGCGGGGTCCCAGGGAGGAGCCGCGGCGCGCGACCTCGCGTGCGCTTCGTGTACCATCGGCGCCATGGACGACCACATCTCCTTCGAGTCCGCCGAGCTCGCGACGATCTACGACGCCGTCTACGCGGATCGCGACGACGCTGGTTTCTGGCAGGCGATGGCCGCCGCCGCGGGTGGTGGCCCGATCCTCGAGCTCGGCTGCGGCACGGGTCGCGTGCTGCTCCCGCTGGCGCGAGCCGGCTTTGAGATCACGGGGCTCGACCTCTCCGCGAGATGCTCGAGCGTTGTCGCGCCAAGCTTCAGGCCGAGCCGCCGGAGGTAGGCGATCGGGTCCGGCTGCTCCAGGCGGACATGACGTCGTTCGACCTCGGCCGCCGCTTCGCGGCGATCATCTGCCCGTTCGCCGGCTTTCAGCAGTTGCGCACGGTGGAGCAGCAGCTCGCGTGTCTCGAGCGCTGCCGCGCTCACCTGCTCCCGCACGGCAGGCTCGTGCTCGATCTGCCGAACCCCGATCCGGCGCCGGCCGAGTACGCCGGCGACCAGCTCGAGGGATGGGGAAGCGACCGCCGAACTGGTCGACTGGACAGACGGCCGGCGGATCCGCTGGTGGATGACGGTGATCGGCTACGACCGCCTGCAGCAGGGCAACGAGTGCGAGGTGACGTACGAGATCATCGAGGCCGACGGCGCGACGCGCCGGCTGACCGAGACGATCTCCCTGCGCTACACGTTCCGCTACGAGCTCGAGCATCTTCTCGTGCGCGCCGGCTTCCGCGTCGTCGCCCTCTACGGCGACTACGACCGCTCGCCCTTCGGCGACGGATCGCCGGCGATGATCGTCGTGGCCGAGCCCTCGGGTGCGTGAGCCCGGAGGCCGGTTCCTTCTCGTAGCTCTCAGTCGCTCGCCGCTCCCCTGCGCGCCTGCCGCTCGGCCATGAGGCGCTGCAGCGGCGGGGCGGCGATCATCACCGTCGCCACCGCCAGCACGATCAGGGCGATGAGGTCTGGCGTGGCGTCCAGCATGAACGCCGTGAGCAGCACGACCATCAGGGGCGTGCGAAACAGCGCGTACACGGCGCCGCTCATGATGCCGGCCACGAGGATCGCGATCGGCATGCTCGTGAACACGAGGTTCAGGGCCAGGGCCACGCTCACCGAGGCGAAGATCAGCGGGAAGGTCGGCCCGCCGAGGAACCCGCTCTTGAAGCCCACCGAGAGCAACGCCAGTTTGGCGACGGCCATGACGAGCAGGAGCGCGATGCCGTAGCCTGCGGCGCCCTTGATGACCGACTGCACCTGCGTCTCGCCGGAAAACATCATCACCGGCGCGAACGTGCCCACGACGCTGAAGATCACGCCGGCCACCAGCGCCCGGGTCACGATGCGGTCCTTGAACCGGCCGAAGAACTCCGCCGAGACCCTCATGAAGAGCGCCGTGAGGACGGCGAGTACGAGGCCGAGGAGTGCGAGCGGGACCATGAGGGCGGCGTCGAGCAGGCGGAAACTCTGTATCGGTGGCAGGTGCAGGAGGTTGGCGAACCCGGCCTCGTGCAGCAGCAGGAACACGCCGTAGCCGACGCCGCCGCCGATGAGGGCGGCGGGCAGGGTGCTGAGGCCCTGCTGCTTGGTCTCCGCGATCTCAGTGCCGAGCACGGCGGTGAACACGGGGTTCTCGAGGAGCCCGTTGTAGCCCGACGCGACGCTGGCGAAGACGAGCTTGGGACGCCGGTCGGCCGGGATCTTGAAGACGTCGCAGTACATGGCCGCGACCTTACTGGCGATGTTGCCGATGGCGCCCTCGGGGCCGAGCACCGCCCCGGAGAACAGCGAGGCCAGCGACTGGGCGATGGTGACCGGCAGGTCCTTCCACTTCAGGTGGGTCACGTTGCCGGTGAGGCTGTCGAGCATGGACCCATCGAGGTTGCTCGGCGCCTTGCCGTACTTCACCAGCAGGCCGACGAGCAGCGAGAACGGCAGGCAGATCACGGGGAACATCCAGGCGTGGCCGGCGACGAAGCTGTTGTCCCAGATGAGCTTGTTGAGCCCCTCGTACACGATGAACCACGCCATGACGGCGAAGCCGCCGATGAGCGACACGACGATGACGTGCAGGTAGAGCCCGCGCGGATAGCGGGAGTCCGGGGTCACCTCTGCCTGCTGCGTGTCGGCGTTCACGACACGGTCACATGCTGACCAGGTCGTCCGCGGGCCGCGGCGGGTCCGCGCCGGGCGCTGCTGTGCCGGCAGAAGTGCCTGAGGCGTCGTCGGCATAGCTGAACACGCCGGCGGCCTTGACGCCCTGCCAGGCGTCGATGGCGATCTTCGTGAACGGCGCCGCGAAGACGCTGCCGATGAGCCCGGCGAGCATGCCTCCCGCCGTGGTGATCACGATGATCGACAGCGGGTGCAGCTTGAGCGCGTCGCCGAGGATGAACTGCTGGGCGACGGTCTGCAGGGGCATGTTGGCGAGGATCACGATGAGCAGCATCCACAGAGCCTCGGTCGTCCCCCCTGATCCCAGGGCGATGAGCACTGCGAAGGCGCCGCCGATGATGGCCCCGAAGTAGGGGATGTAGGCGAAGAGGAACGTCACCAACCCGATCGTGAGCGCCATCGGCACGCCGATGATGGCGGCGCCTCCGGCGACGATCACGCCGTTGAGCGCGGCGATTGCCGTCACGCCGTAAAAGTACCGCTGCAGGGTGCTCACGGAGCGCCGCAGGATCGGCAGGGCCACGTCGCCGGGCACGCCGACATGGCCGGCGGCCCAGCGCCCGATCTTGCGTCCGTCCTTCTCGACCCAGAACAGGACGTTGACGCCGATGAAGATGCCGAAGAGAAGCTGGCCGATGGAGCTGAGGCCGTTCGCGATCGCGGTCAGGACGCCGCCCGAGAGGTTGGAGGCCACGGTCTTTGCATCCGCCTTGATCTGATCGGTCGACGGCATCGAGACATTGTGGGCCGTGAGCCACGACTGGATCTCCTTGGTGGCGGCATCCAGGTTCGCGCTGATGCTGGGCACCTGATCGAGGATGCCGGCGATCACGATCCACGCGGCGGCGACCATGCCGAGAATGGCGAGTACGACGATGAGCAGCGCCCCCGCCGCGCGGGGCACCCGGTGGCGCTCGAGCCAGTCGACCACCGGGAAGAGGACCGCGCCGAAGTAGAAGGCGAACAACAGGGGCACCACGATGCCGGCCGTGACCACGAGGCCGGCGACCACGATGCCGACGGCCGCGACGAGGCCGACGAAGAACCAGCTCGCAAGCCCGATGCGGCGCAGGCTGCCGGGGACCTCCCACGGCTGCTCGACGCTGGCGACCGGCGGCTGAGCTTCGGCGGCGTCCGGCACGGTGCCGGTGGCGGCGTCCTTGCTGTTCTTGTGGAACATGTGGCCCCCTGGCTTGTCGTGGCTCCGTACTGTGGTGGCGTTGTACGCTACCGTGACCGAATGGTCAATGCACGCTTGGCCTCTCACGCCCGGCCTTTACAGGAAGCGGCGGAATCGGCAGAGTGTGGCCTATGGGGACGGGGCGCGCATGATCGCACGGCATCGCGTGGGGAAGAGTCGTCTGGGTCACGCAGGCGCCGACCTCAAGTGGGCGGCGATGCGGGCGCTGATCGCGTACGACAAACGCGTGCGGCTGCCGAAGCGCGAGCTGCCGACCGAGCTTCCGCTCCGTCATCCCAAGGTGGTCGAGCAGCGCGGCGTGATGGTGACGATGCGCGACGGCGTGCGTCTGTCGACGAACGTGTACCGGCCGGCGGATGAGGACGGCCGGGCGCTCGAAGAGCGTCTCCCGGCCGTCCTCATCCGCCTCCCGTACGGCAAGGACGAGCCCTACGCGGGCATGCCCGCCCACGGCCGCTACTGGGCGCGCAAGGGCTACGTCTGCGTCATCCAGGACGTGCGCGGCAAGTTCAAGTCGGAGGGCGAGTGGTCCCCCGTCGTTCACGAGGCCGACGACGGCTACGACACCATCGCCTGGATCGCCGAGCAGCCCTGGACCGACGGCCAGGTCGGCATGGTCGGGGAGTCGTACTTCGCGCTCACGCAGTGGGCCGCTGCCACGCGCTTCCATCCGGCGCTGCGCTGCCTTGCCCCCGGCGACATGGGCGTCGACCTGTACCGCCTGCTGTTCGAGGGCGGCGCCTTCTGCCTCAAGACGACGGGCCTGTGGATCTGCGACCAGGCCCACCGCGGCTATATCAACTGGCTGCGGCTCGAACCCGGGCACCTGCCGCTCAAGGACCTGCCGCGAGCCGCGGGCCTGCCCAGTCATCTCTACGATCTGGCGATGTCGAACCCCGAGCGCGATGAGCTGTGGGCCGGGTACGACCTCACGGAGCTGTGGGAGAAGCTCGACATCCCGGTGCTTCCACTGGACCGGCTGGTACGACAACTTCCTGCGCGGCTCGCTCGAGGGCTGGCTGGGCATCCAGGAGCGCAACATCTACGACACGGTGCGGCAGAACCAATGGCTCACCGTCAGCCCCGCCGATCACGAACTGACCACGGAGACGACGGGGAGGGCAGGGCGCCTGAGCCTGGACGCGCAGGGGATCACCAACGACCGCGTCTGCCTGTTCTTCGACCACTGGCTGCGGCACGGGGAGAGCGACGACTTCGCGCAGACGCCGCGCGTGCACGTCTACATCCTCGGCGCCGACCGCTGGCGCGAGGCAGCCGAGTGGCCGCTGCCCGGGACGCGGTTCACGGACTTCTACCTGCGGGGCGGCGGCGGGCTGACGCAGCAGCCGCCCGCCGCCGAACCACCCGACGAGTTCGACTACGACCCGGCCGACCCGGCCGACTACTGGGTCGGCAAAGACGCATGGGCAGCGGCCGGGACGCTCGCCGACCGGCGGCACATCGTGGCCCGGCCGGACGTGCTCGGCTACGTCACGGCGCCGCTCGCCGAGCCTCTCGAGATCGTGGGCCCTCTCGCGGCCACGCTGTTCGTGAGCACGTCGGCGCCCGACACGGACTTCACCGTCGCGCTGGTCGACATCTGGCCCGACGGCTACGCGCAGCTCGTGCAGGAGGGCATCCGCCGGCTGCGCTTCCGCGAGGGCGCCGGCGAACACGCCGGGCCGCCGGCGGCCCCCGGCGAGGTCTACGAGCTGCGCCTCGACTTGGCGGCGACGGGCTACGAGTTCGCCGCCGGCCACCGCGTCGGCGTCGAGGTCTCGAGCAGCGCCTTCGACCGCTGGGACCGCAACCCCAACACGGGCCACGCCTTCGGCGTCGACGCCGCCGCCGATCTGCGCGTGGCCCGCCAGACGGTGTACCACGACGGCGCGCGGCCGAGCCGCATCGTCCTGCCGCTCGCTCCCGCCGATGCCGACGCCTGAGGTGACCACCGGACCCGGCGGCAAGCTGTCGCTCTGGGTCAAGTTCGGCTACGGCGGCAACGAGTGGTCCAACAGCCTCATCTGGACGTTCTACTACGCCCTGTTCCTGTACTTCATGACCGACATCGTGCGGCTGGGGGCGGTGTTCGCCGGCACCGTGATCGCCGTCGGGACGCTGTGGAACGCGGTGTTCCAGCCCCTGGTCGGCGTGTGGTCGGACGGCCTGCGCAGCCGCTGGGGGCGACGGCGCCCGTTCCTCCTGGCCGTCGCCGTGCCCTACGCGGTCGTCAGCTGGCTGCTGTTCACCGACTGGGGCCTGGGGACGACGGCGACGAAGGTCTACTTCCTCGTCGTCGTACTCGCCTACTTCACCTGCTACACGCTGCTCAACGTGCCGTACGGCGCGCTCGCCGCGGAGATGACGCAGGATTACGACGAGCGCACCAGCCTGAACGTGTGGCGCACCGGCGCCGCGCAGATCGCCGCGCTCATGGGCGGCGCGCTCCCGCTCGTGCTGGCCGGCGTCTTCGAGGACGTCGGCGGCAGCGCCGCCTTCGGCTGGTCGGCCGCCGCCGCGGTGCTCGGCTTCATCGCGATCTTCGGCATCCTGCTCACGTGGCGCGTGACGCGCGGCTACGAGCTGTTCCCGGAGGACACGCGGGTGGCCCTTCGCGACGTCGTCGGGACGCTGCGCAACCGCTCCTTCCGCTACCTCATCGGCCTGTACGCCTTCGGCTGGGCCCCCGTCAGCGTCCTCGGCGCCGTGGCGATCTACTTCGCCCGCTACCAGATGGGCTACAGCGAGGCCTATTCGTCGGTCGTGCTCCTCGTCTGGTTCGCCAGCGGGATGCTGTGGCTGCCGCTGGTCACGTACTCGTCGCGGCGCCTCGGTAAGCGCTGGACGTACATCTGGTTCGTCGCCTTCTGGGCGGTCGTGCAGATGGGCTTCCTGCTGGTGTACCCCGGCGACTCCGTCCTGCTGTACACGCTCCTCGTGCTGAGCTCCGGCGGAAGCATGGCCGTCGCGGTGATCGGCTGGGCGCTCCTCGCCGATGTCACCGACGTGGAGGAGTACACCAGCGGCCAGCGCCGCGAAGGCATCTACTACGGGGTGATCGCCTTCATCCAGACGGGCATGGCCGCCCTCGTCGTGCAGGGTTGCGGCCTGGTGCTCGGCTGGACGGGCTACGCGGCCGATGTCGCGCAGTCGACCACGGCTCTCTGGGGCATCCGCCTGCTCATCTCGGTCGGCGCGGTGGTGCCCATGCTGCTCGGCATCGTCTTCTGCTACCTGATGCCGCTGACGCGCGCCAAGCACGCGGCGCTGCTGGTGGCCGTGCGCGCCAAGGAAGCCGGCGAGCCCGTCGACGCGGAGTCGCTCGCCGGGATCGTCTAGGAGTCCGGCAGGCGCCACGGCCGAGCCGCATCGTCCCGCCGCTCGCCCGGTCGCGGAGAGGGACTACGCGTGAAGGACGGAGTGAATCGCGCGCAATCGCGGCCCGATGCTGGCTTCGGCGGTCTTCAGGTCGTAGTCGCCCTGGAGGTTGAGCCAGTACTGCGGCGACTGGTCGAAGGCCCTTCCGAACAACAGGGCCAGTTCGGCCGTCACCGGGCGCGCGCCCTTGATCACATGCGATATCCGCATCGGCGACACCCCGATGGCCCGCGCGAACGCCGCCTGGGAGAAGCCCAGCTCCTCAAGCGTCTCTGTCAGGAATTCACCCGGATGAATGGCGGGCAAGCCATTACTCAGCATGATGCCGTCTCCTCAGTGGTAGTCCACGATCCCTACGTCGAATGCATCGCCGTTCTCGAAGCGGAAGCACACGCGCCACTGGTCATTGATGCGCATGCTCCACTGACCATCTCGATCTCCCCGCAGCTGCTCCAGCCGGTTGGAAGGCGGCAACCGCAGATCCTCGATCCGGGTGGCCGCATTCAACTGAAGAAGCCGCATGGCTGCGCGCTTGCGGATCTCCGTCGGCATCCGGCGGGATCGGCCAGCGGTGTAGAAGCGCTCAGTTCCGCTGTCGGCGAAGGTCTGGATCACGCACCACAGCATAAACATATTGTTTACGCCTGTCAAGCGGCCGCGCCACTTCTTCCTGCCACTCGTACCGCCGGAGGGAAACGTCACGCATCGCCGACGAGCGCGACGCCGGCGGCGCGCGCGGCGCGCGCCAGACCGGCGTCGAGCGTCGCCAGGGGAGCATTCTTGCGCAGAGCAAGCTCCAGGTAGGCCGCGTCGTAGCTCGAGAGCGCGTGGCGAGCGGCGAGCGGGAGGACCTGGTCGATCGTGCGCCGCAGGGCGAGGCTGTCGACCGACACACGCAGCCCGGCTACCAGATCGAGAAACCTCGGCACGTCCTCGCTGCTGAACCGTCCGCGACGCTGCGCCGTGAGCACCGCGTTGAAGATCTCCAGGGGCCACACGCTGGGCGCAGCACAGTCCTCCTGCGCCGCCAGATCCAGGACTTCGACGATGCCGGGTGTCGCCTCGTCGTGGAACGCCCACGCCATGGTCATGGAACAATCCAGGACGAACATCAGCGCTCACGACCCTCGTCGATGAGCTGCCGGATAGTGAGCTTCGGGCCCAGCGTGTGACCGGCGCGGAACGTCTTGATCTCCTCGATGACGTCGTGCATGTCGCGTCTGGACGCCGCGCCGGGAGGCACCAGCTCGGCGACAGGGTGCCCGTGCCTCGTGATGGTGATGCTCTCCCCGTTCTCGACCCGCTTGAGCAGCGCGGGGAGGTGCGTCTTGGCTTCGTATGCGCCGACGGTGGTCATCGTCACTTCCATATAGACTAGTCTAAGACTGGTCTGAATATGATACGGGAATCGCGACAGCTGAGCAATACAAGACTACTGCGATCGATGTCCCTCGCCCTGGAGCCTACGCCGAATGGCCTTGGCGGCGCGCGTCTGCAGTTCAGCGAGGTCGACTTCGTAGGCCCTAGCGCGGTGAGCGACGCGCAGGACGACGACGACCGCGTCGTCATCGACGGACTAGATGACTCGGTGGCATTGACGACACGGGCTGGTGATCTGGCATCCGTGGGTTCGCGCGGCGCAGCGCCGGGCACCACTCTGGTATGCAATACGACCGGGGGTGACCCATGGACCTGACGAAGAGCTACTTCATCGGCGCGCCGCCCGCAGCGGTATGGCGCGCTTTGACCGACCCCGCTGTCATCGACGCTTGGGGCGGCGGGCCCGCAGAGATCCGCGCCGAGCCCGGCGCCGCCTTCACGTTCTGGGGCGGCGACATCTTCGGCACGGTGACCGCGGCGGAGCCGCTCCACCGGCTGGTGCAGGAGTGGTGGGGCGACGACGTCGAGTGGGACGAGGCCTCAGTCGCCACCTTTGAACTGAGGCCAGAGGGCGAAGGGACGAGGCTCACGCTCGCGCACACGAACGTGCCCGATGACGAGGGAGACGAATTCGACGCGGGCTGGGACGAGCACTACCTCGGCCCGATGAAAGAGCTGTTAGAGCGCTGAGCCGTCCAGCCAGGCGCGCAGGCCGGCTTCCACGGCTTCGCGGCCGCGTGCGACGCACGCGTCGAAGCGCACCGCGCGCTCGCGCACGGCCTGCAGCTGCGGCGGCACCGTGGCGCCCGGCGCCAGTTCGGTGACCACGTCGAGCAGGCCGATATCGGGGCTGGCGCCGGGGATCGGCGTGCCGGCCGGTACGCCGCGCAGGCCGCGGACCACGTCGGCGGCGAACTTGCTCCAGTGCGCGGTGCTCACGATCAGCGTGGGGGTGCGCGCATCGCCGAGCTCCTCGGCGACCTTCCAGGCCACGGCCGTGTGCGGGTCGAGCAGGTAGCCGTGCTCGCGCTGCACCCGGCCGATGGTCTGCAGGCAGGTGTCGTTGTCGACCCAGGCGCCGGTGAACTCGGCCTTGAGTCGTTCTCTGGTGGCGACGTCGACGGAGAAGCGGCCGGCTTTCTTGAGGTCCTTCATCCACTGGCGGATGAGGGCGGCGTTGCCGCAGAGGTCGAAGAGCAGGCGCTCGAGATTCGACGAGACGAGGATGTCCATAGACGGCGACGGCGTCTTGACGAGGCCGCGCTCCGCGATGTCGTAGATGCCCGTGGCGATGAAGTCGGCGAGCACCTTGTTGGCGTTGCTGGCGCACAGCAGGCGGCCTAGCGGCACGCCCATGCGCTTGGCGTAGTACGCGGCAAGGATGTTGCCGAAGTTGCCCGTGGGCACGCACACGTCGAGCGGGTCGCCGGCGCCCACGGCGCCGCTCGCGACCATGTCGGCGTAGGCGCTCACGTAGTAGGCGATCTGCGGCATCAGCCGGCCCCAGTTGATGGAGTTCGCTGATGAAAGCGCGAGGCCGTGCTGGGCGGCCAGCTCGGCGGCGAAGACGCCGTCGTCGAAGACCGCCTTCACGGCGCCCTGGCAGTCGTCGAAGTCGCCGTCCAGACGGAACACGGTGAGGTTGTCGCCGGGCTGCGTGACCATCTGCAGCTCCTGCAGAGCGCTGACGCCGGCGTCGGGGTAGTACACGCAGATCTTCGTGTGGGCGCGATCGGCGAAGCCGTTGAGCGCCGCTACGCCGGTGTCGCCCGAGGTGGCGACCAGGATGAGGAAGTCGAGGCTGGTGGAGCCGCTCGCGTGAGCCTGATCGAGCGCCTCGCTGAAGAACAGCGGCATGCACTGCAGCGCCATGTCCTTGAAGGCCAGTGTAGGGCCGTGCCACAGCTCGAGCACGAAGCGTCCCGGGGCGGCTTCGCACACCGGGGCGACCGCCGGGTCGTCGAAGTTGTCGCCGTACGCGGCCGTGGCGATCTCGCGGGTGCGCGCGGCGGACACATCGAGGCCGAAGGCCTCGTACACGCGCGCCGCGCGCTCGTGGTACGGCAGCGCCGCCAGGGCGACGATCTCCTCGAGCGAGAACTGTGGCAGCCGCTCGGGCACGAACAGGCCGCCGCCCGGGGCGATGCCCTCGAGGATGGCCTCCGTGAACGTGCGCGGGCGGTCGCCGAGACCGCGGGTGTCCAGGTAGCGGATCATGCGCCGGGGATTGTACCGCATGCCGCCGGGAGAGGCTTCGCCGCCCGGCCCCGCCCCGCCCTCGCGTTTCTTCCGCTTGACATCCGGGAACGATGCGTTACGATATATCGTGTTACAACGTTATCAGAAAGGAACGACATGACACGATCCACAGAACACCAGGGCCGTTGCGGCGGCCCGGCACGCTTCAAGTTCGGCCCTCAGGGCCCGCACGGGCCACACGGTCACGGCCGCGGCCCCTGGTCCCGGGCGCGTCGCGGAAACGTGCGCGCCGCCATCCTCTCGGTGCTCGCCGACGAGCCGATGCACGGCTACCAGATCATGCAGCGGCTCGAAGAGCGTAGCGGCGGCATGTGGCGACCGAGCCCCGGCTCGGTGTATCCGACCCTGCAACTCCTTGAGGACCAGGGCTTCATCAAAGGCGAGGACGTCGAGGGACGCCGCGTGTTCTCGCTGACCGAGGCGGGCAAGACCGAGGCCGCGGCGAGCAAAGAGGCCCACGGCGCGCCGTGGGAGAGCCCGGAGCACGGCGAAGAAGGCCCGCGCTTCAAGCTGCGCAAGGGCGTCTTTCAGATCGGCGCCGCCGCGAAGCAGGTCGGCACCACGGGCTCGGCCGAGCAGGTCGAGAAGGCGCTGGTCATCCTGGCCGACGCACGCAAGCGCATCTACGAGCTGCTCGCCGAAGGCGAGTGATCGCCGGCTGAAGCGGCGAAAGCCCGCGAGCTCGGCGAGGGCGGGGCGGCCGGAAGGGCCGCCCCGCCCTCGCCCTTTCGCGGGCCGAGACCGGGCCTCAGACTCGGCGCGCCGCTCTGCCGGTGTGGGGACGCGGGGACGCGGCGTTCCTGACCGCCCGTGAAAGCCGCCAGCCGGGTCGCGGCGCCGGTCCGCCGAGACTGTCGAGGATGGTGTCGTTGTCCACATCCGCCGGCAGCACCCGCACGCGCCGGGGATCGAGGCCGCGAGCCACGAGCTCGCGGCCGGCGGCACGGGAGGGCGCGAAGACCACGTCGAGCATGCTGGAGAACCAAGTGAGATAGCGCCAGGAGGTCGGTTCGGTGCGCAAGGTGCCCGCGATCGGCAGGTGCAGCAGCTTGGCGGCCAGCAGGGCGACCAGGCCGATGCCGCCGGCGGTGTCGACGTGGATGGCCGTGAAGTCGTTCTCCTCGAGGTAGTCGAGCACGTCGACGATGGGGGGCACCACGAGGGGATGATCGGCGTTACTCGTGGGCGCGCGCCACGCGTTGGCCTGGAAGTTCAGGGCCCCGTCGAGGCGGCCGGTCGGGGCCTTCGTAGATGTTATGACCTCGAGGGCAAGGTCACGTTCTGCCGCCGCCTCCGCCAGCCGGCGGACGCTGACCGAGACCCCGTTGAGATCGTCCACGGTATCGGTGAAGACGGCGATCTTCGGGTCCGACGGACCCATCGACATGAAGTGCCGGCGCAGCCGCTCCTGCGAAGCCCGGTCGCGGCTCTGCAGGCTCCAGGCGATGAAGTACGGAAGCTGCAGGAAGTGCACCATGCCGACGGCGAAGACCGACTGCGCCCAGCGTCTGCGACCCAGGTGGACGTCGCGGTCGACGAGCGGCTGCAGGTGGAGGTTGATCACGTCGTCGGCGAGTCGCTGGGCGACCGTGAAGAGGCGGCGGTTGAGCTCCCGTCCGTCGACGGCGTTGAGACCCTCAGGGGAGGCGACGAGGGCGCCGATCTCGAACTCGAGCAGCGCCTCCCAAGCCGGCCCGCGGCCGTCGCCGTCGCGGTAGAGGCCCGGGGCGATGTTGCGCACGCCGCGGACCGTCTTCTCGAGGGTCGGCACGTCGCGGCCGATGCGTCCGAAGCCCTTGCGGATGAGCTTCAGAGGGCCTTGACGGGGCACCGTCTCATCGAGGCGCAGCATCTCGCGGATCCTCCAGAAGGAGGGCGTGTAGATGCTGTGCGCCAGCACGCGGGCGTCGCCGTCGGCGCCGCCGATCTCGCAGTCGCCGGACGCGACGGCGGCGAGGAAACCCTCCACGGTGCCATCCCCGGGGGCGCTGGTGTAGGCGTCGGCCACGAAGAGGCCGGTATGGTCGTCGGAACCTCCGACGAGAGCCTTGCGCCAGGGGGTCTCGCCGTACGGCTCGATGCCCTGGCGGGCGGCCATGTCGGCGAGCGCCTCCGGCGTCAGGGACGCGGCGATCTCGCGGAGCAGGCCGTTGCAGCGATTGACGCGGGCGCCGTTGCGCCCCTCCAGGACGTTGAACAGGAGCAGCATGCGTTCCACGGTGTCGATGCTCAGTGTGCCGTCCATGTCGAACAGCGGGTGCGCGAGGTAGTGCACCACCCCTGCCTCACGCAGGCAGGCGATCAGGTCGTGGATCGAGGCGCGGGCACGGTCGGCCGCGGCGAAGGTGCGCTCGTCGAGGCCGAGCGCCACCACGTGCACCCGGGTCCCGTCCTCTGGGAACCAGGTGTCGAACTCGGTGCTCAGAAACGTGCCCGGCAGGTGGGCGATGGCCAGCGAGCCGTTGAGGGTGTTGTGGTCGCTGATGGTGACGAAGTCCATGCCCCGGCTGTGAGCGGCGGCATACACTTCGAGGGGCTCCGCGTACGACTCCCGCCCACGCAGCGCACGGATGGCGGCGTGGTGGGGGTCGTCCGAGCACATCGAGTGCAGGTGCAGGTCGGCGCGATACGTCACGGCGTTGTCCACATACGTACTGTAGCGGATGGGCGTCACCGCCGGTGCTTGCGCCGCTCCGGATCAGACCCTAGAGTCACCCCATGAGCGGTGTCCAGCATGCGGTGCTCACGGCCATCGGCCCCGATCACCCGGGTCTCGTCGACGAGGTGACGCGCTTCGTGGCGGAGTGCGGCGGCAATCTCGAGGACAGCCGCATGGTCAATCTGCGCGGCCAGTTCGCGATGATGATGCTCGTCGCGGGGCCGGCCGACGTGGTGCAGCGGCTGCGCGACGGGCTCGGGGAGCTGCAGGCCGGCGCCGCCGTCCACGCCGAAGTGCAGATGGCCGCCGCCGGCCGTTCGTCGTCTATGGCGCTGCCCTTCAAGCTCTCGACCTGGGCGATGGACCATCCCGGCCTCATGCAGTCGGTGGCGCACCTGCTCGGCGAGCTGGGGGTCAACATCGAGAGCGCCGACACGTCGCTGCGCCCGGCCCCGTACACCAACGCTCCGCTCTTCGAGATGGAGCTCGTGCTGGCGGTGCCGCAGGGCGTGCGTGTGGCCGGACTGCGCGAGGCGCTGGAGCGGCTCTGCGACGAGCTCAATATCGACTGGCGCCTCACCGCGCTCTGACGATCGGCCGGCGGTGCGGGCCGCCGCCGCGAAGTCCCCGTAGCGGCCCGTCTACTTCGCGAACATCCTCGCCGCTTCGTCGGCGGCAAACTCGGGCCAGGGCGCCGGAAGGCCGCGCGCCAGCGCGCTGACGCCGGCGCCCCTCTCGCTCACCTCTGCGATGACGCTCGCGGCAATGCCCTCGTCGGCGAGCGTGCGAAGGAGCGCCTCGCTCTCGTCCGGGCGGCAGCAGACGAGCAGGCTGCCGGAGGCGATGAGGCCCAGTGGGTCGACCTCGAGCAGCTCGCAGAGGCGGCGCGTCTCGGGGAGGACCGGCACGCGCTCGAGGTACACGACGATGCCGTGCTCGCAGGCCACGGCCAGCTCGCGCAGCGCCGTGGCCAGGCCCCCCTCGGTGACGTCGTGCATGGCGCGCACGCCGGCGAAGCCGGAGGCAAGGCGCGCCTCGGGGACGATGCTCAGGCGGCTCAGCAGTGCGCGGCAGGCATCGAGATCGCGGGCGCTCATGCCGAGGGCACGGAGGCGCTCCCCGAGTTCCTCGGCGAGCAGGGCCGTGCCCTCTACGGCGAGCGCCTTGGTGAGGATCACCTGGTCGCCGGGCAGCACCTCGCGCTTGTCGCGCAGGTCCGCCCGGCGCATCGTCCCCAGCATCGTCGCGGAGACCACGGTCCTGGTGACTGCGTCGCTCACCTCGGTGTGCCCGCCGACCAGGGCGACGCCGCTGCTGATGGCGGCCGCGCCGAGGTCCGCGAGCAGCGCCAGCGCCTCGGATGCCGTGGTCCCGGCGGGGAGCAGCACGGTGGTGAGGAGCCAGCGGGGAACGCCGCCCGCGGCGGCGATGTCGTTGGCGTTCACGAGCACCGCATACGCCGCGAGGTCCCGGCTCGACAGGGTGATCGGGTCGCCGTGCGCGACGAGCGTGTCCGCGCCGCCGATGTCCAGGGCGGTCACGTCCTCACCGATGCCGGCCGGGACGAGCACCGACGGGTCGGCCGCCGCGAGGCCGCGGAGGTACCCGGCGAGCAGCTCGTTGGGCAGCTTGCCGGGGGGAAGAGGCAGGCCGAGCCTGACGACGTCGTCCAGCTCGGCGAGGCCGTGCACCACGAAGTCGCAGTCGTCGTCCTCAGGTAGGTCGAGCTCGTGCGCGGCCTGGCCGGGGAGCTCCCCTTGGGCGCCGTTCGTCAGATAGGCGGTCAGCGTCCCGGCGGCGCGCCCGGCCTGCATGTCGAGGACGAAGTCCCCGACCACGAGCGTGTGCTCGGGGGGCACGCCCATCGCTGCCGCGGCGTGCAGGACGCCTTCGGGTGCGGGCTTGAGTGGGATCTGGTCGTCGCGGGTGACGATCACGTCGAAGTCGTCGGCGTCCAGGTCGCGAAACCGCGAGAGCGCCCTGCGCACGGCGGGCAGGCCGTTCCGCGTGAGGATGCCGATCTTGAGCCCCTGCTGGCGCAGGCTTCGGAGCACGCGCTCGGCGTCCGCGTTGGGCGCGGACGCGGCGGCGGCGGACAGCTCGAAGCGGGCCAGCGCGGCCAGTGCGTCCTCGCGTCGCGCGCCGGCAGGCAGCGCCTCGATCCATTCGAGGACGAGACTTCCCGGGGGGCAGCCGACCTCACGTTTGATGGCGGGGAAATCGAGGGCCCCGGGACGCGTGAGCGTGCCGTCGAGATCGAAGAGCACGCCCCGCAGACGAAACGGCCGCGGGCCGTGGCCCGTCACCTGCCGGCGTAGGCCTTGAGACATACGTTGGCGTCGGCAGTCGAGGGATCGTCGGCGAAGTCGAGCCAAGGGTCGCCGTCGCCGTACCGCATGAAGCTCTGGCCGGCCTTGGCGGTCGCGCCCTTCTCCCACGTCTCGGCGGGCGCCTCGACGGCGACGGGCTGCGCGTCGCCGGGCGTGTCGAGGCGTACCGCCACAACGAACTTCTGACCGCGGCGGACGCTGAGCGGCGTCGTGAGCTCGATCGTCACGAACCCGGGCAGGGTGATGGTCCCCTCGCCGCGCAGCGTCAGGGAGTCGAGGGAGGCGCCGGCCCACGCCTGATACTCGGTGCCTGCCGCCGGCGCGTAGAAGCCCTCGGCGACGATGGGCTCGTCGCCTTTGGCGGTGAAGCGGTTGGCGGCCCATGCCACAGACGGGTCGGGCACGTCCGGGTAGCCCAGGGACTTGGTCCACCCGAGGGTGTCGTATTGGTAGTTGCGGCTGTAGCCGCTGACCGGTTCCACGCGGGAGTAGCTTGTGCAGTCGTCGAAGGCGAACGAGCGGTCGAAGTACGAGACCCAGAAGTAACCGCGGTCGCCCCATCCCGCGCCCCAGCTGTTGCGCGCGAGGAAGGCGCCGTCACCCGGCGGCGCGCCGGCGCTCGAGCCCGAGAAGAGCGTCGCGGGCAAGGTGTCGTCCCAGCCGACGATGGCGACGCCGTGATTCTCGCTGACCTCGTAGCCGTTGTACTCTTCACCCGCGCCGACGTCGCAGTAGTAGGTGGCGGTCGAGGTGCTGCTCGTGGCGCTGAAGTCACGTGAGTAGAACTCGCGCCCCCAGAACATCCCCACGCTGAGGGCGCCGTTCTGCACGACCATCTGCTTGATGAGGTCGTTGTCGAGGAACTCGCCGCGCCCCGGCAGCATGACCACGCCCTGCACGTGCTTGCGCGTCACGTTCTTCTTCGGCGGTTTCGGGGTGTGGTACCTGTCGCTGCTCTCGTTGACTGGCCCTGCCCAGCGCGTGAGGTAGGCGACCGCCATGTAGTCCCAGCCGCCCCAAACATAGCGGCCGCCGGCGAAGGGCCCGTAGCCGCTGCGCGTGACGAGGTTGTCTTCGCTGAAGTCCCACCGCTTTCCCGGCAGCAACCGAGACTCGACGGCCGCGAGGTTGGCGAACGCCCAGCAGGTGCCCCAGCCGCCCTGGTCGCGCACCGGCGTGAGGCGCTGAAGAGACCGCAGATCGTAGGCGGGCGGCAGGGCTTGGGCGCGCAGCTGCGCCGGACGCGCGCCGTCCATCTGCACCTTGACCGGGTTGGGCAGCTTGCCGAACACTCCTGCCAGGGGCTTGTGCAGCGCTTCCACGAAGGCCTGGTCGAGCGGGCCGGCCTGCGGTACGCGAGCTTGGCCGGCGGCGCTGACGCCGGCCGGCCAGACGAGCGCGGCCAAGCCCAAGAGCGCGGCCACGCCCAGGAGCGTGGCGACAAGCGCCAGCGGGCTCCGCGGGCAGATGGCGCTCTCGTCTTCTGCGGCCGTCCTGGTCATGGATCGAGTGTACCTCCATTCCTCGCGAGGCGCACAGCGCAGCGCAGGTTATCGGCCCGTTCCCCCGGGGTAGGAGTCCTACGTCACGAGCCAACGACCGGAGACACCGGTTGCATCCTGGAGGGGACCATGGGCACGATCCTACTGACCGCTGAGGAGCTCACGGGCCGCGAGCTGCTCGACGAGAGCGGTCGCGACATCGGCGCGATCGTCGACCTGTACGTCGACGACGCAGGCCGTCCGCACTGGTTGCTGGTCGACACGGGCTTCTTCCCCAACTTCTTCAGCGTGATCCCGGTCACCGACGTGCTCGTGAGCGATCGCGGTCTCGAGGTCCACTACACGATGGAGAAGCTCACCGGCGCGCCGAACAACATGAAGGATAGGGACTACGCCAAGCACCGCGAGGGGACGCTGTACGACTACTACCGCCTCGAGGCGCCGGTCTCGGTGGTGGAGGCGACCAAACACGGCCCTGCCGACGACGTACTCCTGCCTCCCAGCGAGCTGTGCCGCTTCTCGACACTCTCGTGTGACAACTCGCCCACGGAGTTTGACGCCGAGTAGCGGACGTGGCCGGCCGGCGTCAGCCGCCCCGCGGCCGGCACGCCGGCTTGAACACCAAGTAGGCGATGGGACCGGTGAGAACGCCCGCCATGCCGCCGATCAGCCAGTCGCTGCCGTTGGTGAACAAGGCGATCACGGCGGTCACCACCGCCGGTGAGCAGATCAGCGCCAGCACGAACGCGTTGCCGCGAACCCTGAACGGCCGCTCCAGGCCGGGCTCGCGTCGACGCAGGACGACCGCGGCCACGAAGATGAGGATGTAGTAGAACATCATCAGAAAGACGTCGATGACGATCAGCGTCTCGAAGCCGAACCGCACCAGCAGGGCGTTGACCGTGGCCAGGAAGACGATGGAGACCCACGGCGTGCCGTACTTGGGGTGGACCCTGGTGAGGACGCGCGGCAGCAGGTGGTCTGCGGCCATCACGAACGCGGGACGCGCGCCCGCGCCGAGGTACTCCTGGAACAGGGCAAGATTGCTCACCACCGCCGCGATGAGCATGGCCGCCCCGAGGCCGGCGCCGCCCAGCTGCGTGGCGATCTCGACGAAGGAGATCCCGCCTTCGGTGGTCCATTCGTCCCAACGGCCGACGCCGGCCAGGGCGGCCAGGGTGGGCACAAAGTACGAGACCACGATCAGCGGCATGGCGATCATCAGGCCGCGGGGGATCACCCGGCGCGGATTCTCGACCTCGCCGGCGAGCACCGACATCGAATCGTAGCCCGAGTACATCCACATGCCCACGGCCAGCGCGTAGCCGACACTGGTCCAGAACCCCTGGTCGGGGTACGAGAACGGCTCCCACGGGACGCCCTGCCACTTGGCGAAGCCGATGATCGTCATCACCACGAACGGCGCCAGGATCACGATGGTCATGACGATGGAGCTCACGGCGATCACGTTGAGTCCGCGGATGTTGAGGTAGGCGAACACGGCGATGATGACGACACCCAGCAGCCAGGCCACGTTGGGGCTGAGGTTCAGCCAGCTTGCCAGGTAGTCCATGATGAGGGCGATGTAGACCGCCGAGTCGACGAACTGCGTGAGCCAACTCCACCAGCCGGCCTGGAAACCCCAGTACTCGCCGAGCCCGCGCTTGACCCACACGTAGTAGCCGCCCTCCTCGGGGATCGCCGAGCCGAGCTCCGCGCAGACCAGACCCATGGGGAGGGCCCAGACGACGGGGAGCACGAGGAGGAGGAGGAGGGCGAGGCCGGGGCCGGACGAGCCCACCATGTCCTCGAGGCCGAAGGCGCCGGAAGACACGAACACGAAGATGATGACCACGACGGTGGCCAGCCGCATCCTGACCCGGCGGAGCTGCCCCTCCATGCGGTCTCTCCTCTGGCGAACGGTGGGCGGGCGGGGTGCTGCAGCGCCCATCCTGCCATTCGAGGATGGCCTGCGCCAGCCCTCATTCCTGCTCAATCCTGAGCCGTCGAGAAGGCATACCTGCTCGTCATTGGTCAAACGGCCTACCGCGAGTTGACGGCCTAGTGGCATGGTGCCTACCGTGGGACGATGAGCGCCCGCCCAGACATGTCGATCTCGTATCGCCGCCCTCGCGGCTGGACCGGCGCGACGGTAGTCCCCGCCATCCCTCCCGACGCCGGCTGAGCCCGGCTCAACGCTCCTCGCCCCCCGCGCCGATCGTGGGGGGCGCCCCAAACCACCTTGGAGGGTGGATCAAATGACAGCTTCACCTGCTCATCGGACTCTCACGGCGGACGCGCGCGATCTGGACGCACTGCGGCACGCTGAGCCCACCCCGTTCTGGCTCGATCAGGTGGGCGCGCCGGCACAGGCGCCGGCGCTCACCGCCGCCGACGACTGCGACCTCGCCATCGTCGGCGCCGGCTTCACGGGCCTCTGGGCCGCGCTGCAGGCCAAGGAACGCGACCCGGGCGCCGACGTCGTAGTGGTGGATGCCGGCGGCATCGCCGGCCAGGCGAGCGGCCGCAACGGCGGCATCTGCATGGCATCTCTGACGCACGGCGTAGCCCAGGGCGCCCAGGCCTTCCCCGGCGAAGAGGCCCGGCTCGTCGAGCTGGGTATGGAGAACCTCGAGGCGATCGCGCTGACCATCGCCCGCTACGGCATCGACTGTGGCTGGGAGCGCACCGGAGAGCTCGACATCGCCAGCGCCCCCTGGCATCTCCGCGGCCTCGTGGAGGAACGCGACCACTACGCGCGACTCGGCCTCGGCCACGACTGGCTCGACCGGGGGGCGCTGCAGGCGGACATCCACTCGCCGACCTACGAGGCCGGCCTCTGGCACCACGACGCCGCCATCGTCGACCCGGCGCGTCTGGCCTGGGGGCTGGCGTGGGCCTGCGCCGGGATCGGCGTGCGCTTCTACGAGCGTACGCCGGTGACAGAGCTCCGCCGCGCCGCCAGCGGCGTCGAGTTGCGCACGCCGTGGGGGCTCCTGCGCGCGCGGCAAGCCGTCCTTGCGACGAACGCCTTCAGGCCGCTACTGCGACGCCTGCGCCTCTCCATCGTCCCTGTCTACGACTACGTGCTCATGACCGAGCCGCTCACGCCGAGGCAGCTTGTCGCCATCGGCTGGTCGCGTCGTCAGGCACTCGCCGACGCCGGCTCCATGTTCCACTACTATCGGCTCACCGAGGACCAGCGCATCCTCTGGGGCGGCTGGGACGCCCTGTACTTCTACGGGAGCCGCATCGCCGCCGAGCTCGAAGAGCGTCCCGACGTGCACGCCAAGCTGGCTGCCCATTTCTTCACGACGTTCCCCCAGCTCGAAGGACTGCGCTTCACCCACCGCTGGGCGGGCGTCATCGACACCTGCTCGCGCTTCTGCCAGTTCTGGGGCACGGCGCTGGGCGGGCGCGTCTCGTACGTCCTCGGCTACACCGGCCTCGGCGTGGCGGCGTCGCGCTTCGGCGCCCAGGTCGCTCTGGACCTCGTCGGCGGCGCGGCCACCGAGCTCACGAAGCTCCAGATGGTGCGCTCGCGGCCGCTGCCGTTCCCGCCGGAGCCGCTGCGCTACCCCCTCATCGAGATCACGCGGCGGTCCACCGAGCACGCGGAGCTGAACGGCGGACGACGCAACGCCTGGCTGCGCACGCTCGACCGCTTCGGGCTCGGGTTCGACTCCTAGACGAAGAGCTCCCGCACGGCCGCGCCAAAGACCTCGGTATGCCGGTCGACGTCGGCGCGAGACGTGTCTGGGCACATCAGCGCCATGTTGTGGAACGGCGTGATGAAGATCCCCCCGTTCAGCGTGTACAGGTGCAGGTACTCCTCGATCTCCCCGTCGTGGGCCGCCCGAGACTGGTTGCCGGTGCGCGGCACCTCGGGGCAGAAGCGGTACTCCGCGCGGGCGCCGAGCTGGACGATGACCCAGGGCGCAGCGTACTCGTCGAGCACGGCCTGGACGCCTTCGGTGTAGGCCGTCCCCAGAGAGATCATGTGCGCGAACGCGCTTTCGGTCAGCACTTGCTCGAGGGTCGCGCGCGCGGCCGCGGACGCCAATGCATTGCCGGCGAGCGTGCCGCCGACCCCGCCCTGGTCCACAAGGTCGGCGTCGGCGTCGGCGAGGATGCGCGCCGCGAGCTCCTCGGTGACCCCGTAGGCGCCGATGGGCACGCCGCCGGCGATGGCCTTGCCGATGGTCACCACGTCGGGACGCAGACCGAAGGCGCGTGTGCAGCCGCCGATGCCGGCGCTGAACGTATGGGTCTCGTCGTTGATCAGCAGGGTACCGGTCTCGTCGCACAGCGCCCGCACAGCGTCGAGGAAACCGGGCCGCGGCGGCACGATGCCGATGTTGGTCATCCACGGCTCCATGAGCACGCAGGCCACGTCGCGCGGGCGGAGCGCGGCGGCCAGCGCCTCCACGTCGTTGAACTCGACGACCCTGGTGGTCTGCGTCGGGTCCACCTGCGGGCCTACGTTGCCGGGCTTGGCCATGGCTCGACCGTGGGGACCGACCACGACGATGGTCTCGTCCACCGTGCCGTGATAGCACTCGCTGAAGACGAGCACGTAGGGCCGCCGCTGCGCCATCCGGCACATGCGGAGCACCCAGCGGTTGGCGTCCGTCGCGGTGAGCGCGAATTGCCAATAGGGCAGACCGAAACGGCGCTGCAGCTCGGCGCCGACCCAGGTCGCGTCCTCGGTGGGGAGCATGGTCGTGATGCCGCCCTTGGTCTGGAGCCTCTCGTGCACGGCTTCCAGGACCGCCGCCGGTGAGTGCCCGGTCATGGCGCCGGTGTCGCCCAGACAGAAATCGATGTAAGTACGGCCGTCGACGTCGACGATGCGATTCCCGTGCGCTCCCTCGAAAGAGAGGGGAAAGGCGCCGGTCAGCATGCCCATGAAGCTCATGGGTACGCCGGCCAGCAGCGTTGCCCGCGCTTGGGCGAAGAGTTCTCGCGAGCGCGGGTGGTCGGCGACGTACCGTGCGCGCTCGCGCTCCAGCAAGGCCCGCAAGCGAGCTCTGTCGATCTCACCGGGGACGGTGGCCACCATTCCTCCTCTGCGCGACGGTGCGCCCGGCCGGCAGCGTCGGCTGGTACGCTGTCGGCAGGCTAACATTGAACGGTCGTTCAGGCAATGAAGTGCCAGGGTGCTTCCGCCGCTGACGCTTCCCGTGAGCCGGCCCGGCCGCTAGAGTCGTTCGGTAGACTGCATGTTCAGTCACGTCCCCCGGGGGACGCCCGCCGGCGCACCGGAGAGGAGGCCGACGCATGAGGCGTGAGGAGTGGGCCAGGATCCGCCGCCGTGAGATGCTCGCCGCGTACTACGACGTACTGCTCGACGAGGGGCTGCAGGGCGCCTCACTGGCCAAGATCGCCAAGCGCGTGCAGGCGCCCCCCAGCCTGCTGATCCACTACTTCGGCACCAAGGAGCAGATGACCATCGAACTGGTCGACTACCTGCTCGAGCGCTATCACGAGACGTACGGCGCTCTGTTCGAGAGCATGGCGGACCCGCTCGAGCGGCTGCGTGCCCTCGTCGACTACCTCTTCAGCGTCGAGTATCACCAGCTCATGGACGACCGCGCCTTCTACGCCCTGTTCTACGTGAGTCTCACCAACGCGACCGTGCGCCGCGCCTTCGCACGCGTATACGAGGAGTCGCTCCTTCTGGTGGAGAGTACCCTCGCCGAGTGCATGGCCGCTGGTCAGGTGCCGCGTGACGACCCGCATGAGCTGGCCGTGGCGCTGAAGGCCCTCGAGGAGGGCTACGCCTTTCTCATCGGCGGCGGCGCCGACGAAGCGGCGAAGGCCGAGATCGGCAGCGCGCTGCGCAAGCGCGCGCTCCAGCTGCTCGGCCTGCGGGCCACCGGCGCCTGACGCACTGCTGGGCGCCGGCGACCGACGGCGATCTCACGGGCGCCCCGCCCGCGAGCCCTCAGTTGAGGCCGAAGCGCTCCATGTCATCCTCGTCGGCGCCGAAGTAGTGCGCGGTCTCGTGCAGAACGGTGATGCGGATCTGCTCGGCGAGGTCTTCCTCATCTTCGGCTTCGCGCTCGAGGTTGCGCTGGAAGAGGTGGATGAGCCCCGACTCCGGGCCGGCGCCCAGCACCGACTGGTCGGGCATGGCGATGCCGTGGAAGAGGCCCAGAGTGCGCGGGTCGAGGCCCTCCAGGACGAGTGCCTCGGAAGGCCTGTCCTCGACAAAGATAGGTACGTTCTGCAGGCGCACGAGGATCTCCTCGGGGAGTTCGTCGAGGGCCGCCGCGGCCGCCTTCTCGAAGCGCTTGACGCTCATCAGCGGCTGGGGGTCCTCGTTGGCGGCGTCCAGGCGTAGTACCGCGAGCCACTCCTTGACCGTGCCCTTGCGGTCGCCCTTTTCGTCGCAGGCGAGGCCGAGCAGATGTCGGGCGTCGGCCTCGTCGAGCGGGTCGAGCTCGAACTCGGCGAGCAGTTCGCGCAGAAGGCGCGCGGCTTCGCTCGCCTCTCCGTAGTCGAGGTAGACCTCCGCCGAGCCCATCCATGGCTCGGGGTCGTCCGGCGCCGCGTCGTTCCAGCGGTGGTAGGCGTCGAGCGCCGCGGCCGGCTCCTCCCGGGCCAGGGCGAGCCCGACCTCCAGCTCGAACACGGCCGGGTCGTCCGGCGCGGCGTCGCGCGCCGTCGCGAGTCCTCGCGCCGCCGCCCTCAGGTCGCCGTCGTCGAGGGCTTCCCAGGCGTCGTCCAGCAGCCGCTGAGTCGCGGGGTCGAGTTGTGCGTCGTCATCCACGCTGCACACTATACCCGCGCCGTGTGCGCCACGCGTTGGTGCGCCCGCCGAAGGCCGCGGTCGACGGCGTACATCTAGACAGATGTTCCCCCTGCTCGGAAGCGCTCCACGCGGGTACACTGTCAACTAGATCTCGGCGGTAGGGAGGTGGGACCGTGAGCTACTCGTACCAGCCCCGTGATCCACGCTCGAAGCTGCGTCAAGTCGCGGTCAAGTGGGTGTCGGCGATGCGTGTCACCGGTCACGCGCCCAACCGCGACATCGTCTTTGCCGACGACTCGGCTACCGCTCCTCACATTCGTGGCTTTCTGGTGGACGATCGACGGCCGCAAGCTTCCGCGGAGGCCTATCTGATCCTCGAGGACGGAGACGTCCTGAGGGCACCCGAGGAGACGTGGCTTGCCGAGCCCAACGACGAGCTTGTCACGCTGTTCGCCAAGGCTCTGGGCGATGCGCGCATGGGCGGCTCCGGGTGGCTGGCCGACCGTGGCGACGAGCTCGAGCGCGTGCCCGACCGTCGCGAAGGACCGCGTCATCACGACGGCCCCGAGCGTCGCAGTCACCGCTGATGGGCGAGCGCCCCGGCGGCGGCCGAATGGCCGCCGCCGGGGCGCTCTGGTATAAGCAGAAGCGTGAATGACCCCGCGCGTAGTCCCCTTTTTGTGGAGGCGGCCGGCACGGCGCGCTCACGCGCGCAGGCCGCCGGCTCCGGCCCTGTGTTTCTGGGCGTCGACTTCGGCAAGGTCACGACGTGCTTCGCCGTGGGCGAGCTCTCGGACGACGGCGAGCTGCATGTCGTCCTGACGCTCGCCGAACGCCATGTCGGCGATCCCCTGCAGCCGTTCCTGGATCTGTACGGCAGGCTCGACTTCACGCGGCTGGCCGCGGTCGCCGCGACCGGCGTGTACGGCGACCGTCTCAGCGAACCGGTCCTCGGCGGCCTGCCCGAGGAGATCGCCCAGGAGGAGGCTGCGGCCTGGCTGTACCCGGACGGACCACTCAACGTCGTCCGCGTCGGCGGCGGCGGCTACTCGGTGCTCACCCGCGACGCGCAGGGCCGCGTCACCTACGAGGCCAACGAGCGCTGCTCGGCCGGCACCGGCGAGACGGTCGAAGGGCTGTGCACGCGGCTCGGGCGCTCGTTGGCAGAGGCCGTGGAGCTGGCGGAAGGGAGCCCCGACGGGGTCATCGTCACGAGCCGCTGCGCTGTGTTCGCCAAGAGCGAGCTCACCCACTTTGCCAACCAGGGTGAGCCGCACGGACGCATCTTCCGCGGCCTCTTCAGCGGTGTGTCTCGCAACGTGCACAGCCTGTACGACAAGAGCAAGGTCGAGGGCCCGCTGGTGCTCATCGGCCACGGAGCGCTGATCGCCCCGGTCGCCGAGGGTATCGCGAGCCTGAGCGATGAGCCCGTGTCGGTGGCCGAACAGGCCGGCGTGTTCGAAGCGCTGGGCGCCCTGGCGTTCGCCGCTCGCAGCCCCGCGGCGGCGTTTCCGTCGGATCCGCGCGACCTCGTGCGCCCCTCGCGGAGCCGCGTCGGGCGTCTGCAGCCGGCCAAGGACGGGCCGGGCGCGGTCGTACCGCTCGAAGCCTCGCCCGGCGTCACCCCTGCACCCGGCGCACCGGCCGTCCTCGGTCTCGATCTCGGCTCCACCGGGTCCAAGGCCGCGCTTCTCGACCTCGCCAGCGGTGCGGTGCTGGCCAGCGTCTATCGCCGCACCGAGGGCAACCCGGTAGAGGCGGCGCAGGCGCTGGTCGCCGAAGTCGGCGAGATGCTGCCCATCCCGGTGGTGGCCGTCGGCATCACCGGGTCGGGGCGAGACGCTGCGGCCGCCGTGTTTCGGGCCGCGTATCCGGGCCTCGGCGCGCGGCTCATCGTGCAGAACGAGATCGTCGCGCACGCGACCGCCGCCGCGCGGCTCGACCCGGTCGGCGGCCGCAGTGTCTCGATCGTCGAGATCGGCGGCCAGGACGCCAAGTTCATCAACGTCGAGGGCGGCCGCGTGGTCGACGCCGACATGAACCGCGTGTGCAGCGCCGGCACCGGCTCCTTTCTCGAGGAGCAGGCGCTGGCCCACGGCGTCGACGACATCGTGGAGTTCGGGCGGCTGGCGGCGCGCAGCGAAGGGCCGCCCGACCTCGGCCAGACCTGCACCGTGTTTGTCGCCGACGTCGCTGCGGAGGCCCTGAGTGACGGCTTCTCTCGCGAGGACATCTTCGCCGGCCTGCAGTACTCGGTGGTGCGCAATTTCCGCAGCCGCGTGATGGGACAGCGACGGCTGCTCGAGCGGGTCTTCTTCCAGGGCAAGCCGGCCAGCGATCCGGCGCTGGCGCGTACTCTGGCCGCCGTCCTGGAGCGCGATGTCTACGTGCCCGCCGACCCCGGCGCCATGGGCGCCGTCGGAGTCGCCCTGCTGGCCGCAGGCGCGCTCGCCGGTGACGCCCCCGCCGGACTCGGGGTCATCGACCTCGCCGGCGTGCTCGGCGCGCGAGTGGCCGGCCGCCGCGAGTTCCAGTGCAAGGACCGGGACTGTCTCAACGCCTGCCGTCTTGAGCTCGCCGAGGTCGACGTCCTCGGGGAGCGCCGCAAAGTCTTCAGCGGTGGGCAGTGCCCCAAGTACGACGACGTCTCCTCCACGGGAGAGAAGCTCCCCAAGGATGCTCCCACCCCGTACCGCGAGCGCGAGGACCTGCTGCGGGAGTTGCTGGCCGGGGAGCCTGTCGCGACGCCGAGCGTCGCTCTCAGCGTGGGCCTGCCTTACGTCCACTACCTCATCGATACCCTGCCCTTCTTCCATACGTTCTTGCGCAGGCTGGGGTACGACGTGCAGGTGCTGCGTCCGGGTCCCGGCACGCTGGCCGAAGGCGACCGGCGCTGCGCCGCCCCCGGCGCCTGCGCCCCGGTCAAGCTCCTGCACGGTCTCGCAGGCGCCGGCGTGGACGTGCTCGTGGCGCCTCTCTTCGTGCACCTGCCGGTGCCCAACGCCGGCGACGTGACCTACACCTGCCCCATGGCGCAGGGCGCGCCGGACATGACTGCGCGCGCCCTGACCGCCGAAGGCTCGCCGACCCGCGTGCTCCGCCCCGTTCTGTTCGCCAGGGAAGGCGACGGCTTCGACTCGCCGCGGGCGCGGCGGGCTCTGCGGCGCGCGGCTGAGACGCTCGCGGAGGCCGCCGGCTCCGCCGCCGACCTCACGCCCGAGCGGGTTCGCGGCGCCTACACCGCCGCGCTGGCCGACCAGCGACGTTTCGAGGAGGGTCTGCGAGGCATCGGCGAACGTGCTCTGGCCTGGGCGCGCGAGCACGACTACCCGGTCATCCTCATGGTCGGAGAGACCCACGTGATCCACGACGCTGTGCTGGACGCGGGCCTCCACGAGCTGGTCGCCGCGAACGGCGCCGTAGCCCTGCCCGTGGACTGCTATCCGGTGCCCGACGATCTTGCGGGTCTCGGGCGGGTGCATTGGGCGAGCGCCGGTCAGACGCTGCGCGCGGCGGCCGCCGGCGCCATGGCCGGCGACGTCTTCCCCCTGCTTCTCGGGGCCTACGGGTGCGGCCCGAACTCCATGATCGAGCATCTCTTCGCCGATCTCGTCGAGGAGTGGCCGCACGCGGTGCTCGAGAGCGACGGTCACGGGGGCAAGGCCGGCTACGTGACGCGCGTACAGGCCTTCTTGCACAGCGTGCGGGCGTGGCGCGCGGGCGGTCACGCGACGCTCCCGGCCTCTCGGCTGGCGCGCTTCGACCGCCCGCTGCCGCACAGCCTCGACGGGGGCTACGACCGCTTCTTCTTCGGCCACCTGGGCGGCGGGCTCAGTAAGTACCTGGCCGCCGCCATGCGCGGCGCCGGCTACGACGCCACCTTCGTCGGAGAGCCCGATGCCGCCGCGCTGCGCGCCGCAGGCGCGGCCTGCTCGGGCAAGGAGTGCCTGCCGTATCAGCTCATCTGGGGCAGCTTCGCCCGCTTCCTCGATGACGAGGCGCCGCGGCTCGCCGGGCGCCGGGCCCTGTTCCTCAGCGCCGGCAATGGGTTCCAGGCGTGCCGCGCCAACGTCTTCCCCCTTACCGAGCAGATCGCCCTCGAGCGGCTTGGGCTTGGCGACAGCGTGGAGGTCGCCGACTTCAGTCTGGTGACCGCCAACGTGCGCATCATGCCGCTGGCGTGGATCGCGCTCGTGGCCGTCGACCTGCTCAACATGCTGCGCTTCTACCATTTTGCCAGCGAACGACGGCGCGGCGCCTCGGACGCGCTTTTCGTCGAGCTCTCGGAGCGCCTCGAGGAGATGCTCGAGCAGCCGCGGCCCGACGCCGGACTGGCGGGGAACGCCGCCGAGGCATATCGCTTCTGCGGCGAGGTGGAGACGCTGCTCGCCGAGGCCGCGAGGCGCTTCCGCGAGCAGCCTGTCGACGCCGCGAACGCCGCCGACCTGCGCGACGTGTATCTGTGCGGCGACCTCTACCTGCGCGTCGACGAGTGGGGCAACGACGGCCTGCAGCGCAAGCTCGCCGATCACGGGCTGCGCCCCATCTTCGAGCCCTACGGCGCGTTCTTCGAGCTGCTGCAGCAGCGGCAGATCCAGGATGGCGTGGGGCTTCGCAAGCGCCCAGAGAAGGAGGCCACGCTCATGACCATGCGGTACGTGGTCCGCCGGCTGCTCGCGGTAGTGGGCGCGGAGCACCCATGGGCCTTCTGGCACGACCTGCGCGACGTCGAACGCGAGAGCCGGCGTCTCGTCGCGCCGTATCCGTTCGGTGAGACCATCCCCGCGGTCGGCGGCGCCCTGCTGACCTGGCGCACGCAGCCGGTCGACGGGGTGGTCGCCGTGGCGCCGCGAGGTTGCGGGCCGGCCTTGATCGCCGAAGCGCAGCTTCGCCGCGAGGCTGGCCTCCCGGCCCTGTTCATCTACAACGACGGCGACCCCATCGACGAAGCGCGTATCGCCGGCTTCGCCTGGCGTCTGCGCGCCCGCCCGGCGCGGCGCCCGGCGACCGACTGACGCGCTCCGCGTCGGTCGTTGAAGATCACGCCCTCCGGCGTGGGCGTCATGGTCTTCGCCGCCTCGGGCTTGCGGTGGAAGAAACCCGGCTGCAGGACCCACGAGACGACCATCGCCGCCACGCCCGGGCCTCTGTCTAGACCGCCTGCTCGGGCCGTTCGCCGCGGGGTACTTCACTCAGCGCGGCCGTCGCCGCGGTCCAATCTTGGGCCGCGTCGCGCGGTCCCGTCCTGGTGCGCAGCAGCGGAAACAGCAGGGCGCCCAGAACGCCGGCGGCCGCCACCACGGCAAAGGCGCCGCGACCGCCAAGTACGTCCAGCGCCCAGCCACCGAGCAGCGGCCCGAGGGCGTAGCCGCCGATGTAGACCATCGTCCAGAAGCCCATGTAGCGGCCGCGAAGCGCTGCGGGAGCCAGGTGCGAGACCACGGTCGAGGAGATCGGCACGAGCAGTACGATGCCGAAGCTGATGGTGATGACGCAGGCGAACGTCAACGGCCAGGGGACAAAGGCGGCGCTTCCCGTGCCGACGCCGATGCACAGGCTGGCCAGCGCCAGCAGGAGCATGTGGTCGACGCGCCCGAGGATGCGGACCACAGGGTACTGGAGGATGGCTGTGGACGCCCCGTACACCACGAGGATGATGCCCCACATCTCGGCCGACACCCCGTGCAGGTCGGCGAGCACGATCGGCATGGTGACCATGACCTGCCCGAACCCGTAGAGCGGAAGCAGCGCCACGACACAGAAGGCCAGCATGCGGCGGTCGCGCAGAACCTGTCCGTAGCCGCGAAATGCGGATCCGAATGAGCCCCGGCCGACCTCCGTCGGCCGGGTCTCATTGAGCAGCGTGACGACCATCAGGAGAAAGAGCCCCAGCACCAGACCGGCTCCCAGAAAGCTCGTGCGGAAGGTGGGGTCGAGGGCGATGAGCGGCGCCGCGACGAGCGGCCCCAAGGCGAGACCGGTGTTCAGCGCCACGCGCGCGATGCTGAACGCCTCGGTGCGGCGAGAGCGAGGCGTGAGGTCGGTCACCATGGCGTTGCTGGCCGTGAGGTACTGCGCGAAGCCGAACGCCGCCTCGAAGGCGAACAGGAAGATCACCAGCCAGAGCCGATGAGCCACGCCCAGGCCGATGAAGAGGGCCATGCCCGCGCAGATCGCCAGGATCAGCACGGGGCGGCGGCCGAAGCGGTCGGCGATCGCGCCGCCGACGATCTGGAACGGCAGGCCGGCCAGAAGCGTGACGCCGATGATGAGACCGATGGACGTCATCGACAGTCCCAGGCGCTGGTTCAGGTACAGCGTCTGGAAGGGGTAGCACATCGTTACGCCGACGGCGTACACGAAGGTCCCGGCGGCGAGCAGCCAGAACTGGCGAGGGAGCGAACGCAGCTCCCCGCCGAAACGCGATCTGAGGCCAGTCTGAGCCGTACGCCCCCCGCCATTCAGCTTCTCGGGGCGATGCTATCGAGCCGAGAAGCTGACGGCGAACCGGCGCCGCGATTCGCGCGCGGCGCTGTCGGGAACCACCCTCACATCGGCATGCGACCCAAGGAGTGCACCTCATGGCAGCTCAAGCCCGCGCTGTGGAGCGCGTCATCGAGCCGACGCCCGTGATCGAGGGCGCCGGGGTACGCCTGCGGCGCAGCATCGCCACAGCGACGCTCGACTACCTCGACCCATTCCTTCTGCTCGACAACTTCGAGTCAGACGACCCCGACGACTACCTGGCGGGATTCCCCTGGCACCCGCACCGTGGCATCGAGACCGTGACGTACATGCTGGCCGGCGAAGTGGACCACAGGGACAGCATCGGCAACGCGGGCATGATCGGCGCGGGGGACGTGCAGTGGATGACGGCCGGCGGCGGCATCATGCACGAAGAGATGCCGCGCCCCGGCGTCGACGGGCGCATGGGCGGCTTTCAGCTGTGGGTCAACCTCCCGGCGGATCTCAAGATGACGCGGCCGCGCTACCAGGACCTCGGCGCGGCGCAGATCCCTGTGGTACGGCGCGACGATGGCAGCGTCATCCGCGTGATCGCCGGCGAGGTCGACGGCGTGAGCGGCGCGGTCACCGAGATCTACGCCGAGCCCGAGTACCTGGACGTGTCGCTGCCGGCCGGCGCCACCTTCGTGCAGCCGGTGCCCCGCGGGCACGCGGCCTTCGCCTACGCGTTCGAAGGCGAAGGCCAGTTCGGCGTGGGCTGCGACCTGGGGTACCGCGGTGACTTGGACGGCGAACTTCTGAGCGCTCCGCGCATGGCGGTCTTCGGCGACGGCGACGAGGTCCGCGTGGTGGCGCAGGGCGACGCGGTGCGCTTCCTGCTGGTCAGCGGCAAGCCGCTGGGAGAGCCGATCGCGCGCTATGGCCCCTTCGTGATGAACACTCGCGAGGAGCTGCAGTTCGCGCTGCGCGACCTGCAGAACGACGCCTTCGTGTGGAGAGACGACGCGGAGTGGGCGCGCACGCGCCGGACGTGGTCGCCGGACGCGCCGGACTTCAGCCCTTGAGACGCAGCGCCGCGACCACCGGCCAATGGTCCGACGGCAAGCCCGAGCGCCCGTCCTCCGGCAGCTGGTTGGCGATTCCCGCGTCGAGCACCTCCCACTCGGGCGATGCCAGCACATAGTCGATGCGCGTGCCGTCGGTGGCGCCGTCCCAGTGGTGATGGGTGCCCGCTCCGGGGCCGCGCTCGCCGCGATGCGCGAGCGGGTCTTGGAGGCCGCCGGCGAGCAGACGCGCCACGGCCGGGTCGCCGGGCGTGGCGTTGAGATCGCCGAGCACGATCCATGGGAGCGCGGGGTCGAGCCAGCCGAGTAGGGCGTCGGCGCTGCGCAGGCGCGACGCTGCCGAGGCGCCGTCCCAATGGGTGTCTGCGACGCCGAACTCGTGACCGCCGGCGCGGTCACGGAAGCGGCAGAGCGTGACCAGGCGTGTGACGGGATTGCCCCATCCGCGCGAGCCCGGCACGCTGGGCGTGTCCGAGAACCAGCGCACCGTCCACGATACGAGCTCCAGGCGGCCGGGCCGGTACAGCACGGTGCAGCGCTCGCCGCGCTCGCGGCCGTCGTCGCGGCCGGCTCCTACGGCAGCGTAGCCGCTGAGGCGGTGCGCCAGGTAGCGCTGCTGGAACCCGTGCACCTCCTGAAGGCCGACGACTTCGGCGCCGAGGTCCGCCAGGCAGCGTACCGTCGCACGCCGACGCAGCGGCCAACAGTGAAGGCCGTCCCAAGCTAGCCCGTGTCGGAGGTTGAGACTCACGACCAAGAGCGCGGTACCGCGCTTGCGCGGGGCGCCGCCCTTGTGGCCGTTGCCGCGCTGGCTCTCGACACTCACGAAGGGAAGTGGTCCTGGTACGAGACCGCCTCGTTCTCGGCGCCGATGCGCCGATGCAACTGCTGATGACTGCGGCGCTCCTCGTCTTCGGCCATCGCCTGTTCTTCGTCCCTCGTGGGTTTGCCGACCTGATTCCCTCCGCGCTCGATGTAGTCCTTGAAGACCACGAGATCGCGGGCGACGTTCTGCTCGAGCACCTCCCGGGATGGCCCATTCTCTTCGTCGCACTCGACACTGAAGATCACGTCGGTGCGACTGCCGGAGTTGACCGGCTCGAAGCTGACCAGGCCGGCGCGCACGGCGTCGACGCAGGCAAGCTCGTCGCAGGCGAGCCGCTGACGACCGTTCATGACCGAGCGCACGAAATGTGACCAGGTGGCGAGCGCGACCGATGGCGGCGCGAGCACCTCGATGTGGCGGCTTACGGTTGACATGGTGCCTCTCTTCGTCGGCAAGGCGAATTCGTGAAGAGACAGTACCCATGCCGCTTCGGCGGCGAACGTCGTGCGTGCGTTCACAGCCGGCGCGGCGCGGGCGCCTTGACCGCCGCGCTACTTCACGTCCCTGGCGGCCTCCGCCAGCGCGTCGCTGAGGACCTTGCTCTCCATGTCGACTTCGCGCGTGACCCGCTTGCGCGCCCTGGTGAGGGCCGCATCGACGTAGGTCTGCAGTGCCGACTCTCCGACGATGAGGAGGGCGGCCTCGCCGTCGTCGAGCAGCTCACCGAGCTCCATGACGTCCTTGCGCGACATACCCTTCCAGAAGTGGCCGATGAGACCGCCGGCAAGCCCACCGGCGGCCGCGCCGACGAGGAGGGACGGCGGGAAGATGATGCCGATCACGGCACCCGCCGCGAGGCCCGTCCAGGCGGCGTGCTGGGTAGGTTTCTCGTGCTTGCCCACGTGCACGTGGCCGTGCGCGTCCTTGGTGACTACGGCGGCGTCGTAGGTGCCGAGCATGTGGTCCTTGTGCAGGGCCTTGACGGCCTCGAAGTCGAACTGCGCGTCGGCCTCACTGTCGTAGGTGGCGAGGTAGAGAAAGACGGGTTCGTCGGCCATGCCTGCTCCTCTTCAGTGGGTTCACGATCCTTGCTTTGGATGCCCGCTCCGTGGCGCGTGGAAACCGTCCGCGGGGCGCCGCGCGCGCGCTTAGGCCCGATCCTCTCCCACTCCGGCGCTACGACGATATAGACTACGAAGGTGACGACCGAACTGACTCGCATCGGCGTGATCTCCGACACGCATGGCCACCTCGACCCGCAAGTGCTCGCCGAGTTCGCCGGCGTGCAGTACATCGTCCACGCCGGCGACATTATGGACCCGGCCACCATCGAGGCGCTGGAAGCTCTCGCCCCGGTGACCGCCGTGGCCGGCAACATGGACGCCGGCAAGCTCGGCAAACTGCCCCGCGAGGTGTGCCTCGAGCTCGGCGGCATACGGCTGGTCGTCGGTCACAAGCGCAAGCGCCTTGAGAAGCGCCTGGCGCTTGGCAAGGTCGACTGTCTGGCTGCCGGTGGGGCGCCGGACCTCATCATCTTCGGGCACGACCACCTGCCGGCGGTGGAGTGGGTCGACGGCGTGCTTTTCCTGAACCCCGGCTCGGCCAGTGCTCCTCACGAGGAGGACGACGATCCCACGATCGTGATCGTCGAGAGCGGGACGGCAGGGCTCGAGGTGCGCTTCATCCCGCTCAAGCGCTCCACCGAGGCTTTCTCCGACTAACGGGCGCCGGGCGCGACCGTTGGGGTTTGGCTCTGCCCGGCGCGTGCAACCAAGAGGTGAGACACGCCAGCCGGAGAGGCCATCACGGATCATGCCACCACACCCGTCGCGCGATGCGACAGCGATGAGAAGATCACCTTCCTCGGTCACGCCACAGTGGTCATCGAGATCGCCGGGATCCGGCTGATCACCGACCCCGTCCTGCGACAGCAGGTGGGCCCCCTTTGGCGGCGCACGCCGAAGCCCCTCCTCGGGCCGCTCGCCGACCTCGACGTCGTGCTCATCTCGCATCTTCACCTCGACCACTACGACCCGGCGTCGCTGCGGCTGCTCGACGCCGGCGTGCCCATCGTGGGCCCGCCGGGGAGCGCGCGGTCCCTCGGCCGGCGCGGCTTCACCGACGTCCACGAGCTGCGGCCCGGCGAGAGCCTGCGTCTGGGCGGCATCGAGATCGCCGCGACCGAGGCCCGCCACAGGGGCACCCGTCACCCGCTGGCGAGGCGCACGCCGAGCAATGGCTATGTGATCAGCGGCGGCGGCAGGCACCTTTACTTCGCCGGCGATACCGGGCTCTTCGCCGGCATGGCTGACCTCTGGGACGGTCTCGATGTGGCGCTGCTGCCCATCGCCGGGCTTGGACCCTGGATGCCCGAGTTCAAACACCTGAGCCCGCGCCACGCGGTGCGTGCGGCGAAGCTCCTGCGGCCCAGACTGGTGATCCCCATCCACTGGGGCACGTACCACCTTCCGGGCACGGTGCTGATGCGCATGCGGCCGGACGTCCACCGGCGGGCGCCGTATGTGTTCGTGCGCGAGGCGGCGGCTTTGGAGCCGGAGATCCGCACTGTGCTGCTCGACCCGGGCGAGAGTCTCGATCTTGCGGAGGAACTCGCGTTCGCCCACCGCTCTCCTGTAGCTGGGCTGGGACGGGAAGTAGCGTGAAGTCGCACACCGTCTACAAGACCTTCCACGTGCAGCAGCGCCGCGCCTTCGTGCGCATCACCGAGGACGTGCAGCGCGCCGTCGACGAGTCGGGGATCAGCGAGGGCATGGCGCTGGTCTCGGCGATGCACATCACGGCCGGCGTGTGGGTCAACGACGACGAGCCCGGCCTTCAGGCCGACGCGCTCGAGTGGCTCGACAAGCTGGCGCCGCCGTCCTGGCAGCCGCCGGCCGACGACGTGGCCCGGCAGCTGCTCCCCGACGGCGGCGACTACCGCCACCACCGCGGCGGCGAGGACAACGGCGACGCCCACCTCAAGAACCTGCTCGTGCACCACCAGGTCATCGTCCCGGTCACCGCCGGCAGGCTCGACCTCGGGCCCTGGCAGGCGGTCTTCTACTGCGAGTTCGACGGGCGGCGCAGCAAACGGCTCATCATCAAGGTACTCGGGGAGTAGGACCGCGGGCAGGCGCCTTCACGAGGGATTCCCAGCCGTGAAGGCGAAGATGGTCGCAGCACCGTGAGAGACGAGTGATCAGGAGGACGGCGAGATGGACGAGCAGCAGAGCGCGACGGTCGTGGTCGTCAGCGAGAAATCCATGGCGCACCGCTACTGGGGCGTCATGCTGGCGGCGGGGATCGTCGCCATCATCTTCGGTATCATCGTGCTGGCGAACATCTGGGGCAGCGTGCGCCTGGTGGCCATCCTCGCCGGCCTGTTCCTCGTCTTCGCCGGGATCGTACAGCTCGTGCACGCCGCCGGCGCCGAGCGCAAGACGGGCAGGATCATCGGCGGGCTCGTGATCCTGATCCTCGGGCTGATCCTCGTGTTCTGGCCCGAATCGTCGGTCAAGACCGTGGCCGTGCTCGTAGGCCTCGCCTTCCTCTTCTGGGGCGTCGTGATGGCGATCGCGGCCTTCGTCGACCGTGGCGAAGGCTGGGGCGTCGCCGCCGGCTTTGGCGTCCTGCTGGCGCTCGTCGGCGTCGTCGTCATCGCGTGGCCGGGGCCGACCATCGCCATCCTCATGATCCTCGTCGGCATCGACGCGATCCTCTTCGGGGCGTCGATGATCGCCCAAGGGCTGGCGCTGCGCAGGGCGTGACGTGAACGCCGACCCAGAAGATGGGCGTCGCCAACCCTCGCCGCTCATCGGGCGGATGGTCGCCTCGAGTCGGTTCTTCGTGCTCCTGGCCACCCTCAGCCTGTTCCTCGCCTTCATGGCGGTCATGGTCTCGACGGTGTCATTCACGGTCTCGACGATCTGGAATACCGTGACCGGCGAAGGAATGACGCAGAACGAGATGATCGGCAAGCTGATCAAGCAGGCGGATTACGCGCTGCTTGCCACCGTGCTCTACGTGCTCGCGCTGGGTCTGTACAGCCTCTTCGTCGACGACCGCGTGCCGATGCCCGGCTGGCTGCGCATCAGTGATCTCGGGCAGCTCAAGGAGCTCCTTGCGGGAGTGGTCGTGGTCGCCATCGCCGTCATCTTCCTAGGGGAGGCGCTCACGTGGAACGGCAGTTCCGACCTGCTGGCGCCTGGCCTCGCGTCGGCGGCCGTGATCGCCGCGCTCGCGCTGTTCCTGTGGCAGGCCACGCGCGAGCGTCAGCTGGACCGCGAGGCCGAACCTCCGGGCCAGGCCGCCGGCGACCATGGAGATGACGTCGCCGGCGACGCCTGACGCGAAGATCAGCTCGTCACGACCGCAGCAGGGCGAACAGCGCCGCGGCGCCGATCGCAAGCAGGGCCACGAAGATCACGACGCGGGTGGTGTGGACGTGGCGCACGGGCCGCCTCCCTTCCTCGCCGGGCGCCTCAGACCATGTTGAAGCGCTCGGTGTAGATGTTCTCCCATGGTACGCCCGTGCGCCGCAGGGCGCGCTCAACGGCGTCCATCATGTCCGGTGGGCCGCAGACGAAGTACTTGTGGGCCGTCCTGTCCTCGGGGAGATGCCGGCCGAGCAGTGTCGTATCGATGCGGCCGGTCTCACCGCGCCAGTCGGGCGGCGGCGAGGAGAGAACCTGGACGATCTGCAGCCGGATGCGGTCCGGCAGCGCCTCGAGCTCTTCTTTGAACGTCAGATCGTCCTCCGTAGGCGCGCCGTAGATCAGCACGTGCCGGCGCGCGTCTCCGCGGTCGGCAAGGGTCCGCAGCATGCTCATGATGGGCGTGATGCCGACGCCACCCGCGACGAACACGTAGCCGTTCCCGTCGTAGCGGTCGATGCTGAAGGCGCCGTGCGGGCCCTCCACGTAGGCGGCAGTTCCTGGAGCGACAGCGCCGACAGTCTGCGTGAAATCGCCGGCGTTCTTGATGGTGAAGGCTATCCGCTCGTTGTCCATGGCGCTGGACGAGAAGGAGAAGGGATGATCCTCGACGGCGAACGCGCTACGGCCCAGCGTGAGCCAGGCGAACTGACCGGGCGCGAAGCGCATGCCGCGATGCCCCACCGGCCGCAGGAAGAGGGTCCAGGCGCGGCCGCGCTCGGGGACGACCTGATCGACCACCCACGGCCGCCGCAGGAGCAGCGAAGGCACGACGAAGCGCACGTAGATCAGGAGGCCGATCACCGCCAGCGCCATGGCCGCCCAGAGCGCCTTCTTCCAGGGCAGGTCCACATACCAGCCTACGAGCTCCACATGGGTGAGCGCGAGCGCCACCGCGGCCGTCGCGAGCAGGCCATGCGCGAGGCGCCACACCTCGTAGGGCAGGTGGAGCCGACGCCGCCACACCGAGATGCCGATCAGCGCCAGCACTGCCACCGTGGCGGCCACGGCGAATCGCGCCCGCCAGGGCGCCGTGAGCGGGTCGAGCAGCTCGATCGTCTCGGGGCGCGTCACAAAGAGGATGATGGGGTGTGCGAGCACGAGGGCTCCGGCCACGATCGATATCTGCTTGTGGAAGCGCAGGATGATATCGATGCCGTAGGGGGCGGCGATGTTGCGAAAGCGGGCCGTGACGGCGAACTGGAGGCCCATCATCGCCAGGGCGACGAAACCGAGGGCGACGGAGAACTCGGTCCAGAATGGGCGCCGGGGATGATCGCGATAGGAGAACGCGATCGCCAGCGGCAACAGCGAGAGGCCGACGTAGAGGGCCAGCCAGAAGGCGCCGCCGAGCGCGCGCCGCCGGCGAGTGTCGGACCCGGTCATGCCGCCAGTCTACCTGTTCGCCGTGCGGTCCACAGCAGCAGCGGGGTTCGGACCGGGCGGAGGCTGGGTAGGAGTACAGTTCGAAACCCCGGCAGCGGGGAAGAGGCGACGAAGCGGAGACGGGACTCTGGAACGACCGATTGAAGAGAACGAGCCGCTGGTGAGAGGGCTTCAGTGGGCCATCCGCATGGCGGTGAGAGCCCTTGCGGTGCTCATGACCGGTGTCATCGTGTTCGGCGTGGCAGACGTCGTGTTCGTCTTGTATCAGCGCTTGATGGCCGAGCCCAGAGGATTGCTGCAGATCAGCGATATCCTGGCGACCTTTGGCGCCTTCATGGCCGTGCTGATCGCGATCGAGATTTTCGTCAACATCATCAGCTACCTCCGCGAAGACGTGATCCACGTGCGCATCGTGCTCGCCACGGCGATGATGGCGATCGCGCGGAAGGTCATCATTCTCGACTACAACACGACATCTCCTCAGTACATCTACGCGACCGCCGCGGTCGTGGCCGCGATGGCGCTGGCCTACTGGCTTGTCGTGCGCGAGCGTCTCACGAAGGCCGATGAGGAGTGAGCCACCGCCGCAGAAAGCGTCTCAGCCGATCTTGTCCCTCTTGCGCCGTGCCTGACCGAGGTTCTGCACCACCAGCGACACCACGGTGATGAGGTAGAGCTGGCCGAGGACGGCTTCGAGCACGGCCAGCATGCGCCCCACGCTCCCCGCAGCCGTGAGGTCGCCGTAGCCCACGGTCGTGATCGTCGTCAGACTGAAGTAGAGGAAGTCGATCGTCCCGGGCTTCTGGGAAGGCTGGGACTGCGCGAAGAAGGGATCGCCGCTGAGCACGCCGACCAGGGCGAATATGCTGGCAAAGAACATCGCGATGAGCAGGTAGACGCAGATCGCTCCGTAGAAGGTGTTGAGGTTGATGACCGGGTGCGTCGCCAGCCGCTTCACGATGGCCACCGGCGCCACGATCACAAGAAGGGCGGTCAGCAGCCCCGCGACCGCCTGCGACAGGTCCTCGCTGCCGAACGCGCCGAGGACGACGGCGCCCAGCGTGACCACCGGGATCAGGGCCATGGCATAGCGCAGAAGGCGGCGTTCGACCTGTGACGCGCGCAAGGCCAGCCACGTGGTGGCGGCGAGCACGACGAGGAGGATGGGGCGGCCGTAGGGAGAGTCCCCGGCGACCGCCGCCACGAAGTAACTGACGATGAGCAGCACGAGCACGAGGCCGTAGCTGTCGGCGAAGCGGGGCGACTTCTCGGCGGGCGGCTCCCCCGGCTCGGCGGGTGCCGGTGCCAAAGTCGGCGCGGCCGCGTCGGCGGGCGTCTGGAGCGGAATGTCGTCGGGCTCGTTCATGGCGTAAGCGCCACTGTATCCCACGGGCTGGAGGGCGCAAGCTGACGCGGCAAAGCCCGGCACGATGGCGCCGCGTGGAGGTGTCGCCGGGCGCGGCGCCGAACCCCTTGCTGTACACTCGCTGAGGAACTCCTGAGCCTATGGACTACGGTACGTACACTCCCAGACCAAAGCGCGACACGCGCCGCCGGCGGCGCCAGCAGGCCCGGCGGCGTCTTCTCGTGCTCGTCCTTCTCGTCTTGGTCGTGGCGGCGCTCGTCGCCGCGGTGCTCATCGGCCGCGGCAAGGATGAAGGGCAGAGCGGGGGCGCGACGCCGGATCCCGCCAAGGCCGGCGCGGCGTCACCGAGCCCCAAGCCCACCACGCCGCCGCCGAAGGTATGGGTGGCGAGTACGTCGGACCCCGTGCGCGTCTGGGTGGGCGGCGACTCCATGGGCGGCGAGCTCGGCTGGTCCCTCGGGCCCATGCTCGAGAAGCCCAGGGTCTTCAAGCCCACCCTCTACTACAAGGAGTCCTCGGGCATCTGCCGCTGGGACTTCTTCGATTGGGGCGAGCAGATGAAGACCGTCATGCGCACGGCCAAGCCCGACGCGGTGGTCATGATGATGGGCACCAACGACACCCAGTCGGTGTGGCGCGACGGCATGTGGATCTCGTACGGCACTTCCGCGTGGAAGACCGCCTACGAGACGCGCGTCTCAGACATGATGGGCGCCATGCTCAAGGGCGGCGCCCGGCGTGTGTACTGGGTGGGCATGCCGATGATGAAGGAGTCGTGGCGCAACTCGCGCATGAAGCTCATCAACAAGATCATCCAGAACGCCGCCGCGGAGAACCCGGGGGCCGCCTACGTCGACGCCTGGGCGCTCTTCGTGGACTCGAGCGGGGGCTACGCCGCGAACTGGCGCCTCGCCGACGGCGTGCACTTCACCGTCGAGGGCCAGCAGCGCCTCGCCAAGGCAGTGCTCAAGGACATCGAAACGGACTGGCTGCCGGACGGTCTGCCGTCGCCGAGCCCGTCGCCGGCGGCGAGCTCCTCGGCGTCCGCCGGCGCGTCCATCTGAGACGCGGCCGGCCGCGCGGAGCGGCGCCTTGCGGCCGGCCTGCCGCCTTCGCCGTGCCCCGGGTGGTTGCGAACGGCTCTGTGCGCCGATAATGGGAGGGTGATGTCAGTCTTCCTTGCCGCACTACCCGGGCACGTGCTCGACGATGCCAAACGGCCGTTGTTCTTCCTGCTCGTCGGCTTCATCCTCACCTTCGCCCTGACCCGCCTCAATACCAGGGTCACGCGCGCCAGAGGCGGCTCCGGGCTCGGCGCCGGCAGCATCGTCACGGCGGGTGGACTGCACATCCACCACTCCGTGTTCGGCATCGTCGGTATGACCGTCGCCGGCATCCTGATGTTCGCCCTGCAGCCGGGCAGCCCGTGGATCGAGTTCTTCGCCCTCGTCTTCGGCTCCGGCGCCGCCCTCACGCTCGACGAGTTCGCCCTCATCCTGCACCTCGAAGACGTCTACTGGACCGGTGAGGGACGCACCTCCATCGACGCCGTGATCCTCGGCGTCACGTTCATCACGCTCCTGCTCACCGGCCTGACGCCGCAGAGCATCGGCGAGGTCGGTGACCTGGTCGCGATGTCGCGCTGGGTCGGCTCCGCCCTCATCCTCAGCGGCGCCGCTTTCGTGATCGTCAGCTACCTCAAAGGCAAGCTGTTCCTGGGCACGGTCGGCATCTTCGCGCCCCCCGTCGCCGTGATCGGCGCCCTGCGTCTCGCCAAGCCGAGCTCACCGTGGGCGCATCGGCGGTACGCCGACAACCCCGGCAAGCTCGAGAGGGCCCGCCGCCGCGACGAGGGCTTCCACCAGCGCTGGCGACAGCGCAAGCACTACGTCTGGGACGTCATCGGCGGCAAGCCGCACCTGCACCTGCCGCTCCGCCGCGGGCGACACGACGACCACGGCAGCGACTCGGGCTCAGGCGGCTCGCAGCTCTGAGGTCGAGCTCTGGCGCAGCGGAGCACCACGGTGTCGCCGGTCGCGCCGTCCCTGCCATCAGCGTCAGAGACTCGCAGCGTGCAGACCGGGCAATGCGACGTCACATCCGCCAGTCCGGTGACGCAATCAGGCGTCACCTCTGAGAGGGGACGATGGCGACCGCTACCTGGTGCGCCATGGTGTGGCCGCGAAGACGCGCGTTCGAGCGCTGCCGGCGCCGGCGGCGACGCCTTTGCGAGCGGCAGGAACGCGGCATGGCGCCTGGTGGTGGTGCGCGGCGCACGGGACCCGTATCATCCTCTCGTGCACGTCGAGGAGGCCGCGAGCCCCACAAGACACCGACGCCGAGGACGGACTCTTGACCCCCATCCAGAAGATCCAGCAAGAACACGGTATCGTCGGCCGCGAGACCGAGCTGGCTATGGCCCTGGCGGTGCTCGGCGCCGGCCGCCATCTCCTGCTCGAAGGCCCCGTCGGCGTGGGCAAGACCACCGTCGCCCTCGCGGTCTGCTCCCACCTCGGCCGCGACACGGTGCGCGTCGACGGCGACGACCGCTACTCGGAGAGCAAGCTCACGGGCTGGTTCGATCCGCCGCTGGTGCTCAAGCAGGGCTACCGCGAGGAGTCCTTCTTTCCGGGGCCTCTGGTGGAGGCCATGCGCGAGGGCCGCGTGCTCTTCATCAACGAGCTCAACCGCATGCCCGAGAGCGTGCAAAACGTGCTCCTCCCGGCGCTCGACGAGCGCCTTCTGCAGGTGCCCCACATCGGCCGCGTGCACGCCGCCGAGGGTTTTCAGGTGGTGGCCACGCAGAACCCCGTGGAGTACGTCGGCACCGGCCACCTCTCCGAGGCGCTGCGCGACCGCTTCGAGCATCTCGCCCTGCTCTACCAGCCGGCCGGGGAGGAGATCGACATCGTGAGCGCCGAGACGGGCTCCGCCGACGAGGCCCTGGTTCGCACGGCGGTGCGCCTCACGCGCGCCACGCGCCTGCACCCGCGCTTCCGCAAGGGCGCCTCGGTGCGAGGCGCGATCGCCACGGTGGCCATCGCCGAGCAGCTGTGGGCCGCGCAGCGGAAGGCCTGCGGCCCGGTGGACCGCGAGACCCTGCGCCGTGCCGCCGTGGCCGCTCTCACGACCCGCGTCGACCTGCGCGACGACATCGACGCCGACTTCGCCACGGCTCTCGACGAGCTCTTCGAGCTGGTCGTCGACCGTGGTGAGGATCCGGACGTCGCTCTGGCACCGGCCGCGGTCTCCCCAAAAGCCTGAGCGCCCCCGGCGGGGCGCGCCTGCGACACGGCGGACGCGTGGAGGTCCGAGGCACGTCGGTGTACGAGCGCGACATGGTCGCTGCGCAGGCGCCGCTGGTGGCGATCGCCGAGCGGTACAGCGTGCCCGTCGCCGATCTCGATGGCTGGACCGTGGCCGTCAATCTCACGCGCAACGGCTGCCGCATCGGCAACCCCGCTTTGCGCTTCTACGCTGAGAAGCTCGCGGCGCGCTCCGTGCTGGCCCGCGCCGCCGGCCTCGTCGGCCCTCTTCGCGGCGCCACGCAGCTGGTGCATGAGACGCTGCGCGAGCCTTTCGCCGGCGAGCTAGACTTGGAGGCCACCCTCGAGAACGTGCTCGGCAAGTCGTTTCCGGAGCCCGGCGACTGGGTGGTGCAGCACCGCGAAGAGCGCCGCCACCAGGTCGTGCTCATGGTCGATACCTCCCTCTCGATGTCCGGCGAGAACATGGCGATCGCGGCAGTGGCCGCCGCCGTACTGGCGCTGAAGCTGAAGCCCGAGGACCTGTCGGTGGTCGTGTTCGAGGACCAGGCCGAGGCCGTCACCCACCTTGAGGTCGCCGACCCGGCGGAAGAGGTGGTACGCCGCATGCTCGACCAGCCGGTGCGCGGCTACACCAACATCGCGGCCGCGTTGGAGCTCGGCGCCGCCGAGCTCGAACGCGGCCGTAACCCGCGGCGCAGCGGCTTGTTGATCACCGATGGCGTTGTCACCGCCGGCGGTGACCCTTTGCCCCTGGCGCACCGCTTTCCGAAGCTCTTCGTGCTGCTCACGGAGGACTACAAGATGAACCCCGAGCTCTGCCGTCAGCTCGCCGACGCCGGGCACGGCGACGTCTTCCCGGTGCGCACCTTCCGTGACCTGCCCGCGCGCCTGCTCGATGTGGCCAACCGCGTGCTGCGGTAGGCGGCGCCCCACGGGCTCAGCCCGCGGAGCGCCCCGCTTGAGCGGACGTCACGGCCGCGCCCAAGCGCCGCGCGCCCTCCCTCAGTGTCGCCGCGTCGTACAGGCTGAAAGCGAGGCGTAGGCTGCGGTCGTCGGCGTCGATGCAGAAGCGGGCGCCGGGTGCGAACGCGACGCCCCGGGCCTCCGCCACGGGTAGCAGGGCTGAGGCGGTCAGGCCGTCGGGAAGCGTGAGCCAGATGAAGAAGCCGCCGGCCGGAGTCGCGAAGCTGCAGCCGGCCGGCAGGTGCTCGTGCAGCGCCTCGGTCAACGCGTCGCGCCGCGACGCGTAGCTGCGGCATAGTTTCGCCACGTGCTCGTCGTAGCCGCCTGAGGCGAGCAGCCGGCCGACGACACTGGCGCCGAACTGGCTGACGCAGCCTCCGCTCTCGAGTACGCCTGCCGCGGCCAGGCGCGCGAGAAGGCCGCCGGTCGCGTTGATCCATCCGACCCGCAGTCCCGGAGCCAGCGTCTTGGAGAACGAACCCAAGCGGACCATGGGAGCGTTTCCGCCGAGCGTCCAGAGGGCGGGGGGAGCATGACCCTCGTAGACAAGCTCGCGGTAGACGTCGTCCTCGACGATCACGAGGTCGTGCTCGGCGGCGATCTCGAGGAGGTCCCGCCGTCGCTGAGCGGAAAGACACATCCCGGCAGGGTTGTTGAACGTGGGGATCGTGTACAGAAGACGGGCACGCCTGCCGGAGGCGCGCAGCTCCGCCAGCGTCGCCTGGAGCGCGTCCAGCCGCAGCCCTTCGTCATCGAGCGGCACGCCTGCGACCTCGAGCGGATGGTCACGCATGATGCCGAGCGCCAAGTTGTAGGTCGGCGACTCGACGAGCACCACATCGCCCGGCGAGGTGAGGACCGTGAGCACCTGGTCGAGGGCTTGTGAGTTGCCGCCGCTGACGAGTACATCGTCCGCTGTGCAGGCTTGCCCTTCGCGCGCCGCGCTCCGGCGCGCGATCTCTTCTCGCAGGGCTTCGGGGCCTGCGACCGACCCGTAGGCGAGCGCCGCCGGGCCGGCGTCGTCGAGCACGGCCGCCGCCGCCCGGCGCACGAGCGCGAGCGCCAGCAGCGCCGGGTCGGGCTCCCCGAAGGCGAACTCGATGATCCCTTCGCGCAGGGTGTTCTGGGTGTCCGGCGGAGCGCTGGTCATCGGCCCATGATACGCGATGACGGCCGGCTGCGGGTCACCGCGCGAGCCGCCCGGCGTCGCGCCTCGCGAACCCCGGCTGGCGACGGCCCGTCACTTTCCCTACACTGAGTCCCGACGCGCCCGCATGCTATTCCCCACCATCACATTCGCGGTCTTCTTCCTGCTGGTCTTCACCGGGAATTGGCTGCTCATGCCCAGACCGCGGCTCTGGAAGCCGTTCATCCTTCTCGCCAGCTTCGTCTTCTACGGCTGGTGGGAGTGGCGCTTCGTGCTGCTCCTCGCGCTCAGCGCCGTCGCCAATCAGCTGTTCGCCACGGCGCTCGAGCGTGTGGCGGGGGCCGCAGCCCGCAAGTGGCTGCTGGCCGCGGCCGTCGCCGTGAACCTCGGCGTGCTCGGCTGGTTCAAGTACTACGGCTTCTTCGTGACCTCCGTGGTCAACTTCCTCGGCGCGTTCCGCCTCAATGCCGATCTACCACTGCTGCGCATCGTGATGCCTATCGGCATCTCGTTCCTCACCTTCCGCGTGCTGAGCTACGTCGTCGATGTCTATCGCGGCAAGCTGCGCACCTCGTCACTGCTCGACTTCGCTGTGTACGTCGCCTTCTTCCCGTACATCCTCGCCGGGCCGATCGCGCGCGCCAGTGAGTTCCTGCCGCAGCTCGCCGGCCCCAGGGATCCGCGCCGCGTCGACGCCTCGCGGGCCTTCTTCCTGATCTTCGCCGGCCTCGCCAAGAAGATGCTGCTCGCCGACTACCTGGCCACGCACATCGTGAACGGGGTGTTCACGACGCCCGGCCAGTACACGTCGCTCGAGACCCTGCTCGGCATCATCGGCTACTCCGTGCAGATCTACTGCGACTTCAGCGCCTACGCCGACATCGCCATCGGCGTCTCGCTGCTCCTCGGCTTCGAGCTTCCGGACAACTTCAACGCTCCTTACACGGCGATCTCGGTGCAGGACTTCTGGCGGCGCTGGCACATGACGCTCTCGCGCTGGTTGCGCGACTATCTCTACATCCCGCTGGGCGGCAATCGCAAGGGCCAGACCCGCACCTCCGTGAACATCATGATCACGATGGTGCTCGGCGGCCTCTGGCACGGCGCCGGGTGGCCCTTCATCTTCTGGGGCTTCCTGCACGGGGGGGCGCAGGTGGTCGAGCACCGGCGCGTCGACGTGCGCAGAGCGCGGGCGCTGCGCCGCCAGTCAGGGTCCGCGTCGCCGCCCGACGTCGACACGCGGCCCTGGGGCGGCGGCGTGTGGCCGCGCCTCGGCGTGTTCGCCTTCGTGACCTTCGCCTGGGTGTTCTTCCGCTCCGCCACGTTCGGAGCGGCGCTCAGCGTGCTCGCGCAGCTCTTCCGCGGCTGGGGTAGCGTCGGCGCCGCGGTCACGCCGGTCCTCCTGCTGGTGATCGCCGTCGGCATCGGTGTCCAGTATGTGCCCCGCCGCCACTACGAGCGCGTTGAGGCGGGCTTCTCGGTGCTCAACCCGCTCGTACAGGGCGCGCTGCTCGCCGTCGGCTTCCTGCTGCTCGACGTCCTCGGCCCCGCCGGCCCCGCCGCCTTCCTCTACTTCCGCTTCTGATGAACGACCGAGACCCCCAGACGCTCCCCTTCGGCCGGCGCCGCCGGACTGCCGCCAGCGCGCTTGTGGCCATCCTCGTGGCCTTCGCGCTCGGGGTGCTGTTCAACGCTCCGGCGATGAAGAAGACCGCCATGGAACTGCCGTTCGGCGGCCAGCGCAGCTTCCGGCTCGCGCTCGTGAGCCCGGCGGCGGCCGTGAGCCACTGGCTCTACCTCGACCGGCCGGCGCGGTTGGCGGCCGCGGCGCTTGGCAAGCCGGGCCCCGGGCCCGCGCCGGTGCAGGTCGTGGTCGTCACGCCGCAGCCCACGCCGCAGCCCACCGGGGCCTCTGGCAAGCCCCGCCCGAAGCCCGAGGACAGGCCGCTGCCCAAACCGTACGCCGGCCATCCCCTGCATCTCTACATCGCCGGCGACTCGATGGCCGGCATCCCCGGCATGGCGCTGGTCAACCTCGCCAAAGACACGCACCTCATCAAGCCACTGCTCGACTACCGCATCTCCACCGGGCTGGTGCGCCCCGACTTCTTCAACTGGCCGGCGCAGCTCCAGCGACAGGCCGAGGCCTTCGACCCGGGGGCCGCGGTGGTCATGTGGGGCGCCAACGACAACCAGGGCGTGCAGACGTCTTCGGGGAAGGTCCACCAGTTCGGTTCAGGCGGCTGGGAGAAGGAGTACCGCAAGCGCATCGGCGACGCCATCGCGATCCTCTTCGACGGCGGCGTGCGGCGCATCTACTGGGTCGGGCAGCCTGTCATGCCGGGCTCCACCTACGACCGCCAGATCCGCCAGATCAACGACCTCTTCCGCGACGAGGCCGGCAAGCACCCGGGCGTGCGGTACATCGACGCTTATGGAGCGCTCAGCGACGACGGCGGCTTCTCGCAGTATCTTCGCGACGGCAACGGCGAGATGCAGCAGGTCCGTGAGGCCGACGGCGAACATCTCACCTACGCCGGCGGCCTGCGCCTCGCCAAGGTCGTGATGGCCGCCGTCAAGGCCGACTGGTTCGACAAGAAGAAGCCCGGCGCCGGCGCCGCTTCGCCGTCGCCGAAGGCGTCGGCGAAGGCCACTCCGGCGCCCTGACCCCGGCGTGCCTTCTGCGGCGCCCGCCGCCGCTGTAGTAGCATCGCGGGCATGCTTTTCCCGACCATCACCTTCGCCGTCTTCTTCCTGCTCGTGTACGTGGCGAACTGGCTGCTCATGCCGCGCTTTCGCCTGTGGAAGTGGTTCATCATCGCGGTCAGCTACGTGTTCTACGGCTGGTGGGACTGGCGCTTCGTCCTGCTGCTCGTGGCCGCCACGTTCGTCAACCAGGCGCTCGGCGTGCGGATCGCGCGCGCCCGCACGCTTCGCGGAGGCGCGCGCGCCGCCAAAGCCTGGCTGGTGCTCTCGGTGCTCGCCAATCTCGCGGCGCTGGCTTACTTCAAGTACGTCGACTTCTTCGCCGTCAACCTCGACCACCTGCTCAGCAGCATCGGGCTTGGCGCGCCGCTGCCTCTGCTCCGTGTGCTTCTGCCGGTGGGCATCTCGTTCCTCGTGTTCCGCGTGCTCACCTACACCATCGACATCTATCGCGGCAAGCTGGCGCCGGCCTCCACGATCGACTTCGGCGTGTATGTGGCCTTCTTCCCGTACCTGCTCGCGGGCCCCATCGCGCGGGCTCGCGACTTTCTGCCGCAGCTGAACTCGCCGCGCGACCCGCGCGGCGTCGACGCCGGCCGCGCCTTCACGCTCATTCTCGGCGGCCTCGCCAAGAAGCTCCTGATCGCCGACTACCTGTCGACGCACATCGTCAATGGCGTCTTTGCCTCGCCGCAGTCGTTCTCGTCCTGGGAGACCCTCTGGGGGATCCTCGCCTACTCGGTGCAGATCTACTGCGACTTCAGTGCCTACAGCGATATTGCCATCGGCATCGCGCTGCTCCTCGGCTTCGATCTCCCCGAGAACTTCAACGCCCCGTACACGGCGCGCACCATCCAGGATTTCTGGCGACGCTGGCACATCACGCTGTCCAGTTGGCTGCGCGACTATCTGTACATCCCGCTGGGCGGCAGCCGCAAGGGGCGCGGGCGCACGTACCTGAACCTCGTCGCCACGTTCCTGCTCGCCGGCCTGTGGCACGGTGCCGGCTGGACGTTCGTGTTCTGGGGCGGTATGCACGGCGTCGGCCTGGCCCTCGAGCGTGCCCGCGCCGACACGCGCCGGGCGCGGGGCCTGCCCGAGCCGGGCGCGACCGCCGGGGCGCGGGCGCTCCAGCGCCTCGCCGTGTTCGCCTTCGTCAGCGTGGCGTGGGTCTTCTTCCGCGCCGACTCGATGAGCGCGGCCTTCGCGGTCCTCTGGAGGCTCGTCGCCGGGCTGGGCAGCATCGGCTCGGCGGTCACCTGGCGCGTGGTCGGCCTCGTCGTGCTCGGCATCGGCATCCAATACGTGCCGCGCGGCCTCATCGAGCGCCTCGAGGGCGGTATGGCGAGACTCGGCTGGGCCGGGCAGGGCGCCGTTCTCGCGCTCGCCCTGTTCCTCATCGACACGCTCGGCCCACAGGGCACGGCCGAGTTCCTCTACTTCAAGTTCTGATGCGGCGACCGACGCAGGACGGGTGAGCATGGCCGACGACGACAGACGCGACGAGGGCTTGGGGAGGCCGCCGCTCGACGCCGCCGACGAGTGGTCGGACTGGCTCGACCCCGGCGAGGGCGCGCAGGGCCGCGCGCCGGCCGCCGGCGACGGACCCGGCGGCCCGTTCGGCGCGGACGCGCTCGGTCACGTGCCCGCGCCTCGCCGGCCGCGCCGCCGCCGGCTCTCCGCCGGCGCCGTCCTCGCGGCCATGCTGCTCGGCTTCTTCGTCGCGGGGCTGCTCGACGCCAAGGCCATCGAGAGCGAGGTCAAGGGCAAGCCGCTGGGCACCGCGCGCAGCGTCCAGCTCGCCCTGCTCAGGCCCATCGTCGTTCTCGGCGGCGCCCTGCAGCTCGACCGCCCGGCGGAAGCGCTCAATGCCGCGCTCGGTCGCGGCGAAGCCGCGCATCATTCCATCGCCGAGGTCAAGGACAAGGTCAAGCCCAAGTGGCCGCGCACGATCACCCGCAAGGACCCGCTGCGGCTGTACATCATCGGGGATTCCATGGCTCAGGTCTTCGGCTCGTCGCTCGAGAACCTCGCTGAGGAGACGCGCTTCATCACGGCCAAGCTCGAGTACAAGGTGTCGAGCGGGCTGACGCGCCCCGACTTCTTCGACTGGCCGCAGCGCATGATCGACCAGATCGTGGAGTACGACCCCGACGCCACCGCGGTGCTGTTCGGCGCCAACGACGGCCAGAACGTGTACTACAAGGGCAAGGTGCTGAAGGTGGGGAGCAAGGCTTGGCAGGAGGTCTACGCCAAGCGCGTGGGCAAGGCCATGGACATCCTGACCAAGGGCGGACGCCGGGCATACTGGGTCGGCAACCCGATCATGGGCGACCCCGGTTATCGCGACCGCATCTCGATGATGGACAAGATCTACAAGGCCGAAGCCAGGAAGCATCCGGGCGTCTTCTACGTCCCCACGTGGGCGCTGTTCGCCGACGCGAAGGGCTCCTACACGGAGTACCTGCCGGACGCGAGCGGCGACCCCGTGCTCATGCGCGCCCCCGACGGCATCCACCTCACGCGAGCCGGCGGCGACCGCATGGCGCAGGCCGCGCTCGACGTCATCGAGAGAGACTGGAGCATCCCACAGCAGCCGTGAGGCCGCCGGACGGGAGTGTCAGGCGGGCTCGGGCAGCTCCGGCCCGGCGAAGGTCCTCATCCGGCGGCGATCAGGGCGATGCCGGCCAGGGTCCCCGCGGCGCCCACCATCTGGTGCGGCGCGATGCGTTCGCGGAGCAGGCCGTACGCCAGCAGGACGGTCACCACGGGGTAGACGGACCCCATCACGGCGACGATGCTCAAGTAACCCTTCGTGGTCGCCACCGCGAAGAGGCCGTTGGCGCCCGTGTCCAGGAGGCCGACGGCGATCACGAACGGCAGGGCCGAGCGGCGCATCTCCAGGTGCGGTCGAAGTACCAGGAAGCCCACGCCGAACACGATCACCGAGGAGATGCGTCCGCCGAGCATCGCCCAGAGGGGGTCGTAGCGCGCCGTGGCGTCGAAGCCCACCAGCACGAGGCCCATGGCCACCGCGGCTGTCAGGGCCAGGGCGATCGCCTTGTGTTGGTCGCGGCGCGACACCCCGCTCGCCGTCCTGGCTCCCCTGAGGGTCGCCGGCTCGACTGCCGGCCCGCTGGGCAGCGCCGCGACGCCGATGGTGTCGCCGGCGCGGCCGTGCTCGCTGGCCACCAGCAGGACGCCGGCTGCGGCGAGGGCTACGCCGGCGAGCTGCATCGGGCTCGGGCGCTCGCCGAGCGCCAGCCCGACGAGGAAGGGGATCATGGCGTTGGTGGCGCTGATCGGCGCCACGATGCTCATCGAACCGATGGCGAGGGCCTTGTAGAAGCAGGAGATGGCGACTGCGCCGGCCAGGCCGCCGAGAAAGACCGGCCACACGGCGTGCAGCCCCGGCCATCCGTGGCCGGTGAGGACGACCACCAGCGCGGCCGCAATGAGGCCGACCGTCTGGCTGCCGACGATCACCGCCCAGAGGCTGGCGCGCCGGGTGGTGAGCCCCCCGAGAAAATCGCCGGAGCCCCAGCCGATCGACGCCCCGAGGGCGAGTGCGATGGCGAGCATGCCCCGAGGCTATCACGACGGGTGGTAGGCTTTGGCGACGGCGACGGCGACTTCCGCGTCGCCGTCGCCAGACGCATGTGCCCGCCCGCCGACATCCCGGACAGCGACGCCGCCCTCCTCGCCGAGTGCGAGGTGGAGACCTTTCGCGCCGGCGGCCCCGGCGGTCAGCACCAGAACAAGACCGACAGCGCGGTGCGGCTGCGGCACAGGCCCACGGGCCTCACGGTCACTTGCCGGGCGCAGCGCAGCCAGTACCTTAACAAGAAGGACGCGCTGCGCCGCCTGCGGCTCAAGCTCGTCAAGTTCTGCGCGCCGCCGGCGCCGCCGCGCAGGGCCACCAGGCCCTCACGCGCCGCGGTGGAGCGGCGCCTCACCGCCAAGAAAGGCCGTGCCGTCGTCAAGCGCTTGCGGCGGCCGCCCGCCGGCGACGACTGAGGCGGCGGCCACGAGCGTCCTCATCGCACTTCTGGCCGTAGCCTTCGTGGCCGGGGTCTTCGGAAGCATGCTCGGGGTGGGCGGGGGCCTCATCATGGTGCCCATGCTGAGCCTGGCCTTCGGCGTGCCCATCAAGGTCGCCATCGCCACGAGTATCGTCTGCGTGATCGCGACATCGTCGATGGCGCAGACCACCTTCGTGAGCCGGGGGATGACCAACGTCCGCCTGGCGATGCTGCTCGAGGTGGCGACCACGGTCGGGGCCGTATCCGGCGGGATCACGGCGGTGCTCGTCGACGGCCGCGTACTGCAGTTCGCCTTCGCGGCCCTCCTCTTCTATGTCGCCTGGCAGATGAACCGCCGCGGCGGTGACGTGATACCGGCGCGGACCGGCGTGCTCGAGGCGGCCTACTACGACCCGGCCGCCGGCCAGGATGTCGAGTACGGCGTGCATGGCGTGCGCCTTGGATTCGGGCTCAGTCTCGGGGCCGGCAGCGTCTCGGGTCTTCTGGGGGTCGGCGGCGGCGCCTTCAAGGTGCCGATCATGAACCTGCTGATGGGCGTCCCACTCAAAGCGACCATCGCCACCAGCAACCTGATGATCGGGATCACCGCGGCCGCCGGCGCGGCGATCTTCTACGGCCGCGGCTACATCGACCCGTATTACGCGGTGCCGGCTGCGCTCGGCATCCTCGCCGGCGCTCGCCTGGGGCCCCGCTTCGCAATGCGCCTGTCCGCACGGTCTCTCAGCGTCATCTTCCAGGTCGTTCTGACGATCTTCGCCGCGATGATGCTCTTCAAGGGTCTGGGGCTCTGGCAGTGAGCGCGCATCAGGTCGAGGCATCGCGAAATCGAGCGCACGTCATGGAGCCGATCGAGCGCACCATCCACGGGATCCTGTTGTGCGGTATCGCGCTCAGCGTCGCGCTCATGGCGGCTGGTCTGGTGCTCGCCGTGGCCAGGGGGGGCGGACTTCCACGCGCGGTCGTGCCGCTCTCTGAACTTCCTGGCGCATTGGCCGCCTTGCGGCCGGCGGCCTATCTCTCGCTGGGCCTTGTCGTGCTCATCGGCACGCCTTTCGTGCGCGTCGCGGGGTCGCTGGTCGTCTTCGCCAGGGAGCGCGACCGGCGTTACGTGCTGGTGACGGCGATCGTCCTGCTCGTGATGTGCGCCAGCGTGGTGCTCGGCAGGGCCTGAGCAGGGCGCGGCTGACGCCGGGATCCTAGAAGGCGCAGGAGGGGCCGCTGTCGACCCCGCGCACCGCGGCTGCGGCCCTGCGCCCCGACACCATCGCCCCCTGGATGGAGGCCGTGTCGCGATGGTCGCCGCACACGAAAAGCCCGTCGCGCAGGCGTACGGCGCGCTGAGGCCGGGCCAGGACTGTGGGCGGCTGGGCGGGCAATGCGAACGGGATGCGGTACACGGCCAGCCGCCGCCAGCCGTCCACCTGGGCGCCGAACCAGCCGCGCAGCTGCTCGCGGACGGCGGCCTCGACGCCGTCGTCGTCCAGCGGCGGGATGCCGAGCATGGTGGCCGAGACGAGCGCCGCCCCCGGCGGCGCGTAGCTCGGCGCCACGTCGCTCGGCACGCAGAGATCGTTCACAGGGCCACGGCCCTCGCCGTCGAGGACGAGGATGGGCTCGCCGAGCGGCGAGCGCTCCGCGGCGAAGTAGATGCAGGTGGTGGCCCGGGCGGCCGGCGCCTCCAGGGCGCCGGTGAGCCGGGCCGCCTCCGGCCCGTCGGCCGCCACGACCACCATGCCGGCCTCGAGGCGCTCGCCGCCGGCGAGCGTCACGCCGGCGCGGTCGACCGACTCGACCGTGACGCCGAGGCGGACGGTCGCCTGCGGCAGGCTCTCCGCCAGCTGGCGAGGGATCGCCTGCATGCCGGCGGCCGGAAGCGCCGCTTCGCCCTCCGCAAAGAGCTTGAACACGTAGGCGAAGAGGCGGCTCGAGGTCTCCAGCTCGGGGTCGAGGAAGATGCCGCCAAGGTAGGGCCGAAAGAAGCCGTCCACCATGGCCGGCGAGAACCCCTCACTATGCAGCGCCTCCGCCGTGGTCACCTGCGGCGCCTCCAGCACTTCGTTGAGGGAGGCGCCCGAGAGGCGCCGGCGCAGGCGCGCGACGCGCAGCTTGTCGAGGACGCTGCCGGGTCCTGTGCGCAGGCCGCGCGCGGCGTCGAGCGGGTGCCGCAGTGGGTCGGCGAAGCGGGTGAACGCGCCGCGATGACGGACCAGCGCTCCAGCGTAGAAGGGCCGCAGGCCCAGACGCTCGTAGTCGAGCACGCGGCGCGCTTCGGGGTAAGCGGTCAGCAGCACCTGAAAGCCACGGTCGAGCAGGAAGCCGTCCGCCTTGTCGGTGCGCAGGCGCCCGCCCGGGGCGTCGCCTCTCTCGAGCACCTGGACGGCCACGCCGTGGTCCGCGAGCTCGCGGGCGCAGCACAGCCCGGCCAGTCCGGCGCCGACGACGATGACGTCGCTCACGCGCCGTCGCCGTCGTCGGCGGTCGGCTCGTCGGGCGTCGTGGCGCCCGGCGCGAGGCGCTCCCAGTAGTCCGCGAGCCGAGTGAGGTCCGCTTCGCTGAAGTGCCGCACGAAGAGGTCGCGCACGCCGGCCAGATGAGTGGCGCGAGCGTTTCTGAAAGCCGTCTCGCCACGGCTCGTGAGCACCGCCCAGTAGCCGCGTCCGTCTGAGGAGCACCGCTCGCGGCACACGAGGCCGTCTCGCTCCAGGCGGTCGACCAGTCGGCTCACGCCGCTCGCACTGAGCAGCACGGAGCGAGAGAGATCGCTCATGCGCAGGCGGTGCCGGGGAGCTTCCTCGAGTCGGAGCAGTACCTCGTAGGACCGCAACGCCAGGCCGTGAGCGGCCGTGAGCTCCGCGTCCATTTCGCGAAACAGAGAAGCGTGCGCGCGCAGCATGCCGCGCCACGCCGCCAGTTCGGCCGGCCTGAGGTCCGAAGCGGTCTCGTGCATCGCTACCACGCGCCTCACTTCCTTGAGCGGTCAAGCGTAGTATACCCATCCGCCGGTCGGCGTTGTTGCATGACCTGCGGGGGGTCATCACCTGGGGGATGGGTCTCGCGCCGCCGCCGCGGGCGGCACGCGTCAGTTTCTGACGCGCTCGCGCTGCTCCGCGCCGTGGAGCACCACCTGGTCACGCCCCGCCGCCTTGGCGCGATACAGCGCCCTGTCGGCCAGTTCCATGAGGGCGTCGAGGTCGGTGGCGTCGCGCGGGCAGGTCGCCACGCCGACGCTGATCGTGATGTTGGCTTCCGCCGGCAGTCCGAGGCCGGTGTAACGCGTGTCGCTCAAGGTACGCCGCACGCGCTCGGCCACGTAGTAGGCGTTTTCGCCGGGCGTGCTTGGGAGCAGGACGGCGAACTCCTCGCCGCCGTGTCGCGCGCACACGTCGGGCTTGCGCAGGGCGTCTTGCATGGCCCGCGCGACCGTCTGCAGCACGCGGTCGCCGGTGGCGTGACCGTACGTATCGTTGAACTCCTTGAAGTGATCGATGTCGACCATGAGGACGCTCAGCGGCTCCTGGTGTCGCAGGCTTCGCTCGATCTCCTCGCCGGCGCGGTTCATGAAGTATCGCCGGTTGTAGAGGCGTGTAAGGTGATCGGTGACGACCTGGCGGCGGATCGCGTCGTACTTGTGGGCGTTCGTCAGCGCGGTCTGTACGTGGTTCTGCAGCGCCACGAGGATGTCGTCCGAGAGCAGCGCGACGTATTCGCCCGACGTGGACGTGGCGAGTAGGGCCAGGTCGCCGATGTTCTCGACGTGCACGGGGATCACGAGCTGGTCCTTCATGGTGTGCGGGAAGAGCGTGCAGGTGTGGCCCGTGGTGCGCGTCAGGTTGCCGCCGGCGATCGCCTGGCGCACGGGGCAATCCGGCGAGAAGGCGCAGCACTCCGAGGAGATCGTGGGGGAGAGGACGCCCTGCGCGCCCTCGAGTGAGAACGCGCGCGCGTCGGCGTCGAGCAGCAGCAGGGCGGCGAAGTCCGCATGCAGAAAGGCCTTGCTGCGCGACAGCACGCGCTCCACCGTCTCCCGGTACGGCAAGGCGGCGTTCATCTCCTTGCCGAGCTCGCCGACGTCCATGAGCTGTCGGTTGAGCGCGCGCATGCGCTCGAGGTCCGCCTTGATGCTCTGCGAGACCCACTCCTTGTCTTCGGCGGCCGTGAACACGGCGATGAGCGTGCCGACCAGATGCCCGAGCTCGCGGGTCTCGTCGCGATAGTAGGGGTCGCTGCGATTGTAGTTGCCGCCGAGCCTCTGGCGGGCGCGCCGGATCAGCCCGTTGAGAGGCCGGTAGACCCAGAGGTCGAACGTCAGGGCGATGAGCACGAACACCACCAGCACGGCGGCGGCGAGTTGCCAGGTAGACTGGAGGTCGATCCAGGTGGCGAGCACGTACAGGAAGCCGCCGAGGGTGACGGCGACGACCGCGGTCGTCTTGAGCTGGAGGCTCACTCCGCGTTTGTAGCCGAGGCTGCCGCCTCGACGCTCATCACCAGGCTTGTCCGACGTAGCGTGCCTCTCGGTGGACTGCGACTACACCCGGTATCGGCAGATGCGCGCCTTCCATGATAGGCGTGGCTGGCTGGAAGCGAGGGAGAGCGGGGGGGCTCGGCGCTCAGAGACGGCCGAGGATGCGGCGGTCGTAGGTGCGCCGCGGGCTCCAGCGCCGCTCGCCGATGCGCCGGTCGCGTACGTAGTACGGGCATACGGCGCAGTACGTGCTGCACGTGAGGCGAGTGTCCACCTCGGCGACGCAGAGCATCGGCTGCAGGGTGTTGCGAGGTTCCTTCGTCATGGTCACCTGACTTGTACGCCGCAGGAGCGTCGGCTCCTGCCCGCTGCCACACCGCGGCTGCGGGCGCCGGCGGCGCTCAGTCCTGCAGATAGCTTGCCACGACGGTGAGCACCTGGGCGATGCGGAACGGTTTCGTGATGTAGCCGTCGATGCCGACGTCGGTGGCCCGCTCCATGTCGGTGGCCATTGCCTTGGCGGAGAGACCGACGATGGTGATGTCGCGCGTTGTCGCGTCGGCTTTGAGCTCGCTCACAGCCTCGTAGCCGCTCACGATCGGCATCATCATGTCCATGAGCACGAGGTCGGGATGATGCTGCCTGGCAAGATCGACCGCCTCACGCCCGTTAGTCGCCTTGTAGACGGTATAGCCCTGCGTCTCGAGCGACATCGACACGATGCTCAGGATATCGGGGTCGTCGTCGGCTACCAGAATGGCCTTCGCCACGGTGCGTACCTCCTCAGCTGATCTTCCCGGCCGACAGCGGATCGGCGGGCTTGGTTGCTATCGGCATGGTGAAGACAAAGCTGGAGCCCTTGCCGAGCTTGCTCTGCACGCGGATGGTGCCGCCGTGCAGCTCCACAAGCTCCTTGACGATGGCGAGGCCGAGCCCCGTGCCGCCCTGCGTGCGCGTGGCGGAGGAGTCGATCTGCGTGAAGCGCTGGAAGACCTTCGCCTGATCCTCCTTGGCCATGCCGATGCCCGTGTCGTTCACCCAGATCTCGACGAGGTCGCCGGCGATCCGCGCCTCGACGCTGACGCTGCCGTTGTCGTGCGTGTATTTGATGCCGTTGGTGAGGAGGTTGAGCAGGATCTGGTTGAGCTTCGCCGGGTCGGCCGACACCAGAGGGAGGTCGGTGGGAAGGAACGTCGAGATGCGGATCCTCTTGTCCTTCGCGCGCGGCTTGACCACGGGCAGCACGCCCAGAAGGGCGGCGCGCAGGTCGATCGACTCCCGATTGAGCTCCAGCCTCCCGGCCTCGATCTTGGTGAGGTCGAGGATGTCGTTGATCAGGCCCAGGAGCGTCTCTCCGCCCTTGAGGATGCTCTCGATGAAGACGCCCTGCTTTTCATTGAGCTCGCCGGTCATGCCGCTGAGAAGCATGTCGCTGTAGCCGATGATGGACGTGAGCGGCGTGCGCAGTTCGTGGCTCATGGTGGCCATGAAGTCGCTCTTGAGTTCGTCGAGGTGCTGGAGATCACGGTTCTTGCGCGCGAGCTCCTCGTTGTACTGGATGTTGCGCACGACGAGCGCCACCTGGTCGCTCAAGGCGCGCACGGTGGCCACGCCCGTCGCCGGCACGACCTCGTCCCGACGGTAGAGCAGGCAGATGACGCCGAGCAGCTCGTGCTTGGCCTCGAGCGGTGCCGTGAGGAGACCGTGGAAGCCTGCTTTCTCGGCCGCCTTGAGCAGTCGGCCCACCTGCGGGTCGGTGACGGATTCGTGTAGCCGAGCCCCGGCCTTGGCGACGTCGGTGACACCAAGCTCCTTCATCTTGCGCACGAACGTCGCGTCGAGCTGCCCGTGCGTCGCCTTGTCTTCAAACTCGCCGGTGTTGTGGTTCATCACGAGGGCGAAGCCCGCGCCGATGCCCGAGGCGCCCACGATCTGCGTAAGAGCCTCGGGCATCAGCGCGTCCACGTCCTGGTGACGAAGAAAGACGCGGCTGCTCTCGCTCATCACGCTGAGCTGCTCATTAGTGGCCTGCATGCGGCGCAGCTGGCCGTCGGTGTCGGCCTTGGCGGTGCTGAGCTGGACGGTGGTGCGCATGAGCGCTGTGGCGAGCCGTCCGGCCAGCAAGGCGATGAGCAGGAACGCCGCGACGTGCAGGCACACTGTGATCAGCATCCAGTTGGGGGGCACATTGATCTCGGCGACCATGGCCGTCGTGTTCAGCCAGCCGATGTGCTGCAACTCCCAGATGCCGGCGTAGGCCGCGCCGGCTGCTACCGCGGCAGCGTACGGCGCCCAGACCGGCAGGACGGTGGCGAGCACGATGGGCCACACGTAGAAGACGGCCAGCGAGCTGAGGGCGCCGCCGCTGAAGATGATGGCCACGGTCACGAGAGCGAGATCCACGACGACGATGGACGCAGCCAGGGTACGCGTCCTTGTGCGGTTCTCGAGCAGGAAGAAGGGCACGTTGGCGGCGACGAACACCGCGAGGCAGACCATCAACTCCGTGGCGACGACGCCGTGGTCGTCGGTCTGGACCCACAGCACGGCGAGCAGGAGAGCCAGCGTGAAAAGAACGCGAGCCCACAGCATGTCGTGCAGCTGTTTGCGCAGATCTAACCCTTCCACTCTCACCTCCGCGCTGTGGGTCGGGCGAGTAAGGTATTCTACCTTGGGACCCGAAGTCCGTTTCGCGCGCGGGCCCCCGGCTGTCTCCACAACGCGGTCGGCCGAAAGGAGGACCCCTTCGTGTCTGTGCCCCGGCTCGTCGTGTGCGGCCTCGAGCCCGGCCCCGCCGTGGCTCTCGCCGCCGGCGCGCTCCAGGCGTGCTTCGCCGGGCAGCGTGTCGTCCGCGCGATCACCGTCGGGGCGGATCTTCCGCTGTGGCGACTCCTGTACGCCGGTGAGGGCAGGGCGCCTCGTGTGCTCGACCCGGCGCTCTACGACGACGCCGTTCTGGAGCTCTACGACTACTGGAGCGAAGGCTGCGATCTCGTGCTCCTGGTGGCGGTGCAGCCGGCCCTCGACCGCTGGCACGGCGTGAAGGGCTCGCGGCCGGTCGACATCGCCGTCGGTCTCGACGCGCCTCTGGTGCTGGTCCTCGACGCGCGTGAGCGCGGCCCGACGGCGGCGGCCGCGGCCTATGGCGTGCGCGCCCTGGCGGGCCGTCTCGAGATCGCGGGAGTGATCGTCGTCGGCGGAGACGAGCGCGGTGCCGCCGCCGAGCTCGGGCAGGTCCTGCGCCGGGATGTCGGCCTTCCCATCCTGGGCTGGATCCCGCCGCAACTGAGCGAGCAGTTCGTGCGCGGCTACTCGGCGGCGACGGGCACGCTGCGCCACGTCGGCTCCGGGCCGGTGAAGGGCGGCGAGCGACAGCTCTGCGCCGAGGCGGGGACCTATCTCGATGGCGACGATCTCCTGGCGGCGGCGACCCGCCGCGGCTATCTGCCCGGCCGCACCCGGCGGCTGCTGACGCCGCTCCCGGCCGCCCACGGTCTGCGCCTCGCCGTAGCCTGGGGCCCTCCGCTCGAGCCGTTCTCTCTTGAGAACGTCGACATGCTGCAGGCCATGGGGCTCGAGCTCGCGCCGCTCAACATCGCCCGCGACCGCGAGCTGCCGCCGGACGTCAGCGGCCTGCTGCTCGCCGGACAGCTCGACGAGGACCAGCTGCCCGCCTTCGCCGAGAACGCCGAGCTCCACGCCGCGCTGGGCGCGGCCATCGACGACGGCCTGCCCACCCTGGCGATGGGAGGCGGCACGCTGCTGTTGCTGCGCCGCCTGTCGGACAGTCGCGGGCGCAGCCACGGACTCGCCGGCGTTCTGCCTGCCGAGGCCGAACTCCTGGAGTGGTACGAGCGTCCCCGCTACGTGCGCGCCCACGCGGCGCGCGGCAACCCCTTCGACGCCGGCGAGAACCTGTTGTACGAGCTGTTCGATCTCGAGTTCCTCCTGCTGGAGCAGCAGTCGTTCGCCTATCATGTGGGAGACGCTGACGAGCCGGGTCAAGCCGAAGGCTTCGCTCTTGCCCGGTGCCTGGCCACCACCCTGTACCCATCCCTGCCCCGGTGCCCGGCGCTGGCGGCGAGCTTCGTCGCGGCCATGCGTCTCGCCGGACCGCGCGCGTGAGCGCTCCGGCCCCCGCGGTCTTCCATCCCTTGCCCTTCGATCTGGCCGCTCCGGCCGAGGCGGGGCTGCGGCAGTGACCCTGGCGGGTTGCGAAGCGCGTCTCAAGTCGCGGCGCGGGCTGCTGGTGCTCTGGCTCGGCAGCACCGCGGCGGTCGCCCTCGTGGCTGCGCTGATGTACCGCGGCGGGCTGCCCGGCTGGGACGACGCCGCCCATGCGTACAAGGTCTTTCTTCTGCGCCACGGCGAGTCGGTGTTCTGGGACGGTTTCTGGTACGGCGGCGGCTACGGCGCCATCAACTACGGGTTCGTCTACTACCTTCTGGCCCTGTACGTGCCGTCAAAGCTGATCGTGGTCGCTTCTGCCGGCGCGCTACCCGTCCTCTACTACCTCTACCAGCGCGACATGTGGGGCATCGACGACATCTGGCCCGCCTGGGCCTTCGCCGGGATCATGAGCGTCTATCTCGCTCACGGTCAGGACCCCTTCGTCCTCGGGCTGGCGCTGACCGTGGGCGGGCTGGCCCTGCTGGCGCGAAAGCGGCCGCTCTGGGCCGCGCTCCTTGTGGGCATCGGCATCTTTGCCAACCCGATGGCCTTCGTGGTGTGCCTGCCGTTCATGCTGTCCGACGTCGTCGCGCGGCCGGCGTTGCGTCGCCGTTACCTGTGGTTCGCGGGCGCGCTCGCGCCGTTCGTCGCCGTGCGCCTCATACTCGGCGCCGTCTTCAGCGAGCCGGGCGGCTACCTCAACGAGACGTCGCAGCTTCTGCTCTATCTGGGCTTCGCGCTCGCGGGCCTGGCGCTGGCCGGCGTCAACGCCGCGCACCCTCGCCGGCCGTTCGTCATTCTGTTTCTGACGTACGCGGCCGTCTGCGTGCTCTCCTTCGTGACGCCGGGCAGCCCCCTCGGTAACAACATCGGGCGCTTCTTCTTCGTCTTCGGTCTGCCGCTGCTTGTCCTGCTTCGGCACTCACGCCTGCAGCGGCCGTTCCCGTACGGCGACCTGGCCGTCATACCCATCGTGCTGTTCGGGCTCCTGCAGATCAGCGCCCCGTACAGTCACTTCACGCGCACCGACGAATGGCCGCAGACGCGCGCGAGCTTCTTCGCCCCGGCGCTGGCCACGGCGGCGCAGTACTACGACCCGGACTACCGCATCCACGTCGTGGCGCTGCGCCGCCACTGGGAGGCTGACTACTTCCCCGAGGCCGGCTACCCCATAACGCGCGGCTGGTACCGGCAGGCGGATGCGATCCACAACGGCCTCTTCTACACGACCTACGATGCGGCGACCTACGTCGCCTGGCTGCGCCGCATGGGCGTTCAGTACATCTTTCTGGCCGACGCGCCGCTCGACCCGTGGAGTCAGCGCGAGGTGAGGATCCTCAAGACATCCTCCGAGTTTGAGGTGGTGGATCGCGCCGGCGTCTGGACGGTGTATCGTCTGCGCGACGCTGAGCCGCTGGCCGTGGGCCTGAACGGTGGCACGGCGCACGTGACCAGGATGGGGCACCGCGGATTCGCCGTGGAGGTCGACCAGCCGGGCACGTATCTGCTCAAGGTCACCTGGTCGCCGTATTGGACCTTGGAGCAGGGCTCGGGGGTGCTTCGCCGTTCGCCCGACCGTATGCTCCTCCTCGATGCGCGCGCCGCCGGCGCCTACGTGCTGCGCTTCGACGTCACGCCGGGTAAGGTGCTCGCCGAACTGAATGCCCGGCTCGGGCTGTAGCGGCTTCCGGAGGATCCCGAAATGCCTCACGCACGTTTGTCTCCCGAGGTCTTCGCCTTGCCGCTCGACCAGGTGCGAAGCGGCTACTATTCCGACGCCTACTTCAACTGCACGAAGGGCGTGCTTGAGGCCCACGACCTGCACCCCCGGGTCACGATGCAGGTCTTTCAGAAGCAGGAACGCGCGGTGCTCGGGGGCGTCGACGAGGCGCTCGCCGTGCTCAGGCTGTGCGCCGGCCGGTACGAGGGAGAGGCGGAGGCGCGTGAATGGGAGCCGGGCTGGGACCAGCTTGCCGTCTCGGCCCTGTACGACGGCGACGAAGTGGCTCCCTGGGATGCGGTCATGACCATCGAGGGCGACTACTCCCTTTTCGCCCACCTGGAGACGGTGATCCTCGGCGCACTCTCACGGCGCACCCTGGTCGGCACGAATGTGCGCCGCGTGGTGGAGGCCGCCGCCGGCAAGCCGATCCTCTTCTTCCCGGCGCGCTTCGACCACTACCGGGTGCAGACCGGCGATGGGTACGCCGCTCATATCGCCGGGGCCATCGGCGTCAGCACCGACGCCCAGGCCTCCTGGTGGGGAGGTAAGGGTATCGGTACCGTGCCCCACGGCCTCATCGCCGCCTGCGGCGGCGACACCGTCGCGGCCACCCGGCTCTTCGCCGACACCTACCACCCGGCGCTCAACGTCACCGCGCTGGTCGACTTCGACAACGACTGCGTCGGAACAAGCCTCGCTTGTGCCCGGGAACTGGGCGACCGGCTGTGGGGTGTTCGTCTGGACACCTCGGAGACGCTCGTGGATCGCTCACTGTGGCCGAAGATGGGGAGCTTTCGGCCTACGGGAGTGGCGCCGGAGCTGGTGCGCGAGGTGCGCCGAGCGCTGGATGCGGAGGGCTTTCGCGGCGTCAGGATCGTGGTGAGCGGCGGCTTCACCGCCGCGCGCATCGCCGCCTTCGAAGCGGCCGGCGTGCCGGCCGATGCCTACGGCGTGGGAAGCAGCCTGCTGCGAGGGGTCGCGGACTTCACCGCCGATGTCGTGCGCCTCGAGGGAGCGCCCTGCGCCAAAGTGGGTCGGATGTATCGTCCCGACCCGCGGCTCGAGCGCGTGGAGTAGTCGGCCGGCTCTAGTCGCCCTCGTCCGGGGCCGACGTCTGCGTGCCCTCGAGGAGGTCGACGAAGCTCTGCGAGCGCCGCCCGATGGCCGTCTCCGGATCGAGCTTCGCGGCCGCGGCCCACTCGGCCTTCGCCTCCTCGATGCGGTCGGTCGAGAAGTAGATGATGGCCATCGAGTAGTGGGCTTCCTGGTTGTCCGGCGTCTTGCCGAGGACTGCCTTGATCGCCTGTGCGGCGCGCTCTGAACCGCCGTCGGCGTGCCACACCATGGCCAGGCGCACGGTCGCCGTGGGGTTACCGGGATCGATCTGGAGCGCCGCGCGGAATGTACGCGCCGCCTGAGGATAGCGCTGCCCGAGGAAGTAGGCGTCGCCGAGCTCCAGCAGCACGGCGATGTTGTCCGGCTGGTCGGCGCTGGCGCTCTCGAGCTGGGCGATCTTCTGCTGCACGGCATCGTCAGTGACGGGCGCGGGCGTACTGTCTTCGCTCTTGCCGCTGACCGACGGATGGCCCGGCGGCAACGACTGGCCACCCGTGGACGGCTGCGCAACGGTGCCCGCGGCGTCGCCCGCTCCGGAGCTCGTGCCGGCCACGACGATCCCGGCGGCGACGAGCACCGCGACGCCGACGCCGACGAGGAGGTAGTGACGTTTCAAGCTTGTCCTTCCGCACGGGGAGCACGCGAGCCTTGCGAGGATAGCACCCGGGTCTTGCGCTGGCGACCGCGTTTTGCCCGCAAACGGCAGGAATGAAGCGGCCGCGTAACGCGGCTTAACGGGCGCTTAACAAGTGAGCCGCGGGGCGGTTTCTCGGCGCGGTCGGTCGCGCTTGGCAGTTGACGCTGGGTGGGCGCCGCGATAGGGTTCAAAAGGACCGTTTCTGTCCGGTCTCCTGCCGAAGAGAGGTCGTTAATGGGACTCCAGCTCACCCGCGGCGGCGAATACGCCGTGCGAGCAATGACCTACCTGGCGCGCTTCCCCGAGGGCCACGTGGCGGCGCTCCACGACATCGGGCAGGCCCAGGACATTCCTCAAAGCTTCCTCGCCAAGATCCTCCAGAGTCTCGTGCGCTCGGGTCTCGCGGTCTCTCAGCGCGGCGCGCGCGGCGGCTTCGCCTTGGCGCGCCCCGCCGCCGATATCACGATGCGCGAGGTCATCGAGGCCGTGGACGGGCCCATCGCTCTCAACCAGTGCGTGCTCTGGCCCGAGGAGTGCTCGCGCAGTGGCGATTGCCAGGTGCACGTGGCCTGGATGCGCGCCCAGTCGCAGCTCATGGACGTACTCGACTCTGTGAGTCTCCGTACGCTGGCGCCGGAGCCGGTGGTCTAGTCGGCGTAGCCCTGCGGATGCGCCAGCATCCAGGTCCAGGCATCGCGGACGGCGTCATCGAGGCCGCGCCGGGGGCGCCAACCCAGGCTCGTCGCCGCCCGTCGCCCACTGGCGACGAGCGCCGGCGGATCGCCGGCCCGTCGCTCCACCATCTCGCGGCGCACGTCCCGGCCGGTGACGCGGGAGACGGCCTCGAGAACGCAGTTCACTGAGTCGCCGCGGCCCGTTCCCAGATTGAACGCTCCCTGCACATCGGGCAGCGCCTCCAGCGCCAGGACGTGGGCATCGGAAAGGTCGGCGACGTGCACGTAGTCGCGCACACAGGTGCCGTCGGGAGTGGGGTAGTCGCCGCCGAACACGCGCAGCGCGGCGCCGTCCCTGGCTGCCGACAGTGCCAGGGGAATGAGGTGCGTCTCCGGGTCGTGATCCTCGCCACGCGGCGCGTCGGCGCCGCAGGCGTTGAAGTAGCGCAAGGCCGTGAAGGCCAGCCGCCCGGCTCGCCGCGCCTCTTCGAGCAGGCGCTCGGCGGCGAGTTTGCCGGCGCCGTACGGGTTGGTCGGCGCGAGCGCGTCGTCCTCGTCGATGGGCACGCGCCGGGGCTCGCCGTAGACGGCGGCGGTCGACGAGAAGACGAGGCGGCCGACGGCGGCGGCTTGGGCCGCCGCGATCACGGCCGCCGTGCCGTTGACGTTAACGTCGTGGTAGCGCTCCGGCTGCGCGACCGATTCGCCGACCTCGGCCAGCGCGGCCATGTGGACGATGGCGCCGCAGCGCCCGTCGAGGAGGGCGGTTTGCACCCGTGCGCGATCGCGGATGTCGCCCTCGACGAACGCCGCGCCGGCCGGAACGGCCGCGAGGTGGCCGCGTGAGAGGTCGTCGTAGACGGTCACGGCGTGACCGCGTGCCAGAAGACGCGCGGCGATCACGCTGCCGATGTAGCCGGCGCCGCCGGTGACGAGCACATGCATGAGACGATGCTAGCAGGTCGCCGCTTGGCACAGCGGCTCACTTCTTGTTGTCCACCCAGATGGTCATGCCGTAGGCGTCCATGCTCCTGACCTGGATGCGCACACCGAGGTTCCGCGGGATCTTCACCCCGGCCTCGGGGGTCTCGGCGAACCAGTACGTCCAAGTGTCCTTGAACCACGTTTGCGCGCCCTTGCCGGGGGCGACGCTCTCGCCCACCGCCACGCCGGCGTCGTAATCGCGGAACCAGATGCTCTGAGACGGAGTGCGTGTGGTGCTGAAGGCCGCGTCGCGCACCTGGATGCGCGGCCGCCAGAAGCCGATGGTCTCGTCGTAGCCGACCGCGTCCGGCTGCGGCCGCGCGTCGATGACCATCCAGCCGCCCGCGCCGATGTGCGAGGCCACGTCGTTGTCCTGCCAGAACGTGTCGCGGTAGATGAGATGCAGGCCCTGGTTGTAGCTGAACCAGTCGACCCAGTTGTCGTAGAGGCCGTTGAACTGGTAGCAGTTCTTGAGACCGGCGTCGGAGCCGTCGCGGGTGCGGTACTCGGCGATGTAGTAGTTTTCGCTCATGCTGGCCTTCGCGCCGTCGACGCGCAGCCAGCCGGCGTTGGTGAAGCCGGCGGTGGCGATGGGAACGCCGCCGACGCTGACATCGGTGACCTCCCAGCCGTTGTTGGCCACGCCGCCATCGGTGGAGTAGCGGAACTGGAGCAGCACGCGCTTGCCGGCATAGGCGCTGAGGTCGTAGGTGATGGTGTCGGCCCAGTGCTCGGTGTCGGTGCCCGTGAGGGCGAACTCGCCGGGCTGGACTTCGACGGTGTTGCCCGGGCTCTGGACCGTGGCCCATGTGGCGCCGCCGTCGTCGGAGACGCGCACATAGCCGTAGTCGTAGTTCTCCTCGATGTCGTACCAGGTGCGCAGAGAGAGGACCGCCCGGTCGCCGCCGGGCACGGTCACGGCCGACGTCGTCGTGAGCCGGTCGTCGAGGTCGTTGCCCATGCCGGAGTACCACTCCAGGGCCCCGTCCTTGCCGCTGAGCGCGATGACGTGCTTGCGTTTCGGCAGGGGGATGATGACACCCGTCGAGCCGGCGGCGCCGATCGCCGCGGGCTGGAGCTTCACCGTGGCGGTCGCGCCGCGCTTCACGACCTTTGGCGTGACGAAGCCCAGAGCGTACTTGTCCCACACGTTCATGGCGCTGGGCTGGCTGCCGAGGCCCCACTGGCGGCCGAGCCACGCGCCACTGGACATGATCGTCCAGAAGCCGGAACTGGCGTCGCCGGTGGTACTCGAGTAGTCGTACTCGTCGGGGAGGCCGAGATCGTGGCCGAACTCGTGGCAGAACACGCCCGCGTCGCCATCCTCGGGGTTGATGGTGTACGCGGAGACCCAGATGCCGGTCTGCGCGGGCCCCTGGCCCGCGGTGCCCGGCACCATAGAGCCGCCCCCGTCGCCGGGGCCGCCGTCGGTCCTCTCGAGGATGTCGCCGGAATGCGCCCAGATGGAGTCGGAGCCCTGGGCACCGCCACCGGCGGACTGGTCGCTGCCGGCGTGGATCAGGATCAGGTGGTCGACGTAGCCGTCGGCCCGGTAGAAGTCGCCGCCGCTGATGCCGTAGGGGTTCTCATTATCGTAGTCGGCCCACGGGAAGTCGGGGTTCTCGGCGGCGAACTTGGCGACGGCGTCGCGGGCGACGCGCCACACCGGGCCGGTGAGGTCGTCGGTGACGTTCTCGGGGTCGCTGTCGGCGCCGTACCACGACTCGGGCATGTCGAGCTTGACCCACTCGGCGATGTCGCCGGCTACCGTGAACGTGCCGTGCGACTGCTCGAGGTACCAGTTGCGCATCGTCGAGTCGCTGCTGCCGCGGTATCTCCCGGAGGCGTCGTAGATCGGGTAGGAGTTGCCGAACAGTTCCTGCTGGTAGTGCATCGGCGAGAAGTCGCCCGGCCAGAAGGTGGCATTGTCGTCGGCGGCGGGCGCCGGGATGGCGCCGTGCGCGGGTCCGGGGGTCATGGGCCCGGTGGGAGCGGGAGAGCCGGCCGGCCAGGGGTCGTCGCCGAACTCGACCAGCAGCACCAGAGTCCTGGTGGTGTAGGTCCGGGTGGCGCCGGGATCGGCCGCGCGCTGTCCCAGGAAGCGGCCCAGGCTCGTCTGCTTGCCGCTCAGGGTGCGCTGCACGAGCGGCGACTTGAGCTCGTAGTTCGGGCCGCTGCCGTACACGGTCCTGACGGTGGAGCTCGCCATCTCCGCGGTAGCGTAGCTGGGGATGACGCCGAGCTCGGCGAGGTGCCTGGCCATGAGGAGCTCGTTGGGCGGCACGGCGCCGGCCGGCGCTGCCACCAGGATCGTGAGCAGCGCTCCCAGCGCCGCCGCAAACAGACATCTCCGCACGATTGCCCCCTCGGTCGCCGGTGGGTGCGAAGGCGCGCCGCGTTCGGCGGGACGATCTCCCTTCCAGGGCGCGGCGCGCTGCTGGCCGGGATTCTACTCGCGACGAGGCCCGGCGGCGAGCCGCGCCGCGGCCAAGACGCACAAGGGCGGGGCGCTCGTGAGCGCCCCGCCCTTGTGCGTCTTCGTTCCGTGCGGCGCGACCGCGCCGCGGCTGTTCAGCCTCAGCCGAAGGGGCTGCCGCCCGAGGGCGCGCAGCCTGCGTTTGAGCCTCCGAGGCCGCGCAGGAAGCTCGAGAACTTCTGCCGCACGTCTTCGGAGCCGCATTCGGGGCACACTCGGTCCTCGTCCTTGAGGAACCCCTGGTGGAACACCTCGAACTCGTGATCGCACTTCTCACAGACCAGATCGTAGGAAGCCATGGCACTCCAAGTCGAATGGCGTCTTCATACCCTGGGGGGTATTATACCTCCACCGCCGGTGAGCGCAAACACGGGCCCAGCGGGTAAGCTCAGCACAGAAGTGCCGGCGAGCGCCGGTCTCACGTTGTCGTACAGAAGGGGACGCGCGATGCATGCGAAAAGGCTCTGGCTCCTGCTCACGCTGCTTGCCCTCGTCGGGGCGGCGACTGCCCTCGGCGGCTGCGGGGGCTCGGGCTCGTCGACCTCCTCCGCCTCCACGGCGGACGTCCAATTCCTGTCGCCCAAGGAGTTCAGCGTTGCCGATTACGCGGGCAAGCCGCTGGTCGTCAATTACTTCGGCTCGTGGTGCGGCCCCTGCAATGCCGAGGCGCCCGACCTCGCCACGTTCTCCAAGTCGAAGGAGGGAGAGGCGGCCTTTGTCGGGATCGCGGTCAACGACACGCAGAGCGATGTCGTCGACTTCATGTCCCAGTACGGCCTCACCTACCCCGTCGTGCTCGACGACAACAGCCTCGGCGCCAAGGACGGCGTCACCGGGGTGCCGACCACCATCTTCTACGACGCCGGCGGCCAGGAGGTGGACCGCATCGTGGGCGCGGCGAGTCTCGATCGTTTTGCCACGAGCTACGCCAAGACCCAGTGAGCCTCCGCTGGCGCAGCATCCTCCGGAGCGCGCTCTGAGCCGCCCGTGAGCACGGCTTGCCTGTGATCGCGGCGCAGATCACTACGCTCAGCCTGTCGGGCGTGGGCCTCGCCTTTCTCGCCGGCCTGCTCTCGTTCGCGTCTCCGTGCGTGCTCCCCCTCCTGCCGGTGTACCTCTCGTTCATCTCCGGCGTCGCGGTGGAGAGTCTGGGCAGCGAGCGGCGGCGCTTGCTCTGGACCTCGCTGCTGTTCGTCGCCGGGTTCACCCTGGTGTTCGTGGCCATGGGCGCCGGCGCCGGTGGTGTCGGCCGGCTGCTCATCCGCTACCGGCATGAACTGACCATCGCCGCCGGCGCCTTCATCGTCGTCAGCGGTCTGGTGGTGGCCGGCGCCATCCATCTGCCCAAGCCGGTCATGCGGGTCACGCCCCGGCACGCGGGCGCGGGCGGCGCCTTTCTCACCGGCGTGGCTCTCGCCATCGGCTGGACGCCGTGCGTCGGGTACGTCCTCGGCGCTATCCTCAGTATGGCCGCGTCGAGCCAGAGCGCGCTGTCCGGAGCAGTGCTCCTTTTCGTCTACTCGGTCGGCTTGGGCGTCCCCTTCGTGCTGGCCGCCCTGGCCTTCGACTGGATGAACTCACGTCTCGGTTTCGTGAAGCGGCACTACCGCGCCATCCAGGTCGGGGCCGGGGTGCTGCTCGTCGTCTTCGGGGTGCTCATGATGCTCGGCCTGCTCGAGCAGATGGGCCGCTGGCTGCCGGCTTTCAGCCCGGGCGGCCTCTGAGGCGGTATCCTTGGCGCCATGAGCGCCCGCCACCGCATCCCCGAGCTCACCCCTGAGGGGCGCGCCGCCGGCGAAGCGTTGCGGCGCGTGGCCGCCGGTACCGTCTCCACATCGCCGCTCAAGCGCTGGCTGTACTCGACCGACGCCTCGATCTACCGCGTCGTCCCCGACGTGGTGCTCGTCGCGGCGTCGGTCGCCGACCTGCACGCCGCGGCGGCGGTCGCCGCCGAGTACGGCGTGCCGCTGGTCGCCCGCGGCGCCGCCTCCAGCGTCGCGGGTCAGGCCGTGGGGCCGGGCATCGCCGTCGACTGCTTCAAGCTCGACCGCATCCTGGACATCGACCCGGAGGCGCGCCTCGCGCGAGTGGAGCCAGGCGTGATCCAGTTGTCGCTGAACCGCGCCGCCGCGGCTTTCGGCCTGGAGTTCGGTCCCGACACCTCGACGGTGGACCAGGCCACGATCGGCGGCATGGTGGGCAACAACTCCTCGGGGTCACGGTCGATCATCTACGGGGAGACCAAGGACAAGGTGCTGAGCGTGCATGCCGTCCTCGCCGGCGGTGGGCAGCTGGTCTTTGGGCAGTGCCGCGGCGCCGATCTGGCGAGCGGGCTGACGGGGCCGGGGGCGGCCGGGCCGGCGGCGGCGCTCGCGGAAGTCCGCGAGCGCTATCGCCGGCCGATCGCCGAAGATTCCCCGCAGACGCGCCGCTGCACATGCGGCTACAACCTGCGTGAGCTGCTCGAGCCTGAGCCGAACCTCGGCAAGTTGCTGGCCGGGTCCGAGGGCACGCTGGCGCTGTTCACCGAGATCGAGGTGGCGCTCGACCTGCTGCCGGCGGCGCGCACCGGGGCGGCGCTGACCTTCGTCACCCTGCGCGCCGCCCTCGAGGCCAACGTCGCCATCCTCGAGACCGGCCCTTCGGCGGTCGAGATCCTCGACCTCGAGGCGCTGCGGGCGGCGCCCAACCTCGCCGGCTTCGCCCGCATGGCGCCGTTGCTTGCCGGCGAGGAGCGGGCGTTGCTCACCGTCGAGTATCAGGGCAGCGGGGAAGAGGCGCGCGCCGGCCTCGGCCGCCTGCGCGCGCTGGCCGGCGACCTCGCCGCGGTCCGGCGGGAATGGCTGGAAGACCCCGCGGCGCTCGCCGAGGCGGGCGCCCTGCGGCGGGCGGCACTGCCGCTGCTCATGGGCGCTCCCGGCGCCGAGCGCCCGGCATCCTTCGTCGAAGACACGGCCGTGGCACCGGAGCGTCTGGCCGACTTCGTCGACGAGTTCGAGCGCCTCGTCGCGGCCGAAGGGGCGCGTGCCTCCTTCACGGGGCACGCCTCTGCCGGCTGTTTGCATGTCCGGCCGCTGCTCGACCTCAAGTCGGCGGCCGGCGTGCAGCGCATGGATGCGCTGGCCGGGGCGGTCGGACGCCTCGTCGCCGAGTACCACGGCGCGATCTCAGGGGAGCACGGCGTCGGACGCTCGCGCAGCTGGTGCCTGCCCGCTCTCCTTGGCTCAGACCTGTACGCGGCCATGGTCGCGCTCAAGGACGCCTTCGACCCTCGCCGCCTGCTGGGGCCGGGGACTATCGTCGGTGGCTCCGCCGTGACCGACTGCCTGCGTTACGGCGCCGATTACCGCGGCGCCGGCACCTGGGCGCCACGGCTCTCGTTTGCCGCCGAAGGCGGCTTCGACCTGGCCGTCGAGAAGTGCTTCGGCGCCGGCCTCTGCAAGAAGCTCACGGGGACCATGTGTCCACCGGCGGCGGCCTCTCGCAGCGAGATTTACGGGACGCGCGCGAGGGCCAACGCTCTGCAGGGCGTGCTCTGCGGCGCCGTCCCGCTCGCGGCCATCGGGGCGCACGAGTTTCGGGAGGTGCTCGGCACGTGCGTCGCCTGCAAGGCCTGCAAGAGCGAGTGCCCGGCCGGCGTCGACATGGCCGCTCTCAAGGTGGAGTGGCTCGCCGAGCTGCGCGCCAGGGAGGGCGTCCCGGCCCTGGCGCGTGGCATCGGCGAGTTTCGCCGTCTTGCGGCGCTGGCGTCGCCGCTGGCGCCGCTCGTGAACGCGCTCGCGCAGACGCGCCTCGCACGCCTGGTCTCAGACCGCGCCGGCGTCGCCCCCCAGCGGCCCTTGCCGGCGTTCGCACGGCGCCCCCTCACGCGGCGCCTGTCCGGCTCGTCCGCCCACGCGCCGGCGGCGTTGTTCGTCGACTGTTTCGTGCAGTACCAGGAACCCCAGGTCGGCGAGGCGCTGGCGCACCTGCTGCGCGCCGCCGGTGTCGAGCTGGATCTCGTGAACGCCGGCTGCTGCGGGCGCACCGCGCTCTCGAGCGGGCAGATCGACAAGGCGCGCGCCGCGGCCGCCGCGGCGCTGACCGCGCTCCACGCGCGCGCCGCCGAAGGCTGCGACCTGCTCTTCATCGAGCCGAGTTGCCTGTCGATGGTGTGCGATGACTGGCGGCGCCTGCTGCCGGGAGATCCGCGCGTCGCCGAGGTGGCGGCAGCCGCGCGCCCGGCGCTGGCGCTGGTCGCCGACCAGGCCGCGGCCGGGCGTCTGCGCTTCCGCGCCGGCGGCCGCGCGCTGCTGCACAGCCACTGCCACGAGAAGGCGCTGTCGTTCGCGGTGGCCACCCAGCGCGCTCTCGGGGTCGTGCCGGACCTCGACGTCGAAATGCTCGACGCCGGCTGCTGCGGCATGTCCGGCGTATTCGGCTACGAGGCCGAGCACTACGGGCTCAGCGTCGCCATGGCCGAGCGGGTCCTGCTCCCGGCGGTACGCGCCGAGGGGCCGGAGACGGCCGTGCTGGCGACGGGCACGTCGTGCCGCACGCAGATCCACGACCTCGCCGGGCGACCCGCCCTGCACCCGCTGGAGTTTCTCGCGGCGCGTGTACGATGAGCGGCATGAATCTCGTGATCGTCGTCGCCGGGATCGTGGGGCTCCTCGTGGCGGGCTACGGCTTGGTCACTCTGACTATCGACGCCCGGCGCCACCGCCAGTACCTCGATATCGTCCTGGCGGTCGCGGTCGCGGTCGCGGTCGTGGTCGTGCTCATCGCCTACGGCGATCGCCTCCTGAGGTAGTCCGGCCGGCGCTGCGCCAGGACCGCCGGCCCTCTCGGCGCGGACACGCTCCTAAGGTCGGCGCCCGATGCTGCCGATACCCGCATACGTCCGGCGTGGGGGGAATCCGCACGCCCGGCGCGAATCTGAACAGCGCGGACAGGCCGCGCGTCACGGTGCCCGGGGTCAGCGCTTCGTGGGCATGGTGAAGAGGGCAGACGAGGGCCCGGCGCCTGCGCCGGAGTTGGAGAGTGAACTGATGGCCAAACGCATCCTGGTCGTGGACGACGAACCGGATATTCGCAGGCTCGTCGCTGAGGCGCTGGTGGTCACCGGCTACGACGTGCATACGGCCGCGAACGGCCAGGAGGCCATTCGCGCGGCCTCCCTCTTCATCCCCGACCTCGTACTCCTCGACATCATGATGCCCGACATGGACGGTTTCGCCGTGTATGAGCGCCTGCGCGCCAAGCCCGTGGATCTGCGCTCGCCGATCATCTTCCTGACGGCGAGACGGGAGATCAACGACAAGCTCCTGGGTTTCGAGAAGGGCGCCGCCGACTACATCACGAAGCCGTTCCACATCAAGGAACTGCTGGCTCGCGTCAAGGTGCATCTCGGAGAACTGGGGCCGCCCAAGGGGGACATCCCCAATCCCCTCACCGACCGCGAGCTCGAGGTCCTCGGGCTCCTGGCCAGTGGCAAGACGTACAAGCAGGTCGCAAGGGCGCTGGACCTTTCGCAGAGTACGGTGCGCAACCATCTGCACAACGTCTACCACAAGATCAACGTGGTCGACCGCGCGCAGGCGGTCATCGTCAGCCGCGAGAACGGCTGGATCTAGCTCAGGAAGCCGAGAACGGCATGTCCGGAAGCGACCAGAAGGCGTCGCGCTCGCGGCGGTCGCCGTGGCGGCGTTCGCTGAACGGTCCGGCGCCGGAGACCCACCGTGGGTGACGGCGCTCGCCGGCGCGGCGGTCGACCACGACCTCGAGGTCGTCGCGCCCGGCGAACTTCTGCGTGAGGCGCTCGTAGAAGAAGCCTTCGAGCTGGCGCGGTATCACGATCAGCTTGGGCTGCACGCTCTGCGTCGACGCGGGCATGCGGTACCTCCTCGACACCGGTACGTTACCACTTCAAGTGCCGTGTCATTCGCCGCCGTGGCCGGAATCTCCTTGGATAGGCTCAGACGGACTTCGTCAGGCGTTGCCGAGCTGGGCGACGTCCGCGCCCACGCGGTCCCCGGACGCGGTCGTCATGATCACCGAACCGTCGCGTCGAGCGCAGACCGCGGCCCCGGATTCGAGTACAATCATGGTCAGTCACGCATGACTTCGGACGCCGTGGTGGTGCGTGACTGCTCACAGGCCGACTAGAGGGAGCTGAGCGTGGACCTCATCATCGACGGGCGGCAGGTCGCCGCCGAACCCGGCACCACCATCCTCCAGGCCGCCAGGGCTGCGGGCATCGAGATCCCGACGCTTTGCCAGGACGATCGCCTCGACCCGATCTCCGCCTGCCGTCTCTGCGTCGTCGCCGTGGATGGTCGCAACGATCCGGTCACGGCCTGCGACACGCAGGTCGCCGACGGTCTCGTCGTCACCACGCAGACCGACGAATTGCGCGCCATCCGCCAGCTCAACCTCGAGCTGCTGCTCAGCGACCACACCTCTTTCTGCACGCCGCCCTGCCGCGACGCCTGCCCCACGCACATCAAGATCCCGGAGTTCCTCGAGCACATCGCGGCACGCGACTACGACGCCGGGATGCGCGTACTGCGCGAGGACCTGCCCTTCCCGGGCATCCTCGGGCGCGTGTGCCCGCGGCCTTGCGAGGGGCCCTGCCGGCGGCAGCTCATCGAGGACCCCATCACCATCTGTCAGCTCCACCGCTACATGGCCGACCACACGCGCCCCGGCGAACAGGAGGGCGAGCTGCTGCTTCCGCACGAGCCCAAGCCCGACTCCGGCAAGCGCATCGCGATCGTCGGCGGCGGGCCCGCCGGCCTCGCCGCCGCCTTCTACGCGCGTCTCGAAGGGCACGCCGTCACGATCTTCGAGGCTATGCCTCACCCTGGGGGCATGCTCCGCTACGGCATTCCCAGCTACCGCCTGCCGCGCGACGTCATCGACGAGGAGCTCAACATCCTCTGGCGCATGGGCGTCGAGCTGCGGACGGGCGTGCGCCTCGGCATCGATTTCCGGCTCGACGACCTGCGCGCCGAGTACGACGCCGTCTTCCTCGCTCTGGGCGCCTTCAGCGCCAACGCCATGCGCTGCCCCGGCGAGGATGCTCCCGGGGTCGTCACGGCGATCGACTTCCTCGGCGATCTCGAGCGGGACGGCGAGGTCCACGTGGGGCACAAGGTCACGGTCATCGGTGGCGGCTTCACCGCCATGGACGCCTGCCGCACCGCCATCCGACTCGGCGCCGAAGAGGTCACCTGCCTGTATAGGCGTTCGCGCACCGAGATGCCCGCCCACCACACCGAGGTCGACGAGGCCGAGGAAGAGGGCGTTCGCCTCGTGCTCCAGGTGGCCCCCGTCGCGGTGCTCATCGACGACACCGGCAAGGTCAGCGGCGTCGAGATGATCCGCATGGATCTCGGCGAGCCCGACGCGTCCGGCCGCCGCCGGCCCGTTCCCCAGGAGGGTTCGGAGTTCGTCGTCGAGTGCGATCAGGTGATCAGCGCCATCGGCCAGTTCCCCCAGCTCGACGGCGCCGGCGAGCCGGAGGGGCTTGCCCACACGCGCTGGCGCACGCTTGCCGTCGACGACTGGACGCTGCAGACCGCCGACCCCAAGGTCTTCGCCGGCGGCGACGCCGTGCTCGGCGCGCAGACGGCCATCCAGGCCATCGCCCAGGGCAAGAAGGCGGCCTGGAGCATGGACGCCTTCCTGCGCGGCGACGACATGCAGGCGGTCTCGAAGCAGCTGCACGACCTGCGCCGCACGCCCTTCGTCGAGGCTCTGGAGGCCAAAGCCGACCTTGAGCCGAGCGTGCGCCGTATGGCCGAGGTGCCGCCTGTGTTCATCGACATCAACGCCGGCCTCGCCGAAGTGAGCCCGCCGGCGCGCATGCCCAAGCTCTGGCCCGAGGACCGCAAGACCAACTTCGAGCAGATCGAGCTGGGCTTCCCCGAGGACGAGGCGGTGCGTGGCGCCGACCTGTGCCTGCAGTGCTCCTGCGAGGCCAACGGCAAGTGCGACCTGCAGCGCCACAGCATCGACCACGAGGTGTTCGCCAATCGCTTCCAGGGGACCGAGGCGCGCGGCTACGACGCCCGCGAGGACACGCCCTTCATCGCCTACGACCCCAACCGCTGCATCCTCTGTGGGCGCTGCGTGTCCGTCTGCCGCGAAGTCCAGCAGTGCAACGTCCTGGACTTCGGCGAGCGCGGCTTCGACTCGCTGATCACCACCTCGTTCGGGCGCTCCATGGTCGAGACCGACTGCGAGATGTGCGGCAACTGCGTCTCCGCGTGCCCCACGGGGGCTCTCATGGACAAGCTCAGCCGCGTCGCGGCCAAGGCCGGCGCCACCGCGGCCGTCGACACCGTGTGCCCCTTCTGCGGCTGCGGCTGCAACGTCCAGCTGCAGGTCAATGATGGCCGCGTCGTGCAGGTCACGTCCCTGGTGAACGAGGGTCCCGGGGAGGGCAACCTGTGCGTCAAGGGCCGCTACGGGTACCAGTTCATCGCGCACCCCGACCGGCTGTCGCAGCCGCTCGTGCGCCGCGACGGCGAGCTCGTGCCGGCCACCTGGGACGAGGCCCTCGCTCTCGTCGCCGAGCGCTTCGCGGCGATCAAGGCCACGCACGGCCCCGACGCGCTCGTCGGGTTCTCGTCGGCGCGCTGCACCAACGAGGAGAACTACCTCTTCCAGAAGTTCATGCGCGCCGTCATCGGCACGCAGAACGTCGACCACTGCGCGCGGCTCTGTCACGCCAGCACCGTGACGGGCCTGCGCCAGTCGCTGGGCAGCGGCGCGATGACCAACTCGTTCAAGGACCTCGAAGAGGCCGACGCCATTCTCATCATCGGCTCCAACACCAGCGAGGCGCATCCCATCGGCGCCCTTCACATCAAGCAGGCGCTGCGCCGGGGTGCCAAGCTCATCGTCATCGACCCGCGCACCATCGACATGGCGCGCCGCGCCGATGTGCACCTGCGGCTGCTCTCGGGCACCAATGTGGCCGTCATCAACGGCATCATGAACGTGATCCTCGAAGAAGGCCTGGCCGATCAGGACTTCATCGCCGGTCGCACCGAGGGGTACGAGGACCTCCCCGAGGTGCTCGCCGCGTACACGCCGGAGCTGGTCGAAGAGATCGCCGGCGTCCCGGCCGACAAGCTCCGCGAGGCGGCGCGCATTTTTGGCGCCGCCGACAAGGGCGCCATCTTCTACTCGATGGGCATCACCCAGCACTCGCACGGTACCGAGCATGTGCTCGCCCTGAGCAACCTGGCGCTGCTCACCGGCAACCTCGGCCGCCGCGGCACCGGCGTGAACCCGCTGCGCGGCCAGAACAACGTGCAGGGCGCCTGCGACATGGGCGCGCTGCCGAACGTGTACACGGGCTATCAGGCCGTGGGCGATCCGGCCGCTCAGAAGCGCTTCTCGGAGGCGTGGGGCGTCGACCTCGCCGACAAGCCCGGCCTCGGGGTCACGGAGGCCTTCGACGGCATGGCCGCCGGCACGGTGCGCGCCTTGTACGTCGTCGGCGAGAATCCCGTACTCTCGGACCCCGACCAGACGCACGTCGTCGAGGCGCTCAAAGGTCTCGACTTCTTGGTGGTGCAGGACATCTTCCTCAGCGAGACGGCCGCGCTGGCCGACGTTGTGCTGCCGGCGACCAGCTTCGCCGAGAAGGACGGTACGTTCACCAACACCGAGCGCAAGGTGCAACGCGTACGTGCTGCCGTGCCGAGCCCGGGCGAGGCGCGCGCCGACTGGGCGATCATCGCCGAGCTCGCGCGCCGGCTCGGCGGTGCCGGCGGCTGGGACTACGCGCGCCCCGCCGACATCATGGCCGAGATCGACGCGCTCACGCCCTCGTATGCCGGCGTGACGTATGAGCGCCTGGACGCCGAGGGCGGCCTCTGCTGGCCGTGCCCCGACACGACGCATCCCGGCACGCCCATCCTGCACATCGGCCAGTTCACGCGCGGCAAGGGCAAGTTCTTCCCGATCGCCTACCAGCCTCCGGCGGAGGTCGCCGGTGGCGACTACCCGCTCACCCTCACCACGGGCCGCATGCTCGAGCACTACCACACGGGCACCATGACGCGGCGCTCCGACGGCCTTAACGAGCTAGTGCCCACGGGGTTCGCCGAGATCCACCCGGACGACGCGGCGCGCCTCGGCATCAGCGACGGCGCCTCAGTGAGCGTGGAGACGCGGCGCGGCGTTATCAGCGTCCCGGCCAACGTCACGGCTCGCGTGCGCCCGGGCACCGTGTTCGTGCCCTTCCATTTCTGGGAGTCGCCGGCCAACATGCTCACCAATACGGCTCGCGACCCCATGGCCAAGATCCCCGAGTTCAAGGTGTGCGCCTGCCGGGTCACCGCCTGACGGGCGCCTGCGGCGGCGGTCCGCCTTGATACCGCTGCGCGACGACGTGCCGACGCACCGCTTCGCCGTGGTGACGCTGGTCGTCATCGTACTCAACATGGCGGTGTTCGCCTTCGAGCTGGCGCTGCCGCGCTACGGCCTGACGCTGGGCGGCTTCTACGCCAAGGCCGGGGCTACGCCCTTCGAGCTGGCCAATGGCCTCGACGTACCGCCGGCCGATCTCGTGCCGTGGTGGGCGACGCTCTTCACCAGCATGTTCGTGCACGGCGGCTGGCTCCACCTGATCTTCAACATGCTGTACCTGTGGATCTTCGGCAACAACGTGGAAGATACTCTCGGGCGCGCGCGGTTCCTCGGCTTCTACCTCGCCTGCGGCCTTGTGGCCACTGCCACCCAGGTGCTCACAGACCCGGGGTCCACGGCCCCTCTGATCGGCGCCAGCGGCGCCGTCGCCGGCGTGCTCGGCGCCTACCTCGTGCTGTATCCGCACGCCAGAGTCCTCAGCGTGTTCACGCTGGGGTTCGTCTTCCCGGTGGTCTCGGTGCCGGCCTGGATCCTGCTCGGGATCTGGTTCGTGCTCCAGGCCGTGGAGGGCGTACTGTCGTTCCGCCACCCCGACGTGGGCGTGGCGTTCTTCGCCCATGTCGGGGGCTTCGTGACCGGCATCGGCCTGGGCTTCGTCCTGGCGCCGCGGCCGCGCCGCCGCGCCCCGCGGCGGGCCTGAGGTGTAAGCTTGCCGCCACGAGGCTGCAGCATGATCACCGACTATCACATCCACACGGGCATGTGCCCCCACGCCGAGGGCGACGCACGCGAGTACGTCGAGCGCGCCATCGGTCTCGGCATGTCCGAGATGGGTTTCGCCGAGCACCTGCCGTTCCTCGGCGGCTGGACGCCTCTCCACGACCTCACCGACGACTGGGCCATGGGCCTGGACGAGGTCGACGACTATGTCTCGCGGGTGCAGGCCCTTGCGCGGGAGTACGCCGCGGACCTGCGCATCCTGGTCGGCATCGAGGCCGACTACATCGAGGAGACGCTCGACGAGACCGCCGAGATGCTGGCGAGCTATCCCTTCGACTACGTGATCGGCTCCATTCACATCGTCGGCGAGCGCTTCGCCTTCGACCATCCGGAGATGCGCGAGCACCTTCCCGAGTATGGCTTCGAGCGGATCTTCGTCGAGAGCCTCGAGCTGGCCGAACGCGCGGCCGCCAGCGGCCTCTTCGACGTCATGGGGCACCTCGACCACGCGAAGAAGCTCGGCCCAAGGCCGCGAGACGAAGCGGCCGTGACGGCCGCTTCGTCCGCGGCGCTGCGCGCCGTGGCGGCGGCCGGCATGGCACTCGAGCTCAACACGTCCGGGCTGCGAAAGCCGGTCGGCGAAGCCTACCCGGCGCCCGGTCTTCTCGCCGAAGCACGCGCCCTCGGCATCCCGCTGACCTTCGCTTCGGACGCCCACCGTCCGCAAGAGGTGGGGTGGGCCTTCGACCAGGCCGCCGAGACGGCGCGGGCAGCCGGCTACGCGGCCACCTTGCGCTTCGCCGGCGGCCTCCCGGAGCCGCTCTGATGCTGCCCGACGTCGGCCGGCATCTCATGGCGATCTACAACACGCACTCGGGCGGCGGCGCCTACCACCGCGACCTGCCGCTGATCATCGACGCCCTGCGCGGCCTCGGCTACGACGTCGACGAGCGCGAGACCCAGGGCGTGGGCGACGCCACGCGCCTCGCGCGCGAGGCCGTGGAGCAGGGGCTCGACCTCGTCTGCGCCATCGGCGGCGACGGCACCGTCAACGAGACCATCAACGGACTCGCCGGCACGGAGGTGCCGCTGGCCATCGTGCCCACGGGCACGGTCAACGTGCTCGCCATGGAGCTCGGCATCCCGCTGGACCCCCCCGACGCCGTCAAGCTCCTCGAAATGGGCGCCGTGTCGTGGATCGACCTCGGCCTCGCCGGGGAGCGCTCCTTCGCGCTGATGGCCGGCGTCGGTATGGACGCGGCTGTCGTCGCCTCGCTCAACCCGGCCATGAAGAAGGCGTTCAAGGAGGCGGCCTTCGCCATGCAGGGCTTCGCCAACTACCTCACCAAAGAAGAGCCGCTCATCCGCGTGACCGCCGCGGAGCGCACTGTGGAGGGGTACTTCGCGGTGTTCGGCAACTCGTCGAATTACGGCGGCGGCTTCGGCATCACGCCGCTGGCCGACATGCGTGACGGCCTTCTGGACGTCTGCGTACTCACGGACAAGTCCCTGCTGAGCACCATCTGGTACTGGACCGCCGCGCTCATCAACGCGCACATCAAGCACCCCAAGGTCGAGTACTTCCGCACCGAAGAAGCCGAGATCGTCACGGTCGAGGAAGGCCAGGAAGTGCTCGTCCAGACCGACGGGGAGATGGCGGGCAGCCTGCCGCTGACCTGTCGGGTCGTGCCCCGCTCGCTGCGCGTCATCGTGCCCTGACGGTTACAGACCCATCACCTGTGCCAGCGCGCGCAGCCGCTCGACGTACTCCTTGCGCGCCTTGGGGTCGCGCTCGCGCAACTCCTCGGGCGCGGCCACCGGGACGATCTTGAAGGCGGGGTTGTCGAAGAGGCGCAGCTCGAGCGAGTCGCCCTTCTTGTACGGCCGGTCCTTGAAGAGCTTGCCAAGCAGATAGCGCGCCGTCTCCTCGCCCACGGGGAGGACGAAGTGCGGCGTTGTGATGGTGAGTTCCTTGGACAGGAACGGATAGCAGTCGTCCTGTTCCTTCGGCTCAGGAGCGCGCAGGTCGCAGGCGGTGCGCGGTACGCACTTCATGAGGGTGGTGACGTACACCTTCTCGGCGCTCTCCGTGAGAGCCGGCATGAACTCGGCCAGGCCGGCGACGAGCGTGGAGCCGGCGGGCAGCCCCGCCTTTTCATCGGCGGGGTCCGGGCTGAGGGAGACGACCATCACCGAGCAGTGCGGGTGGCCGCCCCCGGGGACGGCGCGGAGACGGCAGGCGACGAGCTCCTCGCAGCGGGTGCACTCGCCGACGCTCCGCGCCAGCTTCTCCAGTTGTTCGAGCGCATCTTCCATGAGAGGTCCCTTCTGTCGTGGGTCCGGCCGGAGCGGGGCTCCGGCCGGGGCGGTCAGGCGCCGGTCGTGATGAGCCGGTACTCGCAGGTCAGGGCGCGGGGTTCGCCGACGAGCGCGAGCATGAGCTCGTCCCCGAAGGGCGCCAGCACCACGTTGAGCGTGTCGAACTCGAGAGAGATGTACTTGGCCTCGGGCTGGCCGAGCTCGTCGGCCAGGCGCGCGCCCAGGTCGATGGCGCCGGCCGCCTGGGCGGCGACGGCCTCGGTGGCGAAGCCGGGCTCGGCGTCGGCGGCCACCACGAAGCCGTCGCGCGAGATGAGAAGGGCGGCGACGATGCCCGGGGTCTCGCGGTAGGGAGTCAGTCTGGTGACGAGGGAGTCGGCCTTGTCGCTCACAGTGCCTCCAAAGCGGTGTCGAGTTGGCGGCGCACGGCGTCTGCGAACGCGTCTGCCGCTGCGCCCTCGGCGAACACGCGCGAGAGGCCGTCGGTGAGGCCGACCAGCTCGCTGACGAAGATGCTTGTGCGGGGGATCGGCGAACCCTCGGAGACGGTGAGCGCACCATCGAGCGGCAGCTGGATCAGCGTGTCACCGCTGAGGAAGAGCCGGCTGGTCTCACGCCCCGACAGCCGCACTCTGACGCGCACGGCGACCCCCTCGGGGACCAGCTCGTTGGCGATGTCGATCTCCACAGGCGAAGACTAGCGAGGCCGATGGTAGGTAGCAAGACCTCGGCCCCCGCAAGGGCCGCCGCGTCACTGCGCGGCCGCCAGCGTGACCGTCGCCGGGACGGCCTCCCGGCTCTCGCCGGGTGCCAAGGCTTCGTCGCGCGCCGCCGCCAGAAGGTCGGGGAGGCGACGTATGGTGGGGAAGGAAGAAGCGCCGGCGGCCAGCGTCTGCCGGCGCCCGGCGATCAGATTGGCGCTCACATCGTGGGCGACCTCGGCGGCGAGCTCGCGAGCCTCGGCCAGGGTGCGGCCGGCGAGGACCAGCACGAACGCGTCGGCGCGCACGCGAAAGGCGCGGTCGTCGGCCGCGAGGCGGCGCTCGATGCGCCGCGCGACGCCGCGCACGAGCTGCTCGCTGCGCTCCGCCCCGAGAAAGTCGTGGCAATCCTGGAAGTGCTCGAGGCGCAGGCAGACGACGCCCAGCGGCTGATGCTCGGCGAGCGCCGCCTCCATCCCTACGCCGAGCAGCTCCTCGAGACGCTCGCCGGTGTAGAAACCGGTGGTGTCGTCGACCCTGGCCGGCCGCCGCCGCGGGGCCGGCTTCCTCTTCAGACGGGTCGCCGCGACCCAGCCACCGGCCGCCAGCACGATGACTTTGGCGACCCCGCCGGCGCGGCTGCCTCCGAGCGAGGGATCGGCGATCGCGAGGACGATCAGCAGCAGGAGAGTGGGGGCCAGGAGATACGGCCAGTCCTTGCGCGGCGCGCCGGCAAGCTGGCCCATGGCGAGCACCGGCACGGCGCCCAGAAGCCAGCTCTCGGCGCCGCCGGAGAACACGAGGGTGCAGCCGAGAAGCAGCCAGTCGAGGACGGCGAACGTGTGCGCCAGCTCTTCGCGACGCAGGCGCGCCACGTGCACGGAGTACGCGCCCAGCGCCACGCCCATCAGCGCGGGTACGGCCGCCTCCGGGTGGCCGAGCGCCACAGCGGAAACGGCGAGAAGCGCGAAGAAGAGGGTGCGAAAGCGGCCTCGCAGAAGTGCCGGGCTGCGGCGTCTGCGAGACGGGCGCCTCACCGAGGCGCCGTCCGAGTCATGCGTGGCGAATGGGGTGCGCGCTGCATGCCGCGAGTATTCTCCCCCATTCCGGCAAATCCTTCAAGGTCGACTTAAGGGTTGGGGTTAGCGGCTCACTGGCACGCCCGGCGTCGTCGGCTATAATCGGTGCCCCGTGGAACGCACTCTCTTCTTCTCTGGGAACGAAGCCATCGCCCACGGCGCCGTGCGCGCTGGGGCCGCTTTCGCCTGCGGTTACCCAGGGACGCCGTCGACCGAGATCCTCGAGACGGCCGCGCTCCTCGAAGGCATCCATGCCCAGTGGTGCGTCAACGAGAAGGTCGCCCTCGAGACCGCTGTGGGAGCTTCCCTCGCCGGCCGCCGCACCCTCGTGACCATGAAGCACGTGGGTCTCAACGTAGCCGCCGATCCGTTCATGACCCTCTCGCTCACCGGCGTCAACGCGGGGCTGGTCATCGTGAGCGCCGACGATCCCGGCATGCACTCCTCGCAGAACGAGCAGGACAGCCGCAACTACGCCAAGTTCGCCAAGGTCCCCATGCTCGAGCCGTCCGACAGCCAGGAGGCCTACGACTTCGTCGCCGCGGCCTTCGCCCTTTCGGAGGAGTTCGACACCCCGGTGTTGCTGCGCTCCACCACGCGGATCTCGCACGGCCGGGGGCGGGTCATCCCGCGCGTACCGGTCGTGCTCGAGCCGCGCGACTACGCGCGCGACATCAGCAAGTACGTGATGGTGCCGCAGTATGCGCGCCTCCGCAATCGGCTCGTGCTCGAGCGCCTCCAGCGGCTGCGCGGGCGCGCCGAGGAGTCGCCGCTCAACATCCTCGAGGCCGGCACCGCCGACGTCGGCATCATCTCCTCCGGCGTGGCCTACACCTATGCGCGCGAGGCGTTTCCCAAGGCGTGGTTCCTCAAGCTGGGCATGTCGCATCCGCTGCCCTATCGCAAGGTCGCGCGACTGTTTCAGCAGGTGTCGCGTGTGGCCGTGGTCGAGGAGCTCGACCCCTTCATCGAGGAGCAGATCCGCGCCCTCGGCCTGCCGGTGATCGGCAAGGAGGCCATCCCCGCGGACGGCGAGCTCGACCAGGACGTCGTCTTTCGCACCCTGGAGCCGTTTCTCGCGCGGCGCCCGCCGCGACGCCGGCGCCCCGTCTTTCCTGCGGCGCCGCATCTCGCGGACACGCCGCAGCCCGCCGCCGGTCTGCCCGTGCGCCCGCCCGTGCTCTGCCCGGGCTGCACGCACCGCTCGGTGTTCACCGCCCTGCGGCGTCACAAACTGACACCCATGGGCGATATCGGCTGCTACACGCTGGGCGCGCTGCCGCCGCTGCTCGCCATGGACAGTTGCCTCTGCATGGGCGCCAGCATCGGCATGATGGCCGGCTTCAACAAAGCGTTGGGGCGCAAGGCCGCCGTGGCCGTGATCGGCGATTCCACCTTCTTCCATAGCGGCGTCACGCCCCTCATCGACGCCTTCTACAACGAGGCCGACGGCCTGGTGGTGGTCATGGACAACCGCACCACCGCCATGACCGGGCATCAGGGTCACCCGGGCACGGGTCTGCGGCCTGACCGCAGTCAGGGTCCGGTCGTCGATATCCAGCACTTGTGCCAAGGCATCGGCGTGCGCTGCGCCACCGTCGACGCCAACGACTACGGCGCCCTTGACGCTGCCATCAAGGGACAGCTCGACGTGCCCGGGCTGGGCGTCATCGTCGCCCTCGCGCCATGCGTCCTGATGGTGCGCGAGAAGGCCGGCGAGATCGTCGTCGACGGCGAGCGCTGTAATCTTTGCGGCCTCTGCCTCGACATCGGCTGCCCGGCGCTGGCCCCCGGCGCGGACGCCGTGTCGGTCACCGACGCGTGTACCGGGTGCGGTCTGTGCATCGAAGTCTGCCGGCGGGGCGCTTTGAGCTGCGCCGGCGCCCCGGGCGCCTCATGAACGGTACCACCACCGTCTCACTCGTGGGGGTCGGCGGCCAGGGCATCCTGCTGGCGGCGGCGATACTCGCCGAGACGGCCTCCGCCGAGGGTCTGGACGTCAAAGCCAGTGAGGTCAAGGGTATGTCGCAGCGCGGCGGCAGCGTGCTGAGCACCGTGCGCTTCGGCGACAACGTGTGGTCGCCGGTCGCGCGGTACGCGGATCTGGTGATCGCCACCGAACTGCTGGAGGGCCACCGTGGCCTCGCCCTGCTGGCTCCTCGGGGCACGCTGGTCTGCGCCGTCACCACGCGGATCGTGCCCGGCAGCGTGCTGCGCCGCGAGGACGAGTATCCGCACGATCTGCCGGCCGCCGCCGCCGCCCGCGGCGTGAAGCTCATCGCCGTCGACGCCGAAACGCTGGCCCGCGAGGCCGGTACCCTGCGCGCGGTCAACGTCGCGCTGCTTGGCGCGGCGAGTACGGCGCTGCCGTTCGCCGCGGCGTCATGGCAGCGCGGCCTGGCCGCCGCCGTGCCGGGCAAGATCCTGGAGGTCAACCAACGGGCCTTCGCCCTCGGGCGAGGCGCCGTCAGCAACGAGGAGGCCGGGCCGTGAAGGTCACGCAGCTCACCGTGTTTCTCGAGAATCGCAGCGGGCGCCTCGCGGAGGTCGCCGACCTGCTCGGCGCCGCCGGCATCAACATCCGCGGGTTCTCCACCACGGAGGCCGCCGAGTACGGCATCGTACGGCTCATCGTCAGCGACCCCGTCAAAGGCCGGACCTTGCTCCACGACGCCGGCTTCACGACGCACTTCTCGCAGGTGATCTGCGTGAGGGTCCCCGATGAGCCCGGCGGCCTCGCCCGGGTCCTCGACCAGGTGGCCGCCGCCGGGGCGTCCATCGACTACCTGTACAGCATCTCGTTCCAGAACATCTGCTTCGCGGTGCGCGACATCGACCGCGCCGTCGAGCTGCTCGCGGACAAGGTGACGCTGCTCAGCGACGAGGAGGTGCGCGCCCTATGAGCGCATCGTCCCCCGAGCGCCTGTCGCCGGACAACGTCGGCGGCCTCATGTGGGAGCCGGCCGCCGAGTCGCTGCCGGCCCCTCAGCTCGCCGAGCTGCAGATCGAGCGGCTGCGCGCGATGCTCGAGAACGCCTACGACAACGTGCCCTTCTACCGCAAGAAGCTCGACGAAGCGGGCCTGAAGCCCGGCGACGTGGGCCGCCACGACGACCTCGCCGGGCTGCCGTTCACCACCAAGATCGACCTGCGCGACCACTACCCGTTCGGCATGTTCGCGCGGCCCCGCGACCAGATCGTGCGCGTGCACGCCTCCTCCGGCACCACGGGTAACCCCACCACCGTGGGCTACACGCGCGCCGACATCGACACCTGGGGCGACCTCATCGCGCGCACCCTGGCGGCCGGCGGCGTCAAGCCCGGCGACCTCCTGCAGAACGCCTACGGCTACGGGCTCTTCACCGGCGGGCTCGGCCTGCACTTCGGCGCCGAGCGCCTGGGCTGCACCGTGGTGCCCATCTCGGGCGGCAACACCGAGCGCCAACTCAAGGTCATGCGCGACTTCGGCGCCACGGCGCTCAGCTGCACGCCCTCGTATGCGATGTACCTCGGCGACGCCGCCCGCGACCGCGGGCTGCGGCCCGAGGATCTACCCATCCGCGTCGGCTTCCACGGCGCCGAGCCCTGGACCAACGAGCTCCGTCTGCAGATAGAGGCGGGTCTCGGCATCGACGCCCTCGACATCTACGGGCTCAGCGAGATGGGCGGACCCGGGGTCGCCTTCGAGTGCCTCTGCAAGGCCGGCATGCACGTCAACGAGGATCACTACCTGGCCGAGGTCATCGACCCCGAGACGCTGCGGCCGCTGCCCGCGGGCGAGGTCGGGGAGCTCGTCTTCACGACCCTCTCTCGCGAGGCCCAGCCGCTGATCCGCTACCGCACGCGCGATCTGTGCAGCCTCATCTCCGAGCCCTGCGCTTGCGGGCGCACGTCGGTGCGCATGAGCAAGCCCATCGGGCGCAGCGACGACATGCTGATCATCAGGGGCGTCAACGTCTTCCCCAGCCAGATCGAGGAAGTCCTGATGAGCATCCCCGAGATCGAGCCGCACTACCAGATCGTCGTCGACCGCAAGGGCTACCTCGACGTCATCGAGGTCTGGGTGGAGGTCGGCGAGGACATCTTCGCCGAGACGATGGGCGACCTGGAGCGCTTCCAGCGCAGGGTGCAGGCGCAGATCTACAACGTGCTCAACATCCAGGTCGCGGTGAAGCTCAAGGAGCCCAAGGCGATCCAGCGCTCCGAGGGCAAGGCAGTGCGCGTCGTCGACCGGCGCAAGGCGCTCTGAGCGCGCTGTGCACGGCCGCTCGCCGGAGCGGCGGCCTGGGCGCGTCGCTATAATCGACGCGTGACCGCCTCCGCTTCAGCACTTCGTCCGCTGCGCGGCCTGCGCATCGACCTGAGCGCGCACACGGCGCGCGACGAGCAGCTGTCGGCTGACGTGGCGCGCGCGTTCCTCGGCGGCCGCGGTCTGGCTGCGTATCTCGCCCTGCGCGAGCGGCTGTACGAAGTCGAGCCGCTCAGCCCCGAGAACCTGCTGATCTTCGCGCCGGGCCCCCTCACGGGCACCGGCGCCCCGGCGAGCGGCCGCTACAGCGTCACCAGCCGCTCGCCGCTCACGGGTACCGTGTTTGACGGCAACTCGGGCGGCAACTGGGGCAACGCCTTCCGCCGCATCGGCTGGGACTACCTGGTGGTCGTCGGCGCCCTCGACGAACCCGGCTACGTGTCGATCGGCGTCGACGGCGTGGAATGGCACGACGCCGCCGGCGTGTGGGGCCTCGACGTGCCGGCCTCTCTGGAGCGTCTGCGCGAGCTGCATCCGCAGTGCGAGGCCGCGGTCATCGGCCCGGCGGGCGAGCGCGGCGTGCTCTTCGCCTCCATCGTCAACAATCGCGGGCGTTCCATCGGCCGCGGTGGCCTGGGCGCCGTGATGGGCTTCAAGAAGCTCAAGGCCGTCGTGGTCGCCGGGCACGGCGCCCATCGGCCCGCAGTCGCCGATCCTGAGCGCCTCGAGTTCATCGTGTACGAGGCCGAGAAGGTCCTCAAGGCCAACCCGATCACCTCCCAGGCGCTGCCCGAGTTCGGCACGTCGGTGCTGGTCAACGTGCTCAACCAGGCCGGGGCCTTCCCGACGCGCAACTTCCGCGAGAGCCAGTTCGAGCTGGCCGGCCAGATCTCCGGAGAGATGCTCAAACGCGACCACGTGCAGAAGCGCGCCGCCTGCCGCGGCTGCGTCATCGGCTGCGCGCGGCGCACCACGGCCGGCGGCCAGAGCGGCGAGGGGCCCGAGTACGAGAGCATCTGGGCGCTCGGCGGCGACTGCGGCGTCGGCGACCTCACCGCCATCGTGCAGGCCAACTACGCCTGCAACCGGGCCGGCATGGACACGATCACCATGGGCTCCACGATCGCCTGCGCCATGGAGCTCACGGAGGAGGGCCTGCTGCCCGGCGGGCCACGCTTCGGGGACGCCGCGGCGGTCGTCGCGCTCGCCGCGGCGACGGGCGCCGGGGAGGGCCTCGGCGTCGAGCTCGGCCAGGGCTCCGCGCGCTTCGCCGCCGCACACGGCCGGCCCGAGCTCTCGATGAGCGTGAAGCGCATGGAGATGCCCGCCTACGACCCGCGCGGCATGAAAGCCCAGGGCCTTGCCTTCGCCACCAGCAATCGCGGCGGCTGCCACCTGCGCGCCAACATGCTCAATCCCGAGATCCTCGGCGTGCCCAAGATGGTCGACCGCTTCGCGACCCTCGGCAAGTCGGGGCTGCTCATCAACATGCAGAACCTCAACGCCGTGCTCGACTCGCTGAGCGTGTGCAAGTTCACCTCGTTCGCCATGAAGGAGGACTACTACGCGCGCCTGCTGAGCGCCGTGTGGGGCGAGACCATCGAGCCGCAGGAGCTGCTGCTGCTCGGCGAGCGCATCTGGACGGCCGAGCGGCTCTTCAACAACGCCGCGGGCTTCACGCGCGCCGACGACACCCTGCCGGACCGGCTGCTCCACGAGCCCGTGCCGTCCGGGCCGTCCGCCGGCCACGTGGTGGACTTGCCGCCGATGCTCGACGAGTACTACGTCGCGCGCGGCTGGGACGCCGAGGGGCGGCCCGGTGCGGCCAAGCTCGACAGGCTCGGCCTGGGCGAGCTCGCGGCGGACATCGAGGCGGCGCCGTGAGCTCCTCCGCCGTCCTCGATCAGTTCCGCACCATCGGCCGCGACCTTTTCCTCGCCGGCGTCATCAGCTCGCACGGCGGCAATCTCAGCGTGCGCCAGGGCGACCAGATCCTCATCACGCGCCGCGGTTCCATGCTGGCGCGGCTCGAGGAACGCGACATCATCGCCACGAGCCTCGAGGGAAACGACGCCAACGTGATGCTGGCCTCCACCGAGATCGGCGTGCACCGCGCCATCTACCTGGGCACCGCGGCACAGGCCATCGTGCACGCGCATCCGCCGTACGCCATCGCACGTTCGCTGGTCTGCGACGAGATCGTGCCCGTCGACAGCGAGGGCTCCTACCTGCTGCACAAGGTGCCGGTCGTGTCGGCCGAGCTCACGGTCGGATCCACGGCAGTGGCCGAGCTGCTGTCCAAGTGGCTCAAGGAGTACGACCTCGTCATGCTGCGCGGGCACGGACCTTTCGCCATCGGCCATCTGCTGGAAGAGGCCTACCAGCTCACCAGCGTCTTCGAGATGACGTGCCGGATCCTCACCCTCGCCGAAGGCATGGGGCAGACGGTCAAGGAATACCGCAAGGGCTCCGAGCGCTACGAGAGCTGGTGAGCGCGGAGTCTTAGAGGCCGAAGAGGCCGGCGAACCAGCCTGCGGCCGCGCCGGCCAGCCCTCGCGAGCCGTCCCCCGCGGCGGACGACGCCGTCAGCGGGGCGGCCGCTTTCGGGCCGATCCCCACCGAGGGTGTCGCCGTCGGGGTGGGCTTGGGAGCCGTCGGCGTGGGCTTCGGCGTGGTGGGCGTGGGCGTGGGAGTCGGCGTCACCGTCGGGGTGATCGTCTTCGTGGGCCCCGGCGACGGCGAAGCGCTGCCGGAGGGCGAAGGCGACGCCGACGGCGACATGCCCTGCATCTCGCCGCGCCAACTCCCGAACGTCCACGGCACCACCGCGAAGCTTGGGTGCGGCCGGCCTTCGAGGGCCGCGGCGAAGAACTTGCCCCACATCGGCGCGCAGTACGTGCCGCCGAAGGTCGACCCCATCGGCAACCGCTTATCGATGTTCCCCATCCACACGGCGGCGGCGAGCTGCGGCGTGTACCCCGAGTACCAGACATCGCAGTTGTCGTCGGCGGTCCCGGTCTTGCCGGCGCGCGGGTAGGGGAAATAGGCGCCGGTCGAACTGCCGGTGCCGGAGACGGCCACGGTCTCGAGGATCTTCGTCACTTCTGAGGCGATGCCGGCGGGGATGGCGCGCACGCCCTTCGTCCTCGGCCTCCAGATGACGTCCCCGCTGCGGTTCACGACTTTGACGATCGCCTGCGGCGTGTGGTGGATACCCCCGCTGGCGAAGGTCGCGTAGGCGTCGGCCATCTCGAGCGGCGTGACGCCTGAGGTACCCAAGGTGATGGACGGCACGGGGTCGAGCCGGCTCTTGACGCCCAGCTTGTGCGCCATCGTCACGGTGTTCTCGGGGCCGACGTCGACGCTGAGCTGCGCGTAGACGACGTTGTCGGAGATGGTGGTGGCCGCGGCTACGCTCTCCATGCCGCCGGGGCCGTCGCCGTTCACGACCCAGGGCGCGGCGTAGGCGCCCATGGGGATGATGATGGGACTCTTGGAGTTGTAGTAGGTGGTGTAGGGATTCATGCCCTGCTCGATGCCGGTGGTGAGCACGAAGGGCTTCATCGCCGAGCCCGGCTGACGCTTGGCCTGCCAAGCGAGATTGAACTGCTGCTTCTTGTAGTCCAGACCGCCGACCATGGTACGGATGTAGCCGTTGCGGGGGTCGATGGCCACGAGGGCCGCCGAAGGCTTGAAGCCGAAGTCCAGCGGCGCGGTGGTGCTCTTGATCACGGCGATGGCTTCACGCTGCCAGTCCATGTTGATACTCGTGTATACATCGAGGCCGCCCTCGAAAACCCTGGCCGTGCCGTACTTCTTGGTGAGCACGGAGGTGACGTAGTCGATGAAGTAGTCGGCCATGCTGTCGTTGGGGTTGTGGGGGCGCGCGTACACGCTGAGCTTCTTCTTCATGGTCGCCGTCGCCCTCGCCTGCGAGATGTAGCCCTGGTCGGCCATGAGCTGCAGCACGACGTCGCGGCGTTGCTTGGCCTGTTTCGGGGCGACCGTGGGCGTGATCTCGGACGGAGCCTTGGGCAGCGCCGCGAGCAGAGCCGCCTCCTTGAGGTTGAGCTCGGAGACGTGCTTGTGGAAGTACGTCAGCGAGGCCGCCTCCACCCCGTAGGCGCTGGCGCCGTAGAACACGGTGTTGAGGTATTCGGTGAGGATCTTGTCTTTGGACCACCGGTCTTCGAGCTGCCAGGCAAGTACCGCCTCGCGGATCTTGCGCGTGTAGGTGCGTTCGTCGCCGACGTAGGCGTTCTTCACGAACTGCTCGGTGATCGTCGAGCCGCCCTGGACCACGCCGCCGGCGCGCACGTTCTCGAGCACGGCGCGCATCACGCCCTGAAAGTCGACGCCGTGATGCGTGTAGAAGCGCGCATCCTCGGTGGCCACGGTGGCCTGCTTCATGACGTCGGGGATGTCCGTGCTGAGCACCGGCACGCGGTTCTCGGCGCCGCGCAGCTCCGCGATGACCTCGCCGTGGCTGTCGTAGACCGTGGTGTTCACGGCGTTCGTCCGCCGACTTAGATCTTGGAGCGAGGGCAGGTTGCGCGAGAGCGCGAAGATGGCGCCGGCGGCCATGCCGAAGCCGACGATGCAGAGCAGCAGGACGACGACCGCGGTGATCTTCAGCCAGCGATACTTGCGCTTGTTCTTGGCCGTGGCCCTCTGCCGGCGCTCGCGGCTGCGCCGCGCTACGTCGTCTGGGCGGGAGGTGTATCGAGTGTAGTCAGCCATGGCTCACCATTGTACCCGGTAGAAGACGCGCGAGCCGCCGGCCGCGTTCACGCAGGGGCGCGGCTCAGGTCGTCGTGGTCGTCACCGGCATCTTCGGCGTCGGCGCCTGGCTTGCCTCTTTGGCTGTACCAGGCGGGCGAGCGGGATGGAGAGCTCGTAGAGGACCAGAAGGGGGATGAACATGGCGAGCATCGAGAAGGCGTCCTGGCTGGGCGTGATGAAGGCCGCCACGAGGGCCATGATGAGGATCGCGTAGCGACGGTGCTTGCGCAGGAACTTGTCGTCGACCACGCCCACCTTGGCGAGCAGCACGAGGACCACTGGCATCTCGAACACCGCCCCAAAGGCGAGCACGAAGAGCGCCACGAAGGTGAAGTAGTCGCTGGCCCGGTTCTGGATGTTGAAGTTGCCGCTGCCGAAGCCGAGCAGGAACTGCAGGCCCTTGGGCAGCACGACGAGGTAGCCGAAGACCACGCCGGCGAGGAAGAGCACGGTGGTGGCGATGACCACGGGGTAGAAGTAACGCTTCTCGGTGCTGGAGAAGGCCGGCCCCACGTAGGCCCACATCTCGTAGATGAGGATGGGCGCCGCGAGCATGATGCCGACGACCACCCAGATCTTGAGGCTGGTCATGAAGGGCTCGGCGGGGCTGAAGGTGGTGAGTTTGTACGCCGCGGGGTCGAGGCCCGACACCTGCTTGAGGGGGTAGAGCAGCAGGTCGAAGACGATGCTGTTGAACACGGCCGCCACGAGCACGCCGACGGCCAGCGCGATGAGCGACCACATGAGTCGCTTGCGCAGCTCGTCGAGGTGCTCGAACAGGGTGAAGCGCTCGTCGACATTGACGGGCATCGCGGCTCAGGCCTCGTCGCGGCCGGCGGCCTCGTCGGCCGCGACCTCGTCGGCCGCGACCTCGGCGGCCGCGGGCTCGTCGGCCGGAGGTTCGGCCGTCGGCGTGATCGGGTCCGGCGGCGGAGCGTCTGCAGGCGCCTCGGCCGGCACCGTGTCGCTGGCGGCTGACGCCACGGGGACCGGCTTGTCGACCGGCGGCGCTCCGGCGGTCGCGGTGGCGGCCTTGAGATCGACGCTCATCGCCGACTTGATGTCGCCGAGGCCCGTATCGACGCTTACCGACGACTTGAGGTCGTTGATGCCTTTCGTGACCTCGTCGAGGCCGAGCTCCGTGCGCGCCGTCTGGGCCGCCTTGCGGAACTCGCGCATCGCCTGCCCCAGGCTGCGGCCCGCCTGCGGCAGCCGCTTGGGGCCGAAGACCAGCAGGGCGAGGACGAGCACGACGACGATCTCCATGGGGCCGATGTTCAAGGAGGGGATCCCTTGCGCCGGGGGTATCTAACCCCCTCATCTTAGGGGGGCCCGCGACGCCGGTCAACGCGAGCCCAGCCGCGTGCCGTTGTCGCGCCCGGGTACCGGGCGTGCCGGCGGGCTTCACGGTGAAATGCCTGCAATCATTCGATGAGCGAGGCATACCCCTGGAGGTTCCCCTTCAAGTTGCGTCGCGCGCGCGGCGTTTGGTATATTCCGCCCCGACGACTCGCCCCGGTCTCCCTTGCCCGGCGTGCGGGTCTCCGCCTTTCATATGACGAGCACATACCTCACCGACTGGATCTATGTCTGGCTCTTCATCGCCGCCGGCGGTGCGCTCGTCGTGCTCATCCTGCTCTTCTCCAAGCTCATCAACCCGAGCCATCTCACGCCCGAGAAGCTGGCGCCGTACGAGTGCGGTATCCCGCCGGTGGGCAACCCCTGGGCGCCCTTCGCGGTGCGGTACTACGTCTTCGGGTTGCTGTTCCTGGTCTTCGACGTGGAGGCCGTGTTTCTGTTCCCCTGGGCGCTCGTCTTCCGCACCCTGGGCACGGCCGGGTTTGTCGAGATGCTCCTCTTCATCGCCGTCCTGGGCTTCGGCCTGCTGTACGCCTGGCGCAAGGGCGCCCTGGAGTGGGCCTGATGCGCTACCCCAAGCTGGAGCACTTCGAGGAACCCAACGTCATCACCACGACCGCCGACTTCATCTTCAGCTGGGCGCGCTCGCACTCCGTCTTCCCGTTCACCTACGGTCTCGCCTGCTGCGCCATCGAGATGCTCAGCTCCGGCTTCGCGCGCTTCGACGTGGCGCGCTACGGCATGGAGGTCTTTCGCCCCACGCCGCGCCAGTGTGACCTCATGATCGTCGCCGGCACCGTCAACGAGAAGATGGCACCGGTGCTCAAGCGTCTCTACGACCAGATGTCGGAGCCCAAGTGGGTCATCAGCATGGGCGCCTGCGCCACCAGCGGCGGGCCCTTCTACGACGGCTATAACGTGGTGAACGGGGTCGACAAGATCGTGCCCGTCGACGTCTACATCCCGGGCTGCCCGCCGCGCCCCGAGGCGCTGTTCCAGGGGCTGCTGGAGCTGCAGGTCAAGATCCAGCAGCACAAGTTCGTCGCCGAGACCCCGAAAGCGGCCGCCCTGACCCCGGCGCCGGCCGCCGGCGAGAAGGCCTGAGCGTGGGCCTCGAGATCGGCACCAACCCGCTGGACATGGACGCCATCGCCGCGCGCCTGGCCGCCGACTTCGCCGCCGAGCTCACGGACGTGCGCGTGCAGGAGCCCGACACGGTCGTGGCGCGCTGCGCGCGCGCGGCGCTCAAAGACGTGGCGCGGCGCCTCAAGGAGCACCCCGAGATCGGCTACCAGACGCTCAACTTCGTGGCCGGCGTCGACCACGTCGCGCACCTCGAGAGCGTGTACCACGTGTACTCGTGGAAGACCAACACGTACCTGGAGCTCCACGTCGAGGTGCCCAGCGCCGCTGCCGAGGTCGACAGCGTGTGCGCCGTGTGGCCGGCCGCCGACTGGCACGAGCGCGAGGCGTGGGACATGGTCGGGATCAGGTATCTCGGGCATCCCGACCTGCGCCGCATCCTGCTCAAGGACGATTTCGTCGGGCACCCGCTGCGCAAGGACTACGTCGACTCCGCGGAGAACCACCCGCATGCTTGACGAGTTCGCCACGCCCGAGCCCGACGAGGCCGTCAAGCTCGCGCTGCGGCGCATCGAGGAGTCCACGGCCCGCGGCGAAGGCTCCGACGTCGAGGGCCTGGCCTTCAACGAAGTGGTCGTCAACATGGGGCCGCAGCATCCCAGCACGCACGGCGTGCTGCGGCTGGTCGTCACGCTCGACGGGGAGCTCGTCAAGGACGTCATCCCCGTCATCGGCTACCTCCACCGCTGCAAAGAGAAGCTCGCCGAGAAGCGCACGTACTTCCAGTACATCCCCATCGTCGACCGCACCGAGTACGTGGCCGGCATGAACTGCGAGTGGGGCTACGTGATGACCGTCGAGAAGCTCGCCGGCATCCGCCCCACGCGGCGCGCGGAGTTCATCCGCGTCATCATGGCCGAGCTCAACCGCATCGCCAGCCACCAGGTCGCCGTCGGCACCTTCACCGCCGACCTGGCGCCGCTCGGCACCGCCATGGTCTTCTACATGTTCCGCGACCGCGAGTACATCCTCGACCTCCTCGAGGAGGTCAGCGGCGCGCGCATGATGTTCAACTACTTCCGCTTCGGCGGGCTGCGCTACGACCTGCCCGACGGCTGGGTCGAGAAGTGCCGCGACCTCATGAAGCGCCTGCCCAAGCTCATCGACGAATACGAGTCGCTGGTGCAGACCAACGCCATCTTCCTGCAGCGCTGCGTCGGCAAGGGCGTCATCACGCAGCAGGACGTGATCGACTACGGCATCACCGGTCCGTGCGCGCGCGCCTCGGGCGTCGCTCACGACCTGCGGCGCACGCGCCCGTACTCCGTGTACCCCGAGCTCGACTTCGAGGTCTGCACCGAGAACCACGGCGACATCTTCGACCGCTATCAGGTGCGCATGGACGAGATGCGCGAGTCGGTCAAGATCGTCGAGCAGGCCCTCGACATGCTGCCCAAAGGCCCCGTGCAGCTCGGCTCCCTGCGCGCCCCCTACGTCATCACGCCGCCGCCGGGCGCCTGCTACACCGGCCAGGAGAACCCGCGCGGCGAGTACGGCACCTACATCGTCAGCGACGGGTCGCGGTACCCGTACCGGCTCAAGTTCCGCGACCCATGCTTCTGCAACCTGCAGCTGTTCCCCAAGCTGCTGAGCGGCAACAAGATCGCCGACGCGGTGGCCATCTCGGGCAGTATCGACCTGGTGCTCGGAGGCATCGACCGGTGACCGACATCGCCCTCGGCATCCTCCGCGCCGTCTTCTTCGTGGTCATCGCCTACGCGGTGGTCTTCGTGGCGGCGCTCGTCAACATCGTCTTCGAGCGCCGCGTCCTGGCCTTCATGCAGGACCGGCACGGCCCCAACCGCACCGGTCCGCACGGCGTGCTGCAGAGCATCGCCGACGCCTTCAAGATGATGGGCAAGGAGGACTTCCGCCCGAGTCTCGCCGACCCGGTGCTGTTCACGCTGGCGCCGATCATGGTCATGATGGGCGCCGTCGCCGTGCAGCTCGTGATCCCCTACACCGACGGCCTCATGGCCACCGGCCTCGACGTCGGGCTCATCTTCGTGGTGGCCATCACCGGCTTCACGACGATGGCCATCCTGCTGGGCGGCTGGTCGTCGCGCAACAAGTACTCGCTGGTCGGCGCGCTGCGCGCCGCGGCGCAGATGATCTCTTACGAGATCCCCATGATCCTCGGCCTGCTCGTGGTCGCCATGATCGTCGGCTCGCTGCGCATCGCCGACGTGGTCGCCGCGCAGGGCAGCTACCAGTGGATCGCCTTCTACGCGCCGTTCACCTTCATCATCTTCTACATCGCCTCCATCGCCGAGCTCAACCGCGGCCCGTTCGACCTGCCCGAGTCCGAGTCCGAGCTGGTCTCCGGGTACGGCACCGAGTACTCGGGCATGCGCTTCGGCATGTTCTTCCTCAACGAGTACGCCGGCATGACCATCATGTCGATGGTCACCGTGACGCTGTTCTTCGGCGGCTGGCAGGGACCGTTTGCCGACGCCGTCGTCTTCTGGGGCGTGTCGTGGATCGGTGTCTTCTGGTTCCTCGTCAAGACCTACATGCTCGTCTTCGGCCTGGTCTGGATCCGCCTGTCACTGCCGCGCCTTCAGGTCGACCAGCTCATGGCCTTCGCCTGGAAGATCCTCATCCCGCTGGGCCTGCTCAACATCCTCGCGACGGCGGCCGTCATGCTGTGGGTGCCGCAGTGGAAGTGGGGCATGGCCGTGTTCAGCTGGCTCGCGCTGGTGGCGTTCGTGGGGTTGTTCGACCCCATCCTCAAGTGGCGCCTGCGCCGGCAGCGCGACCGCCTCCCGGTGGTGAACGCCTGATGCTCGGCATGTTCAAGGCCATGCGCACCACGCTCAAGCATCTGCCGATGAAGAAGATCACCGTGCAGTACCCCGAGGAGCGCGAGCAGCTGCCCGAGCGCAGCCGCGGCCTCTTCCGCGTGGTCATCGACCCCACGAGCGGCGAACCGCGCTGCCGCAGCTGCACGCTCTGCGAGAGCAACTGCCCCGTGCAGGTCATCCGCGTGAACTACACGAGCAAGTACCAGCTGCCGGTGCCGAATGCGGCGCGCATCGCCGCGGCGCGCCTCGCGGCGCAGCCTGGCGTCGACCTCGCGCCGCTGCAGCCGGTGCTCGCCGACTACTACGAGCACGGCACCGGGCTCATCGCCATGCTGCAGAACGCGCAGGAGGCCTACGGGTATCTGCCGCGCCTCGCGATCCAGGAGGTCTCGCTGCAGACCGGCGTCTCGCTGTCGCAGATCTACGGCATCGCCAGCTTCTACAACCAGTTTCGCCTCTCGCCGGTGGGCGAGTACATCATCGACGTGTGCCACGGCACGGCCTGCCACGTGGCCGGGGCCGTGCAGATCACCGAAGCCCTGGAGGAAGAGCTCGGCATCCCCGACGGCAAGACCACCACGGACATGAAGTTCACGCTGTCCTCGGTGGCCTGCATGGGGGCGTGCTCTCAGGCTCCGGTGATGCGCATCGGCGAGCAGACCTACGGCGGCCTCACCCCTGACAAGACGCGCAAGATCATCCGCGACTTCATGCTCGAAGTCGGCGCCGAGAAAGGGTGAGCAGACACACCATGGCTGACGACATCACGACGACTGAGACCGAACAAGACGCCCGTAACGTGCGCGTCGCCGAGACTCCCGGCGGGGGCTACCGGGTCACGGTCTGCGCCGGCACGGCCTGCGTGTTCGCGGGCTCGCTGGCCGTCCACGACGCCTTCGTCCAGGAGGTCCGGGAGGCCGGCCTCGGCGAGCGCGTCGAAGTCTCGATCATCGGCTGCCACGGCCTGTGCTCCATGAGCCCGGTGGTCGTGCTCAGCGACGACACGCTGTACGGCCACCTGCGCCCCCAGGACGTCGGCACGGTCGTCGCAGAGCACCTCAAGGGCGGCGCGCCGGTCGAGAAGTTCCTCTACAAGGACGCCCAGACCGGCGCGCGCATCCGCGACTGGCACGAGATCGGCTTCTACAAGCAGCAGACGCGCATCGCCCTGCGCGACGTGGGCGTCATCGATCCCGAGAGCATCGAGGAGTATCTGGCGCGCGGCGGCTACGAGGCCGCGCGCATGGCTCTCAGCGAGCAGACGCCCGAGTGGATCATCGAGCAGGTCACCGACTCGGGCATCCGCGGCCGCGGCGGCGCCGGCTTCCCCACGGGCGTCAAGTGGAAGTTCGCCAATCAGAGCAAGAGCGACGAGAAGTACATCATCTGCAACGCCGACGAGGGCGACCCCGGGGCGTTCATGGACTGCTCCATCCTCGAGGGCGACCCGCACGCCGTCATCGAAGGCATGCTCATCGGCAGCTACGCGATCGGCGCGCACGAGGGCTACGTGTACGTGCGCGCCGAGTACCCGCTGGCCGTCAAGCGCCTCACCAAGGCGGTCGCCGACGCCGAGGCGCGCGGCTACCTCGGCAAGGACGTGTTCGGCAGCGGCTGGGAGTTCGACGCTGCACCTCAAGCTCGGCGCCGGCGCCTTCGTCTGCGGCGAGGAGACCGCGCTCATCGCCAGCATCGAGGGCAAGCGCGGCATGCCGCGCACGCGCCCGCCGTTCCCGGCCGTCTCCGGCCTGTGGGGCAAGCCGACGAACATCAACAACGTCGAGACCTTCTCCAACATCCCCTGGATCATCACGCACGGCGCCGAAGCGTACGCGGCGCTGGGCGTCGAGGGCTGCCGCGGCACCAAGGCCTTCAGCCTCGCCGGCAAGGTCGTCAACGGCGGCCTCGTCGAGGTGCCGATGGGCACGAGCCTGCGCCACCTCATCTTCGACGTCGGCGGCGGCATCAAGGACGGCCGCGAGTTCAAGGCCGTGCAGCTCGGCGGACCTTCGGGCGGCTGCGTGCCGGCGAGCCTGCTCGACACGCCGGTCGACTACGAGAGCCTGGCCGCGACCGGCGCCATCGTCGGCTCCGGCGGCATGGTCGTGGTCGACGACGAGACCTGCATGGTCGACCTGGCGCGCTTCTTCCTCGACTTCACGCAGAAGGAGTCGTGCGGCAAGTGCGTGCCCTGCCGCCTGGGCACCAAGCGCATGCTCGAGACGCTCGACCGCATCATCGCCGGCGACGGCCGCGAGGGCGACATCGAGCTTCTCGAGGAGCTCAGCCACTACATCATCGACGGCACGCTGTGCGCCCTCGGCGGCACGGCGCCGAACCCGGTGCTCACGACGATCAAGTACTTCCGCGAGGAGTACGAGGCGCACGTGAGCGAGAAGCGCTGCCCGGCGGGCAAGTGCAAGGCGCTGATCACCTACTACATCGACGCCGACGCCTGCACCGGCTGCATGCTCTGCGCCAAGAAGTGCCCCACCAGCTGCATCAGCGGCGAGAAGAAGCAGCTGCACGTCATCGACGTGGGCAACTGCATCAAGTGCGACACCTGCCGTCAGGTGTGCAAGTTCGACGCCGTCAAGGTGCGCTCGGGCATCGAGCAGCCCCTCGCGGCCGCGAGTCAGGAAGCGTAAGGGGACGATGGCCACCACCGCCGACGACATCACGCGCACGCAGGCGCGTGCCGACCAGGTGCTCCTGACCATCGACGGCCAGGAGGTCGCCTGCGAGCGCGGCGAGACCGTGCTCGAGGCGGCGCAGCGCATCGGCATCCACATCCCCACGCTGTGCTACGAGCCGCGGCTGCCGGCCACCTCCGCCTGCCGCATGTGCATCGTCGAGGTCGAGGGCGCGCGCAAGATGCCGACGAGCTGCTCCACGGCGGTCGCCGACGGCATGGTGGTGCACACCAACACCGAGAAGGTGCGCGCCATGCGCCACCTGTACCTCGAGCTGCTGCTCAGCGACCACAACTCCTTCTGCACGCCGCCCTGCCGCGACGCCTGCCCGACGCACATCAAGATCCCGCAGTTCCTCGAGTACATCGCGCACAAGGACTACAAGAACGGGGTGCGCAAGCTGCGCGAGGACCTGCCCTTCCCGGCCGTGCTCGGGCGCGTGTGCCCGCGGCCTTGCGAGGGCCCGTGCCGCCGGCAGCTCGTCGAGCACCCCATCACGATCTGCCAGCTGCACCGCTTCATGGCCGATCAGACCATCGACGACGAGCAGACCGGCGAGCTGCTGCTGCCGGTCGAGCCGAAGGCCGACACCGGCAAGCGCATCGCCATCGTCGGCGGCGGGCCCGCCGGCCTCGCCGCCGCTTTCTACGCCCGGCTCGAGGGGCACACCGTCAAGATCTTCGAGGCGCTGCCCAAACCGGGCGGCATGCTGCGCTACGGCATCCCCAGCTACCGTCTGCCGCGCGACCTCCTCGACAAGGAGATCAACGTGCTGTGGCGCATGGGCGTCGAGATCCAGGTGAACAGCCGCCTCGGCGTCGACTACCAGCTCGAAGACCTCTTCGACCAGGGCTTCGACACCGTGTTCCTGGCCCTGGGCGCCTTCGCCTCGAACGGCATGAACATCCCCGGCGAAGACGCCGAGGGCGTGGTCACGGCGGTCGATTTTCTCGGTGACCTCGAGCTCAACGGCGAGGTCCACGTCGGCGACAAGGTCACCGTGATCGGCGGCGGCTTCACGGCCATGGACGCCTGCCGCACCTCGGTGCGCGAGGGCGCCGCCGAGGTCACCTGCCTTTACCGCCGCTCGCGCAAGGAGATGCCCGCCCACCACACCGAGGTCGACGAGGCCGAGGAGGAGGGCGTCAAGCTGGAACTGCTGTGCGCGCCCGTGCGCGTGGTCACCGACGCCGCCAACAAGGTGGCCGGCATCGAGATGCAGCGCATGGAACTCGGCGAGCCCGACGCCTCCGGGCGCCGCCGCCCCGTGCCCGTCGAGGGCAGCGAGTTCATCGTCGAGTGCGACCAGATCATCGCCGCCATCGGGCAGTACCCCATGCTCGACGGCACCAGCGAGGAGCAGGGCGTCAAGCGCACCAAGTGGCGCACCATCGCCGTGAACGACTGGACCTACCAGACCGCCGACCCGCGCGTGTTCGCCGGCGGCGACGTGGTGCTCGGCGCGCAGACCGTGATCCAGGCGGTCGCGCAGGGCAAGAAGGCCGCCTGGAGCATGGACGCCTACCTGCGCGGCGCCGACATGGCGCGACGTCGAGCAGTCGCTCGCCGAGCTCAAGGCGCAGCCGTTCTTCCACGCCATGACGGCGAAGACCGACCTCGACCCCCGCGTCGCGCGCATGGCCGAGATCCCGCCGGTGTTCATCGACATGACCACCGACGTCACTCGGCCCAGCCCGCCCGCCGACATGCCCAAGCTGGAGCCCGAGGAGCGGCGCACCAACTTCAAGCAGATCGAGCTCGGCTTCAGCGAAGACGAGGCCGTGCGCGGCGCCGAGCTGTGCCTCGACTGCTACTGCCCGGCCAACGGCAAGTGCGACCTGCAGCGCTACAGCATCGAGTACGAGGTCTTCAAGAACCGCTTCCACGGCGGCGAGGCCCACGACTACGAGGCCGATTTCCGCCACGACTTCATCATGCGCGAGCCCAACCGCTGCATCAACTGCGGCCGCTGCGTGCGCGTCTGCCGCATGGAGGTCGGGGCCAGCTGCTACGACAACATGGGCCGCGGCTACGACACCATCGTCTCGACGGCCGACAACCTGCCGCTGCAGCTCGTCGGCTGCGTGTCGTGCGGCAAGTGCGCCGAGACCTGCCCCACGGGCTCCATCGAGACCAACCCGCGCCTGCTGGGGAGCTACGACCTCGACGAGAGCCGCTGCATCTTCTGCGGCGAGTGCGTTGAGGTATGCCCCTACGACGCCCTCGAGCAGAGCGACTTCTTCGAGCTCGCCGGCTTCAACCGCACGACCATGGCGCGCGAGTCGCTGTACGTGCGCGAGCTGCGCCGCGTCGACCCGCTGCGCGAGACCGTCAGCGACCTCGTGCCGCACGTGCGCGACGCCACGCTCGGCGCCGGCTGGACGTGGGCGCCCATGAAGGACGATCCCATCGTCCTCGACGAACCGGAGGGCGGCGCCTGATGCCGGGCGGCGATTTCCATCCCTGGCTGTTCTTCCTTCTCGCCGCGTGGATCCTGATCTGCGCTCTGGGCGTCGTGGCCTTTCGCAAGGTCATGTACTCGGCCGTGTCGATGGTCGCCTGCTTCCTCGGCGTGGCCTTCGCCTACGCCCTGCTCAGCGCCCCCCTGGTGGCGATCGTGCAGATCCTCGTGTACGTAGGCGCCATCTCCATCGTCATCATGTTCGCGATCATGCTCACCGAGGTGCAGGACGGCGCCTACGAGCTGTTCTTCAACCGCCAGGTCGCGTTCGCGGCGCCGCTGGCCGCGGCCGCCGCGGCAGTGCTCACGGTGGTCCTCGTCACCTCCGACATCGGCGCCATCGGCGACAGGGCGCTCAACCCCGGCGTCGAGGGGCTCTCGCTGCTGCTGTTCAGCGGATACGTCTTCCCGTTCGAGCTGGTCTCGCTGGTGCTGGTGGCCGCGATGATCGGCGCCATCGTGCTGGCGCGCCGCGAAGAGGAGAGCTCGTGAACGCCCTCTACTGGTGGCTCACGCTGGCCCTTCTGCTGTTCTGCATCGGCGCCTTCGGCGTGCTCGTGCGCCGCAACGTGATCGTCGTCGTCATGTGCCTCGAGCTCATGCTCAACGCCGTCAACATCGCGCTCGTCGCAGTCGCCAACTTCCGCGGCGGGTCGCGCGGCGCCGGCACGCTGTTCGCGCTGTTCATCATCACGCTGGCGGCCGCCGAGGTCACCGTGGGGCTCGCCATCGTCATCGAGAACTACCGTAACCGCCGCACCGTGCAGACCGACCAGTACGACGAGCTGAAGGGGTAGGCAGGAGCGCAGTGGAGGGGACCCAGTACCTGAAGATCGCCGTGGCGCTCATCGTGCTGCTGCCGCTGGCCGGCTTCATCATCACGCTGCTGTTCGGCAAGCGCTTCTTCCGCACCAAGGCGCACGTGCTGCCGGTGGCGCTGGTCACGGTCACGGCCGTGCTCTCGATCTACGCCTTCGAGTGGGTCTTCCGGCACCCCGACGAGGCGTTCGTCTGGAACGCCTTCACCTGGGTGGCCGCCGGCCGCTTCACGGTGGAGTGGGGCTTCCTCGTCGACCCGCTCACCGGCATCATGCTCCTGGTCGTCGGCATCATCGGCATGCTGGTGCACTACTACTCCATCGGCTACATGAAGGACGACCCGGGCTACTACCGGTTCTTCGCCTACCTCAACCTCTTCATGTTCGCGATGTTCGTGCTCATCCTTGCGAACAACTACCTGCTGCTCTTCCTCGGCTGGGAGGGCGTGGGCCTGTGCTCGTACCTGCTGATCTCCTTCTGGTTCCGCAAGAAGACCGCCAGCCAGGCGGGCAAGAAGGCCTTCCTCGTCAACCGCGTCGGCGACTTCGGCTTCACGCTCGGCATGTTCCTGATCTTCGTCACCACCGGGACGCTGCAGTTCACCGGCGTGTTCAACGAGGTCGAGATGATCAGCTCGGGCACGCTGCTGTGGATCTGCCTGCTGCTGTTCACCGGCGCCGTGGGCAAGAGCGCGCAGTTCCCGCTGCACGTGTGGCTCCCGGACGCCATGGAGGGCCCCACCCCGGTCAGCGCGCTCATCCACGCCGCGACCATGGTCAACGCCGGCGTGTACATGGTGGCGCGCTCCTACCCGCTGTTCATCGAGGCGCACACGGCGATGCTCGTCGTGATGATCGTCGGCACGTTCACGGCCATTTACGCGGCCTACATCGCGATCACCCAGAACGACATCAAGAAGGTGATCGCGTACTCCACCGTGTCGTCGCTGGGCTTCATGTTCATGGCGCTGGGCGCCGGGGCGTGGGCGGCCGGCATCTTCTACCTGTTCGCGCACGGGTTCTTCAAGGGCCTGCTCTTCCTCTGCTCGGGCTCGGTGATACACGCCATGGGCGGCGAGCAGGACATGCGCCACATGGGCGGGCTGCGCAAGAAGATCCCCATCACCTTCTGGACGATGCTCATCGGCGCGATCGCCCTTATCGGCGTGTTCCCCTTCGCCGGCTTCTGGGCCAAGGACGAGATCCTCGCCGGCGACTTCATGGGCGGCTACTACGTGGTGTGGGCGGTCGGCATCGTCACGGCCTTCCTCACGGCCGTGTTCGCCTTCCGCCTCATCTTCATGACCTTCTTCGGCGAGTCGCGCGCCTCCGAGGAGGTGCAGCACCACATCCACGAGTCGCCCAAGGTGATGACCATCCCGCTGGTGCTGCTGGCCCTCCCGTCGGCGCTGCTCGGCATGGTCATCGGCTGGCCGCCGGAGACCGGCTGGATCCATACCTTCCTGGAGCCGGTCTTCTTCGACGTCGAGCACGAGGAGTTCGTGTGGCTCGGCACGGGCGGCGGGCTCATGGTGTTCTCGGTCGCCGTCGCCCTGCTGGGCGTGTTCGTGGCTTACGTGCTGTACATCCGCCGCACCGAGCTGCCCGGTCGCCTCGCGGAGCGCCTGCCGGCGGCCTACAAGGCGTCGTACAACAAGATGTACATGGACCAGGTCTACGAGGTGATGCCCATCCGCAGCACCATCGCCCTCGCCGGCTGGCTGTGGACGTTCTTCGACGTCAAGGTCATCGACGGCGCCGTCAACGGGCTGGCGCGCCTGTGGGAGCTCTTCGGCGAGCGCCTGCGGCCGTGGCAGACCGGGCGCGTGCAGAACTACGCCTTCTCGATCTTCGCCGGCATGCTCGTCCTGGTCGTGGTCCTCGCCTGGGTCTGGGGGTCGTGACGTGACCTGGAACGACCAGATCGGCTTCCCGATCCTCAGCCTCATCACCTTCTTGCCTCTGGCCGGGGTGCTGCTCATGCTGCTCGTCGGCCGCGGGCGGCCCGTCGTCTACAAGATCATCTCGCTGGTGGTCACACTGATCGCCTTCGCGCTCTCCATCGTCATGCTCATCGCTTTGGACACCAAGGTCCCCGGCATGCAGTTCGTCGAGGACTTCACCTGGATCAAGGCCTTCAACATCCACTACGGCATGGGCGTCGACGGCATCGCCGCTCTGCTGCTCTTCCTCACCACGCTGCTCGGCGTGATCGTGATCATCGGCAGCTGGAACTACGTCAAGGACCGCGAGCTGGGTTTCTTCATCTCGCTGCTGCTGCTGCAGGTGGGGATGAGCGGGGTCTTTCTGGCCACCGACCTCTTCCTCTTCTACGTGTTCTGGGAGGCCATGCTGGTGCCGATGTACTTCATCATCGGTATCTGGGGCGGGCCGCGGCGCGTGTACGCGGCCATCAAGTTCTTCCTCTTCACGCTGGTCGGCAGCCTGCTCATGCTGATCGCCATCATCGTCGTGGTGTACTACGCCAAGGATCATTCGCCGGCGGGGCTCACGTTCAACATCCAGGAGCTCAGCCGGCTGGTCTACACGTACGACCTGCAGTTCTGGGCCTTCCTCGCCTTCTTCCTGGCGTTCGCCATCAAGGTGCCCATGTTCCCGCTGCACACCTGGCTCCCCGACGCGCACGTCGAGGCGCCCACAGCGGGCTCCGTGATCCTCGCCGGCGTGCTCCTGAAGATGGGGGGGTACGGCATGCTGCGCTTCTGCCTGCCCTTCTTCCCGGACGCCGCCGTGACGTTCATCCCGTACGTCGTGGTGCTCTCGGTGATCGCCATCGTCTACGGCGCCCTGGTCTCGCTGGTGCAGAAGGACCTCAAGAAGCTCGTCGCCTACTCGAGCGTGAGCCACATGGGCTTCGTCACGGCCGGCATCTTCGCCGCCATCGCCGTGGTCGGCAACGCCGCCGGCATGGAGGGCGCCATTCTCGTGATGTTCAGCCACGGCCTGCTCACCGGCGCCTTGTTCCTCATGGTCGGCTACGTGTACGAGCGCACGCACACGCGGCAGATCGCCGACATGGCGCTGCTGGCGCGGCCGATGCCGATCATGGCCGGGTTCTTCCTCTTCTTCGTCTTCGGCTCGGCCGGGCTCCCCGGGCTGAGCGGCTTCGTCGGCGAGTTCCTCAGCCTGCTCGGGCTCTTCGTCTACTCGCACTGGCTGGCGGCGATCGCCGCGACCGGCGTCATCCTCGCCGCCGCCTACCTGCTGTGGATGTTCCAGCGCACGATGTTCAACGACCGCGGCGACGAAGACGTCAAGCCGCCCGCCGAGGGCCTGTTCGACCTGCGCGCCCGCGAGATCCTCACGCTGATACCCCTGGTGGTGCTCGTGATCTGGCTGGGCGTGTACCCCAACACGCTCCTCGAGTTCATCCACGTGCCGGTGCAGGAGATCCTCCAGCGGGTGACGCCGGCGCTGCAGAGCGCGCAGGCGCACGGGCTGGCGCAGGTCGTCGATACGGCGAAAGGGCTGTTCTAGATGAACGCCAATAACGCCATGGTCCTCATTCTGCCCGGCTTGGTCGTGGCCGTGGGCGCGCTCGTCGTCTTCCTCGTCGACCTGTTCACGACGCGCAAGGGCGCGCTCGCCTGGGTGGCGGCCGCCGGGCTCATCGCCGGCGCGGCCGTGGCCATCGGCCAATGGATCAGCGTCTCCGACGGCCTGCATTTCAACGCCCGCGAGCCGCAGACCGGCTTCGCCGGCATGGTCTCGCTCGACAAGTACGCGCTGTTCTGCGTGGTGCTGTTCGCCGGCATCGGCGTGGCCACGATCATGCTGTCGGACGCCTATCTGGCGCGGCGCAAGGCGGCGCGCGGCGAGTTCTACGGCCTGCTCATGCTCGTCATCACCGGCATGATCGGCATGGTCGTGAGCACCGATATCATCGCCTTCTTCGTTTCGTTCGAGCTCATGTCGCTGCCCACCTACGTGCTCGCTGGCTACCTGTGGCGCGACGCGCGCTCGGGCGAGGCGTCGATCAAGTACTTCGTCACCGGCGCCTTCTCGTCGGCGATCCTCGCCTTCGGCCTGGCGCTGCTGTACGGCGCCACGGGGCAGACCACCTACTCGGGCATCGCCGCCGGCCTCGCCCAGCTCTCGGGCCTCGACGCGCGCGGCTTCCTCGTGGTGGCCTTCGTGCTGGTCGTCACCGGCTTCGGCTTCAAGATCTCGGCGGTGCCCTTCCACAACTGGGCGCCGGACGTCTACGAGGGCGCCCCCACGCCGGTCACCGCCTTCATGGCGGTGGGCGTCAAGGCGGCGGCCTTCGCCGGCTTCGCCCGGCTGTTCATCGCCGCCGCCGGCCTGGAGTGGCAGACGTGGGTGCACACCCTGACGATCCTCGCCGTGCTCACCATGGTGGTCGGCAACGTGCTGGCCCTGCCGCAGCGCAACCTCAAGCGCATGCTCGCCTACTCGAGCATCGCCCACGCGGGCTACCTGACGCTCGGCCTCATCGCCGCCGGCACGTCGGGCAAGCCGCTCGGCATCGCCGCGATCCTCTTCTACCTGGCCGCCTACGCGCTCATGAACCTCGGCGCCTTCGGCGTGCTCATCTGGATCCGTAACCGGCGGAAGTTCGCCTACACGCTCGGCGAGATCGGCGGCCTCGGCCGCACGATGCCCTGGGCCGCCATCCTCATGGCCGTGTTCATGGTGTCGCTCACCGGCATCCCGCCGACGATCGGCTTCTGGGGCAAGTTCTACCTCTTCACGGCGGTCGTGCAGGCCGATCTCACGTGGCTGGCCATCGTGGCCGTGATCATGAGCTCGGTGTCGGCCTTCTACTACCTGCGCGTCGTCTGGTTCATGTACTTCCGCGAGGCGCCCGAGGGCAGCGAGGTGGAGGCCGAGCCGGCGTCGTCGCAGCTCGGCGTCATCAGCGCCGTCAGCCTGGCGGCGGCCGGCGTGCTCGTGGTGGGCCTGTTCCCCGAGCCGCTGCTCAGGGCCGCCGAAGGGGCCGTGAGGCTGATCTTCGGCGGCTGACCGCGCCGCGGCGCAGTGCGCCCCGCGCTGGTCCCCGCGATGCGCCCCGCTAGTCTTCGTCATCGCTCGACACCTGCCGCGGCAATGGGCAGGCCGCGCACTGCTCCTCCACGTCGCCGCGCGCGTCCCCGAGCTCCAGAGGCATGCCGTGGAACGGGTGCCGGCAGTACCAGGTCACGATGATGCTCACCTTCGCCGCGGCGCTGAGGTCGAGGCTGGTGCGGAAGGCCGTCTTTTCGCAGGTGAGGTATGGGCAGGCGGGGTGCATTCATCTCACTGGGCATTATCGCCCAGTGGCCGCGTCTTTGCGCTCACGCCGCGCCGCCGGCGCCGCGCGCCGAGCGCCGCGCCGAACCTCCGGGGAGCGGGGAGCGGGGAGCGGGTAGTCCTCTGAGGGAAGATAAGGACCCTGGGGCATGTCTTCACATGACCATCCTCAAGCTTCAGGGGCATGCGGCGGAGCGGGTGCCGGCAGTGCCAGGCCACGATGATGCTTACCGGCGCCCCTTCGGAGAGGTCGAGGCTTCCCCTGAAGGCCGTCTTCTCGCAGGCGAGATACGGGCAGGCAGATTCTGTCGTCTCACCGGGATCCTCCCTTAGCGGCCGTGCGCTGCGCTCCAAGCGCTCCAAGGCGGCTTCACGGCGCACGGGATGCGTACTGCCTCGCCATCCTCGCGGCCGCCTTCGGCGTCTACCCGGGCAAGAGCCTCGGTGCCCTGGTCGCCGACGCCGCAGTCACCAGCTCCTCGGAGGCCCGCGACACCGGGGTCCCCCTGTCGTCGCCGACAGGTGATAGGATTGCGCCCGTTCGGCGTCGAACCATGCTTTGCCACACAGGCTCACTTCTCATCGGCAGCCCGAAGCGCTCGCGCGCGACGGTCGAGGGGTACTAAGGTAGGAATGCGCGGCGACAGCCCAGAAGGCAGCAGTCTCGGCAGCGGCACCGGCCGAGGATACGGATCGTCTGGCTTCGGGGGCGCCAGCGACTGGTCCCTGCGACAGGCGCAGGCACCGCCTCCCTCGATGCCCGAGTCCGAGTCGGGCGGTCTAACCGGCCGCGACTACATGTCCGTCCTCTGGCGGCGCAAATGGATCATCCTGCTCGTCGCGGTCGTCGCCACGACTTCCGCCTACTACTTTTCGTACTTGCAGGAGAATCGGTTCTCCGCCATCGCTTCGCTCATCTACGAAAAGAGCATCGACTTGGCAGATCCCCTCAACGGCGGCTATACGGACGTCGCGGCCCTGGACCGGCAGATGGCCGCCATCTCGGACATCATGGCGAGCCCGGACATGCAACTGCGTACGAAGAGGCTCCTCAGGCAGGAGAATGTCAACACCGCGGCGGGCTACAAGGTCGCGGCCAGCTCGAGTTCAGGCAGCAACGTCATCGTGATGAGCGCCGACAGCCCGGATGCGACGCTCGCGGCGGCCGCGGCAAACGCCTCCGCCACGGCCTTCATTGACATGAACATCGAACAGCAGAGGGAGCAGATCGCGAAGGCTTCTGGCGTCATCGAGGGGCAGCTCGCGACCTACCAGGGCGCCGCCAAACAGAGCGCGGACTACCTGATGCTGAAGCAGCGCCTGCAGGACCTGAAGGTCCTCTACGGCGCGGCCACCGGCAACCATCGGGTGCTCGCACCGGCTTCGGTCCCGAGATCGCCGTACGCGCCGAACCCCCTGCGCAACGCCATGCTGGCGTTCGGCGTAGGCCTGTTCGCCGGCATCATCCTTGCTTTCCTGCTCGAGCAGTTCGACACTCGGCTGCGCCGGCCCGACGAAGCGGCACGGATTATGCACCAGCCCATCCTCGGACGCATCCCGCGCGTTTCCAAGAAGTCGCTGCGCAAGCATGCGATAGTAACGCTGACGCACCCCGATGGTCAGGCGGCCGAGGCCTTCCGCCTTCTGCGCACCAATCTCGACTTCATGCGCGTGAACGGCGACTTCACCTCGCTGCTCGTCACGAGCTCCGTACAGGGCGAGGGCAAGAGCTTCGCCGTGGCCAACCTCGCCATCACCATGGCGATGGCCGGCAAGAAGGTCGTGGTGGTGGATGCCGATCTGCGCCGCCCACGTCAGCACAAGTTCTTCGGCATTGCCAACAAGAGCGGTGTGAGCACCGTTGCGGCGGGCAAGACCGAGCTCGTCGAGTCGCTGGTGCCGGTCGACGTGGCGCCGCTGCCAAACGGCGACGCCGACGGAGTCGGGTTCTCGACCAAGTTCTCGCACTACGCCACGTGGGCGCGCGGCACCGGTGCGCGCTCGCGCATGTACGTGCTCCCGAGTGGGCCCATTCCGCCCAACCCCGGCGAGATCGTCGCCTCGACCCGTTTTGGCACCATGATCGACGCGCTGGTCGCCCAGACCGACATCGTCATCGTCGACTCCCCGGCGATGCTGCCGGTGGGCGACGCGGCCGCCCTGGCATCCAAGGTCGATGGCCTTGTGTTCGTCGTCGACATGCACATCGTGAGGCGACCGATGCTTGCGCAGGCCGCCGATCAGCTCGTGCGCTTTCCCTGCCGCTCGCTCGGACTCTTGATTCGCACCCAGGGCGCGAAGAACGATGGCTACACCTCCTCGTACCAGTACTACGATGCGGGCGAGAATAGCAGCAAGGCCCCTAGCGGCCGCAGCAAGGGTGCCGCGCCGCGCGCCTGACGCTGCACGCCTGACGCTGTCCGCCTGAGCCATAAGAGGCCCAGTTGCTTCCAGGGCGCCAACGGCAGCTTCCGTCAGCGCAGCGAGATCACGGCCGCGCAGCGCAATCCCTGCGAGGCTGCAGCTCGCCGAGCCGCCGCGCATGCAGCAGCTCACGCAGGCAGCATCCTGACCTGCGCGGACTCCCCACGTTTCGTGTACCATCGACTGATCAGCTGCTGAGCCCCGGCCCTTGGTCGATGCGAAGTCCTGCTATCGAAGCAACAACATGGTGCGATCGGCAGAGCCGACGGTCTCAAGGGCGCGTAGTCAGATCGGCCAACGCCTACCAAACGAAAGACCTCATCGATCTCGCTGCACGGTCGATTCAGATTATGAACGTCATTCAGTCGTGAAGCGGACGACGCTGGAACGAGTCTCTCTCCTCGCGTCCGCCAGTGCCCACTGCGTTATCCAGAAAGACGAGGTGACATCGTGTCGAGGTCGAGGTGGCTTCCGGGTTTGCTCGCGGGGCTGGTCCTGGGACTTGTGGTTGCCTCAGGCGCGCCCAACGTCGCCAGCGCACGCACCTCTCCGGCTTCCAGCGCGCCCTCGGGATTCGTGTCCGTCACAGATTTCGGCGCCCGAGGCGACGGTAGAACCGACGACGCGCCCGCCATCCAGGCAGCGTTGGATGCCGCTAAGCTGGTATACCTCCCGGCGGGCGACTACTTGATCAAGACAAACCTGCGAATCAACGACGGCGCCGTCCTTCAGGGCGATCAGCAAGCGAGTCGAATTGTCATCAACGACAGCTTCGTCAAGCGTGTTGGCTGGGGTTCGGACTATGCCGCTATCTACAACGCCGACTTTGGCGCCGCATACAACCCCGACACTGCGGACGCTGTGCAGATTCGGGGGCTTCGCGTCAGGATGACGGTCACGTCCCCATCGACGATTACCGCGATAATGGCCTTCGCCAACGTCAACAGACTCGTTGTTGACGATTGTGATCTCCTGTGCGATGGCACCTCGGGCGGCATGACCGGTCTCGATGTCTACGCCGGCTGCCAGAACGTCTCGATCTCGAACAACTCCATCAGGACGCTCAACGGTACACCGCACGGTGGCCCCCTCCTGATCAGGAACGAGTGCGTCAGCAATGGAGGCACCACGGTAACGAGAGCGGTCAGCGTCATCGGGAACCATTTCGAGTCGAATCAAGGTGACGAGATGCTCAACGTTTGTGGAGACGACGGGCCGACCCAAGATGTCACCATCCAGTACAACACTTTCCATCACCTCAGCGGAGGCACGCGCCCAGTTGTGTCCATCGCGATGTACGCCGCCGGCAACTACGCAGGAGTACTCGATCCACCTGCGGCAGCTCTATCCAACGTCCTGTTCGACAACAACACAGTGATGATCGACGATTTCTCTAGTGACGGCATCAGAGTCGGGTGTGCCTCCGACTTGACCCACGTCGTCGACAATGTGTCGATCACCAACAACAACGTGACCTGCGCAGTGAGTGGGGGCACCGCGGCGATTATCCGCTGTGAACCAAGAAGCATCTGCCACAACGTTGTTGTCGGCGGCAACACGGTAACCAGCACCGGCACACCCCAGATCACCTACGGCGTGGCGAGCGTGGAGGAGGTTCGGAACAACATCCTCAGCGGGACGATCCGGGAAGGCTTTGCGTACTGTGGCGCAGTCCGAGACAACGTCTTTCAGGGCAACGGCCAGGGGTTCGGCACGGTCGACTGCCCGCTGGTAACGGGCAATACGGTTTAAAAACGTAGCCGTTGGGGTCGAGTGCGAGAAGACGGCGACGTATCAGATACTGGGGAACTCCATCACGCCCGCAGCAAGCGCTTCAGCCTCCGCCATCTACGGTAACTCCCTCAACGGAACGGTGAACCCATCGCTCGTCGCAAAGGGCAACACGATCAATCTGCAGAGCGCAGGCAGCATCGGCATCAAACTCGAAGGCCACGGTTTCTGCGAACTGGCCGACAACCAGTGGAATGGCGTCGGGACCTATGCCTCCCTTCCTGATGGCTCGGGTACAATCACCCCCACCCCCACCCCCACCCCCACCCCCACCCCCACCCCCACCCCCACCCCCACCCCCACCCCCACCCCCACCCCCACCCCCACCCCCACCCCCACCCCCACCCCCACCCCACCCCGACCCCCACCCCACCCCCACCCCCACCCCCACCGTGACGCCGGCGCCGGCCGATAACGCGGCCCCGATCACCACTGTGTACGGCGTGGACAACGCTTGGCACGCAACGGCTGTGAGCGTCACCTTCACAGCCGAGGATCCGGGCGCGGACGCCTCTGGCGTGGCCTGGACAGAGTACAAACTCGACGATGGAGACTGGGCGGAGGGGGCTAACCTCGTGGTGCCCGCACTGCCAGCCACCGAGGCGGTTCACACCATCCTCTATCGCTCGATGGACGACGCCGGGAATCTTCGAGGCAGCCCAGACTTGCCAGGTGAAGATCGACACCACCGGTCCGATCACGATGGCCCTCGCCAGGGTCACCGTGAGGAAGGGAAGGAGAGCGACCTTCAAGTACCGCGTGAACCAGGCTCTGCCGAGCGGCGCGGCTTGCAGCCCCACCGCCACCGTCACGATCGTCGTCCGCTCGTCGAAGACCGAGACTGCGAGGCGGCTGAAGCTCGGCACCCGGGCGACTAACAAACCGCTGTCATACAAGTGGACCTGCAGCCTCAGAAGAGGTAGCTATAGGTTCTTCGTCTACGCCTCTGACCTGGCCGGCAACAGGCAGGTGTCTGTGGGCAGCAACCGTTTGGTCGTGCGGTAGCGCGCAAGGCACGACGGCGGGTCGGCGAGAGCGAGTTGTGCGGCCCCTGGACGAGCTTTTCGAGCTGCCGCTTTCCGCCAGAGCCACGGACAATGGTAGAGTCGGTGCCGGGCGATTCGCCTGGGGTGCGGACCTGAAGGTTCGGGTGGCGGTGGGACGCCCGACTGCATGCTGCCGGACTCCTCAGACTGGCTTATGTACCCGCCGCAAGCCGTGGAGGTCGTATAGTCCATGACAGCGTCCTTCAGCACAGGCGCGACTGATGGCGGCCTCCAGCCATCTACCCGGAAGCTCAAGGTTGCACTGGCAGTCGGCTCGCGCCGAGTGCCTCTGTGGGTAGCAGCCACGGGTGATGCCCTGGCCGCAGCCGATTTCATCGATCTCCGCGTCATTCGCGTGGGCGATGCGGCAAACGAGCCTACGGAAGCCTCGGTCGGTTTGACCGGCCTCAGGTTGTGGCGCCTTTTCTGCCTGCTGGACGGAGGTGCGCGTCGCCTTCTGCTAAAAGGCGGACCTGATCCGTCGGCTGCGGTCGACGTGCTTCAGCGAGAGTGGGCTGCGGAGCGCAGGCTGGACCCGGGCGAAACTCTGGACGTTGTTGTGAACGCCGCCGGTCCGGGAGCTACGTCCGATCTGAGCACCATCGCAGCCAGGTGCGTCTGGTGGTTCGATCACGATGGCCACGTTCCGTGGGGACGGGCGTGTTCGGGATGCCTGGAGGTACTGCAGGCCGAGAGCGTCACTACATCTCGTTTGCTTGGGCGCTTCGCGGACGGCCGGGTCACGGTCTTGCGCGTGGCCCGCACTGCGACTCACCCGCTCTTCGCGTCGCAGAACAGGATGGAGATGCTGTGGAAAGGCATTCCCGTTCTCCTGCAGAAGCTGCTCGAGCTGCACCTCATCGGTGCGGTCTGTAACGACGACGCGGCTGGCGGCACGCTGGCGCCTGACTCGGTCAAGCGTGGCAGAAGCCCACGGCTTGGCAGTGTGTGGCTCACACTGCAAGCGGCTCAGCATTGCCGCAAGTCGATGCGCTACGTGCTGCTACGGTTGTTCAAGCGCGAGCGGTGGTACCTCGTGCGCGGAGTTCTCGAAAGCGCGACACACGATGGCGCCGAGACGATGCGCTTTCGGCCGGACTCCGCACTGCGTCCGCCAGACGGCCTCAGTTGGGCCGACCCGCACGTTCTCCCCGATTCGGATGGCGAGTTCATCCTGGTCGAGGAGTACGTGAACTCTCTACGACGATCTGGACGTCAGGGCCGCATTGTGCTGCTCAGAATCGGGTCTTCCGGCGAAGTTAGCGAAGCCCGGGCCGTTCTGGAGCGAGACTGGCACCTGTCGTATCCGTGTGTGTTCCGCTTTCAGGATCAGCTTCTCCTCGTTCCAGAGTCGGGGGCATCGTCGACAGTCGATGCGTACCGCTGTCTCGACTACCCGTGGCGCTGGGGGTTCCTCGGGCACGTGCTGCCCGGCTTAGCCGCCTTCGACAGCACGATCGTCGAGCACGAAGGTCGCTGGTGGCTGTTCGCTTCGGTCGCCGACCCCGCGTGGCTCACCCCGAACGACATGCTGTATGCGTTCTTCGCGGACGACCCGTCTCGCGGCCCCTGGGTCCCTCACCCTATGAATCCGGTTGTTGTCGACGCCCGTAGCGCCCGCCCGGCCGGCCCCTTCTTCCGCCGTGATGGCAGACTTTATCGGCCTGGTCAGGACTGCTCGCGCGGCTACGGCTACGGCATCCGAGTCAATGAGGTCACGGAGCTGACCCCCACGCACTACGCCGAGCGTCAGGTGGGTTTGGTGGAGCCAGACTGGTGTGAGGAGGTCGTGGCTACGCACTCGTTTGTCTCAGTTGGACCAGCCGCGTTCGTGGACGCGATGGATTGGGTGCCCCCGAATTGGCTGACCGCGCGGACGAGGGACCCTGCACATCTTCGCGACAAGGGTCGCTCGCGCTTGACTAGGAGGCGATGACGGTGCCGTGATGCGACATGGCGCACCGCGCCTAGCACCTCTTGGCGACGACTCGCGACGACCTTCAAGAGATCGCCCAGTCGACGGTTCCCCACGTAGAACCTTAGGTAGCCCCACATTTGCAGGAGTTCCAGATCCCTTCTGGAGAGATTCTCCAACTCCACCCCGTTGCCCAGGTACTTGTCGTAGTCCGCCCAGTTCGTGGACAGCAGTCGGTAGCCATCCGACCCGTTGGCCGCCATTCGGCCGACTTCGGTTCCCGGATAAGGGACCATGATCCCGAGTGCCAAGTGGTCTCCGTTGAGCTCGGTGGCGAAGCGAATTGTGTCGAGCGCGGTCTTTCGCGTCTCACCGGGGTGCCCCAGGATGAAAAGCGTGACTGCCTCGATGCCCGCGCGCTTGGATGCCGTGACTGCGCGTCGCGCATCATCGAGTGTGATGCCCTTGCCGATGCGGGCCAAGACGTCGGGATTGCCTGACTCGATACCGAAGTCGATCTCTCTGCAGCCGGCCTCTGCCATCAAAGCGAGCAGCTCCGCATCGCACTCGTTCACCCGCGTCTGGGCGACCCACCTTACACGCCTATGAAGTCCTCGGTCGATCATCCCCTGCAGGATCGCCATGGTCCGTCTACGATTCACGGTGAACGTCTCGTCGTAGAAGACGAGCTCCCGAGGAGAGTACGTATCCACCACGTGCTCTATCTCAGCCAGCACGTTCTCGGGGGACCGAAACCGGACTCGGTTCCCAAGTACGCGCATGCAGAACACGCATCGAAATGGGCATCCTCGTGCGGTGAGTATCGGGTAGACCGGCGTGCGAGGGAATAGCTCCCAGGCGGGCTCGGCAAGTCGGTCGAGATTCGCAATCCAAGGGCGTTCTGGCGTCTCCAGAACCTCACCCGCGGCGCGATAGGCGATTCCCTGCACGTGATCGAGCCCGAGTCCTCTCTCGACGCACGACAATACCTCGGGGGCGGATTCCTCCCCTTCCCCGCGGAAGGCGACGTCGAACTCGGGAAACTCCCTGAGTGTTTCCGTGGGCAGAGCCGTCACGTGACAGCCACCGACCATCGTCAGAAGGCTCGGATTTCCACCTTTGGCAGCACGTGCAATGCGTGCCGCCCGCGCAATCTCGTGAGTCATGGCAGTCAGGCCAACCGCGTCGAACTTCGGTTTGCGGAGTCTCGCTAGGAGATCCGAGAGAGAGATGCCTTCCACCTTGGCATCAAGCACTTGGACATGGTGGCCATGATTCTTGAGGCTGGCGGCAAGGTAGCCGAGCCCCAGCGGCGGGAAGTTCGGCTGGTCCCATCTCTGCGCGACTCGCTCCGGAGGTGGGTTAACCAGAAAGACTCTCACGTCAGTGCCCCCTTTGCGTCGCTCCCCTGGACGCGCAACTCTACCACCATGGCCGCTGGGGCGACTTGGTTCGTCGACGCGCACTGCGGAACGGGGAGTGCGGGTGTTCTCGCGCCGTGCGCCAAGGCGAAGCGCTCACGCGAATCGTACGTGGGGGGAGTCAGCTCCGCCTTTTCGAAGCAAGTGCGTCCATGTAAAGCTCCTCGTAGCCCTTGGCGATCTCGTCCCAGTCGAAGAACTTCCGCGCCCGAGTGGGACCCTGGGCAGCGACAGCTTGACGACAGTGCTCACTCCACTCGATGACTGCACGCAAGCGCTGAACCAGATCGTCGAGATCGCCTGCTCGAAATGTCGGCGAGTCGGCAGGAAGAACGGCCGTGTTCTGAGGTATGTCGCTGGCGAGGCACAAGGCGCCCGAAGACATGGCCTCCAGGAGCATCATGGACATACCTTCCGTCGCGGTGGGATAGACGAACACCGACGCCAGCTTCAGGAGGCCCAACAGTGTCGGCTTGTCGTCCATGTGGGGCGCGAATATCACGGGAAGGTTCCGTGCTGCTTCGTTGAGCGCTTCGTCGTAATGTGGGACCTGCGAGCGGTCACCGAGGACCAGCAGAGGCAGGGCGCGAGGCAGTCGACGAACTGCTTCGATGAGGAGCTCGCAACCTTTGGATGGGAGTACTCTGCCGGCGGCGAAGAGCAGGTAGCTTCGCGGCTCCAACGAAATCGACCGAAGGTAGCGGCGCGCAGCCTCTTCGTCGATCCGCTCGTCCAACTCGACCCCATTGGGAATGTACACCACGCTGCAGCCATGCCGCTCGCTGAGCTGTTCGGCATGAAGGGTTGAGACACTTGTTGAGACGGGGGGGAGCCGAACGGACCATCGCTCGTATGACTTCACGAGCGCGGTGGCAGTCGGCGACCACTTACCCAGCTCAGCCCTCATCAGGCCATGGCTCGTCATTACTACGGGGTACCGGGCGCACAGGAGAGGAAGGACGAACGCGTTCTCAGTGCCGTGAAGATGGACGATGTCGTATCGACGAACCGCGGCGCAGTGAAGAGCCGACAACGACTCCACCAGTACCGGCCCCACGTGCTTGACCGGCAGTACGGGGAATGCCCTGACACGCACGCCCTTGTAGGTGCCGCTCGGCGCGTAGGTCCTGAGGCCGTACACGGTGACCGCATGACCTGCGCGCCGCTGCCGGACGGCGAGGGCCTCGACCACTCTCTCCGTGCCGCCCGTCGAGGGCACCCCTTTGGACCCAAGGTGAGCGATGCGCAGCTTCACGCCACACCTCCGGATGCTCTCGAATCTGCGCTAAGTAGCGACTGATACACTTCCTCGAGGCGCCTCATGAATCCCTCGACCCCATGACGCGACTGCAGGCGCGCGTAGGCGCGTTCGACCAGGTCAGCAGAACGCTCTCTGTCCGCCCACGCGGAGGTCAGTACGCGAGCCCAGTCTGACGCGTCGCCTGGTCGAGCGAGCCATCCGCAGCGTCCACCGTCGAGCAACTCGTGCATGCCGCCGAGATCGCTGGCGACTATGGGGACACGTCTCCCCATCCCTTCAAGGACGACGAGTGGGCAGTTCTCGTACCAGAGCGACGGTACCGCGAGGACTCGCGCCTGAGCCATCGCCTGACGGACACCACGGGCATCAAGCCAACCGGGGAACTGAGCAGCCACGCCCCTAGCCTGAGCGAGCGAGGTCAACTCCTCCCTTGCTGGTCCATCGCCGACAATCGTGAGCGATTCGCCGAGGCTGCTCGAGGCCTCAATCAGTACGGCAGCACCTTTCTCTGGACTTAGGCGGCCGACGTAGAGCACACCGTTTCGAGCATCAAGTGAAGGATCGCCGCCGTCAGGAGCAATGAAGTTGGGGAGCACTTCCATTCGCTGGGCTCTTAGGCCCAACTCGCTGACCTTGCGCGCCAAGAACTCGCTCGGTGAGATGAAGCAGTCGACCGTATCGTAGGTCTTCCGCACGAGAGCGAGTGTCGAGTCCAGTACGGCAGCGAGACTGCGCGGCAGGGAGCCCGACTTACAGCAGTACCGAACGCAGTTCCACAGACGTCCGCCGCCGCACTCTTCGCACACCGCCCCCTCGCGCACGAGATCGGTGTTGGGACAGACAGGCCGGAAGTCGTGCAGCGTCCAGACGATGGGCACTCGGCGCGTTCTCAGCACGTCAAGCACAGAGAGCGACAGGTGATGGTGGATGCAGTGGACGTGAGCCACGTCCGGCTTGAACTCCTTGAGAAGTGCATCCAGGTTCCTGGCAGATTCTCGCGAATACACAACGCGACCGAGGGCGGTAAGCGCCTCAGTGACGTCATGCGGCCTGGCGTACTCGACATTGCTGGGAAAGAACCCCGACCAAGGGCTCGGCAGGTTCTCGGGATGCTGCATCGCGAATACGGCCACTTCGTGCCTGCGATTCTTGAGATGCTGCTCAAGATCCAGGACGTGGATCTCAGCGCCCCCGCGGCGGTAGTAGAAACTATTCAGCAACAGGACCTTCATTCGCCTTCCTCAAGAGCCGGTCAACCAGAGCGATGAATTCGCTCATCCCCGAGGCGTAGCCCAATCGCGCACGAAAGCTCGTCTCGACCGCCGCGCAGCCAATTCCCCATCGAGCGTATCATCGTCAGCGTTGACAGAGGCAACTCAATGCTCTCTCTCCTCGAAGGGCAGCAGGCGGGCTCTAGTGCCGAGAACGACGCGCGCGTCCCCCGCGGGACGCTGGCGGCCTGCGAGGTGAGGAAGTAGCCTAGGACGTGATCATGAGAATCTTACTAATCTCGTATCACTTCGCTCCCTACAACACGATGGGTGCCGTTCGCACCAGCAAGACTGCCAAGTACCTCATGCGGGCCGGTCACTCGGTTCATGTCGTCAGCGCCAGGTCACAAGGCTTGCCCGAGACTCTTGCGCTGGAGATACCACGAGAGGCGGTCAGCTGGACGCCTTGGATCGGCATCCGACGGCGTCCCAAGCTCACGTTCGGCACTCAGGGTGGCACGTCCCCAGCTCACCGAGTGGAGCGAGGGGCCGCGATCGGGGACCTCGCGTATCTGGCTGCGAAGTGGTGCGGTCGGAACCTCATGTACGTACCGGACCGAGAGGTCGGGTGGGCTTCCATTCGCGACGCGTGAAGCGGCAGCGATCGCAGCGCGAGAGAGGTTTGACATCGTGTATGCCAGCGCCCCGCCATACACCTCGTTGCTGGTGGGAGCTTGGGTGGCCGCACGTGCTGGCCTGCCGTTCGTGTGCGAACTCCGCGACCTTTGGACGGATTGCCCACGCAGATACCTTCCCCGTTGGGCGAACGGACCAGACGGCGCGCTCGAGCGTCGTGTCCTCTCGTCGGCTGCTGGGCTTGTGACGGTTTCCGACGCATGGGCTGACACCCTTAGGCGCCGATACTCTCGAGCGGTGGCGGTGGTGCCAAACGGGTTCGATCCTGAGGACAAGCCGGTGATCAGCTCACCCAGTGACGCGGGCACACTGGAGATTGTGTACACCGGTACTCTCTACGATGGGCTAAGTGATCCCACCCCCCTGCTGAAGGCCGCAAGGGCCTTGGAACAAGACACTATTGGGGTTCGAGTCCACTTCTACGGCAGCGACTCGCACCTAGCCCTGAGAAGAGCCCAAGAGCTCGGCTTCGAACGGTTCGTCTTGTCGCACGGAGCGGTACCGTACTGTGATTCCCTTCGCGCACAAGTCGACGCGGATGCCCTCTTGGTGCTGGACCAGGGCAAGCGCACCGTCGCCGGAGTCCTAACGGGCAAGCTCTATGAGTACATCGGCGCACGGCGGCCGATTCTCGTTGTTGGCAGGTCGGACTACACCGCTGCTCAGCTCGTCACGGACCAAGGTCTCGGGTACGTCAGTAGAGACCCCGCAGGAATCGCCCGCTTCCTTCGGGAGCTCTACAACGAGAAACAACGCTACGGGCATGTTGCCGACCTCGAGACGGACACATCCCCCTACACACGCTCCGCGTGCGTCGATGCTCTGGTAGCCTTCCTCGAACAGATCATCCGCGAAACATCCCCACGCGGAGGTTCTCGCGGATGACGACGCCTCGGCAACCGTTCTCTACCTCCGTTCAGCCCATTCGTCCATTGCCGTCCGGCCCGGCGTGCGACGCATGCCGCTCATGAGACCGAGCAACACGCCCATGGCAAGGCTGGAAGGGGCGTAGAAGATCATGCCGTTAACCAGAGACATGGCCACGTAGGCAAGTACGGCAGCCGTCGCCACGACCGCGAACTCACGTACAGCCTTGGACTGCGTGCGATCCCGCCACACGGACAGCGGCACCCAGATCATCCACGCAACCAGCAAACAGTACAAAGCCAACAGCACGACTCCGCCTGTCGCCAGCATCTCAAGGGCATCGTTGTGTGCAACCACCGACATGCCTGTCGCCTGAGCGTCGAGTCGCACGCTCGTGCCGCCGCCGCCGCCGACAAGCAAGTGGCTCAGGCTGGAGCCAGAGTAGTCAAGGATGGCGCGATAGAAGCCAAGGCGTCCGGCCGTGGCCAGATTCGCGCTGGCGCCTCCGCGGAGGAACTCGGAGAAGGTATCAACCCGCTCGATAAAGACGCCTCGCCAGAGGTACGCAGCAAGACCGGCGAAGGCAATCGTCGACAAGGCGACTACACGTGCGCCGTAGCGGCGGCTGGTCATCGAGACCGCAAAGAACGCGCTCGTAACGACGAAGAACCCGGCGTACGCGGACCTCACGAACGACATCACGACACAGGCGCCGAGCAGACCGGCGACAACGAGCGAGAATGCCTGACGACGCCCGGCAAGGACGTAGAAGAAGACAAATGGAAGGGTCATGACTGCCATCGCTGCCAAACCGTGCGGGTCCTGCCCGAGGGAGTTGAACGGCTGAAGCCACGCGCGCGAGTAGTAATAGGCACCGTACTTGTTCATTGACGCAAGGTAGGCCACAACCACGACCAGCAAGATCGAGAAGACGTACATCGCGTGCACCGAGCGAGACTGACCGCGGCGACTCCCGGCGATCCGTCCTACCACTAGTGCCAGAAGGAGCCATGACGCGAGCTTCATCCAGCTCTCGAATGCCGAGCCGAAGCCGGCGCGGGTGAACGTGAGTGCAGCGTACCCGACAAGCACGACCAATGGCGTACGGGCCAGACCCCGCCCTCCGCTGGCCGCCGCGGGCACCAAGCCAATGTAGCAGAAGCACAGCGCGACCAAGCCGGCCCCCCAAACTTGGCCCAAACTTAGGGCGCCCACGCTCTGGTACACGATCCCGTCAACGAGTGGCCGGGCTGCTACGTACCCGAGAACCGTGAGCTCAGGCGAGACCAGCCAGGCGGCCAGTATCAGCAGGCATACGGCCAAGCCGCCAACATAGATGCGGTAGCCGTCTCCTGCCGCGGAGACCCCGAGCAACAACCCCAATCCAATGCTGAGCAGTCCCGCCGCCAGGCGTGGACTATGAAGCGCGCCTGCGCTTGAAGGCGTCCAGCTCACAAGCTCCCCACATCAGGTTGGCCCGACGTCGTCAGAATACATCTTGTTCGAGACTCAGGCTGTGTGCCGAAGAGAACGCGCTGAGTCATCATTGCTGGCACTCCTAGTCCAGTACGTCTCATCGTGGCTCGCGCCAATGCGCGCGCGGCCGAGCGTGATAGGGTCCAAACGTGGGTGAGACGGGGCCGAGCAACAGACACTATCGCCGTGCGCAGCGGCAGATCGGCCGTTGGCTGCCGACGGGCCGATTCGCGCGGGCGGTCACCGTGCTTGCTGGCGGCACAGCCATAGCGCAGGTCGTCAACCTCGTGGCTGCGCCGCTCCTGACAAGAATCTACCGGCCACAGGACTTCGGCGTTCTCGCCGTCTACTCATCTCTCCTTGCCATCGGCCTTGTCGCTGCGTCCCTGAGATACGAACTCGCGATTCCGCTCTCAGGGGACGACAGACTTGCGGCAGACACAGCGGCTCTCTGCACTCTCGTACTTATGGGCATCACGGGCTTGTCGGCCGTCGTGGTTCTGGCTTATGGCAGTCAGATCGCAGTGCTCTTCCACACGCCCGCACTCTCGGGCTACATGTGGCTGCTACCAGTGGGACTGCTGACGGGCGGTGGCTACCAGCTCCTCTACTACTGGACTCTGCGGAGAAGAGGGTTCAGAACTATTGCCCGCACAAGGGTGAACCAGAGCGTTTCTCGCTCGGTGGTCCAGATTCTCTGGGGCCTCGTATTGACCGGACCTCTCGGTCTCCTGGTGGGCCAGATAGTCGGGGGAGCGGCAGGGTCAACGACCCTTGCACGTGCCAACCGTGGCGACTTGGCGCTCATCCGAATGACGTCGCGACAGGGACTCGCTACGGCCGCCAGAAGGTACGGTCGTTTTCCCAGGTACAGCGTGGTCTCCGGTCTGCTGAACACGATCGGTCTCCAGGCCACGCCGCTGTTCATGGCCGCCATCTTTGGACCGGCAGTTGCGGGCTGGTACGGCTTGATGGAGAGAGTCATAGGTCTCCCGATGATGATCGTCGGTGTCGCCGTCGGAGAGACGTATTTGAGCGTCGCACCTTCGCTGGCACGACAGGATCCGCGGGCTCTCAAGCGGCTCTTCACGTTCACGTCGTCGAGACTGCTCATGGTCGGCGCTGCACCGGCAGCTGCGCTCGTGATCTTGGGTCCGGGGGCCTTCGCACTGATCTTCGGCCAAGACTGGCGGACCGCCGGACTGTTCGCAGCAATACTCTCACCAGCTCTGCTTCTACAGTTCGCCGTGTCCCCCATGACTCAAACTGCCAACCTCCTCGAACGGCAGGGCGCGCAGCTCGTCTTGGACGCGTCGCGATTCATTGCAGTCGCCGCCGTCTTTTTCGCTGCGGCCAGATTCCACCTCTCCAGCACCACGACAGTTGTCTCGTTGAGCGCTGTGCTCACGGTCAGCTACGCAGTCTGGTTCCTCCTCTACTACCACCTTGTCTCGGCCAACGAACAGCTTGCCGATTCGAATGACGGCGCTGGAAGCTGAAGGCTCATGCGGAGTCGAAATGGATCTGCTCGTGGTCGTCGGAGGCATGCATTCCACAGTCGCTGTCGCGTGCTGCCCGACGTAGCTCGGCACGCCTGTGGTGCGTGTGCAAGCCGGCCTGCGGAGCGTCGATTGCAGCTTGCCTTAGGAGGCCGGTCACCATCACCGAGGGGACGAACCGACTGGTCGATCCGCATGGCGCAGCGGCGATCAAGGGCGCCGTGGACGAAGTCCTTGCGGCGCCCATGCCGACCGGCGTTCGTCCGGAGCCGTGGGACGGGGACGCCGCGGCGCGCATCGTCACCTTGATCGCGGACTGGGCCAGAAGCAACGTCCGAACCCTGGCGGGCGCGTCGTACGCAGATCACCCCCTGGCGACCGCGTCTCGCGAGGCAACACTCCTGCGGGTGGGACGACCTGCGCGTCCGAACGAATTCGTGTAATGTGTCTGCCTGCGACGCATCATGGCTTGCCTAAGAGATCAACGGGTAGGGCGAGTTCATGACGGGGGGTGGGCGCATGTTTTCGCCGTCCACGACTTAGCGAGGGGGAGGATCGATGGTAACGAGCGTTCCTTTCGTCGACCTCCGCAGCGAGGCGCGCGAGCTGCATGACGAGTTGACGCAAGTCTTCGAGTCGGTGATCTCGCGCGCCGCCTACACGATGGGTCCGGAGTGCGCTGCGTTCGAGGCGGCCTTCGCCGAGTTCTGTGGCGCCGGCTTCTGCGTCGGCGTCAGCTCGGGCACAGACGCCGTGCGTCTGGCGCTACAGGCCGCCGGCGTCGGCCCCGGCGACGAGGTCATCGTCCCAGTCAACACCTTCATCGCGACTGCCGAGGCGGTCAGCCACGCCGGCGCCACGCCGGTCTTCGTCGACTGCCTGCCGGACACGGCCAACATCGACCCGGCCGCCATCGAGCCCGCGATCACCCCGCGCACTCGGGCGATCGTGCCGGTGCACCTCTACGGCCAGCCGGCCGACATGGCCCCGATCCTCGAGCTCGCCGCCCGCCGCGGCCTGTAGTGGTCGAAGACGCCTGCCAGGCGCACGGCGCGCTGTACAAGGGGCGGCCCTCGGCTCCCTCGGTGTCACGGCCGCCTTCAGCTTCTACCCGGGCAAGAACCTCGGCGCCCTGGGCGACGGCGGAGCCGTGGTCACCAGCGACACCGCCCGCCGACCGTGGTCCGGCTGCTGCGCAACCACGGCGAGGAGACGAAGTCGGTGCACGAGGCCGTCGGCTACTGCAACCGGCTGCACAATCTGCAGGCCGGCGTTCTGCTCGCCAAGCTCGCCCATCTGCCCGCGGCGAACAACGGCCGGCGCCAGGCGGCTGCGCGGTCGATGGAGCTTTTACGCGATGTGGCGGGCGTCACGCCCATCGCCGTTCGAGACGACGTGGAGCCCGTCTACCACCTGTACGTGGTGCAGGTGGACGACCGCGACGCTGTGAGGGAGAGGCTGGGAGCGCAATGCGTGGAGTCGGGGATCCACTATCCGCTGCCGCTGCACCTGCAGCCGGCCTACGGCAGCTTGGGCTACGGCCGCGGTGACTTCCCCGTGGCCGAGGCGCTGGCGCCGCGCATCCTCAGCCTGCCGATGTTCCCGGGTCTCACCGACGAACAGATCGACTGCGTTGTCGGGCGGCTCGCCGAGGCGTTCGCATGAAGCTCATCTTCAGAATACGGCTGTGGGCGCTCCTGGCCGATGTCGCCGTGGCTTTGGCGAGCTACGAGCTGGCGCTCGTCGTCTTCGCCTGGTACCAGGACCACTCGCTCCAGTGGTTCGCGGCGTCGTTTGACTGGGGCACGCTGCTGGGACTCGCCGCCATCCTGGGCACGTTCCTGTACATCGGCTTGTACAAGCTCGAGATCTGGGTGTCCCGGCCCTTGCACGTCGTCACGCTCTTCAAGGGCGTGGTGGTGGCGCTGGTCGTCACCGCCTTCTTCGTCTTCGCCTTCAAGGCGCCGTTCGTCGACGACTCGCGGCTCACCATCTTCTCGGCTTTCGCGCTCTTCTTCCTCCTCAGCGCATCCATGCGCATTGGGTTGCTCGATCGCCTCTACAAGCACGACGTGCGCGAGCGCCCGGGGTGCACCATGGTCATTGGGGAATCGGCCGACAGCGGCATCCTCGTGAGCCGCCTGAAGGAGCTGCGCGGGTACGCACGTGTTCGTGTGGTCGAGCCTCACGATAAGCGCCGCAACGGCTTCGATGCCGAGCCCGCGCTCATCGAGGCCATCGAGTCGCTCGAACCGGCCCCACGCCAGGTGTTTATCGACGGGGCCTCTGTTGGCTACAAGGCGACGATCGACCTCGTGCATGCTGCGTGCAGGTGCGGGTCGGAGGCGTATGTCACGGGCCGGCTGGTCAGCCCGCTCGACACCACGAGGTTACTCATCCGGCTCTTTGAGCTTCCGGTCATGCGCGTGCGCAGGGATCCGAAGGCCCGCAAGTCCCAGATCGAGGCCGCGGCCAGGCGGGTCTTCGACCTCGCCTTTGCCGCCAGCGCGCTCGTCGTCCTGACGCCGGTCCTCGCCGCCATCGCCGTCGCCATCAAGCTGGGCTCTCACGGCCCGGTGTTCTTCCGGCAGGAGCGCATAGGTCTGCGCGGGCATCCGTTCGAGCTCCTCAAGTTCCGCTCGATGCAGGCCGTCAATGATGCGTCCGCCCACCGGGACTACGTCTGCGAGCTCATCGAGAACGGCGAGATGGCATGCCTGGACGAGAATGGGGTCGAGGTCTACAAATTGCCCGACGACGAACGTGTCACCCGCGTGGGCCGCCTCTTGCGCAAGTACTCGCTCGACGAACTGCCGCAGTTCTGGAACGTGCTCAAAGGGGATATGAGCATGGTGGGGCCGCGTCCCGCCCTGGACTATGAGGTCGCGTCCTACAAGGAGTGGCACCGCCTGCGTCTTCAGGTCACCCCCGGCATCAGCGGCCTCTGGCAGATTTCCGGGCGTTCGCGCGTGAGCTTCGACGAGATGGTCTTCCAGGACGTCATGTACGGCTACAACCAGTCCCTGCTCACCGACGTGAGCGTTTGCCTGCGCACCCTACCGGCTGTCCTCATGGGCCGCGGGGCGGCGTAAGGCGCGTGTCTCCCACCGGCCTCTCCGCCCCGATCGTCGTCGCGCTCGTCGGCTACGGCTATTGGGGCCCGAACCTGATGCGCAACTACATGGAGCTGCCGGGGGCGACCGTCAAGTGGGTCTGCGATGCGCGGCCGCAGGCCCTCCAGAAGGCTCAGACCCGCTACCCCTCGGTGGCCGTCACCGCCGAGCTGGCCGAGGTGCTCGCCGACGCCGCAGCGCCGCCGTTCTTGTCGCCACGCCCGTCAGCACGCACTTTCCCATCGCCAAGGCCGCGCTCGAGGCTGGCAAGCACGTCTTCGTCGAGAAGCCGATGACGGCCGACACCGCTCAGGCCTGCGAGCTGGTGGAGCCGGCCGCGCGCAACGGGCTGACGCTAATGGTCGGCCATACCTTCGTCTTCAGTCCCCCGGCCTGCAGGGTCAAGGAGATGATCGACGCGGGTGAGCTCGGGGACATCTACTTTGTCACGACGCAGCGAGTGAACCTCGGCTTGCACCAGAAGGACGTCAGCGTGATCTGGGATCTCGCGCCGCACGACCTCAGTCCATCCTCTACTACTGGCTGGGTGAAGCGCCCACAGCGTCAACGGTAACGGGCCGCGGCTGCATCCACCGGCATGTGCCCGACGTCGCCTTCATGAATTGCGTTTCGCCGAGTGGCGTCGTCGCCGAGGTCCAGGCTCCTGGTTGCCCCCGTGAAGCTGCGCCGCACCATCGTCGTGGGTAGCAACAAGAAGATGCTCGTCTACGACGACACTGAGAACGTGGAGAAGGTCAAGATCTTCGATCACGGCGCTCACTTCAAGGACCCCGAGGACTTCGGCGAGTTCCAGCTGAGCTACCGCACCGGCGACATCGTGGCGCCCAAGATCAGCGGTACTGAGCCGCTCTGTCTCGAGGCCCAGCACTTCGTCGACTGCGTGCGCGGCGGCGAGCCGCCGCTCACCGACGGTTGGGCGGGCCTGCGCGTGGTCGCGTCGCTCGAGGCGGCGCAGGCGTCGCTCGACAGCGGCGGCGTGGAGACGGCCGTGCCAGCCCGCGCAGACCTGCGAGTGAGGCCGCGGCCGTGACCCAGGCCTCGAGACGCGCCCGCGGGCGACGTCAGGCCCGCATCGCCCCCAACGTCACGCTCGGCGGAGGACTGCGACCTGCAGCCGCCGTGCATCGTCGGCAAGCCGCCGCGGGGCGCCGGCGAGGGCGAGCGCCGCTCGCCATCGGCGCCGGCGCCGTCATCCGGCCGTTCACCACGATCTACGCCGGGAGCACCTTCGGCGCCCGCCTGCAGACCGGCCAGGGCGCCAGCATCCGTGAGGACAACGAGGTCGGCGACGACGTCAGCATCGGCACGAACGCCGTGCTCGAGTTCGGCAACCGCATCGGCAACCGCGTGCGCATCCACAGCGGCTGCTTCCTCGAGCTGGTGACCATCGAGGACGACGTCTTCGTCGGCCCCAACGTCGTCTTCACCGACGATCCGCATCCGATGGGCTGCCCGCGCTACCAGGACTGCAAAGGCGGCGCGGTGGTGCGCCGCCTGGCGCGCATCGGCGCCAATTCCACGATCCTGCCGGGCGTCGATCATCGGCGAGGGCGCGCTGGTCGGCGCCGGGTCCGTCGTCGTCGCACGACGTTCCCGCCGGCGCCGTCGTCGCCGGCAACCCGGCTCGCGTCATCAAGCAGGTCGACGAGCTCACCTGCCCGCCGGGGTGGTTCGAGCGTCCCTACACTTGGCCGCCGTACGAGGAATCGCCGCACGAAAGGTAGGGATGTGCCTTCATTGGTCGGTGATGGACCTCTTTGAGAGCTGTCTGCAGCAGCGCCGTCCAGAGCGACTTCCTCGTGTTCCAGACCGCGGCTCGCGGAACTCGAGCGCGGATGGGGCGGGGGATGCGCGGCGAGCACTGCGAGCCGCTCAACGAGTGGCTCGCATTCTGAGCTCGCCCGGCGCCTCGCCCAGGACCGTCAGGTAGACTGCACCCATGAATATCCTCTTCATCGCCGACGTGTTCGGAAAGCCCGGCCGCGAAGCGCTGCTGCGCTGGCTGCCGGGCTTTCGCGAGGAGCGCGCCGTCGACTTCGTGATCGCCAACGGCGAGAACGCCGCCAACGGCGCCGGCATCACCTCCAAGATCGCCCTGCAAGCATGCTCGCACGCGGGCGTGGACGTGCTCACCACCGGCAACCACGTCTGGCGGCAGAGGGAAGTGTTTTCATTTCTGGCAACGGACGGAGCGCATCGTCCGGCCGGCCAACTACCCCAACGTGATGGGTCGGCCACGCACCATGCCGAATCCGGTCGTCGCGGCAAAGCCCGAATATGGCAGAAGATCGGGGGGAACATAGTCACCAGATCATTACGGCTGAGGAGCAACGAAGTCTCCAGAAATCAGCTTGCCCAGCAGGTGGGCGTGGGCAAGAAGACGATCGCGAGTATCTGCGCATCCTCGAGAAAGCGTTCATCATCTTCCGCCTGTCGTTTCCCAGCACCTATTTCTGGCGCAGTCATCAGGGGCAGGAGATCGACTATCTGGAAGAGCTGAACGGGGAGCTGCGCGGCTACGAGATCGAGTGGCGCGACAAGCGTATGAAGATCCCGTCCGCATTCGGCACGGCCTACCCGGGCTGCGCAGTCACCCTGGTCAATCGTGAGACCGTGGCGGAGTTCGTGACGGACTGAAGGGACGACTCCACAGCGCAAGCCTCTCCTCGCCGAGTGCGGTCCCGACGCTTCAATCGCCATATGTCCACCTTGCCGCCCGCCGGCGACGTGCTACTCTGGGGAAGCACGACGAGGAGGTGCTCCATGCTGTCCACCAAGACCTACACGTACACCCGCGACGAGATCGTCGAACTCGTGCGCTTCAAGAGCCTCGAGCAGGGGCACGACCCCGCGGATGTCTTCCGCAACTTCGCCGCCGGTGACCTGCGCCATTTCAGCCGCCTTGTCGAGGCGTATGCATACTGCGGCCTGCTCCCCGAGGATGACCCCGTCTTCACCTCGTAACTGGTCGTCCACCGTCGCCTCGCTGCGCAAAGCGAGTGACGGGTGCCTGGCGGGTGGCCGTGAGGCGTTCGGCTACTTCGAGCGCTACGTCAACCTCCTCTTCTGCCTCACAGTCGCTGACGAGGACTCTGCGATCCGCCTGTCTCGAAACCGTTCGCGGCCTCTGCAGGCCGTTCTCACCGCGGGGCACGACCCAAGCGGCAAACCGGTCTTGCGACTCGCGGACGGCAGGTTTCTGCGCCTGGTCACTCGTGTACACCTGGATCCTTCCTCTGGAGGCGCCCTCCGCGTGGACACCCAATCGTGGCAATACCAGAACGCCGCCGATGACGATTCGTGGGTCTTCCGCGCGGACTACTCCCGTGCGCAGATCGTTGCGGCGAGCCCGCCGCGGGGCCACCTCCATGTCGACGGCACGCTGCGCCAACCGGGTGTGCTGAGGCCGAAGCAGCCCCTTGGCCGCGTGCACTTCCCCTGCCACCGGCCAACGCTCGAGGCTGCGGTCGTGCTTCTGGCCGACGAGTTCGGAGTCCCCACGAACGCGCCGCACGAAGTGTGGCGTGCCGCCGTCGCCGAGCACGAAGCGCGGTCGGCGCGGCTGTTCGACCTCTGAGATCTCCAAGCGGAGCGGCAGCCGAGATCCACGAGGAGTACGTGGAAACACGATCACTCGGTGAATCAGTCAGGCCTCGACTCCTGATCAGGCGTGCACCGGCTCCAGCTCCATAGTGACCATGAGCGGGGGATCGGGTCGAGACGCCACCGCGCCAGCACCCGACCCTACGACATGCCGGCCGGCCGTCGCGCGCCGACCGCGCTTCGTGCTCGGCCACGCCGGCACCACGCCGGCGCCTCCGCTCAGCACCTCGCCGAGGTCACAACGTCAACTGCCTCTCCCCGCCGGGCGCGGTCCCGTCGCTTCAGCAGCGACTCGATGGGCTTCAGCGTGAGGTACGCGTTGTAGGCGAGCAAACGCTGCTTGTCTCACGCCCGTTCTTTGTTCCAGGGCATGGACGCCGCGTCTGAAGCCCCGCACCAGGGCGAGCCTCCACATCGCCTCGGAGTAGAGCCCGAAAGGTCCCACGGTGCGATTGATCCAGCGCACGTAGTCGGGCCTCACGAGCTCGCGCAGCAGCGCGACGTCGAGGGGCTTCAGCGGCACCTTGCGCATGCCCGTGAAGTTCAGCGTGTTGCGCTCGTCGCAGGCGAAGGCGCGCGCCTCAAGGTCGACGCCCTGCCGCGCGAAGAACTCGCGCTGCCAGCGCCGGTCCCTGCGCTGCTGCGCCGGCAGGGTGAGCATGCGCATCGCGAGATCGATGTCGAGGTACGGCCCCTCGGCGCGGAAGCCGAGTGAGGCGGGGACGGAGAGAAGGTACGAGAGCAGACCGATCCTGAGGCGCTGTATGGTGAACACCCGTGGCCGTATCTCCGTGCGGATTCGCGGCGTGCTCTCGAGCAACTGGAGCGCCCCCAGGTTCTCGCTGCGAAGATAGCTGAAGCGGGAGTCGGCGTTCATGCTGGGGTTCCGGAAGACCTCATACACAGCGGCTCGAGTTGAGATCTCCTCCGCCCCTCTCACATCCCTGTCGGCGCCCGCGAAACGATCGCCGCAGATGCCCGACAGCACGGTGCTGCCCGCCGGCACGCGCTGGAGGATGCGCCGGTAGAACTCGATCTGGTACATGCCGTGGGCGTGCGTCGCGACGCCGAAGAGCGCATCCCACTCGTCGAAGTAGCGATGGAAGGCGCCCAGGGGGACGAGCTCCCAGCGGAGGCCGAGGCGGCGCGCCAGTTCGGCGGCCTTGACGACCTCCACCGAGCGCGCCGGATCGTCACTGGTGCCGTAGCTGAAGGCGCGGATGCGGCTGCGGTCGGTGAGGAGCACGTCGATGAGCCGCGAGTCGAGGCCGCCGCTCGTGGGCACGACGACGTCCCCGTCGCCGGCGGCCGCCGCGTTGATCTTCGCGCCGGCCAGCTCGAGCACCTCGTCGACGCGTGCTCTCGCGCTCGAGCCACGGCAACGCCGGATCTTCCAGGTTCTCGACGCGAGACCGTCGGGGCCCGAGAAGAGGCGCGACGAGTAGCGCAGCATGCGCACGTCCCGAACCGGCGTGTGTTCGAACACCGAGTGCCCGAAGTCGAGATAGTCGTTGAAGCCCTCAGGGTCGAACTCGAGGTTCGACGAGGTCGATCACGTCGTTGATGTTGTGGCTGGCGCGGCCCGTCCGCAGGTTGTAGAAGAAGGGACGCGAGCCGAGCCAGTCGGACTCGTAGAGGAGCTCATCGTGATGGGCCCGAGGGTCAGCCTGGTCAGGCAACGATACGGCTCTCCTGGTCAGCAATAGACATCGCTGTAGTGCCGACCGCTCGTCGTCGGCAAGTCTCAGCAGCAAGCAATGCGAAGAGCCAAAGGCCCATCGGGTAGCGCGCAGGATCGAGAACGGTCCAGGACGTCATGCCATTGAGCAGCTGCCCGACCAGCGCCGCGAGGATGACCAGCGCCAGGAACTCGGCTTCGCCGCTCCCTCTGAGGCTGAGGCGAAGTGCGCGCCATCCGAACAGGCCGTACGCGATGATGAACCCTGCGACGCCCAGGACGCCCAGACGATAGAGCACCGGCACCCAGACGACGTCCGCACTCATCCAGTAGATGTCGTCTGCAGTCGCCTCCTGCCCGGATGCGGCGTACCCCTGCCCGAGGACCACACTCTCGGCGCTGATGGCACTGTAGATGCGCTGCATCTTGCGGGATCGGTTCTGCAGGTTCCTGTCCTCGGTCACGGCACCGCTGTCGTTGGTCTCGGCGATGCGCGATACGAAGTAGCGCGACTCCGTCGGCAGTGCGACGAATGCGACGGTACCCACAACCAAGACGATCGCGCCGATCGTCAACGCTCTTCGCACCGCGCGGCCCGCCTGGTGGGCCTTCAATGTACGCACTCCCAACACCACCACGAGCTCCACGACAGCGATGATGATCAGCCCTCGCGTATACGATACCCATAGTGCCGCCAGATTCGTCACCAGTGCTGCCGTCCAGAAGAGGCCCCACTTCTGCTTCGCAAAGCAGAATGCCAGCGACAGCGCCAGCAACTGGGGCATGAAGTAGAAGGACCGGGTGATCAGCTGTCCCCCGAAGACGAAAGCCTGGTACTCGGTCGCACCCGCGTAGATCGGAAGATGCAGCCCTTGGTGCAGCACGAAGAAGCCCGCGGCAATAGTGTTGACGACCACGAGAGCCGTGACCAGGTCGATGGTGTCTCTGCGGCTCGCGGCGCTGAACATGCCGCGCAGCAGGAAGTAGCCCACGAACAGGTAGATGAAGCCCTTCGCTTCGCCGAGCGCTGGGCCCATCGCACCGAAACGCAGAACCGTGAGCGGGAGTTCCAAGGCAGCCAGGGCGGCGATCCCGATGAGGACGAACTCCTCAGGTGACGAGAGCGCGGGGCCGAAGACCCGCGGGCTTCGTCCCGCGCGTAGTCGCGCCGGCAAAGGGAAGTCAAAGAAGACCACCCACACGATGACCAGCCAGATCATCATGAGATCGACCGGTTCCAGGCGTCCCGGCACCCAGAACAGCCGGACGTTGTTGAAGAACACCGCCACGTACTGAAACATCAGGAACGGGATGCCGAGCAAGAAGATGCGCTGCCGCGTGGAGCGGGCCAGGAAGTAGAGCAGCAGCAGGACGGGCAGTGCGTAGCGCAGCGCACTCACTGAGCATCAGCCGCCGAACGGCCTGCGCGCCGTGGTTCAGAGCGTTTCTTCGTCAGGCGGACGACAGCGGCAAGGCGGGTCGAGCCGGTGCGCAGGTCGCGAGCTCGACTCTCGCGGAGGGGCGCCGCGCGCAGGGCGGCTGGACTGTGGGTGACCGTCCCGGGCCGTCGGCTCACTGCTGTCATTGCCCTCCGCTTTCTCCATGGTGAGAGGCCGCGCCCCACGATGCGCGACTGACGTTCACTGTACACGCGCTCGCGCTCGGGCACCACGAGCATGACGCGTTCTCATGTGGCCGGCCAGGACCTCGGCGCCTGGCTCACGCTCCATTCCTCAGCGGCTGGTGGGATGCCCGCTGACTGCGTTCCTGCCATCGGTTCAAGCGGCCTGGAGCTTAGCGCCATGGACGGTCGTGGCCGGACTGCCGCAGTCAGGCGCGCCTTCCCCACGCCACCGCATGCCGTTGTCTGGGCAGACGACGACTATTCGTCTAGGCCCTAAGGGATTCTGGACCGCTGCCGATTCTGGCCTCTGAGCAGTGACGACTGTTCACCGTAAGGCAAACGGAACTTCAGTGAGTCGCGTCGGTGCGACACGAGCGCTCTCACGGCATCGCCGTGAGCTCACCGTCACGACCCCGGTTCTTCTCGCCCAGGAGGGTCAACGGTGTACAAGAAACTCGCCACCGCAGGCATGCTCTTCGTCCTGATCGCTCTCACGGCAAGTCTTTGCTCGACTTCAGCGGCGTCGGCCGCCTCCGGCCACAAAGCGCTCCGCTACCGCGTCATCAAGCACTCGAGAACCTACGACGTGGTCAGGGGGCACCACCGCACATTCGTCATCGGAAGTCACCAGCGGTACGTGAAGGCGCACATCAAGGGCTATGGACCGCGGCGCTTCCGCGTAGTCAAGCGCGGGCATCACTCCGTCGTCCTCGAGAGAGCACCCTTGCTCCCCACAGGCGCGCCTACCGCGCCGACCGTCCTCCCGGAACACCACTGTCGGTCGGCCTGCCGTCGTCGTCCAGCAGCGTGTGGCCCGGTTTCTCGACCATCGCTGCCAACGACGGTCAAGCCAGCACACGCTGGGCGGCGAATACTCACACCTTCCCTCAATGGTGGACTGTGGACCTCAGCGTGCCAACGACCGTGTACGGGGTCCAGTCTTCCTGGTACGGGGATAGGCGGACGTTCAGATACCTCATCGAGACGAGTCTTGACGGCCTTGCCTTCACGACCGTTGCGGACCGCAGTAAGAACCGCACCAAAGGCACCACGTCTGACGCCCTCACCGTCGTCGCCCGCTACGTTCGGGTCACCGTGCTGGGCGTAAGTCCCTCAGGGGTGAGCGCCTCAGCCTACGAGATCACGGTGAACGGCGACGCGGGCGCAGGTCCCACGCCTGCCCCAACCCCGACGCCCACCGTGACGCCGACGCCCACCGTGACGCCCACTCCGACGCCGACGCCCACCGTGACGCCCACGCTGACGCCCACTCCGACGCCGACGCCCACCGTGACGCCCACGCTGACGCCCACCGTGACGCCCACTCCGACGCCGACGCCCACCGTGACGCCCACCGTGACGCCCACGCCGACCCCGACGGTCGCCCCGGCGCCGACCCCGAAACCGACGCCGAAGCCGACAGTGACCCCGACGCCGATCCCGACGCCCACGCCGATCCCGACAGTGACCCCGACGCCGACGCCGACAGTGACGCCGACGCCGATCCCGACGCCGATCCCGACGCCGACAGTGACGCCGACGCCCACCCCGACGCCCACCCCGACGCCGACGCCGACAGTGACGCCGACGCCCACCCCGACGCCGACGCCGACAGTGACGCCGACGCCCACCCCGACGCCTACCCCGACTCCGCCGTCGGGACGCACGTACACCAGCTACACAGTCCCCGCCGGCACCCACGACGTGGTCTACGAGAACTGCACCTTCACCGGCGGCGGGGCGACGACCGCCGTGCTCACGCTCAACCAGGCCTGCTACAACATCGTCTTCCGCAACTGCACCATCGACGCGAGCCCCTACAACGGGGTCAGCATCAACTCCTACGATGGCAACATCCACGACGTCCGCTTCGAGGGCTGCACCTTCCGGTCTGCAGCGCGCATGGGGTTCGAGTGCACAGACCGCGGCAACACGAAGAACTATCAGCACATCGACCTCATCGACTGCGTCTTCGAGCCGAGCGGCAGCGAGGCGGTGAGCTACGACGGCAATGCTGGCGTCCCGGCGAACTGCCTCATCAAGAACGTCACCATCAAAGGCTCCGGCAACGGTCCCGGCAATCCACTCTGGAGCTCAGCGTGGACCTGGCGTCAGGCCTTCGAGATCAACGGCCCCACCAACATGACCATGGACCACCTGACCGTCAACTTGAGCTACGGCACGACGCTGAACCTCAACGGCCCCGCCAGCGGCAACTGCGGCTGGAGGTTCACCGGCTGCAACTTCGACATGTCGCAAAGCTACCTGAACTGCAGCCCGCTCGTGAGCTACGACTCGAACGGCTACGGCCCGCCGCTGCTGTTCCCGACCAACATGCGCGGTGCGGTGTTCGCCAACTGCACCTTCAACACGGGGACGAACGTGCGCGGCAGGATCGCCGACCTGACAGTCGGCAACTCCGGTAACGACTTCTCCACCTGCACCTTCACCGGCAACGACCACGTCAAGGTCCGCGAGCGCAGCGGCGTCACCGGCAACACCTGGCCCGCCGGCACGGTCTTCGACTGAGGCGAACGGGCCCGCCGCCCGCTGTCCCGCGCCGCACCTCGGAGGGGACGCCAGCCACGGCTGGCGTCCCCTCCGTCTCGCCGCGAGGCATCCACCTGCCCTCGTCGGTGGTCCTTGTGTGAGCTGCACTCACATCACTGGTAGCATTGGACGGCACGATGGGAAGGTCGAACGCATGAATGCCGTCCATACAACGCGCCGCACCGGCGCCGCGATCCCGTGAGCGCCGCGAGCCGCGGCGAAGATCAGCCGAGCCCTTCAGAGGGCTTCGTCGTCTACGAGCGCAGGCGCGGCTGGGCGCAGCTCGGGTTTCGCGAGCTGTGGAAGTACCGTGAGCTGCTCTACTTCCTTACATGGCGCGACATCCTCGTGCGCTACAAGCAGGCCGTCATCGGGGTCGCCTGGGCGGTGCTGCAGCCTGTGCTCACCATGGTCGTCTTCACGGTCGTGTTCAACAAGGCCCTGGGGATCCAGAGCCCGGCCGCAGATGTGCCCTATGCCGTCTTCAGCTTCACCGGGCTCCTGCCGTGGAACTTCTTCGCCGGCGCGCTCTCGCGCTCCGGCATGAGCCTGGTCGGCAACGCTGGCCTGCTCACGAAGGTCTACTTCCCACGCCTTGTGATCCCCATCTCCGCAGTGCTGGCCGGGCTCGTCGACCTCGGCATCGCGTTCCTCGTCCTCATCGGCCTGATGGCCGCCTACCAGATCGCGCCGACTTGGCACATCGTGTTCCTGCCCTTCTTCATCCTCCTGGGCTTCGCGACGGCGCTGAGCGTCAGCCTCTGGCTCAGCGCGCTCAACGTGCTCTACCGCGACGTACAGTACGTCATCCCGTTCCTGGTGCAGCTGTGGATGTTCGTGAGCCCGGTGATCTACCCGATCGACGCGATTCCCGCAGGCCCTCTGCGCATCGCCTTCGCTCTCAACCCGATGACCAGCGTGATCGGCGGCTTTCGCTGGGCCCTTCTCGGACAGCAGTTCCCTCCCGGCGGCTACGTGTGGATCTCAAGCACGGTCGTACTGGTGCTGTTGGTCAGCGGCCTGTACTACTTCAAGCGGATGGAAAGGACCTTCGCGGATGTGGTCTAGGTCATGACGGACGTCGCGGTGCGCACTGTCGGCCTCGGCAAGAGGTACAGCATCGGCAGCGAGCGCGAGAGTTACCGAACGCTTCGCGACAGCATTGTCCACGCGGCCAAGCGGCCGCTCGAGCGCATCCGTCACCCCGGCGCGGCCACGCACTCCTCGACGGATCTGTGGGCCCTGAGAAATGTCGACCTTGAGGTCGACCACGGTCATGCGCTGGGGATCATCGGTCGCAACGGCTCTGGCAAGACCACACTGCTGAAGGTCCTCTCGCACATCACGGAGCCGACAGAAGGCAGAGTGGAGATCCGCGGCCGGGTGGCCAGCTTGCTCGAGGTCGGCACGGGTTTTCATCCGGAGCTCACCGGCCGCGAGAACATACAGCTCAACGGTGCGATCCTCGGCATGACGCGTGCCGAGATCAGGCGCAAGTTCGACGAGATCGTCGATTTCAGCGAGATCGGCCGTTTTCTCGACACGCCCGTCAAGCGCTACTCGAGTGGCATGTACGTGCGGCTCGCGTTCGCCGTCGCCGCGCACCTGGAGCCCGAGATCCTCATCGTGGATGAGGTGCTTGCCGTCGGCGACGCGGGCTTTCAGAAGAAGTGTCTCGGGAAGATGGAGGACGTGGCCGGCGGCGGCCGCACGGTTCTCTTCGTGAGCCACAACATGCAGGCGATCACCAGTCTCTGCGACCGAGCCATCCAGATAGAAGCCGGGCAAGTCGTGAACTCAGGATCGGCAGATGTGATCGTCGCCGATTACCTCGCTCAGCAAGCCGACACAGGAGCGTCTGCGCACTGGGATTCGGGGGAAGGTCCCGGCGATGAAGAGGCGCGCCTCGTTTCCGTGCAGGTGCTCGACGACGCGAACATGATCGCCCAGTCCGTGAGCACCGACGCGCCGTTTCGCGTGCGCATGGAGATCGACCTCAGCCGCATCGATGATGCGCTGACCATAGGCTTTGACCTGGTGGCCGCCGACGGAGCCGTCGCCATGCGCAGCTTCCACACCGACGGACCTCCCGAACAGTGGCCGCCACTGCACCTCGGTCGTAATGCGCTCTCGTGCACGATCCCGGCTGGGCTGCTCAACGACGGCCGTTACTTCGTGATGCCGAGGGTGAGCCTGTACTGTGTCCGCTGGATCGTGCACGCTGACAGCGTGGTGTCCTTCGACGTGCATCGTGATCCCGGGCCATCTCCGTACGCGATCACGAGTCGTCCCGGAGCGATCGCTCCCACGCTCGAGTGGCAGACGTGCTAGGCGCGACTCGGGTCTTCTTTCACCTCCGCGGTCTGAACGGGCATCGCCAGATCTACTGCCGCGAGTTCTGCGACTACTTCCTCTCACGGGGCTTCTCGGTCACCGTCGCGACTGACATGGCTGGTCTCGAGAAGAGCAGTCGTCTGGCGGCACTCCGCGAGCACCCGCAGGTCAACTTCGTCTCCGACCCCCAGATGGACGAGACCAAAGCCTCCGCGCAGTTGCAGGCATTGGGAGCCGCCGTCCGGCTGGCCGCCGCAGACGTGACGTTTCTGGCCGAGGCCGATGATGCACACGGCCTCCTGTCAGCCCAGATCGCCCGGCCGGCGCACCGGCTGCCAGGCCGAAGGATCGGGCTCTTCATCCGTTCCACCGACTACGTGCACGAACGCGAGTCCCCTCAAGCGGGCCGCGTCGGCCGCGTCGTGGCGGAGACCTACACCTATCGTCCGCTCTCGCCGGCTCAGCCTCGCGTCTTCCACGAGATCGTTTCGCGACGCTTCTCATTGCTGGAGACAGCACTGTGCCTGGACGAGGTCTTTGTGGCCGCTCAAGGTCGTCGGCACATCTGGCTTCCGGATGTCGCGGTCGCATCCGCAGATGACGAGGGAGCCGGCGCCGAAGCGGCGGCTTGGCAGGCCGAGGTCTCAGCCTTCGTGAAGGCTCAGAGCGGCAAGCCGCTGGTGGTGTACACCGGCGCCGCGGATCCTCGACGCGGTTACCAGGCGCTCCTTCGGTTCGCTGCGGACGTCGGTGGCTGTTTCATCCACTGCGGAAGACCCTGGAATCCCGAAGAGGTCGATTCGAACGAGGAGCACGGGGCGAAGGCGAGGCTGGTCTCACGCAGTGCCATCCTCGAGTCTGGGCGCCCATACGAGAGCTTCGAGACCGCCGGCGTCACCCTCCGTGCGGCGCGGTGTGTAGTCCTGCCCTACCCACGGCATCTCGGCTCGAGCGGTGCGATGCTGCAGGCGTTGATGGCCGGTCGTCCCGTTCTCGTGCCCGACCAGGGATTGATGGCCTGGCGCGTCCGCAGCTTCGGCCTCGGCCTGACCTATGCTCCGGGCAACTGGCGGGACCTGCGCCACAAGTTCTTCCTGCTGCAGACCGTGCCATCAGAGGTCTTCGCCGAGCCGATCAGACGCTTCTTGGCGTACTTCGGCAGGGTTCAGTTCGAGGCGGCCATGGACTACGCACTCGGGCTTACGCGGACCCCACCCCGCGCTCCGACTGCCGAGGGGAGTGCCCCGTCCTCGCGGACGACACGAAACGGTCGTTCGGCCGGCTAGTCGGTCAAGCTCCGGTACGTCTTCCCGATGCCTTCGCCGAAGGTCACTCGCGGCTCATAGCCGATGCGCGCTCGCGCCCGATCGATGTTGGCGAAGGAGTGCTTGACGTCTCCGGGCCGGTCCGGGCCGAAGCGCGGCTCCAGCGGGCGGCCGGTGGCTTTCTCCACCGCGGCGATCAGATCGAGCACCGAGTAGGAGGCCCCACAGCCGATGTTGAGCACGGAACCGCTGGCCCGCGGCGCATCGGCGGCGAGCAGCGTCGCGTCGACGACGTTCGACACATAGGTGAAGTCGCGGGTCTGGGTGCCATCGCCACACACCGTCGGCTGCTCTCCCTCAGAGGCCAGGCGCAGGAACAACGCGACGACCCCACTGTACTGCGAGTTTGGATCTTGACGCGGACCAAACACGTTGAAGTAACGCAGCGCGACCGTCTCGAGGCCGTACACGGCGTTGAAAGCCATGGCATACTGCTCGGCCGCCAGCTTGGAGACACCGTAGGGCGAGATGGGGTGCGGGATGAGCTCCTCGTGCTTGGGCAGGAAGTCGTTGGCGCCGTAGACCGACGATGAGGATGCCAGCACCACGCGCCGCACCTCCCGGTCACGGGCCGCGAGCAGCACGTTGAGCGTGCCGGTCACGTTGACCTCCGTGGTGGTCAGAGGGTCCTGCACCGAGCGCGGCACCGAAGGCAGCGCCGCAAGATGGACCACCACGTCGACACCCCTGACCGCGGTGTTCGCGCGCTCGTAGCTGCGCACGTCGCCCTCGACGAGCTCGATGTCGCCGGCGAAGTGCGCGATGTTGTGGCGACGCCCGGTGGAGAAGTTGTCGAGCACCTTCACCGCGTGTCCGCGCGCGAGGAGCTCGTCGACAACGTGCGAGCCGATGAACCCGCCGCCGCCGGTGACCAGGTAATTCTCCGCCACGCTCGCCCCCCGTCTCGCCGCACATGGCCCGCGCGGCGTGCATGATGCAGTTCCGTCATTATACGCCGCGGTGGCGGAAGCTCGCCGCCGGCCGCCGGGCATGTGTCGGCCGCGCTTCTGCTCCGGCTCGGGAACTGCTAGAAGCCCTGCCCTGTCGGCGCAATGAGGTTCACGCTCTCCTCCGCCACGAGACGCCGCCCGGAGAAGCGGAATGTCGCAAGCCCCAGATTCGGCGGGTACTCGCCGAGGGACTCGATGCAGTTGGAACCTCTGAGCACTCCATGGAACATCTGAAGGAAGACACCGTGAGACACGACGAGCACACTGGACCCTCTGTACTCCCTTAAGATCAGTCGGGCGAACTTCTTCGCCCGCTTCCAGACGTCCTCGAGGGGCTCGCCATCTTTCGGATTCACGGAGTGCGAATCGTCGCCCACCTCTATGAAGAGGACGGGCGGGTCGAGAGATCGCACTTCCTCTGAAGTGAGCCCTTCCATCACGCCAAACCCGCGCTCGCAGCAGAGGTCACACTGGATCGACGCGAGCGCCCTGCACGCCAGGAGGCGAGCAGTGTCAGTGGTCCGTTTCTGGGGCGAGGTGATCACGATGTCGAACTCCATCGTCGCGAGACGCTTGGAGGCCCGGAGACAGTCCCTCTCGCCCTCCTTGCTCAGAGGCACGTCGATCCTGCCGGCGTACCGCTTCTCCGCGCCGTAGGTGGTCCGCGCGTGTCTAAGCGTGCTGATGACAGTCTCATACGCCATCTTTCTCACCCTGTCAGCCTGATCATCTCGTTGACGCGCATCACGGAGGAGTAGTCGGTCAGGAGAGGGCCGACCTTGATGTAGTCTGCTCCGAACAGGCATGCCAGCGTGGCGACCAGCGTCGACTCCGTGCTGATCGAACGGTGAGAGGCGATCACCACCTGTCCGCTGCGCTTCGCCGTTTCAAACGATCTGCAGACCGCAGTTACAGTCCCCGCCTGGTTCGGCTTGATGATGGCTCCGTGGGTACACCCTTCCGCCGCACCCCGAGCTATCCGTGCTGCGTCCGACGAGTAGAAGTTGTCGCCGATGATGAGGCACGTCTCCTGGGATCTCACCAGAGATGCCCAGTTCTCTCGGTCCTTCTCCGAGAAAGGGTCCTCGAGGAACCGCAGTGGGTAGTCCCTGACCAGGTCCAGCCAGTAGTCACGCAACTCATCGCCGGTGAGCAGCGAGCCGTCGGTGAGCGACAGGTGATAGCCATCTCCGCTCCAGAGGTCGCCTGCGGACGCGTCGATCATGAGCTCGAATTCCTGCGAGCACCCCAGCTGTTCGCATATCCCAAGAAGGAACTCGATGCATTCGCGATTGTCGGCGGCCGCGAAGCAGCTGACCGGATTGCCAGACACGACTCTCTTGGGCTGGTCGATGAGCGCCCGGCTCACGGCACGCTGGATGTCGTTGTGTCGTCGAACGACCTCCTCGATGTCGTCGCCCTTGGCCACCAGCAGGTACTCGGGGAAGTCGCTGAGTACGGGGTTGGTATAGGCGTGCCAGCCTCCGTTCAGTATGTTGAAGCAGATCCGGGGAGCGTGGGGCGAGGCGGAGAGCGCGTCTGCCCTTCGCGGCCACACGGGACTCTTGGCTGAGTCGCACAGGGCCAGGGACAGGGCAAAGCAAGTATTCCTGCCGAAATCGCCCATCCTCTCCGCGAGATAGTCGTCCCACGACTCCTGGTCGATCGACCTGTCCATCAGCTCGTCGCTGCGAAGCCGGTCTATCACAGCGTCCGGATCGGTCGTCTTCTTGTCCTCGTAGATGCTTATCGTCTCTCCCTCCGGCGCCGCACCCCAGCCAACGGCGCCGTCGTTCAGCCGAATGGCGAACTCCGTCGCAAAGGCCACATGGGAGTTGAGGATGCGGCGGTGAGTTATCGACTCTATCGTCGGCATTGGGCCCTCCTTGGCGCGCTGACCCAGAATCTTACAGCTATCGATTGGGAAGAAGGACTCAGGCGCGGTCCGCGAGATGAGGGTTGCACAAGCGGACTGAAGTGGTCAGGATACTTTGAAGTGCTCCGGGTGACCTCGGGAGTCCGCCAGGCCAAGTGCCTTGGTCCGCGAGCGAAATGGCAGGAGAGACCTGTGACTTGGTGGCGTTTTTCCATCCTCTTCTTCGCGGTGGTCGCTGCTGGGTTCGTGACCGCTCGTCATGTCGACGCGTGGTCGAACGGTCCGCACGAGGGCACTGGGTTCGGCACTCACGACTGGATCCTCGTGGAGGCTGCCGATCTCGCCAGCAGCCATGGCGCCGGCTGGCTGGATCTGAACATCGCGCTGCCCCAGACGGAAGATCCTGACACCGTCTTCCAGGACTTCCGTTTTCACGCGTACCCGCGCCTTGCGGCGCGAAGCGAGGGAGGCGCCCCCCAGAAGGTCGAGCTCTACTACGCGAAGGCGCTCAGCGCACTCAGAGCAGGCGATACGGCTGCCGCAAGCAAGTGGGTCGGGATCATGTCGCACTACTTCGCCGACGTCTGCTCCCCGTTGGCCACCGCTGAGTCGCCCGCTGAAGAGCGTATGCGCAGCCAGTACGAGGCGGCGGTCGAGGATCGCACAGACGCTCTCGACAAGAACGATTCGTGGGTGCGATTCGACGGGGTGACGCCTGTCTCCAGCCCCAGCGCCCTCACGGTCAAGGTCGCGACGCAGGCGCGAGGGGACTACTCGAGGCTGGTCAGCACGTTCAACCGCAGCGGCTTCGATCCCACAGTGCAGGCGATCACGATCCGCTCTCTCGACCGGGCTGCCAACGGCCTCGCCGATCTGCTCGTGGACTTGCGCAACGATGCTCAGTTGTCGAGCCTCCCGAAGTACACGACGCTCGATGGCGCCTCCTTCGGCGTCTCGGGAGACGGCAGCGCGGACGACGCGCGGACACTCAAGGGAGTCATCGTCGCGGCGGCGAGACGGGGCCTCTCCGTGTCCTTGCCGCGCGGCGTCTACCACTCAAGCACTGGCTGGTCGCTCCCGGCCGGCTTCGATCTCAGCGGCGAAGGGGATGCCTCGTGGCTCCAGGGCCCAACCACCGGCGGCACCGGCAGTTCCTTCACCGACCTGCGTCTTGGCTCCGAATCCGAGCCCTACACCGTCCCCGCCGGCACCCACGACGTGGTCTACGAGAACTGCACCTTCACCGGCGGCGGGGCGACGACCGCCGTGCTCACGCTCAACCAGGCCTGCTACAACATCGTCTTCCGCAACTGCACCATCGACGCGAGCCCCTACAACGGGGTCAGCATCAACTCCTACAACGGCAACATCCACGACGTCCGCTTCGTGGGCTGCCACTTCCTCTCGGCTGCGCGCATGGGCTTCGAGTGCACAAACCGCCCCGACGCGGTGACCGCGGGCTACCAGCACATCGACCTCATCGACTGCGTCTTCGAGCCGAGCGGCAGCGAGGCGGTGAGCTACGACGGCGAAAGCCTCTCGGGCAATTGCCTCATCAAGAACACGCTCATCAAGGGCGCCGGCAACGGTCCCGGCAATCCACTCTGGAACCCAGCGTGGACCTGGCGTCAGGCCTTTGAGATCAACGGCCCCATCAACATGACCATGGACCACCTGACCGTCAACCTGAGCTACGGCACGACGCTGAACCTCAACGGCCCCGCCAGCGGCGACTGCGGCTGGACCTTCACCGGCTGCACCTTCGACATGTCGCAAAGCTACCTGAACTGCAGCCCGCTCGTGAGCTACGACTCGAACGGCTACGGCCCGCCGCTGCTGTTCCCGACCAACATGCGCGGCGCGGTGTTCGCCAACTGCACCTTCAACACGGGGACGAACGTGCGCGGCAGGATCGCCGACCTGACGGCCGGCAACTCCGGTAACGACTTCTCCACCTGCACCTTCACCGGCAACGACCACGTCAAGGTCCGCGAGCGCAGCGGCGTCAGCGGCAACACCTGGCCCGCCGGCACGGTCTTCGACTGAGGCGAACGGGCTCGCCGGCGTCAGGGGCCTGCGACCGCCACCGCCTGCTGCGGCTGACTTTCGTGCCCCCCGACGTAGCTGTCAGCCCGACGGACCTTTGGTACGTCGGCGGCCGCGTCGGCGTACCTCACCGGCAGCATGTCGGAGCCGCTGGCATGTACGCCGAGCGAAGAGGGAGACTCGATGCGCCGCCAAGTGGCTCGACTCCGACACAGCCAGTGAACGGGCGATCCGGTTCCGGTATAGAGAAGCAGCGTACAGCGGCAGCGGTCGACATCCGAGTTGTCTCTTGTGCAGGCTGTTCCCCCACAAGAGATGGTATTCAAGCCCCCCGCGCTCGAGCGCGGCGCAGACGGTCAAGAACGCGCAGAGAAGGCCCACGTGCAGCTCGGCGTACGTTTGGTCGAACGCCCCGACGTGAACATAGTAGGACGCTCCGACCTTGGTGCACAACTCGCCCGCGACCACTCTTCCGTCTGCCTGCAAGATTCCGGCGAAGCCGTATCCGGACAGCATCTTCTGAAGGCGCTGCTCGTATGCCTCGTCGATCTCAGAGGTCGTTCCCTTCACGATCATGCGGACACGGTTGAACCCAACGACCTGGCTGACAAGTTCATCGTCGATAGCGGTCGTCTCTCGCACCTCGAACGTGAACCCGGGCAGCTCCCTGGACAGACGGTTCGTGTAGTTGCGCAGCTGCTTGAATGTCTTGCGTCCCACCGCCTCCCGCTTGTACTCCTCAAGGCTCGACGGCAGGGACACCACGAGATCATCGCCCGTCGACATCGTCCGAGACGCCAGGCCGATGTCCGCCGGATCGAGCTTGAAGTGTCTGACGCGCACACGTCTGACCTTCGGCAGCGCGCGGAAGATGGACTCGCAGACTCTCCTTGCAGCGGATGCGCCGATGTCGAAGACTCGATTAAGAATCACGGCGTCGCGGCCGCGCACCGTGAAGAGCACGACATGCGGCGGATCGTCCAGAACACACGCGTTCAGGTTGGCTGGTCGGTCGAAGAGCTCGACGTATTCGATGAGGCAGAAGACGCTGCTGTACAGCCCCGGGAGAGCATCTGTCAGCGAGCGGGGAACGTGGCCGAGAAGGACACGGCTGCCCAGGTCAGGACAGTCGATAACGGAGGCCGCGGTCTGACTGGGAAGCGACGATCCGTCGACGGCCGCCGAAGTGAGTCTCAGGGTAGGCTCCTTCACATCGTGCCAAGTACTGATAGCCCTCATGCTATGCCATTCCCCTGGACGATGCGGAGTCCTGACGAAGTGGGCACGCAATGGCCCAGCGCAGGCTCGCGTTGACGCCCGTCAGCGCGGCACGTACACCGGCCAGCCCGGGGCGAACTCGAGTCTGCCGGCACTGCGGTAGTGCTCGTGAACATAGGAGTAGACTGCCGCCCAGGCGGCGGCCACGGGGGCTGGGCTTGAGGCCCAAGGGTTGCTCGTCGCGGCGAGCGGCGGCACGGCCATGCCCCAAGCCGGCCCGTAGGTTGGTGAGGTGTCGAGGATCAGCGCCGGCGGGTGCGTCTTCAGCTCGCGCAGAAACTCGGGCACGCCCTTCGCGGCGTAGCTCTCGTGGTAGAGGGCGAGCTGCATGACGTAGCGGGTCGGCGAGCGGCGCTCGGCGAGGAGGTTGACGGTGGCGTTGTAGCCGCCCCACACAAGCACCTCGTCGCCGGGTGCGGTGCGCGCGTCCACGTAGGCGGCGATCTGCTCGGCCTGCGACGTGGTCGCCGAATACGAACGGTAGTGGACGACGCTGCCCGCGAGGTTGTGCAAGATGGTCGCGGTGGGCGCCAGCAGGCCGGCGAAGGCCATCGCCGCGAGAAGTGCGGCAGCGGTCCGGCCCAGCGACAGGCGACGACGCTCAGGGGCACGGCGGCCGAGCTTGGGCAGCTCGACGAGGCCGAAAGCGAACAGCAGCGCCGCCGGCAGCAGCCAGGGGAAGTAGTACTGCTCTCTTGAGTAGCCGGATGTGGCCGCGAGCACGACCTCGACAGGGAGCCAGACGACAGTCAGGAGCGCGAGCACGTCGCCATCGGTGCGCTCGCCGTGGCGCCGCAGGACGCGGCGCAGAGTGAGCACCCAGGCGGCGGAAACGGCGCCGACCACAAGATAGCCGAGCTGTCCGGCACCGTAGCCGATACTCGATACGCGGTCGGCCATGGTGCGTGTGCCCACGTACATGAAGTTGAAGCCGAAGTAGTCGGCGACGAAAGGACTGAGTGCGCCCGCCACGGCGAGATAGACGAGGAGAGCGGCGCTCCCTGCGGCTGCGCCGGCAACGCCCACAAACACTCGCCAGCGCCACGTGCGCCACTCACCGGTGCTCAGACAGATGAGCAACACGGTAATCAGCAGAGCCCCCCAGAAGCCGAGCCCTGTGGGCTTCAAGAAGAAGGCGCCGGCGGCGAGCAGGCCGGAGACGAACCAGAGCAGGAGGCGGGACTCGGCCGACGGTTTGCGGAAGAGGAGGAAGAGAGCCAGGCATTGCAGCACGACCGCGTACTCCTCCTCGTGATTATCCCCGGCGATAGGCCCGACCCCGACCTCAAGGACAAAGAACAGAGCGGCCAGCGCAGCGACGAGCCAGCCGACCCGCGCCTTGAGTACCAAGTACGTCAGCACCGTGCTCGCTGCGAGCAAGCAGTACTCGAGCACGTAGACGCCCCAGAACGAACCTGCGCCCATGGCCAAGCCGAGGACGTTCACGAGGTAGAGCAAGGGGCCCTTGTTGTCGAAGACGTCGCGGTAGGGCATCGCACCCTTGAGCAACTGCTGCCCGATGTAGAGGTAGAGGCCCGAGTCGGTGCCAGGTGTGAAGTGGGTGATCGGGTTGAAGCGCGCGAACCAAAGGAGGGCGAGTAACACGGCGAGTCCGAGAGGTACCAGCAGCCCGGCGAGACGTGACTCGGCATGCCTCTCGACAAGCGTGACTCGTCTGACGTGTGTGCCTTCCACCCGCTCGGATCCTGGTTCAGCGCGCAGACCGCAGCCGGGCGGGGAACCCTAGACGTGCGCCGCGGGGCTCAGCCGGCCGGCGCCTGCAGCCGTCTCGGTCAGTACGCTCCGCGCTTGTCGAGCACCGCCGGGACGGTCTGCAGAAGTAGCTTGATGTCCCAGCTCAGGCTCCAGCCGGTGACGTACATGTAGTCGAGCTTGACCATCTCGTCGAACGGGATGTCGCTGCGCCCCAGCACCTGCCAGAGGCCGGTGATGCCGGGGGTGATGTCGAGGCGTTTCTGCGTCCAGCCGCGGCACTGCTTGGCCTCTTCGACCCACAGGGGCCGCGGCCCGACGAGGCTCATGTCGCCCTTCATCACGTTGAGGATCTGCGGCAGCTCGTCGAGGCTCCAGCGGCGCAGCACGTCGCCGAGGCGCGTGATGCGCGGATCCCCGTGGAGCTTGAACATGGGGCCGTCGTAGTCGTTCTGATCGGCGAGGTCCCAGCGCTCCTGGTCGGCGCCGTCGCGCATCGAGCGCAGCTTGAGGATGCGGAAGGGCCTACCGCCGCGCCCCATGCGCGCCTGGCGGTAGAACACAGGGCCGCGGGAGTCCAGCTTGACGAGCAGGCCGAGGACCGCGATCAGCGGCAGGATGAACACGCAGAGCACGCCGCCGACCACCAGGTCGAAGACGCGCTTGACGGCCATGTTGACGCGGTTGAGCTCGACATGCGCGACGTCGAGCAGCGGGATGCCCTCGACGTCGTCGACCACGGCCCGCGAGCTCACCACCTCGAAGAGGCGCGGCACGATGTTGACCCGCACGCCGGAGTCGTCGCAGGCGCGCACCACGCGCAGAAAGTCGTTGTGACGCGCGTTGGAGAAGGCCACGATGACGCGGTCGATGCGCTCCTCGGCGACGACGCGGTGGAGGTCGCTCAGGGCACCGATGATGGGCACGTGCACGTGGCCGTTACCGTTGCGCCGCGGCTCCCCGTCGTCGAGGAAGCCGACAAGCTTCATGCGGTACTCCCCGTGCTTGCCGATCTTGGCCGCCAGGGTATGCCCCACCTCGCCGGCGCCGATGATCAGGACGCGCTCCTGGAAGGCCGCCCGCGACCAGACCGTGGCCCGGCTCAGCCAGCGCGCCGCCGGCACGAGGACGATGGCCAGCATCCAGAAGGCGATGAGCGTGGCCACCGGCGCGCTCGCGCCCGAGACGAAGACCATGGCGATGAGCAGCAGCCAGCTGGCCGCGGTGAGCGCCGTGAGCCCGCTGAGCGACTCGGAGAGGTTCATACCGCCGATGCTGCGCCCGGGCTCGCGGTAGAGGCCGAAGGCCCAAAGGGCCGCGAGCCAGAAGGGCGTGAGAGCGATGAACACCCAGGCGCCGCCGTGCGGGTCCGCCTCGAAGGGGATGATGAGGCGGCTGACCAGGGGCACCTCGTCGAAGGCCCCGGCCATCCAGACGGCGAGCAGCGAGGCGGCGATGATGGCGAGCTCGTCGGCGATCAGCGTGGTGCCGACGCGCAGCCGGGAGGGGCGCGTCCTGGCGGTTAGCGTGGCGTCCGAACTCGCCTCGCTCACGACATAGCGCGTGTCCTCGCGTCTGAGTGTGCCATTAGCCACATCCACAGCATCGGCGACGCGGCTTAACAAGGCGATGGGACGATCGTCTACCTTCAACCCCGCCACGGCCCCACCCGTCTCTCGAAGAACACCAGACCAGACATGCGCCCGCATGCAGCCCCAATACTACCCGCGAATGTCACCTAGGGAACACGAATACCGTGGCAGCGCGTAGTCAGTTTCGACTACAGAACGACCTCAAATGCCACGATCGAGCTGGCGCGCCCGCCTTCGGCGACGATGAGCGCCGCGTCCAGGCGCACCGGCCCGTCGGCGACCTCGAACTGCGCCGGCAGCTCGGTAAGGAAGCGCCGCACGATGATCTCGGTGCGCACCCCGATCACCGACTCGAGCGGGCCGGTCATGCCGACGTCGGTCATGTAGGCCGTGCCCCCCGGGAGCACGCGCGCATCGGAGGTCTGCACGTGGGTGTGCGTGCCCAGCACGGCGGTCACGCGCCCATCGAGGTAATGCCCCATGGCGACCTTCTCGCTGGTCGCTTCGGCGTGCAGGTCGACGACGATCGCGTCGGCCAGCTCCTCGGCCTCGTCCACAAGGCGGTCGACGACGCGAAACGGCGACATGCCCGTGTTCATGAAGAGCTCGCCGGCGAGGTTGATCACCGCGACCTCGCTGCCGTCGGCGGCCGGGCGCACGGTGAGCCCGCGGCCGGGAGAGCCCGCGGGGTAGTTGGCGGGACGCACGATGCGTTCGTCCGTTGCCAGGAATGAATACACTTCCTTCTGGCGCCAGACGTGGTTGCCGGTGGTGAGCACGTCCACGCCGCCGTGGAGCAGCTTGAGGGCGATCTTGGAGGTGATGCCGGCGCCGTTGGCGGCGTTCTCGCCGTTGGCGATCACGAAGTCGACGGCGCGCTCGTCGCGAAAGCCGGGCAGCCAGCGCAGCAGCGCCTCCCGGCCCGGCTGGCCGAACACGTCGCCGATGAAGAGGATGTTCAACTGCGTCCTGCCCTGCCTCGTTCGTGGTGTGGCCTACCGACCGGGCCGCTCGCCCGGCAATTGAGTATAGCGGCACGCGGTGAGGCGTGTTGATGCGGTTGCTATGATGTCCCCGCACCTGACTCTCGCAGGAGGCGACCGATGACGCAGCCGCTTACCGCTCAAGACGACGTCGACTTTCCGCATCCCCTCGAGCCCTACGCACCGCTCATCATCAACGTCGCCCTCACCGGCGTGATCCCGACGCGGGCGCTCACGCCCCACGTGCCGCTGAGCCCCGAGGAGATCGTCGCCGATGCCGTCCTGAGCCACGACGTCGGCGCAGCCGTGGTCCATGTCCACGCCCGCGACCGCGAGGGGCGGCCGACCTACGATGCCGACGTCTTCGCCGAGATCATCAGCGGCATCCGTAAGGAGCGGCCGCAGCTGATCGTCTGCGCGACGACGAGCGGACGGCGATACGGCGAGCTCGAGCATCGGGCGGCGGTCCTCGAGCTCGAGGGCGATGCCAAGCCGGATCTCGCCAGCCTCACCACCGGCTCGCTCAACTTCAACGACGGCCCGTCGGTCAATAGTCCCGACCTCGTCACAGCGCTCGCCGAACGCATGCTCGCGCGCGGCATCAAGCCGGAGCTCGAGGTCCTGGAGCTGGGCATGATCAACACTGCGAAGCTGCTCATCAACAACGGCCTGGTGCTGCCGCCCTACTACTTCAACATCCTCCTCGGAGCGCTCGCACACCACGGCCGCGACGGCGCTCAACCTCAGCGCGGCGGTCGCCGGGCTGCCGCGCCGCTCCGTCTGGTCGGCGACCGGGCTGGGCCGCTTCCAGGTGCCCGTGAGCATGCTCGGCATCGCCATGGGGGGCCACGTGCGCACGGGCCTCGAGGACAACCTCTACTACGACTACGAACGCACGCGCCTGGCGAGCAACGAGCAGTGCGTGCGGCGGCTGGTGCGCATCGCCGCCGAAGCCGGCCGGCCCGTGGCCAACGCCGATGAGGCGCGTGCGCTGCTCGGGCTGCCGCCCTGCACTGCGGACGCCGGCGAGGTCCGCGTCGAGAAGGCACGGGCAGACGACATGGCGGGCATGCTCGCGGTGCTGCAGACGGCCAACATGCACTACGTGCCGTCGGAGGAGATGCCCGAGCTCGACTGGCGCTGCTGCTTCGTGGCGCGGGCCGGCCAGCGTGTGGTCGGGATGTGCGGCTACAAACTGCTTTCCGAGACGGCCGGCAAGACCACCCTGATGGCGGTCGACCCCGCCTACCGCCGCTACGGGCTCGGCAGGCGGCTCCAGACCGCTCGTCTGCACGCCATGGCCGCGCGCGGGGCGAAGACGGTCGTGACGAACGCCGATCGCCCCGTCACCATCGCCTGGTACAAGAAGAACTTCGCCTATCGGCAGATAGGTGCGGAGCCCAAGGTCCACGAGTTCGGCGACCCAGACGTGCACGAGTGGACCACGCTCGAGATGGACCTCGAGGCGTGGATGCAGCGGGAGCGCGCCGAGGAACGGAGTCTGTCGTGAGCGAGCGTCAGGGCGCGGCCGGCCGGCCGGAGACGCTTCTATACGAGTCCGACTGGCTCGGCTCGCGTCCCTTCTTCTACAACCTGCGGACGGGCCGCGCCGGCCACAACATCAACGACGTGATCGACCTCGTGAACCTCGAGTTCGACCCTGAGGGCTTCAACGACTATCTCGACTTCGGGCACTCGGTGTTCGAACACACGCCGGTTCGGGACGTGCGCATGCTGCGCTACTCGTCGCGTCTCTTCTCGGGTCCCAACGGTCTCAGCATTGAGAACCTGGAAGACCCGGCGTTGCCGTGGCTCGAGCGCGAGAGCACCGTCGACGAGGTGCTCGAGCTGGCCGGCGCGAAGATCAACGCGGCGGCCGCCGGCGACGGGGACGTCGTCGTGCCCACGAGCGGCGGCCTCGACTCGCGGCTCATCGACGTGCTCCTCACCGACCGCAGCCGCATCCGCGCCTTCAGCTACGGCACCAGTGACGACCCGGCGCGCTCGGTGGAGGTCGTCAAGGCCGCCGAGCTGGCGCGCCGCCTCGGCCTCCGCTGGGAGCTCGTCCCCCTGGGCGCCTTCCACCGCTACTTCGACGAGTGGGATGCGCTCTTCGGCGTCGCGACGCACGCCCACGGCATGTACCAGATCGAGTTCTACCGGCGCATCCTCGAGCGCGTGCCGGCGGGCAGCACCGTGCTGTCGGGCATCTGCGGCGATTGGTTCGCCGGCGCCGGGAACTGGTTCGTCAGGATGGTGCCGGCGGTGCGGAGTCTGCCTGAGCTCTACACGGCGATGCGATACGACCCCATGAACGTAGACTCGAAACACAGCAACTTCAGGAGCGAGCGCCTGGGGGCACGGCGCTTGCTCGAATCCACCGCAGATCTGCGCACGGACTTGCGGACGAGGACTCTCGCGATCGTTCGATTGCGAATCGTCCTGACGGGCTACCTGCTTTCCGTACCGGACTCCCTGGGCTTCTGCTCGGAGGGGCCGCTGATCGACATCGACCTCGCACTGCGCATGCTCACCCTGCCCGCGGAACAGCGTGAAGACCGGCGCTGGCAGCGCGAGTTCTTCGCGCGGCAGGGCGTCGACCTTGAGGCGCGCGCCTTCGCCTGCGACGAGCGCAACACGCTGAACTTCCAAGGTATGCGCAAGGTGCCGCTGAAGCCCCTCGACGTCGCGCTGCTGCGCGAGCTCGTGAGGCCCGACTACGTGCGCTGGATCAATCGCACCGTGGGACCTTTCGGGCTCTACTCCGAGGCGATGTGGAGGCTCGCCCTGGTGCGGGGCTTCAGACGCGGCGTCCATGCCCTGGAACAAAGAACGGGCGTGAGAAAGCAGCGTTTGCTCGCCTACAACGCGTACCTCACGCTGAAGCCCATCGAGTCGCTGCTGAAGCGGCGGGACCGCGCCCGGCGAGGGGAGGAGCTCTCGTGACCAGGACTCGTCCCACAGTCTCGTTCGGCATGATCGTGCTGAACGGGCTGCCCTTCCTGCGCTACAATCTTCGCGCTCTCTACCCGTTTGCCCATCAGATCATCGTTGTGGAGGGTGCGGCGCCCGGTGCGGCCGGCATCGCGACGGCGCAAGGGCATTCCCGCGACGGCACGCTTCTGGAGCTCGAGCGGTTCGCGCGTGAGGAGGATCCTGACGACAAGCTCATCGTGGTCACCGCCGAGGAGTGCGGGCATGAGAACGGGTTCTGGCCGGGCGAGAAGGACGAGCAAAGCCGCGCCTACGCTGCTCGAGCGACCGGTGACTACCTGTGGCAGGTGGACGTCGACGAGTTCTACCTGGCCGACGACATGAGGCGGATCCTCGAGCTGCTCGTCGCGGACCCGACTATCGCAGCTGTGACGTTCCCCACGATCACGTTCTGGGGCGACCCACGACTCGTTGCCGACGGCTGGTACCTGCGCCGCGGCGCAGCCGACTACCACCGCCTCTTCAAGTGGGGGCCCGGGTACGCCTACGTAGCCCACCGTCCACCGACGGTGTGCGACGAGCTGGGCCGCGACACGCGGTCGTTGAACTGGCATGACGCGCGCGCCGTCGCCGGGATGGACATCGTGATGTATCACTACTCGCTGCTCTTCCCGGCGCAGGCAAGCGAAAAGGCTGAGTACTACAAGAATTGGGGAGTATCGGCAGGCCGGTTCGAAGGTTCGCGCCGCTGGTTGGCGGACTCCTACCTGACACTGCGGAGGCCCTACCGTGTGCACAACGTGTACCGCCATCCCAGCTGGCTGCAGCGCTTCGATGGTCCCCATCCGCCCCAGATCCAGCGCATGATGGCAGACATCGCACATGAAGGTGCGCCGCTTGCGCGACGACCGATGGACGACGTCGAGAGACTCCTGCGCTCTCCGAGGTACGTTCTGGGCCGGGAGCTCCTGAAGCTTGCCGAGCCGCTGGATCGCTACAGCCACAGGCTGCGTCGCTCGGCGCGCTCACGAGTTCGCCGCGCCGTCCGGCTCGCGCGCGGGACTGCGGGAACACGATGAACGGGGGGACGATACGTTTGAGCGCGACGCGACGGGCGCGGCGGCTGGTGGCACGCTTTCTCCCGACCGCCGTGGTACTCGCGTACCATCGGGTGGCAGCGCCGCCTCAAGACCCTCAGCTGATGTGCGTTTCGCCGGCGCACTTCGCCGAGCACCTGCGGGTCATGCGTCGGGCCGGCGAGTGCGTGTCGCTGCGCGATCTGGCGCGCTGGGGTGCTGTCGGCCACGTACCGCGCCGGGCCATCGTCGTCACGTTCGACGACGGCTATGCCGACAACCTCGAGGTCGCCGAGCCACTCCTGCGCGCCGCCGGCGTACCGGCGACGGTGTTCGTCGCCAGCGGAGGTCTCGACGCGGGCCGGCCCTTCTGGTGGGACGAGATCGAAGCTCTTCTGCTGCACGGGGGGGAGGTTCCGGCGGAGGTGACCCTGACGGCACGCGGGCGCCGGTTCACGTGGCCGCTGGAGGCAGAAGGCCCTTCGTCGGTCGCCACGGATGGGCCCGAGGTCACCCACTGGGACATCACGCGCCCTGAGACGCCGAGCCCACGACAAGCGGCCTACCGCGACATCGCGAGACTGTGTCGCGGGCTCGCTCCCGACGAGCGCGACATGGCACTGAGGAGCCTGGTCGCGCAGTTGGGTGAAGCGCCCACGGTCGACGGTCATCGCCGGCTGAGCCCCGCAGGCGTCGCCGAACTGGCTGCCAGCGCGGTCGTGGAGGTGGGAGCTCACGGAGTATCCCATACTCCTCCCAGCGTACTGTCGCCGGAACGGCGCGCGGCGGAGTTCCTTCAGGGCAAGCACCAACTGGAAGAGATGACCGGACGTGCGGTCGACTTGCTGTCCTATCCTTTCGGGGCGGCCGACGACCTGACGAGCGATTGCGGACGTTTGGTCCTTGACTGTGGCTACATGGCAGCGTGCGCCAACTCGCCGCGGTTGGTGTGGCGGCGCAGCGATCCGTACCGGCTCCCGCGGTTCCTCGTGCGCGACTGGGACGGCGAGCACTTCGCGAGCAGACTCGAGGCCTGGTTCGAGGGGGCTGGCTGAGCATGCAGGTGCTGTGGTTCGCAGACCACTGGCCTTCGGCAGTGAAACGTCGACTGGGCTTGCTGAAGAACCCGGGGCCTCAAGGGTGGGTCGATGCGCTGGCCGATCGGCTGCGTCTGGAACCGGATCTCAGTCTCGCCGTCGCGACGACGTGCGACACGAGCCTGCCGCCTTTCGAGGAGGAGGGGGTCACCTACTACGTGCTGCACGAGCCGACGCCGTCCTCACGGGCCGCACGGATCGCTGACGACTGGCGCCACCCTCTGAAGACGGGGACCTTGGAGGAGGCCGCAGCGCTTGTGCGGCGGCTCGCGCCGGATCTGGTACACGTCCACGGCACCGAGGGGGCTTCGGGCCTGCTCGCGCCGGTCGTGGCGCCCACCCCCTGCGTCATCTCGATGCAGGGCATCATTCAGGCCTACGTGCGGCTCTACTTCGCGGGACGCTCGATCGTCGACGTTGCGGAGATGGTGGCCAGCCGCGACTTCGTGCGGGGGCGAGGGCCTGTGCACGACTATGTGACGCTACGCCGTCGTGCGCAGCGCGAAGTGGAGATCATGCGCGGCGCCCGCTGGTTCATCGGGCGCACGGAATGGGACAGAGCCATGCTGGCCTCAGTGAACCCGGCAGCTGCGTACTACCATTGCGACGAGATCATGAGGGCGCCATTCTACCTGGCCGAGTGGAGGCCGAGGGGTCGTGCTCGTACCGGGGTGCGGCTCTACACCACCTCGAGCGAGCTGATGGGCAAAGGCACCGAGTGCCTGATGGAGGCGGTGTCGATACTCCGGCGCTGGGGTTTGTCCGCTGTCCGGCTGCGCATTGCGGGCGTGTCGCCCGGCTCGTCCCTCGAGACCATGTACCGTCGCGCCGCGCGCCGCCACGGGGTCGAAGGCCACATCGACTGGCTGGGCCGCCTCGAGGCGGACCGCGTTGTGGATGAGCTTCTGGCCGCCGACGTCTTCGTCTACCCCTCCCACGTGGACAACAGCCCCAACAGCCTCGTGGAGGCCATGGCCGTGGGCGTGCCTATCGTGGCGTCGTGTGTCGGCGGGGTGCCGACGCTCCTGAGGGATCGCGAGGAGGGCCTGCTCGTGCCGCGCGGCGACGCAGCGGCGATCGCAGGTGCTGTCAGGCGGCTGGTCGATGACGAGGACGAAGCGAAGCGCTTCGGCGCCAAGGCACGTCTCACTGCGCACGAGCGCAACGACCCTGTTCGAATCGTGGACCAGACCCTGAGCATCTACAATGAGATCCTTACTCACGCCGCTCGGTAGCTGCGCGAAGCGCCGCGCTGAAGATGGGCGCCGTTCACGGTGCGGCCGCTTTTGCCGATATGCTTGTCTGGGCGCGGCATGTGACGGGAGCGGGTCTACGCCCGAGCTCCCCATTCCTGGCATGGACTTGGCGGTGACATGACTGCTGAAGAATCGGATGGCCTCCCTCTGCGGGCCTACCTTCGTGTGGTGTTCCAGTGGAAGTGGTTGATCCTCACCGTCACGATCGTGGCCTTGGCTCTCGGGGCCGCCTACACGTGGACGCGGACGCCGCTCTACTCGGCGGCCGCTCAGCTCCTCTACGTCCGGCAGGTCGACATTCAGAACCCGCTCGGGCAGACGTCCTTCGACACCACCGCGCAGCAAGCCGAGCTCGAGGCCGTTCCGGTGGTCATCGTCAGCTCTGAGGTGCAGAGTGCGGCCGAGAAGCTGATGGATGTGCCGCCGTCGGCCGAGTACTCCGTCGCGGCGACGCTTGAGCTGAAGGCTAATGGGGACTACTCGAACGTCGTCATCGTCAGCGCCACTTCGCCCAGCGCCGAAGTCGCCGCCGCGGCCGCCAACGCCTCCTCGAAAGCGATCATCGACTGGGGTCGCGACAGCGCCCGCCAGCAGGTCGCCGCGGCGATAACCGTAGTTCAGGCCCGCCTTGAGACGATGGCCGTCACGGCGGCGAGCCAGAGCGATGAGTACAAGTCGCTGCAGTCAAGCCTGCTGGGGCTGGAGCTCCTCCAGGCGAGCGTATCCGGAAGCTTCACGGTCATCACGCCTGCCGTCCCCCCGGCCGAGCCCTTCTACCCCGACATGCAGCGCGGAGCCGTGCTGGCACTCGCCGCCGGTCTGATCGTGGGACTCGGCCTGGCGTTCTTCCTGGAGCAGTTCGACACCCGGGTGCGGACCGAAGATGCGGTAGCAGAGACCCTGGGCCTCAGCATCGTGGGCCACATCCCGCCCTTGACGCGGAAGGACCGAGACAAGAGCCCCATGAAGACCACAACCGAACCGGCCGGCCCCGCTGCCGAGGCCTACCGCGTGCTGCGCAGCAACCTCGATTTCGCGGCGGTGGGCGATGATCTCCGCGTACTTCTCATCACCAGTACGGCCCAGGGAGAAGGCAAGAGCGTGATCGCCTGCAATCTGGCCGTCTCTATGGCGCTGGCGGGTAGAAGTGTGATCCTCGTCGATGCGGACCTGCGAGGTCCTCACGTGCACCAGTACCTCGGTATCGTCAACTCCCGCGGTGTGTCGACTGTCATCGCCGGTCGAGACGACGCGAGCGAGGCGCTCATCCCGGTGTCGCTCGCACCGGGCCCGGTGTCTCACGGCTCGATCACCGTGTCGGCTGGCGCCGGCGCAAAGAACACCGCACGGGTGGGTGTTTCGGGGCCGCCACTCGCGAAAGCCGACGGTGACGCCGGGGCCCGCTGGCTCTGGGCGGACGGGGACGGCAACAACGCGTCGCTGCGCGTCCTGCCGAGCGGCCCACTGCCACCTAACCCCGGCGAGATGGTCGCCGCCCGCCGCTTCGGAGAGCTCGTGCAAGGGCTTGCTGAGGATTGCGACGTCGTGATCGTCGACGCTCCCGCCATGCTTGCAGTGGGCGACACGGCTACCTTGGCTCACTGGGTCGATGCGCTCGTGTACGTGGCGGACCCGGCGAAACTCCGTCGTCCTCAGCTCGAACGCGCCCGGCAGCAGCTTTCGAAACTCCCGTGTCGCAAGCTGGGGGTGGTCTTGATCGCCGCGAACCACCGTCACGGCTACTACCGTCACGGCTACTACACCTGATCAGACTGACGCTGAGTTCGGCGGGGCACGGTACCCGCGCGTCCTCATCGTCGGCGACAGTTTCGACCTGGTCTCTGGTGGTGGCATCACGCTCACCAATCTGTTCCGCGGATGGCCGCCGGCGCGCCTCGCGGTCGCAACAGATCACTCCTGCGAGGCTGACCCGGCAACGTGTGGCCGCCAGTACCTCATCGGTTCGGACGAGCTGAGGTGGCGTACACCCCTGGGTCTCGTGGTTCCCGGCACGCGCCAGCGCTCTGTCCCCGACCCGGCCGTGAGCCCGCCGGCCGCTTCCAGGACCGCATCCGGACCGACGAGTCGGCCGAAGGTGGGGCCGGCCTCTCGTGCGCGTCGAGTGGTGGAGACGAGCATCGACCGGCTCGGGGGCAAGGACGCTGTCAGGTCGCTCACGTGCTCGCCGGGTTTGCTGGAGTGGGTGCGCGATGTGAAGCCAGACCTCGTCTACACGCAGTTGGCGTCTCTGGGACTCATCCGCCTGGTCACCCAGCTGCAAGAACGGCTCTCGCTGCCGGTGGCCGTGCACATCATGGACGACTGGCCGAGCGTCATCTACGACCGGGGTCTTTTCGCTCCACGTCTACGGGTCGCCACAGATCGCTCCTTTCGGGGGCTGGTCATGCGTGCCTCCGCGACGCTGGCCATCAGTCGGCCGATGGCCGAGGCATATCGGCAGCGCTATGGACGCCAGTGGGAGGTCTTCCACAACCCGGTCGACATCGCCAGGTGGGCCGCTGAACGTCGACAGGACACGTCGTGGAGCGGCACGTTCAGGCTGGTCTACGCCGGCCGCGTAGGCTTGGGGATAGAGTCGAGCATCGTGGACGTCTGCCGTGCGGTCCAGGGCCTTCGACGGCGGGGGCACGCCGTCCGTCTCGATATCTTCACGCCTAGTGCCGCCGCGGCGGAGCAGCTCGGTCTCGGCTCATTCGAGGGTGTCGAAGTCCACGAAGCGGTGAAGGACGAGAAGATGCCGGCGGTGTTGGCGGGGGCCGACCTCCTCGTTCTCCCCTACGACTTCGCCGGCAGGGCCGCGCAGTTCGCGTGCCTGTCGTACCCGACCAAGGCGCCGGCATACATGGCCACCGGCGTGCCCACCCTGGTCTATGCGCCCCGCGAGCATGCTCTGGTACTCGACGCGCGCGAGAAGGGTTGGGCGTGCGTGGTCGACACGTCCGGCGTGGACGGCGTGACGAGCGCTATCCGGAGGCTGATGGCAGACGGGCCTCTGCGGGATCGACTCGTGGAGACCGCCATTGCGACCTGCGAATCCCACCACGATGCCCGAGTGGTCTGCGAGCGCTTCCGCGCCACGCTCGCGCGAGCTGCCGCCTTCGATGGCCATGCCGGCCGATCCGCTTAGACCTCGCACGGTCTCTGGGACACGGCTCGCGCGACTGAAGCGGCTCGCCCCCAGACGCTCTGCAGCGCTCTGCTACAATCTCGCTGCTGATGAAGGAGAGCCTGCCCTTCTCTACCGCAGCGCTGCCGCAAGGCACGGACTGTGATAGCGGCCGGCGGGACAGGGGGGTTCGGTGGGAGCGCAGGACTCGCGAATCACGAGCCGCATCAAGTTGGCTACTGGCAGGGCAGAGCTGGGCAGCGACAGTGAGACCGCCCGGTGAGAGTCCTGCTCCTCGCCTACAGTCTCGCCAACGGCGGACTCGAGCGACAGTTGTCCGTGCTGGCGCGGAATCTGCCGCCTCAATGGGAGCGCCGCGTGTGGAGTCTCGGGGGCGGGACTCACGCCGGCGCCATGATGGCCGCCGGTGTGCCCCTTGCCGTGTGTCCGCGGAGGGCGCGCTTCGACGTCACGCCGGCCGTGGAATTGTGGAGGTTCATCCACTCGTGGCGCCCTGACGTGGTGCATGCATGGGACTGGATGCCCGCCGCCGCCGCGGTGCCGGCATGCGTTGCGCTGGGCATTCCGCTGATCGATGGCTCCATTCGAATGGGGTCCGTGCCGCGGAGCTTCGGACGTCCGCGGCGCGGCATCATGCACTTCGCGGCGCTGGTGGTGGCCAATAGCTCGGCGGGTCTGGCGGCGTGGCGCATGGACAACGAAAAAGGGCGTGTCATCTACAACGCCTTCGAGGGCGACCGGCTGCTCGCCGTTCCGTCGCGGCGGCCTGCGGCGCGCGACGGCGATCCTGTCACCGTGGTCATGGCGGCGCGCATGGCCCCGCCCAAGGACTATGCTACCGTCATCCGGGCAGCGCGTCTGCTCGCGGCAGAGGGCTCGGCCCGGTGGCGCTTCGTGCTGGTCGGCGATGGTCCCGACCGTCCGGCGCTCCTGACCGAGGCGGCCGATCTGATCGCCGCCGGCGTCGTCGTGTTCCCCGGGGGAGTAACGGAGGCCGTCGGGCATATCGGCGGTTCGCATATCGGTCTCCTTGTGACTGACCCGGCTGTGCTCGCTGAAGGTTGCTCCAACTCGATCATGGAGTACATGGCGTGTGGCCTGCCGGTCGTCTGCACCGACAGCGGGGGATGCAGGGAGCTTGTGCGACATGGTCAGTCCGGCCTTGTGATCCCTCCGCGGGATCCTGCTGCGCTTGCCCGCGGGCTGACCTATCTGCGCGAGCACCCCTCGGTCTGCACGACCATGGGCGCCGCCGGCCAGGCACGCATCGAAGAGGAGTTCACAGTGCGCAGGATGGTTGACGAGTATGTGAGTGCATACGAGGAGGCCATGGCTCGCCGACGGGGCATGAAGTGAGCGCCCCGCCGTCCGACGCCGCTCGCCTGCGTGTGAGCGTGGTCGTGGCCGGCGATGTCGTAGCCGCCTGGATCGCGGGGCTTCTGGACGATCTGGCGGCGTCGGGTGCTGTGGAGCTGACAGGAGTCTCGCTGACTCCCATGGTGCCATACAGCCTGCGTGCGCCGGCTATGCCGAGCCGCCGTCAGCGGGTTCTCGCGCGAGGTGACGAGCGGCTGTTCCACGAACGAGCGAAGCTCCTGGCGCCCGTTGACCTCCGCTCCTGGGCGAGGGAGCGCGAAGTGCGGGTCACAGAATCGTGGGGCGCGTATCCTGCAGCGAGGGCGCCAGAGGGAAAAGACGCGCTCACGGACGCCGCCGATGTCGTGCTCGACCTCAGCGGTGGAGACGGCTCTTCGGCCCCCTGTGCACAGGCGCGCCTTGCCGTCTGGTGGCCGGAAGGTGTACCGGTCAGAGTCGGTGGTGTCCACGCCGACCTCCCTGACGTCATCACTTCTGTGCTGCGCGGGTCTTCGGTGGTCGACTTCACTCTCTCCGCGCGTCTTCCGGGTCGATCAGAGACCGCCGTTCTGGACAGGGCTATCTGCCCCGCGCACCCGAGTTCGCCCTTGTTGACAGGGGTGTACCTGGCGGCCTCTGCCCGTCAGCTGATCGTGGAGAGACTGACGAACGCGAGTCCAGAGTCAGTGCGGCGAGACGTCCTACCGGGAGTCCAGAATCGCCTGCCGACCGAGCCTGACGCCGGCTCCGCGAAGCCTGCTCCGGCCACCCCACGGACCCCCGGCCTCCATCGAGCCGTCGCCGACTCCAGCATCGTTACGGCAAGCGTCTTCTGTGCCCGGGCGCTCGGGAGACAGGTCCACAGGGCAGTCTACGAACAGCGATGGAACCTTCTGCTCGGCGAGCAGTCGCCGGAACGGCTGCTTCCCGACCCGGCGCTTCTTCAGCCGCTGCTGCCGCCACCGGGACGCTTCTGGGCCGATCCGTTTGCGGTCGAGCACGATGGTCGCATGCATATCCTCTTCGAGGAGTTCCTCTACGAGGAGCGGCGAGGCCGGATCGCCATCATCACCCTGGATGAAGACGGTCGTCCCGGTCAGGCCCGGATCGCCCTCGAACGTGATTCGCATCTCTCCTACCCGTGCGCGTTCGAACGCGAAGGTCGCCTGTACATGATTCCCGAGAACGCCGAAAGCGGGAGTCTCGACCTCTACGAGTGCGTCGAGCTACCCGACAAGTGGGTGCGTCGTCGAAGCCTGCTCGAAGGCGTGCGGGTGGTCGACGCCAGTCTGGTCGAATGGCAGGGTCTCTGGTGGATGTTCGCGAGTCTCAAAGCGCCGGCCGGCCTGCTGGCATCCGTAGTCCTGGTCCTCTATTCGAGCGAAGACCCGGTGAACGGTGCTTGGCAGAAGCATCCCCAGAGCCCCCTCCTCGCGGATGTCACGAACACGAGGCCGGCGGGAGCGCCATTCGTCTTCGGCGAGCGGCTGTATCGCCTGGCGCAAGACGGCTCCAGGGGCTACGGTGGGGCGATCGCAGTCAACGAAGTGCTGTCTCTGACCCCGACCCACTTCGACGAGCGCCGCATCGCTCTCGTGCAGCCCCGATGGGCCAAAGCCTTGTGCGGGACTCACACGCTGAATCGCGCGGGGCGCACCGTGGTCATGGACGAATGCCGCAACGTTCGACGACGCCGACTGCGGCCGCGCGCGGACAGCATGCCCGACTGATCGCGACGCTCTCGCGCTCTGGTCAGGCGACGCGGCGGCAGTCGCTGGTCGGTCGACACATGAGCCCGGGCGCCCCCAGGTGAGCGTGGTACCATGCCGGCAACCGATGCGCATCCTTATGGCAAACAAGTTCTGGTACCCACGTGGCGGGCAGGAGCGCGTCATGTTCGACGAGATCGCCTGGCTCGAGCAGGCGGGTCACGACGTGGCCCATTTCTCGACATCCCACCCGGACAACCAGTCGTCGCCGTGGTCCGACTACTTCGCCCCCTACATCGAGCTCGGCGAGCATGCCGACCTCGCCACACGCGATCGATTGACCGCCGCGGCACGTATGCTCTACAGCGTCGCAGCGGCCAAGCGCTTCAGACGACAACTGGCTGACTTTCGACCTCACGTGGTGCACGTTCACGGTATCCATCGCCAGTTGTCGCCTTCGATCCTCGTCGAGGCTCGCCGGGCCGGCATACCGGTCGTACAGACGCTGCATGACTTCCATCCTGTCTGCCCCTCTGACACGCTTCTGCGCGCCGGCAGCGACGTGTGCGTGCCACCGCAGTGTGGGCGGTGCAACCTGCTGCCCTGCGTGGTCCACCGCTGCGTGCGAGGCAGCTTGGCCGCGAGTGGGGTCAGCGCTGCCGAAATGCTTTGGAGGCGATGGCTGATCGGACGAGCCGATCTGGTCGCGTCGTTCATCGCGCCCAGTCGCTTCCTCGCAGACGTGGTCCGCGCAGGAGGGTGGAGCCGGCCTCCGATATCCGTGGTGCCGAATGCCGTGCCCGAAGTACCTGCGAGCGCGCCCGGCGACTCCTTTCTGTACGCCGGTCGCCTGTCTCGCGAGAAGGGCGTGACCACGCTACTGGCGGCGGCGGTCCGGTCCAAGGTGCCGTTGATCGTGGCCGGAGACGGGCCGCAGGCCCGCGAGCTGCGTCGCGCGGCGCCTGCGACCGTCCGGTTCGTCGGGCGGGCAACGGCCTCGGAGGTGGCGCAGCTTCTTCACGGTTGTCTGGCGGCGGTCGTGCCGTCGGAGTGCGCGGAGAATGCGCCGATGGCGGTTCTGGAGTCCATGGCGGCGGCCAGACCAGTGATAGCCAGTCGTGTCGGAGGGATCCCCGAGCAGATGCGGGACGGCGTAGAAGGTATCCTCGTGCCGCCTCGTGACGCCGAGGCTCTTGCGACGGCCATGCTCCGGGTCGCGGGGGATCGTGCACTTGCCGGTCGTCTCGGGCGTGCCGGTCGACAGCGCGTGCGCGAGATGTTCACACCGGCGGTCCACCTGCAGGGGCTTCTGGAGGCCTACCGCCGAATCGCCTTGCCTCAGGGCAGGGCGGACGAGGCGAGGTCTCACCAACGGCCTTACTCGATGACGTATCATGGCTCTGGTCGACGACGCTACACGGAAGGCACATCGGCTCATGGCACGAAGGGTTGACGAATGAAGATCGCGCTCTTGGGCACCCGCGGCGTGCCGGCCGCGTACGGTGGGTTCGAGACCCTGGTCGAGAACCTCGGGCAGCGGCTGGCGGCGCGTGGGCATGATGTGACGGTGTATTGCCGGCCGCACATGGTGAGCGGTCGCTTCGACTCCTACAAGGGCATGCGCCTGATCTACCTGCCGACCATCGCCGAGAAGCACCTCGACACCATCGTCCACACGCTCATATGTACGCTGCACATGGCGTTGCGTCGTCGGCCCGATGTCGCCCTTTACTTCATCGCCGGCAACAGTCCCCTGGCGGCCCTCAGTCGCCTGCTGGGTATCCCGAGCATCATCAACGTGGATGGGCTGGATTCCCGGCGCGCGAAGTGGGGCCGCTACGCGCGCCTCTACCTTCGCTGGGCCGAGCGCATCGCGCCGCGCTGCGCCGACGCGACCATCACCGACTCGCTGGCCGTGCAGACCCTGTATCGGGAGGAGTACGGCGCCGAAACGCACTTCATCCCCTATGGGTCGGATATGGGAGGCGACGACACCGGCGAGCATCTGCGTCGCTTCAAGCTCGAGCCCCGACAGTACATCCTCTTTGTGGGCCGTCTGGAGGCAGAGAACAACGCCCACGTACTGGTTGAGGCATTTGAGGGGCTGGACACCGACCTCAAACTCGTGGTGGTCGGCGACGCGCCCTATTCGGAGGACTACCAGAAAGCTCTCTTCGCGACCCAGGACGAGCGCGTGTGCTTCACGGGCTACGTGTTCGGTGATGGCTATCGCGAATTGGCCCGCAACGCCGCCATCTTCGTCGTGCCGACAGAGGCAGGCAGTACGCACCCGGTGATCGTCGAGGCCATGGCAGCCGGCAACTGCGTGGTGGTCAACGACTACCAGCCCAACATGGAGACGATCGGCGACGCCGGCGTGAGCTACCACGGCCCCGAGGGCGCCGCGGGCCTGCGACGCGTGCTCGCCGAGCTGCTCGATGATCCGGCTCGGGTGGAGCGGTATCGCGAGCTTGCAGCGGCCCGCGCGCGCGCGGAGTACTCCTGGGACGCCGTGACAGACGCCTTCGAGAAGCTCGCGGAGGACGTCGTCGCGCAACGTCCTGCGCGCCGCTAGCTGCTGAGGTAACTCCCGTAGTCTGAACGCATGTAATGGTCCAGCGCTTCCTGCCAGGGCCGCATGACGTCCAGGCCCCGCAACGCGAGCTTGCGATTCACCAATCGCTCGCAATCAGGCCGCGGCGCGAAGTAGGTGTCGGCGAAGAACGCCGAATCGACCGGGTGAACGGTCACTGACTCGGCAAGTCCAAGCAGGTGCACCAGCTGCCGCGCCACCTCGAGACGACTCGTCGCGCCCTGGCAGACCATGTTGTACAGCCCCCACAGGTCCCGCTCCAGGAGAAGGCGCACGTTGTGGGCGAAGTCGCGCGTGTAGGTCGGCGTGCCGAGCTTGTCGTCGACGATGTGGAGCTCGGTGCTGCCGTCGTGCAGCTGGCGCATGAGCTTCTGGATGAACTTCTTGTCCTTGCGCGGACCACCGCCCATCATCCAGCCGGCGCGGCAGATCAGGTGCCGGCGAGCGTTCTGCCTGACGAACTCCTCGCCGGCCCACTTTGCCCGCGCGTAGGCGCCGAGAGGGTTCGGATGGTCCCAGTCGTCGTACGAGCCCTGCTCACCGTCGAAGATCCCCGCCGTGCCGATGTAGAGCAGGGGAATCTGGAGCTCGTTGGCGATGTAGACGGCGTTCTCGACCGCCATCGCGTTGGTCGCGTACGCGTCGTCAGGATGAGTCTCGCAGTACTCGAGATCGGTGAGAGCGCCGATGTGGAAGAGGTGATCCGGGGCGAAGGCCAGGACGTCCTTCCGATAGGCTTCGAGATCGCGGAAGTCGAGGTAGTCGAGCCAAGCGTCGTTGACATCGATGTCCGTGCATCTCAAGTCGGCCACGGGCGCGAATTCCTCGTGGAACGCCTGGCCCAACATGCCGCCACACCCGGCCATGTACACTCGCTCCATTCGATTCCTCCGGTCTGCATGGTGGGATTCACGGTGGTCCTGAGCAGCGGAGCCGTCAGCCAGTTTGGAGGCACCCATTATAGCTTGGGGGAATTCGACCCGGTTAGGGACCAGCGGACGTGGGAGCGGCGTCGCGTGTGCAGCGCAGAGCCGTGCGTCGCTTATCTGCCGACGTCCCCCATGAAGGCGGCGAGTCGCCGGCACTGCGACAGGACGTCGAACTCCCGTCGCGCCGTCTCGCGGCCTCGCGCTCCGACCTCGCGCGCGCCCGACGGGTCGGCGAACATCTCGGCCAGCCGGGCGGCGAAGGCCGGCGTATCGTCCGGAGGGACGAGGTAGGCGTCCACGCCATCGCGTAGGTAGAGGGGAATGTCGCCGGTCGCCGTGACCACGACAGGCTTCGCCGTCGCCAGGTACTCCCCGAGCTTGGTCGGGAACCCAGCCGTCGAGAAGAGCCCGCTGGCTCTGGGAAGCGCGAAGGCAGTGGCGTCTGTCAGGAGACCGGGCAACTCGGCCCGCTCTACCCTGCCCGTGAACTCCACTCGCTCGCCGAAGCCAAGATCCGCGGCGCGGGCCCGGAACCTGTCCATTGCCTGCGGGTCGCTGCTCCCGCCGATGATCCTCAGGCTCCACTGCGGAAATCGCGCCGCGACCGCGCCAAAGGCATCGAGCAGGCCGTCGATCTCTCCCCGGTGATCGAGGTACCCGGCATAGCAGAGGATGTCGCGGCCGGGTGAGTCGTCCGCCGGCGACGGCTCGAACTCGTCCAGGTCGACGAGGATCGGGACACGGATGACCCGCGCTCCCCGGCGAACGCGCGCGAGGAAGTACTTCTCAAGACAGGTCGAGATCACGATGACCCCATCCACGAGTCGGTAGACGGTCTTCGTGAGGACTCGTGCCCGTGCTCTTGTCCGCCAGGTGTCTGGCGCATAGACGAAGGGGTACTCGCTCTTCTCGATGACGCACGCCGAACCCGCGAGTCTGCACACTGCGACTGCCGTCACGATCCACAGCGCGAAGTCGGAGTTCGCGTAGAGGATGACGTTCGCAGGGAGCTGGCCGCGCGTGCCTCGCACCAGTCGCGCGAACCGAAGCACGGACCGTACGTCACGCAGACGGCGACGCGTGAACGTGGCCGGCCGGTAAGGGCTCCCGCTCGAGTAGATGAAAGGAATACCGCGATACAGGCCGTCGGCCTCACGGTTCTTCGCGCCTTCGGCGCTGCGCTCGCTCCACCGCAGGCACACGACCTCGACCTCCCATCCTGCGGCACGCAGCCCTTTGGCGTACGCGTGCGTGCGTGCGGCTGCGCCCGTCCCGTTGGGGAAGCCGAACACGCCGGCGAGGAGGAGTCTCCGGCGGTCTCTCCGTTCGACCGACCTGCTCTGTGATGCTTCGCGGTGCACGCCGTCATTGTACAGGTGGAGTCGGAGTTGAAATACGCGATGTGCCGCAAGTCCTGAGAAGGAGCCCCGGGTGCAGAGAGGCCACATCGGGCTTCACGATCGTCGGGAGCAGCCTCCTCGTCGTGAAGCAGAATGCGGCAAATGGCCTCGCCCGAGTCTGGCAGGTCGTCGAGTCTAGTCGCTGGTCTTGCTGCGATCGTTCTGGCGGAACCGCATGGGGACTGACCCCCGTAGAGGCGTACGCATCAGAAAGGCCTTGGGGTCGCGGTTGTACTCCTCGTCATCGTAGTCGAAGGTCGCGGCGAGCGACCACTCCGCGTACTGCTGAATGGTCATCACAGGCTTGGCCGGGTTGCCGGCGGCGACGACGCCGGGGGGGATGCTCCGCGTGACGACCGAGCCTGCCGCGATCACACAATCCGGTCCGATGGTCACCCCCGGGAGGATGATGGCTCCCCATCCGATGACGCAGTTGTCTCGAATGTCGATGCGGCCGAACTTGCGCACCCTCTGGTACCGCTCCGGATTGAGGGTGTGGATCACCCGGATGCCGCCGTCGTGTGTGATCAGCGCAACGTGGCTGGCGAATCTCACATGGCGCCCGATGGTGATCAGGTAGGGTTCGGAGCCGAACCTGGGGAGACCCGCGAAGGTGCAGTCGTCGCCAATGACGGCCCCGCCTCGGCGAGCGCAACGGATGCCCAGGCGAAGACGCCAATCGCTCAGCTCTTGACGTGCTTGAACGAAGACGTTCATCCGACTCACCGTTCCTCCCCGCAAGAGGCGTCGATGCTGCCATGGCCACATGGCGAAGGCCTTCTCTCGGTGCTTGCTGCGCCCACGCTAACAAATTCCGGACTCCTGAGATAGACTATCTTATCGCCGGTGAGAACTATCGACACGGAGGCGCGGAAAACCGATTTGGAGACATACGACGCCGTCGCGAACAAGATCCGCGAGTACCTCTCACAGAACTTCTTGTTCAGCGACCACGGGTTCGCGTACGAAGATGATGCGTCGTTCCTTGAACTGGGCATCATCGACTCTTTCGGCTTCATGGAGCTTCTGCAATGGGTAGAGCATGAGTTCAGCATCTCCGTGGCCGACGATGAACTCGTTCCCGACAACTTCGATTCTGTCCGCAAGCTGAGTTCGTTCATACTTGGCAAGCAGAGCGGCGGCACCTGAGAGGGCCACCCATGCTTCAGAAGCTCCTTCTCGTTCTCGCTGTGGTGATGGGGCTCGTGCTCATGGCGGGATGCTCCCGGGACGACGCTCAATCAGGAGGTGGTGCCTCGATGAAGATCGCGTTTCTTCATCACAGTACCGGGCAAGTGGTCTGGCGCGGCACCACGTCCAAATGGATGGCCAAGATCTTCGGCAAGAGTGCTGTGAAGAGCTGGATGGACAGCTACAACAAGAGCAACGACACAAGCCACGAGATAGAGGAGATGTACTTCCCGACGACAAGCGAAGGCTACCCTTGGGCCAACTACCCGTATGACTACTACAACATCTGGGTGAAGCATGCCGGTGAACGCGCCCTATCAGGGCGAGCAGACGCTTGAGATGCTGACCAAGGAGTACGACGTCATCATCTGGAAGCACTGCTATCCGGTCGGGAACATTCTTCCGGACACCGGCGCCGCCGACGTCGACTCCGCTGAGAAGCGTCTCGAGAACTACACGCTGCAGTATGCCGAGCTCAAGAAGAAGATGCGCTCGTTTGCCGACACGAAGTTCATCGTCTGGACGGGCGCCGCGCTCGTCGAGGCGAATACGTCTCCAGAAGAGGCGCAGCGCACCCGGGAGTTCTTCGACTGGGTCAAGGCGGAATGGGACGAACCCGGCGACAACATCTTCTTGTGGGACTTCTACGCGCTCGAGACCGAGGGCGGCGCCTATCTGAAGCCGGACTACGCGAGCGGGCCGGACAACTCGCATCCGACCGGTGAGTTCGGAGAGAGAGTCGCCCCCTTGTTTGGGCAGAGGATCGTCGACGTCATCAACGGTAAGGGCGATTCGACTTCGTTGACAGGCGAGGACGACTAGCCAACGCGAAGAGACATCGGAGACCAGCGACAGATGTGCGGCATCGTCGGAGTCTGCGACCTCAGCGGGGCTCGGCCAGTGGAGGAAGCGACCCTCCGCTCGATGCTCGGAACGATCCGTCATCGGGGGCCCGACCAGTTCGGGATCTACCTTGACGATCACGTGGGTCTTGGGAATGCGCGCCTGAGCATCATCGACCTGAGCACCGGCCAGCAGCCGATCTGCAACGAAGACGAGTCCCTGTGGATCGTGTTCAACGGGGAGATCTTCAATCATCCGGAGCTGAGACTGGAGCTGGAGAGCCGGGGACACCGGTTCTCTACCACGTGCGACACCGAAGTCGTCCTTCACGCGTATGAGGAGTACGGCTCGGACTGCCTGTCCCGCTTCAACGGCCAGTTCGCCATCGCTATCTGGGACAGCAGAGACCGCAGCTTGTTCCTGGCCCGCGATCGTCTGGGCGTTCGCCCCCTCTTCTACGCGGAGGCCGGCGGGGCCTTGGTCTTCGGCTCCGAGATCAAGGCGATCCTTGCCGGTCCCGGCATCACTGCGTCCTCCGATGCGGTGGCTCTGGACCAGATCTTCACGTACTGGAGCACTCTCTCACCGCGGACGTTCTTTCGCGGGATCAAGGAGCTGCCTCCCGGTCACTCCATGCTCGTCAGGGATGGCCGGATCACGCTCCAGCGCTACTGGGAGATGGCCTTTCCCGAGGACGGCGCCGTGCCCCAGCGATCCACGCAGGAGTACGCGGAGGAGCTGCGGGAGCTTCTCATCGACGCCACGCGGATCCGGCTGCGGGCGGATGTCCCCGTGGGCGCCTACCTGAGCGGAGGACTGGATTCGTCGACTGTCACGGCGATCATCCGCAGCCAAACGACCAACCCCCTTGAGACGTTCTCGATCGCGTTCGCAGACGCCGACGTACGATGAAAGCGGCTTCCAGACCACGATGGCCAAGGCCCTGGGCACCCGGCACCGCGTCGTGCACGCCACCCATGCCGACATCGGCGAGGTGTTCCCCGAGGTGACCTGGCATGCGGAGACCCCCCTGATGAGGACGTCTCCGGCGCCGATGTTCCTCCTGTCGGGCCTCGTGAGGGACAGCCGCTTCAAGGTGGTCCTCTCGGGTGAGGGTGCCGACGAGATCCTGGCCGGCTACGACATCTTCCGCGAGGCGAAGATCCGCCGCTTCTGGGCGAGGCAGCCCGATTCCAAGTGCCGTCCGGCCCTGTTGAACCGTATCTATCCGTGGATGCCGGCAGCGACCGGATCAGACTACGTCAAAGCGTTCTTCGGCATTGGGCTCACCGACGTCGGATCCCGAGACTACTCTCACAGTCTCAGGTGGCGCACTACGGCCAGGGCCAAGCGGTTCTTCAGCGAGGACATGCGACAGGCCGCCACGGCCGGCGACGGCGACCTGACGCCCTTCTACCCGGATGAGTTCGACCGCTGGGACCCTCTGCACCAGGCCCAGTACCTGGAGACGACCATCCTCCTTTCGCAGTACCTTCTGTCGTCTCAAGGTGACAGGATGGCGATGGCGCATTCTGTCGAAGGACGCTTTCCTTTTCTGGACCACCGGGTCGTGGAGTTCGGCAATCAGCTGCCGCCCGCACTCAAGCTCAACGGACTCACGGAGAAGTACCTGCTGAAGGAAGTCAGCCGCGAATGGCTTCCGGCCGCGATCAGCGATCGGCCCAAGCAGCCCTACCGGGCGCCGATCCACCGGGCCTTCTTCAACGACTCCCCGCCGGACTACGTCGAGGAGCTGCTGTCCCGTTCGGCCATCGAGCAGTCCGGCTACTTCAATCCAAACGCGGTGGACCAGCTTGTCGCCAAGCTCAAGCGCGGCCTCCCGCTGGGAGAGACGGACGACATGGCCCTGGCGGGCATCGTCTCGACCCAGTTGGTGGACCGGCAGTTCATATCCAGTTCCAGACCATCCCTCCCTCTTGACGACACTGATGACGTGAAGGTCGTCGCAGGGAAGCGGTCATCCAGAGGGGAGCAGCTTTGCCCATGAACAGAGGCGTCTTGCGCATCGACGACGCGGCCGAGGCAGACCGCATCGTGCAGTGGCTGAAGGAGAACATGCGCGGCTTTCACCGGAGCGGCGCCGTGCTGGGCATCAGCGGCGGGATCGATTCCTCCGTGTGCCTGGCCCTGTGCGTCGAGGCGTTCGGTCCCGAGCGAGTCGTGCCGCTCCTGCTGCCCGACAAGGATTCGGACCCCGTCTCGGAAGACCTGGCGAGAACGCTGGCCGCCCACTACGGAGTCACCCCCATCCTGGAGACCATCACGCCGGCTCTGGACGGGTTCGCCTGCTACGAACGCCGTGACGAGGCCATCGCCCGCGTGTTTCCCGAGTACGACCCCGAGGCCGGCTACAAGGCGAAGATCGGCCTTCCTCCCGGCCTGCTTGACGCGGGTACCTTGAACGTCTTCCACCTGACGATCGTCACGCCCGACGGTCAGGAGAAGAGCGCGCGCCTGGCGCCGGCGGAGTTCGCCCAGATCGTGGCCGCATCCAATTTCAAGCAGCGCACCCGCACGACCATGCTCTACTACCATGCGGAGCTGCGTAACTACGCCGTCGTCGGGACTCCCAACAAGAACGAACGTGACCAGGGGTTCTTCGTCAAGTACGGCGACGGGGGTTACGACCTCGGCCCGATCGCGCATCTGTACAAGACCCAGGTCTACCAGCTGGCCCGCCGCCTGGACGTGCCCGAGGCCATCCAGACGCGCACCCCCACGACCGACACGTACAGCGCCCCGTCCACTCAGGAGGAGTTCTTCTTCCGCCTCCCCTACGAGACCATGGACCTGCTCTGGTACGCCCAGGAGAACCAGGTCTCAGTGGAAGAGGCCGCGCTCGCCCTGGACATGTCCCCCGACCAGGTGCGCAACGCCTTTGCCGACTTCACCCGGAAGAGCAGGACTACGCACTACCTGCGCGCAGCTCCCCTGGACATGGTCCTGCTCGGGGCTCCGGTTCCCGAGGCGGGCTGAGCGCATTCCGTCGGGTGCGCTAGACTGACCAGCCAGGGATGTGGAGAAAGAGGGGTCGCGCATGGGTCATGGGAAGGACGCTGCGGAGCAGGCGATGGGGCTTCTGGAGCAGCTGACCGCAGTTCTCCGGGGTCGAGACCGCGGACTTCTCGAAGTCTGGCCTCTCACGCGCTACGTGGCCTTCCTTGACAGGTATCCCAGGATAGCGGCGCTGGAGTATCGGAGCCGTGAGGTGCAGGGAGCGTGCGCGGGCATCAGCAGTGCAGTGGGGGACGCCGGCCTCGACCTGTATCATCGGACGGTCCTGCTCGCCCTGCTGGTCCGCGCGACGCGCGCGCTGCCTCATCGCGGCCTACCGGAGGACATCGAGCTGCTGTATGAAGAGAACTACGCCCGGATCGTGCACGACATCGAGTCGAGTCTGGAACGCCCCACGCTCTACTTGTATCCACTCTCTCCGTTCTGCAAGGACCTGGCGCTCTGCACCTTTCGGCTGATCCCCGCCGGCGTCGAGAAGGTCCACCTCGCACGACTTCCGAGACGCATGTACGTGGCGGCCGGCCTCCGAGGCGTGCTGGACGCACTCCGTTTCGCCCCGCCTACTCAGCGAGGCCTTGGTCCCTTCTATCAGATGCACCTCCACTCCCAGGACGCCGAAGCGATGCGTGCGTTCAATCCCAGGGGATGGGCCGAGTTCTACCTGCGCATCGCCGAACTGCTGCGACGGGATCCACGCATGAAGGGGGTCTTCGGCGCGTCCTGGTTTCGCGATCCGGCCCTGTCGAGCATCTCACCTCATCTCACTCGTCTGACCACCATGGTCACCGACCATGGTGGTCGTCTGTTCCCCCTTGGGCCCTCCGGAGCCGACGGCATACGGGATGCGATGGCGAAGTCGAAGACCCGCCGCCGGCTGTATGAAGGGGGCGCGTACCGCCCGATGAACTACCTGCTGGTGTGGCCGCGGGATGAGCTGCTCGCCTGGGCGGATGCGGGACCGGAGCTTGACTCCTATCCTGGCGAGTACGTACGGGCCCCGGCAGGCGACCGGGCCGGAGCGGAGTGATGGACGTCAGAGACAAGCTCGGCTTTCTCGTGTCGGTCGCCACGCACGGAATCCCATCGTATGTGTCTGCGTCTTTGCGCCCGCGCCCCCGGCCCGCCCATATCCTCTTCTGCATGGTGGACCACTTCGAGCCGGGCACGGGTCATGCCGATCCCGGCACAGAGAAGCAGAGGATGGCGGAGTTGGCGTCGAAGTACCCGGCCCTTGCCGATGCGCATGCCGACGCATCCGGGCAGCGTCCCCGGCGCAGCTGGTTCTTCCCGCCCCACTACCACCGCCACGGCAATCTGCGCAAGCTTGTCGCTCTCTGCGAGCGCGGGTACGGTGAGATCGAGCTTCATTTCCATCACGGCAAGACCGCGCCCGATACGCCGGAGAACCTGCGCCGGACGATCGGCTTGTGCTTGCGTGACTACTCGCGCTTCGGGGTCTTCGGAATGGAGGGCGGCAGGCAGCGCTATGGTTTCATCCACGGAGACTGGGCCCTGAACAACTCGCTACCAGATGGGCGATTCTGCGGAGTGGACAGTGAGCTTTCGATCCTTCAGGAGACGGGCTGCTACGCGGATCTGACGTTCCCCAGCTGCGGGAGGAGCAACCCGGTGCAGATCAACCGCATCTACTACGCAGATGTCGATCGCCACTGGCCGAAGTCCTATGCGACCGGCGTCCGTGCCAGGGCGGGAGCCGGGCCCCAGGCAGGTCTCCTCATGATCCAGGGCCCGGTGCGGCCGGTGCTGGTGAATGGCAGGCCGACCTTCGGCGATGCCATCGACAATGGAAGGCCACCCTCGAAGAAGTTGATCGACGGGTGGGTCGCCACCTCGATCCACGTGGCCGGGAAGCCCGACTGGATCATCGTCAAGGCGCATACCCACGGGGCGGTCAACGGGGAGACAGTGCTCGGCAGGCCGATGCACCAAACCTTCAGTTACCTGGAAGCGGCCTACAACGATGGGTCGGCCTACGTGCTCCACTACGTCACGGCTCGCGAGCTGTACAACATCATCCGGGCCGCGGAGGCGGGGGAGGTGGGCGACCCGGACGAGTATCGCGATTACCGCGTCGGTCCCCCGTCCTACGACTCGAGCCCCGACATACTCGAGGCGTCCGAGGAACTGACGGAGGCCGTGTCGAGGACCTATCGCGGCTAGAACCGCTTCGACGGTCGTTCCCGTGACTCCGCCCCCTGCTCTCCCCCGATGGGCGCCGCCTTCTCCTGGAGCTGCACACGATCGGGAGGTGTCCGACGCCGGGTGCATTTATGCTTCGCGGCAGTGCCCATGAGCCGGCTTTGGCTCGCGTGTTGCTCGACAAAGCATGTGGGGGCGGCATTGGTACCGGTGAAGGCAGTGCACCGCTCGTGTGCGTGCGCCGCAGGATCCGCGAGGACGAGGAGGCTGCAGATGGGTACTCGGGTAGGGTCGGCCTGTCGGGCCGCGTGGGCGGTCGCGCTTGCGACAGGCGTGACGATGGCGCTGATCGCGGGCTGTGCCGCGGCCCCGGCCGATAACGCGGGCAGTAGCGAGAGTTCGAGTCCGAGTGCGAGTCCGAGTGCGGACGCAACGGCGGGCGCGACGACGACGGCGGTCGCCACCGGCGCGCTGATCATCGACCACCGGCACACCGACCTCGCGGACGTCCCGCTGGAGTCGATCGAGGCGGCCAAGCGCGAGCTTCACATCGCCTACGGCCACACCTCGCACGGCAGCCAGATCATCACCGGCATGACCGGGCTGACCGGGTTCGCCGATGCCCCGCACGGTGGATCGACCTATGCCTGGAACAACGGCGGCACGGGCGGGGCGCTGGACCTCGCCGACACGCCGTTCTCCGGGGCATACACTCCGGGGAACCCGGACTTCACGGCGTGGGAGAGCGCCACCCGGAGCTACCTTGACGACCCGGCCACTGCCGACGTGAACGTGGTCATGTGGTCGTGGTGCAGCGAGGTCAGCTCTGCATCGGCAGCGAACATCAGGACCTACCTCGCCCTCATGAGCGGCCTGGAAGAGGACTACCCCGGCGTGCGCTTCGTCTACATGACCGGGCATACCGACGGCGGTGGGCTCACGGGGACCCTCCATGTCCGCAATCAGCAGATCCGGGACTACTGCGCAGCGAACGACAAGATCCTCTACGACTTCGAGGACATCGAGAGCTACGACCCCGACGGCACGTACTTCGGGGACAGAAACGTGGACGACGGCTGCGACTACGACGGCGGCAACTGGGCCACCGAGTGGCAGGACTCCCACACGCAAGGGGTCGACTGGTACGACTGCGAGTCCGCCCACAGCGAGCCCCTGAACGCCAACCTCAAGGCTTACGCTGCCTGGTGGCTCTGGGCCCGGCTGGCGGGGTGGGACGGGGGCGCGTAGGCGCGCCGCGGGCAGCGAACCGTGCGTCCATGCGCGCGCGACCAGCAGGTGCGACATCGATAGAAGAGGTCCGTAGCACGCAGAGGATACGCTTGACGCATCGGTTTGCGGCAGAGCGATGCTAGACTCGCGAGATAGGCTGCGGAAACAGGGAGGGCGGTCTCATGGGACAGCTCAGGTCCGGATATAGGAAGCTGCTGGCGGTGGCGTTCGGGCTTCCGGCTCTCGCCTTGCTCGTGGGGATAGTCGTCCCGGCAATCGTCACGGCGAATCCGCCAGGGACGAATCCAGCGCCCTTTGTCGCCCGGGCCGATGATGGGATCCCCTGGATCGAGGCCACCGGCGCGCTGATCATCGACCACCGGCACACCGACCTCGCGGACGTCCCGCTGGAGTCGATCGAGGCGGCCAAGCGCGAGCTTCACATCGCCTACGGCCACACCTCGCACGGCAGCCAGATCATCACCGGCATGACCGGGCTGACCGGGTTCGCCAATGCCCCGCACGGTGGATCGACCTATGCCTGGAACAACGGCGGCACGGGCGGGGCGCTGGACCTCGCCGACACGCCGTTCTCCGGGGCATACACTCCGGGGAACCCGGACTTCACGGCGTGGGAGAGCGCCACCCGGAGCTACCTTGACGACCCTGCCACTGCCGACGTGAACGTGGTCATGTGGTCGTGGTGCAGCGAGGTCAGCTCTGCATCGGCAGCGAACATCAGGACCTACCTCACCCTCATGAGCGGCCTGGAAGAGGACTACCCCGACGTGCGCTTCGTCTACATGACCGGGCATACCGACGGCGGTGGGCTCACGGGGACCCTCCATGTCCGCAATCAGCAGATCCGGGACTACTGCGCAGCGAACGACAAGATCCTCTACGACTTCGAGGACATCGAGAGCTACGACCCCGACGGCACGTACTTCGGGGACAGGAACGTGGACGACGGCTGCGACTACGACGGCGGCAACTGGGCCACCGAGTGGCAGGACTCCCACACGCAAGGGGTCGACTGGTACGACTGCGAGTCCGCCCACAGCGAGCCCCTGAACGCCAACCTCAAGGCTTACGCTGCCTGGTGGCTCTGGGCCCGGCTGGCGGAGAGCTTCACGGACATACCGACGCCGACGATAGTGAGCTTCTCTCCCGCGTCCGGCCGAGTGGGGGGCACCGTGACGGTGACCGGCACCAACCTGACGGGAGCGACGGCGGTGAAGTTCGACGGCAAGGCGGCAAGCTTCACCGTGACCTCGGATGTGCAGATCACCGCCACCGTCCCGACCGCCGCCCGGAGCGGCAAGATCGCCGTCACGACGCCGGGCGGAACGGCTCTTAGTCCGACCGGCTTCAAGGTTGAGCCTTTGCTCTCCACGCTCTCGCCGAAAGCCGGCAGGCGCGGCGTGATCGTCACGATCACGGGCACGGGCTTCTGCGCCAGTCGCGGCACGAGCCACGTCAGGTTCGGCACCGTGAAGTGCGGTACCTACGTCTCCTGGACCAGCACGCGCATCAGGTGCAGGGTGCCGGCAAAAGCCGTCTTCGGCCGCCTGAGCGTGAGGGTGTCGACCGCGGGTGGCACCAGCAACGCCAAGACCTTCACCGTGAGGCGGTAGGGCTGCCTCCCCAGGTCTCGGCGACGGCAGAAGAACCTCGTAGCGAAGTGCCGGAGAACGTTCACGCGGCGCGGCGGCGTCATCGCGTGAATGCTGGCCACCCAGTTCGGCCGAGGCTACACTGGCCGAGTCGAGGCGATCGCGCTGGCGGACGATGTCTTCGATGGGCGATCACTCACGAAAACAGGAAATCGCCCGATGAGTAACCGCATGGAGATCGGAGAAAGCATCCGCGGCTACACGGTAGAGAACTAGTACATGGACGGCCTCACGCCGATTCACGCGCTGCTCGAGCAGAGCGCCGATCAGCGCGGCGACGCCGTCGCGCTGGAGCACGGTGACGTCGTCCTGACGTACGGTGAGATCGAGGCGGGGGCCAACCGCGTCGCGGCCCGCCTGCGCGAGCTCGGCGTCGCGCGCGGCGACCGCGTCGGACTGCTCGCGGACAACGGCCGTGCCTATGTCGAGGGGTTTTTCGGCATCTTGAAGGCCGGCGCCGGTTGCGTGGCCCTGAATGGCGCCAACAAGGCGCGCACCAGCGCGGCCCTGCTGGCCGACAGCGGGGCCGCCGGGCTGGTGACCATGGCCGGTCGCGTGTCGCGCGAGCTGCCCGAGATCGTGCGCGGCGCTCGCGATCTGCGCTTCGCCATCATCGACCGCGTGAATCCCGGTTGGGCCCTACCCGACGCCGTGCGCGTCCTGCAGGCGGCGGACGTAGCGTCGGCCAGCTCGGCGCGCGTGGCCAGCGATGTCGGCCTGGACGACCTCTGCGCAATCCTCTACACGAGCGGTTCCACCGGCCTGCCCCGGGGCACGACGCTGCGGCACCGGAATCTCGCCGCCAACACCCGGCAGATCCTGGCCTATCTGCACCTGTCGGCGGACGACAGCGTCCTCAGCGTGCTGCCGTTCCACTACAGCTTCGGCAACTCGCTGCTGCTCACGCACTTCGCGGTGGGCGGACGCGTGGTCGTCGACAACCGCTTCGCGTACCCGTCGGCCGTGGTCGAGACGCTTGAGCGGTCGCGCGTCTCCGCCTTCTCGGGCGTGCCGTCCACGTACGCGATCCTGGCGGCGAAGACGGACTTCCTGCGTCGCCGCTGGCCGGACCTCCGGTACCTCACGCAAGCCGGCGGTGGCATGACGGCGGCGCTGACGCGACGCCTCATCGAGGAGTTGCCGCCTCACGTACGACTGTTCGTGATGTACGGGCAGACCGAAGCCTCGGCGCGGCTGAGCTATGTGCCGCCGGAACGCCTGCGCGAGAAGCTCGGCAGCATCGGCATCCCGATCCCCGGCGTCACGCTGACCATCCGCGACGAGCACGGCCACGAGTGCGCGCCGGGCGTAGTGGGTGAAGTTGTCGCCGCCGGCGAGAACCTCATGCAGGGCTACTGGAACGACCCCGCGGAGACCGCCCTCGTGCTCAAAGCCGACGGCCTGCACACGGGCGACCTCGGGCGCAAGGACGACGACGGTTACATCTTCCTGGTCGACCGCATCAAGAACATGATCAAGGTCGGCGCCAACCGCGTCAGCCCGCGCGAGATCGAGGATGTGATCGCCGAGGTGGCGGGCGTGGCCGAGGTCTGCGTCGCCGGCGCGCCGGACGAGCTGCTCGGCGAGGCGGTGGAGGCGTTCGTGGTCGTCACGCCGGGCGCCGACGTCCCGCCGGAGCGCATCCTCGCCCACTGCCGCGAGTATCTGGCCCTCTACAAGGTCCCGCGAGGCGTGCACTTCCGGGACGCCCTGCCGCGCAGCGCCGCCGGCAAGGTCCTGCCCAGCGAACTGCTGCGCTCCGTCTGAACGTCGAAGGGGAGACCTAGACGCCGGCTGACCTGAGCGCCGGGTAAGCCGTCACCGCCAGCAGAGACAACTCTCAAACAGGCTCGCCGCGGATGCCGGCGCTGACCGGGTCGTCGCGCAGCCAGCCCACGTACTCCTCGAGGCCGTGGCGCAGTTCGACGCTCGGCGCGTAGCCGAACGCCGCAGCCGCTTTCGTGATGTCGGCGAGACTGTCTCGCACGTCACCCGGGCGCTCTGAAGCGTAGGTGACGTCGACGCTGCTCCCCGCGATCTCGGCGACGGTCGCGGCCAGCCAGTTCACCGTCACGCGCGTTGCACTCCCCAGGTTGAACACTCCCGCGACCGCGGCGTGCTCGGCGGCGGCGACATTGGCGGCCGCCACATCACGCACGTGAACGAAGTCCCTGGTCTGCTCGCCATCGCCGAACACGACGAGGTCCCGGCCGTCGAGCGCGCGCTGCGCAAATATGGGGATGACGTTGCCGTACGCGTCGTAGCGTTGGTGCGGGCCGTAGACGTTGAAGTAGCGCAGACACACGTTATGCATCCCGTAGAGCTTGTTGTACACGAGGGCGAGCTTCTCGGCGGCCAGCTTGCTCACTCCGTACGGCGAATCCGGGTCCTGAGGATGACCTTCATCGATCGGCAGCGTCTTCAGCTCGCCGAAGATGCCCGCCGACGAGGAGAAGACGACCTTGTCGATGCTGTTTGCGCGAGCTGCCTCAAGCACGGAGACCATCCCGACGAGGTTCACCTCGGCGTCGTGACGCGGGTCGTCGATAGAGCGCTTGTTACCTACGCTGGCGGCAAGATGGAAGATCGCCGAACACCCCGCAGCGACGGTGCGCAGCGTATCGGCGCTCCGCACGTCCGCCTCGCGGAAGGTGGCCTCGGGCCTGAGGTTGTCACGATAGCCGCTCGACAAGTCATCGACGACCAGGACCTCGTGACCACGCTGCAGCAGCAGCCCCACGACGTTGGAGCCGATGAAGCCGGCACCGCCTGTGACGAGCGCTCTCACGCGCCTCCCCGATCGCCTGTTCTGCGAACCCAGGACCTCACTAACATACCATTTCACGATCTGCGTCAGTCCGGGGCGCCGATTTAGGGGAGGCGGCCTGGCGCACGCCGCTCGTTGGCCCGACTGCAGCATCTGGCAGCCCCCACAACCGCCACGCCGCCACCGCCAGGAACACCACCAGCAGCGTGTTCCGCGTGACCACGAGCGCCACCGACTCCGGATGCATGTCGAGGAAGCGCCAGTACAGCGCCGGGAACTCGATCTGGGTGAGCAGCAGCACGAACCCCCCGATGACGGCGAGCGCGCGGTCGCGAGCGGCGACGAGCGCCCAGGCGGGCAGCGTCCAGATGAAGTACTGCGGGCTCAACACCTTACCGAAGGTCATGAGCGCGAGGATGAGCGCGAGCACGGCGAGGGCCTGGTCGGGCGCCGCCGCGCGCAGCCGCTCGCGGCGCCGCCATATCAGCAGGTAGACGCCGGCCACGGCCAGCAGCGTCAGGCCGCCCGAGGCCGTCGCCGCGAGGCCGGCGCCTCGGGCCACGAGCATGTGCGAACCGTGGCTGTGGCCCCACACGGCCTCGCTGACGCCGATGAGCTTGCCAAACAGCATCGGCGTGCCGAGCACGCTCTCGATCTGCAGCGGCCGCTCGAGGTGGTACTGGAAGACGTACCACAGGCCTCTCGGCGACGCGAAGAGATACGGCAGGAACGGCGCCACTGCCGCTGCCGCGAAAGCCATCAGTGGCCACACCCAGCGGCGCGGATGACCGGCGAAGATCAGCACCAGCGGCAGCAGCGCGGCCGGCGTGAGCTTGAGCGCGAAGCCCATGCCGAGCACGAAGGCGGCCGCGGTGAGCCAGCGCACGGAGAGGCACAGGATGAAGCCCGCGATGAGCAGCGCCACGAACACGTCGTAGCGGTTCACGATGATCGCCCCCGTGAGCGCCACCGCCACCGGGAAGAGCACGGCGGCCACGTAGGCGCGTCCGCCGCGCGGCCAGTAGCGGCAGGCCACGAACGCCGTGAGGGCCGCAGTGAGCAGCGTGACGATCCCCATGGAGACGCTGAACCAGTGCGTGTAGGCGGCCAGGTCACGGGCGTGCCCGGGCAGGCGGAAGATGGGCACGGCCAGCGGCGGGTACTCGACTTCGAAGGCCTTCGTGAAGGGGCGCTCGCCGTCGGCCATGCGCTGCGAGTATGCCTGGTAGACGTGGATGTCGCTGATGTCGTGCAGCCCGTACCACAGGTTGGGGAGCAGGACGACGAGCACGAGTGCGGTGAGCACCAAGCTCACGACGATGGCGCCCGGGATGCTGGCCTGATGAGCTGGTCGAGACGGGGCGACGGCGTTCACTGGCCGCGGAAGCTCCACAGCTTGTTGACGACGAAGTTGAAGGGCAGCACGCAGGCGATCGCCAAGAGCTGGCTGACCATCACATGCAGGTCGAGTCGCGCGCGGAATAGCCAGAAGACGAGCTCGTTGAGCGCCAGGCCGCAGAGGCTGACCACGAGGAACTTGAGGAACTCGGTGCCCATCGTCCCCGAGGAGCGGAAGGTCCACCAGCGGTTCAGCAGGTAGTTGTTGACCACGGCGACCGCGAAGGCAAGGCCGCTGGCGAATGCCTCGACGGCGAACGGCGTGCTGTCGTTGAACTGGCCCCACACCACCAGCGTGAGCTTGAGCACCGCGAGGTTGACGACGGTGCCGATGGCGCCGACCACGGCGAACTTCACGAACTGCGTGCCGCTCCGGTAGTGACGTTCGTCCACAAGCCACCTGGGTCGCGCCAAAAGGGTGGCCGCGCGGCGCCGCAGCGCCGGCCGCGCGGCCGGAAGACCGTGGCCATGATATGCGATGGGCGGCGGCTCAGGGAACCCGGGCGCCGCCGGGCGGGGCGTCGCGCGGCGGGCCAGAGACCCGCGCGCCGCCTCTCAGCGCAGCGCCGTCCAGGCGTCGACCTCGCGCCAGACGGCGCCGAAATCGGCCAGCGGCCGCCACTCGAGGCGCTCGGCGGCGCAGCGCTCGGCGAGGTGGCCGCGCGCGAACGTAAGGTCGGCTTCGCGCGCGGGGCACAGGTCGCTGGCGCCGTCGCCGAAGACGAGCACGAGCTCGCCGGGGCGGCGCAACGCTCGCAGGGCCGCCCCTTTGCAGCTCTTGGGCCCGCAGCGCGGGCAGTCGCCGAGCACGTCGCTGAAGGCGAGGCGGTACGGCGGGCCGCCTTCGGGGCCGCCGCCCACGAGCTCGCTGGCGTACAGCTCGACCGGCGTCAGCTGCTCACGGCTCCAGACGGCGGCGATCGCCTCGCGCAGGCCGGCGCTCACGATCATCGGGCGCCCACCGCGTGTCTCGAGTTTGGCGAGAAACGCCGCCAGGCCCGGCGCCGGTTCGGCTTCGGCGACGAGGGCGCCGATCAGCTCCGCCCGCGGCGCCTGGATCAGCCCGATCTGCCGGTCGAAGACCTCGGCGTGGCTCATGCGGTCGGCCTGGGCCTCGGCCTCGAGCGGCCGCCAGGCATCACCCACGAAGCGCTGCAGCACGATCTCGTTGCATTCGTGCGTGGTCAGCGTGCCGTCGTAGTCGAGAAAGGCGAGCATGGCGGGAGTGTACACGAGCGAGGCGGTCGGGCCGCCCGCGGCGGGCTTCAGTCGCCTGCGGCCTCGGCGATTGCCTCGAGCGCGTCTGCGAACGCCGCGACTTGCGCACGCACGGACTCGCTGGCCTCGGGCAAGTCATCAATGAGCACGGCCACCAGCCGCGGGTCAAGGATGTAGGCGTACACGTTGCGCACGACGTGTCGGAACCCGCGATACCGATCGAGCGTGGGGAAGAGGTCCGGTGAGAGGACCGCGGCTCGCACCCCGGGCATCTCGGCCGTCATTTGACGGAGCAGGTCCTGGTGCCAGTTCGGACCAGCGGGCAGTGAGCCGTCGATGCGCTCGGCGACCAGGGTGAAGATGCGCTCCAGCCCTGCATAGAAACCGTGGATATTGAGCGCCGCCGCGTCGACGTACAGGTCTTCGGGGTCCGCTGAGGCTGAGGCCCAGGCGCGGGAGGCCCGTCGTGAGATCCGGTCAAGCTCGGGCAGCTCCTGACGGATGCGGGCGGCGACGGATCTGTAGTCGTGGCCTGTCATAACTCCACTCCGGACTGCTCGACGGCCTGGCGCATCCCGTCCGTGCAGCCCCCGAGGTCCACGAGATCGAACTCGAAGTCCGGGGAAAGCCTCAGCAGCCTGCCCAGGGCCTCAAGGTGCAATGCGGGCGTAAGGCCGGTGGCCGCCATGTCGATGTCTGAGCGCTCAGTGAAGTGGTCGCCCTCCGCCAACGAGCCGAAGACCCACACGCCGGTGACGTCGAACTGCGCGCGCAAGACCCGAGCCGCCTCGCGCGCTACCGTCCACGCCTGCTCGCGCCTCTCGTCCCGGCGACGGGCAGTCTCGGCGGTGCGAGCGCGCAGAGTCGCTGCGTAGACCTCGATCTGCTCGGGTGTCGGCGTGCTCGTCATCTCGCCGGGAGTATACCCCGTGACCTGTTGGCGATTGGAATCGCTGGTGTCGCGTCGAGGCTCGGGGCCGGCGGCGCAGCGAGCCCGGCCTTGTCTGGTAGAATCTGCCTTCCGGCCCGCCGACCTTCGGGCCCGCCGCCCGACGAAAGCGAGTCACGTGAGCGACCAGCTACCCCGGTTCCGCGAGGTGCCCTCGCGCGTCGACTTTCCCGCTCTCGACGCGCGCGTCCTCGCGTTCTGGAAAGAGCACCGAATCTTCGAGAAGAGCCTTGAAGGCCGCGACGACGCCCCGGTGTACGTGTTCTACGAGGGCCCGCCCACGGCCAACGGGCTGCCCGGCGCGCACCATATCCTCTCCCGCATCTTCAAAGACCTCTTCCCGCGCTACAAGACGATGCGCGGGTACCGCGTGCCGCGCAAAGGCGGCTGGGACACTCACGGCTTGCCCGTCGAGCTCGAGGTCGAACGCCGCCTGGGCATCGACGGCAAGCAGCAGATCGAGGACTACGGGGTCGCCGAGTTCAACAAGCTCTGCCGCGAGAGCGTCACCGCGTACCTCGAGGAGTGGGAGCGCTTCACCGAGCGCATCGGCTTCTGGGTCGATCTCGGCGATGCCTACTACACCTTCGACAACGAGTACATCGAGACCGTCTGGTGGCTGCTGCGGCAGATCTGGGACAAGGGCCTGCTCTATCAGGGTCACAAGGTCGTGCCGTATTGCCCGCGCTGCGGTACGGCGATCAGCAGCCACGAGGTCGCCCAGGGCTACAAGGACGTCACCGAGGATTCGATCTATGTGCGCTTCCCACTCAAGGCCCAGGCGGCGGCCACGCTGGGCGCGCCGGACGGCGCGCCCATCTCCCTGGCCGTCTGGACCACCACGCCGTGGACGCTGATCAGCAACGTCGCCGCCGCGGTCCACCCCGACGTCACCTACGCGCTCGTCGAGAGCCGCGGCGAGCGCTTCGTGCTGGCCCGCGAGCTCGTCGAGAAGGTGCTCGGCGGCCAGGCCGTCGTCGAGCGCGAGCTGCCGGGCAGCGATCTGCTCGGCCTCGAGTACGAGCCGCCGTTCGACTTCATAGTGCCCGACAAGAGAGCGCATTTCGTGGTCGGTGCGGACTACGTCACGACCACCGACGGCACGGGCATCGTGCACATGGCCCCCGCCTTCGGCGAGGACGATATGCGCGTGGGCCTCGAGAACGACCTGCCGGTCGTGAACGCCGTCGACCTCGAGGGAAAGTTCGTCGCCGAGGTCACGCCGTGGGCCGGCGTCTTCGTCAAAGACGCAGATCCAGCCATCATCGCCGAGCTCAAGGCCCGCGGCCTGCTGCTCGGCGTCGAGCCCTACGAGCACAGCTACCCCTTCTGCTGGCGCTGCGACACGGCGCTGCTCTATTACGCCAAGGCGACGTGGTACGTGCGCACCACGGCCATCAAGGAGCAGCTCATCAAGGCCAACGACGACGTCATCTGGCATCCCGAGCACATCAAGACGGGGCGCTTCGGCGAATGGCTTGCCAACAACGTCGACTGGGCGCTCAGCCGCGACCGCTACTGGGGCACGCCGCTGCCCATCTGGCGGTGTGAAGAAGGACACGCGCACTGTGTAGGGTCGATCGCCGAGCTGCGCGCGATGGCGGCCGGTCCCGTTCCAGAGGATCTGGAACTCCACCGGCCCTACGTCGACGACGTGCTGCTCACCTGCCCGGACTGCGGCCGCGAGATGCAGCGCGTGGACGAGGTCATCGACGCCTGGTTCGACTCAGGCTCCATGCCTTTCGGCCAGTGGCACTACCCATTCGAGAACGAGGACGTCTTCCGCGAGCGCTTCCCCGCCGATTTCATCTGCGAAGCCATCGACCAGACGCGCGGCTGGTTCTACAGCCTGATCGCCGTGGCCACGCTCATCGAGGGCCGCAGCTCCTACAAGCGCGTGCTCTGCCTGGGCCACATCCTCGACGCCGACGGCCAGAAGATGAGCAAGAGCAAGGGCAACGTCATCCAGCCCGACGATATCCTCGACCATCAGGGCGCCGATGCCTTCCGCTGGTTCATGTTCGCGAGCCAGAACCCGTGGAGCCCGCGGCGCTTCAGCGCCGACATGGTCGACGAGGTGGTGCGCAAGTTCCTGCTCACGCTGTGGAACACGTACAGCTTCTTCACCGTGTACGCCAACATCGACGGGTTCGACCCAGCGGCCGGCGACGTGCCGCTCGCGGAGCGGCCGCTGCTCGACCGCTGGCTCAGCGGGGAGCTCAACGCGCTCGTGCAGACGGTCACCGACGGCCTCGAGCAGTACGACGCCACCGGCACCTGCCGGGCCATCCAGCAGTTCGTCGACGACCTCAGCAACTGGTACGTGCGCCGCAGCCGCCGGCGCTTCTGGAAGAGTGAGAGCGACCGCGACAAGCTGGCCGCCTACCACACGCTTTACGAGGCGCTGGTCACGGTGACCAAGCTTCTGGCGCCGTTCACGCCGTTCGTCGCCGAGGAGCTCTACCAGAACCTGGTGCGCGAGGTCGATGCAGGCGCGCCCGAGAGCGTGCACCTGTGCGCCTGGCCGGTCGCCGACGAGCAGGCCATCGACGCCGGCGCGTCGTTCGACATGGCGGCGGCGCGCCGCGTCGTCGAGCTGGGCCGCGCGGCGCGCAACGCCGCCGCAGTCAAGACGCGGCAACCGCTGGCCGAGGTGGTCGTCGCGCTTCCCGAGGCCGAGCGGCGCGCTGTCGAGGCGCTGCGCGACGTGGTGCTCGACGAGCTCAACGTCAAGGCCCTGCGCTGCGTCGCCGACGAGAGCGAGATGGTGGCCTACACGGTCAAGCCCAACCTCAAGGTCCTCGGGCCGCGGCTCGGCAAACGGCTCGGCGCGCTGCAGGCGGCGCTCAAGGACGTGGATGCCGCCGCCCTGGTCGCCGAGCTGCGGTCAGCCGGCGCAGTGACGCTGGCGGTCGGCGAAGGCGAGCTTCGTCTCGTTGAGGAAGATCTTCTCGTCGAGACCGGCTCGCCGGAGGGCTACCAGATGGAGTCGGATGCGGGCCGCACCGTGGCCCTGAAGACGGAGATCGACGAGGCCCTGCGCGAAGAAGGCGGCGCTCGCGAGCTCGTGCATGCTATTCAGCTCGCGCGCAAGAACGCGGGCCTGCGCATCGAAGATACCATCAGCCTGACACTGTCGCTGCCCGACGAGCTGCGGCCGCTCGTCGACAGGCACGCGGCCACGATCAAGGCCGAGACGCTGGCCAGCGAGCTGGTCGTCGGCGAGGTGCGCGGCGACCATCACGAGACGGCGCGCCTCGAAGGGCACGACATCGGTATGGGCTTGACCGTGACGGGTACCATCTTCACCGTCACTTACGGCTGACAGGCGTGACCGGCGCCGCGCGGCGCCGTCAACGAAGGGAGACGCCGTGGAAGAGATGCGCGACGCTTCGCTCGAACTTCTCGTCGAGCTGGCGCGACCCACGTCGCACGACACCGTCCTTGACTACGCCGCGGGCGCCGGGATAGCCGGTTTCGCCGTGGCCCCAGACGTGCGCACCGTGGAAGTCGCCGACGAGCTTCCCGACCTGCTGGAGGAGGGCCAGCGGCTGGCCGGCGAGCTGGGCCTGGTCAACGTCGCCTTCAGCCTCGTCGATCTGTACGCGTTGCCCTACGACACGGAGGCTTTCAGCCTGGTCGTGTGCCGCAACGCCTTCCATCTGCTGCCCGAGCCGGTGGCTGCGCTCATCGAGCTGCTGCGCGTGACGAGCTCCGGGGGCCGGCTCGTGCTGGTGGACCCAGTGGTCGACGAGGTCACCGACAAGGCGTTCAACGACATCGCGCGGCTGCGCGAGCCGGCGCATCGCCGGCACTACCTCGAGGAGCAGATCGACGACCTCGTCGCCCAGGCCGGCCTGCAGGTGACGAAGCGCGGCCGCCTGCGACGCACAGTCGACCTCGACTACTGGCTGCAGGCCGCGGCCGTGCCGGCCGCCAAGGCCGGCCTCATCCGCGGCCGCTTCAAGGAGCTGCCCATGGAGGTGCAGGCGCGCATGGACGTGGCCTTCGCCGACCGCATCGTGGCGTTCAGCTACGACGTCGTCGGCCTGCGTCTCGAGCGCGCCTGACGCCGGCCGCGTCTCGAGTCAGAAGCCCTCGGACTTCAGGAAGTCCGCGGTCTCCGGCTCGACCAGTCCGAACCTCGTCTCGACGAGCGCCGTCGCCGGCCGGGGGCCGGCGTCGGCAGAGGGCAAGCGGTCGGCACCGCCCGCGGCGGTCTCTGGCTCCGCGAGTGCCGCTCGATGCCGGAGGTGCTCGTACCGGTCACGCGAGAGGAGCACGGCAGTCACGCGCCCGTGCTGGGTGACGAAGACGGGCGCGCCTGAGGCCACCGCGCCGCCGACGACCCCCGCCGCATCCCGGCGAAAGTCGGTGATGGTGACGATGTCCGGTGCTGGTTCCAAGAACGCCTCCCATGCGGACCGACAGCAGAGGGACACATGGCGCCCAGGCCGTCGCCTCCACCGATGGTACCTGCCCGAGAGCGCGGCGAGTAGGGTTGCAATCGCGCCGGGAGCGTCGCGCGGCTGTATCGGGCGGCCTGGGCGGCCTGGGCGGCTTGGGCGGCGGGCGGCCACGGTGGTCGCGCGCGGCTGCGCGGCTGCCGCGGCAGTGGCCGCAGCCGCGAGGGTAGTGTCGCGAATCGAAGCGGCACCACGGGCGGCACTACTGGCGGCACCACCGGCGGCACCACTGCTGGTACCTCTCGCGGCACCACTGGTGGTACCGACCCTGATCGCGCTACAAGGTGCGCCAGCGGGGCCCGCGGAGGAAGCTAGGGGCGTCCTGGGCGGAGGGAGCGCCGGGAGCGCTCTCGCGCTCTTGCGCTCACGCGCTCGCGGGCGATTCGATGCGATGCGGGGCGACGCGGGGCGTCAGCCCAGAAACGCGTCCAGTTCTTCCACGAGCTTGGCCTTGGGCATGGCGCCGACGATGCGCTGCTTCACCTCGCCGCCTTCGAAGGCGAGGATCGTGGGGATGTTCATCACCGCGAACTGCTGCGCCACCGAGGGAGCCTCGTCGACGTTGAGCTTCACGAACCTGACCTCGGGGTAGTCGCCGGCCATCTCGTCGAGCACCGGGCCGATCATGCGGCAAGGGCCGCACCACTCGGCCCAGAAGTCGACGAGGACCTTGCCGGGGGCCTTGATGACTTGGGAATCGAAGTCGTCCTGTGAGACTGCGTCCACGTGTTCCTCCTGGGAGACGAATCGGTTGTCAGGCCGGCGCGGCGGCGCTGCCGCCGGCTGCGCTGCCCTCGGCCGCGCTCGTGGCGCCGGGCTCCGGGCAATCGAGGGCGTCGAGATAGCGCTCCGCCTGCACGGCGGCCAAGGCGCCCTCGCCGATGGCCATGGCGATCTGCTTGAGCGGGTTGGCATGCGCGTCGCCGCAGGCGAACACGCCGGGGAGCTTGGTGCGCAGGTGCCCGTCGGTGAGGATGTAGCCCTGGTCGTCGAGATCGACGATGTCCTTCAGCCACGTCGTGTTGGGCAGCTGCCCGATGTACATGAACACGCCGTTGACCGGCAGCGTGCGCATCTTCTGGGTCTTCACATTCTCGACCTCGAGGGCCTCGACCATCTGGTCGCCGTCGATCTTGCGCGGCACTGAATCCCAGACGAACTCCATCTTGGCGTTGGCGAAGGCGCGCTCCTGGGCGATGGGCGCGGCGCGCAGCTCGTCGCGGCGATGCACGAGGTAGACCTTGTCGGCGAACTTGGTGAGGAACATGCCTTCCTCGACGGCGGAGTCGCCGCCGCCGACCACGGCCACGGTGCGGCCGCGGTAGAGGGCGCCGTCGCAGGTGGCGCACCAGCTCACGCCGCGGCCGATGAACTCGGCCTCACCGGGGATGCCCGAGCGCCTGCCTTCGACGCCGGGCGCGAGGATGACCGACTTGGCGCGCAGCGCGCCCCGGTCGGTCACCACGCTGTAGCAGCCGTCGGGCTCGGCGCGCAGCGTCGTCACCCCTTCGATCTCGCGCAGCTCGGCGCCGAACTGCACGGCCTGGCTCTTCATCTTCTCGGAGAGGTCGAAGCCCGAGATGCCCTCGGGGAAGCCGGGGTAGTTCTCGACGAGCTCGGTGAGCGCGATCTGGCCGCCGGCCATGTTGCGCTCGAGGATCACGGTGCGCAGGCGGCCGCGGCTGCAGTAGATGCCGGCCGTGAGCCCGGCCGGCCCGGCGCCCACGATGATGACGTCGAGGATGTCTGAGGAAGGTGAGCTGTCGGTCAAGAGAGTGTCCTTCTTGGGGTCATGACGGCGTGAGTATACCCGCGGCCTGCTACAGCAGTCCGCGGCGCACGAGCTCCTCGGCGATCTGCACCGCGTTGAGCGCCGCGCCCTTGCGCAGGTTATCGCTGACGACCCACAGGTCGAGGCCGTTCTTGACCGTGACGTCCTCGCGGATGCGACCTACGAACACCGCGTCGTTGCCCTCGGCGTCGAGCGGCAGCGGGTACTGCAGCTCCGCCGGGTCGTCGATGACCACGATGCCGGGAGAGCCGGCGAGCAGCTCGCGAGCCTCGCCGGCCGTGAGCTTCTTCCAGGTCTCCACGTTGAGGGCCTCGCTGTGCGCCCCGAACACGGGCACGCGCACGCAGGTGGCGGTCACCTTGAGATCGGGGTCGGCGAAGATCTTGGTGGTCTCGTCGACCATCTTCTGCTCTTCTTTGGTGGCGCCGCTGGGCAGGAAGCCGTCGATATGGGGCAGCGCGTTGAAGGCGATCTGGTGAGGGTAGAACTGCGGCTCCACGGGCTCGCCGGCGGCCCACTGGCGGGTCTGCGCGTCCAGCGCCGCGATGCCGCCCTGGCCGCTGCCCGACACGGCCTGGTAGGTGCTCACGACGACGCGCTTGATGCCGACCTCGTCGTAGATCGGCTTGAGCGCCACGACCATCTGGATGGTGGAGCAGTTGGGCGTGGCGATGATGCCCGTGTGCGACGCTAGACGGTCGGCGTTGACCTCGGGTACCACGAGGGGGACGCCCGGGTCCATGCGGAACACGCTCGACTTGTCGATGGCCGTGGCGCCTGCGGCGACGGCCTGCGGCACGTACTGCTTGCTGACCGCGCCGCCGGCGGCAAAGAAGACGAGGTCGACGCCGGCGAAAGAGCCGAGGCCGAGCTCCTGCACTTGCAGCTCGGCCCCCTTGAACGGCAGCCGGCGGCCCGCCGAGCGGGAACTGGCCAGCAGGCGCAGCTCGCCGACGGGGAAGCTGCGCTCCTCGAGGATGCGCCGCACGGTGCCGCCCACCACGCCGGTGGCCCCGGCGATGGCCACTGTGTAGCTCTTGGCGGCCATCAGAACGAGCTCCGGTCTGCCTTGTCGTGATGGATCGCGGCGTCGTCGAGCTCGAACACGTCGTGGAGCGCACGCACGGCTTCGTCGGAGCGCTCCTTGGCGATGACCGCCGAGATCTTGATCGGCGAGGTGCTGATCATGTCGAGGTTGATGCCCAGGTCGGCGAGCGTCTTGAACATAAGCGCCGCGACGCCGGGGTTGGTGCGCATGCCGGCGCCGATGACGCTCACCTTGGCGATGCCCTCGTTGCTCGAGAAACCCTTGGCGCCCAGCTTCGCGACGATGCCCTGCAGGGCGCGGTCGGCGGCGGCGCTATCCTCGGCGGGGATCGTGCACGAGATATCGGTGTGACCCTCTTCGCTGGAGTTCTGGATGATCATGTCGACGTTGACGTGGGCGTCGGCCAGCGCGGCGAAGACCTCGGCCGCGACGCCGGGGCGGTCGGGCACGCCGCGCACAGTCACCCGGGCTTCGTCGGTGGTGTAGGTCACGGCTCTGATGATCGGGCTCTCCATGGTGTCATCTTCCTCTCTCACCCAGGTGCCTTCGTAGTCGGTGAAACTCGAGCGCACGTGGATGGGGATGTCGTACTTGCGCGCGTACTCGACGGCGCGCACGGCGAGGACCTGCGCGCCGGCGGCGGCCATCTCGAGCATCTCGTCGTAGGAGATGTGGTTGATCTTGCGGGCCTTGGCCACGAGGCTGGGGTTTGCGGTGTAGACGCCGTCGACGTCGGTGTAGATCTCGCAGACGTCGGCGCCCAGGGCGTGGGCCAGGGCGACGGCCGTGGTGTCGGACCCTCCGCGGCCGAGGGTGGTGACGTCCTTCTCGGTGGACACGCCCTGGAAGCCGGCCACGAGCACGATCTTGCCGGCGTCCATCGCGGCCTGTACGCGCGCGGGTGTGATGTCGAGGATGCGCGCCTTGGTGTGCACTGTGTCGGTGATGATCCCGGCCTGCGAACCGGTGAGGCTCACGGCCTCGTACCCGAGGCGGTGGATGGCCATCGCCAGCAGGGCGCAGCTGATGCGCTCGCCGGCGGACAGAAGCATGTCCATCTCGCGCTCCGGGGGATCGGGCGTGACCTCGCGGGCCAGCTCAACGAGCTCGTCGGTGGTGTCGCCGCGGGCGCTGACCACGGCGCTCACGCTGTGGCCCTGCTCAAAGGTGGCGACGATGCGGCGCGCCACGTTGCCGATGCGGGTGGCGTCGGCCACCGACGAGCCACCGTATTTCTGGACGACGACAGACAAGGTTCTCCCTCCGAAGAGACTGCTGCTTTCTCAGGCGCCGGGTTTGGGGGCGATGCGGGGGAGCGCGCGCTTGTGCTCGCTGGCGGCGTTCATGGCGTCGACCCGGGCCTTGACGGCCGGCGACGCCGCGCCTGTGAGCAGGTAGGCGTCGAGCTCCTCGTAGGTGAGGCCCATCTCGGCCTCGTCGGTCTGGTTGGCCCACAGGCCGGCCGATGGTGGCTTGGTGATGATGCGCTCGGGCACGCCGAGGTGGCGCGCAAGGTCCCAGACCTCGCTCTTGACCAGGCTGCCGAGGGGCAGCAGGTCGGCGCCGCCATCGCCGAATTTGGTGAAGTAGCCGACGGCGATCTCGCTGCGGTTGCCGGTGCCGAGCACGCGGTAGCCGAGCTGGTTGGCGAACGCGTACAGCGTGGTCATGCGCAGGCGCGGCTTGAGATTGGCGGTGGCCAGCCGGCTCTCCGGCAGATCGCTGCTGGAGCCGGCCAGCTGATCGAGGAGGAGGTCGTACACCGGGCCCAGGTCGACGGTCGCCGAAGGGACGCCGAAATGGTGCGCGACGAGCGCGCCGTCCTCGGCGTCCCGCGGGTCGCTGTGGCACGGCATGACGACGCCCAGGGTGTGGTGCGGGAAGGCCTGTTTGGCGAGGGCGGCGACCACGGCGGAGTCGATGCCGCCCGAAAGGCCGAAGACCGCGCCGCAGCCGCCACTTGCGGTGACCTCGGCGCAGATCCACTCTGTGAGGTGTTCGGCGAGCTCGGGCACGGGCGTCCTCCTCGTGAAGGGCAAGTGTACCGCAGGGCGCGTGGGGCTGCAGGTCGGCCGGTCTTTCGCAGGCTCGGTGACACGCGTCGCGGCCGCCGCCGAGTCAGGCTCGACACAGGCTCATTGCGCGGAGCAGCGAGAGAGAGTATGCTGCCCGCGATATCTGGGCGGCGGGCAAAGTGACCCGCACACGTGGCCGAAAGGAGATCGCATGGCGACTGAGGCTTACTGCGTGAAGTGTCGTGCCAAGAAGATGATGAAGGACGAGAAGGCCGTCACGATGAAGAACGGCAAGCCCGCCACTCAGGGCATCTGCCCGGATTGCGGCACCAAGATGTTCAAGATCGGCAAGAGCAAGTAACACCCCGAAGGCCCGCGTATGCGGGTCTTTTTGAATTTTGGAGTCTGACGGCGAGGGCCGGGGCAAGACGCGCCCCGGCCCTCGCCGCGTCCGGGGCTGGCGCGGGGCCGCCTGCGGCGCCCGCCCCGGGAGGTCGGAGAAGCGGTCACTCGTGCTATCGTCGGCACATGGACGAGCAGCTCGAGTTCCTGCGGCTCATCGCCGCGCGCCTGCAGGCCGCGGGGATCCCGTACATGGTGACGGGCTCCCTGGCGCTGGCGGTCTGGGCCGTCCCGCGGATGACCCGCGACATCGACGTGGTCGTGGAGATGGAAGCGGCCGACGCGCAGCGCCTGACGGGTCTCTTTGCCGACGATTGCGTTGTCGATGAGGACGCTGTGCAGGATGCCATCGCGCGACGCGGCATGTTCAACGTCATCCACGCCGAGTGGATCGTGAAGGCCGACTTCATCGTGCGCAAAGACACTGCGTACCGCAAGGCGGAGTTTGACCGGCGGCGATGGCTCGATGTGGCCGGCACGTCGATCGCGTTCGTGTCGCCCGAGGATCTCATCCTTTCGAAGCTCGTCTGGGGCGGAGACTCGCACTCGGAGCTGCAGCGTAGGGACGTGAGGCAGCTCGTCGAGTCAGTAGAGGACCTCGACTGGAGCTACCTGCGGGCGTGGGCCGTCGAGCTCGGCGTGCGAGACGCCCTGGAGGGGAGCGGGGGGTCGTGAACGACACGCCGCCCGACGTCGACGAGCTGTACCGGCGCATGCTCCTGCGTCGATCGCCGGCGGAACGGCTGCGGATGGCGTGCCGGATGTTCTCCTCGGCGCGCGTCCTCGCGCGCGCCGGTATGCCGGCGACCTCCGGCGCGCAGGCCCGCCGGCAGCTGTTCCTGCGCCTCTACGCCGCCGACATGCCCGAAGACAGGCTCAGACAGCGGGCCATCCGCACGATCGAGGGGTGGCGGCCGCGGTGAAACCCGGGCGGCGGCGGCTGCGCCGTCCGGCCCCCCGCCTCGCACGACGGAGAGAGCGGCGGCCTCCGAGTCGTCCTGGAGCCCGCCGCCGCGCCAAGAGCCGGTCTGCTCAGCGCGCCTCGATGAAGTCCTTGAAGCGCGCGAGATCCTCCGCCACCACCTGGTTCACCGCAGCGAGCATGTAGCTTTCGTTTGCCATGAGCGCCGCCTCCGGTTCCCAGTCGATCCGAAAGGTGACGAGGCACGCCGAATCGCCGAGCGGCTCAAACGTGACGTGCCCCTCATTGGGCTTCTCATTGGGCTTCCCGCCAACGCTCTCCCAGGAAATGCGTGTGTCGCGAATCTGCGCGGTGATCTCGGCATCCCACTCACGGGTCTCGCTCTCGACCTCGGCGACCTCGTTCTTGACTTTGGCCACCCAGTGGAGGTGGGTGTCGTCGATCTGGTTGACCGACGCGACGCCCTCCATCCACTGGGGGAAGCTCTCGAAGCGGGCCCACTGGTCGTAGGCCGTGGTCACAGCAACGTTCACGTCGATGGACTGTTCTGCTGTAGACATGGAGGAGACCTCCTAGTTTATTCGGGGATACTGGAGGGTTCCCGGCGCGGCGCACGGCGAACCCCGTGACGGATCGTCCAAGGGCGCGGGGCAGGTCTGGGGGGTCGAGGGCAAGCTGGGCCGTCCGCATGGTACTCGTGACCGGCCACACATTGTGCGCGGCGGCGTCCCCACGATCGGCCGCATGCCACCAGCAGTGCGGAGGAGCTCGGCGCCTGCGCTGTCGGTGCGTAGGTTCCATCTGCGGTGGGCAGTCGCGGGCCTCGCTGGACGGTCATGCTCGCCCGCTGGCTTCGTGGGGCCCGCGAGCAACGGGCCGCCGGACAAACGTCCGGCGGCCCGTTGCTGCACGGGAGCGCCCGGCGGCATTCTCTAGCCGCCGCGGCGTCTACGCTGTCACGTTGGCTCGCAGGCCGGCTGACCCGGGGCGCCACACTCACGCTCCGGCCGCGCGACTGCGACTGGCTTCGCCGTCCTCACGCCGATCACGAGCAGGTAGCCGACCATCCAGACCTCGGCGATAGCCGCCGGGATGACGACGTAGGCGGAGATCGCCTCGCCGAAGTCGGGGACCAGGAACAGGGCGAGTGTGTCCACGAGGTAGCTGGCGCCGCCCACGATGAGCAGGACGCCCAGCGCCTTGGGGAACCAGCCTGACTTGTAGGCGAGATAGCCCATCGGCACCAGCCACAGGCCGAAGAAGACCTGCGCGATGAGGACCCCGTAGTGCTGGGTGTCGAGCAGGAGCAGGGCCAGAGAATCCGAAGCCGCGCCGACCTCGCCGGTCGCGACCCGTAGACTCTCGAAGCGGAAGACCCCGTTGAGCATGGTGATGCCGGCTCCGATCGCGGCGAGCACCACCATGGCGCTCGCGGCGCTCTTGCTGACGTGCTTGAGCAGCAGATAGAGGGCCATCGCCACGAAGACCCAGAGTGTCGCCTGGATCAGGTCGGCGACGACACCGGCACGCACGAGTCCGGCGTTCGCGACCAGGTTGCCGGCCGTGGCCGCCGCGTCGTCTGCGACGTATACCTTGGCGTCCACAAAGAGCAGGGCGAAGGCGCCGAAGATGGCGACCAGCAGGTACAGGACGCCGGCCGTCCTCGCCAGGCGTTTCGGTGAGTTCATGATGCTGTCCATCTTGATCAACTCCTTGATCGGCTCCTGATCGAGCCGAGCGATCGATTTGGTCGGTCCTCGATTCGTCAGCGACTTCCGACGTCGCTTTCGGCCGAGGCCGGGGGCGCTGGATGCCTCCCAGACGCCCCCGGCCACGCCGGTCTCTCAGTGATCGAGCCTCTCAGGCGGCGGACATGACTCGCGTCTGCGCGCCTCGGGACCCGGCGCTCGTCACGCCGCCGGTCGCAGCTCGCTCTTGGGAGCTGTCGCGGAGGCGGGCTCAACGGACTCGACGGGCTCGAAGCCGAGCTTCCGCAGACCGACCGCCCTGAATCCCTTGACGACCAGGTAGACGCCCAGCGAGAACTCCCAGGTCGCGATCGGGAGTGCCATGATCCCTGACAACCCGGAGCCATACTCGTTGGCGCCGAACAGCGTGGCCGTGGTGGAGGTGACCAGTAGGGCCGCTCCGATGAACCCCAGAACGGGGAGGACCCGCGGCACCAGGCGCGACTGGTACAGCAGCGAGCCCAGCAGCAGCGCGTTCAGGGCCGGAATGAGACTCTGTGACAGAGTGAACGTCCAGTCGTGCAGGCTGACGAGCGTCTGGCCGGTGGCCAGCTCGGCAGCTCCAGCTCCGGACTGCCGGAGGCTCACGATCGCCAGAAGGATGAAGACGCTGGCGAAGATGCCGCCGGCTTCCAGGGTGCGGCTGGCGACGAGGCCCAGCGCGACCCCTTCGTTCTGCCGCTTGACCACCGGGTAGAGCACGACGGCGGTGCCGATGCCGGCGAGGGCCACGATGATCTCAAGGATGGCGCCGATGTACACGCGCGTGTCCGGGCCGGGGCCGACGATGTAGCCGACCTCACGCACCGGACCGTAGAGATAGAGGATCGGGATCGAGACGAAGGTGAGCAGGTAGAACACGCCTGCGGTCAGCGAGATCTTTCTGGTCGAAGTCATTTTGATCGACTCCCTCGATCGGCTCTTGGTCGAGCCGACAATCGATAATGAACATACGACTTGCTTAGTACTGATAGTGGAGGAAAACCCCCGATTTAGTCGGGGATATGTGACTATGCCCCGTGTGGCGCATGGCGAACCCAAAGGGCCGCTTGCGGGAACTCGTCGACGCTCAGAGCAAAGTGCGGCGTCGGCGACGCTGGGGAATCTGATCGGCCAGGCTTCCAGGCGGTGGCTGGCCTCTCCTGCGGCTGTCGATTACCCGCTCCGGCCGCTGCGCCCGGCCGCCCCGCCGCAGGCCTTCTGCAGGTTTAGCGACTTTCTAGCAACTTTCCGGGACGACCCGCGGCGCCTCTCGCCGGCTAGCCCTCGCGGTGGTGGCCGGCGGACTCCCGTACCGACCTACAACGAGTCAGGTGTGAGCTGCGTCGGCGCAGGAGCCCCGTCCCCGGCACGGACATGGCGGAGATCATCGAGGATGTCGGCAGGAGCGTGACACGGTTCAGTCCAGGGGGATTCGGTCCTCGGCGAGACGATCGGTGCCGAGCAATGGGTCAACGGCGGGGGCGTGGGGGTAGGGGCGCTCGCTGTGCAGATCGCAAAGGCCTCGGGCGCGCACGTGACCGCCGCGTAGGGCACGGGCAAACTCGACATGCTCCGCTCGCTCGGGGCACACGAGGTCGTCGACTTCACGCAGGAGGACTTCACCCGGCGTGGCGTCCTCTACGATCTCATCTTAGACGTCCCGGGGAACTACCCGGTCTCCGCATGCAGGCGCGCGCTCAAGCCCGACGGGGATACGTCCTCATCGGGCATGAGCGTTATGGCGCATCGGGCAAGCGCGTGTTCGGACTCGTCCCCGCCTCTTCGCTCCCGTGGTCCGCTCCCGCTTGTGAAGCAAGTGCGAGGTCCGGGCGTGCCGGCGCTCACCAGAAAGCAAGCGATCGCTGTCCTCAGGGGACTCATCGTTGTGTCACCGACCCGCCAGACCTGGCGTCAGTGCCGCGTCGGTCCGTGGGCCAGGCGACCAAAGCGACCAAAGCGACCAAATGGTCGCGGCGGTCGCTTTGGTCTCGCACGCCGGCTGCGAAGCCGGCGGCGCTTGCGCGCTCAGCCCGGAGGGCCTGAACCGGGACCGTCGATGGGATCGCTGGCGGTCCTCCCGTCGTCGGCCACGTTCGGCGTCCATTGGGAGCCGTCCCAGTAGCGGTGCGTGTGGCGGCCGCTGGGGTCCGCGTACCACTGCGCGGGAGGGAGCGGTGCCGAAGGGAGCGCTGGCGCGGGCTCTTTGGCCGGCGGCGCTTCGAGCGTGAACGGCGGGTAGCGGTCGGTCAGCCCCAGCGCATAGCCGCTCACCCTTGTCTGCCAGCGGATGAAGCCTGCGACGAAGCCGAACATGCCGCGCGGGAACCTGGCGCTGAAGAGGATCACCCACTGGACGATGACCCAGAGCACGAAAGCGACGATGCCCAGGAAGAAGAGCACGATGATGTGCGGCAGCGCGGCGATCTGGCGCAGGATCAGGCCGGTCCCGGCGTTGCCCGAGAAGTTGTAGCTGGGCCCGGTGGATGCACTCCCACCCGTTTTTCGCGCGAAGTGCACGGCCAGGGCGATGATCGCCGCGATGAACACGAGCTCGACGATCACGGTGAAGAGCGCGTAAAGGCGGCTGCTCTGCGCCGGCCGCTCCGCCACCACGTCCACGGGATAGTCGTCGACGGGCTGCAGGGTGAACGGCGGATAGCGGTCGCTGAGCGAGAGGACGAAAGCCGCAACCCGGGTGCCCCAGCGCAGCACCCCGGTCACAAAGGCGAACATCCTCGGCGGATATTCGCCGGTGATGACCACCGCCACCTGTGCGACCAGCGCCACGAAGAACTGGGCGATGCCCAGGAAGATGAGGACGAAGAAGTGCGGGATGAGGGCGAGGAACTTGATCAGCAGGATGGTGAGCGCGGCCCATCCCCGTGAGCTGCTCTCGGGGTAGTCGGCGCGGACGTCGATGGGGTAGTCGTTGAAAGTCATGCCGCGCCCTCCTCGATGGGATTCTGAGTGCGCCGCGTCCAGACGGACCAGACGATCAGCGCCATGCACGCGAGTTCTACGGCCGCGAAGAACACGTAGTGCGGAGTCAGCGACCCGCCGCCCACGACGAACGCGGCGGTGACTACCGCGGCAGCGGTGTTGGCCCAGCGGTTGGTCGCCGGCTTCAAGACGCGAGACACGAAGATCATCGCGATCGGGATCTCTATGAGCATTGCGAACACTAGCAGAAGCCCCGGAGTGATGGTCACGCCCGCTTGTCCGGCCCACAATGCCTGCAGCTCACCAGGCTTGATGAAGGTCAGAATGTCCGCGAAGACCATGTTGAACATCACCACGACCCAGAGCGTCGAGAGTCTCGTCCCCAGATTCATCAGAAGTGCCTTTCCCCTTGATTGCGTGACCTGAGGAGCCTACGGCCGTGCCCGCCGCCGGTCGTCCCCCGGCGGGCGGAACCTGGGGTCAACTGTGGGAGGAACTTCGGCGCCGGCCGCATGCCCCTGCGGGGGGACGCCGCCGGCGCCGGAGGGAGAGGGCGGGGGCTGTGGACGCGCACGGAGTGGGCCGGGGCTTCAGCTCGAGATCGGTGAGGGTTGCGGGGAAGAAGGTCCCGGCGTCGAGCTCACGGCAGCAGAGGCCGATGCAGTCACGGTGAGGCTGGCCGGAGCAGCCGCTCGTGAAGTCGTGCGCAGCATGGCAATGCCCAGCCACGCGAACCACACGATCACCAGCAGGCCGAAGCCGTATGCCACGTCGTTGAGTGCGGGGACGACCGAGAGGACGCCCGCCGCCCCGATCGCCACGCCGAGCCAGTTCAGCACCTTGGGCAGCGCCCCGGTGCGCAGTGCAGCCAGACTCACCAGCAGGACCCACAGACCGCCGAGCAGCTCACCGCCGGATCCACCGAGGCCTTGAGCCACGGGCTCGATCGCCTGCCAGGCCGATACGGCCTGGGCCGGGTTCGTGGCGTGGAGCTCCACGACCGCCGCCACCCCGGCGTTGAAGATCATCCCACTCGCAACGAGCATGACTGCCCAGATGAGTCCCACGGTGGTCGCCGCCTGGGTCAAGGCCGGGGCTCTGTCCCTCAGGCGCGTATGCAGCGCCAGCGCCAGGACGGCCAGGACGATACCGAAAATGACGTACGTGATCAGGTACATGACCCGCATGCTGTCGTGGTTGCGTACCAGCAGGGCCACCTTCTCGACGGGATCCACGATACTCGGGTACTTCACGAACACGAGGAAGAACGGCATCGCCACCACGAAGGCCGCAGCCAGGTAGAGTGCTGCAAGGCCCCCCACCTTCTGCTGCCGCTTGCTCCCACTGACCGACGAATCCATTCTGGTCTCCTCTCGTCAACGATGTTCCGCTTCCCTCAGAGACGGGTAGCTTGTATACTTACAGCGTAAGTGTAATGCTTACGCTGTAAGTCTGTCAAGGGGGGAGATGCCGAGACACACAGAGTCGAGCCCGGGGCCTCGAGCCCCGCTCAGCAGAGAGCGAGTGCTCCGTGCCGCCGTCCTGCTTGCCGACCAAGATGGCCTCGAGTCACTCACGATGCGCGAGCTTGGACTACGACTCGGCGTCGAAGCGATGTCGCTGTACAACCACGTGGCCAACAAGGACGACCTCCTCGACGGCATGGTCGACCTCGTGGTGAGCGAGATCGAGCTTCCCACGGACACGGTCGATTGGAAGGAGGCCATGCGCCGGAGGGCGATCTCGGCCCAGTCCGTCTTCTCTCGTCACGCGTGGGCGAGCGCGCTGGTCGATTCGCGAGAGAGCAGCGGACCTGCGCGGCTGCGGTACCTTGACTGGGTGATCGGGACGCTCCGGCGTGCCGGATTCACGCTCGAGCTGGCCGTCCGTGCGTTCTCGCTCCTCGACAGCTATGTCTACGGCTTCGGTCGCCAGCAGCTCAACAGGTCTGCCGGGGGCGATGTCGAGCCCGAGCAAGTGGGGGAGGCCTTCCTCCGTGCGATACCCGCCGACGAGTACCCTTACCTCAGGGAGATGGTCGTCGAGTACGCGATGATTTCCGGCTACGACGAAAGCGCCGACTTCGACTTCGGGCTCGATCTCATACTCGATGGACTCCAGAGGCTTCTGGGCCGAGCTACGGTCTAGCCGGTCCGGCCCGTGCTTGGCCGGCGCGACTCCAGAGGGCCCGGCCGACTGACATCACACGGCGCTGAGCTCGCTGCAATACGGCAATGACCTGTGCAGGGCGACGGAGACGAGGGTTGGATGCCGGTCTCAACCGACAGCACGCCACAGCCGCAGCTCAGGAAGGCTCCTCGGTGGCCCTTCTGGGCGTATCACCTGCGGCCGTGGCTGACGCGGCGAGCAAAGCGTAGCTCCGATCAGCTGACCGACCGTCTGGGCGGGCCGCCGAGGCGGCGCGTCATCGTTTTCCTCGGCTTGGTGCTGGGGCTAAGCGCCGCGGACGGCAGCTCGGTCGGCGCCATCGCCGCGCAACTGCAGCCGGCGCTGGGCATCGGCACCGCGGAGCTCGGACTGCTCGTGACGGTGTCCGCTCTCGTCGGCGCCTTGGCGGCCATCCCGTTTGGCGTCCTCGTCGACAAGACGCGGCGCGTGAACGTGCTGGCCGTGAGCATCGTGCTGTGGGGCGTCGCGGAGGCGGCGAGCGGATTCGCCGGCTCCTTCGGGATGCTTCTGCTCACCCGCCTGCTGCTCGGCGCCGTCACGGCGACGGCCGTGCCGGCCGTCGCCTCTCTGACGGGCGACTTCTTCCCGGCCGGCGAGCGCGGCAGGATCTACGGCTACATCAGCGTCGGCGAGGTCGTCGGCGCCGGTGTCGGCATCGGCGTGTCCTCCCTGGTGTCGGCGGCATTCGGCTGGCGGGCCGCGTTCGTCCTGCTCGCGGTGCCCAGCGTCGCCCTCGCCTGGGCACTGTGGAAGAAGCTGCCAGAGCCCGCGCGCGGCGGGCAGAGCCACCTGCTGCCCGGCGCGAAGAGGTTCGTGCCGGTCGAAGACGTCGACGGGCGGGGCGCGCCGGGCGCGCCGGCGGCAGTCGATGAGGTGGCGCGCACCGACGACCAGGTGCTCGTTGAGGTCAGACAGCGCGGGGTGGAGGCCGACGAGGACATCGTCGTTGTCGCCGACCCGGCGACGATGTCGCTGTGGCAGGTCGTCCGCTACGTGCTGCGCGTGCGCACCAACCTGTACATCATCGTCGCATCCTCGCTCGGCTACCTGTTCCTCGCCGGGTTGCGGACGTTCGCGGTCGTCTTCGCGCGCGGCCACTTCGACGTCGGGCAGGCGCTCGCGACCCTCCTGCTCGGGCTCGTCGGCGCCGGGTCGCTGCTTGGCCTCCTTACCGCGGGGCGCCTGGCCGACAGGCTGATCGAGCGCGGCCGTATCGACGCCCGCATCCTCGTAGCCGGCGTCTCGTTCATCATCGCGCCGGCGCTCCTCGCGCCCGCCCTGCTGACCTCGAACGTCGTCGTCGCGCTGCCGCTGCTCCTGCTGGGATTCGCGATGATGTCGGCGCCCAACCCTCCGCTCGACGCGGCGCAGCTCGACGTGGTGCCGTCTCAGCTGTGGGGGCGCGCCCAGGGCGTGCGCTCGGCGCTGCGCAACACGCTCGAGGCGTTCGGACCGCTGCTGTTCGGGGTCATCGCCGGCTTCTTCGTGACGGGCGGCGGTCGTGTGCAGGAGAGCACGGAGGCGGCAATCATCCCGGCGCAAACGCGCGGGCTCCAAGTGGCCTTTGTGCTTATGCTCATCCCGCTCGCGGCCGCCGGCGTCGTGCTTCTGGTGGGGCGCCGGCACTACCCCGTGGACGTCGCGTCGGCCGGCGAGTCGGAGCGCCGCGGACAGGAGAGCGGCCTGCGCGACGGGACCTGAGTGCGGCGCGCTGGCCCTGACCGACCTCAGCGAGGATCTCTCATCGCCACCGGCCCCTCGGCCAGCCGGACCCTCTGCGTCGACTATGATGCCGAGCGACCTGTGATGCCCACCGAGCAAAGGAGAGAGCCGGGGTGGCGCCACCGACCAACATCTTGACGATGACGCCGAAGATCTTCTTTGAGGTGCGCCCCTGCGTACACGCGCACCTGCGGCACTGGACCGGGCGGGCCCGGACGATCCCCAGCCCGGAGCTGCGGAAGCAGGCTCTGGCGAGCATCGCCGACAAGACCTTTCACTGCGAAGGCGGCGGCATCTACGGCCTCCTGGCCGGTGATCGCTGTCGCGACGTCGTGCGGTTCATCGTCGCCTACCAGACCATCAGTGACTACCTGGACAACCTGTGCGATCGCAGCACCTCCCTGGACCCCGACGACTTCCGGGCTCTGCATGCCTCCATGCGAGACGCCCTGACGCCGGCAGCCGAACCGGGCGACTACTACCGCTTCCGAGCTGGACACGATGACGGCGGCTACCTGTCCGCCCTCGTCAAGACCTGTCAGCAGGTGCTCGGGGGTTTGCCGGCCTACGTGGTGATCGCCCCTCACCTTCACGAACTGGCCGACTACTACTGTGCGCTCCAGGTGTACAAGCACGTGTGCGCGGAGGAGCGCGTCCCTCTGCTGCAGGCGTGGTTTGGCGAACACGCACGTTCCGTGCCGCCTATGGCCTGGTACGAATTCGCCGCCTGTTCGGGCTCCACCCTTGGGGTCTTCTGCCTCGTGGCTCACGCCGGTCATCGGGGATGCACCGCTGAGCTGGCGCGCGAGATCAGGGATGCCCTCTTCCCGTGGGTGCAGGGCTTGCACATCCTGCTGGACTACTTCATCGACCAGGACGAAGACCGGCGCGCCGGCGACCTGAACTTCTGTTCCTACTACCGCGACCAGCAAGAGATGGTGACTCGCCTCTCCCATTTCTATCGTCAGGCCGAACTGAGCGTCTGTGCGCTGCCCTACGCCCGGTTCCATCGTCTCGTCAACAAGGGCTTGCTGGCGGTCTACTGCGCCGATGCGAAGGTACGCCGGCAGGGGGAGATGAGAGCGGCGGCCAGGCGATTGACCTCGCTGGGGGGCGCTGAAGGCCGGCTTGTCTACCTCTTCAGCTGGCTGTACCGACGCCTGTCGCCCGGGAAGACTGGCGGATAGTCCACGCGCTCCAACGGAGACGCGCTTAGAACGGTGAGCGCCGGGCAGTCTTACTTTGGTCGGAGTACTGTCGGCGCCGTGGTGCTCTGGTCGCTGATCCTGTTCGGCGTCAACGTGCACATCGATTAAGGAGCATCTCATGCATCCCACGCTTGTGGCTTCTCAGCTGGCCTCCGTCTTCAACGGGGGCGCGGTCACCGTCGTCTGGATCATCGGCATCATCTTGATCATCGGCGGAGTAGTATCCCTCTTCCGGGGCAGTGTTCTCCTGGGAATCGTACTGATCGTGGTCGGGGTCCTGTTGGGCGGCCTCAACGTGTTCTGACCAAGGCGAATGATTGCAGGCGACCCGCTACCCAGCGTTGGCAGGCTGCGGGTCGGTCGGTAGATGGAGGGCACGATGGATGCCAGTGAACCAAGGTCCGGACAGCCACAGGAAGCGGGCCGCCCTGCGGTCACCGTCGCCGTGGCGGAGACCGAAGGCGAGACACGCGGCGCCCGCTTCGCGCGAAAGGCCCATCGGACCCGCCTCTACCTGTACCTCGGCGCTACGGTGACCTTGCTCGTCGTCCTGATCGCGCTCGTGATCGCCAACACGGGTCACGTCAAGGTCAGCTGGGTCGTGGGCTCCTCATCAGTCTCGCTGGTCTGGCTGGTGATCTTCTCCGCCGTCCTCGGCCTGCTACTCGGCCTGGTCCTCGGTGCGCTGTTCCATTGGCGCACGCGCACGCCGCGCGGTTGAGGGGCGGCTGAGCCTCTGGGCGCCGGCGCCGAAGTTGAGTCCCGTAACGTGGTGTCCGGGTCCTTGAAGCGCCGCGTTAGAGCCTCGCGCCGCGGGTTGTTGCGGATGTGCTGCTGCCAGTCGAGCTCGTCCGAGGCGGAGCCGGTGTTCGATGAGGACCCCGATGGGCGCTGCGCGACAGTAACGACCACGTGTCCTATCTTGTGCCCCTTCTCGACGTACGTGTGGGCCTCGACGATCTCCTCAAGCGGATAGCGTCTGTCGATGACTGCCCGGACCTTTCCGGTCTCGATGAGTTCCTTGAGGAAGGCAAGGTCCTCGGGACTCCCGCCTCCAGAACCTGAGTCCTTTTTGACGCTGAGAGAGATGTGCTTGTTCAGTGAGCCTCGGCTACCGCGGCGGCCGGATTCGCACAAGTCCAGCGGAGAGAACGGTGAACGCCCCGGGCATCGCGACACCGTGCTCGCCGATCACCTGCGCGACGGCATCCGCCTTGCCTGTCGAGGGGAGCCCCGGCAAGCGCACGAGAAGGATGCCGAACGCGACTCGACGTAGACGACGTCGTGGCCGTCGGACCGCAGGGTGACGATGGCTGAGTCGACGCCTTCGTCGGCGGGTAGCTTCACGCCACCGACTTCGAGACCGGATAGGCGACGTCAGCGCGGAGGACCTCGGCCCCGAAACGCACGGCGGCAAGCACGCCTTCGCGCGTGAGCCGAGGATGGGCCTCCAGGAGCTGCTCGATCGTCCGGCCGGCGCCGAGCTCCTCGAGGATGGACTCGACCGTGATGCGCGTGCCCTCGACGACGGGCTTGCCCATCATGACGTCGGGGTCAGATCCGATTCCCTGCGTAGCCATTGCGAACACCTCCTTGCGCAGGACCATGCGGCGACCCTCCGCGTCAGAGCCCTGGCCTGCGGCTCACGTCTGACTCTGACGAGCGTGCAGGGTGCGCAGCGCGTGCACGTCCACGTAGGTCGCGTCGCCCAGATCGCCGGCCAGCACGCGCACCGGTAGCTCGGGTTCGCCGAGGTGATCCAGCACCACGGCCGCGCCGTGGAAATCGTCATCCGCCGTGTAGTCGCTGACGGTCACCAAGGTCGGCAGCTTCGCGGCTCGCGCCGCGCGCAGACCGGCGCCTGAGTCTTCGAGCGCCAGGCAGCGCTCGGGACGAAGACGCAGAGCCTCGAGGACGAAGTGGTAGATGTCCGGCGCCGGCTTCTTCACGGGCACGATGTCACCGGCGCCGATCACGTCGAACCAGCGTTCCGCTCCGGGACTGATGCAGTGCTCCAGCAAGGTGGTGACGTTCTCCATCGAGGTGGTCGTCGCGATTGCGAGTCGCAGACCCGCCGCACGCGCTTCGAGCAGCAGGCGTTTGACGCCCGGCCGCAACGACACCGCGCCGGCCGCCACCAGTTCCCCGTAGAAGCGGTTCTTGGCCAGGTGCAGGGCGGCGATGCCGGCGTTGGTGTAGCCGCGCATCTCGACATCGGGCCGGTGTACTTGAAGATAGTGGCGGATACGTTCCTTGCCACCGCTGACCTCGAGCAGTTCCCCGTACAGGTCCACCGACCAGTGCCAGTCCAGTCCGGCGGCTGCGAAGGCCTTGTTGAACGCGACGCGATGGCCGTCACGCTCGGTGTCGGCCAAGGTCCCGTCCACATCGAAGACCAGGGCGCGCAGTGTGTTGCTCATGCAGCTCGGTCCAAACAGGGCTGGCGGTCACTCGACCACAAGTCCACCGTCGTCTTCGTGAGCATACTCCCCCGTCCAGGGCGCCTCCCGCAACTCATGCGGGGGAATCTGCCGCCTGCGCCGAACTGCGCGTTCTGCTCGCGGCGCAGAAGGAGTACCGCCTGGCTCAGGGCCGGGCGTGGAACGAGGCCGGCCGCGTGGTCCCGAAGAAGGACGGCACTCAGATGGCGCCCTCGACCCTGAAGAGCCAGTGGTGGAACTGGGTGGCCCGGCAGAAGATCGACCCGCGCCTGCCGATCCACGGGCTGCGCGACTCCTTCGGCACCTGGGTCTACGAGACCTACGGGGTTAAGCAGGCCCAGGAGTGGCTGGGGCACTCCGACCCGGCCACTACGCTCAGGCACTACGTGCGCCTCACTACCGCCGCGCGGGCGAAGGCGGTGGCGTGGCTCGGCGAGGTCACTCGAGCGGCGCTCGAGCGGGCCGAGGCGAAGGCGCTTGAGGACGCGCGTCCCGCCCGCCTCAACGTGATCCAGTTGGCCAGCCGACGCAGGTAGCGCTTCCGCGACGACGAGGTTACGGCGTCCGACGCCTGTGGGAAGTAGAAGACTGCACGCCACGCAAACGGGAAGGCGACACTCGACGGTCAGGAAGAGACGATGAAGAAGTTCATGCTTCTGCACTTCGGCTACGACGAGCCAACCCCAGAGGTGATGGATGCCTGGAAAGGTTGGTTCGCATCGATCGCCGACAAGATCGCCGACATGGGCAGCCCCCTCGGGCCCGGGAGAGCGATCTCGGCCGGCGGCACCACTGAACTGCCAATGGACGCCGACGCGATAACCGGCTACACGATCATCAACGCCCAAGACATCGATGAAGCGGAGAGGATCGCCCAGGGGTGCCCGCTCATCACCAGCGTCAGGGTGTATGAGATGAGGTCCATGTAGGACGGTTCGCGGGTGAAGGCTTCTTCGCCGAGGGTCGGCGCTTCGGTAGCAAGAAGGACGGCACCCAGATGGCGCCCTCGACCCTGAAGAGCCAGGGGTGGAACTGGGTCGCCCGCCAGAAGATCGACCTGCACCTGCCGATCCACGGGCTGCGCGACTCGTTCGGCACCTGGGTCTACGAGACTTACGGCGTGAAGCAGGCGCAGGAGTGGCTCGGCCACTCCGATCCGGCGACGACGCTGCGCCACTGCGTGCACCTCACTACGGCCGCGCGGGCGAAGGCGGTGGCGGGGCTCGGCGAGGTCACGCGGGCGGCGCTCGAGGCCGCCGAAGACAAGGCCGCCGAGGATGCGCAGCCCGTTCGGGACAACGTCGTCTCGCTCGCCAGCCGCAGAGGGTAGAGGCGAGGTCGGATCTCCTCGTGCGTGTGCGGCCTCACAGTGGGTCAGGCGGCTCTCCGCTGGCAGCTTCAGCTTTCGTCTTGCTCGCCCGTTGCTCATAATGCTCGAGGGGCGAGCCGCGGTGGAGGCGGCAAGCCCGCGTCAATGGAGACTCGGGGGGCATGCGCCGAGCGGTACTCATCTTTGCTTGCCCTGCCGGCGTGGCGTTCGCAGCCGGAGCTGTCGGGGCCGTCACGGTTGGGTGTGGGACACCCGCCGTGGCCTCGCCAGAGCATATCGGTTCGTGGGCTGGGACGATTGCCGACGTAGTTACCGTGACCATCGAGGTCGGCGGGACCCCCGGTCAATACACCGCGCAGTACCACGCGCAAGCGATCGGCTTCGGGGACGAGGGAGATATGTCCCTCACGTTCTCAGGTGGCAAGGCCGACGCGACGGGCAATCTCACATTCGACAAGAACCAGTCCTCTGAGTTGACGCTCGGCCCAGTCTCCGCAGGCCAGATGCGGGCCGAGCTGACCACGAAACTCAGCGCGGAGATAGCCGAGCAAGCCGGGCAAGAGACTGTGACCCAGGCGTGCGACGTGTCGCGCTTGCTCTCCGGGAGTGAGCCCCGGGACCGGCAGCACCTTCCGGGTCGGGTTCCGCCGCGTTTCCTGCAGATTTCGCAACTTTTTCGCAACTCCGGTATTCTGGTCCGGCTGTCGCAGAGGACAAACCCCTGCAAATCGGCACAATGCCCTCGTAGCTCAGTGGATAGAGCACAGGTTTCCTAAATCCGCAGCCTGCGGGCCAAAACGGGTCCATTTGAGGCCAAAACGGGTCAATCCTGCTCGATGACGGCGCCAGCCGAGTGTGGTCGAGCCTACAGTTTCCTGCAGAATTAGCAACTTTCTGGCAACTTGCCGGGGACGACCCGCGACGCCTCTCGCCTGCTGGTCCTCGCGGTCGTCACAGCTCTCGGACCTTCGGGAGGAACTCGGACAGTTCCTCAGGCTCTCTGGCTCGAGCTGGGCGGCATACGGGTCAGCCAGCGTGTTCGAGCTCGCAATCGTGCGCTGACACCACTGAGCCCAACGGCCGCGAAGATGACTGCTGCGGTGCGTCAGGATGCCGGCCGGCGGGCCACGGCTGCTCCAGCCGTGAGCCGACCGTCGGCACGTCGTGCGCCGGACCCGCTTCCGCGGCGATCGTTCTCAGAAGTGGGCGCGAACGACGCGCTCGATGGTCTCGCGGTCGAAGGGCGACGAGGCGATGCGGTCCGCCGCTGCGGCGATCACGAGCTCCGGGTCCGCAGCCCGCCGCCAGGCTGCGTAGTCGTCCTCGCGCGCGACGTCGAGCGAGCGCGCGAGCACGTGGATCCAGTTTTCGCTGGCGAGGCCGAACCGCTCGACTTCGGGCAGGAACACGTGGTGGCAGTAGTGGCAGACGTCGATCAGCGTGTCGGCGCCGGTGCCGCGCGCCTCGTCGAGCCGCTCGTCGCGGACCTCGCCGCCGACGTCGGGGAACCAGGTGAAGGCGCCGCAGCCGCAGCACGCCGCCTCAGCCCCGGTGCGCTCCATCTCCACGAGCTCCAGTCCCGGCACGCTTGCCAGCAGCGGCCGCGGGCCGTCGACGTCGAGGCCCGTGAGCGCGACCTTGCAGGCGTCGTGGACGGTCGCCTTGGCCGCGAACGGCTGCCTGAAGTCGAGCTGCCCGAGACGAGCGGCCAGGAATTGCGGCAGCGACAGCGTGGCGAACGGCAGCCGGTACGCCTCCGAGACGGTCGTGTGCACGCGGCAGCGGCAGGTCGAGCACCAGAACACGACCGCCTCGGGCTCGTAGGCGGCGATCGCGGACACCAGGTCGTCCATGACGCGGCCGGCCTCATCGGGGTCGCCCATGAACAGTGGCGTGTCGCCGCAGCAGTGGTCGAGACCGGGGAGAAAGGCGACGTCGTCGTCGAGGAGCGCAAGCACATCGAGGGCCTCGAGCAGGCGCGCCGGCTGACTGTAGACGTTGCAGCCGGCGAAGAAGACGTAGCGAGCCGGCCGCTGCGGCGAGGCCGTGAAGAGGCGGCGGTACTCCTCCGGCGTCGCATGGATGCTGGCGACGACGCGCTGCGGCGCCTGCGGGTCGGAGGCCGGGGTGTAGGCGGTCTGGTCGAGGCCGAGGCTCCGGTATCGCGCCTTGACCAGCTCGTTCACCTGCATCACGTCGAGGTCCTGCGGGCAGACGCCCGAGCAGCAGCCGTAGCAGCCCATGCACGAGAACACGCGGCGGAAGACGGCGTCGGTCGCCTCACCGCCGTCCAGAAACGCGCGGATCTGCGCCTGCACCGCGGCCGGCTTGAGATCGCCGAAGTCGAGGTGCTCGAGCGCCGGGCACTCGCGGAAGCAGGTGCCGCAGGCCGTGCACGAGTCGACGGCGTGGTGGCGACGCTCATCGAGATACGACTCCAGGTTCCCCGGACTCCTGCACATGCGCGCCTCCTGTTCATCGATGCTGGCCTCAAAGGACCAACCGCCCACAGACCTTCAGAGCAAGTTCGCCAGGCGCTCGCAGTCGGCGGGGCACTCCTCGGCAGCGCAGGTCTCGCACAGTCTCACGTTGGCCAGAGCGTCCTCGACTTCATCGCGCAGGCGCTGGAGCGCCGCGAGCTGCTCCTCGGCATGCTGCTGCTCCGTGAGAAGCACCTCGAGCGTGTGGTTCACTCTGTCCGCGCGCGACTGAGCGGACTGCCTGCTGCCCAGCGCGACCTCGATCTCCTCCAGGCTCAGCCCCCACGCCTTCAGGCGCCGGATGAAGCGCAGTCGCACGACGTCCGCCTCGCTGTACAGCCGCGTGCCGGCCGACGTCCGCTGCAACGGCGGCAGCAGGCCGACCTCCTCGTAGTAGCGGACGGTGCGCAGGCTGACCCCCGCTCTCTTGGCGACTTCTCCGATCTGAAGAACGATGGGCTGGCTCACGGACGCCTCCTTGCTTGGGCGCACGGGAGGCTAGCCTTCCGTTACGTTACTGTCAATATCTTACGTAACGGTAGTCCGTACGAGGTGCCCCGAGCCGTCACCGTCGCGATGGCTGAGATGCCCTGGCCCGTCCCTCAGACCGCCTTTCGCATCCTCGCGAACCCCTTGACATGAGCCCTTCTCCTGCAGATTTAGCAACTTTTTCGCAACTCTGGTATTCTGGTCCGGCTGTCGCAGAGGAAAAATCCCTGCAAATCGGCACAATGCCCTCGTAGCTCAGTGGATAGAGCACAGGTTTCCTAAACCTGGTGTCGGCTGTTCGATCCAGCCCGGGGGCACCACAAAGTACCTGCATATGGCGATTTCCTGCGGTGCTCGGTCGCGCACACAACTTCCGATTCGGCAGAACTGCCGACATTTTGCCGACGAGACTCGACATCACGAGACATCACGAGACGTGACACTCGACCACGCAGCATCACGGCGGCAGCGTGTCGACGTGAATGCAGGGTCTTCTGCAGACCACGAATGCCGCTCGTTCGAACCTGGTGATAGGGTCATATGCAGAAGTACATAGCTGCATCGGGAGTCTCGCGCCGTCTGCACAATCCTTGTTATGCCGCGTTCGAACGTTGGTGTATCTCAAGCGTATATGCAGAGTCGGGGCGGTGTCGGAGATCTAGGAGCATCGGGACGAACGCATGAAGGCAGTCGTTATGGACAGCTACGGGACGCCCGACGTCCTGGAACTGAGAGACGTGGCAAAGCCCACGCCCAAAGCCGATCAGGTCCTGGTGCGTGTGCTTGCCGCGTCGGTCAACGATTGGGACTGGGGGATGCTACGGGGATCTCTGGAGAATCGCATGCTCAGCGGTCTCTTCACGCCGCGAGTGCATATCCTAGGCGGTGATATCGCGGGGCGTGTTGAAGCCGTGGGAGGAGGTGTCACGGCGTTCCAGCCGGGTGACGAGGTCTACGGCGATCTGAGCGGCGGCGGCTTCGGCGCGTTTGCCGAATATGCCTGTGCGCAGGAAGCGGGCCTCGCGCACAAGCCGGCCGGAATGACCTTCGAGCAAGCTGCCGCCATACCGCAAGCAGGCATGCTGGCGGTGCAGGGCCTCATTGATGTGGGCCGGATTAGGTCCGGCCAGAAGGTGCTCCTGAACGGGGCAGGCGGGGGCGTTGGTACGTTCGCCTTGCAGATAGCCAGACTCCACGGCGCTGAGGTGACCGTGGTCGACAAGCCCGGCAAGCTGGGCATGCTGCGTGCCATGGGCGCGGACCACGTCATCGATTACCTCAAGGAAGACTTCACCGAAGGTGGCAAGTGCTATGACCTGATCCTTGATGTGAAGACCAACCGGTCGCCATTCGCCTACGCCCGGGCACTGAATCTCAACGGCACCTATGTCACCGTCGGCGGCAGCATCCCGCGCCTGCTGCAGACCCTGGTGCTGGGTCCGTTGCTGGCGCGGCTTCACCACAAGCACATGCGTGTCGTTGGCCTGAAACCCAACAAGGACCTCTCCTACATGAACGAGCTGTTCGAAGCCGGCAAGCTCATGCCGGTGATCGATAGGGCGTACAGGCTTGCGGACCTGCCTGAAGCCTTTCGGCTCTTTGCCACGGGCGATCATAGGGGCAAGATCATCATCACGATGGCGTGAACACCGAGATGGACCTAGTGGAGCGCCGGGGCGCACGGCGGCCCTTGACGGTTCTGGTCTTCCCCTGATTGGGGTGTTGCGTGAGTCCGCGACCTCAAGTTTGAAGGCTGAGTTCAAGACCGAGTGCAACACCTGCGCCTCTGACGCTCTCGCCTACGGCCACGTCGATGTCCTGACCTTCAGCCGCGCACCTGGGCGGTCTACTGCGCTGCGAACACCAGCCCCGCGATCAGCGCCGCCGCCTCCTCCGTCTGCATCGCCGGGACGGCGTGCGACTAGGTGTCGAGCGTGATCGAGATGGTGGCGTGCCCGAGGCGCTCGGAGACGACCTGGGGGTGTGCGACCGGCGGGCCGGTGCAGCGTCCCTCGCAGTTCGGTGTTCTCGGCGTCGCAACGGCCAACGGCGCCGCGCTTCGATCGCGGGGTGTACAGTGCAGGTGCCCGTCGCAGATGCTTGGTATGGCGAGACGTGACGCGGCAAGCCAGACAAGGCTTGGCGTACGTCGAGGAGCGGCAAGGTAGGCACGTCTTAGCACGGCTGGCTTGTCAGCATTCCTCCAAGCTGCGGCGGGTTTCTCCTTGCCCGGAATGCACCCGAGTCGACCTGCATCCCTAATTCTCCGCGAACACCAGTCCCGCGATGAGCGCCGCCGCCTCCTCCTGCATCGCCGGAATGGCGTGCGAGTAGGTGTCGAGGGTGATCGAGATGGTGGCATGGCCGAGGCGCTCGGAGACGACCTTGGGATGGATACCAGCCTGCAGGGCCAAGGTGGCGTGGGTGTGCCTAAGGTCGTGCAGACGGATCGTCGGCAGCAGCGACTTCTTCACGGCCTGGCGGAAGTAGCGCGTCACGGTCTCGGGGTCCAGGGCAGCGCCGTTCTCTTGGGTGAAGACGAGGCCGGTCTCGACCCAGCCCTTCTTCCACGCGGTCTGTTCGTCGAGCTGTCGAGCTGCCTGCGCTTCGAGGACCTCGAGGGTGCCCGGGTCGAGGGCAACGACGCGGCGGCCCTTCGCCGTCTTCGGCTCACTGACAACGACCGCGCCCTTGATGGGGACCAGCGCCCTGCGCACCGAGAGCCTCGAGTTCTCGAGGTCGACGTCCTGCCAACGCAAGCCGAGTGCCTCGCCTCTGCGCATCCCCGTGAAGGCGATCGTGTGCCAGCTCCAACTCCACTGCCCCGGTGTCTGCGGCCTGAGGCGATGCGCACCGTACCAGAGGCGGGAGAGGAGACGGCGATGGACGCAGCGGTCGCTTTGGGGCATATCCCGTCGCAGGAGGTCGGCTCTGGCGTCGCCACAAGGTGATCGAGCGGTGGGACCAGCGGCCCTGATGGATGGCGGCACACATGGGTCACCGGAGCCGAGCGCTAGCTAGATCACTCCCTACGCCTGCCCCCAGGGAGCCGCTGTTTCCGTCGAAATCTCCGGCCGGCCGCCGCCTTGCACACGACAGGCCTTCTCGGACTGCGTCAGACTCAAGTCACCGGCTTCTTGCGCAAGATGGCGGTTCCGTTGACGTGGGACGCGGGACAGCGTGTGCAGCTTCACTGTCAACTGCCCTACTTGCCCCGACTGTCACAGCGCGCGGCTACTTGTCTACTGTGGATTTCGCTGACACTTGCTTGACGGCATCAATTGGCCTGCATTAGCGTGTACATCACATGTTGACTACCGTAGACGGAAGCCAGCCGTCCACGGTCCACGTAGGAACACGGGCAGGAGGAGTCATGTCCCAGGACCTCTACGAACTGATGAAGCAGACCGTCATCGACGGCGAGGCCGAAGAGGCCGCCGCCCTGGCGCAGAAGGGCCTCGACGCCGGGCTCGCCCCCGGAGACATCCTCGACAAGGGCTTCGTCAAGGGCATCGAGGAGGTCGGCGACCTCTTCGGCAAGGGCGAGTTCTTCCTCCCCGAACTGGTCCAGGGCGCCGAGGCGATGAAGGCCGCCGTGCACGTCCTGCAGCCCGCCATCGACGCCGCCGGCGGCTCCCGCACGACGCTCGGCGTGGCGGTCGCCGGCACGGTCGCCGGCGACATCCACGAGATCGGCAAGACGATCGTCTGCTCCATGCTCAGCGCGGCCGGCTTCACGGTCACGGACGTGGGCTGCGACGTGCCCGTCGAGACCTTCATCGCCACGGTCAAGGAGACCGACGCCGACCTGCTCCTGCTCTCGGCCCTGCTGACCACGACGATGCCCAACCAGCAGAAGACCATCGAAGCCCTGAAAGCCGCCGGCCTGCGCGACTCCGTCAAGGTGATGATCGGCGGCGCCCCCACGACCCGCGCCTGGGCCGACGAGATCGGCGCCGACGGCTACGCCGAGGACGCCATCGAGGCCGTGCTCACGGCCAAGAGCATCCTCGGGGTGGGCTGAGGGCGCGCGGCCCTGATGTGGGGAGGAGGAACATGCCTGCAGTGACGACGGTCGTCTGGGGCGACGCGGAGTGTGAGGTCATCCTGGCTGCGGCCTGCAGAGTACTCATGGAGGCGGGAGTGGACGTTCGGCAGGCGGAGGCGGTGGCGCTGCTCGCCGATGCCGGAGCGTCGGTGGAGGGCCGGCGCGTCCGCATCCCGCGGCACCTGGTCGAGGCGGCCCTGCTCTCGGCGCCGAGGAGTTTCGCGGTGCCCGGCAGGGGCAAGGGCGGGATGGTGCTGGAGCAGGGGAACACGTACTTCGGTACGGGGCCTGACTGCGTGTACGTGCATGCGCCGTCCAGTGGCCGCCGCCGCCGCGCCACGCCCGACGACGTCGTGCAGAGCGCGGCGCTCTGCGACCGGCTCGACCAGGTCGACTTCGTCATGTCCATGGCGCTGCCGCACGATGCGCCCATCGACTCCGACGACCTCTTGCAGTTCGCCGCCATGCTCGAGGGGACCACGAAGCCCATCATCGTCTCCACGAGCCACGGCGCCGACGGTCTCGAGGCGATGCTGGAGATGGCCGGCCTGTGCGGGGAGGAGAGGAGCTTCGCCTGTCTCATCATGGCCTCGCCTCCGCTGCGCTACGACGCGGACGCATTGGACAAGCTCATCTGCTGCGCGCGGCTCGGCGTGCCGGTCGTCCTGGCGCCGGCGCCGTCCGCAGGTGCGACCGCGCCGGCATCCATGAGCTCGGCCGTCGTCGTCGGCCATGCCGAGATGCTCGCAGGCCTCGTGGTGCACCAGCTCGCCGCCCCCGAGGCGCCGTTCGTCTACGGGGCCGGCGCATCCGCTCTGGACATGCGCGTCGCCCTCGATCCGTACGTCGGCCCGGACCACTTCCTCGCCAACCAGGCGGCCTGCGACTTGGCCCGGCATCACGACCTGCCCAGCTGGTCCTATGCGGGCACCTCGGATGCGAAGAGCCTTGACGAACAGTGGTCGGCGGACGTGGCCATCACTTCGCTGCTGGGGGCTCTCTCCCGGGCCACGCTGCTGCACGACCTCGGTTACATGGAGTCGGGCATGGCGGGATCGCCGGACTCCATCGTGCTGGGCGCCGAGATGGCCGGCTTCGCGCGCTCGTTCCTGCGCGAACTGCCGGTGGACGACGAGGCCCTGCAGCTGGACGAGATCATCACGGTGGGCCCCGGCGGCAACCACCTCGGCCGCACCTACACGCGCAAGCATCACCGCGACATCTGGCGCAGCGACCTCTTCGACCACGTCGCTTTCGACCGCTGGCATGCCGACGGCCGTACCACACTGAGGGAGCGGGTGTCCCGAAGGACGAACGAGTTGCTCGCGCAGCCTCCCGACCACGTCGTCACGGCCGGCACGCGCGCACGGTTCGAGCAGCTCATCGCCTCCGTGGTCGGCCGGCGCCGTGGGCAATCCTAGGCCATCATGTCGGCGAGGGTGACGTCGAGCTGGCGCGCCGCGAAGTCGAGGAGCACCTCGGTGACGTGGGGCACGTTCATCCCCGTGTACCCCACCACCGACCTGAAGCTCAGGCCGTCGGCGAGCGCCACCAGCCACTGCGCGAGCTGGGCCGGCGGGATGACGGGGTGGAACACGCCGGCCCGCTCACCGTCCTCGATGGCCTCACGCACCGCCGCCAGCCAGTAGTCCGACATGGCGACGCACGCCGAGAGGAGCTTGGGGTGCGAGCGGATGCGCACGAAGGTCTCGAGCCAAAGGAGGATCTCGTCGTGCAGCCGTCCCTCCGCCGGCAGGCTGAGCTCGAGCACGCCCCGAAGACGCGCATACGGGCCAGGGGCCGTCTCGCGCAGCTCATCGACCCGCGCGTAGGTCTGCTCCATGGCCCACTGCAGCGCCGCAACGAGGATGTCGTCCTTGGTCTTGAAGTAGTAGCGGACGACGGTGGTGGAGAGTGCCGCCTCACGGGCGATGTCCGAGATGCGCGTGGCCGGCAGGCCGCGCGTGGCGAAGGCGCGGCATGCCGCGGCCATGATCGTGTCCCGCACTCTGGCGCCCCGGGTGCCGCGCGTGGTCTCCGTCACGGCGTCCCCTGCCGCTCCGGCCTTGGTGCAGAGGTGGTCAAGGAGCGCGGCGTCCGGCCCCCCTCCGGCCCTCGCCGCCAGCAGCCGTTTCTTGACCCGCAGGGCGGTCTTGTAGTTGACGCCGAGGCGGCGCGCCAGCGCCTCTCCCGTCACGGCACCACCCTCGTCTCTCACGAGCAACGCGGCGGCGAACCAGGTCATGAGGCTGAGCCTCGAGTTCTCCATGAAGGTGCCGGCGGTGGGGTAGACGTGGTGGCCGCAGGCGTCGCACGCGTACGCGCGCCGCGAGCTGACCCTGTGGAAGCGGCGTAGCTCGCGGCAGTTCCTGCAGATGGCGCTGGCCCCGTCCGGGGCGTACAGCGTCTTCCACATCCAGGCGAGACAGGCTGCGTCATCGCCGAATGGAAGGCACACCGCTTCCTGCTCGTTGGCCACCCGGCGGCGAGGCTCATCCATGGCTCATCCTTTCTCTGCCGACTACTGTGCTCATTGACTACTTGGCTCATTGTACGCAACGCACACAATACTTGTCTATAATGGGTATTTCTGATACGTGCTTGACATGGTTATTGGAACGTGGGATAGAGTTGTGTCCGTGCTTACTGCAAGGACCGAGCGGGGGGGCGGACGACTCGAGGTCGTGAACTCCCTCCCCTCATCGGTGGGCGAAGCGAGAGGAGTCTGCATATGTCCCGGGCATCACTCTGCGTATGGGGCGAGTCCGAGTGCCGGAGGCTTCACGAGGCCACGCTCGAGCTGCTGAGCGAGGTGGGCGTGGACGTGCGGTACGAGCCGGCGCTGGCTCTGTTCCAAGCCGCCGGGTGCATCGTGGACGGCCGCCGGGTGCGCATCCCGGCCCGGGCTGTCGACGCCGCCATCGCGAGCGTCCCGCGTCAGTGGCTGCTCAAGCCGCGCGGCGGCGACACCGCGTCGCTCGTCCTGCGTGACGGCGAGGTCTACTTCGGGACAGGTTCGGACGTGCTCTACATCCTTGATCCCGACTCGGGCGAGCGGCGCAGGGTGCGCTGCGACGACATCCAGGGCATGGCCGCGCTCTGCGAGCGCCTCCCGCAGATAGACTTCGTGATGAGCATGGGTCTTCCCGCAGACGCGCCCCAGGAGATCGACGACGTGGCGCAGGTGGCCGCCATGTTGCGAGGCACGCGCAAGCCGCTCATGGTGGCGCCGCGCGACGGGAGCGTTCTGCGGCGCATCCAGGCGATGGCCGAGCTGTGTGGCGAGAAAGACAGTGTTTCCATCTACGCCATGCCGTCGCCTCCGCTCATGCACGACGCCGACGCTTTGACCAAGGTCATCGGCTGCGCCGAGCTCTGGCTGCCACTGATCTACGCGCCGGCGCCCAGCATGGGAGGCAGTGCCCCACGCAGCGTCGCCGCGTGCGTCCTTGTGGCCAATGCGGAGACTCTCAGCGGCCTTGTCCTCCACCAGCACGTCAGGATGGGGGCGCCGTTCGTGTACGGCGCCGGCGCCGACGTCCTGGACATGCGCCACATGAACGCCCCTTACACGCTGCCGGACAGCCGCCTTGCCCTGCAGGCCGCCTGCGATCTCGCGCGATTCTACGGCCTGCCGAGCTTCTCGTACGCGGGTGACACCGACGCCAAGACGCTCGACGGCCAGTGGACGGCCGAGGCAGCCCTGACGACGGCCTACGGCTCGCTCTCCCGGGCCACGTTGCTCCACGACGTGGGCTACCTCGAGACGGGCCTCCTCACGTCCTACGAGTCCATCGTCTTGGGCGACGAGCTCGTGGGGTACGCGCGACAGTTCATGCGCGAGGTGCCGGTGGACGATTGCTCGCTGGCGCTCGATGAGATCAGGGCAGCCGGCCCGGGAGGCAACCACCTGGGCAGCAAGTACACGCGCCGGCACCACCGCGAGTTCTGGTCGGCGAGCCTGTTCGAGCACGCAAACCACGACCGCTGGCTGGCGGAAGGCAGTGTCACGCTCCTGGAGCGCGTGCGGTCCAGAGTGGCCGAACTGCGTTCGGCGGAGCCGGCGTTCAGCCTGTCCCCCGGACAGGACGAGGGCCTTAGCCGCATGCTGGACGAGGCCCTCCACGACGAATCGGCGTGCCTGCGGACGCCGGCCTGAAGGGAGGTCGCACGGTGGATCTCGCCCCGTTCCGCTTTCGTCACACCACCTGCATCCGGTTCGCGCCCGGGTCCTTCGCTTCTCTCGGCGAAGAGGCCGGTGCCCTGGGAGCCGAACGAGCGCTCGTGGTGTGCGATCCCGGCATCGCGCGTCTGGGCCTCGCGGAGCGGGCCGTCGGACTGCTGCGGGCGGCTGGCGTCGCCGCCGTCAGCTTCGACGGCCTCTCGGAGAACCCGCGCGACCGGGAGTGCTGCGCCGCGGCCGAGACGGCCCGAGAGGAGGGCGCTCAGCTGATCGTCGGGCTCGGCGGCGGCAGCGCCATGGATGCGGCCAAGGCCGCCGCCGCCCTTGTGACCAACGGGGGGACCGTCAAGGACTGGGAGGACCCCCGGGAGCTTGAACGCGAGCCGCTGCCAGTTATCTGCGTGCCGACCACGTCCGGCACCGGCAGCGAGGTCACCTTCGTCGCCGTCATCACAGACGAGGCGAACCACTACAAGATGGCGCTCCGCGGTCAGGGGCTAGCGCCCAGGACGGCGCTCCTCGACCCTGAGCTCACAGCGAGTATGCCGCCCGCGCTCACTGCCGCCACCGGGATGGACGCCCTCTCCCACGCAGTGGAGGCGTTCACTTGCAGGGCTGCGAATCCCGTGAGCGACGGACTCGCATTGCAGGCCGTCCGCATGATCGCGCGTCACCTGCGGACCGCCGTCGCCGGTGGGGCCGACCTGGATGCGCGCGCGGGCATGCTGCTCGGCTCGACCATAGCCGGGATTGCGTTCGCGAACAGCACTGTCGGGGCCGTGCATAGCCTCGGCGAGAGCCTCGGCGGCCTCTACGACACGCCGCACGGCGTGGCGATCGCCGTATTCCTGCCCCACATCTTCCGTTTCAACAGCGGCGCCGACCCGGAACGTCATGCTGAAGTGGCACGGGCGCTGCTGGAGGGGGAAGGCGCCCGGGGCACCGCCGCCGAGACGGCGGAGGCCGGGGCGCGGGCGCTCGAGCAGCTCGCGCGAGACGTGGGCATCCCGGCGCTGGCCGAGCTGCCGGGCGTCACGCCTTCGGACTTCGAGCAGCTGGCCGAGACGTCGGCCGCCGCCGGCTGCTCGCTGGCCAACCCGCGGCCTATCGGCAAAGACGACTACGTGGCCATCCTGCGCCGGGCGTACGGACAGACGGCCGCGAGCGACGCGATCGGAGCGAGATGACTGACCAAGGACCGATTAAGGACCGAGCTCGCCTCGGCCGGCTCCTCGAGGCGGAGCTGCGGCGGGTCGAGGCGAGCACCTCGGCGAGCCGCAGGCTCTACGAGCGGGCTGTGGCATCGATGCCGCTGGGCGTCGCCTCCAGCTACCAGGCGCGCGACCCCTACCCCATCTACGCGAGTGAGGGCAGAGGGTCGACGATCACCACGGTCGATGGGCGGACCATGGTCGACTTCCACAACGCCTTCGGCTGCATGGTGCAGGGTCACGCTCACCCCGTGATCGTGGACGCCGTGCGGCGTCGCATGGAGCGAGGCACGCAGTTCGCCCTGCCCTGCGAGGACGCGGTGGTCGTGGCGGAGCACTTGGCGAAGGACTTCCGCCTCCCCAAGTGGCGCTTCGTCAACTCGGGGTCAGAGGCGACCATGGACGCCATCCGCATCGCCCGCGGCTTCACCGGCCGTGACACCGTGCTGAAGATCATGGGCTCGTACCACGGCCACCATGACTACGTCATGGTCTCGGTGATGATGTACGGCACCGACCTGGGCCCACGCGACGACTACGTCTCGCTGCCGTACGGCATGGGGCTGCCTGCTTGCGCGGTGGAGATGACCGTGCCGGTGCCGTTCAACGACGCCGCCATGATGGAGGCGCGCGTCGAGCGCCTCGTTGAGGAGGGCCGGGCGCCCGCCTGCCTGATCATGGAGCCCGCCATGATGAACCTCGGTGTCGTCCTCCCCGAGCCGGGGTACCTCGAGGCGGTGCGCGAGATGACGCGGCGCCACGGCATCGTGCTCATCTTCGACGAGGTGAAGAGCGGCATCACTACGGCGGCCGGCGGCGCCGTAGAGCGCTTCGGCGTGGTGCCCGACATGGTCACTCTGGCCAAAGCCCTCTCGGGCGGGCTCCCGGCGGGCGCTGTGGGCGGCACCGACGAAGTCATGGACGTCATCGGCCCGGGCAAGGTCTACCAGGTCGGTACGTACAACGGGAACCCCCTCTGCATGGCAGCGGCGCGTGCCAGCCTCGAGCGGGTCATGACGCCCGAGGCCTACGCGCGCCTGGACGTCCTCAACGACCGGCTCATGTCCGGCATCGACGCGGTCAACGCGGCGCATGGGCTGCCGTACTACACGGTCGGCATCCGCTCCAAGGGCTGCGTGACGTTCGCCGCCGAGCGGATCACCGACTACGAGTCCTACATCGCCCACCAGGACCACGAGCTCTGCCGCCTTGTCTGGGCCTACGCCTTCAACCGAGGGGTCCTGATCGCCGGCAACCGCGAGGCGGAGTGGACCCTGTCTATCCAGCACAGCGAGGACGACATCGACCGCTACCTCGCGTTCTACGAGGAGTTCATCGAAGACGTGACCGCCTGACCACACCGTCCGCCATGTGTACCGCGTCCCCGCGGTCTGGGGGCCGCGCAGCGTCTCATCGTCTCAGAGGACAACAAGGGGGAGCGAGATGATCCAGGAGCATCGCAACGAGTACGGGGAGCACCTCGTCGAGCGCGTCGTCAGAGGAGAGATGACGCGCCGTCAACTACTCGTGAGGGCGTCCGTCATGGGAGTGTCGGCGACCGCCGTGGGGCACCTTCTGGCCGCCTGTGGCAGCTCGAACGGCGAGACCGCGGCCACAGGCAGCGCCACACCCAGCGGCAGCGCCACGCCCGAGCCGGTGATGGGCGGAACACTCAAGATCGCGGTCCCTCCGTCCATCACCGACCTCGACCCTGTGACCATCTACGACTGGGGCGGCATCGCGCTCATCCAGCAGTTCTGCGAGTACCTGATCGACCTGGACGACCAGAACGCGCTGGTGCCCAAGCTGGCGGTCAGCTGGTCGGCCAACGAGGACGCCTCCGTGTGGACGTTTAAGCTGCGCGAGGGCGTCAAGTTCAGCGACGGCAGCCCGTTCGAGGCGGCCGACGTCGTAGCGACGCTGGACCGCCTGGTCAACCCGAAGAGCGGGTCCGCCGCGCTCGCGGCACTCTACGGGATACTCTCCCCGGGTGGCACGCAGGCCGTCGACGCCTCTACCGTGCGCTTCGAGCTCGATAAACCCTTCGCCGACTTCCCGTTCCTGGTCAGCGCGGCCTCGTACAACACAGTCATGCTGCCGCGCTCCTACGAGGGCGACTGGGTCAAGAACCCGGTGGGGACGGGGCCCTGGCTGCTCAAGGACTATGTGGCCAAACAGCGCTGCGTCGCTACGAGGAAGCCCGACTACTGGGGTAAGGACGCCCAGGGCCGGCAGCTGCCGTACTTGGACCGGGTGGACTGGATGATGATCCAGGACGAGGCCGCGTCTGCGCTTCAGTTGCAGTCCGGAGCCATAGACGCCCAGTCGAACACGCAGTTCCAAGGCTCGCAGCCGCTGTTCAACGACCCTCAGATCCGTGTGGACATCTACCCCAACTCGGCCATCCGCGAGCTGGCCTTCAACACGACCAAGGACCCGTGGCAGAAGAAGGAGGTCCGGCAGGCGGTGGCGTACAGCCTCGATCGCGAGGCGATCAATCAGGCGCTGTTCGACGGCAGGAGCCAGCTGGGCTACGACACGTTCTGGCAGCCCACGGTGTTCCCCGGCAGCCCGGCGGCCCCTGAGCGCACGCAGGACTACGAGAAGGCCAAGCAACTGCTGGCCGCCGCAGGCTACGCCGACGGCATCGACGTGACGCTGACGTTCGCCAAATACGTTGAGAACCCGCAGTACGCCCAGCTCATCAAGGCCCAGTGCGAGCCCGCCGGGATCAGGGTCAAGCTCGAGCAGCTGAGCTACGAGCTGTTCTACGCCGGCAAGCCGGACACCACGCCCTGGCTCAACGCGGCCATGGTCATCGTGGAATGGATCCCGCGGCCGACCCCGGGTGTATACGCCCAGGCCATGCTGCTGCCCACCAGCCCGTGGAGCTCGTCCCACTGGAACGACGAGGAGTTCGCGGCGGTGTTCGACAAGTACATGGCGACGAGTGACGAGACGAGCCGGCAGGCCTACGCCACGCAGCTCTCGCAGATCCAGCAGGAAGAGACGCCCATCGGCATCAGCTTCTTTGTCAGCCAGCCCCGCGCGCAGCGAAGCAACGTGTACGGGATCCGCGGCTCCCAGTCCATCAACGTGGCCGAGGCGTTCAAAACGGCGTGAATCGGCGGGCGGTCGCTGAAGGGAGAGATCCGGGAGATGGATGACCTGCACTACATGTCGGCTGTCGAGGCCCTGCGTCTGTTCCGGTCGCGCAAGCTGTCACCGGTTGAGCTTATGGAGGCCGTCGTCGCGCGCGCCGAGGCCGTGGAGCCAACCGTCAACGCATTGTGCCTGACGTACTTCGATGAGGCCATGGAGGCAGCGCGCGTCGCTGAGGCCGCGTACATGGGTCGGGGAGAACCGCCCGGCCCTCTGTGCGGTCTGCCGGTGGCAAACAAGGACTCCATCCCTGTCGCGGGGCAGCCATGCAGCAGCGGCTCGCTTGCTCACAAGGACGACATCGCCCCCGCCTCTTCAGTGCTCATCGAGCGGATCCTTGCTTCAGGTGGAATCCTGCACGCCCGCACCACAACACCCGAGTTCTCTTGCGCCGGCTTCACGCACTCCCGCTTGTGGGGCATCACCCGCAATCCCTGGAACCCCGAGTACGCCGTGGGCGGCTCTTCCGGCGGTGCGGGCGCCGCCCTTGCCGCGGGCACCACCACACTCGCCACGGGAGGCGACATCGCCGGGTCGATCCGGGTGCCCGCCTGCGCCAATGGGGTAGTCGGCTTCAAGGCGCCCTTTGGGCGGGTGCCCCAAGACCCGCCCTACAACCTAGACAACTACTGTCAGATGGGGGCGATGGCGCGGACGGTGGGCGACTGCGCGCTGCTGCACAATGTGATCAGTGGGCCGGACTATCGGGACCTCATGACGGTCACCCCCAAGGTTGAGATTCCGCTCGACCCCGAGGGCATCGAGGGCATGCGGGTAGCTTTGGTCGTGGCCCCAGAGCGGTGGTCAATCGATCCCGAGGTGGCCTCGAACACCCGCACGTTCGGCAACGCACTCGCTGAAGCCGGCGCGCTGGTGGACGAGGTCAGGCTCTCCCTGGATCGCGAGGAGGTGCTGCGAGCGACGTACGTCCATCTGGGCGCCATTTTCGGCACGCTCATCATGACCGAGATCGAGGCGCACCCCGATCTCGTCAACCCCTACACCGTCAGGATGGCGGAGACGACGACGCGGGCCGCAAGGGAGATCGGGCTGGCCGGGGGCCTCATCCTCGAGAGTCGCATCCTCGCCCGCATCGGTGAGGTCCTTCAGGCGCACGAGCTGCTGGTGCTCCCCACGATGCTCAGCCGGGGATTGCTCGCAGGGGAGGACTACGTCGATGTCCCGCTTCGCGTCGGCGAGGAGGATCTCGAGGAGTACTTTGCGGCGGGTCTGACGACGCTCTTCAACATGGCCAGCCGCTGCCCCGTGCTCAACGTTCCCTCGGGCTTTGCCGACAACGGTATCCCGACCGGAGTCCAGATCGTCGGACGGCCGTATGAAGACATCTCGGTGTTCCGCGCCGGCGCAGCGTACGAGAAGCTGCGTCCGTGGCTTGATGTGCCGCAACGACGTCCGATGCAGATCATGGAGAGCGGGGTGGAGTACTGATCCTTGCTCCAGCCCTGCGTCTGCGCTCACGGGCCACGAGTAGACGGCCTCACGAAGGCGGTCCCCCCTGCCGCCACACCCAGGGCGGGCGTCTGTCAGCCGGACGCCCGCCCACGTCACCACGGGTCACGGGCCGGGTGAACGCGAGCCGCCTGGAAGTTCTGGGCGGCGTTGCGGCAGCGCACCTCGAGGCGGCGCTCCGTGACCGGCGGCGCCGCGGGCAGCGGGGCCAGCGCGGCGCGCTCCATGGCGAGCGCTTCGCTGACGCGCCCCCCGAGACGGCGCAGGTGGCGCCGCCAGGGGACGCCTTCCGTCCAGGCGTCGCTCTGCGCCCGCAGGTCGGGCAGGTCCGTGAACGAGCGCAGCGGCAGGAACGAGGTCTCGAGGTAGCCGTTGGTGCGCTCCACGGAGCCCTTGCTCTGCGGCGAGACCGGGGGCAGCGCGACGTGGCCCATGGCGAGACTGCCGAGGAGGGCGGCGAGCTCGTCGACCGGGCGCGGGCGGGCGCGCCCGCGGCGCACCACGTGGGAGGTGTCGTTGTCGACGACCAGCTTGCCCGGCAGGCCGCCGAGGCGCTCGAGGCAGCCCCGGAGGGCGGGCACGGCGTCGGCCGCCGTTCGCGCGTGCGTGAACACGACGGCGTGGGCCCCGGAGAAGGGCAGCGTGGTCACGAAGCCGTGGGCGCGCCTCGCCGCGCCCTTGCGCACGGGCACGTCGAGGCCGGTGTCCCACCAGTCGGCCTGCAGGAGCTCGCCGGGCAGGTAGGTCGTGCGCCCGTAGTTGCGCGCCTCCTTGGACTGCGGGCGCACCTCGGCCAGGTACTCCTTGAGAATGGTGATGCCACCCGCGTAGCCGCGCTGCTGGAGACGCTCGCGGATCACCATCGCGGCCACGTCCGCGTCCTTCTTGACGAAAGCGTTTCTTGACGGGCGACTGCAAAGGGGGTTGGGCAATGGGCAGGGCTACATTCCGAGTGTGGAGTGAGGAAGAGTGTCAACGTCTGCACGAGGCTTCTCTGCAGATCCTTGAGACAACCGGGGTCGAATTCAGGTATGAGCCAGCTCTCAAGTACTTCGCTGGGACTGGGGCGAGAATCGACGGCACTCGCGTTCGCATACCCGGTGAGTTGGTCGAAGAGGCACTTCGGACTGTGCCGCGCTCTTGGGTCGTGAAGTCCCGTGGTCGGGATGAGGTGCTCGAACTGAAAGACGGGAAAACCTATTTCGGAACAGGCTCCGATTGCCTCTACATCCGCGACCTCGCCTCAGGGAAGCGACGGCGGGGCTCTGCATTCGATGTGGAGGATCTCTCGGCAATGTGCGAGCTGCTTCCGAACACCGACTTCGTCATGTCGATGGTCGTACCAGAGGATGTGCCTCCCGAACAAGAGGTGCTGGTTCAGCTCGTGGCTATGCTCAAGGGTACGAGGAAGCCACTGTTGTTGGCGCCGCGAGATGGTCATTCCCTAGCCCTGATGAAGGAAGCGGCTGGCTTGTGTGGAGAGGCCGAGAGCCTGATCGTCTACACAATGCCCTCTCCCCCTCTCATGCACGACGACCTGGATCTCTCCAAGGTCATCAACTCGGCGGCCTTGGACATCCCACTGGTTTGCGCCACCAACGCGACTCTCGCGAGTACAGCCCCAGCCTCGATCACCGCAGTGGCCGCCGTAGGCAACGCTGAGATTCTGAGCGCCCTGGTGCTGCATCAGCTTGTGAGGCCGGGCGCGCCGTTCGTCTACGGAGCCGGGCTTGACCTGCTCGACATGCGGACGATGATCAACCCCTACGTGTCACCTGAATGGGTGATCGGGCAACAGTCGCAGTGTGACGTCGCGCATCACTACGGCTTGCCCAGCTTCGGCTACGCGGGGTTCTCCGATTCCAAAGTGCTGGACGAACAGTGGGCGGCGGAATCGGCCCTGACGGCGTTAGCCGGGGCCCTCTGCCGTGGGACCCTCATGCACGATGTCGGCTACCTCGAGTCGGGCCTCCAGACATCCTACGAAGCGATTGTCCTTGGGGACGAGCTAGTGGGGTTTGCGAGGAGCGTTCTGCGCGAAGTACCGGTAGACGAAGAGAGCCTTGCCCTCGCGGAGATCCTGGCCGTTGGACCCGGTGGACACCACTTGGGAACGCGCTACACCAGAGGCCGCTACCGGGATGTGTGGATGCCAACCCTGATAGATCGAGCAAGTCATGGCCATTGGGAGGCGGCCGGAGCAACCACGCTTGGACAACGTGTGCGGAGGAAGGTCCAACAGTTGCGCTCGGCCGACAGGCCCTTCTCCTTGGATGCCGAGACAGTGGCGAAGCTCGGAGCGCTGCTGGAGCAGGACACATCGACTGTCGCGTGACCCCTGAGCGCAGGGACAAAGTGGCCCGGCGTGCGCGGGTGCGGTGATATGGCCGCACCCGCGCCCTTCGCTGTCTCGGCCAGATTGCCGACGGATTGCCGACAAGACGGCTCACTACGGCGCAACACGGCTGAAGATGGCCGAACATCCAGTTCGCTCAGAAACCTGGACTTTGCAGCACTCTCGAGCACCGGGCACTACTGCCAGTGACGCCTTTCTGGTGTTTCCTAAACCTGGTGTCGCTGGTTCGATTCCAGCCGGGGGCACCACTTTGATGCTGCACCGCGCGCTTCTGTGTCGCGTGGTTCGGCAGCACTCCTTCCGAATCGGCAAGACTGCCGACATTCGTCCGACGAGACTCTGCCGAACGAGACGCCGCGTCTGGGGCCGTGTGCGGCTCCGGTACATCGTTTCCTACGTGGCTCCGGCAGGTGCGTGACACTCCAGGACGCGGATCCGGCTCCCGGGCGACAGCGGCTGCGGTAGCCGTGTCACACCCTTGAGGACCTCAGCCGAGGCCGGCCCTTACTCGATAGAGGACGCAAGACTTCGGGCAATCGAGAGAGGGCAGCTGTCGTGCTCAGCGCGCCGGGAGTCGCGGAGCAGCGCCACGAGGCCGTGCTGGGGGTGCTCGGACATCGCATGCCCTGGCGGCATGCGCCCCGAGCGGCTCGTCTTGAAGGCCATCGCCGCCGATTGGCCTACGCAGGCCAAGTCCTGGTAGTCATCCAGCGCGAGTGCGTGCTCAGCACCGTCGTCTCCGAGGCTCAGCGGCGCTCAGCGGTGACCGCAGGGTCACGTCTGCGGCGGCGTCGCGACCGCCCGCGCCGGACTTCGACTTCAACGTCCCCATTCCGCTGCGGCGAAGCCCTAAGCAGGCGCTGGGCGAATGGTGGAAGGATGATCGCCGAGAGGAGCCCGGCGGCGACAAGGCCTTCGCCACCGCTCACCGTGATCGCGCCCAACTCCTCCCTTACGGTCACGGCGACGACGATGAACGTCAGATTCGTCGCCTGGAGCAGGCCGGCAGCGGCCATCTCGCGACGGGAGAGGTGCCGGCGCTAGAGGAGCGCCGGCAGGGTCGAACCAGCCGAACACCTCACCCGGCTCGAGGCGCATCCCGCTGAAGACGAAGAACACCGGCACAAAGAAGCCGAAGCCAAGCCCGTTGAGCTTCTTGCGGTACGTGTCTACATCTTCCCAGCGGCGCGCGACGATGGCGAAGACCGCCCCGGCGATGAACGCCCCAGGATGGCCTCGAAGCCGAACGTGCTGGCGACCACCGCGGCGGCGAGCAGGATGAGGAACCGGCCCGACGATGCCGACGGACGTCGCCGAGAGCGCGACCGCGACGAGAAGCGGCGTGAGGACGAGGTCCGCCTGCTGAAAGGCAAGCTCGATTGCGAGCGCCAGCGCAAACGACAGGAGGAAGCCCAGCGCCCTGAGGCGCAGCGGGTCACCCTGGAGCACCCGCAGGTCCAGCTCCATGCCGGCGAGGAACAGGAGAAAGGCCACCCCCATGGCGCTCATGACCTGCACCGGCAGGTCTGGCTCGATCCAGCCCAGCAGGGCCGGTCCGAGCACCATCCCGGCGATCAGTTCGACGACCGCCGACGGCAGGCCACCTTGGGGAACAGGCCGAGCACGAACGGGATGGCGAACGCCACCAGGGCGACGAGCATCAGGTTGGCGAGGGTGAAGTCCATCAGCGACCGGCCGTTGTGCCTACCTGAGCTGTCCGCGGCACAGGCAGCCTCCCTCAGACGCCGAATTGGCCCTTGACGCGTCCGGCGTCCACGGCCTCGCGGAGCGCCTCGTAGTCGCGCTGGTTCTGCTCGGCGTAGGCCTCCGAGAAGTCGGCCACGGCGCGGTCGAAGCGGTCCTTGGTCCCCAGGTAGCTGGCGATGGCGATCCGGTCGCCGGTACGGGCGTGAGCCCGGGCGAGCGTCCACGCACACAGCTTTGCGTAACCGGGCCATGCGCGCTCATCCATGACCTCCACGTCGAAGGCGCCCTTGCCGTCCCACAGCTGGCGCACGTAGAAGTCGTAGGGCCGGCCGTCGAAGCCTATGACGTGGTACCAGCCCAGCAGCGGGTCGCTCGCGGCTTGCATGAGGCGCTGCCCCTCCACCACCCGTCGGCCGGAGTTGGCGTAGCGGCTTCGGCCGACGAAGCGCTCAAGCACCGAGGCTTGTGCCTGCTTGGCCTGCAGGATCATGGGGTCGTTGGTATCACGTCCAAAGTAGAGCAGTACCCAGGCGCGTGTCCCCACGCTACCCACTCCGACCACTTTGCGCGCGATCTCCCGGTAGCGGTAGAGGTCGTACAACGGTCGGCGCTCCGCGGGCAGGCTCAGCCGGTAGTTGTGCAGCGCCATCTCCACCGCGTCGCGGTAGTGGGCGCGTTGCTCGCCGGTGAGCAGCTCATCGGCCGGCACGAGGGTCGGCGGGAGGGAACGGAAGCGCGGCCGTCCGTCGACCACCTCGGTCAGCTTCGAGAGGGCCCTGAGCGAATCCTTGCCCTTCGCCCTGGCGAGCGCGCGGTCGGCCTCAGAGCCGGCGGCCTCGCGAAGCGTCTCGCGGGCGATGTCGCCGTCGAGTCGCGCGTGCCAGACTTCCAAGGCGCGCTTCTCGGCCATCTCGAGCATGGCCTCGCGGTAGCCACGCACGCAGGCGAGCACGACGGCACGCCTCGTGGACGCTTTCAGACCCCGCGTACGGCCGGCGATCTCGAAGCCGGCAGCCAAGCGCTTGACGTCCCACTCCCACGGGCCGGGCAGGGTCTCGTCGAAGTCGTTGATGTCGAAGAGGATGTGGCGCTCGGGAGACTCGAAGAGGCCGAAGTTCATGAGGTGGGCGTCGCCGCACATCTGGGCCGTGAGCCCTGAGGTCGGCGTTCCGGCCAGGTCGGCGGCCATGAGAAGGGCCCCACCGCGGTAGAAGGCGAACGGCGACGAGAGCATGCGCCCGTACCGCAGTGGCACGAGGTCGGGTGCTCGCTCGGCCGCCTGGCTCTCGAGCAGGCCCACAGGGTCGGGCCTGTCCGGTCGCGGACTCCATTCGGCCTGACTCGAGCGAGGCGCGCGCCGGCGAGCCTCCCGACCCCTGGCGGCGCGCTCGGACGGTGTCTCCTTGAGCCGCTGGGTGATGGGCGGCAGCTCAACGCCGGCGCCGAGCGGCGCCCCCGGTACGGGGATCTCGTGCCGCTCTGGCGTGGTCTCGTTCGGCTTCATCGCGCTACCCTTCGGTCGCACTTCCGTCGGTCGGGCACACCCGGCCGGACGCGAGGTCTCGTCTCGCGATCGCCTCGGCGGCATCCGCGTGCAGCAGATCGCGGCGAGGTGTTGATGCCCCGCCCGTGACGGTTTGATGCATCCGCAGTTCGCCGGCCTCGAACCACACGTGCCCCCCTGAGTCCGTGACGAGGAGATCGCCGGGTTCTGCGTCCTTGTCGTCTCTCACAGTCTGCGAATGTCGGCTATCCGAACGTGGTGGTAGCGCCGGACAGGTCTGATGGATCTGTGTCATGGGGAGGCCACTTTTCGGCCCGGCGTGGTCGCCTAGGAGCTCGTCTCCGTCTTGAAGCTCCTGCCGATCGAGTAGGCGCGGCCGATCAGTGCCCCGAGGGCGAAATAGGCACCCGTGTCGGGCGCAAAGGCGAGCGGGTCGAGCCTGCCCACGTCGATATGGCCCTCCGCGTCCAGGCAGGCCTCGTCGATCTTGACGTCCTTGACCTCGCCGATGAACTGCGTGTGCAGACCGAGCTCATGCACCGCCATGACCTCGCACTCGACGATGAGGGGAAACTCGGCAACGTAGGGCGCATCGACGAGCTCGGACCTCACCGGCGTGAGTCCCGTCGCGGCGAACTTGTCGGCCTTGCGCCCCGAGACCAGACCGAAGTAGTCCGCGGCGGCGGCCTGCGCGGCGTTCGGCAGGCTGATGGTGAAGGCCTTACGCGCGATGATGTTGCCGTGCGACGCGGTCGCGGCGCGCAACGAGACGGAGACGCAGGGCGGCCTCGAGCAGGCGATGCCGCCCCAGGCCGCGGTCATCACGTTGGGCCGACCGTCCTCGAGGTAGGTGCCGACGACCAGTACCGGGGTCGGGTAGAGCAGGGTCTTGGCGCCGACTGACTGCTTCACGGTTCCTCCTTCGAGAGAGAACGGGATGTGTCACGGAGCATGCTTTGCCGTTCTTCCATGTGCACTCCTTGGGGGGTTGCCGGGGACAGCCGTGTGCCTAGCGCTTCGCGATGGCGATCGAGATCGCGTCGATGCGTGCTATCTCAGCGTCCGTAGGACGCACGCCCATGGCAGCCGCGGCCGCTGCCGCCTGCTCCGGCCGCGAGGCCCCGGGGATGGCGACGACCGCGTCGCCGTAGCTCGTCACCAGCCACGCCAAGGCGACCTGCGCCGCCGAGGCTCCATGCGCCTCGCCGACCGCACGCAGTTCGGCGATCAGCGGCGCCGTGCGTCGCAGGCCTTCGGGGGTGAGGAAGCGGCTCGAGGGGCTGAGCCGCGAACGGCGTCCCCAGGGCAGGGTGCGGGCGAGCGCGGGATCCTCATGGTAGCGCCCCGTGAGGACGCCTTGGGCGAGCGGCGAATAGGCGATCAGCGTGACGCCCAGCCCTTGCGCGGCGGCGAGCACCCCGTTGGACTCGACGCGGCGGTCGAGCAGGTTGATGCGCACCTGGTTGCTGGCCAGGGTGAGCCCCTCGTCCCGTAGGGCCGCTGCGGCCTGCGCCATCTGCTTGGCCGAGAAGTTGGAGACGCCGATGGCGCGCACCTTGCCGGCGCGCACGAGCTTGGCCATCTCGCGCATCTGCGCCGGGATCGAGGAGAGGCTCCCGGGGCTGTGCACCTGGAAGAGGTCGATGGGATAGGGCCGCAGGCACTCGATCCGCGCGCCAATCGTGCGCGGGACGTCCTTCGCCGATTTGGCGATGGGCAGCCACTTCGTGGCGACCACGACCTTGCCGGGCTCAACGCCGCGGTGCTGGAGGGCGGCGCTGAGGGCGCGCTCGGAGGCGCCCTTGCCGTAGGCCTGGGCGGTGTCGAACCAGGTGACCCCTCCGTTGAGGGCCGCGGCGACGACCGCGTCCATTGTCGCCTGATCGAGGACCGACCACATGCGCCCGGTCATGTTCTTGCCCTGCGAAAATTGCCAACAGCCGAGACCGATCGGGGAGACCTCGAGGTCGGTCTGGCCCAGGGTGCGTGTATCCATTGGTGCTCCTTGGCTGCGGTGGTCCGTTTCAATCGTGGTCCGGATCGAGAGTGCACTCTCGCCTGCCATGATACGACTAGTGCTGAAGGCGCCGTGCGCGCCGGCGTCGGAGAGTCGTTACAGGCGTCTTCCGCAGGGGAATACGAAGGCGTCACGCATCCCGTGCGCCGGGCGATGCTACAGGCGCGCCGCGCGTTCCCAAGGAGACTCATGGACAGACGCAAGTTGGGCAGTCAGGGGCTCGAGGTCTCGGCCGAAGGGCTGGGCTGCATGGGCATGTCCGAGTTCTACGGGCCGACCGACGAGACCGAGGCGATCGCCACCATCCACCGCGCCCTCGCTCTCGGGGTCGACCTGCTCGACACCGCCGACATCTACGGGCCGTTCACCAACGAGCGCCTCGTGGGGCGCGCCATTGCCGGGCAACGCGACCGGGTCGTGCTGGCCACCAAGTTCGGCAACGAGCGTCGCGACGACGGCAGCTGGGTGGGGGTGAACGGGCGGCCCGAGTACGTGCGCTCCGCCTGCGAGGCGTCGCTGGCGCGGCTCGGGGTCGACCACATCGACCTCTACTACCAGCACCGCGTCGACAAGACGGTGCCGATCGAAGAGACCGTGGGCGCCATGGCGACGCTCGTCGGCCAGGGGAAGGTGCGCTACCTCGGCCTCTCCGAGGCGTCGCCCGCGACCATCAAACGAGCGCACGCCGTACACCCGATCACGGCCCTGCAGAGCGAGTACTCACTCTGGTCGCGCGATCCCGAACAGGCAGTCCTGCCGGCGCTGCGCGAGCTCGGCATCGGCTTCGTCGCCTACAGCCCGCTAGGGCGCGGCTTTCTCGCCGGCCGGTTCCGCAGCCCCGACGACCTGGGCGACGAAGGCGACTTCCGCAGCCGCCAACCGCGCTTCCAGGACGACAACCTCACGCGCAACCTGGAGCTGCTGGCACGCCTCGAGGAGATCGCCCGCGAGAAAGGCGTGAGCCCGGCCCAGCTCGCGCTCGCCTGGGTGCTGCACCGCGGCGCGGACGTGGTGCCGATCCCCGGCACCAAGCAGCGCCGCTACGTCGAAGAGAACGTCACCGCTGCGGCGATCGAGTTGAGCGACGACGAGCTGGCTCGGCTCGACGCAGCGTTGCCGCCCGGCGCCACTGCCGGCCCGCGCTACGCCGACATGAAGTCGATCGACGCCTGACCGGCAGCACGACTGCAGCAGCCGCTCAGGCCAGAGGGCGTGCGCGCCGCTACTTCGAGGTCCGGCGCACGATCCAGGTCACGGACCCCAGCACGATGACGGCGCCGAGGATCGCCCCGATGATGCCGCCCAGATCGAACTTGTTCTCGTCGCCGATACCGAGCAATCCGGTGAAGATCCACCAGCCGAGCCATGCGCCCACGAGGCCGAGGATGAGCGTCAGCAGCCAGGAGACGAGGCCGCCCATACGCTCCAGAGCATCGTTGGGGATGAGGAAGCGGGCGATGGCGCCGGCCACCAGTCCGAGGATGATAGCTCCTATCATGGTGCCACCTCTCTGTCGCGGTGAGCGACATCTGCGCCCTCTGCGTCGTGCGCAAGTGCTGTAAGCGCTCGCGGCGCAAGCATGCCTGTGGTGACCGGGCCCACGGAGTATGGCGCAGGCTATCGTGTCAGGAAGTGCGCGATCACGCCGATGGCCCACACCGAGCCGGCGAGGCACGCCATGCCGAACTCGATCAGGAGGCCCGTGCCGGTGGCCTTGAGCGTCGCCGCACTCGACGCGAGCGCGGCCCGGTGGTCGCGGTGGCGCACGTACTCGCTCAGAAGCAGTCCGGCGCCGAAGCCGACGAAGAGGCCGACCAGCGGGATCAGGAACATGCCCACCACCCCCGCCACGAGAGCGACGGCGATGGAACGCTTGGGGACCCGCAGCTCCTTCAGCTTTCGTCCCGTCAACACCGTGCTCGCGGACCAGCCCACGGCCGCGAGGAGGGCGCCGATCACCGCGGCCGTCCACGCGGGCCAGGAGCCCATCACCCAGGCCCACACGAGCAGCGTGACGATGACAAGCAGGCTCCCGGGCAGCACCGGGTACACCGTCCCGATGACGGCCACGACAAGGAGGATGCCTGCGATGACTGTGACGAAGATCTGCCAGTCCATGCCGTCATCCTGCCACAGGCCGGCCCGCATCGGCACCTTGATGAGACGCACCTTCACCGTCAAGGTCACCGACGACGGACAACTGGCCAAGAGCGATGCGAAGTGCGGATCAGGATCAAGAACGGCTCCGGGAACGGGGGGCCCGTTCAGGGATGCCCATCGTTTGGTCCTGGGGGTAGAATCGGTCCAGCGTGCGGTGTGGTGGTCGAAGGCGCTCCAAGGGCCGTCAGGGAGGAAGCCATGAGACGCAGTCCGCAGGGCATGGTCGACCAGGGCGAGAGCCTCGACGACATCGCGACCTTCCTGTCCGGCGTCGAGGCGTTCAGGACGCTGGACCGCGACCAGCTCTCTCGGGTCGCGGCCTCGGTGACGCACCGCCGCATCAGCGCCGGCGAGGCGATGATCGTGGAGGGCGGCCATCCCAGCGCGCAGCTCTGGGTGCTGCGCGACGGCGCCCTCGACCTCCTCCGCAGGGACCACCTGGTCACCGTCATGACGACCGGCGAGCTTCTCGGCTATGCAAGCCTGCTGACCCGTACCGCGCCGGCCTTCACGGTGCGCGCCCGCGCCGATTGCACGCTCTACTGCATCCCCGGCGATCTCGGCATCGAGCTGTTGAGCCGTGAGGACGGCGTGCGCTGGCTGGCCACGACCCAGCGCGACGCGCTGCTCTACGCGGCGCGCTCCCTGAGCCCGCTGCCGGAGGTGCAGACGCTGCCGGTGACCTCCATGGTGCGCGGCGCACCGCAGCTCTGCGACCCGGAGATGACGATCAGCGAGGCCGCAGTCATGATGAGCGCCGAAGGCCGCTCGGCCGTCCTCGTGCGCACGCGGGACGGACTCGGCATCGTCACTGACGTCGACCTCCGCGAGAAGGTCGTGGCCGGCGGCGTCCCGCGCGATGCGCCGGTGAGCGCCATCATGTCCGCGCCCGTCCACACCATCGGCTCCGGCACCCTAGCCGCCGAAGCGAGCGTCGCCATGCTGACGTTCGGCGTGGGCCACCTGCCGGTGCTGGATGAGGGCGGCAACGTGGTCGGCATCGTCTCCGCCGGCGACCTCATGAGCCTCGAGGCGCGCAATCCGTTCGCGCTGCGCCACTCGCTGCACCAGGCCCGCGACGAGGAAGAGCTCGTCGCGGCGGCAGGCGACATCCCCAAGCTGTTCGTCGACCTCCTGGACGCGCGCCTCGATGCGCCGGTGATCTGCCGGGTGCTCACGATCCTGCACGACTCCCTGACCGCGCGCCTCCTCGAGCTGGCCTTCGAACGTCACGGCGCGCCGCCGGTGGACTACGCCTGGCTCGTCTTCGGCAGCGCCGCGCGCAACGAGCTCACGCTCGCCTCGGACCAGGACAACGGGCTCGCCTACGCCGACACCGACGACCCCGCCGTCGACGAGTACTTTCGCCGCGTGGCCGAGGATGTCAACGCCGGCCTCACCCGCTGCGGCGTCGAGCCGGACTCCCACGCCGTGCTGGCAAGCGTCAAAATGTGGCGCAGGACGCTCTCAGGCTGGAGGAAAGTCTTCTCGAGCTGCCTGGAAGGCGACGACCTCCAGCGCGTGCTGAGCGCCAGCGTGTGCTTCGACTACCGCCAGGCGGCCGGCCGTCTGTACGTGGAGCAGGCGCTCAGCGACGTTCTGCGCGAGGCGCCCGAGAACCGCGAGTTCATGCAGTGGCTCTCGCGTCTCGGCTCGGACCTTCCCCCTTCCATCGGGGGGTTCCGGCAGAAGCTGGCCCCCTTGGTCGACATCAAGAAGGGTGGACTTCTGCCCATCCAGAACCTGGCGCGCTACCACGCCTTGTCGCGCGGCATCACGATCCAGGCGACCCTGGACCGCCTGGCCGCGGCGCGCGACCTCGATGCGGAGGGTGCCGAGTGCGTGCGCACGTTGCGTGAGTCGTATCTCACGATCAAACAGCTGCAGCTCGAGCACCACGCCGACGCAGTGCGCGAGGGGCGCCCGCCCGACAACACGATCGACACGGGCGCCCTGCGACCTCTCACCCGGGCAAACCTCCAGGAGGCGCTCCGCGCGGTCGCGGCGGCGCAGACCCGCTTTCCACGGCTCGCCGCGGGGTGGCGCAGCCTGTGATCGTCGAAGGCTGGCGGGGAGAGTGCGATCCGCGGCCACATGGCCTGGGGCGGTGCTTGACAGGGACCCTCCCAGACGCGCGTCCGATGGCCGAGTTCCTGCGGTTCTCCACCCCCTTGCTCCGCGCCGGACCGGGGGTGTGCTCTCGCAAGCGTCTTTGTGGCTCGAGGACACGAGGGGACGCCGTGAGGAGACAGGCGCGAGGAGCCGTGCGCGATTCCGCTGCTGGCGTGCTGCCCGAGCCCTGCCACGGCGCGGCCGGCTCTCTGGCTTCCTCGGCTGGGCGCGGCCCACCCCTTGTCGCTCACCGTGGCCGGCCTGGTGACTAGCGACGTGACCTGCACCCCTGAAATCGGTCCACCTGCACTGCAGGGTCTCTCGACCGATCAGGAAGGAAGCACGTCATGCTGAAAGGCATGTACCGGAGCCGCAGACCCCTCGCCCGCTCAAGGACGGCCTTTGCCCCCCGACCCTTCTACTGAGGACCGTCGGGCGTCCTCCATGCCCGAGTAGCGCCTCGGCCTCCTCGTGGGAGCACGCTTGCAGCACCGCGCCGGCGCTTGAGCCCAGGGCCACACGGACCGGGCTGCCAGGGCGCGTCGGCGACCTCGCGCGACAGCTGATAGGCTACGACCCGCATGGGAACCGGAGGAAGAGACGAGCGTTCGAAGCGATTCCACCTCCGTCTCGCGCTGCTCGGGATCGGCCTTCTCGTTGCGGCCGGGCTGGCGGGGGAGGCCGAGCCGGCCCGCGCGCTTGACCCCACCATCAACCGGCTTATGGGCGGCTCCGACTGGTACCACGCCCTGGACGTAATCGCGTCGGTCAACGAGACATCCCCCGATGTCCCCGTCGTCCTACTGCTGGGCGGATCGTGCGCCCGCGAGGCCACGGTCAGCGACGGAGACTGGGCGGCGCAGGTCGAGAGGCGCGGTGGCCCGGCCGTTCTCACCTACAATATGGGTTCCCGCAACCAGACGTTCAACGAGGACGTCGCCTTCGTGAAGGGCTTGCCGCAGGTGCCGACCATCGTCTACATCGGCGTTAACCTGGGCCGCTTCACTTCGCCCCACACGACCAAGGTCGTCCCCCTCGGGCCGGAGCCCACCAAGACGACCCGGTACTCCCAGCACCACTACAGCAAGACTCGCATCCTGAGCCTCACAAAGAAGCGCGGGCTGGTCGGCGATTGGCTGAAGCGCCGCTACCCGGTCTTTCAGAACCGCTACGCCTACAACCTCGGACAGCTCGAGCGCCTGATCCGCGCCTGCAAGGCCCGCGGCCTGCGCCCCGTCATGCTCGATCTGCCGAGGAACATGGTCGTCATCAAGGACCGTTTCTACCGCCCGATCCAGAGGTATCACCAGGGATGCGGGGCGCTCGCTGGCGAGTACTCGATCCCCTTCGTCAACTTCGTCGGCGCCGCCAACCTTGTCGATCGAGACTTTTACGACATCGCTCACGTTGTCGAACCCGGCCGCACGAAGTTCCAGCGGCTGCTCTCGGACAAGACCATCGACCTGATCAAGCGCTACGGCATGACGCCGGAGGAGACGCCCACGCCGGAGCCGTCGCCGACCCAGTAGATCCGCCGGTCCGATGATCACGGGCATGCTTGACGTCAGGTCACCGACAGGTTCGCCAGGGCTTTGCGCGTGACTCGTATCCTTGACAGGTCCGGTGGAGGGCGCTATGAACGCGGAGCCGGTGTGGTTGGGCGCTTCGCAAGAAGGGGGGGTGCAGCACCCGGGGGAGCATGGCCATGGATAGCGGGCCCGCTCGAGCCCAACGGGCGTAGACGGGAGGTCATCGTGGGAGACACGCGCAACAGACTCGTGGCCGTAGTTCTGGCGACGGTGTGCCTGCTGGCGATAGGGCTTGTCTGGGGACTGGCGGGCTCGTTCGCCGAGAGCGCCTCGCCGACGGCGGGCAGCCAGAAGGTCGTCCTCAAGGTGGGCCTGCTGGAGGAGCCTGACAGCCTCAATCCGTTCGTCGGCTACAGCACGATGGGCTTCGAAGCTTGGTGCCTCAACTACGACTTCGTCGTCGGGTATGGCGCCGAAGACGGTAGTCCAGTGCCCGACATCGCGGAGAGCTGGAGCGTGTCGCCCGACGGCAAGACCTGGACGTTCAAGGTCCGCCAGGGCGCCACGTGGAGTGACGGCGTGCCGGTGACCGCCAGGGACGTGGCCTTCAGCTACAACTACATCGTCAAGAAGGACCTCGCCGCCTACAGCTCGTACACCAAGCTCATCGACGAGGCCGTGGCGATCGACGACTCCACCTGCGAAGTGAGGTGCAGCGAGCCCAAGGCCAACATGGAGAGGCTCTACATCTACTGCTTCCCCGAGCACATCTGGTCCAAGATCGCCAATCCCGAGAAGCACAAAGTGACCTACCCGTTCGTCGGGTCGGGCCCGTTCCTGATCCAGAAGTGGAAGCGTGGCAGCTACATCCGCATGACCAAGAACCCCAGCTACTGGGGCACAGCGCCGACCGTCGACGAGATCCTCTTCGAGTTCTACACGAACGCCGACACGATGACGCAGGATCTCAAGTCCGGCGCGATCGACGCCGCCTACGGCGTCCCGCCGGCGCAGTACGACCAGGTCGCGAAGCTGGACGGCTTTCAGGAGTTCAGGGGCAACCTGTACACGTGGGACTATGTGTGCTTCAACTGCTACGACCAGCCCAGCTCGCTCGGCCACCCCATCCTCAGGGACGTCAAGTTCCGCCAGGCGCTCAACTGGGCCGTCGACAAGGAACGGCTGGTGGCGTTCGGCTGGAACGGGTACGCGCGTCCCGCCACGTCGATCATGCCGCCCGGCGAGTGGCCGGCCGACTTCGACGCCCACTATGAGCCCACCGCCGCGGAGGCCTACAGCTTCGACATCGCGAAGGCCAACCAGTTGCTCGACGAGGCCGGCTACAAGGACTCGAACGGCGACGGCATCCGCGAGTTCAAGGGCAAGAACATCAAGCTGCGCCTCATGGCGCGCACTCAGTCGGCCGAGAGTCAGTCCGAGGGCAAGCTCATCGCCGGCTGGTTCAAAGAATGCGGCCTCGACATCGAGTACAGCGTGATCGAGGACGGGGCCCTCTCCGACGCCCTCTACAACTACGACAAATCCGGCGCCTATGCGCCTGACTACGACATCTACTTGTGGAGCTACGCCGGATACGCCGACCCTGGTGACACGCTGTCATCGTTCACGACGTCCCAGATCGAATGGTGGAACGACCCCTGCTGGTCGAACGCCGAGTTCGACAGGCTCTGTGCGCTGCAGTTCAGCCAGATGGACAAGGCGACGCGTCTCGACACTATCTACCGCCTGCAGCAGATCTTCTACGACGAGAGCCCGCAGATCACCATGACCTATCCCGACTCCCTCGAGGTCGCCAACACGTCCAGATGGGACGGCTGGGTGCCGTACCTGGGCGGCCTCGCGTTCCTCAATGCCTTTAACGTGGACACCTATGTGAGCCTCAAGCCGAAGGCCGCCACCGAGAGCAGCGGCAGCTCGTCCGCGACCACGTGGATCGTCCTCGGCGTGGTCGCTGCCCTGGTCGTGATCGTGTTGATCGTCGTGCTGGCGCGTCGCAGCAAGGGCCGGACGATCGAGGAGTAGATCACACGGGCGGGTCTTGCACCACGCCGGGGCGTTGAGGACCGAGCAGTGAGTCGCGACGAGGAAGGCTTGGGGTCGTCCGCGCACAAGGTGAACGAGTCGCGGATCGGCCTCACGGCCGAGGACCGCATGCTGACGATCGCGACGGAGCAGCTGTTCTCCGCGGAGGGAGAGCCACTGGCAAGCCCGGTGACCCTGGACAACGGGATCGGTCCCGTGGAACTGCCCATCAGCTGCACCGAATGCATGCCCGGATCGACACCCACGAGAGCCTCTTCTGTACGCTCGCCGGCGAAGGCTCATCGGCACGGGCCCTGCTCGCGTTCTCTCCAGAGGGTGGACGGATGGCCGAGGTCGGGGTGCGGGGCTGGAGTGAGACCTTCGTGCGCGAGTTCGTCTTCGGCGGCGAGCGCGTCAGGCGGCTTTCGAGGTCAAGCTGCTCGAGCTCGATGCGGAGCGCGGACGGCTGCGACTCTGCGTGACCGGTATCTGCCGCCTGGATGGGTTCGATCACCCAGCCGGAGCGCTGGGGGACGCATCGTCCTTCCGTGGAAGCCGGGACCGTGCAGCACGTTTGCACACGACAGGCTACGCCCCGGCACGCCTGCGGCATGATTCCTGAACCGGGCGGCGAGCCGTCACGTCTCGCGACCCTCGCCCAGCACCTGGCTCTTGTACGCCTTGATGACGTCGTCGGTGTCGCCGAAGACGTGCTCCCTGCCGATCTCGCTCAGCAGGCCGTCGCGTTCGAGCTCCTGGAGGACCGGCTCAGGGATGTCGCAGGCGACGAACGCGATGCCCTCCCGTCTGAGGCCGTCCAGCACTCGCTTGAGCACCGCCGAGCCGGTGTAGTCGAGGTCGCCCAGCGTCTCGGCCACCAGACAGAACCAGCGGATCGGCTCCTTGGCATCTTTGAGGAGACCTCGGACCTCGTCGGCGAAGCGGCTCGCGTTGGCGTAGTACAGGCTGGACCCGAAGCGGTACATGAGGAGGCCCGGGCGCGCCTGGGCACCACTCTCGAGCGGCAGGCTCGTCCACATCTTGCCGGAGCCACGCACGAGCAGACGGTCGTAGGGAGCATAGCTGTGTCGCGTGTGGGCCACGATCGCAAAGAGGATCGCCAGGACGATCCCTTGCTCGACGCCGATGAAGACGACGATGAGGGTGGTGGCGAGGGCGACTGCGAACTCGACGGGGCGGCGGCGCAGAACCTCGCGCATGCCCTTGACATCGACGAGCTTGACGCCGATCAGGAAGACGACCGCGGCCAGCACCGCCTCGGGCATGTAGCTCAAGGGCTTGGTGAGGACCAGCAGCACGACGAGGACGACGGCCGCGGTGACCAGCTGCGCGAGCTGGCTGCGGCCGCCGGCGTTGTCCACCATCGCCGTCTTGGTGGGACTGCCGTTGACCACGAACGTGCCCGTGAGGCCGGCGCCGATGTTGGCCAGAGCGAGGCCGACGAGGTCGATGTTCTCGTCGAACTCATCGTCGAACCTGGCCGCGTAGGCGCGTGAGGTGGCGGCGCTCTGCGCCACGATGACGACGAAGATGGAGAGCGCCGCCGCGGCGAGCTTCGCGTAGTCGTCCGCCGGGATGCTCGGCCAGCCCAGAGCCGGGAGGCCGCGGGGCACGGCGCCGACCGTGATCACGCCGTGCGCCGAGAGCGACAGCGCTGCGCTCGCGACGGTGGCCCCGATGACGGCAAGCAGCGCCCAGGGGGCACCGCGCAGCAGCTTGGGGCCGAGCGCCATCGTGAGCAGCACCGCGGCAGAGATCGCGAGCGTTGTGAGGCTGGTGTGGCCGAGGTCCTCGGCCCAGCTCCAGACCTCGGCGGCGGGCCCCCGGCCCGCGCTGGCATAGCCGAACATATTGGCGAGTTGCCCGCAGGCCACCCGGACGCCGATACCGCTCAGGAAGCCGATAAGCACCGTGCGCGAGAGAAAGTTGGCGAGAAAGCCGAGGCGCAGGATGCGCGCCAGAAGGAGCGCCGCGCCGGCCATCAACGCGAGCACGCCGGCCAGCGCGACGTAGTGCGGTGAGCCGGCGGCGGCGAGCGGGGTCAAGGCGGCGAACATGATCGCCGCCGTCGCCGAGTCGGCGCCCACGACGAGGTGGCGCGAGGAGCCGAGAATGGCGAAGAGCGCCATCGGAAGCAGGATCGTGTAGAGGCCGGTGACGACCGGCATGCCGGCGATCTTCGTGTAGCCCATCACCTCGGGGATGGCGAGCGCCGCCAGCGTGAGGCCGGCGATCATCTCCGCCGGCACCCGCCCCTTGCCTACGGGCAGGAGGCCCTGGAAGAGGGAAGCGGGCAGGCGCGGCCCGCGGCGGCTCGATGCCGTGGCAGCAGGCATCAGTTCGCCACCTCAGATTCCTTGCGAGGGGGCGGAGGGCGCGCCACGCGCCGACAAAGCGGGCGGATGGTCGGTCATCACGCAGACTTGGTTCGCCGACGCCCGGGGTTCTCATCCTCCGCGCGCAGGGATTCGCCGGCGAGACCCCCGAGCAGGGAACGGCGCCCTTGCGAAGCCCGGCACGTGGCGCCGGGTTCACTCCACCAGGGACTGCACCACCGCGATGCCGTCGGCGGCGGTGCTGCACCAGCCGTCCGCGCTCGCGTAGTCCGCTGTGCGCTGATCGATCGCCGCGCCTCCGATCACCACCCGGAGGCGCGGCTCCCAGTCGGCGGTGTGCTCGCGCGTCAAGGTGATGGTCTCGCGCAAGGTCACGAACCCCGTGGTCAAGAGGCAGGAGAGGCCGAGCACATCCGGGCGTTCCGCGACGACCGTGTGAACGACGCGCTCCGGGTGGACGTCGACGCCCAGGTCCACGACAGTGAAGCCGTGAGCATCGAGCAACGTGATGACGATGTTCTTGCCGATGTCGTGGATGTCGCCTTTGACCGTCGCCATGACGACCTTGCCCGAGCTCTGCGAGCGCTCCGTCGTCGTCAGCAGTGGGACCAGCAGGTCTGCCGCCCCGCGGAAGATCTCACCGGCCATGATGAGCGCGGAGATGAAGTAGGTCCCGCTCTCATACATCCGTCCGACCTGCTCCATGCCCGCGCGGCACTCCTCCATCAGGCGGAGCGGGTCTTCGCCGGAGACGAGGCGCTGGCGAATGGCGTCGAGGCTGCCGCGCTCGTCCATGTCCACGATCAGCCTGGTCAGGTTGGTCTCGACTGGCAGAGTCATGCGCCTACGCCTTCCCTGCGTCCGCAACGCCGACCGTCGTCGAGAGATCCAGGCGGTCGGACCTGCCGATGAACCGGCCCCAGCTCACCGGTCGATCCTCGAAATCGAAGAAGAGATGCTCGATCACCCACGCCGGCACGCCCGGCTCTTCGCCGAGGCAGACGGCCTCGTCGTCCCTGAGCGCGGAGGCATGCAGCGTGAGGCGACCGTACTTGAGGCTCGACGCGCCGACGCCGGCAAAGAGATCGCGCAACGCAGTCACCCCGAGCTCCGCCTCCACAAGCGGACGCCTGGGGTCAAAGACGAGATACTCAGTGTGGTAGAAGATCGCCTTGCCGGCACTACTCAGGATGCGCTTGATGGTGATCACGCGGGACTCGACCTCGACAGCGAGCTTGCGGCACACCCGCGAGGAAGGCGACACGATCCGCGCCTCGCGGATCTCCACCTCCGTCGCGGCGTCGTCGAGGTAGCGCCTCAGGCTGGCGAGGTCGAACGTCGCGGCCCCAAGCTCCGGCGCCTTGACAAAGGTCCCGCGTCCGTGTTCGGTCACCGCCACCTGGTCCTGCACCAGCAGCGTCACGGCCCGGCGGACGGTCATGGGGCTGACGCCGTACATCGCACAAAGCTCCGCCTCCGAGGGCAGGCGGTCGCCGGCTCGATACTCGCCGGTCATGATGCGCTCGCGTATGCCGCGCGCGACCTGTGAATACGGTGGCTCGAACGACGCACGATCGATGGGCTTGAGCTTGCTCACGGACACTCCGGTCTGGAACTCAGTGTTGACGCACGGGTTACTTCCCTAGACCACTAGGGGTGTCATCTGCTACGATACACGTTCGCCAGTGTCGAATCCAGGGGGCGGCATGTCACAAGCGTTGATCGACGCGATCGTGGGGATGCGTATGGACGAGGCTGTGACGCTCGCCAAACGCATGCTCGACAGCGGCACGGACCCATTGGCCATCATCGCCGACGGCAGCAAGGCGATGGCGGTGATCGGCGAGCGCTTTGCCGAAGGGGAGGCGTTCCTCCCCGAGCTCATCATGGGCGGCGAGATCATGAAGAGCATCTCGGAAGAAGTGATGCCGGGCGGGGCGAGGGCGGTGCCCGAGAGCTCCAGGGGCACCGTCGTCATCGGCACCGTCCACGGCGACATCCACGACATCGGCAAAGACATCGTCGCGCTCATGCTGGGCATCGAAGGCTACGCCGTGCACGATCTCGGCATCGACGTGCCGGTCGAGGACTTCGTGGCGGCCATCAAGGAGCACGACGCCGACATCGTCGCACTCAGCGGGCTCCTCACGCTGGCCTTCGACGCCATGCGGAGCACGGTCGACGGCATCGCGACCGCCGGCCTCCGCGGCACGGTCAAGATCATGGTCGGCGGCGCCCCCGTGGACGAGAGTGTGCGCGCGTATACGGGGGCTGACGGCTGGGGAAACGATGTGGGTCACGCCGTCAAGCTGGCCGCCGCGTGGACCGACGGAGACGCCTGATGGATCACATCGCAGAGGAGAAGCTTGGGGAGCGTCTTATCGCCGACTGGGTCAAAGGGGCGCACCTGCACTTCGCGAACCATGAGGCCAGGGAGAAGTACCGGGCCAGAGCCCAGCTCATCATCGACACCATCCGGCTCAAGGACGCCGGCAAGATCCCCGTCATTCCCGCCGCCACCCAGAAGTTCGCCTTCGACTACGGTCCGCTGACCTTCAGGGAAGCGATGACCGACTTCGACAAGGCGTTCGATGCCTACGTGCGTCAGTACGAAGACACGGACTTCGACGCCTACGTCGGTCCCGAATTCATCTTCCCGGCGGGCATGTTCGAGGCGCTGCGCTGGAACCGCGTGCGCCTGCCCGGCGTCCACCTGCCCGACGACAAGTCGTTCCAGTTCGTCGAGGGCGAGTACATGAAGGCCGCGGAGTACGACGAGTATCTCGACGACCCGTCGGACTGGATCCTGCGCAAGTACCTGCCCCGGCTCTCTCCGGAGCTCGAGCCGCTGGCGCAGCTGCCGCCGCTGCGCAACATGGTCGCGTTCTTTCAGGGCCTTCCCGACCTTGTCCTGGCTGCCGCCGAGAACCCCGGCGTGGTCGACGCCATGAGGGCGCTCCAAGCGTCCGGACAGGCCGTGCAAGAGTGGTTCGACTACCTTGGGCGCATCGACCAGGAGCTGGGAGGCCGACTGGCTCTGCCGCACCTTCTGGGCCCCATGGCCCACGCGCCGTTCGACGTCATCAGCAACTACTACCGCGGCTGGCGCGGCGCCATCGTCGACATGTACTCCAGGCCGGAGAAGATGACCGCCCTCATGGAGCGCCTGCTTCCCTGGCAGCTCCACTATGGCATCGACGGAGCCAAAGCCCTCGGCCAGCCGATCGTCACGCTCTATCTCTACAAGGGCGCCGACGGCTTCATGTCCGAGCAGCAGTATGAGGAGCTCTACTGGCCGACGCTCAAGAAGCTCATCCTGGGCCTGGTGGACGAGGGCCTTCTGGTGTGGGTCTTCACGCAGGGCAAGTACGACTCGCGGCTCCACCACTTCAGGGAGATCCCTGCGGGGACCTGCCTGATCCACCTCGAGAGCGCCACCGACGCCTTCGCTGCGAAGGAGGTGCTGGCGGGTTCGCAGTGCATCGAGGGCAACGTGTCCAGCTCGCTGCTGGCCACGGCCTCTGTGGACGAGGTCGAGGCCTACTGCGTGAGACTCGCCGAAGTCTGCGGCAGGGGCGGCGGCTTCATGATGGACTTCTCGGCCTTCCTCGACGAGGCCAAGCGAGAGAACGTCAAGAAGATGATCGAGGTCGCCCGGGCCTACCGGGGGGCCGGCGAGCCGGGAAGGATCTGACGCCGGCGGGGCTCCCGCACTGCGGGACTGCGTGGACCGCCGTCGCAGTCTCTTGACCGCCGCGAAACGATTGTGTCGGCGCCGCGGGTCACCTCAGCGGGCCGTGAGTCTCTGCGGGTGCGGCCTCCTCGGCCGACTCGTGCATCCTCGCCCGCGGCAGCCAGTGGAGCCAGGGCGGCAGGTACCAGCAGGAGCGACCGAACAGGGTCATCGCCGAGGGCACGATCACCGTGCGCACGATCGTCGCGTCGATGGCGATCGCCACTGCGAGGCCGAATCCGAGCTGCTGGAACATCGCCATGTCGCCCATCGCCATGCCGGCGAACACGGCCACCATGATCGCGGCTGCCCCGGTGATGATGCCGGCCGTCGACCCGACGCCGAAGATCACCGCCTCGCCGGTGTCCTCGGTCTGGTCGTAGTACTCGCGGATGCGGCTGAGCAGGAAGATCTGGTAATCCATAGAGAGGCCGAAGAGCACGCAGAACATGAGCAGTGGCAGCCAGGCCAGGATGCGCTCCACCTGGGTGAACCCGAGCAGGTCTGCGCCGACACCCTGCTGGAAGACGAGCGTCACGAGGCCGTAGGACGCGCCGACGGAAAGGAGGTTCATGACGATCGCCAGGGCGGCGATGACGAGTGACCGAAAGGCGACGAGGAGAAGCAGGAAGCTCATCCCGAGGACGACCCCGATGACCCAGGGCGTGAACGCCTCGATCAAGTCGATCGCGTCGGTGTAGAGTCCGGGCACGCCCCCCACGAGGACCTCGACCGGGGCGTTGGCCTCGATCAGGGGGACGGCCTCCTCGCGCAGGTTGCGTACGGCGTCCATCGCCGCGCCGCTGGTCGCTTCCGCGTTGACGGCCAGCTTGAGCACCGCGAGGTCGCCCTCGGGCGCCGCCTCGTAGCCGACGACCGAGAGCCGGTCCGAGGCCTTGACGAGGTCCTCCGCGTTCTTCAGCAGGGCCTTGGTCCGCGGGTCGCTCAGGTCGCCCTCAAGGGTCACGAGGATCGGCGACCCAAGGCCCGCGGAGAAATCGCGTTTCAGGGCAGAGTAGGCCTGTTTGGCACTGGTGTCGTCGGGGAACTCCTGCAGCCCCGCCATTCCGGTCTTCATGTCGAGGAGGGGGACGCTCAAGAGGAGCAGCACGCCGCACCCGGTGACGAGACCGATGAGCGGACGGCGCATCATCGCGCGCGCCGCACGCGTCCAGAGGCCGTCCCGCTCACCCACGTCCGCGGTGCGGCGTCGCGCGTGCGGTAGACGGCCCCACTCCACCCGGTCGCCGAGCAGCCGGAAGACGGCCGGCAGAAGGGTGATCGCGGCGAGGACGGCGGCGACCACGACGAAGATCGCGCCGGCGCCCAGGCTCGTGAAGACCGAGTACGGGACGATCAGCATCCCGGTGAGGGCGAGCACGACGATGCCGCCGCTGAAGAACACCGCGCGGCTGGCCGTCCTCGCCGCCATCGCGATTGCGGCGCCGATGTCCCGCCCCGCTCGCCGCTCCTCGCGAAAGCGCGAGACGATGAGCAGCGAGTAGTCGATGCCGACCGCCAGGCCCATCACGGTGATGATGTTCACGGCGAAGACCGAGACGTCGAACCAGGCGCCCATCGCCACGGTAAGCGCCATGGCAACGAGGATGGCGACCACGGCGAGGGCGAGCGGGATGATGGCGGCGGCGACGGTGCCGAAGACGAGCAGCAGGATCACGATCGCGAAGGGCACGCCGATCAGCTCCCCGCGCCGCAGGTCGGACTCGGCAAGGTCGCGCGCCTCGAGGGCCCACGTCGCGCTACCCGTGACCGCCACGGAGAAGCCGTCCCGGCCGTCGGCATCGCGGACCAGGTCGTAGAGCGGCTGGACGTGGGCCTCCGCGTCGCTCGCGCTTCCGGGCAGAGTCACCAGGAGCAGCGTGGAGGCGCCGTTTTCGGAGACGAGCGCCTTCGCCGTCGCGGCCGCTGTGCCGCGCGAGTCGGCGGCATCCTCCTCCTGCGTGCCGCCGGCGCCGGCGATGGAGGTCACTCCGGCGACATGCTCGGGCCCGATGGCCTCGATCTGCTCAGCGAGGTCGGCGACGCGGCGCTCGAAGGCACCGTCCGAGTCGCCGATCCGGCTCGTCGTGGAGCTCACCACGACGACCTCGGTGTCGGCCGCGGCACCCGGCAGACGGTCGGCGACCAGCCGCTCGACCTGCTTTGACTCCGGCGTGCCCAGGAAGTCGTCGGTCGCGGTCAGGACGCCCCCCCACGCCGTGTAGACGAGCCCGCAGGCGACGGCGACCGACAGCCAGATGGCGAGAGTCAGCCGGGGACGCCGGGAGCAGAGTCTGGCCAGACCCTCGGTGAAGACCGTGCGGAGGGTCACGCCGTCTCGCCGCTTCGCCGCGCGACGGACCAGTCGGTCCCCAGGCCGTTGACGTAGGCGCGGATCAACCCTCGCGCCCGGTCACCGGAGGCGCCGCCGCGCTGCTCGTGCAGGCGCTCGACGACGGCGAGCCCGTGGACGAACACCCAGGTTCCCAGGATGACGAACATGAGGTCCTTCTCGGCGATGCGGAAGCTGCCGTCGGCGATGCCCTCCCTCAGGGCGGACTCGAGCAGATGAAGGACGCCCGTGGGCGCGAGGAACGACTCGTCGAGTTGCTGGAAGTCGAGCGGCTGCAAGGCGGTGACGCTGTCGAAGAGGAGCTTCTCCTCCTGCGGGTGCGTGCGTGCGAAGCGCAGGTACGCGGCCCCCATCGCGACGATGCGCTCGGCCGGCGACGGCGACTTGCGCAGGCGCGCGAGATAAGCGTCCAGCACCTCGACGCTGCCGCGGGTGATGTCGAGGAGGATCTCCTGCCGTCCGCCTTCGAAGTAGCGGTACAGCGCCGAGGGGGTGAACTCGGTGCGCCGGGCGATCTCGCGCACGGTGAGGTGGTCCGCACCCTGTTCGATGAGGATCTGGCGAGCGGTGCTCAGTATTTCGGCGCGCGTCTCCTCGCGGCGGCGCTCACGGCGCCGGGCGCCGGTCCTGGCGGGCGCCACAACGGGCGCCCGTTGGGCCGGCGCCGCGCTATCCCTCGCTCCGCCCGAGCTTCTTGTCAACGACATTCACTCCTGCAAGTGGTGTTCGTCTTGCGAACAGCATTCACACTACGGACGGCAGCGGCCGACGTCAAGCGTCCTCCGGGAGAGGCCCCCCTCGGGGGGTCGCGAAACACGGCGGTGAGGCGGCGGGTGCCCGCCGCTTCGCGGTCCCGATGCCGATAGACTTGCTGCTATCGATCGACGGTCGCGGCGCGCACGTGCCGGCCAGAGACAGAGGAGGGCGACGAGGATGAAGACCCGAGGCGAGGCGCTCGAACTGGCGTTCAGGATCGTGCTGAGTTGCCCCTGCCCAGTGACGAACGAGCAGGAGGCGCGGGTGTTCGAGTACCTGCGCGACCTGGCGCCTGAGGAGGTGGTCGACTACGCGCCTGTGCTTGGGGTCTTCGACTCCGAGGACACGCCGTTCCACGGCCTGGCGGACTTCACTGGGTGGATGGGGGACGCCGGCGCGGAGGCGACGATCGAACGCGAGCACGTCCTGCGCTGCAACGCCTCCAGCTACCACTGGCAGCTTGCCGCGCAGTCGTTGCCGTCGCACTCGCGGCACGTGTCGTCGGTCTCGAGTTGGCTGCTCTCGCACACGGTGATCCCCGTCACGCTGGCGAAGGCGGACGGCGAGTCCTCGCAGGCGGAATACCGGTATGCGGGAGGAGCGGCGCTCTTCGACGACATCTTCCTGCCGCCGGAGTTCGACGCGGACGCTTCGCCGGTGTGGGCGCTCCATCTCGGCGTCGTCGTGAGCCCGCTGAGCGCCGCCGAAGCTGCTCTCGTTTCGCAGCTCAACGAGGCGAACCCGCAACTCGTCTTGCACCGCGATCGCGTCGCGCACATCGACTACGCCGATTTCGAGTTCCTCGGCGACTACCGGGAGTTCTGTCGCCGGCGCCATGCGCCGTTCTGGGGCGACGCCGCCGGATGAGGGCGTCGAGGGGCGTGCCTTCTTCCTTTGGGCACCCGTTTTCGCGGATGCCCGTGGAGGGTAGTTCTTTCGCTGACGCGAGCCCCGGCTGATCGGGGCTCGCACGAGCGGAGGAAGGGATCGATGGAGGAGCCAGCAGCCAAGTCGTCAGACTACGACGTGATCGTCGTGGGCTCCGGGCCAGCGGGCGTCTCGGCGGCCATCAATGTGGCCAACCGCAAGCGCGCCGTGGCCTTGATGGGTGGCCAGGCGCCGTTCGGCCGTATCCGCAAGGCGCCGTGGATCGCGAACTACCCCGGGTTCACCTCCGTGAGCGGAGAGGAGCTCGCGGCCGCATTCGAGCGCCACCTCGACGAGTTCGATGTGCCCGTCGTCGGGGAGAAGGTCTCCAAGATCATCCCCGACGTAGACGGGTTCGTCGTCTTCGGCGAGCGGGAGGTCTACCACGCCGGCGCGGTGGTGCTCGCCACGGGCGTCTACCGCGAGGCCGAGATCGAGGGTGAAGAGGAGCTCGTGGGTCAGGGCGTGAGCTACTGCGTCACCTGCGACGGCAGGCTCTTCGCGGGGCGCCGCGCGGCCTTCATCAGCTACGCTCCCGAGGGCGAGGAGGAGGCAGCGGCTCTCGCCGAGGACTTCGGCGTCGAGGTCACGTACCTGCCCCTGTACCAGGGTGACCACCGCCTCCCGGAGGGCGTGCGCGTGCTCCCGGGAGCACGCCCGGCGCGGCTGGCGCGAGTCGACGGCCAGATGCGGGTGTCGCTGCCCGGCGAGGACCTGCAGGTCGACGCGGTGTTTGTCTACAAGAACAGCGTCTCTCCGCGCACTCTCCTTGAGGGCTTGGCCTCCGACGGCCGCCACGTGACCGTGGGCAGGCGCATGGAGACCGATGTGCCGGGGGTCTTTGCCGCGGGGGATTGCACGGGAGAGCCGTATCAGACCGCCAAGGCCGTGGGTGAGGGTCAGGTCGCGGCGCTCGAGGCCGTGCGCTTCCTCCGCAAGCGCACGGAGACCCCATGAAGGCGATCGTGCACACGAGGTACGGCTCTCCGGACGTCCTTCAGCTCATGGAGGTCGAACGACCTGTGCCGAAGGACGATGAGGTGCTGATCCGCGTTCACGCTACGACCGTGAACCGCACCGACTGCGGGTTTCTTCGCGCCGAGCCCTTCTTCGTCAGGGTCGTCAGCGGCCTCCTTCGGCCCAAGGCGACGATCCTCGGCAGTGAGCTGGCCGGGGAGGTGGAAGCAGCAGGCAAGGACGTCACGTCGTTCACGCGGGGCGACCAGGTCTTCGGGCTCACCGGCATGCACTTCGGCGCGCACGCCGAGTACGTGTGCCTGCCTGAAGACGCCGCCATCGCCGCGAAACCGGCGAACATGGACTACGAGGAAGCCGCGGCCGTGTGCGATGGGGCGATGCTCGCCATCGCCTTCATCAGGTGGGCGGATCTTCGGGCAGGACAGCGGGTCCTTGTCAACGGAGCCTCCGGATCCATCGGCTCTGCCGCCGTGCAGCTCGCCACGTACTATGGGGCGCAGGTCACGGCGGTGGGCAACGCCGGGAGCCTGGACCTTCTGAGGTCCCTGGGCGCCGACGCGGTCATCGACTACTCGACAGAGGACTTCACCAAGTGCGGTCGGACGTTCGACGCCGTCTTCGACGTGGTCGGCAAGAGCTCGTTCCGCAAGTGCAGCAAGCTGCTCGACGAGGGCGGGGTCTACCTCTCGTCGGAGCTTGGTTTCCTCGCGCAGAACCCCCTGTTGGCGCTGTGGACCCCGGGGATCGGCGGCAAGAGGATCAAGTTCCCGATCCCCAAGGTGACCAAGAAAGGCGTGTGCTTCTTCAAGGAGCTCGTCGAGGCAGGCAAGTACAGGGCGGTCATCGACAGGCGCCTGCCCCTGGAGCGGATCGTCGAGGCCTATCGCTACGTCGAGACGGGGCAGAAGACCGGGAATCTCGTGATTACCGTGTAGCCCCGCGTCAGCCGAGCGAGGCCACGCGAGTCAGGGGCATCTTCGAGTCGCCGGCTGCATCTGGTCGCACGGCGAGCACCTGATGCACCGTGAGCTTGTTGTGGACGAAGTCCTCGGCTGCGCCGGCCATGTAGAGCCGCCACACCCGCGCCCGCCCTGCGTCCGCGATGCGGACTGCCTCGTCCCAGTTCTCCTCCAGGTTGTGCACCCAATGGTGAAGGGTGAGCGCGTAGTGCTCGCGCAGCGACTGGGTATCGCGCACTTCGAAGCCGCGCGCCTGCATCGCCTGGGCGATGAGGCCGACCTCGTGCAGCTCGCTGTCGGGGAACACGTAGCGGCCGACGAACGACGTGCGTCCATGTCCGTGGCTGCCGCGAGGCCAGCAGATGCCGTGGTTCAACAGGCGGCCGCCCGGGCGCAGCAGGGCGCACAGGCGGCCGAAGTACTCCGCCAGCCGGGACCGCCCCACATGCTCGACCATCCCGATGCTCGAGACGGCGTCGAAAGGACCGTCTGTGACGTCACGAAAGTCCTGCAGACGGATCTCGACGCGGTCGCCGAGGGCGGCCGCAGCGACGGCGCCGCGCGCGTACTCGACCTGGCGCTTTGACAGCGTCACGCCGACGGCGCGCACGCCGTAGTGCTCGGCGGCGTGGAGCGCCATGCCGCCCCAGCCGCAGCCGACGTCGAGAAGGCGCATCCCCGGCTGCAGACCCAGCTTGCGGCAGATCAGGTCGTACTTCGCCCGCTGTGCGTCGGCCAAGGGCGTCTGCGGCGTTGAGAAGTAGGCGCACGAGTAGGTCATCGTCTCGCCGAGGATAAGGCGATAGAAGTCGTTGGACACGTCGTAGTGATGCGCGATCGCCTGAGCGTCGCGGCGGCGCGAGTGGAGCGGGCCGTGCAGACGTGCCTCCTCGGGCGGCGGCGCGAGCGGGCGGCCGAGCGCGCCGGTGGCGTTGGCGGCCGCGTACAGCCGGCGCCCGCCCTCCAGGCGCGCCTTCCAGCCCCCGGGCAGGCCCCCTGAAGAGAGCAGACCGCGCGACCCGAAGAGCGACCAGATGCTCCCCTCGACGTCGATCTCACCGGCCACGTAGGCCCTGCCCAACCCGAGCTCGTTGGGCTGCCAGAGGATCCGACGCAAGGCTTCTGGCGACCTGATCACGAGAGTCGCGACAGCGTCCGTCGTCGGCTCGCCTTCCGGGCTCGCGGCCCCCGTGCCGGCAGCCGGCCCGAGCTCGCTGCCGTCCCAGAAGCGCATGCGCAAGGGAGGCTCTCCACCGCAGAGATGGTGGATCAGGGGCGACAGCGATTCAGCGACGTCGGACATGTCCGCAAGTATACGGCGCGCTGCACTGCGCGGGGTAGAGGTAGCGGCCGCGTGCAGAAGCCGGCCATCGCGTGGCGGGCCGCCCCGCCGCCGGCCGCCGCCCCTCCAATTCAGCGTTGTCACTGAAAAGGCATTCAGGTAGCCTTTCGACTACGTCTTGAACCAGCGCGCCGAAAGGAGAAGCTTGGCATGCTCAGACCCCGCGAGCGCACTCTCTCTGGAGATCGCGTGGCCGCCCATCATACACCGCTGCTCGTGACGCCCGCGCACCGCGGGGTACGTCGTCGCGTGCCGATTCCCGACGTTTTCATACCGGCGGGGCAGCCCGCTGGGTCCGGCCGCTCGCTCAGCGCGAGCGAGGCACGTGTCCAACCTAGCGAGGTTCGATGACCGCCTCATTCATCAGGAGTGAAGACTTTGCCGCATTCGTGACCGCCATGATCGAGGCGGGACCGGTCTACGGACCGGTGGCCAAACGCTCGCGATTCGCTTTCGAGCGCCTGGAGACGCCGGACGAGCTGCGGCTCGACTACGACGTCTCCATCTTGCCGCCGAAGAAGCTCTTCTTCCCCCCGGCGCAGGACCTGATCCATTTCAACGCAGCCGGGTACGAGGCCGCGCTGGAGCCGGTCGAGAAGATCCTCCTCGGCGTCCACTTCTACGACGTCAAGGCGATCGACCAGACCGACCTCCTCTTCTCGGAGCGCAACTACGACATCAACTACATGGCGCATCGCCAGGCCACTACGATCATCGCCTCAAACGTACAGAACGTGTCTGGGCGGGCGTTCTTCGCCACGGTCGGTGCGGACGTGCCGCCCAAGGGACACGACGCGTTCATGACGGCGTTCGGCTACCCGGCGATCGGCTATGGCTACGTGTTCGAGCCGCTGACCGAGAAAGGCGAGGCGTTGCTGGAGTACGGCGACTTCCGTCCAGCCTCCGAGGCGCAGATCAGGGAAGCGGCCGACGAGAACGCCGCTGTGCTGGAACAGTGTCCCGAGAAGCTCGGGTACAGCACCGAGGACATCGCCGCCAAGGTGCGCGCCGCCTTTGGTGACGAAGAGATGTGGGCGTCCATGGCCGCCGACTGCTTCTCCTGCGGCACGTGCAACACAGTTTGCCCCACCTGCTACTGCTTCGACGTGCACGACACGTGGAACGTCGATCAGACGTCGGGTCAGCGTACTCGCTACTGGGATGGCTGCCTCACCGAGGACTTCGCCAAGTGTTCGCTTGGCGAGGGAGCCTGCGAGAACTTCCGTGACGAGCGGGCATCGCGCTTTCGCCACCGCATGATGCGCAAGGCGACGTATCTGAATGAGAAGTTGGGTGGGCCGGCCTGCGTCGGCTGCGGCCGCTGCTCGGCCGGCTGCACCGCCGACATCGCCGACCCGGTGCGCATCATTGACCAAATCATGGCCTCGTGAGGAGCGTGAGATGAATCACCAGTGCCACTGGACCGAAGTCGAAAACATCTTCATGCCTCGTGAAGCCACCATCGTCCGCTGCGTGCAGGCGACGCCAACGGAGAAGCACTTCACGCTCAAGATGACCGACGGTCAGCCGATCGAGTACGAACCCGGCCAGATCGTCGAGCTCTCGCTGTTCGGCTACGGCGAGATCCCGATCGGCGTCGCCAGCTCGCCGACGCGGACGAAGACCTTCGACCTCGTGGTACGAGCCGTCGGCCGCGTCTCGGGTGCGGTCGCCAAGCTGAGCCAGGGAGACCAGGTCTTCGTGCGGGGCCCGCTGGGGCACGGCTTCGACCTCACGAGACTCCGCGGGCAGGACGTGCTCATCGTGGCTGGCGGCATCGGCATCTGTCCGACACGCAGCCTGATCCAGTACATCCTCGACCGGCGTGGCGAGTTCAAGCGCTTCATCCTGTTCTACGGCGCGCGGGAGCCCGGACTGCAGCTGTTCACCGACGATCTCGCCAAGTGGCGGTCGACCCACGACGTCGAGTTCTACGAGACCGTCGACAAGGGCGACCCGGGCTGGGCGGGCAACGTCGGCGTCATCACCACGCTGTTCCCCAAGGTCGAGCTGTCGCCCAATACGCGCGCAGTCATCTGCGGGCCGCCGATCTTCTACCGGTTCGTGATCCGCGAGCTCGACATGATCGGCATCCCCCGAGAGAACGTCCTCGTCGACCTCGAGCGCCGCATGAAGTGCGGCGTGGGCAAGTGCGGTCACTGCCAGATCAATGACAAGTACGTATGTGTCGACGGCCCGGTGTTCTCGTTTGCCGACGTCCAGGGTCTCGAGGAGGCGTTCTGATGAGCAAGCCAAAGGTCGCATTCTTCGATTTCACCTGTTGCGAGGGCTGCCAGATCGAGATGACCAACTACGGGGACGCGGCGTTCCTCGAGTTCATCAACCACGTCGACATCGTCGAATTTCGCGAGGCCATGTCGGAGAAGACCACGGAGCCGATCGACGTCGCCTTCATCGAGGGGAGCTTCACTCGTGAGGCCGACCGCGCGCGGCTCGAGCGCATCCGCGAACGCGCGGCGATCGTCATCGCCTACGGGCAGTGCGCGGCCGGCGCCGGCATCAACGCGCTGAAGAACCACCTGCCCGACTACGGCGAGTTCGTGTACGGCGACGACGCCGGTCAGCCCCACCTCGACTCGCAGAAGGCGCAGCCCATCTCCGCGGCCATCAAGGTCGACTACTCGGCCTACGGCTGCCCCGTGAACAAGTACGAAGTCCTGCAGATCGTCGCTCACCTGCTGCACGGCAAGGCGCCTGAGATCCCCAACTATCCGGTCTGTGTGGAGTGCAAGCGCCGCGAGACCGTCTGCCGCTACGACGAAGACGACCATTGCATGGGCATGGTCGCGCGAGCCGGCTGCTCGGCCCCGTGTCCCGCCTACGGCGTCCCCTGCGAGGCCTGCCGCGGGTTCGTCGACCAGCCCAACGTGCCCGCCCTCGAGAGGGTGCTGGTGCACCGCGCCGGGTTCTCGCAGAAGCGGGCGGCAGAGAAGGCGCTGATGTTCACCGCCATTGACCTGGAGGCCACCTTATGACCAAGACTGCTCGTATCCGCGTCGAGCACCTGACCCGCGTCGAAGGCCACGGCAACATCGTCGTCAATATCGACGACGGCGTGGTCGAGAAGTGCGAGTGGCAGGTGCCGGAAGCCCCGCGCTTCTTCGAGTCCATGGTACGTGGTCGCCACTACTCCGAGGTCGCCCGGATCACGAGCCGGATCTGCGGCATCTGCTCGATCGGGCACACACTGGCATCGGTCAAGGCCACGGAAGACGCTCTCGGGATCGAGGTCAGTGCGCAGAGCTGGAAGCTTCGCGAGCTGATCAAGCACGCCGAGAACTTCGACTCTCACGTGCTGCACATCAACATCCTGGCCGCCCCCGATCTGCTCGGCGCGCCGTCGGTCTTCCCGCTCGTCGCGACGCACGGCGAGGTGGTGGCGCGGGCCTTGAGACTGAAGAGGCTGGGGCATGAGTGGGGCTCGCTCATCGGCGGACGCACCACCCATCCCATAAGTGTCGTCCCCGGCGGCATGGCCGAAGTGCCCACCACCAAGGAGCTGAAGCAGCTGCGGGAGCAGCTCCTTGCCGCCGTGCCCGAGCTCGAGGCGGCGGTCGCGACGGTCGCGGCGCTGGCCCCCAACGTGCCGGTCTTCGACCGGCCCACGGAGTACATGGCCTTGTCCAACGACAAGGACTACGGACTCTACGACGGCGACATCCAGACGGTGCTCCCCGACGGCACGAAGCAGCGCTACCCGGTGGCCGACTACAAGCAGGTGACCAACGAGTTCGTCGTGCCGCAGTCGACGGCCAAGTACACGAAGAACAAGCTGGACTCCTACGCGGCCGGCGCCCTGGCGCGCTTCAACAACAACTACGACAGGCTCCATCCCGAGGCGAAGAAGGTGGCCGAGGCGCTCGGCATGCAGCCGATCTGCACCAACCCCTACATGAACACGGTGGCGCAGGCCGTCGAGATCGTCTCGGACGTCTACGAGTCCATCACCCTGCTGGACGAGCTCATCGCTACCGGGGTCAAGCTGGAGCCGCTCGTCGAGCCCGCCAAGTACGGTCCCGGCTCCGGCGCCACCGAGGTGCCCCGCGGCATCCTCTTCCACGAGTACGACTACGACGATGAGGGCATGTGCCTCTACGGCAACTGCATCATCCCGACCAACCAGAACCACAACAACATCCAGCACGACTTCGACAAGCTCGTACCTGAGCTCGTCGCGCAGGACAAGAGCGAGAAGGAGATGGAACTGGCGCTCGAGATGCTGGTGCGTTCCTACGACCCCTGTATCTCGTGCTCCACGCACTACCTCGACGTCAAGTTCGTGCGCTGAGCGATGTGCGCTACCTTGTCGGCGTAGGCAACTACATGGCCGGCGACGACGCCGTCGGTCCGCGTGTTGTGGAGCATGTCGTGGTCAACGGCCTCGAGCGTGACTTCGAGGCCGTTGACCTCTCCACCGACGCTCTCAGGCTGGTGGCGTACCTGAGCGCCGAGACTGAGGCGGTGCTGGTGATCGACGCGGCGCAACTCGGTCTGTCCCCCGGTGACTACCGCTTCTTCTCACCGGACGAGGTCGAGACGCAGAAGGAGCTGAGCGGCCTGACGACTCACGAGGGCGACGTGCTCAAGGTGCTGGAGCTGGCACGTGACGCCGGCTTCCCGATCCCGCCCGTCGCGATCATGGGCATCGAGCCGTACGATATGGAGAGCGGGATCGAGTTGTCCGAGTGTCTGGGCGGGCGCGTGCCGGCGTATGCCGCTGCGGCGATCGACCACCTGGCGGGGCTGTGAGCGTTCCTCGACGTCCCCCGCCCTCACGCCGCCGGCGTCTCCGGGACGGTCACGGTGAACACGCTGCCGTGCCCCTCCTCGCTCTCGGCCGCGAGCCCGAACCGGTGGAGGTCGGCGATCTCGCGGGCGATGGCCAGGCCCAGGCCCGCGCCGTCCTGGTGGTGCTTCACCGCGAGGTCGGCCCTGTAGTCCTCGTCGAAGATCCGCGGGAGGCAGCGCTCCGGGATACCGATGCCGTGGTCGCGGATGGCGAGCGTGAGACTGCCGTCGGACAACGACGCGAGGGCGATCTCCACCAGGCCGCCGTCATGCGAGTAGATCACGGCGTTCTCGAGCAGCTCGCAGAGCAGCGCGAGCATCTGCGGCGGGCCGCACCGCACGAGGTCGGGCCCGTCGCGCGGCAGGACTCGGATCTGGATGCCTCGCGCGGCCGCGGCCTCCGCGTAGCGTGCCACAGCCTGGTCGATCATCTCGCCGAGGCGAACGGCGCTCATCTCAAGGCCGTCACGGTCGATGCAGCGCAGGTCGGCCAGCATCCGCCGTTTGGCGAGGGCGCCGAGGGCCGCCTCGCAGCGGGAGTGGATCTTCTCGACGATGTCGCGGGTACGCTCGGGTATCTCCCCGGTATAGCCCCCGAGGATGACGTTGACGTAGGTCTGGATCGAGGAGAGTGGCGACTTGACCTGATGCGAGGCCTGCCGCAGGTAGTGGGCCTTCTCGATGTTCGCGCGCTGGCCGACGTCGGCGATCTCGGCGAGCAGGCGAGAGATGAAGCTCATGCCGGCGGCGCCTATCAGGCAGCTGTCCGGGTGCTTGCTCGCCTCGAGCGCTGCGACGACGTCCGCATCGCCGCCGGTCTCCAGGATGAGGTCGACCTCGGCGTCGCCCGTGAGTTCGTCGAAGCGACCGTCAGTCCGGCAGCGGATGCCGTTCTCGCGGGCGAGTGCGACCCCCGGGGCCGCGGGATCCGCATCGAAGACGTAGCGGACCTCGACCCCCGGGACGCCGAGGAGCGCCTTCAGTATCGCGAGGCCCTGATCTCCCGCGCCCACCAGGGCGACGACGTTCGTGTCCTGTCCCATCGTGTCCTGTCCCTGTTCGACGTCGGCTATGATAGCTGGGCCGGTGAGAGAGTCCGAGCCCGACAGTCAAATGGAGGTATGTCGTGAAGCGAGTCTACGTCATCGACGATGAACCGAGCATCGTGGAGTCGGTCTCGATGGTCCTCGAGGGCAACGGATACGTGGTCGGGTCCCAGAACGACGACAAGGACGTCGTCGACAACGTCATCGAGTTCGGCGCCGATCTGGTGATCCTCGATGTGATGCTCCCCGAGGACACGGCCGCCGGGTTCAAGATGGCGCGTGCCCTTCAGGCCGACGAACGCACCACGGCCCTGCCGCGCCTCATGCTCACCGCCGTCAACGAGGCCGGCATCTATGTCGGCAAGTTCACGAAGAAGGACCTGGACGAAACGTGGCTCCCCGTGCAGGAGTTCGTGGAGAAGCCAGTCGTCCCCGAGTTGCTTCTGGCGAAGGTCCAGGCTCTCTGCCCAAGCTGACGGACCGGGAGCTCTCAGCGCGTGATCGCACTGGTCGCCCGGGGCTGGTGACGTCACCCTGATCGTTGGGCGATCTCGCAGGTGAGCGCTGCAGGCACCCGCGGCGCAGAAGCGGGCGGTCCGCATTCCCGCCTAACGGGGCGCTTCAGGCGGCCCGTCTCGTCGGGCCGACAGCTGAGGGCGGCGGCACGGCTTTGCCGATCGTGAGCTGCTGCTCGTGGATTCGGCGAGTCGCACCGGAGCCCCGCGCAATAGCCAGGTAGACGCCGCCCATGAGCGCCGCGACGGCGAGCACTGCGATCACGCCCGGCAGGCCTAGTCCGCGCGGCACCAGGTCGCCGGAGAGGGCCATCGCACTCGGGATCGATCCCGCTTCCGGCGAGGGCGTCCGCATCGCCGGCGCGGTCGGCGCGGCGACCGAGGCGGCGGAAGACTCGTGAACCGCCGGGACGATCGGCTTTGCCGAGGCTGGTGCGCACAGCGCCAGCGTGGCCACGGCAGCAAGAGTGATCGCCGCGGAAAGGCAGGCGAATCGGACTCTGAAGCTGCGGGACATGACTCCTCCCTGCTTTGGCCTACCGACTGCGACCGAGCCTCATGCGCCGCCAGCCACGGCGCCTCACCCGATTCGGGTGATTCGACTGACGGACGAGCGCGCCGCCGCCTGCCCGAGCTGCGGCGCCGACCTGAACGCGCCCTGCCGCGCCGAAGAGCGGCGCATCGTCACTAGAATCGCCTGCGAGTGGGGAGACTCACCCCACGATTCCCCCGAGCATCGGGGGACAGGTCGAGACCAAGGGAGACGTCATGGCGATCATCAAGGGGTCCATCGAAGCGGACGTGCCACTCGAGTTCGCGGATCTCGAGTGGAGCAAGTTCGTGGTCGAGTCGTTCTACCGCAACTACTCGAGAGGGTTCGCCGATGTCGAGCCGCTGATAGACGAGCAGGACATGGACGCGGGCGAGGTCAAGTTCGAGACCGAAGGAGACCGGCTCGTCAGGGTGACGGTCGAGGTCGACTACGTGCCGCGTAGCACCGTCACCGGCGCAGAAGAGATCGCCCGTGCCGAGGGGGCCCTCCAGCGCGACCTCGACAGGTACCGGGTGTTCCTGCTGGAGCGCTGCGAGAAGGAGAGCTGTCGCCCAAGATAGACCGGCGGGAACCTTGCCGCGGGCGGCAGCGGCGAGCGAGAGCGATCCGCGTGCAGCTGACGGCGTCAACCCTGTCCCAAAGGGTACCGTGTCAGTTGTCGGACGCTTCCAGCGTGAGGCCGCGATCGGGAGAACACCATGGCCGTCTACGAGTACACCTGCAAGAAATGCGGCACCGACTTCGAGGTCAGTTGTCACATGGACGAGCGCGAAGACAAGGCAGCCTGCCCGAAGTGCGGCAGCCACAAGGTGACCCAGAAGCTGAGCGCCGCGTTCACGTCGCCGCGGCCGAGCAAGTACTGAAGCCCGGACTCGGCGCTCAAGCCTCGGCTTCGACGCGCAGGCTCCACACGGTGCCGGGCGGGGCGGCCGCGGGCCGCGGCAGCTTGGCGGCGAGCACGGCCACGACGAGCGGCAGCGCCGCGAGAGCATAGAGCACCGCGCTCGGCCCCGCGGCGTCGCCGAGCAGGCCGAGCGCGGCCACGATGAGGCCGCCGACGCCGCCGCAGAGGCCGATCGTGAGGCCGGTGGCCAGACCCATGTGCGCCGGCAGGTACTCCTGCGCCAGCACGAGCGCAACGCTCACGTTGGCGTTCACGCAGATCCCGATGAGGATCACCAGGGGGATCATCGCCGCGTAGCTCAGGCTGGGCAGCAGCGCGATCGCCGGCACGAGGATCAGCTGCGGCGCGATCATCACGAGGCGGCGCCCGAAGCGAAGCGCGGCGATGCCGCCCAGCAGCGTGCCGGTCGCCGCGGCGGCGAGCAGCACGCTGGTCATCACATTGCTCGCCGCGGGGCTTGTCCCCCGCCCATCGACTAGAAACAGGGCCACGTACGTGAGCAATCCTGTGCTGACACCACTCGCGACGCAGAAGAGAGCGACGAGGTAGGCGAAGGGGCGCCACTCCGAGCCGAGCGACAGCGCCTGTCCGTGCCGCTGGTGATCGACCAGCGGCTTCAGGCGGAAACGCCGCAAGGCGACAGCGACGAGCACGGCGGCGGAGATCGGGATGAGCGCGATGACCATCGTCCCGTGCAGGCCGAGGGGCGCGAGCACGGCCGCCACGACGAGAGGGCCCACAGCGTAGCCGACGCCGCCGCCCACCGAGAAGACGCTCATGTCGGCGGTCACGCGGCTGCTCGAAGCGTGTCGCGCCCAGCGCGCGCCCTCGGGATGGTAACCGGCCGCCCCAGCGCTGCACACCGCGACGGCGATGAGTGTCAGTGGATAGCTCGTCACGAGGCCGACAGCGCCCATGCCGAAGCCGGTGATCACGAGACCGGTGGGCAGCAGCCAGTGAGCCTCGCTGCGGTCCCCGTGGGCGCCGATGAGGGGCTGGAACACGGCATGCGCAAGGCTGATCGTAAGCGCGAACACCCCGGCGGCCGCGTAGCTGTAGTGGCGCTCCACGACAAGGAAGGGCAGCAAGGCGAACAGGGCGCCCGAGCACAGGTCGGCGCACCCGTGCCCCAGGGTGAGCACGAGCAGGGTGGCGCGGGACGCAGGCCGGCGACTCAAGGTAACGCTCACGCGGAGCCTGAGCCGGGGCCGCGGCTCATCGGGGCGGCGAGCCTGGCCATCACCTTGGCTTGTTCTTCGTCCGCGTCATCACTGGGAGTCTACCGTGCAGGGGTCCGAGGAGCTTTGGGACCACCGACACGTCTCGACTGTGGGCTCTCGCCGACAGGCCTCCGTGCTGACCTTGTGGGTGATTATGAAGGAACCCCCCGACTGGCCTTGAACGAACATCGAATCGGCAATCGCCCCACCGCACTCGCGTCGGACACCTCCCCACATAAGGACCGCGAATGAACATGTTCCGAGCCCTTCCGCGTCGGCTTGACCTTCTTGTCGTAGCCCTGCTTCTCGTCGTAGGCGGCTTCGCCGTCACCGCTCCCCCGGCTGCCGCCTTGTCGTCGACGGTCGTCATCAGCCAGGTGTACGGCGGCGGAGGCAACTCCGGCGCCCCGCTCCGGAACGACTTTGTCGAGCTGTTCAATCGGGGTACGACCACCATCTCCCTCACCGGCTGGTCGGTGCAGTACGCGTCCGCGACGGGAACGGGTCTGTTCTCGGCGAGCGTCACGGTGCTCTCTGGCTCGCTTGCCCCCGGCCAGTACTACCTCGTACAGATGGCGTCCGGCGGGGCCAGTGGAGCCCTTCTGCCGACGCCGGACGCCAGTGGAAACACCGCCATGTCCGCGACCGCCGGCAAGGTCGTCCTCGTCAGCTCCACCACGGGGCTGGCCTGCAACGGAGGATCGACGCCATGTACGCCGGCGCAGCTCGCGATGATCGTCGACCTCGTGGGCTGGGGAAACGCTAACTTCTTCGAGGGCGCAGCCGCTCCGACCACCTCAAACACGACCGCTGTCCTGCGCAACAACTCGGGGTATGTGGAGACAGACAACAACGCCGCCGACTTCAGCGCCGGGGCGCCGAACCCGCGCACCACGTCCTCGCCGCTGAGCGTACCGCCGGCGATCACCACGCAGCCCGTCGACCAGACGGTGACCGACGGGTCCTCGGCGACGTTCACCGCCGCGGCCTCTGGGTCGCCCGTTCCCACGGTGAAGTGGCAGGTCAGCAGCGACGGAAGCACCTGGGCCGATATCCCCGGTGTGACGAACACCACGGTGAGCTTCACGCCGAGCATCTCACAGAGTGGCAATCGCTACCGCGCCGTCTTCGCGAACGCCTACGGCGCGGCGACCACGAACGTGGCGTCGCTGATCGTGCAGGCCCCGCCGACGATCACCACTCAGCCCCTCGACCAGACGGTGAACGCCGGTCAACAGGCTACCTTCAGCGCGGCGGCCTCAGGCTCGCCCGTTCCCACCGTCAAGTGGCAGGAAAGCCTCGACGGCGGCACCACCTGGGGCGACGTCCCGGGCGCTGCTAGTACCAGCTTGGTCTTCACTGCGGCAGCCTCGCTGAGCGGCTACCGGTATCGCGCCGTGTTCTCGAACGGCCTCGGTACGGCCACTTCCGTCGCCGCCACGCTGACGGTCCATACCCCGCCGACGATCACCACTCAGCCGCTCGACCAGACGGTGAACGACGGTCAACAGGTTGCCTTCAGCGCGGCGGCCTCAGGCTCGCCCGTTCCCACCGTCAAGTGGCAGGAAAGTTTCGACGGCGGGGCTACCTGGAACGACGTCCCCGGCGCCACGAGCACGAGTCTCGTGTTCACCGCGGCAGCGCCCCAGGACGGCTACCGCTACCGCGCCGTCTTCACGAACGTCGCCGGCATCGTCCCCACGAATGCGGCGACGCTCACCGTGAATGCCCCACCCGTGGTCATCAGCCAGATCTACGGCGGCGGCGGCAACGTGGGCGCGATCCTCAAGAACGATTTCATCGAGCTCTTCAACAGGGGGACGACGACCGTCTCTCTGGCCGGGTGGTCGGTCCAATACGCATCGACGATCGGATTCACGTGGTTCAGAACGAACCTGTCCGGGACGATCGCACCGAACCACTACTATCTCATTCAAGAGGCGCAGGGTGCCGGCGGAACCACAGATCTACCGACGCCGGACGCTTCCGGGGTGATCACAATCGACCAGGCGAGGGGCAAGGTCGTCCTTGTGACGAACCAGACGACCATCCTGACCGGGACGGCATGCCCCGCGGGCTCCTCGATCGTCGACAAGGTCGGCTACGGTTCGGGGACGAATTGCTACGAGGGGCCGGGGCCAGCCCCCACGTTGTCGAACACGACGGCCGCACTGCGCTTAGGCGAAGGCTGGGTCGATACGAACGACAACGCCGCCGACTTTGCTGCCGTGGCGCCGAACCCGCGCAACACGCAGAGTCCACCGAACCCAGGCCTGCCCACGGCGGGCATCGGCGCCCCGACCGGCAGCCAGACCCTCAGCGGAGCCTCCGCTACCATCAGCGGCACCGCCACGGATCTCGGCGGGTCGGTGGCCTCCGTCACCGTCACCATTCAGCGCTCGGGTGATGACTCCTATTGGACCGGCTCCTCCTGGAGTCTGACGCGGACCTGGCTCGCCGCCAGCGGCACCGCGAGCTGGACCTACGACTGGACCTTCGACCCGGCGAGCCAGGATGGCTCGCCCGTCTACACAGTCGTAGCACGAGCCACAGACGACGTGGGCAACACCGGCAGCACGACCGTGACCGGCGTCACTGTGGATAACTCCGCCCCCAGCGGCGCCAGCGTCTCGATCAACGGCGGCGCCGCCTACACCGCGAGCCGCGACGTGAGCCTCACCCTGGCCGCCGCCGGCGCCGCCGAGATGCGTTTCAGCAACGACGGCGTCAGCTGGAGCAGCTGGGAGGCCTACGCCGCCAGCAGGAGCTGGACACTGAACGCCGGCGACGGCGTGAAGACCGTCTTCGTCGAGTACCGCGACGCGGCCGGCAACGCGGCGGCTGCGCAAGCCGGCATCACGTTCGATGGAACCGCCCCCAGCGGCGCCAGCGTCTCGATCAACGGCGGCGCCGCCTACACCGCGAGCCGCGACGTGAGCCTCACCCTGGCCGCCGCCGGCGCCGCCGAGATGCGTTTCAGCAACGACGGCGTCAGCTGGAGCAGCTGGGAGGCCTACGCCGCCAGCAGGAGCTGGACACTGAACGCCGGCGACGGCGTGAAGACCGTCTTCGTCGAGTACCGCGACGCGGCCGGCAACACAGCGCCGGCCCGCGACAGCATCACCCTTCATGCTTGGGCGCCCAGCGGCGCCAGTATCGTGATCGACGGCGGCGCCGTCTACGCAACGAGTCGTGAAGTGACTCTCACCCTGTACGCCGGCGGCGCCAGCGAGATGCGCTTCAGCAACGACGGCCTCGCCTGGAGCGTCTGGGAGGCCTACGCCGTCAGCAGGAGCTGGACGCTGAGCGCCGGCGACGGCCCGAAGACAGTCTTCGCGCAGTTCCGCGTCGCGGCCGGCGACATCGCGCCGGCAACCGACGACATCATCCTCGACGCCACCGTGCCCAGCGGCGCCAGTATCGTCATCGCCGGCGCCGCCGCCTACACCGCGAGCCGCGACGTGAGCCTCACCCTGGCCGCCGGCGGCGCCGCCGAGATGCGCTTCAGCAACGACGGCCTCGCCTGGAGCGTCTGGGAGGACTACGCCGTCAGCAGGAGCTGGACGCTGAGCGCCGGCGACGGCCCCAAGACCGTCTTCGTCGAGTACCGCGACGCGGCCGGCAACGCGGCCTCGGCCAACGACAGCATCATGCTTGACGCCGCAGCCCCCAGCGGCCGAGTGTGGATCGCCGGCGGTGCCGTCGCCGTGAACAAACGTGCGGTCACCCTCGGCTGCAAGGTGAGCGGAGCCGCCCAGATGCGCTTCAGCAACGACGACCTCACCTGGAGCAGCTGGGAGGCCTACGGCGCCAGCAGGAGCTGGACGCTGAGCGCCGGCGACGGCCCGAAGACCGTTTTCGCACAGTTCCTCGACGAGGCCGGCAATGTGCTCGCAAGCTCGCCGACCACCGTGCTTGACACCAGGAGGCCCACCCCCAGGGGAACGAAAGCCGTCTCGGTGCGCCGCGGAGCGAAGGCCACCCTGAGGTTCAGGATCAAGGATCCTGCCCCTAACGCAGGCACGGCGACGGTCAGGATCCGGGTCCGCACGCTGGGCGGGAGGATTGTGAAGACAGCGACGCTGAAGAACCAGCCAGTCGCGAAGGCCCTGAAGTACCGATTCACCTGCAGGCTGCCGAGGGGCGACTACCGGTACTTCATCCGTGCCACCGATGCGGCGGGTAACAGGCAGACGAAGGTCGCGCACAACACGCTCACCGTGAGGTGAGGCGGCGAGGTAGGGGATGTACGAGGGCGTGCGTTGCCGATTTCGGGGGGTGCCTTTTTGCCCGCTTGCGGGAATATATAGTTGCATAGTCAAGTGGCCGCGGCGCGTTGGGGTGTCGAGAGCACAACCGGCGGCGGATGTGGCCAGTCGTAGAGAGGACGTTGCCACATGCCCGCGCTCACCTCCCAGAAGACCTTCGACTGCGGGATCTGCAGTGCGGTCCTGAAGTCGCAGCGTGACCTCGACAACCACCTGTGCCTGATCCACGACGACTGCGGCGCCGCGCGCCTGGGCACTCCGATCACGTTTCGTTGCGCCACCTGCGGCGAGGCCTTCGCGCGCCGCGGCGACCTGCTCGCCCACCTTCACCAGCGCGGCCACGGCCACCCCGCGGACTGGGGCAAGTCGCGGCCGCCGGGCGCGCCGCGCCCACGCGGCCGGTCTCGGCAGCGCAGCGGCTGAACTCAACTCCACGGGACGCGACGCAGGAGTCCGGCGAGCGCTTCGTGAAGAAGGTGCCTGTCATCGCGGAGTGTGCCACGTCAGGCGCTCTGGTCACCGAAACGAAGCAGGGAGGCAGCGCCATGGACGAACGAGACCGACTGCGCTTCGAGCTCGGGGTGCTCCTGGCGTCCGGACGCGAATTGGGCGCCTCCGTGACGAGCGAGGATCTCGACCCGCGAGACGTCAACGAGCGTTACCAGGTCTGGTACTCGCAGACGCTGCGTCTGGTGGAGTGCGTGCTCTGGGAGCGGCGGCGCGAATTCGAGGGCTACTACCGATCCGAAGACGAGGGCCGCGATCAACCGGCGACGATCTCCGCGATCCTCGGTTCTCAGAGCGGTACCAGGGCGAGCGGGGAGAAGCGGGAGGCGCTCGCCGGCCTCTTCGATCCTGGGCTCGAGCGCGGGACGTTTCTGCGTCTGCTCGGCATGCAGCTCGCCATTCTCGCCTCCGCCGTGCCGATGCTGCTCCCTGAGGAGCGCCGCCCGGACCGGGAGCTGCAGGCGGCGCGACGGCTTCTGTCAAAGGGCCACCGGCGCGCCGCCGGAGTCGTGGCGGGCTTCGTTCTCGAGCGACATCTGTCCTCAGTGGCGCAAAGACACGATCTGGCCCTCCCCAAGAGCGGCCCATCGAGCCTGCGCCGGCTCCAGCGATCCCTTCGCAAGGCCGGCGTCTGCAGCGCGGCGCGCTCACGGCAGATCGAGCGCCTCGTGAAGCTCAGCGACTCCTGTGTTCGCGCCAAGAGGAAGACCTCTGTCAGACTGGTCGCCGAGCTGCTGTCGGGAGTCGAGGAGACACTGCGGCGCGTGTCCTGATCCGCACGGCCTTGGCGCCGGCGAACTGAAGGAGAGAATGTGGAGCTTCGCGAAACGATCGACCCCGGCGTCTGCGGCTTCCCCACGGTCGTCACGGCCGCGACCGACGATGGCCGGCACGTCACGTTCAAGTTCGAGACTGCCTGCGAGCTCCTCGTCGAGTTCGAGAGGCGGATCGGCGAGATCTCGCCGGTCGACGCCATCCAGACGCTGAGTCCAGAAGAGAACCCCGTCCTCACGCTGGCCAGCGAGCTTCTGCGCACGACGGGCTGCTGCGAGGCCTGCGTCGTGCCGGTGGGTACCGTGAAGGCGATGTACGTGATCACGAACCTCGCTCTCGCCAGGAACGTCTCGCTGACGCTCGTCGCCGAGCAGCCGGGGCGATGCCCGGCAGGAACGGCGGTGCACTCCGGAGAATGAGTACTTCCTTTGCGAGGCGTTTCGGTCCGGTGGAGGGGACCGGCCTCGCGCCGCCGTCGAGCGAAGGGCACCTGCAATGGACCGTGTCGTGCGACCTGCCGACCAGCCGCGCGCTGCGCACGTCCCGGCGCAGACGACCGGAGCCATGGCTGCGCGGACCCAGCTGCCGGACGCCGAGCTGCGCGAGCTCACGCAGCGTGTCGTCGCCCCCGGCGCGAGCGAACCGTTCGGCGCCTACCTCTTTCGCAGTGACGAACCGGGGGCGGAACTGGGCCGCCAGATCGAGCGGCTGGTGTTCCTCGAGGCGTTCAGCAATACCCCCGACCTGCTGGAGGTCGAGTACGGCCCCTACGAGGCCAGCAGCGTCTTCATCTGCGTCGTCGACCACCTGCGCATGCTGCCGGCGGGCGTCATGCGGGTCTTGCTGCCTTCTCCCCGTGGGTTCAAGAGCCTGATCGACATCGAGTCCGTCTGGGGGGAGCCGGCCCAGAAGCTCATCGAGCGCACAGGGCTTGCGCTTGACTTGGCCACCACCTGGGACATCGCCACCCTCGCCGTGGCTCCCGAGTATCGGGGGAAGGCGACGCGGGGCCTCGTCTGCATGGGCCTCTATCAGACGCTCACCCTGGCCGCTCTTCACTGCGACATCGCCTGGTTCGTCGCGATCCTCGACATGCCGGTGTTCAGAATGATCCGCTGGCAGTTGCGCATGATCTTCGCCGGCTACGAGGGCGTGGCTCCGATGCCGTACCTGGGGTCGGCGGCGAGCATCCCGGCATGGTGCGACGTCGTCGCCGCAGAGCAGCGGCTTTCGGCGACCGACCGGGAGCTGCATGCCATCCTCGTCGAAGGCGTCGGCCTCGAGCCTGCTCTCGGCCGGCTGGACCTTGCCTGCGCGGATCGCTGCGTCACGAGGCGCGGCGAAATGGCCGCAGGCCAGTGAGATCAGGCCGTCACGAGATGGAGTCTCTGGGTCCCGAGTGAGGTCACGACCTCGAGGAGTCTGTCTGCTCCGACGGGTCGAGAGTACAGATAGCCCTGCACGGTGTCGCAGCCCAGCTCGATGAGACGCGCGGCCTGGGTCGATGTCTCCACACCCTCGGCGACCGTCGTGATCTCGAGCGCCTGTGCCATGGCCACGATCGTGGCGATCAGCGTGGCGTCGGCGCTGTCCTGCTTGGCGAGGCTGTCCACGAACGACTTGTCGATCTTCAGCGTCGTCACGGGGAAGCGCTTGAGGTAGGCGAGCGAGGAGTACTCGGAACCGAAGTCGTCAATGGCGATCCGCACCCCGAGCCGCCGCAGTTCGGTGAGGGTCGCGGCGGCGGCGCCGGGATCCTCCATGACCACGGATTCCGTGAGTTCCAGGCAGAGCGACGACCCCTCGAGGTTGTTCAGCGTGAGCACATCTGCGACCCGTTCCACGATCTGCCCGTCGTGGAGCTGCGTGCCTGAGAGATTGACCGAGATGTAGAGATCCGCCATCTGGGGCGCCTGCCGGCGCCATGCGGCGAACTGGCTCACGGCCTCGTCCAGGACCCAGCCCCCGATCTCCGAGATCAATCCGTTCTCTTCGGCCAGCGGGATGAACTTCGCCGGCGGGACGACCCCGTGGATCGGGTGGGCCCAGCGCGCAAGCGCCTCCATGCCGACGACGGTGCCCTGCGGCAGGCGCACGATCGGCTGGTACACGAGGTGCAGCTGGTTCAGCGTGACGGCATGATGCAGATCGTGCTCGAGCTCGACGCGCTCGGCCATGCGTGCGCGCATCGACTCGTCGAACACCGCGACGGCATCGCGCCCGGCATCCTTGGCCTGGTACATGGCGGTGTCCGCGTCGCGGATGAGGACCTCGGCGGTCGCTTCCGGGTCGTCTCCGGAGGCGAAAGCGAGGCCGATGCTCGCCGACACGTAGAAGGTCATCCCATGCACGACGAAGGGAGTCCTGAGGCAGGAGCGCAGGCGGTTCGCCAGGTCGAGAGCCAGCGAGACACTGACGACGTCGCCGAGAAGGATCATGAACTCGTCGCCGCCAATTCGGGTCACGAGGTCCGCCGGCCGCACGTTGGCGCGCAGGCGCCCGGCCACTTCGACGAGAAGCTCGTCCCCGTGGCTGTGCCCGAGCGTGTCGTTGATCTGCTTGAACCTGTCCAGATCCAGGTAGAGCAGCGCCACGTGCGTGTCGTCGACAGGCGTCTTCTCGAGAAGCCGCGACAGGTGCTGCTCCATCATGCGCCGATTCGGGAGCCCCGTGAGGCTATCGTGATTCGCCTGGTACACGAGGCGCGCCTCGGAGCTCTGCGCGGTGCGTAGCGCCTGGACGATGCGCAGGACCGCCGCCGCCGTCATGGCCAGCATCAGCAGACACAGGACGACCCGGTCGGCCGGCGTGGCGCTGCGGTCGTCGAGAGTCAGGAGCGCCGGGATGACCAGCGCCACGGCCACGACGGCGATGCGGAACCGGGAGATGACCGTGCGCTGCTGCCGGCCGGGCTCTGTGAGCTTGCGCATCGAGGCGTGCAGGGCCGCTGCCCCGGCCCCGAGGTAGGCGAGTGCATAGGGCAGGTTGAGGAGGCGATCGGGCACGTCGATGTAGTCGATGTCGGCGAACATGTAGACGACGTCGCCGATGAACAGCAGCGTCATCCCGACCAGAAGGTACCAGAACGCCGGCATCCGCTCCTGCGCCGGGCTGAAGACGATGCGTAGTGTCACCACGACCATGAAGATCGACATCGACGGGTAGGCAACGAGCACAAGCGTCACCGCCATCGGCACGTCGTTCTTGAGCAGGACGGCCTGGATGACGAACACCCAGGCGAGGGCGGCGAGCGCGAGGGCGGCGATGAGGCCGTCGAGACCGACGCTCCACTGCCGCAGCGGACCTCGGGCCGCGCGACGGGAGAACCCGAGGAGCCCGGCGGCCAGCAGCCCGTATCCGAGAAGGGCCAGGACATCGGGGAGGAGGGGGCGGCTCGCGCTCAGGTTGCCCATCGTGGGGAGGATGGCGCGCGCAGCGCCTCCCGCCATGAAGAGCGCGAGGGCGAGCGCGACGGCCGCCCACGGCCATACGTGCGACGGCCGGCGGACCGCGACTGAGATCACCAAGGCCGTGAGCGTCACGATAGCGAGGCCGAAGAGCGCGTACTCCGATGGCGCGAGGAGCCCACAGGCTGCGGCGACGGCGATTGACCCACCTACGAGCAGGAATGCGGTGGCCACCGAAGGCAGGCGCCGACGCGCGCGCGTCGTGCCCGCGTCCTCGCCGCCCGCAGGAACCTCCGTTTCAACGGACCTTGGCATCGACATGCTGCCTGTTTCGGCATATCACGGTCGTACCTGTAGGGGCATCGAGGGTCGTTGGGTGCTCCGCGCGTCCTGAGCTCCGCCCGGAGATGGCGATGACGCTAGAATCGCGTCGTGAATCCGACAGGGAGATCCATGACGGAAACGCCCGCCGATGCCGCCGGGTCAGGCGACAGCGCCCAGTTCTGGCTGGAGCGGCTCTGCCGGCGCGCCGACGACGCGCTATGGGACGGCTACCGTTTCGCGCTGGCATCGGCCGACGCGCCGTGGCCGCGCATCATGTTCCCGTTGAAAGGCCGTGAGCGGCGGATCGGCGAACAGGAGGCGCGCTCTGCCTTCGTCGCCGCGCTGCTGGCCGACGCGAACGCAGGGCTGTGGGCCTTCGCCGCCGAGGTGCCGACCAGGCTGTCGTACCGCTTCGCGCAGCGCGGTGGCGGCCTGAAGGCGCAACGCGCGCTCACGGACCTCGCGCTCTACCGGCATCCCGACGACGCACCGGTCCTTGCCGTGGAATTCAAGTCGGGCGGGCGCTCGGGCAAGACCGAGATCGACGAGAGCATGCGCAAGGACGTCGCCGCGATCCTCGCCGAGCAGCCCGACGCTCTCTGGTTCCAGGTCGTGCGAGACGCCACCGACGCCACGCTTGGAGGGCTCCTGCGCACCTTGGATGCCGCGATCTCGCGGCTCAGCAACCCCTTCAAGCTGCGCGACTACCTGGCGCCCGGCAAGACCGTCGAGCCACGGGCCAAGACGATCACCTTTCACGTCTGCATCCTCAATCCCGACGTGACGGTGTCCATCCATCGCGCGCTCAGGTACGTGCCCGGCAAGCCGGAGCGCGACTTCTTCACCATCGCGACCACGACGACCCGCACGTCGCTCGACATCGCCGACGGGCAGGGTTGGAGCGTGTATCGACGTGATTGAGCCAGGAGGTGCGAAATGCATGCGGTGGTGATCGCCGACGGTCAGCTTCGCTGGCAGGAGCGTCCCGACCCGCAGGTCGGCGACCATGATCTGCTCGTAGCCGTACGCGCCGCCGGGGTCAACGGCGCCGACCTCGTGCAGCGTCGGGGGCTCTACCCGGCGCCGCCCGGGTGGCCGTCCGACATCCCCGGCCTGGAGATGGCCGGCGACGTACTCAGAGTCGGGCCGCGCGTGACGAAGTTCGCGCCCGATCACCGCGTGATGGCGCTCGTCGGCGGCGGCGCCCAGGCGACCCTGGCCACGGTCGATGAGGCACACGCCCTGGCCGTCCCCGAGAGCTTGACGTGGCCTGAGGCTGGCGGCTTCATGGAGGTCTTCGCGACCGCCTTCGACGCGCTCTTCTGCCAGGCAGGCCTGGCGCTCGGCGAGCGCCTTCTGGTCACGGGAGCGGCCGGCGGCGTCGGTGCGGCAGCCGTGCAGCTCGCGGCGCTGGCTGGGGCCCACGTCGTCGCCTCTGTGCGCGAGCGCGCCCGCCGCGAGGCGGTCTTCGCGCTCGGCGCCGCCGAGGTCATCGCGCCCGCCGAGGTCGCCGCGCACGGCCCTTACGATGTCGTGCTCGAGCTTGTCGGCGCCGCCAGCCTGCCGGCCGCACTGGAGGGCCTCGCGACCACCGGGCGGGTGGTCGTGATCGGCGTCGGCAGCGGCGCCGTGCTGGAGGTCGACCTGCTGCAGCTCATGGGCAAACGCGCGCGTCTCTTCGCCTCGACGTTGCGGGCGCGCGGCCGTGACGAAAAGGCGGCCTTGGTCGCCGAGCTTGGCGCACGCGCGTTGCCCCTTCTGGCCGGTGGCCGCCTGCGCGTGCCGGTCTGCGACACGCTTCCCTTGTCTCAGGCGGCGGCTGCCTACGAGCGCTTCGCCCGCGGCGGCAAGCTCGGCAAGATCGTGCTCGTCGCCTGAACGCCGCCGGCAGCGTGCCCAGCGCCGGCGCCGGCGCTGGCGTGGGCTCGGCGTTGCAGGCGACCGGCGGCTGCGTGGCGAAGGAGTCTCTGGTGCGCCCGCGTGACACGAGGTTGGAGGATCAATGGGTCTGGCTCATACGTTTCGTGCCGTCGCCGGCCAGTTCGGCGTCGGCAGCGACGACTACGACGACTACGCCGACGACGATGAGTTCACGGCTTCGGCGGACTACGAGCACTCCGCGACACCGCTCGCCATCGTGCGCCCGCAGCGGCTCGCGTTCTCGCTGGTCACGCCTCAGGACTTCGACGCCGCCCAGCGGATCGCCGATCACCTGCGGGCGGGTACGCCCGTCATCGTCGATCTGCAGGCCTGCGGGCGGGACCTGGCAGAGCGCCTGATCGACTTCTGCAGTGGCCTCACCTACGCTCTCGACGGCAGCGTGGAGTACCTTGGCGAGAACGTCGTGCTGCTCGCGCCGCACAACGTCGAGCTCTCGAGCGAGGCTCTCAGCGGTCTGCAGGAGAGACGTTTCCTCAACCAGCTCTAGGAGCGGCGTCGACCCCTATTGTGCGTTGTCGGCCCAGCGCAGCTGCGCGATCGTGGCCGCGATGCCGGCGCCGAACGTGAGCGCGAGCACAACGATACTCCCCGGGGCGATCGTCGTGACCGGCTGCCCGATGGCGCCGATGTACAGCGGCACGATCGACCAAGGGAACCACTCCGCCCAGCCGGTCTTGCTGAACACGTTGCCGAGCGCGAGCATCGCCAGGGCGAAACCGAGCGGCGGCAAGTAACCGCGGCCGAGCATGGCGATCCACGCGACGATCGGTACGAGAAGGTAGGCGATCGCGGCCGCCAGCAGGGCGTCGTGCACGGCAGTCACGGCCAGCGTCGTCGAGAAGCCCGGCAGGGCCAGCGCCGCCCCCAGCGCAAACGCCTCGGTGAGGGCGGCCACGACGAGGAGCGCCCACCACACCGCCGCCACCACGAGTTTCGCGAGCACGAACCAGTGGCGGCTCACGGGCAGGGCGAGCAGGTTCTTCGCCGTCCCCTCGACGTATTCCCGGCCGAAGATGTAAGCGACGATGAAGGACATCAGAAGCATCCCTCCTATCCCCACCATCATCGTGAGCATCGAGAAGTAGGCGGGCCACGTCGCCGTGAGCCCGGAGAGGTTGGCTTTCGTGCCCAGCAGGCCGAGCTGGGCGGCACGGCCAGGTTCGCGCACGATCCACATCATCAGCGCGATGGCCAGGGGCCCCAGCGAGAGCGCCGCGAGAGTGACCCAGGTCACCTTACTGCGGCGCAGCTTGAGGAACTCGGTGGCGAGCACGCGCGCAAAGGTCATGGGGCGCCTCCGGTGAGCCGCAGGAAGTGCGCCTCGAGGTCCTCGTGTGCCTGGGTGAGCTCGGTGATGTCGAGGCCGGCGTCGACGAGCGCGCGAGCCACCTCCGGCACGCGCTCCGGGGCATCGTAGACCCGCAGCCGGCCGTCGGCGTGCTCAACGTGCGCGAAGCCCGCCGCCGCGAGAAGCGCCGCCGCACGCGCGGGCTCGGAGACGCCGACATCTACGTACAGGCGCTCCTTGGCGCGCAGCTGGTCGCGGTCGAGCTCCTCGATCAGGCGGCCCTCGTGCATGATGCCGATGCGATCGACCAGATGTGCGATCTCGGTGAGGATGTGGCTCGACATGAAGACGGTGACGCCGTGCTCCCTGACGAGCGCTTGCAGCAGCTCGCGGATCTCGACGATGCCGGCAGGATCGAGCGCGTTGGCCGGCTCGTCGAGGACGAGCAGCTCGGGGCGGTGCAGCAGCGCCCGCGCGAGGGAGAGCCGCTGCTTGTTGCCCAGCGAGAGCGCTTTGGCGCGACGCTCCGCAAGCCCGCCAAGCCGCATCAGCTCGATGACCTCGGCGACCGCCGCGCATGGCGCGCGCGTGAGGCGGCGCTGGACGTCCAGGTTCTCGCGTACCGTGAGGTTCGGGTACGCGCTCGCGCTTTCGACGAGGTAGCCGACGCGCGCGAACGGGCCGGTCGCGCCCGGCTGCACGCGAGAGCCCAGAACCTCGACCTCGCCACAGCCGGGCCGGATGAGGCCGAGCAGCATGCGGATGGTGGTCGTCTTGCCGGCGCCGTTTCGGCCGAGGAAGCCGTAGATCTCGCCGCGGCGCACGTCGAGATCGAGGGCATCGACGGCGAGCACATTGCGGTAGCGCTTCGTGAGCCTGCGCGTGGCGATGGCGGTGTCGGCGCTCACCACAGCTCTCCCTGATAGCCGAGCGCGCGCAAGGCGAACTCGGTCGCCGTGGCGAGTGCGGCGGGCATTTCGGGGATGGCCGTGCCCATAAGCTCGACGCTCTGCAGCCCGGCGAGTACGAACCACGCCGCAGCTCGCGGGTCAGCGACGCGGAAGACGCCTTCCTCAACGCCCTGCGCGACGATCGCCTCCAGAAGCGGGACGAGCCGCGGCGTCAGGTCCTCAGCAAGGCGATCGTGCAGCGCCCTGTTCTCGGGGCGGTGCATCAGTTCGACGAGGTCGGTGGCGCCGGGCTCCGCGGTGACAGCCGAAAGCCCGTCGCGGAGGATGAGCAGTCTCTCGACGGCCGAGGCCCCAGCCGCGACGCGTGCCGACACGTTGTCCATGAGCGCGCCGGCGATACGCTCGACCACCGCGAGAACGGCGTCGTCCTTGGTGTCGAAGTAGAGGTAGAACGTGCCCTGAGCGACTCCGGCCGCCTTGACGATGTCGCTGACCGCGGTGTTGACCACGCCGCGCTGCGCGAACACCGCAGCCGCCGCCGAGACGAGCGCGGCGCGGCGGGCTTCTCGGTCGACGGCGCGGGGCACGGGGCCTCCAGGGTGGGCGCAGCGGGATCCGCTGCAAAGATGACTGACTGTCAGTCATAATAGCTTGGGGAAATCGCCTGTCAAGCGGCGGAACGACCTGGCCGTCCGCGCGCGTGCGCCGTCGCGGCGTCGCGAGCGGTCCGGCTACCGGCCTACGACTCCCAGCAGGCGGCGAACTCGCGTACGGCGGATTCGGTCAGTGGATGCGCGGGGAGGCCGCGAAGCACCTCTAGCGGCGCAGTGATGTCGTGCGAGCCGTGGAGGATCGCGTCGACCACCTGCGGGGCGCTTTTGAGGCTGGCGGCGAGGATGCGCGTGCTGCTCTGCAGCTGCGCCAGGATCGCCGCTAACGAATCGACCACGGCCATCCCGCCGTCCGCATGCCGGGCCGCGCGGTCCACGTACGGGATGATCCACGCGCAGCCGACCTCGTGGGCGAGCAGCGCCTGTGCGGGCGAGTACACGGCGGTGAGGGCGCAGCGGATGCCGTCGTCCGTGAGGGCGCCGGCCAGCTTGATCGCCTCGAGGGTGGCCGGCAGCTTGGCGACGACGCGCTCCGGCGCGAGGGCCGCGGCGGCGCGCGCCTCGTCGTTCATCTCCGCATACGTCGTCCGCGTGGGCTGATAGCAGACGGGGCCGGAAGGAAAGGCGGTGAGCAGGCGCTCGAGGTGCGCGAGCGGCTCCTTCGTCTCTCGCGCCATGAGCGCGGGGTTCGTGGTGATGCCGTGGATGAAGCTGAGCTCGGCCGCTGCCGCGGCATCGTCCATTGACGCTGAGTCGAGCAAGATCGCCATGGTCCCCTCCAGCCGTCTGGTCACGCCGGCGCAAGACTCGCACCATCGGCGCGCCGCTTCAAGTGGCGCGCAGTGCGGTCGCCGCTGCGCGCAAGCGTTCTCGAGGGGTCGCCTGCTGGGCCGGTGTCTCCCCGTCCCGGGCAGGCGTAGACTCTGGGCCCGAGAACACCGAGCCAAGAGGTGAGAGAGATCGCTCGTCCGACCGGATCGAGTCGTCCAGAGGCGCTTGCACGGCGCACGTTCCGCGCCCTGCGCCTCTACAACTACCGCCTGTTCTTCATCTCCCAGATCGTCTCGATGAGCGGTACCTGGATGCAGGCCGTGGCGCAGAGCTGGCTGGTCCTGCAGCTCACCGGCAGCGGCGTCGCTCTGGGCATCACCGTGGGCCTGCAGTTCGGCCCGGTGCTGGTGCTCGGCGCGTGGGCGGGCGCGCTCGCCGACCGCGTCGACAAGCGCCGCCTGCTCATGGCGACGCAGGCGGCGGCGGCGCTCTTCGCGCTCGCGCTCGCCGCGCTGACCTTCACCGATGTGGTCACCGTCTGGATGATCTGGGTACTGGCAGGCCTGACCGGCGTGGCCACGGCGCTCGACCTTCCGTCGCGGCAGAGCTTCGTGTTCGAGATGGTCGGGCCAGACGATCTTGCCAACGCCGTCGGCCTCAACGCCGTGATCATCAACTCCTCGCGCATCGCCGGGCCGGCGATCGGTGGCGTGCTGATCGCCGCCGTCGGGGTAGCTCCCTGCTTTCTCTTCAATGCGATCTCGTTCATCGCCGTGATCGTGGCCCTGGCCGTGATGCGCACCGGCGAACTGCGCCCCAGCAAGCCGGTGCGTCGCCAACCCGGCCAGGTGCGTGAGGGCCTGCGCTACGTGTGGCGCACCCCCGAGCTCCGCATCCCTCTGGTGATGCTGGCCGTGGTGAGTACGCTGGCCTACAACTACTCGGTGGTGCTGCCGCTGCTCACCAAGGATGTGTACGGCCGCGGCGGCGGCGCCTACGGCGCCCTCTCCGCGGCCATGGGCGTGGGGGCGCTCGCTGGCGCCCTGCTCATGGCCAGTAGAGCGCGCCCCTCGCGGCGCCTGCTGGTGGCCAGCACCTTTGCCTTCGGCGTGTTCACGGTGCTGCTCGCCTTCGCGCCCGGTTACGTCTGGGGCATGGTGCTCCTCGTGCCGATGGGCGCTGCCGGCGTGCTCTTCATCAGCACCGTCAACTCGCTGCTCCAACTCAACGCCGACGACGCCATGCGCGGCCGCGTGATGGCCCTCTGGGCGGTCGTGTTTTTGGGCAGCACTCCCATCGGCGGCCCCCTGACCGGTCTCGTCGTGCGCGGCTTCGGGGTGCGCGCGGCGATCGCCGTCGGCGGCGTGGCGGCTCTGGCCACCTCGGCCGGCGCCTTCTGGGCGCTGCGGCGCCGCCAGCTGCGGGCGGGCAGCTGCGAAGCACCTGTGTGCCTGCCCGACGGGCCGGCGCCCGGCGACGCCTTCTGCGAAGCCGTGCCCGTGAGCTCCGCCTCCGCCTCCGCCGCGTCGGCGGGAGCTGCGTCGTAGTATTGAGAATCCCCGTCCGTTGCCGATGGAGGAGACGGACGGCCGTCCACCGCTGGTCTACCGTAGAGCGAGGTGCGTAGTGCTTCTCCAGGGCAACCTGAAGGAGTTCAGTCTCCCCAACATCTTCCAGCTGGTGAAGATGAGCGCCAAGTCAGGGGCGCTCACGATCCGCCGTGGCGAAGAGTGGGGCAAGATCTTCTTCCGCACCGGCCTCATCTACTACGCCTTCTCCGTGCCACAGCATCTGCCTCTGGGCGAGCGCCTCGTGAAATCGGGCGCCATCAGCGCCGAGCAGCTCAAGGCGGCTCTCGCCGCGCAGAAGAAGGCCGGCGAAAGCGCCCGTATCGGCGCAATCCTCCTCGGCAGCGACGTCATCGACCGCGGGACGCTCGAACAGGCGGTCCGCGAGCAGATCCAGGACACGGCCTTCAAGTTCTTCAGCTGGCTGGACGGCGAGTTCGAGTTCAGCGCCGACGAGGAAGTCACCGACGAGGACATCCTCGTCGAGATGAACGTCGAGAACGTGATCATGGAGGGCTGCCGCCGCATCGACGAGTGGGAGCTCATCTTCGAGCAGCTCGGCTCGCTGGAGCGCGTGCCGCACCTCGCCTACAGCCAGCGCGTCGAGGACCGTGGCGAGATGTCACTGACCGCCGAGGAGTGGCGCGTCATCGTGCACATCGACGGCCGCGCCGACATCAACGTGATCCTGCGTGACAGCGGCCTCGACCGCTTTCACGGCGCCAAGGTCATCTACAGCCTCTATTCGAGCGGGCTCATCACGGTCAGCGAGCCCGCCATCGAGGGCATCGGCAAGGGCTTGAGCGTGGCCGTCCGCGGACCGATCGACATCTACAACGAGGTCTTTCTCAACACGCTCACCGACTCCAACGTCGTCAAGCAGCTGCGCGTCGAACTGATCGACGAGAAGGAGGTCGAGATCCCTGTCGTCGCCGGGCAGCTGCCGATGGGCAAAGGCGACGGGGAAGAGGGCACGGTGGACGAAGAGGTCATCGTGTTCACGGCTTCCGCCTCCTCGCCGGAGCAGGCCTGGAAACGCCTCGCCGGCGAGAGCTCCGTCTGGGTGCTGCTGGCCAACGCCAACGACCGGGACAGCCTGCGCGCCACGCGTGCAGATCTGGAGTTCGTGCGCGCCTTGGGCGATGTTCCGCTGGTGGTGGCCACCTACGTGTCGATGGCCGACGACGAGCTGAGCCCCAATGAGGTGGCCAAGGCCCTGGGCGTCGATTCCCGGGTGCCGGTGATCCCCTGCCATCTGCGCGATCGCGAGTCCGTGACCGCGGTCATCAAGTCGGCGCTGGAGCTCGTCGCGCGCTGACGCGCCGCCCTAACGGCGCCGTCAGCTTGTCAACGCTCTCCCGGCGGGGGAAGATTGCTGGCACACGCGGGCTCGCAGCCGCTCCCGTACGAAAGGACACGACCCCATGTACTACCCCAGCTACCGCATGCGGCGTCTGCGCCGCACGCCGGCTATCCGCAACATGCTCCGCGAGACCACGCTCGCGATCGACGATCTCATCTACCCGTTCTTCGTGATCGCAGGGGAGAACATCAAGAACCCCATCTCCTCGATGCCCGGATGCTTCCAGCTGTCCATCGCCAACCTGCTCGGCGAGGTGCGCGAGGTCGTCCAGCTCGGCATCCCGGCGATCCTGCTGTTCGGCATCCCCTCGCACAAGGACCCTGCGGCCACCGGTGCCTACGATCCCGAGGGCGTCGTGCAGATGGCCGTGCGCGCCATCAAGGACGAGTTCCCCGACCTCGTGGTGATCACCGACGTGTGCCTCTGCGAGTACATGGATCACGGTCACTGCGGCGTGGTACAGGACGGCGAGATCCTCAACGACGTCACCCTCGAGCTGCTCTCCAAGATGGCCGTGACGCACGCCGACAGCGGCGCCGATCTGGTCGCTCCCAGCGACATGATGGACGGCCGCGTGGCGGCGATCCGCAACGCGCTCGACGACGACGGCTTCACCGACACCGCCATCATGGCCTACTCGGCCAAGTTCGCCTCCGCCTTCTACGGCCCGTTCCGCGAGGCTGCCGAGTCGGCGCCGGCGTTCGGCGACCGGCGCTCATATCAGATGGACTCGGCCAACGGGGAGGAGGCGATCCGCGAAGCGCTCCTCGACATCGAGGAGGGCGCCGACATCGTCATGGTCAAGCCGGCGCTCCCCTATCTCGACGTCATCCACGCCGTGAAGCAGGAGACCAAATTCCCCCTTGCCGCATACAACGTGAGCGGCGAGTACGCGATGATCAAGGCGGCCGCGGCCAATGGCTGGCTGGACGAGGAGCGCGCCGTGATGGAGGCCGTCACCGGCATCAAGCGCGCCGGCGCCGACCTCATCATCACCTATCACGCCACGGACATCGCGCGTTGGATCGGATGACCGCCGGCGACTCTCACGGCGCGAGTGCGCGGCCCGGCGATGCCGCCGGCGCCCTTGGCGTCGCGCCGCCGCGCGTCATCGCCTGGGAGGTCACGCGCAGCTGTAACCTTGCCTGCGTCCACTGCCGCGCCTCCGCCGTCCACGGGCCCTACGAAGGCGAGCTCAGCACCGCCGAGGCGTTCAAGCTCGTCGACGAGATCGCTTCGTTCGCGAATCCCATCCTCATCCTCACCGGCGGCGACCCGCTGATGCGCGCCGACGTCTTCGACATCGCCGAGCACGCCATCGGCAAGGGCCTGCGCACGGTCATGTCGCCCAACGGCACGCTCGTCACGCCGCAGGTCGCGCGCCGCATCAAGGACGTCGGCATCGCTCGCGTGAGCATCTCGATCGACTTTCCCAACGCCGCGGAGCACGACGACTTCCGCGGCGTCCCCGGCGCCTTTGACGGCGCCGTGCGCGGGGTGCGCAATTGCCTCGACGCCGGCGTCGAGGTGCAGATCAACTCCACGATCACCAAGCTCAACGTGCACTACCTGCCGGCCTTGCTGCAGCTGTCGGAGGATCTCGGCGCCGTGAGCTTCCATCCCTTCATGCTGGTGCCCACCGGGCGCGGCAAGGAGCTCGAAGAGCAGGAGCTGCCGCCCGAGGAGTACGAGCGCGCCCTGGAGTGGATGTACGACGCGCAGCAGGAGAGTGACCTGTTCATGAAGCCCACCGACGTGCCGCACTACTGGCGCGTCATGCGGCAGCGCGCCAAGGCCCAGGGCCGCACGCTCGAGGTCCACCCGCACAGCCACGGCGGCATGAACACCCTCAGCCGTGGCTGCCTGGCCGGCATCGGCTTCTGCTTCATCAGCCATATCGGCGACGTGCAGGGTTGTGGCTACTTCGACAAGGTCGCCGGCAACGTGCGTCAGCAGACGTTTCCCGAAGTGTGGCGCGACTCGCCGCTGTTCAACGAGCTCAGGGACTTCGACGGGCTCAAGGGCAAGTGCGGCGCCTGCGAGTACAAGAAGGTCTGCGGCGGTTGCCGCGCGCGCGCCTATGAGGCCACCGGCGACTACATGGCCGAGGAGCCCTACTGCGCCTACGTGCCCAAGGGCTGGTGCATGCCGGCTATGGGCTGAGACCTGGGCAAACTCTAACGCTCAGGTCAAGCGAGAGGCTTCGCATCCCTTCAGCGATCGATGTGCTTCTCCAGCAGCACCGACGCTTCCGTGAGGCCTGCGTCGAAGTAGAGCTTCTGGGCGGCTTCGTTAGCCGCTGCCGCACTCACCGAGATCTCCGCGCACCCCTTCTCCTCGAGGAGCCGCACGGCGGTCTGCAGCAGCCGCCGCCCGATGCCTTCTCCACGGCGACCCTCCGCGATCACCAGGGACTCGATGAGGCCCGAGTCGGCGGCGTGGAAGAGGCCGGGGACCATGGCGTAGCTCAGGAGGCCGACGGTCGCGTCGTCGTCGACCGCCAGGAGGATGTCGCTGACCGGCGAGGCCAGAAAGTGACGCACGTAGTGCTCGTCGACGGTCGTGGGAAGGTCGAAGGTGACGGCGAGCTCCTGGACGAGCTCGACGACGGCGGGCTCGTCGCCGGGGCCGGCCTGGCGGATGATGACGGCCATGGTCTCACTCTCCTGCTCGCGGTTCGCGCGGCGCTAGCCATGCGGTTCGGCGACGGCCGGCGTCTTCCTGTCGCCGCCGTGGCGCCTCTTTCGACGAACGGCTGCAGCGACCGCATTTCGGGTACATCGTGCAGCGACTCACATGCCACGCGGGGCGCGTAGTATATTCAACGTTTCTCGCAGGTCTATCTTCCCCGGGAGGGTCGAGTGAAGACAACCACCTCCGCGCGCCTCTTCGACGAGGCGCAGCGGTACATCCCCGGCGGGGTCAACTCGCCGGTGAGGGCGATGAAGAGCGTCGGAATGCCTCAACCGCTCTTCGTCGCCCGCGCAAGAGGCGCCCACATCTGGGACGCAGACGGCAACGAGTTCGTCGACTTCGTCTCCTCATGGGGCCCCATGATCCTTGGCTGGGGCCACCCCGACGTGGTCGGCCGTCTGCACGCCCAGGTCGACCTGGGCACCAGTTTCGGCGCGCCCACCGAGCTCGAGGTCGAGCTGGCGCGCCTCATCTGCGAGGCCGTGCCGTCGGTCGAGATGGTGCGCATGGTCAACTCGGGCACCGAGGCCACGATGAGCGCCGTGCGCGTGGCCCGTGGCTTCACGAAGCGCGAGAAGGTCGTCAAGTTCATCGGCTGCTACCACGGCCACTCCGACGCGTTCCTTGCGGCGGCCGGCAGCGGCGTGCTCACGCTCTCGCTGCCCGACAGCCCGGGCGTCACCAGGGCGACCACCGCCGACACGCTGCTCGTCGAGTACAACGACGTCGAGTCGTTGACCACTCTGTTCGCGGAGCGCGGCGAGGAGATCGCCGCACTCATCGTCGAGCCGGTGGCCGGCAACATGGGCGTCGTGCCGCCCGAGCCGGGCTTCCTCGAAGCCTGCCGGGCCCTGTGCACCCGGTACGGCGCCCTGCTCATCTTCGACGAGGTCATCACGGGCTTTCGCGTCGCCTGGGGCGGCGCCCAGGAGCGCTTCGGCGTGCTGCCCGACCTCACCACGCTGGGCAAGATCATCGGCGGCGGCCTTCCGGTCGGCGCCTTCGGCGGCCGCCGCGACATCATGGAGACGGTGGCTCCGCTGGGCACCACCTACCAGGCCGGCACGCTGTCGGGCAATCCGCTGGCGATGGCCGCCGGAGCGGCCACCTTGCGCGCGCTCGGGGAGTCGGGTGTCTACGAGCGTCTCGAGATGCTCGCGCGCGCCGTGGCGGCCGGGGTCAGCGAAGCCGCGGCGGCCGCCGACCGCCCGTTCACACTCAATCGAGTCGGCCCCATGATGACGCTCTTCTTCTGCAAGGGGCCGGTGCGCAGCTTCGCTGAGGCGAAGCAGGCCGACACCGAGCGATTCGCCGCCTACTGGAGGCACATGCTGGACAGCGGCATCTATCTGGCGCCTTCGCAGTTCGAGGCGGCGATGATCTCGCTGGCTCTGAGCGACGACGACATCGCCCGCGCCGCGGCGGCCGCCGCGGCGTTCTTCGCCGGCTGAGTCGGGCAGGGAGTCATGCGCAACGTCGACAAGAAAGACGTCCCCGCCGTCACCGTGCCCCGTCTGGCGATCTACCTGCGCAAGCTCCGCGAGCTGCGCTCCCGCGGTGTGGACCGTATCTCCAGCAAAGACCTCGCGGAGGCGATCGGCCTGAACGCCGCCCAGATTCGCAAGGACTTCTCCTACTTCGGGGAATTCGGCACCCGAGGGGTCGGCTACGAGGTCGCGCGGCTCGTGGATGAGATCTCGCATTGCCTGGGGCTCGACCACTCCTGGAACGTGGTCATCGTGGGCGCCGGTCTGCTGGGCACGGCGCTGGCCCGCTACCGGGGCTTCTCGGAGCAGGGCTTTCGCCTCGTCGCCATGTTCGACAGCTCGGCGACGGTGATCGGCGCGAGCTACGGCACCGGGCGCGTGCGCAGCATCGCCGACCTCGAGGACTTCTGCGCCGAGGAGCGCGTGGACATCGCCCTGGTCACAGTGCCGGCGGGAGAGGCGGAGGCCACTGTCGGCCGTCTGGCCGCGGCCGGCGTGAAGGCCGTGCTCAACTTCGCGCCCGTCAAGGTGCACGCTCCCGAGAACGTCCTCGTCCATCAGGTCGACCTTTCGAGCGAGCTGATGTCGCTGTCGTTCTATCTCGACCGGGAGCAGGTCTGAGGTGGTCGACGTCGCGGCCGTGGCAGTGGGACTCAGCGCCGCCGGGTCGGTCTTCGGCTCGCCGGCGGCCGTGCCGGCGGCCCTGCGCTGGGGGCCGCTGTTCGAGGCGCTGGACGGCAGGCGACGACGACGAGTACGTGACCGCCGTCGAGCTCATCTACGAGGGCTATCTCTTCCACTATCGCGAGAGCCGCGTCAGCGAAGCGCCGGCGGCGGCGCGCGAGACCACGCTTCTCGCCGGCGACTTCTTCTACGCGCGCGGCCTGCGGCTCATCGCCGCGCGGGGCGATGCCGACGCGGTCGGGCTGCTGGCCCGACTCATGGCCGCCTGCTCGCAGCTGCGCAGCGCCGGCGCTCCGTTCGCCGACGACGACGCCCTCTGGGCCTACACGATGGGCGGCCTGGCGGCGTTGCGCGCGGGGATCCCGGCAGCGACCGTCGCCGGCCTCTTCGAGCGTTTCGATGCCGCCGTGGCCCGAGGCGCGTCGATCGACGTGCGTGCCATGGCGCGCGAGGAGGCGCGGCGTCTGGAGCTTCGCGACGCCGCGCCTCTTGAGCACGCCCTGACCGGCGAGGTTCCGGCTGCGGCCTCCGGCCCGGCCGTCTCGTCCGCACGCGCCGGGAGGTGAGCGTGGACCTGCGCGCCTTCATCGACCTGCTGGAACGCGAGCGAGAACTGGTGCGCGTGTCGGCCGAGGTCGACCCCTACCTCGAGATCGCCGAGATCGCCGATCGTGCCAGTAAGGCGCACGGGCCGGCGCTGCTCTTCACGCGGCCGCAACGGCCGCTCGGCGCCGCGGGGCCGGCCCCGTCTGTGCTCATGAACCAGTTCGGTTCGTACCGGCGCCTCGAGCTCGCCCTCGGGGCGCCTCTCGACGAGCTCGCGGCGCGCATCGCCGGCCTTGTCGAGCTCCAAGTCCCCCGCAGCCTCATCGGCAAGGTCAAGGCGCTCGGCCAGCTCCGTGAGCTCGCATCGTACGGCCCCAGGATCGTCAAGAAGGCGGCTTTTCGCGAGGTGATCGTGGAGCCGCCCGACCTGTCACGCCTGCCGGTGCTCACGACGTGGCCCGCCGACGGCGGCCCCTTCATCACCCTGCCGATCGTGGTCACCAAGGATGCTCAGGGCCGCCGCAACGCCGGCATGTACCGCCTGCAGGTCTTCGACGCGCAGACCACCGGCATGCACATCCACATCCACCACGACGGCGCTGCCAATTTCCGCGAGGCCGGCGACCGCATGGAGGTCGCCGTGGCGCTGGGCACCGACCCGGCGGTCACCTACGCCGCCACGGCGCCGCTGCCGCCGGGCATCGACGAGTTCATGTTCGCCGGCTTCCTGCGTGGCCAGCCGGTCGAGCTCGCCAAGTGCGCGACCGTCGATCTCGAAGTCCCCGCCGATGCCGAGATCGTCCTCGAAGGGTACGTCGAGAAGGGCGAGGTGCGCCGTGAAGGCCCCTTTGGCGATCACACGGGCTACTACTCGCTGGCCGACGACTACCCGGTCTTCCACATCACGGCGATGAGCCATCGTCGCGATCCCATCTACCCGGCCACGATCGTCGGCCGCCCGCCCATGGAAGACGCCTATCTCGGCAAGGCCACCGAACGTCTCTTCCTGCCGCTGCTTCAGCTTGTTCAGCCCGAGATCATCGACATGGACCTGCCCATCGAGGGCGTCTTCCACGACTGCGCCATCATCTCGATCCGCAAGACCTACCCCGGCCAGGCGCGCAAGATCATGAACGCCGTCTGGGGCATGGGGCAGATGATGTTCACCAAGTTCGTCGTCGTGGTCGACGAGCACGTCGACGTGCACGACTACAGCGAGGTCACGTGGCGGGTGTTCAACAACGTCGACCCCGAGCGCGACACGGTCATCGTGGCCGGCCCGCTTGACGTGCTCGACCACTCCAGCCCTCTGGCACGCTATGGTTCCAAGATGGGCATCGACGCAACCAAGACGTGGCCCGAGGAAGGTCACGGGCGCGAGTGGCCCGACGAGCTCGAGATGGACGCGGCCGTGAAGCGCCGCGTCACCGCCCGCTGGCAGGAGTTCGGGTTGCCGTTCGCCTAGACTGCGGCGGCGCATCGCTTTACGGCGGCGGGGCGCCCTTCTACACTGCTCTGTAGAGCGGCGACCGGCCGAGACCGCGAGGAGGCTCACGTGCGAGACAAGCACATACGGCGCAATCTGTTGATCCTCTCGCTGGCCAACTGGGTGGTCGCCGTCATCGCCTGGACCATCAGTGCCTACCTCGGCATCGCCCAGCCCGCCAGCATCTTCGTGTACACCGTGCTGTTCGTGGTCGGTATCTTCGCCGTCATCGTCGCCGTGGCCAGCTTCCTGCTTGAGAAGTTCGCCCACGAGCCGGGGTCTGCCGAAGCGCCGGCGGCCGATTCCGACGACCCCGAGCCGGCCGCCGGATCCGCCGCCTGACGCCGCCTGCCATGGCTACGTCCGGCGGCGCCGACGGCGCCGACGGCGCCGCCGTCTCCAAGCCCGCTCTCTTCGCGCGGCTCATCAAGATCGAGCACAGCGTCTACGCGCTGCCGTTCGCCTATGCCGGGGCATTCCTCGCCGCCGCCGGCCTGCCGTCCTGGAACGATCTGCTCTGGATCACCGTGGCCATGGTCGGCGCGCGCAGCGCCGCCATGGCCCTCAACCGGCTTATCGACGCCGAGCTGGACGCGCGCAATCCACGCACCGCGGCGCGCGAGCTCCCGGCCGGCCGTCTCGGGCGCCGCGAGGTCTGGGTGTTCACCATCGTCTCGGTGGCGTTGCTGGTGCTGGCGGCCTTCAACCTCTCGCCGGCTTGCCGCTATCTTTGGCCGATCCCGCTGGCCGCCTTCGTGCTGTACCCGTACGCCAAACGCGTCACGTGGTTCTGCCACTACGCCTTGGGGCTCACCCTGGGGCTCGCCCCGGCGGCCGCCTGGGTGGCCGTCACCGGCGGCGTGGCGGCACAGGCCTGGTTGCTGTTCTTCGCCGTCGGCCTGTGGGTGGGCGGCTTCGACATCATCTACGCGATCTTCGATCTCGACTTCGACCGCGCCCATGGCCTGCACTCCGTGCCGGTGGCCGTGGGCGAGCGCGGCGCCCTCACGGTTGCCGCGGTGAGTCACGTCGTCACCGTCGTGCTCCTCGCGGCCGTGGGAGTTCTCTCCGGTCTCGACTGGGTCTATTGGCTCGGCCTCGTGGTAGTCGCCGCGGTGCTCGCCTGGCCGCACGTCGACATCGCCCGCCGCGGCTTGGACCGCGTCGGCATGGGCTTCATGACCATCAACGGTGCCGTTGGCCTGCTGTACGGCGCCGTTGTCATCTTGGCCGTGCTGGTGGGCTGAGCAAGCCCGGACACGACCCCGCGGCGCCGCTGACGAGCCGTCGAGCAACGCTGTCGCCGAGTCTGCAGTGTGAGCGGCCCCGACTCGCCGCCGTATACCCGGGATGGTACAATGGTCACGCTCGGTGGGCGGCCATGGCAGGGGCGCCTCCCATCGTGGTCTTGCACGTGAAAGCAGCCGAAGAGGTCCGCTCGTTTGCCTGATGGCGGTCACCGATACAAGCCACGACCTCGCGCGTGGTATCGCTCGCCGTGGCTCGCCGTGCTCGTTGTGGTCGGCTTCATCGCCGTCCTCGCCGTGGTCCTCGCGATCCCAGTCTGGGCCACCAACACGTCGGCGTACTGCATGTCCTGCAAGGCCACCAAGCCGGCCGGTGAGGCGTGGAAGACCTCCACGCACGCCCAGGTGTCGTGCGTCGAGTGCCACGTTCCTCCCGGTGTGGGCAATGCCGTCAGATGGCGCAGCCGCGAGTGGCTCAACATCTGGGCCGACTACCTCAACGTCCCGCGGGTGCCCAGCAAGGGACAGCGCCCCGGCAACGAAAACTGCCTGCAGTGCCACTCGCTCAACGGCATCCCCGAGGAGAACGGCGACATCCGCATGCCCCACGCGGTCCACGTCGGCATGCGCAACCTCACGTGCGCCGACTGCCACAACCAGGTCGCCCACCCGGAGCCGGGGAGCTCCGGCACCGGCGTGTCCATGGCGGTCTGCTCGATGTGTCACAACGAGAGCGGGGCGCCGGCCGAGTGCACTGTCTGCCACATCACGCCACCACCGACCGACGTCCACCCCAAGGACTACCTCGAGACGCACGGCGGGCAGGCGCTCGCCGACCCTGAGTCGTGCCTGCGCTGCCATCACAGCGAAGCCGAGTTCTGCGACCCCTGCCACGCCAGGCCCACGCCAGATCACTTCTCTGGTAGCTGGCGCTACGCACACGGGCCCACGGCTGAGGACGATCCCCTCGGTTGCTCCGGTTGTCACGACGAGGATACCTTCTGCGAGCAGTGCCACCGCGTAAGCCACCCCGCCGATTGGGAGCAGGCTCACGGGCGAATCGCCGCCCAGGATCCCGGCGCCTGCGTCGTCTGTCATCCGCGGGGCATGTGTGATGGGTGCCACGCGCAGAAGGGTGTGAGTCAATGATCCGGCGCCCCGTCATTGTGCTGGCCGTGCTTGCGGCCGCCGTCTGTCTCGGTGTTGCCGGCGTGGCCGCCGCCTCCAGCTCTGGGTCCACGGCCGAGTCGGCGCTCAACGCTTCCGGCAACGGCGACTGTTTCCGTTGTCACGGGCAGCAGGACGTGAAGGGCCAGACCATCGAGGTCGATGGTCGACAGAAGAGCATCTACGTCGACAGGGCCGTCTACGAGGCATCTCGCCACGGCAACCTGGCGTGCACGAGCTGCCACATCGGCTTCAAGCCGGGGCCGCACGATGCCGGCCAGACCAGCGCCTGGCTGGTGACCGCGAAGCTCACCGCCTGCAACAACTGTCACGCCGACCAGTTCGAGATGTACCGGGGCTCGTTCCACGGCAGCCTGGTGTTCGGCGAGTCGAGCGGCGAGGCTCCGGTGTGCGCCGACTGCCACGAGCCGCACAACATCATGCCGCCGGACTCCGCCGAGTTCCGCGCGAGCATCGACGGCCTCTGCGCCCGCTGCCACCCCGACGCCCTGAAGACCTACCTGGACAGCTACCATGGCAAGGCTTTCTATCTCGGCGAAGCCGAGACCGCCGTCTGCACAGACTGCCACGGCGGTCACAAGATCCTGCCGGCATCCGATCCCGAGAGCATGGTCTCCGAGCAGAACCTCGTCGCCACCTGCGCGCAGTGCCATCCGGGCGCCAACGAGAACTTCGCGGGCTTCATGGTGCACGTCGACCCGCAGAGCCCGAGCTCGTCCTTCGCGGTCTTCACGTTCTATGCCCTCTACATCATGCTCATCGCGGTGGTCTTCACGTTCGGCTTCGTGCACACGGCACTGTACATCTACCGGGGGATCAAAGATGGCCTCTACAGGCGCGACTCTCACGGCTGACGCAACACCAAAGAAGGCGCGGACCCGCATCGAGTACCGGCGGTTCAACGTGTTCCACCGCTGGATGCACTTCCTCGTCTTTGTGAGCTTCACCGTGCTCGTCTTCACGGGCATGCCACTCAAGTACAAGGATACCGAGTGGGCGCGCTGGTCGATGGACCTCTTTGGCGGCGTCACGGCGGCCGGCGTGTATCACCGCGTCGCGGCCATCGTCACGGTCTTTTACTGGACGCTCGAGTTCACCTTCATGGTCGTCATGGTGCTGCGCAGCCGGGGCAAGCTGCTGCGGAGCCCCGGCTCGATGATGCCGAGCAAGAAGGACCTGGAGGACATGATCGGCATGTTCGCCTGGTTCTTCGGCAAGGGCCCCAAGCCGCAGTTCGACCGCTATACGTACTGGGAGAAGTTCGACTACATGTCTCTTATGGCCGGTACCGTCATCATCGGCATGACCGGTTTCATGATGTGGTTCCCTCTCTGGTTCACCAAAGTGCTGCCGGGCATCTTCCTCAACATCGCCATCGTCATCCACTCCAATGAAGCGCTGCTCGCGATGGGCGTCATCTTCATCTTCGTGCATTTCTTCAGCGCCCACGTCAAGCCCGAGAGCTTCCCGCTCGACAAGGTCATCTTCACGGGTTCGCTACCCGTCGACCACTACAAGGCGGAGCGCCCGCTCGAGTTCGCGCGCCGCGTGCGCGAGGGCACGCTCGACGACGTCCTCGTCGAGAAGCACATCACCTGGAAGACCTACGCCGCCGACGTCCTTTGGTGGACCATCACCGCATTCGCCGGTTTCTGCGCTATCCTCATGACGGCGTTCATCATCTGGTCGGTGTTCGATTGACCCACGCAGTCGAGTCTGCGAGTGTGGAATCGAAGACGCCCCAGTCAACCATGACACCCGGGGCGATCGGGGTGCACGGGCGCCGTCTTCGGGCGGCGGGGAGGTGAGGGCGGTAGCGGACACACGTCGGCAGGCGATCCTGGCGGTCGCCGTGTTGCTGCTGTGCGCAGGCGCGCTGGCGGCGCTGGCGCTGTGTGCCGCGCCGGCCTCGGCGTTCGACGGCTGGGAGCACGACGGCGCCGCCACCTGCGCCTCCTGTCACAACGGCCAGCCTCTTACCGACGCCACCTGCACGACGTTCTGTCACGGCCCGCTCTATAAGAGTTACCCCGGCAAGCAATGCTGGTCGTGCCATGTGCCCGGCGAGGACACCACGCCCTTGTCCACCCCGAGCGCGGCCTGCAGTCAGGGCTGCCATCTCTGGAACCAGGCGGTGCGCGACTACACGACTCCCTTCACGCACGGCGACCTGCCCCACGACGGCGCCGCCGGCTACGGCAAGACGTGCCTGGATTGCCACGAGACAAGCATCTCGATCGTCGATCCCGGCGGCAGCCCCCACCACAGCGGTCAGACCACGCCGACGCCGACCTGCGAAGACTGCCACAACGGCGTCGATGCGGTCGCCCAGCAGACGCACGACGGCCAGCCCTGCACCGCGTGTCACACCGGCATGAACATTCCGCCGGTGCCCGCCACGTGCAATCAGTGCCACCCGGCCGCGACCTTCGGCACGCCCGATTGCCTCGCTTGCCACGCCGCTCAGGTGCACAACACCGATCCGCAGCCGCCGGCCTGCTCGGACTGCCACGGCGACGCCTACAAGAAGCACGCCGGCAAGGTCGCGTGCCTCACCTGCCACACAGGCATCGCCGCCTTACACCATGGGCAGTCCACGACCACCACGGTGAAGAACTGCCGGGCCTGCCACCCCAAGAGGCATGCGGGCAAGAACGTCGCCCAGAGCAAGTGCGCCACCTGCCACAAGGGCACCGGCACAGGGCCGACCGCCAAGGCGCAGCACTCGACGAAGGTCACGAAGAGCTACGTCTGCTCCACGTGCCACTCGCAGAAGCTGCATGGCAGCGCCCTCGGCTCGGGCATCACCAGCTGCGGCGCCTGCCACAGGGGTAAGTTCCACGCCGGTCAGCGGACGCCGCCCAACAGCGCGTGCACGACCTGTCACGGGCGTGCTGCCCGGCACGCCGACGGGTACGCTTGCTCGCTGTGCCACAGAAGCGTCGTGCACTCAGCCAGACCGTCCATACCCAGGATCCGCTACCGCTGAGGCATGGGCTTCCGTCTTACGACACGCGGCCTCACGATCGCTGCCATCCTCCTCACGGTGGTGGTGGTGGGCGTCGGTGTGGCTCTCGCCGCGACCTCGACGCCGCAGTTCTGCGCCTCCTGCAAGAGCCACGTACCGTACGTCGACGAGTGGAGGGCATCGGCCCACGACGGCGTCAACTGCGAGCAGTGCCACAGCAAGCCCGGCCCGTTCTTCTTCCTCACGGCCAAGCTCGAGGCCCTGCAGCAGCCCATCGCCCAGATCACCGGTGACTACGAGAAGCCCATCCTCGGCTACGTGCTCAACCAGTCGTGCCGCCGCTGTCACAACAACGACCTGCTGTTCAACCCGGTGTCCAAGAACGGCATCCGCGTGCAGCACAAGCATCTCATCGCGGCGGGCTTCCTCTGCATGCGCTGCCACTCCACGCAGGCGCACGGCGACGCAGTCCCGGAGGGCTCGCGCACCTACCCGAGCATGGACCAGTGCCTGATCTGTCACAACAACGAGTACAAGGCGCCGGACGGACAGGTGGCCACCTCGCGGTGCGATCTGTGCCACACGAAGCCAGATTACGCGGCCGCCCCCGCGACACACAAAGAGCCCGACTGGTCCACGCGGCACGGCGCCGTCGGCATCCTTTCCACCTGCAGCGCCTGCCACGTCAAGAAGGACGCCTGTTCCAGGTGCCACAACGGAATACTCATGCCGCACGCCGCGGAGTGGATCTCGGAGCACGGCAAGGACGTCGAAGCGCGCGGCGACAACGAGGCCTGCAACCAGTGCCACGACACCAAACAGTACTGCAAGACCTGCCACCAGGTTAAGATGCCGCACCCGAAGGGCTTCGTGAGCAGCCATCCCGGGGCCACCGTCGAGAAGGGCACGGACACCTGTTTCAACTGCCACGTCGTGGCCAACTGCCAGGCGTGCCACGGCTTGCACACCGCCGGCGACCCCCAGGCGCACAAGCTCCTGCGCGGGGCACCCTTCACGCTGCCGGCGACGCCGGCACCGAGCGCCTCGCCGCTCGCAGGGGGCGGGTGAGTCGTGGCCGAGCGGAAGCCCAGCAAGAGCCGCGTTCTGCTGGAGGGCAGCATCCCCGGCCGCTGGATCCTCGGGGTGCTCGTGGCGCTCGGCGTGGTCGCCCTGGTCACCATCGTCGGCTTCTCCGCCGTCAACCGCATCGACACGTGCACGGTATGCCACATCATCAAGCCAGAGGTGGTCACCTACAAGCAGACCTCGCACTATCGCGCCGGCGTGGGCTGCCAGAAATGCCACACGAAGCCCGGCGTGTTCAACTACGTCATCCGCAACCTGCAGGGCGCCACCAACCTCATCCTGTACGCCTCCAACCAGTACGAGCGACCGCTGACCACCTTCGTGGGCTCGGGCAACTGCGTGCAGTGTCATCCCAAGTCGCAGATCGAGCAGGATCTCGTGGTCGGCAACATCCGCATCAACCATATCGGTCTGCGCGAAGCCGGCTATCAGTGCCTGACCTGCCACGCCAATATCTCCCATCCGGGCACGCGGCCAGACATCTCACGGACCTCTCAGAACAAGATGTCGATCTGCGCGCGCTGCCACGACGGCAAACGGCTGCCCGACACGTGCGACACCTGCCACATCAACGGCGTTCCGGCGGACGCGCCCAAGGTCGCCATGCACCTGAAGGTACCGGCTGAGCAGTGCCGCGGCTGCCACGAGCAGGAGGAGTTCTGCAGCGACTGCCACAACGGACTGGAGATGCCGCATCCGAAGCGCTGGAACGCGATCCACGGTGGAGTAGTCCTCGACCGGGGCAAGACCATCTGCGTGTCGTGCCACCTCAAGGAGGATCGCCTGTTCTGCATCGACTGTCACGGCCTGCCGATGCCACATCCCGCCGCCTGGACCAGCGGCCACGGCACCTACGCGCAGAACCACCCCGAGAAGTGCGTCAAGTGCCACGGCAAGAACAGCTGCATCGAGTGCCACGGCTTGCAGATGCCCCACCCCGCGGGCTGGGTCGGCGCGCACCCGAGCACCGCGAACGCGTCGCCTGGACTCTGCACCAAGTGTCACAGCAGCGCGTTCTGCACGGCCTGTCACGGCGTGGAGTTGCCGCACAGCAGCGCCTTCGTCGCCGACCACCCCAACCACGTCTACAACAGCGGCAGCGTCTGCATGAAGTGCCACGGCAACGGTGGCACGGGCCCAGAGGGCTGCTGGGGTGGCCAGTGCCACACCGGCTCCATCAACTGACGATGGCGGCCTGCGCCGCTCGCAGGAGCCTCACATGACCCACACGCCTCCATCCTCGGTCTTCGTCGGCGTGAGCGGCGCCAGCGGCGCGCCCTACGTGCTGCGTCTCCTCCAGGCGCTGGCGGCGGCAGGCTGCGAGCTGCAGCTCTGCGTGTCCGACAGCGGCGTGCTCGTGCTCGAGCACGAGCTGGAGCTGCCGGTGCAGGGCCGCGACGCGGTCACCGCCGCCTTTCTCGAGCGAGCCGGCGTGGCCGCCCAGGTCTACGCCGCCGACGACCTTGCGGCGCCTCCGGCCAGCGGCAGCAGCTTCCCCGACGCCGCCGTGATCTGCCCGTGTTCGGTGTCGACGGTGGCACACATCGCTCTCGGCACCACGCGCACGCTCATCCACCGTGTCGGCGACGTGGCGCTCAAGGAGCGGCGGCCGCTCGTGGTCGTGCCGCGCGAGACGCCGCTCACGCAGATCCATCTGCGCCGCCTTCTCGAGCTCGCCGAGGCCGGCGCCATCGTCGTCCCGGCGATGCCCGCCTTCTACTCGCGGCCGCAGACGCTGCAGGACGCCGTCGACCACGTCGTCGGCAAGGTCGTCTCGGCGCTGGGCTTCGCCCAGACGCTGTTCCCGCCATGGGACGGGGGCCGGCGCTGACGCCGGCGGGCGAGCCCGCCGGCGCACGCGGCGACGGGCGCGCTCTTCCGGTCGACCGCGACCCGCACCGTATCGCCGCCATGTTCGGCGGCATCGCTCCGCGCTACGACCTTATGAACCGGCTCATGACGGGCGGTCGCGACAGGCACTGGCGTAGCGTCGCGGCGCGAGAAGCGGCGCCGGCGCCGGGGGATCGTGTGCTGGACGCATGCTGTGGTACGGGTGACCTGTCGTTCACGCTTGCGGAGACGTGCCCCGGCTGTGAGGTCGTGGGCCTCGATTTCACCGCGGCGATGCTCGACCGGGCCCGCGAGAAGGCCGCGGCGCGGCAGCGTCGCGGCCTTCTCGCGCCGGCATTCGTGCGCGGCGACCTCCTCGACCTGCCGTTCAACGACGCTGAGTTCGCCGCGGTCACGGTCGGGTGGGGGGTGCGCAACGTGCGCGACATACCGCGCGCGTTCTCCGAGATGAAGCGTGTCACGCGCCCCGGCGGGCGCGTCGTCTGCCTCGAGTCGACGCAAGCTCCGGATGGCCTCGGGAAGCGCCTACAGGGCGTCTGGATGGGCCACGTCGTGCCGGTTCTCGGGCGCATCGTCAGCGGCGACGCCGCCGCCTATGCGTATCTCCCGGCGTCCGTGGAGGCCTTCCCGCGAGTCGAGGGCCTGGCGGCGATCATGGCCGCTGCGGGGCTCGCCCGCGTGCGATACCGGCGCTTCGGCTTCGGGGCGGTCGCCGTCCACGTCGGCGAGGTGCCGACGGGCACTGTCGCGGGAGCGACTCGCTGAGCAAGCCGGTCCTCACATGGCGCTCCGCCCTCCAGAAACGGCGCTACTCCCGTGGCCTGGATCTGGTGGAGAAGCGGCTGACCGCCGTCGCCAGTGCCTATCCCGGCGAGCTCGGTGAGGCGTGCCGCGCAACGCTGGCCGCCGGCGGTAAACGCGTGCGCCCCCTGCTCGCGCTTCTCTGCGCGCGCCGCGACGCGGCGCTCGCTGAGCCCGTGCTCCGCGGCGCCACCGCGGTCGAGCTGCTCCACATGGCGACTCTGGTCCACGACGACGTGCTCGACCGCGCCGAGCTGCGCCGCGGACGCCCCACCATCGCTCACGCCTACGGCGTCGAGACCGCGGTCTCGGCCGGCAACTACCTGCTCGCGCGTGCCTTCTGGGAGCTTGTGGGCGCCGGCGACCCCGCGGCCGTCGATGTACTCAGCGCCACTGCCGTGGGCCTGTCCGAGGGAGAGGTCCTGCAGCGCGACGACGCCCATCGCGTGACGGTGACGCCGGCGGAGTACGAGCTGCGCTGCGAACGCAAGACCGCCGACCTGTTCGCCGCCGCCTGCCGGCTCGGCGCCGTGCTTTCGGGCGCCGGGGAGCCGGCCGCCGCCGCGGTCGCCGAGTATGGCCGACTCATCGGTCTGGCCTTCCAGGTCTTTGATGACATCCTCGACTGCAGCGGCGACGAGGCCAGCACCGGCAAACGCCCCGGCGCCGACGTGCGCGACGGCACCGTCACGCTGCCGCTCATCTTCGCCCTCGAGGTCCAGCCCGAGCTGGCGGTCATGCTCGCTCGCAAGGGCCTGGGCGACGCCGATGTGGCGACCGTGCTGACGACGGTCGCGGCCAGCGGCGCCCTAAGCGCGTGCCCGAGGCGTCGCTTTGGGGTACATTGAAGAAGCCCACAGGGTCCTCGGATTCTGCCCGGACCTCGTTGAACGCGACTTGCTCGCCGAGGTCGCGGCGCAGGTCGTGGACCGCTACAGCTGACACGTCTGGAGTCGATCCCGTGAACCCCAGTGACATCTCTTCCCTTGCCGTGCGCGCCGGCCTCGACAGCGTCTGGCAGACCGTCGCCACCGGCGAACGGCTCGATGTCGCGCAGGCCACCGCGCTGCTCGAGAGCAACGACGTCCTCGCCTTGGGGTCCATGGCCGACTTCGCCCGCGCCCGTGCCGTGGGCGACGACGTCTACTTCATCAGCAACCGCCACATCAACCACACCAACGTGTGCCGCAACCGCTGTCTGTTCTGCGCCTTCAGCCACGACGAGGGCGACGCCGACGCCTATACGCTCTCGATCGACCAGGTCGTGGAGAAGGCCCGCGAGACGCTGGCCGCCGGCGGCATCAGCGAGATCCACATCGTCGGAGGCGAGCACCCCGACCTGCCGTTCGAGTACTTTCTCGAGATGATGCGCGCGCTCAAGGAGCTGGCCCCCGACGTCCACATCCAGGCGTTCACCGCCAGCGAGATCGCGCATTTCGCCAAGATCAGCGGCAAGAGCGTCGACGAGGTACTGGCCGAGCTCAAGCAGGCGGGCCTCGGCTCGCTGCCGGGCGGCGGGGCGGAGGTCTTCAGCGGCCGGGTGCGCGACCTCATCTGCGAGCAGAAGATCAGCGGGCAGAAGTGGCTCGACGTCATGCGCGCCGCTCACGGCGCCGGACTCAAGTCGAACGCGACGATGCTGTACGGGCACGTGGAGACGCCGGCGGAGCTCGCCGACCACATGGTGCGCCTGCGCGAGCTGCAGGACGACACAGGCGGTTTCAACGCCTTCATCCCGCTTTCGTTCCAGCCGGCGAACACGGGCCTGAGCGAGCTGCCCGGGCCTACCGGCTTCGATGACCTCAAGATGCTCGCCGTCGGGCGCCTCGTCCTCGACAACTTCCGCCACGTCAAGGCTTTCTGGATCAACGTCGGGGTCAAACTTGCTCAGGTCTCGCTGGTGTTCGGCGTCAACGACCTCGACGGCACCGTGGTCGAGGAGAGGATCAGCCACGCGGCGGGCGTCGACACGGGGCAGGAGCTCAGCAAGGCCGAGCTGGTACGCGTGATCCGTGCCGCCGGCCGCGTGCCGGTCGAACGCGACACGCTGTACAACGTGGTACGGCGGTACGATGGCGACGACGTCTGACGGCGCAGGCCTCGCGGCCGACGAGAGCCGCCCGGTGCGCGTCGGGCGCATTGAGTTCGTCAACTGCTTTCCGCTCTACCACCACTTCGAGCGCGAGCTCGCCGCCCGCGGCGCGGTGGCCACCGTCGTCGAGGGCTACCCGTCGACGCTCAATGAGATGCTGGTGAACGGGGCGATCGACGTGGCTCTCCCGTCTTCGATCGCCTTCGCCCGCGACATCGCCGAGCTGGCGCTGCTGCCGCAGGTGTCCATCAGCTCGTTCGGCGCCGTCGACTCCGTGCAGCTCTTCACGCGTGTGCCGCTCCACGACGTGCGCCGCATCGCCCTCACCGAGAAGAGCGCCACCTCCATCTGCCTGCTCAAGGTGCTCTGCCGGGAGTGGGGTCTAGAGCCGGAGTTCGCCGCTCGCCGCGGGTCGCTGGCGGAGGTCCTCGCCGACTTCGACGGCCTCCTGCTCATCGGCGACGAGGCTCTGTACGTGCTGCGCGCCGAGGTGTATCCGCATCACTACGACCTCGGCGCGGAGTGGCAGCAGGTCACCGGTCTGCCGATGGTGTTCGCGGTCTGCGCCGTGCGCCGCGAGTTCGCGGCCGCCCGGCCGGCGGAGGCGGCCGCCGTGGGCGCGTCCTTGCTGGCCTCACGCGACGACTGCGCCGCGCACCCGGCCGCGACGGCCGCCGCCGCGGCGCAGCGCTACGACTTCAGTCAGCGCTACCTCATGGAGTACTTCGACAAGCTCAAGTTCGGCTTCACGCCGGAGTACCGCGCGGGCCTGGAGGAGTTCTACCGCCGCGCCGCCGTCATCGGCGAGCTCGGGACGGTGCCGGACATCGGCGAGGCCGCGTGGGCCGCGGCCGGGACCGCCTGAGAGCGGCGCTCGGCGTGTCCTGCACCAGCCTCATCTTTCGCCGGCCGATCCCGGACGACTGGGCCCGGGTCCAGGCTGTCATGCCCGAGTGGTGGGGAGGGCGCGACCTGCGGGCCATGCTGCCCGAGGTCTTCTTCGAGCACTTTCGCACCACATCGCTGGTCGTCGAGCACGAGGACGCGCTCGTCGGCTTCCTCGTCGGCTTTCCGTGCCCAGATCACGGTGACGAAGCGTACGTCCACTTCGCCGGGGTGCACCCGGCCTGGCGCCGCGTGGGCCTCGCCGGTGATCTGTACAGGCGCTTCTTCACCATCGCTCGCGCACACGGACGCACCATCGTGCGCGCGGTCACCGGACCGGTCAACACGGGCTCGATCGCTTTCCATGCCGCCATCGGCTTCACCATCCTTCCCGGCGATGAGGAGGTCGACGGCCTGCCTGTCAGCGTCGACCACGGCCCGCACGGCGACCACGTGGTCCGCTTCGAACTGCGCCTCGACGAGGCTGATGCCGGCGCGGAGGCAAGGTCGTGAGCGGCGCCGGCTCCGCCGCCGCAGGCCGTCTCACCGGGGCCGAGGCCCTGGGGCTGCTCGAAGGCGGCGACCTGCTGGGCGTCGGCGCGCGCGCCGACGCCGTGCGTCGCCGCCTCCACCCCGGCGACGAGGTCACGTTCGTCGTCGACCGCAACATCAACTACACCGACTACTGTCTCTCGGGCTGCCGCTTCTGCGCCTTCTACAAGAAGCCGGGCAGCGGGGAGGGCTACCTGCTCGCTGAGGAAGACATCCACCGCAAGATCGAGGAGACTCTGGCGCTCGGCGGCACCGCCATCATGATGCAGGGCGGCCTGCACCCCGACCTCGACATCTGCTGGTTCGAGCAGGTCTTCAGCGGCATCAAGGCGCGCTACCCGATCCACATCCATTCGCTCTCGCCGCCGGAGATCGTGCACATCGCGACGATGAGCGATCTGAGCGTGGAGGAGACGTTGTGCCGCCTCCGCGCCGCCGGCCTCGACAGTCTGCCCGGCGGCGGCGCCGAGGTCCTGGTGGACCGCGTTCGCACCGCCATCAGTCCGCACAAGATCCCGACCGACACGTGGCTGAACGTCATGCGTGTCGCCCACGGCCTCGGCATGAAGACGACCGCGACGATGATGTTCGGCTCGCTCGACACCCCTGCCGAGCGTGTCGAGCATCTGCGCCGCATCCGCGAACTGCAGGACGAGACCGGCGGCTTCACGGCCTTCATCCCCTGGACCTTTCAGGCCGGTAACACGGAGCTTGCCGCCGGCCACCGGCCCGCCACCGGTTTCGACTACCTGCGTCTGCTCGCGGTGAGCCGCGTCTACCTCGACAACGTGCCCAGCATCCAGGCCTCGTGGGTCACCCAGGGCCTCAAGATGGGCCAGGTGGCCCTGGCCTTCGGCGCTAACGACATGGGCTCCACGATGATCGAGGAGAACGTGGTCGCCGCCGCCGGGGTGCGCAACCAGTGCGACGTCGATGAGATGGTGCGCCTGATCCGCGCCGCCGGGCGCACGCCGGTGCAGCGCGACACGCTCTACGGCGAGGTCCGGCGCTACTAGCGGCGGCGCTGCCGCCGCCGCTACTCCATCCCGTGCGGCGGCTGGCTCGCCGCGGCGGGGCGCGAGTCGTCGCCGATGCGCTCGAGCTCGGCCTGCCTTGGCATCGGCCCGCTGGTCGTGAGGCGCTTCCACTCGCGGTGAAGGATCGGCGCGGCGATGGCGAGGCCGATCAGGTTGATGGCGCCGCCGACGGCCAGCACGTAGCCTGAGATCCAGCCGTACAGGATCGGCGCCGTGAGTGAACCCAGCAGGCCGGCGGCCTGCATCGCGGTCGACTCCACGCCGGTCACCGTGCCGATCCAGCGGCGCGGGCTGACCTGGATGAGCAGCGCCTGCTTCGCGGGGTAGGAGAACGCGATGGCCAGGCCCTCCGCGAAGTTCACGATGAGGAAGAGGGTCATGTTGGTGGTCACGCCGTAGAAGATCCAGGCGAACGCCGAAAGCGTGTAGCCGCCCATGAACAGCCAGTAGCGGCTGTAGCGATCGGCCACAATGCCGCCGACGAACGACAGGAGCATGGGCACGCTGAAGACGATCCAGGTGAGCCCGATGAAGGTCATCGAAGCGCCGAGATGCTCCAGCCACAGGCTCCACACGACGTCGAAGGCGCCCATGGCGTAGTGACTCGTGAAGGCGATGATCAGAAAGGCGATGATCGCCGGCGTGAGGATGGTGCGCATCGGCGGCCGCTCGGCCCTTCCGGTGCCGCCCGGCCTCTCGATGTCCCGTCGGCGCTGCGCGCGCCGCGTCTGCAGGGCCGCCGGCTCGCGCACGAACGCGACCACCGCGACCAGCGAGACTGCCGAGAAGGCGGCCCCGACGTAGAAGATCGCGTAGAAGCCGGCCGTGCCGCCGCCGACAAGATTGTAGAGCGGCGCCGCGATCGCCGGTCCGAGAATGAGCCCGCCGAACTGCGCAGTGGTCAGGACGCCGTAGGCCTTGCTGCGGTTCGCCTCGGTGGTGATGTCGGCGACGAAGGCTTGCGCGGCCGGCCCGAACGCCGCCGTGCCGATCCCCTCGAGCAGCCGGAAGAGCACGAACCAATACGGGTCGGTGGTCGTCGTGAAGAGCAGGAGCGCGAGCGTGTACAGGGCGGCGCCGGCGACCATCACGGGTTTGCGCCCGATGGTGTCGCTGAGCCAGCCCAAGGGCGACGAAAAGAGCAGCGTGCCCAGGTAGAACATCGAGGCCACCACCCCGATCATGAGCATCGAGCTGTGCGCCTGCTCCTTCAGAAAGATCGGCAGGTACGGGATGATGGCGCCGAAGCCGATCCAGGTGACGAAACTGCCGGCCGACACCACGCCGAGCTGCAGCCAGCTCGTGCGCGGCGCCGAGGCAGACGCGGGCGCGGGCATCTGTGCGTCGTTGTGGGAGGTCATGGTTCCTTTGTGCGTCCGCGGTTCGAGAGCGCGGCCCCTGCGGCGCCCTGCGGATGTCGTCCAAGGCTATCACCCTGGGCCGAGCGGCCCCATCGCCTCACGTGACGCGCGGCGTGTTCAGGCGTCGCGGATCTCGCGCACGAACAGCCCGGCGATGCCGGGGATGGCCATGAGCACGCCGGCGACGATGAGGAGGGCGCGCACGTCGAAGACGCCGGCCAGCGCCCCGCCCACGAGCACGGAGAGCGCGTAGGTGCCCTGTGTGAGCGTGAAGCGCGCGCCGAACACGCGGCCGCGCAGCGGCTCGGGGATGACGTCCTGCAGCCACGTGTCCAGGGCGATGAGCGCCACCGCGTTGGCGAGCCCGAGCACCGCGAACGGGATGCAGGCCTGCCACACCCCGGTGGTCACGGCCACGGCGACCAGGCTCACGCCCATCGCCGTCCAGCCGATCGCCATCGCCAGACCCTTGGGGATGCGCGTCGCGAACGTGGCCAGCGCAAGGGCTCCGGCGAGGTAGCCGATGCCGATGACGGCCTCGAAGATGCCGAAGGCCTCCGTGCCGGCGTCCAGCACGCGCACGGCTAGCAGGAAAGTCAGCGGGTAGCTGGCGCCGAGGCCGGCGACGAAGGCCACCACCAGGAGCGTGTTCATCCACAGGGCATGATGGTGACGGAGAAAGCTCAGGCCCTCCCGGAGCTCGTGCCAGAAGGAGCTCGCAACGTGTTCCGCCGCCGCGCGCACCGGCGCGTGGTAGCGCATCAGCATGAGGGCGGCGGCCGAGGCCACGAAGGTGACGGCGTCGATGCGGAAGGCCGTGGCGGTGGACACGTAGGCCAGGAGGAAGCCCGCCAGGGCGTAGCCCACGATCTCGGTGAGGTTCTCGCCGGTGGCCAGCAGGGAGTTGGCCCGCATCAGCCGGTCCTTGCTGACGAGGTCGGGCAGGATGGCGAGCTTGCAGGGGTCAAAGAAGACGGCGGCGGTCGCCACCGCGAAGCTCAGCACGTACACGGCGGTGAGTGAGCGTGTCGCCGCGAGGGGCACGAGGAGCACGAGGCCCCCTCGCGCGATGTCGGCGGCGATCATCACGGCGCGTTTGTTGAAGCGGTCGATGATCACTCCGGCAAACGCGCCGAACAGCACATACGGCAGGGTGTACAGGGCAAAGACGGCTCCCGTACCGAGCGCCGACCCAGTGCGTTGGTAGACCAGCCAAGGAAAGGCGACCATCGCCAGGCGGTCGCCCATCTGCGAGACGAACTGGCCTGCCCAGAGCAGCAGGAAGTTGCCGTTGCGCGCCAATGACACCGACGCCGGGTTCGTGGCAGCAGCGTTCGCCTCGATCGTGATCCTCCCTACCGAAGACGGCCCCCGAGCGCGCCTTCGGGCCCTTGACTAACGTGCGGGCCCTCCGGCCCGCCACGAGCGTGAGCCTACGTCATTTGGGTGGCCAATGGGAGGGCAGACCGGCTCCGAAAGAAGTGTTGTCCATTCTGGCGACTGCGAGGCAACGATATGCCCAGAATGTCCAAGCACAAAGGGTGGGCGCAGCAGACCATGCCTGAGAGGGTGCGGTCACGGGAGTCGTCAACCATTAGTTATCGGCACTGACGACGGGAACTTTAGGGAGGGAACCATGCGCTTCTCCGCCAAGATGCACTGACCTGTCGAGCGTTCATCAATCAGATTGAGGATCCAACATGAGCAAGAAGATTGAGAAGACGCTCGCCTCGCTGCTCTTCGCTCTCGTCACGAGTGGTGGCGGCAGCAAGATGCACTAGGCTTGCGAGACCAGGCCTAAAGCTCTGACACGAACGTGCCGATAGACCAAGCACCTCTCACGGGCTGGGGTGCCTTGGCAACTGCCGAACGCAACTATCGCGTTCTACTGCGTGTCTTGCTGCGCTGGCGGCGAGTGCAGTGGCGTATTCAGTCGTCTTTCCCGGGACCGATTCCCGTGCTCGGCCACCGTCGTTCGCGATGCTATTATCCTCGCGGTCCTCGCCGTTATCGCAGACGAGATGTCGGTCGAGGTGTCGGATCGAGTCACCCTGGCGGCCGGGAATCTGCCGATTCTTCTGGCGGTCATGTACACGGGGCGTCTCCCCGCCTGCTTGTCGCTGCTTCGGTCGGCTCTGTGGGGCGCGTGGCGCGAGACGACCGCACGCCGTCGTCGTCTACAACGACGGCGAACTTCGTGGTTCGGCCTTCTTGGCTCTCTCGCCTTCGACGTGCAATAGGCTGTCTTCGATGTGTCGCTGCAAACGATCTCCGTCGGGCTGCTGGTGGCCGGCGCCATCGCGGCCGTTGTCTTCGAGGCGACGAACCTCGCTGTCGTCAGCGTCGGCATGTACGTCAAGTACGGCAAGCGCCTGCGCTCCTTCTGGCGCGAGGAAATGCCTCCGTTTCTTGCGTTCGCTGGCCATGCTGGCGCTGCTGGGCCTGGTCGTCGCCGCTCTCTACGCCAAGGCGGGTATCGTCGCCGTGGTCCTTCTCTTCGTCCCGCTCCTCGCGAGCCAGTACATGTTCAAGCTCCTCGTGCGCGAGAGGAACCACCTTGCCAGGCAGAAGGAGCTCAGCGACCAGTACTTCGAGATGAACATCGGACTGGCTGCGGCCATGGTGGTGCTCCTCGACAGCAAGGACGAATACACGGCGCAGCACTCCGCGGCAGTGGCCATGTACTGTCGCGACATCGCCACCGCGCTCGAGCTTCCGGAGCATGACGCCGACGCTCTTCATCTCGCCGGCCTGCTTCACGACCTGGGCAAGGTGGGTGTGCCCGACGCGGTGCTGCGTAAGACGACGGTGCTCGACGACGATGACTGGGCCTCCATCCGCGAGCATCCCGAGAAGGGCGCCGAAGTGCTCTCGCACCTGGTCGCCTACCAGGAGGTCGCCGACATCGTGCGCTACCACCACGAGCGGCTCGACGGCAGTGGGTACCCGAGCGGCGTCAACGGCGCGAATATCCCCGAGCTCAGCAGGATCCTCGCGGTGGCAGACTCCTATCATGCGATGACCTCCGATCGCCCGTACCACGCCGCGCGCAGCTCGTTCGAGGCGCTCAAGGAGCTCCGCCTCGTGGCAGGACGCACGCTGGACAAGCAGTACATAGAGGTGCTCGCCCAGGTGCTCCGCGACAAGGACCTCGCCTACCGCGACGGCAGCTCCACGGACTTCAGGGGCGAATACGAGCTGGGGCGCATCAACTTGCGCCTGCGCGGGCATGGGCTGGCCGACGTCAGCGGGCTCGCTGAGGCGCGCGAAGACCCAGCGGCAGGTTGACCAGGCTGCGGGCAGCAAGGCCTGCCGTGACCGCTTTGAGCACATCCAGCCACACGAACGGAGCCACTCCTGTGGCGAACGCCGTACCCACGCCGATGTGCAGCTGCGCCGCAAGCCAGAGGGCGCCGAGCGCGTAGATCGGCGCGAGGCCCAGCAGGCCGGCGCCGATGAAGCGTGCCAGAGACGTTTGGCCTCGCACACACACCGCGCCGGTCAGCAGAGCCGCCGGCAGGAACCCCCACAGATAGCCTCCGGTGGGCCCGAGGAGGACGCCGAGCCCCGACGTGCCGCCTGCATACACCGGCGCGACGAGGCCGAGCGCCAGGTACGCCAAGACGCTCAGCGCCGCCAGTCTCGGCCCCAGAAGCATTCCGGCAAGGAGCACGAACAGCACCTGCAGGGTGAAGGGCACGGTCCCGATGGGGACGCTCACGAAGGCGCCGCCGGCGATGAGCGCCGTGAAGAGACCGGCGTAGGTGAGCTCGCGCGTGGTGAGGGCCCGCAATCGTCAACCTTCGTTGCTTGGTAGAAGGTGACAATGTAGGGTCCCCCCGGGCGGCTGTCAAGGACTGCAGGGAAGCCGCCGGGGGCCGAGCGGCGCGACGCAAGGTCCGCGCTCAGAGCTGGAGCGTCACGTCACCGGAGTGGAAGCGCCTGATCTGGCGCTGAGGCAGTTCGACGAGCAGGGCGCCGCGTTCGTCGATGCCGGACGCCCGGCCTGTGACCGGACCTTCGCGGGTCTGTACGCTCACGCCCTTGCTGAGCAGATAGTCGCGCTGGCGGAAGCCGCTGAGCGCGTGCTCGAATCCGCTCGTGACCGCCTCGGCGTAGTGCGCGTCGAGCGCGAGCAGCAGGCGGGCGAGCAGCTCGCTTCTGTCCACGGGCGCTCCACCGGTCATCTTCAGCGACGTCGCGGTCCTGCGCAGCGCCACGGGGAGCTCGCTGTACTCGGTGTTGACGTTGATGCCGATGCCGACCACGACCCAATCCACTTCGTCCTGCTCCCCGGCGACCTCCAGCAGGATGCCCCCGACCTTACGGTCGCCGATGAAGAGGTCGTTGGGCCACTTGATCTTGACAGGCGCCGCGGCCAGCGACTCGATCGCCTCGGCCGCCGCGCAGGCGGCGACCAGGGTGAGCAGGTGTGCCTCGCTCATCGGCAGGGATGGCCGCAGAAGCACTGAGAGGAGCAGGCCCTTGCCGGCCGGCGAGGTCCAGCGGCGGCCGAGGCGGCCGCGCCCCGCGGTCTGCGCCTCAGCGATCACCACAGTGCCTTCGGGGGCGCCGCTGCCCGCCAGAGACTTGGCCTCGACGTTCGTCGATTCGATCTCATCGTGGTAGCGGTAGGAGCTGCCGAATCTGCTGTCGGCCGTGCGATCGGTGATGTGACCCATGGAGAGCCGGCACGGCTCTTCATCGAGCCGGTAACCCCGCCGGGAGATGCCGAGGATGCGATAGCCGCGCGCGCGCAGCGACTTGACGTGCTTGTGCACGGCGTTACGCGAGACGCCGAGCGTGGCGCTCATGGCCTCGCCCGACACGAAGCCGGGGTTATCGCGGAGGATGTCGATGACGGTCTGCTTGCGCTGGCTCATGTGGTTCGACTACTGCACGACGGCCCAAGGAAGACAGACGCGAGACATACGGTCTATGCAAGACCGTCTTCCTCCGATAGTGTCCGAACGCAAATGTCCCGAAAAGGTCACGCTCCGGCGCTCGCAGCGTTCGGCCTGCGTGGCGAGGCATCGGGCGTTGTGCCGTCGTCATTCGGTGGAAATCGTCCGCTCATTCGCGGTGGACGAGCCTGGTCACCGACCTCCGCCGTGCAAACGCGGCAACTAATGTGTTAGCAGGTACCGCGAAGTGACGCCGAGTGCCATCCCGAGCGTAGGGCGCGGGGCCAGAGTGTCAGTACGTGATGGTGGGGACTGTGGAGTGACACTGCGTTCGTTTGCCGGGCGTTTGCACAACACCGTCACCGCGAGATCCGAACACCTCACCGGATTCGGCGACGCCGAGCGGCTCGCACTCCGTCTAGCCACTTCCATCTCGTCGCCGTAGCAGACTGCCGTCCTCCGAACACACGTCGACACGCACGCCAGGTCGCGCCGCACGCCTGAGTACAGAACGCGTCGAAGTCGAAGTCTTCAGCCATGACGGAACGACACCAGTACTTGCCCCCGTCGTTCCAGCGATACCCGAGCGCTTTGAGTTGATCGCGAACGTCATAGGCATTGGCCACTCGAACTTCAAGTCGCGCTCCATCGAGAGACGGCATCGGCGGCAGCGCCCGCCAGTCGAGCGACATCGAGCGTCGTGCTGCCCTCGTATGTCGCCGAGATACTGGCTCTCCCCGTCCCTGTGGTCGCTCAGGATGACTAGCGAGTGCCGCGAACGCGTGAGAGCAACATAGAAGAGCCGGCGCTCTTCCGCCTCGATAGCGGCGACGCTGTCCCCAAACACGCGCAGGAACACCCAGTTCGGATGGACGAGTGGATAGCTGCCCTCATCAGCGTCAAGGATGATCACCGCGTCCTTCTCCAGGCCCTTTGTACTCGTGGGCCGTGGACGCAGTCACCCGCCGTGGTCCTCCCCTGGCAAGAAGGACCGAATGTGCTCCGCGAAGCGCTGCAGCCCGTCGAGCTCCCCGGCAGAGCCAGGGGCGAGGAGACGAACCATCGGCACGCCGTTACGACGTGACAGCATCACCACATCCCGGCCGTCATCGAGCAGCCGCCTCACGAGCCGAAGCAACGCCGGGGTCGCTTCGTCGCCGTTGTGCCTAGCCTCTTCGGTAGCCGACGGTGAGAACCCGCTAAGACGCGCCGTCCTCACCCAGCCGGAGTCAGACCGGTGAGCCTGGGCCGCTTACCCTTCCCGGCCATCAGCGCGTTCCCGACGCCGAACGATCTCCGCAGGAGAGCGGTAGTTGGTGCTGACGTGCAATGTCGTCGTGTCGCGGAAGTAGGTTGCGAAGTCCTCGAAGAACGTCAGATCAGAGCCGGCAAAGCCGTTGATAGCCTGCCAGTCGTCGCCAACGCAGAAGAACTCGGCACGTGGGTTGAGGGAACGGATTCCCTGGGCGAGCGCAAAGAACATCTCGGAGAAGTCCTGGAACTCGTCGACAAGGACGAAGCGAATGTTCCTCAGATCGCCGCGCTCCGCGGCCCCGGTCGCGAGCGAAACGGCTCTGCCCCGCCCGGAGACAGGCGACGGCCTTCCACATGAGACCGTCGAAGTCCTCTGGTGATGGGTCTGCGAGTCGCCGCAGGTACTCCGGTGGACGAAGTGCCGACCGTGAGGAAGAGCTCCTCGGCCTCAGTGATCGACCCGTGCCGGCTTACGATATCCTGCAGGCCCTCGGGCGTGAGATTGGACTTGCGGCAGCGACTGACGAACGACCGCATCGCACCGGTGAATCGGTCCACGGCGCGGCGGCGGATGCGCTGCCAGATCTCCTCATCGGACAGGAGGCTGCCCGTGACGCCGACGTTCCCCGAGCTCGCCCATGAGGCGTCTCCGGAAGCCCTCGCTGCCGTCCGCCGTGATGTCCCTTGGCGAGAACTCGAGAAAAGTCCACTCGGGCCGCTGCTCCCAGAACTCACGCTTCTTCTGCGACATCTTGTCGTAGTCGGGGTCGCCCCTGAGCCCGAAGTACTCGATGACGATGCCGCGGCGATCGCCCAGAGAGTATGGTGAAGTCCGGCCTGTAATTGACGCCGCTCCACCGGAAGTTGCGCTCATAGCGGTAGTCGATGTCGTGCTCGAAGAGAGTGTTGGCGATCAGCCTTTCGCCGAACGACTTCACATACTCGCCTCTCAGGGTCTCGCGCGGAAGTGAACTGCGGTAGGCGATGAGCTCGTCGATGGTCAGATGGAAGCCACCCTTGACGATTCGCTCCCAGTCATCTCGGAAGTGCATCAGCATCAGGTCGCGAATCAGGGGGCGATACCGCTCGGACTGCAGATGCTCGTCGATGACTCGTTGAATCGTGCGGCTGAGCCCAAGGCTCCCCGCCGCCGTGTCGTCGAAGATGAGCTCCGCGTCAGGATGCACCACTGCATAGGCAAGCGCATGGAACGTCATGACGTGAGGCACTTGGCCATCGAAGGGCCGCTGTCTAGGCGCTCGCGCATCTCTTGTGCCGCTGCCGTGTTGAAGGCGAGCAGAAGTAGATCGTCTGGCGAGACGCCGCAGTGCTTCTGCAGGAAGAGCGCCCGTGTCACGAGTGTACGTGTCTTCCCAGCGCCGGCGCGTGCCACCACTTGGACGTCGCCCCCCAAGGCTGCGACCGCCGCACCTTGCTCCACGTCGAGCGATTGTTGGATGGTCTTGCTCGGCCCACTCACGGACGAAATGGGACTTCAGCTCCCTGTATTCGATGTCAGACAAGGCGTCGCAATCCGGGTCGGCCTCGAGATGCGCATCCGCGGCGAGAAAGTCCGATTCGAAGGCGGAACGCGCACGGTCGCGGAACGCCTGCCGCCTTCGCCTCGCTCTACGCCGGACCTCCTCTTCCTCCTCGAGCTTGCGCTCGAAAGCGACATGGTATGGCCAAGCCACATCCGCAATGAACGTGACCGGCTGCCCGGTGAGGTACCTCGCCTGTAGTCGGTCGCTGCCCCCGCGCTCGAATATCTCGAGCACCCTGAATGCCCCATTGGGGTGATGGTAGGTGCCGCCAACTACGAACTCGTGCATGTCCCCGCCAAGAGTCGTCCCCGCAAGCCATGAGAAGTTGCCGAACACCTAGGCCGTCCTCCACTCGGCTCATGCTATCCCATGGGTGAACCGAATCCCGCGCTTGTCGCTCGCCAACTACGGGCCTCCCTCTCGCGTGAACTACGCGGATGGCCAGGTGCCCGCGATAGCCTCGGCGTACTCTGCCAGGACCCGGCGGAAGACCGGCGTGTGGGCCAGTCGTGTGGGCGGTGCGCCAAAGAGCTGGACCGGGCACCCGGCAGCTGAACCGGATCGTAATCTGCCCGCGCAAGCATCTGCGAACGTGTAGGGCGGAGCAGACTGGTCGCGGAGGCCCTCGTAGGCGTCTCGCTGGAAGGCGATGACTGCGCCCCGCCCCGTCACGAAGCCTGAGATCGTCACGGCCAGGCGCGTGCGCTCGGCGGCGGCAAGCATGCGAACCCCGGGGCGGCCGAACAGCTTCACAAGGCCGTTGACGCCGGCCCATGCAGGCGCGGTCGCCGGGCTGGGGAACGTGAAGAAGAGGTCGATGCCCACGAGGAACGGCGATTCGTACCTGCCGGCAAGGAGATCGGCTCGGCGGCGCGCGTTTCGGGCCTCGACGTCTTCTTCCGGCGCAGCCGGAACGTCGTCGAAGGACAGCCAGTGCGCTGCAGCCAGTGCTCGCCAGAAGCGGTGTTCGGTGCGATAGCCCTTCTCGAACGCGAAGCACATGCCAGCGCGAACGGAATGAGAGGCCGGGTTGCCGAGGACCAGCAGGACCGGCGCGCGTCCGTCTTGCGCGCGCGGCAGGAAGCTCTCGGTGCGGTAGACGATCGAGTCAGCCTCACGCGTGAAGAGGTCGCCGTGATCCGCGGTGCTCGCGGTGAACTCCGGCCAACGTGCTTCGAACCGCGCTCGTCCTTTGCCGTCCGGATACAGGTCGCCCAGGTCCAGCCTGTAGCGGAGGATCCCGGGGCTCGCTTCGTCGATGAACTGCAGCAGCATGCGCACACCTTCTGTTGCCTGACCATGATGGAACAGTACTCCTTCGAATGCGCGATCGTAGGGCCGTTGCGAGACAAGGTGACCAAAGCGACCGTCTCGTCGCCGTCGTCGCTTCGGTCGCGGCGGAGAATATCGACGCGGAGATGCTGGCCGCGTTGGAGCGCTGATGGTTCCACTCAAAGCTTCTTACCGTCAGTCTGACGCGCTAGCATGCACCTATGAGGAGTTTCGTTGGCGACAGCGGTCGGACGTGGAAGTATGACGAGACCTCCGCTCTGGGTGTGGCGGGCGGATTCGGTCAAGTCTTCCTCGGGAGCGATGACGTGGGCGCTCCTGTGGCCGTCAAGGTCATCCCCTCCTTGGACCGGTTCGGCCAGCTCGTGCCGGACAGGTTGCGTGACCGTGAAGCGGAGATCGTCCGCAAGCTCGCAGAAAACGCGGAGTCGGCGGACCACCTTGTCCGCGTCTTCGATGTCGCCGCGAACGACGAACAAGCCTACATAGTCATGGAGGTGGCCAGCAGATCACTGGCGGACGCCTTGGCTTTGGAAGGGGTCGGTCGCGGGGAGGCTGTCGCCGTCCTCTCGAAGTGGCCACCGGTCTTCAACAGCTACATGCGCAGGCCATCATTCACCGCGACCTCAAGCCCGCCAACATCTTGGGAATTGGCGACAAGTGGAAGCTCGCTGACTTCGGCATCGCGAGAGACTCCGACGTCGGGACGCAGACGCTCACGTTCATCGGCTTCGGGACGCCGCCCTACATGGCCCCGGAGTTGTGGGAGAACCGCTCGCCTACGATCAAGTCGGACCTGTATGCACTCGGGTGCATCGGGTATGAGCTGGTGGTCGGCCACCCGCCCTTCGAGGCCGAAACGCAGGAGGAGTATTGCCGATTGCACCGCGAGCAGGCACCGGCTCCTTTGCCGAACGGGACCAACCCAGCTCTTGAGGCGATCATTCTGCGCATGCTCAGCAAGGAGCCCGAAGATCGGCAGCAGGACGCGCGGGCGGTGGTGGAGAGGCTCGCTCGGGTGGCTCAGCCCTTGTCACCGGTACAAGTGGCGCTGCAAACGGCCGCGACTCAGCACAGTCGCGAGGTTGCGGAGGAGGAGGCAAGCAAGGCGGGAGAGCAGGCTGCTAGAAACCGGGCGCCGCGTTGCAGACGCAAGCAGAGGCCGACTTGAGGGAGATATGCGAGGACGCGCATGTGCTGATTCAGGCAGCACTCCCCGACGCGAGGTATGGGTTCTTCCTCGCGAAGCAGTGCTCCTTCAAGGGTCCGCCTGGGGAGTTGACTCTGGAACTGGTCGAAGCGAGCCGCCTGCCGTCCATCCAGGGGGACTCGCTGGTGGCGACAGCCACGGTGACCGGGCGCAATCGCTCCGGTGCATCTGCTGTCATGGCAAATGCGGTCTACGAGGAAGTGGCAGGTCGTCTCTGCTGGCAGCTCTACCGCTTCAATGCACTCGGCCTTCTTAGGCCCGGGTCCTACATTCTAGGCCCCCCGGATGGACCCCATGGGTTCACATCAGAGACCTTCGCCAGGGAGCGCCCCCACATGCTCTCGCAGGCCATCCACGTCTTCCGGACGACGCGAGTCCCCCTGGATCCAGAGGTCATCGTCGAACTGTATTCTGAGGCTCTCACCATGAGGAGGGGGCCGACTCGATAGTGAGCGACGGCCCTGATGCGTCGCTATCTATCTTGACTCAAGCTCCTCTTGCCGGCCCGGCGACCGCGCAGGCACTTGCGGACCTACTCCATAGATAGCGAGGGGGCCACCTCTGCCGCCCCCAGTATCGGGGCAACCCTACTCTCCCCTTGATGGGTGACGCTCCGCGCAGAAGAAAACAGGCTACGCCCATTGCGTTGCGTGCATTATGACTGCGGGGCTCACAGGTCAGTCATGCACCCATCGCGAACTCCACGTTGAGGATTCCCGCGAGACTGGACTACGCCGTCGCCCGTACCGTGTACACGCTCTGCCCGTCGTCCCAGTAGCTGTCGAAAACGTGCAGGTAGACCGCCTCGCACTTGGCGTCGTAGAGGCCCTTGTCATAGGCCGGTGGGAGGCCGTCCAAAATGTCGGCGACCGCGACTTGAACAGCTGCTCGGGTCTGCTGCTGCTTGCGCCAGTCAAGGACCAGCCTCTCTTGCTTGAGCTTCTCAAGGAGTGACTTGGCGACACCCTTCACCTGTGCCTTCTCAGCGTCATTCAGTTCAGGAGCCGGGCGCATGAGGAGGTCATATACCGCGAGCTCCTCTTCGCTCAAGTTCTCAGCCAGCCCGCGACGCTCTTCCTCGTTCAGGGCCTTCGTGAACTCGACCAACTGCTGGAAGAATGCCTCGACATTGAGGCTGCCAGCGTTGTACTCGTCGATCAGCTTCTGGAAGCGTTCCACCCAATCGATGCGCGATGGGTTCAGACGCAGCGAGTTCCGCAACCTTGCGCGCCACCGCCGCCCGTAGTCGCTCTACTTCAGTGCGCTTCTTGCCCTTCGCGAAGGTCTTTGCCAGGGCCTCCCAGTCAATCTGGTTGAGGTCGATGAGGCGACTCTCGCCCTCCTCTGGCTCAGGATCACATAGGCATTTGCGGCGACGGAGTCGTCCAAGAGCCGCTCCACTCGACCGAGAATGTCAGATACATCTACGGGTGGGTTCAGGGAGGCAATCTTGCTCGCAAGGAAGACGAAGACAGCACGCCGAGCACCGAACTCGTTCGCGGCGGGGTCGGGCAAGATCGCCTTGAACAGCCTGTCGACCATGCGCGCATGCGTGAGGAAGGCTGCCTTGGTCTCCTCGCTCTCAAGAAGCCTCTCAACCGCCAGGTCGCATGCCTGGACCAGCTCGAACCCTTGGAGCGACAGCAGGTGATCAACCTCCACGCCCTTCTCAGCGCAGAAGACCATGGCCTCGCTCAGCGTGCCCGCAGCCACTCCAGAAGCTCGTCCTTGTCTTGGACGGGATACCCGTCGCCTGAGCCCGTGGCGGCGTAGATCGCCAGAGCTCGCTGGAGGTCGCGGAAGACCCCGATGTAGTCGACGATGAGGCCGTTGTTCTTGGACGGAAACACGCGGTTAGCACGGGCAATCGTCTGGATCAGCGTGTGATTCTTCATGGGCTTATCGAGGTAGATCGTCGAGCAGGACGGCACGTCGAATCCGGTGGTCCACATGGCGCAGAGGAATACGATGCGAAGCGGGTCTTCGGAGTCCTTGAACTTCTCCACCAAGTCCTCGCTCACCATGCGCTTGCGATGCGGCAGTATGTCCAGGCCCTTCTCGGCCATGTCGTTGATCTCGTTCTGAGATTGCGAGACCACGACGGCCATGTCGGTCGCTTCCATGAAGGCGATTTCGGCTTCGATCTGGTCACGCTCCCACAGCTCCATCGGCTCAGCCAGGAGGCGTCGGCGATCGGCCAGCCACCCGCCTGCCCCAGTGGTCGCGCACCTTGTCGTACATCCGCACTGCGGTGGCCTTGTCGATGGAGATGACCATCGCCTTGCCGGCGAAGCCGCGCCCGAGGAAGTGATTGACGACGTCCTGTGCCACCCGCTCAAGCCGCTCCTCGCGAGTGATGAGCTGGTACTGCTTTGAGAACAGACGTGCGAGCTTGGCTTCCTGGTCGGGGTCGAGCGCAGCCTCCTCGAGAATCGCTTCAAGGTCCTCGTTGAAGTTCTCGTTGGCAAGCTGAAGTTCAGGAATACGGTTCTCATAGAAAAGAGGCACCGTCGCCCCATCGCGAACGGAGGCACCAAAGTCGTAGACGCTCACGTAGTCCCCGAAGACGTCTCGAGTCTTCTCCTCGCCGACAATGAGAGGCGTGCCGGTAATGCCAAGGAAGGCCGCGTTCGGCAGGGCATTGCGCATGTTCAAAGCCAGGACGTCGTACTGGCTACGGTGAGCCTCATCGCTGATTACGATGATATCGGAGCGCTCGGAGACGACCGGATAGATCTCGCCTCGCTCTGTGCGGAACTTCTGAATCAGAGTGAAGACGTAGCGGTGGTCCTCTGCCAGGAGACGCTTCAGATGCTCACTGCTTGTGGCCTGCAGGTGGCCCTCGCCCAAGGAGCCAGCGTCAGCGAAGACGCCATACGCTTGGTCATCCAGATCTTTGCGGTCCGTCACAACGACAAACGTCCAGTTGCCGGCCAGTTTGCGGAGAACCTTCTGAGTGAAGAAGAGCATGGACAGCGTCTTGCCTGAGCCGGTGGTGTGCCAGAGACACTCCGAGTCGGCCCGCCGCTCTCTTCTCGGTCCGTGCACGAATCTCGACCAGGCGTTCAACGGCGTTGTTCACGCCTAGATACTGATGGTTCCTTGCGAGTATCTTCGCGAGACCCTTTGGACGGTTGAGGTATGTCGTGAAGCTCTCGACGAGGTCCAGCAGGCGCGACGGCTCGCACGTGCCTCGAAGCATTGTCTCCAATGACACGACGCCCTGCTCGCCTTCGTCATTGATCCGCTTCCATTCAGCGAAGTGCTCCCACCCTGACGAAGCTGTGCCAATCTTCGATTCGGAACCGTTTGACAGGATGATGAAGCCGTTCGCCCAGAAGACATGCTCGATGGCTGCGCGATAGTCGGTCAGGTTGCAGTCGTAGGCATCCTTGAGAGCCTTGTGCGAGGCCTTGAGCTCGATGAACACAAGCGGTAGACCATTCACAAAACCTACGAGATCGGCTCGCCGCTTGTACATGTCCCCGGTGATCCACAGCTGGGACACCAGCAGGTAATCGTTACCCTCAGAGTTGTCCCAATCGATCACGCGAACTGCCTCGGGTGACATTGAACCGTCCTCAGCGCGTACCCTGACCTTGACTCCCTCCCGAAGAAGGTCATGGATCGCACGATTGGCCCGGACTTGGTCTAGAGCCGATCGGTCTCGCACGAGTTCGATGACAGCCTGCTCAATAGCTTCGGATGGCAGGCACGGGTTCAGTCGAGTCAGAGCGGGGCGCAACTCGCGCAGAAGCACCACTTCGCTCTGGCTGTCTCGACCTAGTGTGCCGTTGGGTCCGAGATGCTCCTCGTAGGCGTTCACAGTTCGCCAGCCCATCTCAGCGAACAGGGCGATGGCCGGCTGCTCCACGAGCGCATCCTCAGTGAAACCTGTGGCGCTCATGCCGTTGACACCGAGCAAGCCATGCTCAGGTCAGAAACGTCAGCTTCCTCTGAGAAGAGTCGAGTCATCAGTAGGTCACGCGTTTGGAGAAGGTTCTGGATTCGACGCGAGGCGACCTTCACCGCCCTGCACTAGCGGCTCCACGGCGGCATTGAATGACAGCAGAGCCGTATCCGGTGGCAACAAGACCGGCATTGTTCTGAGCACGTCCCATTTGATGACGGGCATCTTGGTCCCCGAACTATGCTGGTCTGCCCAGCGAACAGCCTCGTCAGAGGACAGAAGCACCGCGAGGAAACTGCCTAGCCGCTCCTCCAGTGCGCGAAGGACGAGCACCGACACGTTGGTCACTCCTGGCCAAGGAGCCAGCGAAACCTTGTGGAGATAGGGTCGGATGGAGCCAAAAAGCACGTCACCTTCCTCAAAGACAATCCGCGAGGTTGCCAACTCGCTCGGAACGCCAGTCTCGCGCACCAAGAGCGTCGATTGCTGCATTCTAGCCAAGTCAAGCAGCGGGCGGTCCTCGTGCACGCCTTCATGGAACTTCTGCTTTTCGAGTCGAGCAACATCCCCAAGCGCCACGAGACTCCAGCCTTGGTCCATCAGTCCTTGGACTGACTCGACCTCCTCCCGCAAGACCTCTTCCCCAAGCTTCTCGCGTAGGATTCTCTGAGCCATCTCTTCCAGGATCCGAACACGCTGAGCATCGTTCTCGGCCAAGTCGTCATAGGCGGACAGGATTCCCGCGATGCGTGCTTGCTCAGTGAGCTCGGAGTGGTACCGAACCCTATGCCTTCGCAGCTGGGCAAGGCCAATGAAGGGCTGAGCCGAACCGGTTCTAGCAGCCTTAACCGCCTCCTGAAAGTGCCGACTGCGCACCAGGTAGTAGAGGTATCGGCCCTCGATCACTCCGGGATCTGGCTTGAACAGAGCGATGTTCTTTATGCTGAAGGGCCTATCGGTGTTGACGTGACGCGGCCTCGCCCAGAGACGCACCGATGTGCGCAAAAAGGACGTCACCAAGCTCCGGCTTTGACCTAGCGATCACCTTCTCATGCTCCGCAGCAGAGATTCGGTCGCAGTTCTCGAAGTCCAGGCGTCCACCCACAATCTCCTTCGCCTTGATAAGAGGGAAGCCTGATAGCTGGGGTTTGGGCGTGTCATGGGTACCGTCCGTGACCAACCGGCATACGTCCTTCAGAGTCGCCGTTTGCATGGTAATCGGTGTCATGTGGCAAGCAGCCGTGCTGCATTCTCTGCGATGCGTTCCTGAAGTCCCATCGCCTCCGCATTCAACACCTCAAGGTGCTCGTTGAGCTCTTCGAGCCGTTCGAAGAAGTTGACCCCGTCGTCGCCGGCTTCAGCGAGGCCCACGTAGCGCCCCGGATTCAGGCTCCAGCCCTGCTCCTCGACTTCATGCAGGGATGCTAGGCGGCAGAGGCCCGGCACGTCCACGTACGTTTCACTGGGGAAACTGAGCGCCATGAGGTCACCGGACCCCGCTGTCACATGCGGCTCCTCCCCCCGGTACAGACGAACAATGTTGGCGAGGAACTCGATCTGCTCAGGCTGGAAGTCCCGATGAGCCCGGTCTACTTGGTGGAAGACCTTCCTCGCATCTATGAACAGAATGCTTCCTCGCTCCTGCTCCTTCTTGCCTTTGTCGAAGAACCACAGAGTGCACGGCAAGGTGACCGTGTAGAAGAAGTTCGGGCCGACCGAGACAACGACATCAACTGCACCGTCCTCGACTAATCTCCGGCGAATCTCAAGTTCCGATGATCCAGCATCGGCGGCAGAGTTGGCCATGACGAACCCCGCTCTGCCATTCTCAGCAAGGGCTGCGTAGAAGAGCTGTATCCAAATGTAGTTGCCGTTGTCGTTCTTTGGCAGCCCAAAGGGGAGCCGCTTGTCCCCTTCCAACTTGGCTTTGTCGATCTTGTTGACGTTGAAGGGTGGGTTTGCCATGACATAGTGGAACCGGCCCAAGCAGTCAAATGGGTCCTCGTAGTAGGTGTTGGCCTGCCGCACCTGCCCGCCAAGTCCGTGAACCGCGAGGTTCATCCGGCAAAGCTTCACCGTCTCAGCTACGTTCTCTTGCCCATAGACCGAGAGGCGGTCCGTGGACGTCCTGTGGTGCTCCTCGACGAAGCGCGCACTCTGGACGAACATGCCACCGGATCCGCAGGCGGGGTCGAGAATCTTCCCGTCGAACGGCTCGATAATCTCAACTATCAGCTGGACGATGGATGTAGGGGTGTAGAACTGTCCACCCCTGCGGCCCTCGCTCATCGCGAACTGGCCTAGGAAGTACTCGTAGACTTTCCCGAAGGCATCGCCATCAACGTGGCCAAGGACGGCATTCACGTTTCGCATGAGCGTCTTCAGATTCGAGTTGGACAGCAAGTTGTAGGTGCGAGGCAGGACACCGCGCAGCTCGTCGTTCTCGTCCTCGATGGTCTTCATTGCGTCGTTTATGGCCTGGCCGATGTTGGTGCCCTCAGGGAGCTCCAAGAGCGTCCCGAAACGAGCCGGTGGCGGAACATACATGATGCCCTTCGCTTGGTAGTCGGCCCTGGTAACCTCTCGTCTGCCGGAACCCTTGCCGGCCAGCTCCCCTTCCGCCTGAGCGAACCTGTAGTCGGCGAAGCGGAGGAAGATCAGCCCTAGGACCGGAATCGAGTACTCAGACTCCTTGAGTCCCGAGTTGGCACGGAGCTCGTCAGCGGAATCCCACAGGTGCTTGGCGACGTCGTAGATGTCCACTGTTGGCTGTTCGCGACCCATGCGTTCCCCTCTGCTGCGGATTGACGATTTCGGTCTGTCGTCGCTTCAACGCGCCCGTGATGTCTCTTTGCAGCTGTGCATTGAGGCGCATAGGCTCATCAGGCAATGCTCCGATTTGCGTCCAGCTAGTCGGCTGCTCCGTCCGTTTCAGCCACTATGTCATCCTCGATCCAGGAGACTTCGCCTTCGACCGAGAACACAGGGGACATGCTGTGTCCTGAGTGAATCCCGCAGTACTTGTCCGCTCGATGTCACCGTGAGATGCGTCGATAGACGTCCGGCACAAGCTTGCATGCTGCCGAGCTTCAGCCAGCTGGAGTCGGCTGTCCGCAAGCCGGCGTAGTACTCGGGTATTGCAGGGTCCTTCGGGGGATCGAATGCGATGTCGAGCAAGTCGCAGCAGTGCCAGCGATAGACACGCGAAGAACGCGTGACGAGCAGTACATAGGCACGTTTACCCTGCCGAATCTCGCGCACCAGGGCCTCCGCCCTCGACGCTGACAATCGCGAACCGAGTTTCACGAACCAGACATAGCCCTGCTGATCAAGAACTCTTTGGTGGGCACGAATCGTGCCCTCCGCCGGCCCAACATGCTCGCCGTATCGAATGACGAGTGCTTTTCCCCTCGGCATCATCCCACCCAAGGTCGATGAAAGCCTCAACTCAGACTTCGAGTCTATCAGTCAGGTTCGTTGAACCTTCCCGGATCGAATTCATGCTCATCGTCGTTCCAACATGCCGATAGTCGAACGCGGAAGATGATATCCGTAGGGCCGATACCGACGATCCGGCACCATAAGGGCACCATCTGTCGATGATGAGGCAGCTCTTTGGTCCGCAATGGAGAGATGCGGCGGGCACAGTCACACGCAGAATCCCTGCAAAATACAATGGCGGAGCGACATGGGAGGCCACCCCCTAAGAACCGGGTCACTGTCCCGCGGACCTTCTCAAATACAGAGCGCGTGGAGCCGGCCAGCGTTGCGCCGGCGTCTAGGCACAGTTCTGCGAGCCGACGCTGGCGGGCTTGAAGCCCCCGCGACGCCCTTCGAGGGCGGAGGTCGCTCTCAACGCGCTCGTCTCGCTGCAAGCGCATTTGCAGCGGAATCCTCTGGGGCGACGCCTGCGTTTCTGGGTTGGAAGACCGCCTCGGCAAGCCGTTCTGCAACCCTTCGCGTCTCAGAGAGGCGCTCTTCGTCCCCTTGGGCCCCCGTGGTCCGTATTTGGGATGATGGAAGAGTGATGTGGGGGACTCATGAGGAACGGCCTGCATGTGCTCGACGGCAAAGGGAGTCTCGGCGGTCGTCTGCAGCCGTTCGCGGATCGCGTCGCCGAAATCGGCGAAGCGCTCCCTGAGGGCTTCGGTGAGCCAGGCGATGAAGACGACGGGGTCGTGATCGAGGACGTCCAGCTTGTACCAGATCGATCTCCAGACCCAGGCGCTCGATGGCGGCCGCGTTGACAGTCGTCTTGCCGTAGCCGGCGGGCGCGCAGACCAGCGACAGCCGGTGGCGGGTGGCGCGTTTGAAGTCGGCGAGCGTGTCGGGGCGAAGGACGACGCCGTCCGTGCGTGGGCGGGCGAGTTTCGCCGCGACGGGGCGTGGAGTCTGGCGACCCTGCATTCAACCTGTGTGACCTCAGACGCTGGGGAGCCGTTGCCGAAGAGCGCCGCGTGCTATAGCAGGGGCGCCGTCGCAGAAGACGCGGTTTGCGGCCCGAGGAGGTTGACGTTTCGGCGGGCCGGCTCGGTCAAGCCTGCCCGCTGTGCTCAGAGAGCTGCGCCGCGTGAGGCTTAGCGCGCCGCGCGCACCTCGAGCGGCGGGCCCAGCACGCCCGCCTCGTAGCGCACCGTCTTCAGTGTCGCGTTCTTGGGGACGCTGATGAGCACCTTGCCGCTTGCCTTGGCGCCGGGGCGCAGGAGCTTCAGCGGGAGCTGCTCGGAACCGGCGAGCCCGAGGTCGCTGCGGTTGAAGGGCCCCCAGCGTGTGCCCTGGGCGTCCACGATGGCCACCGACAGGGGGTCGACCTTGTAGGACGGTGAGCGGTCCAGGTTCCTCACCGTCACCTTGAGCACGACGAGCTTGCGGCCCGATTTTGCGGTGGTCGTCCAGAGTCCGTGCGTCAACGAGGTGGGGTAGGTCATGGAGCTGACTGTGAAGGACAGACCGCCGCCCTTGGCCGTCCCGCCTACCTTGGGCACGCGTTTCACCGACGGCGCCTTGACGACCATGCCGTCAAGGCCGATCTCGATGTCGGGGTCGGCCACATAGGTGACGCTCTTCAGCTCTGTGCCCTTGGGCACGCCGTAGCCCACCATGCCGCGCACCTTCTTGCCGGGGCCGAGAGTGCGCACCTTCAGCGCCTTGAACTCCTCGGGGAACTGCGCGACGAACTGACCGCCGTCGCCGGTCCAGTACTTGTCGTCGCCCGTCACCAGACGCACGCTCTCCGGGTCGACCTGGTAGGCGGTATCCTGCAGGTTGCGGATCGTCAGATCGACGACCAGATACACGTTCTTGGGCGACTTCATGCGCAGCACGTCGCCGTCCTCGGTGGTGATCTTGGTGTAGGTCTTGACGGAGTGCACCGTGACGGCGACCTTGTCGTTGCTGGCGCGTTCCCCGACCGCCGCCGATTCGCCGCCGCCGCAGCCGGCGAGCAGCGCCGCCGCCAGCGTGAACAGGACCAGCGTGAGAAGTGGCCCGGCGCTGCGCGGAATGCGGGTGCGCCTGCGCATCCTGAGTGAAGTCCCCATGATCCACCCCCGTTCGTGCTCGTCTGTGGCGTGGCCGCGCGTGCCCGACGGCACATGCCCACGCGCCACTTGGTATTCGCGCGGCGGAGACTGCCTCCCCCTCAAAGGCGTGAATCCGTTTGGAATGTACCGCCGCGCGACGGCGCGGCGACGCGCGGCCATTGCGAGGGCGCCGGCACGCGGCGCGAGTCTCCGTGGTCATTGCCGTCGGTGCGCGTAGTGTGACGCCGACGGGCGAGATGCCCTCGGAAGGCGGGACGGCGATGTGGGCGCGTGGCCCGGCAGCACAGGTGTCACCGCGAGCAGGTAGTTGCCGGGGCCGATGCTTGCAAGTGGCGGTGCACGTGGCCGCGTGCCGCGACACTTATAGCGGCGTCTCTGGCTCGGCTGCGTCGCGCGGCCTCGCTGCGACGGCGCGCGCGCCGCTCCGCCGGACTACGGTCGTCAGGCGACGCCGGCGCGGCTGGCACGTGGGGCAGGCCGAGCTGCTCGCTCCCGACCGCGGCGCCCGTCGACCTGATCTCGGCTGGTGCGGTCGCCCTCTCCGGCGAGTCGGCGCGATGGGTGCGCCCGGCACACGAGACCGCGGGCAAGCCCGAATCGCCGGCGCGGCCTACGTCTTCACGCGCTCCGCCGGCATCTGGACGGCACCGGTCCGGCTGACCGCACCCGATGGCGCCGCCTGCGACCAGTTCGGCACCTCGGTCGCGCTCGTCGGGCGACACGGCGCTGGTCGGCAGCGCCGCTCCACGAGCGTCGCGGGGAAGGTGGGCGCCGGCGCCGCCTACGTCTTCGCGCGCTGACCGGCGGATCCTGGACCGCCGCGAGCCGACGCTGACTGCCGCGGACGGCGCCGCCTACGACTTCGTTCGGCTACGTCCGTCGCCCTCTTCGGCGAGACGGCGTCTGGTCGGCGCGCCGCAGTCGACGACACCGCGGGGCACGACGAACGCCGGCGCACGTCTACGTCTTCACGCGCTCCGGCCGAGCGTCCTGGACGCAGCGGCCAGATGCTGACCGCCCGCCGACGCCGCCGTCGCCGACCGGTTCGGCCACGCGGGTCGCCCTCTCCGGCGAGACGGCGCTGATCGGCGCGCCGTTGGCCACGACCTGGCCGCGGGCTAGACGACACGCCGGCGCGGCCTACCGTCTTCGCGCGCTCCGGCGGGTCCTGGACGCTGGCGGCAGAAGCTGGAGCGCCCGCCGCCGCCGCCGCGAGCGACCAGTTCGGCTCGTCGGTCGCCATCTGCCGGCGAGACGGCGCTGATCGGCGCGCCGTTCCGCGCCGCGGCGGCGCACGCGCCGGCACCGGCGCCGTCCTACGTCTTCGTACGCGCTCCGCGCGGCACCTGGACGCGGCAGGCGAGGTGACGCCGAGCGCGACCGTGCCGGCGCCGCGGACGACCAGTTCGGCCGCTCGGTGCGCACTCTCCGGCGAGACGGCGCTGATCGGCGCTCCGTGACGGCGACTACGGCGCGGGCAGGCCAGCGCCGGCGCCGCCTACGTCTTCGCCCGCTCCGGCAGCCGTCCTGGGACGCAGCAGGCCAGATCGACCGCTCCCGACGCCGCGCCGGCGACTGGTTCGGCTCGTCGGTCGCCCTCTGCGGGCGGACACGGCGCTGCTCGGTGCGCCAGACCACGACACGTCGGGGAAGACGGCGCCGGCGCCGCCTACGTCTTCCGCACCGCGCCCACCGGCACGCTGGCTTCACGCCGGCTTCGGGCGCCGGTGGGCACCGCCGTGACCCTGACCGGCGGCGGCTTCGCCGGCGCCACCTCCGTCACGTTCAACGGCATCCCGGCGGTCTTCGATGTGGAGTCAGAGGCACAGATCACGGCCATCGTGCCGGCCGGCGCCACCAGCTGGCCTCATCGCCGTCACCACCTCGGGCGGCACCGGGACCAGCGACGCCAGCTTCACCGTCATCCCGGCGCCCGCCATCGCGAAGTTGGCGCCCGCCGCCGCCAAGCGCGGCGCGACCGTGACCATCATCGGCAGCGGGCTTCGGCGCGGCGCGCGGCGCCAGGCTCGGTGAAGTACGGCGCCACGAGGTGCGCACACGTACCTCTCGTGGAGCGACACGCGCATCAAGTGCAAGGTGCCGACCAAGGCCAAGTACGGCAGCGGTCAAGACTCGTGGTGACGACTGCGGGCGGCACGAGCAACGCCAGGAGCTTCACGGTGCAACGCTAGCGGGCGTACGGCGCGAGGCAAGACCGTCGCACTCAGCCGAGGGCGAGCTCGACGGCCTCGGCGGGCGTTCGCGCCCGCCGCACTCCGTCGAGCTCGTCGCCATCGGGCGGCGTCATCTCCCAGGTGTCGAGCAGGATCACCGGGCGGCCCACGCTCCGCGCCAGGCCGATCTCGCTGAGCGTGCCCCAGGCGCCGCCCACGGCGATCACCACGTCGCCGCTGGCCACCACGCTGAGGTTGCGCGCGTGGCCCATGGCGCTGCACACGGTGTAGGTGAGGTCGGGGGCGGCGCGCCGGCGATCGGCCTCCGGCAGGATGCCGATCGAGACGCCGCCTCTGCGCTTCACGCCACGCGCCACAGCCTCCATGACGCCGCTGCCGCCGCCGCAGACCACGACGCAGCCGCGCGCCGCGAGGAGCTCGCCGAGCTCCTCGGCCTTCGCGGCCAGCTCGGGGGTCGCGCGGCTGGCACCGATCACGCTGACGTAGCGGGGCGCGCTCACGTTGCCTCTCCCTGGCCGGGCGGCACGAACCGGCCGCGCCCGGCTTTCCGATCTTCTTCCTCGCGCGCGAGGCAGGCCCAGGGCTTCTTGCCCGGCGAGCCGTAGAAGATCTGGAAGTCGGCTCTGTAGCCGCGCCGTTCGTAGAGCCTTGCGGCGTCGCGATTGGCGGTGTCCACACCGATCTCCACGTCCTCGACGCCGCGGCGCTCCAGCTCGGCGTCCATGGCGTCGAGCAGCGCCGTGCCGACGCCGTTGCCGCGCTCGCCGTCGGCTACGCTGAGGTGGCGGAGCTCGGCGCGCAGATCGCCCGTGTACCACACCGGGTCCGGACCCTCGATGGCGACAAAGGCGTAGCCCGCCAAGGCGCCGTCGCGCCTGGCGACCAGCGCGAAGGCGTCGCCCGCGAGCGTCTCCAGCATCTCCCGGCGCTCGATCGGCCACGACTGCTCGAACGGGCGTATGGGCACGATGGCATCGGGCAGCGCCGCGACGTGGTCGAGCAGCGCCTTCCAGAGCGGCGCGATCTCGTCGATGTCGGCCGGGTGCAGCTTCTCGATGGTGATCCCAGTGGGCACGTCAGGCCTCCCTCTCGTGTCCGCGGCCGAGGACGCCGTCCAGCAGCGCCACCGCCCCCGCCTTGCTCAGCGGCTCGTTGAGGTTACCGCACTTGGGGCTCTGCACGCAGCTTGGGCAGCCGCTCTCGCAGGGGCATTCGGCGATCAGGGCGCGGGCGTCGGCGGCGAGGCTCTCGAAGGCCTCGTAGCCGCGCTGCGTCAGCCCGATGCCGCCGGGATAGCCGTCGTAGACGAAGATGCTCGCCGCGTCGGTCTGCCAGTGCCAGGCGGTGCTGAGGCCGCCGATGTCCCAGCGGTCGCACATCGCGTACAGCGGCAGCAGGGCGATGAGCGCGTGCTCGGCGGCGTGCAGCGCGCCGGGGGTGGCCAGTGCGTCGTCCGTGGCGGCTGCATCGTCGGCGGCGGGGAGCGCGGCCGAGCGTCTGCTCGATCGTCGGCCCCGGGATCGCCAGCCAGAAGGCCTGCGTGGTGAACGTCTGCTCGGGAAGGTCGAGGCTGATGGTGTCGATGATGTGCTGGTCGGTCAGGTCGCGCTTCTGGTAGGCGATCACCTGCTCGGTGACCTCGAGCTCGCCGAAGAAGAGGGTGGCGCCGGGCAGGGAGCGCATGCCCGCCTGCCCGGCGACCAGCACGTTCTTGTCGGTCTTCACCTGGGTGTAGAAGGCGCCATCGAAGTCGTCCACGAGAACGGTGCGGCCCTCGAGGTCGAGGCGCTGCACAAGGTAGCTCCGGCCGAGATGCAGGTAGACGGCGCCGGGATGAGCGAAGCGGAAGACGCGCTCGCGTTCCACCGTGCCGATGATCTCGCCGCCGCGCGTCTCGACGATCACGAACTGCTCGTTGGACGCCGTGCGCAGGCTGGTGTCGGCGGCGGGGGAGTACGGCTTCGACCAGACAAGGCCGTCGCCGCGCCGCCGCAGGCGCCCACCTGTGCCAGGCGCTCGGCCGCCAGCAGACCCTGCTCGCCGAAGTACGCTTCGTCCTTCGGCGTGATGGGCCGCTCGTAGGCGGCCGCCTCCAGGTGCCGCGCCGAGATGTGCGGGTTGTGCAGGTCGATGATCGCCTCCTCGACGGCGCGGCTCAGGAGGCGCTCGGGCTCGCGCATGAAGTACTGGTCGAGGGCGTCCTGGCCGGCCACCAGCACGGCCCAGCCGTGCGCGGTCCGGCCGGCGCGCCCCCAGCGCTGCCGCAGGCTCGTGACGGTGCCCGGGGAAGCCGGTGACCAGCGACACGTCGAGCGTGCCCACGTCGATGCCCAGCTCCAGCGCCTGGGTGGCGATGACGGCGTCCAACTCGTGGGCGAACAGGCGCCGCTCGATGTCGCGGCGCTGCTGCGGCGTGTAGCCGGCGCGGTAGGGCTGCACGCGCGACGCCGCGCCGCCGGGGTCGCGATCGTCGAGGCGGCGGCGCACGTGCCCGTACACCAGCTCCGCCGCCTTACGCGTGGGGGCGAAGGCGATCGCGCGGGCCCCGGCGAGCACGCACTCGGCGGTCACGTAGCTGGCCTCGGCGAGGGCGCTGCGTCGCTCACCACGCGCCGGGTCAAGGAGCGGCGGGTTCCAGAACACCACGGTGCGCTCCGGGCGCGGCGCCTGGTCCTCGTCCACAACGGTGAACGGCAAGCCGACGAGCTTCTCCGCGAAAGCCTGCGGATTGGCGATCGTGGCCGAGGTGAGCACGAACTGCGGGTCGGCGCCGTACTGTGCGCACAGACGCCGCAGGCGGCGTACCACCTGCGCCACGTGGCTGCCGAACACGCCACGGTATACATGCGCCTCGTCGAGCACCACGAAGCGCAGGTGGTGCAGGTACTCGGCCCAGCGCTCGTGGCCGGGGAGGATGCCGACGTGAAGCATGTCGGGGTTGCTGAGCAGGATCGTGGCGGTGCGTCTCAGCAGCGCGCGCGAGTCTTGCGGCGTGTCGCCGTCGTAGATCGCGGGGACGGCTGGCCTTGACCCGGGGGCGTCTGCCTTGAGCGCGCCCAGCTTGCGCAGCTGGTCCTGGGCCAGCGCCTTGGTGGGGAAGAGGAGGAGCGCGCGGCTCTGCCGGTCGCGCGCGTACTCCTCGAGTACGGCCAGTTGGTAGCAGAGGCTCTTGCCGCTGGCGGTGCCGGTGCTGATGACCACGTTGTCGCCGGCCCGCAGGGCGTCGAAGGCGGCGCGTTGGTGGCCGTGCAGTCGCTCGATGCCGGCCGCGAGGAGCGCTTCGCGCAGCGCGGCCGGCAGGTCCGCGGGCAGCTCGGCCGCGCGACCGCGTCGCGCGGCCTCGTGCGCCACGGCCACGACCTGCTCGTGGCCGCCCTTGCGGAACAGGGCGCGCAGCCGCGTCTGGGTGGCGTCGGCGGTCATGGCGCCATCCTACTCGACGGCCCGTACCGAGCGAAGAGGCGCCCTCGGCGCCCCTTCACCAGGCAGTCGCTGCACAGGTGCGCGGGTACTACTTCGTACGCCGTCCCAGGTCGAGCGTGAAGAACCACACCATGCCGTCCACGCTGCCGTAGCCGTCGCAGCTCACGGCGCCGACGCCCAGATCGCGGAAGTCTTTCGTGAGGATCACGGCGCGGTGCATCGAGGACTTCATCCACGAGTCGACGATCGCCACGGGGCTGGAGTACAGGCCGCAGCCCCAGGCGATGTTCTCGCCGGTCTTCCAGGTCCTGTAGCCCTCGCGCGTGTAGCCATGGTGCACGATGCGCTGGCTCCACGTCTCGCCGCTCAGCGAGTCGTGGTCGAAGTACTGCTGCTCGCCCATATCGGCCGAGTGCGAACGGGCCGCGTTGACGAGCTTGGCGTTGACGCGAAGCTTGGCCAGGTGCCGGCTGGTGCGCTCATGGTTGATGCACTTCACGAGCTGCTGCTCGTAGGAGTTCAGGGAGACGCTGGCGGGGGCCGCTGCAGGCAGACTCGCGAACAGCACAGCGGCCAGCGCCACCAGCAGCATCACGATCCCGCATCGAGTCTTCACGGCTCACCTCCGAGCCCAGCGGTGGTGTGTGGATGCCCACACCTGGTACATCCACGTACTCGTGGTATCGGCCATGGATCGGAGAAGCTGAGGCTTGTTGAGCAGGTTCTTTAGCCTGCTCTGGCAACGCCGAACGGGAGGCCGCCGCGGACCCGCCAGACACCCAGACGGCGGCGGGCGCCAACGCTCTCGGCTTGCGGGCCCGCGGGCAGCGCTGTACCGTCATGCGGACATGCACCGAAGCCCGGCCAGTCAGCGAAGACGCGCGCAAGCCCGCCACCGCGATCAGATCAGGCGCCGGCGCGCGGTCGCGCTGGCCGTCTTCGTGACCCTCATCCTCCTCGCCGTGTGGGCCGCGTACGCCATCCCGGGGCAGACCCCGGCGCGCGTGCCGCAGAGCGCCGCCATGCCGACCGTCGACGGCAGCCCTTCCGGCGCCGGCGATGTCGTGGTCGCGCAGATCGACGGCCTCGACTTCGTCCTCCCGGTGGCCCGCGAGGTCACCACGGCCGTGGCCTATCATCCCGTGGACAACACTGACGCCGTACCGTTCGCGCCGGCCGGAGATCGCCTCAGCGGGGGCAGCCTGGGCCAGCAGTTGGCCGACATCTTCGCCGGCGGCGGCGCCGTGCAGTACTACCTCATGGCCGGCACCGGCGGCGAGCGCTCATCCTCGACGGCCGGGCTCGATGTCGGCGCCGTGCCGGGTTCAGTCGTCGTGAGCCCCGCGGACGGCAAGGTCACCGCCATCAAGCAGTACCGCATCCTCGGCCGCTACCCCGACGTCGAGATGCGCATCCAGCTCGCGCGTGACCCGTCACTTGTCCTGGTGCTCACGCACATCACGCGTGCCAAGGTGGAGATCGGCGACGTGGTGGCTGGCGGCGACACGGTGCTCGGCACGGTGCGTGGGTTTCCGACCTCGCTGGGCCAGGCGCTCAGCCGCTACACCTCCGACACCGGCGACCACGTGCAGATGATGGTGCTGCGCGTCACGCCCGAGCTGGCGGGGCCCTGATCGTGGTCGTCGCGGTCCCTGCCGCCACGCGCGCCGTCATCGGCGGCTCCGGTTCTCTGGCCGCCGAGTTCCCCGGCGACCTGCATGCCGGAGCCCGTCTCGTCGCGCGAGATCTGGTGTTCGAGACCCCCTGGGGCGACAGCCCGCCGTTCACGCTCTTCGAGATCGGCGGGCACACGGCCTTGCACGTGCGCATGCACGGGTGGCGCAAGGGCGTCTCGCGAGGGCGCGCCTCGCGCCAGGTTTTCAGCGTCCTGCATCGCGCCGGCGTCAAGCGGATCCTCTCGGACGCCGGCGTCGGCAGCCTCGATCATCTGCTCGACCCCGGTGACCTCGTGGTCGTCGACGACTTCGTCGACCAGACCACCGACCGCGACCGCTACGGCGTCGTGGTCGGTGACCACTTGCTCATCATGCGCGACCCGGTGTGCGCGGCCGGGCGCGAGGCGCTGGTGAGCTCCGCTCGGCGCCTCGCCCCCGCGCGCCGCGTGTTCACGCGCGGCACGTATGTGGTAACGGAAGGGCCGCGCTTCGAGTCACCCGCCGAGGTCCGGCAGCTGCAGAGCATGGGCGACGTGGTCGGGCAGAGCTTCTGCCCGGAGGTCTGGTTGGCCCGCGACATCGGCGCCTGCTACGCGGGCATTTACCTCATCGTCAACTACGGGGAGGGTGTCGTGCAGGAGTGGGAGCACGACGTGCTGGCGCAGATCTTCCACGACGACGCCGGCCTCATGGGCCGCATCCTCCTCGGCGCCCTCGCCGCGCTCCCGGACGGCGACGATTGCCACTGCCGGGAGCTGCGCAAGCCGACGCTGCTCGGCTGACTTCTCGCCGCGTCACCCCGTCAGCGCCCAGGCGAGCACCGAGAGCCCGTTGAACAACGCGTGGAAGGCGATGCTCGTCCACAGCGAGCCGGTGCGCTTGTAGACCCAGGCCAGCGCGAACCCCAGGGCGAACAGCGGCACGAAGATGTCAAGCTGGAGGTGCGCGATGCCGAAGACCGCCGACGAGACGCAGGCGCCTGCTACCCACCCCCACGAGGATGAGAAGCCGCGAAACAGGAAGCCGCGGAAGAAGATCTCCTCGAAGAGTGGCGCCATGACCACCGCCAGGATCACGAAGAGGACGATGCCGGCGCCGCTGCGCGGAAACTCGCCGATGATGTCCTGCTGCCTGGGGTGCATGATCAGCTCGTGCAGGAAACTTACAAAGTAGACGGCGGCGAGCGCCACGGGGATCGTCCAGAAGAAGGCCTTGTTCGGGGTCGTGAAGCCCCACAGAGCGAGCTTGTTCCCGGCGACGCGCAGCGAGAAGAACCACGCGGCGAGCGTCTGCCAGCCGTAGACGACGATGGAGCCGATGACGAGGGCCACGGCCGAGCCGATGGTCACCTTGCCCACGCTCGCGGAGGTGCCCGTCCCGAGCGCCGCCGCGTAGAGCAGCGCCTCGGGGCCGAAGCCCACGGCAAGCCCTGCGAGGCTGAGGCCCCAGCCCCAGCCGGCGCGCCCTTCCGCCGCCGCCGGCGGCTCGGGTGGCGCGGCGGCTTTCGTGAGGGGCTGCGGCGGGAGTGGTCCGGCCGGTTCCGGGAGCGGCTGCGCCGGCAGTCGCCGCGCCGGTTCGGTCAGCTCGCCGCACGGCGGCGCATACGGCGGAGGCACGGGCGCACGCCCGTGCGTCGCCGCCTGTTTCACCGCGCCTGTGTCTTGGTCGCGCTGTTCCTCGATGGGTCCGCTCCTCTCCGCGCCGTCGCCGTCCTGGTCCACTATCGGCCGGGGAGCCGCTTCGCGCCACCCGCCGCGTTTTGCCCGCCCCGCCGGGTCTGCTATACTGCGCCGCCGTGACAGGCGCGGCCTGACGTTCGCGCCCCGGGGGCCGTTGGGGCCGCGTTGACCCTGACGGTGTACCCTTGGTATCCTTACGTGCTTCTTTCTGAAAGGATGACGACGTGCGTCAACTCGTCACACTCGCTTGCCAGGAGTGCAAGCGTCGCAACTATCACACGAACAAGAACAAGAAGAACGATCCGGACCGCATCGAGCTCAAGAAGTACTGTCGCTGGTGCGGGACGCACACTGTACACAAGGAGACGCGCTGAGCGTTCCCCCCTTGTGTCTGTAGGGCTGTAGCTCAATTGGTAGAGCACCGGTCTCCAAAACCGGGGGTCGGGGGTTCGAGCCCCTCCAGCCCTGCCAATGACCATCGGAGCGGTTGAGTGGCACAGACTGCGAACAACGATAAAGGTAAGCCGGGAAAGGGCAAGCCCACGCCCAAACAGGCGCAGGGCGGCAAGGGCAAGCCCACGCCCAAACAGGCCGCCGCCAAACCGGCGCGCGGCAGGGGGCAGCAGAAGTCTGGCAAGCAGGCGCGCGCCGCCAAGCCGGGCGAGCAGCGCGGCCTCATGAAGTTCCTCCGTGACGTGCGCATTGAGCTGGGCAAGGTCACTTGGCCCACGCGCAAGGACCTCCTGCAGTCCACGCTCGTCGTGCTCGTCGCCGTCGCCATCGCCACCGCCTACACCTTCGGCCTCGACACGGTCTTCGCCAAGAGCGTCGACGTGGTCCTTTCGGCCATCAAGTGATCGGGGTGGCGCGTGTATAGCTGGTACGTCGTCAACACGTACTCGGGGCATGAGAACAAGGTGAGGGCCAACCTCGAGCATCGCCGTCAGTCGATGCACCAGGAAGAGCGTATCCACCAGATCGTCGTGCCCACCGAGCAGATCGTCGAGACCAAGGACGGCGAGAAGGTCACGACCGAACGCCGCGTGTTCCCGGGCTACGTGCTGGTCCAGATGGAGCTCACCGACGACACATGGTCTCTGGTCAAGAACACCCCGGGCGTCACCGGCTTCGTCGGCGCCCAGAACAAGCCCGTGGCGCTCTCGCGCGCCGAGGTCGACCGCATCATGCACACGGCCTCCGTGGAACGCCCCAAGCAGAAGGCCGAATTCACCGTGGGCGAGGACGTGCGCGTCACGTCCGGTCCGCTGAGCGATTTCTCCGGCGAGGTCGTCGAGGTCAATCTCGACCAGAGTCGGCTCAAGGTCATGGTGTCGATCTTCGGCCGCGAGACGCCGGTAGAGCTCGCCTTCGACCAAGTGAAGAAGACATCCTAACCAAGCAGTAAGCGAGGCAGCAGTGGCCAAGAAGGTCCTCACCAAGATCAAGTTGCAGATCTCCGCCGGCGCGGCAAGCCCGGCTCCGCCGGTCGGCCCCGCGCTGGGTCAGCATGGCGTCAACATCATGGAGTTCTGCAAGGCGTTCAACGCCCAGACGCAGGCTTCAGGCAGCACCATCGTGCCGGTCGAGATCACCGTGTACGAGGATCGCACCTTCACGTTCATCACCAAGACATCGCCGGCCGCCGTGCTGCTGCGCGAGGCGCTCGGCATCGACAAGGGTTCCGGTGAGCCCAACCGAGTCAAGGTCGGCACCGTGACCCGCGAGCAGGTCCGCGCCATCGCCGAGACGAAGGCGCCGGATCTCAACGCCAACGACGTCGACGCCGCGATGAAGATCATCGAAGGCACCGCCCGCAGCATGGGCGTCGAGGTCGCAGACTAACGACCGACAAGGCCGGGCGCTACGCCCGGCCGCCGAAGTGGGAGGCGCCAAGGCGCCGCTTGCACCACAGGAGGTTCGCGAATGGCCAAGAAGGGCCGCACCTACTCCGCCGCGAAGAGTTCCATCGAGCTCGGCCGGCTCTACTCCCCCCTCGAAGGCATGCGCCTGCTCAAATCGCTGCCCGGCGCCAAGTTCGACGAGACCGTCGAGGTCCACTTCCGCCTCGGCGTCGACGTGCGCCACGCCGACCAGATCGTGCGCGGCACTACGGTGCTGCCGCACGGTACCGGCAAGGAGATGCGCGTCGCCGTGTTCGCCGAGGGAGACAAGGCGCGTGAAGCGAAAGAGGCCGGCGCCGATATCATCGGCACCGACGATCTCGCCAAGCAGATCCAAGAAGGCATCTTCGACTTCGACATCGCCATCGCCACGCCCGACATGATGGGCACCGTGGGCAAGCTGGGCCGCATCCTCGGTCCGCGCGGCCTCATGCCGAACCCCAAGTCGGGTACCGTCACCTTCGATGTCGGCAAGGCTGTGGCCGACGCCAAGGGCGGCAAGGTCGAGTACCGTACCGACCGTACGGGCATCGTGCATCTCAGCATTGGCAAGAAGTCGTTCACCGAGGAGCAACTCATCGAGAACTACGGCGCCGTGCTCGGCGAGATCGTGCGCGCCAAGCCCGCCGCTGCCAAGGGCAAGTACATCAGGAGCGTCAACATCGCTGCCACGATGAGCCCCAGCGTCGCGCTCGACCCCGCGCGCACGAAGGACCTGCTCGAGAGCTGAGTCCTACAAGGCCGGGCGCGGCCGCCCGCAGTTGCGGCCGCGCCCGTTTCCGACATATACTGCCGCTTCGCGGCCTTCCATGCCGCGGCCGATGAAGGTCGGTGCTCCTCCGGGAGCCGAAGGGATCCACACGGGTCCGCCACCTGAGGCGAAACGAGCCAGCGCTGCCGCCTGTGCCCGCTTCCGCTTCGGGAGCGGGTTTTTGTTTGCGACTGAGAGGTCGATATGCTGAGAAACGAGAAAGAAGCTGTGATCGCCGAGGTGGCACAGCTGCTGACCGACAGGGAGAATCTGTTCGTCAGCGACTATCGCGGGCTCAAGGTGGCCGAGCTCACGCAACTCCGCGACAAGCTGCGCGAAAGCGGCGCGAACTTCATGGTGGTCAAGAACACGCTGGGCAGCATCGCCGCCGGCCGCGCCGGCCGCGAGGCCGTCAAGGACATGCTCAGCGGCCCCACCGCGGTCACGTTCTGCGGCGATGACGTCGTCGCCGCCGCCAAGGCTTTGGCCGACTTCGCCAAGACGCACCCGCAGCTTGAGGTGCGTGGCGGCCTGCTCGAGTCGAGCTTCATCGACCCGGCCGGCATCAAGGTGCTGGCCAGCCTGCCGCCGCGCGATGTGCTCATCGCGCAGTTGCTCGCCACCATGGCCGCGCCCATGACCGGCCTGGTCACCGTGCTCCAGGGTACGGTGAGCGGCTTCGTGCGCGCGCTCAATCAAGTGGCCCAGCAGCGGGCCGCGGTCGACGAGGCGTGACGTCGTCGCCCACATGATCATGTCCAGCAAGGCTTTCCAGCCCTACGCGAGGTGAAGTGACAATGGCAGACAAGACTCTTACGAAGGATCAGCTCATCGAGGCCATCAAGTCCATGACCGTGCTCGAGCTCAGCGAGATGGTCAAGGCGCTCGAGGAAGCGTTCGGTGTGAGCGCCGCCGCCCCCGTGGCCGCCGCCCCCGCCGCCGGCGCCGCCCCGGCCGAGCCCGTCGAGGAGCAGACCCAGTTCGACGTGATGCTCACCGCTTTCGGCGACCAGAAGATCCAGGTCATCAAGGTGGTGCGCGCGCTCACCGGTCTCGGTCTCAAGGAGGCCAAGGACGTGGTCGAGGGCGTGCCCAGCGCCATCAAGGAAGGCGTCACGAAGGACGAGGCCGCTGAGGCCAAGACGAAGCTCGAAGAGGCCGGCGCGAGCGTCGAGGTCAAGTAGAGCGCTACGCTGCGTCAAGCACGCTGCTAAGGCGCGAAGGGCCGGGGCGCCGCGAGGCGCCCCGGCCCTTCGCTATGTTGCGGCTGCGTCGCAGCGACGCGGCCGCCCAAGGGTGCGGAGCGGCGTCGCCAGCATTGCTCTTGCGTCGCATTCCCCGCTGTGCTATATTTTTCGGCCGTGCGTTACCTGCGGCTATACCAGTCTACCTCCGGTATGGTGTGCTCTTTTTCCCTGGTCCACGCTAGAAAGAGGAGACTCGCTTGAACGAGCCCAAGGCGCCTCGCGTGCGCACGTCGTTCGCCAAGCTCGACCAACCCCTGCCGCTCCCCAATCTCATCGACGTCCAGAAGAAGTCGTGGGAGTGGTTCCTCAGCGACGGTCTCAGCGAGACCATCGCCGACATCAACCCCATCAAGGACTACTCCGAGAAGCTGCTCGTGCAGTTCGGCGAGCACCAGTTCGGCGAGCCCTCCAAGCCCATCGCCGAGTGCCGCAACAAAGACATGACCTTCTCGGCGCCGCTCACGATGAAGGTCTCCTTCATCAACGAAGAGACCGGCGAGATCCGCGAGCAGTCGGTATTCATGGGCGATTTCCCCATGATGACCGAGCGCGGTACCTTCATCATCCACGGCACCGAGCGCGTGGTCGTCACGCAGCTCGTACGTTCGCCCGGGGCCTACATCATGGAGCCCAAGCAGGCGGAGCGCGAGAAGCAGGTGCTGGTCGCCAATCTCATGCCACAGCGCGGCTCTTGGCTTGAGCTCGAGATCGACAAGAAGGGCACCGTCAACGTGCGCATCGACCGCAAGCGCAAGTTCCCGGTCACGGTGCTGCTGCGCGCCATGGGCTACGGCAACGACGACGAGCTCGTCCAGCTGTTCGACGAGTCCGTGTACATCAGGAACACCATCGAGAAGGACGCCACCCACTCGCAGGATGAGGCGCTGGTCGAGCTCTTCCGCAAGCAGCGCCCCGGCGAGCCGCCGACCCTGGATGGCGCCACGGCCATGCTCCGCGGCCTCTTCTTCGACCCCAAGCGCTACGACCTTTCGCGCGTCGGTCGCCACAAGCTCAACGTGCGACTCCACAACCACATGAAGCCCGAGCAGCGTCCGAATGCCGACGTCCGCGTCCTTGTCAACGAAGACATCATCGAGCTCATCAAGCGGCTCATCTCGCTGCCCGGCAAGCTCGGCGTGCCCGAGGACTCCAAGGACTTCGCCGCCGAGGCCGTCTCGCTGCTGCCGACGCGCCGTGAGGAGATCGCCCACGAGATCGACGAGTACGAGCACTTCGGCAACCGCCGTCTGCGCACGGTCGGGGAGCTCGTTCAGGACGCGTTCCGCATCGGGCTGGCCCGCATGGAACGTGTCATCCGCGAGCGCCTCACCACCGAGGACCCCGACACGATCGTCCCGGCGACACTGGTGAACATCCGCCCGGTGGTCGCCGCCCTCAAGGAGTTCTTCGGCTCCTCGCAGCTGTCGCAGTTCATGGACCAGACCAACTCGCTGTCGGGTCTCACGCATCGCCGTCGCCTGAGCGCCCTGGGCGCGGGCGGTCTCACGCGCGAGCGCGCGCCCATCGAGGTCCGCGACGTGCACCCGACGCACTACGGGCGCATGTGCCCCATCGAGACCCCTGAAGGCCCGAACATCGGCCTCATCGGTTCGCTGGCCTCCATGGCGACTGTCGACGAGTTCGGTTTCATCCGTGCCCCGTACCGCAAGGTCGTGCGCGGCAAGGTCACCGACGAGATCGTCTACCTTGACGCCTCCGAAGAAGAGGAGGAGTTCGTCGACAAGAAGACCGGCGAGGTGCGCTACGTCACCATCGCCCAGGCCAACGCGCCGTTCGACCACGACACCGGCGAGTTCAAAGAAGACGTGGTGCTCGCGCGCACGCGCGCCGGCGCCGACATCGTCAAGGTGCCGCCCTCCGACATCGACTACATGGACGTGAGCCCGACCATGCTCGTCTCGGTGGCCACGGCCCTCATCCCGTTCCTCGAGCACGACGACGCCAACCGCGCCCTCATGGGCTCGAACATGCAGCGCCAGGCCGTGCCGCTCCTCACTCCCGAGGCGCCCTATGTGGGCACCGGCATGGAGTTCCGCGCCGCCGTCGACACGGGCGACGTGATCATGGCCGAGCGCGGCGGCAAGGTGAGCTACGTCGACGCCGACAGCATCGAAGTCGATCACGGCAAGGGCGACGTCGACACCTACGGCCTCACGAAGTTCATGCGCTCCAACCAGGGCACGCTCATCCATCAGAAGCCGCTCGTGTTCGCCGGCGACAAGGTGCAGGCCGGCGAGGTGCTCGCCGACGGCTCGTCCACCGACCACGGCGAGATCGCCCTGGGTCGCAACCTCCTTGTCGGCTTCATGAGCTGGGAGGGCTACAACTTCGAAGACGCCATCATCCTCAGCGAGAAAGTCGTGAAGGACGACCTCCTGTCCTCCATCCACATCGAGGAGTACGAGGTCGACGCCCGTACCACCAAGCTCGGCGACGAAGAGATCACCCGGGACATTCCCAACCGCTCCGAGGAGTCGCTCAGCGATCTCGACGAGCGCGGTATCGTGCGCATCGGCGCCGAGGTCAACTCCGGCGAGCTTCTGGTCGGCAAGGTCACGCCCAAGGGCGAGACCGAGCTCACGGCCGAGGAGAAGCTCATCCGCGCCATCTTCAAGGAGAAGGCCCGCGAGGTGCGCGACACCAGCCTCAAGGTGCCACACGGCGAGGGCGGCAAGGTCATCGACGTCAAGATTTTCAGCCGCGAGAACAACGACGAGTTGCCGCCCAGCGTCAACGAGCTGGTGCGCGTCTATGTAGCCAAGAAGCGCAAGATCGCCGAGGGCGACAAGCTCGCCGGCCGTCACGGCAACAAGGGCGTCATCTCAAAGATCGTCCCCGAAGAGGACATGCCTCATCTCGAGGACGGCACCCCGGTCGAGATCATCCTCAACCCGCTGGGCGTGCCTTCCCGCATGAACATCGGCCAGGTGCTCGAGACGCATCTCGGCTGGGCTGCCCATATGGGTTTCCAGGCCGACGGCGGGCGCAGCAACACGCCGGCCCGCCTGGCCTCCCCGGTGTTCGACGGAGCCACCATCGAAGAGATCGACGACCTGCTGATCCGCAGCAGTCTGGAAAACCCCGACAGCCCGGTGCAGTTCAAGATCAATGACAAGGAGCCGCCGGGGCGGCGCTGCAGCGGCAAGGTATGGATGTACGACGGTCGCACCGGTGAGCGCTTCGACAACAAGGTCACCATCGGCTACATGTACATCCTCAAGCTTCTGCACCTCGTCGACGACAAGATCCACGCGCGCAGCACCGGCCCCTACTCGCTGGTCACGCAGCAGCCGCTGGGCGGCAAGGCCCAGTTCGGCGGGCAGCGTTTCGGCGAGATGGAGGTCTGGGCGCTCGAGGCCTACGGCGCCGCCTACGTGCTACAGGAGATGCTCACCATCAAGTCGGACGACACCGTGGGCCGTGTGAAGGCCTACGAGGCGATCGTCAAGGGCGAGAACATCGCCAAGCCCAACATCCCCGAGTCGTTCAAGGTGCTCATGAAGGAGATCCAGAGTCTGGGTCTCGACATCAGCGTCCAGAGCGAGGAGGGCGCGGTGCTCGAGGTGCGCGAGGAGGACGACGACCTTCTGCGTGCCGCAGAAGAGCTGGGCATCGACCTTTCGGCCGGCCTGCGCCGCCAGCAGAGCGACGCCGGTGAGCTCGAACAGGCCGGCGTCCACACCACGGCGCTGCAAGACGTCATCGGGGCGGGCAACGAGCCGCTCGGCGACGACGAAGATGTGCCGGTCGCGGCCGGGGATCTTCTGGCCGCCGCGGCCGCCCTGCCCATCGGCGCCGACGTGGACGAGGCGCTCGTCATCGCGGACATCGACGCCCTGCCCGACATCGACGGCCTCGGCGACCTCCTCGATGTCGCGGACCTCAAGTCCGACGACGCCGAGACCGAAGAAGACTGACCCCGCCTAGGCAGAGGGAGCGACTGTGATCGACATCAACAACTTCGACTCGATCCGCATCGGGCTCGCATCGCCCAAACAGATCGAGGCGTGGTCGAAGGGCGAGGTCACCAAGCCCGAGACGATCAACTACCGCACGCTCAAACCCGAGCGTGACGGTCTGTTCTGCGAGCGCATCTTCGGTCCCACCAAGGACTGGGAGTGCTACTGCGGCAAGTACAAGCGCGTGCGCTACAAGGGCATCATCTGCGAACGCTGCGGCGTCGAGGTCACCCGCGCCAAGGTGCGCCGTGAGCGCATGGGGCACATCAAGCTCGCGGCCCCCGTGAGCCACATCTGGTTCTTCAAGGGCGTGCCGTCGCGCATGGGCTACCTGCTCGACATCGCACCCAAGGAGCTCGAGAAGGTGCTCTACTTCGGCGGCAGCTACGTCATCATCTCGGTCGACACCGAGCGCCGGGACAACGATCTCATGATGCTGCAAGACAAGATCGACGAGATCAAGGCGCGGTACGACGGCTACTCCGAGACGCGCTCCCAGGCCATCCGCGACATGCACGACGAGCTCATCTCGATCGTCGACGGCGAGCGCGAGGCCGACGACTTTCACGTCGACAGCGACCCCGAGGACGAGTTCGGCTATTTCAACTACTTCGACATCTTCGAGTCGTACCGGCGCATCGCCGTCAACGCGTCATCCCTTGGCCCGGACGAGCTCAAGCTTCAGCGCACCAAGGCCGACAAGCTGCGCGACGACTATATCGACCGCGGCTTCAAGAACGTCGGCCACGCCAAGGACCAGATCGATCGCGCCTGGGATCAGTTCAAGACCATCGCTCCGCGCAACGTCGTCAACGATGAGGCTCTGTACCAGCAGATGGAGCGCATGTTCGGCCGCGAGCCCGGCTACGAGCCGGAGAGCTTCGGCGTGTACTTCACCGGCGGCACCGGCGCCGAGTCCGTGCGCGAGCTTCTCAAGCGCGTCGACCTCGAGTCCGAGGCGGCCGAGCTGCGCGAGACCATCGAGACCGCCAAGGGCCAGCGCCAGGCGCGCGCCGTCAAGCGCCTCAAGGTCGTCTCCGCCTTCTTGCGTAGCGGCAACCACCCCGAGTGGATGATCCTCGACGTGATCCCGGTGATCCCGCCGGAGCTGCGCCCCATGGTGCAGCTCGACGGCGGTCGCTTCGCCACCAGCGACCTCAACGACCTCTACCGGCGAGTCATCAACCGGAACAACCGCCTCAAGCGGCTGCTCGACCTGCAGGCGCCGGACATCATCGTCAATAACGAGAAGCGCATGTTGCAGGAAGCCGTCGACGCGCTCTTCGACAACGGTCGCCGCGGGCGCGCCGTCACAGGCCCCGGCAATCGCCCGCTCAAGTCGCTCAGCGACATGCTCAAGGGCAAGCAGGGCCGTTTCCGCCAGAACCTTCTCGGGAAGCGCGTCGACTACTCGGGCCGCTCCGTCATCGTCGCCGGGCCGCACCTCAAGATGCACCAGTGCGGCCTGCCCAAGATGATGGCCCTCGAGCTCTTCAAGCCCTTCATCATGAGCCGCCTCGTCAACCGCAAGATGGTGCAGAACATCAAGGCTGCCAAGAAGATGGTCGAGTCGATGGTTCCCGAGGTCTGGGACATCCTCGAAGAGGTCATCACCGAGCATCCCGTGATGCTCAACCGCGCGCCCACCCTCCACCGCCTCGGCATCCAGGCCTTCGAGCCGCTGCTCGTCGAGGGCAAGGCCATCCAGATCCACCCGCTGGTCTGCGCGGCGTTCAACGCCGACTTCGACGGCGACCAGATGGCCGTGCACCTGCCGCTCAGCTGGGAGGCTCAGGCCGAGGCCCGCGTGCTCATGCTGAGCACCAACAACATCCTGTCGCCGGCGCACGGCAAGCCCATCGCCGTGCCAAGCCAGGACATGGTCATCGGCATGTACTACCTCACGTATCATGCCGAGGACGACCTCACCGAGGCACAGCCCGACCACTTCGGCGAGACGCTCGTCGCCTACAGTAGCTACGACGAGGTCCAGCGCGCATGGGAGCAGCGCATCCTCGACCAGCGCGAAGTACCCACCAAGCGCGAAGCCGGCATCGCCGAGTTCACGCGCCGGCCGATCATCCTGCGCCTGCCCATGGGCCAGCGCGTCGTCACCACCGTGGGCCGCGGGCTGTTCAACATGCGCGTTGAAGAGGGCCTGCGCGACGTCCTCGGCCCCGAGTATCAGGGCGACTACACGTACATCAACTACACGATGACGAAGAAGGGTCTCGCGAGCTTCATCAACAAGCTCGTGGCGCTCTACGGCGCCAACAAGGTGGCGCGCATCCTCGACGTGTTCAAGGAGGTCGGCTTCCACTTCGCCACGCGCGCTGCGGTCACCGTTTCCAAGAACGACGTGGTCGTGCCCGCGAAGGAGAAGGCCGAGATCCTCGGCACCCACGAGGCGATGGTCGAGCAACTCCGCGACGAGTACAACAACGGCTTCCTCTCCGAGGAGGAGCGTCGCGGCAAGGTCCAGGAGATCTGGCGTGAAGCCGACGTGCAGATCACGGCGGCCACCAAGGCCAATTTCAAGGACCTCAACCCGATCTACATGATGGCCACTTCCGGCGCCCGCGGCGACATCAAACAGATCCGCCAGCTCGCCGGCTGGCGCGGCCAGATGGCCAACCCGAAGGGCGAGATCGTCGAGCAGCCCGTGAAGTCGAGCTTCATCGAAGGCCTCTCGGTGCTCGAGTTCTTCATCTCCACGCACGGGGCGCGCAAGGGTCTCGCCGACACCGCCCTGCGCACCGCCGACTCGGGGTACCTCACGCGGCGTCTCGTGGACGTGTGTCAGGACGTGACCGTGGGTGAAGAGGACTGCGGCACCCAGGAATGGGTGCCGATGTCCCCGTGGTCGCGGCGCCGGGAGGAGAACCCTCAACTCGAGGGCTCGCAGCTCGCCGAAGACGTCAAGCGCCCGCGCAGCGATCGCGTGGTGCTCAAGAAGGGCGAGAAGATCGGCCCGGCTCAGATCGGCCTCCTGCGCGAGGTCTACTCGAGCCTGCCTAACGCCAAGGTCAAGGTGAAGAAGGGCCGCGCCGCGGCCGAGCTCGTGGCGATGTGGACGCACGAGCCCAACGAGAACCTGCTCGGCCGTCATCTCGGCGCGCCGATCATCGAAGAGACCACCGGTGAGATCGTGTTCGACCGCGACGCCCACATCGGCCTCGAGGCTCGCACCCAGATCCTCGACGTGCTCGCGCGCAGCTCGCAGACCGACCCGATGGTCCCCGTGCGCAGCGTGCTCAAGTGCGATGCCGATTCGGGCGTCTGCCAGAAGTGCTACGGCTACGCCCTCGCGAACAACGTGCCCGCCGAGATCGGCGACGCCGTCGGGCACGTGGCGGCGCAGTCCATCGGCGAGCCCGGCACCCAGCTCACCATGCGCACCTTCCACACCGGCGGCGTCGCCGGCGCCGACATCACGCACGGTCTGCCGCGCGTGGTCGAACTCTTCGAGGCGCGCAAGCCGAAAGGCGTCGCGCGTATCGCCGAGGTCTCGGGGCGCGTCGCTATCGAAGACGCCGAACGCGGCTGCAAGCTCACCATCAAGTACGAGGAGGGGGGCGTGGAGAAGGAGAAGGAGTACATCATCCCCGCGCGCCGCACCAGCCTTCTCGTGGAGCACGACGACATGGTCGACGAGGGCACCCCGCTCACGCCCGGCTCACTCTACCCGGCCGATGTGCTCAAGCACGCCGGTAGCACGGCCACCGAGCGCTACCTCGTCAACGAGGTGCAGGAGGTCTACCGTTCGCAGGGCGTCGAGATCAACGACAAGCACATCGAGCTCATCGCCCGGCAGATGATGAAGAAGGTGCGCATCGTCATCGCCGGCGACACGCAGTTCCTGCCCGGCCAGCTCGTCGACCGCGCGGTCTTCCACAGGGAGAACGTGCGCGTCAGCGACGAGGGCGGCCAGCCGGCCGAGGCCGAGCAGGTCATCCTCGGCATCACCAAGGCCTCGCTGGCCACGGAGAGCTTCCTTTCGGCAGCCTCCTTCCAGGAGACCACCAAGGTGCTCACCGATGCGGCCATCGAGGGCAAGACCGACACCCTCCGGGGCCTCAAGGAGAACGTGATCATCGGCAAGCTCATCCCGGCCGGCACGGGTCTGCGCCAGTACCGTGGCGTCAGTATCTACCCGGCCGGCAGGGCCGAGGCGCTGGCCGAGGCTGATCGCCTCATGAGCAGCAACGACTCGGCGACCTCATGGCTCACCGGTGAGAATCTGGACTAGAAGAAGACCGACATTCGAGACCAGGCTGCAGGGCTGCGGCCGCGCAAGTTCCGTGCTTGCGGCCGCAGCCCTGTTTCGCTAGACTACACGACTGCTGTCTGAAGCAGCCGACCAGAGAGGCCAGATGACAACCATAAGCCAGCTCGTACGCAAGGGGCGTGAGAGTAAAGAGAAGCGCGCCAAAACGCCGGCGCTCAAGGGTTCGCCGCAGAAGCGCGGGGTCTGTACGCGCGTCTACACCACCACCCCCAAGAAGCCGAACTCCGCCTTGCGCAAGGTCGCTCGCGTCAGGCTTGTCAACGGGATGGAAGTCACGACGTACATCCCCGGTATCGGCCATAACCTGCAGGAGCACTCCGTGGTGCTCGTGCGTGGCGGCCGCGTCAAGGATCTTCCGGGCGTACGCTACAAGGTGATCCGCGGCACGCTCGACGCCTCCGGCGTGAGCGATCGCAAGCAGGCTCGCTCACGGTACGGCGCCAAGGGAAAGGCAACGAGGTAAGTCATGCCGCGGAGAGGAACAATCACTCGCCGGGAAGTCCTTCCCGACCCTGTCTACAACAGTAAGCTGGTCACGCAGGTGATCAACAAGGTGCTGCTGGACGGCAAGAAGTCCACCGCCGAGCAGATCGTCTACGGCGCCCTTGAGATCGTCCGCGAGAAGACCGGCCGCGACCCGGTGGAGGTCATGCAGGACGCCGTCCAGGCGCTCACGCCGCATCTCGAGGTCCGCAGCCGTCGCGTCGGCGGCGCTACGTATCAGGTGCCGGTCGAAGTTCCCGGCCGTCGCGCCCGCACGCTGGCCATCCGCTGGCTGGTCAGCTTCTCCCGCGACCGCCGCGAGAAGGTCATGGCCGAGCGCCTCGCCGCCGAGATGACGGACGCTCTGGCCGCCCAGGGTGGCGCTTTCAAGAAGAAGGACGACATCTTCCGCATGGCGCAGGCCAACAAGGCGTTCGCCCACTACCGCTGGTAATCCGCCGAGAGCCCCTCACTGGTGTTCGTCGGTGAGGGGCTTTCGCATGGAAGGAACAGAATAAGGGACATGCGACAGTACTCGCTGCAGAACACGCGCAACATCGGCATCATGGCTCATATCGACGCCGGCAAGACGACCACCACCGAGCGCATCCTGTACTACACAGGTAAGACGCACAAGATCGGTGAGGTCCACGAGGGCGCGGCCGTGATGGACTGGATGGCGCAGGAGCAGGAGCGTGGTATCACCATCACCTCCGCCGCGACCACTGTCGACTGGCGCGACACGCAGATCAACATCATAGACACGCCCGGGCACGTGGACTTCACCATGGAGGTCGAGCGCAGTCTGCGCGTGCTCGACGGCGCGATCGCGCTCTTCTGCTCCGTCGGTGGCGTGGAGCCCCAGTCGGAGACGGTGTGGCGCCAGGCCGACAAGTACGGCATCCCGCGCATCGCCTTCGTCAACAAGATGGACCGCATCGGCGCCGACTTCTTCCGCGGCCTCGAGATGATGGTCGACCGCCTGGGAGCCAACCCCGTGGCGCTGCAGATCCCCATCGGCCGCGAGGCCGAGTTCCGCGGCATCATCGACCTCATCGAGATGAAGGCCCTCGTCTATCAGGACGAGCTGGGCACGGACTTCGAGATCGTCGACATCCCCGAGGAGCTGCGGCCGCAGGCCGACGAGTACCGTCTGCAAGCTCGTCGAATCCATCGCCGACCACGACGACCATCTGCTGGAGACGTATCTTGACGGCCGCGAGATCACCCCCGCGCACCTGCGCGAGGTGATCCGCCAGGCGACGCTCGACATCAGCATCACGCCGGTGCTGTGCGGCTCCGCCTTCAAGAACAAGGGCGTGCAGCCGCTGCATGGACGCCATCGTCGACTTCCTGCCGTCGCCGCTCGACGTACCGCCGGTCGTGGGCATCAAGCCCGAACGGCGACGAGGCGGCGCGTCCGGCGGACGACGACGCGCCCTTCTCGGCGCTGGCCTTCAAGGTCGCCGTCGATCCGCACGTCGGCAAGCTCACGTACTTCCGCGTGTACTCCGGCACGCTCAAGGCCGGCTCGTACGTGCTCAACGCCACCAAAGACAAGCGCGAGCGCATCAGCCGCATCCTTCAGATGCACGCCAACCACCGCGAGGACCGCGACGAGATCTACGCCGGCGAGCTGGCGGCGGCCGTGGGGCTCAAGTACACGACCACCGGCGAGACGCTCTGCGAGATCGGCAAGCCGATCATCCTCGAGTCCATGGAGTTCCCGGAGCCGGTGATCTTCGTCGCCATCGAGCCCAAGACCAAGGCCGACGAGGAGAAGCTCGGCAACTCCCTGCAGCGTCTCTCCGAAGAGGACCCCACCTTCCGCGTGCACACCGACGAGGAGACGGGGCAGACGATCATCGCCGGCATGGGCGAGCTCCACCTCGAGATCATCGTCGACCGGCTGGTGCGGGAGTTCAACGTCGACGCCAACGTGGGCAAGCCTCAGGTGGCTTACCGCGAGACGATCCGCAACAAGGTCGACAAGGTCGAGGGCCGCTTCGTCCGCCAGAGCGGCGGGCGCGGCCAGTACGGCCATGTCGTCATCGAGATGCAGCCCAACGAACCGGGCGGAGGCTACGAGTTCGAGAACCGCATCCAGGGCGGCACGATCCCGCGCGAGTACATCCCTTCGGTCGACGACGGCATCCAGGAGGCCATGAGCACCGGCGTGCTCGCCGGCTATCCCGGTGGTCGACATCAAGGTGGCGCTCATCGACGGGACCTACCACGATGTCGACTCCTCAGACATGGCCTTCAAGATCGCCGGTTCGCTGGCCTTCAAGAACGCCGCCCAGAAGGCCAAGCCCGTGCTCCTCGAGCCGATGATGGCCGTCGAGGTCGTCACGCCGGCCGAGTTCATGGGCGACGTCATGGGCGACATCAACTCGCGGCGCGGGCACATCGACGGCATGGAGCCGCGCGGCAACGCCCAGGTGATCACCGCCACGGTGCCGCTGTCGACGATGTTCGGCTACGCCACCGACGTGCGCTCGACGACCCAGGGCAGGGCCACCTACACGATGCAGTTCAAGCACTACGCCGAGGTACCCGCCTCCATCGCCACCGAGATCGTCGCCAAGGTGCGCGGTGGGTGACGTCGTGCAACAGTGCGTCGTTTGCCCAAGCCGGTCGGCTTCGTGTATACTGCCGACCTTTGGTACGGCAGGCAGCCGTGCCGCTTTTTGTGTGACCTCAACCTCCGGGTTTCGGGAAAAGGAGTAGCAGATATGGCCAAGCAGAAGTTTGACCGCAGCAAGCCACATATGAACGTCGGCACCATCGGTCACGTCGACCATGGCAAGACGACCCTCACGGCTGCGATCACGCTCGTGCTGCATGCCCGCGGTGTGGGCACCACCGAGTTCACCGCGTTCGACATGATCGACAAGGCGCCGGAAGAGCGCGAGCGCGGCATCACCATCGCCACCGCGCACGTCGAGTACGAGACCGAAAAGCGCCACTACGCGCACGTCGACTGCCCGGGCCACGCCGACTACATCAAGAACATGATCACGGGCGCCGCCCAGATGGACGCCGCCATCCTCGTGGTCGGCGCCGACGACGGCCCGATGCCGCAGACCCGCGAGCACATCCTCCTCGCGCACCAGGTCAACGTGCCGCACATCATCGTCTACATGAACAAGGTCGACCTCGTCGACGACCCCGAGCTCATCGAGCTGGTCGAGATGGAGGTCCGCGAGCTGCTCAGCGAGTACGAGTTCCCCGGCGACGACCTCCCCGTCATCAAGGGTTCGGCCCTCAAGGCCCTCGAGTGCGGCTGCGGCAAGGACGACTGCGAGTGGTGCAAGAGCATCATCGAGCTCACCAACGCCCTCGACGAGTATCTTCCCGAGCCCGAGCGCGACATCGACAAGGCGTTCCTCATGCCCGTCGAGGACGTCTTCACCATCACCGGGCGCGGCACCGTCGCCACCGGCCGTGTGGAGCGCGGCATCGTCAAGGTCGGTGAGGAGATCGAGATCGTCGGCATGCGCGAGAAGCCGATGAAGACCACCGTCACCGGCGTCGAGATGTTCCGCAAGCTGCTCGACGAGGGGCGCGCCGGCGACAACGTGGGCCTCCTTCTGCGCGGCACCAAGCGCGAGGAGATCCAGCGCGGCATGGTCTGCTGCAAGCCCGGCAGCATCACCGGGCACACGCACTTCCTGACGCAGGTCTACGTCCTGTCCAAGGACGAAGGCGGCCGTCACACGCCGTTCTTCAACGGGTATCGCCCGCAGTTCTACTTCCGCACCACCGACGTGACCGGCGTCATCACCCTTGAAGAGGGCGTCGAGATGGTCATGCCCGGCGACAACACCGTCATGGAAGTCAAGCTCATCACCCCGATCGCAATGGACGAGGGACTGCGCTTCGCCATCCGCGAGGGCGGCCGCACCGTGGGCGCCGGGGCGATCACCAAGATCATCGAGTAGGTCGCAGCACAGATCGGGCCGGTGGCGAACGTCGCGTCCGCGCGACGGACACACCCGGCCACGTGAACAGGACAGAGAAGGCGACAGAGTGGCTCAGCAGAAGATCCGCATAAGGTTGAAGTCTTACGATCACGAGCTGATCGAGCGCAGCGCGCAGTCCATCGTGGAGACAGCGCAGCGCAGCGGCGCGACCATCTCTGGCCCCGTGCCGCTCCCCACAGAGAAGAACGTCTACTGCGTCATCAAGAGCCCGTTCAAGGACAAGGACTCCCGCGAGCACTTCGAGATCCGCACGCACAAGCGGCTCATCGACATCCATCAGCCGACGTCCAAGACCGTCGATCAGCTGATGAGGCTCGATCTGCCGGCCGGGGTCCACATCGAGATCAAGCTGTAGAGAGAATGACTGGCATCATCGGCAAAAAGGTGGGCATGACCCAGCTCTTCGACGACGACGGCAACGTCGTGGCCGTCACCGTCGTCCAGGCTGGCCCCTGCCCTGTCACACAGATCCGCACCCTCGGCGTCGACGGCTACGAGGCCGTGCAGCTGGCGTTCGAGGAGTGCAAGGACAAGCACATCAGCAAGCCCGAGCTGGGCCACCTCAAGAAGGCCGGCCTCAAGCACGGTATGCGCCATCTGGTCGAGTTCGACGGTCCCGGCGATCTCAAGATCGGCGACACCGTCACCGTCGAAGCGTTCGACGAGGGCCAGGCCGTCACCGCCACGGGGGTCAGCAAGGGCAAGGGGTTCCAGGGCACCATCAAGCGGCACAACTTCAGTCGCGGCCCCGAGACCCACGGTTCGCACAACGTCCGGCAGCCGGGTTCTATCGGCGCCAGCGCGTACCCCGCGCGAGTGTTCAAGGGTGTGCGCATGAGCGGGCACATGGGGGCGCAACGCGTCACCCAGCAGGGTCTCAAGATCGTGCGTCGCGACGTCGAGAACAACCTGCTGCTCATCAAGGGCTCGGTGCCCGGCGCCAAGAACTCCGTCGTCGTCATCAAGGGTAGGTAGCCGTGAGCGCCGACGAGACCAAACAGACTCCAGACGTCGAGGCCGCCGCGGCGCCCGAGCCGGCTGAAGCCAAGGCCGCGGGCGAGAGCCCGAAGCCGGCCGCCAAGAAGCCGGCCGCGAAGAAGGCCGCCGCCAAGCCGGCCGCCGCCGGCAAGCCGGCGGCGAAGAAGGCCGTCGCCAAACCGGCCGCCAAGAAGGCCGCCGCCAAGCCGGCCAGCCGCCAAGAAGCCGGCCGCCAAACCGGCCGCCAAGAAGCCGGCTCCCGCCAAGCCCGTCGAGACCGTGCGCGTCGAGCGTCCCGCCAAGGTCAAGGTCGAGAAGAAGGCGCCGCTCGAGCCCCGCCACGGCACGATCGGCATGGCCACGGTCGTCGACGCCGCCGGCAAGGAGATCGAGACGCGCGACGCTCAGCCAGCAGCTGTTCGCCGTCCCGGCCGACGTCAATACGCTGCACCTGGTCGTGCGCGCCGAGCAGGCCGCGCGACGCCGCGGCACGGCGTCGTCCAAGACTCGCGGCGAGGTCTCCGGCTCCACCGCCAAGCTGTATCGCCAGAAGGGCACCGGCCGCGCTCGTGCCGGCAGCGTGAAGTCGCCGTTGCGCACCGGCGGCGGCGTCACCTTCGGCCCTCGGCCGCGCAGCTTCGCCTTCAAGATCAACCGCAAGGTCGTGCGCCAGGCTCTGGCCATGGCGCTGAGCAATCGCGCCGAGAACGGCAACGTGTTCGTGGCCGCCGGTCTCACGATCGAGGTGCCGAGCACGGCCACCATGGACGAGTTTCTCGTGAACCTCGACATCGCGGCGCCGGTGCTCGTCGTCACTCACGACGAGCCGACCGTCACCAAGTCCGTGCGCAATCTCAGGTACGCGGAAGCGTCCGAGGTCGGCACGCTCTCGACCGAGCGGGTGCTCCGCGCCCGCTCGCTGGTCCTTACCGAGAAGGCGTTCGCCGCCCTGAATGAGGCGTAGTCATGGTTGAAGCAGAAAAGATCATCATCAAGCCGATCATCTCCGAGAAGAGCTACGCGCAGATCGATCTCAACCGGTACACCTTCCAGGTGCACCCGGATGCGCACAAGACGATGATCGCCCAGGCGGTCGCCCAGCTCTTCAACGTCACGGTGGTCGCCGTCTCGACGGCCAACATGCGGCCCAAGCCTAAGCGCCGCGGCGTCTCGAGCGGACGTACGTCGGCCTGGAAGAAGGCCGTCGTGCAGCTTGCGCCCGGCGACAAGATCGAATTCTTCGAGGGCAGGTAATGGGCATCAAGCGATTCAAGCCGACCTCGCCCGGCCGTCGCTTCATGACGGTCGACACGTTCGAGGACATCACGCGCAGCGAGCCGGAGCGTTCGCTGGTGGCGCCGCTCAAGAAGAACGGCGGCCGCAACAGTTACGGGCGCATCACGACGCGTCACAAGGGCGGCGGCCACAAGCGGCGCTACCGCGTCATCGACTTCAAGCGCGACAAGGACGGCGTGCCGGCCACGGTCGCGCACATCGAGTACGATCCGAACCGCTCGGCGCGCATCGCTCTCCTGCACTACGCCGACGGCGAGAAGCGCTACATCCTGGCGCCGCAGGGCCTCAAGGTGGGCGACACCGTCGAGTCCGGCGCCGCTGCCGACATCAAGCCCGGCAACGCGCTGCCGCTCGAGAACATCCCGTCGGGCACCACGATCCACAACATCGAGCTGCAGCCGGGTCGCGGCGGGCAGCTGGTGCGCAGCGCCGGCACGAGCGCCCAGCTGCAGGCCAAAGAAAAGGGCTACGGCGTCGTGCGCCTGCCCTCCGGGGAGCTGCGCCGCATCCGTCTCACGTGTCGCGCCACCGTCGGCGAGATCGGCAACTCCGATCACTCCAACATCTCCGGCGGCAAGGCCGGTCGCACCCGCTGGCGCGGCGTGCGCCCGACCGTGCGCGGTACGGCCATGAACCCGGTCGACCACCCGCACGGCGGCGGCGAGGGCAAGACCACCGCCGGCCGTCACCCGGTCACGCCGTGGGGCGTGCCCACACTGGGCTACCGCACGCGCACCAAGCACAAGCAATCAGACAAGTTCATCATCCGCGGCCGCAAACGCGGCAAGCGTGGGTAGGGCAGGAGGCACCTTTTGAGCAGGTCAGCAAAGAAAGGTCCGTTCGTCGACGAGCGCCTTCTCAAGCGCATCGCCGACATGAACGCCGCCGGCCAGAAGAAGATGATCAAGACCTGGTCGCGGGCCTCGACAGTGTTCCCCGACATGGTCGGTCACACCATCGCCGTGCACGACGGGCGCAAGCACGTGCCCATCTTCATCAGCGAGTCGATGGTCGGTCACAAGCTGGGCGAGTTCGCGCTCACCCGCACGTTCCGCGGTCACATCAAGGGCGACCGCTCGGCCAGAAGGTAACGGCATGGCAGTAAGGGCACAAGCGAAGTACATCCGGGTCGCGCCGCGCAAGGCGCGCGAGGTCGTCGACCTCATCCGCGGCAAGTCCGTGGCCGAGGCGCGCAGCACGCTGTTCTTCGCCAATCGTAACGCCGCGCGCGTGGTGGCCAGGGTCCTGAATTCGGCCGTCGCCAACGCCGAGAACAACAACGCGCTCTCGGCCGACGATCTGTACGTCAAAGAGGCTCGCGTCGACGAGGGTCCGACCCTCAAGCGGTGGAAGTTCCGGGCCATGGGCCGCGTGAACCGCATCCGCAAGCGCAGCAGCCACATCACCATCGCCGTGGAGCAGAGGGAGGTCCGTTCCTAGTGGGCCAGAAGGTACATCCGGGCGGCTTCCGCGTCGGCGTCATCCACGACTGGAAGTCTCACTGGTATACGGAGAAAGAGTTCAAGCAGTTCCTGCTTGAGGACGAGCGTATTCGCACGCACATCCTGCGCAAGCTCGCGCACGCCGGACTGTCGCGCATCATGATCCGCAAAGACCAGAACAACGTGACCATCGACATCCACACCGCGCGGCCGGGCATCGTGATCGGCAAGAGCGGCTCGGAGGTCGACGCGCTGCGCAAAGAGATCCACGCGCTGACCAAGAAGAACGTGCAGGTCAACATCATCGAGGTCAAGCGCCCCGAGCTCGACGCCGTGCTGGTCGCCCAGTCCATCGCCGAGCAGCTCGAGAACCGCGTCAGCTTCCGCCGCGCCATGAAGCGCGCCCTGACGAGCGCCATGCGCTCGGGCGCCGCCGGCATGCGCGTGCGCTGTGGTGGCCGTCTGGGCGGCGCCGAGATGGCGCGCAACGAGCACTACAGCGAGGGTCGCGTGCCGCTGCACACGCTGCGCGCCGACATCGACTACGGCTTCCGCGAGGCGCGCACGACGTTCGGCCGCATCGGCGTGAAGGTCTGGATCAACAAGGGCGAGATCCTGCCCGAGGGCTATCCGATGGACGAGGCCAAGGCGCGGCAGGAGCGCGACGAACAGCGCCGCGACGACCGTGGTCGTGGCCCGCGCCGTGACGGCGGCGGCCGTCCCGGTGGTCCCGGTGGTCGGTCCCGGCGGAGGTCCCGGCGGTCCGGTGGCCCGGCGGCGTCCCGGCGGTCCCGGCGGTCGTCCGGGCGGCGGCGGTCGTCCCGGCGGCGGTGGCCGTCAGCAAGGTCGCCCGGCAACCAGCGGCCCCAGCGTGCCCATGGGCCGCAAGGCTCCCGATCGCAAGGCGCCGCCGGCTCCCGCCGACAAGGCCAAGGCTCCGGCCGAGACCAAGCCGGCCGCGCCGACCACCGAGCAGAGTAGCTGACGGTAGAGAGGACGTAGACGATGCTCCTGCCGAAGAGAGTCAAGCACAGAAAACAGCAGCGCGGCCGCATGGCCGGCACCGCGAAGGGCGGCACCAGTGTCGATTTCGGCCAGTTCGGCCTGAAGGCGATGGAGTGCGGCTGGGTGAACAATCGCCAGATCGAGGCGGCCCGTATCGCGATGACCCGCTACATCAAGCGTGGCGGCAAGGTGTGGATCAACGTGTTCCCGCACAAGCCGGTCACCAGGAAGGCCGCGGAGACGCGCATGGGCGGCGGCAAGGGTTCGCCCGAGTCGTGGGTGGCCGTGGTCAAGCCCGGCAAGGTCATGTTCGAGCTGGCCGGCGTGACCGAGCCCGTGGCTCGCGAGGCCATGCGTCTGGCCGCTCACAAGTTGCCCATCAAGACGAAGTTCGTGACGAGGGAGGGGAGTCTCTTTGAAGGCTAGCAAGCTCCGCGAACTCTCCGACGACGAGCTGATCGTGCGTCTCAAGGACACGCGCAAGGAGCTCTTCAACCTGCGCTTCCAGCACGCCACCGGGCAGCTCGACAACCCGCACAAACTGAACGCGACGCGCCGCGAGATCGCCCGCCTGCTCACCATGCAGACGGAACGCGAGCGTGTTCGGAAGGCAGCCGGTGGTGAAGCCTGATGGCGACGACGAAGAAGACAGACAGCGGCAAGCCCGCAGCCAAGCAGTCGGCGGCGCGTAAGCCGGCCGCGAAGAAGGCGGCGGCCAAGAAGGCGGCGACGAAGAAGCCCGTCGCCGAAGAAGGCCGCCGAGACCGCGGCCGTCAAGCCGGGCGCAAGATCTCGGCAGCCAAGACCAGGGCCAAGGCGGAGCGCAAGGCTCCTGAGAAGGTGCCAGGGCGCAAGGAGCGTCGCGGCATCGTGGTCAGCGACGCCATGGACAAGACGATCGTCGTGCGTATCGACGTGGCTCAGAAGCACGAGCGCTACGGCAAGGTCGTGCGCCGTTCCAGCAAGCTCCACGCGCACGACGAACAGAACGCGGCCGGCGTCGGCGATCTCGTGCGTATCGTCGAGACGCGTCCGTTGAGCGCGACCAAGCGATGGCGCCTTCTCGAGATCCTCGAGAAGGCCAAGTAAGCAGAGCCGGCAGAGGAAGCACATGATCCAGGTTGAGTCCAGACTACGAGTGGCCGACAACACGGGCGCCCGCGAGATCCTCTGCATCCGGATCCGCGGAGGCTCCCGGCGGCGCTATGCGACGGTCGGCGACATCATCGTCGGCACCGTCAAGGTCGCTACGCCAGGCGGCGGCGTCAAGAAGGGCGAAGTCGTCCGTGCCGTGGTGGTGCGTACCAAGAAGGAGTTCGGTCGCAAGGACGGCACGTACATCGCGTTCGACGAGAACGCCGCCGTGCTGATCGACAACCAGAACAACCCGCGCGGGACCCGCATCTTCGGCCCAGTGGCCCGCGAGCTGCGCGAGAAGAACTTCATGAAGATCGTGTCGCTCGCCCCCGAGGTGTTGTGATGAGCAAGATGAAGATCAAGAAGGGCGACCAGGTGAAGGTCGTCAGCGGCAAGGAGGCCGGCAAGACCGCCAAAGTGATGCGCGTCGACACTGAGCACGGCCGTGTCGTGCTCGAGCGGCTCAACATCATGAAGAAGCACACCAAGCCGAACCCGAAGAAGAACCCGCAGGGCGGGGTGATCGAGCGCGAGGCGCCTATCGACGCGTCGAACGTGATGCTCGTCTGCCCGGCCTGCGGTCAGCCGACCCGTGTCGGCTACCGGCTGCTCGACGGCGGCGGCAAGGTGCGTAAGTGCCGCCGCGAGAACTGCGGCAAAGACATCGACAAGGCGTAAGTGACGATGGCCAGGCTCAAGGAAAAGTACTTCAAAGAGATCGTGCCGGAGCTCAAAGAGGAGTTCGGCTACCGCAACGTGATGGAAGTGCCGCGCGTCACCAAGGTGACCCTCAACATGGGCGTCGGCGAGGCCAAGATCAACGCCAAGCTGCTCGACGATGCCGTCGAGGACCTGGCGCTCATCAGCGGCCAGCGGCCGGCGATCACCAAGGCGCGCAAGTCCATCGCCAGCTTCAAGCTGCGCGAGGGCATGTCCATCGGCTGCCGGGTCACGCTGCGCGGCGATCGCATGTACGAGATGATCGATCGTCTCGTGTCCATCGCTCTGCCGCGCATCCGCGACTTCCGCGGCATCTCGCCCAAGCAGTTCGACGGGCGTGGCAACTTCGCCATGGGCGTGCGCGAGCAGACCATCTTCCCCGAGATCGACTACGACTCGGTCGAGCAGTTCCGCGGTCTCAACGTGGTCATCACGACGACCGCCAAGACGGACGAGGAGGGGCGTGCCCTGCTGGCCAAGCTCGGCATGCCGTTCCGGTCGAACTAGGAGCATTTCAAGCATGGCTAAGACATCCCTCGTGGTGAAAGCCGGGCGCAAGCAGCGCTACAAGACGCGCGAGTACAACCGTTGCGCCAGGTGCGGCCGCCCGCGTGCGTACTACCGCAAGTTCGGGATCTGCCGCATCTGCCTGCGCGAAGTCGCGCACCAGGGCGTCATCCCCGGTCTGACAAAGTCGAGCTGGTGAGGAGGCGAGGACCATGTCAATGACAGACCCCATCGCCGATATGCTCACCCGCATCCGCAACGGCAGTACGGCTCGGCATACCATCGTCGAGATCCCTTCGTCGCGGATGAAGGTCGAGATCGCTCGCCTCATGACCGATCAGGGCTACGTCGTCGGCTACGAGGTCAAGCACGGTGAGCACGGCGAGGTCATCCACGTCGAGCTCAAGTACGGCAAGAACAGAGAACGGGTCATCTCCGGCATCAAGCGCGTCTCCAAACCCGGGCGTCGTGTGTACGCCAAGAAGGAGTCGTTGCCCAAGGTGCTCGGAGGGCTCGGCACAGCGATCATCTCAACGTCACGCGGGCTTGTGACCAGCGCCGAAGCGCGCAAGCTCGGCCTGGGTGGCGAAGTGATCTGCTTCATCTGGTGAGGACGGCATATGTCGAGGATCGGTAAAGCTCCCATCCCGCTGCCCGCCGGCGTCGAGTTCGACTACGACAACGCCGTCGTGACAGTGAAGGGGCCCAAGGGTGAGCTCACCCAGCGGGTGCCCCGCGAGATGCAGGTCGAGGTCGGCGACGGCGTCATCGCGGTCAAGCGACCCACCGACAGCGGCCAGCATCGTTCGCTGCACGGTCTCACGCGGACGCTCATCGCCAACATGGTGATCGGCGTCACGGACGGCTTCGAGAAGCGTCTCGAGATCGTCGGCGTCGGTTACCGCGCCAGCCTCAAGGGCGATGCCCTGGAGTTGCTGGTCGGGTACAGTCACCCGGTGCTCATCGAGCCGCCGGAGCACGTGGCGTTCGAGACGCCGCAGGCCACCGTGGTCGTGGTCAGAGGGCATCGACAAGCAGGTCGTGGGCGAGGTGGCCGCCAAGGTCCGCTCCGTCCGCCCGCCCGAGCCGTACAAGGGCAAGGGCATCCGGTACGCCGGTGAGTACGTGCAGCGCAAGGTCGGCAAGCGCGCCTAGGCTGCCTGAGAGAAGAGGAACGTCAAGAAGATGAGCGCACTCAGCATCAGAGAAGCCCGCGCCAGGCGCAAGCGACGCATCCGGGGACGCCTCGAAGGCACCCCCGCGCGTCCGCGCGTCTCGGTGTTTCGCTCGAACAAGGCGATCTACGCCCAGCTCGTCGACGACGCGGCGGCCGCCACGCTGGTGGCCGCCCGCTCCGTCGAGGTCGAGGGCGCCGGTCTCAAGAAGTCCGAAGTCGCCAAGAAGGTCGGCGAACTGCTCGCTCAGCGGGCCAAGGACAAAGGCATCGAACGGGTCGTCTTCGACCGGTCTGGCTATCTGTATCACGGCCGAGTGAAGGCTCTCGCCGAGGGCGCCCGCGAGGGCGGCCTGGTTTTCTGACAAGGAGTAAAGGACCCCGTGGCTAGAGGATCATTCAGCGAAGGCAACGAGCTCAAAGAGCGCGTTGTCGATATCAACCGCGTCGCCAAGGTCGTCAAGGGCGGCCGGCGGTTCTCCTTCACGGCCCTGGTCGTCGTCGGTGACGAAAACGGCCACGTGGGCGCCGGCTACGGCAAGGCGCGCGAGGTGCCGCTGGCGATCCAGAAGGCGATCGAGGACGCGAAGAAGAACCTGTTCCGGTGCCGCGCTACAACGGCACCACCACGACCCATCAGGTCATCGGCCGCTTCGGCGCTGCGCGCGTGCTGCTCAAGCCCGCCTCTCCCGGTACCGGCGTCATCGCCGCCGGGGGCGTGCGCGCCGTGCTCGAGCTGGCCGGCGTGCGCGACATCCTCACCAAGTCGTTGGGGACCACCAACCCCATCAACCTGGTGCGCGCGACCGTGGCGGGCCTGCAGTCTCTCAAGACGCCCGAGGGGCAGGCGCGGCTGCGCGGCATCTCGGTGAGCAAGGTCCTCGGTCTCGATCAGCGCGAGGCGTCCGTCGACGAGACTGTCGCCGCGGCTCCCGCAGGGGAGGCCGAGAAGGCATGACGACGTATCTGGAGATCACGCAGGTCAAGAGCGCCATCGGCCGGCTCCCGAGCCATCGGGGTACGCTGCGCGCGCTCGGACTCAAGCGTATCCGTCACACCGTGGTGCACGAGGACAACCCCGTCATCCGCGGCATGGTGAACAAGGTCGCGTATCTCCTCGAGGTACGCCCGGCAACAAAGAAGTCGTGACATGGCTGAACTAGGACTCCACGATCTGCGCCCCAACCCGGGCTCCACGAAGAGCACCAAGCGTCTCGGCCGCGGCAAGGGCAGCGGCCAGGGCAAGACCGCCGGCAAGGGGCACAAGGGCTACAACTCCCGCTCCGGCGGCGGCGTGCGCCCCGGCTACGAGGGCGGGCAGATGCCGCTCTACATGCGGCTCGGCAAGCTCCGCGGTCCGCACATGAAGAAGAGCATGCCGATCGGTCCGTTCCGTACCTACGCCGTGCCGGTCAACGTCGGCCGTCTGTCGCAGGCGTTCGCGCGCCGGCGACGAGGTCACGCCCGAGGCTCTGGTGGCCAAGGGCATCGTGAAGAACACGCGCACGCCCATCAAGATCCTCGGCGGCGGCGACCTCGACAAGGCCCTCAACGTGCGCATGGCGATGTACTCGCGCAGCGCCGTCGACAAGATCGAGGCAGCCGGCGGCAAAGCCGAGCTGCTCTGACCGGCGCGGGGGGATCGCGGCTGTGAACAACAAGCTCTGGCAGTCGCTTCGTCAACGCCTGGAGAGATCCCGGACCTTCGCTCGAAGCTCCTCTTCACGGCGGCGATGATCGCCGTCTATCGCTTCGGCGCGTACGTGCCCGTGCCCGGCGTCGATCTCGACGCGCTGCAGAAGTTCTTCGAAGAGGGCGGCGCCGGCGTCGTCGGCTTCCTCGACCTGTTCTCGGGCGGTGCGCTGGCGCGCGTCGCCCTGTTCGCGCTCGGCATCATGCCGTACATCACGGCGTCGATCATCATGCAGCTGCTCACGGTGGTCATCCCCAAGCTCGAGGAGCTCGCCAAAGAAGGCGAGCAGGGCCAGAAGCAGATAACCAAGTACACGCGCTGGCTCACCGTCGGTCTGGCGTTCGTGCAGTCGCTGGGCTACCTGGCGCTGTTCCGCGGCCAGAACGCGCTCCCCGACCTCAACGTGGCGACGCGGTGCCCTGATCGTCGCCGGCCTTGTCGCCGGCGCGGTGTTCGTGATGTGGCTCGGCGAGCTCATCACCGCCCGTGGCATCGGCAACGGCATGTCGATCATCATCACCATCAGCATCGTCTCGCGCATCCCTTCGGGCGCCGCCAAGCTGGCCACGATGAGCCTGATCACCATCTTGCTGTTCGTGATCATCGCGCTGGCGGTCGTCGTCGGCGTCGTCTGGATCACGACCGGCGAGCGGCGCGTGCCGGTGCAGTACGCGAAGCGCGTGGTGGGCCGCCGAATGATGGGCGGCACCAGTACGTTCATCCCGCTCAAGGTCAACATGGCGGGCGTCATCCCGGTCATCTTCGCCTCATCGGTGATGATGATCCTGCCCACGTTCACGCAGTTCCTGGGGAGTGGGGGCATCGCCGGCTGGTTCAACGATGTGCTGGGGCCGAGTACCTTCCTTTTCATCATCCTCGAGGCCATTCTCATCGTCATCTTCACGTACTTCTACACGGCGGTGACGTTCAACCCCATCGACCAGGCCGACAACCTGAAGAAGTACGGCGGCTTCGTACCGGGTGTGCGGCCGGGGCGGCCCACGGCGGAGTACCTCGACCGGATCCTGACCAGGCTCACGCTGCCCGGCGCTCTGTTCCTGGCCTCCCTGGCGGTCCTGCCGTGGCTCATCTCTCGCTTTCTCAACGTGCCCTTCTACTTCGGCGGCACGTCGCTGCTGATCGTCGTCGGCGTTTCGCTCGACACCATGCGGCAGATGGAAGCGCAGCTGCTCATGCGTCACTACGAGGGCTTCCTCAAGTAGGGGCGTCACAATGACCGCTGTCCAACGCAACGTGATCCTCCTCGGCGCCCCCGGAGCCGGCAAGGGTACCCAGGCAGAGCGCATTGCTGTGGGGTACGGGCTGCCTCACATCTCCACCGGCGAGATGCTGCGCGCGGCGGTCGCCGCGGGCACTGACATGGGTCTCGCGGCGCAGAAGGTCATGGAAGCCGGCGCGCTGGTCCCCGACGAGGTCGTGATCGGCGTCGTCCGCGACCGCCTCGCTCAGGCAGACGCTCAGGACGGCTTCCTGCTCGACGGCTTTCCTCGCACCATCGAGCAGGCCGAGCGCCTGGATGCCATGCTGAGCGACGACGCCCGCCCCGTGACCCACGTCATCCTCATCGACGTGCCCGAGGACGAGCTCGTCGAGCGCCTCGCGGGGCGCCGGATGTGCAGGGGATGCGGCAAGGGCTACCACGTCGTCTTCGACCCGCCGAAGGTCGGGGGCGTCTGTGATGTCTGTGGCGCCGAGCTCTATCAGCGCAGCGACGACGACGAGGCCACGGTGCGCAACCGCCTCGAGGTGTACCGCGCGCAGACTGAACCGCTGGTCGGTTACTACGAGGGTCGCGGTGTGCTCAGGATTGCGTGCGGCGGCGGTAGGATGCCGTCCGAAGTGTTCGCGCAGGTCGAGCAGCTCCTCGAGGGCGACTGACACGGCGTGATCGTCCGCAAGTCGGCAGCCGAGGTCGAGAAGATCGATGCAGCGGGCAGCATCCTCGCGGACTGCCTCGACATGCTGACCGCGGAGGCGCGCCCCGGAGTGACGACCGCTGAGCTCGATCGCCTGGCGGAGAGATCGATCAGGGCGGGCGGTGGGGTCCCGACGTTTCTCGGATATCGGGGGTTCCCGGCGTCGATCTGTGCGTCGCCGAACGACATGGTCGTGCACGGCATCCCGGGACCGTTCCGGGTCGCCGAAGGCGACGTGCTGAGCATCGACGTCGGCGTGACGCTCGGCGGCTACGTGGCCGATTCGGCGATCACGCTGCCGATGGGCGCCGTCGAGGCCGAGGCTCAGCGCCTCCTCGATGTGACGGCAGAGGCGCTCGAGGCCGGCCTTGCGGAGTGCCGTGAGGGTCGGCGCCTGGGCGACGTTTCGCACGCCGTGCAGGAGGTCGTCGAAGCCGCTGGGTTCAGCGTGGTACGGTCGCTCGTCGGGCACGGTGTCGGCAGAGAGATGCACGAGGATCCGCAGATCCCCAACTATGGGGATCCGGGCCGCGGGCCGCGGCTCGAAGCAGGCATGGTGTTCGCCATCGAGCCGATGGTCAATGCCGGCGGCCACGAAGTGTTCGTCGCCGACGACGGCTGGAGTATCTCGACCGTCGACGGTTCGCTGTCGGCGCATTTCGAGCACTCGGTGGCCGTGGGCAAGAAGGCGCCGCGGGTGCTCACGCGCCGTCGCTCGGAAGGGCGTGGAGCGGAGCGGTAGCGCGGCGCAGAAGGCGTGGCTCCACGGCCGCCGCGCCGCCACAGCTGGCCTGCTTTGTGAGGCACGCTGTTTATGGTAGTATGTCAGGCCGCTGTCTGTCGACGAGTAGGGAGTATGGCGAACAAAGAAGAGGCCATTGAGATAGAAGGCGAAGTTGTCGAAGCGCTGCCCAACACGATGTTCCGGGTGCACCTCGACAACAACCATGAAGTGCTCGCCCATATCTCCGGCAAGATGCGCATGAACTACATCCGCATCCTGCCCGGCGACAGGGTCAAGGTGGAGCTTTCACCCTATGACCTCAGCAGAGGCAGGATCACGTACCGGTTCAAGTAGCGGCCACAGGTCGCCCGGAGGCGGTGTGCGGAGGCCGTAGGCCCGCCGCGCGCTCGAGCGAGGATCACCGATGAAGGTAAGAGCATCAGTCAAGCCGATGTGCGAGAAGTGTAAGGTCATCCGCCGTCACGGCACGGTACAGGTGATCTGCGCCAATCCGCGACATCGTCAGAGGCAGGGGTAAGTCCGCATGGCACGTATCGCAGGCGTCAACATCCCGCCGCAGAAGCGGGTCGAGATCGGGCTCACATACATTTACGGCATCGGTCGTTCCACGTCCAATAAGGTCTTGGGCGTCGTGGGCATCGACCCCGACACCAAGGTCCGCGACCTGACCGAAGAAGAGATCGTGCGCCTGCGCGATGCTATCGACCGTGAAGTCACGGTCGAGGGCGACTTGCGGCGCGAGCGCTCGCAGAATATCAAGCGACTCATGGACATCGGTTGTTACAAAGGCATCCGCCACCGTCGTGGCATGCCGGTGAACGGGCAGCGCACCCGTACCAACGCCCGTGGGCGCAAGGGTCCTAAGAGGACGATCAGCGGCAAGCGCAAGAAGTGACCGCGAGAGCAGCCGGAGGAGTAGAGCAGAGTGGCTAAGCCTCAGAGAGCCAAAGGGCGTCAGCGCCGCAGGGTCCGCAAGAATATCGCCGTCGGCCAGGCGCACATCAAGACGTCGTTCAACAACACGCAGGTGACGCTCACCGACAAGGAAGGTAACGTCATCGCGTGGGAGAGCGCCGGGTCGGTCGGTTTCAAGGGCTCGCGTAAGAGCACGCCCTTCGCCGCCCAGGTCACGGCCGAGTCCTGTGCCAAGAAAGGCATGGAGCACGGCCTCCAGAAGGTCGAGGTCTTCGTTCGCGGGCCGGGCTCGGGCCGCGAGACCGCGGTCCGCTCGCTGCAGGCCGCCGGTCTGGAGATCATCAGTGTCAAAGACGTGACGCCGGTACCGCACAACGGGTGCCGTCCGCGTAAGCGTCGTCGGGTCTAGGAAGGTCTACGTGGCGAGAGATACATCAGCACAGTGCAAACAGTGTCGCCGCGAGGCTGAGAAGCTCTTTCTCAAGGGCGAGCGCTGCCTCACCGACAAGTGCGCGGTCGAGCGACGCGCCTACCCTCCGGGGGAGCACGGCCGCGGCCGCATCAAGCAGAGCGAGTACCTCCTTCAGCTTCGCGAGAAGCAGAAGGCGCGCCGGTACTACCAGGTGCTCGAGAAGCAGTTCCATCACTACTACGAAGTGGCGAGCCGCAAGCAGGGCATCACCGGCGAGAACCTGCTCTGCCTCCTCGAGATGAGGCTCGACAACGTGGTGTACCGCCTCGGCTTCGGCGCTTCACGTCGCCAGGCGCGCCAGCTCGTGCGTCACGCGCACTTCATGGTCAACGGCAAGAAGGTCGACATCCCGTCGTACCAGGTGCGCCCCGACGACGTCGTGTCGGTGCGCGCCAACAGCAAGGCCGTGGAGACCGTGCGTGCCGCCACCGACCTCACATCGTCGGTGGCCCCGTGGCTGCTGGTCGACCACGACAACCTCACGGGCAAGATCCTCCGCGCGCCGACGCGCGACGAGATCGACACGCCGGTGCAGGAACAGCTTATCGTCGAGCTCTACTCTAAGTAACCGCTGCAGCTGACCCGCGGCGAAGACCCTACAGGAGGCCAGTTGCTTCAGTTTCAGATGCCCAACATCACGCGCGAGCAGCTCGCCGGCAACCGGGCGCGCTTCGAGGTAGAACCCCTCGACCGCGGGTTCGGGCATACGTTCGGTAACGCTCTGCGCCGTGTGCTGCTCTCGTCTCTCGAGGGTGCTGCCGTGAGCTCCGTCAAGATCGAAGGTGCCGCCCATGAGTTCACCACCATCAAGGGCGTCAAGGAAGACGTCACCGACGTCATCCTGAACCTCAAGGAGCTCGTGTGCCGCCTGCACGGCGAGCTCGACGAGGTCCAGGTGCGCCTCTACAAAGACAAGCCCGGCAAAGTCGTGGCGGCCGACATCGATATCCCGGCCGAGCTGGAGATCCTGAATCCGGACCACCACATCGCCACACTTTCCGACGGCGGGGCCATCGAGATGATGCTCACGATCCGTCGCGGCACAGGCTATGTTCCCGCCGAGGGCAACAAGACCCCCGAGATGGTCATCGGCGTGGTGCCCATCGACTCCATCTTCAGCCCCATCAAGCGCGTCTCGTATCACGTCGAAAGCGCGCGCGTCGGCCAGCGTACCGACTACGACAAGCTCATCCTCGACATCACCACCAACGGCGCGCTCCTGCCCGAAGAGGCGCTGCGCCAAGCCGCCGAGATCCTCGTCGACCGGATGTCGATCTTCACCGACCCCGACCGCACGCGCTCCACCGAGGAGTACCCCATCGAGGGTCTCGCGACGGCGCCGGCGGGCGGTGGCATGGACGACGTGCTCATCGAAGAGCTCGAGCTCGGCGTTCGTTCGTACAACTGCCTCAAGCGCGAGGGGATCCAGACCGTCGGCGACCTGGTCGGCAAGACCGAGGCCGAATTGCTCAACATCCCGAATTTCGGCAAGAAGAGCATCGACGAGGTCGAGGAGAAGCTCTCGGAGCGCGGGCTCTCTCTGCGGGGTGACGAGTAATATGCGCCATCAGAAGTCAGGCCGCAAGTTCAACATGGCGCCCGACCAGCGCAAGGCGCTGCTCTCGGGTCTCGCCTGCCAGCTGCTCGAGCACGAGAAGATCAAGACCGGCGTGGCACGCGCCAAAGAGGTGCGCCCGCTCGTCGAAGAGGTCATCACGCTCGGCAAACGCGGCGATCTGCACGCCCGCCGGCAGGCGATCTCGCTGCTGCGCAACAAGAAGATCGTGTACAAGCTGTTCAACGACGTGGCGCCCCGCTACTCCGACCGCAATGGCGGCTACACGCGCATCATCAAGCTCGGGCCGCGCCCCGGCGACGGCAGCGAGCAGGCCTACATCGAACTGGTCTAGGCACGCGAAGTCCACTGTGGCGCGAGGGGCGGGCGGCCGACGGGCCACCCGCCCCTCGCGCCGTACGGAGGCGGCTTGGGGCGCGGGGAGCCGATTCTCGCCGGCCGGCGAGGGCAGAACGGCCGGCGCCGCCGGCGTCGGCGCGTGCAGGGGGACCCAGTGGCGATGCGGTAAGCTTCGCCCGGTATGAGCCCCAGCCCAGACGAGTCGGCCCCGCTTTTCGACATCTCCGGCCTTCACTACCGTTATGCCGGCGCGCAGTCCGACGCCCTCGCCGACCTCGATCTTCAGGTCCACGAGGGCGAGTTCGTGGCCGTCCTCGGCGCCAACGGGTCCGGCAAGTCGACGCTCGCGCGGCTGCTCGGCGGCCTCGAGAAGCCCGCGGCGGCGCGCCGCGCTCTCGCCTGCGGCCACGACCTGCTGGACGGGGACGGGCGCATGGCGGCGCGCCGCGACGTCGGTGTGCTCTTCCAGAATCCGGAGAACCAGCTCGTCGCGCAGTGCGTGGAGGACGACGTGGCGTTCGGCCTCGAGAACCTGGCCTGGCCGGCGGCCGATATCGGCCGCCGGGTGGACGAGATGCTGGTGCGCTTCGGGCTCGAAGCGCTGCGCCTGCGCGAGCCGCACATGCTGTCGGGGGGGCAGAAGCAGCGCACGGCGCTGGCCGGCGTGCTCGCCGTACCGCGGCGCGTCCTGGTGCTCGATGAGCCCACAGCCATGCTCGACCCCGCAGGTCGCGATGAGGTTATGAGTGCGGTGCGCGAGATGCGCGCCGAGGGTCTCGCCATCGTCTACATCACGCAGGAGATGGACGAGGCGGTCGGCGCCGACCGCGTGGTCGCTCTCGAACACGGCAGGGAGGCCTATTCGGGCGACGCAGCCGGCCTCTTCGCCGACGCCGCTCTGGTCCGCCGGCTCGGCCTCGGCCTGCCGGCGGCAGGGGAGCTGGCCTTGGCGCTCGGGGAGCGGGGCTGCGGCCTTCCCAGCCTGCCGCTCACCATGAACGAGCTTCTCGATGCGCTGGGCGCCGCGACGTGAGCGGCCCCCAGGCAGTAGGGGGCGCGATGCCGGGCGCCCCTCGCCGGTCGGATGCGCCGGACGCGGCCGGCATGGACCTGACCTGCAGGAATGTGTCGTTCAGCTACGAGGAGGCCAGAGCCCCGATCCCCGCAGTGCGCGACGTTTCGTTCGAGTTGCCGGCCGGCGGTTCCGTGGCGCTGATGGGCGCCTCGGGCTCCGGCAAGTCGACGCTGCTCCAAGTGGTCCGGGGCCTGGATACTCCCGAGAGCGGCCTGGTGCTGCTGGACGGAGCCGGTCCCACCGCAGCCGGCTACATCGCCCTGCAGCGCGAGGTGGGTCTCGTCTTCCAGGCCCCCGAACTGCAGCTGTTCGCATCCACGGCACGCGACGACGTGGCCTTCGGCCCGCGACGGCTGGGGTGGCCGGAGGAGCGGGTGCGTTCGGCCGTGGACACGGCGCTCGACGTGGTCGGCCTGCCTCCGGCGCGTTTTGCCGATAGGCATCCGTACGCGCTCTCCGGCGGCGAGCAGCGCCGGCTGGCGCTCGCCGGGGTGCTCGCCATGAAGCCCCGGCTTCTGCTGCTGGACGAGCCGTTCGTGAGCCTCGATCCCGGCACGCGGCGGCAGCTCGTCGGTATCTTGCAGCGTCTCAAGGCCGCCGGGGTCACGCTGCTTCTGGCGACCCACGACGTCGATCTTGCCTGGGCCCTCTGCGACGAGCTCCTGGTGCTCGGAGAGGGCCGGCTCGTGGCCGCCGGTCCGTGGGACTTTGGCCCTGACGGCGGTCACCTGCTTGCTGCCAACCGCCTTCGCGAACCCTTCTTCGTCGAACTCTGGCGGCGACTCGGCCGCGATCCGCAGCGCGCGCCGCGCAACGCGGCAGACGCGGCGCTGGCCCTTTCGTGAAGCCGACCATCGCCCAGTATTATGCCGGCGACTCGTTGCTGCATCAGCTCGACCCGCGCGCCAAGCTCGTCGCCGTGAGCGCGCTCGCGGTGGCGCTCTTCCTGCACGACTCGTTCGCCGGGCTGGCCGTGTACGCCGCCGCCGCCACCCTGGCGTACGTGCTGAGCGGCGTGCCGGTGGCGTGGTTCTGGCTCGCCTTCAGGCCGCTTCTGTGGCTCGTCGCACTCACCTTCGTGGCTCAGATCGTGTTCGCCCCGGGCGAACCGTTCTTCAGCGTCGGGTTCGTCCACCTGTCGTGGCGCGGCCTCCAGCTGGCGGCGTTTCTGAGCCTGCGCCTTGTCGTGCTGGTGCTCATCGGCTCGGTGCTGACGCTGACGACCCCCTCCATGGCGCTCACCGACGGTCTGGCGTGGCTGGGCCGGCCGCTTCGCCGTCTGCGCGTCCCCACCGACGAGCTGGCCTTGATGGTGACGATCGCCCTGCGCTTCATCCCCACGTTGCTCGTGGAGCTGGACACGATCATGCGCGCCCAGCGCGCCCGCGGCGCCGACTTTCGCCGCGGCGGGCTGCGCGAGCGTACGCGCTCGCTGGTGCCGGTCCTCGTGCCGCTGTTCGTGCTCAGCTTCAGGCGCGCGGACGAGCTCGCTCTGGCCATGGAGGCACGCTGCTATCAGCCCGGGGCAGCGCGCACGCGGCTGCATCCGCTGCGTGCGGGTCACGCCGACGCCGTCCTGCTGGCCGTCACCGCGGCGGTCATCGTCACCGGGCTGCTCGTGTAGGATGCCGACCGTGAACGCTTGTGACAGCAGCGGGGAGGCGGCGCGGATCTGCGCTGAAGGCGCGCCCCTCGGACAAGCCACCTGGCGCCTCGACCTCGCCTACGAGGGCACGGCCTATCGCGGTTGGGCCCGGCAGCCCGGGCAGCGCACCGTTGAGGGGCTCGTCATGGAGGCGCTGGCGACGGTCCTTCGTGAGCCTGTGCGCCTGAGCGTCGCGGGGCGCACCGATGCAGGCGTGCACGCGTGGGCGCAGGTCGCATCGTTCTACTGCGCGCGCCGCGACCTGCGCCCCGACCGGCTGCTTCTCTCGCTCAACGCGCTGCTGCCGCCCGACATCGCCGTGACCGCCGTGTCGGCGGCGGCGTCGGGCTTCACGGCGCGCAAGGCGGCATCGCGTACGTACCAGTACCGCCTCCTGACCGCGACGGCGAAGCCGGTGCGGGAGCGCGCCTACGTGTGGAACGTGCGCGGCGCGCTCGACGCTGCGCTGCTCGCCGAGGCGGCAGCCCTGCTGCCCGGCAAGCGCGACTTCGCGGCGCTCACGCCCTCCGCGCGTCTGTACCACAGCTGCGTGCGCGACGTGCTCACGGCGGACTGGCAGCCGACCGCGAGCGACGAGGGATCGACTGGGCGTACGGACTGGACCTTCACCATCACCGCCGGGAGTTTCTTGCACAACATGGTGCGTGTGGCCGTGGGCTCGATGGTCGACGTCGCGCAAGGGCGGATGACGCTCGAGGGGCTTGCCGAGGGACTGGCGTCCGGCGAACGCCGTCGCATGGGGCAGACGGCCCCCGCGCGCGGCCTGGCGCTGGTGGCCGTGGCTTACTGAAGGGCGCGAGATGCTCCCGGCGCGGTCGCCGGAGGACGGGTCTACTTCGTCAGGAACTGGTGGATGAGCTTCTGCTTCTCGGCGTCTGACGGCGGGTAGATGTAGGCGACCCCGCCGTCGTAGCCCGGGGCGCCGACCATCACCATCTTCTTGCCGCCGGTGGCGCGCCACTTGAGGTAGCCGAGCTCGATGATCTGATTAGTCGTGAGGTCGGTGGCCACTCCGCTCATGAACCTCTTGCCGATTTCAGGCAGCTTGGTGATATTGGACGGCCGTGCGATCTTCTTCTGGAGCGCCTGCACGAACTGCTGCTGGCGCGCCGCCCGGTGGAAGTCGTCGTCGGCGTAGCGGATACGAACGTAGAGCATCGCGTTCTTACCGTCGAAATGGTGCATGCCCTCTTTGTAGACCACCGTGCGGCCGTTCGCTCCCGCGATGGTCGTGATGGTCTTGGGTACCTTGAGGTCCACGCCGCCGACCGCATTGACGAGCCGAGGGAAACCCTTGAAGTCCACCACCATGATGTGGTTCACGTCGATGCCGAGAAACTTCTCGACTGTCTGGACGGCCGCCGACGGGCCGCCCCAGAACATCGCCGTGTTTATCTTGTCGAAGCTGCCGTTCGGCTGCTGTACGCGCATGTCGCGCGGGATCGAGAGCTGGTTGATGGTGTGCGTCTTGGGGTTGAAGCGCATGAGAATGATGGTGTCGGAGCGGGCCATCTCGCCGGTCTTGCTGTCGACGCCCAGGAGCAGCAGGGTTGTGCCGTTGCGCCAGATCCAGCCGTTGTCGGCAGTGAGCGCGGCGCGGGTCTTCTTGTCGATACGCTTGTTGGCCTTGTCTACCGCACGATCGAACTTCTGGTAGCCCGGCCAGGCCAGGACGGTGGCCACGACCGCGGCGATGAGGAGCACGCCGAGCAGGCCGACGGGGACGAGCCACCAGCGGAAGCGGCGGCGTTTTGGCGCGGTTCCCGCGCCCTGGGCCGCCTTCGTGCTCGGTTTGCCGTTGGCCGGCGTCGGCCCGTACCGCCGGTACTCACCATCCGTGCGTTCCGCGGAGACCGGGCGTGTTCCGGCGCCCGGGCCGTCGTCGCGTGGCCGCGGCTCGCGGGGAGGCCGCGCCCCGGCCAGCTCGTCGTCGACGGAGCTGCGCCTGGCGCGCCCGGACTTGTAGCGTTTGTAGGGCTTGCGCCCGCCGTTGTCGTCTTCGTTCTGCATCTCTGGGTGATCCCGCTCCTGACGCAGGCAGAGCCCAAGGCTCGATGATGGCGGGGAGCGGGGCGCCGTGCCTTACACCTGACTACGTCCCAAGAAGGGCGAATCCTCCAGTCGCGAGTCTACACCATGGTAAGCTGCGGGTCGTCATGAGCCCTGAGCGCACTGTCATCGGCGTGGACATCGGCGGCACCAAGATCGCCGGAGCACTGCTGCGTGGACGGCCGCCGCAGGCCGACTCGGGCTCGCCCGCCGAAGGGGAGACGCCCGGGGTCCTGGAGCGGTTCACGGTGCCCACGAAGGTCGGCTCCACGCAGGCCTGTCTGGACGGCATCGTTGCCTGCATAGCCGGCCTTGAGCACGGCTCCGCGCGGATCGAGGGTATCGGCGTCGGGGTGGCTTCGCTGGTGGACTTCGCCGCCGGACATGTGGTCGAGTCGGTGAACCTTCCACTGGTCGATGTGCCACTGCGCGACCTGCTGCAGCAGCGCTTCGGCGTGCCGGTCGTCATCGACAACGACGCCAACGCGGCGGCCATCGGCGAGCACGCCTTCGGCGCCGGCGCCGGCGCGCGAGAGATGCTGATGCTCACCCTGGGCACTGGCGTGGGGGGCGGCATCATCTGCGGCGGCCGCCCGTATCGCGGCTGTAGCGGAGCCGCCGCCGAACTGGGGCACATCATCATCGACTTCAACGGGCCCAAGTGTCCGGCCAACTGCCCCAACCACGGCTGTCTCGAGGCGTACGTGGCCGGCCCGGCGATGACCGCCGCGGCCGCGGCCGCGGCCGCGGCCGAGCCAGCCTCGGCTCTCGGCCGCGCCTTGGCCGCCGGTGAGCAGGTCGACAGCCGGCTTCTGACCCGGCTCGGTCTCGAGGGCGACGCCGGCGCCGTGGTGGTTCTCGCCCGTCTGGGCGAGTATCTCGGCGCCGGCCTCGTGACTCTCGTCAACATCTTCAACCCCGAGCTGATCGTGATCGGCGGGGGCGCCGCCGCCGCCGGCGAGCTACTGCTGGGGCCGGCCCGCCGCGTGCTGAGGGCGCGCGGCTCGCGACCGGCGCGCGATCAGGTGCGTGTCGTGCCGGCGGTCCTGGGGCCGGACGCCGGCTTCATCGGCGCTGCCGCCCTGGCCCTCATCGAGCTCTTCCCGGACGATGCTTGCCGGCCGTCTTGACTTCGCCGCGGCCATATCGCTAAATGAGAAGTGGAATCCCGCGCGTTCTGCATCCGCAGCGCGCCAACAGGAGGTGACGAGAACCACATGGCCTACAAGATCACTGACGAGTGCCTCGCGTGCGGCGCCTGCATCGACGAGTGCCCCAACGAGGCTATCTCCGAAGACGACCCCATCTACGTTATCGATGCGGAGAAGTGCGACGACTGCGCGACCTGCGTCGAGTCTTGCCCCAGCGAGGCGATAGTCCCCGAATGACCCCGGCGGAGAGCGCCTGACACTTTGGGGGCCGGCTCCTTGAGGAGCCGGCCCCCGTCTCGTTCAGGGCAGGATGCTCTCGCAGTCCACGAGCTCCGGCGCGTCCCATGAGAGCCGCCGCGCCATGACTTCGATGGCCTCCGGATTAGCGTCGACGAGCAGGTAGCCGCGACCGTGGCGCGCCGCGGCCTCGCCGGTGGTGCCGCTGCCCGCGAAGAAGTCGACAACCAGATCGCCCGGGTCTGAGTGCACCTTCACGATGCGCTCGAGGATCTTGAGCGGCTTCTGCGTGGGGTACCCCGTCTTCTCTTTGCCTGTCGGGCTGACGATGGTGTTCCACCATACATCGGTCGGTGTCTTACCGCGTGCGGCCTTGTCGGGGCCGACGAGCCTCGGGGCCATGTAGGGCACACGGTCGATGTCGTCGTAGCGAAAGACGTAGCGGCCGGGGTCGACGGCATACCAGAAGATGGTGTCGTGCTTGGCCGGCCAACGCTGTCGGGACCGGCCTCCATAGTCGTAGGCCCAGATGATCTCGTTGAGAAACGACGCGCGCCCGAAGACCTCGTCGAGGAGCACCTTGCAGTAGTGCGCCTCCCGGCTGTCGATGTGGAAGAACAGCGAGCCGTCGGGAGTGAGGATGCGCCGCGCTTCTGCGAGTCGCGGCGCCAGGAACCCCAGGTAGTCTGCGAACTCGTCCGGCCAGGCGGCGCTGCCCAGGACCTCGGTCCTGTAGCGCCGCCCCTGGAAGCCGGTTCGGTCGCCGTTCTCGTCACGTGAGGTGCGCAGGCGCGTGCGCTTCTGGGCGTTCCCGGTATTGAATGGAGGATCGATGTAGATGAGTCGCGCGCACGCGCTCGGCAGCGCGCGCAACACTCCGAGGTTGTCGCCGCGGACGATGCGCTTCACAGGCGGTACTCGTAGACGCGCTGGTCCTTGACTCGCCGGCAGCCGACGGCCGAATAGAAGTCGTGCACTCCGTCGCGCGCGAGGTTGGCGCGGATCCACATCACCTCGAGGCCGCGCCCCCGGCCCCATGCGGCGGCGGCGGCCAGAAGAGCTGCGCCTAGTCCTTCACCACGATGCCCGGCCCTCACGACGAGACCGCCGACTTCCGCGTACGGATCCTGCTCGACCACACGCTGGACGTGCACGTCGATGAAGCCGGCGAGGCTGCCTTCTGCCTCCGCGACCAACAGGGTGCGCTCCTCGTCTTCGAGGAGGCGCAGCCGATCCCGGACCTGCGCGCTCGTGGATGGGTAGCCTAGCTCGCCACAAAGACCGGCGAGAGCCTCGGCATCGGCCGGGCAGGCCGGCCGGAAGTGCAAAGGTGCATCACACATGTCCGCAAGTCTACCTGCCGACGCCAAGCGCCGCCCGCCGGAGCGTCCCGGTACGGGCGGCTGTCCAGACGACGCTACGCAGAGAGGCGCGGAGCCTGCCGCAGCGCCTCTACCGACGCCGGCGCAGGCAGGCGGCAGTGGAGATGCAGGACGCGGTCCTCCATGGGCTCCGCATCCAGCGTGACCGTGCCGCACATCGGGCAGACGAACGTCTCGCTGGGGTCTTCGGCGAACAGTTCCTCGTCGAAGACTTCGCCGCACTCGCTGCAGACCATGTGCTCCAGCATCACGGCTCCCCCTTTCCACACTCCGAGCATTCCACAGAGCACTCGAAAGAACTCGTTGCGCCTGAGAGAATGGGGTGAAAGACCCAGAGGGAGATGGGATGGCCGACAACGTAGGGCGCGAGCTCTTCGACAACTACCCTCGACGAGCGGGAGGTCATGGTGGTCATGAGAAGGCCGGCGGCGTGAGCGCGCCGCACGGCATGAGCATCAGACAGGCGACGCCGGACGACGCCGCGGGCGTCGCCGCCGTGCTCAACGGCGTCATCACCGGCGGCCGTCACAGTCTGCTCGACACGCCGTTCACGGTGGCCGAGGAGCGCTCCTACATCGACGCCCTCCCCGAGCGCTCCTTTCTCCACGTCGCCGCGGCGACCAGCGGCGACATCCTCGGGTTCCAGACCGTGATCCCTTGGAACACCTTCACCACTCACGAGTTCGATCACGTGGCGACCATGGGTACGTATGTCGACGAGCGGCATCGCCGCAGAGGCGTGGGCGCGGCTCTGGCCGCCGCGTCGTTCGCGGCGGCCCTCGCGCTGGGCTACGAGAAGGTCTTCACCGATCTGCGCGCCGACAACCTCGACTCGCTGGCGTACCACCTGGCGCTTGGGTTCACGATCGTCGGCGTCGCGCGTCGGCATGCGCGCCTGGCCGGGTGCGATATCGACGTCATCTTCATCGAGCGCTTTCTGAAGGGGTGAGCGGCATGCTGTACGTCTGCGCTACGCCGATCGGCAATCTCGGGGACGTGACGCCGCGCGTCCTTGACGCCCTGCGCGCGGCGGACCTCATCGCCGCCGAGGACACGCGTCACACGCGCAAGCTGCTCAGCCACTTCGACATCCACGTGGAGATGACCAGCCTCTTTCAGCACAACGAGGCGCAGAAGACCGAGGAAGTGCTGCGCCGTCTGCGCGACGGCAAGGAAGTGGCTCTGGTCACCGACGCCGGGATGCCCGGCGTGCAGGATCCCGGCATGCGCCTGATCGTGCGCGCCGTTGCAGAGGGCCTGGACCTGACGGTCCTACCGGGGCCGTCGGCGGTGCTGACGGCCTTGGTGGCCGCAGGCTACGAAGGCGACGGTTTCCGCTTCGTCGGCTATCTGCCGCGCAGGGCGCGCGAACTGGAGAGCGTGCTGCACGGGTGGCGCCGCTGTGGCGGCCTCGTCGTGGCCTTTGAGACCGGGCAGCGGCTGGCGCGGAGTATCGCCGTGCTGGCGGCGTCTCTGCCCGACGCTCGCGCTGCCGTGTGCCGCGAGCTCACCAAGGTCCACGAGGAGGTCGTGCGCGGCACGCTGCTGGAGCTCAGCGAGCGCTACGCCGTCCCCGGCCCCGATGCCGGGCCGAGAGGCGCCGTGCGCGGCGAGATCACCCTCGTCCTGGATCTCGGTGTGCCTCTAGACGAGGCGGCCGCCGCCCGACCGCAGGCGAGGGCGGCCGCCACCGCTCTGCTCGGCCGCGGCCTGTCGCGACGCGACGCCGCCGCGGCCCTGCATCTGTGTCTCGGGCTTCCTGGGCGCGAGGCCGATCGGCTGGTACGCGATATCGCGGCCGAAGGCAGAGCCGGCGAGTGAACGCCGTCTGCTAGACTGCTGGCATGGATCTTGGGGCCCTCATCGCCGAACGTCCCCTGCTGCTCGACGGCGGCCTCGGCCTGGCGCTCATGATCCGCGGCTTCGCCGCCGGTGAGTGCCCCGAGGAGTGGAACGTCACGCACGCGGCCGACGTGGCGGACATCCATCGCGCCTTCTACTCGGCCGGCTCAGACATCGTGAACACCAACACCTTTGGCGGCACCGGGCTGCGCCTGGAGGCGCACGGGCTGGCCGCTCGCGCGGTCGAACTCAACGAGGCCGGCGCTCGCCTCGCGGTCGCGCTGCGCGACCGCGAGTTCCCCGGCCGCTTCGTGGCCGGCGACATCGGCCCGTGCGGCAAGATGGTCAAGCCTATGGGCGACGCCGACCCCGAAGCCCTGCGCGCCTCGTTCGTCGAGCAGGCGGAGGCGCTCGTGCGCGGGGGGGTGGACCTCCTCAACATCGAGACGATGTTCGACCTCACCGAGGCGCGCCTCGCCGTGGAGGCGGTCGTGTCGGCGGCCGCCGGCCGGCCGGTCCTGGCCAGCATGGCCTTCAAGCCGGCTGCACGTGGCTTCCGCACCATGATGGGCGTCGACCCTGCGTCAGCCGTCGATTCACTTAGAGAGGCCGGTGCTGCGCTGGTCGGCTGCAACTGCGAGATCAGCGCCGAGCCCATGGCCGAGCTGGTGCCCATCCTCGCCGAGCTCAACGGCGGCGTCACCTGCGCGCAGCCCAACGCCGGCCAGCCTCGCCTCGAGGGCGGGCAGACGGTGTACGGCGAGACTCCCGAGCACTTCGCCGCTGTGGTCGGCGGCTACCCCGCGCTCGGCGCGGGTATCGTCGGCGGGTGCTGCGGCACGCCGCCGGAGTCCATCGCCGCTCTGGCCGCAGCCCTCGGCCGCTGACACCTCCGCGCGTCGCCGCGGCCGTGAACTGCCCGCGCCGTCGCGTTGTGCCACGCTCTCGCGTCGCGTCTGTCGCATCTTTCGCACATGAGCGCTTGACAAACGGTCTACTGTGAATAGAATCACAGATGTAGGAACCGTGGGAGGATCCTTGAGCGACCAACTCCAAGCAGCAACCGGCAACGAAGCGCCGCAGATGCGCACCGACAAGCACGTCTCGCTGCAGACGGTGGAGAGGCTCAGCGCCTATCGCCGGGTGCTCGAGGAGCTCGACCGCGACGGTGTCGAGTACATCCACTCCCAGCAGTTCGCCGGGCTGGTCGGTGTGACGCCGGCGCAGCTCCGTCGCGACCTCTCGAGCTTCGGCACTTTCGGCAACATCTCGCGGGGCTACAACGTCTACCAGATGGGCCGCACGATGAGCCGCATCATGGGCACCGACTCCACGCAGTCGGTCGCGCTCTTCGGCGTCGGCGACCTGGGCCGCGCCCTGCTCTCCTACCGGGGCTTCGAGGAGCGCGGCTTTCACATCGCCGTGGCCTTCGACGTCGATCAAGACAAGGTCGGGCGCGTCTTCGCCGGCCGGCGCTGTTACGCGCTCGACGAGATCGCCACCGTGCTCCCCGAGTACGAGGTGCGCATGGCCGTGCTCGCCTCGCGCCCGGAGGGCCTGCAGGCCCTGGCCGACCGCGTCGCCGCGGCAGGCGTCCACGCGATCCTCAATTTCGTGCCCAAGCGGGTCTCCGCGCCGGAGGGCTGCTTCGTGGAGAACACCGATATCTCCGCGAAGCTCGAGAAGCTCTCTTTTCTGGCGCATGCGCAGGCGACAGCATGAAGCGAGCTCAAGGGACGGCAACGGACCGGTGTTTTTTTCGACAGTATTGTGAACGCATTCACTGTGAACGTAGTAACTAAACGGCTGGTACCGGGCACCTCGGTGAAGCCGGCGACGCAAGGAGGAGCGACATGAAGGGCAAGAACATCCTGCTGGTGGACGACGATCGCGATCTCGTCCAGACCACGAAAGCGTTCCTGGAGGCGCGCGGTTACGCCGTGGCCACCGCTCACAGCGGCGTCGAGGCGCGCGACGAGTTGCAGCGCAAGCGCCCCGACCTCGCGGTGCTCGACATCATGATGGATTACGACACCGACGGCTTCAATCTGGCCCACGCGATCAAGAACGACCCTGAGATGGCGGGCATCCCCATCATCATCGTCAGTGGGTTCACCAAGGAACTGGAGACCAAGACCCACATCTTCGAGCCGATGATGTACCGTGACTGGCCGGCCGCCAAGTTCTTCGAGAAGCCGGTCAAGCTCGCTGCGCTGGCCGACGCCATTGCCGAACTGCTGGCCGGCGCTGAGGTCTCCGCGGGCGCGTCACTGCCTACCGACAACGCCCAGGTGTGACCGTGACTCCTGTCGACGAGATCATCGCCGCCCGCGGTGACCTCACGCGCGAGCAGTTGATCCCGCTGCTGCAGGAGATCCAGGAGCGCGAGGGATTCGTCTCTCAGGCGGCCATGGTCGCCGTGGCCAACGCGGTGCAGACGCCGCTCAGCCGCGTCTTCGGGGTGGCCACCTTCTACAACCAGTTCCGGTTCGCACCCCTGGGCGAGCACGTCGTCGAGGTCTGCCGCGGCACCGCCTGCCACGTGAAGCAGAGCCTGAGCCTGGCGCAGTATCTGCAGAGGCGCCTCAAGCTGCGCCCGGACGGCAACTCGGCCGACGGCCGTTACACCGTCGTGACCGTCGCCTGCCTCGGTGCCTGCTCGATCGCGCCGGTCATCAAGCTGGACGGCGAGTTCTGCGGCCATCTGACTGTGGAGAAGCTCGACACCCTTCTGGACGAGGTCGAGGCGGGCGCGGCAGCGGCGGCCTGACAAGGCCGCCGAGGGCGCCCGCCCGGAAAGTAGCAACGTGAGTCACCTGCGACAGAGAAACGAGACCGCCATGAACGACAGCCAGCTCGTGACGCCCTGCTGCCACCAGTGCCGGCACGCGCCGTCCGCGCCCTGCGCCGACCTGCTCGAGTGCATCGACCACGGACCCGTTTGTCACCATGATGACGCCTGCCGTGAGGAGCGCGCCGCGCGTCGCGGCCGCGCCTTGCGCGGCGGCGACGGCATGGTGCTGTACGTCGGTGCCGGCACCTGTGGGCGCGCCAACGGCGCCCTGACCGTGATCGCCAAGGCCAGGGCGTACCTCGACCGCAGCGGCCTGACCTTCCCCATCATCGAGACCGGTTGCGTGGGATTCTGCCAGCGCGAGGTGTTCGTCGACCTCGTCACCGCCGACGGCGTGCGTCTGAGCTACTGCGATATCGGTCCGGACACCATCGACGAGTTTCTGCGCGCGGTGTTCGCCGATGGCGAGCTCTGCAACCGCTTCCTCCTCGGGCGCTACGACGATCCCGACGACCTGTACCGCGGCGTCCCCCCACTGGCCGAGACGCCGTTCTTCGCCCGCCAGGTGAAGGTCGTTCTGGAGAACTGCGGCGTGGTGGACCCCGCCTCTCTGGACTCCGCCCTCGCCGCCGGCGGCTTTCGCGCCGCCGTGAAGGCCCTCACGACGATGACGCCGGCCGAAGTGTGCGACGAGGTGACGGCCGGCGGCCTCCGCGGCCGCGGCGGCGCCGGCTTCCCGACCGGGCAGAAGTGGCGCATCGCCCTCGATCAGCCGCGCGCCCAGAAGTACCTGATCTGCAACGCCGACGAAGGCGACCCCGGCGCCTTCATGGACCGCGCTGTCCTGGAGAGCGATCCCTTCCGCGTGATCGAAGGCATGCTCATCGCCGCCTACGCCATCGGCGCGACCAAGGGCTACGTGTACTGCCGCGCCGAGTACCCGCTGGCCATCGAGCGCCTTCGCGAGGCGATCTTCCAGTGTCGCGCCGCGGGACTGCTGGGCAGGAACATCCTCGGCAGCCTCGTCGACTTCGACATCACGATCAAGCAAGGCGCCGGCGCCTTCGTGTGCGGCGAGGAGACGGCGATTCTCGCGAGCATCGAGGGCGGGCGTGGAATGCCCCGTCCGCGCCCGCCCTACCCGGCGGTCGCCGGCCTGCACGGCAAGCCCACGGTGCTGAACAATGTGGAGACCCTGGCCAACGTGCCGCCACTCGTGGGCCGCGGCGCGGCATGGTTCAACGATCTGGGGATCGGCCACGCGGCCGGCACCAAGGTCTTCGCGCTCAGCGGCCGCGTGCGTAACACGGGCCTTGTCGAAGTGCCGGTCGGCATCCCGCTGCGGGAGGTCGTCTACGACATCGGCGGCGGCGCGCCGGCCGGCCACCAGATCAAGGCCGTCCAGATCGGCGGCCCCAGCGGCGGCTGCATCCCTGACGACCTGCTGGACGTGTCCACCGACTACGGCACGCTCCAGGAGCTCGGCGCGATGATGGGCTCCGGCGGCATGGTCGTGATGGACGAGCGCACCTGCATGGTCGACGTGGCCAAGTTCTTCATGGAGTTCATCCGCGCCGAGAGCTGCGGCAAGTGCACTCCCTGCCGCGAGGGCACGACACGCATGCACGAGATCCTCGTGGAACTCACCGAACGGCCCATCGGCGAGCCGCTCCGGCGCCTCGAACGCTTTCGCGGCATCCTGCATCTCGAGGATCTGGCGGAGACCGTCAAAGAGACCTCGCTGTGCGGCCTGGGTCAGTCAGCCGCCAACCCCGTGCTCAGCACGCTCCGCTTCTTCCGCCACGAGTACGAGGCTCACATCATGGAGGGCCGCTGCCCCGCAGGCGTGTGCCAGGGGCTGCGGGTCTACGACATCGACCCGGGGCTCTGCACAGGCTGCACGTTGTGCGCCAAGAACTGCCCCAGCGACGCCATCCTCGGCAAGCGCAAGTTCGCGCACGCCATCATCGTCGATCGTTGCAGCGGCTGCGGCGCTTGCGCCGACGCGTGCCCCAAACAGGCCGTGCTGGCCGTCGCCTGAGAGGACCCCTCATGAGCATCATCATCAACGGCAACGAGATCGAAGTCACGGCGGGCGAGACGGTGCTTCAGACCGCCCGCCGCGCAGGCATCGAGATCCCTCATCTGTGCTCTCTTGACTGGGCGCCGTCGCCGTCGGCCTCGTGTCGCCTCTGTGTCGTCGAGGTGGAGGGCGCGCCGCGCCTGCAGACGAGTTGCACGCTCGAGGCGCGTGACGGCATGTCCGTGCGCACGCACACTCCGCGCATCTTGAAGTCGCGGCGCGCCATTCTTGAGCTCCTGATCGCCAGCCACCCGCAGGACTGCCTCACCTGCGTGCGCGCCGGAGGCTGCGAACTGGCCGAGCTGGCCGGCGACCTCGGCGTGCGCGAACGCCGCTACGTGGGCGCCGTCAAAGAGCACGCCATGGACATCTCGTCGCCCGCCCTGTGGCGTGACCCCAACAAGTGCGTGCTGTGTGGGCGCTGCGTCACCATGTGTCACAGCGTGCAGGGCGTAGGCGCTATCGATTTCGTCGGGCGCGGATTCCGCACCAAGGTCGCGCCCGGGTTCAGCAGCGGGCTCAACGTGTCGGAGTGCGTGTACTGCGGCCAATGCGCCCGCGTGTGCCCCACGGGCGCCATCGTGGAGCGCAACCATGTGGACGCAGTGGTGGCCGCGCTGGCCGACCCGGACGCCGTGGTCGTCGCTCAGGTGGCGCCGGCGGTGCCGGCGACGCTTCTCGAAGGGCACAGCCGCTCGCAGGGCGTGCGCACCATGCTGGAGCGCATGGCCGGCGCTCTCAAGCGCGTCGGCTTCGACGCCGTGTTCGACACGAGCTTCGCCGCCGACGTGACGATCATGGAAGAGGCCAGCGAGCTCCTTGACCGCATCCAGAACGGCGGCGTGCTGCCGCTGTTCACGAGCTGCTCGCCGGCCTGGGTGCACTGGGTCGAGACGCATCGCCCCGACCTGATCCCGCACCTCAGCACCTGCAAGAGCCCGCAGCAGATGGCCGGCGCTCTCATCAAGGAGATCTACCCGCGGTACGCGAGCCTCGGCGACAAGCGCCTGGTGGTCGTTTCGCTCATGCCGTGCACGGCCAAGAAGTTCGAGGCCCAGGACCAGGCCGATGTGGACTACGTGCTCACGACGCGCGAGCTCGACGACCTGTGGGGCCGCTTCGGCATAGATCTGGCGCAGTTCGCCGATTCCCAGCCGCTCGACCCGCCGTTCGCGGAGGCGAGCGGCGCGGGGCGCCTGTTCGCGGGCAGCGGCGGCGTGATGGAGGCGGCCGTGCGCACGGCCCACAAGCTCGTCGCCGGTAAGGAGATCGAGGGCGGCCCGCGGGTCAGCGAGGCGCGCGGCACCGAGGGCGTGCGCTACTTCACGGTCACGGCGGCAGATGCGCAGCTCAACCTGGCGGTCGTCAACGGCCTTGGGCGGCTGCAGGAGACGCTGGATGGACTCCTCGCCGGTGACCCAGCGCTGCACTTCGTCGAGGTCATGAGCTGCCCCGGCGGCTGCATCGGCGGCGGCGGCCAGCCCTACGACACCGACACTGACGCCGTGAAGGAGCGCCTGGAGCGCCTGTACGAAGTGGACAGGCGCTCAGCCGCGCGGCGCTCCCACGAGAACGCGGACGTGCAGGCGCTCTACGAGGACGTGCTGGGCACGCCGCTCGGCGAGGTCTCGCACCGCCTCCTGCACCGCGATTACCTGGATCGCAGCCCCGCGGGCGCCGCGGCGGCGGTCTGAGGGGAGCCACGATGAGCGGCGCGATCATCACGACCATCAAGCAGAACTGCCGGCGCTGCTACACCTGCGTGCGTGACTGCCCGGCCAAGGCGATCCGCATCGAGGACGGCCAGGCCTTCGTGGTCGCCGAGCGCTGCATCGCCTGTGGCAACTGCACCCTGGTGTGCTCGCAGAACGCCAAGGCGTACCTCAGCGGCATGGAGAGAGCGTTGTCGCTCATCGAGGAGGAGGCGCCTGTGGCCGCCCTTCTCGCGCCGTCGTTCCCGGCCGGCTTCGCCGCGCCGGCCGGGCAGGTCGTCGGCGCCTTCAAGGCGGCCGGCTTCGACTACGTCGTCGAGGTCGCCCAGGGCGCCGACCTGGTGAGCGTCGCCTACAAAGAGTACCTGGAGGCGCACCCCACCGGGCTGCACATCGCCACCGCCTGCCCGGCGGTCGCGGAGTACGTGCGCAAGTACCACCCCGAACTGACTGACGCCCTGGTGCCGATCGTCTCGCCGATGATCGCCACCGCGCTGGCCGTCAGAGAGCTCTACGGCGCGGACGTGCGCTGCGTGTTCGTAGGGCCGTGCGTGGCCAAGAAGGCCGAGGCGCGTGAGGAGGAGCTGCAGGGAGTGATCGACGAAGTCCTGACTCTGCAGGAGGCGCATGGTCTGCTGGCCGAGAAGGGCGTCGATTTAGCCGGCGCCCCGCCGGCCGTCTGGGACGAGCCGGCCGCCGGCGGCGCGCGCGTCTTCCCGCTGCCCGGCGGCCTGCTGGAGAGCGCCGGCCTCGACCGCGGCATCCTCGACCCCGACGTCCTCGTCGTCAGCGGCCACGGCGAGACGGTCGAAGTGCTGGACAGCCTGGGCACGGCCAATACCGGCAAGACCCTGCTGGTCGAGGCCCTGATGTGCAAAGGCTGCTACTGCGGGCCGGGCATCAGCTCCGAGGAGCCCGGCCTGCTGCGCAAACGCCGCGTCGGCGAGTACGTGGCCGAGAGCCAGGCGCGGCAGCACGCCGAGGCGCCGCCGGCCCGCGAGGCCGCTCTTGCCGCGCTGCCGCTGGCGCGCACCTACAGCGCCGACGACCAGTGCGACGCGGCGCCTAGTGAGGACGAGATCCGCGACATCCTCGCGCACACCAACAAGTTCTTCCCCGAGGACGAGCTCAACTGCGGCGCCTGCGGGTACTCCACCTGCCGCGCCAAAGCGATCGCCGTGCACAGCGGCATGGCCGAAGAGGCCATGTGCCTGCCGTTCATGATCGAGCAGGCGGAACGCGTGTGCAGCGAGCTCAACGTGCCGTGGAGCGACCTGCGCGACGTACATCGCCACATCATCAATACCGAGAAACTGGCCAGCATGGGCCAGATGGCCGCCGGCGTCGCCCACGAGCTCAACAACCCGCTGAGCACGATCCTGCTGTACACGCACATCCTGGGGAAGAAGCTCGCGGGCCGCGACGATCTCGATCACGATCTCAAGCTCGTCGCGGAGGAGTCCGAGCGCTGCAAGAAGATCGTCGGCAACCTCCTCGATTTCGCGCGGCAGAGTCGCGTGCACGTGCAGTCGGTCGACGTCGAAGACCTGGTGCGCAAAGCCGTGGACGGCGTCGAGTGTACGCTCGAGCCCAGTAACGGCTACGAAGTGCGCCTCGAGATCGACGTCACCCCCGGCCTGCGCGCCGACCTCGACCGCGACCAGATCACGCAGGTCCTCGTGAACCTGGTCAAGAACGGCGTGGAGGCCATGGAAGGCCGCTCGGGCGTCGTGCGCGTGAGCGCCTTCCAGACGCCCGAGCAGGACCGCCTGCACCTCGCGGTCAACGACGAAGGCGGTGGCATCCCCCAGAGCGCCCGCGACAAAGTCTTCCAGCCGTTCTTCACCACCAAGAGCATCGGCAAGGGCACCGGCCTGGGCCTGCCGATCAGCTACGGCATCGTCAAGATGCATCAAGGGACGATCTGGTTCGACTCCGAAGCGGGGCAGGGCACGACGTTCCACATCGAACTGCCCATGACCCACGCCACCCACGAAAGGAGCATGACGGGATGACCCCCACCTTCACGATCCTGTTCGTCGACGACGACCGGGACTTCCTCGACGCCAAGCGCGTGTTCTTCGAGGCGCGCGGACATACGGTGCTCACGGCCGAGGCGCCCGACGAGGCCCTGAGCCTCCTCGAGACGACGAGGCCCGACATCATCTTCCTCGACCTGATGATGGACCAGATCGACAGCGGCTTTCGCCTGGGCTACCAGATCGGCAAGGACGAGCGTCTGAGCGACGTGCCGCTCGTCATGCTCTCCGGTGTGGCCGCCGAGACCGGCCGCCGTTTCGACGGCGAGGCCGAGAGCCTGCGCGCGTGGTCTGGCCTCGACCAGTTCATCGACAAGCCCGTGACCGGCAAGCAGCTCCTCAAGGTCGTCGAGGAGCGCGCCGGCGTGGGCAGGCACTAGAAAGGGACCGCCATGGCCACGGGCAGCATCCTCGTCGTCGACGACGAGTACGGCGTGCGCTCCGGCATACGGGCCATCCTCGAGATGGACGGCTACGACGTGGAAGACGCCGCCGACGGCGCCGCGGCGCTGGCGCAGATCGAGCGCCGGGATTTCGACGTCGCGCTGCTCGACTACCGGCTCCCCGACACCGACGGCCTCAGCCTGCTGCAGAGCATGCGCGAGGGCGGCTGTGAGGCGATGGTCTGCATGATCACGGCCTACGCCAACATCGACACGGCGGTCGCGGCGACGCGGCAGGGCGTGGACTTCTTCCTTCCCAAGCCGTTCACGCCCGACGACCTGCTCGGCGTGGTCGAGACGCTGCTGAGGCACCGCCACGCGCGCGTCGAGGCCGAGCGGCTGCGCGTCGAGCACGAGGCCAGCCTGATGGCGCTGGCCGAAGAGAAGACGCAGACGCACTCACTGGTGAGCTCGCTGCGCGACGCCGTGCTTGTGGTCAATCGCGAGGGGGACGTGGTGCTCGCCAACCGGGCGATGACCGAAGTGCTGGGCAGGCCCGAGGCCGAGGTGCTCATGAGGCCGGCGCAGGAGCTGCTTGGCGAGGGCGCGCTGGCACCCCTCTGCGAGCAGTTGGCGGCGCCGGTGAAGGACCGCACCGTCAAGCAGCTCGACATCGACGAGCAGAGCTACATGGCGAGCATCGTCACCTTCCGCGCCGAAGACGGCGCCGCGCTGGGTCGTATCCTGACGCTCTCCGACATCAGCGAAGTCAGGCGCCTGGCAACGGAGAAGTCGCGCTTCATCCGCATGATGGTGCACGAGTTGCGCTCCCCGCTGGGCTCGGTCAAGGGCGTGCTCGAGGTGCTCGAGGACAAGAGCCTCGGAGAAGACCTCGAGCCGTATCTCCAGATGGTGGCGCGCGCCGACGCGCGCATCGACGGCCTCACCAGCCTGATCAGCGACCTGCTCTCACTGAGCCGCATCGAGCAGACGAGCAAGGACGAGGATGTCGAGCTCGTCGCCATCGCGCCGTTCGTGACCGAGGCGCTCGACGTGCAGCGCGAGGCCATGGCGGCGCGTGGGATCGACGGCGCGTTCGCGCCGGCGGCGGACCTGCCGCAGGTCCTCGTCGCTGCCGACGACTTGCGCCTGGTGGTCAGCAACCTCGTCGGCAATGCGGTCAAGTACAACCGCGACGGCGGCACGGTGACAGTCACGGCCGCCGTCGCGAAGGGCGCCGGCGACGGAGACTGGCTGCGCCTCGACGTGACCGATACGGGCCTCGGGATCAAGGGCGAGAACCGCGAGCGGATCTTCACCGAGTTCTTTCGCGAAAAGCGCCCCGAGACGCGCGAGCTCGAGGGCAACGGCCTCGGCCTCGCCATCGTCAAGCGCCTCGTGGAGCGCGCCGGCGGCCGCCTCGAAGTGTCGAGCGCCGAAGGCGAAGGCTCGACCTTCAGCGTGCTGCTGCCGGCGTAGCGGCACGCGCGGGCCAGCGGCGTGACGCCGGGCGGGGCGGGCGGGCATTCCCCCACGGTTCCTGCCCGCCCGCTCTACTCGGCGTCGAGCCTCCGGCCGGCAGGCTCAGCTCACCTCAACTCGGCGCGGCGCCGGAACACGGCGCCGACGGTGTCGAGGATGAGCCGCGCGCCGTGCAGCGCCGTGAGCTGGCCGGGCCCGTCGTACTGCGGCGCCACCTCGACGAGGTCCATGCCGATCACGTTGCAGCGCGCGCAGACCGCCAGCAGGATCGCCTTGGCCTCGTAGTAGCTGAAGCCGCCGGGCTCGGGCGTGCCGGTGCCCGGCGCGATACTGGGGTCGAGGGCGTCGATGTCGAAGGTGATGTAGGTGTCGACGCCCGGCTCGAGATGCTCGACGAGCTCGTCCACGAGCGTGTCCCTCGCCTGCTCGCACCAGAAGATACGGGCGCCACGGCTGCGCGCAAGGGCGATGTTGTCGCCACTGGTGTGCAGGCTGCGAATGCCGTATTGCGTGAGGCCGGCCAGCCAGCCGGCTTCATCGGAGCGAATGATCGGGCTGGCGTGCGAGTAGCGCTGGCCGCCCTCCTCTTCCCAGTAGTCCATGTGGGTGTCGAACTGCACGAGCTGGAAGGGTTCGCCGTGCCGCGCCTCACGGAGCGCCTTGAGCACAGGGTAGGTGATGGAGTGGTCGCCGCCCAGCGTGACGGGGAAGACGCCCGTCTCCATCAGTGGCTGCAGGCGCTCGACGACCGCTGCGTGGTAGCGCTCCGCCGTCCACATGGGCCCGATGGCGACGTCGCCACAGTCGGCCCAGCGCACCCCGCCGAGCAGCTTGACCCCGGCTTCGCCGTCGTAGAACGGCTCGAGCCCGTTCTGGAAGGCCCACAGCGTGGACATCTCGCGAAGGGCACGAGGCCCCATGCGCGCCCCGGAGCGGCTGGTGGTGCCCTGGTCCCACGGGATGCCGATGACGGCCACGTCGGCGTCGGCCGTCGTCGGCGCCGCGATGTAGGGCGCCTTGAAGAAGGTCGCGATGCCGCTGAACGGCAGCTCCTCGTACGTCATCTACTTCACTCCTTTGGCGTGCGCCTTGCTCACCTCGGCGACGCATTCTTCCACGATGTCGCAGCCCAGCGCGAACAGCTCCGGCGGCTGGTTGAGCGCCGGCGTGGGGCGGAACCAGTTGAACGCCGGTTCGTAGATCGGCACGACGCCCCTGCGCTCCATCGCGTAGACGATCTCGCGGGTGAGGTCGTGCGCGGGGGCCTTGGAGTCCTTGTCCTCGACGAACTCGACGCACTGGTAGCAGCCCTTGACGCGCACGTCGCCGACGATCTCGTACTTCTCCTTCATGGCGCCGAACTTCGCCTTGGCGACTCGCTCGATCTCCTTGACGTTGTCCAGCACGTTGTCGCGCTTCATGACCTCGATGAGCTTGATGCCGACGGCGCAGCCCACCGGCGAGCCGGCGAACGTGCCCCCCGTGTAGAGCTCGCCGGCCGGCTCGCTCATGCGGTCTGAACCCAGCGTGTAGCAGATCGGGATCAGACCGCCCGAGGTGCCCTTGCCGAGCGAGAGCAGCTCGACCTCGACGTCCGGATAGGCGTCGATGAGGAACCACTCGCCACAGCGGCCCATGCCCTCCTGGACCTCGTCGTTGTACAGGATCCAGTCGTACTTCTTGCAGAGGTCGTACAGGCGCTTGGGCCACTCCGGTGGCGGGATCTGGATGCCGTTCTCGCCCTGGATGAACTCGACGTTGACGCCCGCGATGCTGTCCGGCGTGGCCTTGTACCTGAGGATCATCTCCTCGATGTAGTCAAGACACGCGATGTCGCAGGCAGGGTAGTCTAGGTGGTAGGGGCAGCGGTAGCAGGTGGGGAAGGGGACGTTGATCCAGCCGCTCATGAACGGCTCGATGCCGTGGTTGTAATGGGCGTTGTGCGGGCCCATAGCGCCGGTGCCGTAGTTGCCGCCGTGGAAGCTGCCGAGGAAGGTGATGACGAACGGGCGGCCGGGGCCGGCGGCCTCGCGCATGATGCGCACCGCATTCTCGACGACCTCGCTGCCGGTGGTGTCGTAGACGACCTTGGTGAGCGGCCTGGGGGCGATCTCGATGAGCTTCTCCGCGAGCTCGTACTGATGCCAGACCGTCAGCGACGAGAGGCACTCGGTGCCGTACTCCTTGAGCGCCGTGTGTGCGGCCTCCACGAGCTCGGGATGGTTGCCGCCGAGCGGCGCCGACGCCCAGCCCGCCAGCCAGTCGAGGTAGCGATTGCCGTCGACATCTTCGATGAACCAGCCGTCGCGGTACCTGCTGACGAAATGGTTTGGCGGCCACTCGCCGATCAGAGACACCCCCAGAAGGATGTCGTCGCCGCGCCTCATGAGCGCCGAGCTGCGTGGTCCGGGGGGTGGGGTGTGCACGTTGGGGCGGGTTTGATCGCCCATGCTCTCATCTCCTCTGGGGGCGCGCGGAGCGGCTGCGCCGCCGCGCGCCGGCGATGGGGTCCGGTGCCGGGATGCTAGCGCAAGGCGGCGGGCGAGAAAAGGAGCGCTAGGAGCGCTCCGGCCCCTCGCCCGGCGACCACTCGTAGTTGTCCTTGAGGATCTTGAGGTTGAGCAGGAACTCGGCCTGGACGATGCCCGGGATGGAACGGATGTGGTTGACGAGCACGTCCATGAGCTCCTCGCGGTCGTGGGCGACGATGCCCACGATGACGTCGAAGTTGCCGGCGCAGATGCTCACGTAGTCCACTTGCGGTAGCTCGGCGACCTCTTCGGCGACCGCCTCCAGGCGCGCGCCCTCGACGCGCAGGTGCACCTGCGCCCAGATCAGCCCGAGGTCGAGGGGGCTGCTGACCGCCACGATCTGGATGATGTTGGTGCGCAGCAGCCGAGCCACGCGCTGCCGTACGCTGGCCTCCGAGATGCCGAGGTCCTTGGCGATGGTCGTGTACGCGCGCCGCCCGTCCACCTGCAAGTGGCCGATGATGGCGATGTCGGTCTTGTCCAGCGACTGTCTGCGCATGGCGCTCCCTTCGACAGCCACATTTTACGAATGTCGTGGTTCCAATGCCACTGACGTGCGATTCGCACCGTGCGGTACGATACCGGACAGACTCCAAGGAGGAACGGCATGAAGATCGAGCGCAAGCCGTCCACGGCCCTGCTGCCCACGCCGGTGGTGCTGCTCAGCGTGGCCGGCCACGGTAAGGAGAAGGACAACATCATCACGCTGGCGTGGGCGGGCACGGTGTGCTCGTCGCCACCCATGCTCAGCGTCGCCATCCGTCCGTCACGGCATTCCCATGGCCTCGTGAACGCGGCCCGCGAGTTCGTCGTCAACATCCCGCGTGCCGCCCAGCTCGAGGCCGTCGACGTAGCCGGTGTGTGGTCGGGCGCAGAGCACGACAAGTTCAAGGAGCTCGGGTTCACGGCGCGGCCGGCGAAGCTGGTCGCCGCGCCGCTCATCGAGGAGTGCCCCATCAACATCGAGTGCGTCGTGCGCCATCAGCTCGAGCTCGGCGCTCACGATCTCTACCTTGCCGAGATCGTCGCCGTGCAGTACGACGAGGAGCTCATCGACTCGCGCGGGCGCCTCAAGACGGCGAAGCTCGACGCCATGGCCTACGTGGACGGCGAGTACTGGTCGCTGGGCGAGCGCCTGGGCAGCTACGGCCAGGCGGCGAAGGCTCGCCGGACCGAGAAGAAGTAGACTTAGCCCGTGCGATACTCCATCACCACGCCCATCTACTACGTCAACGGCGAGCCCCACCTGGGGCACGCCTACACGACCATCGCCGCCGACATCCTGGCGCGATACCACCGCCAGAAGGGCGACGACGTCTTCTTCCTCACCGGCGTCGACGAGCACGGCAACAAGGTGGCGCAGGCCGCGGCCGAGCGTGGCCTCACGCCGCGGCAGCACGTCGACGAGCTGGCGCCACGCTTCAAGAAGCTCGCCGGCCAGCTCAACGCCAGCAACGACTTCTTCATCCGCACCACCGACCCCGAGCATGAGGCTTTCGTTCAGCAGTTCGTTGAGAAGCTCAAGGCCGCCGGCGATATCGAGAAGCGCTCCTACGGCGGCCTCTACTGCACCGCCTGCGAAGGCTTCTGGTACGAGCGCGACCTGGTGGACGGCAAGTGTCCCGACCACGGCCTCGAGCCGGTCTGGCTGGAGGAGGAGAACTACTACTTCCTGCTCAGCAAGTATCAGGACCGGCTGGCCGAGTTCTTCCGCGCCCACCCGGACTTCGTGAAGCCCAGGTCGCGCTACAACGAGGCCCTGTCGTTCATCGAGCAGGGCCTCGACGACATCTCCATCAGTCGCTCGAGCATCACCTGGGGCGTGCCCGTGCCGTGGGACCACGAGCAGGTCATCTACGTGTGGGTCGACGCGCTCATCAACTACCTGTCGGCGCTCACCTACGCGCGTCCCGGCGAGGACCTCGTCGAGCACTACTGGCCGCCGCAGTTGCACGTCATGGCCAAGGACATCCTCAAGTTCCACGCCGTGATCTGGCCGGCGCTGCTCATGAGCGCCGGGTACGAACTGCCCGAAGCGGAGCTCATCCACGGCTATCTGCTCATGGGCGGCGAGAAGATGAGCAAGACGCGCGGCAACGTGCTCGACCCGTTCGCCGTCATGGAGCAGTACGGCATCGATCCGCTGCGGTTCTACCTCATGCGCGAAGTCACCCTCGGCCAGGACGGCGTGATCAGCCTCGAGGGCTTCGAGGGCCGCTACAACAGCGAGCTCGCCAATGAGCTCGGTAACCTCGTGAGCCGTAGCGTGAGCATGATCGGCAAGTATCGCGACGGGCGCATCCCGTCGGCGCCCGCCGATGAGGTGCTGCGGGAGGTGGCGGCCGAGGGCGAGGCGATGGTGCGCGACGCCGGCGCGCACTTCGACGCCGTCGCGGTCACGGCCGCCATCGAGACCGTGTGGGAGTACGTGCGGCGCCTCAACCGTCTGGTCGAGGAAGAGGCGCCCTGGAAGCTCGCCAAGGACGAGGCGCAGGCCGGCCGCCTCGACATGGTGCTCCACGGGCTGGCGGCCGGCCTGCGCCTCGTGGCGCTCGCCATCTATCCGGTGATCCCGGGCACGGCCGCAGAGATCCTGCGCCGTCTCGGCCAGGCGCACGGCGACGCCGATCTGCTGCTCGAGAGGGCGACCTGGACCGGCCTCACGCCCGCCGACGGTGGTCGTGGGCGCGCCGCTGTTCCCGCGCATCGAGGCCGGCGCCTGAGGCCATCGGCCCCTGCCTCCGGAGCCATACCGACCTTCGCCTGAGCCCATGACGCTCATCGATTCCCACTGCCATCTCGAGATGCTGGACGACGCCGGCTGGGCCGTGGAGCAGGCCCGCGAGGCCGGCGTCACGACCGTCGTCAGCATCGGCATCGACGTCGCCACTCGAAACTCGCGATCGGCTTCGCCGAGCGCTTCGAGGGCGTGTACGCGACCGTGGCACTGCATCCGCATGACGCCGACAGCTTCGACGACGCGCTGCTCGGCGAGCTCGAGAAACTCGCCGCGCATCCGCGCGTCGTCGCCGTGGGCGAGTGCGGCCTCGATTTCTACCGCGAGCTGTCGCCACGCGACGCCCAGCGCCGCGCCTTCAGCGCCCAGATCGCGCTGGCCCGCCGCGCCGGCCTGCCGCTCGTCGTCCACGTGCGTGAGGCCGGGGAAGAGGCCATGGCGCAGTTGGCCGACGAGGCCGACGACCTGACTGTCGTGATGCACTGCTTCTCCCTGCCGCAGCTACGTGGACGAGTGCAACGCGCGCGGCTACTATGCGAGCTTCGCCGGCAACGTCACCTACAAGAACGCCGGCGACCTGCGCGCCGCGGCCGCGCGCGTCCGCGAGGACCGCCTCATGGTCGAGACCGACGCGCCGTTCCTTAGCCCGGTGCCCAACCGCGGCAACAGCAACGTGCCCGCCTGGGTCGTGCACACGGCGGCCGCGATCGGCGAGGCTCGCGGCTGGGATGCGGCGCGGGTCGCCGCGGTCACGACGGCCAATACGCGCCGTGTGTTCGGTCTCCCGGAACTCGGCTGACGATGGCCAAACGGCCCACAGGTGGCGCACGCAAGCCCGGGAGCTTCGCACGGCGACGGGCAGGCCGCGGGCGAACGCAGTCGCCCCCCGCGGCCGCACGCCCTGCACCGCTACGGCCAGAACCATCTCGTCGACGGCAACATCCTGCGCGCCATCGTGAAGCAGGCGGCGGTGGAGCCCGACGACGTGGTCCTGGAGGTCGGGGCCGCCGACGGCCAGCTCACCCGGCCGCTGCTCGAGCGCGCGCGCCTCGTGCACGTGTTCGAGATCGACCACCGCTATGCGTCCCGGCTTTCCAGGCTGGCCGCCGAGCGCCCCAGCCTGATCGTGCACCCCGGCGACGCGCTCAAGCAGGACCTGACGGCGCTCGACCCGCCGCCCACGGCGCTGGTCGCCAACCTCGCCTACAACATCGCCATCCCGCTCATCATGACCACGATCGCCGAGCTTCCACTGTTGTCTCGCTGGGCGGTGATGGTGCAGAAGGAGCTCGGCGACCGCCTGTTCGCACTGCCCTCGACGAAGGCCTACTCGGCCGTCTCGGTGCTCGACCCAGCTCGCCTGCCGGCGCGAGGAGGTGCGCGCTGTGCCGCCGTCCGCCTTTCGTCCGCAGCCGCGCGTGGATTCGAGCTTCATCACGTTTTCGCGGCGGGCGCCTCTCGCGCGTGGGCCGGAGGCGGCCGGCGAAGCGCCGCCGCTCACGGCGGCCGAGTACGCGGCCATGGGTCAGCTCGTGCGCCTCGCCTTCGGCCAGCGGCGCAAGGTGCTCACCAACACGCTGGCCGGCGCGGCGCGCGCCGGCGTGACCTTGTCGCGCGACGACGTGCGGCGGGCGCTCGCTGACCTGGGGCTCAGCTCCGCGGCGCGCCCGGAGGAGCTTGCGCCGCCACAATGGGTGGCGCTGGCACAGGCCGTGGGGTGGCCGTTGAGCGCTGTGGCGGCCGACGAGACCGCATGACGATGGCGGATCTCACGGAGGTCATGGCCCCGGCCAAGCTCAATCTGGCGCTGCTTGTGGGGCCGGTGCGGCCCGACGGGTTTCACGAGATCGCCTCGTCTGATGGTCCCGGTGACGCTTGCCGACCGCGTCACCGTGGAGCGCACGCCGGGAGCCGGGCTGGAGGTCGTCTGCGACGTGGCGCCCGGCGAGCAGAATCTTGCCGCCAAGCTGGTGCGCGAGCTGGAGGCGCGCCTTGAGCGTACCTTCCAGGTGCGCATCACGATCGACAAACACGTGCCGCACGGCGGCGGCCTCGGCGGCGGCAGCTCCGACGCCGCCGCCACGCTGATCGCCCTCGAGCGGCTCTTCGCCCTCGACCTGTCGGCGCGTCTGCGCCACGAGGTGGCCGCGGCCGTGGGCTCCGACGTGCCTTTCTTCCTCTGGCCTGGCCCGCAGCTCGTGATGGGCAGGGGTCTGCTGCTCAAGGAGGTCGCGCTGCCCGACCTGCACCTGGTGATCGCCGTCCCCGACCTGACGCTGAGCACGGCCGCCGTGTACCGCTGGCGCGATGAGGACGTGGCGACGACGATCAAGGAGTTCGTGCCGCAGGCGCGCGCGCTCTCCGCGCGCGTACAGGCGGCACAGACCGTGGACGACGTCGTCGCCCTGATGCGCAACGATCTCGAGGCAAGCGTCACGGCGCGCAGGCCCGCGGTCGCCGAACTGCGCGAGCGCCTGTCGGCCGAGGGCGCGCTGGCCGCGGCCATGACCGGCAGCGGCGCCGCGGTGTTCGGTCTCTTCGCAGACGAGGAGGCGGCGAGCCGGGCGCGGGCGGCGCTGGCGCCCTCCCGCGCCTGGTGCGTCAGCGACCTGCAGCCGGTCGCGCCCGGCCGTTCGCGCCCGGGGTGATACAATGTCGTGCCGCTTTGCGGCGGGCGGCGCGGTGCCCTGCGGCGCCCCGGTCGTCCGGCGTTGGGGCGTAGCCAAGCGGTAAGGCACCGGGTTTTGGTCCCGGCATCCGGAGGTTCGAATCCTCCCGCCCCAGCCACAACCAGACGCGCGGACGGCACCCGCGACCACCACTCCCGTCAGGTGAGCCATATGACCGACAGACCCACAGTCAAGCGCCCGCCGCTGGCCGTCGTGATCCTCGCGGCGGGCCTCGGAACGCGCATGAAGTCCGACGCCCCCAAGGTGCTGCACGAGGTGTGCGGCCGGCCCATGCTCGCCTACGTCATCGACGCGGCGCTGAGCATCTCACCGGAGCGCATCGTCGTGGTCACGGGCCCCGACCAGGACAGGATCGCCGAGATCCTGCCCGTGGGCTGCGAGCGCGCCGTGCAGGTGGAGCGAAACGGCACCGGCGACGCCGTGCGCGCCGGCCTCGAGCCACTGGCCGGCTTCGAGGGCCACGTGATGGTGCTGTACGGCGACGTGCCGCTGGTGCACGGCGACTTCGTCGCCGGCCTCTTCCAGCGGCATCTCGACGAGGACGCCGCGGCCACGCTCACCACGGTGCGCCTCGACGACCCCGCCCATTACGGCCGCATCGTGCGCGACGCCGACGAGCGTCTGGCGCGCATCGTCGAGTTCAAGGATGCCGCGGCCGACGAGCGCGAGATCGAAGAGATCAACGTGGGCCTCTACGTGTTCCGCAGCGACGCCCTGCGCCCGGCGCTGGCGCGCCTGGGCAGCGACAACTCGCAGGGCGAGCTGTACCTCACCGACGTCGTGCATCTGCTCATCGACGCCGAGCACACCGTCGCCGTCTTCGAGAGCGACGACGAGGAGATGTGCATGGGCGTCAACTCGCGTGTCGAGCTGGCCCTCGTCAATGCCGCCATGCGCTGGCGGCTGCTGGAGCGTCTCATGCTCGCCGGCGTCACCATCGAGGATCCCGACACGACGTTCGTGGACTGGGGCGTCGAAGTGGGGCGCGACTCGTTCATCCGCGCCAACACGCACCTGCTCGGACGCACCACCGTGGGCGCCGCCAGCGAGATCGGCCCCGGTGCGTATCTCAGCGACGCCTTCATCGGCGACCGCGCCCGCGTCGTCAGCTCGCACCTCTACGAATGCGTCATCAGTTCCGGGCTGCAGCGTCGGTCCGTACGCCTATATCCGCCCCAACACGGTGCTCGCCGAAGGCGCCAAGGCGGGCACCTTCGTGGAGATCAAGAACAGCCGGATCGGCGAGGGCAGCAAGGTGCCGCATCTCAGCTACGTGGGCGACGCCGTGGTGGGCCGGAACAGCAACGTCGCCGCCGGCAACATCACCGCCAACTACGACGGCTACGACAAGCACGCCACGACCATCGGCGACCACGTGCGCACCGGCAGTCACACCACCATCGTGGCGCCGGTCACCATCGGCGACGGCGCCTTCACCGCCGCCGGGTCGGTGATCACGCGTGACGTGCCGCCGGGCGCGCTCGGCGTGGCGCGCGGCAAGCAGGAGAACATCGACGGTTACGCCGAACGCCGTGCGGCGCGGCGGCTGCGCGACGAGTCCGGGGAGGACGCCCAGTAGCCCTTCGGGCCGGGCGTCCCTCGTCTGGTACAATCTCGTTTCGGCCGGAAGCCCATCAAGGAAGGGGACGTGGTGGCTGACACTTCCTGCTGTGTGACCTCCTCGCAGAAGCGTCTCATGGTGTTCTCGGGACGCAGCAACCCTCTGCTTGGCGAGAAGATCGCCGCGAAACTGGGCATCAATCTGGGCGGCGTGCTGCTCAAGACCTTCGCCAACGGCGAGATCTATGCGCGCTACGACGAGAGCATCCGCGGGGCCGACGCCTTCATCGTGCAGTCGCCCAAGGACCGGCTCAACGACGAGGTCATGGAGTTGCTCATCATGATCCAGGCGGCGCAGCTCGCCTCGGCGCGGCGCATCACCGCGGTCATGCCGTACTACCCGTACTCCCGTCAGGACAAAAAGAGCGCTGCCCGCGAGCCCATCACCGCGCGTCTCATCGCCACCTTGCTCGAAGCGGCGCGCGTCGACCGGGTGCTCTCCATGGACCTCCATCAGGGCCAGATCCAAGGCTTCTTCGAGATCCCCGTCGACCACATGACCGCCGTGCCCATGCTGGCCGACTACTTCCGCTACAAGGACTTCGGCGGCACGCCGCTCGTGGCCGTCTCGGCCGACGCCGGCGGCGTCAAGCTCGCCAAGCGCTTCATCAGCCGGCTGCCCGGCACCGGCCTCGCGGTGCTCACCAAGATGCGCCCCGAGCACAACCGCGCCGAGACCATGCACTTCATCGGCGACGTGCGCGACAAGATCGCCGTCATCGTCGACGATCTCATCGATACTGGCGGTTCGATTACCGCCGCGGTCGACACGCTGTACGAGAACGGCGCCAAAGAGGTCTACGTGACCGCCACCCACGGCGTGTTCAGCGGGTCCGCGTTCGAGCGCATCCGCCAGTCGCCTGTCAAGGAAGTCGTGGTCACCGATACGCTGCACCTGGAGGTCGGCGCGGAGGACACCAAGATCAAGGTCCTCAGCGTCGCCGACATCCTTGCCCGCACCATCAAGAACGTGTTCGAGGACGAGTCGGTGAGCGAGTTGTTCGCCGGCGAGAATCAGCTTTTCTAGCAGGAGACGACCAATGGACAAAGTCAGCATCGTCGTGCAACCGCGCGATGTCACCGGCAGCCGCGCCGCACGGCGTCTGCGCAAGGCCGGCCTCATCCCCGGCGTGCTCTACGGCCACGGCAAAGAGGCGACCATGTTCGCCGTCGACCCGCACGTGATGCGTGCTGCGCTCTCCACCGGCGCCGGCACGCACGCCGTCCTCGAGATCACCGTGGAGGGCCACAAGCGCGCCCATCACGCCATCGTCAAGGACATGGAGCTCGACCCCGTCAAGAGCACGCTCACGCACCTCGACCTGCAGGAGATCCGCCTCGACGAGACCATCGAGACCACGGTCGCGGTGAGCTTCGAGGGCGAGGCCGTAGGCGTCAAGTCCGGCGGCATGCTCGACGAGTCCACCCGCGAAGTCACCGTCAGGGGCCTCGTCACGGCCATCCCGGAGCACCTTGTGCTCGATATCAGCGGCATGGACATCAACGACACCGCCAAGGTCGGCGATCTGGTCGTCCCAGAGGGTCTCGAACTCGTCGACGACCCCGAGCAGGTGCTGTGTTCGGTGCTGCCGCCGCGCAAGGTCGAGGAAGAAGTCGAAGAAGGCGCCGCAGAAGCCGCGGAAGGCGCCGCCGAAGCCGAGCCCGAGATCGTCGGCAAGGGCGACAAGGAGGAGGCGGCAGGCTGACCGCCGCCGCACAGCGGGCCGCCTGAACGGCAGTCATCGTGGCCATCTTCCGCCCGCAGCACAACGTGGAGTATCTCGTCGTCGGCCTGGGCAATCCCGGGCCGACGTACGAGGGCACCCGGCACAACGTCGGCTACCAGGTGGTCGAGGAGCTGGCGCGTCGTCACGGGTTCGCCGCGGGCGAAGCGCGGCTTCGACGGCCGCTGTGCCGAAGGCGCCATCGGGGGCCGTCAGGTCCTTCTGCTGCAGCCCACGACGTTCATGAACGACTCCGGCCGCAGCGTGGCCGCCGCGCTTCGCGCACTCAAGCTCCCGCTCGAGCGGGTGCTGGTCGTGCACGACCACATCGACCTGACGTTCGGCCGCCTGCGGCTCATGGAGGGTGGCGGCAGCGGCGGCCATAACGGCCTCAAGAGCATCACCGGGCTGCTCGGGCCGGACTACGTGCGCCTGCGCGTGGGCGTCGACCGGCCGGCGAGCTACGACCCGGACGTCGTCGCCGACTACGTGCTCAGCCGCTTCGGCGAGAGCAAGGCCGCAGTGGCCGAGCTCGTGGGCGCCTCGGCCGACGCCGTGGAGCTATGGTTGTACGACGGCCTGGAGGAGGCTGCCAACCGGGTTAACGGCCTCGAGACGCTGAGAGCGGGTGCTGGCGCAGCATCGGGTCGACGCGGATCTGCCGCGTCCCCGAAAGCCGGGAGGATGCCAGCATTTCCACGATGTCGTCCTGCGCCGCGGTGGCGTCGAACCAGTTCACAGAGCTTCCGTTGACGAGGATCGCGTAGCCGACCAGCCGGTCGTTGGCGCTCTTCACGTACCCCGCCAGACAAACGGCGATGTTGAGCGTGCCGGTCTTGGCGCGGGAGTTGCCGGCGGCCTCCGTGCCGCGCATGCGGAGCTTCAGCGTCCCGTCCACACCGGCGATGGCCAGGGCGTCGTAGAAGACGTCGTACGTCGGCGTCTGACGGGCCGCGCCGATGATGCGCACCAGGTCTCTGGCGGTGAGCCGGTTCTCGTAGCTCAGGCCGGAGCCGTCGACGAGGCGGTACGAATCCGGATACAGGCCGATGGCAGCCAGGGTGGCACGCGACGCTTCGAGGCCGGCCGGCGTGCTCCCTTCTTCGAAGAAGTCCTTGCCGAGCCCCTTGAGCAGGATCTCGGCGAAGAAGTTGTCGCTGTACTTGTTCATGCGCTTGAGCAGTACTCTCAGGGGCGCTGAGAATTGCTGCTTGAGCAGCCGGGCGGTCTCGGGGACCTTGCCCGCCCCAGGCTTGCCGGTGACCTTGATGCCCTTGGCGCGCAGCGCCTCGGTGAGGAGCTTGGCCGCGTAGGTGGCCGGGTCCTTGACGCGTTTGCCGTCGTCGAGGCCCTCGTTGCCCGAAAGTGCCGACAGCGGCCCGGATTCGAGCCGCAGGCCGGATCCCCAGGAGGGGCCGGTACGGTGCCTGTCGAACCAGCTCTCGTCGCCCAGCACGTGGCCCTTGACCTTGCGGACCTTGAGCGTGCGCAGGCGCTTGGCGAACGACTCGAACGAGGCGGTGGTGAAGTGCAGGACCTTGCGCTGGTACGAGAGCGTGGACAGGCTCGGGTCACCGTAGCCCTTGAGGTAGAGGTCTCCGTAGAGGATGCCCCCGTAGACCGGCACGTCGGGGCCGTAGAGCTCCGTCTTGAAGCGGTGCTCCGGCCCCCATCTGCCCAGGGTGGACGAGGTGGTGACGAGCTTCATCGTGGAGGCCGGAGCCAGGCGGGTGTCGGCGTGGCTCGCAAGGACCTGCCGCGCGGCGTCGAAGTCCCACATGTACACGCCGGTGTCGCTCCCGGCGACGTCGTGCTTCTGCAGGATCGACATGGTGCTCGAGGAGACGCCGGCCGCGGCCGGCGTCGGCCGCAGGCCGCTGCCCGCCGCGGCCAGCGCGACGAAGCACAGCACTGCCGCGGCGCTGCGCCGCGGCTTCAAGGTGAGCCTCCCATCCCGGGGCCTATCCTACGACGAGCCGCACTCCGCGCGGAAACGCGGGCCACGGCCGGCGCAGCGCGGACCCGCGGGCGGGTTGACTCGCGGCCCGCGGACGGGGATAAGTCAACGGTGGACGACGTGTTCCGCCCACCGCCAGCGAGCAGGAGGTTCGCCGTCAGATGAGTTCGCGCACGTACGCAGCGCTTCGCTGGGCGATCGTCGCGCTGGTCGCGATGCTCTGCGTGACCCTCCCCGGCGCCGCCGCGGTCGGCGCAGATCAGGGCGATGCCAAGTCGGCCGGCGTGATGCCGTGGCAGACCGCCGGCTCCTACCCGCCCTCCTACGACCTTCGCGACCACGGCAAGGTCACGCCGGTGCGCTCGCAGGACAACTTCAGCACCTGCTGGATCCAGTCCGCCATGGCGTCGCTCGAGTCCTGCCTGCTCCCCGGCGCGCTGTTCGACTTCTCCGAGAACAACCTCGCCGACCACATGGGTTCGATCCTCGACTTCGAGGGGCGCTCCGACGCGCGCCTTTCGACGGCCTACGTCGCGCGCTGGGACGGACCCGTGCTCGAGCGCGACGACCCGTATCCGCGCAAAGGCCGCTCGCCGGAAGGGCTCCGCGCGGTGCGTCACGTGCAGGAAGTGCTCTACCTGCCGGATCGCACATCACCGCTCGACAATGACGCGCTCAAGTGGGCCGTGAGCACCTACGGAGCGGTGGATACGGGGATGGCCTTCGAGGCCGGCTACAACAACAGCAGCACCTTCGCGTACTACTCCACGAAGGCTGGTCTGGTGCTCGACCATCACGTGACCTGCGTGGGTTGGGACGACGGCTTCCCTGCAGCGCGGTTCAAGGAGACGCCACCCGGCGACGGCGCCTTTCTCATCAAGAACAGCTGGGGCACAGACTGGGGCGATGCCGGGTACTTCTGGATCTCCTACTACGACGCCAATTACGGGCAGGAGATGGCGGTGTTCAGCAGCGCCGAGAGCGCGAGCAACTACGACGCCATCTACCAGTACGATGCGCTCGGATGGTCGCTCAGCTTCGGGTACGGTTCCGACACCGCCTGGTTCGCCAACCGCTTCCACTGCGCCGGCAGCGGCACCATCCGCGCCGTGAGCTTCTACACGCCGGTGCCGGGCAGCTCCTACGAAGTGCGGATCGCCGGCCGCCTGGCGGATGCCGCCGCCGCACCGCTGGCCGCCGCCGGCGCCGTCACCCTCGCCGGCTACCACACGGTGCCGCTCGAGACCCCCGTCGCGGTCGCCAATGGCCACGTGTTCGTGGTCGCCGTCAAGCTCAAGACGCCGGGTCGGCACGATCCCATCCCGCTCGAAGCGCGGGCGGGTCTCATCGTGCCGCGCGCGGCGCGCGGCCAGTCCTACGTCAGTGCCGACGGCGCGTCCTGGGACGATCTGACGACCAAGCCTGGGTTCGCCGACGCCAATGTCTGCCTCAAGGCCTTCGTCGACGCGCGGTCGGGCCACGATGGGCGCGCCCCGAAAGCGCGCGTGTGGAGCACGCAGACGCGGGCGCGCGACATGGCGCAGGTGCGCTACAGCCTCAGCGACCCCGCCTTCTCGTGCGCCAGCGCGGTGGTCACCATCGCGGCTCTCAGGGCGGACGGCACGGTGCTGGCGAGCACGCGCATCCCCGCGCTCCAGGTGGGCGAGAAGGGCGTGTGGAGCTTCCCCAGTGGCTGGCAGGCGGGCAGCTACACGCTGGTCGCGCGCGCCTACGATGTGGCCGGCAACAAGCAGGCCGGGGCGACGCGCGCCGTGCTGCGCGTCGCGGCGCGCGCGGTGCCGGCCGGCCCGCCCGACAGGCGATAAGCCGGCTCTCCCACGGCGGCGGCTCGGCCGCCGGCGTTCGGGTACAATCTCGGGCGGTCGCCCCGTCGCCGACGAGCTTGGGCATCGACTCTGATGTCGAAGACCTGGCGCGCGGGGCCTTTGGCGTGCGCGAAAGGACCCTGTGTTCGTCGAGTACCTGATGCACAGCGAGGCGTTCGAGAAGGCCGCGCCGCGGCTCCGCCGCGGCGCGGGCATCTACGCCCCGAGCTTCTACGCGCCCTACGTGCTGGCTGCGGCGCTCCGCGCCGCCGGCGGCGGCGGGCGCCTCGTCGTGGCTCCCGACGGCGAGGCCGCCACCCGCTTGGCCGCCGACCTCTCCCTGTACCTCGATCGAGAGGTGCCCGTGCTGCCGGCGCGCGGCGTGCTGTACGGCGCCGACGTAGCGCCGGCCGCGCACGTCGTCGGCGAGCGCCAGCAGGCGCTCGCCGCCCTTGCCGCCGGCGGCGTGGTCGTCGTGGAGGCAGTGGCATTGCTCGAGCGCTTCCTGCCGCTGGAACTGCAGCCACAGCCGCTCGGACTGGCGCCTCACGACGAGGTCTCGTTCGACGCGGTCGTCGCCCATCTGGCGACGCTGGGCTACGAGCGCGTCGAGCAGGTGCGCGCGCGTGGCGAGTACGCCGTGCGCGGCGGGCTCATCGACGCCTACCCGGCCCTCGGCGACCCGCTGCGCGTGGAGTTCTGGGGCGATGAGGTGGAGAGACTGCGCACCTTCTCGGTGTACTCGCAGCGCACCACCGGCAGCCTTGACCGGGCGACGATCAACGCTTCGTTTGAAGCCGATACGACCCTGCCCGAGTACCAGACGGGCCTGCACCAGGCGCTCGCCGCCTGGGAGAGCGAGGGCAGGGAGGAGGCGCCGGACGAGCTCTTCCGGCGCGCCGGCGTGCGCGCCTTGGCGGCGCTTGCACAGCGCTTCACGACCGTCGCCGACGTACTCGCCGCCGCCGGTCTCGGCGCGGCCGTGTTCAATCCGGACGAGACCTACCGGGCACTGGCCGAGTTCGACGCCGAGGTGGGGATGGCGGTCGCCGGCACGGGCGTCCGCGAGCGGCTCTACGTGCCGCTCGTCGAGGCCCGCGCTCTCCTCGCCGACGCCCTGCGGGTGGACGTAGTGCAGCGCGAACAGCCCCTGCAGTTCCACGCTTCACGGCCGCAGTTCGCGGCGCGCGACATCGCCGGCGCCGAGCGTGACCTGCTGCGCCTGGTGCGCGACGGCTACCGCGTCTTCATCGTCTTCCGCCACGAGGGCGAGGCGGAGCGGGCCACCTTCCGGCTGCGCACCCTGCAGGCCGAGGTGGTGAGCCGCGAGCTGCTGGCTCGCGGCGGCGAGGCCGCCCCGGGCCTCTACTTCCTCGCGGCGCCCCTGCGCGAGGGCTTCGTGGCCGCCGATCTGAAGCTGGCCGTGGTCAACGAGCGCTCGCTGATCCGCGCGGCGCCGCGCGAACAGCGCTTCGCCGCCGGGACGCGCCTCACGACCTTCTTCGACGTGCGCCCCGGCGACTTCGTCGTCCACGAGGACCACGGTATCGCCCGTTTCGGCGGCATCGAGACGCGCACGGTCGCGGGCGTCACGCGAGACTACCTCGTGCTGGAGTTCAGGGGCGACGATCGCGTCTTCGTGCCCCACGACCAGATCGGTAAGGTCAGCCGCTACATCGGCGCGAGCGGCGGGGCGCCGGCGCTCGACAAGCTGGGCGGTACGCATTGGCAGACCGTCAAGACGCGCGCTCGCAAGGCCGTCGTCGAGATGGCCGGCGAGCTGCTGGAGCTCTACGCCGCTCGTCAGGCCATCCCCGGCTTCGCCTTCCCGCCCGACGGCGAGCTCACGAACCGGCTGGAAGACGCCTTCGCCTTCGAGGAGACCGAGGACCAGGCCGAGGCCATCGACCAGGTCAAGAACGATATGGAGGCGGCGCATCCCATGGACCGCCTCATCTGCGGCGACGTCGGCTACGGCAAGACCGAGGTGGCCCTGCGTGCCGCCTTCAAGGCCGCCGAAGCCGGCAAGCAGACGCTGGTGCTGGTGCCCACCACCATCCTCGCCGAGCAGCACAACATGACCTTCAGCGAGCGCTACGCCGACCTGCCGGTGAGGGTGGGTATGGTCTCGCGCTTCCGTACGAGCGCGGAGCAGAAGCGCATCCTCGCGGACTTCAGCGCCGGCAGACTGGACGTGCTCGTCGGCACCCACCGCCTGCTCAGCACCGACGTGCGGCCGCACGACCTCGGGCTGGTCGTGGTCGACGAAGAGCAGCGCTTCGGCGTGCGTCAGAAGGAGCTGCTGCGCAGTCTCAAGCTGCAGGTCGACGTGATGAGCCTCTCTGCGACGCCCATCCCGCGGACCCTGCAGATGTCGCTCACGGGCATCCGCGACATCTCGGTGATCGAGACGCCGCCCCGCGGGCGCCACGAGATCCACACCTACATCGGTGAGTATCGCGACGAGCTCGTGCGCAGCGCCCTCGCCAAGGAGCTCGCCCGCGATGGTCAGGCGTTTTACCTGCACAACCGCGTGGAGACCATCGACGCGGCCGCCGAGCATGTGCGCGAGCTGGCGCCGTCCGCGCGCATCCTCGTGGCGCACGGGCAGATGCACGAACGCGCCCTGGAGAAGGTGATGCTCGCCTTCCTCGCCGGCGAGGCCGACGTGCTCGTCACGACGTCGATCATCGAGAGCGGCATCGACATCCCCAGCGCCAACACGCTCGTCGTGGAACGCGCCGACATGCTCGGCCTGGCGCAGCTCTACCAGATCCGCGGGCGCATAGGCCGCAGCGACGCGCACGCCTCCGCCTATCTGCTGTACCCGAGCGAGGATCTGCTCACCAGCGACGCGGCCGCGCGGCTGCAAACGCTGAGCGACCACACCGAGCTGGGCGCCGGCTTCAAGATCGCCATGGCCGACCTCGAGATCCGTGGCGCCGGCAACCTGCTCGGCGACGAACAGAGCGGGCACGTGGCGGCCGTGGGCTTCGAGATGTACGCACAGATGCTCGAAGAGGCCGTGCGCGAGCTGCAGGGCGAGCAGGCAGTCCTCGCCCCGCCGGTGCGCCTCGACCTGCCCGTGACCGCCTACGTGCCGCCTGACTACATCGCCTACGAGGCCAGCAAGATCGAGGCCCACCGGCGCATCGCCCGGGCTCGTGACCTGAACGCCCTCGGCGACGTCAAGGCGGAGCTCAGCGACCGCTTCGGGCCGCCGCCGGAACCGGTGGAGAGCCTGCTGACCCTGCAGGCCATCCGGCTCAAAGCGGCGGAGCTCGCGGCCTCCTCGGTCGCCTACCGCGGCAAGCGGTTGCAGCTCGAGGGCGTCGACCTCGACGACGCGTGGGCGGCGCGCCTGCGCGCCGCCCACGAGCGCATCGTGTACTTCAAGCAGCGGCGGGCCGTCACTGCCCATCGGGAGAGCTCGGATTCATATCTCCTCGGGTGGGTCGAGGCTACGCTCGATGCTATAATTGAAGCCCGTGTGTCTCACGACCAGTCCTCTATCCCCGGGAGAGAAAGTCTATGAAGAAAGTCATCGTGGCTGCGGTCCTGCTCGGCTTGCTGGCGTCGGCGTTCGTGTTCGCCGCTTGCGGCGGCGACAGCGTGCCGTCCGGAGCCATCGCCTCGGTAGGCGATGCCACCATCACCCAAGAGCAGTTCGACCAGATCTGGGCGCAGGCCAAGGCCCAGTACGCCTCGCAGGAGGGCGCTCCCCCGTTCCCCAAGGAGGGTACGGCGCAGTCCGACCAGCTCAAGGCCAGCATCGTCAACTACCTGGTGCAGAACGAGGTCATCAAGCAGCAGGCGGCCGAGATGGACGTCACCGTCACGCAGAAGCAGCTCGACGAGCGCCTCAAGCAGATCACCGAGCAAGTGGGCGGCCAGAAGAAGCTCGACGCGCTGCTAAAGAAGCAGGGCGTGACCGAAGACGAGCTCAACACGCAGCTTGAGGCGCAGATGCTTCAGACGGCGGTGCAGGCCAAGGTCGGCGAGAACGTCAAGGTCACGCCAGAGCAGATCAAGGCGTACTACGAGAACCCCGACAACAAGGCGCAGTTCGTCGTGCCTGATTCGGTCGATGCCCGCCACGTGCTGGTCAACACCAAGGCCAAGGCCGAGAAGGTCCAGCAGCTCCTGGCCGCCGACAGCAGCGACGCCAACTGGAAGAAGGTCGCCGCGAAGTACTCCATCGACCCGGGTTCCAAGGACAAGGGCGGCAGCCTCGGCAACTTCCCCGAGGGCCGCATGGTCCCCGAGTTCGACAAGGTCGCCTTCAGTGTCAAGCCCGGCACCGTCGCGGTGCCCGTCAAGTCGCAGTTCGGCTGGCACGTCATCGAGGTCACCAAGAAGACCCCGGGCTCCACGAAGTCGTTCGAGGAAGCCAAGGCGATGATCGAGCAGGCGCTCAAGTCCCAGTCGGCATCTAAGGCTTGGGAGACATGGCTCGCCGACGCCGTGAAGTCGGCCGGGATCGTGTACGCGGCCGGATTCGACCCCAAGTCGCTCACGGCTTCCCCGAGTCCCAGCGGCTCGGCGGCGCCCTCGAGCCCAGCTCCGTGACGCGCTGACAGAGCGCGCTCACACGGGCCACGCGGCAGTGCCGTGAGCCTGATGCTCGCATACATCGGCGCCGCCGCCGCGCTGGCGCCCGCAGTTTCCCTGCGGGCGCTCGCCGGCGGCGGCGCCGTCTTCGTGCCCGCAGGGCTCGCCGGCGAGCTCCGCCACCTGGTCGCGGAGAGCGCCGCTCCCGGTGGCGGGCGACTTCTCGAGATCGACCCGGCCGACGGCGAGGGCCTCGACGACCTGGTCGATCGCGCCGTGGCCGGCGAGGTCGTCGTCGCGCTCGCCGGGCCGCACGGACCGCGCCTGGCGCGCGAGCTGCGCGCGCGCCTCGCCGGCCCGGCGCGCGCGCCTGCCAGCGTCCCGCTGCTCGTCACCGTACCCGCGGGCGCCGCCTTCGACGACGCTCTACTCGGCCAGGAGCTGGTTTCTCTCAAGCGCATCGTGGACGTGCTGCGCGTGGAGTGCCCCTGGGACCGCGAGCAGACGCCGCGCGACATCATCGGCTACACCGTGGAAGAGGTGTACGAGCTGGCCGACGCCGTGGCCGACGACGACCCTGAGGCGGTGCATGGCGAGCTCGGCGACCTGCTGCTGCAGGTCGTGCTGCTCGCCCTCATGCTCAGCGAGCGGGATGCCGGTGACCTGGCGAGTGTCGCTGCCGACATCGAGACCAAGCTCATCCGCCGTCATCCTCACATCTTCGCCGACGGCACCGCGAGCACGCCCGGCGAGGTCAAGAGCCGTTGGGAACGCATCAAGGTGGAGCAGGAGGGCCGGGAAGGCATCTTTCACGATGTCCCGGCCTCGTTCCCCGCGATCTTGCAGGCGCGCAAGCTGCAGCAGCGCGCGTCCAGCGTCGGTTTCGACTGGGACTCGGCCGCCGAGGGCTTCCCCAAGATCGCCGAGGAGCATGAGGAGCTTGCCGAGCTGTTCGCGGAGGCCGCCGCGGCGGCGCCGGTCCGCGACCCCGACCGACACGACCCCCGCGTCTCGCACGAGGTCGGCGACCTGCTGTTCGCCACCGTGAACGTGGCGCGGCTGTTGCACGTCGACCCGGAGCTGGCCCTGCGAGAGGCTTCGCGACGCTTCGAGCGCCGGGTGACGGCGGCCGCCGCACTGGCGGCCGCCGAAGGCAGCGATTGGTCTGGGTTAGACTTGCCGTTGCAGGAAGAGTACTACCAGCGCGCCAAGGCCGGCGAGACCGCCGCCTCCAGCCAAGAGTGAGCAGAGGGAGCTTTCCATGACCACGATCATCGATGTCACCGCCCGGCAGATCCTCGATTCGCGCGGCAACCCCACGGTCGAGGTGGAGGTCGAGCTCGAGGCGGGCGTGGTGGGCCGCGCCGCCGTGCCTTCGGGCGCTTCCACCGGCGAGTACGAGGCCGTGGAGCTGCGCGACGACGGCGGCGAATACATGGGCAAGGGCGTGCGCACCGCCGTCGACAACGTCAACAACGTGATCGCCGAGGAGATCGTCGGCTTCGACGCTACCGATCAGCGCCTTGTCGACCGCATGCTGATCGAGCTCGACGGCACGCCCAACAAGGCCAAACTGGGCGCCAACGCCATCCTCGGCGTGTCGCTGGCCACCGCCTATGCGGCGGCGGCGGCGCTCGAGTTGCCGCTGTACCAGTACATCGGCGGCTGCAACGCCTACCAGCTGCCGGTGCCGATGATGAACATCATGAACGGCGGCAAGCACGCCGACAACAACGTCGACCTGCAGGAGTTCATGATCATGCCGGTCGGCGCCGCCAGCTTCGAAGAGGCCCTGCGCATCTGCGCCGAGGTCTACCACGGTCTCAAGGTCGTGCTCAAGGCGAAGGGCCTCTCGACGGCCGTCGGCGACGAAGGCGGCTTCGCCCCCGACCTCGCTTCCAACGAAGAGGCGATCCAGGTGATCATGGAGGCCATCGACGCAGCCGGCTACGAGCCCGGCAGCGATGTGTTCATCGCTCTCGACCCCGCCGCCTCGAGCTTCTTCGCGGACGGCAAGTACGTGCTCGAGAGCGAGGGTCGCAGCCTGAGCTCGGCCGAGATGGTCGACTACTACGCGGGGCTCGTCGCCAAGTACCCCATCATCAGCATCGAGGACGGCCTCGCCGAAGACGACTGGGACGGCTTCAAGCTCATGACCGACAAGCTCGGCGACCGCATCCAGGTGATGGGCGATGATCTCTTCGTGACCAACACCGAGCGCCTTGCGAAGGGCATCGAGCTCGGTTCCGCCAACAGCATCCTCATCAAGCTCAACCAGATCGGCACGCTCAGCGAGACCCTCGACGCCATCGAGATGGCCAAGCGCGCCGGCTGGACGGCCGTGTGTTCGCACCGTTCCGGCGAGACCGAAGACACGACGCTCGCCGACCTCGCGGTGGCCACCAATGCCGGCCAGATCAAGAGCGGAGCCCCGGCGCGCACCGACCGCGTGGCCAAGTACAACCAGTTGCTGCGCATCGAGGAGATGCTCGGCGAGGTGGCGTACTACCCGGGCGCGGGGGCGTTTTACAACCTGAAGAGGTAGAATACTTCCAACGCGTGTGGAGGGCGCGGGCGGCCGCACGGCCGCCCGCGCCCTCTGTTTCAGTTCACGAGCCGACCTGCGACGAAAAGGAAGCGCGAGTATGTATTGTCCAGAGTGTGGCAACAACGCCGACGACGCCAAGTTCTGCCCCGAGTGCGGCGCGGACCTGGCCGGCGTCAAGAGCGCCCTGAACGGTAAGACCACCGGTCAGCAGGGCAGCGGCAAGGGCCGCCAGGGCGGCAGGCCGCCCAAGGCAGGCAGCGCGCCTCCCCCGCCCGCCAAGCGGGGCATCTCCCCGGCGCTGATCTGGGGGCTCTTCGGAGGCATCGCCCTCGTGGTCGTGGTGATCGTCGTCATCATGGGCACCGCTGGTACCGGCGGCGACGACGCAGCCCCCGACGCCGGCACGCCGAGCAGCGGTCCCGCGGCGGCCGTCAGCGCCGATACGAGCGGCAACTACCGGGAGCTCGTGACGCGCGCCAACGGCTTGTACGACCAGGGCGCCGCCGAGATGCCCGACGGCATTCCCAACGAGCAGGGGGCGGCCTACTTCGGCGCGGCCGCCAAGGTCTACGAGGCCGCGTGGGCCAAGCAGCCCGGTGACCCCAACGTCGGCACCGACTGGGCCATCGCTCTCTTCTACAGCGGCGACGTGGACGGCGCCGTCAAACAGGTGAACGTCGTCCTCGCCGACGATCCCCGCTTCCAGCCCGGGTTGTTCAACAAGGGCATCTTCCTGAGCCACGTGTCGCGCATGACTGAAGACAAGGCCCAGGCGCAGAAGTACACGGATCAGGCGCGCGCCGCGCTGACGGAGGCGGCCGCGGTGGACCCCGCCTCCGAGGTGGGCAAGCAGGCGGCTGCCGCTCTGGAGGGGTTGACCACGCCGTAGGCCACTGAGTGACTCGTGATGGTCGCGGCGGCCGGGAGGCCGCCGCGACCATCACACGCCGGCGGACGCCGGTGCGGCGGCGTTGGAGGGACGCAGGGAGCGGGGCCGCCGCTCACGAATCTCTAAGGACGATCGGCCGCAGTGCGTACGGCGGCCGGCGGATCGGAAACGGGAGTGCGGGCCTGACCCAGGCAGCGACAGTCGAGCGGCAGACGGAGGCGCCTCGCCGGAGCGGCAGGCACACCCGCGGGCAGCGCGCCGCGCCCCAGCTGCACTACGGGCGGCTGGCGATCCTCATCCTCGTCCTCATCGGCGCTTCGTTCTACGTGGCTCCGCTGCAGGACTTCTTCGTGCAGCAGGACCGCTACCAGCACGCCGCCGACGCTCTGCGGGCGGCGCGCACCGACAACGCCGCCTACGACCGGCAGATGAAGCTGCTAACCACGAAGGCGTACGTGGCGCAGGTGGCGCGCGCCGACTCCATGCTCGTGCCGCCCGACACGCAGGTATTCGTCATCAAGGGCCTTCCCGGTGATGATGCGGAGCTGGCCGTCCGCCCGAGCAGCGTGCCGACGGCCGCATCCATCTCGGTGCTCGACCGTGTCGAGGACCTGTGGCGAACCCTTCTGCACTGACCCGACGGTGAGCGCACACCCGCGTGCCGTAGCGCGCCTGGTCGACGGCGCCGACCTCGCCGTCGTGGCCGGTCAGCTTGGCCGCACTCCTCGCGCGATGAGTCGCATCGTGGCGCGCTGCCCCTCCGGATCGCCGGCCGCCGTGGAGACGCTGCCCTACGACTCCGGCGGCAGGCCGTTCCCGACCCTGTTCTACCTGACGTGCCCGACGCTGGTGGCAGCCGTATCGCGGCTGGAGAGCGACGCCGGCGTGCAGACCTGGTCCGCACGTTTGGCGGCCGAGCCGGCGCTGACGCGGGCCGCCGCCGCGGCCGCGACTGCAGCGCGCCGCCGCCGCCGGGAGCTTGTGCGTCGCTACGACCTCACGATGATCGACGGTGGCGCGTCGATGCGGACCGGCGTCGGGGGCGTGGGCGACGTGCGTGCCGTCAAGTGCCTGCACGCGCACGTCGCCCACGCCCTCGCGCACCCGGGCTACGCCGTTGGCCGGGCCGTGCTGTCCGCTATCGAGGATCCGTGGTGCAGCGATGCGCGCTGCGCGGCCTTCGTGCCTTCAAACGAGGTGAAGCCGTGAGGGTCGCGGTAGTCGACCTGGGCACCAACACGTGCCGGCTGTTCCTGGCCCAGGTGAACGATGCCGGCGAGGTGCACACGGACGCGCGCCTGACGACCGTGGTGAGGCTCGGCCAGGGCGTCGATCGCAGCGGCTGTCTCGAGCCATCAGCCGTCGCTCGCACGCGCGCCTGTCTGGCTGACTATGCGCCGCGCCTCGAGGCCTACGGCCCCGCGCGGCGCCTGCTCGTGGCCACGAGCGTGCTTCGCGACGCGGCCGACGGCCGCGGCTTCCTCGAGGGCGTGGAGCGCGACTTCGCGCTGCCCTCGCGCGTCCTCGATGGCGCCGAGGAGGGCGCTCTCGCCTTCCGCGGCGGTACGGCCGAACTCGCCGGCCGGGTGGACGGTCCGCTGGTGCTCACCGACATCGGCGGCGGCAGCACCGAGTTCGCCGTGGGCGCCGCCGGTTCGCAGCCCGACTTCGTGTGCAGCCTGGACATCGGCGTCGTGCGCCTCACCGAGCGCTTTCTGCACCACGATCCGCCGGTGGCAGCAGAGATCGACCGGCTTACGGCGTTCGTCGCCGGCGCCATCGTGGACGTGGTGCCGGCTGCGGTACGCGGCGCCGCCCGCGGCGCCGTGGGCGTCGCCGGCACCTACACCACGCTCGTGGCGCACAAGCTCGGCCTGCGTGAGTACCGTTCCGAGCTCGTCCATGGTCACGTGCTCAGCCTGGCCGACATCGACGCTGCGATCGCCAAGTTCGCGAGACTCACCAACGCGCAGCGCGGCCGCCTTCCGGGCATCCAGAAGGGCCGCGAGGATGTGATCCTTGCCGGCGCCCTGATAGCCCGCGAAGCCAGCCGCGCTTTCGGCCTCGCCGAGGTGCGCTGCAGCGAGGCCGACATTCTCGAGGGCGTGGCGTTGGCGCTCGCGGAGGGCTCGCTGCGTCCCTGCTGAGAGCCGGCCGTGGCTACGCCGCTTCCACGCTCAGCCCGCCCCAGCCGCGGCCCGCGTCGTATACTCCTCCCGTGCCGGAGTGGCGGAACTGGCAGACGCCGGGGACTTAAAATCCCCTGTCGCCTCGGCGGCGTCCGGGTTCGAACCCCGGCTCCGGCACCACTCACAGAGCGGCTCGGCGGCCGCGGGAGGACCATGGCGCTCACGCACATCGAGGGGCTTCTGCTCGACATGGACGGCGTGCTCGGCGTGTCGTGGCGGCCACTGTCTGGCGCCGCGGCGGCGGTCGCGCGGCTGCGCAAGGCCGGACTTCCTTTGCGCGTGATCACGAGCACCACCGCAAAGAGCCGCGCGGCCATCGGCTCCGGTCTGCGCGAGCACGGTTTCGACTTCGCCGACAGCGACCTGCTGACCGCGTCGGTCCTGGCGGCGACGTACCTGCGCAGCGCGCAGCCCGAGGCGCGGGTCTTCCTTCTCGGAGACGCGCAGCCGGTGGACCTCGAGGGCGTGCGCCTCGTCGGCCTCGACGACGAGCCGCAGGTCGTGCTCGTCTCCGGCGCCGACCAGTCCTTCGCGTTCGACACCCTCAACCGCGTCTACCGAGCGCTGCTCGGCGGCGCGTCGCTGGTCGCGATGCATCGCAATCTGTCGTGGATGACGAACGACGGAGAGCGCCTCGACGCCGGCGCCTACCTGATGGGGCTCGAGCGAGCCGCCGGTCGCGCGGCCGTGGTCACGGGCAAGCCGGCTCCCGCGAGCTTCGTCGCCGGGCTCGAGGCGCTGGAGTTGTCCGCGGATCGGGTGGCGATGGTCGGCGACGACGTCGAGAATGACGTCCTTGCCGCGCAGGCGGTCGGCATCACCGGTGTGCTGGTGCGCACGGGCAAGTTCCGTGAAGACAAGCTTGCCGCGGCGGGCGGCAGGCCCGACCACGTCATCGATGCGCTCGTCGACCTGCCGGCTCTGCTGGGCTGCTGAGCTCGAGCTGGGTCCGGGCCGCCTTTACAGCCACCCGGCGCGGCCCTACCATCAAGGTGAAGATGCGATCGGGTGTTCCGGCGGACGGCCGCCGGCCGCGCCCACGCGAAGGGGGACCACATGGGCTTGGCCATCATAGGCGGCATCGTCGTCGTCGCTCTCATTCTGCTCGTCCTGATCCTCGTCACGGGCATCCGCATCATCCGGCCCACGCACCGCGGCCTCGTGGAGCGTCTGGGCAAGTACAACCGCTTTTGCGGCCCCGGCCTCCACATCATCATCCCGATCATCGAGCGCATGTTCCAGGTGGATATCCGCGAGGTGCTCGTCGAGGCGCAGCCGCAGACCATCATCACCAACGACAACCTCAACGCGCGCGTCGACGCCCAGGTGTACCTCAAGGTCAAGGCCGACGAAGAAGACGTGAAGGCCTCGCAGTACAACGTCACCAACTACCAGAACCAGATCGTGAACCTGGCGCGTACCACGCTGCGCAACATCATCGGCACCCTGACGCTCAAGTCGGCCAACAGCGAGCGTGGACGCATCAACGAAGAGCTGCGCTCCACGCTCAAGGTCGAGACCGCCAGTTGGGGCATCGAGATCCTGCGCACCGAGCTCAAGGAGATCGACCCGCCGGTGGACGTGCAGGAGACCATGAACAAGGTCGTCAAGGCCGAGAACGAGAAGATAGCCGCCATCGACTACGCCACCGCCACCGAGACCCAGGCCGACGGGCAGCGGCGCGCCGAGATCAAGAAGGCCGAGGGCATCAAGCAGGCCAAGATCCTCGCCGCCGAGGGCGAGGCGCAGGCGATCAAGCTGGTCAACGAGGCCGCCGAGGAGTTCTTCGTCGGCAACGCCCAGGTGCTGCGCAAGCTCGAGACCGTCGAGAAGGCCTTCTGGCAGAACGCCAAGATCATCGTGCCGGCCAACGGCGAGCTCGTGAACGTCATCGGCGACCTCGCTGGCATCACGCCCGTGCCGGTCAAGGCGGCGCAGCCCAACCCGACGCCCGGTCAGCCGACGAAGCGCGCCTGACCGGCCTCGCGGGGCGCACGGATCGCGCCGCGACTCAGGACTTCTTCTTGCGCGGCTTCTTCTCCTTGGGGGGCAGGCTGGCGGCGTAGGCCAGCCCCTTGGCCATCCAGCCGCGCAGCGCCTCGCGGTCGGCGAGCATCTCGCCGGGAAAGACGACGTACTCCTTCATCGGGCGTCCCGCCATGGGCTCGAAGAGGTGGGCGCCGGGCTGCGCCAGCAGCTCGGCGCGGTCCTTCTCGCCGAGACGCACGAAGAGGCTCTCCTGGTGGACGGCGGCGAACATGTTGCCGCCGGTCCAGTAGCACGGACCCCCGAACATGGGCTTGAACTCGACGGGGGCCCGGCCCTCGGGGATCACGTCATGCAGGAGCTGCACAAGATCATCCTGAGGCGGGCGCCATTTCATGGCGACCGGCCTCAGTGCTTGTCGTGCCGCGGTACCACCAGTACCGGCAGCTCGCTGTGGTGCAGCAGCTTGAGCGCCGTGGAACCGAGGAAGGCGGCCGATACGGCGCCCTCGCCGTGGCTGCCGACGACGATCAGCGCTGCATCGTGCTCCTTGGCGGTCTCGAGCAGCACCTCGACGGGGTGGCCCTCGGCGACGACCTTCTCGGCCTTGATGCGGACGGCGGCGAGCTTCTCGACGGCCTCGTCCACCTGGCCCTCGCCGTAGCCCCGCACAAGCTGGGCGTGATCGTCGAACTCGGCGCTCATCATCAGCGGCGAGTCGGTCATGCCCATCGGCACGTAGCCGATGGAGAACTCGTAGGCGTAGACGACCACAACAGTGGCGCCGGGCATCGCGCCGGCCAGGTCGACGGTGCGCGCGAGCGCCGTCTGCGAACACTCGGAGCCGTCGTAACCAAGTACAAGCGTCGTGGGCATGGCTTCCTCCTTGCGTGGGTCTCTGGGCCAACTATGCTCGCCGGGGGCGCCCGCAAAACGGGGTGGTTACGCCGCGCGCCGCGCCGCCGCCCGTCGCGCCAGCACGCCGCGGCCCGGCGCCGCCACGAACGCCAACACAAAAGCGCCCGTGGCGATGAGCACGACGGCCGCTCCAGAGGCCACGTCGAGGTAGTAGCTCACGTAGAGGCCGGCGACGCTCGACACGGCGCCGACCGCCGCCGAGACGGCCATCATCGCGGGCAGGCGGCGGGTGAGAAGGTAGGCGGTCGCCGCCGGCGTGACCAGCAGGGCCGCGACCAGGCCCACTCCGACCGTCTGCAGGCTGACGACGATCGTCAACGCCAAGAGGATGAGCATGGCGAAGCGCAGGAGCTCAGGCCGCTTGCCCAGCATGTGCGCGAGCACCGGATCGAACGCGGCCAGCTGGAACTCCTTGAACAGCACCAGCAGCGTCACGAGTACGGCGAGCCCGAGCAGCCCGGTGAGCCAGAGGTCGCCGGCGGTGACCCCCAGCACGTTGCCGAAGAGGATGTGGGTGAGGTCGGTGGCGTAGGAGCGCACGGTGCTGATGAGCACCACGCCGAGGGCCAGCGCGGCGGCGAACAGGATGCCGATCGCGGTGTCCTCCTTGACACCGCCGCGCCTGGAGAACAGGCCGATGCCGACGGCCACCACGAGCGCGGCGACGAGCGCGCCGACGAGCAGGTTCGCGCCCAGCAGGTAGGCGATGGCGACCCCGGGCAGGATGGCGTGCGCCAGCGCATCCCCGAGAAAGGCCATCGCCCGCAGCACGACAAAGCAGCCGATCACCGAGCACACCACCCCGACGATCAGCGAGGCCGCCAGGGCACGCTGCATGAACTCGAGCGCGAACGGGTCGGTGAGCCAGGTGATCATCGTGGTCCGGCGTGCGGTTCGTGACTGTGGCGATGCTCCTCGCCGTCGCCGACATGGCCGGGGCAGCACTGGTCGATCACGACCATACCGTCGAGGAAGAGGGCCTGACCGCCGAACGCCGCGCTGATGTGCTCTTGGGTGAAGACCTCGGAGGGCGGGCCGTAGGCGACCAGCCGCCCCTTCAAGAGAGCTACCAGCTCGAAGCGGTCGGCCGCCGTCTGCATGTCGTGGGTGCTCACGAGCACGGTGATGTGCCGCTCGCGCAGCCGCTCGAGGAGATCGAGGATCGTCTCCTTGGCGTTCACGTCCACGCCGGTGAAGGGTTCGTCGAGCAACAGCACGTGCGGCTCCTGAGCCAGCGCCCGGGCGAGGAACACGCGCTGCTGCTGGCCGCCGGAAAGCTCGCCGATGGCGCGCCCCGCGAGCTCGCCGATGCCGAGCTCGTCCAGGCAGCGCGCGACCACCTCGCGGTCGGCCGCCTGCGGGCGGCGCAGCCAGCCCAGACGGCCGTAGCGCCCCATCATCACCACGTCGCTCACGGAGACGGGGAAGCTCCAGTCGATCTCCTCGCGCTGGGGCACGTAGGCGATGGGGTCAGCCTGGCCGCCGGGCACGCGGCCGTGCAGGAGCACGCGCCCGCCGCGCAGGGGAAGCAAGCCGACCAAGGCCTTGAAGAGCGTCGACTTGCCGGCTCCATTGGGCCCCACGATCGCCACCTGGGCGCCGTGCGGCACGCGCATCGTCACGGCGTCGAGAGCCGGCCGGCCGCCGTAGCTCACGGTGGCGTCGTCGATGGTGAGGTAGGACCCGGACGTGACGTCGCCGACGCTCATTTGAGCGCCTCGACGATGCGCCGCGTGTCGAAGCGCATCATGTCGATGTAGGTCGGCGCCATGCCGTCCGCCGCGCTGAGCGAGTGGTCGAGCAGGTCGTCGACCACCGTGATGCCGGTCTCTGCGGCGATCTGCTCGGCGAGCTTGGGGTTCTCCTCGATCTCCACGAAGATGGCCCTTGCGCCGCTCGTGCGGATGGCCGCGGTGAGGTCGCTGAGCTGTTTCGCCGTCGGCGTCTCGCCGGTCCCGACACTGGGGATGACCGTTCCGACGACCGAGAACCCGTACCTGTCGGCGAAGTACCCGTGGCTGGCGTGGTTCATCACGAGCTTACGGTTCACGGCGGGGACCAGCGCGACCTGGCTCTCGATCCAGGCGTTCAGCTCATCGAGCTGCGCCGTGTAGGCCGCGGCGTTGGCCTCGTACTCGGCCGCCCCGTCCGGATCGGCCTTCGCGAACGCGTCGCGGATGGTGGCCACGTAGGTCTTGACGAGTACCGGGTCGAGCCAGAAGTGCGGATCCGTCTCGGAGCCCTCGAGCGGCGGTTCGCCGGGCTGCGGCGTGCGGCTCTGCAGGCCGGCAGAGGCGTCGACGAGCGTCGCCTCGCCGCCGGCGTTCTCGAGTGTCTTGAGAAGCGACCCTTCCAGGCCGCCGCCGTTGATGATCACGAGGTCGGCGGCGGCCACCTCGCCGAGGTCCTTCGGGGTCGGCTCGAACGAGTGGGGGTCGGTCTCGAGAGGCACGAGCGAACGCACCTCGAAGCGGTCTCCGGCAACGTTCTGGGCGACGTCCGCGAGAAAACTCTCGGCGGCGACCACGTCGAGGGCGCCGTCGCCGGCCGTCGCGCCGTCGCCGCACCCGCCGGCTCCGAGCACGGCGGCCACGGCCAGCGCCCAGAAGAGGGCCTGGAGGAGTGGAACTACGGCGCGGCGCGCTCCGCGGTACCGCGTCACGCGCATTCTCCGACTGCCGGACGCGCCCGCTCCGCGCGCTTGCCGCACGCCGGGCACTCTCCGCTGAGCTGCAGGAAGTGCTCGGTGATGCGGTAGCCCGTCTGCCTGGCGGCGGCCTCGACGACGGCCTGCATGTCGCACTCTGTGAACTCCATCGCCTGGCCGCAGCGGCTGCAGACGACGGTGTGGCCGTGAGCCGCGCCGGCGGGCACGAAGGCTTCGCAATGGTCGGGCCCGTGCACGCGGCGCAGGGCGCCGATCTCGCTGAGCAATTCCAGCGTGCGATAGACGGTCGTGAGGCCCAGTTCGGGGCAACGCTGGCGGGCGGCGTCGAAGACCTGCGCGGGGCTGACGCTCGACGAGGCCTCGGCGACCGCGTCGAGAACGGCACGCCGCTGGCGGGTGAGGCGCAGGCCTCGCGCGGCGAGCGTCCCGGCGATCTGTTCGGCGTCGAGCGCCACGGCGAACCTCCGCTTATCTGAAACTGAAAACCGTTTTCAGTTTACTGCGAAGCGGAGCGTAGCAGGCGGGGGGCAGAGGCGCAACGTGTGCGCGGTGCGCCGAGGGGCGGGCGTCTTCGGCGCGCGGCTCAGTGAGGGCGCGTGTACGGGCAGGCGGCGATGCAGATGCCGCAGATCTGCGCGCCAAGGCCGACGAAGAGCGTCATCTGCTGGCGGCAGGCGTCGGCATCGAAGAGGTCGTCACGAGCCATGCCGGCGCGCCACTGTACGTCACGCCCGCAGCCGGCCGGGCAGGCGTCGACGCAGGCGCGGCAGTCTTGGCAGCGGCCCTCGGCGATGGCGTCGCCGAACGGCAGCTCAAGGTCGGTGAACACAGTGGCCAGGCGCACGGCCGGGCCGAACTGCGGAGACACGAAGAGCGCTGTCTTGCCGATCCAGCCGAGCCCGGCGCTCGTGGCCGCCGTCTTGTGCGGAAAGGTCCCATGCCCGTTGCTGTTGTCGGCGCCGGTCGCCGCGACGCGCTCCGCCGCGTGGCCGTGCGCGCGCAGCACCTCGACGAGCGTCTCGGCGGCGTCGTCGAGCGCGAGGTTGAGGCGCAGGTACTCCTGGTAGTAGTCCTCCGTGGGACCGTGACGCAGGCCGCGGACCGCCAGCTGGTCGACGCGCATGAGCATCGAGATCGCGGTGGGGTAGTCGGGCGCCAGGGGCAGACGCGGCCGATTGGCGGCAACGCCCCAGGCGTCGATCTCTTTGGTCCTGAGCAGTTGACCGATGGCGTGCCGGTCGAGAACGCTGAGCATGTGACCCCTTCCGCAGGTCGGCCGGGAGCGGCTGCTGCCGGATGCCGGCCGGATCCCCACCAATCCTTGCACCCGGCGCGCGAAGCTGACAATGGACGCGACAACGGACATTTGTCGCCCGTGTTGTCCGTTCTGGCTGGCCGGTCGGGGGCCGTCGCCGGGCTTGTGGGGAGTCGAAAGGGCACCGGCACATCGAGGGGGAGGCCTCCGCGATATCGTGCCGTGCTTCACAAAGAGGTTTTATTTCCCTTCAGAACTGGCGATATCCCAAGAGACAGCGACCAGCCGAGGAGGTGAGCACGATGGGTCCCATCCCCTTCTACAAGACCAAGGTACGGCGCGAGGAGCGTCGCCGTCGCACGCGACGGACACGATGAACAGGATACCGGACATCGCATCGCCGCCCGAGAGGGGGACGTTCCCGCACTGAGGACCGTCCCCCTCTTGGCGTACGGGTCCTGGCGGCGCGGTGCCGGCGCCGCGGACCTTCAGACGCCGCGGAAGCGCCTCAGGCGCAGGCTGTTCGTGACGACGGTCACGCTCGACAGGCCCATCGCGGCCGCCGCATAGATGGGGTTCAGCAGTACGCCGAACGCGGGGTAGAAGACGCCGGCCGCCAGCGGGATCAGCGCCACGTTGTAGGCGAACGCCCAGAAGAGGTTCTGCTTGACGATGCGGATCGTGGCGCGCGACAGCGAGACCGCTGTGGCGACGCCGCCGAGCTCACCCGACATGAGGGTGATGTCGCTGGCCTCCATGGCGACGTCGGTGCCCGTGCCGATGGCGATGCCGATGTCGGCCTGGGCGAGCGCCGGGGCGTCGTTGATGCCGTCGCCCACCATGGCCACTCGCTTGCCCTCGGTCTGCAGGGCCGCGACCTGAGCGGCCTTCTCGGCGGGCAGCACCTCCGCCACGACGCGCTCGATGCCCACCTGGGCGGCGATGGTCTCTGCCGTGCGCCGGCCGTCGCCGGTGAGCATCACGACCTCGAGGCCCATGTCGCGGAGCCGGCGCACGGCCGCGGCCGAGCTCGTCTTGACGGTGTCGGCCACGGCGATGGCGCCGGCCGGCTCGCCGTCGATCTCCACGGTGATGACCGTCTTGCCCTCTGCGGTGAACTCCTCCGACGCATGCCGGGCCGCCGGGCCGGCGAGGCGCTCGTTGCCGGCCACCACGGAGCGACCGTCGACGACGGCCCTGATACCGTGACCGGCCACCGCTTCGAAGCTCTCGGCCGTCGGCACCGCGAGGCCGCGCTCGGCGGCGGCCGCCAGCACCGCGGCGGCGAGCGGGTGCTCGCTGCCGCGCTCTGCCGCCGCCACAAGGCGCAACAGGCCATCGTTGTCTAGGCCGTGCCCGCCGCCGAACAGCACCACGTCGGTGACGCGCGGCTTGCCCTCCGTGATCGTCCCGGTCTTGTCGAGCACCACCGTGTCGAGCTTGTGCGCTGTCTCGAGGGCGCCGCCGTCGCGGATGAGCACGCCGTTCTCGGCGCCCTTGCCGGTGCCGACCATGATGGCCGTCGGGGTGGCGAGGCCAAGGGCACAGGGGCACGCGATGACGAGCACCGCGACGAAGTTGAGCAGCGCGTAGTTGAGCGACGGCGAGGGACCGAAGAACAGCCACACGAGGAAGGTCAGCGACGCGATGCCGATGACGGCCGGCACGAAGTACGCGGCGATGACGTCGGCGAGGCGCGCGATCGGCGGCTTGGAGCCCTGCGCCTGCTCGACCAGCCGGATGATCTGCGCCAGCGCCGTGTCGGAGCCCACCTTGGTGGCGCGGAACGTGAACGAGCCGGTGGTGTTCATGGTGGCGCCGATCACCTCGGCGCCTGCGTTCTTGAGCACCGGCATCGGTTCGCCGGTGAGCATCGCTTCGTCCACGGCCGACGAGCCGCCGACGACCACGCCGTCTACCGGCACCTTCTCGCCGGGGCGCACGACCACGAGATCGCCGGCGACGACGTCCGCTACGGGTACATCGACCTCAGCGCCGCCGCGCTGCACGCGCGCCGTCTTGGGCTGCAGGCCGATGAGCGCCTTGATGGCGGCGCCGGTCTGCCCCTTCGCGCGCGCCTCGAGCAGGCGTCCGAAAAGGACCAGCGTGATGATCAGGGCGGCCGAATCGAAGTACATCGGCATGTCCAGACCCTGGTGCTCGAAGAACCCGGGGAAGAGTCACGCCGAGCACGCTGTAGAAGTACGCCGCCGAGGAGCCCATGGCGATCAGCGTGTTCATGGTCGTGGTGCCGTGGCGCAGTGCCGCCCAGGCGGTGGTATAGAACTGCCAGCCCACCCAGAACTGCACCGGCGTGGCCAGCGCCCAGAGCACGTAGCCGTTGTGCAGCCACGCGGGGAGGAAGGGGAACCAGTCGGGCTGCATGGTGCCGGCGAAGATGACGATGCTCAGCGCGAAGCCGACGACGACTTTGGTCTTGAGGGTGCGGTAGGCCGCGGCGCGCGCTGCCTCGGCGGAGTCGACGACGGACTCCGAAGCGCCCCCTGCGACGGCGGCCGGCTGTGAGATCACGTCGTAGCCGGCCGCCTTGACCGCGGCTACGAGGTCGGCGCGGCTCGCCTGCCCGGGGACGTAGGTGACGGTGGCCTTCTCGGTGGCCAGGTTCACGTCGGCCTTGAGCACGCCGGGCGGCTTGCGCAGGGCGCGTTCCACGCGGCTGACGCAGCTGGCGCAGGTCATACCGAGGATCGGCAGGGTCTCCTGCGCGGTCACGACGCCGTAGCCCGCGGCCTCAACGGCGTGCACCAGCTCGTCTGCCGTTACGACGTCGGGGTCGAAGGCTATCGTCGCTTTCTCGGTGGCGAAGTTCACGGAGGCGTCGTCGACACCCTCGACCTTGCGCAGCGCCCGCTCATTGCGCGACACGCAGCTCGCACAGGTCATGCCGGTGATGGGGAGTTCCAGGGTGGTCGTCTTGTCGCTCATCTCCGGAAGTGTACCCCCCGAGGGTATAAACACTCACGTGCAGGAGGACGGCACGATGGCCATCTGGGACGAGCAGCACCAGCCGGGCTCTGTGTGCGTACGGAGAACGACCGGCGATACGAGCCCCCGTTTTGAGTTGGCCTACCCGGCCCTGTCGGCTCAAGTCGGCAGAAACAGACGCTTTGCAGGGAGAAGTTCACGTCTGCCGCTGCCGCTCATCCGGCCGTCTCGGCCCGTTTCTGGGGGGTCGGCTCGGGACGGAAGTACAAATGGAGTACAACCTGCCGCGGTGGCGGACTCTTCGCGCTTCGTTTGCCCACTGCCGAAGGCCCAACTGCCCGGCCGGGAATGCTGGCTGGTGTGGGCGAAGCACCGAGCTGACGACACCACGATTTTCAGTCGACCCTGGCCGTGCCTGCGGTGCCCCTCCAGTCTCCACACAGACCCCCACTGTGCCACGCTTTCCACTGTTTCTGGTGGGCATGTTGGCAAGATTGTTGGCAAGGAGGAGGAGCTTGCTGGCCACCACTTCTTGGTGACAGTCAGACCGAAGAAGCACGGGGAGCCCGCTGGAGCGGTTGGTTGGCTCCCTCTGCGGTCGACCGCCGCGCCCCTTCCGGCCACTGTGCCCCAGGAGTACTATCTGCTGAGCACCTTGAGGGGGCCGATCAGATGCGATGTGAGGCGTCGGTAGTCGGGCAACCAGGCGGGCGAGAGCGATGACCGCCTGCCCCAGCTGCGGCCACGACGCGCCCGACGGCGCCGCCGTCTGCCCGCACTGCGGCGCGCAGCTGACCTCGCCCCGCCGCGCCGAAGAGCGCCGCACCGTCACCACCCTCTTCTGCGACCTCGTCGGCTTCACCGCGATGAGCGAGCGCCACGACCCCGAGGACGTGAACGCCCTCCTGCGCCGTTACTACGCCGCGGCGCGCCGGGTCGTCGAGTCCTACGGCGGCACCGTCGAGAAGTACATCGGCGACGCCGTGGTCGCGGTGTTCGGCGTGCCGACGCTGCACGAGGACGACCCCGAGCGCGCCGTGCGCGCCGGCCTGCGCCTAGTCGACGAGATCGACGCCCTGCCGGGCATCGACGGTGCGCCGCTCGAAGTGCGCGTCGGGGTGAACACCGGTGAAGTGCTCGTCGCCCTGGACATCGATCCCAACTCGGGCGAGGGCTTCCTCATCGGCGACGCCGTCAACGTGGCCGCCCGCCTGCAGTCGGCGGCGCCGCCGATGGCAGTGGCGGTCGGTGAGGCCACGCATGCCGCCACCGAGAAGGTCTTCTCCTTCGATTCCTGTCACCCAGTCGCGCTCAAAGGCAAGAGCAAGCCACTACAAGCCTGGATCGCGACCGCCTCCCTGGCCCGTACCGGCGCCGAGCTGCGCAGCTTCGCCACCTCCTTCGTCGGCCGCGAGGAGGAGCTCGCCGCTCTGCAGGAGCTGCTCGACGCAGCCAGCACCGAGAGTAGCCCGCGCTTCGCACTCATCGTCGGCGAACCGGGCATCGGTAAGAGCCGCCTACTCGCCGAACTGGCCCGTCGCCTCGACGACCAGCCGACCTTCGTCATCTGGCGTCAGGGCCGCTGCTTGCCTTACGGCTCCGGGGTCACCTTCTGGGCGCTCTCCGAGGTCGTGCGCGCCGCCGCCGGCGTCCTCGAAAGCGACGGCGTGGCGCGCACCGAGGCGCGCCTCGAGACCGTGCTGCCCGAGGGCGCAGACCGCGACCATCTGCGCGCCCGCCTGCGCCCCCTGCTCGGCCTCGAGGCGGAAGAGGCTCCCCGCGAAGAGAACTTCGCCGCCTGGCGTGCGTTCCTCGAAGGCCTGGCCGCAGCGAGCCCGACGATGATCGTCGTCGAGGACCTGCACTGGGCCGATGGGGCGATGCTCGCCTTCATGGACTACCTGGCGCAGAGCAGCGCCGATGTCCCCCTGCTCGTCCTGGCGACTGCCCGTCCGGAGGTGCTCGATCTCAGCGGCCCCGGCGCGGCCTACGTGGCCGCGACCACCCGCCTCGCACTTGGCCCGCTCTCCGGCGAGGAGACCGCCGAGCTCGCCCGCGCCCGCCTCGGCGCCAAGTCGCTGCCCACCGACCTGCAGGCCCTGATCCTCGAGCGCAGCGGCGGTAACCCGCTGTTCGCCGAGGAGCTCGTGCGCCTCCTCGAGGACCGCGGCCTGCTCGAGGGCCGTGGCGGCAAGATCAGCCTCAAGGCAGGCGTCGAGGTCCCCATGCCCGACTCCATAGGCGCCCTGATCGCCGCCCGCCTCGACCTGCTCTCGGCGGAGCGCAAGGCGCTGCTCGCAGACGCCGCCGTTGTAGGGAGAACGTTCTGGGCCGGCGCCGTGGCCGCAGTCGGCCCACGCGAGCCAGCTGCGGTCCTCGAGGGGCTCATGGAGCTGGTCGCCAAGGAGCTCGTGAGCCCGGTGCGCGGCTCCGCGATCGAGGGCGAGACCGAGTTCCTCTTCGTGCACGCGCTTGTCTGTGACGTCGCCTACGCCCAGCTCACGCGCGCCGACCGCGCCGCCAAGCACGCCGCCCTCGCGAAATGGCTCGAGGAGCGCACCGCCGGGCGCACCGAGGACCTCGCCGAGGTCCTCGCCTATCACTACGGCACGGCACTCGAGATGGCCAGCGCCTGCGGGCTCTTCGAGCTCGAGGACGAGCTCAGCGAGCCGACGGCCCGCTACCTCGCCCTGGCCGGCGGCCGCGCCGCGCCGCTCGACTCGGCCGCTGCGGCGGCCCACTTCGCCCGCGCCGAGCGCGTCGCCGATGAGGCGGCCCGCCCCAAGCGCCGCTGGCTGCTCTCGAGGCGCACGCGGCGCACCCTGCGCCGCCGCGCCCCGCTGCTCGCCGCCGCGGCGGCCGTCGTCGCCGTGGCCGCCGTCGCGGGTCTGGCGATCTGGAGGCTCGTGCCGGCCTCCAAGCCCGGGCCGGTGAGAATGACGCCTTCCCAGATTGCCGACAAGTACGGCTCGTCGGTCGTCCGGATCACGACGCCCGTGCTTCCTGCCAGTGCGACCGTCAATGGCAGGCCGAGCCGCATCGTCGGCTCTGGCTTCATGGCCTCGAAGGACGGCGTGATCGTCACCAGCACGGCCGTCGTCCAGGGGAAGGGACTGAACGCCCCGACCACGGTCACCGTGGAGTACGCGCTTCCCACAGGCGAGTATGGGAAGGTGACGGGCCGAGTGTGGAGGCACAATGAGTCATTTGGCGTGGCGCTGGTCGTGGTCGACCCGCGCAAGATGCCCCTCGAGCCGCTGCCACTCGGCGACTCCGACTCGATTGCCGTGGGCGAGCGAGTCGTTGGCCTCGGCCGCCAGCGCTCCATGAGTCCCCAGCGAGCGACGGGTGTCGTGACTCAGCTGGTGAAGTGGAACGACATGTACACGGGGAACGATCACACCATGGCGCTGCTCAACAACGTGCAGTACCCGGCAGGCTCATCGTCTCGGCCGCTGGCCGGAGTCGGCGGCCCCCTGATCGACGCGACTGGCCACGTCGTTGCGGTGGTCGGACCGATGGGCGTGGGAGGGGCCGACTGGACCTACAGCGGCGACATCACCCAACAGGCAGCGGCGATCTGGTGCGCCATCACGGAACGGACATACGCTGGGCCACTGGAAGCGTTCAGGCGCGCCAAGTTGTCTTTTGGTCTGACGTGCTTGTGGCTGACCCGGGAGGCGGCTCGCGGGCTCGGTGAGCACGCGGGCTTCCTCGTGGGGGAAGTCGACCTCGGCTCTCCCGCGGCACTTGCGGGGATCCGTGGGTATCCGGGGGCTGCGGCGGGTGGCTCGACCAAGGAGTTCAGCGGCGATCCATACTGGCTCGGCGGCGACGTCATCGTTTCGATAGACGGAGTCCGGCTGACCGCGCCGCGTCAGCTCGGGACGATCCTCAGTCGTCACAAACCCGGCGACGTGCTCCCGGTGCGGCTCTGGCGCGGCGACCAGTTGATGACGGTGAGGGTGAAGTTGGCCGCGGTGCCCAAGACGTAGAGGCCTCTCCGGACACGATTGTGTATCGTGGGCCAGCGCGAATCCGAGGCTGGAAACGAAATCTGCCACGCAGATGCCACCGTCTTGGGGACGTGGCCATTGGAAAGCTCGAGGGCGGGCATCGGGTGGTGGCCAGAAGCCACACCGTGGCGGACCTCGTCACTTCTCCTCGCCTACGTCCGACGCTTGGAGTAGGGTGCCACCAGGCACTTGGTGCCGCCCTCAGACACAGGCGGTACCCGAAGATCCCAGAGGATCTGCCGGTCTGGAGGAGGAGCCGTGTCGAGACTGGTCGTCGAGCTGGACGGGCTGCGGTACGTCTGGACTGGCAGTCGCTGGTACCGTGAGCGCGACTTCCTGACGCCGCCTGGCGTCATCCTTCACCGGCTGGACGCCTTGCTTCCTGAGGGCGCGGTCGAACCAGAAGAGAAGACGCTCGAGCAGGACAAATACTCAAAGTCGCTCTGGGCCCTGTGGCCGGACCCTCTCGCAGGTGAGTGGATGCAGCGCTATCCGCACCTCTTCGATGAGGACGACTTCCGCTGCACCCGCAAGCAGCAGCATCTCCACTTCTGGGAGTGGTACGCCGCCATCCACATCTTCGAGCGCGAGGGTGCGTACTCACTGGTCGAGAAGTACGTCTACAAGAACCACCCCGTGAAGGCCGCCCGGCTGGCGAGCGTCCTCTCGCAGAACCAGATCGACACCCTCAAGGCAATCTGTCGCGACACCCATGCGGAGCCTCCCGACCTGTTCGTCTACGTCCCGGAGACGTGCCGCTTCTGGTTCGCGGAGGTCAAGGTTCCTCCCGACTATGTGCGGCCCAATCAGGCTGCAAGTCACGGGGCGATCACGCGTGAAATGGGAGTGCCCGTTGAGGTTCTCTCGTTCGACCGACGACTAGCGAACGTCAAGCTCTCCCATTGATCGCCCTTCTCGCAGGTTGAGGACGCCTCCTAGGTCAGCTCCAACTCCAAAGCGGCGGTCCTCGAGCGTCCCTTCGTCAACGTCGCCGTTGGACGCCTCCACGTCCTCGCCCTCAAGCGCGACGGCTCGCTGTGGGCCTGGGGCTTCAACTACAACGGTCAGCTCGGCCTCGGTGATGTGAAGGACCGTTGTAGGCCGACGCGCGGTCCATCATGACTGACGACTCGGGCGTCGAGCCAAGAAGAGCTCACTGGCTGTTGCCCGCGTTCTCTAGCGATGCCTTGCGGGCCTTGGACGACCCCAGCCTGACTGCTGAGGAACGGGAGCGCATCATGAACGAGCACCTCGAGGGGATAGCGTACGACGTCCTCAGCGGCTGGTCGATGCCTCTACGTGAGCTGTTCGGCCTCCGCCGCAACTCGTGACCCGGCGTTGGGACGGCGGGCGAGGTGTCCCAGCGTCAAAGGTCTAGGATTGCCGGCCGAGAACTGCCTTCGGAACTGGGGACAACGCCACGGTCGACGTGCCCCGTATCCGCCTGCACGATGTACGGCATACGTGGGCGACGCTGGCGCTGCGGGCGGGCGTCCATCCCAAGGTTGTGCAGGAGCGGCTCGGGCACGCGAAGATCAGCATCACGATGGACACCTACTCCCACGTGATGCCCGATATGCGAGAGTCCGCGGCCGAGCTCGTGGCGGCTCTTGTGGACTTGAGCGACGACGGCGCGGAGAAGTAGTTGCGCAGTCAGGGAGTACAGTTGGAGTACAGATGGCCCCGAAAGGGGCCTTTCTGTCGCCTGAGTGAGCCTAAAGAACGACCGGCGATACGAGCCCCCGCATCGTATCGCCGGCCAAACGCGAAACCGTCTTCGAGAATCCTCTCCTCAGACCATCTCGGTCTCCTGCCTTCACTATCGGGGCTGGACCGCGCCGGCACGATAGAACAGACGTCTACGTCGTGACGCGGAGCAGCTCGAGGTAGCTGGTGCTGCCGTCGAGCACCTTGAGCACGCCGTCGTCGCGCATCGAGCCGACACCCTTGGCGCGCGCGGCGCGCTGGATCTCGAGGACGGTGCCGCCCGTGGCGATGAGGTCGCGCAGGTCGTCGTCGACGATCAGTACTTCGTACAGCCCGATGCGTCCGCGATAGCCGGTGCCGAAGCACTTCGTGCAGCCCACCGGGTTGAAGACGCGGAGGCGCTTCCGCGGCGCGACCCCCAGGCCCAGCTCCTGCCAGCGCTCGTCGCTGAGGGTCTCGGCCTGGCGACAGTGCGGGCAGAGGCGTCGCACCAGCCGCTGGGCGACGAAGCAGCGCCAGGCGGCGGCGACGAGATAGCGGGGCACGCCCATCTCAACGAGCCGGTTGACCGCCGATGAGGCGTCGTTGGTGTGCAGCGTGCTGAACACCTGATGCCCGGTGACGGCGGAGTCGGCCGCCATCTTGGCGGTCTCGAGGTCGCGGATCTCACCGACCATGATGACGTCCGGGTCGGCGCGCACCAGCGAGCGCAACGCCTGCGCGAACGTGAGGCCGATGGTCGGCTTGACCTCGGTCTGGATGATGCCGACGATCTTGCGCTCGATCGGGTCTTCGACGGTGTACACCTTGCGTTCGGGGGTCTTGATGAGCTCGAGCGTGGTGTAGAGCGTCGTGGACTTGCCCGAGCCTGTCGGGCCGACGATGACGATGCCGCCCTCCGGCGCCTTCAGCGCAGCCTCGAAACGCGCCAGGTTCTCACCGATCAGCCCCAGCGCGGCGAGCGTGGGGGGAAGTGGCGATACCTCGAGGATGCGGATCGTGATGTTCTCGCCGTAGAGACTGGGGATGGAGGCCAGGCGCAGGTCGACGGCCTCGCCGCTGGAAAGCTCGAACGTGGTGCGCCCGTCCTGCGGCAGGCGCCGCTCGGCGATGTTGAGGTTGCCCATGATCTTGAGGCGGCTGAGGATGCCGGCCTGCAGATCCTTGGGGAACTCGCGCAGTTCGTGCAGCACGCCGTCGATACGGCAGCGCACGTGCAGGGAGTCTTCCTGCGGTTCCAGATGGATGTCTGAGGCGTCCATGCTGGCCGCGTCGGTGAGCAGGCTGTCGACGATCTCGACGATGTCGGCATCGATGTCGGCGACGCCGGACTCGTCGCCGTTGCCGCCGTCCCCGCCGTCCTTGAGCTTGCCGCGCGAGCTGAAATAGATGGAGACCGCGTCGTCGAAGCCGGACTCGGTGCAGATGACCGGGACGATGCGCTTCTTCGAGCGTATGCCGACCTCGTCGACCGTGATCACGTCCAGGGGGTTGGTCATCGCCAGGACGAGGCTGCCGTTTTCATCGAGGCTCAGCGGCATGAGGCGATGGCGGATGATGAAATCGCGCGGCAGCAGACCGATGGCGTTGGCCTGCGGCGCCGTCTGCGTGAGATCGACCACGCCGATGCGCATCTGGCCGGCGACCGCCGTGACGATGTCCTGCTCGGTCACGAGGCCCTCGTTGACCAGCATCTCGCCGAGGCGGCCTCCGTCGCTGCGCTGGCGTTTGAGGGCGCCGTCGAGCTGCGCTTGTGTCACCAGGCCGCTGGCCACGAGGAGCGCGCCCAGCTTGAGGCGCCCGGCGGAGCGCTTCTGGCGCCCACTGACCAGGTTGTCGACCTTGGCGCCGAGCTCGTCGGGAGAGAACGGCTTGGTAACGAACTCCGAGGCGCCGAGTCGATGGGCGCGCTCGAAGGTGGCGAAATCGCCGCTCGAGCTGAGCGTGACGATTGGGACGCCGCGCAGCTGAGCGTCGCTGCTCACGAGCCGCAGAAGCTCGAAGGCGTCGAACGTGGCGAGGTCGAGATCGAGGATGATGGCGGCCGGCGGTCGCTCGCGCAGGACCTTGAGGGTACCCGGGTCGCCGAGGTTCACCGCGACCGCGTACGTGCCGGCGAAGTGGCCCACGAGCTGGGCGCGCAGATCGATGTCGTCGTCGATGATCGCCAGGGCCATCTTGGCAGCACTCGGCACAGTGACCTCCCGCGTGGTCGCAGGATCAGTCTAGCGCATAAGGGCGCCGCGGCGAGGTGGACGTTGGCGCGCCCGGGTGGACGGTGAGCGGGGAAAGGGTAGAGTGCCGGGCCGGCGGGGGCCTTCACGCGGATGCGGGCTGTCCGTGTATCTAACGAAGGAGACCGGCCCGGCTGAGAGAGAGGATGAGATGCCGGGCCGAAGCCCGGTGAGTAGTCCTTTCCGGTCTCCCCACGGGTATCGGCAGGGCGGAGGCATGGTTGAGGGGCCGCAGGAGAGAAGCGTTGCCTGCGGCCGAAACGCTTTCTTTCTTTGCCGCCCGCCGGGTCGCCCGCGCCCCCTGTTGCTATACTCCAGCGACCGTCAGCAAGGAGCGTGCATGTTCAGCAAGATCCTCATCGCCAACCGCGGCGAGATCGCGATCCGCGTCATCCGCGCCTGCAAGGAGCTGGGCGTGCCGACCGTCGCGGTCTACTCCGAGGCCGACGCCGACTGCCTGCACGTGCGCTTCGCCGACGAAGCCGTCTGCATCGGCCCGCCGCCGGCGGCGCAGAGCTACCTGGTGATGGCGGCCCTCATCCAGGCCGCTCTGCAGACCGGCGCCGAGGCCATCCACCCCGGCTACGGGTTTCTCGCCGAGCGCGCCGCGTTCAGCCGTCTCTGCCGCGAGCAGGGCCTCAAGTTCATCGGCCCCTCGCCCGAGTCCATCGACCTCATGGGCGACAAGGCGGCGGCGCGCAGCACGATGACCGCCGCAGGCGTACCCGTCACTCCGGGCTCCGAGGGCATCGTCGACGACGTTGCGGCAGCCGAGGCCGTTGTCCGCCGCCTCGGCTTGCCGGTGATGGTCAAGGCGTCGGCCGGCGGCGGCGGCAAGGGCATCCGTATCGTCAGGGAGGCCTCCGCGCTGGCCGCCGCGGTGCGTCAGGCTCAGGGCGAGGCGGAGGCAGCCTTCGGCAACGGCGCGGTGTACGTGGAGAAGTACATCGCCGCGCCGCGGCACATCGAGATCCAGGTGCTCGCCGACGGCAAGGGCCACGGCATCCATCTCGGCGAGCGCGACTGCAGTATCCAGCGGCGCCACCAGAAGCTCATCGAGGAAGCGCCGTCCCCGGCCGTCTCGCCGGAGTTGCGGCGGCAGATGGGCGCGGCCGCCGTGGCTGCCGCCGTGGCGGCACACTACGAAGGCGCCGGCACCGTCGAGTTCCTCCTCGACAGCGACGGCAGCTTCTACTTCATGGAGATGAACACCCGCGTTCAGGTCGAGCACTGCGTCACCGAGATGGTCACCGGCATCGACATCGTGAAGACCGGCATCCGCATCGCCGCCGGCGAAGGGCTGCCGATCACTCAGGACGAGGTGCTCGTGCAGGGCCACGCCATCGAGTTCCGCATCAACGCCGAGGACCCGGATGAGAACTTCATGCCTTCGCCGGGTATCGTCACCCAGTGGGTGCCACCAGGCGGGCCGTGGGTGCGCTTCGACAGCCACGTGTACCAGGGGTACATGGTCCCGCCGTTCTACGACAGCCTGCTGGGCAAGCTCGTCGTCTGGGGGCGCGACCGCGAGGAGTGCCTCGCGCGCTCGCGCTGGGCCCTGGAGCAGTTCCTCGTCGACGGCGTCAAGACGGTGATCCCCTTCCACCGCCTCGTCCTCGAGCACCCCATGTTCATCGCCGGCGACGTGAACACGCACTTCATCGAGGATCACCTGGGCTGACAGGCGACGCCGCCTCGCCGCGCCGGCCGGGCGGCCCCTATTCGTCGGGGCGCACGCCGAAGCCGGCGGCGGCGATCTGCGCCAGCAGCCGCTCCGCCGCCGGCGCAAGCAGCGCCTCGACCACGGCCTCGTCGTCCCCGCGCGCCGACAGGGTCACGTGGATCACCCGCACGCTGCCCAGCACCTTGGCGCGCGACTTCACGTAGACCCGGGGGAAGGCGATCTCGGCCTGCCGCAGGATCTCGGCGATGGCCGATTCGTCTTGCAGTTCCACGACCAGCGAGCGCTCCTCGTAGTGGGCGCTGCCGAAGAGCTCCGCGAAGAGCTCGTCCAGCGACCGTTCGACGATCGCCTCGAGCTCGCCGGGCACGCCGGGCAGCGAGACGATGGAGGTGCCGTCGCGTTCGTAGAGCACGGCCGGGGCCCCGCCGATCGGATTCACGATCGGCTTCGCCCCGGCGGGGAGCCTCGCCATCTTGCGACGGCTCTCTGTCATCTCCGCGAAGGGCACGTAGCCTTTGGCGTGGAACTCCGCGTACTTCTCCGTGACGAGGCGCTCGGCCTCGGGGTGCAGCTGCAGAGGAATGCCCGAGGCCGAGCGCTACGCCTTCGAGAGTGCGGTCGTCGCTGGTCGGGCCGAGGCCGCCGACCGTGAAGACGAGCGCCGGGCGCCGCGCCAGGGCGCTGCGGATCTCGGCGCCGATCGCCTCGATGTCGTCGCGCAGCATCACGGTGCGCCGCACGAGCCCGCCGAGGCTGGTGACGCGCGTGCACAGCCAGTTGGTGTTGGTGTCGAGGACGTCGCCGATCAGCACCTCGTTTCCCGCCGAGACGATCTCGACGATCGGTGCCCCCGTCTGCGGGTCGGCGCCGCCGTGTGTGGGGATGAAGCCGCTCATGGACCCAGTCTCGCAGACGGCACGTCGTGCGGGCAAGGCCTCCGCAGCGCCGCTTCCGCAGCGCCCTGCAGGCGGCGCACGCACGTCGATCAGCCGCCTCCCGGGTATACTCAATCGTGAGTGGAAGGAGCGCCCATGGACCTCAAGCCCCTCATCATCCTCCAGCACGAGCCCGATGACCCGCCGGGCAGCATAGGGGTGGCCCTGCGCGATCTCGGCGTGCCGTTCGAGATCCGCCATCTCGATGAAGGCGACGCGTTGCCCGAGTGGCCGCACGAGGCCTCGGGAATCATCGCTCTGGGCGGTTCCATCCACGTCACTCAGACCAGGGAGCATCCCTTCCTCGGCGACGAGATCAAGCTCATGCGGCACATCGTCCACGAGGGTGGCCCGGTGTGGGGCATCTGCCTGGGCGCCCAGCTGCTCGCGCTCGCCGCGGGTGGCGACGTCTACAAACGCAAGACGCCCGAAGTGGGCTGGGTCAGCATCGAGAAGGTCGCCGACGATCCGTTGCTGCGCGGCATCTCCTCGCCGTTCGTCGCCTTCGACTGGCACGCGTACTCGTGCAGCGTCCCGGCCACCTCCCACCTCATCGCGCGCAAGGGAGACGGCGTGCAGGTGTTCCGCGCCGGCGGCAAAGCGTGGGCGACGCAGTTCCACCCCGAGGTCGACGCCTCGATGGCGCCTCACTGGGTGGAAGACGCCGCCAAGGAGCACCACGAGCAGGGCAAGGGTTGGATCGAGCGCCTGCACGCGGACACTGAAACGTATCTCCCCGCGTATCCCTCGTTCTGCCGCACGCTCACCGAGAACTTCGTGCGCGCGAGCGACCTCCTTCCCGCGGACGCGGGACGGTAGAACGCAGAACGGCGGCGCTTTCGCGCCGCCGCCCGCACCCGTTTCCGGGCAGCCCCTCGGGGAGAGGGGCTTGTGAAAGGAGCCATGGGGTGGTACTTGGGGAAGTACCAGCACGGTGGAGGGATGTGTGGAGGGGGACTCCAGCGTGCACCAGTCATATTACCACCAGCGCTACAGTTGAAACCACCCCCGTAGTGTTAACGGATGTGAAGCAGGGGAGCCCCTTGTCGTGAGCACCACCACAGGTGCACGTCGCACGTTGTTCGACATCGAACGGGAGAAGCGCTGGCGCGTCTGGCTGCTGTTCGCGTTGCTCGTCGGCATGATCTTCGTGGCCGCGTGGGCAGCCTGCTTCATCGTCACGTTCAGCCTCTTCTTGAGCTTCCCCCTCGTCGACACCTTCACATGGGTCTTCACGCTGGAGGGCATCGGCCTGATACTGGGCGTGGCGCTCGTCGGTTCGCTGCTCTACTGGTTTAGTTCGCGCCTCGGCGCGCGCGGGCGTCTGCTGCGCGCCATGCACTGTCAGCCACTCGACGCCGGCGATCGCTATCACCAGCGTCTCGCCAACATCGTCGAGGAGATGCGCATCGCCACCGGCGGGCCACGCATCGACTGTTTCACGGTCAGGACACTCGGTCTCAACGCCTTCGCCTTCAGCGATCTGCATGGTCAGGGCGTGATCGGCGTCACCGAGGGCGCCCTCGCGCGGCTCTCCCGGCAGCAACTTCAGGGCGTGGTGGCCCACGAGTTCGGCCACATCCTGTCGGGCAACTACGTCACGGTCACCGTGTCGTGCCTGTTGTTCGGCATCTACTCGGAGATCGGCGACAGGCTCGAGGACGCTGCACTTGCCACAGGGAGCACGCGGGCCGCGCCCTTCGCGCTCGTGGCCATCGCGCTGCGTGGCTGGCTCTGGGTACTGCAGCTCGCCTCGTCCGTGTTGAACTCGGCGCTGAGTCGTGAGCGCGAGCGCCAAGCGGATCTCGCGGCGGCGCGCTACACGCGCGACCCGCTCAGTCTCGCTGAGGCGCTGCGCATCATCAGCCGCCATCCCGGCGGGGCCGGATACATCCCCGAGGGCCTGGCGCCGCTGTGCATCCGCGACACCCAGTCTCGCATCCCCTGGCTGCTCGGCAGCCGGCGCGCCACGCATCCGCCCATCGGGGAGCGCGTCGACGCCCTGCTGGCTTTGGCCAACGTCTCCCCGCGCGACTTCGCCGAGCAGGTCGACGTGGCGGAGAGGACCTTCGATGAACGCGAGCACTGGGCGGCGGCGCCGGCGGCCGCCACGCTGGTCCCGGCCCCCTCCAGGGCGTCCGCCGGCGGCGCGATGACGTGCCCGGCCTGCGGCGACGGCTTGCGCCGGGCCGACTACGAGGGCGTGCGCGTCTTCGTGTGCGCCTCGTGTGGCGGCCGGCTGGTGTCGCCCGCCGAGGTGAGCAAGGTGCTGGCGCGCCGGGAGGTCGCTTTCACCGCTGAGCAGCAACGGCTCGCCGGACTTCTGGGCGCGGGCGGCGACCAGCTGCGCCGCGCCGCGCTGCTCGCCCGCGGCCGCCCCGGCGTGGACCTCATCGCCTGCCCGAAGTGCGCGCGGACGATGATGCGCCGTCACTTCAGCTACGAGCACGCCGTCGAGATCGACTACTGCAGCATCTGCGACCTGTTCTGGTTCGAGAAGGCCGAGCTCGAGGCGTTGCAGATCCTCGTCGAGCGACAGGCGGGCTGAGCGACGCTCCGCGACAGGCCGCAGGCCACCGGGACGACAGTGGCCCCTTGCTCGTCTACACTTCTTGGTCGCGCGGGAGGTCGATCCGTGGACGTCCTCGCCCTGCCGCGCTTGTCGCGCCGGCGTCTGAAGACGCCGTACGCAACCAGGCTTCACGGACCGCCTCGATGAGCCACGACACCAGCGGCGACATCGCCGACCTTTCGTCCGAGCCGCTCGACGGTCGCTACTGCATCCTCTCGCGGCTCGGCAGCGGCGGCATGGCCGACGTGTACCTGGCCCGCGACGAATCGCTCGGGCGGCTGGTCGCCATCAAGGTGCTCAAGGAGCGCCTGGCAGCCGATGCGGAGTTCGTCGAACGCTTTCGCATCGAAGCGCAGGCCGCGGCCAGCCTGAACCACCCCGCCATCGTCGCCGTATACGACCGCGGCAGGGCCGGCGCCTCTCCGTACATCGCCATGGAGTACGTTGATGGGGAGAGTCTCAAGCAGCGCTTGCGGCGCAAGGGCCGCCTGTCGCCCGACGAGGCCACGGCCACGGCGCTCGCCGTCCTGGACGCGCTCCGCGAGGCGCACAGGCGCCACATCGTCCACCGGGATGTGACCTCGGCCAACGTGCTTGTCGATGAGGGGGGCCGCGTCAAGGTCGCGGATTTCGGCATCGCGCGCGTGGGCGCCTCGGAGCTCACCCGCACCGGGGCGAGGCTGGGCACGTCCTCGTACCTCTCGCCCGAGCAGGCGCAGGGGCGCTCCGCCGACGAGCGCTCGGACCTGTACAGCCTCGGCGTGGTGGTGTTCGAGATGCTCACCGGACGCCTGCCGTTCACCGGGGAGAGCGACCTGGCCGTGGCCATGCAACATGTGTCGGCCGCCCCGCCCAACCCGCGCTCGCTGGCGCCCGACGTGCCCGAAGCGTACGCGGCTGTCGTGATGAAGGCGCTGAGCAAGCAGCCCGCCGACCGTCACCAGAGCGCGGAGGAGTTCGCCGCCGCGCTGCGGGCTGCGCGTGGCGGCGGGCACGCAGCGCCCGCCGCCGTCCCGCGCCCGGAGGCGGGCCCGCCTGCGCCCGCCGCCGTCCCGCGCCCGCCATCTGCGTCGCCTGCGCCTGCCGCCACGGTGGTCGCCGCGGACGCGCTCACACGCCCGGCCGACGCCGCGACGCGCTACATGAGCGCGGTGCGCCGGCCCTCGCCAGCGCCCGTGCGTACCCGGCGCCCGTGGCGCTGGGTCCTGCTGGTCGCTGTCCTGGCGGCCACGGCGGCAGGCGCCTGGGCGGTGTATGCGCTGGTACTTGCGCCTGGCGCGAAGGTCCCCGGATTGGTCGGCCTTCCCCGCGCCGAGGCCGTCGCCGCCGTGAAAGATGACGGCTTGAGACCCGTCGTCCGCCAGGTGTGGGCGGACCGCTACGACGCCGGCATCGTCGCCAGGCAGCGGCCTCGCCAGGGCGCCGCAGTCGATGACGGCTCCAAGGTCGACCTGTGGGTGAGTCGCGGGCCGCTGCACATCCCGGCCCCCGACCTCGCCGGGGAGAGGGCCGCCGCGGCCACGGCGCTGCTCGAGGAGCAGTCCCTCACGGCACGCAAGCGCAGGGCGGCGACGCGCAACGTGCCCAAGGGGGAGGTCTACCGTCAGGAGCCCGCCGCGGGCGTCACGGTGAGGCGCGGCGACACCGTGACCTTCTGGGTGAGCAGCGGGCCTCCCGTGGCGACCGTGCCCGACGTGGTCGGCCTCTCGTACGGCGACGCCAGCGCCGCGCTGGAGGCCGAGGGGTTCGTGGTCAGCATCGATTACGTTGCAGGCTGGGGTGTGTATCCCGGCGACGTCGTCGAGCAGGATCCCGTCGCCGGTTCTCAGCTACGCGCCGGCGACGAGGTCGTGATCAAGGTCGCCATCTTCTAGGCGTGGAGATGCTGCTCCAGCTTCTGGGCGTCTTCGCGCTCAGCGTGGTCGAGCTCTGGGCCGCGGTGCCGGCCGGCGTGGCTCTGGGGCTGCCGCCGATGCTCGTCTGGCTGGCTACCGTCGCGGGCGCCCTGCTCTGCATCGTCGTCGTCGTGCTCGCCGGCGAACGACTGCGCGGCTGGCTGGTGTCGCGCCTCGGGCGCGGGCGCGCTCGTGAGGGCGGGCGGCTGCGAGCAGTCTGGGAGCGGTATGGGGTGATCGGCTGGGGACTGCTCGGACCGCTGGTCCTCGGGGCTCCTCTCGCCGCGGCGGTGGGAGTCGGGCTCGGGGCGCCCAGGGGGCGCCTGCTGATCTGGCTGGGCGCCGGCGCCGTGTTGTGGACGACGGTCCTCACGGTCGCGGTGACCTTTGGCGTCGACGCGGTCCGTGACCTCGGCTGACCGTCGGGCCGTCGAGAGGCGGGGCTGCTAGCCGGTGCGGCCGGGCCGCGTACGCGGCTGCACGCCCGGCAGCGACTCCTCGCGGCCCAGCACTTTGGTGAGGTCCATGATCCGATGCGCCACCACCGCCAGGCCGTGTTCCTCATCGTTCTGCAGCTCGCCCTCCACCAGCAGGTAGAGAGCATCCTTGAGCACGCGCCCGTACTTGAGATATACGTCGTTGAAGACCACCACCTGACCCAGCTCGGTCTCGTCCTCGAGGGTGAGGAACATGGTGCGGTGCCCGCTGCGGATCCAGGGCATCTGGGCGCGTTCGAGCACGCCGGCGAGACGCACGCGGCGGCCGTGCGCCATCTGCGGCAGGCGCGCCATGGGAGTGACCCCCAGAGCCTGGACCTGGTCGCGCACGAAACGCAGCGGGTGGGCGCTCACGTTGAGGCCCAGCAGCTCGAGCTCGACGCTGACGCGCCGCTGCCGCGACCAGTCGGGGAGGAAGGAGAGCGGCGCGAACTGCTCGTCGAGGGCGAGGCGCGGCTGGTCGAGGCCGTCGTCGGGCGCCGGCGCTGCGGGGCGGGATGGGGGTTCGGGAGGGCGCTCCGCTTCGCTGCGCTCCGCTCGGCGCCGCTGCGCGGCGCCTCGCGAGCCTCCCTCACCCCCATCCCGCCCCTCTGCGCCCACGCCCGTGCGCGGGCGGCCTCGGCCGTCTCCGCCGCGCCTCGCCGGCTGCGCCCCGGCGTAGAGCAGCGGCGCCTGGGCGACGAGCTCCTCGCGGCGCACCCCGAGCGCGTCGAAGGCGCCCAGGCGCACGAGGTTCTCCGCGATCTCGCGGCTCACGCGCGTACGCGCCACAAAGTCGGCCAGCGAGGTGTACGGCCGCGCCGGCTCGCCTGTGGCGCCGCCCGAAGCGGCCGCGGAGGGTGGGTGAGGGGGAGAGGGGGACATCGGAGCCGGCGCGGCGTAAGCCGGCGCCGGCGACGGTCCCCCGACCCCCTCACCCACCCGTGAGCGGTCGTGCCCTCCGCGCCCCTCGACGATCGCCCACCGCGCCGCGGCGCTCATCTCTTTGACGTAGCCCAGCCCGACGCGCAAGGCCCGACCGTCGTCCTCGACCTCGAACCACTCGCCGCTCAGGTTGACGTCCAGGGGCCGTACCGCGAGCCCGAAACGCCGCGCGTCGTTGAGCACCACGCGTGGCGAGTAGAACCCCATGGGCTGGTTGTTGAGGATGCCGCAGTAGAACTCGGCCGGGTAGTGCGCCTTGAGCCACGCCGAGGCGTTGCAGACGATGGCGAAGCAGGCCGCATGCGCCTTGTTGAAGCCGTAGGCGGCGAAACCGCGGAGCTGGCGGAAGACCTCGTCGGCCGCCGCCTGGTCCACGCCGCGCGCCACCGCTTTCTCGACGAAGGTGCGGCCGATCTCGTCCATCTCCTCCAGCGAGCGCTCGTGCGTCATCGCGCGCCTGAGCAGGTCGCCCTCGGCGAGGCTGAAGCCGGCCACGGCGGCCGCCACCTCGATGACCTGCTCCTGGTAGACGATGACGCCGTACGTGCGCCGCAGGATGCGCTCCATGGCGGGGTGCGGCACGGTGACCGGCTCGCGGCCGTGCCGCCGGCGGATGAACGGCGCGATCATGTCGGCCTGCAGCGGCCCCGGGCGGAACAGCGAGATGGCGGCGATGACGTCTTCGAAGTCGCGCTCCTGCAGGCGCGTGGCCAGATTGCGCTGCCCCGAGCTCTCGAGCTGGAAGAGGCCGACGGTGCGCGCCGAGCGGATGAGTCTGTAGACCTTGGGGTCGTCGCGCGGCAGTTCCCAGGCGCGCACCCGCTCCCCGGTACGCGCCTCGATGCGGCGGACCGCCTCGGCGATGGCGGAGTGCATCTTGAGCGCGAGGATGTCCATCTTGACGAGGCCCAGCGTCTCGACGTCGTCTTTGTCGAACTGGGCCACCACGACGCCCTTGGCGGCCCATTGCAGCGGCACGCGGTCGGTGAGCGGGTCGCGCGAGAGGATGAAACCGCCGAGGTGGGTGCCGAGGTGCGCCGGAAAGCCCGAGAGGCGCTCGGCGATGTGCACCAGGCGGCGGTAGTGCGGGTCCTGGAACTGGTGGTCGGCGAGCTCGGGGCGCTCGGCGAGCATCTCCCCGAGCTTGGCGGCGCTGCCCCAGGGCACGCGTTTGGAGAGGCCGTTGGTCTCCTCCGGCGTGAACCCGAAGGCACGGCTCACGATGCGCACCGCAGAGGGTGCGCGTACCGTGTTGACGGTGGCCACCATGGCGACCTTGTCGTGGCCGAAACGCTCGTAGATGTACTGGATGACCTCGTCGCGGCGCGCCGAGCAGAAGTCGATGTCGACGTCGGGCATCTCGCGGCGCGCCGGGTTGAGGAAGCGCTCGAAGAGCAGCCCGTGCGCGATGGGGTCGGCGTCGCAGATGCGCAGCACGTAGCTGACGATGCTGTTGCCGGCCGAGCCGCGGCCGGAGTAATAAATGCCGCGGCCTCTGGCGAACTCGACGATGTCGTGCACGGCGAGAAAGTACTCGGCGAAGCCCAGCTCCTGGACGACCTTGAGCTCGCGCTCGAGCCGCGCTGTGACCTCGGCGGTGAGCGGCCGGTAGCGCTGTTCGGCGCCCTTGAAACAGCGCTTCCAGAGCAGCGAGAAGGCGGTCTCGCCGGGCGGCAGCGGGTAAGCGGGGAAGAGGAGCCGCCCGAGCCCCAGATCGAGGTTGCAGCGCTCCGCGATGCGGGCGGCGTTGGCGAACGCCTCCGGATAGCGCTGAAACAGGCGGCGCATCTGCGCCGGGCTCTTGAGGTAGAGCTCCGCGTTCCTCCGTCCCAGCGGGTTGGGCAGCGGCTGGTTGGCGGCCTCGGCGGCAAGCACGTCGTGCAGGCCGGCGTCAGCCTTGACCGTGTAGTGCACGTCGTTGGTGGCCACGGTGGGGAGGCGCAGCTCGTGGGCCAGCAGGTCGAGGGCGCGCAGACTGGGGCCGGAGTCGGGCAGCAGCTCGTGCTGCAACTCGATGAAGAGCTCGCGGCCGAAGATCTCGTGGAACACGGAGGCCGCGGCGCGAGCGCCGGTCTTGTCGCCGGCCAGGAGGCGCGACCAGATCTCGCCGCGGCGGCAGCCGCTGAGCGCGACGAGGTGCCCGCCGTGCTCGGCGAGCGTGGCGAGCCGGGCGACGGGCGGCTCGCCGGGGTGCTCCAGATGCGCGGCGCTGATGATGCGGCAGAGGTTGCTCCAGCCCTCGTAGTCGCGGGCGAGGAGCACCAGGTGGTGGCCGCCGGCGCCGGCGGCGCTTGCGGCGGCGGGAGGTACCGTGGCCGACCCCGTGAGGTGCCGGATGTGGCCGTCGGGGGTGAAGGCGGCGGATGCCCCCGGCGCTGCGGGCGGGTATGGGGCCTCGGGAGGGCGCTCCGCTTCGCTCGGCGCCTCGCCGGCTTCGCCGGCGACGCCTCGCGAATGTGCGGTGATACTACGCCGCCCCGCACGGTAGCCCGCCTGCGGTGGCTGCTCTCCCTCGACCCCATCGCGGCCCTCCGCGCCTGCCGCCGCGCCTGTCGTCGGCATCCGCGCGCCCGCTCCGGCCGTCTTGTCGGCGCCCGGCGCCCACGCCCGCCCGTCGCGGCCGACGGCCGGCTCGACGGTGAGCTCGACGCCGACGATGGGCTTGATGCCGGCGGCCTTGCACGCCTGGTAGAAGCGCACGGCGCCGTAGAGCCCCTCGTGGTCGGTGGCCGCCAGGGCCGGCATGCCCATGCCGGCGGCGGCGGCCACCAGCTCGGGGATGCGGCAGGCGCCGTCGCCGAACGAGAAGTTGGTGTGCGTGTGCAGGTGGACGTAGCTCATGGCGGGCCGGGGTCGCCGGGCGCGGAGCTGCGGCCTGTTATGCTGACAAGACCGGTCGAGAAGGGGGCGCATGTCGTGAACATCGGGTCCGAGACAATGCTGCTCATCTTCGTCGCGGATGCGATCCTCGTGGTGGCGACTGCGCTGCTGGCGCGCGGCAAGGGACGTAGCGCCGTGCTCTGGGCCGTGGTGGCTCTCTTCCTGCCGCTGATCGCGCTCATCATCGTGCTCCTGCTCCCCGCCGGGACCGCGCCGGCAGGCGGCGGCTCCGTCTGAGACGCCGGGCCGCGAGCGTCGGACCGGACGCCGCTCAATTGAGCACCTGCTCGAGGGCCCATGCCTTGGTGAGGCGGTCGTAGCGCAGATCGAACACGCGCCCCCCGGCGCGCACCCGCCAGTACGAACGGCTGATATGGCCGTCGTCCTTCCACCAGCCCGTTTCGAGGACCCACGTCTCGAGCACGCGCTCGACGCGGTAACGCCGGCGCCGCCACACGAAGGTCACCGGGCGGCGCTGCCGCTCGTCCCAGCTGACGGCGATGGGGGAGCCGCCGGTGGCGCCGGGCTTGTCGCTGGAGGTGGCTGCGCCGCGAGACATGTGGTGCTCCTGGTGAGGGCCAGCTGATCGACAGGCGAGGGACCGTAACGGTAGCACGAACATATGTTCGTGTAAACGTCGGACGGAACGGCAGGCCGGCGGCGCGGAAGTCGAGCCTCCCGCCTATTGACTCTTGACGTTGGCCGCGGGCTATGATGGAGGAAGGCGTTCGGCGGTGGGGGATCGCTGAGCCAGTTGCCTTGGCCTCACAGGGCACCACGGAGCAGGGGGGATACGTGACTACCAGGAAAAGCACTCATCCAACACTCATCCTGATCGCTGCCGCAGCGGTGGTCCTTGCCTTCGGCCTCGCGTGGGGTCTCGGCAGCGCCGTCGCCGCCAGCGAGAGCCCGTCGCCGGCCTCCGGCAAGGTCGTCTACCGAGTCGGGTGGACCCGAGAGCCTGACAACCTGAACCCCTTCATCGGCTACTCCTCGCCAGCGTTCTCAGTCTGGTACCTGACGTACAGACTCTCTCGTCGGCTATGACCCGGCGACGCTCGCCCCGATGAAGGGCGAGGACTCGACCGGTCTCGCGACCGACTGGTCGACCAGCGAGGACGGCCTCACCTGGACGTTCACCATCCGTCAGAACGCGAAGTGGGACGACGGCCGGCCGCTGACGGCCAAGGACATCGCCTTCACCTACACCTACGTGATCGAGAACGAGATGGACAACTTCACCGCGTACACCAACCTGATCGAGACGGCGACCGCGATCGACGACTACACGGTGGAGTTCCGGTGCTCAAAGCCCAAGCCGGACATGATCCGCAGCTGGGTGCCCATCCTGCCCGAGCACATCTGGTCCAAGGTCGACCCGAAGGACGCGACGAGCGGCGGGTACACCAACAAGCCGCCCTACGTGGGCTCCGGCCCCTTCAAGGCCGTCGAGTGGAAGAAGAGCTCGCACGTGCACCTGGTGGCGAACCCTTACTGGTGGGGCCCGAAGCCCAAGATCGACGAGATCTACTTCATGGCCTACACGAACAACGACACGCTGCTGCAGGACCTCAAGGCCGGCACCATCGATGGGGCTGTCGACCTGACAGCGACGCAGATGAAGCAGCTCAAGAGCGAACCCGGCATCACCGCCCGCGCCATCACCGTGGACGGCTTCAACGATCTCGGCTTCAACTGCTATGACGGGCCCAGCAAGGGCCACCCGGTGCTGAGAGACTGGAAGTTCAGGCAGGCGCTCAACTGGGCCGTCGACCGCGACAAGATCGTGGATCTCGTCTGGGGAGGGACTACCACTGCGGGGACGACGATCATCCCCCCGAACTACTATAGCGACCCCGACTGGCACTGGGAGCCGCCGGCCGGCGTCAAGTACACGTTCGACCCCGCCATCGCGAATCAGAAGCTCGACGAGGCTGGGTACCCCGACTCGGATGGCGACGGGGTGCGGGAGTACAAGGGCAAGCCCATCGAGTTGGGCCTGATCGCGCGTGAGGAGTCGGTGCAGAGCCAGACGACCGGGAAGCTCATCGCGGGCTGGTTCGAGGACGTGGGCATCAAGGTCAACTTCGAGGTGATGGACGAGGCCACCCTCGGCGAACGAGAGCTGAACTACGAGGGCGATGTCTTCACCCCGGATTTCGACATGTTCCTCTGGGGCTGGTACCTCGACTATGACCCCGGCTCTATGCTGAGCTACCTCACCAAGGGCCAGATCGAGAACTGGAACGAGACCTGCTGGTGGAGCGAGGAGTACGAGCAGCTCTACGTGCAGCAGAGCGAGGAGCTCGACCCGGCCCAACGCAAGCCGCTGATCGACCGCATGCAGCAGATCCTCTACGAGCAGACGCCCTACATCGTGACCGACAACGGGCCCGACTTCGAGGCGTACAACACCGCGAAGTGGGAGGGCTACATCCAGATCCCGGACCCGAACGGCAACACACTTCTCCCGCCGTTCGGCAACGGCGGCTACGCGAACTTCATAAGCATCGCGCCGATAGCCGCTACAACCACCGAAGCTGCCGGCTCGAGCCTCGGCCTGTGGGTCGCGATCGCGCTCGCTGCGGTGGCCGTGGCGATCGTCGTCCTTCTGGTCGTGCTCAGGCGCCGGCCGCGGGCGACGGAGGAGTAAGGCGCGGGATGAGCGGGGTGGCGGGCGGCCGTGAGACCGCCCGCCACCCCGCTATTCTTTGAACGTGACCTCGGCCAGGTCCTTCACCACGACGTCGGCGCCGTGCTCACGGAGCGCCTCGGCCTGACCGAGGCGGTCGACGCCGATGACGAGGTCGAAGCCGCCGCGGTGGCCGGCCTCTACGCCGGAGAGGGCGTCCTCGACGACCACCGCCCTCGCCGGCGCCACCCCCAGCCGCCGCGCCGTTTCGAGGTACATCGCGGGGTCGGGCTTGCCGGGCAGGCCCAGCTCCTCTCCGGCCACGCCGTCGACGCGCACCTCGAAGAGGTCGGTGAGGCCCGCCACGTCGAGGATCATCGTCGTGTTCTTGCTCGACGACATGAGCCCGACGCGCACGCCCGCCTCACGGAGGCGATGGATGAGAGCCACCGTGGACGGATACGCCGTGATGCCGTGTTCCTTCACCTCGGCGTTGAAGTACACGTTCTTGCGGTTGCCGAGGCCGCAGACGGTCTCCAGCTCGGGCGGGTCTGAAGGCTGACCTTCGGGCAGCTTGATGCCGCGCGCCGCGAGGAAGTCGCGGACGCCGTCGTACCGCGGCTTGCCGTCGACGTAGAGGCGGTAGTCGGTCTTCTCGTCGAAGGGCCGAAAGTCGCCGCTCTCGTGGGCGGAGCGCGTCTTCAGGTATGCGTCGAAGAGCGCCTTCCAGGCGGCGGCGTGCACGACCGAGGTCTGCGTCACGACGCCGTCCATGTCGAACACGACGGCGTCGTGACGGTCGCGCGAGATGAGGGCCGGCGAGGTGTCCACGTGCCTCCTTGGGGAACGAGTGCGGTACGGCCCCATGATAGTCGCAGTGGGGGGAGATGCATCCGTCGCCCGGCCTGTACGCCCTAGGCAGGGTCGCGCCCCCGATGTAGCATCTGCTCACAGGAGAGGCGTCGTCTGGCCGCGGTGAGGGAGCCACCCGGCCGCCGGGCGACCGTCCGTCCCGACGAGGGGGAGCCATGAGCCACGCAGTCGCGCGTCGCGGCCAGCGCCGCCTGCGCGTCATGATCACGCTATCGATCCTGCTGCTGAGCGCCGGCCTCTCGTGGGGCAGCGGCGCGGCGCCGGCCGGCGGCTCGCCGTCGCCGGCCGCCTCCGCGGGCGTCCTCAAGGCCCAGTTCGGCACGACCTTCGACGCCGACAACCTCAATCCGTTCGTCGGCTACAGCGGCACCGCTTACGAGATCTTCCATCTCAACTACGACTTCCTCGTGGGCTACGACACCGACCTCTCGCCGCGCCCCGAGCTGGCGACCAGCTGGGAGACGTCACCCGACGGCAAGGTCTGGACGTTCCACCTGCGCCAGGGGGTCACGTGGCAGGACGGCGAGCCGTTCACCGCCGCCGACGTCGTCTTCACCTACACGTATATCATCAAGAACGACCTCACCGCCTTCACGAGCTACACGAACAGCATCGAGAAGGTCGTGGCGCTCGACGACTTCACCGTCAAGATGATCTGCAGCGCGCCCAAGGCCAACATGCTGCGGCTGTGGATCCCCATCCTCCCGCAGCACATCTGGAGCAGGGTCCCCGGCAAGCGCGCCGGCAATGACTACGTCAACAAGCCGCCGATCGTCGGCACCGGCCCCTTCCAGACCATCGAGGTCAAGAAGGGCAGCTACATCAAGCTCGTGAAGAACCCGGACTACTGGGACCAGGGCAAGCCCACCATCGACGAACTCATCATCGCCATCTACCAGAACGCCGACACCATGACCCAGGACCTCAAGACCGGCACTCTGGACTATGCCCTGGGCATCCCGCCAGCGCAGTTCCCGGCGCTGGCCAGGGAACCCTCACTCACGACCAACGCCGCCGCCCTGCGCTACTTCGACGAGCTCTGCATGAACTGCTACGACAGCCCGGATTCGCTGGGCCACCCGGTGCTCCGCGATCCCGAGTTTCGCCGGGCGATCAGCTGGGCGGTCGACAAGCAGAAGATCGTCGACTTCGCCTACGGCGGCTACGCCACCGTCGGCCAGAGCATCATCACGCCCGACGTGCCCACGTACGCCTGGTCGCCGGCGCCCGAGGAGACCTTCGGCTTCGATCTCGAGAAGGCCCGGCAGCTGCTCGATGAGGCGGGCTACAAGGACACGAACGGCGACGGCGTGCGCGAGCACAGGGGCAAGCCCATCGAGCTGCGTCTGTGGAGCCGCTCCGACGACATCGCCAGCCAGAGCAGCGGCAAGCTGGTCGCCGCCTGGTTCGCCGACATCGGCCTCAAGATCCGCCTCCAGACCCTCGACTCGGGCACGATCAGCGACGCCCTCTACAACTACAAGGGCGACACCTATGCGCCCGACTACGACATCTACATCTGGGGCTGGGGCGAGTACGTCGACCCGGACTACATCCTCAACGTGTTCACCACGGGCCAGATCGAGGGCTGGAACGACCCCGTCTGGTCAAACCCCGAGTACGACAAGCTCTACGACCGGCAGGCGCGCACCATCGACCCGGCGCAGCGCAAGCCGCTGGTCGAGCGCATGCAGCAGATCTTCTACGAGGAAGCCCCCTTCATCGTGACCAACTACGAGCAGCAGCTCGAGGCCTACAACACCGACAAGTGGGAGGGCTGGACACGGGTGCCCGAAGGCAGCGGCCCCGTGGCGTTCATCAACGACAGCATCGACACCTACCTGAACCTGCGGCCCAAGGTCGCCGCCGCGGAGGCCGGCGGCGGCAGCAGCGGCAACAGCCTGATCTTCTACGTGGTGATCGCCGTGGCCGTGGCGGCCGTGGCCGTCGTGGCGGTGCTCGTACTGCGGCGCGGGCGCGGCAGGGCGCTGGAAGAGTAGGGCGCGCCCGCGCACAGCCGCACGCGCCCCACGAGGTCGGCGGCCGCGTCGCCGAGAGCCTGCCGGCCGGCGATCAGGCCGTGCAGATCGAGCACGTTCGCCGCCTCGCGGTGACTTTGCACCCAGGAGTGCACCAGCAGCATCTCGTCGAGCATGGTCGCCGGCAGGGGCGGCTCCGGCGGAGCGGCCGCGGTGAGCTCGGCGAGCAGGCCGCAGGCGGCGTCCTCGCCGAAGGCTTCGCGGCCGACCACGCGCTCCACGGCGATGCGGCCGCCGCGCACGCCCCAGAGCGCGACCCAGCCGCTGCGCTTCGCGGGATAGGCGATGACCGCGTCGTCACGCCTTGCGTCGCGCAGGCGGCGCACGGTGCGCAGCGCGCGCTCCAGCGCCTCGCGCTGCTTCTGCAGGCGCGCCGCCTGCTCGAACGCCAGGGCCTGCACCATGCCGGCCTGGCGTTCCTGCAGACGCTCGTCGAGGTCGGCGCCGTGTCCCTCGAGGACGCGGCGTACTGCCGCGGCCGCGGCCGCGTACTCGCCGTTGAGGGGCCGGCTGCAGGGCGCCAGGCAGGCGCCGGTGCCGGCTCGGGGGCAGGCGTGCCCCGCGCGGCCGCACCTGCCGGCGACGGCGGTCGTCGCCGGCAGGCGCGCGCAGGTGCGCAGCGGGTACACGCCGTTGAGGCACTCCACGAGGCGCCGGGCCACGCTGGCCTTGCGGAAGGGCCCGGCGTAATACGAGCCGTCGTCGCGCAGGTTGGGCGTGGCATACAGGCGCGGATAGTCGTCGGCGCTCAGCTTGACGTAGTGATAGCTGCTCACGCGCGTGCCGTGGGAGTTGTAGGCGGGCTTGTGCCGCGCGATCAGCCGCTGCTCGAGCAGCAGAGCGGCGAATTCGGAGCCCGTCTCGACGACGTCCAGCGTGTGCAGCAGCTCGAGCGCCTGGCGGGCGTGGTAGGCCTGGCGCTGCAGAAAGTGGTCGCGCGTGCGGCGCCGCAGGTTCTCGGCTTTGCCGATGTAGAGGGCGGCGCCCTTGTCGTCGCGCATCACGTACACGCCGGGAGTGGTGGGCAACGTCTCCGTGAGCGAGATCTTGTGGTAGTTGCGGCGCGCCCCGGGCTCGCAGAAGCGCGCCACCTCCTCGAGGGTGCTCATGCCCTGCTCCTGCAGCCAGCTGAGAAAGAGGAGCAGGAGCTCGGCCGTGGCCTGCGCGTCCTGCAGGGCGCGGTGCACGGGCTTCACCTGCGTGTCGAAGCGGTAGCTGAGGGCCTTCAGGGAACAGCGCTGCTGCGGGCAGAGCTTGCGCGCCAGGCGCAGCGTGTCGAGCGCCGGGCGCGGGAAGGTGCGGCGCTGCAGGCGCCCGAGCTCGTAGTCGAGGAAGCTGAGATCGAAGTGCGCGTTGTGGGCGACGAGCACGGAGTCGGCGGCGAAGCCCACGAAGCGCGGCAGCACCACGTCGATCGGCGGCGCGTCGGCCACAGTGGCGTCGTCGATGCCGGTGATGCCGGTGATCATCGCTGGGATACGGATGCCGGGGTTGACGAGCGACGAGAAGGTGGCGACCTCGCGCCCGCCCTCGAGGCGTACGGCGCCGATCTCGGTGATCTTGGCGAAGCCCGGCGTGGCGCCGGTGGTCTCGAGGTCGACGACAGTGAACGCCACGTCGGCCAGGTCGCGGCGCACGGCGTGCCACGCAGTGAGGCCGACGTGCACGTCGCTCTCCCACGAAAAGCGCTCGTCGCCCTGCACGATGTCGGCGACCAGCTTGCGCATGAGCTCGGGAGGGCAGTTGACGACGGGGAAGAGGCGCGGCCAGACATCGCGGTAGTCGAGGGCTTCGCCCGCCTGCTCGAGCAGAGCGAAGAAGTCGTCGACCGTGGTGAAGGCGAGCTGCACGGTGTCATGGTAAACCCGGAAGGCGACGGATGCACGGGCCGCGGCGGCTCAGGCCGGCGTTTGAGCCCGCGGTCGCGCCTCACCCTGGTCTTCTCGGAGGCACCACGGCCGCCGCGCCGCCTCCGCCCTCGTTACGCGCGGCTGAGGAGTGGGTAGGAGCTTCGCAGAGTCCGAGGAACCTGCCTTCGCGGCTGCCGACCCGCAGCCGCAGGGGCCCGTGCAAGGAGCTACCGCGTGGATGTCGACAAGTTGCATAGCGAGGTGCTGCGCGCCTTCAACGATTCGTGCATCATGGCGGCGCGGCAGCCCTATCGGGGCCGCGGATTTCGCCCGGCCGCCGACGCCTACTTCGAGGAAGACACGCGCGAGATCGTGGTGCGTTTCGAGCTCACCGGTCTGGCGATGGACGACATCGAACTGCTCGTCGACCGTCGCGAGCTCGTGGTGCGCGGCGAGCGCGCCTTCCCCACACGCGAGGGCCGCGTCTACCAGCAGGTGGAGATGGACTACGGCCCCTTCGAGCGTCACGTGCGGCTCATGGTCGACGTGGACCCGGACGTGACCACGGCGACCTACGAGGCCGGCGTGCTCGAGGTGAGGCTCACGCTCACGGCGCGCGACGGTGCCCGCAAGATCGACATCCAGACGGGGGGAGGCGACCAATGAGCGACCCTCAGGACATCCAGGTCGATGCGGCGCAGGAGATCCCGGGCACGTTGCCCGTGCTGCCGCTGCGCGACACGGTGGTCTTCCCCGACACCATGATCCCGCTCACCATCGGCCAGGAACGCTCCATCAAGCTCATCGACGACGTGCTCGCCGGCGATCGGCTGCTCACGCTTGTCACGAGCAAGGACGCCGAGATCGAGGTGCCGGGCCCCGAGCTTCTGCACCCCGTTGGCACCGTGGGCCTCGCCCACAAGATGATCAAGCTGCCCGACGGCACCATGCGCATCCTCGTGCAGGGTCTGCAGCGCGTGCGCGTCGACAAGTACGTGCAGGAAGAGCCGTATCTGAAGGCCGAGATCTCCAAGGTCGAGGACGTCGTCGACGAGAGCAAGGAGATCGACGCCCTGCGCGCCAGCCTGCTGAACGTGTTCAGCAAGATCGTCGCGCTGGTGCCTTACCTGCCCGAAGAGCTCGAGATGGCGGCCGCCAACGTCGACGACCCCGGGCCGCTCGCCTTCCTCATCGCCAGCACCATGCGCATCAAGGCCGAGGACAAGCAGGCCCTGCTCGAGGAGAACGACGTCGAGAAGCGCATGCGCAAGCTGATCGGCATCCTCACGCGCGAGCTCGACGTGCTCGAGCTGGGCTCCAAGATCCAGAGCGACGTGCGCAGCGAGATCGACAAGGGGCAGCGCGAGTACTTCCTGCGCCAGCAGATGCGCGCCATCCAGCAGGAGCTCGGCGACACCAACGATCAGGAAGCCGAGATCACCGAGCTGCGCCAGAAGGTCGAGGAGCTCAAGCTCCCGGAAGAGGCCGACAAGGCCGCCCGCCGGGAGCTCGACCGGCTGGCCAACATCTCGCCGCAGAGCGCCGAGTACCCCGTGATCCGCACCTACCTCGACTGGATCATCACGTTGCCCTGGAACGTGAGCAGCGACGACAATCTGGACGTGCCGCACGCCCGTGAGATCCTCGACCGCGACCACTACGACCTCGAGAAGGTCAAGGACCGCATCCTCGAGTTCCTCGCGGTGCGCAAGCTCAAGGCCGACCTGCACGGGCCGATCCTGTGCTTCGTCGGCCCGCCCGGCGTCGGCAAGACGAGCCTCGGGCACAGCATCGCCGAGGCCATGGGCCGCAAGTTCGAGCGCATCAGCGTCGGCGGCGTGCGCGACGAGGCCGAGATCCGCGGGCATCGCCGTACCTACGTGGGGGCGATGCCCGGCATCATCATCCGCGCCATGCGCGACGCCGGCACCGACAACCCGCTGTTCATGATCGACGAGATCGACAAGACCGGCGCCGACTGGCGCGGCGACCCTTCGAGCGCCCTGCTCGAGGTGCTCGACCCGGAGCAGAACGTCACCTTCCGCGATCACTACATGGACCTGCCGTTCGACCTCAGCAAGGTGCTGTTCATCACCACGGCCAACCAGCTGGAGCCCATCCCGGCGCCGCTGCGCGACCGCATGGAGATCATCTTCCTCGCCGGGTACACCATCGAGGAGAAGCTGCACATCGCCAGGAACTACCTGGTGCCGCGGCAGATCGAAGCCAACGGCCTCAAGCCCAAGCAGGCGATCTTCCGCGACGAGGCGATCGTCGAGATCATCTCCAGCTACACCCACGAAGCCGGGGTGCGCAACCTGGAGCGCGAGATCGGCACCGTGTGCCGCAAGCTCGCCCGCGAGGTCGTCGAGGCCACCAACGGTGGTCGCAAGCGCTTCACCGTCAACGTCAAGCGCGTGCATGATCTGCTGGGGCGCCCGCGGGTGACCGCTGAAGTCAAGCGGCGCACCAGCGACCCGGGCGTCGCCACGGGACTGGCGGTGACGCCGGTGGGCGGCGACATCCTCTTCATCGAGGCGACGGCCATGCCGGGCGGCGGCCGTCTCACGGTCACCGGCCAGCTCGGCGACGTGATGAAGGAATCGGCCATGGCCGCGATGAGCTACGTGCGCACGCACTCGCGAGAACTTGGCCTCGAGGACGACTACTTTCAGCAGCACGACATCCACATCCACGTGCCGGCGGGGGCGATCCCCAAGGACGGCCCCAGCGCCGGCGTGACCATGGCCACGGCCATCGCCTCGCTGGTCACCGGCACGCCGATCAACAGTGAGGTGGCGATGACCGGCGAGGTCACGCTCACCGGCCAGGTGCTGCCCATCGGCGGCCTCAAGGAGAAGACGCTGGCCGCCCAGCGCGCCGGCATCACCACGGTGATCCTGCCGAGCCGCAACGAGGCCGACCTGGAGGACGTGCCCGAAGAGCTGCGCAAGGACATGACCTTCGTGCCCGTCGACCGCGTGGAGCAGGTGTGGGAGGCCGCCATGGGCCTGCGCCTGGACGGCAAGCGCGCGGAGCTGGCCGAGGCCAACGACCTGCTCGAGGAGGCCGGCGAGTTGCTGCAGCGGGCGCGGCGCAAGACGGCCGCCCGCGGAGACGAGGCCGCCGAGAGCCCGGCCAAGAAGCCGCCGGCCAGCAAGGCACCGGCCAAGAAGCCGCCGGCCAGCAAGGCACCGGCCAAGAAGTCGCCGGCCCGAAAGCCGCCCGCCAGGAAGGCGCCGGCCAAGAAGGCGGCGGTCAAGCCCACGGCGCCGCCGCCGACGGCGAAGGGCGGCGCCAAGAAGACCACCGCCGCCCGCGGGCGCAGCAGTCGCAAGAAGTAGCGCGGTCACTCCCGCCGCGGGTCCGGGCCGGAGACCTCGTGGCGCGTCGCCCGGGCCGGTTCTTCACGGTCGGGGTCCTGTGACGCGAGCCGCTGCCTGCGCCACCCGGGCGTTGCCTTTCACGGCGCTCCCGCATACCCTGTGCGGGCATCGCGCCGGCGTTGCCGGCGCGGCGGCTGCGAGGGGGTACATGAGCGAGCGCGCGACCAGCGACGGACCCGACGCCCGGCCTTCGGCCGCGGCTGACGGCGCGGGCGGCCCGGACGCGCCGCTCCTTGTGCCGAGCGGCGCCACGCTGGCGCGCGCCGTGCCTGGCTTCGTGCTCCTCCTGCTCGCCGACCTCGCCGCCCTGTGGGCCGCGGTCGCGGGCTCGTGGTCGGTCCTCGTCGTGGTCGTCGTCTGCGTGCTGGACGGCCTGGCCGACGGCATCTTCGCCTGGCTGCGGGCGCGGGCCTCCTGGGCGGCGGGGGCCGCCGACGACCCGCGCGACAGAGTGCTGGTGCGCGAGTTCCTGCGCACCTACCTCGTGGTGATGGGCGCGATGGCGCTGGTCGCCTACATGGTCTTCAGCGGCGTGCTGCTCAAGCCCGGCGGCGAGGCCCCTGTGGACCCGGGCGCCGCCTTCATCACCTGGCAGTTCTGGGCGGTGGTCGCCGGGCTGGTGGCGATGCGCGGCTTCCTCTACCTGTGGGATTTCGTGCGCGGTGGCGAGGCGCGCGTCGTGCCGCCGGCGGCTGTGGTCTCGGAGCCCCTGCGGCGGCTGTTCGTGCTGCAGTTCGGGGTGCTCGTCGGAGGCCTCGTCGTGTACTGGCTGTTCGCTTCGGCGGTCGCCGGGCTGGCCGTGATCCTCATCGCCAAGACGGCCATCGACCTCGTGCTGGCGCTGTCCGAGCGCCTGCGCGTGGCGCGCATCAAGACGGCCGTCGAGGCGGGCATGACCGCGGAGCCCAGACCCGCGGAGATACGTGCCCCGGCACCTCGCGGCGGGCGCAGGCGCCGCAAACGCTGAGCCCTCCTCAGGTCGCGGCGGGTGTCGGCCCGCCGGCCCGCCGCGCATCGCGGTCCGCGGCGCGCCCTCCCCGGACCCGCCCGGACGGCAGGGCCGGCGGCTCACCTTCGGACGTTCGGCACTGCCCGGCTTGTTGCCTCGCCGCTCCGTCGCGGTCTACGATTGACCATCACGCGGGCGGATCGTCTCGCCGGCGCGTCGTGTCTGCATCAGCCAAGGGGGTGCCGATCTTGAGCGCCAAAGAGCGCGAAACGGCCAACGTGGGCGCCGGCCTGTGGAAGGGCATCGGCATGTGGGCCTGGCTGTTGTTCCGCATCAGCGGCCTGGTGCTGGTCCTCTACCTCTTCGTCCATCTCTGGGTGATCTCCCAGGGGCGCGTCGGCGGCGCGGAGTCGCTGGACGATCTCTTCGAGTTCTTCGACAAGCCGCTGCTCGTGTTCCTCGACCTCATGCTCGTGGCCGCGGTGCTGTACCACGCCCTGAACGGCGTGCGCATCGTGCTCATGGACCTGGGCATCGGCATCAAGCACCACAAGGCCGTGTTCTGGGTGTGCATGCTCGTGGCGGCGCTGGCGCTCAGCGCGTTCGCTCTCAAAGCCTCCAGCTTCATCCTGGGATAGGGGGCGGACATGGCATTCGGGACCGAGACGCTGGACCGCAGCCGCGGCGGCATGTGGCCCTGGCTGGGCCAGCGCATCACCGCGGTGCTCGTCATCGTCACCATCATGGTGCACCTCGTGCTCACGCACTACATCGCCATCGGCGAGCTCTCCTTCGACAACATCGGCGACCGGCTCGCCGGCGGCGCGGTGCTCGTCAACGACATCGTGCTCCTCGTGGCGGTCGTCTACCACGCCCTCAACGGCCTGCGCATGGTCGTGCTCGACTGGGGGCTCGCGAGCAGCGGCGGGCGGCGCGTCTTCGACGTCGTGCTGTGGCTGGTCGGTATTCTCAGCATCGTCTACGGCATCTGGGCCCTCTGGGTCTGGGTGAGCTGAGGGGGCCGCATGATCCACCATCAGCTCATCGTCGTCGGCGGCGGCCTGTCTGGGCTGCGCGCCGCCGTCGAGGCCAAGGCGGCCGGCATCGACGTGGCGATCCTCAGCCAGGTCCACCCCGGCCGCAGCCACTCCGGAGCCGCGCAGGGCGGCATCAACGCGGCGCTCGCCAACCACCCCGAGGGCCACGACGACACCCCCGAAAAGCACGCCTTCGACACCGTCAAGGGCAGCGACTACCTCGCCGACCAGGACGCCGCCATCCAGATGACCAGCGACGCCGCCCGGTGTGATCTTCGAGATGGACCACTGGGGCTGCCCGTTCAGCCGCTTCGACGACGGTCGCATCGCCCAGCGGCCGTTCGGCGGCGCCGGCTTCCCGCGTACCTGCTACGGCGCCGACAAGACCGGCCACTACCTGCTCCACTGCCTCGTCGAACGCGCCTACGAGCGCCAGGTGAAGATGTATGTCGAGGTGTTCGTCACCGATCTCATCGTCGAGGACGGCCGCTGCCGTGGGGTCGTCGCCTACGACATGATCCGTGGTGGTTTCGAGGCGTTCACCGCCGACGCCGTGATCATGGCCACCGGCGGCGCCGGGCGCATCTACAGCAACACCACCAACGCCATCATCTCCACGGGCGGCGGCGCCGCCGTCGCCTACCACGCCGGTGTGCCGGTCGAGGACATGGAGTTCATCCAGTTCCATCCCACGGGGCTGCTCACCACCAACATCCTCATGAGCGAGGGCGCCCGCGGGGAGGGCGGCTACCTCATCAACGATCTCGGCGAGCGCTTCATGAGCAAGTACGCGCCCACTGCCATGGAGCTGGCGCCGCGCGACATCACCTCTCGCTCGATCACCACAGAGATCCTCGAAGGACGGGGCATCGACGGCAAGAACTACGTCTACCTCGACCTGCGACATCTCGGCGCCGAGAAGATCCTGGAGAAGCTCCCCGGCATCCGCGACCTCGCCATCCACTTCGAGGGCGTCGACCCGATCGAGGAGCCGATCCCGATCACGCCGTGCCAGCACTACACGATGGGCGGCATCGATACGGACGTGGACGGGCGCACGGCGATGCCGGGCTTCTACGCCGCCGGCGAGTGCGCCTGCGTCAGCGTGCACGGCGCCAACCGCCTGGGCGGCAACTCGCTGCTCGAGACCATCGTCTTCGGGCGGCGCTCCGGCGCCGCCGTGGTCGCCGACCTGGCGGGGAGGGCCGGCGGGGGCGACGCCTCCGCCGCCGGCGCCCGCGCTGTCGCCGACGTGGAGGGCCGCGTGGCGGTCCTCGCCGCGCGCGGCGCGGACGGCGAAGACCCGTACGCCATCCGCGCCGAGATGACAGCCACGATGAAGGACCACTTCGGCGTCTTCCGCGAGGAGAAGCAGATGCGCGAGGGGCTCGAGCGGCTGCTCGCGCTCAAGGCGCGCTGCGCGACCATCGGTCTGCACCACGCCGGCGGCGTGTTCAACCTCGACCTCATCCGCACGCTCGAGCTCGAGGGCATGGTCGATCTCGCGCTCGCCGTGGCCGCCGGCGCCGTGGCGCGTACCGAGTCGCGCGGCTCGCACTCGCGTACCGACCACCCGGGGCGCGACGACGCGGCCTGGCTCAAGCACACCATGGCGCACTACACGCCGGGCGGACCGCGGCTCGAGTACAGGCCGGTGACGCTGGGGACCTTCGAGCCACAGGAGCGCAAGTACTGATGCCTGAAGCGAAGTTCCACATCAAGCGCTACGACTCCGCCCGCGACGCCAAGGGCGCGGCGCGCTACGACGACTTCGTCGTGCCCTACGACAGCAGCCTCACAGTCCTCGAGGGGCTCTTTTCCATCCAGGAGCACCAGGACGGCTCACTCGCCTTTCGCTACTGCTGCCGCGCCTCGATCTGCGGCTCGTGCGCGATGTACATCAACGGCAAGTACCGCCTCGCCTGCCAGACCAACCTTCGCCACGTGCACGCCGACGTGATCACCGTGGAGCCCATGCCGCACCTGCCGCTCCTCAAGGACCTTGTCTGCGACATGAGCGACTTCTTCGCCAAGTACGAGTACGTCAAGCCCTGGCTCATCCGTGAGTCCGCGGATCCCGAGCGGGAGATCCCGCAGTCGCCCGAGGAGCGCCACAAGCTCAACATGCCCATCGACTGCATCCTCTGCGGCGCCTGCTACAGCAGCTGCCCGTCGGTGTGGACCGAGGACAACTACCTCGGCCCGGCGGCGCTGCTCAAGGCGTACCGCTTCGAGGTCGACTCTCGCGACGAAGCGGCCAAGGTGCGCATGCCCTCGTGGGACAACGAGCGCGGCGCCTACCGCTGCCACACGATCACCAACTGCGTCGAGGCCTGCCCCAAGGAGCTCAACCCCACCGAGGGCATCCAGTGGCTCAAGATGGCGGCGGTGCGGCGGCGGTTGTTCGGCAGGCGCAAGTAGAGCCGGCGGGCGGCCGCAGGGCGGGGCGACGGGGGCGGGCGGCCGAAGGGCCTCCCGCCCCCGTCCGCTTCAGCTGACGCCGTCGATCGCCGCCAGCATGACCCCGACGACGGTGACGACGGCGGCGAGCGCGAGGCGCAGCCCGACGCGTTCGCGCAGGAAGGCGACGCCGAAGGCGATCGCGAAGACCGGGGCCGTTGCCATGATCAACATCGTCAGCACCGGACCGAGCTCGGCGATGGCGAGGAAGAAGAGCACCGAGACGCCGGCCTCCAGAAGGCCGCTCACCGCCAGGAGCACGGCGGCGCGGCGCCGCTCGCGCCGATCCAGCGGCCGCGCCGTGAGCGGCCGGCGGCGCGCGATGAGCACGGCGCCGAGCATCAGCATGCCGAGCGCCTGGCTCATGATCATCATCGTCGCCGTGGGCTTGCCGTAGGCCGTCGAGGCCTCGACGATGAACACCGGACCGAGGCCCCAGCCGGCGGCCGCGAGTACGGCGAGCGCGATGAGCCTGAGCCGGCCGGTCTGCGGCGCGGCGGCGCTGCCCACCGCCGGCGAGCCCGGCAGCACGTCGCCGCGCAGCGCTCCGGCCAGGACCCCCGCCTCGGCCTCCTCGTTGGTCGCCATCCATCGCGTGATGAGCAGCACGCCGGCCATCGCCACGACCATCCCGGCGAGCGTGAACGCGCCGAACGTCGCACTCAGGATGAGCCAGGCGAAAAGCGCCGTCCACAGCGGGTCTGTACTGAGGATCGGCGCCACGACGGCGACGAGCGCGCGACGCAGGGCGTAGTAGTAGGCGCTGAAGGCGATCAGCCACGTGGCGACCGCCGCGAGCGTCATCCACACGGCAGCCTCGGCGTTGATGCCGAAGCCGTTGTCCCACAGCTGCAGCGCCGTCAGCGGTACTGTGATGAGCAGCAGGCCGGCGATCGAGGCGGTGCGCACGAAGAAGTTGACCGCCAGCGGGTCGATGTACGCGAGGACCCGCTTGTTGACGACGATGACCAGCGCCCAGAGCGCGGTCATCCCGAAGGCGGCGGTGATCCAGATGGAGTACGTGCTCGTGGCGACCCCCGGGAGACTGCGCCGAGTCTATCGCACGCCGGCCCTTCGACGGGCGGCGAATGCTGCCGACGACGCGGGGCGTGAGCGGCGCGGGCGGGTATAATCGCCGCAGCGCGAGCCGCGAGCCCCGAAGCAGCCTGGAGGACCATGAAGACGTCTGTCGGCAAGACCAAGCTCGAGATCGCCTCCGGCGACATCACCGAGCTCGAGGTGGACGCCATCGCCAATGCCGCCAACACCGAGCTGTGGATGGGCGCCGGCGTGGCCGGCGCCATCAAGCGCGTCGGCGGCGAGGCGGTCGAGAAGGAAGCCATGCTGCAGGGCCCCATCGCGGTCGGCGAGGCGGTCGCTACGACCGGTCACGACCTCAAGGCCCGCTGGGTGATCCACGCGGCCGTCATGGGTCCGGACCTGCAGACCGACGCGGACGCCATCGCCAGGGCCACGCACGGCGCGCTGGAGTGCGCCGAGCGCTGCCACGCGCGCTCCATCGCCATGCCCGCTTTCGGCACCGGGGTCGGCGGCTTCCCCCTTTACCAGTGCGCCAGCATCATGGTGGGCGAGACGGTGGCCTACTTGAAGGCCAAGCCCAACACCGTGCTGCGGCACATCATGTTCTCGGTCTACAACGACGCGGCCAGGGCGGCGTTCAAGCACGCGCTCGCCGGCTCAAGCCGCGTCTAGAGGCGCGGCGACGCCCGAGTAGCGGGGCAGGGCCCCATGCCGATAGCCGCCGACGCCGTCAGCATCGAAGAGACGCTCGTCATCCTGCTGCTGATCGCCGCGGCGGTGGCCGTCGTCGTGCGGCGCGTCGGCGTGCCGTACACGGTCGGTCTGGTGGTCGTGGGCCTCGTCGTCGGCCTCGTGACGCAGCCGGCAGCGGTCAGTCTCTCGTCGGACCTCGTCTTCTACGTCTTCCTGCCTATCCTGCTCTTCGAGGCGGCGTTCAATCTGGAGGCGCGGCATCTGCTCGCCGACTGGCGCCGCATCCTGGCGCTGGCCGTCCCGGGCGTGCTCGTCGCCTTCGCGCTCACGGCGACGGGCGTGCACTACCTCGGGGGCACGACCTGGGTCGTCGGGCTCCTCTTTGGAGCGCTCATCGCGGCCACCGACCCCGTGAGCGTGGTCGCGTTGTTCCGGCGGCTCGGGGTGCCGGAACGGCTCACGACGATGGTCGAGGCCGAGAGCCTGTTCAACGACGGTACGGCCGCGGTCGTCTTCGCCATCGTCCTCGCGGCCGTCGTGGACGGAGGCTCCGTCGGCCCGGCAGCCGCCGTTGGCCGCTTCGTCTGGATGGCCGTCGGCGGCCTGGCGGTGGGCCTGGCGGTGGGATACGCAGCGTCGGCGCTCCACCGCCGGATCGACGATCACCTGATCGAGGTCACGCTCTCGACGATCGTCGCCTTCGGCGCGTTTCTTCTCGGGCAGCAGCTCGGCATGTCGGGCGTGGTCGCGTGCGTCACAGCCGGCATCGTCGTGGGCAACTACGGCCGGCACCGCGGCATGGGGCCGGTCACGCGGGTGACCATGGGCACGGTGTGGGAGTACGCGGCGTTCGTGGCCAACTCGCTCATCTTCTTGCTTATCGGCCTGCGCCTCGACCTGTCGCTGATCGTGGACCACGCAGGATTGGTGCTCATCGCCTTCGTCGTCGTGGTCGTGGCTCGAGCCGTGACGGTCTACGGTCTCGGCGCCATCTTCCGGGTCGCCGGCGGCCGCCTGCCCTTCAGCTGGCAGCACGTACTCGTCTGGGGCGGCCTGCGCGGCACCATCGCCCTCGCTCTCGTGCTCAGTGTGCCCGCCGAGGTGCCCGGGCGCGAGACCCTCCAGGTGGTCACCTTCGGGGTCGTCCTGCTCTCGCTGGTGGGCCAGGGGTTGACCATGCCCCTGCTCGTGCGGCGGCTCGGCCTGGCCGGCGAGGATGAGGAGCCTGTCGGCGTGCGGCAGCGACGGGCACTGGTCGACGGCTTCGTGCGCGCCCACGAGGCGCTCGACCGTCTTCAGGAGACCGGCCTGATGACGCGCGCGCAACGCGAGCACCTCGGCGCGACCTTCGAGGCGCAGGAGGAGACGCTGCTCGAGGGCCTCGACCCGCTGGAAGAGGAGCCGCCCGCCGGCGAGGACGACAGGCTGGCGGAGCGCATCGAGGGACTTCTCGTGCAGCGCGCGCGCGTCGAGGCGTTGCGCCGGGCGGGCGCCGTCGACGAAGTCGTCACGGCGGCGCTTCTCGACGAGCTGGACGGTCGCATCGGCCTGCTCGGTGAGCGGCTGGCGGGCTAGCCTCGACAGCGGCGAGAGGGGGCGAACTACTCCTGGTCGGGCCCGCGGCCGGCGCGATCTTCGAGGGCGGCCGCAGTGGTAGCCGGCCGTCGAGCGCTGTGGAAGAGCCCCACCACCCGGATCTCATCACCTTCGACTACGTAGTAGATGACGTACGGGAATCTCCGGAGAAGCGCGCGCCTGTACCTCCCGGCAACGACCGCGCAGGCAAGGGGATTCCGGGAGATCTCGTCGCCGCGAGCGTAGACCATGCGAGCAAAGTCCTCACCGAGCCCGGGAGACCTTTCCTCGTACCAACAGGAACCAGCAACAATGTCACCAGCGACTTCAGGAAGAAAGCGCAGACTGTGGCTCATCTGCTCGCTTCGACCTCTGCTCTCAGCTCTTCAAGAGTCAGCAAGTCGCCTGGCGCGGCAGCGGATCGTGCCCATCGCCTATCGAGCTCATCAAGATGGCTCTGCGGGACGGGAAGAGGCGCCGCATCCGCGGCGATGCTGTCCCAGATATCTTCGACGAGCAGGATCTTTTCCGCCGTGCTCAACCGACTGATCTCGGGAATCGTATCGACCCGCATTGCTTCCCCTTTCGGCAGCAGTGACGCGGTGAGGCGCCCTCTCGCAGCGAGAGGAGCTTCCTTTCGGTCCGCACGCGCATGGTGACAAAGATGGTAGCACCTTCCCGAGTTGTGCGGTCTGATCGTGCGGCCGCCTGTCAGCACGTGGGAGGCTCATTGTGGCGACCGCCGTCGCCGGCCTGAACGCCGGCCTCAACCCTCCGGCGTCACGCCCCGCTCGGCGAAGGCGCGCAGCAGCCCGAAGCACCCGGTAAGCATCATGTCGCCGTGGGGCGCCGCGTACTCGAGCGGCAGCTTGCTGCCGGCGAGCAGGCCGCGGCGCGGCCCCGTGGCGAAGAAGGGCAGCGCCGTGAGGTCGACCGTCCGCGCGGCGGCGGCCAGCACGGCGCCGTGGCCGCCGTCTTGGCGCACCTCGTCGCTGTGCAGGTCGCCGCCGAGGAAACGGCGCAGGCGCTGCTCGAGGCCGGGTCCGTCGAGCTTGCGCGTGTGGTGCTCGAACACGCCGGCCAGGCGGCCGCCCAGCGTGACCACGGAGATTAGTGGCCTTGCTCTCGGCGGTCGTGGACAACGTTCCTGTCACCATCGCCGTCATCCCGGTGGTGGCGGGGCTGGAGGCGGCGGGAGTCAACATCGAGCCGCTGTGGTGGGCGCTCGCGTTGGGCGCCGGGCTCGGCGGCAACGCGACCGTGATCGGCGCGACCGCCAATATCGTGGTCGTGAGTATCTCCGAGCGGTCGGGCAACGCCATCCGCTCGTCCCAGTGGATGAAGTACGGGATCCCGATGATGCTGACGACCTGCACGGTCGCCAGCATCTGCTACGTACTGCTCTGCCCGTTGCTGGCCCGCTGAGCGTCTTGCGGCGGACCAGCGCCCGAGTCCTCCGCCCCGGGCTCGAGCCTTCGGCGTGAGAACACCGCCCTGATCAGGTAGGGGCTGATGACGGTCGTCGCGAGCACCATGCCGAGGACGGCGGCGTAGACGTCCTCGCTCACCACGCCGGCGGCCAGCGCGACGCCCGCGACCACGATACCGACCTCGCCGCGCGGGATCATCCCTACGCCGACCTCGCGGGCGATGCGCCGCCCCTCTCGTCGCGCTCCCCAGATGGACCCGAAGTACTTGGTGACCACGGCGATGGCTGTGAAGGCGACGATCGCCAGCAGGACCATCGGTTTCGCGTACGAGGCGAAGTCGATGTACGTGCCCATCTGTACGAAGAAGAACGGCACGAAGAACCACGCCAGCGGCGTGAACTTCTCCTCGACCTGGGTGTGCTGCTTGAGCTCGGCGATCGCGAGCCCGGCGAGGAAGGCGCCGACGATGGCCGCGAGGCCGATGTAGTTCGCCAGGAGCGAGAGGGCCAGCATGAGGATGATGCCGACTTCGAAGATCACGTTCGGCGAGAGGCGCGCGAGGCGCTCGCCGAAGCGGCCCACCAGCACGGGCCCCACCAGGCCGATGCCGCCGACGAAGACCACGGCCTCAGCGGCGAGCAGTACGAGTTCGAGCGTGTTGGCGTCCCCGAGTGCTACGGCGGTCACGATGCCCAGGACGATGAGACCGAGCACATCGTCCAGCACGGCGGCGCCCAAGACGATGGTCACCGAACGGCGCCGGTGATAGCCGAGGTCGCGAAGGACGCGCACGGTGATGCCCACCGATGTCGCCATGAGGGCGGTCGCTACGAAGAGGCTCTCGCTCACCGCGTAGTTGAAGGCGAGGCCGCCGGCCAGCCCCCCGATGAAGGGGAGCACGGCTCCGAGCACCGCGACCTTGGCCGCCGTGGCGCGGGACTGGGACAGCTCCTCGACATGCGTGTCCAGGCCGGCGGTGAAGAGCAGCAGGATCACCCCGAGCTCGCCCAGCGCCTCGAGGAACTCGGTGTGGTGGACCAGGTCGAGCAGCGCCGGCCCGAGGATGGCTCCCGCCAGGAGTTCGCCGATCACCGCCGGCTGCTTGACCGACTGGAACACCCGGCCAAGAAGGCGCGCCCCGGCGAAGGCCAGGAAGATCTCGAGCAGGATCCGGGTCGTGTCCTCCATGGGGCGGGAGTATAGACGAGGCCGCTTGGGCTCGGCAAAAGGCGGAGGCTGCTGGCGGGCGCGGGGAGGACGGCGGCCGGCGCGCCTCAGCCGATGGGGTTCACGCCCCGCTCGGCGAAGGCGCGCAGCAGCCCGAAGCACCCGGTAAGCATCATGTCGCCGTGGGGCGCCGCGTACTCGAGCGGCAGCTTGCTGCCGGCGAGCAGGCCGCGGCGCGGCCCCGTGGCGAAGAAGGGCAGCGCCGTGAGGTCGACCGTCCGCGCGGCGGCGGCCAGCACGGCGCCGTGGCCGCCGTCTTGGCGCACCTCGTCGCTGTGCAGGTCGCCGCCGAGGAAACGGCGCAGGCGCTGCTCGAGGCCGGGTCCGTCGAGCTTGCGCGTGTGGTGCTCGAACACGCCGGCCAGGCGGCCGCCCAGCGTGACCACGCAGATCGTGTGCCCGTTGCCGACGTTGACGAGCACGGCGTCGGTGACGCCCTCTGGAAGCGCGCCGTAGAGTGCTGCCGGGCCGGTATCGGCGACCAGCGCCGGCCCACCACCGGCGAGCTCGTCGGCGAGCGCCGCGGCGGCGCGCAGCCGCGTGAAATCGGGCGGCGCGTCGGCGGTGGCGTAGAAGAGCTCGCCGAGGGGCCGGCCCTCGTCCACGGCGGTCTGCCAGAAGGCGAAACGGAACACACGGTTGGAGCTGTGAGGGCTGAAGCCGTGGTCCTGGACGGCCACCGCGACGGCGTCGAAGCGCGGCTCCACGCCGAGCAGTTCGAGCGCCGCGCGCAGGCCGGCCGCGTCGAGATCACCGGAGCGTACGCGCACGTAGGTGCCGACGGGTAGGCGGCCGAGGACCTCGGTCGCGGCGGCCTCACCGACCACGCGCGCGCCGAGGGCACGGACCTTGTCCACGTCGTCGGCGAAGGTCCGCGCCGCCTCCTCGGTGGCGACGAAGGCGTGACCGGCGGCGAGGTGCGCCTTCATCGCGCCGCCGTCGGCGCCGCCGCCCATGGTGGGCCCCGTGAACAGCACGGTCTGGCCGCGCCCGGTGGCTTCTTCGATCTGCGCGGCCACCACCTGCGTGCGGGAGGGCACGACCAGCTTGACGGCGTTCTCGAGCGGCTGGCCGGGACGCGTGAGGAGGATGTCGGCCGTACCGGCGCCGACGTCGACCGCGAGGATGCGCGTGCCGGGGCTCAGCACGGTCAGGTACGCGCCGGGACCTTGCTGAAGCGGAGCTTCCAGACGCCGGTCATGGCCTCGAGCACGATGTCATTGCTCATCTTGCTCTCGCCGACCTTGCGATCGACGAAGATGATGGGCAGCTCCACGACCGTGAAGCCCAGCTTGTAGGCCCGATACGTCATCTCGATCTGGAAGCCGTATCCGGCCGTGCCGATGGCGTCGAGATCGATGGTCTCGAGCACGCGGCGACGGAAGCACTTGAAGCCACCCGTGAGATCGTGCAGCGGAAGGCCGAGGATGGTCTGCGCGTAGAGGCAGCCGCCGCGGCTGATGACCTTGCGCGACAGCCCCCAGTTCTCGACGCCGCCGCCCTTGATGTAGCGCGACCCGAGCACGAGGTCGGCGCCCTGGTCGATGAGGCGCAGAAAGTGCGGCAGATAGCTGGCGTCGTGGCTGAGGTCGGCGTCCATCTCGAAGATGCGCTCGGCGCCCATGGCGAGCGCCTCACGAAAGCCGGCGACGTAGGCCTTGCCCAGGCCCTCCTTGCCGGCGCGGTGAAGCACCGAGACGTCGGCGACCTCGCGCGCCAGTTCGTCGGCGAGCTCGCCGGTGCCATCCGGGGAGGCATCGTCGACGATGAGCGTGTGCAGCTGCACGCCGTGACCGTCCGCGACTTCGCGGATGCGGGCCAGCGCGTGCCGCAGGTTCTCGCGCTCGTTGTAGGTGGGGAGGACGATGACGTTCATCGTGCCGAGTGTATACCGTCGCCGGGGCTGCTGCGCCGCCCGGCTCGGCCCCCGACTCGGCGCCAAAGCCCCGTCCGCGCCCGTTGCTTCGCGTCCGTCCGGGCCCTCCGTTACCCTTGCCGCCCAGAGCGAAGAACCGGGCCGCCTTCATGACGAGTCTCATCCTCAACATAAGCCTGAGACTTTTACGCCAGCGCAGGCGACAAATGCTGCCGAAGGATGGTTGTCAGCGTCGTTGAATACACTATAGTGGTGTCCGCGTGCCGTCTGGGCACTACATCTTGTGGTGAGGGGTCATCCGTGCATTGTCCGTTCTGCAGCAGCGATGAGAGCAAGGTCGTCGATTCCCGCGACTCGGAATCTGGCGACGCCATCCGCCGCCGGCGAGAGTGTCTCGCCTGCGAGCGTCGCTACACCACGTACGAGCGGCTCGAAGAAGTGCCCTTGGTGGTCGTCAAGCGCAGCGCGCGCGAAGAGATGTTCGCCCGGCACAAGCTTCTCAACGGACTGCTGCGCGCCACCGAGAAACGCGACATCCCCATCGACAGGCTGGAGCGCGCTGTCGACGACATCGAGAACGAACTGCGCCGCGTCCCCGGGCAGCGGGTGACCACGCAGATGGTCGGGGAGCGGGCCCTGCGGCACCTCCGCGACATCGACAAGGTGGCCTACGTGCGCTTTGCCTCTGTCTACCGGCAGTTCGACAGCGTCGACGAGTTCCAGCAGGAGCTCGCTCGCCTCGAGCGCGCCGGCGCCGATCCGCTGCCCGGCGAGGAGCCTCTGCCCGGCATCGAGGCCGAGTTCGACGCGTTTGCAGCAAGCACATTCATCGATCCGCCACAGGCGGTCGCGAGCGGGGGGGACACGGGGCATGACTGATACGGGGAAGGCAGTGATCGAGCTCTCGGCCAACGCACTCAAGGTGCTGCAGCGCCGCTACCTCAAGAAGGGCGAGAACGGCGAGTTGCTCGAGACCCCCGAAGAGATGTTCGGCCGCGTCGCGCACGCCATCGCGCAGGCCGAGCGACTGTACAACCCTGCCGCCCCCGTCGAACAGTGGGAAGCCACCTTCTACGAGCTCATGACCAGCCTCGAGTTCCTGCCCAACAGCCCCACCCTCATGAACGCCGGCCGCGAGCTGGGTCAGCTCTCGGCCTGCTTCGTGCTCCCCGTGGGCGACTCCATGGAGTCCATCTTCGAGGCCATCAAGAACACCGCCCTCATCCACAAGAGCGGCGGCGGCACCGGCTTCAGCTTCTCGCGCGTGCGGCCGCACAACGACGTGGTGATGAGCACCAAGGGCGTCTCCAGCGGCCCCCTCTCCTTCATGAGCGTCTTCGATGCCGCCACCGAGACCATCAAGCAGGGCGGCACGCGGCGCGGCGCCAACATGGGCATCATGCGCGTCGACCACCCCGACATCCTCGACTTCATCAGGGCCAAGGAGGACGACGACCGGCTCAACAACTTCAACATCTCGGTGGCCGTCACCGACGCCTTCATGCGCGCCGTCGACGCCGACGATGACTACCCGCTGGTCAACCCGCGCTCCGGCGACGTGGTGCAGACTCTGAGCGCGCGCAAGGTGTTCAAGACCATGGTCGCGCTGGCCTGGAAGAACGGCGATCCCGGCATCGTCTTCATCGACCGCATCAACGCCGACAACCCCACGCCGCACATCGGCGAGATCGAGAGCACGAACCCGTGCATCACCGGAGAGTCGCTGGTGTACACGGATGCAGGCCTGAAGAGGATCGTCGATCTGTACGAGGGGCGCCGGCGCCCCGGCCTCATCCTCGACAGCCGCATGGCCGGCGACCGCGGCAGCGCCAAGGCCGCGCAGGTGGTCGCCAGCGGCGTCAAGCCGGTCTACCGGCTCGCGACCGTAGAAGGCTACGAGGTCCGGCTGACCGCCGACCATCGCGTGAAGACCACGCGTGGATGGGTGCCGGCCTGCGATCTCACCGAGGGCGACCGCATCCACATCCTCGACCGTAAGGGCGGGTTCGGGAGCGGTGGATCATGCCGTCTCGGCACCTTGCTCGGGTGGCTCGTCGGCGACGGCACGATGAAGGCCACCGAGGTCGTGCTCTCGTTCTTCGGCGACGAGAAGCAGGAGCTGGCTCCTGTGTTCGCCGGGCTCATGCAGGAGGAGGTGGACGGCCGGCAGCTGCGCGATCGGTCGTATACGACGAACGGCTACGACGTGAGTGGCCGCGACGAGTATCGGGTGAAGTCGGTGCGCTTCTGGCGCGTCGCCGAGGAGCACGGGCTGCGGCCCGGCAGAAAGCTGTGCGTTCCGGAGAGCGTGCTCGCCGGCTCCGAGGACATGCAGCGAGGCTTCCTCACGGCGCTGTTCACCGCGGATGGTCACGTGAGCGGGTCGCTGGAGAAGGGCGCCAGCGTGCGGCTCACCTCGATCAGCCGCTCTCTCCTTCGGGACGTCCAGCGCCTGCTGCTCAACTTCGGCGTCCCCTCGCGCATCTACGAGGGGCGCCGGCCGCAGGGCCGGCGCGAGCTGCCGGACGGCCGTGGCGGCATGGCCATGTACGACTGCAAGGAATACCACGACCTGGCCGTCTCCCGCGGCGGCCTCGCGCTGTTCGCCGCCGAGATCGGCTTCCTGAGCGAGGCGAAGCAGAGCAAGCTCCTGACGCTCCTCGAGGGCTATCGCCGTGGCCCGTACCGGCAGCCCTTCACGGCTCGGTTCCGCTCGCTCGAGCCGGACGGCATGGAGATGGTGTACGACGTCACGGAGCCGCTCACCCATTCGTTCGTGGCCAACGGGCTCGTCATCCACAACTGCGGCGAGCAGCCACTTTTGCCCTACGAGAGCTGCAATCTGGGCTCCATCAACCTTTCCAAGGTGGTGCCCGACGGCCACGTGGACTACGGAGCCCTGGGCCGCATCGTGCGCACCGCGGTGCGCTTCCTCGACGACGTCATCGACGTCAATCGCTACCCGCTGCCCCAGATCGAAGACATGACCAAGGGCAATCGCAAGATCGGTCTCGGGGTCATGGGCTTCGCCGACATGCTGCTGCGCCTCGAGGTACCCTACGACTCCGACGATGCCTGCAAGCTCGCCGCCGATGTCATGGGCTTCATCCACGATGAGGCCCGCGCCACCAGCGAGGAGCTGGCCCGCGAGCGCGGCGTGTTCCCCAACTTCGAGGGCTCCATCTTCGACGGCCCCGCGGGCGTCCGCCTGCGCAACGCCACCGTCACCACGATCGCGCCCACGGGCACCATCAGCATCATCGCCGGCTGCTCGAGCGGCATCGAGCCCCTGTTCGCGATCAGCTACGTGCGCGCCAACGTGCTCGACGACGACCGTATGGTCGAGGGCCATCCGTACTTCGAGCACGTCGCGCGAGAGCGCGACTTCTTCAGCGACGAGCTCATGAAGCAGATCGCCGAGGTGGGCTCCGTGCGGCACCTCGACGGGGTGCCCGCCGACGTGCAGAAGGTCTTCGCCACGGCCCACGACATCACGCCGGAGTGGCACATCAAGCTGCAGGCGGCCTTCCAGAAGAGCACCGACAACGCCGTCTCCAAGACGGTCAACTTCCCCAACGAGGCCACCAGCGACGACGTCGAGAACGTCTACCTGCTGGCCTACCGCAGCGGCTGTAAGGGCGTCACCACCTACCGCGACGGCAGCCGCGACGAGCAGGTGCTCAACGTCGGCCAGAGCAAGCACAAGCGCCAGCGCGACCCGGCGGCGGGCGGCATCGCCACCACGCGGCCCTCGCGGCCGCAGCTGCTCAGCGGCGAGACGCAGCGCATGGACACGGGCTGCGGCAAGCTGTTCGTCATCATGAACGACGACGAGTACGGCCCGCGCGAGGTCTTCGCCAACATGGGCAAGGCCGGCGGCTGCGCCTCAAGCAACACCGAGGCGCTGGGCCGGCTCATCTCTCTGGCGCTCAAGAAAGGCGCTTCGGCCGCGGAGATCGTGGAGCAGCTCAAGGGCATCCGCTGCCACGTGCCCTACGGCCTCGGCCCCAACTCCACGCTGAGCTGCGCCGACGCCATCGGCAAGGCCCTCGAGCGCCGCTACGTGGCCGGCGCCGCCGCAGTGGCAGCCGGCGAATCGCAGCCCCAGCTCTCGTTCGCCCAGGTCGCGCAGGGCGCGTGCCCCGATTGCGGCAGCGACATGCGGCACGAGGGCGGCTGCGCGGTATGCAACAACCCCTCGTGCGCCTACAGCAAGTGCAGCTGAGGCGGGGGCGGCATCAGCCGTGCCTCGCGCCGTGCGTGGCTCGCCGGCGCGTTTGACACGCTGCGCCCTCTGACGGGTACAGTAGGCCTGCAGGAGTCCCCGGCCGCCGTACGCGGCGACCGTCAACAGCTGATGACAGGAGGAAAGCGATGACCGACACCTCCAAGGCCGAGGCGCCCATGGCCGCCAGCGGCGTGACCATCTCCGACAACGTGGTGGCCAAGGTGGCCTTCAAGGCGATCAGCGGCATCGAGGGCATCCACGCCCTGGGCGGCGGGAGCTCCCGCGCCCTGGCCGGCCTGCGCGGCGACAAGGGCACGCCGGGCATCAGCGTCGACCTCCGCGAGGGCAGCGTCGATATCGACATCACCATGAGCATCGTGTTCGGCTCCAGCGTGCCCACCATCGCCGAGGCCTGTCGCAAGGCCGTCACCGAGCAGGTCGAGGGCACCACCGGTCTCAAGGTGCGCGCCGTCAACGTGCTGGTCACCGACGTCGCCTTCCCGGAGGAGCAGGCTGCCTCCGACGACTGACAGGCGACCCCCGGCCGGCGCCGCGCCCGCTGCGGTCACGCGGGTGGCGACGTTCGTGCTGCTCCTCGCCGCGGGCTTCGTGGCTCTGCTGTTCGCCATGCGCCTTACGGCGGCTGCGCTCGGCTACGCCTTCTCTCCTTTCACGTATCTTGGCCTCCCCGCAAACCATGGGTCGCGGGCGTGGCTGCTGGCCGGCGCAGTCGTCGTACTCGCCGTGCTTCTCTGGCTCGTGCTGCGCCACGGCGAAGAGACCCTCTGGCTGCGCGGCGAGGCCGGCGGCGTCCTGGTGCCGGCTGCCGCTCTCGCGCGCCTTGCCGAAGTGGCCGCGAGCCGGCATCCCGAGGTCGTGAGGGCCGTGGCCGCAGTGCGCGTGCGTGAAGGCGCTCCCGGCGGCACCGTGCGCGTCTACGGCCGGCCTCTGACCGACCCCGCGCGTCTTGCCGCCGAGGTCGAGTCCGCGGTGCGCGAACGGCTGGCGCGCATCACCGGCGTCGCGCCGGCGCGACTCGTGGTGCGGCCGCGCGTCCTCACCGTGCCGCAACTCAAGAGGTACCTGCCATGACCGCGGTCGGACGTACGGTCGCGGTGATCGTGGGTCTCGTGGGGCTGCTGTTCGCGGCCGCGGACCTGGTGCGTGAGGCAGTTCTGGCCTCCGAGGCCAGCGTGGCGTGGCCGTTCGCCGACTGGTGGTCCCAGCTCACGGCAGATCCCACGTGGGCGACCGCGGCCGCCGCGGCCGCCGCGGCCGTCGTGACCGTGGCGCTGATCCTTCTCGCCGTGCGGCAGGTGCGCCCGTGGCGCCCCGGCGGCGGGCAAGTGGAGTTCGGCGATGAGGCGAATCGTGCGAGGCTCGACGTCGGCGCCACGGAGCGCGCCCTGCGCCGGCGTCTCGAGAAAGACCTTCCCGGCGTGAAGACGCGCGAGTTGCAGCTCACGCAGCGCGGCGACGGCTGGTGGGTGCGCGTCGAGGCCGAGCTCCCCGCGCGCGACGTGCTCGGCCTGCAGGCGCGTGCCGGCGGGCTTCTGGCGGCTGATCTGGCGCGCGTGGGCGGCTTGCGCCTCGACGGGCTCGACGTGGTCGTCACGCGCCTCACGTGAGCGGACACGGGGTCGCTGCGTACGAAAAAAGAAGACCTGGGATTCGCCAGGTCTTCGTGAGAGGCCGCCCCGTGGGTGCTGGGGTCTGTGCTTCTCCTGTGGAAGAGAATACACCCAGGCCGTACCCCGAATGCAAGGGGTCGCAAATGTTGTCATCGCGGCCGTTGACGAACGTGAGCGGCACGAGGACGCGGCCATGAGACCGTGAAGGGGGAGCTCCTTCGCCCGGACCTGGTCGCCTCCGACCTCGACGGCACGCTGCTGACTGCCGAGCTCGAGGCCTCGCCGGAGCTGCCGGGCGCGCTCGCCGCGCTTGAGACCGCCGGGGTGCCGTTTCTGATCTGCACCGGGCGCATGTTCAGAAGCGCCCGGCGCGTGGCGGCTCAGCTCGGCCTGAGGCGTGGGCCGATCGTGTGCTACCAGGGGGCCATGGTCGTCGACCTGGGCACGGGCGCGCGACTGCTGCACCGTCCCATGGACGGGGAGCTCGCGGCCGCGGTGGTGCGTCGGCTGCGCGAGCTCGGCCGCCACCTCAACGCCTACATCGACGACCAGCTCTACGTGGAGCAGCTCGACGACTGGGCGCGGCGGTACGCCGAGTATGCCGAGGTGGGGATCGAGCTCGTGGACGACCTCGCCGCCGCGGTCGCGGCGCGCCCGCCGACCAAGTTCGTGGTGCTCAGCGAGCCCGCCGACGTGGACGTGCTGCTGCCGCAACTGCAGGCGGAGTGGGGCGCGCGACTCTTCGTCGCGCGTTCGCAGCCGTCGTACATCGAGCTCGCCGCGGCGGGCGTGAGCAAGAGCGGCGCTCTGCAGTGGCTCTGCGACCGCGACGGCCTGCGCCGCGAGCGTACGGTCGCCTGCGGCGACGCCGAGAACGACCTCGACATGCTGCGCTGGGCCGGGTTGGGCGTGGCGATGGCTCAGGCGCCGGCGGAAGTACGGGCCGCCGCCGATCTCGTGGTGCCGCGCGCCGGTCTGCCCGCGCTGCTCGCGAAGCTTGCCGCGGCGCCGCGCGACTGAGCGGTCCGCGGAGGCGCGGGCCGCCGCGCCCGGTCGCGGCCGGCAGTGCGCGCCCGGGAAAGGCCGAAGGCGGCGCCTGGAGGGGAGACGCCGCCTTCGTGGGGCCCGGGTGCCCGGGGAAGGGCACCGCCGTATCCCCTGACGGGACGCGCATTCATTCGTTTAGACTGTGAATGCGCACTAAAATAATACGGCCACAACACCGTGCGGTCAAGCCCCCTCGCGACCGGCTCTCAGCGCGTGTTCGCGGTGATCGTGACGGTCGCCGAGCGCCCGCCGCCATTGGCCGCCGTGGCGGCGACGCGGGCGCGCAGCATGGAGGCACCCAGCGGTGGCTTCCAGATGAGGTCGGCGGTGAGATCCGTGGCAAGCTTGACCCTCTTGAGCACGACCCAGGCGCCGCCGGCCTTGCGTTCGAACAGCACGGGCTGGCCGGGCTTGCCGGGGAGGACGCCGGCCGTGAGCTTCACGGCGGACCCCACCGGGACGGAGGTCTTGCCGGCGCGCAGCGTCACCGCCTGCCGTACCACCACGGCGGCTCTCGCCGAGGTGCCCAGCGCGGTCGCGTCGCCGCCCCATTCGGCGAACAGTTGCGCGCTGCTCGTCCAGCCGTCGAGACGTTCGCTGAAGGCGGCCCCGCCGCGCCCGTCGGGGGCGGCGGTCACGGTCGCGATCATGACCTTCCCGCCGCCCGCGGCCGACAGCCGGTAGAGGTCGACTGTCGTCTCGCCGGCGGTCTCGGAGAGCGCACCGCTCACCAGGAAGGATCCCTTGTAGGGCACGCTCGCGGGTGATACGCGCAGGCGCAGCTTGCCGGTGCGGCGCTGGATGGACCCGGTCACGTAGCTTCCGCTCACCGTGAGCGTCGTCTCCACCGGCGCGACACTCGCGTCGAGCGCGCCTGGGTCGGGCGTGAAGACCACCATGAGCTGGTCGTTGGTGGGCAGCGCCCGCACGGCGGCGACGCGTTGCGCGACCGTCTGGCGGTCGTCCGCCGAGGAGCGTGCCTGGCCGCGACCGAGCGCGCTGGTGGGGCTGTCTTCGGGCCCGGGCGCCGGGCCCACAGCCGCCGGATAGACGCTCAGCGTCCCGCTGGTCGCGGCACCCGCCGGCAGCACGAGATCGCCGACGGCGGTGAGTGGCGTCTGCCGGCCGTAGGCGTAGAGCAGCACCTCGACCTTGTTCGTCGCACCGGCCCTGAGGCCGTTGGGGAAGCGCGCGCCGGCGATTCGCGCTGAGGCGCGCGCCGGCCCGGCGCCCGCCTTGAGGTCGACCGACAGGATGCTCGCCGGGGCGGTGCCGTCGGGGTCGGCGACCAGCATGCCGAGCATGGTCGCTGCGTCCGCGCTGAGAGTGTAGAGCACGTCGAAGGGGTCGTCCCAGGTATTGGTGCGGACCAGGGTGTGCTGATGTCCGCTGCCGTCGGCGACCACGATCGTCGTGGTGGTCAGTGCGCTGCCGGGGGCGACGGCGTTGTCGCTGGCCTTGTAGCCGGCCGCGGAGAGGATGTCGGCGGCCAGCAGGGCCCAGTCGCCGTCGATGAGGCGCCGCGGCATGTACGAGGTCGCGCGGCCCACGGTGCCTTGCGGCTGGAGCTCGACGCTGCCGGTGATCGGGGTCTCCAAGGGCATGTCGCCGATCCTGCCGGCGACGCCTGTGCCCCGATCCTGCGACACGCTACCGAGCACGCTGCCCGGGGTCATCAGCTTGTAGGGGTCGTAGTTGCTCGACCATATGCCGTTCACGACGGCACTGGTCATGTAGAACTGCACGGAGCCGGCGCCGAAGAAGGGATGACCGAACAGGACCACCCTGTCGCCGTCGTTCCACGTGACGGTGCCCGCCCCGCCGAACAGGACGTCTCCGCGGGCCAGCAGCACGGCCACTCCGGCGCCGCCGACGAGCGGTGCGGCAACCGCGGGCGCCGCCCCTGTGAGGTGGGAGCCGTAGGGCGCCACGTCGCAGCCGCGCTTCTCGAGAAGCGCGGCGAGGTGCTTGTAGGCCGCGCTCTGTGGTGGCAGGCCCGAGATGGCGACGGTGGCCAGCGGCGCCATGATGGCCGTTCCGGCCGTCCTGTTCACGGCGCGCGCCTCGCGCGCGGAGCGCGCGACCACGACGCGCAACAGCGTGGCGCCGCCGACCCTGACCGGCTGCGAAAGCGCGAGGGGCGCGGGGTTCGGCAGAAAGGAGTCTTCCATGGCGGCCATGTACTCGACGGGCGTGGCGAGTCCGAGGTAGCCGCGCGTGAAGATGTCGCCGTACGACACCGCGCCCACGAGCGTATCGCCCCCTTGGCCGACGACATAGAGCGGGCTGCCGCTCATGCCGTGGGCGATGCCGCCGATCTCCTCGATGGCCGGGCCTTTGGCCTGGAACAGGATCAGCGAGCCCTCGGGGATGGAGTAGGGCACCGTGCTCTTGACGGTCACCGGGATCTGCACGATGTCGGAGCCCTTGAGCACGGTCTTGAAGTAGCCCTCGAGGGTCCCGCCGGGCGCCGCGTCCAGAAGCGCCTGCAACTGCGCCACCGTGAGCGTCGGCTCGGGGGGCGCGGCCGGCGCAGCGGCCGCCGCGCCCAGGCACACGGCCAGGGCGCAGGCGAGCATCAGGGCGACGCGGGCGACTGCGCGGCGAAGCGGGCGGGGGCTTGCCTTCATGTGATCCTCCCATCGGGTGGCCGCGCGCGTGACGCACCCGGGCGCGCGGCGTGCTGTGCACATCCTACGCCGGGAGACGGGCGCACGTCGGGGAGAGTTCGCCGCTGACCGGCGCCACGGCCCGGTGCAGCGGGGTCAGCCCTCCTTGGTCATCTTCAGCGAGAAGCTGAGGGGGAAGTCCCCGTGATGGCCCTTCATACGCTGCAGCCCGTCTTCGCACACCTCCAGGAAGGAGAACGGCAGGCCGACGATCGTGTGCGGGAACTCGTGGAGGTATTCGAGGCGCAGGCCGCTGCGCAGCAGGGGGTCGAGGATCTCGGCGAAGCCGTGGTTCCACTCGAAGGTGACGGTGTGCTCAAAGCGGGCCTCAGGGTCCGCGTAGTCGCCGGCCTCGTCGAAGCGCTGCGGCCGCCCGTACTGGAAGTAGGGGTAGCCGATGCGCAGGGAGTCGGAGCTCGAGTCGTCGGCCAGCAAGAAGGCGTACGGGTGGAACTCGGCGATGTAGAAGGTGCCGCCGGGCTTGAGGAAGTGGGCGATCACTTGCGCCCAGCGCTCCAGGTCGCCGATCCAGATGAGCGCCCCCCAGGAGGCGAAGACGACGTCGAAGCTGCCCTGGAGCACGTCGGGCAGCGCGAGGACGTCGCTCTGCACGAAGGTGGCGCGCGCGGAGAGGCCGACTTCGTCGGCCAGGCCGCGCGCTGTAGCGATGCCTTCGCCCGAGAAGTCGACGCCCGTGACCACGGCGCCGCGCCGCGCCCAGCTCAGGGTGTCGAGGCCGAAGTGGCACTGCAGGTGCAGCAGCGTCGTGCCCTCGTGGACCGACGGCCCCAGCTCGCTCACCTCGATGTCCGAGAGCGAGCTGCGGCCCTTTTTGAAACCCTCTACGTCGTACATCTCCGAGCCGACGTGCAGGCCCACGGCCTCATCCCAGCTCGCGAGGTTCGCTTTGAGGTAGTCGTCCAGCATCGCAGCTCGTCCCGTCAGGTCGCGGGCCTGGTCGCCCGGATGGAGAAGCTGAGCGGCAGGTCCTTGCGGAGGCCGCCCTCGCCGTCCGGCAGCCACCACCAGCGTGCCTCGTCCCGGATCATCCAGTCCCAAAGGGGCGCCGCGGAGGTGGGGAACTCGTGCAGGTGTTCGACACGCAGGCCGGCGCCGGTGAGGGCGCCGAGGATCTCGGCGAAGTCGTGGGCCCAGCCGTAAGCGACGAGGCCGGTGGTGTCGGCGTTCCTGTCCGCGTAGCTGCCCTCGACCGGGTCGGCGTCTGCACGGTCTGGCGCCGGCAAGAGCCGGTACTCGACGCGCACGTCGTGCTCGCCCGGCACCTCGTCGAGACCGGAGGCGAACGGATGGATCTCGGCGATGTAGAAGGTACCGCCGGGGGCGAGATGCCGGGCGATGATGTCGGCCCAGCGCTCGAGGTCGGGGAGCCACTCGATGGCGCCCCAGCTCACGAAGACGACGTCGAAGACGCGGCTGCCGAGATGGGCATCCGCGTCGTAGAGGTCGGCGCAGACGAACTCGGCGCGGCGGGTAAGGCCGACGTCGTCGGCCAGCCTCCGCGCCAGCGCGATGGCTTCGTCGGAGAGATCGAGCCCCACCACGTCCGCGCCGAGACGCGCCCAGCTCAGGGTGTCGAGGCCGAAATGGCACTGCAGGTGCAGCAGCGTCGTGCCCTCGTGGACGAATGGGCGGAGTTCCTCGAGCTCGAGCGGCCACAGCGACGTGGCGCCGGCCTTGAAGCCCTCCACGTCGTAGAACGCGCTCTTCTCGTGGACCTTGGTCCAGGCGTTCCAGAGACGCAGGTTGGCGGCGCGGGCCTCCGCGGGGATGGGATCGGTCACGCGTCGTCGACCTTGTATGCCACGGTGCGGATGAGGCCGATGGTCTCACCGTTCTCGCCGGCCGTCGCCGTGTCGCTGACCGAGTACACCTTGGCGGTGTTCTCCTCGTTCAGGAAGGCGCTCACGTGGTCGTCGAGCTCCTGAAGCTCGCGCTGCGTGGCGAAGATCTTGATGGGTGTGGTGAAGGTCTTGACCTTGATCATGACGCTCCCTTCGGCGGTGTCGGCGGGCCGGCGACGGCGTCCTGCGTGAGGCTGACGCACCGGTGCTTGCTGCATTCCCGCGGGTGCGGGGTTCCGTAACCCGCGTCGTGCGCGGGCCCTGCCGGCCATGTCGATGACGCGCTTCGGTGCATTGGGATACTCGTTACCCTATGCAGGGCGCTCGCGGTGGGATAGAGTCAGCACCGTGGACACCTCGTACGACAAGGACGGCAGGTATCTGGGCAAGCTCGCCGACGTCTTTGGCGACCCGACCCGCCGCGGCATCTACCGCCATCTCCGGGACAAATCCGAGCCGCTGTCGGCGAGCGAGGTCGCCGCTGTGTTCGGCGTACACCGTACCGTGGCCCGCGCCCACCTCGAGAAGCTCGCGGCGCTCGGTCTGGTCGAGTCGGGCACGCGCCGCCGTGCCGGCGGCGGCAGGCCGGCCAAGACCTACACGCTCTCGGCAAAGCGTCTCGAAGTCATGCTTCCACCGCGCCGCTACGAGCGGCTCTCGCGCTTCCTGCTGCGCCTGATCGACAGCACCGTCGAGCCGCAGGTCGCCGGCGACGCGGCCTTCGCCCTGGGCCGCGAGTTCGGCGCCGAGACCGCGGCCGAGATCGCCGGCGTCGACGTGCACACGCCGTTCAAGCTGGCTCCGCACGCCGTGATCGCCTGGATGGACGAGGCCGGTTACAACGTGACCCTGGACGACGGGGGCAAGGGCACCGTGGCCGTCGAGGTCCACAACTGCGTCTACAGCGAGCTGGCCGAGGAATACCCCGACATCGTCTGCCCCTTCGACCGCGGCACGGTGTGCGGCATGCTCGGCGTCGAGCCCTCCGCCCACACCCAGACGCACTCGATGAGCGCCGGCGACGCCTACTGCCGGCACGAGTTCCGGCTGTAGCCGGGCCGGCCGGCGTAGCCCCGCCGGCCTTCGCCCCCCATCTCCGCGCAGGTCACTTGATGAATGGCGCGCGCCTGAGCAGCTTCGCTGCGGCGCTCATGAGCGAGGCATACTGCTGGTGGCTCAGGAAGGTTGGCGTGTCGATGGCCAGCAGACGTTGCACGGCGACCGTCTGCGCCTCGCTGAACTTGATGATGCCTTGCCGGCCGTGACGCCGCCCGAGGCCCGACTCCTTGAACCCGCCCATCGGTGCAGCTGATGCCCACGTGGCCGCGTAGGCCTCGTTGATGTTCACGGTGCCCGCTTGCAGGCGCGCGGCAAGCTCGCGTCCGAGGCGCGTGTCGCGCGTCCAGACGCTGGCGTTAAGCCCGTAGTGTGAGTCGTTGGCGCGCTCGATCATCTCAGGCACCGAGTCGCAGCGGTAGACGGCCGCGACGGGGCCGAAGGTCTCGGCGCGACACAAGAGCATCTCTTCCGTCACGCCGGCCAGCAGCGTCGGCTCGAAGAAGTACGGGCCGAGCTCGGGTCTGGCCTTCCCGCCGGCCAGCACCGTGGCGCCTTTGCCGACGGCGTCGGCCACGTGGCTCTGCACCTTCGCCAGGTGGTCGGCGTCGATGAGCGACCCCATGTCCTCGCGAAACGTCAGGCTGGCGCCGAGCCTCACGGCGCGGAGTGCCTCCGCCAGCCGCGCGACGAAGCTCTGATACACGGAGCTATGCACATAGATGCGTTCGTTGCTGACGCAGAGCTGCCCGCTGCCGGAGACGATGCCGCGTACGGCGCCGGGGACGGCACGCCGCAGGCTGGCATCGGGCAGCACCAGCAGGGCGTTCTTGCCGCCGAGCTCCATGGAATTGTCTTTGAGGTGCGCAGCGGCCATGGCGGCGACCTTGCGTCCGACCGCCGTCGAGCCGGTGAACATGAGGTAGTCGGCGCACTCGGCGAGCGTCTCGCCGAGCTCCGAGCCGCGGCCGGTGACCACCTGCAGGAGTCCCCGCGGGAGTCCGGCCGCTGCGAGCATCTGCGCGGCCCACAAGGCCGAGAAGGGCGTCATCGCATCAGGCTTGATCACCACCCCGTTGCCGGCCATGAGCGCCGCGACGGCGTCGCTGACTGCGAGGGTGAGCGGGTAGTTCCACGGCGTGATGACGCCGATCACGCCGCGTGGATGGTGGTGCTCCCAGGTCTTGGTCAGCACCGGCAAGGCTCCCTGGCGGCGGCGCGGACGCAGGAAGGCCGCCGCCGTGTGCGCGTAGTAGCGCGCCTGGATGGCGGCGTCGAGCACCTCTTCAAAGGCGTGACGTCGCGACTTGCCGGCCTCGAGCTGGACGATGTCGAGGATCTCGGCGGCGTTGTCGATGACGAGGTCGTGGTAGCGCAGCAAGACGGCGGCGCGCGCGGCGAACGAGCGCTGCGCCCACTCCTGCTGCGCTTCGCGGGCGGTCGCGCAGGCGGCGACGATGTCGGCGGGCGTCCCGTGCGGCACCTGCCCGAGGACCTCGCCGGTGAACGGCGCCTCCACGACGATGGTCTTCGTGCCCGCCGACACGGTGGCGCGCGCCGCGAGGCGCTCGAGGAGCGCCGTGTTCACGCGCGGCGACCACTGCCGCTCCACGGCCTTGGGCGCGTCGGTCTCGTTGGTGTCGCCTGCCATGACCCCTCCCGGGACGAGCGCCGCCGTCAGACCCTTCGCGGCGCGCCGTTCGCTGTTTCGCCGCGCCGGCCGGCGCGTTCGATGAGCCCCTGCAGCGTGGCCGCCTCGCCGGCGGGCCAGAACACGAGCCCCAGGCTGGCGGCCAGCTTGTAGGGGCGCTGGCTCTTCGCGCTGCCGGCGGCGATGCGCCGGCGGATGCGCTCGGCAAGGGCTGCGGCCGCCGGCGCGTCGTCCTCGACGAGCACCACGAACTCGTCGCCGCCCGCTCGGGCCAGAACGTCTGACTCGCGGATGCAGGCCGTGAGCACGTCGGCCAGGTCGCGCAGAGCCTGGTCACCGTGGCCGTGGCCGAGGCGCTGGTTGATGGCCGCGAGGTCGACGAGGTCGAGCAGGATGACGCCCAGGCCCGCCTTGTGGCGGCGCGCGCTGCGCATCATATGCTCGCCGAGGGCGTAGAGGCCACGCCGGTTGTAGAGGCCGGTGAGCTCGTCGGTGAGGGAGAGCATGCGCAGCTGCTCCTCGCGGCGACGCAGCTCCATCTCGGCGCGCTTCTGCGCGGTGACGTCGATGATGTAGCCCTCGTAGGCCGTCACCGCGCCCTCCGCGCTCCGCACGGCGTGGGTGTAGTCCCGGATCCAGCGGGTCTCGCCGGCCGCGTCGACGAGCCGGTACTCCTGAGTCCACGCCTCGAGACCGCTGCGCGCCTTCTCGTTGCCCTCGTCGGTCACCCAGGCGCGGTCGTCGGGGTGGATCATGCTGTCGTAGGTCCGGCCGCCGCCGACGAACTCGTCGGCGCCGTACCCGAAGACGGAGACGTTGGGCGAGACGTACTGTACGGTGCCCTGGTCGTCGATATCCCAGCGGAAGGTGACCAGCGGTCCGGCGACCAGCAGGTCGCGTTCGCGCTGGAGGGTCGCTTCCACGTCCTGGCGGCGCTCGATCTCGGCGGTGAGGCGCCGCTCCCGTTCGGCCAGCTGCTCCACCATGGCGTTGAACGCCCTTGAGAAGTCGCCCATGAAGTCGGCGCGTTGACCGTAGTCGCCGCGGGCGATCTCGCCGGCCTGCCAGGTGAGCCTGCTGAGATGAGCGTGCAGCTCGATGAACGGTACCGCCATGGCGTTGTCGGGCGAAGGCAGAGGCGCGGCGAGCTCGCCGTGCGCCAGGGGCAGCACGAACACGGCGAGCTCCTCCATGCAGCCGACGAGCCGGTTTACCGCCTCCACCAGCGGCTGGGCCTCGGCGGGGCAGGCGGACGTGGCGATGCGCTTCGGGGTACGCGCCGCAAGGAGGTCGTCGAGGACGACCCTCACGGCATCGAGACACTCGACCGCATCGGGTGCGTGCGCTCCGCTCCCCATCCCGCCCCCCGTCTTCGGACCTTCGGGCAGTCTACACCAGGAGCGGGGGAGTGGCGGGGGTATGCGCGGGCGCGCGGCGAACAGGGCAGGAGAGACCGCCAGCGCGGGTGCGAGCGGCCCGTGCCGCCGCCCTGCTCCCCACCCGACGAGGAGGCACGCAGATGAAGATGCGCACCCCGGCGCTGCTGCTCCTTGCGGCCGCCGGCCTCGCCGTGCTTCCGGCCGCGTGCGGCGTCAAGGTCGCCGAGAAGGCGACGCCCGCGGCGGTGTCCACGGCGACGCCGACGAAGCCCGCTCAGCCTTCGGCCTCGGCCTCGGCGTCGCCGTCCTCCTCTGCCATGGCGTCTCCATCGCCTTCCGTTGCGCCGCTGCCCTCGCCGACGCCGTCGGCGCAGGCCGCCGCCGCGAGGCGGACGGCCGCGGCCGTCGCCGTCAAGGCGGTCCTCCCGGAGTTCGACGCACAGGCGACGGACGTCTTCGCGCGCAGCCAGGTGCCCGGCGCCGCCGTGGCGGTGGTCGCCGGCGACAGGGCCGTGTACGTGCGCTGCTTCGGTATCCGCGAGGTGGGCAGGCCGGAGAAGGTCGACAAGGACACCGTGTTCCAGCTCGCCTCTGTCTCGAAGAGCTTCACCGCGACGATGCTGGCCGCGCTCGTCACGGCGCGCGAGATCGGCTGGGACGACCCGCTGGAGAAGTACTGGCCCGGCTTCGCGCTCTGGGATCCCTGGGTGAGCCGGCACGTCACGTTCCGCGATCTCATGGCTCAGCGCAGTGGGCTGCCCGAGTACGCCGGCGACGAGCTCGAGCAGTTCGGCTACGGCCGCGGGGAGATCCTGCGCCGGCTCCGCTACCTGGACCCGGTCGCCGGCTTCCGCGCGGCCTACGCCTACCAGAACTCCCTGCCGACGGCCGCCGCCGAGGGCGCCTCTGAGGCCAGCGGCGAGAGCTGGGAGAGGCTCGTGCGTACGCGCGTCCTGGCGCCGCTGGGCATGGGCTCGACAGTGCTCAGCTACCGGGACTACCTCGATGCTCCCGACCGCTCCGGGTCGCACGCCCTGGTCGACGGCACGATGCAGGCGCGGACGCCGCACGACGATGATATCTTCGCCCCGGCGGGGGCCGTGAGCTCGTCGATCGCCGACATGGTGCCGTACCTGCGCATGCAGCTCAACGGCGGGGCGCTCACCGGGGTGCGCGTGGCGGGGCAGGAGGCCCTTGCCGAGACCCATGCGGCGACCACGGTGATCGGCGACGACGAGGCCGGCCCCACCGCCTACGCCCTCGGTTGGGAGACCTGCGGCTACCTCGGGCGCCGCGTGGTCGAGCACGGCGGCGATTTCAGCAACGGGGTGAGCACCCTGGTCAGCATGGTCCCGGACGATGGCGTGGGCATCGTCGTGCTCACGAACGCGTTCCCGGAGGGCCACGCGCTCGCGACCGCGTTGACGAAGACGCTGTACGACCTTTACATCGAAGGCGGGCCACAGGAGGATTGGCTGACCGTGCAGCAGCAGCTGCTTCAGGAGGCCTTGAAGGGATCGATCCTCGACCCCTACGAGCACCTCCCGGCAACGCCGCCCACCGATGCGGCATCACCACGTGCACGCGTCGTGTACGAGGGGATCTTTGCCAGCGACTACTACGGCCGCGTGACGGTGCGCCGCGGCTCGGGCGCGGGGCTCAGCGTGCGGCTCGGTCGCGGCGTCACGCTGCGCTACGTGCCGTGGGACGGCGACACCTGGCGCCAGCCCCAGACCGACACGGCGGCCGTCTTCAGCGTGCGCGACGGCCGCGCGCGCAGCGTGCGGCTCATGGTGCTGGAGTTCGGCGGCCGCGACGGGCTGTTCGCGCGCCTGTAGGCGCTACTTCTTGCGCCGCTCCCGCCACTGACGGAGCGAGAGCCCCGTGAAGATGCCGGCCACGCCGGCGGCGATCAGGAGGAGCGCCTTGCTCGTGCCGGTCATGGCGAGGAGCGCGAGCATCGTCACCAGCCGGGAAGTCGCTGCGCGCCCTCCAGGGCGCGCATGCCGGTGACGTCGTGGTTCACTTCGAGGATGCCCTTGTAGGCGCCGGCGTCGTCGCGGACCGGCGTGTACCGTGTGTACTTGAAGCGCTCGCCGACCTGCTCCCAGCCCTCGGCCACGTCCTTGGTGCCGGCCTTGAACTCGCGCAGGATGTCCTCGAGGCACGCGAGCGAGCTCTCAGGATGGCAGTCGCGCACGTCGCGGCCGATGTAGCGCGCGTCGCAGGTCTTGTAGGTGGTGCCGCTCCAGTACACCAGCACGTCGTTCTCGTCGGCGAAGCTGACGTCGATCGGCAGGTCGCGCAGGACCAGCATGGTCTGTTCGGGGGTAAGCGTGCCGCGCTGGAAGTACATCGAGTGACCGCCTCTCGGGTCGTTGGGGATCGCCTGCGGCAATGCTACCAGTCAAGCAGCCGGCGCTGGCCTTCGAGAGCGCGGATGCCGGTGACGTCCTGCGCCATCTCCACGACGCCACGGTAGGCGCCGGAGGCGTCGCGCACGGCGAAGTAGCGGATGTGGAGAAACCTGCCGCCGAGCTCGATCCAGAACTCGGCGGTGCCCTTGTCGCCGGCGCGGAAGGCGTCGATGATCTGCTGCACCTTGTGCACGCTCGCCGGCGGGTGGCAGTTCTGCACCTTGCGGCCGATCACCCCGGGACTGCGCGGGAAGATGCGCTCGCCTTCGCTGTAGAAAAGGACCTGGTCGTGCTCGTCGACGAACTGCACGTCGATGGGGAGGAGGGTGAGCATGAGGTTGAGCTGCTCGAGGTCGAGGGCGCCGGTGGTGAGGGCGAGGAGGCCGGCGGGCGTAGCCGGCCCGGCCGGAGCGCCTGCGGCGCCGGTCTCAGCGCCGGTGGCCGCGCCCGCCTGCTCGGTCGTCGGCCACGCCGGCACCCCGCTGATGAACGCGTAGCCGATCTCGCCTTCGCCGGCGCGGATCGCCGCCCACTCCTCATCGCTGAGGGTGTCGATGGCCATGGGGTGGAGCACCTTCTCTTCTTTGTTCACCATGTCGTCGGCCATCTTGGCGAGTGCCAGGCAGGTGCTCACCGCGAGAGCGGCCTGGTCGGCGGCGATGCTCGCGCGCGCCTGCTTGATGAGGGCGCGCACGTCGTCGTGGATCGCCCACATCACCTTGCTGGGCCCCTCGACGCCGTGCGCTTCCAGGTACGGGAACAACTGGTTCTCTTTGCGCAGGTAGTGCACGTTGACCTCGGCGACGCGGTCCACGGTGCCGGCCAGCGCGCTCTTGAGGCGGCCCCATGCGTCCGGCGCCGGCGGCTCGCCGATGGCCTCCGCGACCTTGCGCAGCGAAGCGGTGACCTGCAGGAGCGCCTGGTTCTCGCGCTGGAACGTGTCGAGGGGATGACCGGGCGGAGCGCTCACCGCCGCATGGCCCTCGAGGGCGTCGGCGAACACCTGCACGTGCACGTCGCAGAGCCGCTTCACGTCGTCGGCGGGCACGCCGCCCTCGATGAGCTGCTGCTCCATGGCGGCGATCTCGGTGGCCTCCACATCGGCGATGAGCTCTTCGAAGCGCGGCTTGACCTCCTCCGCGGTCTTGCCGGCGTGCAGCTCGCCGACGATGGCGGCGAGCTCGGCGAGGCGCGCCGGGTCGACGGTGTCGACGCCGGGCATGTCGGCGATCTCGGGGCGAGCACCCGTCTTGGCGGCGATCTCGCCGGCCAGATCGTCCATCAGCTGGTTGAGCGGCACGTTGGCCATCTGCGCCGCCTTGTCGAGGGTCGCCATGCGACCCATGGTGCGGCGCAGCACCGGGTTCGTGAGCTTGCCGAACTCCGGGTGGTAGCCGGCGAGGTACTCGAGAAGGAAGGGGTAGTCCTTGAGCAGCGTGTGCACGGTGGTCTTGGGCGTGATCGTCAGATCGCTCATACCCGACTCCAATGGTTGGGATTAGTCTCTGACGGCATGGTACCACCGGGCAACGGCGAGCGAACTTGACTTGCCTCAAGGGCGGGGAGCTTGAAGTCCACGACTCGATGCGGCGCGCCGACAGGGTCTCCGACGCGCGCGAACGTTTGCGTGGCGCCGATTTCGTGGTATTGCTGGCGTATCACGCGTCGCTTCTCTTCGACGCGTACTCCCCTTACCGCGGACCAGGTGGTCGGCCTGCGTGCGGAATCGGTGAACAAGGTGGGCGAAAGCCGCACCCTTGCGACGGACCAGAACGGCGGACATGGAGCTTCTCTTGCTCTCGAACTCCACCAACTACGGCGGCAGCATGTTCTCCCATGCCGCCGAGGCGTTCGCCGGCGTCACGGCGGGCGCTGCGGTGACCTTCGTCCCGTACGCGCTGGCGGACTGGGACGACTACGCCGAGAGAGCCACGGCTGCACTCGGCGCTCTCGATATCGAGGTCGTCTCGGCGCACCACTCGAGCGCGCCCGACCAGGCCATCCTCGATGCCAAGGTGCTGATGATGGGCGGCGGCAACACCTTTCGCCTGCTCGACTCCCTGTATGCCCTGGACGTGATCGAGCCTCTGGGCCGGCGCGTGCGCGAGGGCGCGATCCGCTACGTGGGCGCCTCCGCCGGGACCAACGTCGCCTGCCCGACGATCCGCACCACCAACGATATGCCGATCTCTCACCCGCCGAGCTTCAAGGCGCTCGGCCTGGTGCCCTTCCAGATCAACCTCCACTACATCGACGCTGATCCGGCGTCGACGTTCATGGGCGAGACCCGGGACGAGCGCATCGCGGAGTTCCTCGAGGAGAATCACTGCGAGGTGCTGGCCTTGTACGAGGGTTCGTGGCTACGGGTCAGTGGCGAGACGGCCGAGGTCACCGGCCGTGCGCGTCTGTTTCAGCGCGCCGGCGGCGTCGCCGTGATCGACCATCTCGACGTTTCCGGACTGCTCCATCTCAAGCCGACTTTCGATGGCGGAAGACGGCCCAAACCAGGGGGAATCGCATGAGCGTCACGACTGCGGTCGTCTACTCCGAAGCGTTCTTCGGCACCGCCGACGGCAAGACAGCCAACGGCCTGGTGCGCCATTCCGAGAAGTACGAGATCCTCAGTGTGATCGACAGCACGAAGGCGGGGCGCGATGCCGGCGAGGTGCTCGACGACGTCCCGAACGGGATCCCCATCTGCGCCGACCTGGCGGACGCCATCGCTCTGGCGGGCGGCGTCCCCGGCTTCTTCATCCTCGGAATGGCCCCGCTGAGCGGGATGCTCTCCCCGCTGGAGCGCGGCGTCGTGCTCGACGCCATGGCGCGCGGGATGCACATCGTCAACGGACTGCACGAGTTCCTCAACGACGACCCGGAGTTCGCCGCCGCCAAAGCGGCGCACAGCGCGGAGATCCTCGACGTGCGCCGTCCGCGCGACAAGAAGGACCTGCGCATGTTCAGCGGCCGCATCGCGAGGGTCACCTGCCCGCGGATCGCCGTGCTCGGCACCGACGGGGCGATCGGCAAGCGCACCACCGCGACGATTCTGACGCGGGCCCTTAACGAGCGCGGCATCAAGACGGTCATGGTAGGCACGGGGCAGACCGGGCTCATCCAGGGCGCGCGCTACGGCGTGGCGCTCGACGCCATCCCCTGCCAGTTCTGCTCGGGCGAGGTGGAGGCCACGATCGTGGAGGCGTTCGACGCCGAGCACCCGGATGTGATCGTCATCGAGGGGCAGGGTGCGCTCAGTCACCCCGCCTATCTGTCGTCGACCTTCATCCTGCGCGGTGGCCGGCCCGACGCGGTGATCCTGCAGCACGCGCCGGCGCGCCGCAGACTGGGCGACTTCCCGGAGGTGCCGACGCCAACGCCCGTCGCCGAGATCGCGCTCCTGCGGGCCTTCGCCGACGTAGACGTCATCGGCCTCACCATCAATCACGAGGACATGACCGACGCCGAGGTCAGCGCGGCGATCATCCTCTACGAGTTCGAGCTCGGCATCCCGGCGACGGACGCTCTCACGCGGCCGCCTGCTCGCCTGGTCGACATGGTGGTCCACGCGTTCCCCGGGCTCGAGGCGAAGCTGGTCGCGGTCGCCACGTGACCGGCGCGCGGTAGAAGCTGCGCCTCTTCTCAGATCGCGATCGTCGTAGCGGTCGGCGACCTGTGTCCGGCGGCGTCCACGTAGAAGACCTCGACGCCGCTCGTGCGACCGTCGCGCACGATGCACACGATCATGAGCGTGCCGCGGAGCCGGCTCTTCGTCGCCGGCGACGCCGTGAACGACGAGAACGCATACCCCTGGTCGTCGGTGATCCACACCGCGGGCGGCACGCCGCCCGCGCCCGCCGGCAGAGCCGTCTGACACACGACCGCGCGGCTGCCGCAGAGCGGATTGACGTACCACGGTGAGATGCCTGCTCCGGGCCCACACAGCGCATGCGCGATGACCGCGGAGGGGTTCGCATCGCCGTCGCTGTCGTCCAGACCTGCCGCGAGGTAGCTCTTGACCTCGAACTCCAGCGTCGCGGTGTTCTGGCGGAGGACCGACTCCTTGGCTCTGGCTGCATACGCGGGGATGGCCAGGGCTGCGACGATGCCGGCGATGCCGATCACGACGAGGGTCTGGACGACGGCGAAGCCGGCGTCCGATCCGCGCCTACGTGACCGTCGAGCCATCGCCGCCTCCCGCTTCGCTGTCACAGCGGACATCGGCCACGCCGACGGCGGGCGGCATGGGATATTCGTCCAGTCTCCAGAGCCCGAGCGTGTGCTGCGGCCCGGATCGTCACCACACGACCAGCACGTTGCTGCCCACCTCTGTCTGCGCGTTCCCCGCCGGTTCGCGGGCGTAGACGAAGACGCGATACGTTTCCTTGGGCATCCCGCAGCGGAAGCGAGACTGCAGCGCGGCGTTCGTGGCTTGCGTCGCCGTGTGGACTCCGACCGTGCGCCCCGCCAGGGTCTTGATGCGGATGGTGACGGTCGCGCCACTCCGCGTCCCGGTCATCGGTCCGGTGGTGTCGATCATCACGCTGGTGTTGCCGGCCGCCCCTACGTTCGCCGGCGTGGCGGCGTAGTCGGGTCCCGGGTGGGGGTAGAGTAGGCGTCTGACTCTGAGTCCGAGCACAGGGGGAGCATCGATGAATCCGACCGAAGAACGGGTCGTCGCGAACGATGCGGGCGGCGCGCAGGCAGTCAACGCCGGGCGTCCGGGAGAGTCGCCCGCGGCGCGCGAGTCCATGTACGTCAGCCACGAGGAATGGGCGGCGCAGGGGAAGGCCGCGCGGCGCGAGGCGCCCAGGTCGAGCCATGCAGGGTGGCGACCGGCCGCCGACCGGCCGGACCCTATCGCGCTGCTCGAAGAGCAGGCCACGAGCCGGGTCCCCGAGCTCGTCCCCATCCGCCACGGGCGCATGCTGGTCTCGCCATCGACGTTCTATCGGGGCGCCGCGTTCATCATGGCGGCGGACCTGGCCGGGACGCCGGTTTCCGGCTTCGACGTGCAGCTTTGCGGCGACGCGCATCTGTTGAACTTCGGCCTGTTCGCGTCGCCGGAACGCCAGATGCTCTTCGACATCAACGATTTCGACGAGACGCTGCCGGGCCCGTGGGAGTGGGACGTGAAGCGCCTCGCTGCGAGCTTTGAAGTGGCCGGCCGTGACCTCGGCTTCTCGCCGACTGACAGGCGTGACATCGTCGTGGCGGGAGTCCGCGAGTACCGCGACGCGATGCGCCGGGCGGCGCAGATGAGCGCCCTGGATGCCTGGTACGCGCACCTCACCGCCGACGATCTGGAGTCCTGGATCCAGGCTGAGGTGCGCGCGAAGCGGCTTGGCAAGAACGACGCGAGGGACGCGGCTGCGGTAATCGCCAAGGCCCGGTCCCGAGTGCACACGCGGGTGCTCGCCAGGCTGACCGGCGAGGTCGACGGCAAGCTCAGGATCATCGCCGATCCCCCGCTCATCGTGCCGATCGAAGACCTCGTCCTCTCCGGGATGGCTCGCGAGGATATCGAGGAATGGATGCGCTCGCTGGTCAAGTCCTATCGGCACTCCCTGGCGACCCGGCACCATCCGATCGAGGAGTTCCGCTACGTCGACACGGCGCGCAAGGTGGTGGGTGTCGGCAGCGTCGGGACCGGCGCCTGGATCCTTCTGTTCCTGGGTCGCCAGAACGAGGCCCCGCTGTTCCTGCAGGCGAAGGAGGCGCAGGCCTCCGTCCTGGAGCGCTTCGTCGGCAAGAGCGAGTACGCGAATCACGGTCAGCGCGTCGTCGAGGGCCAGCGCCTGATGCAGGCGGCCAGCGACATCTTCCTCGGCTGGCTGCGCTTCAAGGGGCTGGACGGCCGGGTGCACGACTTCTACGTACGCCAGCTCCACGACTGGAAAGGCAGCGTGAACGTAGAGGGCTTCCGCTTGCCGGGGGCGACGCTCTACGCCCGGCTGTGTGGGGCCACTCTGGCCCGGGCCCATGCGCGCCTCGGCGACCGGGTCGCGATCGCCGCCTACCTCGGCAAAGGCGACGCCTTCGACGCGGGCGCTCGCCGACTTCTCGGTCGCCTACGCGGACCAGAACGAGCGCGACTACGAGGCCTTCGTGCGGGCGGTCAAGGCGGGGCGGCTGAGCGCTGAGAGGGGCCTATGACAGCGGCGGCCCCAGTGGCAGGCGTACGCTGAAGGTGGCGCCTGCGCCCGGGGCCGTGTCGAGCGTGACCGCGCCGCCGTGCGCCTCGACGATCGCCGCGACGATGGCGAGGCCGAGCCCGGCGCCGCCCGACTGCCGCGCCCGCGATTTGTCGGCGCGGTAGAAGGGCTCGAACACCTTGACCGCGACCTCGGGCGTGAGGCCCGGGCCCTCGTCGGCCACCTCGAGAACGGCCTCGCCGGCTTCGCCCGAGTCACCGGCCTCCGCGAGCAGTCGCACGCGCACCGGGCAACCCGGCGGCGTGTGCTTGCGCGCGTTGCCGAGCAGGTTGGCCACGACCTGGCGCAGCTGGTTCTCGTCGCCGGTGACGACGAGCTCCTCCGGCGCCTCGAACGAGATGTCGCGGCCGGCGTCGGCGGCGCGCGCGTCGCCGACGGCATCGGACACGACGCGCGCCAGGTCGACCGGCTCGCGCTCCGGCTCGCGCCCCTCGCCGAGCCGGGCCAGCAGCAGCAGCTCGTCGACCATGACGCCCATGCGCTTGCTCTCCTCCTCGATGCGGCGCATCGCCGTGGCGAGGTCCTCGGGGTCGTCTTTGGCGCCGCGCTCGAAGATCTCGGCGTAGCCGCGGATGCTGGTCAGCGGCGTGCGCAGCTCGTGCGAGGCATCGGCGAGGAAGCGCCGCAGCTTCTCCTCCGTGGCGGCGCGCTCGGCGAAGGCCACCTCGATCTGCGCGAGCATCGCGTTGAGGCTGAGCCCGAGCCGGCCCACTTCCGTGCGCGGCTCGGCCGGCTCGACGCGCTGCGACAGGTCGCCGGCGGCGATCACGTCGGCCGTGTCGGCCATGGTCTCGAGCGGCCGCAGGTCACGCTTGATGATGAGCCAGGCGGCCACGCCCAAGCCTGCGAGCACGAGCGCGAACACGAGGATCTCGATGCCGAGCAGGCGGCCCATGGTCTGCGTCGTCTCGGTGAGGGGAACGGCGACGATGAGCACGCGCTCGACTGCGGGCACCGACTGCACGAGGACGCGGAACCTGGTGTTGCTGCCGCCGGTGGCGTCCGTGGTGAACAGCGTGCCGTCGGCGGTCTGCGCGGCTGCGCCGGGCAGCGGCGATGGCAGCTGCGGGGTCGGCTGGGTCTCGGTGCCGTAAGAGTACGAGATCTGGTTGAGGATGTTGCCCTGCGCGTCGCGCAGTTCCCCGTAGGTGCCCGGCGGCAGGCTGGGTTGTCCCGGTCTGCTCGGCTGTCCCGAAAGCCCCGGGATCTGGGTGCTCGCGAGCGTCAGGGCGACCGGGCCTCGCGCCTCGCGGAGTTGCTGGTCGACGCGCTCCAGCAGGAACGAACGCAGGGCCGAGTAGGTGGCGATGCCGGCGACCAGCAGGCCCACGGCCACGAGGCCGAGCAGGGCCAGGAGCAGTCTGGTGCGCAGGCTCACGGTCAGTCCCGCGGCGTGCGGATGGAGTAGCCCACGCCGCGCACGGTCTGGATGAGCGGCGGGCCCAGGCTGTCGATCTTGCGCCGCAGGTAGCTCACGTAGGTCTCGACGATGTTGGCGTTGCCGCCGAAATCGTAGTTCCACACGTGGTCGAGGATCTGGTCCTTGGACAGCACGCGGCGGGCGTTGAGCATGAGGTAGCGCAGGAGCTTGAACTCGGTGGCCGTGAGCTCGATGTCGTGGCCGGCGCGCCGCACCTCGTGGGTGTCCTCGTCGAGCTCGAGGTCGGCGACCACCATGCGCCCCATGGCCGCCTCGGCGGGTTGCACGCGGCGCAGGATGGCGCGGATGCGCGCCACGAGCTCCTCGACGCTGAACGGCTTGGTCATGTAGTCGTCGCCGCCCAGGGTGAGGCCGCGCACCTTGTCGTCGGTCGAGTCGCGCGCGGTCAGAAAGAGCACCGGGAGGCTCGCGCCGCCGTTGCGCAGGCGGCGAGCCACTTCGAAGCCGTCGATGCCCGGCATCATGATGTCGAGGACGACCAGGTCCGGGGAGAACGTCTCCACGGTGTCGAGCGCCTCGCGGCCACTGTGCGCCACCTGCACCGAGAAGTGCTCGTAGCGAAGCGCCATGGCGACCAGGTCGGTGATGCTCTGCTCGTCGTCAACGACCAGGATGCGGGCCGTCGTCTCAGCTGTGGCGATCATGTGGTACCCCCCGTGCGCGGCCGCATGGTCTGCTGCTCTGCTGCAAGCGAATCATAGGTCTGTTTCCTGAGAGAACGCTGAGAAAACACTGAACGCCGCCTGTGGCTTCGCCGAGCCCGCTTCTCAGCACCTTCTCAGGGTGTGTTCAGGGTCCTCCAAGGCTCGGGGTCTAGAACTGGGGCTGCACACAGTGGGGTCGCACACGACCGCGGCGCGTCGCCGCATGAGGAGGAGCCGATGTATTTCACGTACATCTACAGGGAGCTGCGCCGCCGCCACCGGCAGGCGCTGCTCACCGCCCTGGGCCTGGCGGTCGGCGTCGCGCTCGTGATCGCCGTGACTGCCTACGCCGGCGGCGTGAGCAACGCCCAGGACGAGGTCCTGCATTCGCTGTACGGCGTGGGCACCGACATCACGGTGTCGCAGACGGCCAAGCTGGGCGAAGGCGGCCCCCAGCGCTTTGGCATGCAGCCGCCGGACGCGTCGCAGCGCGGCAAGAAGTTCGACCGCGACGCGATCACGGCCAGCCCGGGCCAGCAGTCGCTGGCCGCGACCAAGGTCGAGACCATCGCCGGCCTCGACGGCGTCGCCGCGGCCTCGGGGAGCCTGAGCCTCAGCTCCATCCATGTGGAAGGTTCGTTCGCTGAGATGACCGGCGGTGGCATGGCCGGCGGCGGCTCCGCCATGCAGCCCGCCGCCGGCGCCACGCCACAGGCGGCGCCCTCGCAGGCGCCCATCAAGGTGTCGTCGTTCTCGATCGCGGGGGTCGACGTGACCGACCTCGAGCTCGGGCCCCTCAGCTCCGGCGAGGTGACCACCGGGCGCTCCTTCACGAGCGCCGAGGCAAACGCCAAGGTCGCTCTCGTGACCAAGGCCTACGCGAAGCAGAGCTCACTCAAGGTCGGCGACGTGAAGAAGATCGGCGGCGTCAAGTTCGAGATCGTCGGGATCGTGACGCTGCCCAGCGGGAGCACTTCGTCCGACCTGTACATCCCCTTGGTACGCGCCCAGAAGCTCAGCGACAACGCGGACAAGGTCAACCAGATCTACGTGCGCGCCGACAGCGCCCAGAGCATCGCCGCGGTCAAGAAGGAGATCAAGGCGACGCTGCCCAAGGCCACGGTGACCACCGCACAGGACCTGGCCGACCAGGTCAGCGGTTCACTCGCCAGCGCTTCGAGTCTGGCCGACACGCTGGGCCGGTGGCTGGCGATCGCGGCGCTCGTCGCCGCTTTCGCGGTGGCCAGCCTGCTCACCGTGTCCGCGGTCTCACGGCGGGTGCGCGAGTTCGGCACGCTCAAGGCGCTCGGCTGGAAGAGCCGGCGCATCGTAGGGCAGGTGCTCGGCGAGTCGGTGGTGATCGGCATCGCCGGCGGCGTGATCGGTGTGGCGCTCGGCATCGCCGGGGCGCGGCTCATCACGGCGCTCTCGCCGGACCTGAAGGCAACGATGGGGAGCAGCGCGCAGCTGCCGCCTGGGGCTCCTCCGGGCGCAGGCGGCATGATGGAGGCCCTTGGGGGCGCCGCCCAGACGGTGACCGTGCAGCTCGCCGCCCCGATCAGCTTGAGCCTGGTCCTGCTCGCCGTAGGGCTCGCCCTGACGGGCGGGCTGCTGGCCGGCGCGCTCGGCGGCTGGCGGGCCGCGCGTCTGCGGCCCGCCGACGCCCTGCGCCGGCTCGATTGATGGCCGGCGACATGACCCTGACCACGCTTCAAGCTCTGGAGGAGGACTCCATGCTCTACGACCTGCTCGGCGTCACCAAGCGCTACACGCAAGGACGCAAGACCGTCGACGCCCTGGCCGGCATCGACCTGCAGATCGCCGACGGCGAGTTCCTCGTCATCCAGGGGTCCACGGGCTCCGGCAAGACGACGCTGCTGCAGATGCTCGGCGCTCTCGACCGGCCCACGAGCGGTTCGCTCGTCTACGAGGGCCGCGACGTTGCCAGGCTTGGGGAGGGCGACCTGGCGGAGCTCAGGAGCCACTCGTACGGCTTCGTCTTCCAGTCGTTCAACCTCATCCCCACGTTGACAGCCCAGGAGAACGTGGAGACGGCGCTGGTGCCGTGGCACGTGAGCGGCGACGAGCGCCGGCGGCGCGCCGCCGAGGCCCTCGCCGGCGTGAACCTTGCCGACCGCGCCCGCCATATCCCCTCGGAGCTCAGCGGCGGCGAGCAGCAGCGCGTGGCCATCGCCAGGGCGCTCGTGCGCGAGCCCAAGGTGATCCTCGCCGACGAGCCTACCGGTAACCTCGACGAGCGCACGCGGGACGACATCATCGGCCTGCTCGAGGAGCTGTGGCGCGAGCGCGGCCAGACGCTCATCGTGGTCACGCACGACACCTGGGTCGCGGGCCGCGCCTCGCGGCGCATCTGGCTGGACGCCGGCAGGCTCGAGGCGCCGCCCCTGGACGACCGGCCCGGCGCCGAAACGACCGCTGCGCTGGTCCGCGAACCGGCACTGCGGGCGTAGGGCGCGAACGAAGCCGGGCCTCAGTACAGGTCGACGGGCGGCGCGGCGAGGCACTCTTCGAGCGCTCGCCGCCCTTCCGCGAGCACAGGCGGCCCGTGGGTGGTGAGGACGTACTCGATGTCCTGCTCGGCCAAGGCATGAAGGGTGGCCGCGAACACGTCGCGGTACCAGTCGGCCCCGGTGCTCGAGCTCTGGTTCCAGAACCGTATGCCGCCCTGCGCGCCGACGACGGCGTCGCCGAAGACGACGGCGCGCAGACCCGGAAAGTACAGCGGGTATTCGCTGCGGCGCGGCTTGCCGATGGTGTACGCCAGAACGGCGCCGTCGGCCAACTCCGCCGCCTCGCCGGCGGCGCTCTGCGGGATCACCTCGAAGGGCGCCAGGCGGGTGAGCCGCTTCTTGACGCCAGGGTGCCCCCAGATGAGTGTCGGCACCGTGCGTGAGTAGCGCTCGTAGAAGGTCTCGACGCTGCGCGTGTGGTAGGGGTTGGTGGTGAGCAGTTCGAGGCGCCGGGCCTCGCCGATCATGGCGTCGATGTCGGCGAGCAGCGGCGCCCGCCGGGCGTCGCCTTCGGCCGGCAGGAGCGGGTCGACGAAGGCGAGCACCTCGCCATCCACGAGCGCGTAGCTCACGACCTCCTCGACGCTGGTCCGCCACTCCGGGTGCGGCGCCGTCCAGCTGTAGATGTGCGGCGCGATCTGCTCCATCCGTCCTCCTCGTTCTGCACTCTCTATGTTACGTCATATGACGGCGGCTCGGGCTCATGCAGGCTTCTCCTGCGCGCGCCATGGGTAGTCACCGTTGGATGTCCTGAAGAAACGTGGCGCTGCTGGGCGGCGCGACCGCTGCGCGGGGGGGTTCTGATGCTCGAGAGTCATGTGTTTCTGCAGGGTCCGTTCAAGGTCGACTTCAAGAAGGGCTGGCCGCCGGCGCAAGAGCGGCACGCCGCCGGTCTGGCGGCGCGCACTCGCGTGAGCCGTCGGGAGCTTGGTGAGTGGGAGCCAGCGGATGAGGTCCGCGATCCGGTGGACGTCGTCACGGCGGTAGCCGGGCCGCGTCAGAAGCGCCTCATCCCGCTGCGCACGGCGCGCATGGCGGTCTCGCCGTTCACATTCTACCGGGGAGCGGCGCAGCTCATGGCCTCTGACCTCGGCACCCGGCCTCACACGGGCATCCACGTCCAGCTCTGCGGCGACGCGCACCTCTTGAACTTCGGCGTCTATGCGTCGCGTGAGCGTGCGCTGGTGTTCGACATCAACGATTTCGACGAGACGGGGTTTGGCCCCTGGGAGTGGGATCTCAAGCGGCTCGCCACGAGCTTCGTGCTGGCCGCCCGCGACAACGGCATCGGGGCGCACGCCGAAGGGGCCGTGCGCGCCACCGTCGGCGCCTACGTCGCGGCGCTCAACGAGATGGCAGGGCTGGGCTGGCTCGAGCGCCGCTATCGCATGGTCCGCGCGGACAGGCCGGTGGTCGATGTCGTCGAGTGGTCGGAACGAGGCACCCGGACGTTGAACAAGCTGGTGTCCAAGGCGACCAAGAAGACGCAGGCCTGGACGGTCGGCAAGTACACTGAGGTCGTGGATGGGGAGGTCCGGCTGCGCACGGCTCCCCCGGTGATCACGGCCGTCAGCCGCCGCACCGCGGCCGCCGTCACCGCATCCCTGCGGCCCTATCTCGAGTCGCTCTCGGTGGAGCACCGCGCCTACCTGGCCGCCTACCACGTCGTCGACGTCGCCCACAAGGTGGTCGGCGTCGGCAGCGTCGGCACCTACGACTACATCGTGCTGCTCATGGGCGACGGGGAGCACGACGAGCTTCTGCTGCAGGTCAAGGAGGCCGAGCCCTCCGCGGTCAGGACGGCGCTCGGCGAAAAGCCGCTGCTGGCCAACGGCGAGCGTGTTGTGGTGGGAAGCTGGCTGATGCAGAGCGTCAGCGACCCGTTCCTCGGCTGGACGCAGATGCAAGGGCGCACCTTCTACGTGCGCCAGCTCAAGGACATGAAGGGTGCCGTGGACCCGGCCACGCTGGACGAGGAGCTGCTCCCGATGTATGCAGGTCGCTGCGGCTACACGTTGGGCCTCGCGCACAGTCGCGCCGGCGATCCGGACATGATCCTCGGCTACACCGGCAAGGGAGCTGCGCTGGCAGACGGCCTGTGGGCCTTCGCGGAGGCTTATGCCGACCAGACGGAGCGCGACTACGGACGCTTCACCGAAGCGATCCACGACGGTCGTCTGAAGATCGCCGAGCTGGCGCCGGTGAAGGTGGCCAAGCCGAAGGCAGCCAAGCCGAATAGGGCTCAGCCTGCGGCCAAGATCGCGAAGGCCAAGCCGGCGAAGCCTACGGCTTCGCGCGGCGCCAAGCGCTGACGGGGCGGTTCTGGTCCAGCAGGTGTCTCATCCTCGCCCCGTGGGTACTCAACGCTCGAAATCGTCGAGCGAGGTCGCGCCGACGGCTGGTGCGTCTGTCCCCGGAGGTCCCCGATGCCTGCCAGCAGTGTGTTCCTGGAAGGCCCGTACAAGGTCGACTTCAAGAAGCCGTGGCCTTCCGAGGCCGAGCAGCGCGCCGCGGGCGCGGAGGCCCGCACTCGCTTGAACCGGCGGGCGCTGGGAGTATGGGAGCCGGCGGACGAGGAACGCGATCCTGTCGACGTAGTGATGGCGGTCGCGGCTTCGCGTCAGGCGCGCCTGATCCCGCTGCGCACCGCGCGCATGGCGGTCTCGCCGTTCACGTTCTACCGCGGCGCCGCGCAACTCATGGCCACCGATCTGGGGAGTCAGCCGCACACCGGGATCTATGCGCAGATGTGCGGTGACGCACACCTGTCCAACTTCGGCATGTACGCCTCGCCCGAGCGCACCCCCGTGTTCGATATCAACGACTTCGACGAGACCAGCCAGGGGCCGTGGTGCTGGGACCTCAAGCGCCTGACCACCAGCTTCGTACTGGCGGCCCGCGAGAACGGCCAGGCGGGGCGCTCGGAGCAGGCGGTTCGCACCGCGGCGGGCGCCTATGTCGCGGCCCTCAACGAAATGGCCGGACTGGGCTGGCTCAGACGCCGCCATCGCGTGATCCGCGCCGACGCGCCGGTGGCCAGCGGGGTCGTCTGGACGGGCAAGATGACGGTGCTCATGAACCAGGTGGTCTCCAAGGCGGTCAAGTGCACGCAGGCGTGGACGCTGGGCAAGTACACGGAGGTGGTCGACGGCGCCCCGCGGCTGCGCCTCGACCCGCGGTGATCACGGCCGTAAGCCGCCGCACCGCCGCGGCGGCCACCGTGTCCTTGCGCCTGTACCTCGAGTCGCTGTCGCCGGAACGCCGCGCCTATCTGAGTGGCTGCCACGTGGTCGACGTCGCCCACAAGGTGGTCGGCGTCGGCAGCGTGGGCACCTACGACTACATCGTGCTGCTCATGGGCGACGGCATGCGCGACCAACTGCTGCTGCAGGTCAAGGAGGCCGAGCTCTCCGCGGTCAAGACGGCGCTCGGTGAGAAGCCCCGGTTGGCCTACGGCGAGCGCGTCGTGGTGGGGAGCGGGTTGATGCAGGGCATCAGCGACCCCTTCCTCGGCTGGACGCAGCTTCACGGACGCAGCTTCACGGGCGCAGCTTCTACGTGCGTCAGCTCAAGGACATGAAGGGGTCCGCTGACCCGGCGCGGCTCGCCGGGAGCGCGCTGGTCGGCTACGCCTATCGCTGCGGCTACACGCTCGGCCTGGCGCACTGCCGCGCCGGAGACCCCCACTACGTCCTCGGCTACATCGGTAAGGGCGCGGCGCTCACGGACGCGATGTGGCGGTTCTCGCAGGCCTACGCCGACCAGACGGAGCGCGACTACGGACGCTTCATCGCGGCGATCGACGATGGGCGCCTGAAGGCCGCCGCGCTGGCGTCGCCGGCGCCCGAGGCGCCGGCGAAGGCGCCCAAGCCGCCCAAGTCGAAGGCTGCCAAAGCGAAGCCGCCCAAGGCCAAAGTGGCCAAAGCAAAGACGGCCAAGCCGAAGGCCGCCAAGCGCTGACTCGACGGTCGGCGGCTACGCGGGGGAGACTCGCTGCCTGGTGCGGCGTGTTTGCCGCGGCGACACAGCGGCGAAGCTCTCCGCATACGTACATCGATCTCAAGTGAGGTGCGTCATGGAGAACACCATTGTCTGGGCGGACATCCCAGTCACGGATATGGATCGGGCGCGGAAGTTCTACAGCGCCGTACTGCAGGCCGACGTCGAGTTGATGCCGGGGATGGACGATGTCGCCCTCCTGCCGGGCGATGAAGACGGCGTCAACGCCGACCTTGCGAAGGGCGAGAACCAGAAGCCCGGGTCCGGCGGCTGCACCATCTACTTCGACAGCAAGGGTGACCCCGAAGGCATGCTCGAGCGTGCCGTCGCGGCCGGCGGCCAGATCGCGATGCCGGTCACCGACATGGGCGAGATGGTCGGCTCCATCGGCTTCTTCATCGACAGCGAGGGCAACCGCATCGGCGTCCACAAGCCGTCCGCGTAGTCGCGCAGGAGGCAGCCGGGGCGGCTCAGGCCCCGTCCCGGCCGCCTCCGGTAGAATCGGCGGGTGAGCAGCCCCGCGACCGCACCCACCCCGGCAGCCTCTGCGGCGTCCGTCCCCGCCCCGCTGCCGAGCTATCGCTTCGCGGCGCTCGGCGTGGTGTGGAGCGCGTACCTCGTCGTGTTCCTTTCGCGTCTCTGCGTGGGGCCGCTCTCGCCGTTCCTCAAGCAGGCCTTCGACCTGAGCAACGCCCAGATCGGCGGCCTGACCAGTGCTACCGCGGTCACCTACGCGCCCACGCTGGTTCTGGCCGGGTGGCTGGTGGACCGCATCGGAGTGCGCCGCGCGCTCGTCATCGGCTCGGCGATCACGGGCCTGTTCGTGGGGGCCGTCGCGCTGGCGCCATCCTACGGCGTCATGCTCCTTCTGCTGGGGCTCTCAGGTCTGGGCTGCGGGTTCATCTACCCGTCCGCCGTGAAGGCGGTCATGGTGTGGTTCCCGCCCCAGGAGCGCGCCACGGCGATCGGCGTGAACCAGACTGCGGTCAACGTGAGCGGCATCCTCGGCGCGGCCATCATGCCGGCGCTGGCCCTGAGCGTGGGCTGGCAGGCGGGCTTCGTGGTGGCCGCGGTGATGGCCTTCGCCGTGTGTGGTCTCGCGGCGGCGGTCTACAGAGACCCTGAGGGGGGCCTTCCGAGCTGGGCCGCCGCGCCCGCCGTAGTCGCTCCGAGGCCGGCGGCGGCCTGTGAGATCGAGCAGGGGCTACCGTGCGTGACCGGGGACGAAGTGGCCGACCGAGCAGCCGTGCGCCCCGGCTTCCTGGCCGTGGTGCGCTCGCGCGACATCCTGCTGCTCGGCTTGGCGGCGATGTTCCTCTGCATGGTCGAGTTCGCGGCGCTCGCCCATCTGGTGCTCTTCCTTCATCTGGACTGGGCGTACTCGGTGGTGGCGGCCGCCGGGCTCCTGGCGGTCTGTCAGGCGGCCGGCGCCTTCGGCAAGCCACTCAGCGGCCTGGTGAGCGATCGCCTGCTCGGGCGGCGCCGCAAGGCGCCGCTGCTGGCGCTCGCCGGGCTGGCCGGTCTGGCTTGCGCGATGCTCGCGCTTCTCGGGCAGGGCCACACCTGGCTGCTCTGGGCGGCGCTCCTGATGCTCGGGATCGGCGCCGTGGGGTGGGGCGGCCTGTTCAGCACGCTGGCCGGCGAGACCGCCGGCCCGGCTGCCGCGGGGGCGGCCGCCGGCGTCACGGCGGCGATCGACAACATCGGCATCTTCATCGGGCCGCCGCTGTTCGGCCTGATCGTCGACCGCACGGGCTCGTATGCGCCGGCATGGTGGGCCATGGTGGTCGCCGCCGCGTTTGCGGCGTGCTTGCTCGCGCTGGTGCGCGAGACGCGCCGCGCGTGAGCGCGCGGGAGCGCGGCGCCGACATCTCGGACTGTTTTGGGCTGGCATTCGCCTGACGAGGCTCTATCATGGGGAGACTGCATCGTCCCCCGAAAGGAAGGCCCGCTTCGCATGACGACCTTCAAGATCATCTCCTGCAGCACCATCCGCGACGAGGTCGAGGCGTTGCGCGGCGACATCCCCGTGGAGTACCTCGAGGGCTTCCTTCACGACACCCCGGACGTCCTGCGCGACACGATCAACGAGCGCATCGCCGCTACGCCCGGCGACTGCACCATCCTGCTCGCGTACGGGCGCTGCTCCAACGGCACAGCCGGCCTTGTCGCGGGCGCTCATCGGCTCGTGCTCCCGGCCTGCGACGACTGCATCGCCCTGTTGCTCGGCTCGCGCCGTGCCTACATGCGGGAGTTCGCCGAACACCCCGGCACCTACTACTACACGCGTGGCTGGATCGAGGAGCTCGAAGACCCGTACCGCGAGTACCTCAAGATGATCCCTCGTATGGGCGAGGAGAAGTCGCGCATGGTAGCGCACATGATCCTCGAGGCGTATACGCGTGTGGCCGTCATCGACACCGGCACCTACGACCTGGAGAAGGCGCAGGAGTACGTCGAAATGGTGGCCGACTTCTACGGCCTGCCCATCGAGAGGATCGTAGGGTCTCTGCGCCTGCTCGACAAGCTCCTCCACGGCCCGCACGACCAGGAGTTCATCGTCGTCGAGCCCGGGGAGGTGCTGGAGGAGCGCATCTTCTGGGACCTCAGCTCCTCGGAGCCGCCGGCCGAGACGCCGCCGGACTCGCGGGGCGCCTTGCGCGACGACCCGGAGCTGGAGGCCTGCCCCGGCTGAAAGACCGGCGGCGGCTCTTCGCCGGCCGCCGCGCCGGAACCGCACCAACGGAGGAGGTCGAGCCCATGAGCGCTCCCCACGAGGCGGCGAAGTACGTCGCCGCCGCCATCGACGATATCCCCAACATCCCCTACGAGTGGGCCCCGGAGACGGAGTGGAAGCCGCTGCGCCGCTTCTTCTCCATCGGCTCGTTCGGCACCAACCTGTTCCGCGCGCCCAAGGCCGGCGACGTGCTCACCGAAGATCACACCGAAGACCCGGACTCGGGCACGCGGCACGAAGAGCTGTACCTCGTGGTCACCGGCAGCGCTCACTTCACGGTGGACGGTGAGGAGTTTGACGCGCCTGCGGGCATGTTCGTGTACGTCCCCGACCCGAAGAGCACGCGCGGCGCTGTGGCCGTCGAGGCCGGCACCGCGCTCCTGGCCATCGGCGGCGAGCCCGGTTGTGTCTACACGCCGTCCCCATGGGATCAGGAACCCCTGCCCGGCCAGACGGCGTAGGCGCCCGGTGAGCGAGGGGCCAGGCCACCTCAGTCAAGGAGTTCGAGTGGCAGAAGATCACGACGCAAAGCGCGAGCGCCCGGCCGAACGCGGCCTGGCGGACCGGCGCGCCCCGTGGCGCAGCGGCAACGGCACCGTCTGCGGCTGAGCCGTACGCTGGCGCGAGCTCACGCTCGCGCGCGGCCTCGACCGCGTGGCGGCCGACTACTGCGAAGAACAGGAGCGCGAGGAGGGCCGGGCGAAACCGTGACCTCGCGCCTGCGGGCATGGCACCGACTAGGCCTGAAGCACCTCGCCCAGACCAGCACCCCACTCGCGGATGGCTTTCCAGTTGCGGCCGTCTCCGGGCGTCGCGCCCACGACGAGGAGCACGAAGGCTTTCTCCATGATGTTCATCGTCGTGAGGTCGAGCGAGCCGGCGAAGAAGGCCGCGCTGCGCGGCCGCACAGGAGCCCCTTTCTTGAGGACTTTCCCGAGGTAGTGCTCCGGCAGGGCGTAGCGTTCTTTGCGGCTCAGCTTGGCCGCGTCGCCTGGCGCCTTGGCGAGCCAAGGGTCCTTGAAGACAGGCACGCCCTGCACGTCGGTCTCGCCGGTGTCGGTCAGGGATGCTGCCGTGATGAACAGCGCGGTCGGCAGCCTCTCCAGGTCGCCGCGGTGCTTCGTGACGTACTTCACGGCCTGCCGATGCCAGCCCATGATCATCGGGCCGCCGACGAGCACGGCATCGTAGCCCGCGGGTCCGGGCGCCTCGGTGACCGGCCGCTGCTCCACCTGGTGGCCGGCCGCGCGCAGCTCCTCGGCGATCGCGTCCGCCACCTCGGGGGTGGAGCCGTGGCGTGTGGCGCACACGAGAAGGATGCGCAGGGCGGTAGAGGCGGTCGGGCCGGCGCTCGGTACGTCGGCGGCCGGAGATGGCCTCGCCTGCGCGTCGCCGCCGGGAGGCTCGGGTGTTACGTCGGGTTCCATGCCTGCTCCCTCACCCAGAAGGTCGTAGGCGGCACTACGGGCGGTCACACGCCCCATTGTACGCGATCGGCGTGGCTCCGCGGACCTCGCCTGGCGAGTCGCCTCACGCAGAAGGGGCGCCTCTCGGCGCCCCTTCTGCGTTCTTCTGCACTGCGCTGGCCGGCAGCGCCGGGCGTGACGGCGGTGCGGCCGCTAGGCCATCACCGCCGCGATGTCGACGAGGTGCTTCTTGAGCCCCAGCTCCTTGTCGCTCACGCCCACGGCGCGGCCGACGAGCTGGCTGAGGAAGATCACCGGGATCGTCTGCCAGCTGCTGTCCTTGCGCAAGATCTCGGACTGCCGCCCGTCGAGGTTGACCTGGCACAGCGGGCAGGCGACGGCGACGGCGTCGGCGCCGCAGGCCTTGGCGTCGTTCAGGATGCGGGAGACGAGGTCGTCGACGATGCCCTGCTCGGTGAGCGCCAGCGAGGCGCCGCAGCAGTCGGTCTTGTAGTTCCAGTCGACGGGCTCGCAGCCGATGGCCTTGACCACGTCGTCCATGTGCGTGGGGTACTCGGGGTCGTCGGCCAGCGTGACCTTGGGCGGCCGCGTGAGCAGGCAGCCGTAGTAGCAGGCGATCTTGAGGCCGCGGAACGGCCGCGTGACCTTGGCGGCAAGCTCTTCGAGGCCGACGGCGTCGTGGTACACGTCGATGAGGTTCTGCACGGTGACGCCGCCCGCGTAGGCGCGGCCCACGACGGCCCTGACGTCGGCGGCCGTCTCGGGGTCTTCAACGTCGTGGGCGCCGGTCTTGAAGCGGCTGTAGCATGCCGCGCAGGGTACCGCCACGGCGTCGAGCTTCATGTCCTGCTCGACCTTGGCGAGCTCGTTGACCGGCAGAGCCGTGGCGAGCAGACGGTTGATGGAGTGCGCCGCGGTGTTGCCGCAGCAGTCCCAGCCGGGGATCTCGAGCAAGGTGAGGTCGAGCGCCCGGGCGCTGGCCCGGAAGCTGGCGTCGAACTCGCCCGAGGTGCCGTGCAGTGAACAGCCGGGGTAGTAGGCGAGGGTCTTGCTCATGACTCGCCTCCCGCGTGGGCAGCGGCCGCGTCGGCCTGCCGCTGCCGGTGCGCCTTGGTGATGCTCTCCGAGGTCTCCACCATGCGCTTCATGGCCATCGTGTTGCCCCTCTTGAGCGTGGGGTTGATCTTGCCCTTCAGCATCATCTTGGGCCCGAGCGAGAGCCACGACTTCACGCTGGCAGGCCGCTTGAGCACGTCGCGCGTGATGAGCTCGACCTCCCACATGCGGCCCCAGCGCACGAACGAGTCGTAGTTGAGCTTGAGCATGACCGCCGACGGCGTGCGTCGGCCGGGATGCGGCCGTCGCGCCGGGCGATGATCTTGAGCTCGTCGATGATCGCGGCGATGTCGATGCCCTGGGGGCACCGGGTGGTGCAGGTCTCACACCCGGTGCACAGCCAGATGAACTTGTCGTCGAAGACCATGTCGAGCTGGCCGAGCTGCACGGCGCGCATGATCATGGCGGGGTGCATGTCGGAGTAGAGGGCCACCGGGCAGCCACTGGTGCAGCGCTTGCACTGATAGCACTTGTAAGCGTTCTCGCCGCAGCCTGTGCCCACGTTCTCGGCGAGGAGCGGGCTCACTGTGCAGGTCGTCGTCATGCCGGCCCCCTAGACCACGGCCGGACGTGGCATCAGGCCGGCGGCCTCGACGATCTCGGGCACGGCGATCTCCCACTCGATGGCCATGATGTGCACGCCGGCGACACCCTCGATCTCGGCGAACTCCTTGATCATCTCGACGGCGATCTTCTTGCCTTCGGCCTGCGACGGGGCGCCCTTCTCGCAGGCGGCCATACGGTCGACGATGTCCTGAGGCACGTCGATGCCGGGCACGAACTTCTGCATGTAGCGCGCGCCGCCGACACCCTTGAGCGGCGTGATGCCGGCGAGGATCTTGATCTCCTTGTGCAGGCCCAGAGCGCGGACCTCTTCCATCCACTTCTTGAACTTGGGGACGTTGAAGATGCACTGCGTCTGGATGAAGTCGGCGCCGGCCTCGATCTTCTTCTTGAGGCGCAGGGCGCGCAGCTCGAACGGGTCGGCGAACGGGTTTTCGGCGCAGCCGATGAAGAGCGGGGGGCCGAGCGGCATCTCTTCGCCGCACTGGAACTTCTTCTCGTCGCGCATGTCCTTGTACATCTTGATCAGATTGATCGCGTCGAGGTCGTGCACGCCCTTGGCCTCGGGGTGGTTGCCGAAGCTCATGTGGTCGCCGGTGAGGCAGAGGACGTTCTTGATGCCCAGCGTGGCTGGCGCCCATGATGTCGGCCTGCATGGCGAGGCGGTTACGGTCGCGGCAGGTCATCTGCATGATCGCCTCGAGACCGTTCTGCTGGGCGGTGTAGGCCGAGGCCATGGAGCACACGCGCACCACGGCCGTCTGGTTGTCGGTGATGTTGACGGCGTCGACGTAGCCCGTGAGGATCTTGGCCTTCTCTTCGATGACGGTGACGTCGGTGCTCTTCGGCGGACCGCACTCGCCGGTGACCGCGAACTTGCCTGCGGCTGAGGACCTTCTCGAGGTTGCTGCCAGCTTTGTACTCAGTCGCGGTCATACCGGCTTCGCCTCCTCGCGAACCATCTTTCGCGGGCCGCCGGAGCTGCTCTTGCTCCAGTTCTTCGGCGGCCGTTCGGTGAACATCAGTTCTTCGCGGCCCTGGGCCTTGAGACGCTCCCAGATGAGGGCCCAGGCGCACTCGATCTCTTCCTTCTCCGGGCCCGGTGACTTCGCAGAGGCCGTCGTGCGAACCGCCGCAGGGGCCGTTCATGAGGCTCTTGCTGCAGCGCACCACGGGGCAGATGCCGCCGGTGAGGCCGATGCGGCACTCGCCGCAGGCGACGCAGCGCTCGAGCCACACGGCGTGTTCCTGCGGCATGCCCAGCATGTTGGTGTTGACGGCCGGCATGACGAGCTGGGGGGCGAACTTCTCGGCGAGGCTCTGGATGCCGATGCCGCAGGCCATGCTGAGCACCACGTCGGCGGCCTCGACCTTCTCGGCGATCATGTCGAGGTACTCCCACTCGCACTGGCGGATGGCGGCCGTGTGCTCGACCTCGATGGCACGGCCGTCCTTCTCGGCCAGGATGCGCAGCTCGCTGGCCAGGATCTCAGCTTCTTTCTCGCCGCCTGTGAGGCAGATGGCGACGCACGTGTCGCAGCCTGCGACGAGGATCTTCTTCTTGTCGCCGACGAGCTCCAGGATCTCGTCGAGGGGTTTGCGTTCGGCGGTGATCATTCTGCGTGTCCTTCCTCAACGGTGGCCGCGGCAGACGCTTGGGTTTCATCGGGCATGGCCACGTCGCCGAGCGCTTCGCGGGCGGCGACATGCGGGCTCACACCTTCACGTTTGACGGGGTTGGGTCCGAGCTCCTTGATGCGTTGAGTGAACTCGGTGGCCGCGGCCGCGAACTTCGCTCCCTCGGCCGACGACATGTTGTACATCTCGACGCGCTCGGGCTCGATGCCCATCTCGGTCAAGAGGTCTTTGACGTGGTTGACGCGCTTGCGCGCCCAGAGGTTGCCCTTGAGGTAGTGGCACTCGCCTTCGAGGCAGCCGGCGGCGTACACGCCGTCTGCGCCGGCCTCGATGGCCCTCAGCAGGTGGATGACCTCGAGCTTGCCGGTGCACGGCAGCTTGATCATGCGGATGTTGCTCGGGTACTGCAGGCGCATGCTGCCGGCCAGGTCGGCGGCCGCATAGGCGCAGTAGTGACAGGCGAACACGATGATCTCGGGCTCGAAGCTCGGGTCCACCGGCCTCTTCGGCGCCTCCTCGGCGGCCGCGACGGCTTCGTCCACGACCTTGACCTCGGCGTCCGCCATGTCAGCTCACCTCCATGAAGAGCGCCTCTTCTTTGGCGAAGATCTGCGCGTCGGTGTAGTGGTGCAGAGTGATGGCCTTCACGGGGCACTCGCTGACGCACACCCCGCAGCCCTGGCAAGCGGCCGCTTCGATCTTGGCCTTCTTGGTCTCCATGTCGATGATCGGCACCTCGTAGGGGCAGATGCGCACACACGTGAGGCAGGCTGCGCATTTGTCTTCGTCGACCTCGGCCACGACGCCGCCGGCCTTGATGACGGGCTTGGCCAGGATCCCCGCCGCTCGTCCCGCGGCGGCGTACCCCTGGCTGATGGCCTCTTCGATACCCTTGGGGTAGTGGGCAGAGCCGCAGAGGAAGATGCCCTCGCTGCCGAAGTCCACGGGGCGTAGCTTGACGTGCGCCTCGAGGTAGAAGCCGTCACTCTGCAACGGCACCTTGAGCATCTTGCTGAGCTCGCTGCTGCCGTCGGCGGCGATGGAAGGCGTGGCCAGCACCAGCAGGTCGAGCGGCATCTCAACGTCGCGACGCAGGTACGGGTCGCGGTAGGCGATCGAGACGGAGCCGTTGGCGCTCACCTGCGGCAGGCTCTCGTTGTCGTAGCGTGTGAAGATGACGCCGAGCTCACGCGCCTTGGTGTAGTACTCCTCGAGGAACCCGAAGGTGCGGATCTCCTTGAACCAGACGGAGACCGCTCTGCGCGGGTCCTGCTCCTTGAGCCGGATGGCGTTCTTGATGCTCTGCTGGCAGCAGGTGCGCGAGCAGTAGGGGTGCGTCTCGTCGAGCGAGCCGGCGCAGAGCACGAAGCCCACCGACTTGACGTCCTTGAGCGCGGGGTCGTCGTCCTTGAGCATGTGCTCCAGGTCGAGCCCCGTGACGACCTTCGGGCTCTCGCCCAGGCCGTAAAGCTCGGGGCGGTCTTCGCGCGAGCCTGTGGCCACCACGACCACGCCGTGATCGATCGGCGTGCGCTTGCCACCCTTCTCCTCGATGACCCCCGAGAAGTTGCCGATGAAGCCGTGGAAGTCGGCGAGCTCGGAGTCGAGGTGGATCTTGACGTTGGGGTTGTCGACGAGCTTGTGCTCGAGCTGCTTGACCAGCTCGGTGGGGTCGTTGCCCTTGATGGTGTCGCCGAGCTCGAGCGCGAGGCCGCCGAGCTTGTCGCTGCGCTCGACGAGGTGCACCTCGTGGCCCATGTCGCCGAGCGCGCCGGCTGCGGTCATGCCGGCGACGCCGCCGCCGATGACGACGGCGGTATGCGTGAGCGGCACGTCGATCTTGAACAACGGCTCGAGCAGGCGGGCGCGGGCCACCGACATCCTCACGAGGTCCCGTGCCTTGTCTGTGGCCTTGGCGTGCTCCAGGTTGTGAACCCAGCTCGCCTGGTCGCGGATGTTGGCCATCTCGAAGAGGAAGGGGTTGAGCCCGGCCTCGCGCAGGGTGTCCTGGAAGATGGGCTCGTGGGTACGCGGCGTGCAGCTCGCCACCACCACGCGGTTCAGCTGATGCTCCTCGATCTTCTCGCGGATCAGCGAGAGGCTGTCGCTGGAGCACGTGTACATGGTGTCGGTGGCGTACTCCACGCCGGGCAGCGACTGCGCGTACTCGGCGACATTCTCGACGTCGATGACCCCGGCGATGTTGCTGCCGCAGTGGCACACGAAGACGCCGACGCGCGGCTCTTCTTTGCTGACGTCGCGCTCGGTGGGGTACTCCTTGTCGACGGTGAGGGAGCCGCGTGAATCGGCCAAGCCGGTCATGACCTTGGCCGCGGCGGCCGACGCCTGGGCGACCGAGTCGGGGATGTCCTTGGGTTCGCCGAACGGACCGACGACGAAGACGCCCTCGCGGCTGGTGGCGAGCGGCTCGAATTCGCGCAGCTCGCAGAAGCCGTGCCGGTTGAGGGCGATGCCGAGGTGGCCGGCCGCCTCCTGCGCCTTGCGCGCCGGCTCCAGGCCGGCCGAGAGCACCACCATGTCGTAGCGACTCTCGTGCAGCTTGCCGCCCTCGTCCTCCCAGCTGATGAGCAGGTCGTCCGAGAGGGGATCTTCTTTGATGTAGCTGGGCCGCGAGCGGATGAACTTGACGCCCTTGTCCAGGGCGCGCTGGTAGAAGGCGTCGAAGCCCTTGCCCTGGGCGCGCATGTCCATGAGGAAGATCTCGGGCTCGCACCCGGGTACGTGGTCGATCGTGAGCATCGCCTGCTTGTTGGCGAACGTGCAGCAGACGCTGGAGCAGTACTCGTGCTCCTGGTCGCGAGATCCCACGCACTGGATGAACGCGACCTTGTTGGGGTGCGCCCCGTCGGAGGGGCGCTTGACGTCGCCGGTGGTGGGGCCAGAGGCGCTCAGCATGCGTTCGTACTCGAGCGCCGAGAGCACATTGGGGTACCGCTTGTAGCCGTATTCGCTCTTGGCGCCGGGGTCGTACAGATCGAAGCCCGTGGCCAGCACGACGGCGCCCACGTCGAGGTCCATCTCCTTGTCGCGCTCACCGTGCAGCAGGGCGCCCGGCCCACAGGCGCGCACGCACTCCATGCACTCGGAGCAGATGGCGCAGTCGAGGCAGCGCTTGGCCTCGGCTACGGCCTGCTCCTCAGAGAAGCCCGTGTTGACTTCGTCCCAGGTTACCTTGCGCGCCGCGCCCGGCAGGTGCGGCATCTGCATGCGCGCCATGACCGCGGTCTTGGCGAGCACGTCGTCGTCGGGCTTGGCCTCGTCCATCGAGTCGTCGTGCACGGGGAGGAGGTCCTCGCCGCGGAGGAAGTTGTGGATGCTGCGCGCGGCGCGGCTCCCGGCGGCCACAGCCTCGATGGCCGTCCAGGGGGCGCTGGCCGCGGCGTCGCCGCCGGCGAACACGCCTTTCTTGCCGGTGCCGAGCGTGGCCTTGTCGGTGAGGATCTGGCCCTTCTCGACGGTGATGCCCTTGGAGCCTTCGAGGAAGTCGTCGACCATGCTCTGGCCGATGGCGAAGATGACCGTGTCGCAGTCAAGCTCGTGCTCCGAGCCGGCGATGGCCACCGGCGGGCGCCAGCCGCGCGCGTCGGGGTCGCCGAGCGAACAGGCGAGGAACTCGACCTTGCAGGCGCGGCCCGCGGCGTCGGTGACGATCTGCGACGGCATGCACGAGCAGTTGAAAGCGATGCTCTCGTCGAGGCCCTCGCTGAGCTCGTCGTCCGAGGCGGGGACGCTCTGGTCGTCCTCGATACAGTTGATGGTGACCTTCTCGGCGCCCAGGCGCAGCGCTGTGCGGCCGGCGTCGAAGGCCACGTCGCCGCCGCCGATGACGACGACGTTCTTGCCCATGTCGACCTTCTCGCCGAGCGTGGCCGCCTTGAGCAGGCTCACGGCGTCGAGGACGCCCTTGGCGTCGGCGCCGGGGATCGGCAGAGTACGGCCGCCCTGGAGGCCGACGGCGAGGTACACGGCCTTGTAGCCGCCGCTCTTCTTCAGGAGGTCGTCGACGGTGAAATCCTTGCCGGCGGCCTTGTTGCACTGCAGGTCGACGCCGAGCGCGAGCACCCGGTCGATGTCCTGCTGCAGGGCGGCCTTGGGCAGGCGGTACTCGGGAATGCCGAAGCGAAGCATGCCGCCGGGCTCGGGCTTGCTCTCGAAAACGGTGGTCTGGTAGCCGAGCAGCGCGAGGTCGCGGGCGGCGGTGAGACCGCTGGGGCCCGCGCCGACGATCGCCACCTTTTCGTCGAACGTGACCGCGGCCTTCTCGGGCAGTGGCACGTTGGCGGCGGCGTAGTCAGTGACGAAGCGCTTGAGGCCGGCGATGGCGATGGGCTCTTCGACCTCGCCGCGCGTGCAGTCGGTCTCGCACTTGTGCGTGCAGACGCGACCGCAGACGGCGGCGAAGGGGTTGGGCTCGCTGGCGACGGTGTACGCCTCGGCGAAACGGCCGTCGGCGATGAGCGCCACATACCCTTGTGCGCTCGTGTGTACGGCGCAGGCGCGCTTACACGGGCTGTGACCCTTTTTGGTGACCGCGTAGGTGTTGGGGATGGCCTGCGGATACAGCTTGTAGATGGCCTTGCGCTCGCCGAGACCTTCGTTGTACGGGTCGGGGACCTTGACCGGGCACACGGGCGCGCACTCGCCGCAACTCGTGCAGAGGTCGGGGTCGACGAAGCGCGCGTGATGGTACACCTTGGCTTTGAAATCGCCTGGTGCTCCCTCGAGGCCGGTGAGCTCCGAGTTGGTGATGATGTCGATGTTGAGGTGCCGGCCGGCCTCGACCAGCTTCGGCGCCAGCGTACACATCGAACAGTCGTTGGTGGGGAAGGTCTTGTCGAGTTGCGCCATATGCCCGCCAAGGGCCGGCGCTTTCTCGACCAGATAGACCTTGTACCCGCCTTCGGCCAGATCGAGGGAACACTGGATGCCAGCGACGCCTCCGCCCAAAACGAGGGCAGCGCCAGTGGACTTGGGGGGTGTGCCCGACATACGCACTCCTTCTACAGAATCGCGGCAGGCCCAGAATCAGCGGGTGACAGCTGACCCGACTTCGCACTTGGGAACTGCGTTGAATTATAGCGGTTCGATTGTGCACGCGTCCACACGGTTCCCCCACGGCCGCGTGTAGCCTCTTCGAGCGCTCGCGGCAGTACCCGGCGGGTGCTCGTCCCGCTCGTGCCTCCGTGATACGGTCACCGCTGCCAAAACGATTTGCACGCAGTGCTGCGAGGAGGAGCAGTCATGGACGCCGATCTCATCCTCACGAACGGGGTCGTCTACACCGTCGATCCGGCCCGCTCGCGGCACGCCGCGGTGGCCGTCCGCGGCGGGCGCATCGTCTGCGTGGGCAGTGCCGCCGACGTCGCCGCGCTGGCCGGCCGGCGAACCACGGTGGTCGACGTCGCCGGTCACTTCGTGCTGCCGGGCTTCATCGATGCGCATATGCACCCCAAATACGCGACGGGTGAGCTCTTCGAGGTCTATCTCGGGGGCTGCCGGTCGGTCGCTGAGTGCCTTGGCGCGGTCGGGCATCTCGCGGCGGCGCACCCCGAGTACCCGGCCGTCCGCGGCTGGGGCTGGACGCCCACGGGCGTCCGCGAGGGCGAGATGACGGCCGCGGCGCTCGACGCCGTCGTGCCGGACCGGCCGGTCGTCCTTGCCGACGACAGCGTCCATACGCATTGGGTCAACAGCGTGATGCTGAATATGGCCGGCATCACCAGGGACACGCCTGACCCCGAGGGCGGCGCGATCGAGCGTCTGCCCGACGGCAGCCCGTCGGGCCTGCTGCGCGAGGCGTGGCTCTGGCTCGAGCGTGCTCTGCCGGCCTACGACGAAGAGGCGCTGGTCGCCGCTGTGCGGCACTTCCAGCGCCACACCGCGGGACGTTACGGTCTCACGACCGTGCACGAGGCGGGCTTGCTCCCCGGCGAGCCGGCCCTCGAGGCCTACGCGTCGCTGCAGAGGCAGAATGAGCTCAGCGTCCGCTTCTGCCTCTCCCTGATGCTCGACCCTGGTCTGCCGCTCGACGCACAGATCGAGGCGGCGGTGAAGGAGCGGGCCCGGCACACGGGCCCGCTGGTCCGCACCGCCGCCGTCAAGCTCTTCGTCGACGGCGTCATCGAGTCTCACACGGCCCGCCTCGCTCTTCCGTACGCCGACAGTCCTGGCGAGTGCGGTCCACTGGTCTGGGCGCCCGATCGGCTGGTCGAAGCCTCGCGGGCCGCGGCGCGTGCCGGGTTCCAGCTCCACTACCACGCCATCGGCGACGCGGCCGTGTCGCTGAGCCTCGACGCGATCACCGCGGCGCGGGGCGCGGCCGTCGCGGGCGCGCGCGACATCATCACTCACGTGCAGCTGGTCGACCCGCGAGACTACGCGCGCATGGCGGCGTTAGGCGTGACAGCGGCGGTGCAGCCGTCCTGGTTCGCCAAAGACGCCGCGTACGACGCCGAGATCTACCGGCCCTTCCTCGGCGCCGCGCGCGCCGCCCACCAGTACCCCATGAAGAGCCTGTTCGACCACGGCGTCAACGTGGCAGCGGCCAGCGACTACCCGGTATCGCCGCCGCCCGACCCGCTGGCCGGGATCCAGTGCGGCGTCCTGAGGCGCGACCCGCGCCATCCCGCGACGAGCTCGGAGCTGTGGCCGGAGGAAGCGGTGAGCGTCGAGCGGATGATCGAGAGCTACACGATCAACGGCGCCTTCGCCAACTTCCTCGAGCATGAGACCGGGTCGCTGGAGCCGGGCAAGTCCGCGGACCTCGTCGTGCTTGGCGAGAACATCCTCGAACTGCCCGCCGAGCGGATCCACGAGGCGGCGGTGCAACTCACCGTCTTCCGCGGCACGCCGGTCTTCGGCGCCGGCCAGTTCGAGGGACTCGCCCCGGCCTGACTGCGGCGCGGCACACCCGGGCGGCGGCGCCTGAGTCTCGGTTCAGCGCCGGCGCGTCGACTCGCGCTCGCAGAGCGAGAACGGCAGAAGCTTGCGCGGCTCGGCCGGGGTCTCGCCGCGCACCAGCTGCACCAGCATCCTCGCCGCCTCGCGCCCGTGCTCTTCGGCGTGGTAGTCGAGCGTCGTCATCGGCGGCGTGCTCGTGGCGCCGAGGCCGAAGTCGCTCGGCGCTGCCACCATGAGTTCGTCGGGCACGTCGATGCCGAGCTCGGCCGCCCGCCGGAGCACGGCGATCGCCGGCAGCTCGTACAGGCCGAGCACCGCGTCCGGCCGCGCGCGCGGCGCGAGCAGCCGGGAGGCGGTCTCGTGCAGCGCCGCCTCGTTGTCTTCGGGCACGGCCTCGAGTCGTGGGCGGCGTCCATGCTCATCACACCACGCGTGGTAGGCGCTCACGCTGGCCTGCGTCCAGTAGTCGGAGGTCATCCAGGTGACGACGGCGATGTCGCCGGCGCCCCGCGCGACGAGATGGTCGAGCAGCAGTCGCGTGGACGCTTCGGCGTCGCCGTCGACCCAGTAGCCCGCGTCAGGGGCGTCCGGGTCGCGGCCGATGGTCACGCAGGGGACGTGGCGAGCGCGCAGCGCGCGGAGGTCGGGGTCGGCGGCGACCGGGTCGGCGACGATCGCGCCGTCGAGCAAGAGCCGGTCCCAGTACGCGCCCGATTCCGACTCCGGCACGACCACGAGCGCGAATCCGCTGCCGTAGATGCCCTCGGTCGCGCCTCTGATCAGCCTGAGGTAGTACTCGAGACCGGCGTAGGGGACCTCTGGGCTCGTGACGTTGACTGCGCACAGCGCGAGCACCCCGGTACCGCTGGCCTTGAGGCTGCGGGCGCCGGGGTGCGGCCGGTAGCCGAGGCGCTCGGCGGCGTCGCGCACCCTCCGGCGCGTCGCCGCCGACACCGGTCGCGCGCCGCCCAGGGCGTGAGAGACCGTCGTCGGCGACACGCCGGCGAGTCGCGCTACGTCCTTGATGTTCACGTTCTCGCGCGCGTTCACGGTAACCCCTTGACCCCTTGCCCCAGACGGGCGCACTGTATACCATGCCTGCCAAGTGGGCCAAATCGTTTTGCACAGTTCGCCAAGCGGGGGGTGGGTCGGTGACTGCAAGGATGACGCGCAGAAGGATCACGCTGGTCTTGCTGACGCCTGCCTTGGTGGTGGTCGCCTGCCTGGGGTGGGCGTCGACGACGTCCTCCGCCACCTCCGCCTCGCCGTCGGCGGCACCCGATACGGTCACCCTTAGAATCGGCTGGACGGCCGACCCCGACAACCTGAGCCCCTTCATCGGGGTCGAGACGGCGGCCTCCGAGGTGCTCTACCTCACCTACGACCGTCTGTTCGGCTTCGGGCTCGGCGGCAAGCCGATCCCACAGCTCGCCACGGAGCTGCCGACGCAGGAGAACGGCGGCGTCTCGGCCGACGGCCTGACGTGGACGGTGCATATTCGACCAGGCGTCAAATGGCAGGACGGGCAACCGCTCACGGCCGCCGACGTCGCCTTCAGCTACAACCTCATCATCGACAACAAGTTGACGACGTACCTACAAGCGGTCAAGGACATCAAGCACGTCGAGGCGGTCGACGACACCACCGTGCGCTTCACGATGTCGGCCCCTAAGGCCGACATGCTCTACGTCGTCGTGTACGTCATCCCCGAGCACATCTGGGGCAATGTCAAGGTGCCGACGCTCGAGCGCAGCTACGCGAACCGCACGCCCATCGTCGGCAGCGGGCCATTCCAGGTGACGTACTACAAGCGCAGCGACTACACGAAGCTGGTGCGCAACCCCGAGTACTGGGGCAACGACGTCCCCGAGTGGGGGAGGCCGAAGGTCGATGAGATCATTTTCCAGGCCTACACGAACCCCGACACCATGACGCAGGACCTCCGCACCGGCGCCGTGGACGCCGCGCAAGGCGTGCCCTCGGCGCAGTTCCCGGGGCTGCAGGGTGAATCCGGCATCAAGGCGATCGCCTACAACTTCTTCAACTGGGACTACGTGGACTTCAACTGCTACGACAGCCCTGCCTCGGGGGGGAATCCGGTTCTCCGCGACCCCGCCTTCCGCGTCGCGCTCGACCACGCGGTCGACCGCGAGCGGATCGTGCAGCTGGTGTACAACGGCCGCGCCAAGCCCGGGTACACGATGATCAACGCCGACACCTGGCGCGACCCCGATTTCCACTGGGAGCCGCCGGAAGGGGTCAAGCGTCCGTACGACCCCGCCAAGGCCAGGGAACTGCTGGACGCCGCCGGCTACAAGGACACTGACGGCGACGGCATCCGCGAGGACAAGAACGGCAAGCCCATCTCCCTGCGCCTCTGGGCGCTCGCGGAGTCGACCTCGACACAGGGGGAGGGCAAGCTGCTCGCCGGGTGGTACCAGGATATCGGCCTCAAGATCCGCTTTGAGGTCGTGGACAACGGCGTTGCGAGCGACGCGATGTACGCGTGGAAAGGCGACTCGCCGGCGCCCGACTACGACATGATCCTGTGGTTCTGGGACGGCTACTATGACCCCGGCTCGACGCTCCAGTGCTTCACCACCAGCCAGGTCGGCTGGTGGAACGAGGTCTACTGGTCGAGCGCCGAGTACGACCAGCTCTGCGAGCAGCAGGGGCGGGAGCTCGATTCGCAGACGCGCGCCGAGCAGATCTGGCGCATGCAAGAGGTGATGTTCGCGGAGAACCCGCAGAACGTGCTCACGTACTTCGACTACTTGCAGGCCGTCAACGTGGAGAAGTGGACCGGCTGGACGCCGTACTACGACGCCGAGGGGCCCGTGTTCTACAACGGTATGGTGCAGAGCTACCTCAATGTCGGGCCCAAGGCCGGCGCCGCCACCACGGCGGGCGGCGGCAGCAGCAGCGCCGGCGCCACCGTGGGCGTCTCGATCGCCGCGGTCGTCGTCGCCGGTGTCCTCGTGTGGTGGCTTCTTCGCCGGCGTCGCTCGGGGCGCGCCGAAGAGGTCTGAATCGCGCCGCTGACCCCGGCATCAGCCGCGCCCTGCCGGGCGTCCGCCGCTGACGCGGGCCGGTCATGGACCCATCTGGTACGCTTCCCGTACACCCCTTTTCCCATTGTCTATAGTGGCGCCCAGGGGCGCCGAAGGGTGGTCGATACCATGGGTGTGAAGGAACAGTACCGCGACTACGTGATGACCGGCTTCGTGAAGCGCGTCGAGCCGGTGGTCGCCGACCACGGCGACGGGGCCCTGCTCTACGACGCCGACGGCACCGAGTACATCGACTGCTTCGCCGGCATCAGTGTGACCAACGCCGGGCACCACAACGCGCAGATCCTCGCGGCCGCCAAAGCCCAGGCCGACAAGCTCGTGCACGCCTGCTCCTACGTCTATCACGTCGAGTCCGTGGGCGCCCTCGCCGAGAAGCTCGCCGAGATCACCCCCGGCGCCCTGCAGAAGACCTTCTTCGGCAACGGCGGCGCCGAGGCCATCGAAGGCGCCTTCCGCCTCGCCAAGCGCTTCAGCGGCAAGAACGAGTTCCTCGCCATCGAGTCGAGCTTCCACGGGCGCTCCTACGCCACCCTCTCGGTGACCGGCAACTCGGGCCGCAAGAAGGGTGGCGGCCCCTACATGCCGGGCGTCGCCTTCGTGCCCACCCCGTACTGCTACCGCTGCTTCGCCGAGACCACGCCCGACAAGTGCGACCTGCTCTGCGCGCGCCGCGTCGGCGAGGTCGCCCGCCTGCACCTCTCGGGCAGCGTCTGCGCCTTCATCGCCGAGCCCGTGATGGGCGAGGGCGGCATCATCGTGCCGCCGGACGGCTACTTCAAGCGCGTCAAGGAGATCCTCGACGAGGAGGGCATCCTCTTCATCGCCGACGAGGTGCAGAGCGGCTTCGGGCGCACCGGCAAGATGTTCGCCATCGAGCACTTCGGCGTCGAGCCCGACCTCATGTGCATGGCCAAGGGCATCGCCGGCGGCTTCCCGCTCTCGGCCTTCATCGCCCGTCCCGAGATCGCCGACGCCTTCCAGATCGGTGACCACCTCAGCACTTTCGGCGGCAATCCTGTGAGCTGCGCCGCCGCGCTCGCCAACATCGAGTTCCTGATGGACGGCGTCGTCGCCGATTCGGCGCGCAAGGGCGCCGAGCTCAAGGCGCGTTTCCAGGAACTGCAGCGCACCCAGCCGCTCATCGGCGACGTGCGCGGCAAGGGCCTGATGATCGGCGTCGAGCTGATCGCCGACCCGAAGACCAGGGCCTACGGCACCGCCGCTGGCGCCTTCGTGCGCCAGTACTGCCTCGAGCACAACCTGCTCATCGGCGTGGGCGGCAACTTCGGCAGCGTGCTGCGCATCCAGCCGCCGCTGGTGATCAGCGACGCTCAGCTCGACACCGTGTTCGGCACCGTCGCCGACGGCATCGCGGCTTACGCCTCCGCGAGCTGAGTCGAAGAGGGCTGTGAGGCCTGTAGAAGGATCGATCCGCCCGGGCGGCGGGCCGTGAGGCCCGCCGCCCGGGCGCTTCTCCAGCCTCCCGCATGCGCCGTCGCCCGCAAGGGTAGACTGGTCGCGTGGCGAAGCTTCACCCGTTGGCCGACAGGGGGTTACGCATGAGCAGTGAACCGCAGCCGCAGCCGCAGGCTGTCAGAGGGCAGGGCAAGCCCCAAAGTCAGGGGATGGGGAGACTCATCGCCGCTGGCGTCGTCGCGCTGCTCCTCGTCATCCTGATCCTGCAGAACAGCGGGGAGTCGTGGCGTATTCACTTCTTCTTCTGGTGGTTCTCGCTGCCCGCCTGGCTCATGCTGATCCTCATACTCGTGGTGGGTTTCCTCATCGGGACGGTGCTCAGCGCGATCCTTCGCCGTCGCCGGAGGCGGGAGCTGCGCCGCCGCGGGCAGAACGTGTGACCTGAGTCAGAGGGCTGCCGGCGTGAAGAGCGTGCCTCCGAAAGTCCAGCTCGCGCGTGCCGTCGCCGTCCTCGACGCCTTCTACGGCCGTCCCGTGCTCTCGCCGCGCTACCCGCCGGTCGACGAGCTCGTGTTCACCGTGCTCTCGCAGAACACCGCCGACGTGAACACCGAGCGGAGCTTCGCCGCGCTCAAGGCGCGCTTCCCGGACTGGGTGTCGGCACGTGACGCCCAGGTCGATCAGATCGAGCAGGCCATCGCGCTCGGCGGCCTGGCGCACACGAAGGCGCCTCGCATCAAGGGGATCCTCGAGGCGCTCAGTGCGCGCACCGGCGCCCCGGATCTCGGCGTGCTCGACGGGATGAGCGACGCCGACGCCGAGGCCTATCTCACCGGCCTGCCCGGGGTCGGCCCCAAGACGGCGGCCTGCGTCCTGCTGTTTTCACTGGAGCGACCTGTGCTGCCCGTCGACACGCACGTGCACCGCGTCGCCCGTCGGCTCGGCATCATCGGCGCGAAGGTCACCGCCGAGCAGGCGCACCCGCTCCTGACGGAGCTTGCCGGGCCGGAGGACGCGGCCCAGATCTACGCCGTGCACGTGGACTTCGTGCGGCACGGCCGCCGCATCTGTCACGCCCGCCGGCCGGCCTGCGGCGAGTGTCCGCTGGCCGGCCTCTGCCCGTCCGCCGGGGCGTGCTGACGGCCGAATCGGTTCCGGCGGGCCCGGGCCGGCCCCTCGGTCGCTCTTCCCGAGGTCAAACCGGCTTCGGCGTGGCGCCTTTCGCGCAGATGTTGCCGGGGTCTTCAGCGGTGCCCAGCCAGCCGTCGAGGAGCCTGGTGTGCCACACCAGGCGGCAGAGCAGGCTCCACACCACGGCGACGGCGAAGATCACCGCGTACTGCCACGCCGGGAGCTCGGTGAGCTCGAACAGCGTGCGCCCGAACGGGATCGCCAGCACCGCCACGATCCAGCCGAGCAACAGGGCGACGACCCCAGGGATGCGCCAGTCGCCGCGCACTACGGCGCCTCCGCCAAACCACCTCGAGGGCGGCACGGCAAGCAAGAGCAGCAGGATGGCTGTGAAGCACGAGAACAACGTGAGTGCGGTCTGCGCCTGCGGGTAGGCCGACTCGATGAGCTCCTTCGTGCCGGCGCCCGGGTGCGCGGCCAGGTAGCTCGCCTTGGCCGGCAGCGCATAGGCGAGGTAGACGCCGGTGCCCATGAGCGCCATGAGCAGCGTCGTGGGCAGGAAGAAGCGCGCCAGGAGCTTGAACAGGCCGAGCTTGGGCGTCGGCCCAGGGATGGCCAAGGCGGCGAACACCACGGCGGGCACGCCGGCGCCGACGAACGACACCAGCGCGGCCTGACGGGGCGCGAACGGGAAGCCTCCAAGGGCCATGACGATGGCGATGATCGACGCCTTGTAGCCGATTCGCACCATGAAGATGCGCAGGATGTCGTTCATGCCGTTGATGATGCGCTGGCCCTCTTTGAAGGCGAAGGGCAGCGGCGCGAAGGTATCGTTGAGGAGGACGAGGTCGGCGACGCCGCGCGCCGCCTGGCTGCCCCCCTGCATGCCGACGGCCACGTTGGCCTGCTTGAGGGCGATCACGTCGTTGACGCCGTCGCCGATCATGGCCACGTAGCGGCCGCGGCTGCGCAGGCCCTCGACGAGGTCCTGCTTCTGCTCGGGCGTGACACGCCCGAAGATGGTGGTGCGCTCGGCGACCTCGGCGAGCTCGTCGGGCGAGAGGCCCTCGAGGTCGGCGCCGGAGACGGCCTCGACCTTGGGCGGAGCCTCCTCGCCAGTCGCAGAAGCCGCCGCGCCGCGCCGGTCGTCGCCGTCGGCGGCGAAGGCCGCCTCGCAGTACGCACTGGCGTCGTCGGGGCGGCGCACGGCGTGGACGCCGGCCTGCGTGGCCAGCGCCATCACCGTGAGGGGGTTGTCGCCGCTGATGATCTTCACCTCGATGCCGGCTTCGGTGAACTCGTCGAGCGTCTGCTGGACGCCGGGGCGCAGCTCGTCGCTGAAGCACACGAGGCCGAGGGCCTCCATACCTTCGGGCAGCTCGGGCGGGCGGTCGCCGTCGCTGAAGGCGACCGCCTCGGGCCGCCCGGCGAACAGCACGACGCGCAGGCCGCGCGCGGCCCAGGCGTCGGCCTGCGTCCGCCAGTCGGCGCCGGCGCGCAGCGCCGGCGCCACCATCTCGGGGGCGCCCAGAACGTACGTGCCGCGCGCCTCTCCCTCCGCGAAAGCGAGCCCACTCCACTTGCGCTCCGAAGAGAAGAACGCTTCGTGGACGGCCGTCAGGCGGCCGGAGGGGAGGCCCTCGCGCAGCGCCTCGATCGTGCGGTTGGCGTCGGTGGTGCTGGCCGAGAAGGCGCCGAGCAGCTGGGCCAGGCGGCCCTGCTCGGCGCCCAGCGCCAGCGTCTCCTCGAGCTTGATCACGCCGGACGTGAGCGTGCCAGTCTTGTCGGTGCAGAGCACGTCGACGTTGCTCAGCGACTCCACGGCGTTGAACTGCTGCACCAGCATGTCCTTGCCGAGCAACCGCATGGCGCCGAGTGCGTAGGTGAGGGCGATGGAGAGCACGAGGCCGTTGGGGATGAGCGCCAGGACGACGGTCGCCATACGCACGCTCTCCACGAACGGTACGCCGCCGATAGAGTTGCGCACCCAAACGAGGATCTCGAAGACGATGACGACGAGCAGAAGCACGCGCACGATCTGGTTGATCTGCCGCTGCAGGGGGGTGAGCTCGCGTTTGTACTCGGTGGCCTTGGCGGTGAGCTTGTTGGCGAAGCTCTCGAGGCCGACCTTCTCGGCCTCGTAGTAGCCGCCGCCGGTCATGCAGAAACTGCCCGAGAGCAGGGCATCGCCGGGATGTTTGGTCACGAGGTCCGATTCGCCGGTGAGCAGCGACTCGTCGACCTCCATGCGGCCCTGGCCGACCATGGGTCCGTCGACCACCACCTGGTCGCCGGGGTGGAGGTAGAGGATGTCGCCGAGCACCACCTGGGCCGGGTCGAGGTCCTGCACCCGGCCCTCGCGCACCACGCTCGCCTTGGGGCGCATGAGGATGGCGATGCGGTCCATCACGCGCTTGGCGCGGACCTCCTGGATGAGGCTGATGACCGTGTTGGCGAGGATGACGAAGACGACGACGAAGGCGTCGAGGGGCTTGCCGAGGGCCAGCAGCACGGTGCCCAGCACGTAGAACAGGTTGTTGATGAAGTTGAAGACGTTGTCGCGCACGATGCGCCCGTAGGTGCGCCCCGTGCGGATCTGCACGTCGTTGCCCTGGCCGGCGGCCCTGCGGCGGCCGGCCTCCTCCTCGCTGAGGCCGGGGAGCGGGGGCGCCGGGTCGGTGCTCTGGGAGTCACTCATGAGCGGAAGGTATCAGAAGGCGCAGGCGCGCGCGGCCTCGGCCGCGCGCAGGGCCACCATCTCCATCAGTCCTTCACATCGTCCTTCTACTCTGTGCGCCAGATGGAGCGCGTCCGTGCGGAGGCAGTTGACCCCCGGTGCAGCCGACTCTATTCTGGGTAAACACTATCGTCATGATTGAATTACTCTACTTCGGGAGGTAGCGCGTGTCCGGCAAGTCGAGCAAGAGAAACAGGACCGGAAGCGGACGACCGGCGTCACAGGATCAGAGTGTGCGTGAGCGGAAGCGCGCGCAGTTCGAGGAGCCGCGCCACAAGACCACGCTGCACATCATCCTCGCGAGCCTGGCCCTGCTGATCGTCGCCGGCGCAGCCGTGGCGATCGCGAGCACTCGCGGTGACGGCGCTCCCGCGGCGACCACCACCCAGGCGGCCCCCGGCGGCGACGTCAGGATCGCGCTCGCCGACGTCGCCGACGGCAAGGCTCACTACTACAGCTATGACGCCGGTGGCACGCAGGTGAAGTACTTCGTCCTCAAGAGCTCCGACGGCACGGTCCGCGCGGCTTTCGACGCCTGCGACGTGTGCTACGCCCAGAAGAAGGGCTACCAGCAGGAAGGCGACGAGATGGTCTGCGGCAACTGCGGCCAGCGCTTCCCGTCGGCGCAGATCAACGAGGTCGAGGGCGGCTGTAACCCATCCCCGATCGAGCGCACCGTCAAAGGTCAGGATCTTGTCCTGTCGACGAGTGACCTGCAGGCCGGCGTGCAGTACTTCCAGTGAGAGCGCTGGTCTGACTTCATGAGCGCCGGTCCCACCGGCGGAGCGCTGCCGTGAAGCTGCGCACCGTCGCCTTTGACAACCTGCGACGGCGTAAGTCGAGGGCTGCGTTCCTCGTCGCCGGGCTGCTGGTGGGCATCGGCACGGTGGTGACGCTGCTCACGCTGAGCGCGGCGCTCACGGTGGAGGCGCAGAACAACCTCGAGACGTTCGGCGCCAACATCCTCGTGGCGCCGCGCACCGACGGGCTCTCGCTGAGCTACGGCGGCGTCTCGCTCGGCGGCGTGTCCGTTGGCCAGCGGGGCATCCGCGAAGCGGACCTCGCGCGCATCGACACGATCAAGAATCGCAAGAACATCGCCATCGTCGCCCCCGAGCTCCTCGGTGCCGTGAACGTGAACGGTCGGCAAGGCCTGCTCATGGGGGTTCGTCCCAAAGAGGAGTTCGAGCTCAGAAAGTGGTGGGTGGTCGACGGGCGCGCGCCGCGCAACGGCAATGAGGCCGTGGCCGGTTCCGTGGCCGCCCAGACGCTCGGGCTGACCAGAGGGGCGCGGCTCACGATCGACGGCCGCCGCTTCACCGTGACCGGCATTCTGCGGCCGACCGGCTCGCAGGACGACGGCCTGCTGATCATCGATCTCGCCGCGGCGCAGAGCGTGCTTCACGAGCCGGGCATGGTCTCCATGGTGCAGGTGGCGGCGCTCTGTAGCGACTGCCCGGTGGAGGACATCGCCGACCAGCTGGGCGGCGTGCTGCCGGGCACCAGAGTCACCGCTCTGCAGGAAAAGGTCAGGAACCGCATGGACGCCATCGACCAGTTCCGCACCTTCAGCTACCTCGTCGCCGCCGTGATCGTCGCTATCGAGGCCCTGGTCGTCTTCGTGACCATGATGGGCTCGGTCAACACGCGCACCCGCGAGATCGGCATCTTTCGCGCCCTCGGCTTCCGCCGCGGGCACGTCACTCGCCTCATCCTCATCGAGGCGGCCGTGGCCAGTGTGATCGCCGGCGTCCTCGGCTACCTCGTGGGCATGGGCCTGAGCTACGCGCTCCTGCCGCTGCTCGCCGGCGACGGCGTGTCCGTAGTCTGGACGCCGTCGCTGGCCGCCGCGGCCGTCGCTCTGGCCGTCCTCATCGGCGCGCTGGCCTCGCTGTACCCGGCGCTGCACGCCAGCCGGCTCGATCCCACCGTCGCCCTGCGGGCGCTGTGATGAGCGGGCCGGCCACGTGAGGCTGCGGACCATCGCCGTCAACGACCTGCGCCGCCGCAAGGCGCGCGCAGCCTTCCTTGTGGCCGGGCTTCTCATCGGCGTCGGCACGGTGGTGGCGCTCATCTCGCTCACGCAGTCCATGGCCGGCGAGACCAAGGCCAACCTGCAGAGCTTCGGCGCCAACATCGTGGTCACGCCGCGCAGCAAAGACGTGTCGCTCAGCTACGGCGGCATCTCGGCGGGCGGCGTTGCCATCGGCGCGCAAAGCATCCCCGAGGCCGACCTCGCCCGTATCGAAGCCATTCCCAGCCGCGACGCCATCTCGGTGGTCTCGCCGGAGCTCGTGGGCGCGGTGACGGTGAAGGGCCGCCGCGCTCTGCTCATGGGCGTGCACCCAGGCGCCGAGTTCAAGCTCAAGCGCTGGTGGTCGGTGGATGCCGGGCGGCCGCCGGCCAACGGCCACGAGATCGTGGCCGGGGCTGCGGCGGCCCGCACCCTCGGCCTGCTCATGGGCGACTACGTGCGCATCGGCGAGAGGCGTTTCACCGTCACCGGCATCTTGCGCGAGACCGGCTCGCAGGACGACAGCCTGCTCATCACGGAACTCCGCGCGGCGCAGGACGTGCTGAGCCAGCAGGGTGAGGTCACGCTTGTGCAGATCGCAGCTCTGTACGCGGACGCGCCTGTGGACCACATCGTGAAGGAACTCTCGGCAGCTCTGCCGGGCGCCGACGTGAAAGCCATGCAGGAGGCGGTCAAGGGCCGCATGCACGCCGTCGACGAGTTCCGCAGCTTCAGCTACGCCATCGTCGGCGTGGTCATCGCCATCGAGGCGCTGGTGGTGTTCATCACGATGATGGGCGCTGTCAACGAGCGTACCCACGAGATCGGCGTCTTTCGCGCCATCGGCTTTCGCCGCGTGCACATCACGCGCCTCATCCTCATCGAGGCGCTGATCGCCAGCGTCATCGCCGGCGTGCTCGGTTACCTGGCCGGCATGGGCGTCACCTACGCCGTGCTGCCGCTGGTGGCACGCAGCGCCGCGGTGGCGTGGGCGCCGCTGCTCGGCCTCGGCGCCGTGGCGCTCGCTGTGGCCATCGGCGCCCTGGCCTCGCTGTACCCGGCCTTGCACGCCGGCAGGATGGACCCGACCGAGGCGCTGCGGGCGCTGTAGCCCGGGCCAGACCATGGAGACACCTCATATGATCACGTCCGTGACTAATCACCCGCAGACGGCGACGTCCACGCCTGAGGACCAGGCGTCGGCGGCGGCTCAGGCCGCCGCCGATCCTGCCCACGAGCGCATCTCGCGCTTCATCGACATCCGTGGCCTCGAGAAGACCTTCGTCGGCGACGGCGCGCCGGTGTATGCACTGCGCAGGCTCGATCTCGCCGTCGCCGAGGGCTCCTTCCTCGGCGTGATGGGCCAGTCGGGCTCCGGCAAGAGCACCTTCCTCTCTATCCTCGGCGGCCTCAGCCACCCGGACGCGGGCAGCATCAGCGTCGACGGCATCGACCTGTACAAGCTGCCCGGGGAGCGCCTCGCCGACTTTCGCCGCGAGTACCTGGGCTTCGTCTTCCAGTCGTTCAACCTGGTGCCCTACCTGACGGCGCTCGAGAACGTCACGCTTCCGCTGGCGGTGAAGAAGATGCCGAGCGCCGAGAAGCGGCGTCGCGCCCTCGAGGTGCTGGATCACGTCGGGCTCGCCGACCGCGCCGGGCATCTGCCGGGAAAGCTCTCGGGCGGCGAGCAGGAGAGGGTGGCGATCGCGCGGGCGCTGGTCAACGAGCCGCCGCTGATCCTCGCCGACGAGCCTACCGGCGCTCTCGACAGCGAGACGACGGTCGAGATCATGGACGTGTTCGCCGGCCTTCACTGCGAAGGCATCACGATCGTGATGGTGACCCACAATCCCGAGATCCAGCGGTACTTCGACCGCACCATCGTGCTGCGGGACGGCCGGCTCGACTGCGAGCTGCCGGCCTGCGACGTCGGCACGCCTCTCTAGACCGCAGCCGGCGGGCGGGGCTGTTTCACTCCACCGTGATGAGGCCTTCGTTCACGCCCATGCTGCACGTGAACGTGTAGGTGCCCGGCTTGAGCTCGCCCAGGGGGAACACGGCCTGCCCACTGCTCATGTCGCCCTTGAGACCGAGCTCCGGGAACTCCGGCTGGCCCAGACAGTCCTGGGCCCAGCCCGTGAACACTGCTTTCACGGGGACGCCGGCCTGCACCGTGAAGCGGTTCGGCCGGTAGTACCCACCGACCAGGCCTACGTCCAGGACCTGAATGCCGTCCACCATCTTCGTCTCGCCGGCAACCGCGGGAGCGGGCCCGCCTTTGTCCACCCAGCAACTGGTGCACGACTGCGGCGTGCCGGTCGGACTCGGGACGGCCACAAGACTCCCGGAGACCACCGGACTCTCCACCGACCGCAGCTGGGGGCCGCGGGTCAGTGCCTTGGTGCCCAGCACGATCGCGGGCACGGCGACCGCGACCACGATGACGAGCAGGAGCGCGTCACGGACGTATGACCGCCGACCCGTCACGCGCTCCTGCCCCATTCCGTCGCCGGCCTACGGCTGGACGGTGAAGTAGTTGACGGCCGACTTCGAGACCACCTTGCCCTTGCGATACTGGACTGCCTGAACTCCGTGGTCGCCCTTCATCGGGATGGTGATGGTGACCGAGTACTTGGTGCCGCCGGCCGGCCGCGTGGACAGCCTTGCCCAGTACGTGTCCATGACGCCCCAACCGGTCCCGTACTTCATCCACAGGATGATCTTGACCTTCGCGCGGTTCGACGCCGTCGACTTGGGCTTGATGTAGCCGGAGGCCGTGAACGCCCGGTCCTTCTTGGGCGCATTGGACAGCGCCGGCTTGCTCGTGGTGTAGCTGGTCTTCGCGCCGGCGACCGTCGCCGCACCGGCCAGCAGCGTCGCGACCAGAACGACCGTCAGGATGATCCTCAGGCACTTGCTCATGATGTTCCCCCGCATGTCTATCGTCGGCTTGCGGCTACTCAACGACCACGGTCCCGTGGTGGCACTGCGGTCCCATCCAGCACTCCCACTCGTAGCTGCCGGGGGCAAGGCCGCCGGAGAGCCAGGTCAGCGGGTCCGGGTATCCCCTCGTCTTCGTGAAGTCGCCCGCCGTCGTGAAGTGGATGGTCCGCCAGCACATCATCCTCGCGCCGGAGAAGACCATGTCGACCGGCGTGCCCGCGGGCACCACCGTCACCGAGTCCAGAGGGTCCGAATCGATGGCAACCTGCTGGGCAGGAGCATCGGCCACCAGCGTCCCGTAGCAGCACTCGTCCATCCAGCACTTCCAGTCGTAGCGTCCGGGGACCAGGCCATCGGTGTGCCAGACGAGCGGGTCGGGGCTCGTCTGCGCGAAGATGCGCGTGAGGAACGCGATGCTGCGGTCGCAGCCCATGCCCTCGGAGCTGACGTCGCCGAAGGAGATGTCGGCCGGCAGGTACGGCAGCGCGTGGGTGTCGGCGTGTGAGGTCTTGTCGATGTCGATCTGCTGGGCGACGACCAGCGAGCCGGTGCCCCACTTGGGCATCGCGTCGCGCATCCAGTCGTAGCGGCCGGGGCGCAGCCCGTCGGTGTGCCAGGTCAGCCCGTCGGCGCCGACCTTCTCGAAGTCGCCCCAGATGAAGTGCGCCGCGCCGTAGTGCTTCGCCGGGTCGGCGGAGGCCCAGTCGGACGGGGTGCTGAAGACGATGTCCAGCGGCGTGTCCGCGGGGGCCATGGTGTTCCCGAGCGACGGCGCCATCCACCCATTGACCATCGAGTCGATGGTGGATCTGAAGGGCGGCCATCTGCACGTCGAAGTAGGTGATCTTCGACGTCGAGACGGCCTTGCCGCGGCGGTACTGCATGACCTGCACCGCGTGCGCGCCGGTCGCGGGGATGCTGAGCGTGCACGAGTACTTGGTGCCCTTCTTGCCGGCGGGCATCCTGGCGAGCTTGGCCGTGTAGACGTCCGATGACGTCGTACTCGCCGTCCGTCTCCATGAGGAGCCTGACCTTGACGGTGGCGCGGGACTTCGCCGTCGAGGCCGGAGTGATGACGCCGGACACCGAGAAGTCCTGGCCCATCGTGGGCGTGCCGGAGAGGACCGGCGTGGACGTCTTGTAGGTCGTCTTCGCGGACGCCGCGGCCGGCAGCGCGGCCAGCAGCGTAAGCGCCAGCGTCGCGAGCAGGATGACTTTGAGATGCTTGCTCATGCGATTTCCCCTTCGTGCGTTGCCAGGCCGATAGGAACGAGCCCCTTATGCGTATGTGTATAGCACAGCATATGCCGAAGAGTATAGAGCAAGTGGAACCACAGTCGCGCTCTGGCCTGAGGGCGGGCAGGCGTCGGCCGGTTTCAGGCGCCCATCGGCACACGCTGCCCAGGGTGTCCCGCGCGAAGCGCGCGGACTGGCCGTCCGGGCGTTTGACTTGGACCCTCGCGCCCGGTTTACTGGACGAGGGTCGGCGTCCCCGCTGGCCTTCTCAGTTGATGCCGAACGCAGACGATGAGGAGACCACGGTGCGTTCCGTGACTGACGAGCTGCGGCTGCTCCGCCAGGCTGCATGACGGCCATGCCTTCCGAGCCCCGTACATCGGCGCCGCCGCGTACGTCGTTCCCCAGCGGCGCCGACCCCGCGCCCGAGGGCGTCGCCGATCTGCACGCCTTTCTCGACGAGGGGCTGCCGCCGGGCGCGCGCCGGGCGCCGCGGCGCAGTCGCGAGCTGGCAGCGCAGCTGCTCGCGCGGCTTGCCGCCCTACCGGGTCATTCTCGCCGCCATTCCGCCACGCTGCCGCAGCGCCTCGTCACCGACGACGTGCTGCGCGCCGAGGCCGACAAGGATCAGAACGTCTACCTCGGCCCCGTTTTCACACGGTTCCTCAGCAACGCGCTTCCCGACGTCGTCTTTCTGCCGGTCACGGTCGCAGAGGTGGAGGCGGCGCTCGCCTGGGCTCGCGAGACGTCTACGCCGGTCACCGTGCGCGGCGCCGCGTCCACGGCTCTCAGCGGCTCGGTGCCCTGCGACGGCGGCCTGACGCTCGACATCTCGCGTCTCGACCACGTCGACGTGGACGTCGCCGCCAACGTCTGCGTCGTGGGCGCCGGAGCGCGCATGCGCGCCATCCATCGGCGTCTCGCCGATCACGAACTGGCGCTGCCCGCGTATTCGTCCAACCTGGGCGGCACCTACGCCGGCTGGTTCGTCACCGGCGGCGTGGGCCTCAACGCCTTCGGGCGCCGCCGCGCCGCCGACATCGTGCGCGCCGCCGACGTGGTGCTGCCCTCCGGCGAGCTGGTGCGCTTTCATGCCGACGGCCGCCTCGACGTGCCCGGTAAGGGCTCTCGCGTTGGGCATCGAGAGGTCGCCGCCGACGCGGCCGAAGCCTGGTTCCGCAGCCGCGGTCTCGAGCCCTTCGGCCTGCCCGACCTGGCCGGCAGCGAAGGCCTGCTTGGCGTGGTGGTGCAGCTGGTGCTCATCGTGGGCCGCCGGCCCAACGTGGGCGCCTTTCTGCTCGAGTTCCGCCACGCGCCCGACGCCTTTGCGGCTGCCGAGCGCATCATGGCCGAGGCCGGGCGCACGTCGCCACGCCCGGCCAACCTCAAGCTCGTGCTCGGCTCTCACTTGAAGCAGCTGCGCGCGATCTGGGCCGAGGAGGACGCGCGCCCCTGGAAGCGCCGGCCGTCGAGCCTGTCCGGCGGCGGCATGCCGTGGGCGCGCATCGACGGGCCGGTGGAGCTGCGCTTTCCGGCCGGCCCGCCGGGACCAGCCGCTACGGGCGCCGAAGGGGCCTCAAGATGGCGCTCCGCTCCGCTCGACGCCGGAAGAGCGGCGCCTCGCGAGCCTCTTTCGACCGCTTCAGCGCCCGCAGCGGCAGCCGGCACGGCCGGCGCCTATCTGTACGTGGACTTCCTTGGCATCCGCGCAGCGCGGGCGTTCGCGACGACGCTGGCCGACCTGCCGGGGCGGCCGCTGGCGCTCGAGGCCGAGAGTGTGCGCTTCGCCGCCGAGCGCTTCCGGCCGCAGCAGAACAAGCGGTCCGGGCCTGGCATGCTGGCCGCCGAGATCACGCTGCCTGCTGACGTCGTGTCGCAGTATCTGCGCACCGCCTACCGCCTGGCGCGTCGTGCCGGCGTCGAGCTCGACCCCGAGGTCTACTACATTTCAAAGACCGAGGCACTGGTGATCGCCGGCTATCTCACCGACCATCGCGCCGCCGCGTTCTACCTCGACCTCGTGCTGGCGCCGGCGCTGCTGGATCTGGCCGTGCGGCGCTTCGGCGGCAAGCCTTACGTGCTCGGACGCTGGCAGGCCACCTTCGCCGCCGACCGCTTCGGCCCGGCCGGCCTCGAGCGCCTCAAGGCGCTGAAGACCGGCCTCGACCCGCAGGACCTCCTCAACCGCGGCGTGGTGCTCGGCATGGGCCTGCACGGGCCTCTGGGCGCGCTCACCGATCGCGTGTACCGGCCGGGCGTGTCGTTCGTGCGGGCCCTGTGGAGCACACCCCTCCTGGCCGCGCTGGGGCACGGCGCCCGCGACGTCCTGGCCCAGGTCCCCGGGCCCGCCAAGGGGCGCGGAGAGGCGGCCGGCACGGCCGCCGCCACCGCGCCGGCGGCGCGGGCCATCCATTGCGTCAACTGCGGGGAGTGCAACAGTGTCTGCCCGGTGTACGACGCGGCGGCCATCGCCCTCCCGCAGACGCTCACCCATCACGGCGAGCTCCTGTATGCCGGCCGCGCCCCGCAGGGCAGCGTCACGACGCTGCTCGACCTGTGCATGCGCTGCGGCAACTGCGAGGAGGTCTGCCAGGCTGGGATCCCGCATCTTGTCCTGTACAACGAGATGGCGAGGGCGGCCGACGAGACCGCGTCCCGCGAGCACGAGCGGCATGTGCTGGCCCTGGCCTCGGTGCGCGGCTCGGCGCGGTACCGCGACCACTTCCTGGACGTGCGGCCGGGCATGTACCTGCGCCGCGCGCCGGCGGCGTTGCCCGGCGCCCTGCGCTTTCGCGTGCTGCGCGCCGAGAACGACGCCGGGCCGGCGGCCACGTGCCTGCACTGCGCCGCCTGCGTGCCCACGTGCCCCACCGGCGCCAACCGCGAGTTCGGCGAAGCGGACGCCCGCCTCGTGACCAGCGACGACTACGCCTGCATCGGTTGCGGCGCCTGCGTCGAAGTCTGCCCGGCCAACAAGAAGAACGGCGGTCAGACGCTGCGCGTGATCGAGGCGCCGACGACGGCCGCGCTGGCGGCGATCGCCGGGTTCGAGGCGGCGACGGCACCGTGACGCGTCTCAGCAACGAGCTCGCCGCGGTGGCCGGCGGTCACGGCCGGGGCGGGGCGCCGGCCGCGCCCCCCGGCAACGGCCGCCTCGCCCAGTGGGAGGACCTGCTCGCCTACATCGTCGACCCGGCCTCGCCCTTGGTGCGCGAGCGCGAGCGCACCGCCGCGCTGCTCACGCACCTGCTCGGCCGCGCCGCCCTCGACGAGACGGAGTTCTGGGGCCTCGAGCGCGCGCGCCGCGGCCAGCTCTTTCTGAGCGCCTTCGCCGGTCAGTCGCGGGCCGTCCCCGAGCTGGAGCTCACGGCCTTCGATATCGACAAGCTGCTCAAAGAGCGCTTCCGCCGCGAGCCGCTCACCGTCGGCTCGGCCTGGCACCACGGCTACTGGCGCAGCTACTTCAGCCATGCCGCCATCACGCACCCCGCCAACGACGGTCTGCGCGAGGAGTTCAGCACCGCTTGGGACCTCGTGCGCAAGAAGCCCGCCGTGGTCTTCCGCGACGGCGGGGGGCAGCGCCTGGAGAGGCTGCGTGCGCTGCGCCTCGACATGCCGCTCATCGTCGGGCCGCTGCCCTTCGGCGCCGGCCCCGAGATGGAGCTCGCCTATCTCGGCGCCATCGCCCAGGCGGACCCGGCCCACGACATCCGCACGCGCTCTCTGGTGGTCATCGAGGCTGACAAGGCCGCGGCGTACGCAGAAGCGCTGCTGCCATACGCCGCCGACCTCGTGGTGCGAGTCGCGCCGCGGCACGCCGCCGCGCGGGCGGCGGGCTCGAGGGCGGCGCGCTCGCGCAGCTGCTGCGCGCCGCCCGTCTCGTCGAGCTCGATCCGTGGGCGGAGGGCGGCTTCGGCGACGCCAGCGCCGCCCTCGAGCGGCTCGCCGCGACCGCGCTCGCCGTGAACCCGGATCTGCTGCTGAGCATGTACCTGCGCTGTGACGGCGACGCCTTCTGGGCGCGCCTCGAAGAGGCGGCGCGCCACGACGACGTCGCCCTCGTCCACTACCACGCCGCGGCTCACAAGTCGTACCGGCTCACGCCCAAGGTCGACGCCTTCCTCAAGCGGAAGCTGCTGCGCGCTCGCGTCCAGCTCGCGTGCGCCGGCGGAGACACCGACACGCAGGCCTCCGCGGCGAGCGTGTACGAGGCGGTGTTGCTGGGCGCCAACGGCGGCGCCATGACGCACGCCGCCGCCATCGCCTTGGCCCCCGAGGTCGTCGACGTACTGGCCGGCGGCGATCGCGCGCTGGTGGCGGAAGCGATAGCTGCGGCCGAGCCGGCGCGACTTCGCGAGATGGCCGAATGCACGCTCACCTGTTGGCAGCACAGCATCCTCGAGTTCCTCAGCTGCATGGGCATCGACGACGTGCAGAAGACCTCGGGCAACACTATGGCGATCACCATGACGGAAGACTGGGTGCGCGAGGTCGACGCGCTCGCCGGCGAGGACTTCGGTCGCCTCAACGCCGCGCAGAACGCGGCGCGGGTGGCGGCCGAGCCCGTACCGGAGGCCGTGAGCGCGCGGTACCGCGTCTCGAAGCTCCTGAACGAGCGGCGCCCCGACCTGCCCCTGGTCAACGCCGCTCGCGTGCTGGCGCAGCGCGACGCCAACTACCACCTCGAGAACTCCAACCGCTCCCTCAACGCCGACTTCCTCGAGGTGATCTACCGCATGGCGGCGGGGGAGATGCCGGTTCTTGACGACTTCTTCGTGGCCGGCGACCAGGGGCCGTATTCGCTCGACCGCGTGGGGCTCAAGCTCTCGCGCGACGCCGTGGCGTGGTCGCTCGCCCGTCTCGAGAAGGATCCGGCGCTGCTCGATTACATCCAGCTTGCGGTGCCGCGCGGGTTCACGCGCCCGGGGGCGGCCCCGCCGGGCGCGTCCGTGAGCGTGCACGCCGGCCTCGATACGCCGGCGCTGGCGCGCGTGGAGGCCGACTCCAGCGGCGGCTTCGAGCTGACGCTCGACGCCGGGCATCCGCTCGAGGGCGCCGCGGACGGCGCCGGCAGCCTCTGGCTGCGGGCCGTCGCCGCGGACGGCGCCGTCATCGACACCGAGCTCACGGCGGTGGGGCACGGCGCGCACGGCGCCAGCGTGCTGCACGCGTCCGCCGACGGTAACGTGGTCCTCAAGCGCGACCCGCGCGGCGGGCTCTCGCTGAGCGGCTTCGCTGTGCGCGAGCCCATCTGGCACGCGCCCGTCTCCCACGCCTCCATGTCGCTGGGCGCCGCCAGCGAGGACTTTCTGCGCGCCCGCATCGAGGGCAACGCGGGCCTCGCCATGACGTCGTCGGGCGAGGGCGGCCCCATCCGGCTCTCCTCGGCCGACGACATGAAATGGGAGAGCCTGCAGGCCGCCAGCGGCCACTTCGGCCTGAGCGGCGCCGACCTGCGCCAGGTGCGCGACGTCGAGATCAAGATCAACCAGGGCGCCAAGCCCGGCAAGGGCGGCCGCCTGTCGGGCGCCAAAGTGACGCCCACGGTGAGCAAGGCGCGCAACATCCCCGTGGGCACCGACGCCCTGAGCCCCGATCCCAAGCACGACATCTACTCCATCGAGGACATGCCCGCCGAGGTGTGGCTGTGGCTGCTCTACCACAACCACTGCGGCATCAAGATCACCGGCTCCACCTACACCAAGTTCGTGGCCGCCGGCATGTGGAGCAACTTCGTCGTCGACTACCTCCTGGTGGACGCCGGCATGGGCGGCAGCGGCAACTACCACGCCGACTCGAGCCACGTGGGCTGGCCCGACATGTTCCGCACCATGCTGCACACGCATCACGCCCTCATGGGCGAGAAGGTCGATGTGGACGGCAGCTGCGAGCTGCGCACGATCCGTGACCTGAACGGCGCGGCCTACGGGGCCGCCGGCGGCACCCGCCTCTTCGCCTCCGGCGGTCTGCGCGGCGAGCTCGACATGGTGAAGGTGCTCATCGCCGGCGCCGACGGCCTGCTCGAGAGCAGCATCGGCAAGGCCGTGGCCTTCGGCTGCACGCAGTGCGGCAACTGCCACCTCGACTGTCCGCGCGGCGGCATCACGACCAAGCCGGAGCTGATGGTGCAGAACGACCGCCGTCTCATGGCCAAGCGCTTTCGCAACTGGGCGGCGCTTAACCTGGTGAAGCTGGCTGTCCTCGTCGACGCGCTCAACCGCGAGAGCGGGGCGCTGGCCGAGGATGGAAGCGTGACGAGGCCGGATGAACTGCTCGACGACATCCGCAAGCTCCGCGGCCGGACCGACCTGCTCACGATGCCAATCTGGGAGAAGTCTCAGTCTGAAGTCGAGGTCGAGAGTTCACTGGTGGCGGCGGCTGTCGCGCTGACCCCCGCGCCGCCGCAGGCCGAGCACGACTCGTGCCGCGTCGGTTCGCTGGCCGTGAGCGTGCCGGTCACGGTGGACGCCATCTGGGAGTCGGCGCATCTCAGCTTCAACGGCGGCAACAACCGCGGCGGCGGCATCGACTTCGCCGGGTTTGCGCCGGAGGCTGTGCGCGGCCGGACCTGCCTCGTGTTCAACACCATCGGGCCGGACCGCGCAGAGACCATGAACGAGATCCTCGGGCATCTGGGCGGCTGCCGGTTCTTCGGCGCCGACGGCGCCGCACTACCGGCCGCCGACGTTCTTGCCCGCATCGCCGACTTCCGCCTGCCGGTGCGCGAGAAGTACGCCGGGGAAGAGGGCTGGCGGCTCGCCGACCTGCGCGAGGACCCGGGCGACTACACGATGGTGTTCGTCGAGCTCGAGCCCGAGGTGCTGGCACGCTACGGGCGCCGCTTGCTGGCCGGCGAGCGCTGGCTGCAGCGGCGCACCAAGTACGGCGACCTCAGCGACGCGCAGCTTGCGGCGGCGCTCGACGCTGTGGAGGCCGGGCAGGCTTCGCTCGCCGGCCGGGGAGCCGGGCGGGCGTCACAGGCCGCTCTCGCGGCCTTCGTCGACGACGTGCGCGAGGAGTACTTCACCGTACTCGCGCACCTCATCGACTCGCGCTACTACCGCACCCACGGCGAGCCCGGCGCCCGGGCCGGCAAGTTCTCGGCCAAGCGCCGCGGCTACGTGGTCTCGATGGGCCAGGACCTCGCCGCCGTCAAGATCAGCGGCTGGACGCACACGATCCCCGAGTACTTCGACTTCGCGCGCTTCTGGGCCGGCTACCCCGGCTTCGCCGGCGGCGACCCAGCCCTCACCGCCCATGTCTGGGGCATGCACCATCGTTACCCCACCAACTCGCCGGCCATCGACGCCGAGGGTCGCGGCAACCCCGCCGGCGCCCACCCGTTCAAGGCCTTCAACGTCCTGCTCATGCATAACGGCGAGCAGGTCGGGGTCGACTCCACGGCGCCGTTTCTCGCCGAGTACGGTTACGTGCACGTCGACGACTCGATGGGGGAGGGGCACGCCGACTACGAAGGCGACTCCACCTACGACCGCAAGGCGCTCACCGACACGGAGTACGCCGCGTATCTGGTCGACTTCACGCGCCGGGTCCTGGGCCTGAGCACCGAGGAGGCCTCGCAGGTCATCTCGCCGATCACGGGCCTCGACCTGGCGGCCATGGACGCCGGGCGGCGGCGGATCTTCGAGCTGCTCTCGCTGAACTACATCCAACTCACGCCGACGGGGCCGTACAAGTTCACGATCGTCGAGTCGCGGCCGGCGGCGCCGGACGGCGACGACGCGGCGGGCGGAGCCGCAGGCTCCGCCCGCCGCGTCGGCTTCCGCGAGAACATGGACATCAAGTTCCTCCGCCCTCACGAGCTGGTGGTCAGCGTCGACACGGCCCCCGGCGGCGTTCAGGTGCTGGCCAACGGCTCCGAGGCCAAGATCGCCGACAGCATGCTGCGCGTGCTGCACGACCAAGGCGTGCTCAAGGACGCCGGCCACGACCTGCGCTTCAACATGCGCCCCGGCGGCAACCCGGGCCGCGGCGAGTTCGGCGGCGTGGTGGAGGCGTTCCTCACGCCCGGCGCCGGCGACATCGATGTGCGCAACCGCTTCGGCGAGGCGCTCGAGGTCACGAGGGCGGGCACCAAGACCGACGCCGGCGTACCGGCTGAGGCGATGGCCGTCGACGCCGGGTGGCGCAGCGAGGTCGCGGCAGCGCTCGCAGAGATGACGGCCGAGCTGCCGGCCGCCGCCGGCGCAGCCGCCGCCGGCCGCTTCCTCGGCCCCGACGACGCGCTGCCCCCGGCCGCCGCACGCCTCGTGGAGACGACGCTGGAGCGCCTCGCGGTCATCCGCGGCGACGACTATCGCCATCTCGTCGAGGTCGCGCTCCCGGGGTTCGCGGAGCAAGGCGATGAGGCTCGCGCCGTTGCCCTTCGCGTGCTCACCGGACTGCGCAAGCGTGTGACGTTCGCCGACCTCGGCGGCAAGGCGCTCTCGAGCATCGAGTACCTCACCGACGGCGGGCGCGCCGCTGACGGCGCGCCTGAGGGCGGCGTCTACCGAGTGCTGGACGCCGTGCCGCCGCTCGCGGCGGTGCTGGCCGCGCAGGCCGGCGCCTCGCCGGCCGGCTCGGCAACTCCGGCCGGCCGCTACGCCCGCCTGACCCTGACCAATCGCGACGACCTGCTGCCGCCGGGCGACGCCGCCCGCGACGTGCTCGTCGTCGACTTCGCGGGCTTCCACAGCGAGACCTTCGGGCTCGATTGCGCTTCGCGTTTCGTCAGCGAGGCCGTGCGCGTCGGCTGGCGCAACCTTGTCGGCTACGGTTGCATCGGCGGGCCGCGCTACATCGGCTGCAACCTGCCCGACGCCGCAGGCGCTCCCGCGCGCGGCGTCGTCCTCGAGCTCTACGGTCGCGAGACCGGCGACTTCCTGGGCGCGCTCCTCGAGGGCGCCGACATCCGCCTGTACGGGCAGGGTCAGTGCCATGTCGGCATGAAGGCGGGCTCGGGCGCGATCTTCGTGCTGCAGGACGCGCTCAACACGTGCTGCTACGCCGCGCACGGCGGTACCTTCAGCGTGTGGGACTCCGGTTCGCGCTTCGCCGTCGCCGGTCAGAACAAGGTGCTGCTCGAGGACGGCGAGACCCCGGCCCAGGGCTTCCGCTCGATCCACTTCGGGACGCCCAACGAATACGCCTTCGAGTACCTCATGAGCGGCGGCGACAACTCCCTGCACGTGGTGCTGGGGCTGGCCAAGCCCGATGCCCGCGGCGAGATCAGCCTCAAGGCCAAGCCCTACTTCGGCAAGTTCTTCATGAGCGGGGCGGCCGCAGGGCGCGTGTTCGTGTTCGACCCCGAGAGCCGTCTCGACCCCGCGCAGTACCGCGGCAACGTGCTCGAGGAGATCACGGAGCACGAGTGGCGCGACGAACTGGCGCCGTACCTCGCCGCCGAGGCGGCGCGGCGCGGCGCCCCCCTCCGCGTGGAGGGCGACGACGTCGTGATCCGCCTGGGCGGGGAGTGGAGGCGCTGGCGCTACGACGAGTGCTTCATTCAGCTTGTGCCGCAGAAGGTCTCCCGGCGCCTCACTAAGCGCGGGGTCACGCCGCCGCAGCTCGCGCAGCTCGTGGAGGAGTAGTTCTCGGGTACGGATCGGGGGAGCGCGGGAACACCCCAGCATGACCGCGCGCCGCATCATCCGCACTTACCTCGGCATCGCCGCCAGTACCACGCTGGCGCAATCGCTGATCTGGGGCGTCAACACCCTTTTCCTGCTGTCGGTCGGGCTCGACATCTTCCAGGTCATGGTGGTCAACGCCGCGTACACCGTGGCGCAGGTGTTCTTCGAGGTGCCGACCGGCGTGATCGCCGATACCCTGGGGCGGCGCGTCTCGTACCTGCTCGCCGTCGGCATCATCTTCCTCTCGACGCTGCTCTACATGTGGTTCGGGCTCGCCGGTCTCGGCGTGCTTCCCTTCGCGCTCGCCTCGGCGCTGCTCGGGCTGGGCTACACCTTCTATACCGGCGCCGTGGACGCCTGGATGGTCGACGCCCTGCACTCGGTGGAGTACAAGGAAAGGCTCGAGCCCATCTTCGCTCGCTACGGCATGACGTTCGGCGTGTTCATGCTCATCGGCACGACGGCCGGCGGCTTTCTCGGCCAGCTCGACCTGTGGATCCCCTACGCGGCGCGGGCGCTCGTGCTGATCCCCGCATTCCTCCTGGGCCTGCTCGTGATGCGCGATCTGGGCTTCGCAAGCCGCAAGCTCACGCTGGGCAGCTTCGGCCAGGAGACACGGCGCATCGCGCGCGCGGGCATCGCTTACGGCCTGCGGGACCGCGTGGTGCGCTTCATCATGCTCGCGACGCTCGTCCAGGGCATCTTCTTCATCTACGGCTTCTACTCATGGCAGAAGTACTTCCTCGACCTGCTGGGGAAGGACCTCGTCTGGGTCACGGGCGTCATTGCGGCGTGCGTGGGCCTCACGCAGATCCTCGGCAACGCTCTTGTCGGGCGCATCACGAAACGTGTGGCGGACCGCGGCCTGATCTTGATGGTCGCGGTGGGCATCTCGACGGCCGCGATCGTCGGTGCCGCCCTCGTCCAGCAGTTCTGGGTCGCGGTGCCGCTCTACCTGGTGTCCACGGCGGCCTTCGGCGTGTACATGCCGGTCAAGCAGGGCTGGCTCAACGCCCGTATCCCGTCAGAGGAACGCGCGACCATCATCTCGCTCGACGCCCTGTTCGGAGACGGCGGCATGACGGTCGGCCAGCTCGGCCTGGGTTATCTGTCGCAGGTGGTCTCGATCCCCGCCGCCTGGCTGGTCGGCGGACTCTCTCAGGCGGCTGCGCTGCCGCTGCTGGCGGGGGCGCGGCGGGCGGAACGGGCGGAGCCCGCGGAACCCGCCGCGCGGCCCGAACGCGAGACGCGCGCGGCCTGACCCGTGCGCCGCCGGTCGCCGAGGGCTCGGCGGCCGCCGCGTCCGCGCAGCGGTATCTCGCGGCAGCCTGAGCGCGGCCGCAAGAGCCACGCGGCGGGGCTGCGCCGCGTCCTCGCGTGGTGCGTGGTACAGTCTGCCGCATGAACGGTCCCCCCGCCGCGCCAGACACCGTCCCGCCGGTCGGCGCTGAGCCCGGACCGTCGGACATGCCCGCCGCCCCGCCTCTCGAGCGCACTTCGCCGCCCAAGGCCCGCCACTGGCTGCCCGCCGCGCTCGCCCGCGGCCTCGCCTTGTTCATCGGCGGCTACACGCTGCTCAGCGTGGTCGGCGCGGCGCGCTCGGCGGTCTTCGACGCCGCCATCTGGTGGGTCGCTGTGCCGTTCGTGCCCAGGCTCGTGAGCGCCGCGCTTCTAGCGGCCGTGGGCGTCGCTTTCGTCGCCTATGCGGTGGCGCCGCGCATGCGCCCCTGGCGGCGCTGGCCGACGCTCGGCCTGCTCGCCTTCTTCGCCGCCGTGGCCGTGTACAACGCCGTGGACTTCTACCTCGTGTGGCGCACCGGCGACATCGCTCCCCGCGTCCCCGCGCCGCTCTCGCTGTTCGTCGCCCTGCTGCTCGCCTTCATGATATGGGCCGCCGCGCGGCCGCCGGCGCCGGGGCGCCGGCGCTGGGCTGCGGCGGCCGTCCTCGCCGTCACCGCCGCCGTGTGCGTCTTCCTGTTCCCGCTCGCCCAGGTGCTCTTCTTCGGCACCACCGACTACCGGCGCGCCGCCGATGTGGCCGTCGTGTTCGGCGCCCAGGTGCACGACAACGGCGCGCCGTCGACGTCGCTGCGCGATCGCATGGACACGGCCGTTGCTCTCTACAAGGACCGCCTCGTCAAGAAGGTCCTCGTCTCGGGCGGCGTGGGGGACAGCGGCTACAACGAGGCGCTCGTGATGCGCGACATGGCGGTCAAGGCGGGGATCCTTAGGGAGGACGTCATCGTGGATTCAAGCGGGGTGAACACCGAGGCGACGGTGCGCAACTCGATCCCCTTCTTCGCCGCCAAGCCGCCTTCGCGAGTCCTGGCCGTGAGCCAGTTCTACCACCTGCCGCGCATCAAGCTGGCTTACCAGAGGGCCGGCCGGGACGTGTTCACCGTGCCGGCCGGCACGTCGACGGCCATCAAGGAGACGCCGCGGCTGGTGCTGCGTGAGGTGCCGGCCTTCTGGGTGTACTACCTGCGCGCGATCTTCGGATAGGCGCGCCGCCCGCCGGGCTTGTGCCGACCCTCATGGCGAAGGGCCGGGGCGCCTGCGGCGCCCCGGCCCTTCGGGCTGCTGGTTCAGCTGGTAGCCGCCGCAGACTCTACCGCAGCAAACACCCGTTGGACTGTAGGTACTCCTGCCACTCGGCCTCGCTGGGCTCGTTGCACTTGCGCAGGAGCTTCTCCCACTCGTTGTCCACCCAGGCCTCGATGTTGACGAGGATCTCCTCGTTGCCGGGCTTGAAGAGGTGGGCGAAGCGGCCCTGGCGCTTGAGCCACGGGATGAGCGGGAGCTTGTGGTGCGGCCGGTAGGTGAGGCGGTACTCGCCGTCCTCCACCTCGAACAGCGGCCAGTAGCAGGTGTTCACGGCCTCGCGCGCCAGCTCGATGGTCTCGGCGCCGTCGGCGCGCCAGCCGCGCGGGCAGGGCGCGAGGACGTTGAGGAACGTGGGGCCGTCCACCGAGAGCGCCTTAGAGGCCTTGCGCACGAGGTCGCGCGGGTCGTGCGGCGAGGCCTGAGCCACGTAGCCGATGCTCGTGGGCGATCATGATGTCGGTGAGGTTCTTGCGGTTCTGCAGCTTGCCCGAGGTCGACTTGCCCACGGGGCTGGTGGTCGTCCAGGCGCCCACGGGCGTCGCCCCCGAGCGCTGGAAGCCGGTGTTCATGTAGGCGCCGTTGTCGTAGCAGACGTAGAGCATCGAGTGGCCGCGCTCCATGGCGCCGGAGAGCGACTGCAGGCCGATGTCGTAGGTGCCGCCGTCGCCGCCGAAAGCGATGAACTTGACGTTCTCCTCGATCTGACCCTTCTTCTTGAGGGCGCGGAAGGCGGTCTCGACGCCGCTCAGCGTGGCGGCGGCGTTCTCGAAGGCGGTGTGGATGTAGCTGCCCTTCCACGAGGTGTACGGGTAGATCGTCGTGCTCACCTCGAGACAGCCGGTGGCCGCCGAGACGACGACCGGATCGCTGGTGCCCATGAGGATCTGGCGCACCACGATGGGCGCGCCGCAGCCGGCGCACATGCGGTGGCCGCCGGCGAGCTGGCTGCCCTGCGCCACCAGCTCGAGCCACTTCTGACGGGCGTCCTCGAAGTGGTTGGTCTCCTTGATCGCCTCGACCGGGCACACGCCGACGCACTCGCGGCACATGATGCAGCGACTCTCGTCGACGCGGAAGGAGGCGAGCTCGCGTTCGTTGAACGTGAGCGCGCCGGTGGGGCAGCACGTGACGCAGCGACCGCAGGTGATGCAGTCGGAGAGCTGCAGGGCTTCGCCGTAGGCGGTGTCGACGTTCATCATGAAGCCGCGTCCGGTGAAGTCGTAGCAGGCCGGGCCGGCCACGTCGCGGCAGGTGCGCACGCAGCGCCCGCAGGCGATGCAGCGGTCCATGTCGCGGCGGATGAACGGGTGCTCGTGCTGGGCCTCGACGCGGCGCACCAGCGAGCCCTTGACGACGAGCTCGTTGTCGGTGATGCCGTAGTCCACGCCGAGCTTCTGCAGGTCGCAGGCGCCCAGGCTGGGGCACTCGCACTGCAGGCAGCGCATCGCCTCGGCTCTCGCGGCGGCCAGGCTGTAGCCTTTCTCGACCTCCACGTCGGTGGCCGAGAGCCGCTTGACCTTACCGGCCTTGGGCATGGTGGCGCGAGCCGCAGGATCGGCGCTCGCGCCCATCTTGAGCCACACCGGGCTGCGCTCGGCCAGGCGCTTGCCCAGCTCGCCGAGCTGCTCCTGGTCCTTGAGCTGCTCGAGGTAGGGCAGGCCGTTGTAGACGGCCAGCTTCTCCTCGAGCTCCGCGAGGTCTGCGCCGCGCAGCCAGGCGTCGACGGCCAGCGCCGAGCGCTTGCCGCCGGCGATGGCGTGGATCGCCGACTGCGGGCCGGTGATGGCGTCGCCGGCGGCGAACACGCCCTCTTCGGGCGTGCGTCCGGTGTAGAAGTTGGCCTGCAGACGCACGCCGTCGGCGAGCGGCAGATATTCGGCGCTGTCGCCGAGCTTGGGCGCGTACCCGGTGGCCAGGACCACGGTGGTGGCTGCCACGTCGAAGCGCGAGCCGCGAACTTCCTTGGTGCGGCCCTTCTCGCGGACCACGCGCACGCACTCCACGCCCTGCGCTTTGCCGGCCCTGGCCTTGACCTTCTTGGCCAGGGTGCCGAACTCGAACTTGACGCCCTCTTCGAGAGCGGCGGCGAGATCGCGGGCGCCGGCCGGGATGCTCTCGCCCTCGTGCTGGGCGATGACCACGACCTCCTTGGCGCCCTTGCGGCGTGCCGTGCGGGCCACGTCGAGCGCGGTGATGCCGTCGCCGATCACGGCGACCCTCTGCGTGAACTTGACGGCGCGGCCCTCGCGCACGCGCTTGAGGATGTCGAGGCCGCGCAGCGCGGCGTCGTCGCCGGGGAGGAGGTGCTTGGGCTCTTCCCACGTGCCGACGCCGATGACGACGGCGTCGAAGCCCGCATTGAACAGGCCGTCGGGGTCGACGTCGAAGCCGAGCTCCGACTCGCCGACGAACCGCACACCGGCGTCCCAGAGCGGCTCGAGCTCCTTGTCCACGACCTTCTCGGGGAGGCGGAACTCGGGGATGCTGTAGCGCAGCGAGCCGCCGGCCTTGGTATTGGCGTCGTAGATCGTGACCTGGTGGCCCTTCTCGGTGAGGAACCAGGCGGCGGCCAGGCCCGCCGGTCCGGCGCCGATGACGGCGACGCGCTTGCCGCTCGGGAGGCCGGGGATGAGCACCGTGTCGCTGTGGTCGGCGGCCGCCCGGTGCAGGGCGCAGATGGCGATAGGGTCGTCCACGTCGCCGCGTCGGCAGACGGGCTCGCAGTAGCGCGGGCACACGCGCCCGAGGATGCCGGCGAACGGCAGCTCGTCGCGCACGATGGCGGCGGCCCCGGCGGCGTCGCCGTCGGCCAGCGCCGCCATGTAGGCCGGGATGTCGATGTGCGTGGGGCAGGCGTGCGAGCAGGGCGCCTCGCAGTAGGCGTTGTGATCCGAGAGGTACATCTTGAGGTAGCTCTCGCGGCGGGCGCGCACGCGCGGCGTGTCGGTCTTGACGAGCAGGCCGTCGGCGACCCAGGTGGTGCAGGCCGCCTGAAGCTTGTCGAGGCCTTCGACCTCGACCATGCACAGGCGGCAGGCGCCCCAGGCGGCCATGCCCTCTTCGTGGCACAGCGCCGGGATGTCGATGCCCTCGCGGCGCGCGACCTCGAGGACGGTCTCGCCCTCACGGGCGTTGAGTGTCTTGCCGTTGATGGTGAGCTTCACGGCAGTCTTGGTACGGGTACTCACCGCCGCCTCCCTTCGGCCAGCTCGAGTATGCCTGTCTCGACCGGGATGGCGTCGAACTTGCATACCTGGCGGCAGGTGTCGCACTGGATGCAGAGCTTCTGATCGATGACGTGGAGCTGCTTGCGCTCGCCGCTGATGGCCTTTGTGGGGCAGGCCCCGAGGCACACGTGGCAGCCGGTGCAGGCATCGGCGTCGATGGTGTAGCGGATCAGCGGACGGCACACCTTGGCCGGGCAGCGGCGCTCCACGACGTGGGCCATCACCTCGTCCCTGAAGTAGCGCAGGGTGCTGAGCACCGGGTTGGGCGCGCTGCCGCCGAGCTGGCAGAGCGAGCCCTCGATGATGTCGTCGGCGAGCTGTTCGAGGAGCTCGACGTCGTCGATGGTGGCCTCGCCGCCGCTGATGCGCTCGAGGATCTCGAGCATGCGCTGCGTACCCACGCGGCAGGGCACGCACTTGCCGCAGCTCTCTTCGGCGGTGAACTTGAGGAAGAACTTGGCGAAGTCGACCATGCAGGTGGTGTCGTCGACCACGACCATGCCGCCGGAGCCCATCATGGAGCCGGCGGCCACGAGGCTTTCGAAGTCGATGGGCTCGTCGAGCAGGGAGGCGGGCAGACAGCCTCCGGACGGCCCGCCGAGCTGCACGGCCTTGAACTCGCGGCCGGGCAGCATGCCGCCGCCGATCGCGAAGATCACCTGGCGCAGCGTGGCGCCCATGGGCACCTCGATGAGGCCGCCGTTGACGACCTTGCCGGTGAGGCTGAAGATCTTGGTGCCCTTGCTCGTGGCCGTGCCCTTGGCGGTGAACGCTGTCGGCGCCGTGATTGACGATCCACGGCACGTTGGCGTAGCTCTCCACGTTGTTGAGGTTCGTGGGCTGGCCCCAGAGGCCGTGCGCGACGGTGCGGATGTGCTTGCCGCGCGGCATGCCGCGGTGGCCTTCGATGGATGCCGTGAGGGCGGTCGACTCGCCGCAGACGAAGGCGCCGGCGCCCTGGTTGATGCGGATGTCGAAGCTGAAGCCGGAGCCCAGGATGTCGTCGCCGAGCAGGTTGCAGCGCGCGCGCCGTCTCGAGCGCGTGACGCAGACGCTGCACCGCGAACGGGTACTCGTGGCGCACATACACGTAGCCCTCCACGGGGCCGTTGCCGGCGCCGATGGCGTAGGCGGCGATGATCATGCCCTCGATCACGCTGTGCGGGTTGCCTTCGAGCACCGAGCGGTCCATGAACGCGCCCGGGTCGCCTTCGTCGGCGTTGCAGATCACGTAGTGCTTCTCGCCGGGGTTGGCGCGGCAGAAGCGCCACTTCTTGCCGGTCGGGAAGCCGGCGCCGCCGCGGCCGCGCAGGCCGCTCCGCTCGACTTCGTCGATCACGGCCTCCGGGTCGGCGGCGTTCAGCACCTTGGCCAGAGCGACGTAGCCGCCGTGGCTCAGGTAGTCGTCCAGCGAGTACGGGTCGATCTTGCCGTTGAGGGCCAGGACGATGCGCTCCTGCAGCGCGTAGAACGGGATGTCCTTCTCGTGGGCGAGCGCCTCACCGGTCTGCGGGTCCTTGTAGAGGAGCCGCTCGACGATGCCGTCGCCGACCACGCTGGTGGCGATGATCTCCTCGATGTCCGCGGGCTTGAGGCGCGGGTAGAAGAGCCCTTGCGGGCGCACCACCACGATGGGCCCCTCCTCGCAGAAGCCGTGACAACCGGTCTCGACGACGGCCACCTTGTCGGTGAGGTCGCGCTCGGCGAGCGTCTTCTCCACGGCCTTGCGCAGCGCCACGCGCCCGGAGGCGTGACAGGCGGTGCCGGCGCAGATGCGGATCTCGGTCTTGGCGTCGTCGGCGAGGTAGGCGCTCTGGTCGGCTTTCGCCTTGAGCGCCTTGTCGATCTTCGTGAGTCTGGCGGCCGGGGTCATGCTCCCACCTCCAGCTTGCGCAACTTGCGGACGAGCTTGCGTGCCTCGTTGGGCCCCAGGCGCCCAAAGGTCTCGTCGTCGCCGAGGCGCACGACGGGGGCGAGGGCACAGGCGCCCACGCAGTTCACGGTCTGAAGCGTGAAGAGGCCGTCGGGCGTCGTGGCTCCCACCGGGATCTCGAGCTCCTGGCTCAGCGCCTCCACCACGAGCGGCGCGCCGGCCACGTGGCAGGCGGTGCCCATGCAGACGTCGATCACGTGCTTGCCGACGGGCAGCAGGCGGAACTGGCTGTAGAAACTGGCCACCCCGAAGACGCGCGAGAACGGCAGCTTCATCTCGGAGGCGATGTCTTCGAGCGCTACGCGCGGCAGGTAGCCGAAGGCCTCCTGCGTGGCGTGGAAGGCTTCGACGAGACCGGAGCCGTCACGGATCTTGGCCACTACGGGGTCGAAGAGTTTCATGTCGATCTCGGGCACGAAGCCGGCCGGCTTTTCGCCCATGACGCAGGCCGCCCCGGCCCCGCAGCTCTCGCCGGGCAGGGTGGCCAGCGCGGCCGCGCGCTCGGCGGCCACGTCGAACGGGAGCTCCTCGAACTCAGGGCAGTAGTCGATCTCGATGCAGTCCACCGGGCAGACACGCTCGCACAGGGTGCATGAGTAGCAGCGGTAGCTGCCGTCCTTGGCCTTCACGAGGTCGAAAAGGCCGACCCCTTTGCTCTTGTCGACAAGCTCGCGGCGCTCGAAATCGATGCCCTTGAGGACTTCGTACAGGGCAGAGCCCTGGGGCTGGACCGCGCCTCCGCCGTTGCCTGAGTGGTCTTTCGCCATACCGGTCACCTCAGTCTTCGCGCAGGTTGAGGTAGCGTCGCTCCGTGGAGGTCGGCTTCTTGCTCTGCGCAGCCTTCTGGAGCACGGCGAATGCCTGCTCGATGTTGTCGGGGAAGATGTCGCGCCCGCCGAGCCCGTAGATGAAGGGCAGGACCTGGGGCCGCGGGTCGCTGTCGTACAGGGCCGCGCGGACCTCGAGGAAGACGGGGCCGCCCTGGGCGCCGAACGAATCGGCGCGGTCCATGACGCCCACGACCTTGACGTGCTCGAGCGCCTTGGCGTAGGCCGCGTGCGGGAAGGGCCGGAAGGCGCGCACGCGCACCATGCCGGCCTTGACGCCTTGCGAGCGCAGCTTGTCGACCGTCATGCGCGTCGTGCCGGCCGTGGAGCCGACCACGACGATGGCGACCTCGGCGTCCTCGAGGCGGTATTCCTCGAGCAGGCCGTACTGACGGCCGCTGATCTCGGCGTACTCGTCGGCGACGTCCTGGATCACGGTGAGAGCCCGGTCCATGGCGCGGTTCTGCGACACCTTGTGCTCGAAGTACCAGCCGTGCAGGCCGTCGAACGGGCCCACGGTGACGGGGTTCTTGGTGTCGAGCATCGGGTTGGTGGCGTGGTACGGGCCGATGAACTGCTGCACCTGCTCCTTGGTGAGCATCTGCAGCGGCCCGATGGCGCCGCTGATCACGTAGCCGTCGTACATGTGCATCGTGGGCGTGCGGATGTCCATGCTCTCGGCGATCCGCACCGACATGATGCAGTTGTCGTAGGCCTCCTGGTGGTTCTCGCCGTACAGCTGGATCCAGCCGGTGTCGCGGCCGCCCATGGTGTCGCTGTGGTCGCAGTGGATGTTGATGGGGCCCGAGAGGGCGCGGTTCACGGTGGTCATGACGATCGGCAGCCGGTAGCTCGCGGCGATGAAGAGGACCTCCCACATGAGGGCGAAGCCCTGGGAGGAGGTCGCGGTCATGGTGCGCGCGCCGCCGGCCGCCGAGCCGATCACGGCGCTCATCGCGGAGTGCTCGCTCTCGACGGTGACGAACTCGCTGGTCACCTTGCCGTCGGCGACCATCTGCGCGTAGAGCTGCACGACCTCGGTCTGCGGCGTGATGGGGTAGGCGCACACCACGTCCGGGTCGATCTGACCCATGGCTTCGGCGACCGCCTCGTTCCCGGTGACCGCCAGGATCTCGCGTTCAGTGGTGGCCACGTTCACTCCTTCTCGTCGACCATCATGACGATGGCGTCGGTGGGGCACTCCTTGGCGCAGATGCCGCAGCCCTTGCAGTGCTCGAGGTCGATGCCCACGGCCTTGTTGTTCTCGATGATGATGGAGGCGTCGGGGCAGTAGAAGTAGCAGAGCATGCAGCCGTCGCACTTCTCGCTGTCGATCTTCGGCACCTCGCTGCGCCAGCCGCCGGTCTCGTTGAACACAGAGTTGCCCGCCTCGATGATGGTCGCGCCCAGCTCGTGCCTGTCGGGGCCCCACGCGTCGATGTCACTGACGTCCCACGCGGGCTGCTTCTTGGCGGCGACCTTGGCGGCGCGCGGCTTCTTGAGAGGTGCCGGTCTCTTGGCCCCGGCTTTCTTCTCGACGGTCATTCGCCCCTGACCTCCTCGTAACTACGGGTGATGGCGTTGATGTTGCCCTCCACGACCTTGGGCGGGAACTTCTTGCCGAAGTCGACGCGGAGGAACGCCACCACTTCGTCGATGGGGAAGAGCCCGGTGATGCGGGTGAGCGCGCCGACCATGGGGGTGTTGGGGATCGGCCGCTTGATGGTCTCGACGGCGATGCGCGTGGCGTTGACGGTGTACAGCTTGCGTCCCTCGATGCCATAGGTCTTGCGGAGCACGGCTGGCGAGCGACTGCTGTTGACCAGCACGATGGCGTCGTCGGGGGAGCCCTTGGTGACGTCCACGATCGCCAGCAGCGACGAGTCGAGCACGACGACGATCCCGGGGTGTTCGACGCCGCAGTACACCTGGATGGGCTCGTCGCTCACGCGCGTGAACGCCACGATGGGCGCCCCCGACCTCTCGGGGCCGTACTCGGGAAACGCCTGGAAGTACCTGCCCTGGCCGAGCGCCAACTCGGCGACCATCTTGGCCGCGGTCACCGCGCCCTGGCCGCCGCGGCCGTGCCAGCGGATCTCCGTGAGGTCGGCCGCCGATCTTCTGCTTGGTGCCGCTCGTCGTCGCCATGGTCACTCCTCTCCACGCCGCAGGCTGCGACGCCCCGTAAGGGCGCGGCCCAGCGTGAGCTCGTCCGCATATTCAAGGTCGCCGCCCACCGGCAGGCCGCTGGCCAGGCGGGTGACGCGCACCCGTGGCGGCAGCATGTCGGCGACGTACATGGCCGTCGCCTCACCGGTCATGGTGGGGTTGGTCGCCAGGATGACCTCCTCAACGTCGCCGTCGACGCGCGACAGCAAGTCAGCGATGTGCAGGTCGTCAGGTTCCACGCCGTCGAGTGGGCTCAAGGCTCCGCCGAGGACGTGGTAGAGGCCGCGGAACTCCCGCGTGCGCTCGATGGTCACGATGTCGAAGGGTTGCTCGACCACGCAGAGCAGGTGCGGGTCGCGGCGCGTGTCGGCGCAGACGGTGCACAGCTCGCCCTCGGCGAGGTTGAAACAGCGGCTGCAGAAGCCGATCTTCTCCTTGACGTCGGTGATGGCCGCCGCCAAAGGCAGGATCTCGTCGGGTCTCAGCTTGAGCATGTGGAAGGTGAGCCGTTGAGCGCTGCGCGGGCCGATGCCCGGCAGCTTCGCAAGTTCTGTGATCAGCCGTTCGACGGCTGGTGAATACACGCGCTCACCCCTCTACGGCCGCGCATGACTACAATCGCACGCCCGTCTTTGGATTCGTCCGGCGTCGCAGATCGTCGCGGACGAGAGACTTGATTGTACCCGCTCGAGGCACGGCTCGCCAACGCGCCGGGTGACGAAGACCCGCTCCGGCGCGGGCTCACGGGCGCGAAGCGCCGGCGCTTCTAGAACATCCCGGGGATGTTGGGCAGGTCGAGGCCGCCGGTGGCGCCGCCGAGCTTGGTGGACGCCAGGTCCTGAGCGGCGCGCAGCGCCTCGTTGGTGGCCGCCACGACGAGGTCCTGCAGCATCTCGACATCGTCGGGGTCGACGGCCTCGGGCTTGATGCGCACCTCTTTGATCTCGAGCGCCCCGGTGGCGACCACGGTGATCATGCCGCCGCCGGCGCTGGCCTCGACGGTCTCGACGGCGAGCTCTTCCTGGGCCTTCGCCATCTTGGCCTGCATCTCCTGGACCTGCTTCATCATCTTGTTGTACTGGGGGTTCGCCACGGGTGGTTCTCCTTAAGAGTCGTCGGGCATCTCTTCGGCGTCGAAGGTACCCTTCGCCTGCTTGATGAGTGCGGTGAAATCCATGCTCTGCGTGGGCGTCTTCTCGGCGCTCGCCGGCGCGGCCGGAACGCCGGTCACCGGCACGAACTCGGGTTGCAGCGGCGCGCCAAGGGCGGCCGCGATGGCGCCGGCAAGCAGTTCGGCGTTGCCGGCCTCGCGCGCCCGAGCAAGGGCGAAGTCGGACGGCATGGTCACGGTGAGCCGGCCGTCGTCGAGGGCGCTGGGACGCGCGTCGCGCAGCATCGCGTAGAGGCTCACGCTGCTGGCCTGCACGCGCTGGAGGATGAGCTCCCAGGCGCGTTTGACGCGCTCCAGGGTGAGATCGGCGACCGGGGGCTCGGCGGAGGGCGGCGCGGCTGCGACGGGCGTCTCCGCGGCGGCGTCGGCGGGTGCGCCGGCAGTGTCGGGGGCCGCAGCCGCGGCTGCACTGGCAGGCGCGGCCTGGGGCCGCTCGGGGCGTGCGGCGCGGACCGGCGGCGACGCCGCGCCGGCCGGCGCGGCAGTGCCGGCCTCGAGGCGGCGCAGGCGCTCCTCGAGGGCGGCCGCCGAATGGTCGAGCTGCGGTCGCGTGACCTTGACCAGCGCGAGCTCGAGCTGCAGCCGCGGATCGAGGCCGTCACGGATCTCGCGCTGGGCTTCGCCTAGCGTCTCGATGAAGTGCACGACCTCGCGCCCCGGCAGGTTGTTGGCCTGCGGCAGCAAGCGGCCGAGCAGCTGGTCGTCCAGCTCCACCGTCTGGCCGAGGGCGCGCAGGGAGGCATCGTCGCGAGCCGACTCCTCGAGGTGCTGAAGCAGGAACAGCTGGCGCAGATGGCGCAGGAGGTCGCGGATGAACTGCGAGTAGTCGGTGCCGTCGTTGGCCAGGCGCTGCACGAACTGCAGAGCCTCGGCCGTGCGCCGCTCGGTGACGACGTCCGTGATCTCGAAGAGCAGGTCGGCGTCGGTGATGCCGAGCGCCTCGAGGACGTCGACCGGCTTGATGGCGCCGTCGGAGTACGTGATGAGCTTGTCGAGCGTGCCGATGGCATCGCGAAAACCGCCCTGCGAGTGACGCGCGATCTCTTCGAGCGCGGCCTCCTGGATCTCGATGCGCGGCCCGCCGCGCTCGTCGTCAGGGCGCGCGTTCTCGCGTTCCACGATGGTGGCCAGCAGCCGCGCGATGTCGCGCACTTGCGGGCGCCGGAAATCGAAGCGCTGGCAGCGCGAGATGATGGTCTCGGGGATCTTGTGAGGTTCGGTGGTCGCGAGGACGAAGATGACGTTGGCCGGCGGTTCTTCAAGGGTCTTGAGCAGCGCGTTGAACGCTTCGCGCGTGAGCATGTGGACCTCGTCGATGATGTACACCTTGAAGCGGCCGTCGACGGGTGCAAAAGCGATCTTGTCGCGCAGGTCGCGAACGTCGTCGATGCTGCGGTTGGAGGCGGCGTCCATCTCGATGACATCGAGCGAGACGCCGGCGGCGATGGCCACGCAGTGGCGGCAGAGGCCGCAGGGCGTGGCCGTGGGCCGCGCGACCGGCGCCTCGTCGGTACCCACGCAGTTGAGGTCCTTGGCGAGGATGCGCGCGGTGCTCGTCTTGCCGGTGCCGCGCGGCCCGGCGAACACGTAGGCGTGGGCCACGGCGTCGGTCTCCACGGCGTTGAGCAAGGTGCGCGCCACGTGGTCCTGACCGACCAGCTCGGCGAACGTCTGCGGGCGATACTCGCGGTAGAGGGAGCGCTTCATAGGATGGCTAGTGTACCCCGCCGGAAAGAGGGAAAGAAGCGGCCGCGCACCCGCCGTCGAAGCGCGTTCTCCAAGCGTCCTCGCCGTGCGCAAGCTCGGGCCAGGCGACCCTGCGGCACATGGAATGGCCTGCTTACCGCTGCTTCCTCCCGGACCTGACGGGGTTCGCAGGGTTCCATTGCGTAGGACCCGACCTTCAACGCCGCGACACGGCTGACAGCCTCGCGGAACGGCCCCTCGGGCGGGGATTCAGCCCCGCTGTAGCGGATTGCGGGTACAGGGCACCGCTGGCTCCCCGCCTAGCGCGACCGCAGTGGATGGTACGCCGGGACTGCGGGAGAAGCAAACGTGCCGCGGCGAAAGCCGGCGAGGCGTGGCGGCCGCCGCTCAGGCGCCGGCGGGAGCGGTTTCGCTCAGCGCCGCGGCGCCGTCCACGGCGGCAAGCACCGCGCCGGACTCCGTGAACTGCGGCATGTGGCCGCTCTTCGGGAGGCGCACGATCTCAGAGCGCGGCACCAGCGTGTGCAGCGTCTCGGAGGTGCGAGGTGGCACCATCCTGTCCTGCTCGCCGACGACGATCACCACGGGCGTCTCGAGGTTCACGTAGCGTGGCTGCAGGGCCCGCAGGCCGGCCTCCGCGCTCTTGCGGTCGTCACCGTCGTTGATGAGGCGCGTCTCGTCGAGGGCGAGCGCCGGCGCGAGGCGCGTGTACTCACGCGGCGGCCGGCCGGGGAAGAAGGCGCGCCGCACGGCGCTGTCGACGAGCGGCCGGCCGAGCCGCGAGCGGCCGAGCCGACCCACGACACGCAGGGTCGAGGGTGAGCGGAGCATGGCGACCACCCAGGGCGGCGGCCCGCCGAGCGGCAGCACGTAGCCGCCCAGCGTCACGACGGCGGCCACGTCGGTGGGCGCATCGAGAGCCCAGGCGAGCGCCACGGCGGCGCCGAACGAGTGCCCGATCAGGATGGGGCGCCGGAGGCCGAGCTCGGCGGCCGCGGCGCGCAAGACGGCGGCCTGCGCCTGCGGCGAGCCGCCGTCGCGGGCCGACCGTCCGCTGAAGCCCGAGCCCGGGCGGTCGAAGGCGACGACCGTATAGCGCTCCGCCAGGCGGTCGCCGATCGACAGCAGGAGGTCGTAGACGGAGCCCTTGGCGCCGTGGATGTAGACCACTGGGCGGCCTTCACCGGACATCACGTAGTGCACCGGCACGCCGGCCGCCATCACGAACCGCCCCGGTGGCTGAAGGGGCCGGCCGGAAAGCGCGGCGCTGTCATGGGTGCATGTCATGGGTGGAGTCTGCGCCACGGCCGGCAGTTGCAAACCGCGACGCGGCGGCTACCCTGAGACCGTGACACTCAAGTACTCCCTGCTTGCGGCGCTCGTCGTGGCCGTTGTCGCGGCGCTGGTCGTGGTGGGCGTCACGCCGCTGGGCGTGCCGCCGCCGGCGCCGGAGGGGAGCGCGGCTGAAGGCTTTTCGGCCGGCCGCGCCATGAGCCTCCTGCGCGAGATCGCCGCCGCCCCTCGGCCGATAGGCTCGGCCGCCGCCGCGCGCGTCCGTGACACCATCGCCGCCGAGCTCGACGCGCTCCATCTGGCGCCGCATGTGCAGACGGCGGCCGCCGTCTCGGCGTTCAACGGACGCGTGGCGGGCACGGCCAGCAATGTGGTCGGCCGGCTACCCGGGCGAGATTCCTCACGCGCGGTCCTGCTCGTGGCCCACTACGACTCGGTGCCCGCGTCCCCCGGAGCGGCCGACGACGGCCGCGGCGTCGTGACGCTGCTCGAGACGGCCCGCGCGCTGGCGTCGGGGCCGCGGCCGCGCAACGACGTCATCTTCCTGTTCACCGACGGAGAGGAGCGCGGCCTGCTCGGGGTGCGCGCCTTTCTGCGCGAGGACCCCTGGGCTTATGGGGCGGGCGTGGTGCTGAGTTTCGACAGCCCAGGTTCTTCGTCGCCCGTGCTCATGTACGAGACGAGCTCGGGCAACGGCCTGCTGGTGCGCGAGTTCGCGGCCGCCGCGCCGTACCCCCACACCTCCTCGCTGATGTACGAGGTCGTGCGTCGCCTGCCGATCGAGGGCGATTTCCGGCCGTTTGTCTCTGCCGGAGTGCCGGGAATGAGCTTCGGCGCCCTCGACGGACCGGGGTACTACCACACCGCCTACGATTCGCTGGCCAACTTCCGCGCGGTCAGCCTGCAGCACGAGGGCGACACCGCCCTTGCTCTGGCGAGGCGGTTCGGCGACCTCGACCTCTGGGACCTGTACCGCGAGGACGTCGTTTATTTCGATGTCTTGGGCCGCCTGGTGGTGGTCTACGGCCGAGGCCTGGTACTGCCGCTCGTGGCCCTCGCCGCGGTCGTGTTGGGCGTTGCCGTCTCTCTGGCTGTCCAGCGCAGGCTGCTCAGCCTGCGCGGCCTTGGCATCGCCGTGCCGGTCACGGCCGCGATCCTGGGGGTCGCGCTTCTGGTCATGGCGGTGGTCTGGGGCATGTACCGCACCGCCTATGCGCAGCGCACCTGGAGCGAGACCGGGGTCGTGATCAGCGACTTCTACCGGCTCGGCCTCGTGCTGCTTACCGCCGCCGTGATCGTCGCCGCCTACCAGCTGCTGCTCCGGCGCCTGCGGCCTTGGGACCTCGCCGTGGGGGCCCTGTTGTGGTGGCTGGTGGGGGCCGTGGCGGTCGCCGCGCTCTTCCCGGGCGCCAGCTATGTCCTGACGTGGCCGCTGATCGGGGCCAGCCTGGGCCTGCTGGGCGCGGTTCTGCTCGGCGAGCGTGCCCTTCACAGCGTGGCGGGCGTGGCGCTGACTCTGGCGGGCGCCGCCCCCGGCGTGATCCTCATGAGCTCCGCCACCTATCTCCTGCTGATGTCCGCGGGCCTCAAGCAGGTGGCCACCGTGGTCGCGGTATGGTTGGTCGCCGGCCTCCTCGTGATCCCCCTCGAGGTGGTGCGCCGCGGCGTCCGCCTGTGGTTGCCGGTGGCCCTGGCCGGCGTGGGCTTCGTCGTCCTCATGGCCGTGGGCTCCACGGTGGCGTTCGACGCCGAGCATCCGCGTTTCACGAGCATCCACTACCGCGTCGACAAGTCGGGCGTCGGGCGCTGGCAGACGGTCGACCGCATCGACGACTGGACCGGTCAGTTCCTGCAGGAAGCGCTGCGCCGCCCCTTCCAGGACGCGTACTTCCCGCAGCTGGGGGTACGTTCGACGATCGTCGGCGCCGCCCCGCAGGTCCGCCTCGCGCCGCCGGTCATCGAGGTGCTGCGCGACACGGCCACCGGGGACCGGCGTACCGTGCGCCTGCGCCTGCGTTCGCCGCGTGGCGCCCCCGTGATCAGCTTGCTTGTGCACTCCGTGGTCGGCGCGCTCACGGCGCGCGTCGACGGACTTGCCCTGCAGGGCTGGGACACGACGATCCTTGACGGCTCCACGGTGCGCTGGTGGTTCGACTACTACGCGCCGCCGCCCGGCGGCGTCGTCGTCACCCTGCGCTTCGCCGCCGGGCCGGCCGTGCTGCTGCGCGCCGTGGACTTCAGCTACGGCATCCCGCCGCAGCTGGCCCGGCAGTACGACGGGCGTCCGTCCGGGATGCTGCCCGGGCGCATCGGCGACGGCACGCTCGTCGAGCAGACCCTGCGGCTGCCGGCCCTGAAGGCGGCTGCGCCGCCGGCCACGCCCTAGAGGCGCAGCACCAGCTTGCGGACCTCCGGCTCGTCGCCGGGCCGGATGTCGAAGCCCAGGTTTTCTGCGAAGCGCGTCATGCCGGGGTTGGCGGCCAGCACGACGCCGTTGATCTCGCGCACGTGTCGGTCGCGGGCGGCGTGGATCAGGGCATCCATCAGCTTGCTGCCGATGCCCTTGCGCTGGTACTCGTCGCGCACGACGATGGCGAACTCACCCTCCTCCGCGTTGGACGTCTCGATGGTGAGGCGGGCGACGCCGAGCATGGACTTCTTCTTCTTGCCCTTGCCCTCGCGGATGGCGACCAGGGCGATCTCGCGGTCGTAGTCGATGTGGCAGTAGCGCACCAGCATCGACTTGGTGACTTCGGGGAGGGGGCCGAAGAAGCGGTACTCGGCGGTGGCCGGCGAGAGCGACTCGATCATGTCGCTCCACAGCGGTTCGTCCTCGGGCTTGATGGCGCGGATGTGGACCTTCTCGCCGTCGACCGGCACGTCCCAGTGGTACTTGCTCGGGTACATGGAGATCATGAGGTGTGAACCGGGAAGGGTGATCTTGCGCACGTCCTTGGGCTCGATGACGATGCGTGCGTCCAGGGCGCAGATGCCGTCGGAGCGCACCTGCAGCGGATTGACGTCCATCTCGAGGATCTCGGGGAAGTCGACGAGCAGGTAGCTCACCTTCACCATCGCCTGCTCAAGGGCCGTCATGTCCACCGGCGCCTTGCCGCGGTAACCCTCGAGCAGACGCGACACCTTGGTGCTCTGGATCATGGATCGCGCCAGTGCCTGGTTGAGCGGCGGGAAGTCGACGGCCACGTCGCGGTACAGCTCCACGCCGGTGCCGCCCATGCCGAACATGAGCGCCGGGCCGAAGGTGGGGTCTTTCTTCGAGCCGATGATGATCTCGTAGCCGCCACGGCTCATGGCCTGCACGGCCACGCCGATGATCTTGGCCTCCGGCGCCGCCAGCCGGACGCGTTCGACGATCTTGGCGAACTGGTTGGCCGCCTCCGGCGCAGAGCGCACGTTGAGGGCGATGCCGCCGACGTCGCTCTTGTGGGTGATGTCGTGGCTGAGGATCTTGATGGCCACCGGGAAGCCGATCTCCTCGGCCGCCGCCGTGCACTCCTCGACGGTCGTGGCGACGAGGGTCTTGACGGCCGGGATCCGGTAGGCGTCGAGGACCGTCTTCGCTTCGGGCTCGCTGAGGATGGAGCGGCCGTCGCGGGAGACGTCGATGAACGTCTTCTTCACCGTCTCCCTATCGGGATCGAAGTCGGGGAGGATATCGGCCGGCGTCTCGTAGAGGTTGGCGAGGTTGCGCGTGTACTGGTACATGTACATGTAGGCGCGCACCGCGTCTTCGGGGGTGTCGAAGGTGGGCACGTGCGCGTGGCGGAAGATCTGGATGCCGTCGGCCACCTTGATCTCGCCCATGAACGAGGTCAGGAGCGGTTTGAGCTGGTGGGTGCGCGCGACCTCGACGAGTGCCTGGGCCGTGGCCGTGGGGTCGCTCATCGCCTGCGGCGTGAGGATCGCGAGGACGCCGTCGCAGTTGGGGTCGTCCATCAGCGCCTGCGCCGCGGTGGCGTACCGCTGGGCGTCGGCGTCGCCGGCCACGTCGACTGGGTTACCGCGCGCGCCGAAGGTGGGCAGACAGGCCTTGAGCTTCTCGTCGGTCTCGGGGGCGAGCTCGGCGAGCTCTCCGCCCAGGTGCAGCAGGCGGTCGCAGGCCATCACGCCGGGGCCGCCGGCGTTGGTGACGATGCCGAGGCGCGGCCCGCGCGGGCTCGAGACCCGACTCAGCGCCTCGCTGGCATCGAACAGGTCCTCGATCTCGTCGACGCGCACGACGCCGGCGCGGCGGAAGACGGCGCTGTAGAGCGTGTCGTCACCGGCGATGGCACCGGTGTGGCTGGCGGCCGCCAGGGCGCTGCGCGCCGTGCGGCCGCTCTTGACGACGATGATCGGCTTGCTCTTGGCGAAGTGCCGCGCCGCGCTCATGAACTTGCGCGCATCGGTGATGGACTCGATGTAGAGGATGATGCTGCTCGTGTGCGCGTCGGCGCCGAAGTAGTCGATGAGGTCGCCGAAGTCCACGTCGGCCATGGAGCCGACGCTGACGAAGGCGCTGAAGCCCACCTGGTTGGCGGCCGCCCAGTCGAGGATGGCGGTGCCGAGAGCGCCGGACTGGCTGAAGAAGGCCACGCGGCCTGCAGGGGGGATCACGTGCGCGAAGGTCACGTTGAGGTTCATGCCCGGGCGGATGTAGCCCAGGCAGTTGGGGCCGACGATGCGCACCCCATAGCTCTTGGCGACGGCGCAGACCTCTTCCTCGAGCTTCTTGCCGGCGCCGCCGATCTCCTTGAACCCGGAGGACACGATGACGGCGCCGGCCACGCCCGCCTCACCGCACTCGCGGATCGTCTCGAGGACCGCCTTGGCCGGGACGGCGATGACGGCCAGGTCGATCTTGCGAGGGACCTGGCTGATGGAGGCGTAAGCCTGGATGCCCTGCACCGACTGCGCCGCTACGTTGACCGGGTAGACGATGCCGTCGTACTCCGCGCCGATGAGGTTGCGCAGGAGGATGTAGCCGACCGAACCCTTCTTGTTGGAGGCGCCGATGACGGCGATGCTCCGGGGGTCGAACAGCTTGTCGAGATTGCGTGTGCTCATGAATCTGGTCCCGTCTCTCGTGGTTGCTCTGCCCCTCGCGGGACTTCCTTCTTACTCTACGTCGCGGGGGCGGCCGGTTCATCCCGGACGGCGGTGGACGAGAAGGAGAACGGCCCCGGCCGGCACATACTCACGGTACCGGCGTTTGCGGGCTCGCAGGCACGGAGACAGACCGGAGACGTGGAACTGACCTGGAGGTGCCGCAGTGAGTGGACCCTTGTATGCACAGCGCTATCAGCTCGTGGAGGCGCTGCCTCCCGGCTGGGCGCTGGCCGTCCACCGGGCTCAGGACGCCGGCGGGCGCCCGGTGCGCATCACCGTGGTGCGGCCCGCCGACCCCGACGCGTTCATGCGCCGCATGGGCGTCGTCGCGGCGGCCCGTCATCTCGATCTGCCGGCCGTGCTCGACATCGGGCAGGACGGCGCCGACGTCTTCGTGGTCACCGAAGATGTGCGCGGCGACGACGCGGCGGCCCTGGTCGCCGGCGGGCCGCTGGCCGTCTCGACGGCGACGATGGTCGCCGCCGAGGCCGCCGCCGGCCTCGCTGCACTGCACGCCCACGGCGCCGTGCACGGCGGCGTGGAGCCGCAGGCCCTCGTCCAGACCGGCGACGGGACCGTCAAGCTCACCGGCGCCGGCCTCGCCGCCGCGTACCTGCCACCCGACCTGCGGCCGGGAGCCCCTGCCCTCGGGGCTCGCTACCTGAGCCCGGAGGAGATCCAGGGCCGTCGGGCAGAGCCGGCCTCCGACGTGTACCGGCTCGGGCTCGTGCTCTACCTGCTCCTCACCGGGTCACACGTGTTCGACGGCCCCGACGCCGCGACGATCGCCCGCGAGCACCTCGACGGGGTGGTGCAGCCGCCGCAGTTCCGCAATCCTGAGGTCCCGACGGCGCTCGCCCAGGTCGTGCTGCGCGCCCTCGAAAAGGACCCCGCGCGCCGCGGCAGCGCGGCCCAGCTCCAGCAGGACCTGTCGGGCGTGCTCGGATCGGCGCAGGTGCAGGTCGCTCCCGCCCCGGTCAAGCCGAAGAACCGCGGCTGGATCTGGGCGCTCGCCGTGGTCGTCATCGTCGCCCTCGCGGGGCTGGGCGTCGCCTGGGCCGCGGGCGCGTTCGACGGCGAAACGCCGGCCAAACAGGTGGCCGTCCCCGACCTCGTGGGGATGACCGAGGCCGGCGCCGCCAAAGCTCTCGAGCAGGCCGGCCTCAAAGTCGGCGAGGTCGTCAGCGAGGAGTCCGACGCAGGTCCGGCGGGCACCGTCATCACGCAAGACCCGACGGCCGGCACGGAGGTCGCCGAGGGTGAGCTTGTGGCGCTGACCGTGTCCAGCGGTGCGTCGCCGAGTCCTCCCACCACCAGCACCGTCCCCGACGTGGTCGGGACCATACAGGCGGATGCCGAGCAGATGATGGCCGCCGCCGGGTTCGCGGTGGTCGTGGTCGACGAGTCGAGCCTGACGCCGGCCGGCGAGGTGGTCTCCCAGTCGCCCACCGGCGGCGTGATCGCTCAGTCGGGCAGCACGGTGAAGATCACCGTCTCGACCGGCCCGGCGGCGGAGCCCTCGGCGAGCCCCAGCCCGTAAGCCCGCTCTTCGGGGCACCGTACGCAGAAAGGGCGGGTGGCCCTGCGGCCGCCCGCCCTTTCGTGCGCACGTCTTACTGCGAAGCGCTGCCTACTGCTTGTTCTCCTTGAGCTCCTCGACGACGGCCGGATCGGCCAGCGTGGAGGTGTCGCCCAGAGAATCGAACTCGCCCTCGGCGATCTTGCGAAGGATGCGGCGCATGATCTTGCCGGAGCGGGTCTTGGGCAGGCCGCTGGCGAACTGCATCTTGTCGGGCGTGGCGATGGGACCGACGACCTTGCGCACGTGCACGACGAGCTCCTTCTTGAGGTCGTCGCTGGGCTCCACGCCGTCGTTGAGCGTGACGTAGGCGTAGATGCCGGTGCCCTTGATGGGATGCGGGTAGCCGACCACGGCGGCCTCGGCGACCTTGGGATAGCTGACCAGCGCGCCTTCGACGTCGGACGTGCCGATGCGATGCCCGGAGACGTTGAGGACGTCGTCGATGCGGCCCTTGAGCCAGTGGTCGCCGTCGGCGTCGATGGCACAACCGTCACCGGTGGTGAAGACGCCCTTGAACATCGAGAAGTAGACTTCCTTGAAGCGCTTGCCCTCGACGTCGCCCCACGTGCCGCGGATCATGCCGGGCCAGGGGGCGGTGATGACGAGATGCCCGTCCTCGCCGACGCCGGCGGGGCTGCCGTCGTCCTTGAGGACCGCGGTCTGAACGCCGAAGAACGGCTTGCCGGCCGAGCCGGGCTTGAGGGTGGAGACGCCCGGAAGCGGCGTGATCATGAGGCCGCCGGTCTCGGTCTGCCACCAGGTGTCGCACAGCGGGATGCGGCCCTTGCCGATCTTCTCGTAGTACCAGAGCCAGCTGTTGGCGTCGATCGGCTCGCCGACCGAGCCCATGACGCGCAGGCTCTTCATGGCGTGCTTGTCGGGCCACTCGTCGCCCTGGCCGATGAGGCTGCGGATGACGGTCGGCGCGGTGTAGATGGTAGTGGTCGCGTGCTTCTCCACGACCTCCCAGTAGCGGTCGGGCTGCGGGTAGGTCGGCAGACCCTCGTAGAGGAGGCTGGTGGCGCCGCACGAGAGGGGCCCGTACACGATGTAGCTGTGACCGGTGATCCAGCCGATGTCGGCGGTGCAGAAGTGGATGTCGTCGTCGTGCAGGTCGAACACGTATTTGGCCGTGTCGTGCACGTACAGCAGGTAGCCGCCGGTGCTGTGGAGCACGCCCTTGGGTGTCCCCGTGGAGCCGGAGGTGTAGAGGATGAAGAGAGGGTGCTCGGCGTCGACCGGCACCGGCGGGCAGTCGGCGCTGATGTCGGCGGCCGCGATCTCCTCGTGGTACCACACGTCGCGGCCCTCGGTCATGGGCACGTCACCGTCGACGCGCTTGACGACGACGACCGTCTCGACCGTGGTCTCACCGGTGACGGCAACGTCGGCGTTGGTCTTGGACGGCGTGCTCTTGGCGCCGCGATGACCCTTGTCGGCGCAAACGAGCACTTTGGCGCCGCAGTTGTCGATGCGGGCCTTGAGGGCCTCGGCGCTGAAGCCGCCGAACACGACCATGTGGATGGCGCCCAGGCGCGCGCAGGCGAGCAGCACGACCGGCAGCTCGGCGATCATGGGCAGGTAGACGGCGACGCGGTCACCCTTCTTGACGCCATGCTTCTTGAGCACGTTCGCGAACCGGCTGACCTCGTCGAGAAGCTCCTTGTAGGTCTTCGTGCTGGTGTCGCCGGGGTCGCCTTCGAAGATGATGGCGGGCTTGTCGCCCTGGCCGGCCTCGACCCAGCGGTCGAGGCAGTTGTAGCTCGCGTTGAGCTCGCCGCCCTGGAACCACTTGATGCTCGGCGTGGGCTCGAAGCTCCACTCCAGGACCTTGTCCCACGGCTTCGTCCAGACCAGCGCATCCTTGGCGCGCTCGGCCCAATAGCCTTCGGGGTCCTCGACGGAACGCTTGTACTGGGCCTCGTACTCGGCCTCGCTCTTGAAGTGGGCATTCTTCGAGAACGCGGGCGACGGTGGGAAAAGCTTCGGCTCGTCGGCCACCCTCTTCACCTCCCATGGACCCTTCACAGGTCCGTTAGCTGAATAGAATCTCCCGCGCCGGTGCCCGATGGTAGGGCGTGGGGGACTCGTCCGCAGCCGACGGTCTACCAGGTTTCCGCGCGGCGGGACCAGCCAGCGGTGTGTCCACAGTCATCGCTCCAGTGCGCCCCTTGGTCCTGGACCACGCGGGCTGGACGACGGCAACGTGCACCTCGCTCCTTGGGCTAGGCCAATCGCTGACACTAGAGAGAACGGGGCGGGAAAGCAAGCCGCCGGGGAGCTGTTCATCGGGATGGATGAACGAATGCCCCGCGGATGGCAGATGTGGTGTGGGGTGGTGGGCGATGTTGGATTTGAACCAACGACCTCCCGCGTGTGAGGCGGGCGCTCTCCCGCTGAGCTAATCGCCCACGGGTGCGGGGCCGGAGTGCCTGTGGCGCACCCCCGCGGGGAGGCAGAGGATACCACAGCGGCGCCGGCGGGGAAATCAGAAGCGTGGACGTTCAGGAAATCATCAAACGAGGGTACCGCGCCCTCGGCCTCGGGGCCGACGACGATGTGCTCGCCATGTTCGACCAGCTCGGCAGTGAGCCGGCGCACTGGGAGGTGTACGAGGCGGGCGCCTTCGGGCGGCGCCATCCGGCAAGCGATGTCGTGGCCATGGAGTTGTTCGGCGGCCTGCCGTCCCACTTCGAGGTGATCGGCGTCGAGCTCCGCACCTGGAGCATGAACCGGCGCGCGACGAAGCTGACCGTGATCGGCCGCTATCGCGCGCGCATTCGGGGGACCTGGGAAGTGCTGGCGCTGCCCTTCACCCACATCTGGCACGTCCCGGGCGGGCGCGTCGACAGGGTGGTCAGCCTGCTTGACGGGGTGGAGATCGGCGCGGCGCCGGGCGGCGCCGCGGCAGAGGCCGTCGGCAGGCGCCGCGCACGCGCCTCGCAGGCCGCGGTCAGAGCAGCCCGCGCCCCTCGGCCAGGCCGCCGTCCTTCCAGTTCCACCACCTGGTGAGCTCGAGCTCCGGCTGTGCCTGCCCGGCGAAGTACACCGAGCTGCGAAAGACGTAGAGCACGCAGCGGTCGACGTGCTCTCCGATGCGCTCCTGCAGCTCGGCATAGAGCTGCTCGGGGTCGCGGCCGTGGAGGTCCGCGACCCTCTCGATGCCGAGCAGCCGCAGGTCGCGGGCCAGAGAGGGGCCTACACCGGGGATCGTGCGCAGTTCGTCCGACTGGTGTTGCAGGGTCCGCGTCATGGTGCGTCTCTACCTCCAAGGCCGGACGGCGAGAAGGGCCGGACCGGCGCGATACAAAGGCGGGCGGCGGGTCTGCGGCGGGCAGAGCCCGTCGCGCCCGCGCCGCCCGCCCACTTCTAGGCTTCGGCGCGCTCCTTGACCGCGCGAGCCATCAGTTCGAATCCCTGTTGCGAGGCGGCCATGACCTCGCCGAGGAACGGCAGGAGGATGCCGCTCACGTCCTCATGGGTCGTGAAGCGCGAACGCCCGTCGTCGAGCGGATCGACGATCAGCGCATGGCGCCCGTCGAACAGGCCGGGGAGCTTGAACTCGCCCTTCCAGCGGATGAGGCGCCCCGCTTCCAAGTCCAGGACGCGCGGCCGAAAGCTCGCCGGCTTCAGGCCCGGGGCGACGATGGTGACGTCCAGGCGCTGGCCGACACGCGGCACGCCTGCGGCGCGCACGATAAACGGGTTCCACTCCGGGTAGCGCGCGAAGTCGCTGACGACCTGCCACACGCGCTCCGCGGGAACATCGATCTCGATGACTGCGTGAAGGGATCTCATCGGGCCTCCTGGCACTCTCCGCGAGGTAGCTCTACCCACTTGGCGTCACGGTAGCACATGGATGTCGCGGCGCTCTCTCAGATCGCGTGACGGTGCCCGCTACTCGAGAGCGCGCGCCGCCGCCGCTTCCAGTCGGGCATGACGGCGGTCACGCGCCGCCAGAATCGCGGCCCGTGGTTGGGCTCGTGCAGATGAGCGAGCTCATGCACCACCACGTAGTCGACGAATCTCGGGTGGCTGGAGCACCAGCTCCCAGTGGAAGCTGACGACGTGGGTGCGAGCGTCGCAGACGCCCCAGCGGCGCAGTCCCAGGTCGCGCACCACGACCGCGGCGGGGGTCGCGCCGACGAGAGGCGCGTAGTGGGCGACGCGCGCGCCGAGCCGTGCCTGCGCGCGCTCCGTATACCAGCTGCACGACGGCGGCGCGCGCCTCGCCGTCCAGGCCGCGCGCCAGTTCGAAGCGCCCATGACGCAGGGCGACGGGTGGCTCCGCGGCGTCGACGAGCACGAGCCGATGCGTGCGACCGAGGTAGGGGAGCCGCTCGCCGTCCACGAAGCGAGGGCGTGGTGGGGGAGGGCCGAGCGCTGCGAACTCGGCAAGCTTGCGGCGCACCCACGGGATCTTGGCGCGCACGGCGCTCTCGAGCTTGCGCGCCGAGACGCCGGCGGGCGCGAGTACGCGCAGCTCGCCGCCGCGAGCCACGCTGATGCCGATCGTGCGGCGTCGCCGGCTCCAGCGCACAGCGAAGACCAGACCGTCGACCTCGAGGGACTCGATGGGCGCGCGCCTCAGGTTCACGCCGGGCATCCTAGCGCATGCAGCATGCATCCGGTGGCGTACGCGCGAAGGGCGGCCCCGATGGGGCCGCCCTTCGGCGAACTCACAGATGTGGTACGGCGTCAGACCTTACGGACGTTGCTCGCCTGCATCTTGCCGTTCTGGCCCTGAGTGACGTCGAACGTGACCTTCTGGCCCTCGTCCAGGGTCTTGAAACCCTCGTCCTGGATCTCGCGGAAGTGAACGAACAGGTCGTCCCCATCCTCGCGCGAGATGAAGCCATAGCCCTTGGCCGCGTTGAACCACTTGACGGTACCTTCTGCCATTTCACAATCCTTTATCCGCCCCGGAGGGGCTATTAACAAAGCAACGCGACCATTTGCCACATACCGCTGACAACGCCGGCGGTGAAGCAGAAGGTCACGCCGCCAACTCTCGAGCCACCGATTGGCTCGTGGGGACACTATAGAGCATGTCGAGGCAAAAGTCCCGCGTTTCGTCAAATCGTCCACCCCGCAGGCACGGATCGACTGCCAAACGGCCTCGCGCGACGCGGCGCACGTGCCGTGTGTCAGGCCGTAAGCGGGCCATCGGCGGCCACCCGCGGCTCCCGGCCTGCCGCGCTGCTCGGCCACGGCAGCCTGGCCCGAGACGCGATGGGGCGCCGGCCTGCCCGAAGTCGTCATCCTCGCGGTCGTCGTGGTCGATGGAGCCGCTCGCGCCGTTCGTCCTGCGCGGCGAGGCAAGCGGCTCATCCGTCTGCAGGACTCCTTGGAACTGCCCAGTCTCTGAGCCCGGGGCACTTCGCGTCGTCCGTCAGACCGCTGCGCGAGCGGCCTTCGCAAGACTTAACGGGACCGCAGTCGGGCTACACAACGGGCAATGTTTCGACGTCGTTTCCGGGTTGACCCGCGGCTCATCGCCGGTAAGGTCGGACGATGAGTGCGTTTGAACGCACTTATGCTCCACATCCCGCCCCCGAACAAGGAGACGAAGCGTGAGGAAGCGCAAGATCGTACTCAGCATGAGCATCGCCGCCCTTCTTGCGGTTGCTCTGGTGTTGGCCGTTTCGACGGCCCAACCGGCGCAGGCCGTACCGAGCAATGGGGAACCTTGCTCGAGGTGCCACAATAGCCCGCCCCCGACTCCCACGCCCACGCCGACCCCGACGCCGACCCCCACGCCGACTCCCACGCCGCCACCACCGCCGCCGCCGCCGCCGCCGCCGGACCCGACTCCGACACCGCCGCCGACGCCGACCCCGACGCCGACCCCAACGCCGACCCCAACGCCGACGCCGACCCCGACGGCTGACACGATCCCGCCGACGACGCTCGCCCCTCACGCGGCCAGCGTGAAGTCGGGGCGGACCGCCACGCTGAGGTATCAGGTCATCGACCCCAGCCCCAACGGCGGGACCGCCACCGTGACGGTCGTCATCAAGACGAAGGCGGGCAAGATCGTCAAGACGCTTCGTCCCGGTACCACGAGCGTCAACACGCCTCAGACGCTGAGATACAAGGTGAAGCTGAAGAAGGGCACCTACATCTTCACGGTCACCGCGACCGACGCGGCCGGCAACGCCTCGACGGTCAATGGCTCGAACAGGCTCGTCGTGAAGCGCTAGCCCGGCGCACGACTGACCAAACGGCGGCGGGGCCGGCATTCGCCGGCCCCGCCGCACCCTGCAGTCTTCCTGAGCCCGGACGGGCTCCGCTCTACTCCGCCGGCCCGGCCGCGTCGCTTGCCGCGACCACGCTCGTCACGGTGATCTCCGGGCCGGCCATGCGCGTCGACGCGCCGTCTAGCCTGGAGCCCTCGACGAGCGCCGAGAGACCCTCGAGCTCCGTGAACTGCCGCGCATATTCGTCCCCGTTGGCGACGACCGCCACGACCCTGCCGACGTCGCCCTCTGCCTCGGTCCCGCCGATGACCGCCCAGAAGCCCCCTTCAAGATCGCGGTACTCCACGGTCCCGACGGCCAGCACGGTGCCATCCTCGAGGTCGTAGAGGCCGGGGGCGATCTTCGTGGCCCCGGCCGGGGCGCCGGAGGAGGTGCTCGACGCCGATGGCGCGGGGGTAGGGTCCGACGCGCCCGTGCCGCAGGCGGCAAGAGCCGCGGGGAGCGTCGCGACGGCGGCAGCGAACATCAGGAGCCCTGCAACACGTTTGAACACGTCCCCCTCCTCAGCTGTGATGACTACTGCTGCGGGGACGGGGGCTGGCGCTGCGGGGTTCACCCTTCACTCGCAGCGCCCCAGAGCCGCGGGGCTCAGGCCGAGGGCGGGGGGAGCATGCCGGCGGCAGTCAGGGCGCGCAGCGCCTCTTCCGCCGCTTCCTCGGTCGCCATAGAGGCGGGGAGGTCCAGGTCGGCGCCGAGGTCGCCGCCGTCGCCCCTGCCGACGACGAACACATCGTGCGGCGCGGCGAGGGCACGCAGGCGCTCGAGGTCGAAGCGGTCCATATCGCCGAGCGCGGCGACGAGCACGATGCCGGCGTCGGTCATCGCCCAGGCGATCTCGCCGAGGCGGCCGATCTGGGTCTCACGGCCGAGCACGTCCTTGTCGTCGCCGAGATCCGTCGCGCTGAGACAGTACGAGTGCACGCCACGGTCGAAGATGCGACGCTCGAGCGCCGCGGCGACGGCGTGTGCGTCGTCGCCGGATTCGCCGACGAACACGATCGCCTTGCCGCCGTGTCCGTAGCGGGCGGCGCGCTGCTCTTCGGAGACATCGCCGCTGCCGAAGCGCCGCTCGCCGGCGCCGCTCGATGCCGCCTCCGGTAGCGCCTCGAGGGCGATGCCGCAGCCGGCGGTGTCCCAGCCGTGGACGATCACGAAGCGCGAGGTCGGCTCGAGCGTGTCGGCGGCATCGAAAGCCACCGGCCGGGTGGCCCTGAAGACCACCTCGGCGACGTCGTGGCGCTCGACCTGTGCTGCGCCGGTCACCGACTGCAGTTCCTGCTCGTCGAGCACGCTCATCACGGACTCGAGCTCCACGGGCACGCGGGCGGCGCCCATCCGCAGCACGTACCGCCGCCCGCGGATCAGCGGCGCCGTCCCCATCCAGAAGATGTTGGCACGCAGGCGCGTGCTGATCAGGGGGGCGGGCTCGTCGGCGCGGACCATCATCTCGCCGGGCTTCGCGTAGACCTGCGTGTCGAGCGTCAGGCCCGTCGCCTGGCCGGAGTAGGCTTCGTCCGGTCGTGGGCCCGACAAGGCCTCGATCGTCTTGACCGTCGAGCGTTTGCCCGATGGCAGGAAGACGACCTCGTCGCCGGGGTGGATGCGGCCGGTCTCGATGGTACCCACGAAGATGCGCCGGTCGTCGCCGGCGGCGGTGAACTTGTAGACGTCCTGAAGCGGCATGCGGAACGGCCGGTCGAGGTCGTCGTCGAGACGCTTGAAGCCCTCGACCTGCTGGAGCACGGTGGGGCCGTCGTACCACGGCGCCTCGACGGCTCTGTCCACGATGTTGGCGCCGTCCCGCGCGCTTATCGGGATGAAGCTGGTGGGGTGCACGCCGAGGCGGCTCAGGAAGTCGGCGTACTCGTGCGTGATGGCGTCGAACGCCTTCTGGTCCCACTCGAGCAGGTCCATCTTGTTGACCAGCACGGCGATCTGGCGGATGCCGAGCATCGAGAGGATGTAGCCGTGGCGCTTGGAGTTCTCGCGCACGCCCTCCTTGGCGTCGATCACGAGCAGGGCGGCCTGGGCGCGCGAGGCGCCCGTGATCATGTTCTTGAGGAACTCCACGTGGCCAGGGGCATCGTGGATGATGTAGTGGCGCTGAGCGGTGTTGAAGAAGCAGCGCGCCGTGTCGATGGTGATGCCCTGCGCCTGCTCGTTCTTGAGCGCGTCGAGCAGGAAGGCGTACTCGAAGGGCCGCGCGTTGATCTTGCACATCGCCTTGACCTGGTCGAGCTTGCCCTCGGGCAGCGACCCGGTGTCGGCCATGAGCCGGCCGATGACGGTGCTCTTGCCGTGGTCGACATGCCCCACGGCGACGATGTCCATGCGCTCCAGATCGGGCGACACGAAGACCGGGGCCGGGCGCGGGGCGGGGTCGTGCTCGACTGGCGTGCTCACATGTACCCCCCGCGGCGCAGCGACTCCAGGCCGCCGCCGTCGTCCTTGTCCTGGGCGCGGCCGCTGCGCTCGGCGATGTTGCTGAACTTGCCGGTGCGCAGCTCTTCGATGATCTCGGCGACGCTGGTGGCCGTGGACTGCACCGGCGTCGTGCACGGCCAGCAGCCCAGCGAACGGCAGCGCGTCCCGGTGCCGTCGTCGAAGTAGAGCGAGGTCACCGGGATGCTCTCCCGCTCGATGTACTCCCACACGTTGAGCTCGGTCCAGTCGAGCAGCGGGTGCACGCGCACGTGCGTGCCGGGCTCGAAATCGGTCTTGAAATAGCGCCAGAGCTCCGGCGGCTGGTCGTCCACGTTCCAGTCGTTCTCGACGTCGCGCGGCGAGAAGTAGCGCTCCTTGGAGCGCGAGCCTTCTTCGTCGGCGCGCACGCCCACGATCACGCCGGTGTAGGGGGAGAGGTCCTGGTCTTCCACCAGCCTGCCCAGGGTGTGGTCCATGCGCAGCCGTGGCCATTCGCCGTCGAGCGTGTGTTTGAGTGCCATGGTCTTGAGGTTGCGGCAGCAGGTGATGCGGTCGCAGTTGCCGTCGGGGAAGGTCGCCTTCTCCTTCAGCGCTGCGCGATTCTGCCCGACCACGAGGTTGAGGCGCCACTCGAGCGCCAGCCGGTCGCGGTACTCGATCATCTCGGGCATCTTGTAGGCCGTGTCGATGTGCACCAGCGGGATCGGCACGTGGCCGAAGAAGGCTTTGCGTGCGAGGTGCAGCAGAACCGTGCTGTCTTTGCCGATCGACCACAGCATGCAGACGTTGCCCAGCGAGCGATAGGCCTCGCGCAGGATGTGGACGCTCTTGGCTTCGAGGGTCTCGAGTTGGTTCATGTGAGATGCCGGTTCTCGGTGACCGTAGGTCGGCTGCCGGACTGGACCGTGTCGAGGGGGCCTGCTCCGGCCCCGCGGTGGTGCAGCCCGCACTCGCGGTGGTCGGCGGCCTCCCACCACCAGCGACCCGCGCGCGCGTCCTCGCCCTCGGCGACCGCGCGCGTGCAGGGTGCGCAGCCGATGCTCGGGAAGCCTTGGTCGTGCAGCGGGTTGTACGGCACGTTGTGCTCGCTCACGTAGTCTCGCACGGCCTGCTCGGTCCAGTGTGCAAGGGGGTTGATCTTGACCATCTCGGCGAGGTCGTCCCACTCAGCGACCTCGACCTCCTGGCGGGTCGCGCCCTGGCCGGTGCGCAGGCCGCAGACCCAGGCGTCGAGCTCGAGCTGCGCGCGCCGCAGAGGAAGGATCTTGCGCACCTCGCAGCAGCGCTTGCGCGCCTCGATGCTGTCGCGGAAGAGGTTGACGCCGCCGCGGTCGACCATCTTCTCCACCTCGGCGGCGGCCGGAAAGTACGTGTGGATCGTCACGCCGTAGCGCTTGGCGGTCCGGTCGATGAGGTCGTAGGTCTCGGGGAAGAGGCGGCCCGTGTCGAGCGTGAAGACCGGGATGTCGAGCTTGCTCTCGGCGATCATCGCCGTGAGGACCTGGTCCTCGAGTCCGAGCGAGGAGGCGAAGGCGACACGGCCGGGGAAGCGCGCCGCCGCGGCCGCGAGCACTGCCTCTGGGGGGGCGTCGGCAAGCTCGGCGAGGATCTCGGAAACGGTATCCGTCGTCATCAGCAGGTCACCTCGTGTCTCGTTAGTCCGGGGAGGCTCGTGGGCGAGCGCCCGCTGCCGGTTACAATGCAAAAAGCTAAACTACTCTATAACGTGATTGCATAGTACGTCAGGATCACCATCGGCGCAAGTGCCAGAGCCTCGAGCGGCTGGGCGGTCGCCGCCGGCTGGGGCGTCTCGTCGGCGTCGGCGTCGTCGCGGAGGCCGCGCAGCCGCAGCTCAAGGTGATCATCGTCATGCTGGACGAGTACGCGGTGGGTGTGCCCGACGTCGCCGCCTACTTCATCGCGCCGGTGCTCACGATCGTATTCTCTCTGTCGACGGCGTTCGTGCTGCGGCGTGGCGCGCCAAGGGCGTTCGCGGTGGCGGCCGGGGGCCGCGCCGCGCCCACGCGCCGCAGCTCGGCCCGGCCGCAGGTCGCGACGAACGAAGCGTAGGCAACGCGCGGGAATACCGTGGGCCCTAGTTCGACTGCTCGATCCTCTCCGCCAACTGCCGCCGCGCCTGCCCGAACACCTCAGGCTTGGTCGTGTACTTGGGGAAATCGAAGACGTTGCCCTGGCGGATCGGGTAGGGGAACCAGGTCACTGTGGCGGCGGTCTTCTTGACGAAGGCCGCGCCGCCCGCGGTGCGGCTCGCGAGGCGCAGGTACTCGCGGTCCTCGAAGCCGTCGCGCAGGGCTTCGAGGCGCAGCGAGGAGACGGGCCCGGCGAGCGGGTCGGTGAGCCCGTAGCGCGGGTAGTAGCCCGGATAGATGAGGCAGGTGTCGCCGTTGGCGACGCGCCCGTCGGGCAGCGGCTTGCGGTAGGAGAGCGGGTCCTTGTAGGGGTCGCGCCAGCCGTTGCCGGTGAGCGCGTCGCCCCAGCGGTTGGTGCCCCAGTTGAGCAGGCCGTCCACCTTCCACTCCTGCATCAACCAGCCCCAGACGCGCTGGTCTGAGAGCGGCTTCTCGATGAGGTAGCCGGGGTTGATGGCGGCGGCGGCGTTGGCGTAGGTGTACCACCAGACCTCTTTGCCGGCGGCCTGGCGGGCGCGCAGCGCCGGCACGCGCCCGAAGAAGTAGTAGTAGCGCGGGCACCAGATGTCGACGTCGTCGAAGAGGAAGCCGTTGGCCGTCTTGATGCCGCCCAGCGAGGTGGGGCGTGGGTCGTCGGTGAGCAGAAAGCGGCAGCGGAAGCCGGCCTTCGCCGAGGCGCGGTGCAGGAGCTTGGCGTAGCTCTCGGCGGCGCGTTCGCTCTTCGTGCTCGTGGGTTCGTCGATGACGTAGGCAAAGGCTTTCTTCTGCCAGCCGTTGTCGGCGAACACGCGGCAGACGTCGGTGAGGTAGGTGCGCATCCAGGAGCTCTCGGCCAGGCCCGGGCTGAGGCTCTTGGGGAACCAGCGGTACCAGGGGATCTGCACGTCGGGGAAGTCGAGGCCGTCCTCGTCCGCCCAGGGCGCGAGGTCGGCCTCGTACCGGGCGGCGTCGATCGAGCCGCCGGCAAGGCGCGGCAGCGCGTTCGGCGGCATCGGCGTGACGCCGTGGGCGAGCAGCATCGCGTAGTAGGCGGCGAGGATCTGCTGCTTTCTCTCGCCGCTGAAGCCGACGCTGCCGCGCAAGCTGGTCTCGATGCCGCGCGTGCTCAGGGCGAAGGCGGTGTGGGTGCTCAGCCGCTTCCAGCCGAAGTCCCACACGCGCAGGCGCACGGGCACGTCGACCGTCTCGCCGCCGTTGACCACATGCAGGGTGGCCCTGTAGGTGCCGGGGCGCGCCTCGTAGGGCACGTGCACGAGCACGTAGAGCGCCGCGGTGGCGGCGGGCAGGCGCACCGCGGCCCCGAACTCGCGCGGCAGCAATGGGTCGGGGTAGTCGCCGGCCGGCAGGTGCGTGTCGGTGGAGGGGTGCGTGACGCGCACGTAGGCGACCTGCGAGAGCGTCGCGTTGCCCGTGATCAGCGCGTCGCTGCCGGAGGTCCAGCTAGCGCGCACATCGCGGGCCGCCGCGCCGCGCACCACGACCTGGGCGCCCTCGTACTCGTTGCCGGCGGCGTCGAGGGCGATGGACTGTACGCGACCGGGCGGCGTCTTGGGGAAGGCGCGCGCCGAGGCGGGGATCACCCAGACGGCGGCGCGGGCGGGGGCGGCGGCAACGGCCAACTGGACGGACGCCGCCGCGCCGCAGAGGAGCAGGCACAAAACTCCGCACAACATCCATCGCCTGTTCATCGTGCCTCCCCAGTCGCCCGCTCCTCTGGCAACCCTACAGCACGGCGGACCCGTGCAGGCTAGTGCGTCGGGACCTTGATCATGCTGCCGCCTCGGACATGGTGCCATTCTGCGGCTTCGTGAACGATGCGGATAAAGTCAAGAGTGTGTACACAAATCTCCCGGAGAAGCCGCCACGTGCTCCCGATGCCGACGATGGCGCCGACAGCGAGGGTGCCGAGAGAAGCCTCATCTCGTCACAGATTTCCGACTCCCGCCATTATGGTTGTGGAAGGTGCGGCGCCGACCCGGCGCGAAGCGGGGGTGCTGATGGTGGGGACGGGACAAGAGCGCGACGAGGACCTGCTGGTCGCTTCGAGCGAACGGCCGCACAGCTTCGTCGCGCTGTACCACCGAACCATGCCGGGCCTTCTCCGCTACTTCGCCCGGCGCACGCTCGACGCCCAGGTCGCCTCCGACCTCACAGCCGAAACGCTTGCAGAGGCGTTCGCCAGTCGGGGCCGCTTCCGAGACCGTGGCGACGGCTCCGCGACGGCGTGGCTCTACACGATCGCGCGACGCCAGTTCAACCGCTACCTCCGCAGACTACGGGTCGAGGACGCGGCCCGTCGGCGGCTCGGCATGCAGCAGATCGAGCTGGGCGCCGACGACGTCGAGCGCGTCGAGGCGCTCATCGACTTCGAGGAGATCGGGCGTGCAGTGAGCGCCGCCTTCGACGAACTGCGCTCAGACCAGCGCGAGGCACTCCGCCTGCGCGTGATCGAAGGTCGCTCCTATGAAGAGGTCGCGGTGGAGCTTGGCTGCAGCGAGGACGTGGCGCGCTCGCGCGTCAGCCGCGGGCTGCGGCGGCTCGCGGCGGAGCTGGACGGATGAGGTGACGTGATGGATACAGCGCACGACGACCAGATGATTCTCGAAAGCGGGCTCGCGGCCGAGCTCGCCCGGCAGTTCGAGGCGGCGGCCGATGCGGTAGTGAGCGGCGCGCTGCCTGCACACGCCGCTAGAGGCCTGCGGCGTTGGCTGGTCGTCGCAAGCGCCGTTGCGGTCCTGGTGGTCGTCGCCGCCGTCATCGCCGTCGTGCCGTCGTTGCGTTCAGGTGGCGGAGGCGAGGCCCCCGTTGTCGCGCAGCCCTCATCGTCGCCGTCACCCACGGCGGGGCAGCACAGTATCGCTAGCCGCGGCGCCCCGCCCGTATTCAACGACGTCACCACCATCACAGAGATGGGTCTGGATGCCGGGGCTCAGCCTTGGATCAGCGGCCGCATGGGCGAGACCCAACCGTCGTTCGCTGCCTATCTGAGTGGCGGCGTCTGGCAGCAGCTCCCGATGCCGAAGGGTCCCAAGAACCTGCGCGTTCAGATGACGCTCTCGCCAAGCGACGCCTGGGCGACGGTCACTGGCGGCTTCGTGCACTGGGACGGCTCATCTTGGCAGAAGACGTCCGTGCCCTGGCTCGACGAGGACGTAGGCTGGATTGACGCCATGGCCGCCTCTGCGACGGACGACGTGTGGGCCGTCGGCCACAAGGCTGGCCGCCTCTACAAGACGCCTGGTGACGGTGCCGGAGAGCACACGCAGGGCCAGCTCCCTGCGACGATGCACTGGGATGGCTCAGCGTGGTCCGAGATCCCTGTGCCGCCGGTCCCCGGCCGCAGCTCGACTCTCTACGGCGTCTCCTCTCGAGGGGGGGAGACGTGGGCGGTCGGCTGGTACGAGGACAAGGTGGGCGAGGTGAAGCAAGCGGGTGGGGGCCTGCCTCATGAGCTCGTGCATCACGGGCCGATCGCTTTGCGCTGGGACGGGGAGAAGTGGGTGGACATGGCACCGCCCAACGCGGGTGGAGGTGGGACGGCTCTCCTCAGCGTCCTCGTGCTGGGGCCCGATGACGTGTGGGTCCTCGGCTCGACGAACAGAAGCGACGATCCCAATAAGAACGACGACTTGAGCGCCACCTATCTCGCCCACTGGAACGGCGATGGCTGGCAGCGACTCGCCACGCCGCACGGTCCGCAATGGGGTTACCTCACCAGCCTCGGCGGTACGGCCGACGACGATCTCTGGCTGGGCGGCAGCAGCCCGGGCGGGCTGGGCTACCCGGAGGCGGCCTATTGGGACGGGCAGCACTGGACCCTCTATGGGCCAGAGAAGTTCGCGACCGACCAGGCAGCCCCTCGGAAGCACGGGGCCATCCTGGGGGGGAGCGAACCGACGGTCGTGGCGGCCTCGCCGTCGGACGTCTGGTTCAATCCCGGCTTCACCCGCTTCTGGTACTCACGCTCGTCCGATGACCAGCGCCAGGTGGACGCGAGCGCATCGGATCCGATGCTCTTCCATTGGGACGGGCAGAATTGGAGCAAGATCCAAATCGGCTTCTAGCGAACCAAGGGACGCTGAGGTCGCGACCGCACGCGAGGGCGTCTTGATGACCACCTTCAACCTTCATCGCTCGTCGCCTTGGCCAAAGATGGCCCGCGAATCGCCGCCTCAAAGGAGGTAAACGCGGGCGTGGCGATCACGTTTTCCCTGCAAAACTGGCGGAGGGGGTGGGATTCGAACCCACGAACGAGTCACCCCGTTGGCGGTTTTCAAGACCCGCCATGCGCCCCAGCCTCATCGGTGCCCCGTCTGCTGGCGATGCTATTTGTTGACTGTCGTCACTTGTGGAGATGGCTCCAGATGGCTCCGGGCCCGCCAGCGATAAGGCCCGCCCAGAAGTAGCTTGAGCGGGCCTTTTGCCTGCAAATGGCGGAGAGGGGGGGATTCGAACCCCCGAACCCGGTTAGCCGGATTAACGGTTTTCGAGACCGCCGCATTCAACCGCTCTGCCACCTCTCCGCGAGGCGGGCCATTCCCGGCGACGACGGGGGAGGGGCCGCGAGACGGTAGTCTAGCACGCGGCTCCCCGCGGCCTCACTCCGCCAGGCGCTGCTCCACCCAAGCTCGCACGTCCTCGGGCGTGAAGCCGTACTGGTCCTTGATGTCTTTCATCGGCTTGCCCAGGTCCGCAGCCGGCACGCCCCATTGGCTTGTGAAGTCGGCGGCCGGGATGCCGGTCACCTCCGCGATCTCGGCCAAAGACATGTACCCCTTGATCGCCGAGGCGCTCCCCGATCCTTGGCCCGAGCCCTCACCGGAGCCCTGTCCCGAGCCGTCGCCGGAGTGGCTGCCGGCCGCGGATGCCTCAGCGAATCCCGGCTTTGTCCAGTCGAAGCTGCCGTTCAGCGTCGTGAACCCGATGATGCCGGCCATCAGCGCCACCACCACGCCCGCGGCCAGGACCGTGGAGGGCCGGCGGCCGGCGGCGGGCACGACCTCGAGCGCACCGGCGGCGGGGCAGACGTTGACGCACTCGTTGCACGAGATGCACTCGGACGACCTCACGGTTGCGGCAGTGGCAACTTCAACGTTCATGGGGCAGGCGCGGTCGCAAAGGCCGCAGTCGATGCAGGTCGCCGGATCGCGCTGGATCCTGAAGAAGCTGACCCTCGCCAACAGCCCCAGCAGGGCGCCGGTGGGGCAGAGGTACTTGCAGAAGAAGCGCTCGTACACCAGCGAGCCGGCCAGCGAGACCACGAGCACGGCGAGCCCGCTGCCGAACTCCGCGAGCAGCTGAGTGGAGGTGAGGTGCGCCCAGGCCACCCAGGGGTCGTAGGGGCGCATCACGAGCGCCGCCGCCCGCCACGACCACACGGCAAAGAAGGCGAGCACGGCGTATTTGAGCCAGCGTGCCACGCGGTCGACGGCGCGGGGGACGGTGGGCCGGCGCTTGAAGAGCTTGCGACCGAGCGCGCCGAGGAGACCCTGCAGCGCGCCCAGCGGGCACAGCTGCCCGCAGAACGAGCGCCGGTACACGACGGCCATGAGCAGCATGCCAACGAGGAGTATGACGGCGCTGGCGGTGGTCTGACGGATGAACCCGTCACCGGTCAACAAGGAATAGAGCGTCTCGACGCCGCCGAGCGGGCAGAGAGCGTCGACGCCGACCGGCTTGCCCGAGCCTCCGGCGGCCTGGTGGGCAGTGAGGATGGCCGTGACGGCGATGAGCACCGCGCCGAGGATGCCCCAACGCAGCCAGCGCGCCCGCTTCTGCGCCGTCTTGTCTGCTCGCTCGTATGCCACGTGCGTTCCTTTCCCGAGGCGGCCCACCGGTCGCCGTGTTCAGCGTCGGGTAAGGATACGGGGGTGTTGTGAAGAGCTTTCGAAGCGAATGCGCTTATGTGGTGAAGTGGCGGAGAGGGAGGGATTCGAACCCTCGAGGCAGGTAACCCCGCCCACGCGATTTCCAGTCGCGCTCCTTAAGCCAACTCGGACACCTCTCCGCGGGGCCCGCGATCCACTGTGCGGGAGCGGACGAACAGTATACGTCAGAGGGGTGGGACGGTCGAAACGGCGCCTCGAGTGGCAGGGAGGGCCGGGCGGAGCCGCCGTCCCCGCGGTCGCCTCCGCCGCGTCGACTTGCGCCTTCGGCCTCAGGTCGTCTCGGCCAGCCCGGCGATGAAGAGCGCCTCGGCGAGCGTCATGCGCTCGACCTCGGCGAGGTCGACGCTCTCGTTGGGCGCGTGGATCTTGCACTGCGGTTCTTCGCAGCCCCACAGGATCATCTCGGCGGTGGGCTGCGCCTCGAGGAAAGCGGCCACCAGCGGGATCGAGGCGCCGTCGCCGTAGCGCACGACGTCTCTCTGGAAGGCCGCCGCCAAGGCGTCGGTGGCGGCGGCATAGGCTGGCCCGTCGGTGGTGGCGAGAAAGCCCTCGCCGACGCCGCCGGGCGTGACCTTGACCTTGACGTGCCACGGAGCAACGGCCTCGAGATGCCTGGCGACGACGCCCTGCGCCTCGACCGGGTCATGGCCGGGCGCGAGGCGCACACTCACACGCGCCCGGGCCTTGGGGATGAGCGCGTTGGCGGCGCCGTCCACCGGCGGGGCGTCGATGCCGATGACGTTGATGGCGGGCCGCCCGTACAGGCGGTCGGCGATCCTGCCGGCGCCGAGGAGGTCCACGCCCGGCAGCACGCCGGCATCCTCGCGGAAGGCCGCCTCGTCGTAGTCGGCGCCATCGTAGGCGATGACGTCGAGCCCTTCGATGGCCACTGTTCCGTCGGCGCGATGGAACGTCGCGATCATGCGCACGAGGGCGATGAGCGCGTCGGGCGCCGGGCCGCCGAACATGCCGCTGTGCACGGCGCCGTCCAGCGTCGCGACCTCCACGTCGAGGGCGGCCGTGCCGCGCAGCGACGTGGTGAGCGTGGGCACGCCGAGACTGTAGTTGCCGACGTCCGCGATCACGATGACGTCGGCGTTCAGCAGTTCGGTGTTGGCCTTGACGAACTCCTCGATGCCGCCCTGGCCGCTCTCCTCCTGGCCCTCGATGAGGACCTTGATGCCCACGGGGCAGTCGGCGCCGAGCGATGCGAGGGCGCCGACGTGCATGATGATCCCCGACTTGTCGTCGGCGGCGCCGCGGCCGTACAGGCGGCCGGCGCGTTCCGTCGGTTCGAAGGGCGGGCTCGTCCAAGCTTCGTCCGGGCCCGCCGGCTGGACGTCGTAGTGCGCGTACAGCAGCACGGTGGGCGCGCCCGGCTGCGCCGGCCGCGCTGCGAACACCGCCTGCGGCGCGCGCGCGATGTCGACGAGCCGCACCTCGGGCAGTCCGGCCTGCTTCAGCAGTTCCACCACGGCTCCGCCGGCCTGCTCCACCGGCTCCTCGTGGAAGCCCTCGAAGGCCACCGACGGCAGGCGCACAAGGCCCTCAAGGTCGGCGCGTAGCATTGGCATGAGGCCGGCGACGGTCTGGCGTAGAGCGTCCGCGTCCATGCAGTCTCCTTCTCGGGCGCCGTGGCGCCATGCCGCTCGGGTCAGCGTCTGGCCTGGAAGAACTCGCGCAGCAGCGCCACCGACTCGTCGGCCAGGACGCCACTGGTGATCTCGAGGCAGTGGTTGAGGCGCTCGTCCTGGCAGACGTTGAACAGGGTGCCGGCGGCGCCGGCCTTTTCGTCGGGGGCGCCGTAGACGAGATGTGGGATGCGCGCCTGCACGATGGCGCCGGCGCACATGGGGCAGGGCTCCATGGTGACATAGAGCACGGTATTGAGCAGCCGCCAGCTGCCCATGCGCCGAGCGGCGTCCTCGATGGCGATCATCTCGGCGTGCGCGAGCGGGCTCTTGCGCAACTCGCGCTCGTTGCCGCCTGCACCGATGACCTCGCCGTCGAGGACGACGACGGCGCCGACGGGCACATCGCCGTGCTTGGCGGCGCGCTGCGCCTCGCGGAGGGCCAGGCGCATGTAGTACTCGTGCCGGGGAAAGTGCAGTTCGCCCATGCCAGCATCATGCCCGCAAGCGGGGGAAAACGGAACAAGGCTCGCGCGGGTATAGTACTCAGCGCCAAAGCAACATCGCCCCGTCCCTGCGATACGACGAGGAGACTCCACGTCATGACATACCTCTTGTACTTGATCGTGCCCTTGATCCTCGGGCTGGCGGTGCAGGCCTGGCTCAAGAGGACCTTTGCGGTCAACAGCGCGAAACCTGTGGTGAGTGGCCTGAGCGGAGCCGACGTGGCCCGCCAGATCCTTGACCGCAACGGCCTGCACAACGTCCCCGTCCAGCCCTCGAAGGCCGGGCCTCTGAGCGACCACTACGATCCGCGCACGAGAAGCGTCAACCTCAGTGACGTCGTGTTCTCCGGCCGGTCCGTCGCGGCGACGGCGGTCGCCGCCCACGAGGTCGGGCACGCCATCCAGCACGCGAATTCATACGTGCCGATGACCATCCGCTCGGCGATCTGGCCGATCGCGGCGTTCGGTTCACGGTCCTGGTTCTTCATCCTCATTGCGGGCATGCTCTTCAACGCGTTCGGGCTTGTCCAGCTCGCCCTGATCGTGTTCACTCTCGTGATCGCCTTTCAGCTCATCACGCTGCCCGTCGAGTTCAACGCCTCGCGGCGCGCGTTGGGTCAGATCCGCGAATCGGGGCTCGTGAACGAGGCCGAAGCCGTCGGGGCGCGGCAGACTCTCACGGCCGCCGCCATGACCTACGTCGCCGGCGCCCTGGCCTCGATCGCCCAGCTGCTCTACTTCCTGGCGATCTTCGGCGGGAGTCGCGACTAGCTCAGGGAGCCGGCACGAACGCGGGCGTGATCTCGGCGACGACCTCGGCGCGGCGGTCCACCTCGATCACGGTCACCGCCTTGCGCGGGACGAGGCTGCCTCCGGCGTAGCTCAGTCCCCCGGAGACGCCGTTGAAGCCGCGCGTCTCGAGGAGCGCGTCGCGGACCTTCTTCGGATCCGCCGACTTCGCACGCAGGATCGCCTTGGCGACCAGGTTCACGGCGTCGAAGCCGAGGCCGGCGAACGCGTTTTCGGGGGGCCGGCCGTAGGCCGAACGGTACCAGGTGGTGAATCTGCGCATCTGGGCGCTGCTGTGCGGCAGACCGAAGGCGGCGTGAGTGGTGAAGTACACGCCGCCACCGGTCGTCCGTGCGGCTTGGATGAGCTTTGGATTGTCGTAGCTGTCGCCGCCCATGATGGGCTGGCGGTACCCGGCCGCGCGCAGCTTGCGCACCAGCGGCCCGGCATCCGCGGGGCCCGCGGCGACGAAGAGGAGTTGGGCCTTCACGGGCGGGGCGCTCCGGTCATCGTCGTCCTCGTCTTCGCCCGATGGCGCCCGCAGCTCGTCGATATCATGCTCCCCGGTATGGAAAGCGACGCGCACGACGACCCTGCCGCCCTGGGCGGCGAAGCTCTGTCCGAAGTAGCGCTGCAGGAGGCGCGTGTAGTCCATGTCCTTGTCAAAGAGGATGGCGACGGTGCGCGCGCCGAGCCAGTCGGCGGCGTATTCGGCACCGGCCGCCGCCTGCACGTTGTCCCCGAAGCAGGCGAGGAAGAGCCAGTCGGGGACTTGATCTGGCAACAGCGGGGACGTGGCGCCGCTGGTGACGAAGGGGATGCCGGCGCGCGCCGCCACCGGTGCGGCTGCCATCACCTGGTCGGTGTCGCTGAGACCGACGATGGCCGCGACCTTGAGCGCGGCCAGGTTCTGCGCGTCGTAGCGCACGAGCGCAGCGTTGGTCTGGCCGTCGCGCTCCAGCAGCTCCACGCGCCGACCGAGCAGGCCGCCGGCGGCGTTGATGCGGTCGACGGCCAGGCGCGCCCCGTCCAGCGACGGGCCGTCCAGCGGCGCCTGCGAGCCCGTGAGGTTGTAGATGGCGCCGATGTGGATCGGCTGGGGGGTCTTCTTCTCCGCCACGACCTGAGCGCCGCCACAGGCCGCGAGTCCGGCAGCAAGAGCCGCCGCGAGCGTCGCGGCCGCCGCTGCGCGGAGGCTGATCGTGCGTCTCACACAGGTCCTTTGCTCGACATCCAGCCACACCATGGTAGTCGAGAGTCGCGGCATCTTCATCCCGCACGCTCGGCAGCTGCGCGGCGACGAGACGGAGCGTGAGGGCGGGGAGGAGGATGGCGCGCGCGGCAGGACTCGAACCTGCGACCTTCGGTTCCGTAGACCGACGCTCTGATCCAACTGAGCTACGCGCGCAACGGGCAGGAAGTATACCCCAAGAAGGGGTCCCTACAGAACCCCGCGTTCAGAAGCTGCCCGGCGAGAGGCGTGCGACGAGCTCGTCGCCCTCCTGCTCGCCGGTCTCGACGAAGCCCAGCGACGCGTACAGCGCCCGGGCCACGGCGTTCTCCGGCGAGTAGCTCAGGGCGCAGGAATCGCAGCCCTCGGTCTCCAGGAGGCGGCGCGTGAGGGCTTCGACGGTCGCGCGGCCGAAGCCGTTACGCTGCCGCGCCCTGTCGATCACGAGGCCGCCGATCCAGCCGCTCTGGTCGCCGGGGTCGACGGCCCACATCACGAAGCCGACCACCTCGCCGCCGGCGTACACGGCCAGGGGATGCCACACGTCGCCGTAGTGACAGAGGCAGAGGTAGCGCGCGACCGGTAAGACGAAGTCGTGCTGCTCGAGCGCGACCTTGAGGTCGGCGCAAGCACGCCAGTTGTGGGCGTCGACTGTGCGGAGCTCGATGCTGACGGTCATGCGCGTCTCCCGGGAGAGAGACTGGCGGAGAAGCCGGGATTCGAACCCGGGAAGGAGTGTTAAACCCCTTAACCGCTTAGCAGGCGGTTGCCTTCAGCCACTCGGCCACTTCTCCGCGCAGGGCGGGCGCCTTGGGCGCCGCGGTGACCTAGTGTACCGCATGAGGGCGGGCGCCGGAACCGCCGCCCGCCGCCCTCGCCGTCGGCTATCATTGGCGCGAAGCATCCCGCCGGCAGCTGGGGCGAACAGGGGAGGGCGCGTGGGCATCGAGGAGGTCGAGCGCGAGACGAGCGAGCTACTCAGCCGGCTCATCCAGATCGACACCAGCAACCCGCCCGGCAACGAGACGGCGGTGGCCGAGTTCATGGACCGCTGGTTCCGCGAGGCCGGGCTGCAGGGCGAGATCGTCGGCGAGCCGGCCGACCGGCGCAGCTTCGTGCTGCGCCTCGAGGGTCAGCGACCGGGCCCATCCCTGCTGCTCCTGGCTCACGAGGACGTGGTGCCGGCCAACGCCGCCGACTGGCAGGTGCCGCCCTTCTCCGGGCTCATCAAGGACGACTACGTGTGGGGCCGCGGGGCGGTGGACATCAAGAACCTCGTCGCCGCCCACGCCGTGGCGGTGAGGCGCCTCGCCGCCGCCGGGGCGCCGTTCGCCGGCTCGGTGACGTATGCCTGCACCGCCGACGAAGAAGAGGGCAGCGTGGGAGGGGCCCGCTGGCTCGTGCAACATCGCCCCGACCTCATGCGCTGCGACTACGTGATCAACGAGGGCGGCGGGCACTTTCTCGAGCACGCCGCCGGACGCGTGTACCTGGTCGAGAGCGGCGAGAAGGGCACGGCGCAGTTCCGCCTCGTCGTGCACGGTCAGGCCGGGCACGCTTCGGTGCCGCTGCGCCGCGGCAACGCCGTGGTCGCCGCCGCGCAGGTCGTCGAGGCGCTCGTGGCCCACGAGATGCCGGTCGTCATCGACGAGTCGTCGCGGGAGCTGGTCGAGCTCCTCGTCAGCGACGTCGACCTGCGCGCCCGCCTGCGCGACCCCACCGTCGCACGCGGCGCGCTTGCCGACCTCGGCGCACATGATCCCCACCTCGCCGACATGATCGAGCCGCTCTACGGCTTCGCCTTCTCGCCGACGATCGTGCAGTCCAACAGCGCCGCCGTGAACGTCTATCCTACGAGGGTCGAGCTCAGCGTCGACTGCCGCATGGTAGCGGGTCATGACGAGGCCGAGGTGGAGGCGGAGGTACGCGCCGCGCTGGCCGGCGTCGAGGCGGAGTGGGAGCTGGAATGGATCGGCGTGGTCCGCGGCAACGCGTCGCCGTATCCCACGGCCCTCTCGGACGCCATCCGCGCGGTGTTGCAGCATCACCTGCCGGAGGCCGAGCTCGCCAACAGCCACTCCGTCGGCTTCACCGACTCGAACTGGTTCCGCTCCGCCTACCCCGAGATCGTGGCGTACAACTTCGCCCCGCACATCGTCGAGAGCTACGACGAGGTGACGACGCGCTTCCACAACGTCGACGAGCGCATCCACGTGCGCGACCTCGCCTTTCAGGCCCTGTTCGCCGAGCAGCTCGCGCTGGAGCTCCTCAAGTAGGGAGCGTGGGCCGTCAGGCGGTGCGTATCGGGTGGCGGATGACCGTCTTCAGCCGCTCCGGCGCAGTGCGCCGCGGGTCGCCGAGGTAGATCTCGTGGTGCCGGCCGCGGAGCGCATAGCCCTGTTCCTCGACGAACGCGTGCAGCGCCGCGATCGTCGGCGCCTCCGCGGAATACGGTCCCACGTGCATGATCTGCGCGGTGAGGCCCTCCGCGAAGCGTTCGAGACGGATGCCATCGGCTGCGGGCAGCGGCCGGCGCCGCGCCGCCGCTTCCACGGCGGCGGCCACCTCGGCGGCCGTCACTCCGTCGGGCACGGCGATCATCATCGTCCAGTTCCAGGAGTCGCGGTCCGCCTGCAGCGCTTCCATGCTCGGCGCCTCCGTATCGGCCCACCACAGGCCTTCAAGCGGCGCGACCTTGAAGTCGCGTTCCGGCGCCTCCTTCTTCAGCGCGAACTTGAGCGTGTAGGCGATGCCGTACAGGGCAGCGAGGGCGTCCTGGTAGACCTCGGAAGTCGAAGGGTCACCACGCCCGTCGATCATGAGGAAGGCGAGCTCGGGCACCTCGACGATCGAAGCATGTTTCGCCGAGGGTGCATACAACGGCTGGAGCTGTTTGACCAAGTCAGTGGCGGACACGGCTGCTCCTCCCTCTGTCAGGTGATCGGCCAGTCGACCTCGGTGAGAAGTTCCGCATCCGGCACCGTGCCTGGCTCATTGAGGTATATCTCGCGGGGCGGCCCGCCTGGATGGCAGCCGTTGTCGGTCATCCACTTCTGCAGGGCGTCGTAGGCCTTGCAGACCTCGGGGTACGGCCCCGCGTGCACGGTAGTCGCGGCGCGCCCGCCGGGGATCTCCTCGAGCGCGACACCCGCACCGCCGGTCGCGCCCGGCGCCACCGGCATGCAGATGACGGCGTCGAACTCGTCGGCCATCTCATCGGGGTAGATCGCGAAAGGAGGGCCGGCATACTGCGCCGCTCCCGCCTCCACATGCGCCGTGATGGCACCGAAGGCCTCGCCCATCGCCTTCGCGATGGTCGCCATGCTCACGCGCTTGTGCACCGTCAGCGCCAGCTGCGCCGGCACGTCCTTGATCACGACTTCGTAGGCCATCATCCCTCCTCGATTGCGTGGACACTGCTCGTTCAGAGTACTCCGCCCGGCCCCACCCGGCTGCCCACGGACCGTTGGTGCAGGGCGCCGGGACCTGCACGGCTGCGCTCAGTACGGCGAGGCGGCGAGCACTACGGCGACGCTCGCCGCCATGATGACCACCTGGACGCCGATACCCCACGGGCGGCCGGAGCGGCCGTGCGGGAAGCTGTCCCAGTGGCTGGGGAAGAACTTGCGCGCCTGCCCGCCGCGGATCGTGGCGATGAGCACGTCCCAGTCGGGGGCGCCGCTGAGCGGCCCCATGAACGCCATCCAGAACGGCATGCCGAGCGCCAACCAGGCGAGCAGCCAGGCGCTGAGACTGGCGGCGAAGTCGCAGCAGCCGTACGCGACGGGGTGCTTCGAGACCGTGTAGTCCCAGTGCGGGATGAGGTCCATGAGGACATGGGCGAGGATCACCGCCACGAGGACGAGCCACCACGGGCCGCCGAGGGCGGCGGCGATGGCGAGACCGGCAAGGACGTGCGTCGTGACCCACATGGCGCTGTGAGCCTACGGGAAGGCGGTCGAAGGCGCCAGAGCGCCTGGTCCGTCGGCCGCCGGCCACGCCACGGGCATAAAGACCCCCACACAGGGTAAGATGCACCAAGCGAACCAGAGGAGGGCTCGGATGAAGAAGCTCGTGTTCCTTGTGTTGATCGTTCTTGCGGGCGTCGGCGGCTACTTCGCCTGGAAGATGCTCAAGGGCGACGGCGGCTGCTGCGGCTGGGGCGGCGACAAGACCGATCCATGGAGCAGCTACACCCCGCCGGCGGACGACATTGTCGCCGACGTGGCGGACGCCGCCCCGGAGGTCTGACCGCTTCAAGAAGTGCGTACGGGGCGAGGGGCGCCGGGCCGTCAGGCCCGGCGCCCCTCGCCGTTTTCACGCCCTCACGCGGCCTCAGATGCGCAGGTACGAGTCGGCGTAGATGACTTCGTTGCAGAGCATGCGGTAGGTCTTGTAGAAGTCGACCTGCGCCGGGTCGTCCGTGTCGACCGCGGCCGCGTCGAGCTCCTCCATGGCGGCGGTCGCGTCATGCAGGGCCACCACCAGCCTGCCCATCGAAGTGCTCTCGTCGCGCTGCTCCACGATGCGGATGAACTCGTTCTGCTCCTCGTCGCACGGATCGAGGATGGCACTATCGAGGCCCGCGCCCATGACCATGACCAGCATCGTACGGTTGATGAGCGGGCGGTTCTCGGGCGGCGCGCCGTTGGAGATGTTGGAAAGCCCGACCACGGTCGTGGGCGGCGGGTCGGCCATCATCTTGAACATGCGGATGGCCTCGACCGACTCGAGGGCGACGTCCTGGTTGCAGTTGACGGCGAGTACCAAGGGGTCGAGAAAGACGTCCTGCACCGGCAGCCCCGCGGCTTCGGCCGCCGGCAGCAGCGCCTCCATGGCGATGCCGGCGCGGCCGTCGGCCGTGGTGGGGATGCCGTCGACGCCCATCGTCAGGGCGATCACGCGCGCGCCGTACTGCGCCGCCAGCTGCATCACGCTGTCGAGACGGGCGGGGTCCGCCGAGGCGGAGTTGAGCATGGCCGGGCGGGCGCACACCTTGAGCCCTGCTTCCATGGCGGCGAAGTTCGTGGTGTCGAGCGACAGCGGTGTGTCGGTGACTTCCTGCACCGCCTGGACGATCCAGGGCATCACCTCGTGTCCGTGCTTCTTCTGAGGGCCGATGTTGAGGTCGAGGACGCCGGCGCCGGCCTCGACCTGTCGCAGGGCCATGGCCTGGATGACCTTCGCATCGCGGGCCTCTATGGCTGCCTTCACGGGTGGCGCGATGATGTGGATGTTCTCACCGATGATGAGCACCGGTGACCTCCTTTCCTTGAGCCTGGTCCAGCACCGTGTCGACGACGGGAGCCAGGGCGATCTTGAGCCGGCTGTCGTCGGGAAGCTGGAGGAGCGGCCGGCCGGCGGCGTCGTACGCCGCGACCAGCGGATCGTCGGGCAGCACGGCCAGAAGGTCCAGGCCGTGCTCGGCGATGGCCTGGCGCAGCTCCGGCGTGAGGCCTTCCGCGGCGCGGTTGACGATCAGGTAGTGCTTGCCCACCTTGGTCTTGAGCTCCGTCACGAGGGCGGCGATGCGCCCCGCCGTGGTGATGCCCCGTACGGTGGCGTCGCTGACGATGAGCAGCATGTCCACGTCCCGCGTGGTGCGTCGCGACAGGTGCTCGAGGCCCGCCTCGTTGTCGATGACCACCCACGGATAGCTGTCAGCGATGGTGTCGACGATGGCGCGCAGCATGTTGTTGGCGGCGCAGTAGCAGCCGGGCCCCTCGGGCCTGCCCATGGCCAGCAGGTCTACGCCGACGCCCTCCACGACGCTGGAGTTGATCTCGTAGTCGAGCAGGTCGCGCTTGGCGATCCCCGCTTCGAGGAGGTTGGCGCGCGCCTTCTCGCTGGTCTCCTCGCGGACGTCGCCGACCGTCTTCTCGAGCGGCAGGCCGAGTACCGTGTTGAGGTTGCTGGCCGGGTCGGCGTCGATGGCCAGGATAGGGCCTGCCTGTCCCTCCGCCAGGCGGCGGATGAGCAGGCCGGCAAGCGTGGTCTTGCCGGTTCCACCTTTGCCGGCGATGGCGATGGTGGTCGTCATTGTGTAGGCCTCCGTATCATGTGGTCGTCTGCCGGTCGTCCGCGCGGGTGCCGCGCTTCTCGAGGGCCGCCGCGACGCTCGGGAAGCCGCTGAGGTCGGTGTGCGGCAGGAACAGTGCCGACGTGTACTCGTCCATGAAGCTGTTGTCGGCGCTCAGCTCGAGGTAGGTCATCTTGGCGGCCACGTCGAGGACGTCGTGGCGGATGTTCACGCACAGGAGCGCCGCGTAGGCGCCCAGGGCGCTGGTGTTGCCGAGGAACTTGAAGCGCTCCACCGGCTGGTCGGGGAGCAGGCCGATGCGGATGGCCTTCTCGATGTTGATGTATTGGCCGAAGGCGCCGCCGATGAGGATCTCCTCCACGTCGGCGAGGTCCACGCCGACGCTGCGGCAGAGCACCTCGAAACCCGCGTAGATCGCCGCCTTGGCGCGGATCAGACTGCTGATGTCCGACTCAGTGAGGGCGATATCTCGGCCGGCGCCGCCTTCGCCGGCGCGGCACACGACGTACTCGGGCACGCCGTTGCGCACGCGTATACGCGCGGTCGGCGCCTCGAGGTCCAGGTGCCCCGACTTGTCGAGAAGACCGGTCACGAAGAGCTCGCCGAGAAGGTCGATGAGGCCGCTGCCGCAGATGCCCACGGCCGGAGCGTCGTCGACGGTGCGAAAGGCGGGCTCCCAGGTGTCATCGGCGATGTAGACGTCCTCGATGGCGCCGGGGGAGGCACGCATGCCGTCTCCCACGCCGCCGCCCTCGAAGGCGGGGCCGGCGGAGCAGGCGCAGGCCAGCAGCCAGTCCTTGGTGCCGAGCACCATCTCGCCGTTGGTGCCGATGTCGATGAAGAGCGTCAGCCTGTCGGTGGCGAACATCCCCGACGAGATCACGCCGGCGGTGATATCGCCGCCCACGTAGCTGCCCACCGACGGCATGATGTGCACGCGGGCCAGCATGTTGGCGCGCAGGCCGAGCTCGCCGGCGACCAGCTTGGGCGGCGCCGAGAGCGTCGGGATGTACGGCTCGGCGCGCAGATACTGCGGGTCCAGGCCGAGCAGCAGATGCGTCATCGTGGTATTGCCGGCGACGGCCACCTCGTGGATCTCGTAGAGCTCGATGCCGTTGCGCGTCTGCAGCTCCTCGAGCAGGTCGTTGATGGTCTCCACGGCAAGACGCTGTAAGCGCTCGAGCCCCTTCTTGCGCTTCGCGTAGATGATGCGGCTGATCACGTCGTCGCCGCAGGCGATCTGCCTGTTGTAGGCGCTGGCGGTGTCGATCACGCGCCCGCTCGTGAAGTCGAGAAGATAGGCCACCACGGAGGTCGTGCCGAGATCGATGGCGAGCCCCATGCTGGCGTGATGAAAGGCGCCGGGGTAGATGCGGATCAGGCGCGGCGGCAGGTAGGCGCCGTACACCCAGTCGCGCATCTCGAGGGTCACGCTGACCTTCCAGTTGGCCATGCGCAGGTCTTTGCCGAGGCGGCGCAGCATCGGCAGCTCGGCGCGGACCTCCTCGATGCCGTGCTGCTGGGCCAGCGCCCGCCGCAGGCGGTCGAAGTCGCTGGTGTTGTCGGCCAGAGAGGGCGGCTCGATGTCGAGCTCGAAGGTGCGCACGGCAGGGTTCTGTCGCCAGTCGCAGGTGAGTTGCATCGACCGCGGCTCCGCGACGGCGTGGCCGTGCGGCCGCACCGTTTCGCGCCGCCGCTCCGGCACCTCGATCTCGACGGCCCCGTTGACGTAGGTCTGGCAGGCCACCGCCCACCCGTCGAGGATTTCGGCGGTCTCCAGGCCGGCGTTGCTGCGCCGCTCGACCTCGCCGGCCGTCACGCGCACGCGGCAGCGGCCGCAGCGGCCCTGCCCGGCGCACGGGGCCGCGATGTCGAGCTCGCAGAGGATCGCCGCGTCGAGCAGGCTCGTGCCGGCCGGTACCTCGATGGTCTCCCCCGAAGGGGTGAAGGTGATCGCGGCCATCGCCGTGCGGGCCTTCGTGGCGGACCCGTCGCTCATCGCCGCGTCACGCGCTCCAGACGTTCTTGAGGTAGTTGGGGATGTCCACGGCGTCGCGCGGGCCCACCATGATCTGCCAGCCGGGCAGCTCTTCTTCGACCTCGCCGGAGAGGCCGGCGACGTGCCCGGGGATCACGAGCTTCTTGTGGTCGATGCGGCTCTCGATGCCCGAGTCCTTGACCGTCTTGGCGATCTTCTCGGCGTCGAACTTGCCTGCCGCCCAGCCGGTGAGCACAGATTGGCCGTCGCTGTCGGCGACCAGCAGCCACGCCGGCACGCCGGCGCCCTCCACTTCGCCCGAGACCGAGAAATAGGTCAGCGAGAAGTTGGTGGTGATGAGCACGGGGCTGTCGGGTCCGGCGGAGCCGATCTCGTAGAGCTTCGGCTCCACCTGGATGGGCTTCTGTGGGTCGGTGTAGATGTTCTGGCGCAGCGAGAGCAAGGAGTACACGGCCGCCGGCTCGAGGTGATCGAGGACGACGACGCCCGAGTACTTGGCCACCGCCTGCGTGGCGCGCACGAGCTCCGCCTGCCAGGTGGCGGCGCCGGCGACGCCGAAGATGGGGTACCCGAGCGCCCGGGCGCCCTTCTTGAGGGCCAGGCGGCGCAGCTGCGTGAAGGCGGTCAGGTCGCCGGCGAGGCTTGTGGCGCCGGGATCGAGCACGAGTTCCTCCACGCCGGCGCCGCGCACGTTCTCGGACAGGTCGGCGAGACCCGTGAGGTCGCCCTGCTCGGCGCGGATGGCCAGGGGGCAGCCGTGCTTCGTGGCCATTTCGGCCAGCGCCTGCCAGTTGGCGGCGGTAGCGGCGTGGACGAGCGGCCTGTCGGCGGCTGCGCCGCCGCTGAGGGCCGCGTCGAGGGCCGCCGCGTCGCCGCTCATGAGTACGAGCGGCAGGCCGGGGGCGGCCGCACGGGCCGCGGCCACGGCCGCGGCGTACGTGGCCGCGTCACCACCGGCGTGCTCCACGGCGAGGCCGTCGAGGCGCAGCTTCATGCCGACGCGCTCCACCTCGTAGGACCCGACGCGAGCGGCTTTCTCGGCGAGCTGCGGGTCGTCGCTCTTGACGCGCACCACGAGACCCGGCTGGTGGTAGAAGGTCTTCTCATGACGGTAGAGGACGACTTCATTGCCGATCTCGAAGGCGCGCTCGCCGGCGCCGATCGTGACGAGCTTGATGGGCGGCGCCGAGGCGGCGTCGAGCGCCGTCTTGGCCTCGTCGTCCACGTACGGGCACTTGTCGAGCTCGGTGCCCTTCTGCGCCAGCTTCATGGCGAAGGCGAGGCAGGTGGGGAAGCCGCACTCCTTGCAGTTGGTCTTGGGCAGGAGCTTGTAGATCTGGAGTCCGGTGAGGGCCATCGCTCAGGCTCCCTTCGTGAGGTCGTCCAGGGCTTCGCGAAGGATGCGCACGGAGCTGGGATGGCGCAGCACGAGGATGTCGGCGCCGGCCTCCACGAGGGTCATCGCCGTGGTGACCTCCCAAGCCACGCCGCGCTCGGCGAGCTCGCCCCAGGCCGCGGGCACGTCGGCGGCGGCGCGGCCCTCCTTCTGGCGCCAGGCCTCCTCGCCGACGGTGCAGATCATGGGCTGCTGCGTCATGGCGTCGCCCATGAGGGCGGCGAGGCGCAGGCGCTCCATCACCGAGTACGTGTACTCGAGGCCGTAGCCCAGGGCGCCCGTGTTGGGATCCATGAGCACGCGCTCGAGCGGCAGGCGCATATCGCTGATGAGGATGTTGAGCTGCTTCGCCAGGTTCACGTCGATGGGCGTCTGAGCGATCACCAGGTGCCCGTTGCCGAGCGCTGCCGCCACGATGGTGCGGTAGTTCTTCTCCTCGCAGAGGCCGAGGGCGAGCTGTTCGCCCTTGGTCGCTTCGGCCACCGCCACGAGCACTTCGTTGTCCTTGTCGGCGGTACCGGGGCCGAAGACGATCAGCGGTACGCCGACGGCGGCCAGGACCCGGTCGACGGTGGCGCGCGCGTCGGTGGCGCTGCGGTCGCCGAAGTCCGGATGGCAGCTGCGCAGCTTGAGAGCGATGAGGTCCGCTCCTTGCTCGACGGCGTGCGCCGCCCACGTGGCGGGGTCGCGGAGGTCGTCACCCCAGGCCGCGACGAGCTCCGACGACCAATCGGCCGGCTCCATGTCGACGACCTCGACGGCGAGCGCCGGCCGGTGGGGCAGCATTCCTTCGAACCCCAGGAACGGCAGGCACGTCTCGCCGCCCACGGTCACGGTCGAGGTGCGCGTGCCGCCGCCGTAGCTGCTGCCCAGCGTGACTTCGCGCACCGCCCCCTGCCAGTTCTCGATGGGGATCTCTACTGCAGTCATCTGCGCCCTCCAGGCGTTTGCAGGTTCAGAAGAGCGGGTCCATGGTCAGGGCGGGATGCCCGTTTGCCTCGAGAAGGGGGAGCAACTCCTCCACGGTGGTCGCCATCGTCTCGTCGATGATCTTGTCGAGCAGGTCGGGGACGCCCTCGCGCTCGCAGACTTCCTCGAGCGCGGGACGCATGCTCTCCCTGAGGTTGGAGCTCATCCACACGACGCGCTTCATACCGCCGTCGGCGGGGATGAACTTCTTGCTCGTGAGGTAGTACTTGCCCATGCCCATCATGCCCGGCGTCTGCATGCCCCCGCCGGCCGTTCCGGCCAGCGTGCTGAAGGTCATGCCGCAGGGCGTCATGCTGGGGTCTTCGCGGCTGACGATCATGAAGCCGTTGGCCTCCGGCACGAGCACCATGATGCACTCGAAGCAGCCGCACGAGGTCATCGGCGACTCCATGATGGAGTAGAAGGTCACCTTCTCGACGGTCTGGTTGGAATGCGAGCGGATGTACTCGTTGGGCCCCGAGAACTCGCCGCTCACGGGGTCGAGGACGATGCCCTTGGGCACGGGCTGGTTGGGGCCGGTTGGGTTGATCTCGAAGGAGGCCTTGCAGTCCAGCCAGTTGTAGGCGCCGCACAGCCCCACGCGCTCGGGGTTGACCACGCACACGTGGTTGGGCGCGAAGCTCTGGCAGAGCAGGCAGGAGTAGAAGGTGTCGACCGACTCGTCGGTGAGATTGGCGATGCGCTCGTTGCGCTCGGCGTAGGCGAGGCGCGCCTCTTCGATGAGCTCGTCGACCTCTGCGGCGTCGGTGGTAAGCGTGACCTGCACCTTGTCGACGATGTTACCGAAGACCTCGTGGATGCGGGCGTGGATCACCTTGCCGAAATGCTCCAGGCGGAAGCCCTTGGCGAAGGTGTTCTTGCTCACGCGCGTCCAGGCGATATCGCGCTGGCCGTTGTGCTGGATGCCCTCGACGCCGTTGATGAAGTAGTGGAACTGGCGCTCGAGGATGGGCTCGAAGTCGGTCTGCATCTTGCGTCCCGAGACGTCGACGATCATGCCGAGCGGCAAGGCGTCGCCTTCGTTCATACCGTCCAGATCGGTGCCGTGGATGGTGATCTTGCCGTCCTCGACCTCGTCGGCTGGCCGCATGCGCAGAAACTCGAAGGCGTGCGAGCGCTTGCCGCCGAACTCGGCGTACATGATGTCCTTGCGGATACGCTCGCCCTCGAAGGCCGATCCGTACGAGACGGGGATCGGCACCTTGGCGATCTTGACCTTGACACCGCGGACCTCGATGCAGCGCTGGATCAGCTTCTCGGTGCGCTCCATGTCGTCGGCCCCGGGGATCTCGTCGAAGGGCATGCTGACGACGTGCTCGTAGGTGGTCACGCCGGTCGGCAGGATCTGCGGGATGCGCGTGTCGGCGATCACCGGAAAGCCGTAGCTGATGGCGCCGGCGGCGGTGGCGTACTTGAGGTCGTCGACTTCGCCGAGCGCGAGCACGAAGGCGAACACGCGGTACTTGTTGTACAGCATGATGTCGCGCGCCTGGCCGGCCTCCATGCCGCCGAAGGTGAGCGCCGAGCGCGCCGCGAAGCCGAGCGCGTAGACCGCCGAGATCGTGTCCAGGCCGAACGGCACCGTGAAGGTGTCGTAGCCGAGCTGGATGCCCTCCTCCTGCAACTGGTGGATGATGCTGCGCCCGTTGACGTTGCCGCTGAGGAAGATGAGGATGCCGCGGCTCTGCAGCTCGCGGACGATCTTGACGGCCACCTCGTTGCTCTTGGCGCAGCCGACGATGGCGCAGAACCCGGGCATGCGGCCATCGACCAGCTGGATGCCCCAGGCGCGCAGCTGGATGTCGTCGATCGGCCCGTTGAGCTTCATCTTGTCGCCGTGCACCATGAGGTCGCCGCCGGTGAAACGCTCGCCGTCCTCGCGCGCATGGCTCAGCTTGATGATCTGCGGCTCCTGCTTGCGCGCGAAGCGCACACCCTCGATGGCTTCTTCGGCGAAGAGCGTGGCGACGCCGCTGTCGAGGGTCTCGCCGAGGTAGGGCAGCCACATTGACTCGGCAGGCACCGGGTGGAGCAGGGCCTTAGCGCGCGCGATGACCTCGGGCAGGTCGCCGAGCTTCTCGATCTTGCGGCCCGTGAAGGCGTAGACCACGGGCAGGAAGTACGCGGTGTTGGTGAACGCCACCGGGGTGTCCGGCCCAAGCTCGGCGATGGCGTCTTCGACGATCATCGCGGCTTCGGCCACGATGGCGTTGGCGCCGCGGATGGCGCGCGTGGCGATGTAGCGCGACATCAGGCGTCTCTCTCGTCGTGCGCGTGGTCGTGGGCGTGGCCATCACCGTGGTCGTGTGAATGCCCGTCCGCGAGCGGGTAGACAGCCGACCCTACGGTCTCGACCTCGTCGTGCGCCGCGAGGTACTCGCGGATAGCGGCGAAGTACAGGCTGTCGCCGCTGTCGCCGAACTGCGTCGGGTCGTAGGCCGGCAGCTTGAGCGCGGCGCGCTTGGCGTCGATGAGCTCGAGCGAGCGCGCGAACATCGCGTCCCAGTCGGGGATGAACTCGAGATCGCCGCCGACCAGCTCCTCCCAGCCCGTGGTCATGAGCCGGGTGGCCTCGGTGGAGGCCTTCACCGGGCTGCTCACGCCGAAGATCACGTGGGCGCCGGAGGCGGCGAAGTAGGTGCCGATGGCGATCGCCTTCTCGCACATCCACTCGGGGCAGAGGCCCACGGCGGGCAGGTCGTCGATGTCCTCGCCGAGCCCGCCCTCGGTGGCCACCTGCGTGAGCACCGTGAGGATGCGCGAGTTGTCCACGCACGAGCCGAGGTGCAGCACCGGCGGGATGCCGATGGCCTCCATGACCTCGCGCAGGCCGGGACCCGCTGAGTCGAGGATCTCGGGACTCAGGTACCCGGCCTTGGCGCCGGCCGTGGCGGCGCAGCCGGTGACGACCACCATGACGTCCTCGGCGATGAAGCGCTTGATCATCTCGACGATGCCCTCGTCCTGGGTCACGCGCACGTTGTTGCAGCCCACGACGCCGGCCAGGCCGCGTACGCGGCCGGCGATGATGGCGTCGTTGAGCGGGCGGAACGAGCCGCGGTGGAAGCCGCCCTGCATGTAGTTGAGATACTCGTGGCTGAAGCCGGCGACCAGCGGCTCGTGGTAGTCGGGGATGTGGATGGCGCCGCGGTTGGGGTAGTTGGCGATCGCCATGCGCACGATCTCGGCGGCGGTCTGCGGGGCGCGGTGTTCGTCGAACTCCACGTGCACCGCGCCCGGGATCTTGGCCTTCGGCGAGGTCGTGATGAGCTGCGTGTGGAAGCGCTGGGCCAGCGGGCCCAGCGCCTGCATGATGCACTGCACGTCGACGACCATGGCTTCCACGGCGCCGGTGAGCACGGCCAGCTCCTGGTGCAGGAAGTTGCCCGCCGCAGGGATGCCGTAGCGCATGAGGATCTCGTTGCTGGTGCAGCAGATGCCGGCGAGGTTGATGCCCTCGGCGCCGACGGCCTTGGCCTCGGCGATGAGCTCGGGGTCGCGGGAGGCCTCCACGAGCATCGCCGAGAGGGTCGGCTCGTGGCCGTGCACGATGACGTTGACCTGGTCGTCCTTGAGCACTCCGAGGTTGACCTCCGACGAGAGCGGCGACGGCGTGCCGAAGAGGATGTCGCTGATGTCGGTGCTCAGCATGGCGCCGCCCCAGCCGTCGGCCAGGGAGCAGCGCAGGGCGCTCTTGAGGATGTTCTCGGCGTCGAGGTCCACGCCCTCGTGGGTGCGGTGCAGCACCTCAGTGACCTCGCGGTCGATGGCGCGCGGCGTGAGCCCCAGCTCGCGCCAGAGCTTCTGGCGCTTGAGCGTGGCGCGCTTGGTGTAGATGATCTCGCCGTGGGGCTGGCCGAACTGCTCCAGGGCCTTGTCGGACACGTCGAGGGCGATCTCGTTGACCTCGCGGCCGGCGGTGGCGATGCCCATGTAGCCGGCCACCGACATGAGCTTCTGTTCGTCCCTGACCTTGTAGCCGGCGGCCTCGCCTTTGGCCACGGCGCGCAGCGTCATGGCCATGTCGCGGCCGTGGTCGGAGTGCGCGGCCACGCCGCCCGCCACCTGCCTGGCGAAGTGGCGCGCGGCGATGGTCGACATGTCGGCGCCGCAGATGCCGGTCTTCTCTTCGGCGTCCTTGCCGACCAGGCGGCAGGGGCCCATCGAGCAGATGCGGCAGCAGGCGCCGCTCTCGCCGATGGGGCAGGGCTTCATGTGGTCGGCGCGGCTGAAGGCCGTCTCGATGCCACAGGCGTCGGCGTGCGCCAGCATGTCGAGGGCCGCCGGGTCGATACTCTTGGCGGCGGCCGGTAGGGCGCCGTCGTTCTTCACGTCATCCATTGGTCATCTCCCCGGGCAGTCGCGAGCGCGACGGCAAGGTATCAGTACTGGCGGTGGTCGCCCGACATGGCCAGGTCGACGGCGTTCGTGGTGGTGACGCGCACCCCCGCCGTCAGCCAGGCGGGTTTGTCGGTCGGAGGATCTGCTGCCTGCTCGGCTCGCCGCAGGCGTACCCGCCCTCGCTGAGCAGGGCCGCGATGCGCTGCGGATCCGTGCGCGCGGCGTCGTACTCGATGCGCACGGCGCCCTCGAGGGCGCTCGCCGTGGTGGAGGTGACGGCGTCGTCCTCCCTGAGGAGGTCGCGCACGGCGAGCACATGGTGGTCGGCCCACATGCCCGGCACCGAGAGAGTCAGTTGTTCCATCGACCGCTCCTTGTCAAGTGGATGGGGCATTCGGCGAAGAGGGAGCGCGGAGGATGGCCCGGTTCCGCGCCCTACTGACACTTCAAAACACTGTACAGGAAGGATAATTCGGCCGCAATCATTGTGCGGAATGTCACAAACACGGCCAATGCGGAGCGTCGACCGGCGTCAGGAATCGAGCGCTGTGACCTTGACGAATCGAGCTTGCAGAGGGAGCGGCCCCGAGAGGATGGCTGAGGCGCCCACGCTGCCGGTCGAGGCAAGATGAGCGCGGAGCAGGCCGAGGAGCAGATCGTCCTCGCCCGCGGCGATCGTCTCGGCGACCACGGTGTCCGTGTTGAGCGCTGCGGCGACGCCGAAGCCGTCCAGCAGGTAGACCGTACCGCCGGTCATGCCGGCGCAGGCGTTGCGACCCACCTCGCCGAGCACCACGACCACGCCGCCGGTCATGTACTCGCAGCAGTGGTCGCCGGCGCCGGCGACGACCGCCCGGGCGCCGGAGTTGCGCACGGCGAAGCGCTCGCCGACGCGGCCGTCGGCGAACAGACTGCCGCCGGTGGCGCCGTACAGACACGTGTTGCCGGCGATCACGTTGTCCGCGGCCGCGAGACCGCTGGCCGGCGGCCGGAGGACGATAGTGCCGCCGGCCATGCCCTTGCCCACGTAGTCGTTGGCTTCACCGCACAGATCGATCGTCACCCCCGCGGGGATGAAGGCGCCGAGGCTCTGGCCCGCAGCGCCGCTGAGCTCCAGCCTGATGCTCCCCCGAAACGGCTCGCGCTCGTGGGCTCTGGCGATGGCGCCGGCGAGGCGGGCGCCGAGGGCGCGGTCGCGATTCGCGACCGCCGCTCGGCGCGTCACCTCGCCGTGCTCCGCGATGGCCGCGGCCACCTCGGGTTCGGCGAGCAAGCGCTCGTCGAGACTCGGCTGGGCAGCAGCGCCGGCGCCGGCGAGAACTCGCTGCGCTCCTGCGTCGTGTCGCGCGGCGGGCGTCCGCATCCAGGCGACGTCCAGGCCGGCGGTCTTGGGCAGCTCGAGCGCCGCGCTCTGCAGCAGATCGGCGCGGCCGACGATCTCCGCCAGCGTCCGGTAGCCCAGGCGGGCAAGGAGCGGTGCGGACCTCCTCGGCGACGAACGTGAAGTAGTTGACGAGGTGCTGCGGCTCGCCGCCGAAGCGTGCCCTTAGCTCCTCGCGCTGCGTCGCGATGCCGACCGGGCACTGGTCGGTGTGGCAGACCCGCGCCATCACGCAGCCCTCGGCCATCAGCGCGGCGGTGCCGAAGCCGTACTCCTCGGCGCCCAGCAACGCCGCCAGCACGACGTCGCGGCCGGTGCGCAGATCACCGTCGACGCGCAGGCGCACGCGCTCGCGCAGGCCGCTGCCGATGAGCGTGCGGTGCGCGTCCGCGAGGCCGAGCTCCCAGGGGATCCCGGCGTGCTTGATCGAGTTCAGCGAGGCGGCGGCCGTACCGCCGCCGTGCCCCGAGATGGTGATCACGTCGGCGTCCGCTTTGGCGACCCCGGCGGCGATCGTCCCGACGCCCCATCCCGACACGAGCTTGACGGCGATGCTCGCCGCCGGATTGACCTGCCTCAGGTCGAAGACCAGCTGCGCGAGGTCCTCGATGGAGTAGATGTCGTGGTGCGGCGGCGGCGAGATCAGCGTGCGCCCGGGCTGGGCGTGGCGCAGCGCGGCGATGGCGCCCGTCACCTTCTCGCCGGGCAGTTCGCCGCCCTCGCCGGGCTTGGCGCCCTGGGCGATCTTGATCTCCAGCTGCTCGGCCGTGGCGAGGTACGCCGGCGTGACCCCGAAGCGACCGGAGGCCACCTGTTTGATACGTGAGGCGGCGACGTCGCCGGGCCGCAGGCCGCGCAGCCCGGGGTAGCGCGCCGACACCCCGCCGGGGCCCACACGCTCCAGCGGGACGGCGCGCGCGGGGTCTTCGCCGCCCTCGCCTGAGTTGGACTTGCCGCCGAGGCGGTTCATGGCGATGGCCAGCACTTCGTGCGCTTCCTTCGACAGGGCGCCCAGCGACATCCCGCCGGTGCAGAAGCGTGGCAGGATGGCGTCCGCCGGTTCTACATCTTCGAGGGGCAGCGGCGCGCGGTCGCTCTCGGGCCGGACAAGGTCGCGCAGCACGGTGCACGGCCGCTTGGAGAGCAGCGCGCAGAACTCCGCGTAGAGCTCGGCGCTCCCCTGCACGCAGGCGCGCCGCAGGGTCTTCGCCGCTTCCGGGTTGTTGAGGTGGTACTCGCCGCCGCGACGAAAACGCACGAAGCCGAAGTTGTGCAGCTTCTCCATGGACAGCTCCGGAAACGCCTGCTGATGGATCCACACCGTCTCTTGGGCCAGCTCCTCGACGCTGAGACCGCCGATCCTTGAGGGCGTGCCGGCGAACCCCAGATCGAGCAGGTCGGGGCCCACGCCCATGGCCTCGAAGAGCTGCGCGCCGTGGTAGCTCGACAGGCGCGAGATGCCCATCTTGGAGAGGATCTTGAAGAGCCCACGCTCGGCGGAGACGCGGTAATTGAGCTCCGCGTCGGCGATATCGCCCAGACGCCCCTCGGCGCGCAGGTGGCGGACCGTCTCGAAGGCCAGGTGCGGCGACACGGCGGACGCCCCGTACCCGATGAGGCAGGCGAAGTGGTGCACGCTCCAGCACTGCGCCGCGTCCACGACCAGCGAGGCGCGGCATCTGAGGCCCTCGCGGAGCAGGCGCCGATGGACCGCGCCGACGGCCAGCAGCGGCGGCACGTGGCTGGCCTCGGGGGCCAGGGTGCCCGGCCTGTCGCTGAGCACGATGATCTCCGCACCGCCCAGCACGGCGGCCACGGCGTCCGCGCTCAGCCGCTCGACGGCCTCGCGCAGGCCCCAGGGCCCGCTGGTCACGTCGTAGGCGGTGGACACCTGGGCCACGCGGAGGTCGGAATCGCACAGCGCGCGCAGCCCGGCTTCGTCGAGGATCGGCGAGGGAAGTTCAAGCTGGCGCGCGTGCCCGGGCCCCGAGGTCAGGAGGTTGCCGCGCGCGCCGAGGCGCATGGCCAGCGACATCACGAGCCGCTCGCGCAGAGGGTCGATGGGCGGGTTCGTGACCTGCGCGAATCGCTCGGCGAAGTAGTCGTAGAGCGTACGCGGCTTGCTCGACAGGATCGGCAGCGGCGCGTCGTTGCCCATGGAGAAGCGCGGCTCGCGGGCGCGTTGCGCCATGGGGAGGAGGATCATGTCGACGTCTTCGGCGGTGAAGCCGGCGGCGGTCTGGCGGCGCAGCAGCGCCGGCGCGCCGCCGGCAGGCGGGGCCGCCAGGGTCTCGGCGCACGTCGCCGCCGGGCCCGCGGGCGGCGGCCCGTCGTCCGCCGCCGCGTCGCGGCGGTGACGGCTCAGCCAGGCGCCGTAGGGCTTCTGCGCGGCCACCTCGGGCTTGATGCGCCCGTTGCGCAGCAGCTCACCGGCCTCGAGGTCGACGGCCAGCATCTCGCCGGGCCCCAGGCGGCCTCTTTCGAGTACCTCTTCGGCGGGCAGCGCGGCGGCTCCCGCCTCGGAGGCGAGGAGCACGAGCCCGGAGCGCGTGCGCGCGAAGCGCGCCGGGCGCAGGCCGTTGCGGTCGACCGCGGCCCCGACCACGCAACCGTCGCTGAAGGCCACGAGGGCGGGTCCGTCCCAAGCCTCGAGCACGCCGCTGTAGTAGTCGTAGAAATCGACGACAGCGGCGTCCTCGCCGCGCGCGGGGCGGTTCTCGTAGGCCTCGGGCATGCACATCATCATCGCCTCGAGCGGGCTGCGCCCGGAACGCACGAGCAGCTCCAGGAGCTTGTCCAGGGCGCCCGAGTCGCTGCTGTCGGCGTGCACGGGGGGGAGCAGGTCGGCGATGCGTTCCCCCCAGAGGGGATGCGCCAGCTCCGGCTCGCGGGCGCTCATCCACTCGAGGTTGCCCTGGAGGGTGTTGATCTCGCCGTTGTGGGCCAGCAGGCGCATGGGCTGCGCCAGGCTCCACTTGGGGGCGGTATTGGTGCTGAAGCGGCGATGGAAGACCGCGAACGGCGAAGCGTAGTCGCGGTCGCGCAGATCGGCGTAGAACTCGGGCAGCACGGCTGAGGTGACCATGCCCTTGTACACGATGGTCCGCGACGACAGCGAGCACACGTAGAGGTCGTCCAGGCGCCGGATGGTCTGCTGCGCCGCGAGCGCCCGGCCGATCATGCGGCGCGCCAGCAGCAGCGAGCGCTCGAGGTCGTCGCCGCGCAGCGGCGAGCTCGCGACGACCTGCTCGACGCGCGGGGAGGAGGTGTGCCGACCATCCCCGAGCGCGCTCTCGTCCACGGGCACCGCGCGCCATCCGGCGACGGTCATCCGTTCGTCGCGCAGGGACTTCTCCACGAGATCGCGGCAGAGTCGCCGGCGTCCTTTGTCGGCGGGCAGGAAGACCATGCCGACCGCCGCGCCGAGCGAGGCAGGGTCCGGCAGCCCGCCGGCGCCCGCCGGACCGTGCTCGTCCAGCCACGGCCGCAGCACGTCCCAGGGGATCGCCGTCAGCACACCGGCGCCGTCGCTGGCCTGGCCGCCGGCCCCGAGGCCGCCGCGATGCTCGAGTCGGGCCAGGGCGGTCAGCGCGAGCTCGACGACGTCCCGGCGCGACGCTCCGTCGATCGCCGCCGCGAAGCCCACGCCACAGGCGGCGTGCTCGCGGTCGAACGGCGACGTCATCAGCGTCCCGCTTGGTAGACTGAGGTCCAGCCGTCAGATCCGTTGGACATAGTGTACAAGGTTGTATTCATAGTTAGGACAGAGTAGCCTAGTGACTGCCCGGAGTACAGACGAGAGGAGACCGTCACGTTCGACTGAGTCGTTCCGCAGCCATTCATCACACCCACCTCTGAGGAGAGGGATCGGCATGATCAGCACAGGCGACACCGCCTTCGTCCTCAAGCAGCACGCAGCGCGCACAGCCTCGGCGTCCGGCCTCCGCCGCCGCCTCCCGGGACGCCCGTCCCCGCGCATCACCACCCCCTCGTCGCCGCCCAATCCACCCTCGCGAGCGTCACGGCGTACGCTCACGGCCTGAAAGGACGACGATGAGCACTGAGCACCAGGACAGCATGATCAAGCTCGTCAAGGACGAGAACGTGAAGCACATCCAGCTGTGGTTCACGGACATCCTCGGCAATCTCAAGATGGTCGAGATCCCCGACCGCCAGCTGCACAACGTGATCGAGAGCGGCGCCGCCTTCGACGGGTCCTCCATCAGCGGCTACGCCGAGATCGAGGAGTCGGACATCGTGGCGATGCCCGATTGGAGCACGTTCACCGTGCTGCCCTGGGCGCAGGGCAGCGAGCGCACCGCGTTCGTGTTCTGCGACGTCCTCGACCGCAACTTCAAGCCCTTCGAGGGCGATCCGCGCTGGGTGCTGCGCCGCCAGCTCGAGCGCGCCCAGAGGATGGGCCTCGATTTCTACGTGGGTCCGGAGCTCGAGTACTTCTATTTCAAGAGCTCCGAGGAGCGCGAGCTCATCGACAACGGCGGGTACTTCGACGTGCTGCCCGCCGACCTCGGCAACGACCTGCGCAAGCAGACCATGCGCGCCCTCGACAAGGTCGGCATCCCCATGGAGGCCTCGCATCACGAGGTGGCGCCGTCGCAGCACGAGATCGACCCGCACTACGACGAGGCCCTCCTCATGGCCGACCGCGTGATGATCACGCGCCTCATCGTCAAGGAGGTCGCGGCCCACAACGGCGTGCACGCGACCTTCATGCCCAAGCCCCTTCACGGCGAGAACGGCAGCGGGATGCACGTCCATCAGAGTCTCTTCCGCGGCGACACGAACGCGATGTTCAGCGAGACCGACCCCGATCACCTCAGCGACATCGCCAAGGGCTTCATCGCCGGGCAGCTCAGGCACATGCGCGAGTTCACCGCGGTGCTCAACCAATACGTGAACAGCTACAAGCGGCTGGTGCCCGGCTACGAGGCGCCGGTGTACATCAGCTGGGCGCACCGCAACCGCACGGCGCTCATCCGCGTGCCCCTGTACGTGCAGGGCAAGGAGAGCACGGTGCGCGCCGAGCTGCGTAACCCCGACCCGGCGGCCAACCCGTATCTGGCCTTCGCCGTGATGCTCAGCGCCGGCCTCGAGGGCATCGAGCAGGGGTACGAGCTGCCACCGGGCGTGGAGCCCAATATCTACAAGATGAACGCCGAGCAGCGCGACGCCATCGGCCTGGGCGCGCTGCCCAACAACCTCTTCGAGGCGATCACCGCGACCCAGAACAGCGAGCTCGTGCGCCGCACCCTCGGCGATCACGTCTTCGAGCGTTTCGTGACCAACAAGCTCAACGAGTGGTACGAGTATCGCGAGCAGGTCACCGACTGGGAGGTCCGCAAGTACTTCTCGGTGCTCTGAGGAGTCGATTCGTCGCGCGGGGCGGCGGGCCGTTCGGCCCGCCGCCCCGCGTCGAGTTCCCTGTCGCGAACGGGTCATCACGAGCACGTGTCCCGCTTGCGCCCTCGCGCTGCTCAGCGGGTATCGCGACGATCTGCCGGCGAACCCCGGTCAGTCAGGCAACTGGATGAGCCAATGGTCAGAAAGGCCGCACAGCTCGCACCCTGAAGGTGTTGTCCTTGAGGGTGGAGTTCCGGGCGCCGATGCCGAACCACTCGTACCACGCCCTGTCCGCATCGTCCTCGGAGGAGCTCCGCTACATGACGGACTCGTCAGAACCGCCGATCGCCGCGTGGTCAAGGTACAGCTGGTTCAGCTCATCCTTGCTGGGCAGGTACCAGTCGCTGTAGATGCCGCTGGTGTGTTTCTCCGCTGAACCCGCCGCGCACGTGCCGCCTGCGCCATTCTGGGTGATGATGTCGATCGTGTTCGCCGCGCCGGTCCCGAGCGCCGTGAGTGTCCCTCCTGGAACGGGGGGGCTCTCGAAGACAGCGACGGCCCACACGATCCCTGTGCTTTGGTCAGCTGCCGCCGCGGTCGATCCGTACAGTCCAGTTCCCTCGATGGAGGCTACTCTTCCGCCCTGGCAGGCTTGGCCGATCGCGAAGTCGGGCGGCACGATCCTGAACGTGAGGCTCTTGTTCCAGGCGCCGGCGCCGGCGGCGTTGCTCGCGCGGAGCTTCCAGGTGAGATCGACGTTCGTGGGCAGCGGCTCTGTGCTCTTCCATGACCGCTTGGCGATACCGGTCTTGTTCAGCAGCGGCGTGCTGCCCTTGTAGACGCGCAGCGCGTACCTGGCGGCGCCGGGCGCCTTGCTCCACATGAAGGCCGGCTTGATGGGCTCGACGGCGCCCTCAGTCGTCTTGGCCGTGGGCTTGCCCGGCGCGTCGTCACCTTCGGCAACAGATACGCGCGCCAAGGCTGGTGAGGACGGCCGTGGCGGCGTACTCTATCTCCAGCCGGTCCCCCTGCTGTCCACCGAGGCACAGGTCTCACCGGCTTCCTCCTGTCTCAAGCGATCCCCAGCGACTGCGGCGGGGCGTTCTCGACTTGCTGCGTGTGGGCCGTCGCCAAGTGGACTGGCGTCGTCGTCCCCTTCTGTCGACCTGCCTATCATCGCCGGGCCGTGCTTCGGGCTCGCGCCGTTGCCGCGCGTCGGCTGGGTACCCGCCACGGTCACGAGGGCTCTCCTGATCACGAGGGTGACCGACGCCGACCCGTGGCCCGACGCCGTGATTCTGGTCGTCGGGTCGAACGCGGTCTGGCGGCTCACGTAGGAGATGATCCTGGGCTGGATGCAGGCCGTCGGGTCATCACGTCTGGACGGCCAACCGACCGCCGAGGAGGCCCGCTGCCCTCGCGGGTGGCGGGCCCTCGGCTGGAACTGGAGGCACGGTCGGGAAGGCCGGCCCAGGACTCCTTCTTCACGAGCACGTAGCCTTTGCCACGGCACGTGCGGCAGTGATTCAGTGGAGCACCGGCGTCGAACGCCCAGAAGGCGCCGCTGCTGACCTTGGGCAGACCGGCGCCGTTGCAGACCCCGCACTTGACCCGCTCGTAACCATCGGGGTCGCGGCTTGAGTCGAAGTGGTCGCGCAGTTTGCCCATGCCGCGAGTCTACCTCCGCTAGTGGCATGACCGCACGTGCCCGCGACCTCGCTAGCGTCACCCGTCGTCACTCCGTCAGGTCGGCATGAGCGGCAGGTGCCGCCATTCACGTCCGGACGTGCTGCGCATGTGGGCGAAGTCCCCGACACGGTGGCCGGTCAATGTCGGGGGCGGGCGGCCGGCAGCGATGCGCCGTGCAGGCTTCTCTCCATGCCCACCTTTGGCATCTCCTTCGTGCGCGTCGACGGTGACGGAGACCCGACGATCATCGAGGCCTTCTTTCGGACCGGCGACTGGCCGGTCTTGCCTCGTCAGGGTGAGGGCCTCGACCTCGGCAGCGACTGCCCCGCGGCCGATGAGAGCGTCGGCTGTGACTTCGACGGCTACCCGAGCGTCTTCATGGGGCGAGTGGTTCTCGACGATCTCCAGGCCCCCAGACCCGCAAGCAGGGGTGGCGCGCAAGCCCGCGTTCGTTCGGCTAACGCAGACCCCACGCCTCGGCGCGATAGCGCAAGGCGTCCAGGTGGCCGTTGAACTCGCGACGAGCACGCAGGCTGCGCGCTCTGATCACCGACTGCTGCACCTTGTTGGGCATGAGGGAAGCCTCGGTCCGGGGGCGATCCGTGTAGCCGAAGACGCTGACGTAGTTGAACCGGCCGACTCTGAGCATGCGCAGGGTATCCTCGAAGTCGGCCTCCGTCTCCCCCGGGAAACCGACGAGCACATGAGTGCTGGCGCAGATGCTTGGGCAGGCCTGGCGAAAGGCTCGCAGTGCTCTCTCTGCGTCGATGGCCGTGTGGCCGCGGCGCATGTTCTGGAGCACCCGCTCGCTGCCGGACTGCATCGGCATGGTGATGGAGCGGATGCGCGCGTGATGGTTGGCCAGCAAGTCGATGACTCTGCCCTGATACTCGATGAAGTACCTGAAGTCGAGTTCGAGCAGGTTGAGCTTGAAGCCCCCCGAGCGCTGCAGCATCAGATCGAGGAGCTCCGCGATGTTGGTTCCGAGGTCTTGACCGTAGGATCCGAGGTCGCCGGCGATGAGCCTGAACTCCGTGTAGCCGCGCGCCAGACTCCTGTCGAACTCCGCCAATACCGAATCGAGCGGCTTGGAGTGCAGTGGTCCCGCTGCGAATCTGAGAGCGCAGTATGTGCACTGGCCCATACAGCCCACCGCCACGCGGATGCTGCAGACGCGCTGCGAGGAATCGACGTAGCACCTGTTGTCGCGGCCGATGTTGCGCCGGTGCCACTCGCGGATGCCGCTGCGCAACAGCAGAGAGCGAGCCTGCCTCATCGCCACGCTGTCCTCCGGGTGGCGTTCGGCCTCGGAAAAGTGCCCAGACGCCCCCGCAATGTACGGCGCCAGTTCCCAAGGGACTTGGACGTCGGCGAGAGGGACGACGGCCCCAAGGACGGCGTCGAGGTCGCCAAGCCGTCTTGGCGGCACCGTCACAGCGTTGAACGCCTGATGCAGGCGCTCCTCATCGATGCCGGCCAGGCAGCCGACGATGATGAGCTGAGAGCCTTCCTGTCGCCGTCGCTCGACGGAGCGCAGCATGCTGACGCAACGCTCCTCGTGGTCGGCGTCGTAGCCGCACGTCCACACGACGACGACATCCGCCTCTTCGACGGTGGCCGCGAGCGGCCAGCCGTTGGCGCGGACATACTCGAAGAGGCGTCCGACATGGGCCTCGCCGCGCTGGCAGCCAAAGGCGAAGGCCAGGCAGACTGACTTCGCCGGATCCTCGGCATGCGTGCTCGCCACGGACTCGCGCTCACTGGCGACCAGCAGCTCGCCAGCCGTCATGTCTGTCACATGGACCAACCCCCCAGCAAGCGCAGCACGGCGCCGTGGGCGGACCGGGGAATCCCATCACCACAGCCGGCGGATGACTCTCGCCCCCCGATCATCGTGTGAGCCTCTGCAGCAAGCATCGCGACTATTCGTTGTCACTTCTTCGCTAGCAGGGATTCACCTTCTGGACGATCGGCCGCCCTGGGTCGATCTGAAGCCGGACAGCAGGTACGCATCGCGAGAGCAAACGCTTCGCTGCGCTCCGATGGTTTTCGGCACGACGGGAACCGGTGTTCGGCCTGGAGTGGACAGGGCGCTCGCCTTCGGCGAATGAGCACCTGGCCTTCTGCCGCGCCGCCGACAGGCCGTCCGGCGCGTGCTCCAGACGCGAGGCGGGCCTGTGCCCTCGCGGTCGCTCTAGGCGAGGCCGGCACGGCAAGAGCTGACAGGATGGGCAGCCAAATGGCGAGCAGCTGAGGCTCAGGCGGGGCTGCAGTGCATTCTGAACGCAGCCTCGGCGCTGCAAAACCCCTGCAAACTGGCGGAGGGGGTGGGATTCGAACCCACGAACGACTTGCGCCGTTGCCGGTTTTCAAGACCGGTGCGATGAACCGCTCTGCCACCCCTCCGCGCCGTACAAGTGTAGCAAGCAGGCGGGGCGGGCGTCAGTGCCTCCGCTAGTCCCGGCGCCCGTCATCTGGCATACTCCCTCGTCATGACCGCTCTGTTCATCGCCTGCGCGGACGGCCGCGTCGCCCCGGCTCTCGCCGCTCTTCAGGAGAAGGAGGGCGCGAGCGACGCCGACCGCTTTCTGGTGCCCGGCGGGCCGCTGGTGCTCACGCGGCCGGGCATGGAGCGGCGCGTCGCTCTCGACTGCGTGCGCACCCAGCTCGATCTGCACGGCATCCGCACGATCTACCTTGTCTCGCACCAGGACTGCTCGGCCTACGAGCACAGCCTCGGTGGTCTGGGGTTCGACCAACAGGAGTTGCTGGCTCGCGACCTGCGGCGCGTCAAGGCGTTACTCGAGAACACCTTCGCCGACGTGGACGTACGCGGCTTCATCATCCCGTGGCGCGAGAACGGCACCTCACCGTCGTTCGGCGAGGCCGAAGCCGTCGAGTGACCGGCGGCGCGACCCCGGCGGACTGCGCCACCGTCGCGTTCAGACCCCCAGCACGTCCTTGCCCATGAGGGGCCGGAGCACCTCGGGCACGGCGATCGTGCCGTCGGCACGCTGATAGTTCTCCATGATGGCGATCAGCGTGCGGCCGACGGCGATGCCCGTGCCGTTCAGCGTGTGCACGAAGCGCGGCCCCTTGTCGGTGCGGTAGCGGCAGTCCAGGCGCCGCGCCTGGTAGTCGGTGCAGTTGGAGCAACTCGTGACCTCGCGGTACTGCTGCTGCCCCGGCATCCAGGCCTCGCAGTCGAACTTCTGCGCCGCCGGGGCGCCGAGGTCGCCGGCGGCGATGTTGACCACGCGGTAGGGGATGCCGAGCCCCTGCAGGATCTCTTCTTCCGCCGAGAGAATGAGCTCGTGCTCGAAGGCGCCCTGCTCGGGGAGGCAGAAGCTGAACATCTCCAGCTTGTCGAACTGGTGGACGCGCAGGATGCCGCGGGTGTCGCGGCCGGCGGCGCCGGCCTCGCGGCGGAAGCAGCTGGAGTAGCCGGCGTAGCGCAGCGGCAACTTCTCGGCCTCGAGGAACTCCTGCATGTGCATGGCCGCCAGGGGGACCTCGCTGGTGCCGACGAGGCAGTCGCCGTCCATCGTCTCGTAGACCTGGGCGCGGTCGGTGGGGAAGAAGCCGGTGCCGAACATGGCCTCTTCGCGCACCAGCACCGGCGGCATGACGGGGCGAAACCCCTTGGCCCCCACGACGTCGAGACCGTACCGGACGAGGGCGAACTGCAGCAGCACGAGGTCGCCCTTGAGGTAGGCGAAACGCGAGCCGCTCACCTTGGCGCCGCGCTCCATGTCGATCATGTCGAGGGCGATGCCCAGGTCGAGGTGGTCCTTGACCGCGAAGTCGAACTCGCGCGGCGTGCCCACGTGGCGCAGCACGACCGAATCCTCTTCGCCGCCGTCGGGGACGTCGGGGAGCGGTATGTTGGGGATCTCGAGGAGCATGGTCTTGAGCTGCTCCTCGACCTCGCCCAGTGAGGCCTCGCGCTCCTTGATGGCATCGCCCAGCGTGCGCATCGCGGCGATCGCCTGATCGGCGTTTCCGCCAGCCTTCTTGACCACGGCGATCGCGTCGCTGGCGCGCTTCCGTGCCGCGCGCTTGCTCTCGACGTCGGTGAGCAGCCGCCGGCGTTCTTCCTCGAGAGCGAGGAACTCGTCGAGCGACGCCGTGGAGTCGCCGCGCCGCGCGAGTGCCCGGCGGACCTCGTCCGGATTCGCGCGCACCATCTTCACGTCGAGCATCGTGACTCCTCGCGGTCGTGTTTGTCGCGCCTCATGGTATCGCACCGGCTCGACCCTCGCGCTCCGTCCGTGCTACCCTCGCCGCACGTCAAGCCACGCGCTCACGCGCGAGAGCAGGAGCCGATCGATGCGCCAGACCGCGTCCAGTCCACGTGTTCGTCGCCGCGGCCTGCTGGCCGCGGCCGTCCTCGTCGCGCTGTGCGCGACGCTCCTGCCCGCGGCCGTCGCCGCTCCTTCGTCGTCGCCGTCCCCGTCCCCGGAGCCTTCGCCGGCGACCACTGTCAGCTGCGCGCTCTCGCCGGCGACGGTCGTCTTCGGCGACGCGGTCACGGTATCCGGCGTGATCACGCCGGCAGTGCCCGGCCAGGACGTGGCCGTCGAGCTGGCCGGAGTGCGCGCCGCGACGGCCGTCACCGACGCGTCCGGCGCGTACAGCGCCACGATCACACCGCGGCGCGGCGGCGACGTCGTCGCGCGCCTGCTCGTCGACGGCACGCAGAGCGCGGCGCAGCGCCTCACCGTCAAGCCGAAGGTCACGGTGACGCACGGCACGGCGATCCCGTTCCTCAGCCTGAAGTATGCGGTCAAGGTCGAGCCATCCACCTACGGTGGCACGATCAGTGCCGTCGTCGTGCACCGCGGCGCCCGCGTCGCGACGGTCAAGGCCGCCGTTCGTGGCGGCAGAGCCGTGCTGCAGGTGCCGCTCCGCGGCGTCGACAAGTTCGTCGTCACGCTGTCGCTGCCGGCCGCCGACGGCCTGGCGGGGCGCAGCCTCGAGTCGACGGTGCGCGCCAAGGGGGAGAGGGTCGCGAGCGGGTCGTCCGGGGCCCGTGTGCGCGGGCTGCTGACGGCGCTCTCGCGCCTCCACATCCGCGTGCCCTACATCGGCTCGACCTTCAACTCACAGTGCGCCGACGCCGTGATGGCCTTCCAGAAGGCCTATCGCCTGCCGCGTACTTACGTCTTCGACGGCGACGACTGGCGCAAGCTCGACGGCGCCGAGCCGGTCAAGCCGCGGTTCTTCGGGCCGTCCACTCACATCGAAGTGGACAAGGGTCGGCAGATCCTCATGGTGGTCAAGCACGGCGCCGTCTACGGCCTCATTGCCGTTTCCACCGGAGCCACGGGCAACACGCCCGAGGGCAGCTTCCGTATCCAGCAGAAGCACCCGTACACGACGTCGGGATACGGTGGGATCCTGTTTCGCACCATGGGGTTCGTCGGCAACTTCGCCATTCACGGCTATGCTCCGGTGCCGCCCTACCCGGCCAGCCACGGCTGCATCCGCGAGCCGATGTGGGTGGCCGACTGGACCTATGGCCAGTCCTGGGTGGGCGAGCGACTCTACGTCTACCGCTGACGCATGACTGCGGGGCGGGCGGCGGCCGGAAGGGCCTCCACTTGCCCGGCCCGCGGGTTCAGCGTCGCGTCGCCTCCGGAAGGCCGCAGGCGATGCCGGCGGCGGTCGTCATCACGGCGAGGCCACACTCCAGCGTGCCGGCGCCGGCGGTGCTGTCGGGGGCGAACGACGTCAGGGAGAGCGCCCGCAGCTCGAAACGCCCGCCGGTCATCTCGATGGCTGCCAGCAGTTCGGCCAAAGTGAAGCCGCCAGGCGACGGGAAGCCCACGGCTGGGGCGACGGACGGATCGAGCACGTCGATGTCGACGTGGAGGTGCGCCGGCGGGCGGCTCGTCAGGGCCCGCCTTGCATGGGCGGCGCGCGCCGCGAGCTCGTCGAGCGCCGGCGTGAGCGCCTCGCCCAGACCGCGCTCGCGCACCTCGGCGCCGCTCACCACGGTGATGGCCGAGGCCGCCAATGCTTCAGCCTCCGCCGGATCCAGGTCGCGACCTCCGGCGTGCACCGTCAGGGACTCGCCCAGCGGCTCGCCGCCGAGCCTCACCCACGTCTCGGGGAACGCGCGCCCCGTGAGCATGGCCAGCGGCATGCCGTCCAGGTAGCCGGTCTCGCTGGTCTCCGGGGTGTTGAAGTCGCCGTGGGCGTCGAGCCAGACCGTGGAGAGCCGCCCATGCACGCGGTCGCCGTCGACTCTGGCGGCGAGCAGGCCAGCGCGCACTCCGAGCGTCACGTTGCAGTTGCCGGCCAGGACCATCGGCAGGCGGCCGTCTTCCGCGGCGGCGGCCACCAGCGCCGCGACGGCGGCGTCGATGTCGAGCACGGCCTCGAGCTCGCTGCTGAAAGGGGCGCTGCGCTGCGCGGTCACGACCTCCACCTCGTGACCGCGGTCCCGCAGCGCCGCCGCGGCTCCGCCCTCAAGGTAAGCCGTGGGCCCGCGTCCGCTGCCCACGCCCTCGCGGCCGAGGTCGTACGGTACGACGATGAGGGTGAGGTCCACGCTGGTCTCAGCCCTCGACCGCGGGCAAGCGCTTCTCGAGGAGCACCATCTCGGGCTGCTCGGGGGCGGCGGACGTCACGAAGTCATGGCCGTGGTAGAGGCGCAGGGAAGGGTGGTCGCCGGCGGGCACGAAGGCCGTGAGCCGGCGCAGGCGGCGGTCGATGGCTACGCCCTCAGCCCAGTCGACGAGCTGGTTGGCCACTCCGCGAGCCTCGAACGCGGGGCTGATGCACACGCAGCGCAGGGCAAGGGCGTCGTCATCGGCCTCGACCGCGACGAACCCCGCCATCTCGCCCTCCGCCTCGGCGACGTACACGTCGGCCCGCTCGAGCAGCTCGAGAAGCTCAGCGGTGTGATACCGCTCCGGATGGCCGGAGCCCTCGGCGAGAGGATGCAGGGTCTCTTCGGCAAGCAGGACGAGCATGCCGCGGTCGGCGGCGCTCACGTCTCGCACAGAGCACTTCACGCGTTCCATGTGGACCTCCCGGCTGAGTCATGCGGTTCCGGCTTCGACCAGCTTCGTGTGTTGCGTCCCGATTATAGAGCGGATGGCGATCAGGCGGGGTAGGAGCCCAGCACCTTGACCCAGGGCAGCTTGCAGGCGAGGCACTTGAGCGCCTGCTCGATGGGCGCGTCTTCGCGGCGCCCCTCCATGTCGATGAAGAACACGTAGTCGCCGAGGCCTTTCTTGGAGGGCCGCGACTCGATCTTCGTCAGGTTCACGTAGCGGTGCGCGAACTCGCTGAGGATCAGCAGCAGGGCGCCCGGCTGGTCGGCGCCGATGCCGCAGACAAGGCTGGTCTTGTAGCGCACATCGAGGTCCTGGGGCGCCGGGGTGCGCGAGAGGTACACGAATCGCGTGCGGTTGTCGAGCGAGTCCTCGATGTCGTCGCGGACCACCGCGCACTCGTAGAGGTCGGCCGAGAGCCGCGTGCCGATGGCTACCCACGGACGGTCCACGCGGCTCACGCGGCGTACGGCCTCGGCGGTGGAATCGGTGGCCTCGTGCTCGACGTCCGCGAGGTGCTCCTGGATGAACCTGCGGCACTGCCCGTAGGCGATGGGGATGCTGATCACCTTGGTGACTTCGTCGAGGCGCAGGTCGGCGCGGGCGATGAGCTGGTGGCGGATCGCGTGCGTGACCTCGCGCACGATCGTCAGCTCGTCGAAGCCGAAGGCCAGCAGGTCGAGCGTCCGGGTCACGGAGCCCTCGAGCGAGTTCTCGATGGGCACGATCGCGAGCTCGGCGTCGCCGCTGGCGACGGCCTGCATGACTTCGTGGATGGAAGGATACGGGAAGGGGGCCAGCTCATCAGTCGGCGGATCGGCCAGCAACGCCTCTTCGGTGAACGTGCCCTCAGGCCCGAGGAAGGCGACCCGGCCGGTGTCGTGAGCCATTCTCTACTCCTCGTCTCAGGTGCCGGGGCCGGGGGGGCGCTCGTCGCCGGCGTCCCAGCTGAACGCCTCGACGACTGGCTTCGGGCCGGTCAGCGGCGGGTCGCCGAGTTCGGCGAGGGCGTCGAAGGCCTTGCGCTCCTCGTCGCCCGGTGGGGCGCCGCCAGGAGCGGCGTCGCCGGGAGGTACGCCGCCGGCGGGAGGCCGCGGCTCGTCGGCGAGGCGCGGAGCCCGCGCGGCGCGCGGGCCGTCCTCGCCGGCCGCCAGCGGACGCGGCACGGCGGCCACCACGGCCTGCTGCTCCTCCGGCGAGAGATCGCGGTCGGCGACGCCGTCGCGCAGGTGCTTGACGTAGATGCGCGCGAAGTCACGCGCCGCGATGGCGCTGAACACGACCCCCGAGCGGTGATTGTCGAGCAGGGCGAACGAGGCGCTCTGCTCGCCGCCGGCGTCGCGGAAGGCGTCGTAGCGCACGATCGCACGATTGGTCAGGGCGTGGTCGAGGTGCCGCTTCTGCTCGTCGAGCTGGTCGGTGAGGATCTCGACAGCCTCGCGCAGATTGCGCACCTGCGAGTCGAGGTTCTCCACGTGCGCGACGATGTCGCGCTGGTCGTGGTGACCCATGACCACGAGCTGCGAACGCCGCAGGCGGCGCACGGAGGTCCACAGGACGATGACCAGGACGAGCAGCGCCAGCGAGAGGACGACGGCGGCCAGCGCCGCGTAGGGTGCGATGTCGCGCAGCGTCTGCATGAGGCTCTACTGGAGCTGCAGAAGGATCTTGAACTGCCCGACGTTGTTGGTCTTCACCCGCTCCCCGGGCACCGGTCCGGCCGTGACGTTAAGCGTAGAGACCTTGCTGAGCGCCTCGGCCGGGATCACGAAACCCTTGATGGTGACGGTCTGCGTCTGGCCGGAGGTGATGGTGGCGATGGTGGCGGCCTGTGTGAGCACGCCCCCGCCGGGCAGCTTGAGCACCGCCTTGACGGCGACGTTCTCCTCCGTGACGTCGCCCTGGTTCTGGACGGCGACATCGAACGACAGATCGGCGGTGGCGGGGATGTCGGTCGTGGCGCCCTTTGTAAGCGTGATGTCGCCGGGCTGGGCGGTCACTCCCAAGAGGCCCACGCCGTGCCTGCCGGCGAGCTTGGTGGAGCTGCCGACGCTGTTGAGCATCTGCTCGAGCGTCGCTCTGTCGAAGGTCTTGGTCGTGAGGAAGAAGGTCGAGGTGGGCACGAGCACGTCGGAGACGCCCTGCTCGCTCAGCGTGTTGCGCGCTGGGATATAGACGCGACTCGTGTAGTACGCGTCGGGGCCGCTGAAGTAGCCGGCGAGGGCGGCGAGCTTGGCGGGGTTGACTTTCTTCTTGCCGAGGATGCCGAGCATGGTCGTCTCGAAGAGCTTGAAGCCGTCGGCGCGGACCTTCATGCCTTCGGCGAAGACGGCCTGCTCGGTGGTCAGCGTGTCGGGCGGCTCCAGGCGGTCGGCGCGCACGGCGATCTCGTTCTGCTTCGCACTGAGCTCGGCGAGCTTGGCGGTGAGCTCTTTGCGCGAGAACTTGGTGGGGCTGGCGACGATGGAGTCGAGCTGCTTGCCTAGAGCGGCAGAGTCGCTGATGGCCGCCGACACGCCCTCGAAGTAGGTGCGGTAGGAGGCGACTTTGCGGTTCTGCTGGCAGCTGCGTGCCCACCAGGCCATCGCGAAGACGACCACGAAGAGGATCGCGGCGAGGATGAGGATGCGCTGGAGGCGGGTGCGGCGAGGATTGGAGCGGCGGCGCGCCGGCGACGCCGGCTGGTCGCGCCTGGGTGCCTGGCTGGTCGCGTCGTCGTCGAAGAAATCCACTCCGCGGACCCCCGTTCATCAGGCGCTTGGTGGGCGAGGCGGGACTTGAACCCGCACGCACGTAAGTGCACTAGACCCTGAACCTAGCGCGTCTGCCAATTCCGCCACTCGCCCAGCAGCTCTTACAGGGTTCGGATTGTACCATACCGAATACCGTCCCAAACGAAGGACCACTCCACCCCCATGTCCGTCGCGGCGCACAGCATGACACCTCTCTATACCGACTGGCGCGACCGCTATCAGCTGGTCGGCAAGATCGGCAGCGGCGGCTTTGCCGTGGTCTACGAGGCGCTCGACGTCACCCTCGACCAGCCGGTCGCCCTCAAGATCGTCGCCGACGGGCGCAGTATGTCGGGCCGCGTCGTCCGTGAGGTCGAGGCCGCCGCGGCGCTCTCGCACCCCAACATCGTCGCTCTGTACGACTGGTTCGGCGACGGCCAGCGCAGCATCCTCGTCTGCGAGCTCGTGGACGGCGAGTCGCTGGACAAGCTGGCCGGCGAGCTCGGCGACGGAGACGTGGCCGCGATCGGCGTGGAGCTGCTCGACGCGCTCGCGTTCGCGCACAGCCAGGGCATAATCCACCGTGACGTCAAGCCGCAGAACGTGATGCTCGACTCCTCCGGGCACGTCAAGGTGATGGACTTCGGCATCGCCCGCCTCATGGACTCCGACACGCTGACACAGGACGGCGACGTCATCGGCACGGTGGCCTACATGTCGCCGGAGCAGGCCGCCGGACGCCGCGTGGGGCCGCCGAGCGACGTGTACTCCGCGGGCATGGTGCTGTACGAGATGCTGGCCGGCGAGCACCCGCTGCGCGGGCAGACGCCGGCTGAGACGCTGTCCAACGTGGCTGCCGGCCGGCTGCCGTCTCTGGGTGTGCTGCGGCCCGACCTGACGCAAGACGTGGTCGGGCTCATCGATTACGCCTGCGCGCCGCGGCCCGGCGAGCGGCCGACGGCCGCGGAGTTCAGCGAGGCCCTCGACGAGCTTCTGCAGAGCGGACGTCTGCGCAGCCAGCGGCTACTGCGTGCCCGGCGGCTGGTACGTCCACTGGCGCGCGCCGGCTTCGCCGCCGAGCGCGTCGCCGGCGCCGGCCTTACGGCCGTCACCGGCGGCGTCGTACTCGGCGCGCTCCCGGCCTATCCCCAGAGTTGGACGCTGCCGCTGATCGCGGTCAGTACGGCGGTGTGGGCGGTCTTGCCGCAGGCCGGGCTCGCCTTCCTGCTCGGCATGCTGGCGTTTCCCGTGTTCAACGTGTCGCTGAGCCTGGGAACGGCCTACCTGGCCTTCGCCGTCGTCCTGTTTCTGCTGACTCGCACGCGGCCCATCGTGGCGCTCTGGCCCACGCTGGCGCTGGTGCTCACGCCCGTGTACCTCACGCTTCTGGCGCCGGCGGGGGCGGCCCTTCTGGGCCGCGTGCGCGGCCCGCTGGCCGCCGCCTGGGCCGGCGTCGGCACGCTCGTTTATCTGGTGTTGCTGCGTGCCCCGCGCGGGCCGTTCACGCTCTTCCAGCCGCGCTGGCGCCTCGCCGGCGAGGCCGCCGCGGCCGGTGACCCCTTCACCGTGACGACGCATGTTCTGGGCGTGGCCCTGGCGCCCGCCGGCCTGCTCCAGATGCTCCTCTGGGCGGGCCTCGCCGTGGCTCTCGGCTTCGCCTTGTCGCGGCGCAGTCTCGAGCTGCGGTTGTGGGTCTGGGCGCTGGCCTTCGCGGCGACGTTCGCGGTCTATCGCCTCGTGCCCATCGCCGTCTGGGGGTATCCAACGGAGCTCGCACCCCTGCTCTGGAATGTGGCGCTGTCGGCCGGCGTGATACTCTTGCCGTTGGTTTTCACGGCCGGAGACGGGGCGGAGGAACGCGCCGATGGGCATCTTCAGGAGAGCTGAAAAGAAACTCGAAGGCCTGGTAGAGGGCGGCTTCGGGCGCGCCTTCAAGGCCAGCGTGCAGCCGGTCGAGCTGGCGCACAAGCTCGCCAAGGAGATGGGTGACCACAAGACCGTGGGCGTCTCCAACGTGTACGTGCCCAACGAGTTCGACATCTTCCTCGGCGAGGCCGATTACGGGCATCTCTCGTCCCTGTCGGACTCGCTCAAGGCCGAGCTCGCCAACTACGTGACCGCCTTCGCGCGCCGCGAGGGCTGGACGCTCGTGGCGCCGCCGCGCATCGACCTGCACCGCGACGACGACCTGCGCGTCGGCGAGTTCGGCATCGCCACGGGCACGGTCATGGCGCCGGCCGAGGCGCCGGGCGAGTCGCCGGGCGCGGCCTACGTGCCCCCGGCGACGGCGGGTCCGGCGGCGGCTGCGGCGGGTCCGCTTCTCGACCAGACCGTGCTCTACCAGGGCCAGGCGCCCGCGCCCGTCGCGGCGCCGCCCTCGGCGCGGTCGAGCATCCCTCGCGCCTCCCTGCGTGGTCAGCAGGGTGAGTGGGAACTGCGCGAGGCCGTCACCGTGATCGGGCGCAGCCGGCGCTGCGACATCGTGCTCACCGACCCCAACGTATCGCGCCAGCACGCCGAGATCAGGCGCCAGGATGATGGCTTCATGGCGCTCGACCTCGGATCCACCAACGGTATGCGCGTCAATCGCCGCGACATCAAGCAGGCCGTGCTGCAGCATGGCGACCGCATCGAACTGGGCACCACGGAGCTCGTGTTCGAGAGGCTGCCGTGATGCCGGCACCCAGGTGAAGGCCGCCGCCGCGCTTCGCGGCCGTGCGGGCTGCGGGAGTCCCCCATGATCGACATCGTCCTTCTCGTACTCAAGATCGGCATCCTGATCCTGCTCTACCTCTTCATCTGGCAGGTCGTGAAGACGGCCGTCGCCACGGTGCGCGCTCCCGCCGGCGCTGCGACAGCTCCAGACGTCGCCCTACCCGAGGGCTCGCGCCCCGTGGCGGTGTTCACGCCGGCCGAGCGCGAAGCGCGTCGCGAGGACCGGCTCTCCGAGCGCACCATCGCCGGCGACAAGCTCGACTTCACCGGCCACATCGATCCGCGTCTCATCGTCGAGCAGAGCCCCATCGTGCCGGCCGGCGTCGTGTTCCCCCTGAACGGCTGGATCACGGTCGGCCGCGCCTCGTCCAGCGACATCGTGCTCGACGAGCACTTCGTCTCGAGCACGCATGCGCGCTTCGTGCCGCGCGGCTCCTTCTACTATGTCGAGGATCTGGGCAGTACCAACGGCACGTTCGTCAACGAGAAGCAGGTGAGCGGCGAGGCGCAGCTCAAGCTCGACAGCCGGGTGCGCATCGGCGAGACCGTCTTCCGTTACGAGGAGTGACTCGCCGGTGACCCTCGTCGCTCGTCCCGGTGCCCTCACCGACATCGGCCTGCACCGCAAGACCAACGAGGACACCTTCGTCGTGGCCCCGCCCCTGTTCGCCGTCTGTGACGGCATGGGGGGGGCCCAGGCGGGCGAGGTGGCCAGCGCGCTTGCCGCCGAGACGCTGGCCGCGGCCGTAGTCGAGGGGCGGCCGCTTCTGGCGGCCGCCGAGCAGGCCAACGCGGCCGTCTACCGGCGCGCCAACGACGACCGCGAACACACCGGCATGGGCACGACCCTCACCGCCGTCGTGCTCGCCGGCGACACGGGCCACTTCGTGCACATCGGCGACAGCCGCGCCTATCTGCTGCGCGCCGGCGTGCTGGAGCAACTCAGCGACGATCACTCTCTGGTCGGCGAGATGGTGCGCGACGGGCGCCTCAGCGCAGAGGAGGCGGTCACGCACCCCCACCGCAGCATCCTCAGCCGCGCGCTGGGCACCGAGGCGCTGGCGCGCATCGACGAGTTCGAGGTCGGCCTGCGCGCCGGAGACGTGCTGCTGCTCTGCAGCGACGGCCTCAGCGGGCCCGTTCCGGCCGAGGCCATCAGAAGGGCGCTCGGCCGTGCCGATCCCGACGACGCGGCCGCCCGGCTCATCGCCGAGGCCCGCAAGCACGGCGGCCCTGACAACATCACCGCCGTCGTCCTGCGCTTCGACGAGCCGCTCGCCGCCGACGAAGAGGTCACGCTCGCCGTCCCCGCCGACGAGGCGGCGACGGCAGTGCTCCCGGCGACCGACGAGGCCCTGGAGGCGGCGCCCGACCAGAAAGGTGCCGCCGCTCCCGCTTCTCCCGCGGCGCCCGCGGTGCCGCTGCGCGGCTCCCGGCGCCTCCTCGGCAGCTTGGCCGTGGTCCTCGCGCTGCTCGTGCTGGTCGCCTTCGCCGGCGTCCTCACGGTCAGCACCGTCTTCTTCGTGGGCGTCGACGACGGTCGGCTCACCATCTACAGTGGCCTTCCGGCCACGCTGGGCCCGCTGCAGCTTAACGCCGTCTACCGGCGCAGCTCGCTCACCTACGACTCGCTCGCCCCTGAGGAGCGCCGCCTCGTCGATGAGCAGGGTCTACACACGAGGGGCAGCGTCATAGCTCTCGCCGAGGCCCTGGGGATGTGGCCTTGAGCCGGCGCAACGTCGAGCTGCTCTTCCTCGTGATCGCCGGCGCCGTGAGCACGATGGCGTACGTGTCCGTGTACGCCGGGCGTTTCCGCGAGATCAACCGGGTCTCGATCATCTACGGCCTCGTCTTCGTGGGCATCTTCTTCCTGCTGCACCTGCTGGTGCGCTTCATACTCCCCCAGGCCGACCCGTTTCTGCTGCCCATCACCGCGCTGCTGGCCGCGATCGGGCTCACGGAGATCTTCCGCATCCGCCCGGCCCTCGCGCTCACCCAGGGGCAGTGGCTGCTGGTCGGCGCTGCCCTCTTCGTCCTCACCGTGCTTGTCGTGCGCGACCACATGAGGCTCGATCGCTACCGCTACATCATGGGGGCCATCGGCCTGGCGCTTCTGGTGGCGACCATCGTGCTCGGTACCACGGTCAACGGCGCCAAGCTGTGGATCCACGCCTTCGGCTTCTCGATCCAGCCCTCGGAGTTCGCCAAGCTGGCCATCGTGATCTTCCTCGCCGGCTACCTCAACGACAAGAAGGCTCTGCTCTCGGTGCCCACACATCACGTCCTCGGTGTGCCGCTGCCGGCGGCCAAGTACTTCGGCCCGCTGCTCATCATGTGGGTGCTGTCGCTTGCCATGCTGATCTTCATGAAGGACTTCGGCATGGCGCTGCTGTACATGTCGATCTTCGTGGCGCTCATGTACATGGCCACCACGCGGATCGTCTACGTGGTGCTCGGCGGCGGCCTCTTCGCCGCCGCCGCCGCCATCGCCATCGCCGTCGTGCCGCACGTCCAGGACCGCTTCACCACCTGGCTCGATCCCTGGCCAAAGGCCTCCACGACCGGCTATCAGCTGCTGCAGTCCCTGTTCACGATCGCCGACGGCGGCATCCTCGGCGCCGGCTTCGGCCGCGGCTTTCTGCTGTACGCCAATCGCCAGCCGGTGGTGCCCGATCTGCAGACCGACTTCATCTTCACCGCCATCGCCAACGAGATCGGCCTCCTCGGCGCGGCCGGGGTGATCCTCCTCTACGTGCTCTTCATGTGGCGTGGCTTCCGCATCGCCGTGTGGGCGCCGGACGGCTTCTCCAAGCTGCTCGCCGCCGGGCTCGCCTTCGCCTTCGGCCTGCAGACCTTCATCATCATCGGCGGCGTCACGCGGCTCATCCCGCTGACCGGCATCACGCTGCCGTTCGTGAGCTACGGCGGCAGTTCCATCACCGCCAATCTCATGCTTGTGGCGCTTCTGCTCATGGTCTCTCACCGCACCAATGTGGTGCGTGAGGGCAGCGACCTCGAGCGCCGTCGCCTGGCGGAGCGCGGGTAGGGGGCGACGATGAACAAGGCCATCTCTCGCATCTTCATCGTCGGCGTGATCCTTTTCGTCGCCCTGATCGTCAATCTCACGTGGATCATGGCCGGCAGGGCCCAGTGGTTCGCCGACCGGCCCGAGAACAAGCGTGGCATCGCCAAGGAGATGAAGATCAAGCGCGGTGAGATCCTCGCCTACGATGGCTCCACCATCGCCGGCTCGGTGCGCCGCTCCGGCTACTACCACCGCGACTACCCGCAGGGGACAGTGGCGCCGCAGCTCGTCGGCTACGACAGCGTGCGTTACGGGCGCAGCGGCATCGAGGAGCAGCTTAACGACGAGCTCACCGGGCAGTCGAGCGACCTTGGCGTGCAGAGCTGGATCGACCGGCTGCTGGGACGCAGGCCGAAGGGCGCGAGTGTCCAGCTCACGCTGGTGCCGGCCGTACAGAAGGAAGCTCAGAAGGCGCTCAGCGGCCAGAAGGGCGCCATCGTGGTGCTCGATCCCAAGACGGGCGCCCTCATCGCCTCGGCGTCGGCGCCGACCTACGACCCCGCCAACCTCGAGGACGACTGGGCGCGGCTGAGCCAGGATCCGGGGGCGCCGCTGCTCAACAGGCCGACGCAGGGCCTCTATGTGCCGGGCTCGGCCTTCAAGGTCGTGACGGCCGCCTCTGCGCTCGACAACGGCAAGGTCACGCCTGACACCCAGTTCATCGACACCGGTACCTACGTCGTGTTCGGCGGCAAGGTCGTCAACTACGGCGGCGCGGTGTTCGGCCCCAACGACTTCACCACGGCGCTGACGTACTCGATCAACACCACGTTCGGCAAGGTCGGCAACCTGCTGGGGCGCAAGCGCCTCGTCGCCTCGATGCAGCGCTTCGGCTTCTACCAGTCGCCGCCGCTGCCGCTGCCGCAGGGCGAGGTCGTGCCCAGCGGCCGCTACGGCAAGAAGGGCCTGTTGTCTCCGGACGCGTTTATGGACCCGCTGGCGGTGGCGTGGGCGGCCGTCGGCCAGGAGCAGCTCCTGTCGACGCCACTGCAGATGGCTCTGGTGGCCGCCGGCGTGGCCAACGGCGGCCGCGTCATGAAGCCCTACTACACCCAGCAAGTCGTGGCCGCGTCGGGCGCCGTGGTCCAGAAGGCGCAGCCCGTGCAGTGGCTGGTGGCGATGAAGCCCGTCACGGCCTCGCAGCTCAACGTCATGATGCAACGCGTGGTCAACGCCGGCACGGGCACGGCCGCGGCGCTCGAGGGAATCCAGGTCGCCGGAAAGACCGGCACCGCCGAGCACGGCGACGGCACGAACCTGGCGTGGTTCATCGCCTTTGCCCCGGCCGACGACCCGCAGGTGGCCATCGCCGTCGTCATCGAAGACACCCAGTCGACCGGTGGAGAGGCGGCGGCTCCGCTGGCCGCGGCCGTGATCAAGACGGCTCTGGCGCAGCCGTCCCTGCCCTGACGGGGCAGGGAGCCGGCGCCCGGGGCCGTATCTGTCAGCAAGCGAGCGAGGTAACCAGACGTGAGTGACGTGTTCCAGCCAGAACAGGTGGTGAGCGGCCGCTACCGCGTGCTGCGCAAGATCGGCGGCGGCGGCATGGCCGACGTGTATCTCTGCGAGGACCTCACCCTGGGCCGCAGGGTGGCGCTCAAGGTGCTGCTGTCACGGTTCCTCGACGATCCCAACTTCGTCGAGCGCTTTCGCCGCGAGGCAAAGGCCGCCGCCGGACTCAACCACGCCAACCTCGTCAGCATCTACGACTGGGGCGAGGTCGACGGCACCTACTACATCGTCATGGAATACGTCGAGGGCGAGACGCTCAAGGACCTCGTGCGCCGCCGCGGCCGCCTCGGCGGCAGCGAAGCGGTGCACATCTTGCTGCAGCTTCTGGCGGCTCTCGAGTTCGCGCATCGCACGGGCATCGTGCATCGCGACATCAAGCCGCAGAACGTCATGCTCGACCGCGACGGCAACGCCAAGGTCACGGACTTCGGCATCGCTCGCGCCGCCGACTCCGGCATGACCGAGGCCGGCTCCATCCTGGGGACGGCCCAGTATCTGGCCCCCGAACAGGCCAGAGGGCAGCGCGTCGACGAGCGCTCCGACCTGTACTCCGTCGGCATCGTCCTCTACGAGATGCTCACCGGCACGGTGCCGTTCAAGGGCGACAGCGCCGTCACCGTGGCGCTCAAGCACGTCAACGAGATGGCCGCCGAGCCGGCGCAGCTCGTGCCGGGCATGCCTTACGCGCTGAACCAGATCGTCCTCAAGGCCATCGCCAAGGATCCCGACCAGCGCTACCAGACCGCCGAGCAGTTCGCCCGCGACCTGCGCTCCGCGCAAGCCGGCGGGCCCGTGGCGGCGGCCACCTTCGACCCCGGCGCCGAGGCAACGAGGCTGATGGGCGCCGGCGCCGGCGCCGGCGCCACGTCGGTGATGGCGGGCGGCCCTCTCGCCCAGACCACCGGCGACCGCGGCCGCAAACGTCGCCGCTGGCCGTGGGTACTGCTGATCGTCCTGCTCCTGCTCGTGATCGCCGCCGCGGCGTACGGCCTGATGCGGGCCATGGGCGCCGGTGGCGTCGCCGTGCCGACCGTCGTGGGCAAGAGCCAGGCCGCCGCCGTGACCAAGCTCAAAGAAGCGGGTTTCGAGGCCGTCGTGCAGGAGGAGTACTCCGACAAGTACGATCAGGGCTTCGTCAGCCGTCAGGCGCCCGTCGGCGGCACGAAGCTGAGCAAAGGTGAGAGCGTCGACATCTGGGTGAGCCAAGGCAGCGAGACGGTGACGCTCGACGACTTCAAGGGCTGGACGCCCGGGCAGGTACGAGACTGGCTGGACCAGAACGGTCTCAGCGGCCTGGAGAAGTCGGGTAGGTCGGGCGGCGTCGCGGAGGGCAAGGTGTACAAGCAGGACCCGCCGGCCGACGCCAGTGTGAAGCGCGGCGACACCATCACCTACTGGGTGAGCAGCGGCAAACCGCAGTCGACCGTGCCCGACCTCACCAACATGACGCAGACCGAGGCGCAAGCGGCGCTGGCCGACGCCGGCCTGGTGCTCGGCGTGGTCACGCCCGAGCCCAGCACCACGGTGCCCAGCGGTCTGGTGATCCGGCAGGATCCCGCCAACGGCGTCGCCGTGGTAAAGGGATCCGCCGTGAACGTCATCGTCTCGAGCGGCTCGCCGTCGCCCTCGCCGTCGCCGAGTCCGACGGCGTCGACGGCGACCATCCCCAACGTCTACGGCATGGATTCGACAACGGCCACGGACGAGCTCACCGCGGCCGGATTCGGGGTGAACGTGCGGCAGAAGGGCGGCACCGGCCAGCCTCCGGGAACGGTGGTCAGGATGGTGCCGGACGCCGGCACCGAGGTGGCCAGCGGATCCACCGTGCTTCTGGTCATCGCCAAGTAGACGCGTTCGTGCCTGGAGGCGAGCGGGCCGGGAGGGCTCCTTTCGCCTGCCTACGTGGCGAAGCCGAAGACGTAGACCAGATAGGCGAAGTACACCGACCCGGCGCCGCCCAGTGACCACCAGGTGAGGCGGTGCTTGATGCGCAAGGTGAGGTAGAAGACGGTGCCGCTGATCAGCGCCAGCACGCCGCTCACGAGCCCGTCGGTGTTCAGTTGCCAGGTCGTGAAGAGCAGGCCGACCGACACCGGGAAGGTGGACTGGAACACCATGGCCCCGGTGATGTTGCCGAGGGCCAGGGTGTCCTTGCGCTGGCGGATCCACAGCACTGAGTTGAACTTCTCCGGCAGTTCTGTGGCGATCGGCGTGATGAGAAGGGACACGATGAGGGGCGCTGCGCCCAGTGTCTCACTCAGAGTCTCTATCTCCCTGACGAAGATCTCGGCGCCGAGCACGATGCCGAGGAGGGCCACCCCGATCTGCAGGAAGATTCGGTAGCGATGCGGCATCTGCGGGTGCCGATGAAAGTACAGCGGCTTGGTCTCTCCCTCGAGGTCGCCCTCGGCGCGCAGCGTCTCCCAGACGTAGTAGCCGTAGAAGGCGAGGAGACCGGCAGCGAGTGCGTAGTGCAGCGGGCCCCCGTGGATCATGCCGGCTCCCATGGCCAGCGCGTAGGCGACAAGGAAGTGGCTGAGGTCGCGGCGCATGACCTCCTCGTTCACCGTGACCGCGAGCTCGCGGCGCCCGCGCCACGTGAAGACCACGACCGCCGTGGCGGTGACGACCATGGCCAGGCTCGCCAGCATGAACGGTGCCCCCAGGATCGCGCCGATGCCGATGTCGTCGGCGGCCTGCCCGCCGGTGAACACGATGGCGATGATCGGCACGAGGGTCTCGGGAAGAGCCGTGCCGACCGCCGCGAGCACACTGCCCACTGCTCCTTCTCCGAGCTCGTAGCATCTGCCGAACCATTCGACGCCGTTGGTGAACAGCTCCGCCGAGGCGAGGATGATGGCGAGGGCGATGATCAGCAGGGCGACGGACATGGCGGCGGCAACGATAGCAGAGGGGCGGGCCGCCTGCGGCGGCCCGCCCTTGGGAACGCTTCCCTAGTGGATGAGCCTGTGGATCAGACCCAGCCCTGGGCCTGCAAGTACGGGAAGATGAAGTAGATGACGAAGGCGATCGAGGAGATCCACAGCAGCCAGTTCACCTGACGCGCCTTGCCCTGCGCGACACGGATGATGACGTAGGCGATGAAGCCGGCGCCGATGCCGTTGGTGATGCTGTAGGTGAGCGGCATGATCGTCATGATGAGGACCGCCGGCAGCCCGAAGGCGAGGTTGCCGAAGTCGATGCCCGCCTTGGGCTCGCCGATCTCATGGTCGGCCTCACTCTCGGCCTTGGTCAGCGTTGCCATCATGAGGTAGCCGACGACGATCAGCGCCGCCGCCGTGGCCTGGCCGGGCACGATGCCGGCGATCGGCGAGAAGAACATCGCGGCCAGGAACAGCACGCCGACGATGATCGCCACCCAGCCGGTCCGGCCGCCCTGAGCGACGCCGGCACCGGACTCGATGTAGGTAGTGGCGGAGGAAGCGCTCACGGCGCCGCCGGCCATGGCGGCGACGGAGTCGACCAGGAGCGGCCGATTGACCTTCGGGAGGTCGCCTTTGTCGTCGAGGTATCCGGCTTGGCCACCGACGCCGACGAGCGTTCCCATGGTGTCGAAGAAGTCGCTCAGCATGAGGCTGAAGATCCAGAGGATGGCGGCGGTGATCCCCAGCTTGCTGAAGGCGCCGAAGTCGAAAGCGCCGACGAGGCTGAAGTCGGGCATCGCGACCGCATCGGTCGGCATGACCGCCTGCCCGGGGAGGAAGCCTGCGTTCTGGCCCCAGGCGTAGTTCATGACGATGGCGAAGACGGTCGCGAAGACGATGCCGAGAAGGATCGCCGCCCGCCAGCGCAGTGCCAGCATGATGATCGTCGCGACGACCCCGACGACCGTGACGGCCAGCGGCACCATGGGCACGCTGCCAAGCTCCACGAGGGCGAGCGGCGTTCCGCCGTTCACGTTGATGAGGCCGCCGTCGACGAGGCCGATGAACAGAATGAAGAAGCCGATGCCGATGACGATCGCCTTCTTGAGCTCGATGGGGATCGCCTGGAAGATCGCCTTGCGGAAACCGGTGAGGACGAGGATCGTGATGGCGACACCCTCCAGCACGATGAGGCCCATGGCGCTCTCAAAGCTCAGTCCCTGCCCCAGGACCAGGCTGAAAGCGACCACCGCGTTGAGGCCCATACCGGGCGCGATGGCGAAGGCGCGGTTGGTGACCAGGCCCATGAGGATGGTCATGACGCCGGCGACCAGGCAGGTCGAGGTGAGCGCCGCCGCGAACGGCAGGCCTTCTCCGCCGAGCCCCAGGATGTTCGGGTTCACGAAGATGATGTAGGCCATGACCATGAAGGTCGCGAGCCCGGCGAGGGTGTCGCGCTTGAGCGACGTGTTCCACTGCTTGAACTTGAAGAAGCGCTCCAGCACGTTGGTCGAGCCGGCGTCAGCGGCGGCTTCCATAGACTTCGTCCTCCTTCAGGGTGGTGATGCGGGCAAGAACCGGCAGAGTGTATCGCACGAAGGCAGGGCGACGATACTGGCATGTCGACGCTTCATCATTGACGTCGCGCCCGTCGCCCGGGTATCCTCGCCGCGTCCCGCGGGGCTCCCCGCAGGCGAAAGGATGTGAATCGTTTCCGTGGACGACGACCCAGGCTCGCTCGCCCTCTCCGAACTCGAAGACATGATCGTGCTCGACGCCGCCGGCACGCCAGTCGGCGAGTTGTTCGATGTGGTCGCCCTGTGCGCCTCAGACACGGCCGTGGTCACCGCGTTCTTCGTCGAGAGCGACGACGACAAGTACCGCGCCACCTGGGAGCAGGTTGCCGTGGTCGACGTCGATGCCGAGAAGCTTCACCTCTCGTGCCTCGCCGCCGACCTCGAGCCTGCTTCGATCCGCGGCGACGAGCTCGCTCTGGTCGATGCCGTGCTCGACAACCAGGTGCTCGACATGCGCCGCCGTGTGTTCGTGCGCGTGCAGGATGTGCTGCTCGAGGCCCGCGACGGCGGGCTTGTCGTGGGTGGCGTTGACGCGAGCTCCGGCGCTCTGGCGCGCAGGTTCGGCCTCGGCTTCCTCTCCCGGCGTCTGCCGCGGCGCAGCGGCGACTTCGTGCCGTGGGCCGATGTCAACCTCATCGCGCTGCGTCTTTCGCAGCTCAACTTCGTCGAGGCGTTCGCTGAGCTCGCCGAGCTGCACCCGGCCGACATCGCCGACGTGATCAGTCAGGTGGGCCCGCGGGAGCGCGCGGCCGTGCTGGCCGCGCTCAACACTGGCCTCGCCGCCGACACCCTTCAGGAGATGGAGGAGGAGTTGCGCACGGCGGCTCTGCAGGACATGCCGCTCGAGCGCGCCGTAGCGGTGCTCGAGCAGATCGAGGCCGACGAGGCCGCCGACATCCTCAGCGACCTCCCCGACGAGCTCTCACAGCAGATCCTCGCGCGCCTCCCCGCCGAGCGCGAGCAGGACCTGCGCGAGCTGGCCAGCCATCCCGAGCACACCGCCGGATCGCTCATGACCACCGACTTCGTCGCCCTTCCTGTGGGCCTCACGGCCGGGGCGGCTCTCGCCTGGATCCGCAGCGAGCGGCCCGAGCAGCACGCCATGACCTACCTGTACTTCACCGGCGAGGGCGGCCGCCTGATCGGCGTAGCGAGCCTGCGGGACCTGGTGCTCGCCGAGCCCGAAAGGCCTGTCGTCGAGCTCATGGAAGACGACGTCGTCGACATCACTGCCGCTGTGGACGAGGAGGAGGTCGGCCGCATCATGACCAAGTACGACCTGCTCGCCATCCCGGTGGTCGACGAGGAGGGGCGACTCGAGGGTATCGTCACGCTCGACGACGCTCTGGACGCGGTGTTGCCCTCCGACTGGAAGCAGCGGCTCCCGCGCCTGTTCCGCTAACGGGTCGAGGTCTGCCGCGGCCGGGCGCTCGGGGCGCCGGTCAGACCGGCTGCGCCACCACCGGCGCCTCCACCCTTTCCCAGGCGACGCTGTGGCGTGGCGCTTCGACGAGCGTGGCGAGGTCGAGGCGGAAGCGGGCGATCTCGCCCTTGGCCTGGATCCGGCGGAAGCCGCCGCCCTCGAGCACCTCAGGATGGAACAGGTTGAGCTCGCGGATGTAGCCGCGGAACGGGTCTCCGGGTCGTGCTCGGGTCAGTCCGAAGGCCTCGAGCGCCGCGACGCGTCGGTGCTTCAGCGAGGCCTCGATCTCCTGCAGAAGGAACTGGAAGCCGCGCAGGTACTCTTCGTCGTAGAAGTACGAACAGGTGAGCACGTAGGCGTCGGGTGACGGGGGGCCGGCCGGCAGGCAGCGCGCCCGCGGTACCAGGCGCGCGGCGGCGGCGTGCATCCAGCCGACGACGGCGCCGCTCTCAAGCAACGCGCGGCCGAAGAAGCCGGCCTCGGCCTCGGCCTCCCGTTCCCAGGACCGCCGCAGATCGGGCGCCGCAGTCGCCGTGGGCAGCGACTGCCACCACACGCAGCCCTGGCAGGCCGGCGCCAGCAGGTCGCGAGTGCCTGCGCTGAGGTCGATCGCTCTCACTCGTCGGCGGCCGCGAAGTCGTCCACACACACGTCGAGCGCCGGCCCGGCGTCCTCCTTACAGAGACGTATCGGGCGATGCCGCTCCAGGTGGGCACGCTCGCCCATGATCCGCAGCGGGTCGCGATGGAGGTCCGCCGCTACGGGGATGCCTTTGGCGGCGTCCCACACGGTGCTGGTGCTTACTTCGGCCGAGAAGCTGGGCCCGGGTCGTTCGCGCACGCCGCCCCTTCCGTCGCTGGTGGCGCGATTATATCGCCGCAAGGCGTGCGGGGCGCCTGCCTCTCGCCCCTGTTTGCCACTGTGTGAGGCGCTCCCCTATACTCCTTGCGCACGAACAGGGCTCGACCCTGAGTCCCGACGTGCCTTGAGCGACGAGCGAGGCGGTCACTACGAGCGACATCACCACCATCTATCGTGCCGATTGGCTGTTGCCCGTGGCGGCGCCCGTGCTAGTCGACGGCGGGCTCGCCGTCAGTGGCGAGCGCATCGTCGGCGTGGGCCCGGCGCCCGACCTCATGTCCGCCCATCCTGAGGCGCGGGTCGTCGATCTCGGGCGCTCAGTGATCATGCCCGGATTCGTCAACTGTCACAGCCACATCGAGTACACGACCTTTCGCGGCATCCTCGATGACGCCGAGTTCGGCGACTGGATCATCAGCCTCGTCGACGTCAAGGCATCGCTGAGCCCCGAGGAGTACCTCGCAAGCGCGAAGCTCGGCGCTCTCGAGGCCATCTCGTCGGGTATCACCACGATCGCCGACACCAGCTACGGCGCCTTCACGCTTGAGGCCGCTTCCGCGGCCGGTCTGCGCGGCCGCGTCTATCTGGAGGTCTTCGGGGTCGACGACAAACGGCTCGATGAGACCATGGCCGACGTCGAGCAGCGTCTCGCTGAGGCGCAGGCGATCTCGTCGCCGCGCCTCGACGTCGGCTTCGCGCCCCACGCGCCCTACACCGTCTCCAGCCATCTGTATCAGGCGATCTCGACGCTGGCCCGTGAGCGCGGACCTCAAGGTCATGAGCCACGTTGCGGAGAGCAAAGAGGAGCTCACCTATGTCCGCTCTGGTTCCGGCAAGTTCGCCCACGACTACCGCGAGAAGATGGGCTGGGAGCGGATGCTCGTGCAGCCCTTCGGCGTGAGCCCCATCAAGTACCTGCAGCAGTGGGACGTGTTCGACGCGGATTTCCTCGCCGTCCACTGCGTGCAGGTCAGCCGTGACGACATCCGCATCCTCAAGGCCAAGAACGTCGCCGTAGCACATTGCCCCAAGAGCAACGCGAAGCTGGGCTGCGGCGTCATGCCGCTTGCCGACCTGCTGCACGAGGGCGTGCGCGTCGGTCTGGGCACCGACAGCCCCGCCTCCAGTAACATCATGGACATGTTCGACGAGATGCGCACGATGCTCCTTCTTCATCGTGCGGTCGAGCGCGACGTATCGGTGCTGGACGCGCCGAAGTGCGTGCGCATCGCCACGCTGGGCGGCGCCGAGGCGTTGGGCCTGCAGGACGACATCGGCAGTCTCGAGACGGGCAAGTTCGCCGATTTCATCGCCGTCGACGTCTCTGGTTCGCACTTCGCGCCCATCGACGAGCCGTACTCGGCGCTGGTCTACGGCGCAAACCAGGACGACGTACTGCTCACGGTGGTCGGCGGCGACGTGCTGTTCCACGAGCGCGGCCATACCGGCCTCGATGCGGAGGCCATCAGGCGCGCTGCCGTCGGAGTGCGCCAGAAGCTGCGCGACCGCGTGCGCGTCGGAGGCGTCCAGGTGGGCGCTGCTGAATCAGGCTGGTGGCACACCGCCACGGCTCCAGGAGAGGGGACCCCCTAAGTGCTTCTCGATCGCCAACGAGTGAAGTTCTGGCAGAAGTGGGTGTTCGGCTTCATGGCCCTCGTCATGGCCGGGTTCCTGGTCATGATCCCGCTGAGCAACCAAACGGCTTGCGGCGGCGGAGGAGGTACGACCTCCGCCATCGAGCAGCTCGACAAGGAGATCGCCACGTATCAGGCGGCCGTCACGACCGACCCCAAGGACGTCGAGGCGTGGCGGAGTCTCGCCGAGAACTACGCGCTGCGCGCCAACGCGCAGCCGCAGGGATCCCCCGCCCAGGCGGCCGACTGGCGCACGGCGGCGCAGAACTACGAGCGCGCCGTCAAGCTTCTCGCCAAGCAGAAGGGCGCCGCCGCCAAACAGCTGCGCATCGACACGCTGCAACAGCTGGTGAGCGTCTATCTGTTCCTCGAGGACTACCAGCTGGCGACCAGCGTGTACGGCCAGATCACCGCGCTCAAGCCGAAAGACGCACAGTCATTCTTCGACATGGCGACCGTGGCGATAAGCGCCGGCGACACGAGCACGGCCTTGCTTGCCTTCACCAGGTTCCTCAAGCTCGATCCGACCTCGCCTGACGCGCAAGCGGTCAAAGACTGGATCGCCGCCAACTCGGGCACGCCGACGCCGTCGCCGTCGCCGTCAGCCAGCGCAGGAGCCGGGCAATGAGCGATCTCTTCAGTGTGTCCAGTGAGCCCGCCGACGACGGGCTCGGAGTCGTGGCTCTGTCCGGCGAAGTCGACATCTTCACCGCTCCTCGGTTCAAGGCCTGCATGGTCGAGCTCCTCGACACAGGGGTCGACCGGCTGGTCATCGACCTCAGCGGCGTCACGTTCATCGACTCCACGGCGCTCGGCGTGCTCATCGGCGGTGTGCGCCGCGTGCACACCGCCGGCGGGGCCATGGCCCTGGTCGTCACGAACCGCGCCGTGGAGCGCGTGCTTTCCATCACCGGCCTCGACCGCGTGTTCACGATCCACGCCACCCGTGAGGCCGCGCTCGAGTCGCTCGCCTGACCGCGCGACATCGTCATCTCGACACCGGGGTCCGCGTGGTGGTATTAACACCCATCGTCCGGGGCTGCCCGGTCACAGCGACTGAGGTAGGTCCGTGAGGCTCATCGTCACAGAGAAGGATTCCGCCGCCCGCAAGATCGCCGACATCCTCGGCGGCAAGGTCACGGTCAAAGAGCACGGCCGCGGGCGCCAGAAGGTCAGGTCGTATCATTTCGCCTACAAGGACGACGACGCTGTCGCCATCGGCCTGCGCGGCCACGTCATGGAGACCGTGTTCCCCAACACGTATCGGCGCTGGAGCCTCAAGTACCTCGGCGACATGATCGAGACGCCTGACCTGGCGTGGGTGGTCGACGGCGGCGCTGCCGGCACCCTCGCGGCATTGCGCAGCGTGGCCAAGGGCGCCACCGAGGTCGTGATCGCAACCGACTACGACCGTGAGGGCGAGCTCATCGGCCATGAGGCCCTGGAGATCCTCCGCGGCGATGCGCTCAAGCGCCATCCTCACGACAAGCCCGAGAAGAAGAAGAAGGCCGGCGCCGCCGGCCGCGGCAAGGCCGCGGCCGCCCCTCCGGCCGATCCGCCGGCGGACGGCGGCGATCCGCACGTCAAGGCCATGCTTCCGGCCGCCGCCGTCGATCGCCACGTCCGCGTGCGCTACTCCGCGCTCACTCGCGAGGAGGTCGAGGCAGCCTTCGCCAAGCCCTCGACCGTCGACTTCAACCTCGCCGAGGCGGCGCATTCGCGCCAGGATATCGACCTCATCTGGGGGGCGGTGCTCACGCGCTTCATGTCGCTGGCTTCGTATCGCTACGGCTCCGACTACCTGTCGGTCGGGCGCGTGCAATCGCCCACGCTACGCCTCATCGTCGACCGCGAGCTGGAGCGGCGCGCCTTCGTGCCGGTCCCCTACTGGGAGATCAAGGCCACGCTGACCCGCGGCGACGACACCCTCGAGGTGGCGCACGCCAAGGGGCGTTTCGATTCACTCGAGGCCATGGAGACCGCCCTCGAACGCGCCCGGGGCGGCGACGCCGAAGTCACCGCCTACAAGGCGGAGCCGCGCAAGGTCGCGCCGCCGGCGCCGTTCAACACCACGGCGCTCATGAGCGCCGCCTCGAGTGGCGGTGCGTCGCCGGCGCGCGCCATGCGCGCCGCCGAGTCGCTGTACCTCGAAGGCCTCATCAGCTACCCGCGCACCGACAACACCGTGTACCCGCCGTCACTCGATCTGCACGGCAGCCTCGAAGCGCTGGCCGCCTGGCGGCCTGTCGCCACGACCGCCGCGCGCCTCGCGAAGCAGGGCAAGCACACGCCGACCAGGGGCAAGAAACGTACCACCGACCACCCGCCCATCTATCCGGTGGGGGTGCCCAAGAAGGAGCTCAGCGGCGACCAGGCAAAGGTCTACGACCTCGTCGTGCGCCGCTTCCTGGCCACGCTGCTCCCGGCCGCCGTGGTCGAGAGCCAGCGCGTCGACATCCGCGTCGGCCGGGAGCCCTTCCTCGCGCGCGGCAGCCGCGTGGCCTCGCCCGGCTTCCTCGAGGTCTACGAGAAGTTCGCCGCCAAGCGCGACCGGCCGCTGCCCACGCTGCAGCCGGGCGATACCCTGGAGGTGCGCGACCTGCGCAGCGAGAGCAAGGAGACGCAGCCCCCGTCGCGCTACGGTCAGGGTCCGCTCATCGAGAAGATGGAAGATCTCAGCCTGGGCACCAAGGCCACGCGCGCCGACATCATCCAGCACCTCTACGACCGCAACTACGTGCGCGATAACCCCGTCGAACCCACGGAGCTCGGAGTCGCCTTGATCACGGCCTTCGATGCCGCCATGAAGAAGGCGCCCGTCGACATCTCGTCGTGGCAGATGACGGCCAAGCTCGACGAGGAGATGGACCGCATCAGCGAGGGCGAACTGCGGCGCGACGAGGTGGTGGCCGAGAGCCAGGACATGCTCGACAAGGCCTGGAAGCTCCTCGACGGCCATATCGACGACATCCGCGCGCTCATCAAGAGCGGCGTGAGGGAGGATCTCACGCTCGGCGAATGCAAGAACTGCGGCGGGCAACTCCGCGTGTTGCGCGGTAAGACGGGCAAGCGCTTCGCCGCCTGCGTCGGCAAGGAGGGCGAGGAGCCGAAGCCGGCGGCCGAGGGTGAGCGTCCGCGGCGCGGCTGCGGCCAGACGTTCCCGCTGCCGCAGCGCGGCACCATCACGCCCACCGGTAAGGCCTGCGGGGAGTGCGGCTGGCCCGAGATCAAGGTCGTGGGCGCCGGTGGCCGCGGGCGCCCGTGGGTGCTCTGCGTCGACATCGACTGCCCGAGCAAAGAGAAGTATCGCGCCCGCGCCAGCGCCAAGAAGAAGGATGCCTGAGCGCGAGCGGGTCCCGCGGCACGCGACGACGGAGACCGGTTTGAGCGAGCGGAGCGGCGTGCTGATCACTCTCGAGGGCTGCGACGGCTGCGGTAAGAGCACGCAGGCGGCCCTGCTCTGCGAGCGCCTGGCCGCCTGCGGGCTGCCCGTCGGTCCGGCCTCGGCGCCGGGCACCGTGATCCGCGAACCCGGCGGCACGGCGGCCGGCGAGGCCATCCGCGACGTTTTACTCCACGGTCCTCAGGCGCTGGCGCCCTGGACCGAGGCCTTGCTCTACGCCGCGGCCCGTGCCGAGCTCGTCGAACGCGTGCTGTCGCCGCAGCTCGCCGCCGGCCGCGTCCTTGTCCTCGACCGCTTCATCGACTCGTCGCTCGCCTATCAGGGCTTTGCCCGCGGGCTGGGCGTCGACGCGGTGCTGGCCGTCAACGCCCCGGGCCTTCGCGGCCTGCTGCCGGACGTCACCATCGTCCTCGACGTCGATCCGCTTGTGGGGCTGGCGCGGGCCGGCGGCGCGCCCGATCGCATCGAAGCCGAGGGCCTCGATCTCCAGCAACGTGTCGCCGCCGGCTTCGCCGTGCTGGCGCGGCGCTTTGCGGAGCGCGTGCGCCTGATCGACGGCTTCCGCGACGTCGACCTCGTCGCCGCCGACGTGGAGGCCGCGGCGCTCGAGGCGGTCGCCGACGCCGGCCTGCGGCTCGGCGGCTGAGGACGCCCCGTGTTCGCCGCTGTCCCCGGCCAGGAGAAGGTCAAGGAGATGTTCGCGCGTGCCTTGCGCGAGAGCACCCTCAGCCACGCGTACCTGCTGAGCGGCCCCGAAGGGCTTGCCAAGACGGCCTTCGCCCGGGAGCTCGCCGTCGCGCTCGTCAGCACTTGTGGCGGCTGCGGGGCCTGCCCCGAGTGCGCTCGCGCCCGCCGTGGCATCCACCCCGACCTGCACCTGGTCGAGCGCGAGGGTGACCTGATCCGTGTCGAGCAGGTCGAGCCGGTGATCGCCGACCTCAGCCTCAAGCCTTTCGCCGCCGGCCGCCGCGTCTGGGTCATCCCCGAGGTCGAGTACCTGCACCCGGCGGCGGCCAACAAGCTGCTCAAGAGCATCGAAGAGCCGCCGGACTACGTGTTCTTCCTGCTGGTCACGGACCGTTTGGAGCGCGTTCTCCCCACCATCGTGTCCCGCTGCCAGCTGGTCGAGTTCCGCCCGCTGAGCGACGCCGACGTGGCGGCGTACCTGGGGGCGAGTCACGGCCTCGAAGGCGTCGCTGCCCAGGCGCTCGCACGTCTGTCGACGGGCTCGGTGGAGCGCGCCGCGCGGCTTGCCGACGACGCGCGCGGCGCGGACCGCCGGGCGGAGTACCTGCGTCACGCTGCGCGCGCCGCGGGCGGCGCGCGCAGTGGCTCCGAGGGCGACCCGCCGGCGGCCTTCATCGGCGTCCTCGAACGTCAGGTCCAGGAGACCGCAGTACGGGTCCAGGCCGACCTCGACGAGCAGCTCGCGGTGCTGACCCGGCAGTTCCAGGACAAGCGCGACCTCAACCGGTACACAAAGAAGGCCGAGGAGCGCGCCAAGCGCGAGGCTGCGCGTCTGCGGCGCCTCGCGGCGCAGGACGCGGTGGACCTTCTCGGCGCCTGGGTGCGCGACCTCTGGGTGGTCGCCTGTGGGGCATCCGATGTACTCTGGAACTGCGACCGCGCCGACGAGCTCGCCGGCGCGGCCGTGGCGACACCCGAATACTACGCGCGTCTCATGGCCGCGGTGGCCCGGACGCGCAAGGATCTGTATCTCAACATCGACCAGAAGCTCGCGCTCCAAGCGCTGTTCGCGCGCTTCGAGGAGGTCGCAGAAAGTGCCTAGGATCGCCAGCGTCGTGTTTCGTGGCGGCGGCAAGGTCTATCAGTTCGACGCCGGCTCTCTCGAGGTGGCGCCGGGCGACCGCGTGATCGTCGACACGACCCGGGGGGTCGATTTCGGACGGCTCGTCAAAGGGCCCGACGAGGTGCCGCCCGAGCAATCTCCGCGTGGTCTCAAGCGCATCCGCCGCAAGGCCACGCAAGGCGACCTTGACGCCGTCGCCTCCCATCGCGACGACGAGCTCGAGGCCAAGCGCGTCTGCCGCCAGCTCGTCGTCGAGCTCGGCCTCCAGATGAAGGTCGTCGAGGCGCGCCAGGCCTTCGAAGGCGGCAAGCTCCTGGTCACCTTCTTCGCCGAGGAGCGCGTCGACTTCCGCGAGCTCGTCGGCAAGCTCAACGAGCGCCTCGAGCGGCGCGTCGAGCTCAAGCAGGTGAGCGCTCGCGACGAGTCGCGCATCGTCGGCGGCTACGGCCCCTGCGGCCGCAGCCTGTGCTGCGCGACCTTCGCCGGCAATCAGGAGCCCGTCTCGATCCGCATGGCCAAAGATCAGAACCTGCCGCTCAACCCCACCAAGATCTCGGGCTGCTGCGGGCGCCTCATGTGCTGTCTCAAGTACGAGCACCAGGTCTACCTGTCGTTCCGCAAGCGCGCGCCCAAACGCGGCGCGATCATCACGACGCCCGGAGGCGAGGGCAAGGTCGTCGAGTTGCTGGCGCCGCTCGACAGCGTGACCGTCGTCCACGGGGAGGGCCACACAGCCACGTACAAACTGGCGGAGCTCGGCAGACCCGCCGACGAGGAGGCAGCATCATGAGCGAAACGCGCGCGGTGCTCAACGTCCCGAGCATCTCCTGCAATCACTGCAAGATGGCGATCGAAGGCGCAGTGTCCGCCCTGAGCGGCGTGCGGTCCGTGGCCGTGGACGTCGACGCCAAGAGCGTGGCCGTCGAGTTCGAGTCCGGCGACGTGACGCTCGAGACCATCGCCGCGGCCGTTGAGGAAGAGGGCTACGAGGTCGCCGGCCACCACGCGTTCGGGGCGTAGGCTTCGGTTTGGCAACGCGCGGGACGGCTGGTACCATATCGCCTCGCCACCTGTGGGCCGTTAGCTTAGTTGGTAGAGCAGGGGACTCTTAATCCCAAGGTCGAAGGTTCGAATCCTTCACGGCCCACCAGCCTTCCCACGGCGGCACGTGCCGCCTCCAGAACAGTTGCCCAGGCGCTCGCCGCTCTGCTATCGTGCTCAGGATATGGGCCGCTGTGACGCACTTCACCTGACGGGAGCCCGGACACCGTGAACGGCCGTATGAAGCCCACCGTGGGCGGTCTCCTGGATGACGCCCGCTTTTCGCTGGCCCCTCGCGGCGGCGAGGATGTCTTGCGCCAGGGCCTCCTCATGCTCGCCTGCTACGCGGTCTACGACATCTCCAGGGCCGTCGTCATGGGCCGCGAGGCAGTCGCTATGGCAAACGGCCTCTTCTTCATGAACCTCGAGAAGGCCATGGGCATGTTCTGGGAGCCTTGGATCCAGGGCCGTGTCAGCACCTTCCCGCCGCTCATGGACTTCCTCGTGTGGTCGTACGGCGCCCTGCACCTGCCGCTCATCATGGCCACCACGGTGTGGATCTTCACGCAGCGGCGCAGCCGCTGGACGCAGTTCCGCGACTGGTTCCTCGCCATGAACTTCATGGCGGTCCTGCTCTACTTCCTGCTGCCCACGGCGCCGCCGCGCATGATCTTCACCTCCGGCGTCGCCGACATCAGCTACCTGCAGGGCAAGCGACCGGCGATCTTCGAGAACGGATTGTTGGCGAATCCCTTTGCCGCCATGCCCAGTCTCCATTTCGCCTACGCGCTCTTCATAGCGCTCGCCCTGTTCATGCTGGCGCGCCAGTCCTGGCTGCGCTGGGGCGGCTTCGCCTACCCGGCGGTGGTGCTCCTCGCGATCGTCGCTACAGGAAATCACTTCATCGTCGATGCCGTCGCCAGCGTCCTCGTGGTGCTGGCGGCCTACGTGCTCGCCGTCAGTCTCCAGACGAGCGACGTCACAGGCACGCGCCCCGTCACGGTGCGCGAGCGCGACGGCTGACGTGACGAACTTCAAGACCCGGTACACCGACGGAGCGCGCCGCGGCTTCTTCAAGGTCGGCGTCGTGCTCGCCCGGCACGGCGTCTCCGCCGACATGCTCACCATCTTCGGTCTGCTGCTGCACGTCGGGGTGGTGCCGCTCGTGCTTTCGGGGCACTTCGTGTGGGCCGTGCCTCTGGGGATCGTCGCGGGGTTCTGCGACGCTCTCGACGGCGCCGTGGCGCGCGCCGGCGTCGGCCCCACCAAGGCGGGCGCCTTTCTCGACTCGACGACCGACCGCATCTCCGAGCTCCTCGTGTCCGGGGCACTCGCCGTGTATTTCGCGCGTCTGGACGAGTGGTGGCCGCTGGTCGGCGTCCTTGTGTTCATGGGCGCGGCGCAGATGGTCTCGTACACGCGCGCCCGCGCCGAGGCGCTTGGCGTGGAGTGCAAGGTGGGGTTCATGTCGCGCCCGGAACGACTCGTCGGGCTCGGCCTGGGCTTCCTCTTCTCCTCGTGGCACATCGGCGGCACGAGCTTCCTCGTCTGGATGCTGTACCTGCTGGCGCTGCTGACCTCGCTGACCGTGCTGCACCGCATGGTCCACGTGATGCGCAAGCTCCGCGCGACTGCGTGATATACTCTCGCGCGTTATCGTTGAGCCCGCAGGGATCTGCAAACATGCCCGCGGGCCGTGCGCATCAAAGCGGCCGCGCACGCGGCCGCTGCCAGTGGAGGTAGACCGGTCTTGGGTAATCCAGTACGCGTGGCGATCATCGGCGTCGGCAACTGCGCTTCGTCGTTCGTGCAGGGCGTGGAGTTCTACAGGAACGCCAAGAAGTCAGACTTCGTCCCCGGCCTCATGCACCCGGTGCTCGGCGGCTACCACATCCGTGACATCGAGTTCGTGGCGGCCATCGACATCGACAAGAACAAGGTCGGCAAGGATCTCAGTGAAGCCATCTTCACGAAGCCGAACAACACCGTTAAATTCGCCGAGGTGCCCAAGAAGGACGTCGCGGTCGCCCGTGGCATGACCCACGACGGCCTCGGCAAGTACCTCTCACAGATCATCGAGAAGGCGCCGGGCGCCACCGCCGACATCGTCGGTATCCTCAAGGAGACCCAGGCGGATGTGGTGGTCAACTATCTGCCCGTGGGCAGCGAAGAGGCCACCAAGTGGTACACCGAGCAGGTCCTCACGGCTGGGTGTGCCATGGTCAACTGCATCCCCGTGTTCATCGCTCGCGAACCCTACTGGCAGAAGCGCTTCGTCGAGGCGGGCGTGCCGGTCATCGGCGACGACATCAAGAGCCAGGTCGGCGCCACTATCGTGCACCGCGTGCTCACGCGTCTCATGCGCGAGCGCGGCGTCAAGCTCGAGCGCACCAGCCAGCTCAACGTGGGCGGCAACACCGACTTCCTCAACATGCTCGAGCGCGAGCGTCTCGAGTCGAAGAAGATCAGCAAGACCAACGCCGTCACCAGCCAGCTCGACTACGACATGGGCGCCGACAACGTGCACATCGGCCCCAGCGACTACGTCAAGTGGCTCGACGACCGCAAGTGGGCCTACATCCGCATGGAGGGCCGCACCTTCGGCGACGTCCCGCTCAACATCGAGCTCAAGCTCGAGGTCGTCGACTCGCCGAACTCCGCGGGCATCGTCATCGACGCCGTGCGCTGCGCCAAGATCGGCCTCGACCGCGGGCTTGCCGGCTCGCTCGAGGGTCCCAGCAGTTACTTCATGAAGTCGCCGCCGGTGCAGCACCCCGACGATCAGTGCCGCCGCATGACCGAGGAGTTCATCGTCGGCGAGGGCCCCGGCGCCGGCGCCGTCTGCCAAGGATAACCGCCGCTCATTGACGCCTGTGGCGGCGAGCATAGCGTCGCCCATATCTTGCTGGCGGGCCGGGGCCGAATCGACCCGGCCCGCCCGTCGTTCCGGCCGGGCACGATCCCGGCGGCGGCGCTTGCCCGGCCACGTGCGGTAGCATGAGCGTCATGGGCCACAAGATCGGCATCCTCACGCCGTTTCTCTGGACGACGCCGTCGGGCGTGAACCGCCAGGTGGAGGCGCTCGTCGATCGACTCACGGCGCGCGGTCACCGCGTCACCGTGATCGCCCCCAGCGCCGACCGGCTGGCGGTCGGCGAGGCGCGGCGCCGCGTGCAGGCCGTGCTCACCGGCGAGCGGCACACGGTCTTCCTGCCCGACGAGCCGTACCCGCGCTTCTTCTTCGCCGGCGCCACCTACGCGGTGCGCGAGAGTCGCTCGCTCAAGCTTATCGCCGCCCCGGCGGACCTGATCGCCAACATCGACGTGTTGCTCGAGGCCGAGGACCTCGACGTGCTGCACCTCAACGAGCCGTTCGTCCCCGGCCTTGGGTGGACGGCGCTACGGCACTCCGGGTGCCCCCTGGTGGCGACGTTTCACGCGAACCCCGAGCGTATGGCGCCCTTCTGGGCCACACGGCCGCAGCTGCGGCGCCTGTTCGACTCGCTCGATGCTGCCGTGGCCTCGTCGCGCGCCACGCGAGACACGGCGGCGCTCACCTTCCCCGGCGCCTATCGCGTCATCCCGCCGGGCGTCGATCTGCAGCGGTTCCGCGCCGGCGAAGCCAGGGAGCCCGGCCCGCTGCGCCTGCTCTTCGCCGGCGTGGAATCGCGGCGCAAGGGACTCGGTGTGCTGCTGCGCGCGCTGCGCTACCTCGACGACCGTGCCGGTGAACTGACACTCGACGTCTGCGGCGCCGATCGCCAGGAGCGGCGGTACGCGCGCCTCGTCCCCCCGTCCTTTGCGGGGCGCGTACAGTTCCATGGGCGCGTCGCCGATGCTGCCATGCCCGATCTGTACCGCCGCGCCGACGTGTTCTGTGCGCCGTCCCTGGGCCCCGAGACCGCCGGCGTGGCGCTGCTCGAAGCCATGGCCAGCGGCGCGGCCGTGGTGGCCTCGCGACTGCCCGGCTACGACGAAGTCGTCCACGACGGCGCCGACGGACTTCTGGTGCCGCCGCGCCGGCCGCGGCTGCTCGCCGCCGCCCTGCGGCGCCTTCTCGACGACCCGGCGCTCTCCGCTCGCCTGGCGCACGAGGGGCTGCGCACCGTGCGCCGCTACGACTGGGAACGCGTGGCCGGCGAGATCGAGGGCGTCTACGAACAAGTGGCCGGGCGCCGGCGGCAGCCACTACCGCGCCGCCGTCGCCAGCAGCGCGAACTGTTCGCCGACTTCCACATCCATACGCACCACAGCAAGGACTGCGTGATGCCGGTGGCCGACATCCTCGAGCGCGCCCGGGAGGTCGGTCTCGACGTCGTGGCCATCACCGACCACGACAGCGCCGCCGGCGGCCTCGAGGCGCGCGCCATAGCCGACAAGTACGGCGTGCGTGTGATCGTCGGGGAGGAAGTCAAGAGCAGCGAGGGCGAGGTCATCGGCCTGTTCCTGGAGCGCACGATCCCCGGCGGCATGACGTTCGCCGAGACGATCGCCGCCATCAAGGAACAGGGCGGCATCGTCTACGTGCCGCATCCCTTCGATCGTCTTCACACGATCCCCAGCCTGCAGGTGCTGCGCGCCAACGTCGCCGACGTCGACGTGCTCGAGGTGTTCAACTCGCGGCTCGCCTTCCCCGGGTTCAACGAGCTCGCCGAGCGCTTTGCGCAGCGTTACCGCATCCCGGCGGCCGCAGGGAGTGACTCGCACGTGCTCCCCGGCATCGGCACCGCCCTGTGCGGTATCGACGACTTCTCCGGGCCGGGGGACTTCGTCGCGGCCCTCGCCGAGAGCCGCATCGTGCGCCGCCCCAGGAGCCTCATCTACCTGCAGTCGCTCAAGTTCATCCAGACCACCATCGGCGGGCCGGACCGGGGCGCGGGGCAGGAGGATTCCCCTGCATAGCGCGCGGATAATGCGCCCCGCGCCGGATTTGCGGGGAGACTGCGAGGAGTTGGCGGGAGCGACGCGAACTACCTAGCGGACACCCCGAACCGAGGTATCGCGTGGCGCAACCCAACGAGATCTATGACAAGTACCTGACGCGGGCGATCTCGGAGATCAACGAGCTCACCGGCGAGATTCTCAGGTGCTCGAAGTGTAGCCACGCGCGTACCATGCCGGTTATCGGCTCCGGCCATCCGATGGCCGACATCTTCATGCTCAAGTACCAGGCGCGCCCCTCCGAGCTGCACGAGGGTGTGGCTTTCTTCGGGCGTGCCGGCACGGCGCTCATGAAGAGCTGCCAGCGGCTCAAGATCGACCCGCTCCAGCTGTACGGGACCAACGTCGTCAAGTGCGGCGAGGTGCGCGGCGGCAAGCCCGAGGCCAAGTGCCTCGAGCATCTGCGCCGCGAGCTCGCCATCGTGAGCCCCAAGCTCATCGTGGCCATGGGTGAAGACACCGTGCAGGCTCTGAACGGTGCCAAGGTCCCTCTTGCCCGCGAGCTCGCCTTCGAGCCCGGCGAGATCGTGGAGTTCACCCCGGGCACCGATGTGCTCGTGACCCCCGACATCGACGCCTCCCTCGATGAACAGCGCCTCAAGGCCGCCTTCTGGCGTGCGTTTCGCCGTCTCGGGGAGTGGTACGACAACATCCCGCCCTATTGAGCCCATGATGCGCCTGGCGCCGGCCGTGCTCGCGGGCGCTCTGATCGTCCTCTGGGGCCTCCTCAGCAGCAGACTCCCGGCGCTGCCGGTCAGGGCGGACATCATGCTCTCTGCGGCGCTCGTCCTTACGCTGGTCGCGGTGCTCGTGTGGGGCCTTCTGCCGCTGTACACCCTCGGTCGCCGCTTGCCGTTGCTCACGCTGGTGGCCCTGCCGCTGGCCGTCCTCTTCGTGTGGCTCGGCTGGGTACCGCTGGCCAACGTCGCCAAAGTCGTGGCCGCCGCCGCGCTGGGCATCTGGATCGCCGAGGAGCTCGAGAAGCTGAGCTGGATCGTGATCGTCGCCGTGGTGTCGGCTGCGGTGGACATCGTGAGTGTGGCGGCGGGCCCGACCAAGGTGATTCTCGACCAGGGTCCTGTGGTGGTCGGCTACTTCACGATCGCCGTCACGTGGGCCGGCTACACCTACAGCGAGGCGTACACGGGGCTGGGGATCAGCGACGTCATCTTCCTGGCGCTCTACCTGGGGGCGGCGCGGCGCTTCGGGCTGCGCGTGGGGTGGAGCGCGGTGGCCATGGTCGTCTCGTTCCTCGCGACGATCGCGGCGGCGATGTGGTGGACGGCGCTGCCCGCGCTGCCGCTGCTCTCGGTGGCCTTCCTGGCCGTCAACGGTGACCTGCTGTGGAGGAAGCTGCGGCCGGGCGGGGGGCCGGCGGGCGCAGCCTGACCGGCCCTGCTCGCCGTCAGGCGTCGCGTGTGAACAGGGCGACCGTCTCGATGTGGTGCGTCTGCGGGAACATGTCGACGGCGGCGACCCGACGCAAGCTGTAGCCCAGTTCCGCGAGTTCCGCGCCGTTGCCGGCCAATGTTGTGGGGTTGCACGACACGTAGACGAAGCGTTCCGCGCCGAGCGCCGCCGCGCGCTGCAACGCCCTGCGCGCGAGCCCGGCGCGCGGCGGGTCGACCATGACCAGGGCCGGGCGCTCGGCGTCGTCGTCGCGCCCGGCATCGAGCGTGGGGTGCGGCGGGAACTTGAGCAGCGGGCGCACGTCGCGGGCGTAGAAGTCGACATTGGCGATACCGCTCCGGGACGCGTTCTCGCGGGCCGCCACGATGGCCTCCTCCTGGATCTCCACTGCTTGCACCCGTCGCGAACCGCGAGCCAGAGGGAGACTCAGGGAGCCGATGCCGCAGTACAGGTCGACGGCCGGCCTGTCGAAGTCTGTGGCGGCGAAAGCCAGAGCCGTGGCGTACAGCGTCTCGCACATGGCGCTGTTGGTCTGCAGAAACGCCGCGGCCGGTACCCGCAGCTCGACGCCGGCGAGGCGCTCGTGGATGTACGACGGCCCGAGCAACATGTGCGGGCCGTCGCCGACCGCCGCGTCGGCCGGCGTGTCGTTGACCGTGATGCCGAACGACGTGCAGTCGCAGTCGGCAGCCACGCGGGCGACGAGCTCGGGCTCCTCGGGGAAGCGCGCCGAGACGAAGAGGTTGAGCAGGAGGTCCCCGCTGGAGAGCCCCTCGCGGACCACCAGGTGGCGCAGCAGGCCGTGGTGGTGGTCCCGTCCGTAGGGTCGCAGGCCAAGGGCGCGCGCGGCGTCGGCGACGGCCTGCCGCGCCCGGTTGATGCGTGCGGAGGCCAGGCGGCAATCGGTGGTCTCGACGACCTCGCGCCACGAGCCGCGGCGGTGCAGACCGAGCTGTAACTCGCCGTCCTCGGCCTCCCCGAAGGAGAATTCCATCTTGTTGCGGTAGCGCCAGGGATCGTCCATGCCACGGATGGGCTCGAGCTCGTAGCCTTCGAGGTGCCCGAGACGCTGCAGCGACTCGACGACCTGCTGCTGCTTGAACTCGAGTTGCGCCTCGTAGGCGAGCGTCTGCCACTCACAGCCGCCGCAGTCGTCCGTGTGCTCGCACACGGGCGCGATGCGGCGCGGGGACAGGGTGAGGAGCTCGATGACGCGCGCCTCGGCGTGGTTCTTCTTGCGTCGCGTGACCTTGGCGCGCACACGGTCGCCGGGCACCGCGCCGCGGACGAAGACGACGAACTCGTCGAGGCGTGCGACGCCCTGCCCGCCGTAGGCCAGGGTCGTGATGTCGAGCTCGACGATGTCTCCGGGACGCGGTGGCATGGGCGTCAGTGTACCCGCTGCCCGCGGGCGCCGCGAACCGGCGCGATTGTCCACCCACAGGACCCTTCGCGACCTGTGGACGCTGCCCGCAAGCTGGTAGAGTCGAGGGCAGGTCGCCGGGGTCTGCCGCGGCCGTGGTCCTGATGAGTCGTTCAAGGAGGGTCAAGTGAGCGTGCCCGACCTCGAGACGTATCGCCGCCGAGCCGAGGAGTTCATCGGCGCCCTCGACAGCGAGTACTACCAGCACTTCTCGGGCCGCAAGCCCGTGTGCGACACAGCCGCGGTCTACGACCGGTATCCCGAGCTGTTCACGCGTGAGGCCGTCGACGAGCTCGAAGCGATGTATCAAAGCACCGTCGAAGACGACGCAAAAAGGCGCCTCGCCTACCTCATCGCCTTCACCATCGACGGCTTCATGGGCGAGCAGACCAAGCACTTCGTCGACGAGATCGCCAACACCGAGGGCTCGACCACCATCGAGGTCGACGGCGAGACCATCGGCCTGCGGCAGGCCGGTGTCGTGCAAGGCAACGAGGCAGATGCCGCCCGCCGTGCCCGCATCCAGGGCGCCCGGCTGGCCGCCACCGATGAGCATCTCAACCCCCTGCTCGCGCGTCACTGGCGGCGCTGTCACGATCTCGCCGCAGACCTCGGCTACCCCAACTACATGGAGCTCTACTCGGAAGTCAAAGGTCTCGACTACAGCCTGCTGCGCGCCGAGCTCGAGGGATTCCTCCGCGACACCGCCGGACTCTACGAGCGCACCATGGACCGTCTGGTTCGTCAGCGCCTGGGCATCACCCTCACCCAGCTCACCTACGCCGACCTGCCGTACCTGTGGCGGGCCCCGGGCTTCGACGACGTCTTCACCGCCGACGGCCTGGTACCCGCGCTTCGTCATACGCTGGCGGGTATGCACATCGACCTCGATGCCCAGTCCAACGTACACCTCGACACCGAGGTCCGCGAGCTGAAGTCGCCGCGGGCCTTCTGCGCGCCGGTGCGCGTGCCCGAGGAGATCTACTTGGTCGTCCTGCCTCGTGGCGGCCAGGACGACTATGCGGCGCTGCTGCACGAGGCGGGGCACACCGAGCACTTCGCCCACACCTCGCCGGAGCTTCCCTTCGAGTATCGTCACCTCGGCGACAACGCTGTCACCGAGGCCTTCGCCTTCATCTTCGACCACCTCGTGGTCAACCGCCGCTGGCTGGCTCGCTATCTGGATTTCACGGACGCCGACGACTTCGTGCGCTTCGCCAGCATCAACGATCTCTATTTCATGCGCCGCTACGCCGCCAAGCTGGCTTACGAGACCGAGTTGCACACCCAGACCGGCGAGCTGCGCGGCATGCCGGCCGAGTACAGCCGCAGGCTCAGCGAGGCGACCATGGTCGAGGTGCCTGAGCAGATGTACCTGGTCGACGTCGACGACGGTTTCTACTGCGCCAGCTACCTTCGCGCCTGGATGCTCGAAGGCGCCTTCCGCATGATGCTGCAGGACCGGCATGGCATGGACTGGTTCGCCAACGACGCCGCCGGCACGTGGCTCAAGGAGCTCTGGTCCAACGGCCAGCATTTCACCGCCGAGAAGCTGCTCCTCAAACAGGGCGGCGGGCGTCTCGACACTGACCCCCTGCGGCACCACTTCGAGCGCGCCTTGGGCCGCTGAGGCCGGACGCGCTCGCGGGTCAGCGCGCCGCGAGCACGCTCACGAGAACGCGGCGCCGGCGGGGTCCGTCGAACTCGGCGAAGTACACGCCCTGCCAGGTGCCGAGCTGCAGGTGGCCGTCTGCCAGAGGCACGGTGACGCTGCTGCCCATGAGGCTGGCCTTCACGTGGGCGTCGGCGTTGCCTTCGAGGTGCGTGAACTGCAGGCTCTGCGGCACCAGGCGCTCGAGGGCCAGCTTCAAGTCGCTGCGCACCGACGGGTCGGCGTTCTCGTTGATGGTCACGCCGGCGGTGGTGTGAGGCGAGTAGACGACCACGGCGCCGTCGCGCACGTCGCTCCGCGCCGCCTCTGCCGCCACCTGTGCGGTGATGTCGGCGAAGACCACGCGCTCGCGGGTCTGAATCTCGAAGCCGGCCATGGGAGACCTCCTAGAAGAGACCGAAGCGGCGCTTGCGCGGCGTCTCGGGACCGTGGGGGACGGTGCGCCTCTGCTTCAGCGCATTGACGACATCGGCGGTGGTGCGCACGGGATCGGGCAACTCCGTGTAGCAGGCCATGAGCTGCCCGGCCTCGTGCGCATCGCTACCGCCGGTACGCGCCGCGCCCAGTTGGGCGGCGATCTGCTCGGCCGTCGTGACGTAGCGCTCACCGAGCCAGCTGCCGTTGTAGACCTCCACCGCGTCGACGACGCCGGCGACCATGCGTTCGAGGCCGGGGTAGTAGGCGGACCCGCTGCGCCCGCCGCCCGCCGCCGGATGCACCCAGACGACCGCGGCGTCGTCCGGCACCTCCCCGGCTCGCGGGGCGTCCTGGACGGCGGCCAGCGTGCTCAGGTAGTCGGTGTCCGGCGAGAAGACGACGAAATCGCCGAACAGCGTGCTGATCTCGATGCCGTGCAGGAGCAGCACGCCCTCGGCGGCGAGCGCCGGCGCCAGCTTGAGGTTGTCCGAGATGTCGCCGTGATTGGTGAGAGCCACAGCCTCGATGCTCAGTGCGACGCACCAAGCGACATACTCCCGAAAGGTGATGTGCGAGCAGTCCGAGGCGGGATAGGTGTGCGTGTGCAGGTCGACGTTCATCAGCGTCGATTATAGACTTCGGACCACCATGCAGGGCACATTGGATACCTTCGGCGTGGTCGAGATCCTCCAGATGCTCGGCCGGGTGCGGCGCTCCGGCACACTGCACATCGAGTGTCCCGAGCGGCTCATCGACGTCCACTTCGTGCACGGGCGCATAGCTGAGACGCGCGACTCCACACGCGTCGCCACGGACACCGTCATCGGCAGCCAGCTGCTGAAGCGCTCGCTCGTCAACGACGCCCAGCTCAGGGACGCCCTCGCGAGCCAGGAGGCGCGGCCTTGCCCCCTGGGCACGCTTCTCGTGCGGGCCGGCCACGTCGTCGAGCAGGATCTGCGCGAGGTGCTGTCGCGCCAGGTCGCCAGTACGCTGGTGGCCGCCAAGCTGGAGACCACGGGCAACTTCGTCTTCGTGGTCGACGCCGATCCCGCGAAGGTCGACTTCATCACCATCGACACCCACTCGGTGCTCCTCGACATCTCCGCCGTCGGCGGCGACTACTGTCTGGCTGCCCAGCTGCTGGGGCAGTCCCACACGGTGCTGGTGCGCAACGGCGACTACAAGACGCTGCCGCGGAACCCGCTTACCATGGGGCGCGACGAGTTCATGGTGCTCGTGCAGGTCGACGGCCAACGCACCGTGGCGGAGATCGGCGCGGCCAGCGGCCTCGAGGAGATAACCGTGATCAGCATCCTTGGCAAGCTCGCCGAGGCCGGTGTGCTGCTGGTCAAGGCCGAGCGGCACGGCCGCGCCAAGGACGACGTGGAACTGCAGGCTCATCGCGACAGCGTATGGGAGGAGGTCAGCCACCTCCTCGACGACGCCTCCGACGAGCCCGGCGCGGCGCCGGCAGGCGTCGCGCGGTCGCACGAGGGCGAGGCCAAGCTCGAGTGGAGCGGTCTGTAGACGCTGTCGTTCGCGGCCGCGGTGCGCGCGTCTCGGGGCCGCCACGGCTCAACGCAAAGAGGCGGGCGGCCCTTCCGGGCGCCCGCCTCTTCTTGTGCTCTTCGCCGGTGGCCCTGCGGCCGCCGGCTCACGCGGTCTTTGCGCTCGCCGTCAGGCGCTCACGTCTCTGATCAACTCGTCGAAGGCGCTCACGTAGAGGTCGATATCGGCGTCGGTGTGCGTGATCGACAGCGTCCACTCCTCTTCGCGACCGGGGGCGATGACCAAGCCGCGGTTGAAGTTGTACAGCCAGGCGAGGGCCACGAGCTCGGGGTCCTGATGGGCGATGAACGACTCGTAGTCGGTGATCTTGCCGTCGGCGAAGTTGACGCAGCCCTTGGACGAGATGCCGACGGTGTTGCCGGGGAAGCCGTACTTCTCGCAGACCGCGTCGCAGCCCGCGATGATGCGGTCGTTGAGGTGGTTGAGATGCGCGTAGGCATCGTCGGTCATGACCTGCTCCCAGCTGGCGCGGGCCGCGGCCATGCTCAGCGGGTTGCCGCTGTAGGTGCCGACCTGGAACACGGTGCCGTCGTTGACCTTGGCCATGATGTCCTCGCTGCCGCCGATGGCGCCGCAGGGAGTGCCGCCGGCGACGGCCTTGCCGAGGCAGATCATGTCGGGTACCACGCCCCAACGCTCCACGGAGCCGCCGCGAGCCGTGCAGATGCCGGTCTTGACCTCGTCGAAGATGAGCACGATGCCGTGCTTCTTGGTGAGGGCGCGCACGCCTTCGAGGAATCCGGGCTCGGGCAGCACCACGCCGAGGTTCATCATCGCCGGCTCCATGATGACGCAGGCCGGTGCGCGGCCCTCCTCGACGAGCTTCTCGATGCGCGTGGTCATGTTCTCGATGTCGTTGAACGGCACTGCCACGGTCATGTCGATGGAGCACTGCGGAATGCCGCCACCATAGGGCAGTGAGGCGTAGTTGTCGCGCGGGCCGATCTTGCCGTAGTCGAGAGCGCCGATGCAGACCATGACGTAGTCGTGGTGGCCATGATAGGAGCCGAACATCTTGACGATGGTCTCGCGGCCGGTGAAGGCGCGGGCCACGCGGATGGAGTCCATCGTGGCCTCGGAGCCCGAGTTCACGAAGCGCCACTGCGGGAGCTTGAAGGCTTCGGCGAGGTGCTCGGCCATGATGATCGCGTCTTCAGTGGGAAGACCGAACTGGGTGCCGAGCGGCGCGCGCTTCTGGATCGCCTCGACGATCAGCGGGTGGGCGTGGCCCTGGACCATGCAGCCGTAGCCGTTGTGGAAGTCGGCGATCTCCTGGCCGTCCACCGTCCAGATGTGGGGACCCTTGCCGTGCGTGTAGTACAGGGGGTACGGGTCGCGGGCATGGTACGTGGAGGCCACGCCCATCGGCATGTGCTTGCTGGCGCGCTGGAACATCTCGAAGGACTTCGGCGACTGGTCTTCGAGCGTCTTCTCTTCGCGGGCGGTGAGGTCGGCGATGAGCTGCCGGTCGATCTGGTTGGCTGCCATGCTGGGTTCTCTCCTTAAGTTCACTCGATCAGGGAGCGGTGACGCTGGGTCGGGACTGTGTATCACCTCACAGTAGGCGTCTCGTTCGCGGGCGCGAGCCGCAGTGACTCGCGCGTGAGAGTCTACAGGGTCGGCGCACGAAAGTGTAGGGTTCGGCATGTATTGGCCGTTTCGGCAGCCGATTCGGAAGAGCAAGTCGTCCCCCGCTTGTGGCGCACAGTCCGTCCGGTCGGGCAGCACTTGGCTGACGGGGAGGTGTGGCACAAGCGAAAGGGCGGCTCCCCGGAAGAGGGAGCCGCCCTTTCAAGCGACACAGACGAAGCCCGAAGGCCGCGTGCGTGCTACCTTCTCACTGACCTGGCCTGCTCGAGGGCCTTTAGAATGACGGTCCTCGCGTAGTCCCAGTTGTGGATGCCCCAGCTGCCCTCGCTCACGATGTAGCTCTGGTTCGTGAAGGACTTCTGGAAGGCCCTCTGGCCCTTGGTCCACTTCTTTATCGGCTTCTTGTTGATGGCCGCGTTGGCGGCCGCCGTGCTCTTGAAGCCGAGACGCCTGGCGGCCCGGGTCAGCTCGAGCGTGACCTTGTCGTTCCAGGCGTGCATGGCCTTCTGGCGGGCGTCGACCTTGGGCTGCAGCCACGTGGCTGCCTCGTCGTCCGGGCGGCTGTGACAAGTGGTGCAGGCCGAGTATGGCATCGGCAGTCTCGTGCCGGTGGTCACGAACGGCTTGGTCGTCAGCGCTACCGCCGCCACGTCCGGGGCGATGATCGCGAACGTATGGTTGGCGCCGGTGGCGGGGACCAGGCCGTGGCGGTCCCAGCCCGTCGGCGGCATGTGGCACTGCACGCACTTGCCCCTGTGAACGCTCGGCGCGCCACGCCGCACGTCGATCGCGCCGCTGCCGTTCATCATCTCCTTCATAGGATGATGTACGGTGCTGCCGGCCTTGGCGGCGCCCGTGCCGAGCTCGGCGTTGTGGCATTCCACGCACAGCTTCTCGCGGGTGGTCGTCAGCTGCGGGTCACGGTCCGGGCTCCACACGGAGCTCTGCGCGCCCTCGGCGTGTGGATCGTGGCAGGACGTGCAGGTGATGCCGTACTTGGCCTCGGCGCCCGATGGCTTGGCGTCGTCGGGGGCCATGCGGTAGTCCTGGGAGTGGCACTTGAGGCAGCGGGCGGGCGGATTCGGGCCCACGACCGCCTTCAGGCCCTCGAGCGCGTTGGCGTGACCTTCCAGCGTCCACTCCTCGTACTGCAGACCGCTGCCCGTCACGGTGCAGCACGTATGCGTGGCCGCGGCCCACGGCAGGGTCACGGTCGTCTCGGCACTCCCCTCGGTAACGCTCATCTGATAGTAGTTCTGGTTGACGGGCACGTCCGGCGTCGGGATGTTCAGGATGTCCGTGAGCGGCAGCGCGTCCATCCAGCCGCCGGCTGCGGCCTCACCGAGCATCTTGTAGCCGACGGGGTACGCCGGGTTGGTGGTGCCGCCGGGGACCGGACGGGCCAGCGGATAGGTGTTGTTCGGCGGCTTCGAAGAGCCCGAGTTCGCGTGGCACTGCCCGCAGACATCGGCGTTTGCCAGGGCGCTGGCGGGGGCCGTGTGCTGCGTCGCCGTCAGCGCCACGCCGTCGCCGTAGTGGCAGCTGGAGCAGCCGACCACACCTTCGGAGAAGGCGCCGTTATCGGCGGCAACGTCGGTGGGGTACAGGTACGGATCTGCCATGGTGCCGGCGCCCGAGACGGGCACCGCCTTCTGCGGGTCGTAGTTGCCGGTGTGGCAGCCCGCGCAACGCGGTCCGTCGTGGCTAGGCACGAGGTTGCCCTCGATGCTCGAGTGCGGCGTGGTCATCCACTCCGCATGTTTGTCGGTGTGGCAGGCCCCGCACTGTGCGGCCGTAGTGTAGTCGGCGCGGTAGCCGTTGAAGGCCAGCGCCGGGGCCGCTACGACAAGGAGCGCGGCCACGACGATCGCAACGAGCAGCACTCGCTTCATCATCGTCACCTCCCTGTTTGCCGGGAGAGAATGCTGCCGGACCGGATGTCGATGATCAGCTGTCCCCATGGCGAACCCCTCGTCGCGATTTGGCAGACCCGTGCGGGCATTCCAGTAATTCCTGAAGAGTATACGGAGTTTTGCTGTGTGCCGGCAATCACAAGGTGCACGTTGCGCAGCTCTCGCGGACGGTGCCGCACCGTCGTGCGGTGTGGCACAAGCGAAAGGGCGGCTCCCCGGAAGAGGGAGCCGCCCTTTCAAGCGACACAGACGAAGCCCGAAGGCCGCGTGCGTGCTACCTTCTCACTGACCTGGCCTGCTCGAGGGCCTTGAGAATCACGGTCCTCGCGTAGTCCCAGTTGTGGATGCCCCAGCTGCCTTCAGACTGGATGTAGTACTGGTTCGTGAAGGACTTCTGGAAGGCCCTCTGGCCCTTGGTCCACTTCTTTATCGGCTTCTTGTTGATGGCCGCGTTGGCGGCCGCGGTGCTCTTGAAGCCGAGACGCTTGGCGGCGGCCGTCAGAGCGGCCGTCGTCTTGTCGTTCCAGGCGTGCATGGCTTCCTGGCGGTCGTCGATCACGTGCTGCAGATAGGTGGCCTGCGAGTCGCCTTCACGGCTATGGCAGGTCGTGCACGCCGAGTAGGTCATGTTGCGCTTCGCGCCCGCGATCGCGCTTGGTCGTGAGGGCTTCCGCCGCCACGTCCGGCTCGATGATCGCGAACGTGTGGTTGCCGGCGGCGTTGTCGGTGGCGAGGCCGGTCAAACGGTCCTTGCCGGTCGGCGGCATGTGACACTGCACGCACTGGCCCTTGTGGACACTCGGCGAGCCCTGCGGCACGTCGATCGCGCCGGTGCCGTTCATCATCTCCTTCATGGGATGATGGACGGTCGCTGCCGGCCTTGGCGATGCCAGTACCGAGAGACGGCGTTGTGGCACTCGACGCACAGCTGCTGGCGGGTGGTCGTGAGCTGCGGATTGCGCTCGTTCCACACACCGGTCTGCGCGCCCTCTTCGTGCGGATCGTGGCAGGACGTGCAGGTGATGCCGTACTTGGCCTCGGCGGCCGTTGGCTTGGCGTCGTCGGGAGCCATGCGGTAGTCCTGCGAGTGGCACTGGAGGCACTTCCCCTGGTTGATCACGGACTCGGGGATGAACTTCTTGATCTGGGTCAGCGCGTTCGCGTGACCTTCCATCGCCCACTCCTCGATACTGCAGGGCGCCACCGTCGTGCGTGCGTGCGGCCCACGGAAGAGTCTCTTCGCCCAGCTTGTAGTAGTTCTGGGCGACCGGGGCTGACGGCTGAGGGACGTTGATGAGGTCGGTGAGCGGCAGGGCGTCGACCCAGCTGGTGGTGCCCGCCTCACCGAGCATCTTGTAGCCGATGGGGTACTGCGGGTTGATGGTGCCGCCGGGAACTGGGCTGGCCAGTGGGTACGTGTCGTTCGGCGGCTTCGAGTTGCCGTAACGGGAATGGCACTGCCCGCAGATGTCGGCGTTCGCGAGCTCGCTCGCGGGGGCCGCGTGCTGCGTGCCGCCGCCGTAGTGGCAGGTGGAGCAGCCGACCATGCCTTCGGAGAAGGCGCCGTTCTCGGAGACCTCGACGGGGTACACGCCGTCAGCGTTGGGGATCGCCTTCTGCGGATCGTAGTTGCCCGAGTGACAGCCCGCGCAGCCAGGTCCGTCGGAGATCGGCTCGACCTGGATCTCCGTGCTCGAGTGCGCCGTGGTCATCCACTCCGCATGCTTGTCGGCGTGGCAGACCTGGCACTCGGCGGCCGTGGTGTAGTCGGCGCGGTAGCCGTTGAAGGCCAGCGCCGGCGCCGCCACCACAAGGACGGCGGCCACAACGATCGCAACGAGCAGTAGACGTTTTACCATGGTCACCTCCTTGTAGGTTGGGGAAGAAGTACGCTTGTCCGCTTTCACAGAATCACCTCCTTCCCACGTGCGGATCGATGGTCGAAGACGCCGTGCGAAGCCCGGGCGACGCGTGGCGGCATTCGTGACGTGAAGAAGGGCCTGAGGGGCTGCGAGCACGGTCATACGGGCCACATTCGCCCGTGCTGACACAACGGCCGCGTCGCAGTGACGCGTCACTGCCGCGCGGCCGGACCGGATGTCGGTGATTCGCTGTCCCCATGGCACTGTCTCTCGACTCAGGTCGACACACCCGTGGGGGTATGTCGACCTACTCGGGAAGGTATACAGGATTCCGTGCGTGTTAGCAATCATAAAGAATTATGTCGCCAGCTCACCCACGACGCGTGCAGCCCCTCCGCTGTCTGACCATTCTATCCGCGCGCGCGCGAGCAGAAACCGTTCTTTGACACGTCGTTCATGGGCGCGCGTTTGCGGGCTCTCGGGACTGAGTACGGGAGCACCGGGCCGCTGGCGGAATGCGCTTGGTTCAGGCGCGAGCAGCGGGCCCGTCGTCGCGCGCTTCGGTGGCCTCGTCGCGCGTCACCGCGTCGATGGCTCCGCCGGCCGCGGCGCACCAGCCCTCGAACTGCGTCCGCGGCCGCAGGAAGACGATGGTCTCCTTGACCAGCGGGATCAGCGGGATGGCGATGAGCATCCCGGTGATGCCGTGGAGCTCGCCGCCCGCGAGGATCGCAAAGATGACCACCAGCGGGTGCACGCGGAAGCGGCTGCCCATGATCACCGGCACGAGGATGTGCCCCTCGACCTCCTGGATGAGGATGAAGGTGATGATGACCCAGAGCGCCGCGAGCGGCGAGTCGAAGACGGCGACGACCGTGGGGGGGACGGCGGCAAGCACGGGGCCCAGATAGGGGATGGCCTCCATGAGGCCCGCCCAGACGCCGAAGAAGAGTGCGTAACGAGCGCCCGAAGGGAAGGCGCCGACCATGCTCAGGATCCACATCGCGAGGCCCACGCTGCCGCCAAGAGCGACGGACAGGAGCACCTGGGCCTTCACGTAGTCGACGACCGCCGTCTTCGCACGGCGCACGTACTCCTCACCGTCGCTGACGCTGTGCGTGGGGAAGTGCCCGGCGACGAAGCGCCCGATGCGTTTCGAGTCGAGCAGCATGTAGATCGAGATCACAATGATGATGATGAGGTAGGTGATCTGGCGGACGACGGTGATGCCGACGTCCATCACGTTGGCGGTGAACGAGGGCACGCGGTCGGCGAGCGCCGTGAGCGAGGCCCTTATCTGGGCCTGCACGTCGATGGCAAGGCCGGCGCGGTCGGACAGGCGCTGCAGGCGCGCGAGTGTGTCGCCGGCCTGGTCGGCCATGCCGGGCAGGGCGGTCGTGAGGTTACGAAGCTGCTGCACGACCGGCGGCCACACCAGCGCCGCCAGGAGGACGAGGACGGCGACGAAACCCACATACACGATGAAGACGCCGACGTAACGATTCACGTGCACGCGCTCCAGACCGTGCACCAACGGGTTGAGCACGAGGGCGACGAGGCCGGCCACCAGGAAGATGAAGATCACCTGGCTGATCGCCCCCAGGGCGAACCAGGCGATGATGAGCAGGGCGGGCAGCACCGCCAGCTGTACCCAGCGGGGGACGAAGATCCTGCCTGGAGTGCACTCGGGTCGCGTGGCCATGCCGCGGCATCACCTCTGGCGTGAGGTTCGGCGCAGGTGCGCGGAAGCCTGCCCCTCGCCGCGGTTTCAGACCAGCCGAAGCATGGCATAAAGTTGACAGTAACCGACTCAAGTTTTATGATGCGTCTTAGCGAAATCATTCAAGGAGGAAGTCAATGGGCAAGGTAATCGGCATCGACTTGGGCACGACCAACAGCGCCATGGCCGTTCTCGAGGGCGGCGAGCCGACCGTCATCCCGAACAGCGAGGGCGGTCGCACCACGCCGTCGGTGGTCGCGTTCTCGAAGAGCGGCGAGCGCCTGGTCGGCAGCGTCGCCAGGCGCCAGGCAGTCACCAACCCCGAGAACACCGTGTTCTCGATCAAGCGTTTCATGGGCCGCAAGTACGGCGACGTGGCCGAAGAGATGACCATCGTGCCGTACCACGTCCAGGCGGGCCCCAACGGCGACGCCGTCGTCGAGATCGGCGGCAAGACGTACACGCCTCCCGAGATCTCGGCGATGATCCTGCAGAAGCTCAAGCGCGACGCCGAAGAGTACCTCGGCGACAGGGTCAACGAGGCGGTCATCACCGTCCCGGCGTACTTCAACGACTCGCAGCGCCAGGCGACCAAGGACGCCGGCAAGATCGCCGGCCTCGAGGTCAAGCGCATCATCAATGAGCCCACGGCCGCCGCGCTCGCCTATGGGCTCGACAAGGATCGCGACCAGACGATCCTCGTCTTCGACCTTGGCGGCGGCACCTTCGACGTCTCCGTGCTCGACCTCGGCGACGGCGTCTTCGAGGTGCGCTCCACGAACGGCGATACGCACCTTGGCGGCGACAACTTCGACAAGGCCGTGGTCGACTGGATGGTGGCCGAGTTCCTGCAGAGCCAGGGCATCGACCTGAGCAAGGACAAGATGGCCCTGCAGCGCCTCTACGAGGCCGCGGAAAAGGCCAAGATTGAGCTGAGCACCACGCAGAGCAGCAACATCAACCTGCCGTTCATCTCGGCCGACGAGAATGGGCCCAAGCACCTCGACCAAACGCTCACTAGGGCGAAGTTCGACGAGCTCACGCACGCGCTTCTCGAGCGTGTCGTCAACCCGGTCAACAGCGCCATCAAGGACGCCGGCCTCGGCAAGGGCGATATCCATCACGTGATCCTCGTGGGCGGCATGACGCGCGTGCCGGCCGTGCAGGAGAGGGTCAAGCAGCTCATCGGCAAGGACCCGCACAAGGGCGTGAACCCCGACGAGGTCGTGGCTGTGGGCGCCGCCATCCAGGGCGGTGTGCTGGCCGGCGAGGTCAAGGACGTGCTGCTCCTCGACGTCACGCCTCTCAGCCTCGGCATCGAGACCAAGGGCAACGTGTTCACCAAGCTGATCGAGCGCAACACCACGATCCCCACCAAGAAGAGCGAGATCTTCAGCACCGCCGACGACAACCAGACGAGCGTCGAGATCCACGTGCTCCAGGGCGAGCGCGAGATGGCCCGCTACAACAAGACGCTGGGCAAGTTCCAGCTGGTGGGCATCCCGACGGCGCCGCGCGGCATCCCGCAGATCGAGGTCGCCTTCGACATCGACGCCAACGGTATCGTGCACGTGAGCGCCAAGGACCTCGGCACCGGCAACGAGCAGAAGATCACGATCACGGCCAGCAGCGGCCTCAGCGAGCAGGACATCGAGCGCATGATGAAGGACGCCGAATCGCACGCCGACGAAGACAAGAAGGCGCGCGACCTGGCCGACGTCAAGAACAACGCCGAGAACCTCGTCTACAGCACCGAGAAGTCCTTGCGCGACATGGGCGACAAGGTCGACGCGGCCACCAGGGCCGAGATCGAGGCCGCCGGGGCAGAGGTCAAGACCGCCCTCGAGGGTGACGACGAGGACCTCATCAAGGCCAAGACCGACACGCTCATGCAGGCTTCGCACAAGCTGGCCGAGGCCGTCTACCAGCAGGCCCAGCAGCAGCAGAGCGCGGGCGGCGGCGACGGAGAGTCGACCGCCGACGAGAACGTCGAAGAGGGCGACTTCGAGGTCATCGACGAGGAAGAGAACAAGTGAAGGAGGTTTCACCATGGCGATCATCAGATGGGATCCGTTCCGCGAGATGACCCAGGCCCAGAACCAGTTCAGCAGGCTGGTGGACCAAGTCTGGAACAGCCGTCAGGAGAGCTGGCTGCCTGCGGTCGACGTCTTTGATACCCCGGAGGCCGTCGTCCTCAAGGCTGAGCTCGCCGGCATGGACCCCGACGACATCCAGATCGAGGTGGAGGACAACGTCCTCACCATCAAGGGCGAGCGCGAGTTCAAAGAGGACGTCGACGAGGAGCGGTACTACCGCGTGGAGCGGCGCTTTGGCAGCTTCCAGCGCAGCCTCGCTTTGCCGCAAGGCGTGAAGGCAGATGAGATCGCCGCCGCCTACGAGGACGGTATCCTCACGCTCACGGTGCCGAAGGTCCCGGAGCAGAAGCCGCTGCGCGTCGAGGTCAAGGTCAAGAAGACGGTCGAGGCTCGGAAGACCGAGAGTTGACGACGCCGCCTGGCCGGGCGGGGCGCCCTTGAGCGCCCCGCCGCGGCCCGGGCGCCACGCGCAGGTCTGGGCAGGCTGAACTGGACAGGAGTACACAAAGCACATGACCGACAGAAAGCACACGAAGGACGACGGCAAGCGGCGCGCGTCGCGCCCGAAGGCGGTGCCCGAAGAGGCCGTCGCCGAGGGCGCATCGGCGGGCGAAGCAGCGGCGATGGACGATGAGCTCGCCAGGCTCGCCGCCGACTGCGACGGGTATCTCGACCATCTGCGGCGCCTGCAGGCCGAGTTCGACAACTATCGCAAGCGTGTGCAGCGCGACGCCGAACAGCACCGGCTGCGCGCCGCCGAGGCCGTCGTCGAATCGCTACTGCCGGTCATGGACAACATGGCCCGGGCGCTCGATGCCGCGGCCCGGCACGAGGAAGGCCAGCTCATCGCCGGCCTCGAGGTCGTCGCCGGCCAGCTGCAGGGCACCCTCGAGGGCCACGGCCTCGACGAAGTGCACGTCGAGGCGGGCACGGTGTTCGACCCCAACGTTCACGAGGCGGTGCTCGTGCAGCCCTCACCTGACTACGAGGAAGGCACGGTTGTGCAGGTCCTGGAGCGCGGCTACCTGCTCCACGGCAGGCTGCTGCGCCCCGCCAAGGTCATCGTGGCGAGCTGAGATGAGCGACTACTATCAGACGCTGGGCGTGCCCAAGAACGCCTCGCAGGACGACATCAAGAAGGCCTTTCGCAAGCTCGCCCGGGACTTCCACCCCGACAAGAACCCCGGTGACAAGCGCGCCGAGGAGAGGTTCAAGGAGATCAGCGAGGCCAATGAGACCCTCTCCGACCCGGAGAAGCGCAAGCACTACGACGAGCTCAGCCGGCTGGGGGCCTTCGGCCCGGGCGCCGGCGGCTTTCGCCCCGGCGCCGGCGGTCAGGGCTTCGACCCCAGCATGTTCGGCCAGGGCGGCGCCCAGTTCGACATGGGCGACCTCGGCGACATTCTCGGCAACCTGTTCGGCGGCGGCGCCGCCGCCGGTGGGCGCGGCCGCCGCAGGGCCGCCGAGCGCGGCGACGACCTGCAGGTCGACGTCACCGTGTCGTTCGACGATTCCCTGCACGGCGTCACCGTACGCGTGCCCGTCGACAAGCCCGATACCTGCGACACCTGCCACGGGAGCGGCGCCAAGCCCGGCACCACGCCCAAGGTCTGCCCCCAGTGTCAGGGGCGCGGCTCGATCGCCCGCAATCTCGGTGGCTTCGCGATGCCGCAGACCTGCCCGCAGTGTCGCGGTAGCGGGTCGATCATCGAAAAGCCCTGCCCGGGCTGTGGCGGCAACGGCGTGCAGCACAAGACCAAGCGGTATGCCGTCAAGATCCCGGCGGGCGTCAAAGACGGCAGCAAGATCCGCATCAAGGGCAAGGGCGAAGCCGGCCTGCGTGGCGGGCCGTCGGGCGACCTTTTCGTGAGGGTCAGTGTGGAGCCCGACGATCTGTTCGAGCGGCGCGGCGACGACGTGGTGCTGGACGTCCCGGTCACGATCTCCGAGGCGGCGCTGGGCACGAGCGTCAAGATCCCCACCCCCGGTGGCGGCCGCGTGGCCCTCAAGGTCCCGGCGGGCAGCCAGGACGGGCGCACGTTCCGCGTGCGCGGCAAGGGCGCGCCCAAGCTCAAAGGCGGCCACGGCGACCTCCACGTGCGCCTGCACGTGCAGGTGCCGGCGAAGCTGACCAAAGAGCAGAGGCAGCTGTTCGAGAAGCTGGGCGACACGCTGCCCGATCCGCGTGCCGCGGTGCTGGGCTGAGGCGGCGGGCTGAGTGATGAGACCGCATGACGACGACACGGCGCTCTTCATGATCTCTGTGGCCGCCGAGCTCGCCGAGATGCACCCGCAGACGCTGCGCATGTACGAGCGGCGCGGGCTCCTGCGGCCGCAGCGCACGGCCAAGAACACGCGCCGCTACTCACAGCGCGATGTGGAGCGGCTGCAGCGTATCCAGCAGCTCACGGAGCTCGGCCTCAACCTGGCAGGCGTGGAGCGCGTGCTGGCCATGGAAGAGCAGATGAACGCCATGGCCGCCGAGGTCCTGCGCCTGCAGGCGCGGCTCGAGGAGGCGGCCGCCGCCATGCATCGCGAGATCGAGCGCGTCGAGCGCTCCCACCGTTTCGAGCTCGTGCCAGTGAGCCACACGCAGATCGTGCCGCTCGGCCGCCGGCGCCGGCGAGTCTGACCCGCTCGGGTCGAGGATCAAGGCAAGGTACTACATGGATGTGAACAAGTTCTCCGAACGGGCCCGCGAGGCCATCGAGACCGCGCAGGGCGTCGTGCGTCGCGGGCCCGGCAACGTGCTGGGCACCGAGCACCTGCTGATCGGCGTGCTCAGCCTGCCCGGCGGCGTGGTCGAGCAGGTCCTCAACGCGCTTGGCATCGACAAGGGCGCCGTGATGACGCGCGCCAGCCAGATGGCGCAGAACCAGCCCGTGGGCACGAGCGGCCCGTCGGGTCCGGACGAGATGCTGTACATGACGCCGCGCGCCAAAGCGGCCATCGACCTGGCGGTGCAGGAGGCGCAGAAGCTCGGCGACGAGATCGTCGGTACCGAGCATCTGCTTCTCGGTATCTTCCTCGAGGGCGAGGGCCCGGGCAGCGCCATCCTGCGCGATGTGGGCATGAGCGAGGAGCGCCTGCGCGGCGCGCTCGCTCAGGTGCGCGCCACGGGCACCGACTATGAGGCGAACGCCAGCGGCGAGAGCATGCTGAAGAAGTACACCCGCGACCTGACGGCGATGGCGCGCGAGAGCAAGCTCGACCCCGTTATCGGCCGCGACGAGGAGATCAAGCGCGTGATCCAGGTGCTCAGCCGGCGCACCAAGAACAATCCGGTGCTCATCGGCGAGCCCGGGGTGGGCAAGACGGCCATCGCCGACGGCCTGGCGCAGAAGATCGTCAACGCGGACGTGCCGGAACTGCTGCGCGGCCGGCGCGTCCTGGCGCTCGACCTCGGCGCCATGGTCGCCGGTTCCAAGTACCGCGGCGAGTTCGAGGAGCGGCTCAAGGGCGCCCTCGACGAGATCCAGCGCTCCAAGGACGTCGTGCTGTTCATCGACGAGCTGCACACCGTGGTGGGCGCCGGGGCCGCCGAGGGCGCCATCGACGCCTCCAACATGATGAAGCCGATGCTCGCCCGCGGCGAGCTGCAGTGTGTGGGCGCCACGACCCTCGACGAGTATCGCGCCCACATCGAGAAGGACGCCGCCCTCGAGCGCCGCTTTCAGCCCATCATCGTCGGGGAACCCACGGTGGACGAGACGATCGCCATCCTCAAGGGCCTGCGCGACAAGTACGAGGCCCACCACAAGGTGAGCATCACCGACGCTGCGATCCGCGAGGCGGCGCACCTCAGCGACCGCTACATCAGCGACCGGTTCCTTCCCGACAAGGCCATCGACCTGCTCGACGAGGCGGCCAGCAAGCTGCGCATCGAGGCGACCATGCTGCCGCCCGACCTGCGCGACATGGAGCTCAAGCTCCAGGAGCTCACGCGCGAGGGAGCGGCCGCCGTGCAGGCGCAGGACTACGAGCGCGCCGCCCAGCTCAAGGATCAGAGCGTCAAGATCCAGGCCACTTTCGTCACGGCCAAGGATGCCTGGCTCGCCGACAAGGGCATCGCCGACGCCACGGTGGACGCCGACGACATCGCCGCGCTGGTCAGCAAATGGACCGGCATCCCGGTCCAGCGCATGCTGCAGGAGGAGGCCGACAAGCTGCTCGCCATGGAGGAGAGCCTTCACGGCCGGGTCATCGGCCAGGAGCGCGCGGTGGCGGCGGTCAGCGAAGCCGTGCGCCGCGCGCGTGCCGGCCTCAAGGACCCCAAACGGCCCATCGGCTCGTTCATCTTCCTCGGCCCCACGGGTGTGGGGAAGACCGAGTTGGCGCGTGCCCTCGCCGAGTTCCTCTTCGACGACGAGGCGGCCCTCATCCGCCTCGACATGAGCGAATACATGGAGAAGCACACCGTCTCCCGGCTCACCGGCGCGCCGCCCGGCTACGTTGGGTTCGACGAAGGCGGCCAGCTCACCGAGCAGGTCCGCCGCCGTCCGTACAGCGTCGTTCTCTTCGACGAGATCGAGAAGGCGCACCCTGACGTGTTCAACGCCCTGCTGCAGATCCTCGACGACGGGCGCCTCACCGACGGCAAGGGCCGCACGGTCGACTTCAAGAACACCGTGGTGATCATGACCAGCAACGTCGGCGGCAGCGTGATCAGCAAGCAGCGGCTCGGCTTCACCGCCGAGGGCGACGAGCTGGGTCACGACGCCCTGGAGAAGCGCCTTGTGGACGAACTGCGCAAGGCCTTCCGACCCGAGTTCCTCAACCGGGTCGACGAGATCATCGTCTTCGACCCGCTCACCCGCGAGCAGCTCACCGCGGTCGTCGACCTGCTGCTCACGCACCTCCGCGACCTGGTCAAGGGCCAGGGCATGACCCTCGAGGTGAGTGCGGCCGCCGAAGAATACGTGGTGGAACAGGGCTACGACGCCGAGTACGGCGCCCGCCAGCTCAAGCGCGCCATCCAGCGTCTCGTCGAGAACCCCCTGTCGAGCGCCCTGCTGCGCGGCGAGTTCGAGGCCGGCGACACCGTGAGGGTGGACCTCGTTGACGGCTCCCTGGCGTTCACCAAGTAGCCTCGCTATAGTCGGGCGATGACGGGCAGGCGTAACAGCTTCATGTACGGGGGCGCCGTCGGCGCAGCTTTGGGCGTGGTGCTGGCGCCGCGACTCGGCGAATCGCGGCGCGCCGCACTCACGCGGCTGCGGCTTTCGCTGCGCCCCGGACGCGGGTCGCTGAGCGCCTTTGCCGGCACGCCGTGCTCGCAGGCCGGCCCGACCTCCGCCGAGGCGGAGCAGGAGCCGGCCGGCGGGTAGCCGCCGGCCGAAGGAGGAAGCATGGAAGACGAAGGATCGCCGGTACGCGAGGGCCTGCATTTCGACACGGGCTTCAAGGAGCTCGAGATCGTGGCCTACATCGGCGAGTTCAAGATCGTCGGGGTGGCGCACTTCGGCGTCGGCAGCCGCTCCAGCTCGCGGCGCGCCTCCGACTACATCCGCGCTTTCGGCGACGTTCGCCTCACGCTCTCGCAGGTGCGCATCTACAGCAAGGCCACCAAGGAACTGCTCGACACGGCGCCCTTCATCCTCCTCAACATGGACAAGGTCGACTTCATCTATGCTCGCGACGAGGACGAGGGCCGCGCTCCTGAGTGAGGCGCGCCTCACGGCCCGCGCGGCCGCAGGCCAACCCGCCATGTACACGGTAGACATCCTCATCCCCACGGCGCGTTTCGTGTTCAGCGTCGAAGACGGGCGCGCTGAGGTAGTGCCCGAGTTCCGCTCGCCCGAGGCCTTCGAAGAGTACCGCCGCCTGCGCGCCGAGCGCCCGGTCGTCGGCATGACCACGTTTCCCAACACGGTGCTGCTGCGCGGCGCGCGCACGATCCTCGTCGATCCCGGCCTGCCGCTGCAGAACGAGCCCGTCGTGAGAGCCCTCGAAGCCCGCGGCCTGGGTCCAGGCGACGTCGACCTCGTCGTGCTGACGCACGCGCATCTCGATCACGCCGGCGCCTGCGGCGATTTCATGGCGCCGGTGGCGGTGCACGAGCTCGAGACTCGCTCGCCCTCGTGGATCCTTGTGGGCGGCCTGCTTGAGCTCCTGCCGCTTCAACGTCTCACGGGCGAGGAAGGCGCGCTCGCGCCGGGCGTGGACTGGGCGCGCACGCCGGGGCACTGCGACGGCCACATCAGCCTGCGCGTCGACACCGCCGCCGGCCCCGTCGTGCTGTGCGGCGACACCATCGGTCCGGGGCGCGCGGAGTTCGACGTCATGCGGCCCTCCGGTCCGGCCGCCGCCGAGCTGCTCGGATCCTGGCAGCGCATCCGCGCGTGGAAGCCGGCCACGGTCATCGCCGGGCATCTGGCGCCGTTCGCCCCGTAGCCGCCCTGGGCTCGCCGGGGCTGTGCTAGACTGGGCGCCTCCTGACCACGCGAAGGAGCCTTCTGCGTGCCGATCTACGAGTATCGCTGTGATGAGTGTGGGGACTCGTTCGATGTCCTCCAGAGGATGAGTGACGACCCGCTCGTGACCTGCAAGAAGTGCGGCGGCACGCTGCGCAAGGTGCTCCATCCCGTCGCCATTCATTTCAAGGGGTCAGGGTTCTACACGACCGACTACGGCAAGGGCTCCGGCCGTCGCCCCGGAGGGCGCGACGCGTCCGCCGACGGCGGCGAGTCGTCCGCCGAGGGTGCGTCGTCCGCGAAGGACGCGTCCTCCGGCGGGGAGAAGGCGTCCGAGTCCTCGGCCGCCAAGCCGTCCACGGACGGCTCCAAGCCCAAGGAGAAGCAGAAGGCGACCTGAGGCGTCGAGGGGGGTGAGCGGAGTGCAGCGACCGAGCGACGATGCCCTGCGCAAGGCGCGCACCAACTTGCGCAGCCTCGTCAGCGACGGCCCGTCGCAGCTCCCGTCACTCAATCTCGTCGCCGACTCCGTGCGCCTCGAACTCGAGAGGCGCGGCAAGGTCGCGATCCTCTACATCAGCCTCGACCACTACGGCCGCCTCGAGCCCATCTTCGGCTGGCGCATCGTCGCCGAGATCCTCGACGCCGTGGCCGCCAACCTCGAGAGCATGGCCGGCAGCACCCTGCGGCGGCTCGATGTGGTGAGCGACTTCACGCTCACCGACGATGCCTTCATCGTGCTTCTGTCGCCGCCGCGGTCCGCCCAGGAGATCGCCGAAGACGACCTCGCCGCCGTCACGCGCCGTGTGTACGAACGCCTGCAATCGCTGCTGCTCAACGATCTCGCCCCCGGCGTCTACGACCGCGTGCATCCGTCGGTGGGCGCGGCCGTCCTCAGCGCCGACGACACCCTGACCTTCGAGCAGAACCTGCAGAGCGGCTTGGCGTCTGCCATGCAGGCCGCCGCCGAGGCAGCCGCCGCCTACGACGCGGAGCTCGAGAAGACGCTCGCCGCGTGCGTCGAGGGGGGCGAGCTCGAGCCTCTCTTCGAGCCGGTCGTCGAACCGGCGGTCGCGGCCGTGATCGGCTATCGCAGCAGCGTCCGTGGCCCGTTCTACTCGCCGCTGCGCCTCCCCGATGTGCTGCTTGACGTGGCTCGGCGCTCGAGCCTGCTGGCCTCGTACGGCATCGCTGCTCGCGAGGCCACGGTCACGGCGGCCGCGGGCCTGCGCCCCGACGACCTTCTGTTCCTCGGCTGCGCCGCCGACGAGCTGCCCAACGCAGCGGTCGTCGCCGTGAGCGAGTTCTACTCGCTCAACCGGGCGCTGGTGCCGCAGCACGTCGTGTTCGAGATCGACGCCGACGAACTGGGCACCAATACGGCGTCGTCGCTGCGTACTCTGGCCGACGTGCGCGAGATGGGCTTTCAGCTGTGCTTCTCCGGGCTCGGGGCCCAGTTCACCGCTCTGGAGCTGATCGCGGAGGCACGACCCGAGTTTCTGTGCCTCGACCCCACGCTGGTCGCGGGTATGGGCGGCGAGCTCACGCCCGTCGAAGTGATCCAGCTTCTGGTGCGCTTCAGCGATCGCATCGGCGCGCAGCTCATCGCCACCGGCGTGCGCACTCCGGAGCAGCAGCGGCTGCTCGGTCGCAATGGGGTTCAGTTGTCCTGCGGTGAGCTTTTCGCGCGCCCCGACACGCGGCTGCCCGAGGCGTCCTTCGCGGAGTGACGTGCGGGGGGGCTCAGGCGCTGAGGCTCGCCGGCAGTTCGTTCTGCGCGGCCACGCCGGCGTAGATCGTGACTCGGTTGCGCCCCCGGCGCTTGGACTCGTACAGGGCGTCGTCGGCGCGCTCGACGAGCTCGGTCTCGTCGACGGCGCAGAGTGGGTACGTGGCCACACCCGCGGAGACCGTGCAGAACACCTCGCCGCCCCCGCGGACCTCGATGGCCGTGGTCTCGATGGCGCGCCGCAGGCGCTCCGCGAGCTCGTAGCCGTGCGTCTCGTCGCCGCGGATGAGCACCGTGAACTCCTCACCACCGTAGCGCGCCGCGATATCGGCGTCGCGCACTGCGCTGCGCAGCGTCGCCCCCACGCAGCGCAGCACGCCGTTGCCGGCCTCGTGGCCGTGGCGGTCGTTGAACTGCTTGAAGTGGTCGAGGTCGAGCATGATGAGCGTGAGCTCGCCGCCGTAGCGGTCGATCTTGGTGACTTCGTGATGGAGGTAGTCGGCGAAGGTACCGTAGTTGTAGAGCCCGGTGAGGCGATCGCTGAGCGATGAGGCCGCGAGCGTCGTCTGCATCGCGTGGTTCTTGCGCTGCACGCGGCCCAGGAGCAGGCCGGCGAGGAAGAAGAGCACCATGCCGAGCAGGGCCTGCCGCACGACGCCGGGCGTCGCCGGCGCACGGAAGCTGTAGTACACGACGAAGAAGTTGCCCAACCAGAAGGTGACGGCGAGGCTGCCGAGCTCGAAGAAGAACACCGCGCCGAGGAAGAGCGGGAAGATGAAGAGCGGCCACAGGTAGTCGGCGCCGAGTAGGAGGACGAGGCACGAGACGGCGATGAGGGCGGCGGCGAGGGCGGCGCCGCGACGGACCGTCAGCAGACGGCCGCCCAGATCGTGGGGGGCGTGCTTCGCGTCGGTCACCATGCTCCTTCGTAACCTGGCCTTGGCACTCCTACGACGAAGCCCATTCTTCTCCTGCCGCGTTCCCCTGGGGTGGGTGTATGCAGGTCAGGCTACAGGAAGCCGGACCCGTACGGGAGGGTGACATGGCGCACCCGGCGTTGACGTTGGCCAGGGCGTCGGGCGCGGCGTCCAGAGATCGTCAGCGGCGCGACCGCGCGTCGGTGCGTCGGCTACAATGGAGCGGTGACCCTGCAGATCCTGCTGACCAACGACGACGGTATCCACGCTCCCGGCCTCGCCGTGCTGCGCGACGCCGTCGACGGTCTCGGCGAGATCACCACGATCGCCCCCGACCACAACGCCAGCGCGGTCGCGCGTGGCATCACCATCGACCGCCCCCTGCGCCTCGCGGCGACGACGTTCGGCGAGTCGTGGCCCGGCCTCGCCTGCGACGGCACCCCGTCAGACTGCGTGCGCATCGGCCTCCTGGGCGTGCGCGGGCCCGCCCCGGACCTCGTCGTGTCCGGCGTCAATTGCGGCGCCAACATGGGCGCCGACGTCACCTACTCGGGTACGGTCGGCGCCGCCCTCGAGGCGGCGTTGCGCGGCCGTCCGGCGCTCGCCTTCTCGGTCGAGAGCCGCGCCCCTCGCTGGCTCGCCGAGACGGCGCCTGTGCTGCGCGCCATGGTCGAGCGCGTGATCGCCCGCGGTCTGCCCCGTCACAGCATCCTCAACGTCAACTTCCCGGACAGGCCGCTGGACGCCATCGCCGGCATCCGCCCAGCGCGGCTTGGCGGCGCCAGTTGCTGGGACCGCGTCTTCCTCAGTGCGGACGGCGACGCGCCTCTCGCGCTCGCGGACGCCGGCGAGCTTGACGCTGACTCCCCGGCCAGCGCTTGCGGGTATTTCGTGCCCTGCGACCATCCCACGGCAGGGGAGTGGGCCGACACCGACTTCGACGTGGTCGGCCGCGGCTGCGTGGCGGTCACGCCTCTGCGCTACGACCTGCTCGACGCGGAGTTGCTCGCCGATCTTGCCGCCTGGGATCTCGACCTGGAGAGGCTCCGTGACTGAGCGGCGTGCGCATCCCGGCTTCGACCCAGTGGTGTTCGATCTCGACGGCACCGTCGTCGACACGGTCGAGCTCATCGTCGAGTCGTTTCGCTACGCCACGAGCACCGTGCTCGGCAAGGTCATGCCCGACGAGCTGATCATCGCCGGAGTGGGGCGTCCGCTTTTCGCCCAGATGGAGGGCCTGTCGGTGGAGCACGCACAGGAGCTCTACGACGTGTACCGCGAGTACAACCACCGGCGCCACGACGAGCTCATCCGCGGGTACGACGGCATCGAAGAGGCCCTCGACGCGCTCAAGGCCGCCGGGCGACGCACCGGGATCGTCACGAGCAAGAGCCGCGACACGACGGAGATGGCGTTTCGCGCCGTCGGCCTTGCAGACCGCTTCGACGTCGTGGTGACTGCCAGCGACACCACGGAGCACAAGCCGTCGCCGGTGCCGCTGCGGCTCTGCCTGAAGCGGCTGGGGGCGACGGCCGCAGGCTCCATCTACATCGGCGACAGCCCGTTCGACATTCAGGCCGGCGCGGCGGCGGGCATGACGACCGCCGCCGTGGCCTGGGGCGTGTTCGGCCGCGACGCGCTTCTGGCGGCCGGCCCCGACTTCTGGCTGGACGAGCCCCGGGAGCTGCTCGCCCTCTGCCTGCGCGGCGAGGGCGTGCGCGTCTCCGGCGGAGAGGGCGCCTGAGGCCGGGCGAGGCGCCGGCGCGAGGGGGGAGGGACATGAGCGACACAGATCGGATCGCTGCGCGAGCGGCCGAGCTCCGCGAGATCCTTGGCCGACACGCATATCTCTACTACGTTCGCGACCAGCCGACGATCGCCGACGCCGAGTACGACGCGCTCTACCGCGAGCTGCTGGCGCTCGAGGCGGAGCGTCCGGACCTGCGCACTCCCGACTCGCCGACCCAGCGCGTCGGGTCCGCGCCCCTGGAGAAGTTCGAGCAGGTGCGCCACCTGGAGGCGATGCTCTCGCTGGCCAACGCCCGCGACGAGGACGAGCTGCTCGCCTGGGACCAGCGCAACCGGCGCTATCTTGAGACAAAAGGGTACGAGGACGTCTCGATGCAGTACGTCGTCGAGCCCAAGATCGACGGTCTCGCCATCTCGCTGACCTACCGCGACGGCCTGTTTGCGGTCGGCGCCACGCGCGGCGACGGCGAAGTGGGTGAAGACGTCACCGCCAACCTGCGTACCATCGGCTCACTGCCCCTGCGCCTGCGCGGCGCACGGCCGCCGGCGGTCGTGGAGGTGCGCGGCGAGGTCTATCTTCCGCTGGCCTCCTTCGCGCGCCTCAACGAGGCGCGCGAAGCGGACGGCCAGAGCCCGTTCGTGAACCCGCGCAACGCGGCCGCCGGCTCCATCCGCCAGCTCGACCCGAAGCTCGCCGCGCAGCGGCCGCTGGACCTGTGGTGCTACGCGATCGGCTACAGCGAGGGCGTCGATGTGCCCGACCACCACAGCGCCCTGGAGTGGCTGCGTGAGCAGGGCTTCCGCGTGAACCCCCACATCGTCGTGGTGGACGGCATCGCCGCCGCGGCCGCGGCCTGCCGCGCCTGGGAAGGGCGCCGTGACGACCTCGACTACGACATCGACGGCGCCGTGGTCAAAGTCGATCCCTACTCTCTCCAGGCGGCGCTGGGCAGCGTGTCGCACGACCCGCGCTGGGCGATCGCCTTCAAATTCGCGCCGACGACCGTGACCACGCGCCTGCACAGCATCGCCGTCAACGTGGGGCGCACCGGCGTGCTGGCGCCGTTCGCGGTGCTGGAGCCGGTGTTCGTCGGCGGGGTCACGGTCGAGCGTGCCACGCTGCACAACGAAGACGACATCGGCCGCAAGGACATCCGCCCCGGGGACGATGTGATCCTGCAGCGTGCCGGTGACGTCATCCCGCAGGTCGTGGGGCCGGTGCTCGATGGGTGGGTGGAGGAGGAGGGGCGGCGCCAGGAGCGCTCCGCGCGCCACGCCGCCCTGCCCAAGTGGCACATGCCCGAGACGTGCCCCGCCTGCGGGTCGCACGTCGTGCGCGAGACCGGCGAGGTCGCCGTGCGTTGCCCGAACCGCTCGTGTCCTGCTCAGCTTGTCGAGAGCATCAAGCACTTCGTGAGCAAAGGCGCCATGGACATCGACGGCGTCGGCGAGAGGCTGGTGGAGGACCTCTTCGCCGAGGACCTGATCCGCGACGTGGCCGATCTGTATGCTCTTCGCCGTGAGGATCTGGTCGAGCTCGAGGGGTTCGCGCTCGACCAGAAGACCGGCACGGCGAAGCGCGCCGACCGCGTGCTCAGTTCGCTCGCCGAATCCAGGGAGCGGCCGTTCGCGCGCGTGCTTTTCGCCCTCGGGATCCGCCACGTCGGCGCCGTCACCGCGCAGGCGCTGGTCGAGGGGTTTCCGAGTGTCGAGGCTTTGCTGGCGGCCTCCGCCGAGGAGCTCGCCGGCGTTCCCGGCGTGGGCCCGGTGGTGGCCGAGGCGGTGCAGCAGTACCTGGCCGACGAGCACAACCGCGAGACGCTCGAGAGACTGCGCTCGGCGGGACTACGCATGCTGGAAGAGCATCCCGGGCGCGCAAAGGGGGGTCTCTCCGGCATGTCGTTCGTCCTCACCGGCAAGCTGCCCTCGCTGACTCGCGGGGAAGCACAGGCTCTCATCGAGGCTCAGGGAGGGCACGTCGCTAGCTCCGTGAGCAAGGCCACGGACTATGTGGTCGTGGGCGACGATCCCGGCTCCAAGATGGCCAAGGCGAGCCGCTTGGGTGTCGCGACGCTCGATGAAGAGGCCCTTCTTGAGCTCGTGGCCGCGGCGGACGCTCCTGCCGACACGGCGGCAGGCCAGTCACTCCTCGACGACGATGTGCACATGTGAGGAGCAAAGCGTTCCTGAACCGCATCAAAACGCTTCAAGATGAGCAGGCAGAGTAAGCTGCTCACTTCATTTCGGTTAATATTTGCGTAACATTGCCTTCGCACAGCGCTTCTAGTCTCCCTCTTGCGACGCTTCCCATCTCCGAGAAGCCCGCTGCCAGCACCAAGAGCTGGTACCTCCTATCTCTTTTTGGTTCGCCCCGGCCCCGGGCGAACCACGGCCTGAGGGCAGGCGGGGCGCCGCCCCCAAATGCGGTAGGCTCGCCGGCCTGACGGCCACAAGCGTGAAGGCGCGGATCCACGTCAGTCCGGATCCGCGCCTTCGCGTTAACGACGCTGGGAGGCCCCGCAGCGGGTGCGCTCGGGAGGCCGCCCTGCCGGTTCATCCAGCTTTGCCCCGGCGCCCTCGCAAGCTTTGCCGAAGTATCCCCTGATGACAGCTCATCTGCCCGCCTGTAGGCTTGATGGGGAGTGATCGCGGAGGCTCGGCGGCGAGAGCCACCGATCCTTCGACAAGCCGGACAGGGGGCGTGAGCGGTGGAGCAGTCCATCCCGACCCGCATGGGTGACGGAGCCCTGGTGTTCCTGACGCCCTCGCAGATCGAAGCCGCGATCCGCGACGGTGTCGCGGCGGCAGTCAAGCGCGCCAAGGTGGAGCCGCTCACCGAGGACGAGATCGCGCACCTGCTGGACATCTTCAGCAGCCGCTCGCGCTTCAGCGCCGTCGACATCGGCGACGAGGTCACGCTCAGCTATGACGGCTGCGGCAGCCAGGACATGGGCACGCGCGTCAACGATCTGCAGTACTACGAGCAGTACCTGTGTGCCGATTCTGTCGAGCTCTACCACCAGAACTACTCGTTCAAGCCCGCAAAGGGCGTACTCGGCCTCGAACAGACGGTGATGCGCCAGGCGCAGCTCCTCATCACGGCGCCGTGCGGGTACGGCGCCATGCCCGACCTCGGCCTGTACACCGTGCCCGACGGCCCGCTTCCCAACTGGTCGCAGCTGCTGCCGCTGGGCAAGGTCGCCGAGGCGCGCGCGGCTCAAGAGGAGGCGGTGGAACTCGCCGCCGCCGACATCTGCTACGTCGCCGCGGGAATGGCGGAGGCCGGCGCCGATTTCATCGACCTGGACACCTCAGGCGCGGCCGGCGACGCCGATTTCCTGGCGGCGCTCAAGGCCATCGAGCGCATCCGCGCGCGCTTCCCCGACCTCGGCATCCAGATCGGCATGGCCAGCGAGTTCGTGCTCGGCATGCACGGCGAGCTCGAGTACGACGGGGTTCGACTTGCCGGCCTCTGGCCGCGCGAGCAGATGAAGCTCGCGGCCAAGGCGGGGGCCACGATCTTCGGACCGGCGATCAACGTCAACACGGGTAAGCCTGTCGCCTGGAACGTGGCGCGCACGATCGCCATCGTCAAGCAGTGCTGCGAGGAGGCGACCGTGCCCGTGCACCTCAACGGGGGCATGGGCGTGGGCGGGGTGCCCATGCACATCCTGCCGCCCGGAGACGCCGCGTCGCGGGCCTCCAGATCGGCCGTCGACATCCTGCGCCTGGACGGTTTGTAGGTCGGAGCGGGTGATGTCTACGGCCAGGCGATCAGCCACGGCGTAGCTTCGGGGATGGGCGGTATCCGGACCGCTGGAGATCTGGTGGCCCGGATGCAGATCACTCGGGGGATGCGGCTGGAGCAGGCCAAGGAGCACGTGGCCGGAAAGTTGGGGGTCTCGCTGATGGACCTCTCCGACCCGGTCGTGATGCTCGACGTGCGCAAGAAGCGCGGTCTGGGCTCATCCACGGAGTCTGGCGAGATCCTCTACGTGAACGATCCCGTAGGGCTCGAGGCCAAGTTCCACATCGCCGAGCTGCTCGACATCCCCATCAACTCCGTCGAGCGCTTCAAGGCGATGACGAGGGGCCGCGGCTGAGTCAGGGCGCGGCCGAGGCGCTGCCGGACGGACCCGGCGTGGCGGAGACCAGGCCGGCGGCGACGAGGTCCACGGTGCCCAGGCGCACGCCGTCTGCCCAGTAGCCGGCACGGCCGATGACGGCGCTCTGAGACGGCATGGCAGGCAGCTCGGCCGGCATGGCGGGCCGGATCTTCACGACAGCGGCGGTGCGCACGACGGCCGTGAGCGGGGCGGCGGCGGCGAGAGCCACCCGGCCGCCGCCGGTCACGGGCACCGTGGTGACCACGTCGCCGGCCTCGACCAGGGTCTTGCGCGTGTACTGAGCGGAACCCCAGGCGAACAGTCTCACCGCGTCGCGTTCTTCCTGATCGCGGGTCGGCTCGTGCATGGTGACCACGATGAGCGGGACGAGGCCCGGGCGGCCGGACCCGACCAGTACCATGCCGGACGCCGACGTGGCTCCGGTCTTTACGCCGGTGCCCCACGGATAGTCCAGGAGGCGGTTGTGCGAAATGACGTCCACGGCGTGGTCCGGCGGCCAGGTGATCACGGCCGTCCGCTTGTCGACCAGCCCGCGAAAGCGGGCATCGCGCATCGCGAACCGGCCAAGCGCAGCAAGGTCGCGGGGAGACGACAGATGCCCCGGGCTGGGCGTTCCGCGGCAGTTGTCGAAGTGCGTGCCAGTCAATCCCAGCTGCTTCGCGCGGGCGTTCATGAGGCGCACGAACGAAGGCTCGTCGCCGGCGATGTAGGAGGCCAGCGTGAGGGCCGCGTCGTTGGCGCTCTTGACCATGAGGGCGCGGAGAGCTTGCTGGATGGTGATGCGGTCACCAGGCAGCAGGCCGACGCCGACGGTCTGCGGCAAGGGGATGGTGGGCACGGTCGCGTACCCTTTCAGGTCATCCACGTGTTCGAGCACGATGAGCGCCGTCATGATCTTGGTGCACGAGGCAGGTGGCAGCCGGCGGTCCGGGTCCTTGGACCAGAGTACGGTTCCGCTGCGCGCTTCGATGAGGATGGCGGCCTCGGCCTTGACCTCCGGCGCTGCCGACCGCTCGACCGGCGTCCTGGACGGCTGTCCGCCGCCGCAGGCCTGCAGGGCGAAAGCCGAGGCCGGCGCCAGGCAGAGAGCCGCGACCAGCACGATGAGAGGGAGCGACCGGAGCGACGGGGTCAGACGGCGCGGAAGCCGCGGGGCGCGGTCTGAAGGGCTCATGGGCTCGAGTATAGCAGCGGCGCGCCGGCAGCCGGCAGAGCCGCCGGCGTTTCCCGTGGCCGGCGCCACTGGTTAGACTTGGCGGGCGCTCGCTGTGCGCAACGCCCGAGCCGGCGTAGCTCAGTTGGCAGAGCAGCCGCCTTGTAAGCGGCAGGTCAGCGGTTCGACCCCGCTCGCCGGCTCCAGCAGGTTTGGCGGCGCCGGGGTGCGCCTTGGCAGACAAGCGTCGTGATGAGGAGGGGCTCTGCTCATCCCGAGGATGAAGACCGCGTTTCTGCTCGCGCTGCTCGTGGTCGCGGTCGCCGCGCCGGCGGCGTCCGCCGCCGAGACTCCCCGAACCTTCTTGCGCCTCGATTCGCCGCACTCCTACCAGGTCTTTCAGCGCGACGATCTGGGTCGCGCCGACATCCTCGTTTCGGGGCGCGCCGTCGGCATGGGGCGTCACCTGGAGGTGCGCTGGGGGAACGAGCCGTGGACGCCGATCGTTTGCCGTGCCGGTGGCGCCTTCGCCCTGCGCCTGCACGCCCGCCCGGTGGGCCAGGCGACGCTTCAGGTCCGCGGCGCTTCGCGTCCCGACGTCGTCGTCAGTCTCCCGTACGTCGGCGTCGGCGATATCTACGTGATCGCCGGTCAGAGCAACGCCAGCGGGCGTGGCGCCTCCCCGAATGGGTACACGCACCCCGTCCTGCGGGCGGCGCTCTTCGGCAACGATGATCGCTGGGCAGAGCTTCTCGACCCCGTCGACAGCGCCGCCGGCCAGGTCGACCGCGTGAGCGCCGACCCCGGGGCCGGCGGCTCCGTGTGGCCGCTCGTGGCGACGGAACTCATGGCCGCCGAGGGCGTACCAGTGGCGTTCGTGCCTTGCGCCAAGATCGGCACCTACATCAGGAGGTGGACGAAGGACGCCGCCGCGCCTCACGCGCGCAGCACTCTCTATGGCTCGATGCTGCGCCGCGTCAGAGCCGTCGGCGGGCGGGTGCGCGCTGTGCTCTTCTGGCACGGCGAGGTCGACGCGCGGGCAGGCACTTCGCAGCACGCCTATGCGGTGGCGCTCCGCAGCCTCGCCGCCGGCGTGAAGCACGACTGTGGGGCGCTGTTGGTCGCCGCTCAGCTCGGCGACTACAACCCGGCCGTGTGGTCATCCACGGCCGTCAACGCCATCCGCCTGGCCCAGCGGCAGGCTTGGCGCGCGGGCTGGGCCCTACCGGGCCCCGCGCTGTACGACATCGATCTGCACGGCCGGGTGCACTTCATGGCTTGGGAAGACGAGCTGGTCGCGGCCCGGCGCTGGGCGGCCGCCATCCTTGGCGGCGTCCTTCGTCGCGAGGTCCCTGAAGCACCCAGACTGCTGAGCGCGCGATATGACGGCGGCTTGGTAGTCACCCTGAGCTTCGACTGCGCGGGCGCGTCCCTGCGCTCGGGGAAGGTCGGCGGCGTCGTGCTTCGCGCCGCCGGGTACCCGGCGCAGCTGACCGCGTCCGTCACCGCGACCGACACGGTGACCCTGCTGCTTGCGGCGCCCGTCCTCGAGCCGCTCACCGTCTCCCTGGGGAGCGGCCGCGAGGCCGCTGGCCAGCTCGTGCCTGCTGAGGGCTCGCCGTGGACCCTGCCGGCGCAGGTGTTCGTCGACGCACCGGTCGAGACGTTCGCACAATGATACGCGTCGCCGTCTCGTGGCCGCCGGGGAGACTCGCCGCCTCTTGAGCTGCACGGTGAGCGCCGCGTTCGAGCGAGGACTGGCTCGCCCCCGGCGTCATCAAAGGGCGGGTTCGTAGAGCGCCGAGCCCCACTTGAGGAGCGCGACCGCGTCGCGCACCTCCCATTCGCGGTTGGGCTCGTGCATGGTCACCACGATGAGGGGTACAAGCCCAGGCTTGCCGGAGCCGACAAGCACCATCTTGGAGATCGGCGTAGCGCCCGTCTTGATGCCGTCGGCCCACGCGTACTTGAGTAACCGGTTGTGCGACTCGACGGTCACGGCGTGATGAGGCGGGTAGCGGATCACGGTCCGCCTGATCCGGACCAGGCTGCGAAAGCGCGCGTCGCCCATGGCGATGCGGCTGAGCGTCGCGAGATCGGCCGCGCTGGAATAGTGACCGCGCGTCGGCGTCCCCCCGCAGTTCACGAAGTGCGTGTTCTTGAGGCCTAGCCTGGCGGCGCGCTCATTCATGAGTCTCACGAAGCCGGGCTCGCCACCTGCGACGTAGCCGGCCAGCGTGAGCGCGGCGTCGTTGGCGCTCTTCACCATCAGCGCGCGCAGGGCCTGAAGGATGGTGATGCGGTCTCCAGGGCGCAGGCCGACGCCTACCGTTTGCGGAAACGGGATGTCTGGGACGCGGGCGTAGCGGTCCAGGTGGGAGACGCGCTCCAGCACGATCAGGGCGGTCATGATCTTCGTACACGACGCCGGCGGCAGCCGCCGCGATTGGTTCTTGGCCCAGAGTTTGGCGCCGGTGCGCCGGTCGATGAGGATACCACTCCAGGCCTTGACGGCCGGAGCGGGTGTCGTGGGGGTCGCGGCGAAGCCTCCGGACGTCGGGGATCCGGAGTACGCCGCGCTCGAACCGGGTGTCGCGGCCGCCATGACGGCCGCGGTCGCGACCAGGATGAGCGCGCGGGACGGGAGGTGGCGGATGCGGCCGGACATGGGCCGAGTGTAGCACCGGACCCCGGCGTTCTCACCGCTCCGGGGTCCCTCCGCTTCCGGTGGCACGCCGTCGCCGGGTTGCTGTACATTTGCGCGCGGAGGTCTTCTCTCAACAATGGTCGACGTTCCCTCTCAACAGCAGTCGACGCGTTTCGCGCACTCGTGGAATCTCGCGGCCCTCCCGACGCTGCCAAGCGGCGAGCGGTCGATCCCGATGGAGTACGGAGGTGATGCCAGTGGAGCCGAAGATCCCGACCCGCATGGGTGATGGGTCTCTCGTCGAGATGACGCGCTCCGAGATCAAGGCCGATCTCGAGGCCGGCACCCAGTTCGCGGCCAAGAAGGCCAAGGTCCCGGAGCTCGTTCAGGACGAGCTCGACCACCTGCTCGACATTTACGCCTCGGCGGCGCGCTTCACCGCCGTCGACATCGGCGACGAGGTCATCCTCAGCAACGACGGCACCGGCACCAAGCACATCGGCAACCGCGTGCAGGACCTGCAGAGCTACGAGGCGCTGCTCGGCGTCGACATGGTCGAGCTCTGGCAGATCGACTACTCGTACAAGGCGATCAAGACCAATGTGGCTCACGAAGGCCAGACCATGAAGATCGCCCAGAGCCTGCTCACCAACCCGGTGCAGTACGGGGCGATGCCCGACCTGGGCCGCTACTCGAAGCCCGACGGCCCCATCCCCAACTGGTCGGAGCTCCTGCCCATGGGCAAGATCGACGAGGCGCGCGCCGCCCAGGAAGAGGCCTGCGAGATGCTCGTCGAGGATATCGACTTCGTCGCCGACGCGATGGTCGCGGCGGGCACCGACGGCATCGACATGGACACTACCGGGGCGGCCGGCGACGCCGACTTCCTGGCAGCCCTCAGGGCCTGCCGCACGCTGCGCGAGAAGTATCCTTGGCTCGGCATCGAGATCGGTATGGCCGCCGAGTTCGTGCTCGGCATGCACGGCCAGCTCGAGTTCGACGGCGAGCGCCTCGCCGGCATGTGGCCCAAGGACCAGCTGCGCATGGCTCAAGCCGCCGGGGCGAGCATCTACGGGCCGGCCGTGAACATCAACACGGGCAAGTCGACGGCCTGGAACATCGCCCGGGCGATCACCTTCATCAAGCCGGCCATGGAGATCGCCGAGATCCCCGTGCATGTCAACGTGGGCATGGGCGTCGGCGCCGTGCCGACCTGCGTGTATCCTCCGGCCGACGCCACCTCCCGGGCCTCCAAAGCCTTCGTCGAGATCCTCAAGATCGACGGCTACTAGGCAGGCACCGGCGATCCCCTCGGCATGGAGGGGGCCCACACGCAAGCCTCGGGCATGGGCGGGATGCGAACGGCCGGAGATCTGGTCGCCCGTATGCAGATGACCCGAAGGATGCGTCTCAAGGAAGCCAAGCAGTACGTCGCCGATAAGCTCGGCTGCACGCCGCGCGCGCTGTCCGACCCCACCGCGATGGAGCAGGTCCGTCTCGACAAAGGCCTCGGCACCCTCGCGGCGACCTCATCCACCCATCCGGACGAACCGGGGATGATGGAGGCCAAGTTCAACATCGCGGAGACGCTCGACATCCCCATCAACTGCGTCGAGCGCTTCAAGACAAGAGCGCGCCTGTAGGTGGCGGAGGAGCCGCGCGGGAATGCATCGCCGAAGAATACTGTGTGTCCATGACTACGGGAGCGGCCTCACGGAGTTCACTCCCGTTCGCGTAGGATCTGAATAAAGATGAGACCCGGGCTTGTGCACGACACGCGCCTCGCACTAGAATGGCGCATTCGTCCGTGGTCGAAAGGAGAACGATGCTTCGCGCATTCAAGGTAGTACCTCTCATAGCGTTACTCGGCGTGGTCGCACTCGCCGGCGTCGCCGTCGGTTGTGGTGGCGATGAGGCCGAGCCTTCGAGCAGCCCGAGCGCCAGCGCCGACGCCACCAGCATGGCGTACAACATCGGCATCAGCCAGATCGTCACGCACCCCGCGCTCGACGCGACAGTCCAGGGCTTCCAGGACGCGCTCGCCGAGGCAGGCTTCACCAACGTGACCTACGATCTGCAGAACGCCGAGGGTGACATGGCCACCACGGCTCAGATCGCCCAGAAGTTCGCCGGCGACAACCTGGATCTCGTTCTCGGCGTCGCCACGCCCACGGCCCAGGCCTTGGCGAAGCAGATCACCGACGGGCCCGTGCTCTTCACCGCCGTCACCGACCCCGTCGGCGCCGGCCTCGTCGTCGACCCGGCCGCGCCGGCGGGCAACGTGACGGGCGTCAGCGACATGCAGCCGGTCAAGCCCATCCTCGAGCTCGCCACGACCTTCCGGCCCGACGCCAAGAACGTCGGCATGGTGTACAACGCCGGCGAGTCCAACTCCGTCTTCCTGGTCGAGCAGGCCGAGAAGGACGCCGCGACCATGGGTCTCACGATCGTCAAGGCGCCGGCCAGCACCTCGGCCGAGGTGCAGGCCGCGGCCAAGTCGCTGATCGGTCGCGTGGACGCCATCGCCGTCATCGGCGACAACACCGCCGTCTCCGCCCTCGAATCCATCATCAAGGTGTGCGAGGAGAACAAGATCCCGCTGGTGGCCGGCGACCCGGACAGCGTCAAGCGCGGCGCCGTCGCCTGCTACGGCTTCGACTACTACGACCTCGGCAAGCAGACCGGCGTCATGGCCGCCAAGATCCTCAGCGGCACGCCCATCGCCGACATCCCGGTGCAGTTCGCCGAGAACCTGCAGCTCTCGGTCAACGAGACGGCCGCCGCGGCGCAGGACGTCACCATCCCGCAGGACCTGATCGACAAGGCCATCAACAAGTACTGAGTCGCGACTGGCCGCGCCCGCCGCGGGCGCGATAGACTTGACGGGGCCGGGGCCGCGAATGCGGCCCCGGCCCCGACCACGAGGAGTAGCCGCACGTGCAAGTGATCATCTCCAGCGCTCTCGAGCAGGGGCTCATCTACTGCTTCATGGTGCTCGGCGTGTTCCTCACGTTCCGGGTGCTCGACTTCCCCGACCTCACCGTCGACGGCAGCCTGCCGCTCGGCGCCGCAGTCACCGGTGCCCTGATCGTGGGTGGCCACTCGCCGCTCCTGGCCACCGCGGCCGGCGTGGGCGCAGGCCTGTGCGCCGGCCTGGTCACCGGCTGTCTGCACCTGCTGCTCAAGTCGGGGGAGAGCGACTCCACGAACTACGGCCCCAAGCTGCTCGCCGGCATCCTCACGATGACGGCACTGTATACGGTCAACCTGCGCATCATGGGGCGCAGCAACATCCCCCTTCTCGGCGTCGACACGATCTTCGAGAAGCTTGGCAAGCTCCTTTCGCTCACGATGATCGGCTGGAACGTGGTCCTCGCGGTGGGCGCGCTCGCCATCGTCGTCAAGTATTTCCTCGATTGGCTACTGCACACCGAGTTCGGACTCACCCTGCTGGCCACGGGCGACAACGAGCAGATGATCCGCGCCATGGGCACCAATACGAACTTCACGCGCATCGTCGGCCTCTCCCTCGCCAACGGGCTCGTCGCGCTCACGGGCTCGCTGGTGGCGCAGCAGCAGGGCTTCGCCGATGTCGGCATGGGAATCGGCACCATCGTCGCCGGCCTCGCCAGCGTCATCATGGGCGAAGTCATCTTCGGCGTGCGCAGCGTCAGCTGGGTGCTGTTCAGCGTGATCGGCGGATCCATCGTCTACCGGCTGCTGATCGCCGTCAGCCTGCGCCTGGGCATCGCGCCCACCGACCTCAAGTTGCTCACGGCCGCGCTGGTCGTCGTGGCGCTCTCCATTCCCACCGTGCGCAGCAAGGTGGTGCGCTCGTGAGCGCCCCAGCCACTCTGGAGGTCCGCGAGTTGCGCAAGGTCTTCTTTCCCGGCACCGCCAACGAGGTCGTGGCCCTGAACGGCATCGACCTCGAGGTACCGGCCGGTCAGTTCGTCAGCATCATCGGCTCGAACGGTTCCGGTAAGTCGACCTTGCTGAACGCCGTGGCCGGCACGTTCCCCGTCAGTAGCGGCAAGATCGTGCTCGGCGGCAGCGATGTCACGAAGCAGGCCGAGTACGTGCGCAGCCGCATGATCGGCCGGGTCTTCCAGGATCCCCGCGCCGGCACGGCCCCTTCGATGACCATCGAGGAGAACCTGTCGATCTCACTGCTCCGCTCGCGGCGCAGCGGTCTAAGGCGCGGCGTCACGAACCGGCGCCGTGAGATCATGCGCACGCAGCTCTCGCGGCTGGGCATGGGCCTCGAAGGTCGCCTCAAGGCGGGCGTCAGCAAGCTGTCCGGCGGGCAGCGCCAGGCGATGTCGCTGCTCATGGCCACCATCGCGGAGCCCAGCCTGCTGCTGCTCGACGAGCACACGGCCGCGCTCGACCCAAAGGTCGCGACGACGATCATGGAGCTGACGGCGGCGATCGTCACCGAGCGCGGTCTCACCACGCTTATGGTCACGCACAACATGGAGCTGGCTCTGCGCTTTGGGGAGCGCCTGATCATGATGCACGCCGGACGCATCGTCCTCGATCTCGACGAACAGCAGAAGTCCGCCCTCAAGGTGGGCGACCTCATCGAGAAGTTTCACGAGGTCGCCGGCGAGGCGTTCGCCGTCGACCGCATGCTCCTGGAGTAGCTCAGCCGCGCAGCTCCCCGTCGGCTTCGCCGACGATGCGCCGCAGTTCGCCCTTCGCGTCATCGTCCAGCGCTTCGGGCTCGTAGTGCTCCAGGATGTCGAGAGCGCGTTCGCGCGCGACTTCCAGGGCATCGCGATAGTGCTGTCCGTCGGCGTCGATCTCCTGGGTCACGGCGCGCACGACCGCGTCGCGCATGTGGCGGCGCGTGTGCGGCTGGGCGAGAAAGTGCCCGCCCGGCCCCACGGCGTCGATCACGTCGAGGGCCAGGGCCTCCTCGTCCATCGGGATGTCGAGGAAGGCGTGCCGTGCGCGGTGGTAGAGGTCGTCGTCGAGCACGAGGTTCTCGGGCGTGAACAGGTTGTACAGGTTCGTCAGCCCGATGCCGGTGTACGTCTCGCAGCCGTCGAGGACGACCTGCAGAAGCTGCAGCATGGTCTCGACGCCGGCCTGCCAGGTGCCGGGCAGCTCTGAGTCGGTGCCGCCGAAGGGGCCCAGGGCCGGCAGCCCGAACGAGTGCAGCAGCTCGGTGGCGAGAAAGCGGCTACGGTCGTCGAGCGGCGTCGTCATGGTGAGGGCCGTGCGGGGGTCGGCGTAGATCTGCATTATCGACCCCCACACGGGGGCGCCGGGCGCGGCGAGCTCGTGGAGCACCGCCGCGCTGACGATCTCGGCGGCGCCGACGACGAAGGCGCCGGCCTTGGTCGCCGGGGCGGTGGTGCCCAGGCTCGGCATGGTGACGTAGCACACCGGGATGCCTGCCTCGGCAAAGACGAGGCCTGCCTCGATGCCGTCGCGGTCGTTGACCAGCGGCGACACCGTGCCGATGAGGTCGCTCATGGGCGGCCGGCGGCGGAGCGCTGCGGCTCCGCCGGCAACCACAGTGGCCATCTCCACGGCGTGGCGCGCGACCTTTTCGCCCTGCACCATGCCCATGAGGTGCTTGGCGGTGTTGTTCCAGCCTGCCTCGATCTCGTGCAACTGGGCGGTCCGGCCGCAGTCGCCGGCGCTCACCGTGGGCCACCAGAACGAGATCGAGCCCAGGCAGTCCTGCATGCGTGTGATGTCGGCAAGATCGGCCTTGGTGGATGTGCGCCGCTCGCCGGTGCGCCAGTCTATTACCTCGACGCCGCAGCCGTCGGTGGTGCCGTAGGTGAGACCCGAGGCCAGGTCGAGGTCCTCGGTGCCGTCGCGCGAGCCCAGCACGAAGCTGCGGGGGGCGAGCGCGAGCGTCTCCTCGACCAGCCGCCGGGGCAGGCGCACGAGGTCGGAGCCCGCCTCGACCTTCGCGCCGGCCTTCTTCAGGATGGCGAGCGCCTTCTCCGATCGGTACTTGACGCCGGTGCGCTCCAGCAGGGCCAGCGTCGCCTCGCGCAACGGCTCGATCTGTGCCCCGCTGTGAAACCGCACGGTGAAGTCGGAGCGCAGCGGAGCCATGGGCTGGCGTCGCGGCCCCTCGCCCTCGCCGGCCCGGCCCGCTCCCACGTCGGTCACCCCACCAGCCCCTTGGCGCGTTCCACCGCCATGCCGGCGTCGCCGGCGATGAGGGCCTCGTTGAGCGGGTCCTTCACGGGGGTGCCTCCTTCAGGCGACGCCGGCGGCGCGGTCGGTCTCTTCGACGATGGCGTGTATGCGCGCGGCCACGTCGTCCGGCACAGGCTCAGGCCGGTACTCGCGAAGCACGTCGCGAGCGGTGGCGCGGCAACGGGCGTAGAGGTCGTCGGCCCCGCGCGCCTCCCAGTCCTCGCGCACCCGTCGGTCGAGCACCTCGGGCTGGCTGAGCTCGCGCATGTGGCGCATCGTCGCGTCGAGGCTGAGGAAGTCGCCGAACGCGCCGACCCTGGCGATGTCGTCCACAGCCAGGGTCTCGTCGTCCACCGGGATCCCGTTGACGACGTGCTTGATCATGCGCGCGATCTCGTTGTCCATCACGAACTGACTGCAATCAAAGGTGACGCCCGATTCGATCATCCCCGCTCCGTAGATCAGGTTGGCCCCTGCCAACGCTGCCGTGAGTCCGGTGAGGGTCTTCTCGTGACCGGTCTGCGCGTCACCGAGCTTGGAATCCGCCTACAACCCGGCCACGAAGCTGGGGATCAGGTAGCGCCGCGCCATCTGCGCCACCGCGGCGCTGATCACTGCGATCTCGGGCGAGCCCACCGACGCGGCGGCGAGCTTGAGGTCCATCGCCGTCGTCGAGCTGCCGTACATCACCGGGCAGCCGCGCTCGGTGAGCTGCGCGAGCGCGATGCCGCTAAGCACCTCGGCGTTGTGCGTTACCAGCGTGCCGGCCAGGGTGACCGGGCTGGAGCCGCCGGCCATCGCCATGCTGAGGACGTTGTCGGGGATCCACCAGCGCGCACACTCGATGATCACCTCGGTGGCGTCGCGCGGGAGCTGCAGTGGGCTGACGGGGCAGACGCCGCCGTAGACGATCGGCCGCTCGCGCAGGACATCTTCGCCGCCGACGATCTCCGCGCACATCCGCAGGATGGCGCGACACTCCATGCCCGAGAGCGGACCGACGCCGATGGGCTTGGTCGTGTTAAGCAGCTGGGCCTCGGTGTTGTGCACGGCCGCCGTCTCGGGAGGGACGTCCTTGGCGCCGACCGCGATCTCGTGGGTGTCCATCTCGCTGAGATAGTCGTTGAGGCGCGCGATGTCGGCGATGTCCTGCTTGGTCGACTGGCGGTACTCGCCGGTCTCGGTGTCGATGACGCGGATACCCTCGCTGAAGTTGGTGAAGGCGACGCGCCCCGGCTCCATGACGACATCGTTCTTGGGGTCGCGGCCGCAGAGCGTATATCGGCTCGGGCTGGAGGCGATCGCGTCTTCGACGATGTGCGGCGGGATCCTGACCACGCGTGTCTCGCGGTCGATGCGGCAGCCGCCGTCCTTGAAGATGTCGAGCGCCTCGTCGTCCTCGACGAAGACACCGGTGCGTTCGAGGACCTCGAGCGTGGCGAGATGGATATCGTCGAGCTCCGATTCAGTGAACACACTGACGCTCAGACCGCGGCTACGGGCGCCGCCGGCGTGCAGATTGCGTTTCACACCACTCCTCCTGTCCTGCGCGCGCACCTGCGCGTCGTCATGCTCCGGGTCCTCCATCGAGCCCGGCGTGTGTCGTGAAACGGGCGACGGAGTTGATGGGTACGTCGAGCACCTCGGCGATACGGAACTTCGCCTCCATGGCGCCCGGGTGATTGGGGTAGGTGAGCTCCTGCACCGGGATGCGGCCGAGGCCGAGGTCGCGGCGCACGTCGTGCATGGCGATGGGGTCGGCGAGGTCGCTCACGGCCACGCCGAGCTTTCCCGCCACGTAGCTCTTGGCTTCCTTGAGACGCATCCCTCGGGTCATCTGCATGCGGCCCACCAGATCTCCAGCAGTCCGCATCCCGCCCATGCCCGAGGCCAGCGCGTGCGTGCACGCCATGCCCAGAGGGTCGCCGACGCCCACCTACAATCCGTCGCACCCCAGGATGTCCACGAGTGCGCGAGAGACCCGTGAGACCGCGTCGGCCGGGGGGTAGGGGCTCATCGGCACGCCGCCGACGCCCATGCCCACGTTGGGGTGCACCGGGATCTCCGCCACATCCATGCACGGCTTGATGATGGTGCACGCCCGGGCGACGTTCCAGGCGATCGACTTCGTCGTGTTGACGTTGACGGCCGGCCCGAACATGGTGGCGCCGGCCTCCTGGGCGACCTCCAGCTGCGCCTTGGGCCACATCCCTGCCAGCCGCTTACCCTTGTAGACAAGCTGGCCGTGCATGCCGAGCACGCATTCGCTCGCCATGCCGAGTTCGATGCCGATGTCCGGGTAGCGACCCTTGATCGTCTCGATCGCCGTCAGGGTCGCGAGGTAGTCGCCGTCACCGGCGGCGCCGGCGGTGTCGAAGTCCATGCCGTCGGCGCCCGCGTCCCACATGGCTTCGGCGACGAACACCATGTCGTCGACGGCGTGATCGATGGCCGCCACCTGGGCGTCGCGCGCCTCGTCGATGCGGCCCATCGGCATGAGCTCCGACCAGTTGGGAATCGGGCCATCGGGCATGGAGTAGCGGCCCAGGTCGGGCATCGCGCCGTATTGCAGCGGCGCGATGAGGTTCAGCTGGGCCGTCTTCATCGCCGCCGCCTCGTAGCTGAGGATCGTCTTGATCGCCTTGTACGAGTAGTCGATGGCGAAGAGCTCCAGCATGTCGGCGCCGCGGTGGCTCTGATAGCTGTAGAGCTCGTCGACGCGCGATCCGACGTCGAGATTGCCGGAGCCGTCGAAGCTGAGCACGACTTCGTCGCCCATGTCGACGGCGCTGAACTTGGCCTCCGAGGCGAAGATGTCCACGAGGTGGTCGATCTCGGCGTCGGTGAGGGGCGGCGCCTTGGCGCGCCTCGCCCCGAGCTCCGCGCCCGCGACCAGGTCGGCGCGGATCTCACTGGGAGTCATCTCGACCAGGCCGCCGTCACCCAGCCGCGTGCGGACTCTCCGCTCCACCAGGCACCCCCAAATAGGATTCACAGATGATTAGTTATTTGCATAACTAACTAATGTGCTACAGTAGCAGACGACGGGGGCGTGTCAAGCGGCCGGCGACACGCCGGCGAGCAGAGAGGCCGGAGGCGATGACAAGATACGAGCTACCGATCAGCGATCCCACGCCGGACCTCTCGCCGACGGCGGCGCGCATCCTGGAGGCCGCCAGGCGGGTGCTGGCCAGGGACGGCTTTCGCGCCCTGACCTTCGAGAGGATCGCCGCGGAAGCGGGCGAGAACCCGGCCCTGATCCGCTACCACTTCGGCAGCAAGGCCGGCCTTGTCACAACGCTCATCGACTCGGTCTTGTATCTCGAGAGTGTCGAGCTCATCGAGCAGCTGACCAGCGCGCCGGCGGGCGAGGAGCGTCGCAAGGCACTCCTCCGTCTCCATGAGCGGTATGCGCGCGATACGTCGTCGTATCAGATGTTCTACGAGATCATCCCGCACATCATGCGCGACGAGGAGCTGCGTCCGCACCTTCGCGACCTCTTCGACTGGTATCGCAAGCTCGACGCCTGGGCGCTCGGCGCCCGGGAGGGAGCCGAGCTGCAGCCGCAGCTCGAGCCGCTGGCGTTGCTCACGGTGGCGCTCGCCGACGGGGTCGCGCTGCAGGTGCAGGCCGACCCCGACCTCGACATCGGCCCGGCCTTCGACATCTGGCGGGCCCTCGTCCTGGGGTACCTTGACAGCGACGGGGCGTCGCCGGCCGGCGACGCCTGACCTGCGTCAGCCGCGCAGCTCGGCGTCGGCCGCGGCCACGATGCGTCGCAGCTCGCGCTGTTTGTCCTCGTCCAGCGCTTCCGGCCGGTAGGCGTCGAGGATCGCGAGGCCGCGCTCCCCCGCGACCTCCACCGGGTCGCGGTAGTGCACGCCGTCGGGGCCGATCTGCTGCCCGATGGAGCGCTCCACGGTCTCCTTCATGTGCCGGCGCGTGTGCGCCTGCGCGAGAAAGTGCCCGCCCGGCCCCACGGCGTCGATCACGTCGAGCGCCAGGGTCTCGTCGTCCAGCTCGAGGTCGCGGAAGGCATTGGCCGCCCGATGGTACAGATCGTCGTCGAGCAGCAGGTGCTCGGGCGTGAACAGCTGGTAGCGGTTGGTGAGCCCGATGGTGGTCATGAGCTCAGAGCCCACGAGACCGGCGAGCATCACCGTGTGCGCCGTCTCCGCCGCCGCCAGCCAGGTTCCGGGGAGGTCGTCGTCGGTGCCGGCGTAGCCGGTCATCGACGGCAGGCCGAAGTGGTGCACGAGCGCGCTGGGGAGGAAGAGGCCGCGGTGGTTGAGCGGTGCGGTGACCAGCGCGGCAGTCCTCGGATCGGCGTGGACGGGCAGAGGGAAGAGGATCACCGGCGCACCGGGGTGCGCCAGCTGGACAAGTACGGTGGCGCTGATCAGCTCGGCAAAGCCCATGACGAGGGCGCCGGCCTTCGTGGCCGGCGCCGTGGTCCCGTAGGTGGGCATGGTCACGAAGCAGACGGGGACCCCGGCCGCGGCGAACACGAGCGCCGCCTCGATGCCGGCTTTGTCGTTGACCAAGGGCTGGACGGTGCCGATGAGGTCGCTCATGACCGGCCGGCGGCGGAGCTCTTCGGCCCCGCCGGCCACCACGGTCGCCATCTCGACGGCATACTGCGCCGCGCGCTCGCCCTGCACCATGCCCTGCAGGTGCTTCACGGTGTTGCCCCAGCCGGCCTCGAGCTCGTGCAGCTCGTGCGTCGCGCCGCAGTCGCTGGCGGACACGATGGGCCACCAGAACTGCACCGACCCCAGGTAATCGGTGAGACGCGTGATCGCCGCGAGGTCGGCCTTGGTCGACGTGCGCCGCACGCCGCTGTGCCAGTCGATGACCTCGGTGCCGCAACCGTTGGTCGTGTTGAACGTGGCACGACCCGCCAGATCAAGGTCGTACCGACCTTCCCGGGAGCCGAGGACGAAGGTGCGCGGCGCGCTCGCGAGCGCGCGTTTCACCAGCTGGGCAGGGAAGCGGACAACGCCGCTGCCGCGGTCGACGGCGGCGCCGTGCTCTTCCAGGATGTCGAGAGCCTTGAGCGAGCCGAAGCGCACGCCGGTCGTCTCCAGCACCTGGAGGATGGCCCGATCGTAGCGGCCCAGTACGCTCTCGTCGTAGAACGACACGCGGAAGTCCGAGCCCAGAGGACGGAGTGGCTGGCGCGTCGTCAGGTCGATGCCGGACTTAGCCATCGATGCCCGCCCGGCGCCGGAACCGCTCGACCGAGTTGATGGGTACGCCGAGCACAGCGGCGATGCGGAACTTCGCCTCGAGGCCGCCGGGTTCGTTGGCATAGGTGAGGTCCTGCACAGGGATGCGGCCGAGGCCCAGCTCCCCGCGGATCTCGTGCATGGCCACCGGGTCGGCCAGGTCGCGGAGGCTGCAGCCGAGCTTGCCGGCCACGTACTCTTTGGCTCTGCGTGAGACGCATGCCCCGGGTGATCTGCAGGCGGGCTACCAGGTCTCCGGCAGTCCGCATCCCGCCCATCCCCGAGGCCAGCGCGTGAGTCGACGCCATGCCGAGTGGGTCGCCGACGCCGACCTACAAGCCGTCCAGCTTGAGGATGTCGACGAGGGCGCGGGACACCCGCGCGGTGGCGTCGGCCGGCGGATATGCCGACATCGGCACGCCGCCGACGCCCATGCCGGCGTTCATGTGCACGGGGATCGTGGCCGCCGCCGTGCACGGCTTGACGATGGTGCACGCCCGGGCCACGTTCCAGGCCACGGACTTCGTCGTATTGACGTTGACCGCCGGTCCGAAGATGGTGGCGCCGGCGGCGGTGGCCGCGGCGAGCTGGTCCTTGGGCCACATGCCGGCCAGGCGGCGGCCTTCGAACTCCAGCTCGCCGTGCATGCCGAGCACGCACTCGCTGGCCATCCCGATCTCGATGCCGGCATCCGGCCACGCCTCGCGGATCTGCTTCACGGCGTTGAGAGTGGCGAGAAGGTCGCCGTCGCCGGCGGCCCCCGAGGTATCGAAGTCGAGGCCGTCGGCGCCGGCCTCGACCATGGCCTCAGCCACGTGCAGCATGTCGCGGGTGGCGTGCACGCCGGCCTCGACCTGCGAGGCGCGCGCCTCGGCGATCCTGCCCAGGGGTAGCAGTTCCGACCAGTTGGGCACGGGGCCGTCGGGCATCGAGTAGCGTCCGAGGTCCGGCATGGCCCCGTAGTTGAGCGGCGCCACGACGATCATCTGGGCGTCTTTCATGGCCTGGGTCTCGAAGGAGAGCACCGTCTTCACGGCCTTGTAGGAATAGTCATGGTGCCAGAGCTCGACGGAGTCGGCGCCGTGGTGGTTCTGGTAGATGATCAGGTCGCTGATCGGCGTGCCCGCGTCGGCGTTGCCGCAGCCGTCAAAGCTGAGCACGACCTCATCGCCGATGTCGACTGCCGAAAACTTGGCCTCCGACGCGAAGACGTCCAGCAGGTGGGCGATCTCGTCGTCGCCGAGGAGCGGCGCTTTGGAGCGCTTGGCGCCCATCTCGCTGCCGGCGACAAGGTCGGCCTCGATCTCGCTGCGGGTCAGCTCGATGAAGGAGCCGTCTCCGAGCCGGGTGGCGATGCGCCGTTCCATGGCACCTCCTTAAAAAGGGCAAAAGGTGAAGGGGCGGTTAGTTAGGCAAATAACTAACACTCAGGGAACCCTCGTCCGGCAGCCCCGCGGGTGTCCAGACGGCATCAGTCGTCGAAGTTGCCCGCGGCGCCCTCGTCGCTTTCCAGCGACTTCGCCCTCTCGACGATCTTGGCGTCGGTCCAGTCGGCAGGGTCTTCGAGCCGTCCGACCTTGGCCCCGAGGTCGTGGGACCCGGCGGCGAGGATCGCCTCGACGGCGAGGGGCGCGGTGTCCCCGGCGTTGAGGACTTCGGTCATCATCTTGAAGGCGAAGTCCTCGACCCGCTTGGCCATCCGCTCGCGGATCTCGGCAGGCTGGGCGAGGAACCTGCTCTCGAACGGGAGGTTCAGGTTCTTGTAGTCGCCCTTCTTCCAGCCCTTCTCGTCGGCGTAGGCGACCACCTCGGCCCACATCTCCTCAGTCACGCCCTCACCCTCGACCTTGATGAAGCCCCCGTTGGCGTCGAGCTGCGCGTTGCCGTAGTCGTTCACCTCGAGCCCCCAGGAGATCATCTGGAGTGCGGTGGCCACGTTGGCCTTGGTGGTGTGAGTCTTGGCCGCGATCTCGCGGAGCCGCTCGGAGCTGTTGCCCGAGGTCCCGTGCTGTGCACCGCTGACTTTGTATGGCGTGAGGGCCGCGTGGACCTTGGCGGTGAGCGCGACCTGTATGCCCGCGTCAGACGCCTCGATCCCGTGGGTGGTCCCGTTGTTGAGTGCGATCCAGTCGGCGAAGATGCCGTGCGCGTTGAGTCCCTGGATGAGGAACAATGCCTCGTCCGGCGTGGAAAGCCCGGTGGAGCCCTTGATCTCCCCGATCTCGGTCTCCAGGCCGGCCCACGCCGGGATGTGCGGACTGACGGCGAGGTTCGCGAGCAGGTTTTGATCGTTGGGCTGGTGCGACGCGTCGATGGCGATGGAGGTGATGCCCGCCTCGAACATCGTGGGGATCTCTACCAGGGCCTGCGTGAGGTCCTTGTCGTTCTTCATGCCGTAGTGGTCGGCGTGGATCGCGACGGGGACCGTGATGCCCATCTCGTTGCACAGAGCGTCCACGATGCGCGCCATGTTCCAGTAGTTCACCGCGCAGTAGGCCTTCTGCCCGCCCTCTGACTTGGCGATCTCGATGATGAGGGCTGCGTTGGCCCGCTGCGCCGCCCGCAGCGCTCCGCGGATGACGAAGGAGTTGCGCCCGTTCGCGGCGATCGCGATGGCCTTGCCCTTGGCCCGCATCGCCCGGTCGACGACCTTGCCGCTGACGATCAGCGCCTTGGAGTTCGGGAACAGGGCCGTGATGTTGGGGGGACGGCCAACCTGGAGGGCTCTCTCGAAATCCTCTGCATACGCCATGGAAGGTCTCCTTCAGGTGGTTGTTGATGCGCCGCCAACGATTCTCGCCCGAATCCGCCCCGGCAGCAAGCACGACCGGTCCCACGGCGCCCGACGCTGCGCCGGGGCGCTTCTCGCGGTATTGTGGACCCATGGGCATCGAGACCGCGGCCGCCTCGCTGGCGGTCACCTTCGTGGGCCACTCCACCGTCCTCCTCGAGGTGGACGGTGCGCGCATCCTCACCGACCCGCTGCTGCGGCTGCGCGTGGGCGTGCTCATCCGTCATAGCCCCGTGCCGCCGGCGGCCGTGTATCGCGATCTCGACGCCGTGGTCATCTCGCACGCGCACCTCGACCACCTCGACGTGCCCTCCCTGCGTCTCATCGACAAGAACACGCCGGTGCTCGCGCCGCGCGAGACGAAGCGTCTGATCAAGCGTCTCGGCTTCGCCGACGTGACCGAGATGGAGGCGGGGGAGAGCCGCGACCTCGGCCGCGTGCGCGTCACCGCGACGCCCGCCGTGCACGGCGCCACGCGCCATCCCATGGCGGCCGAGGGCAATACGCTCGGCTACCTGGTGCAGGGCCGGCTCTCGGCGTACTTCGCCGGGGACACCGGCCTGTTTGACGAGATGGCGGGGCTCGCCGAGCACCTCGACCTCGCGCTGCTCCCGGTCGGGGGGTGGGGGCCGCGTCTGCCCGAGGACCACCTCAACCCACTGACGGCCGCCAAGGCGCTGCGCCTGCTGCGGCCCGCCGTCGCCGTGCCGATCCACTGGGGCACGCTCTATCCGCCGTGGCTGCCGCCGGCGTTCAACGCCAAGTTCGGCCGCTGGCCGGTGTCGTTCGAGCGGTATGCCGCTCACTTGACGCCGGAGGTCGACGTGCGCGTCCTCGAGCCCGGCGAGACCACGCGTATCGACGCCGCCGGGCGCGACTGCGGTACAGCCGCTCAGAAGAGTATGCTTGACGCATAGGGTCGACGCGGCTTCTCACCACGGCACGCTGGCTTCCGGCAAGCGACAGGAGAGCCGCTATGGAATGGCTGTGGACCAACGACCCGCTATGCGAACCCGACGAGGACCACGCCAGGTGCATCGCGGCTCCCGGCGCCCGGGTCCTCGAGTACTGCAGCCACTCGTTCGTGCTCACCACTCATGCCTGCGAGCCGGGCACCGTGCTGGACGACGGCCGCACGCCGCTCTCCTGCTGGAGGCTGCACCTCGACTGCACCGAGCTCGGCTGCGCCTGGTCGAGCGGCGCCACGTCGCTGGCCTGGCGCAGCATGCCCTTCATCTCCGCGTCCGTTTCCAGCGCGACGGCGAGGGAGGCGGGCCGTCGCTTGCTCGAGGCCGCGGAGGCCGACCTGGCGGAGGCCGCGCTCTGCTGACGCCGCCGCCCTTCCATCAATGGTGCGTCCGGTTGCACGAATCACGGAGACCGGCCAGACTGTCAGGCGAAGATTTGTCTTGAAGGCGAACCTAGGAGGTTCGAGGACAGGAAGACACGGTCAGATGAAGCGAGATGCTGCCCTCCCAGCGCGGGAGAGGCGGCAGAAGGAGATAGAGAATGAGGAAATATTACCCCGTCGCCGCAGTGCTGATCTTGCTGGCGGCCATCGCCATCATGGCGTCAGTCGTCACCACGAACGCCAATGCCACGCCGACGTTCACCGTCTGTGGCGCCTGCCACACCCAGAGCGCTGCGCACGCGAAGCACGTACCCGCCGTGCCCTGTGCCACCTGCCACACGGCCGGCCCAACGGTACCTCCGCCGCCGTCCGCGTGCGCCTCCTGCCACAAGGTGGCCGAGATCGTGGCGACCCACCCCACTGGTGGCTGCACCGTTGCGGGTTGCCATGCTGCTGCTCCGGAGCCCGTCGTCACCTCGGTCTCCCTCAAGGTCGCTCCGACCTCGATCAAGCTCAAGAAGACCGTCAAGGCCACCGGCTCCGTCACGTCGGCCGCCGATCTCGCCGGCATGAAGGTTCTTCTCAAGGCCGAGATCAAGGTCGGCAAGGCCTGGAAGGCCGCCAAGGCCGGCTCGGCGACCGTGAGTGACGCCGGCCTCTACGTCTGGACCTACAAGCCCGCCAAGAAGGGTTCCTACCGTATGACGGCTACCATCAAGGCGACCGACGACTACAAGGGCTCGAAGTCACCGACGAAGCTCTTCAAGGTGAAGTGACGCACTGACCTTCACGACCTCAGGCTGAGCGCGGACGCTGCGTTCGCGCGCTGACGAAGGGCGGGCGGCGGGCCTTTTCGGCCCGCCGCCCGCCCTTCTCTTGGGCACAAGGGCGACGGCCGCCGCCGGGTCTCGCGACACCCCGGGCTTGCACCGCGGCCGTTATCCCGGCATGCTCTCCCCTACGAGTCGCAGGCCGCGCCCATACGGGGGAGCGGCCGAGAAAGGAAAAGAGCATGCCGAGCACCAAAGCCAGGCCGAGGACCGACAAGAAGAGGGGTCGCCCATTCGATCCCTCCCGCCGTCGTTTCTGTCACTTCTGCAAAGAGAAGATCGACGAGGTCGATTACAAGGATTTCACCGCACTGCGCCGCTTCATCAGCGACAGAAGCAAGATCAAGTCGCCGCGGGTCACCGGCACCTGCCGGCGCCACCAGCGCCAGCTCGCCACCGCCATCAAGCGCGCTCGCGAGATGGCTCTGATCCCTTACGTCTCTGAGGCCAAGGGCATCGAGAAGGGTGGCCGTCGGCCGCGCTGACCGCCAGCGCCGCGGGGAGCGCGTTGTCCCGAGGCCTCTCGGCAGGACTCCATGATGACGTCAGCGAGGGCCTGGTGGCGAACCAGAAGCGCGCGGCAGAAGGCCGTGCTGCTCCTGCTGCCCTTGGCCGTCGCCGCGGTCGCTCTCGCGCTCGTCGCAGCTCAGAGCGACGCCCCATCGGTCAGCGAAAGGCCCGCGGCCCAAGTCCGGCCGGAAGCGCCGGATCTCAGCCGCGGGCTCGTGGTGTTTGACGGCTGCTCGCTGGTCGACGACGCCGGCGTCGCGCCTGAGGAGGGCATGCCGGCTCAGGTGATGAAGCGGCTTCCGGCCGGCCTCGACATGGAGAACCTCGGCGTCCCCGGGCAGACCACGCAGATGATGGCCGCCGACGCCGCTGCCGAGGTCGATGCCTTGTACGACTCTGCGAGGCCGGCCAGCGTCCTCGTGTGCTGGGAGGGCACCAACGACCTCAGCTACGGCACCGCGCGGCCGTATGACGCCCAGGAGGCGTATCGTGGTCTCGCCGCGTACTGCGAGGCGCGGCAGCGCGCCGGCTTCCGTGTGGTGATCTGCACCGTCCTGCCGCGGGAGCGCTCGGCGGCGTTCAACGAGGCGCGCAACGCCCTCAACGCCGAGCTGCGCGCACACTGGAGGTCGTTCGCGGATGCGCTGGCGGACGTCGCCGCGAACGAGACCGTCGGCGGCGACGGCGCCGAGACCGATACGACGTACTACCGCGACACCGTGCATCTCACGGCCGCGGGCTACGCGCTCGTCGCGCGCGAGGTCGCCGCCGCCGTTCGTCCCCTCCTCTGACGGTCCATCGACCGGGGCCGGACAGCGTCTGTGGGCGGCCGAGCCGCTCGGGGACGGCGATAAGCCCGTCATGCCGCCCAGTCGCGCGGGAGGACGTCGCCTCGTCCTTGACAGGCTTCACAAGGGGCCTACGCTTGGCGATAGGGCGCGGATGAGGACGGGGAGGATGCGCGATCGAGAGAAGGACACTGAGCAATGGGCCTGTTTGACGGCAAGACTGCACTGATCGTCGGCGTCGCCAACAAGAGCTCCATCGCCTGGGGCATCGCCCAGGCGCTCAAGGATGAAGGGGCGCGGCTCGGCTTCTCTTACGCTCCCGGCGATCTGGAGCGCCGCGTCAGGCCGCTGGCCGAGAGCATCGGCGCGGGGTTGTGCGAGGAATGCGACGCGACCGACGACGCGGCCCTCGATCAGCTCTTCGAGAAGGTGGAGCAGGTCTTCGGATCGCTGGACGTCCTGGTCCACGCCATCGCGTTCGCCGAACGGCAGGATCTCCTGGGACGCTTCGTCGATACCAGCCGCGAGGGCTTCACGCACGCGCTCGACGTCAGCGCCTATTCGCTCGTCGCGCTGGCCCGCCGCGCCGCGCCGCTCATGCCCGCCGGCGGTGCGATCCTCACTCTGACCGCGTATGGCAGCGTCAAGGTGCTGCCCGGCTACAACGTCATGGGCGTCGCCAAAGCCGCGCTCGAAGCCTGCGTGCGCTATCTGGCCCATGACCTCGGCCTCGACGGGATCCGCGTCAACGCCCTTTCACCGGGGGCCATCAAGACCCTGGCGGCGACCGGCGTGCCGGGCTTCCGCAAGGCCTACCGCCACAACGAGAAGGTCACCCCTCTGCGCACAACGGTCACCCAGGACGACGTGGGCCGGGCGGCCCTGTGGCTGTGTTCAGACTGGGCGCGGGCCGTGACCGGGGAGATCGTCTACGTGGACGCGGGTTACCACATCCTCGGTTCGACGATGTCACCTGACGAGCTCGACGGCTAGTCTGCCGTTGCCTGCTGTTCTCGGTCGGCGGCCAGCTGCTGCCTGATCTCGCGCTTGAGCACCTTGCCGACGGCGTTGCGCGGCAGACTCTGGACGGAGACCAGCTTCCGCGGCAGCTTGTACGCCGCGATGTCCTTCTCCTTCAAGAAGTCCACGAGGTCACCCAGCCTGACCGCTTCACCCTCCTTGGGCACCACCACAGCGGTGATGACCTCTTCGCCGAGCTTGCGCCCGTCCGGCACGCCGACGACGGCGACCTCCTGGATCCTGGGGTGGTCGGCCAGCAGGTATTCGATCTCCTCGGGCGCGATGTTCATCCCGCCGCGGATGATGAGGTCCTTCAAGCGGCCCACGAAGCGATACCGGTCGCCGCTCTCTCCGGCGATGGCGAACAGGTCGCCGGTCAGGAAGTAGCCTTCGCCGTCGAACGACTCCTCGGTGATGCCCGGCCGCTTCCAGTAGCCGGAGAAGACCGTCGCGCCGCGGATGGCGAGCTCTCCCGGCGCGTCCGGCTCGGTGACGACCGCGCGCGACTCCGGGTCCAGCAGCTTGGTCTCGATCATGTCCGCCACCCGATTCGACCAGGTGAAGCCCGGCACGCCGAGGCGAGGGAAGTAGAGCGCTCGCTCCGCCGGGTCGGGGATGTCGACCGGGTCGCTGACAAGCGCAGTGCCCTCGTTGGCGCCGAAGAAGTTCAGGATCGGGATGTCGTGCTCCTCCTGCCAGCGCGTCACCATCCACGGCGAGAGGGGCGCCGACCCAGAGCCGATGTTCCTGACGTGGCTCAGGTCGGCGTTCTCGAGCAGGCCCGGCCGCAGCAGCAGGAGATTGAGCAGGACGGGCGGCGCGACCGTGTAGGCGATCTCCTCGCCGCCCATCTGCGACAGAAAGACCGGCAGGTCCAGCGGGTGATGCATCGCCAGCTTGCCGCGCGTCAGCAGCCAGGGCACGAGCATCCCGCCGATGCCCGACATGTTGACCAGCGGGAAGGGGTTCAGCAAGGCGTCGCCGTCTTGCAGACCGGCCGCGTCCACGGTCGCATAGGCGATCGCGATCCACAGATTGTGGCTGCGCGGCACCCCTTTCGGCTCGGCTACCGTGCCCGACGTCCAGCAGATCGTGAAGACATCGTTGGCCGACGACGGGTTCGCGGCCGCGTAGGCGTCCAGGCGGCTCGTATCGATCTCGGTGTTCAGGATGTCGGCCAGCGAGCCGACACCGGCGGGCAGGTCGTCGCCCAGGGCGATGACGTGCTGCACGCTGGGGAACTCCGGCTGCAGGCTCTGCACCATTGCCACGTAGTCGTGCTCGCCGAAGCTTCTGGTGGTGATGAAGACCTTCGGCTCGGTCAGCTCGATCACGTGTCGCAGTTCGTGCGTGCGGAACTGCACCGGCAGCGGGCTGAGTATCGCCCCGATGCGGGCGCACGCCAGATAGGTGACCACCAGCTCGACGATGTTCGGCAGCTGCACCATGACGACGTCGTCTTTGCCGACGCCCGCCTCCAGGAGCGCATCGGCCAGCCGGTCGGTGGCCGTCTTGGCTTGGGCGTACGTGAGGCGTAGCGGCTCCCCCGGCGTCAAGGCGGCGCGATTGGGCGGGTCCACCACGGCCAGCGCCTCCGCGCGCTGTGCCACGGTCTGCAGGAACAGGTCGATGAGCGTTCTCTCCCCCCACCAACCGCGTGCGGTGTACTGCCGGACTTGCTTCTCGGGGCTCAGGATCATCGTTCAGCTCCCAGTCGGGGCGGGGACGAAACGGACATTGTTCATACGATGACGTGACAATACCCCACGGGGTGATGCTGGCAAAGGGACGCTGACGACGGTCTTCGACAGGGATAGGGGCGTGGGGGAGACCATGCGGAGGCGGGGGGGAGGCTGGGCTTTCTTGGAGCCGACGCTCGGAATCGAACCGAGGACCCCATCATTACGAGTGATGTGCTCTGCCAGCTGAGCTACGTCGGCTCTGAAGAAGCTTTGGGATTCTAGGGCACACAGGCCGCCCGCGCAAAACCGGCGCCCGGCGAGCTTGGCTGCGAGAGTTCTTAACATCGCGCAACGCGGTCTACGTATTGAGCATCTAGACTCTCCAAACTAAGATGACTCCCAGCGCCGCGAGTAGACGCGCGACCGAGGCATCGCCCCACACCCGTTCCCGAAGGGGGAAGATGAAAAGGACGCTCACCATTTCGACACTGGCCGCAGTCGCCATTGCAGGCGCCGTGATGGCGTTCGCGGGGGTCACCGCTCCCAAGACGGACGCGACGGCCGGCCTGTGCCACACCACGACGCTCTCGATCATCGCACCAGCGTCGGCGAAAGCAGGCAAGACGATCACGGTCAAGGGCTCTGAGGCAAAGAGGCCGGCGCACACCGTTAAGGCCACGCTGCAGAGCCGGCTCGCCTCGTCGAAGAAGTGGGTCAACGGGGCTTCCGCCAATCTGTCCGGCGCCAGCTACTCCCTGAAGTGGAAGGCCCCCGCCAAGAAGGGTGCATACAAGATCCGGGTACGCGTCACTCAGGGGTCGGCGTCGAACACCTCCGCCGTGAAGAACGTGGTCGTGAAATAGTCCGACGCTACCCTCACTGAGGTCTCTGGGACGGGCCGGTAGCCGCAGGGCGACCGGCCCGTCGCCGTCTTGTCCTGCCCCCAAACGACGTTTCGGCCCAAGCATACGAAGAGCACCGTTGCCCTGACAGGGGCAAAACGCTTAGAATCCAGGTGTCAGGAGCACCGCCGCCGCGTAGGCCAGCCACATCGGCCGCGGCGCCATGGGGAGGGGAAGCGTGTACGGCCCGGGCGCGGTCATCCGCATTCTGCTGGTCGACGACCACGCTATCGAGCGTCAGGGCGTGCGCGCCCTGCTCGACGCCCAGCCCGACATGACCGTCGTAGGCGAAGCGCCCGACGGTCTCGAGGCGCTTCCGCTGGTCGGCTCGGTCTCTCCCGACCTCATCGTCACCGAGACGATCATGCCGCGCATGAACGGTCTCGAGCTCACCGGCCAGATCCTGCGGCGCTACCCGCACGTCAAGGTCCTTGCGCTCACGCGCAACGACCGTGAGGACTGCCTGCTGCGCCTCGTGCAGGCGGGCGCTACGGGCTACCTGCTCAAGACGGTCACTACGAGCGAGCTGGTCGACGCCGTGCACGCCGTGGTCGGCGGCCGGCAGGTGCTCCAGCCGGCCGCCCTCGAGGTGGTGCTGCATGACTACCTGCAGCGCGTGCACGACCCCGAGGCGCACAGGCCCGCCGACGACCTCACGGCGCGCGAGCGCGAGGTCCTCAAGCTCATCGCCGAGGGCAACACCAACCAGGACATCGCCGAGCTGCTCTGCCTCAGCCGCAAGACCGTCGAGACGCACCGCGGCAACATCATGGAGAAACTGCAGCTGCATAAGGTCACCGACCTGGTGAAGTACGCCATCAGGGAGGGTCTGACCGGCCTCGGCTGAGGCGCGCCGCCGGCTTCGGCCTCTGTCATTTCGTCTGTCCCGATTGTGAATGTGCGCCCATTCACAATCATGACAAAGTGTATCAAGTGAGTGGACTTTTGCGCGGATTCGTGCACACTGGTCTCACGGCGGATGCGATGACCGCATTCGCGGGTCGACTTGGGAGGGCTCGAACGCGATGGCCGAGATGCGAACGCTCAACTGCCCGCAGTGCGCGGGTGACAACCAGCCGCTCAGCGCCGTGGACGGGATCGAGGAGTACCGTTGCCGTTCATGCGGACTCGTCTACTACGGACCCTGCGGCTGCGATACCAGCGACGCCGCGGCGTCCAGCACGTCGGGGCTGGCCGCTCGCCACGAGCTCGCCGGCGACTGGCGCATGTCCCGGACGGCGCTGAGTGTCGCCAACGGGGCTCAAGCCACGTCGCGTCCGGGCGGCTGCTGAGCCCGATCTGGAGGAGCCCCGGCCGCGCCTGGTTCAGGCTACCAGGGTCATGAGGATGTGCGTCCTGACGTCCGCCGTGAGCTTGGGCAGCGCGGCCTCGAGCGCGGGACTCAGGCTCTCGGAGAAGGTCATGTTGTCGGCGATCTCGACGGCCACCACGTGACATCCTCTGTCGTCGGGTAGATGCATGCCCATGTGACGGCCCAGGGCGAGTGCGGTCGCGAAGTTGGCGTCGTGGACGTTGCGCAGGTTCATGGTCTCGCGAAGGGCGGTGGCGTCGAAGGCATACCAGGAGCCGGGCATACCGCCGATGGTCTTGATAGAGTCGAGGGCGATGAGGCGGTCGTACCCCGCGAGCACGTCGAGCAGGTTGAGACCGCCCACGCAGCACTCCTCCACGACGTCCACACCCGGCATATCCTGGAGCTGCGGCTTGAGGGCAGAGGCGAGTACGATGCCGATGGCGTCGTCGCTGAGGATGGGGTTGCCCATCCCGAGGATCAACGTACGCAGTGGCCGCGGGCGCCGGGCCGGCGCCTCGCGGTCCTGCGGACGCGCTGTCTGAGGTGACTGCTGGGCTGACATCTCGAAAGGCCTCGACCGCGCTCAGCAGCAGCGACGGAATTCGCGGTAGAGCCCGCCGCCCTTGTACACGTCGACCTGGAGCGGCATCTGCCCCGGCAGGCTGTGCGTCGCGCAGCTGTAGCAGGGGTCGAAGGCGCGGAAGGCCATCTCGATCATGTTCAGGATCCCCTGGTCTGGCTCCTTGCCCGGCTTGATGAGGCTCTGGGCGACCTTCTTGGTGACCATCTGGATGGGGGCGTTGTTGTTGGTCGTCCCCACGATGAGATTGGCGCTGGTGCAGATGGCGCGCTCGTCACAGGTGTAGTGGTGGGTGAGCGTGCCGCGCATCGCCTCGACGATACCGACGCCCTCGCCGGTGACCTGTTGCGGGATCACGCGGAACTCAGTGCCCGTGATCTCCGGGTCCTCGCAGTACCGTTTGAGTGTCTCGGCGTTCTGCACCATCTCCACGAGACGCGCCCAGTGGTTCGCGAGCAGGGCGCGCGTGGGATGGCCGCCCAGCGTGGTGAACATCTCGTCGAACGCTTCCTGGGCCTTCGGCGTGGCCATGCGGTCGGCGACGTTGAGACGCGCCAGCGGCGTGGCGCAGTAAAGGCTCGTGTCGATGCCCTCCACGAAGCCGTTCCATCCACGCTGCTTCAGATACGGGAACTTGAGGTAGGTCCACGACTCCACATGCTCGGCCACGAAGTCGGCGTACTCGTCGGCCACGTATCTGCAGATCTCCTTGCCCTCGAAATCGACGACACGCACCGTGCCGTCGTAGAAGTTGGGGGCGTTGTTCTCGTCGACCAGCCCCATGTTGTGCACGTCGAGCGTGTACGGGCCGTTGACGATGAGGTCGACGTAGCCGGCGTTGCCGAGCACCACGTCGCGGAAGAGCTGCAGTGAGAACTGCGTGAAGTCGTAGAGCTCGTCGACCCAGGGCCGGATCTGTTCGAGCTCCTCCGCCTTGAGGCCCTTGGCGACTCCGCCGGGCAGGCACCAGATGTCCTGCGTGTTGCGCCCGCCGATGATGCGCTGGATCTCCTGGGCCTTGCTCCGGGAGCCGATCACCGCCCCGCCGATCTCGAGACCCACCTTGTGGACGACCCCGAGCACGTTGCGCGTCGCGGGGTCGGCATCGGGCCCGAGCACGAAATCGGGCGCGGCGAGGGCGTAGAAATGGGCGATGTGGCTGTGGATGAAATGCGCCTGGTAGTACATGTCGCGCAGCTTGTGGGCGAGCGGCGCGACCTCGCCGCCGAAGCAGCCGTCCACGGCTTTGGCGCTCGCCATGTGGTGGCTGGCCGGGCAGACGCCGCAGATGCGCGTGACGATGCGCGGCAGCTCCTCGATGGGCCTCCCGACCACGAAGCGCTCGAAGCCGCGCAGCTCGGGGATCTGGAAGAAGGTGTCTTCGACGGCGCCGTCGTCGTCGAGGTAGATGTCGATCTTGCCGTGGCCCTCGAGACGGGTGATGGGGTCGATGCTGATCTGAGTCGTCATCGCCGGTGGCTCCTTTGCAGGGGGGAGGCCGCGACACTGTAGCGGTTGGCGAAGCTCGTGAAGTCGGGCAGCGTGAGGAGGATCTCGTCGATCTCCTCTGCTTCTTTGCTGTCGATGATCGAGGCGACCGCCGAGAGCAGCTTCGCTCCCTGGTCGGCGACGCCCGGCGCCGGGCCGTAGCAGCCGCGGCAGGGGATGCCGCTGTTGGGGCAGCGCACCCCGCAGCCGGAGCGCGTCGCGGAGCCGGCGCACAGGATGCCTTGCTCCATCAGGCACACCTCCGGATCCTGCATGATCTCCCACGGCCGGTTGAAGCGCTTGACCTTTTTGTCCTCGCTCTTGGTACGCTCGCAGTCGTCGCAGAGGGCGCGCTCGTAGGCGCCGACCACGCTGCCCTTGGGAGGCGCCTCCGCCTGGCCCGTGAGCGCCTGCACGAGGGCGGTGATGGCGGCCTGAGCCTGGCCGGGCTGCGGCGGGCAGCCGGGCACGTAGTAATCCACGTCCACGACCTGGTCCAGTTTGTAGACGCGCGGGTAAAACTCGGGCAGCTCGAGGTCGTAACCGTTCAGTGACGTCCGCGGCCGCGGCACTGTGGTGTTGCCCGGTTGCAGGGACGCGTTGTGGAGGTAGGCGCGATCGATGATCTCCTCGCGGGGCACCAGGTTGGCAAGGGAGGGGATCCCACCCATGTAGGCGCAGGAGCCGTAGGCGACGAACAGCTTGCTCTTCTGACGCAGGAGATGGGCTATACGCTCGTTCTCGGAGTTGCGCACGGCGCCGCTCATGATGGACACGTCGAGGTCGCCGTCCGCGAGGACCTCGATGTCCTTGTACTTGCCGTCCGTGGCGATCGGCCACAGGCGGATGTCGGCGGCCTTGTCTATCTCGAGGATGAAGGCGTCTGTGTCGAGGATGGAGACGTCACAGCCGCCGCAGGCTGCGCCCCAGTAGATCGCGATCTGCAGCTTTTCGTCAGCCACGTCTCACCTCTCCGCCAGGTCTGCTTCAAGCGCCGCTTTCACCGGGCTGGGCCCGAGTGCGCGCACGCGCTCCGTCATGTCGTTCACGATGTCGGCGAAGCGCTGCCCCTCGCTGGCGCTGACCCACTCGAGGCGCACGCGGTCCTCCTCGATGCCGTAGTCGGTGAGCAGGCTCTTCAGCATCGGGTAGCGCCGCATCATCTTGTAGTTGCCTTCGGAGTAGTGGCAGTCGCCCGGGTGGCAGCCGCAGATCAGGACGCCGTCGGCGCCGTCGTGGAGCGCCTTGAGCACGAAGGTGGGGTCGATGCGCGCCGAGCACATCACGCGGATGATGCGCACGTTGGGCGCGTAGTGGATACGGCTGGTGCCGGCCAGGTCGGCGCCGGTGTACGAGCACCAGTTGCAGAGGAACCCGACGATCTTGGGCTCGAACGTCATGCCAGCACCCCCTCGATCTCGGAGAAGATCTGCTTGTCGGTAAAGTGGCGCGCCGTGATGGCGCCGGAGGGGCACGCGGCGACGCAGGCGCCGCACGCCTTGCAGAGGGCGCTGATCACGTGGCTGCGCCGCTTCTCCGCGTCGAATTCGATGGCCACGTAGGGGCAGAGCTCGTTGCACATGCGGCAGCCCGAGCACCTCTCTTCGTCCACCTCGGCGAACACCGCGTCGATCTCGATCTTGCCGCGCGCCGTACGGGCCAGGATCCTGGCCGCCGCGGCGCGCGCCTGGGCCACCGAGTCGGGGATGTCCTTGGGCGCCTGGCAGGCGCCGGCGATGTAGACGCCGTCGGTGGTGGTGGCTACGGGGTCGAGCTTGGGATGGCTCTCGATGAACCAGCCGTCCTTGTCGCGGCTGATGTTCACGAGGTGCGCCACCTCTTCGGAGTCCTCGCGCGCCTCCATGCCGACCATCAGCACGACGAGGTCGGCCGGCAGCTCGATGGTCTCGCCGGACAACGTCTCGTTGACCTCGATGAGCATGTCGCAGTCGTCCGTCGCGTCGGCCTTGCGGATCACCGGGTAGTCGTTCTTCTCGTACATGAGGAAGAGGGTCTTGATCTCCGAGCTGCGACGGTAGAAGTCCTCCATCCCCTTGCCGAACGCGTGCATGTCGATGTAGATGTCGCTCACGTAGGCCCCGGGGACGGCGGACTTGATCTCGTGCGCGTACTTGAGCGCCGTCATGCAGCACACTCGCGAGCAGTAGGCGTGGAACTCCAGGTTGCGGCTGCCCACGCAGTGGATGATGGCCACATACTGCGGGGCCTTTCCCTCCTTGGTCGTCACGCGGCCATCGCGCAGCATCTTCTCGAGCTCGAACGAGGTCACGACGTTGGGGAGCTTGCCGTACCCGTAGTGCGTGATGCGGGAGGCATCGAACTCCTTGTAGCCGGTGGCGACGATGATGCTGCCGACGTCGTAGACGGTGTCGGTGGGCGCTCCGTCGTCGGCCTTGCCACGGACGGTCGTCTGGAAGTTGCCGACGAAGCCGTCCACCTTGCGGACCTGCGATTCGAAGAAGACGTCGATCTTGGGGTGCTCGAGGACGCGCGTGACCCGCTCGGTGAGCATGTCTCGCGCAGAGTCGAGGTAGGGTGCGGTGAGGTCGGCGCGTGCCACGTTGCCGCCGAGGTGGTCGGTGCGCTCGGCGAGATAGACGCGGTTGCCGGCGTCGGCGAGGTCGAGGGCGGCGCTCATGCCGGCGATGCCGCCGCCGATGACGAGCGTGTTCGGGCACATGTCCACGGAGCGGCGTTCGAGCGCCTCATGATGAGCCACGCGCATCACGGCCGCCGCCGTGAGCGCCGCCGCCTTCTCCGTCGCCGCGAGGGGGTCGTCGTGCACCCAGCTGCACTGCTCGCGGATGTTGGCCATCTCCAGGAAGTAGGGGTTGAGGCCGGCCTTCTGCAGGGTCTTGCGGAACGTCGGCTCGTGCATGCGCGGGCTGCAGGCGGCTACGACGACCCGGTCGAGGCCGTGCTCCTCGATGTCGGCCTGGATCATGTCCTGCCCGGGGTCGGAACACATGTACTTGTAGGTGCGCGCGACCGCCACGTAGGGCAGGCGCTCGACGGAGTCGATGACGGCGTCGCAGTCGATGACCTTGGCGATGTTGGTGCCGCAGTTGCATACGAACACGCCGATCTTGAGGTCGTCCATCCCACTCTCCTCTCAGGCCGCCTGCGGGGCGCCGACCGCCTCACGCTCTTTGCTGACCATCTCTTCGGCCTTCAGGTCGGCGAAGTACATCGCCAGCGGACGGTAGGCCATGTGGGACCACTTGCTGAAGGGCACTTCGAGCAGCAGCATCGGTACGACCGCCATCATGTGAATGACGTAGTTGATGTTGGCGGCCGTGCCCAGCCCCAGCCGGTGCAACGTGAACTGGACGATGCCGGTGGCGGCAACGACGATCAGCAGGACGAGGAACATCCAGTCGGTCTCGTGGGACTGCTCGTACTGGACCTCGGTCTTCTTGAGACGCTTGCGCAGGAAGACGATCGTGGTCACGAGGAGGCCTGCTGTGGCGGCGAGGCCGAAGACGTGCACGCTCCAGTTGATAGCCGGCCCCGACCACATGGATTCAAGGAAGAACATGATAAGGACCAGCATGGTCACGTAGCTCAGCATGAGCACGAGGTGGAGGACCCAAGGCCGCTTCTTCTCGCACTTGGCATACCGCATCTGGGTGAAGAAGTGCATCGGCAGCAGGTAGATCTTCTTCACGTACGCGCTGGGGGGTACGTGGACCTTGGTGTCGCGTCCGACCGTGAACCACCACATCCGCATGCAGTTCGTGCCCAGTAAGACGAGAAGCACTGCCGCCAGGGTCCAGTCGAAGATGTGGACGCTGGAGGCCGGGAGAAAGGCGTCGGCGCCGTCGTACTGGGTGATGCTTCCCTGTGAGAACCCGTACAGCAGGAAGCCGGCGCCGGTGAGCAGCGCCACGAGGATCACCGCCAGGATCTCGGCCTTCGCCGACCGGTAGAACAGGCGCGCGATGCCGGTGAAATCGTACCGCGCCGTGAGCCAGCGGCGGAGGCTCATCATGGTCTCGCCCGGCTGGGCATCGCGGGGACACTCCGTCGAGCACTCGCCGCAGTAGTAGCAGAGCCAGGGCTCGAGGTCGCTCTCGAGCTTGGCCTCGAGCCCCATCTGCAGCGAGCGCATGGAGCGCCGCGGGAAGATGTACGGCTCTTTGGAGAAGGGGCAGGTCGCGGAGCAGTTGCCGCAGTGGTAGCACTTGGAGACGTCCTGGGCCCCGTAGACCTCGAGCTCGGTGATCAGCTTGGGATTGGCGCGAATGGCCATGCTCGATCCTCCTCAGACCCGGGTAAGGTCGGCGGCTCGCGCTTCGATGTCGCTCAGCGAGACGCTGGCGCGGCTATCGAGGCCACGGCCGATGGCGATGCTCTTGAGAGCCCCGGCGGCGACTGCCGCCGCCTGGGCGACGGCATCGGGGATGTCCTTAGGCCCCTGGCAGACGCCCGCCACGGCGATGCCGCCGCGCTCCGTGTCGGTGGGGTCGGAGTTGTAGTCCAGTTCGCTGAACCAGCCGTCCGTGTCGGTCTGGATCCCCAGCTTGAGGGCGAGCTCGGCGGCCCCTTGGGCCGGTATCAGGCCGACGGCAAGGATCACCATGTCGACGTGGAAGTCGACCATGCGGTCGCTGACGATGTCTTCGCCCTTGATGATCATCTGGCCGTCCTGCTCGGTGACCTTGGCCGTGCGGCCTCGCACGACGAACGTCCCCTCGGCCTTGATGCGATCGGCGAACTCCTCGTACCCTTTGCCGAAGGCGCGCATGTCGATGTAGAACTCGTAGCAGTCCGCGTCGGGCAGCTTCTCCTTGACGAGGTGGGCGAACTTGAGCGAGTACATGCAGCACACCCGCGAGCAGTAGGCGTTGTGGTTGGCGTCGCGTGAGCCCACGCAGTGGATGATCGCGACGCTCTTTGGAGAGGCGCCATCCTCGGCGTCGAAGACCCACTCGTCGGTCTTCGTGCGTTTGTTGAAGCGCTGGGTCTTGGTGACGATCTTGCCGCCAGTGGGTCCGGAGGCATTGGTCAGGCGCTCGAATTCGAGCGCCGTGAGGACGTTGGGCAGGACGCCGTAGCCGTAGCGTTCGATCTTCGCGGCGTCGTAGATGTCGTAGCCCAGGGCGAGGATGATGTTGCCGACCTCGACCTCGACGATCTCGTCGACCTCATCGAGATCGATGCAGCCCTTGGGGCACTTCTTGGCGCACACGCCGCACTTGGCTCCGTCGCTCTGTACGTAGGTGCAGCTCTGGGCGTCCACGAGGTAGGCGTTGGGCACCGCTTGCGGGAAGGGCATGTAGACGGCCTTGCGCTCGGCGATGCCGCTGTCAAACTCGCTGGGCGTGCGCTGAGGGCAGACCTCGGTGCAGGCGTTGCAGGCCACGCAGGCGCGGATGTCCACGCGGCGTGCCTTCTTGCGCACCTTGACCATAAAGTCCCCCGGCGACCCCGACACCTCCTCGACCTCCGAGTAAGTCATCAGGTCGATCATCTCGTGCTGCCCCACGGCCACCATCTTCGGGGTGAGGATGCAGGCCGCGCAGTCGAGGGTCGGGAAGGTCTTGTCGAACATTGCCATGTGACCGCCGATGGTGCCGGTGCGCTCGACGAGGAAGACCTGCTTGCCTGCGTCGGCGATCTCGAGAGCGGCCTGGATGCCGGCGATGCCGGCTCCGACGACGAGCGTGCCGGGATGTGTGGCGGTCGTGTCGGGAACGGCGGCCAGCCCATAGGGCACGCCGAAGACCGCACACGCGAGCACGGACTTGGCGCGCACGGTGCCGATGCCGAACGAGGCTCCGTGCTGTCGGAACGACGCCAGGCGGACTTCCGAGGGGTCTCCGCCGGCGTTTCTCATGGCGGTCGTGAACGCCGGTTTGAAGAAACCGGGCGAGTCCCCGGCGATGACTACCCGCTGCAGGTCGTTGGCAACGATCTCGGCCGCCAGCGTCTCGAGGCTGAGGGCCGGCATGGTCCCCAGGTCCTTGACCATCTCCACGTTGGGCAGATTGCCCGCGTAGCCGACGATCGAGTGGAGGTCGACCGCGTCCAGGTCGCCCGTGCCCGTCTGACAGAGATACACGCCGGTCCTCATAGATGCCTCCACGGCTCGAGATTCGACGTACCGGGTCATAGACCCATAGTGGACACAAGTAGACATGAGGCTATCAACCCATATCAATAGGGTGAACACCCTATACACTGGGTTGACTGGGACGTCCCCGCGAGGCATCCGAGCCTGAGCCGGCCTCACCGCGCCCGCTGCCTCGTGCGGTCAACGCCCCCTTCGGATAGGGTAGGAGCAGCAGCCCATCACGATCCTGGACTCAGGATGAGACTCAGTGCGCTCAGGCTGGGCAGGCGGCCGACGCTCCAACGCGTGGTGCTCGTCGATGTCCTTGTCGTCTTCGTCGGCGCCGTGGCCGGCACGCTTCTGGCACGGCGTTACAGCGGCGCGAGCCCATGGCTGCTCATGGCCTCGTTCTTCACGGTCGGCGCGCTCGTGCTGGCGCTCGCCGATTACCTCGTCCTGCGCTCGGCGTTCAGCTCGTTCGACCAGCTGAGCCGGGCGATGGCCGCGACGCACATTGGCGGGCATGGCCGGTCCGTACCCTCGGGCGCCTCTGACCCCGATCTGCGCACGGTGTCAGAGGCCCTCGCCGAGATGGTGGAGAGGATCGCCGGGGAGTCACGCGCCTACTCCTCGATGATCTTCGAGTCGATCGAGGACGAGCGGCGCCGCATCGGGCGCGAGCTTCATGACGAGACGAGCCAGTCGCTGGCCGCGGCCCTGCTCAATATCGACATGGCTCTGCGCGGTTTCGAGGGCTGCAGCCCTGAGGTCCAGGAGCGCGTAGCGAACGCGCGCTCGCTGATCACGCATTGCCTCGCGCAGATCAAGCTGCTGGTGTACGACCTGCGGCCTTCGATGCTCGACGACTTCGGCCTCGCCCCTGCGCTGCGCTGGTACGTGAGATCGCATCTCGACCTGTCGGGGCTCGCGGTCGAGACCGATCTCGAGGCCACCGACCACAGGCTTCCCGCCGGGGTGGAGACGGGGCTGTACAGGATCGCGCAGGAATCCCTCTCGAACGTCGTGAAACACTCGGGTGCAACGCGCGCGACGGTGCGCCTCGAGACCCGACCAGGGTACGCCGTGCTGGCGGTGGAGGACAACGGCGTCGGCTTCGACCGCGAGCACGCGGGCGCCGACGCCGAAGACCGCTACGGCGTGGGCATGTTGTCAATGCGGGAGAGAACGGCGGCCTTGGGGGGGACCTTTCGGGTCGAGTCCGCCGTGGGCCGCGGCACGCGCATCTATGTCGTCATCCCGCTCGAAGAAGGGACGGAAGAGTGACGGACGCAGCGGACCTCGAGAGCGAGGTCATCAAGATCCTGCTCGTGGACGACCACAGGATCCTGCGGGAGGGCCTTCGCGCTCTGCTCTCGGAGCAGGCCGGCCTGGTCGTCGTTGGGGATGCGAGCAACGGGGAAGAGGCGGTCGCGCTGGTCGCGGACTTGCACCCCGATGTGGTGGTCATGGACATGGTCATGCCGCGCATGAGTGGGCTCGAGGCCACGACTCTGATCCGCAAGCTGTACCCTGACGTGAAGGTCCTCATCCTGAGCATGTACGACGACGACGAGTACGTGCAGCGCGTCATACAGGCGGGGGCGTCGGGCTACGTGCTCAAGGGCGTGGCGGCGGACGACCTCGTGCGCGCCATTCACGAGGTGCACCGCGGCTCCTCCTTCCTGCAGCCGACGATCGCCGCCAAGCTGATCGAGGATTACGTGCGCCGGGTGCGCGGCGACAAGCCGGCCGTCGCGGAAGCTCCGCGGCACGAAGTGCCGGGGAGCGACGAGGAGGCGCTCACGACGCGCGAACGGGAGGTCCTCGCGCTGATCGCCGGCGGCAGCACCAACCAGCGCATCGCCGACCTGCTCGAGCTGAGTAGAAAGACGGTCGAGAGCCACCGCACGAACATCATGAAGAAGCTCGACGCCCACGACGTGACCGAGCTCGTCAGGTACGCCATCCGCACGGGCTTGATCCCGGTCGACTAGCGCCCCACCTCGTGGAAGTTTTTGCTCGCGTTTGCTACCCTTTTCACAAGCCGACGCGATGGAGAGGGCATGGCGGAGCGAGCAGTCACCCCGGAGACCGGGGACATCAAGGCCGGGCAGCGTCACGGGCACGGCACGATCGGCGCTGAAACGGCGGCCGCCACGGACGCGGTGTAGGCGCCGTGGGCATCGTCGTCTTCACAAGCCACGGTATCCCCGCCCTGCGCGCGGCGCTCCGTGGCATCCGCGAGACGGTGGCCGATCCATGGGACCTTGCGGTCTACGCCAACGATTGCCCCGACCTTGTGGCTACGTACCTCGTGCGCCAGTACCTGCGAGGCCGCATCGGCGCGCTTCAACTCGACAGCGGCGATCCGGGGGATTCGCATCGCGGCCTCCATCGCGTCCATCACCTCGTGGAGGGTGAGTATCTGGTACGCGTCGACGACACGATCCAGTACCAGCCGGGCTGGCTGGAGCGGTCCATCTCGGCTCTCGAAGCGCACCCCGACATTGGCTGCCTCTCGCTGGTCCAGCCGCCCGACTACCACCGCGGGCGCGGGCGGCCGCGCACCGTGAGCGTGGAGCCGCTGGTCGTCGACGACCTCGACATGCGGTGCTACGTGACGCGACGCGAGCTCGTGGCCCGTCACGAGTTCGAGCTCATCGGCGAAGACGAGGACGGCGGCTGCGACTTCCAGCGCTACCTCCAGGATCACGGCAAGAAGCTGGCCTACCTTCCCGGTGTCGTCACGGCGCTGGCGCTCTCCGAGGTGCCAAGCGCCCAGGACGCCTGCGCCTACGAGGCGGACCTGCCGGCGCACGAAGGCGCCGCCGGGGCCATGCAGCGGCTGGAGCAGGCCTTCGATCTCGGTGACGACGTGTTGTTCACGTGCATGGCGTGTGGGAGCAACGAGCTCGACGTGATGGCGGCCCGCGTGAGGTTCTGCGAGGCGCACCAGGTGGCCATCGGTTTCTGGTATGAGCTGCGCTGCCCCGAGTGCAGCGAGGTCTACTACAAGGACGACTACCAGTTCAGCTGCCCCGGGTGACGGGCGGCTGCCGGCCATGACCCTCTCGCAGCCAGACCCCGGCGGGCTTATGGCAGTTCGGCTCAGCGTGCGCGGCGTGGTCCAGGGCGTGGGCTTCAGGCCCTTCGTCTACTCTCTGGCGCAGCGCCATGCCATGACTGGGTGGGTGCGCAACACCTCGGCCGGCGTGGAGATCCTGGCTGAGGGCACGCCGGCCGACGTCGAGGCCTTTGCCCTCGCCCTGCCGCGCGAAGCGCCGCCGCGCTCCCACATCGCGGCCTGCGAGCGCGCCGGCGCCGCGCCCGAAGGCGCTGCGGCGTTCCTCATCCTGGACAGCGCCGTCGACCCCGACGCCTATCAGCTGGTCTCACCGGACATCGCGACCTGCGACGACTGCCGCGCGGAGCTTCTCGACGCGCGCGACCGGCGGTACCACTACCCCTTCACCAACTGCACCAACTGCGGCCCACGCTTCACGATCATCGAGGATCTGCCCTACGACAGGGAACGCACCACCATGCGGCGCTTCCCGCTGTGCCCGGACTGCGGCGCGGAATACGCAGACCCGACCGACCGGCGCTTTCACGCCGAGCCCAACGCCTGCCCGGTATGTGGGCCGCGGGTGCGGCTGGTGCGACGCGCGGAAGGTGGCGGGGTCGTGGAGCTTGCCGAAGGCACGCCGCGCGACCCCGCCGCCCCCATACGCGCCGCCGCCGAGCTGCTGCGGCGCGGCGAGATCCTTGCCGTGAAGGGGCTCGGCGGCTTTCACCTGGCCTGCGACGCCACCGACGGCAAGGTGGTAGGCCGCCTCAAGGAGCGCAAGCGCCGGCCGCATAAGGCTCTGGCGGTCATGTTCGCCGACCTCGAGCAGCTGCTCGTCCACTGCAGGGTGAGCCCCGAAGAGGAAGCGCTGCTGGTCTCGCCGGAGCACCCCATCGTGCTGCTGCCGTGGCGGGACGTCGCCGCGGACGGCGCCGTGGGGGCGGAGGTGGGCGGAGTTGAGCCGGCCGGCGGAGCGGAGCCGGCCGCCATCACCCCCGAGGTCGCGACCGGCCAGCGCTATCTGGGCGCGATGCTCCCCTACACGCCGCTTCACGTCCTGCTGCTCGCGGAGGCCGGGCGACCCCTGGTCATGACCAGCGGCAACCTCGCCGAGGAGCCCATCGTGAAGGGCTGGGAGGAGATCGCGCGCCTTGCGCCGATCGCCGACGCGTACCTGGTGCACGACCGCGAGATCGCCGTGCGCTACGACGATTCCGTCGCGCTCGTGCGCGGCGGCAGAACGCGCCTGATCCGTCGTTCACGAGGCTACGCCCCGTTCCCGGTGGCGCTGCCGCGGGCGCTCCCACAGACGCTCGCCTGCGGCGCCGAGCTCAAGAACACATTCTGCCTCACGCGCGACGCCAACGCCTTTCTCAGCCAGCACATCGGCGACCTCGAGAACCTGGAGACGCTGGAGCACTACGAGACCAGCATCGCCGTCTACGAGCAGATGTTCCGCCTCACGCCTGAGGTGATCGGCTACGACTTGCACCCGGAGTACCTGGCCACCAAGTACGCGCTCGCCTTGCCCCAGCCCGACAAGATCGCCGTGCAGCATCACCATGCGCACGTCGCCGCGCGCCTCGTCGAGAGCGGACGGGAAGAGGCGGTGATCGGGGTCAGCATGGACGGCCTGGGCTACGGCGACGACGGCTGCTTGTGGGGCGGCGAGGTGTTCGTCTGCGATCTGCTCGGGTATCGCCGCGTGGCTCATCTGGAGGAGCTGCCACTGCCGGGCGGTGCGGCGGCCATCGAGATGCCGTGGCGCACCGCGCTCGGCTGGAGTTACGCGCTGCTCGGCGAGGACGGGCTCGGGCGGGCGGCGCGGCTGCTGAGCCTTCGCGCCGCCGCTCCCGAGCGCCTCCTCACAAGCGAGGATATCGGCGTCGTCCGCCGGCAGATCGACGCCGGCGTCAACGCGCCGCTCACGACGAGTTGCGGACGCCTTTTCGACGCCGTCGCCGCGCTCGCCGGCGTGCGCCACGAGATCACCTACGAGGGCCAGGCGGCGATCGAGCTCGAGATGCGCTCCGCGGCCGGCGGCGAGCCATATCCCTATCACGTGGACGGTGAGCTCGAGGCCGCCGCCGGCGCGCCGCGCTTCGGCGCCGGCGAGTGGGTCGAGCTCCACGCCGCCGGGGCGGACTCGGGCGCACCGCCGGCCGTGGTGCGGCTCGCGCCGCTGTTCTCGGCGGTCCTCGACGACCTCGCGGCCGGCGACGCGGCGGGCGCCGTCGGCGCCCGCCTGCACGCCACGGTAGCGGCCTTCGTCCGCGAGGTCTGCGGCCGGGTGCGCGCAGCCACCGGCCTCAACGTGGTCGCCATGACCGGCGGCGTGTTCCAGAATCGGTTGCTCGCCGATGAGTGCGACGCCGTGCTCGTAGCCGATGGCTTCGAGGTGCTCGCCGCGGGCCTCGTGCCCGTCAACGACGGCGGCGTGGCGCTGGGGCAGGCTGCGGTGGCGGGCTATACTATGCTGAGACGCCACGGCGACCTCGACTAGCGCCGCCCGACCACAGGATCCGCCCATGTGCCTCGCCCTGCCCATGCGCATCACCGCCGTCGACGGCACGCTGGCGACCATCGCCACCGCCGGCCTCGAGCAGCGCACCAGCCTCATGCTCTTGCCCGAAGCCAAGGTCGGCGACTACGTGCTCGTGCACGCCGGCTTTGCGATCAGCGTGCTCGACGAAGCCGAGGCCAACGAGACGCTCGAGCTGCTGCGCGAGATCATCGACTTCGGGGCGGACGACGGCGTCGCGGCCGATGACGCAGGCTGACGAGCTGCTGCGCCTCGCGGCCGAGCTACGGGCCGAGGCGCGCCCGGGCCTCACGTTCATGGAGGTCTGCGGCACCCACACCATGTCCATCGCGCGCTACGGGCTGCGCGAGCTTCTGCCCGACGGCATGCGCCTCATCAGCGGCCCGGGCTGCCCGGTGTGCGTGACGGCGATGGCCGACCTCGACCGGGTGGTCGCGCTGGCGCGGCTTCCCGAGGTGACTCTGGCGACGTTCGGCGATCTGATCCGCGTGCCGGCGTCGCGCACCACCCTGGCGGCTGAGCGCGCCGCCGGCGCCGACGTGCGCGTCGTCTATTCGGCGCGCGACGCCGTGCAGATCGCCGCCGACGAGCCCGATCGTCAAGTCGTGTTCGCCGGTATCGGCTTCGAGACCACGGCGCCCACGGTCGCCGCTTCACTGCTCGAGGCCCGTGCGCGTGGTCTCGCCAACTTCTCGGTGCTGAGCATGCACAAGACGATGCCGCTGCCGCTCAAAGCGCTGCTCGAGCTGGGCGAAACGCCGATCAGCGGCTTCTTGCTCCCCGGCCACGTGAGCGTCATCACCGGGACGGCGTGCTACGAGTTCCTCGCCCGCGACTACGGCGTGGCCGGCGTCGTCGCCGGCTTCGGACCGCACGACGTGGTGCGGGCGCTTCTGCGCCTCGTGCGGCAGGTCGCTCCGGCCATCGAGATCGAGTACGGCCGCGCCGTGCGCGCGGAGGGCAACGCCGTCGCGCAGCGGCTGATGGAGCAGGTGTTCGCGCCCAGCGACGCCGACTGGCGCGGCCTGGGCGTGATCCCCGGCTCGGGGCTGGCGCTGCAGCCGGAGTACGCCGACGCGGATGCGCGCCTGCGCTTCCCGCTCGAGCTCGAACCGCCGCTCGAGCCGGCCGGCTGCCGCTGCGGCGAGGTGCTGCGCGGCGTCATCGACCCGGCAGACTGCGCGCTCTTCGGCGCGCGCTGCACCCCCGAGGACCCGGTGGGCGCCTGCATGGTGAGCAGCGAAGGCGCCTGCGCGGCCCGGTATCGCTTTCGGGGGATCGATGACTGACGGCGAGCGCGTCCTTCTCGGACACGGCAGCGGCGGCAAGCTGTACCGCGACCTGGTCAAGGACGTCTTCGTGAAGGCCTTCGCCAACCCGGTGCTGGAGCGCCTCGACGACGCGGCGGCGCTGACGCCCCGTGGCCGAATCGCCTTCACCACCGACAGCCACGTGGTGCAGCCGCTGCGTTTTCCCGGCGGCGACATCGGCCGCCTTTCTGTCGCCGGCACGGTCAACGACCTGGCGACGGCGGCGGCGCGGCCGCTGGCGCTGGCCGCCGCCTTCATCATCGAGGAGGGCTTCGCGCTCGCCGACCTGCGCGAGCTGTGCGCCAGCGCCGCCGCCACCGCCCGCGAGGCCGGCGTGCCCATCGTCACTGGCGACACCAAGGTGGTGGAGCGCGGCGCCGCCGACGGGCTCTTCATCACCACCACGGGCGTCGGTGAGATCGTCGTCGCGCACGAGCTCGGCTCCGCTGCGGTGCGCGAGGGCGACGCCGTGATCCTCAGCGGGAGCATCGGCGATCACGCCGTGGCGATCCTTGCGGCGCGCGGCGAGTTCCACTTCAGCGCCGACGTGCGCAGCGATTGCGCACCGCTCTGGGGCCTCGTGGAGGCCGCGGTCGCGGCAGCCCGCGAGGCCGGCGGGGAAGAGGCCCTGCGCTTTCTCCGCGACCCCACGCGCGGCGGTCTCACCACGGTGCTCGCGGAGCTTGCCGAGGAGGCGGGCCTGGGGATCGGGATCGAAGAGGCCGCGATCCCCGTCTCGCCGGCCGTGCGCTCCGTCTGCGACTTGCTTGGGTACGACCCCCTGACGCTGGCCAACGAGGGCAAGATGGTCCTCGTGACTGCTCCCGAGGCGGCGGACGCAGTGGTCGCCGCCGTACGAGAGACACAGTACGGACGCGAGGCGCGGCGGATCGGCTTCGTCACCGCCGCGCACCCCGGTCGCGTCGCCCTGCGCACGCCGTTCGGCACGCGCCGCGTGCTCGACATGCCGGTGGGGGAGCTGCTGCCGCGGATCTGCTGACGCCGTCCACGCCGCCACTTTCGCCTGGCTGGAGTGCCTGTAGAATGAGGGGGTCCTCACGGCTCGACCTGCGAAGAAGTGACGATGGTACGCATCCCGATCGAAAGCGATCAGATAGCCGAGTTCTGCCGCCGTAACCAGATCGGCCGGCTGGCGTTCTTCGGCTCGGTGCTGCGCGACGATTTCGGCCCCGACAGCGATGTCGACGTGCTTGTCGAGTTCGAGGCTGGTGTTCGTGTCGGCTTCTTCGCGATTGCGCGCATGCAAGATGAGTTGTCGGCGATCCTCGGCCGCCCCGTCGATCTGTGTACGCCGAAGGGTCTGAGCCGCTACTTCCGTGATCGCGTGGTGCGCGAAGCCGAGGCCGCCTATGTTGCCTGACAACGACGCGACGCGTCTGCGGCACATGCTTGACGCATCGCTCGAAGCCGTGGAACTGGCCGAGGAACGGGACGAGAGTCAGTTGGAGAAGGAACGTACGCTCAGCCTCGCCCTTGTGCGCCTTCTCGAGATCGTCGGAGAGACGGCTTCGGGGGTGTCTGCAGACACTCGCGCCGCCCTGCCCGGAGTCCCGTAGCGCGGAATGGTCGACATGCGCAATCGGGTCATCCATGCCTACATGGACGTCGACCTCGGCATCGTTGCGACCACGATCCGCGACGACCTGCCACCTCTCATAGTCTCCCTGCGGCAGGCCCTCGACATCGAGCGCGCCTGACGCCGGCACGTCCTTCCGCACGCGCCGCGTGCTCGACATGCCGGTGGGGGAGCTGCTGCCGCGGATCTGCTGAGGCGCGACGGGGGATGCCGCGGGGTGGGAGAACTGGAGCCCGGTCGCGGACTCGAACCGCGGACCCCCTCCTTACCATGGAGGTGCTCTGCCAACTGAGCTAACCGGGCAACGCTGGTGGGGGAGCTAGGATTTGAACCTAGGTAGGCTGCGCCAACGGATTTACAGTCCGCCCCCTTAACCACTCGGGCACTCCCCCGGGAGCGCGCCTGAGGCTACAGCAAAGCGAAGTGGCTTTCAACCGGCGCCGAGCCCAGATTGAGGCTCCACGGCGCCTGTGGTACCTTTGTCCTCCGCCGTGGCGGCGTAGCTCAGCTGGTTAGAGCAGCGGAATCATAATCCGCGTGTCGTAGGTTCGAGTCCTACCGCCGCTACCACTCTCCGGCCGGCGCGTTTCCGCGCTCGCTACCCTTCGCGCCCCGCGTACTCGCCGCACCACTCGCCGGCCTGCACGCCCGGGAAGGCCTGGCGCCAGAAGCCCGCCGGTTGCACGGTCGCCTCGCCGAACACCTGTGGCGGGTAGCGCCGACACTGATAGTGGGCGACGTTCTCGAGTTCGTAGTCGCTCTGCGCGAACTGCCCGGCGAGATTGGGCGTGGCCCCCGCGCGCGGATGCTGCTCCTGCTGCGTCCAGGACAGGCACCACTTGCAGGTATGGCAGTAGCCGTCGTGATCGGCCATGGTCACTCCCTTCGTCGACTGGTCTACACCGCAGTATGGCACGCCCGGCGGGGGCATCTCGTCCCTGCGCGATGTCGTCCGCCCTCGCAAGCCGCCTATCGGTAGACGCGCGCCAGCGCCCAGTAGCCGAACAGCCAGACGACGAAGTACACGGCCAGGAACACGGCCGCTACTGCGCCTCTCGTCAGCACCACGGCGATGACCGCGCTGACGATCAGCCAGACGACGTGCGCCGTGCGGCGCTCCGGTTTGCGGAGTCTCAACATGGGCCGGCGCCGTCAGGCTCCCGGCCCGCCTCCGCTGACCATGCTCCCGGCGGTCTCGCCGCCGTCCATCACGATCACCGAACCGGTGAAGTAGGCGGCTTCGTCGGAGGCGAGGTAGGCGAAGAGGCCGGCGAGCTCCTCGGGCGTCGCATGGCGCCCGAGGGGGATCCGGCTGTTCACCTCGGCCAGCATCTGCGGCGTGTACTCGGCCTGCTGCATCGGCGTGAGCACGTAGCCCGGGCACACGGCGTTCACACGGATAGTGGGCGCCCACTCGAGGGCCAGCGACTTGGTGAGCGCCACCAGCCCTGCCTTCGTGGCGTTGTAGTCGGCGTAGTAGCGATAGCCGACCAGAGCGTTTGTCGAAGCCGTGTTGAGGATGACGCCGCCCGCGCCGAGGAGCATCCGGCGGGCGGCGGCCTGCGCCACCCAGAAGGCGCCGCTGAGATTGGTGGCCAGTACCTGGTCCCACTGATCCTGGGAGATGTCGGTGGCAGGACTGCGCACGCTGACGCCGGCGTTGTTCACGAGCACGTCGAGGTCGCCGATCTGCTCGAAGGCGGTGTCGACCTGTTCGCGGTCGGCGACATCGCAGCGGATCACGCCGGGGCCCGGCGTACGCGCCAGGACGACCACCTCGCAGCCCTCCTCGCGGAAACGCTGTGCCGTCGCCGCGCCGATCCCGCTCGTACCCCCGGTGACGACCACGCGCTTGCCCGCCAGACCTCTCATCGCGCCCCTCCTTGACTCCGTGCTCCCGCGCCTGCGACTGCGCCGGCGTGCCGTGCGCCTGTATCCTACACACATGATCGAGACGCCCTTCATCGGCGTGCTGAGCGATACGCACGGGTACTATGAACCGCAGCTCGACGGCCTGTTTGCCGGGGCGGTGGGCATCGTGCACGCCGGCGACATCGGGGACTACGGCATCCTCCAGCGGTTGGGGGCCCTCGCGCCGCTCACGGCGGTCGCCGGCAACACCGACTCGCCTTTGTCGGCGCCGGACCTTCCCTGGGAGGTCGAGGTCGGGATCGCCGGCCTGCGCATCATCGTCTGCCACATCGGGGCCAGCCTCATGGGCAGGCACGATCCGGTCGCTGAGGGCTTTGACCTGGTGGTCAGTGGCCACAGCCACAAGGTTGCTGTGGAGTGGCGCGAGCAGACCCTGTTCCTCAACCCCGGCTCGGCCGGCAGACCGCGCTTCGGGCAGCCGCGCACGGCCGCCCTCGTCGACGTGAAGGGTGGCCGGCCGGAGCCGCGCATCGTGTTTCTGGACTGAGCGCGTCCCGCCGTCGTTGAGCGGGCCCTCGGCTCAGCGCGGCGCGTTCTTCACGACGTCGTAGGCGGCGAGCGCGCGGGAGCGGGCCTCGCTGTGATCCACGATCGGCGCCGGGTAGGTCTCGCACAGCGTGACGCCGGCCTGTGCAAGGACCTCCGCCGGCGCCAGCCAGGGGGCGTGGATGTGGGCGGCCGGCAGACTCGCGATCTCCGGCACCCAGCGCCGCGCGTAGGCGCCGTCGGGGTCGTAGCGGCGGCCCTGCGTCACCGGGTTGAAGATGCGAAAGTAGGGCGCCGCATCGGCGCCGGACCCGGCCACCCACTGCCAGCCCAGGGCGTTGTTGGCCAGGTCGGCGTCGACGAGGGTGTCCCAGAACCACTCCTCGCCGTTGCGCCAGGGCAGCAGGAGATGCTTGACCAGGAAGGACGCCGCCACGAGCCGCGCGCGGTTGTGCATCCAGCCGGTGGCCCAAAGCTCACGCATGCCGGCGTCCACGAACGGGTAGCCGGTCAGGCCGCGCTGCCAGGCCTCGAGGGCGGCTGGGTCGTCCCGCCAAGGGAAGGCGGCGAAGCGCTCGTGAAGCGGCCGCTCGGGAGTCTGGGGGAAGTGCCGCAGAAGGTGATGACCGAAATCGCGCCAGCCGAGCTGGCGGAGGAAGGCGCCGGCTGACCGCCGCCGGCCCGGCGCCTGTGCGTCGTCTCCCGTGGGCGGGCCGACGGCCGCCTCGACATCGAGGCCCGTTTCGGCCAGCTCTCCGGCGACCGCCTGCCACACCTGGCGCGCGCTCAGCTCGCCCCAGTGCAGGTGAGGCGAGAGGCGCGAGGTGCTCTGGAGGTCGGGCCGGTCGCGGTCGTCGGCGTACGCGGCGAGGGGTCCGCGCAGGAGCCGCGCGACGGCCAGGCGGGCGCCGGCTTCGCCCGGCTGCCAGACCTCGGTGAACCCGGTGGCCCAGGCCCTCCGTGCCCCGGCCTCGAGCGCGCCGAGCGCGAGGCCGGCCGGCTCCGCGGGCGCCGGCGGCAGCGCCTCAGGCGCGGCCAGCGGCACGACCGGCGCCGGCTCGCTCAGGCACGCGCGCCAGTACGGCGTGAAGACAGTGTACGGGCGGCCTTCGCGGGTGCGGATCGCGGCCGGGTCGAAGAGCAGGTTGGCGGAGGGCACGACGACGGCCTCGACACCGCTGCCGGCGAGCGTCGCGGCCACGGCGTCGTCATCGGCGCGCTCGTCGGGCTCCAGGCCGGCCGCCCACACGACCGTGCCGGCACTCGCCGCGCGCGCCAGCTCGGGCACGGTGACCGCAGGATCGCCCCGCCCGAGCGCCAGCCGCGAGCCCAGCCGGCGCAGCTCGCCGTCGAGCGCGACCAGCGAGCTCCACAGCCACCAGCGCCCGGCCGCGCCGGGCGCCCAGCGGCGCCGCTCTCGCGGCTCCCAGACGAACGCGGGGAGGAGGTCGCCGCCGTCTTCCCGGGCCCGGGCGATGGCCGCGGACAACGCCGGGTTGTCGCCCAGCCGCAGGTCGCGGCGAAACCAGAACAGCGTCGTCTGCGGTGGCGTCACGTCTTCCTTCCGTTTTGGCGCAGGACCGCGCCTCTTGCTTCCCTCCCGCGTCCGTGATGAGTATGACCGCTGAAGGCGATTCCGACTCCGCGGCCACCCTCTGGGCCGCCGATCAGCGGAGCACACGGGGGTGGTTGACGACGGAAGCGATCATGACCGGCAAGACCGCTCTCGTCACGGGCTCGACCGACGGCATCGGTCGCCAGACGGCCGTGGAGCTGGCGGCGCTGGGCGCCGACGTGCTGCTGCACGGCCGCGATGCGCGCCGTGGAGCGGAGGCCCTCGCGGCCGTGAGGTCCGCGTCGGCGGGCGGCTCGGCCGCGCTGCACCTGGCCGATCTCTCCACCCGCGCCGGCGTCCGCGAGCTCGGCGCGCGCGTACGCGATCAGCACGCGCGCCTCGACGTGCTGGTCAACAACGCCGGCGTCTACTCTCCCGAGCGCCGCGCCACCGGCGATGGTCTGGAGCTCACTTTCGCAGTCAATGTGCTGGCACCGTTCATGTTGTCGCGAGAGCTTCTTCCCTTGCTCCGCGCGACCGCCCCGTCGCGCATCGTGAACCTCAGCTCGGCGTCGCACTGGACCGGCGAGATGCACTGGGCCGATCTGCAGTTCGCCGGCGGCTACGAGTCCATCGTGGCCTACGACCAGTCCAAGCTCGCCGTGACTCTGCTGACTTTCGAACTGGCCAGGCGCCTCAACGGCAGCGGAGTCACCGCGGTGTGCATCGATCCCGGCGACGTCGATACGTCGATGCTGCGGGCGGGCTGGCCCGATCTGCCGGGTAGCGACGTCGTTGCCGGCGCGGCCACCAGCATGTATCTGGCTTCATCGCCGGACGTCGCCGGCGTCTCCGGCGTCTACTATGAGGGTGGCCGCGAGACCGCGCCCTTGGCGGCGAGCCTCGACCGCGGATCGCAGGCGCGCCTCTGGCGTATTCTGGAGGGGCTTGGAGGCATGGACTGACGTGAGCGGCGGCGGGTATATGTGCAGCACGGAGTCAGTTCGCGAAGTGCAGAGGACGCGCATCATGGCCACACCACCAGTCACCATCTACTCCCTTACGACCTGCGGCTGGAGCCGCAAGGCCAAGGCGTACTTCAAGGAGCGCGGCGTGGACTTCTACGCCATCGAGTACGACATGGCCGGCCCGGACCTGCAGCAGAAGATCTCCGCCGAGATGCGCCAGCACAGCGCCGACGGGTTCCCGTTCGTCAAGATCGGTGGGCATATCGTGAAAGGCTACGACCCGGCGCGCTACGAGCAGTTGCTCAAGCCCGCCTGACCGATCCGCAACGGAGGACCCAATGACGGCGCAGACCAAGCCGGTTGAGTTGTACACCCTGAGCACGTGCCCCTGGTGCAAGAAGGCCAAGGCTTTTCTGGACGACAAGCGCGTGGACTACTCGTATATCGACTACGACCTCGCCGACGAGCACACGCAAGCGCGTATCCAGGAGGAGATGCTGGCGCGCCACGCCAGCGCCTTCCCCTTTGCCATGATCGGGGACGATTTCATCGTCGGGTACAACCCGGAGGCGTACGCGCGCCTGCTCGAGCTGGAGTGACGGGGCGCCCTGCGGGCGCGGGAGTGCCAAGGCAAGAAGATGGTCGGGGTGGGCGGATTTGAACCGCCGACCTCTCGGTCCCGAACCGAGCGCTCTACCAAGCTGAGCCACACCCCGACGCGAGGACGGATTCTACCGGATGACGCGGAGGCACGCTAGCGCCGGCGGGCGCCGGCGCCGGTGCCGACGGTGCGGCCGAGCGATGAGAGCAGTCGCATGATGCTCTCGTTGATGGCCTCGGCCGTCTCGTGGACGGCGGCTTTCTCGGGATAGATCTCGTACTTCTCGCGGGCCTCGAGCGGCGTGAGGTTCGGCATCACCACGTTGGCGCCGCGCTGCAGGCCGTGAGCGCGGCCACCGCTCTTGTTGACCAGCGAGAGCGCCGTGGTGGCGGGCAGATTGGCGTCCGGCCGCGCCAGGCGCGTAAGGGCCAGCACCTTGCACGTCATCAGCTCGCTGTTGGGCGCCTGGTCGGCGGGCCAGTCGTCCGCGGCCTGCCGGCGCGCGGACTCCTGCCCCAGCGGCGTAGCGGGGTGGGGCAGGTACGGGCCGATGCCGATCATGTCCATGTCCATGTGCCGGAACAGCTCGATGTCGGCGGCGATGCTGGCGTGCGTCTGCCCGGGGATGCCGACCATTATGCCGGTGCCGGCCTCGTAGCCGAGCTCCTGCAGGCGGCGCAGGATGGCCATGCGGTCGCTGACCTTGCCCGGCAGGTCCGGGTGGATGTGGCGGTAGAGCCCGTCGTCGGAGGTCTCGAAGCGCAGCAGGTAGCGGTCGGCGCCGGCCGCGCGCCAGGCGGCGAGGTCGTCGTCGGGGCGCTCGCCGAGGCTCAGGGTGATGGCCGCCAGACCGGTCTCGCTGCGGATGCGCCGCAGGATGCCGGCCATCCACTCGGTCTCGATGCCGTAGTCCTCACCGGCCTGCATGACGAGCGTGCCGTAGCCGAACACCTCGGCCTTGCGAGCACACTCCAGCACGACCTCCGCGGAGACGCGGTAGCGCTCCACGCCGCGGTTGCCGGCGCGGATGCCGCAGTACGTGCAGCCGCGCACGCAGTAGTTGCTGACCTCGATGAGGCCACGGAGATGTACGGCGTCGCCGACGAAGCGCTGACGGGCCTCGTCGGCCGCGGCCCACAGGGTCTCCAGCCGCGCTTCGTCGGTCTCGCGCAGCCAGAACTCGACGGCATCGCGGGTGAGGGCGTCGGCGACGCCCAGCGCCGGGGCTGCCTGCGGCCGCCCGGCCATCAGCAGAGGTCGTCGACGGCCGCGTCCGGGGGCAGGCCGGCGGTCACCGGCTCCGCCGGTGCATGCCCGGCGCGCCGCGCCTGCGCGGCACGCATGGCCTCGAGCGCGGCCGGGAAAGGCTGCAGCGCGCGCTCGAAGATCCCCAGGCTGAAGGCGATCACGAGGCCGTAGTTGGTGATCGGTACGCCCTGCTGCCGGCAGCGCAGGATGCGGCCCAGCATGGCGCGGCGGTTGAAGGTGCAGGCGCCGCAGTGGATCACGAGGTCCCAGCGCGAGAGGTCGTCGGGGAAGTCGTGGCCCTGCATGTGCTCGATGTCGAGCTTGCCGCCCACGTACTGCGTAAGCCAGCGCGGGATCTTGACGCGCCCGATGTCCTCCGCGATGGGGTGATGGCTGCAGGCCTCGGCGATGAGGATGTGGGCGCCGCTCTTGAGGTCGTCCACCGCCAGAGTGCCCTCTACCTGGCTTGTGAGGTCGCCCTTGAAGCGGCTGAAGAGGATGCTGAAGCTCGTGAGCGGCACATCGGGCGGCGTGTCGGCGGCCACCTTGAGGAAGGCCTGGGAGTCGGTGACCACCAGCTTGGGCGGGCGGTTGAGCCTGTCGATGGCGTTCTTGAGCTCGCGCTCCTTGACCACCAGCGCCATGGCGTCGCTGTCCATGAGGTCGCGGATGCTCTGCACCTGCGGCAGGATCAGGCGGCCGCGCGGCGCCTCCTTGTCGATGGGCACCACGAGCACGGCGAGATCACCCGAGTTGACGAGGTCGCCGAGGATCGTGGGGTTGTCGATGAAATCTGGCGGCGCCGCGTCGAGCAGCGCCTGGCGGAAGTCGAGCACGCCCCGGCCTTCGCTGGCGGCGGTGAGCACGGGCGTGATCTTGAGCTCCTGCAGACGCTTGACCGGCGCCGGCTTGCTCACCAGATCGGCCTTGTTGAAGACCACCACGACCGGCGCCTTGCGCTCGAGGAACTCGTCGAGGATGCCGTTCTCGTACTCGCCCCAGCTGCCGGCCTCGGTGACCAGCACGCCGAGGTCGGTACGGTCGAACACCTGCATGGTGCGCTTGGCGCGCAGCTCGCCGAGCACGCCGACGTCGTCGATGCCGGCCGTGTCGATGAAGAGCACGGGGCCGAGCGGCAGCAGTTCCATGGGTTTCTCCACCGGGTCGGTGGTGGTGCCGGCGAAGTCGCTGACGATGCTCACGTCCTGGCGGGTGATGGCGTTGAGCAGGCTGCTCTTGCCCACGTTGCGACGCCCGAAGATGCCGATGTGGAGACGCATGCCGCGAGGTGCGTCCATCATGCCCATGGCGCGTCCTCCATCAGTCCTCCACGGGTCGGCCGAGCGGCTGGGGCGTACCGAGGCGGCAGACGGCCTCGGCCGTGAGCAGCTCCTCGTACTGGTCCGCGGTCAGAAGGCCCCGGGCGACGACGACGTCGCGGATCGTCGCGCTCTCGGCCTGGGCGGCGCGCACGACGTCGCAGGCCGCCTCGTAGCCGATCTCGGGCACCAGGGCGGTGGCGGCGGCGCTGGAGGCGCGCACATGCAGCGCGCAGCGCGCTTCGTCGGCCTCCAGCCCCTCGACGCAGAAGCGCCGCAGGATCTCGTCGGCGCGGGCGAGCAGCGAAAGGCTCTGCAGCAGGCAGTCGGCGATGAGCGGCAAGAAAGCGTTGAGCTCGAGGCTGCCCAGGCCGGCGGCGATGGCGATGGTGGAGTCATAGCCCGCCACCATCAGGGCCACCTGGCTCACGGCCTCGGGGATCACGGGGTTGACCTTGCCGGGCATGATGCTGGAGCCGGCCTGTCGCCGGGGCAGGCGGATCTCACCGAGTCCTGCCTCAGGCCCCGAGCTCATCAGGCGCAGGTCGCCGCACACCTTGAGCAGCGTCATGGCGTGCGCCTTGAGGATGCCCGACACCTCGACGAACACGTCGGTGTTCTGCGTGGCCTCTATCAGGTTCTCGGCACGCGCGAAACCGATGCTGGTGATCTCGCGGAGCGTGTCGACGACGCGGAAGATGTATTGCCGCGGCGCCGCAAAGCCGGTGCCGATCGCGGTGCCGCCCAGATTGACGACGCGCAGGCGCTCCTCGCACTTGTAAATGCGCCAGCGGTCGCGGTTGAAAGCCTCGGCGTAGGCGCCCATCTCGCGGCCCAGGGTGGTGAGCACGGCGTCCTGGTACTGCGTACGCCCGACCTTGACGACGTGGGCGAACTCCTGCTCCTTCTGCTGGAAGGCCTCCTGCAGGGTCACCACCTGTTCCTCGAGGCGGTGCAGCAGGGTGATGGCCGCCAGGCGCAGCGCGGTAGGGTAGGTGTCGTTGGTGCTCTGGTGCAGGTTGATGTCGTCGAGCGGCGAGACGCGCGCGTAGCTGCCCGGCGGCTCGCCGAGGATCTGCAGGGCACGGTTGGCCAGCACCTCGTTGACGTTCATGTTGGTGCTGGTGCCGGCGCCGCCCTGTAGGCGATCGACGACGATCTCGGCGGCGAGCGTGCCGTCCGCCAGCTCGCGACAGGCGCGCTCGATGGCGTCGGCCTTGGCCTCGCCGTCGGCGCCGGCCCACGCGCCCAGCGTGCGGTTGGTGCGCGCACAGGCGAGCTTGACCGTGCCGAAGGCACGGGCCAGCTCGCCGTGCACCGGCTCGCCGGTCAGCGGGAAGTTCTCGAGAGCGCGCTCGGTGTGCGCGCCGTGCAGGCCTGCGGCCGGCACGGCGACCTCACCCAGCAGGTCGCGCTCGCGGCGCGTCTCGTCGTTCATGCGTCGGCTTTGTGACGGGCTCAGTGGCCGAACAGCATCTTCTGGACCTGCACGCCCTCGACGGCGTTGAGCTTGGCCATCATCGCCGAGGCCTCGTCGTCTGAGCCGAAGAACTCGATGAGCACCACGCCGCTCGGCGAGCACACGTTGGCGTCCACGTCGTGCAGGCCGACGCGCGTCTTGATGTTGCAGCCATACTCGGTGAAGACCTTCTGCACGTCCACCGCGTTCTTCAGCCGGTCGGTGACGTGGATCCCGAGGATGATGTGGTCGTCGTTCACGTGGAGTCCTCTCGCGTCGCGATTGCGGGTCTCAGCAGAGCACGTCGCGCCCGCCGGAGCGGACCTGGTCGAGCATCTTCTCGGTGTGCGCGCGGCGTACTTCGTCCATCTCGCCGAGCTTGCGTGCGATGAGCTCGTCGCCCACGGCGCGGGTCTCGTCGCCGGCGTAGTCGATGAGGTACTCGAGGAAGGTGGCCAGGGCGTTGGGGTCGCAGTGGTGCTTGATGTCGCCGGGCTTGGCGAGGTCCATGAAGTCCATGCCCGTGCGCCCCAGGCGATAGCAGGCGGTGCAGAACGAGGGCACGTAGCCGAGCTCGGCGACGTCGCGTATCACCTCGTCGAGAGAGCGGTGGTCACCGAGCTGGAACTGCGCCGTGTCGAACTGCTCGTCCTCGGCGTAACCGCCGGGGTTGGTGCGGCTGCCGGCGGAGATCTGGCTGACGCCGAGGGCGAAGGTCTCACGGCGGATGTTGGCCGTCTCGCGGGTGCTCATGATCATGCCGGTGTACGGCACGGCGAGGCGCAGGATGGCGACGAGCTTGCGAAAGTCGATGTCGCTCATCGGATACGGCGGCTCGTGGGCGATGTCGCTGCCGAAGGCCGGCTCGAGGCGCGGCATGCTGATCGTGTGCGGGCCGACGCCGTAGGCCCGCTCCAGCTCGCGCACGTGCTGCATGATGGCGAGCACCTCGAAACGCCAGTCGAAGAGGCCGAAGAGCACGCCGATGCCGACGTCGTCGATGCCGGCCTCCATTGCGCGATGCATGCCGGTGACGCGCCAGTCGTAGTTCTTCTTCTTGCCGCCGACGTGCACGTCGGCGTAGGTCTGCCGGTGGTAGGTCTCCTGGAAGAGCTGGTAGGTGCCGATGCCGGTGCCCTTGAGGTCCTCGAACTCCGCTACGGTGAGCGGCGCCACGTTGACGTTGACGCGGCGGATCTCGCCGTTGCCGCGCTTGACCTCGTAGATCGTGGCGATCGCATCGAGCACGTAGCCGAAGCCCTGCTTGGGGTACGACTCGCCGGCGACCAGGAGGACGCGCTTGTGGCCCTGGTCGACGAGCAACTCGACCTCATGGCGGATCTCGGCCTGCGTGAGGGCGCGCCGCTTGAGCTCGGTGTTCTTCACGCGGAAGGCGCAGTACAGGCAGTCGTTGTTGCACAGGTTGGACACGTACAGGGGGGCGAAGAGCACGAGGCGCGCGCCGTAGATGGCGTCTTTGACGTCGCGCGCCGCGTCGAACAGTTCGCGCAGCAGATCGGGGTCGCTGACCGAGCTGAGCACGGCGACCTCGTACATCTCGAGGCCGTTGAGCTCGCGTCCCTTGGCGAAGATCTCGCGGACGCGGCCCGCGTCCTTGGTGGCGGCCGCGCTCAAGGCTTCGTCGATCGCCGCCTCGTCGATGAAGGCGCCCTTCTCTACCACTCCCGCTGTCATGTTTTACTCCCTTGCTCAACAGCCGGCGACTCCACGCAGTCTGGGGTCGCCGGAATCTCGAAACTGAATTCCGCCCACTCGCCGCGCTTGGAGTCGGCGCTGATGCGTCCCTTGTGAAGCTGGATGATGCGCCAGGCGCTGTAGAGACCGACGCCTGTGCCGCGGCGCGTCTTGAGGGCCGGGTCGTCGAGGCGCGAGAAGCGCCGGAACAGCTTGTTCCTCTGCTCCGGGCTGAAGCCTGGCCCCAGGTTTCGTACCGAGATCTTGAGCTTGGCCGGGTTGTCCTGTCGGGCCTGGGTCACCTCGGCCTTGAGGGTGATGGTGCCATCCTCATTGCCGTACTTGACGGCGTTGTCGAGGAGGTTGACGAGGACGATGCGCAGCAGCGTGGCGTCGCAGCAGATGAGGGGCAGCGGCGTATGCGGCATCTCGGTGACGAGCTGTACCTGGTGGGCCTCGAGCTGGGGGGCCACCATGGCCAGCGCCTCGTCGATGACCTGCTCGTTGACGTTCACCCGCGAAGCCGGGTCAAGCCTCAGCTCGCCGCTCTCGACGCGCGCGAGGTCGAGGTACTCGTTCACGAGACCGAGGAGATAGCGGCCCTTGCGGGCCATGCCGCCCAGCTTGGAGAGCTGAGCCTCCGAGAGGTCGCCGAGATAGCCTTGAGACATCAGCTCGGCGTCGGTGACCATGGAAGCCACCGGGCTCTTGAGTTCGTGGCTCACGAAGGCCAGCATCTCGGTGTACGCATGATTGGCCTCCTCGAGCTGCTCGATGCGCCAGGCCTTCTCCACGGCCTGGCTGAGCCGCTCGCTGATGGCCATCTGCAGCTCGATGTGATGGGGTCGATAGGCGTGCGTACGCCGCGAGCTGCGGAAGATGAAGCCCACGATGCGGCCCTCGACGCTCAGCGGGCAGGCGAGGTTGGAGTGCACGCCCTCCTGGAGTAGGAGCCGCGTGGAGCGGCTGCGGGGATGCGCTTCAAGGTAGAGACCGAGATCGCCGATGATGCGCGGTTGCCCTGTGCGCAGGACCTCGCTCAGCGACGTCTGCCGCAGCGCTTCGGAGTAGTCCTTGCCGATGGCGAGCGGCTCGTAGTCGGCGCGGTTGTAGTAGCTGGTGACGCGTTCACCGCGCTCGTCGACGAAGGCGAGACCGATGCGGTCGCAAGGAATGAGCGCCTGGGTGTTCTCGAAGAGGTAGTCGACGATGGCTCGCAGCGACGGTCGCGCCGCGATCTTCTGGTTGACGATGCGCAGGATGGTGCGCTCGTCGCCACTGATCGGCGCGAGGGCCTGCGGGTCGCGGAACGGGTCGACGTAGCGCGCGGTCGTCGACGACGGAGTCTGGTCAACCTCTTTGCCCATGAACCTCGTTCTGCCGGCGGGCGCGGGCGCGCCTCGCACCATTTGCTTGCCGCAGAGAGTGTAATCCAAGCGGCGGCGGGGCGCTCGCAGGGCGCCCCGCCGCCGGGTCCGAACTGGTCTGCTCTACTTCTGCGGGATGTACTTGCCGCGGACCGTGTACGTGGTGTGCAGGAGCTCGTGGCTCTTGTGCCCGCAGGGGCCGTCGGTGAGGAACTCGGCGTAGGTCTGTGCCACGGCCGGGTTCTCGTAGGACTTGCGTACGTCGTAGGCCTTGTCTTCGCTGTAGATGGCCCTGGCGCGAGCGGCCCTGATCTCGGGGGTGGTCGGGATCGGCTGGCCGCCGCCGCCCAGGCAGCCGCCCGGGCAGGCCATGAACTCGATGAAGTGGCACTCGCTGAACTTGCCGCCGGCCTTGATGTCGTCCATGACGAGCTTGGCGTTGGCGGTGCCGTGGGCTACGGCGACCTTGAGCGTCGCGCCGTTCAGCCACTCCCAGTCGGGGACCAGATGCGCGAGGATCTCGGGCACCGGGCCCACCGCGGGGATGGTGATCTCGGCGTACTTGACGCCCTCGAAGCCTCGCACCGGGATGATGTCGCCGTGCTCGTAGATGCTCTCCACCTTCAGGCCGGTGACCAGCTCGATGACGGTGCGCAAGGCGCTCTCCATGACGCCGCCGGTGGCGCCGAAGATCACGCCGGAGCCGGTGGCCGTGCCGAACGGGTCGTCGAAGTCACTCTTGGGCAGGCTCGGCACGTGCAGACCGGCCTCCTTGAACATCTTGCCGAGCTCGCGCGTGGTGAGCCCGAAGTCGACGTCCTTGAAACCCGAGTCGTGCATCTCCGGACGATTGCACTCGTACTTCTTCGCCGAGCAGGGCATGAGCGCGCAGCTCACGATGTTCGCCGGGTCGAGCCCGAGCTTGTTGGCGTAGTACGTCTTGATGAGCGCTCCGAACATCTGCTGCGGGCTCTTCGCCGATGAGGCGTTGGGCAGGTACTCGGGATAGAAGTGCTCGAGGTACTTGACCCAGCCCGGCGAGCAGCTCGTGAATTGAGGTAGCGCCACGTCCTTGTCGCCGGTCACGAGCGCGCCGTAGAGCCGCTGGATGAGCTCGGTGCCCTCCTCGATGATCGTGAGGTCGGCGGTAAAGTTCGTGTCGAACACCATGTCGAACCCGGCGCGACGCAGGGCGGTGTTCATCTCGAAGGTCACCGGCGTGCCGGGCTCGAGGCCGAAGAGCTCGCCCATGGCCGACCGCGGAGCAGGGGCCGTCTGGATGACGACGTGCTTGGTCGGGTCGTCGAGGGCCGCCCACACGGCGTCGGTCTCGTCCTTGGCGTAGAGGGCGCCCGTGGGGCAGCGGTTGACGCACTGTCCGCAGTTGATGCACACGACGTCGCCCAGCGGCAGGTCCTCGAACGTCGCGATGACGGTGTCGTCACTGCGGTGGATCGCCTCGAGGACGCCGACCTCCTGCAGGTCGATGCAGGTACGCACGCAGCGCCGGCAGCGGATGCACTTGTCCATGTCGCGCATCACGGAGTAGCTCGAGAGGTCGGGGTCGAACTGCGACGTCTCGGGGTGACCGAACGTGAACGAGCTGATGCCGTACTCCTCGGCCAGCGACTGCAGCTCGCAGTTGCCGTTGCGCACGCAGCTGTAGCACTCGCCGTAGTGCTCGCTGAGCAGTAGCTCGAGCACGTGGCGGCGTGCCTTACGCACCTTGCGCGTGTGTGTGTTCACGGTGAGCGAATTGGTGATGGGGTAGACGCAGGCGGCCTGCAGCGTGCGCTGGCCCTCGACGTCCACCACGCACATGCGACACACCCCGGCGACCTTGAGGTCGGGGTGGTTGCAGAGCGTCGGGATGTCGACGCCGACGGTCTTGGCGGCGTCGAGGATGGTCATGCCGAACGGCACCTTCGTCTCGATACCGTCGATGGTGGCGGAGACGAGAGCACCGATGGCCTCGGGGTTGTCGGAGACCGGCACCGTGCTGCCGACCTGACTGGGCGGGATGCGCGGGGCCTTCTCTTCGTTTCTCGGGGTGTCGGTCATGCTGGGGTCCTTACGGTCTCGGCCTGGGCGGGGCGGCTCATGATCTCATCGCCGAAATGATCCAGGATGGACATGAAGGCGTTGGAGCTGGTCTGGCCCAGGCCGCACTTGGAGGCGACCTGCATGGTCCCGCTCAGTTCACGCAGCTCGGCGACGTACTCTGCCGTGCAGGTCCCCGCCTTCAGCTGCCGGGCCGCCTCGAGCATCTTGGTGTTGCCGACGCGACACGGCGTGCACTGCCCGCACGACTCGTCGACGAAGAAGTCGAGGAAGTTCTCGGCGACCGCGAGCATGTCGCGCTGCGGGCCGAACACCATGACCGAGCCGCCCGTGGGGATGTCCTCGAAGGCCATCTGGCGGGCGAACTGAGCGCGCGGCACGCAAGTACCCGACGCGCCGCCGATCTGCACGGCCTTGGCGTCGTCGCCGCCGACTTCCTTGAGCAGGTCGGCGACGGTGATCCCGAAGGGGAACTCGTAGACGCCCGGCTTGGCGCAGTCTCCGCTGATGCTGAAGAGCTTGAAGCCCGTCGAGCGGTCGGTGCCGAAGCTCTTGAACCAGTCCACGCCCTTGGCGAAGATGCAGGCCGCCGAGGCCAGCGTCTCGACGTTGTTGACGACGGTGGGCGCATAGCGGTAGCCGGCGACCACGGGGAACGGCGGCCGGTTGCGCGGCTCGCCGCGGAAACCCTCGAGAGACTCGATGAGGGCGGTCTCTTCGCCGCAGATGTAGGCGCCGGCGCCGAGCGCGACGATGATGTCGAAGTCGAAGCCCTTGACGCCGCAGACGTCGCTGCCCAGCAGGCCGGCGGCGCGGCGCGCCTTGATCACCGCGTTGAGCGAGGAGCGCAGGTACGTGTACTCGCCGCGCAGGTAGACGATGCCTTCTTTCGCGCCGGTGGCGCGGCCGGCGATCGTCATGCCGGCGAACACGAGGTCGGCGAACTCGGTGAGGATGACGCGGTCTTTGAACGTGCCCGGCTCACCCTCGTCGGCGTTGCAGATGACGTACTTCTTGTCGGCCTTCTGGGCACCGGCGAAGTTCCATTTCATGCCGGTGGGGAACCCGGCTCCGCCGCGGCCTTTCATGCCGGAGTCGGCGACCGTGTCGATGATGTCGGCGCGCGACATGGCGAGGGCGGCCTTGAGGCCGGCGTCGCCGTCGATGGAGGCAAAGGTGAGGGTGTTGCCCTGCGTCTGGATGCTCATACGAGGTACCCCTCCTGGCGCTCGGCCGCGTGGCCGCTGTACGCGGCGCGGCACTCGGCGGCGATCTCGCGCACCGTCTCGGGGGTGACGCGCGTGTACACACGGTCGTTGACGAGCAGGGCCGGGCCCTGGTCGCACATGCCCATGCAATTGGCCCATTCGAGCGTGAAACGGCCGTCTTCGGTGGTCTCGCCGAAACCGATGCCGAGCTCGGCTTCGAGCTGAAGGGCGATGGCGTCCTTGCCGGCCAGCTCGCACGACACGGTGCGGCAGAGGCGCACGACGAACTCGCCCTGCGCGGCGGGGTTCAGAAACGCGTAGAAGGTCGCGACGCTGTAGACCTCCACCGGATGAATATCGAGCAGGTCGGCGACGATCTGCATGGCATCGGTGTCGATGCCGTGGTGGCGACTCTTGACATCTTGGAGGATCGGTATGAGCGAGCTCCGGCCCGGACCCAGCTTGTCGACCAGGGCCGTGACGTCGGCGCGGAGCTGCTCCTGTTGCGTGACGAGCATCGGTGTCCTTCCTTACGGGAGCAGCTTCTTGACCTTGGCGATCAGCGTCTGCGGGTCGACCGGCTTGGACTGGAACTCCTCTACGGGGACCATCTCCTCGTCCTTGTCGATATTCAGGCCCATGGCGGCGTTGACGCTGGTGAGCATGATGATGGGCAGCGTGTGACCGGCCTTGCGAATCTCGCGCGCCATGCGCAGGCCGTCGTCAGGCTCCTCCATCATCACGTCGAGGATGAGCAGGTCGGGTTTGACCTCCTCGATCTTCTTCATGCCTTCGGCGCGGTTCGGCGCGCTCTCGACCTCGTAGCCCTCGCGCTCGAGGACCATGCGGCCCGCGTCGACGATGTCAGGGTCGTCGTCAACTATCAGGATCTTGGGCACTGCGTACTCCCTCTGTCGCTTGCCGTTCCCCATGGCGCAGCCGAGTGGTGCGCCACACTGGTCGGACCGCGGTCATCCCCCTGGCGCCGCCGTGATACGCCGGCGATCGGCGGGCGGGGCGATGACAGAAGGGGATGGACGAGCGGTACCGGCCACGTACTCCATAGGCTCTGCTTCAACTCAGCGCGGTGTCGTTTCTAACGCATTTCTGTCGCTTGTGCAAGGCGTCACGAGGTACATGGGACAGTATCGCACATCTTCGGACATGACGCCTTGCCGAGGTGCGACGCACCTACGCGACAGGCGCGGGCGCGTCGTGCAGGGTCACGGTGAACGTGCTGCCCACGCCAGGCTCACTTTTCACGATGGCCTCGCCGTCGTACATGTTGGCGATCTTGCGCACCGTCGAGAGCCCCAGGCCGCTGCCGAGGATCTTGACGGTGTGCTCGTTCTTGATGCGCATGAACTCGTTGAACAGCTTGCCGGCCTCTTCGGGGCTGAGGCCGATGCCGGTGTCGGTGACGGCGATGCGCACGGCGTCGCCTTTGCGGCGGATGGAGACGGTGACCTTGCCGCCGTCGCGGTTGTACTTGACGGCATTGGAAACGAGGTTGTTGAGGACGATCTCCGCCTCGCCGGCGTCGGCGAGCAGCTCGATGCCCTCGTCGGCGTCGAGCTCCATGCTGATGCCGCGGCGTTCGGCGTCGACGGCGAACAGGTCGAACGAGGCGCGCGCCAGCTCCGCGAGGTCGAGCCGTTTGATGGTGCGCTCGCGCTGGCCCGACTCGATGCGCGTGAGGTCCAGCAGGTCGCCGATGAGCTTCTTCATGCCGTCGACGCGCACGATGCTGCGCTCCACCATCTGCAGGTTCTGGTCTTCTTCGGTGGTACGCAGGATGTTGAGGTAGCCTTCGACGGCGTTGAGCGGCGCCTTGAGCTCGTGGGCCAGCACCGAGATGAAGTTGAAGCGCACCTGACGCTTCTCTTCGGCCAGCTTGCGCGCCTGCCGGCTGAGGATGAGCTGCTGCGTGGCCTTGCGCAGCGCGTAGCGCAGCTCGTCGGGGGTGAACGGCTTGGCGAGGAAGTCGTAGGCGCCCAGTTTGGTCGCCTTGACGGCCGTTTCGAAGGTGGCGTAGGCCGTGATCATGATGGTGAGGACTTCGAGACCCTGGCCGCTCATGGCGTCGAGGACGTCCATACCCCCGACGCCCGGGAGCTTGAGGTCGAGTAGCAGCAGGTCGACCTCGCCGCCTTCGTTCAGGTAGGCGAGGTAGTGTTCGCCGCTGGTGAAGTAGCGAAATGCATAGGCGGCGTCGACCAGCACATCGGCGACGTGCACCTTGTAGCGCTCGATGATGCGGCGCACGCCCTGGCAGAGGGCCTCCTCGTCGTCCACCATCACGACCTGCAGCGTGACCTGCTGCGGGTCCATGAGCGTCTCGTGCGGCGCGGCGTCGGGGATCATCGCTCAGCTCTCCATGATCTCTTGCAGGCTGGCCGGCGCGTTGAGCTCGCCTTCGTAGCGCGGGAGGACGATGGTGAAGGTGGTCTGAGTAGGACCCTTCGACGGGTCGGCGTTGGACTCCACGGTGATCTGGCCGCGGTGCATCTTGACGATACCGTGGGTCACGGCGAGACCGAGGCCGGTGCCCTTGCCCACCTGCTTGGTGGTGAAGAACGGGCTGAAGAGCTTGTCGAGGTGCTCCTCGGCGATGCCGGTGCCGTCGTCGGCGATCGTGACGATGACGTTCTCCTCGGTGCCGTCGAGCGTGATGAGCACGCGCCCGCCGTCGGGCAGCGCGTGCTGCGCGTTGGTGAGCAGGTTGGTGAGCACCTGCACGATCTGATCGGCGTCGAGCTCGGCCACCGGGTCGCTGAGGCGGTCGTCGACAGTGATCGCGACGCCCTCGTCGATCGGGATGGTGCGCAGCACCTCCTGAACGAGGGCGGCAAGGTCGGTGGGCTGCCGCACGACGCGACTCTGACGGGCGAAGTTGAGCAGCCCGGAGATGATCTTCTTGCAGCGGTTCGCCTGATTGACGATCAGCTGGACGTCCTCGGCCACGGCGGTGTCGTCCTCGCAGTCTTCGAGCAGCAGATTGGCGTGCAGCAGCAGGATGCCGAGGGGGTTGTTGACCTCGTGGGCGATGCCGGCGGCGAGCTGACCCATGCTGGCGAGCTTCTCGCTCTTCACCAAGGCCTCTTTGGTGGTCTCGAGCGAGCGGTGTGACTCCTGCAGCTCGTCGACCGTCTTGCGCAACTCCTCGACGGAGTACGGCAGGCACATCTCCACTTCAGCGAGGCCCTGCCAGATCGCCACCGCGTGGTCGCGGCAGCTCTCGTAGCCGCAGGCGCCGCAGTTGAGCTCGTCCTCCGGATCGAGCTTGTTCATGCGCGCCAGGATCTCGCTCATCTCCTCCGGCGTCGGCATCGCGTCGAAGCGCTGGTCGAATGGCGCGAAGGTGCGCGAGAGGTCGACCTCCGCGAACTCGGCGACAGCTGCTTCCCAGGCCTCCTGGTCGAAGGCAGCGCGGCGCAGGCGCGTCTCGCGGCTGACGTCCGAACGGCGCTTGAACACGGGCTCCTCGCAGCTGAACCCGGCGCCCATGATGCAGCCTTCGCAGCAGAGGATGTCGAGCAGGCGGGCCTCGGTCTCGCCGTGCTCGAACTCGGTGATGGCGTCGGCGAGGTTGGCGCGCCCGTCGGCAGTGACGATGTCGCCGGTCAGCAGGTCTTCGTCGAGGTCGGCGGCCTGCAGCATGCCGCCCGTGATGGGGAAGAGGGCCCCGAGGCCGCTGTGCGGGGGGTCGAAGTCGTCGTCTTCGCCGGCGGGCCGCCCGGCCAGGCTGATGCCACGGGCCTCGAGCAGGGCGCGCAGCTCCACGAACGTGAGCGCAGCATCGACCTCGCCCTGGAACTGCTCGTACTGCGCTTCGCCCTTCTTGGCGATGCACGGGCCGACAAAGGCGACTCTCACGTCGGGACCGTACTTGGCGTGCAACACGCGGGCGGCGGCGAGCATCGGCGACACGATCGGGGCGAGGCGGTCCAGCAGATCGGGATGGTACTTGCGTGCGTAGCTCACGACGGCCGGGCAGGTGGTGGCCACCCAGCGCTCGCTGTCCTTGTCGAGGAGCCGCGTATATTCCGCGGCCACCAGGTCGGCGCCGAAGCCGACCTCGTGGACGTAGGTGAACCCTAGTTCACGGAGGGCAGCCACCAGCGTGGAGGTCTCGCAGTCGGTGAACTCCGCCGGGTAGCTCGGGGCGACGATCGCCGCCGCCGGCGCGGGGCCGCCGAGAACGCGCTCGGTGTCTTCGATGCCGCTGAGGACCTGCTTGGCGTTCTGGCTGCAGACCGTGACGCAGTTGCCGCAGCCGATGCAGCGCGTCTGGATGACGCTCGCCTGACCGTCGAGGATCTGGATGGCCTTGGCGGGGCACTCGCGCACGCACGTGTAGCACATGCGGCACTTCTCACGGATGGTCGTGACGAGCTGCTGATGGGCGACGCGATCGTCGTTCATGAGCGGTCTGGATGCGGCGCGATCATCGGCTACCGCCCGCGAGAAGTTCCTTGACCTTGGCCAGCAGCGCCTGGGCATCGATGGGCTTGTCGAAGTAGGCGTCGACGTGCATCTTGGCGAGGTCGGCGTCTGTCTGGGGGCGGAAGTCGAGGCCCAGCTGGCTGCTCACCGAGGTGGAGATGATGATCGGCACGCCGGCGGTGCGCGGGTTGCTCTTGAGCTGCGCGGAGAAGGCGAAGCCGGCGTCGATGCTGGTCATCATGAGGTCGGTGATCACCAGGTCGGGGACCTGGTCGGCGATGCGCTGCTGCGCCTCTGCGGGATTGGTGGCCGTGACCACGCCGTAGCCCGCGCCCTCGAGGATGAAGCGGTTGATCTCGAGGAAGTCGTAGTCGTCGTCGACGATCAATATGAGTCTCTGGTCCCCGGTCATGGCCTGCCTTCAGTATAGCTGCTCGTGCCCTTTCGGCGCTCCGGACACCGGCGGCGGGACCCGCGCTCCGCGCGCCTCCCGCCGCCGCGAGGAGCCGGCCGGCACGGCCGGCTCCTCGCGGCGTCCGCTGGTGCTGTGCGTCTCAGACGCGGTCGTGCTCGAAGTAGTGCGTGTGCAGGAGCCTGTGCGAGATCTCACCGCAGGGCGCCCCGAGATACTCCTCGTACAGGGCGCACACGGCCGGGTTCTCGTGCGACTTGCGCAGCTCCCGGCCTTCGTCCTCGCGGTAGATCGCGGCGATGCGCGCCTTGCGCACCTCGTTGGTGGTGAAACGCGGCTGGCCGCCGCCGCCGATGCACCCGCCGGGGCAGGTCATGACCTCGACGAAGTGGTACTCGGCCTCGCCGCTCTTGATCTGGTCGATGACCTTCTGCGCATTGCCCAGGCCGTGGGCCACGGCCACCTTGAGGTCGGCGCCTTCGAGGAACGCCCAGTCGCCCTTGGCGCCCTCGACCTTGACGGTCGCCACCTTCACGCCTTCGAGGCCCTCGACGGGCTTGACGTGCAGGTTGGGGAAGGGGAACGGCGTCTGCGTGACGATCTCCCACGCCGTGCGCAGGGCCGCCTCCATGACGCCGCCGGTATTGGCGAAGATGTCGGCGGCTCCGGTGCTGATCCCCAGGGGCGCGTCCATCTGCTCGTCCTCGAGGCTGCGGAAGTCGATGCCGGCCTGTGTGATCAGGGCGCCGAGCTCACGGGTGGTGAGCACGATGTCGACGTCCTGCACGCCGCTGTCGTTCATCTCCGGGCGCGCCGCCTCGTACTTCTTGGCGGTGCAGGGCATGACAGAGACGACGATCATGTCCTCCGGTTTCACGCCGATCTTCTCGGCGTAGTAGGTCTTGGCGATCGCCCCGAACATCTGCTGCGGCGACTTGCACGTCGAGAGGTTGTCGAGCATGTCGGGGTTGAAGTGCTCCATGTAGTTGATCCAGCCCGGCGAGCAGCTGGAGAACTGCGGCAGAGCGACCTGCTCACCGTCCACGAGAGCCTTCTTGAGTCGTCCGAGCAGCTCCGTGCCTTCTTCCATGATGGTGAGGTCGGCGGTGAAGTCGGTGTCGAACACGGCGTCGAAGCCCAGACGGCGAAGCGCGGCGACCATCTTACCGGTCACCAGCGTGCCGGCCGGATACTCGAAGCACTCGCCGAGCGCGGCGCGGATGGCCGGCGCGGTCTGCACGATCACGGTCTTGGTGGGATCCTCGAGCGCGTCCCAGACCTCGTCGATCTGGTTGCGCTCCTGGATGGCGCCCACAGGACACACGGCGGCGCACTGCCCGCACTGTACGCAGACGACGTCGCTGAGGTTCTGCGAGAAGGCCGGGCCGATGAGCGTCGCGAAGCCGCGGCCCTGAGCGAACAGGCCGCCCACTTCCTGGACCTCGTTGCACACCGTGACGCAGCGGCGGCAGGAGATGCACTTGCCGGTGTCGCGGATCAGCGCCGGGGTGCTGTCGTCGATCATCTTGAAGGTCTTCTCGCCCTGGTAGCGCAACTCGCCGATACCGAGGTCGAGGGCCAGGGTGCGGAGCTCGCAGTCGGCGGAGCGGCCGCAGGTCTGGCAGTCGCCGTCGTGCTCCGAAAGCAGCAGCTCGACGACCATCTGGCGGCCGTCGCGGACCTTGCCGCTGTTGGTCTTCACGATCATGCCCTCGGTGGCCGGCTGACTGCACGAGGCGACCAGCGTGCGCGCACCCTCGACTTCGACGAGGCAGACGCGGCAGGCGCCGATGGACTGGAGGTCGTCGAGGAAGCAGAGGGTGGGGATCTTCACGCCGGCCTGGCGGGCCGCCTGAAGGACCGTGGTGCCCTCTGGCACCTCGACCTTGATCTGGTCAATGGTAAGGGTTGGCATCCTTCAGACTCCTTGCTTATGGCCGTACTTGCCGTAGTCGCAACGCAGGCAGCGCTTCGCTTCGGCGACGGCTACCTGTCGCGGCCCAGCTCAGCTCGACCTCGTCGAAGTTCGTGACGCGTGCCGCCACGGCCAGTTCCTCGACCTCGTGCCGCGGCATCTCCACCGGGTCGAGGTCGGGATCGAAGAACACGGGCGGCTCGATGTCGCGGCGCCAGAAGGCGTGGTTGGCGCCGGTCAGGAACTCGTCCATGCCGGCCGCGGCACGCTCGCCGGCGCCGATGGCCTCGACGACCGACGACGGGCCGGTGGTGGCGTCGCCGCCGCTGAACACCCAGTCGGTCGAGGTCTTGCCGGTGTCGGGATCGGCCTCGAAGTAGCCCCAGCGGTTGAGCTCGACGGGGGTGCCGTCCACGATCGCCGGAGCGTCCAGAGACTGGCCGATCGCGGCGATCACGGTGTCGGCCTCGACCACGAAGGTGGGGTTGTGACCCGCCACGGGGCGACGCCGGCCGCTCTTGTCGTAGTCGCCGAGCGCCATCTCCTTGCAGAGCACGCCGATGACCTTGCCGCCGGCGTCGCGGACGATCTCCTCGGGGGCGACGAGCGTGAGGATCTCGATGCCCTCGAGGTCGGCGGCGTCGATCTCCTCGCCCCAGGCAGGCATCTGCGCACGCGTGCGGCGGTAGAGGATCTTGACCGACTCGGCGCCGAGACGCAGGGCGGAGCGGGCGGCGTCGATGGCCGCGTTGCCGCCGCCGATGACGGCGACGTTCTTGCCGACTTCGCCGGTGCCGTGGACGTTGTACTGCTTGAGGAACGAAAGGCCGTCGAAGACGCCGGGGCCGTCCTCGCCGGGCACGCCGATCTTCATGCCCTGCGGGGCGCCGACGCCGACGAACACGGCCTCGTAGCCCTCGTCCTTGAGGCTCTTCAGGGTGAAATCGCGACCGAGCGCCTTTTCGTACTCGAAGGTGACGCCCATCGCGGCGATCATGTCGACCTCACGCTGGAGCTCGGCGCGCGGCAGGCGGTAGGCCGGGATGGCCTGCACGAGCATGCCGCCGGCCTTGGGCTCGGCCTCGAACACGACCGGCTTGTAGCCCAGGCGGGCGAGGAAGAAGGCGGCGGAGAGGCCGGCGGGGCCGGAGCCCACGATCGCGACCTTGCGCTTGGCGTTCTCCTCGTTGGCCATGATCTCGGGCAGCACGGGTTCCGTCTCCTGCTCCACCATGTGCCGCTTGACGTGGCGGATGGCGAGCGCCCCGTCGAGCCCGGCGCGCATGCACTTGCTCTCGCAGGGGTGGAAGCAGACGCGGGCGCAGATGCTGGCCAGCGGGTTGCGCTCGCGGTGCAGCTTGAGCGCCTCTTCGTAGCGCTGTTCGCCGACGAGGCTGACGAAGCCGGGGATGTTGACGCTCGCCGGGCAGGCGTTGGAGCAGCGCGCCTTGAAGAGCGTGGAGCAGACGCCGGCCTCGCAGTAGTGATCCTTGATGTGCGCCTCGTACTCGTGGCGGAAGTGACGGATGGTGGACAGCACCGGGTTGGGGGCCGTCTGTCCGAGGCCGCAGAGCGAGGTCTGCATGATGCTCTCGCCGAGGGCGATGAGGCGCTCGATGTCGCCCTCTTCGCCTTCACCCTTGGTGATGCGGTCGACGATCTCGAGCATACGCTTGGTGCCCACGCGGCAGGGCGGGCACTTGCCGCAGCTCTCTTCCTGGGTGAACTCGAGGAAGAAGCGCGCGATGTCGACCATGCAGGTGTCTTCGTCCATGACGATGACGCCGCCCGAGCCCATGATGGCGCCCAGTTCCTGCAGGGTGGCGTAGTCGACGGGGACGTTGAGGTGCTGCTTGGGGATGCAGCCGCCGGACGGACCGCCGAGCTGCGCGGCCTTGAAGTCCTTGCCGCCGGGGATCCCGCCGCCGACCTCGTAGATGAGCTCGCCGAGCTGCATGCCGATCGGCACCTCGACGAGGCCGGTGTGCTGCACGTTGCCGCCGAGCGCGAACACCTTGGTGCCCTTGCTCGTCTCGGTGCCGGTGCTCGCGTACCACGCGGAGCCCTTGAGGATGATCGGCGCGATGTTGGCGAAGGTCTCGACGTTGTTGAGAACGCTCGGCTTGCCCCACAGACCGGAGACGGCGGGGAAGGGCGGGCGCGGGCGCGGCTCGCCGCGGTGGCCCTCGATGGAGGTCATCAGAGCCGTCTCCTCGCCGCATACGAAGGCGCCGGAGCCCATGCGGATCTCGAGGTCGAAGTCGAAGCCGGTGCCCATGATGTCGTTGCCCAGCAGGCCGTTTTCGCGCGCCTGACCGAGGGCGTGTTCGAGACGCTCGACGGCGAGAGGGTACTCGGCGCGCACATACACGAAGCCCTGGTGCGCGCCGATCGCGTAGGCGCCGATGACCATGCCCTCGATGAGCGAGTGCGGGTCGCCTTCCAGCACCGAGCGGTCCATGAAGGCGCCGGGGTCGCCCTCGTCGGCGTTGCAGAGGATGTACTTGGTGTCGTTGTCCTGCTGCTGGGCGAAGCGCCACTTCATCCCCGTGGGGAAGCCGGCGCCGCCGCGGCCGCGCAGACCGCTGGCCAGCACCTCTTCCACGACCGCTTCGGGGGTCATGGAGGTGAGCACCTTGGCCAGCGCCTGGTAGCCTTCGCGGGCGATGTACTCGTCGATCTTCAGCGGGTCGATGATGCCCGAGTTGCGCAGCACGATCTTCACCTGACGGTTGAAGAACGGGATGTCGTCCATCTCGGCCTGGGTCTTGTCGGTGCCGGGGGCGTGGCTCACGAGGCGCTCGACGATGCGCCCCTTCAGCAGGTGCTCCTCGACGAGCTCGGGGACGTCTTCGACGTGAACGTTCTGGTAGAAGACGCCGTCCGGGTAGACGAGGGCCACCGGGCCTTGGACGCACGGTCCCAGGCAGCCGGTCTCGATGACCTCGACCTCGCCGGCGAGCTCACGCGTCACGAGCTCGGCGCGCACGGCCTCGCTCACGTCGAGCGCCCCGGACGCGATGCAGCCGCCACCGGTGCAGATCAGAAAATGGGTTCTCACATCAGCCATAGTCGTATCACTCACTCTCAGGTCTTGATCAGGTACGCGTCGACAGGAGTGCCGCCCACGAGGTGGTTGACGACGATCGTGTGCACCTTGTCCTTGTCGAGCAGGCCATAGCGGTACATCGTCCCGTCAGCCGTCGTGATCGTGGCCATGGGCTCTTCTTCGCAGAGGCCGGCGCAGCCGGTCTGGTGCAGACTCGCCGAGGTGACGCCGGCGGCGCTCATCTCGGTCATGAACGTGGCGACCACGTCACGGGCGCCGGCGGCGATGCCGCAGGTACCCATGTGCACGGTGACCTGCGTGTCTTTGCGGCCCTGCCGCAGGTCGAGGTCGGCCTGGGCCTTCTGCGCTCTCGCCAGAAGCTGGTCTGGGCTGGTGATCTTGTCGGCCATGGTCAAGCGCTCCTTTCGACGAGCACCGGCTCCGCGGCGTACTGCGCGACGATCTCGTTGACGCGCTTGGGCTTGACGCGGTGGTGCACGTCGTCGTCGACGGTGATCACCGGGGCGAGGCCGCAGGCGCCGAAGCAGCGCGCGATCTCCAGCGAGAACTCGCGATCCTCCGTGGTGCCGCCGATGTCGATGCCGAGCTCCTTCTTGAACGCGTCGAGGACCTGTACGCTGCCGCGCACGTAGCAGGCGGTGCCCATGCAGATGCGCACGAGGTGCTTGCCGCGTGGCACGGTGGTGAAGAACGAGTAGAAGCCGACGACGCCGGCGACTTCACTGTAGGGCTTGCGCAGTTCCCGGGCGATGTGCTTCAGGGCGACCTCCGGCAGGTAGCCGAAGATGCCCTGGGCAAGCTGCAGCACCGGGATCAGGGCGCCGGGCTTGCCACGGTACTCGCCGATCACCGCGTCGAGGCGCTCGAGGAGCTCCTCTTCTGTCGGTTCTTCGGCACAACCGCATGCGCACGTCTTGACTTCTTCGCTCATCCGCTGCTCCTCCGTTTGATTCGACTGCGACTCCGCTGTGCGGGAGATGACGTTCATGTGAGAGCTTCCTGATAGGCGACGAGGGCAGGAAGCCGCTGCGGCAGCTCGCTGCCGCGCAGCAAGGTGCGCTCGTCGCCGTCCGCGAGGTCGACGGCGAAGTCGACCTGCGGGTTGGTGGCGACCATCGTGAGGATGCTGATCGCCACGTCGCCGAGGGGCGGGCGATCGACGTTGCCGAGACCCATCCAGGCGCGCACGGCGACCCCGCCGAGGTCGTCCGAACGGCCGACGCTGAGCCCGCCTCCGGCGGCTTCGGCGGCCTGGCGGAACAGACTCAGGCCCAGGCCGGTCTTCTTGCCCTTCTTGGTCGTGTAGAAAGGGTCGAGCGCCTGGCCCGGCGTCACGGGCAGACCGGGTCCGTCGTCCTCGACCGTGATCTCGAGGGCGTCGGCGGCGCGCTCGACGGCGACGCCCACGCGGATCCGCGTCGCGCCGGCGCGCACCGAGTTCTCGATGATGTCGAGCAGGTACAGCGAGAGGTCATGCATCGCCGACGCTCCTGCCGCGCTCGCCGGCGAGGGCGAGGGCCAATTCGGCGAAGGTGGGGCGTTCGCAGTGTACGGTCGTGCGCACCGCGCCGATGTCGCTCTGGTAGTGGGCGTCGGACGAGTGCACCAGGGGCAGACCGTGAGTCGCGAACTCGGCCGCTTCCGGGGAGCCCGGGGTGATGTGCCGCGAGAGCTCGATCGCGTCGAAGCCCGCCTCGGCCGGGAACAAGCCCAGCTGGCCGATCACGCCGAAGCTGCGGCGGTCGACGTGCGCGGCGATGGCCAGGCCGCCGTGGCTGTGGACGAGCCCGACGACGGCGTCGACGTCGAGGCACGCCGCCGTGGCCAGGGCGAGGGTCTCGCGGGCGCGCTCGCGGCCGTCCGCGGTCAGCACGTGCTGCTCGCCGAAGAACGCCTCGTAGCCGTCGTCGACCTGCTCCAGCGTCGCGCCGATCTCGGCGCTCGCGGCCTGCGCCGCGGCGGCGTCGGGGAAGAGAGCGACGACGTGGCACTCCTCGGCGGTGGTGATCTCCATGCCGGCGAGCACCGTCAGGCGCGCGCCGGCGGCCTCCTGCACGGCGGCGGTGTTGCGGGCACTGTTATGGTCGCAGATGGCGATCATGCCGAGGCCCTCAGCGAGCGCCCTCTCGACGATCGCCGGCGGCGTCATGTCGTTCTCCGCGCAGGGAGAAAGCGCCGTGTGCACGTGCAGGTCGGCGGCGCAGACGTTCACGCATGGGTCCCCTTCACGCCCAACGCGAAGAGCCGGCCGACGACGTCGAAGGTGTCGGCCGGTGACACGTAGAGTGCGAGGCCCTCGGCCACGGCCTTGGCGCACACGTCGTCCTCGGGGCGGCGGCCGCCGGCGAAGATCACGGCGGCCATCTCCGCGTGGCTGGCCACGGCGATGACGTTGAGGTGGACCTGCAGCGTCACAAGCACGCCGCCTTCGGGCGCGTGCGCCAGCACGTCGCTGAGCAGGTCGGACGCGTAACCGCGCTCGATCTCGGCCTCACCGTTACCGGTCACCTCGGGTGTGAGCTCGGTGAGGCCGAGCTCGCGGGCGATGTCCTCGAGCTTCATGACGCGCTCTCCTCCTCGGGTGTGACGTACGGGCAGAGCGCGCGCACGGCACGCCCCATGACGATGTCTTCGGCGAGCGCGGCGCAGGTCGGCGCCCCGCACACGCCGCAGTCCTTGCCGGGCAGGGCCCGGGTCTCGGCGTCCAGCTCGGCGAGCTTGCGAATGGCGACGGCCATGTCGGGGTCGAGGCGGATGCCGGGCCGCGGCCGGTAGGGCCGGGCGCGCGCGAAGCTGCGTCCATCGCCCGGCCCGGCGCCGGCCGCGGCCGCCCAGCGCCAGGCCGCCACGTAGGCATCCTCGCCGACCAGCGGCGAGCCGAAGCAGCCGTTGTCGCAGATGAACGGCTCGACGCTGGCCACGTCGCCGAGCCTTCCGTCTTCGATCGCCTCGAGGACCGCCAGCACGTGCGAGACTCCCGTGACCACGAGGAGGTCGTCGGCGCCGGCCGCCTGCGGCTGCGGCACCGGCGCACCGACCGCCGTGCGCCGCCGCGCCGCGAGTCGCGGCAGCACCGCTTGCCTCACGAGGCGCGGCGTGACCGTGCGCCGCTGCGCCGTGGGCTGCTGGGCCAGGAGCGCCGTGCGCTGGCTGGGGCACGACACCACGTACGTGACGTCACGCTCGCCGAGGTCGCGCTGCAGCGCCTCCCAGGGCGAGGCGAGCGGTGCCAGGTGCGGCACCAGCGAGGGGAACTTGACTTCGATGAGGCTGACGATTGCGGGGCAGACGGGCGAGATGACGGGCCCCGGCAGCGCCGACGTGGCGGCCAGGTCGAGGACGCCGCGGCGCAGCTCATCCTCGTACCGATGCACCGACACGACCTCAGCGAAACCGAGACCGCGAAGCTCCTCGAGCACCGTGTCGACGGCGTGGTCGCCGAAGCCGGCCAGCAGCGCCGGCGGTACGGCCAGCACGCCGTCGGCGCCGGGTGCCAGCCCATCGGGCGCGTCCAGCAGCGTCAGCGCGCCCGGCCCGCAGGCGGCGATGCAGCAGGTGCAGTCCACGCAGAGGTGATGGAGGACCGACGGCTGCGCCTCGCGCACGCGCACGGCCGCCGTAGGGCAGGCCACGAGGCAGTGGCGGCAGTCGCGGCAGAGCTCGGCGACGATCCCCAGCGACGAAGGTCGCGCGCCCTGGTCGGCGGCCTCCGGCCGCAGCATGATCGAAAAGCTCACGCGCGTGCCGTCGCCGACCGCCGACGTGACCAGCAGCCGGTCGCTGTTGCGCTCGATGTTGGGCAAGCCCATGCCGGCCCCGAAGCCGAGCGCACGCGCCTCGGACGAGGCCGTCGAGAAGCCCTCGCGCATCGCCTGGGGCACGTCGGGGATGCCGGGCCCCCGGTCGACGACGTCGACGTCGAGCTGGCCGTCGCTCACCGTGGCCTCCAGGCGTCCGCCCTCGGTGTGGATCACGACGTTCATCTCGGCCTCGTATGCGGCGATCATCGCCCGGCGCACGGCATTGGACTCGGCGCCGATGCGCTTGAGGTGCTGCTTGAGGTCGCGTGAGGCGGCGCCGGCGCGCCCGAAGTCGCCTCTCTCGATGTCGTAGGCCAGGTGCTCCATGAGTCAGTCTTGCTTCTCCGCGGAGAGCACCTGGTAGATAAGGCCGCAGGTCTCGAAGACCCCGGCGGGCGAGACGAGCAGCAGCGTGCCGTTCTGGCGCGCCAGGTCGATCACGTCTGCATCGGGCTCTACGTCGTTCACGAAGCAGATGCCCGGGACGTCCATGAGCTCCGCCACGCGGAGCAGCTGCACGCTGGCCAGGTTGCTTACCAGGAGTGTCTTGTCGGAGGCCTCGTTGAGGAGGTCGCTGACGCGGTCGCCGGCGTAGATCTTGGCGACCTCGGTGCCGCCGAGGCGGCCGGGCGCGATCACGCGAGCGCCGATTTTGTGGGCCAGATCCTCGAGCTTCATGTTCGACCTCGCGAGCAGGGATTCGAGTTTCTTGACCATCGGCTCGATCTCGCCGGCGCCGTTGGTCTCCGGTTCCGCGCGGCCGCCGAGGCGCGCGAAGTAGGCGGCCGATTCGAGCGCCGCGGTGATGTCCATATACTCCACGAAGATGTCGTTGGGGAGGTGCAGAGGTACGGGCGCGAAGCTGATCAGGCTCTTCACGCCGGCGCGCACGAGCGTGTCGGCGGCCTCCTGAGCGGCTTGGCCGGGTACGGTGAGCACGGCGATCTCGATGCCGAGGTCGCGCACCAGGCTCTCCATGCCGTCGGCGGCGAAGCAGCGTACGCCGTGGACGAGCGCGTCGGTGAGTTCCGGCTCGACGTCGAAGGCCGCGACGATGGCCACCGAGGAGTTCTTGCTCTCGAAGTGGGAGAGCACGGCACGGCCCAGATTGCCGACTCCCACGAGCGCGACCTCCTGGCTCAGCGTGCCGTCCAGGAAGCTGCCGATGCTGGCGATGCAGGCGTTGACGTCGTAGCCCTTGTTGGGACTGCCCGAGTAACCGATCACCATGAGGTCGCGGCGCACCTGGGCGGCGCTGACGACCGCGTGCCGCGCCAGCTGGTGGGAGTAGATGCTCTCGAGGCCCTCCTCGCGCAGGGACGAGAGCAGCCGCCGGTAGCGGCTCATGCGAGACACTGTCTTCCTCGACACCATGCTGGCTCCGGCTCCCCCACGAAACACGGCCGTTGTGTTCGTTACAGAACAAACACTGTGAAATCTGTCACGATTCTCCACCCGGAGCGTGCTGTTGTCAACACAGCGCGCCTTGGACAGGATGGCCAAACAGGGGCCGTGAAACGTGTCCTCTGCGTGTTGACTTGGACGGGGGGTGCAGGTCGTCGTTTGGTACTATCGCGTCAAACAATGGGGAGAGTCCTCTTTCCCAGCGCGGAGGCGCGTCGCGCGCCGCGCCGTCACTGTCGGCAGCACGGTCTTCTTTGGAGGTTCATCCATGACGGACAGGCCCATTCACATGAGGCACATGCCGGACTTCGTCTCTCCGGTCGCACCCATCGTCGTCGACCACGCCAAGGGCAGCTGGGTCTACGCCACGGACGGCACCAAGTGGCTCGACTTCGTCATGGGTATCGCCGTGATGAACACCGGCCACGCGCACCCCAAGATCATCGAGGCCGTCAAGGCCCAGGCGGCGAAAGTCTCCCATGCGCAGATGAACATCTACCGGCATCAGCCCATGCTCGATCTCAGCGACAAGCTCGCCGAGATCGTCCCCGAGGGCATGGACACGTTCGTGTTCACCAATTCGGGCGCCGAATCCGTGGAGAACGCCGTCAAGCTGGCCAAGCAGGTCACGCGCCGCCCGGGGATCATCGCCTTCCACGGCGCCTTTCACGGTCGCACCCACCTCGCGATGGCGCTCACCGACTCGGCCGTGCACTACCGCGGCCATCACGAGCCGCTCGTCGGCGGTATCTATCACGCGCGCTACTGCTATCCGTTCCGCACGCCGGCCAGTGAGGACCCGACGGACTACGCCATCGAGGACGTGCGCCGCGTGCTGCGCGCCGAGATCTACGGCGACGACGTCGCCGCCATCATCGTCGAGCCCATCCAGGGCGAGGGCGGCTTCATCGTGCCGACCAAGGAGTTCATGCACGAGCTGCGTGCCATCGCCGACGAGATCGGCGCGATGCTCATCATCGACGAGATCCAGGCGGGCATGGGCCGCACCGGGACGTGGTTCTGCAATGAGCACTTTGGCGTCAAGCCGGACATCATGACCATCGCCAAGGGCATCGCCAGCGGCTATCCGCTGGGCGTGGTCGCGGCGCGCAAGGACCTCTGGGACAAATGCCTGCCCGGCTCCATGGGCGGCACGTACGGCGGCAACGCCGTGGCCTGCGCCGCCGGCGTGGCGACCATCGACGCGATGCGCGACGAGGGCATGCTCGAGAACGCCGCCAGGCAGGGCGACAAGCTCAAGTCATTCTTCGAGGGGCTGCAGGCGACCTACCCCTGCATCGGCGAGGTGCGCGGTAAGGGCCTCATGCTCGCCATCGAGTGTGTGAAGCCCGGCACCAAGGAGGCCGACGCCGGCGTGGCCAAGGCGTTCATCGCCGAGTGCAGCAAGCAGAAGCTGATCCTGATGGGCGCCGGCTCGCTCGGCAACTGCGTGCGCTTCCTCCCGCCGCTCAACATCCCCGACGCCGATATCGACGTGGCGATGGGCATCTTCACTGCGGCCGCCAAGGTGGCGTTCGCCTGATCGAGACGCCGCGTCACGGGCACTCCCCCGAGGGGCGGGGCGCTTCGGCGCCCCGCCCCTCGGGCGTTTCGGGCCGCGCGCGGCCGCATGCTACACTTTGGACGATGAGTCCTCCCGAGTCGCCAGCCCCGCGTTTCACCACGCACGTGCGCGTGCGCTACGCCGAGACCGACGCTGCTGGGGTCGTCTACTACGGCAACTACCTCACCTACTTCGAGGTGGTGCGCGTGGAGCTTCTTCGCGCCCTCGGCCACCCCATCACCTCCATCGAGGCCGAGGGCGTGCTGCTGCCTGTGGTCGAGGCGCGCCTCAAATACCTCCGTCCGGCGCGCCTCGACGATCTGCTCGAGGTGTCGGCGCGCCTCGAGTCGATCGGCCCGGCCTCGTTCGCCCTCGACTACGAGGTGAGCCGCGACGGGCTTCTGCTGGTCAGCGGCTGGACCCGCCTGGCCGTGTGCGAGCGCGACAGCGGCCGGGCGATGCCCATGCCGGTCTGGCTTCGGGACCTGTTTGAGCGCCTCCCCGCGACGGTAGAGACCGGTTCATGAGCACTGTGTTCCCGCCACAGCCGCCGGATGCGCCCGAGGCCCCGCAGCCGCCGTCCGGCGACGGTCTGCCGGCGGACTTCGACACGCGTCTGCCCGACGACCTCGAAGTCAAGCACTGCTACCGGCACCCGCAGCGCGAAACGGGCGTGTCGTGCTCCAACTGCGCACGCCCCATCTGCCACGAGTGCATGATCGACGCGCCGGTCGGCTTCCGCTGCCCCGAGTGCGTCAAGGAGCAGAACGCGCGCGGCTCGCGGGCCAAGGTCGTCACGCGCAGCCAGATCCGCTCGCGCTGGGGCGCCGCCGGCGGCGGCATGTCCGGGCGCGCGCCGGTGACCAGGGTCCTCATCGGCATCAACGTGGCGCTGTTTCTCGCCGAACTGCTGTTCGGCGCCGTGGGGGCCATGGGCGGAGGCTCGACGAGGATGCTGGTCGACATGGGCGCGTTGGTGCCAAACCTCGTTGCCGACGGCGAGTACTGGCGGCTGTTCACGGCCATGTGGCTGCATGGTGGCCTGTTGCATATCGCCTTCAACATGTACGCGCTCTACATCGGCGGCTCGTACCTCGAGATGATCGCCGGCAAGGGCAAGTACCTCGCTATCTACCTGGTCGCCGGCGTGGCCGGCAACGTCGCCGTCTACCTGCTGGCTGACCCGAGATCGGTGACCATCGGCGCGTCCACGGCCATCTTCGGCATCTTCGGCGCCCTGTTCACCTACAGCCTGCACAATCGCGACAGCGCCGTGGGGCGTGCCCTCAGTAGTATGGGCAGCGTGATCCTGATCAACCTGGTGATCACGTTCCTCGTGCCCGGGATCTCCTGGCAGGGCCACATCGGCGGGCTCATCGGCGGCGTGCTCGCCGTCGAGGCGCTCACCTGGTTCGGGCAGCGCGACCTGCGGGCGCCCTTCGGGCCCCGTGACATCGCTCTGCTGGCCGCCATCGTGGCCGTCCTCGTCGTGACCGTCATGTGGCGCACGGCCAGTCTGCTGGCGTGAGCCGCGTCGGCGCCGCCGCCGTGCCCCAGCCGCCCCTCGTGGAACCGCGCGCCACTCTCGTTCCGGCGGCCGAAGTGGCGGGTCGTCTGGCCGGCCTTCAGGCCGGCCTCTCAGCCCGCGGTCTCGAGGCGGCAATCATCATGCAGAACGCCGACCTCTACTACTTCAGCGGCACGGTGCAGCGTTCGTTCCTCTCTGTGCCGGCGTCCGGCGAGGCGACGCTGTTCGTGCGCAAGCTCGCCGAGCGGGCGCGCCTCGAGACGCCGCTGAAGGGCATCGTGGAACTTGCCTCCACGCGCGAGCTGCCCGGGCTTCTTCTCGAGCGCTACGGCGCCCTGCCGCGCCGCGTCGGGCTCGAGCTCGACGTGCTGCCCGTGGTCGAGTACCGGCGCCTCGAGAAGCTCTTTCCGGAGGCGGTGTTCGAGGACATCGGCCGCGACATCGTTCGGCAGCGCGCCGTCAAGTCGGCCTGGGAGGTCGAGCGCATCCGCGCCGCCGCGGCCATCGCCGTGGAGGTCTGCGAGCTGATCCCCGGCATCCTGCGCGAGGGTCTCACCGAGGCCGAGTTCGCAGGCCTCGTAGAGGCGCAGGCGCGGCGCCTGGGCCACGAAGGCATCATCCGCATGCGCGGCTTCAACCAGGAGATGTTCTACGGCCAGATGCTCATGGGCGTCAGCGGCACGGCGGCGAGCTATCTCGACACGCCCTTGGCGGGCACTGGTCTCAGCCCGGCGGTCGCCCAAGGCGTGAGCTTCAGGCCCATTCGTCGCGGCGACCACCTGGTCTTCGACTTCGTCCCGGTGCGCGAGGGCTATCTCGCCGATTTCACGCGCATCTTCGCGCTCGGCGAACTGCCCGGCGAGCTGCTCCGCGCCTACGAGGCCGCCTTGAAGATCGAGGCGGCCGTGGTGGCCGCGGCCCGGCCGGGGGTGACCTGTGGCGCGCTCTACGACCTCGCCGTGGCCACCGCCGCCGACGAGGGCCTGGCCGCGTCGTTCATGGGTCACGGCGCGGGGCAGGTGCGGTTCATCGGCCACGGGCTGGGGCTCGAGCTCGACGAGCTGCCGGTGCTCACGAGCAGCGACGTGCAGCTCGCCGAGGGCATGGTCTTCGCCCTGGAGCCCAAGTTCGTGCTGCCCGGCCTGGGTGCTATCGGCGTCGAGAACACGTGGCTGGTCACCGCCACGGGCCTGGCCCTGATCACGCAGTCGCCCGAGCACATCCGCCGGGTCGACTGAGAGCCGCCGCGGCGGGGAAGAGTGTCGGCGGCGGGCACCCCTCCCGCCGCGAGAAGGAGCCGGAGGACACGTGGAGCAGATCACCCCAGACGTCTGGGTCCAGCGCATCGATACCGGAGGCTTCCCCACGATCGCCGCGGTGGCGTTCACCGCCACGCGGGCGTTCGTCATCGACACGCTCATGAGCCCGCAGGACATGGCGCCGGTACTCGACTACCTGGGAGCGCACACCGGCGGGCGCCGCATCGTGGTCGTGAACACGCATCATCACTGGGACCACGTGTACGGCAACGCCGCCTTCCCGGGCGTCGACATCGTCGCCCAGAGCGCCTGTCCGCGGCTGATCCTCCAGCACAGCACCACCACCGACGAGTCCGTTCCACTGCAGCCGCCGGAGGGCGTGCCGCTGCCCACCATCACCTTCGGCGACCGGCTCACGTACAGCGACGAGCCCGAGACCGTTCACCTGATCCATGCGCCCGGGCACAGCGAGGACTCGCTGGTCGTCTTTCTCGCCGGCGCCCGCCTGCTCCTCGCCGGCGACGCGCTCGAGTGGCCGTTGCCCAACTTCGCCCAGCGCGATGGCAAGGACATCTGGATCCATACCCTGCGCCAGCTCAAGCAGCTGCCCGTCGACCTCATCGTGCCCAGCCACGGCCCGCCGATGGGGCGGGGGATCATCGACGCCAACGAGCGCTACATCAGCGGCGTCTTCGAAGCCGTGGCCGCCGCCAAGAAGGCGGGCGTCGGCCGTAACCACCTCGACCTGCCGGCGGCGGCGTTCCTCGGCGAGGACGTCTTCCTCGACGACGTGTACGAGGACGCGCATCGCGGGAACCTGGTCTGGGCGTGGGACGAGCTCTGAGACTACTCGCGCCGCGAGTCGGGCCAAACTGGACATTCTTGTCCACTTCATGTACAAAGGTCATATGAAGCTCTCCACTCAGGCCGACTACGCCGTGCGCGCCGTCTACGAGCTTGCACGTCACGAGCCCGGCGCCGTGCTGCACACCGGCGACATCGCCGCCGCGCAGCACATCCCCGGCGCACGCCTGGCCAAAGTCGTCCAGGACCTCGCGCGCGCCGGTCTGGTGCGCACGCAGCGCGGGCAGCAGGGCGGCGTCATGCTGGCACGGCCTGCCGGGCGCATCACGGTGCGCGACGTCTACGAGGCCGTGGAGGGCCCTATCTTGCTCTGCCGGTGTCGCCAGCGGGTAGAACCGTGCGGCGACGATGTGTGCGACACCCATGAGTTCTGGAGTGGTGTCGAGACGCTCCTCATCGAGGAGCTGCAGACTGTGACGTTCGCGGCCTTGACCGGATCCCGGCGCTCCACGCCTGGTGCCGTCAGCCGCCCGCAAGCGACGAGGAGGTGACAAACATATGGCTGAGATCAAGGAGCAGGTCGAGAAGGCGCTTGGTGACATCCGCCCGGCCCTGCAGGCCGACGGCGGCGACATCGAGCTCGTCGACGTGACGGACGACGGTGTGGTCCAGGTGCGCCTTCAGGGCGCGTGTGCCGGTTGCCCCATGTCGCAACTGACGCTGGCGAACGGCGTCGAGCGGCACCTCAAGAACGTCGTGCCGGGCGTCGAGCGCGTCGAGAACATGGCGGGCTGACACTCTCTCATTCCACCGCGGCCGGCGAGTTACCACGAGGTAACTCGCCGGCCGCGGTGTTGTATAATGAGAGTTCACGTTCGTACTTGAGCGTGTACTGTTGTTTCCACGATCTCAGGTCCGGGTCACGGCGACCCGGGCCGCCAAGGAGGGGCTGCATGCGAGGCACCGACAACCACTCTCGCGCCGACGAGTACCACGGTCGCGAGGCCGTCAAACGCAGCACCGAGGCGGCCTACGAGGAGTTCGCCACAGACGTCACGCCCGCCGCCGAAAAGCCCGACGCCGATCTGCGCGATCCCTCTCTCTACATCAACCGCGAGCTCAGCCTGCTCGATTTCTTCGAGCGCGTCGTGGACGAAGCCCGCGACTCCAACAACCCGCTGCTCGAACGCCTGAAGTTCGTCGGCATCCTCGGGTCCATCCTCGGCGAGTTCTTCATGGTCCGCGTCGCCGGTCTGCGTCAGCAGGTCGATGCCGGCATCGTGGAGGTCTCGGCCGACGGGTACACGCCGCAGAAGCTTCTGCCGCTGGTGCAGCAACGCGCCTGGGACCTCATGAAGGAGGCGCGCGCCTGCTTCAGCGAGCTGCGCCCGGAGCTCGACGCCGCCGGTATCCACATGGTCGACTACGCCACGCTCGACGCAACTCAGCAGGCCGCCCTCGACGAGTACTTCATGGCGCAGGTCTTCCCGGTGCTCACGCCGCTCGCCTTCGATCCCGGACGGCCGTTTCCTCACATCTCCAACATGAGCCACAACCTCGCCGTGCTCATCCGCGACCAGAGTGGCGAGGAGCGCTTCGCGCGCGTCAAGGTGCCGAACTCGCTGCCGCGTCTGGTGCCCGTGACCGCGCCGGCAGGCGCGGAGGCAGAGCCCGGCGAGGGGCCCGACGCGGCTCCGCAGCAGTGGTTCACCTGGCTGGAGCAGGTCATGGCCGCCAACCTGCAGTCCCTCTTCCCGGGCATGGAGGTCCTCGAGTCGCATCCCTTCCGCGTCACCCGCGACGCGGAGCTCGCCATCCAGGAGCTCGAAGCCGACGACCTGCTCGAGACCATCGAGCGTTTTGTGCGTCGCCGGCGCTTCGGCTCGGTGATCCGCGTCACCATCGACGAGCAGATGCCCGAGCGCATCCGCGGCATCCTCAGCGAGAACCTCGAGCTGGAAGACGACGACATCTACACCGTCAAGTCGCCCCTCGGCCTCAGCAGCCTCTGGGACCTGCAGCGCATCGACCGTCCCGAGCTGTCGTACCAGCCTCTGGTGCAGTCCACGCCGGCGGTGCTCGACGCCGACGCCGAGACGAGTATCTTCGCCGCCATCCGGCAGCGTGACATCTTGCTGCACCACCCTTACGACTCCTTCGACCCCGTGGTGGACTTCGTCACCGCCGCCGCCGACGATCCGGACGTGCTGGCCATCAAGACCACGCTCTACCGCGTGGGTCGCAACGCCCCGGTCGTCGACGCGCTGATGGAGGCCGCCGCCAATGGCAAACAGGTGGCCGTGCTCCTCGAGCTCAAGGCGCGCTTCGACGAGGAGAGCAACATCGGCTGGGCCAAGGCTCTCGAGCGTGAGGGCGTGCACGTGGTGTACGGGCTCGTCGGCCTCAAGACGCACTCCAAGATCATGCTCGTCGTGCGCCGCGAAGGAGAGCGCATCCGTCGCTACGTGCACCTCGGAACCGGCAACTACAACAGCGTCACCACGAAGCTGTACACCGACCTCGGCTATCTCACCTGCGACGAGGATCTGGGCGCCGACGCCTCCGCGGTGTTCAATCAGCTCACGGGCTACGCCGCGAGTGGCGACTACCGCAAGTTCCTCGTGGCGCCCACCACCATGCGCCGCGGTCTCGAGGAGCGTATCGATCGCGAGATCGCGCACGCGCAGAGTGGCGAAGAGGCACACCTCATCTTCAAGATGAACTCGCTGGTCGACAAGCCGCTGATCCGCCGCCTGTACCGGGCGTCGCAGGCGGGGGTCAAGGTCGAGCTCAACGTGCGCGGTATGTGCTGCCTGCGGCCCGGCGTCCCCGGGGTCAGCGACAACATCACAGAACGCAGCATCGTCGGGCGCTTCCTCGAGCACAGCCGTATCTACTGGTTCCGTAACGGCGGCGCCGAGGAAGTCATCATGGGCAGCGCCGACATCATGCCGCGCAACCTCAACCGGCGTGTCGAGATCCTCTTTCCGGTGCAGGATCCCGCCATCGTGCGGCGCCTGCGTGATGAGATCCTGACCGTCTATCTCAACGACAACATGAAGACCCGCGTCCTGCATGCGGATGGCTCCTGGGAGCACATCTGGCCGGGGGCGGACGAAGAGCCGCTCAACGCCCAGGAATGGTTCGTGGCCCAGGCGCGCGAGGCGGTGCGGAGGCAGGAAGAAGAGTGACCCTGCGGCTCTACTTCCTGCGCCACGGCAAGGCCTGGTCGCGCGCCGACTGGCGCGACGACGACGACCTGAGGCCGCTCACCGACGCCGGCGAGGCGCTCGTGCGCGCCGAGGGGCGCGCCATGAAGGCCATGGGGCTGGCTCCCGACGTCATCGTCAGCAGCCCTCTGGCGCGGGCGCGCCGGACCGCCGAGATCGTCGCCGACGAGCTGGGCCTGAGCGAGCGGCTGGTGGACGACCGGCGTCTGGCCAGTGGGTTCGACGCACGCCGGCTCGCCGAGATCGTCGCCGTTCACGACGTGGCGACGAGCCTCATGGTCGTTGGTCACGAACCGGACTTCAGCTTCACGGTCGCCGAGCTCACCGGGGGCGGTCGCGTGGATTTCAAGAAGGGGGGGCTGGCGCGCGTCGACGTGCAGGGCCCTCAGCTCGAAGACGGCATACTGGCGTGGCTGCTCACGCCTGCCCTGATCACGGGAGAGTGACGGCGTGGAAGTAGAGGCCAAATACACAGTGGCGAACGCGGCTGCGCTCGCCCGTCTGGCAGAAGCGCCGGCGCTCGCCGGGTACGACATCGACGCTGGCGAGCGCCGCCGCGACCGCGACACGTTTCTCGATACTGCAGACCGCCGTTTTCTGGCCGCCGGGTACTACCTGCGGCGCCGCGAGACGGGCGCAGGGGTGCGCCTCACGCTGAAGCAGCTCGTCACCGGCGACGCCGGCGTGTTGCGTCGCGAGGAGCTCGAGGCGCTGGTCGCCGCCGAGGCGCCGCCGGCCGAGTGGCCGGAGGGCGAGCTGCGCGCGCGCGTCGAGGGCATAGCGCAGGGTGCGCCACTGGAGCCGTTCCTGTTCCTCGAGCAGGAACGGCTGGCGCGGCGCGTCGTCGACGGCGCCCGCGAAGTCGCCGAGCTCAGCCTCGACGATGTCACCGTGGCGGCCGGCGGGCGCGCACGGCGCTGGTTCGAGGCCGAGCTGGAGCTTCGCGGTGAGGGCGACGACGACGATCTGGAGCGGCTCGCGGCCGCCCTGCGGGCCGAGCCCGGCCTGACCCCCGAGCCCCGCGCCAAGTTCACGCGCGCCCTCGAGATGGTGGAGGCCGCCGCCGACGCCAGCCTGCTGCCGGCGGCCGAGCGTCCTCTTCATGCGGCGCACGCCGGTCGCGGGGACGTGCGTGCCCGTCGCGCGGCGGCGCTCCTGGCCCTCGACGAGGGACTCACGCAGAGTGAGGCCGCGCTGCGGGCGGGCCTCTCGAGCCGCCGCGTGCGCTACTGGCTGGCGCGGTACCGCGTCGAGGGCACCGGCATCTACGGAGCGCCCCAAGCCTCCGCACCCGGCGGCGTCCCCGCGGAGGGCCCTGTCGCAGAGGACGTCGAAGTGCTCGCCGAAACCGGCGACGCCGACGACGACAAGAAGAAGCGCCCCGGCATCCTGCCCTCCGACCTCATGGTCGAGGCGGCCGCCAAGACGCTGCGCTTCCATCTGGCGCGCATGCTCGAGCATGAGGAAGGCACGCGCCTCGGCGAGGATCCCGAAGAACTGCACGTGATGCGCGTCTCCACGCGCCGCATGCGCATGGCCCTGCGGGTCTTCGAGGAGTATCTCGACCGCCAGGCCATGCGCCCCGTGCTCAAGGGCCTGCGGCGCACGGGGCGCGTCCTCGGCGCGGTGCGCGATCTCGACGTCTTCCAGGAGAAGACGCAGCACTACCTGGACGTCCTGCCGCCCGCGCGCGCCGGCGATCTCGACGGCCTGCTCGCGGCGTGCCGCGCAGAGCGCGAGCGTCAGCGCGAGCATCTCGTCGACTACCTCGCCGGCGGGCGCTACCGTGCCTTCGTCGAGCGCTTCGAGGAGCTCCTGGACGGTCCGCTCGAGCAGCTCTCAGCGCGCCCTCCGGCCGACCCCCGCCCACAGCGCGTCTCCCAGGTCCTGCCGGGGGTGCTCTACAAGGACATGGCCGTCGTGTGGGCCTTCGAAGGGCAGCTCGGTGGCCTCGAGACACCGCTGCCGCGCTTCCACGCGTTGCGCAAAGGCTGCAAGGGTCTGCGCTACACGCTGGAGTTCTTCGAAGACGTGCTCGGCCCCGGGGCCCGGCCGCTGATCAAGAAGGTCAAGGGTCTGCAAGACCATCTCGGCGATCTGCAGGACGCGGTCGTCACCAGCGGCGTGCTGCGCGACTATCTCACCTGGGGTACGTGGCGCCACGGCGGCCACGACCTTCCGGGGCCCGTCGAGGTCATCGTGGCGCCGGGGGCGGCACGCTATCTGGGCGCCCGCCAGGAGGAGATGGAGCGGCTGATCCTGACCTTTCCGGAGGTTTGGCCGACGATCGCCGGCAGCGGCTTCAGCCGCGAGCTGGCCACGGTGATCGCCGAGATCTGAGCGCGGCGCTCCGCGCGCCTACGGCTCGACCGCCTTCACGCTCAGGGTGCGCCCAAGACCCTTCTCGAGGGCGTCGTGGCGGCTCTCCAGCCGCCAGCGCTCCAGATGCCAATCCTTGGCCGGCCGGACCTCGAGGACGAGGGCGCCCGGCCCTTCATTGCCCAGGGCGGCGTGGGCCACGGCCCCGGAGTGGCTGCGATCCAGGTACTCCGCCATACGCAGCACGACGCTGAGCAGTCGCACTGCCTTGCGTGCCGCCCGGTCGAGCTCCGCGAGGGCCGGGTGGCGCGCCCCCGGGCGCGCCTTGCGGTGGAACAGCGCGGTGGCCGCCATGCTCGCGATCTCGTGTTCGTCGAAGCCCAGAAGATCGGCGTGGCGGATGAGGTAGTAGCTGTGCAGGTGGTGCTCGCTGTAGCTGAGGAAGGTACCGATGTCGTGCAGCAGCGCCGCGTACCCGAAGAGCTCGCGCTGTTCGTCGCCGTAGCGATGCAGCCCGGCGGCGGCGGCGCTGTCGAACAGCTCCAACGAAAGGGCGGCTACGTGGCGCGCGTGCGTCTCGTCAAAGGCGCAGGCGTTCGCCAGGCGCAGCACGCTGCGCTCGCGCATCGTCGGCGCCCCCGAGGTCGTGGTGTGGATGCCGCGCGCCAGGTGGTCCACCACCATGCCTTCGCGCAGACCGCACTCCGCCACCGCTTGGATCTGGGCGAGGTCAAGGTCCTCCATCAGCGCCTCGAGGATGGCGGCGCCGGCGACGACGATATCTGCGCGCAGCGGGTTGAGACCCGGGACGGCGCGCCGCTCATCGAGGCTCAGCGAGCGCAGCATCCTGGCGACCTTGCGCACCTCGGCGCGCGTCACCGTGTCCACGCGCTGCGGGGTCTCGCCGCGAAGCGCCCGGACCACCACGCTCGCGAGGTTGCGTATCGTGCCCGATGTGCCGAAGACGACGTCGAGGCGCTCGCCGGCGACATGCCTCCGTATCCGCGCCGCCTCCACCTGCACCTGGCGGCGCATGGCTTCGTATATCTTGGCAGGGACCGGGTCGCCGGCGGAGGCCTCGGGAAACTCGCTGGTCAGGCGGATGGCCCCGAGACGCAGCGAGTCCAGGTACCCGGCTCCCGCGCTGTCGCCGAGCGCGATCTCCGTGCTCCCTCCGCCGATGTCGATGACGAGCGCGCGCCTCTCGCCGAGGCGCACCCGGCTCAGGACCCCGAGGAAGATGAGGCGAGCTTCCTCCTGGCCCGAGACGACGCGCACCTCGAGGCCCGCCTCCTCACGCAGTCGGTGCACGAACGCTGCCTTGTTTGCCGCCTCGCGCGTGGCGGAGGTGGCGACCGTGACCACCGTCTGGGCGCCGTGAGCGTGGGCAAGAGCGGCGAAACTGCGGCAGACGAGCGCGGCGCGGTCCATGGCGGCCGGCTGAAGCGTGCTCTCGGCCCCGAACTCGCCCTCGCCAAGGCGAATGGTCTCCTTCTGGAGGGTGACGGTGTTCCAGGAATGGCCGGGCTCGAGACGCGCGACCAGGAGGCGCACCGAGTTGGTGCCGATGTCGATGAAGCCGACGGTCTCGCCGGCGGATAGGGCCTGTGGCGAGGCGCTCACGTGCGGCTCAGGGCGGCGCGGTCGGGAGCGACGCGTCGCTCAGGACTTCGACTTCTTCTTCCCGGACTTCTTCTTCCCGGCCTTCTTGGCGTGCATCTCCTTGCGGTCCTCGCTCAGCTTGTCGAGGCCCTTGCTCTTGCCGTACACGCCGATGTAGGTCTGCGCGATCTCGCACTTCTTGCAGCCTTTGCCGCAGCAGTCCTTCCATTCCTTGCGGCTGAACTTCTTCTTGAGGTCGGGCATCGCGGGCTCCCTTGGGTGGGTCTGTCGTGGGTTCGTGTGCAGAGATACCGCAGGCGCGCGCTGGGGAAACGCGGGAGGCGGCGGCTCGGCACGAGCCGCCGCCTCCCGCGGACCGCAAGCGTCACGGCGCCGGCTACGCGCCGAAAGCGTCCAGCTTGACGTCGTCGGCCACGCTGTAGGCCATGTCCGTGCAGGCCGCGATGTCGTCGAGGGAGTACCCCTTCGCCGTCTCCTCGAGCACGAACCCCTTGTCCGGGTAGCGCCGGAACAGCGCGCGTTCCGTGATGATCACGTCGCATTCCTCGGCGCCGGTGAGCGGGAAGGTGCACTGCGTCATGAGCTTGGAGCTGCCGTCCTTGGCGCAGTGCTCGCTGACGATGTAGACGGTCTTGGCGCCGGTCACGAGGTCCATGGCGCCGCCCATGCCAGCCAGCATCTTGCCGGGGACGATCCAGTTGGCGATGTTGCCCTTCTCGTCGACCTGCAGCGTGCCGAGGAAGGTCGCGTCGGTATGGCCGCCGCGGATCATCGCGAACGACGTCGCGGAGTCGAAGTAGCTGCCCCCAGGGATGAGCGTGATCGGCTGGTTGCCGGCATTGGCGCGGTCGCGGTCCTCGCAGCCCGGCCCGGGGGCCGGCCCGACGCCGATGGCGCCGTTCTCGGTCTGGATGATGACGTCGACGCCCTCGGGAACGTAGTTGGCGATGAGGGTGGGAAGGCCGATGCCGAGATTGATGATCTGCCCGTCCTTGAGCTCGCGGCCAGCGCGCGCGGCGATGGTGGTCTTGGCATCACCCATTGAACGTCTCCTCCCTGATGGTGCAGTACTCTACGTTTGCGCGAACCACCGCGTTCACGAAGATGCCGGAGGTGTGGATGGCGTTGGGGTCGAGCTCGCCGAGCGTGTAGAGGTTCTCGACCTCGGCGATCGTATAGTGCGCGTTCATCGCCGCAGGGACGTTGAAGTTGCGCGAGGTGCCGCGGTAGATGAGGTTGCCCCAGGTGTCGCCGGCGTGGGCGCGGACGATGGCGATGTCGCACTTGACGGCCGGCACGAGGATGTACTTGCGGCCGTCAAGCTCGATGACCTGCTTGCCTTGCTCGGCCACGGTGCCGACGCCGGTCGGGGTGAGGAAACCGCCGAGGCCGGCGCCCCCGCAGCGCAGCATCTCGGCGAGCGTGCCCTGCGGCGTCGCCTCTACTTCGATCTTGCCTTCGTTCATGAGGCGGCCGTAGTCCGGCGTCGTGCCCACATGGCTGGCGACGATCTTCCTGATCTTGCCCTGGAGCGCCAGCTCGACGGTGCCGCGGTCACGGTAGCCGCCGTCGTTCTCGTAGATCGTGAGGTCCCTCACGTCCATGGTCTTCAGGTGATCGATGAGGGTGAGGGGGTCACCCTGGCCGATGAAACCGCCGACGGCGATGCTCATGCCGCTCTCGACGTGGGCCATCGCCTCCTCGATTGGTACGACCTTGTTTCTAGGCACCTTCCACTCCTTTGCGCGGGAGAGACAGATCAGGGCTTCGCGAAGCGTATCACTCCGGACATGCGCCCGGCCCGCATCCTGTATACTTCCCGCGGCGCGTGGTCCGAAGGGAGGGTACGGTGTCCGTCATCAAGGATTATGCCGAGGTCGGTGTCATCGGTGGATCGGGCTTCTACGAGCTGCTCGAAAACGCTCGTGAGATCGCTATCGACACTCCTTTCGGACCCCCCAGCGACTCCTACTTCCTCGGCGATATCGGCGGCGTGCGGGTGGCCTTCCTTCCCCGTCACGCGCGCGGGCACCGCATCCTGCCCGGCGAGGTGAACTACCGCGCCAACATCTGGGGCATGAAGGCGCTGGGGGTGCGCTATGTGTTGTCCGCCAGCGCGGTCGGCAGCCTCCGCGAAGAGCTCAAGCCTCTCGACATCGTCGTGCCCGACCAGCTCTACGACCGCACCAAGGCCCGTCCGAGCACGTTCTTCGGCGACGGCGTCGTGGTCCACATGGGCTTCGCCGATCCGTTCTGCCCCACGCTCTCCAGGGTCATCGTCGAGCACGGCCGACGGGTCGGCGCCACCGTGCACGAGGGCGGCACGTACGTGTGCATGGAGGGGCCGCAGTTCTCGACGCGCGCCGAGTCCGGAGTCTACCGCCAGCTCGGCTTCGACATCATCGGCATGACGAACCTCCAGGAGGCCAAGCTCGCCCGCGAGGCCGAGCTCTGCTACGCCACCATGGCGCTGGTCACCGACTACGACTGCTGGTTCGAGGGCGAGGACGACGTCACGCTGGAGCAGGTCTTGTCCAACGTGAGGCGCAACGTCGAGACCGCGCAGGCGATCGTGCGCAGCGCTATCCCCGCTCTCGACCTCGACTGCGACTGCGGCTGCCGCCACGCCGTCGAATCCGCAATCAACACGCCGGCCGAGCTCATCCCGCAAGGCACCAAAGACAGGCTCGAGCTGCTGATCGGCAAGTACCTGCACTGACGCGCCGCGGCCCGTTCCCCGGGCGGCGCGCGCAACACGACACGGTCAACGGGCAGTGGGGATGCCCTCGAAGTCTGGGGTGGCCGCGGTGAGGCCCTCACGGGCCACGGCGCGAGTCACGTGGAGCCAAGAAAGGAGTCAGTCAAGTGAGTTCGTTCTTCTCTGACAACGCGGTGCTGATCGCCGTGATCTGCGCCCTCGGGGCTGTGGTGTACGGGGTGCTCCTCATCCGCTGGTTGCTGGCGCTGCCCGCCGGCGACGACAAGATGCGCGAGGTCGCCGGGGCCGTCCAGGAGGGCGCCAAGGCGTACCTCGGGCGTCAGTACCGCACCATCGCCATGGTCGGTGTCGTCGTCTTCGTCATCATCGGCGTCGCCCTCGGCGTCAAGCAGGGCTGGGGCCTCGGCTGGGAGACAGCCCTGGGCTTCGTCGTCGGCGCCTCTCTGTCGGCGGCGGCCGGCTACATCGGCATGATGGTCAGCGTGCGCGTCAACATCCGCACCGCCGAGGCCGCCAAGAAGGGTCTGGGCCCGGCGCTCTCCGTCGCCTTCCGCGGTGGCTCGGTCACCGGCCTGCTCGTCGTCGGCCTGGCGCTCTTCGGCGTCGCCGTGTACTACTGGCTGGGCACGCAGTTCTGGCCCGAGCACGCCGTGCGCGCGCTCATCGGCCTCGGCTTCGGCGGCAGCCTCATCAGCGTCTTCGCGCGCGTCGGCGGCGGCATCTTCACCAAGGCCGCCGACGTCGGCGCCGACCTGGTCGGCAAGCTCGAGGCGGGCATCCCTGAGGACGACCCGCGCAACCCGGCCGTCATCGCCGACAACGTCGGCGACAACGTCGGCGACTGCGCCGGCATGGCCGCCGACCTCTTCGAGACGTATGCCGTCACGGCCGTCGCCGCAATGCTGCTGGCGTATCTCTTCTGGCCCAATATCACGGCCGCGCTCACGTACCCGCTGGTCCTCGGCGGCGCCTCCATCATCGCCTCGATCATCGGTACGTTCTTCGTGCGCCTCGGCAGCGGCAGCACCAACATCATGAACGCCCTCTACAGGGGCCTTGCCATCGCCGCGCTCATCGCCATCGCGCTCTTCTACCCGCTCACCAACTGGATGCTCGGCGACGAGAAGTACCGCCTCGCGGGCATCCCCAGCGTCGGCCGCCTGTTCCTGTGCGCGGTCAGCGGCATCGTCGTGACCGCCCTTCTCGTCGTCATCACCGAGTACTTCACGGCGACGCGCTACAACCCGGTGAAGAGCATCGCCAAGGCGAGCATCACCGGCCACGCCACCAACATCATCCAGGGCCTCGCCGTGTCGATGCAGTCCACCGCTCTGCCGGTGCTCGTCATCGCCGCGGGCATCCTGGCCAGCTATTCAGCCGCCGGTGGCGGCACCGCCGGCCTGTACGGCATCGCCGTGGCCGTCATGGCAATGCTGTCGATGACCGGCATCATCGTCGCCATCGACGCCTATGGCCCCATCACCGATAACGCCGGCGGCATCGCCGAGATGGCCGGCCTGCCGGACAGCGTGCGCGCGATCACCGATCCGCTCGACGCGGTCGGCAACACCACCAAGGCCATCACCAAGGGCTACGCCATCGGCTCTGCCGGCTTCGCCGCCCTCATCCTCTTCGTGTCGTACACCTACGACCTCAAAGAGAGCTTCGGGGGCGGCGTGATCAACGAGTTCAAGGTCAGCGAGCCCTGGGTGCTGGTCGGCCTGCTCATCGGCGGCCTGTTGCCCTACCTCTTCGCCTCGCTCTGCATGCAGTCGGTGGGGCGCGCCGGCGGCAAAGTCGTCGAAGAGGTCCGCCGCCAGTTCCGCGAGCTGCCCGGCATCATGGCGGGCACCGAGAAGCCTGAGTACGGCACGGCCGTCGATATCGTCACCAAGTCGGCGATCCGCGAGATGATGCTCCCGGCCGCCATCCCGGTGCTCACGCCGATCATCATCGCCCTCGTGTTCTGGAACCACGCCTACCTCGTGCTCGGAGGCGTGCTCATGGGCTCCATCATCACCGGCTTGTTCCTCGCCATTTCCATGACCAGCGGCGGCGGCGCCTGGGACAACGCCAAGAAGCTCATCGAAGACGGCGAGTACGGCGGCAAGGGCTCCGACGCCCACGCGGCCGCCGTCACCGGCGACACCGTCGGCGACCCGTACAAAGACACGGCGGGCCCGGCCATCAACCCGATGATCAAGGTCATCAACATCGTGGCCCTGCTCGTCATCCCGTTCCTCGTCAAGTAGACGTCACGGCGGAGCTCTTGCTCCGCCGCTGAAGGCGCGGCGGGCGGCCCTTCGGCCGCCCGCCGCGCCTTCGCTGTGTTTGCCGGGCTTTGCAGGCATTAAGATGGCGTAAAGGCCGCTTGTACGGGCTTTCGTCCGGTGGTACCCTCGACGACTGGGCCGACTCGATCCCGGGTCGGCCTTTCTGGACTCTGGATCATGCTGACCACACGAAAGATCATCGCCATCGTCACCGGCGCCCTGGGGGTGTTCCTCGTCGTACGGGGAGCCTGGGGCGGTGTGTGGCCGCTATCGCTCCAGCTCATCGCCGGCGTTCTTCTGCTCGTGATGGCCGTGCTCCGCTGGCGCACGCTGGCCTGACGACGAGCCTGCAGGCAACGTGGCGCGCAGAAAGAGCAGAGAGGGGCAGGGGCTGCCCAAGGTCCTGGGCGTCTACGCCCTGTTCAGCACCGCCTACGGCAACGTGGGCTCTTCGATCTACTACGCGCTTGGCCTCGTGGCGCTCTATGCCCTGGGCGCGACCCCGCTGGTCTTCGCCCTCACCGGCCTGCTGTTCGTGACCACCGCCTGGTCCTATGCCGAGGCCACTGCCATCGTCCCCGAGGCGGGCGGCTCGTCCAGTTTCGCGCGGCGGGCCTTCAACGAGTTCGTGAGTTTCGCCGCCGGCTGGGCCCTGATGCTCGACTACATCGTGACCATCGCTATCTCGGCGCTGTTCGTGCCGCACTATCTCGCCGTCTTCTGGCCCGTCCTCAAGACCTTCCCGTACAACACCCTGGGCGGTATCGTCGTCATCGTCGTGCTTGTGGTCGTCAACGTGGTGGGCATCAAGGAGGCGTCGCGCGTCAACATCGTGCTGGCGGTCCTGGACCTCGCCACGCAGGTGCTGGTGATGGTCCTCGGCGTCGTTCTCCTCCTGCAGCCGAAGCTCCTCCTCGACCAGATCCAATGGGGCGCCGTGCCCACGTGGCAGCAGTTCGTCTACGGCATCTCGATCGGGACGATCGCCTACACGGGCATCGAGACGGTCTCGAACATGGCCGAAGAGGCCGCGAATCCAACGCGGGACGTGCCCAGGGCGATCAACATGGTGCTGGTGACCGTCCTCGTCGTCTACATCGGCATGTCGCTGGTCGCACTCTCCGCGATGCCCGTGAGGTCCAATCTGCTGACCGTCGATCCGGCCACCCATCTCACGGTCCCGGTCAGGGTGGTCTCGAGCGAACCCGAGGGCACCTACGCGCTGGCCAGCGACCCCTCCCAGCCGGTCTACCTGCCCGTCGAGGCGAGAGGGAGCACGTACGTGATCCCGCCTCAGGACCCGACGGGCGACGTCTTCCGTCAGGACGGCCTCTGGGTCACCAGGCTCTACGGGTCCCAACTCGGGAGCGCCTACCTCGAAGACCCGGTGCAGGGAGTCGTCACCTTCATTCCCGACGAACTCGCATGGCTGAGGGCCATCCTCAAGCCGTGGGTGGGTATCCTCGCGGCGACGATCCTGCTCATCGCCACCAATGCCGGCCTCATCGGCGTGTCCCGGCTTGCCTACTCGCTGGGTCAGCACCGGCAGGTGCCTCCGCTTCTCGGGCGTGTGCACCCCAAGCGCCTGACGCCGTATGTGTCCATCATCGTGTTCGGTACGGTGGCCTGTCTGCTCATCCTGCCGGGGAGTACGGCGTTCCTCGCGGATCTCTACGCTTTTGGGGCGATGATCTCGTTCACCGTGGCGCATGTCTCCGTGATCGCCTTGCGGTACTCGGAACCAGACGTGCCCCGGCCGTTCCGTACGCCGCTGAACATCCGTTTTCGCGGCGGCTCGCTGCCCGTCCTTTCCGTGGTCGGCGCCCTGGGCACCTTCACCGTGTGGTGCGTGGTCGTCGCCACGCACGCCGAGGGCCGGCTCATCGGTTTCGCCTGGATGGGCATCGGCATCACGCTCTACGTGATCTATCGCAAGGCGAACGGCTACTCGCTCACCCGGACGATCGAGCAGGTCGTCGTGCCCGAAAGCATGCAGACCGACGTGGACTACGATCAGATCCTCGTGCCGATCGTCGGGACCCGCATCAGTGACGAGATGATGGTGCTTGCCTGCCAGCTGGCGACTGAGAAGAAGTCATCGATAGATGGCCTGTACGTCATCGAGGTGCCACTCAACCTGCCGCTCGACGCCCGCCTCGTCAACGAACGGCAGAAGGCCGACAGGGTGCTCAAGGCGGCGGGGGCGATCGCCAGCCAGTTCAAGGTCAAGTTCACGCCCCACGTCGTCACGGCGCGCCAGGCCGGACGTGCCATCGTCGAAGAGGCCTTGGGGCGGCGCAGCGAAGTCATCATCCTGGGGACGACGAGAAAGCGGCGCATCGCCGGCGCCGTGTTCGGGCACACCACCGACTACGTGTTCGACAACGCTCCCTGCGAGGTCCTCGTGAACCTCGTACCGCGCGAGTATCCCACGGGCGGATCGGCCGACTGAGAGCGCTCGCGTCGCTGGATTCGAGGCTCAATCCTGATACTATGCCCGCCGAGGACACAAACCTCGCGGGGTCTTCGGTCGCGCCTGTTGAGACTGGGCCGACCACACCGCTGGTCGGACTGGGGGCCGGGGCAAGAGGTCATGGCACGGCGTAAGCACAGAGAAGGTGAGGGCCTCCAGAAGGTCCTCGGCGTCCCGGCGCTGTTCAGCACGGCCTACGGTAACGTCGGCTCGTCGATCTACTACGCTCTAGGCATCGTCGCCTTGTATGCGATGGGCGCAACGCCACTCGTCTTCGTCATCACCGGCCTGCTCTTTGTGACGACCGCGTGGACCTACGCGGAGGCGACGGCCGCCATGCCCGAGGCGGGAGGCGCGGCGAGCTTCTCGCGCCGGGCCTTCAACGAGTTCGTGAGCTTCGGCATCGGCTGGGGCCAGATGCTCGTCTACACGGCCACCATCGCGATCTCAGCGCTGTTCGTGCCGCACTATCTGTCGGTGTTCTGGCCCGTTCTGCTGGACTGGCCGTACAACGCCATCGGCGGGATCATCACGGCCGTTCTTCTCGTGTCGATCAACGTGTTCGGCATCAAAGAAGCGGCGCGACTCAACATCATCCTCGCGCTGCTCGACCTTGCCACGCAGGTACTGATCATGGTCATCGCTCTGGCCCTGCTGCTCGCGCCGCGGATCCTGATCGAGCAGATCAACTGGGGCATCGCGCCGACCTGGCGCGACTTCCTGTATGGGGTCGCCATCGGTACGGTCGCCTACACAGGCATCGAGACGGTGTCGAACATGGCCGAAGAAGCGACCAACCCCGGCCGCGACGTGCCCCGGGCCATCAACCTCGTTATCGTCGTCGTGCTGGCCGTGTACATCGGGATGCCGCTGGCTGGTCTTTCGGCGATGCGCGTCGAGTACAACGTGGTCCCCTTGAACCCGACGACGCAGCTGACGATCCCACAGGCCGTGGTCCCCAGCGAGCCGGAGGGTACCTGGGCGCTCAAGAGCGATCCCGAAGTGACGGTGTACGTGCCGGTCGAGGAGGTCGACGGCGTCATGGTCATCCCCGCGCAGGAGCCGGAAGGGGAGGTGACCACCGTCGACGGGGTGCCGACGACCCGCCTCTACGGCACCCAGCTCGGCAGCAACTACCAGGAAGACCCGGTGCTCGGGATCGTGCGTTTCATGCCCGATAGTCTGGCGTGGCTGCGTACCATCCTCGTGCCGTGGGTCGGCATCCTGGCCGCGACGATCCTGGTCATTGCCACGAACGCCGGGCTCATCGGCGTGTCCCGGCTGACCTACTCCCTGGGACAGCACCGTCAGTTGCCGGCGGCCCTCGGCCGCGTGCATCCGCGTCGCATGACTCCGTACGTCTCGATCATCGTCTTCGGGGCGATCGCCTGCGTCCTCATCGTGCCCGGCAGCACGGGGCTGCTCGCCGACCTCTACGTCTTCGGCTCGATGATCTCGTTCACCGCGGCGCACGTGTCGGTGATCGTACTGCGCATCCGCGAGCCCGATCTCGAGCGTCCCTGGAAGCCTCCCTTCAACATCCGCGTCAAGGGCAAGCTCCTGCCGCTGACGGCGATCGCCGGCGCGCTCGGCACCTTCAGCGTGTGGCTGGTCATCGTCGCCTTCCAGGACCAGAGCCGGATCATCGGCTTCGTCTGGATCGGTGTAGGGCTCGTCATGTACGTGGTCTACCGCAAGTCGAAGGGCTACTCGCTCACCAAGGCCGTCGCCAGGGTCGTGATGCCGGAGACCATGCAGTCGGACATCGACTACGACCAGATCCTCGTGCCCATCGTCGGGTCCCGGGTCACCGACGAGATGATGGTGCTCGCCTGCCAGCTTGCCACAGAGAAGAAGTCGTCGATCGACGGCCTCTACGTGATCGAGGTGCCGCTCAACCTGCCTCTCGATGCGCGACTGGTGAGCGAACGCGCCAAGGCGGAGACGGTGCTGGCCGCCGCAGCTCTCATCGCCAGCCAGTTCAAGGTGAAGTTCGCGCCGACCATCGTCACGGCGCGGTCGGCCGGACGGGCGATCGTGGAGGAGGCGGAGAGCCGCCGCTCCGAAGTCATCATCCTGGGGACGATGCGCAAGCGCCGCATAGCCGACCGCGCCTTCGGCCGCACCACCGACTACGTCGTGGACCATGCACCGTGCGAGGTGCTGTTGAACATCGTTCCCAAGGGTTATCCTGTGGACGGCTCGGCGGCGCCTCCCCGCGCGCCCGGCGGCCCGACTGCAACACAATGAGAGGTGACACATGCACGTAGTGATCGCAGGGTGCGGGCGCGTCGGCTCGGGCCTCGCTCGTGACCTCGTGACCGAGGGTTTCGGCGTCACGATCCTCGACGAGAGCCCTGATGCCTTCCACTTGCTCGGCGACGACTTTCCCGGCGAGTTCGTGGTCGGACGCGCCCTCGACTGGGACGCTCTGCGCCGGGCGGGCATCGAGGGCGCCACGGCGTTCGTGGCCTGCACCGACGGCGACAACACCAACATCGTCATCGCGCAGATCGCGCAGAAGAAATACGGCATCCGCTGCGTGGTCGCAAGGGTCTACGATCCGCTGCGCGCCGAGCTGTTCGCGCAGATCGGCATCAACACGGTGTGCCCCACGCGAGACGTCCGCGTGTCGCTGTTCGACGCCGTGCGGTCCTGTCAGATCGCCTTGCCGCACCAGGAGGGCTGAGCGATGTTCGTGCTCATCATCGGTGGCGGCAAGGTCGGCCTCAACACGGCCCGTCAGCTGCTGCAGCTCGGTCACGAGATCGCCCTCGTCGAGCAGCGCAAGACGCGCTACGATCTCGTCGCCGATTGGCTCGGCGACGATGCTCTCGTGTTCGGCGACGGCACGGAGGTCTGGGTCCTCGAGAAGGCCGGCATCGGCCGCGCCGATCTGGTCGTGGCGGTCACCGGCGACGACGAGGACAACATCATCATCTCGCAGATCGCCAAGTTGAAGTTCGGCGTGCCCAAGGTCGTGGCCAGGGTCAACAACCCGTTCAACCAGCCCACTTTCGACCTGCTCGGCGTCGAGAACACGGTGTGCGCCACGACGGCGATGCTCAATCTCATCATGCACGAACTGCCGTCGCACAAGTTCGTGCACCTCCTCTCGCTCAAGCGCGAGCAGGTCGAGGTCGTCGAGCTCGAGGTCGGCGAGAGCTCGCCCTTCGCGCACACCTACGTGCAGGACATCGCGTTGCCCGAGGGAGTGGTGCTGGCGGCGATCGTGCGCGCCGGTCACGCCCTGGTGGCGCGTGGCTCCACCGAGATCCTGCCCGGCGACTACGTGCTGTGCCTGCTTCCGCCGGGCCAAGAGAGGGAGCTCATCAAGGTCTTCCTGCCCGAGGACGAACCCGAGCGCGTGCAGTTCGAATCTGAGCTCGACACCTCGGAGGGCTGAGGCTCAGAGCGGTAGGGCGAGGGGCGGCGGCAGCGCGACACCCGCCGCCATTCGCCCTTCCGCCAGAGCACCTGCGACCGGTTGACCGTCCACAGCCTCGCGGGTAGCATGGGGCGCGCTCTTCCGAGAGCCGCGTTCTCTCGGTGGCGAGGTAGCTCAGTTGGTAGAGCACACGACTGAAAATCGTGGTGTCGTCAGTTCAATTCTGACCCTCGCCACCACTTTCTCCCTCTAAATCGGGTACTTCTGGTAGTGCCTCGGCTTCTACTTGTTTTCGGCTGAACCTCGCCACGGACTGCACGCGGATTGGCCCTCAGTTGACTTGTCGCGCTTCCGGTCGGCTGCTCACTCCGTGAGCTCTTCCGTCACCTTGCCGTGCCAGCCTTCGGATGGTGACGAGCCTCGAGGTCAAGCGAGGTCGGGCATGTCACACACAACTCCAAGTCCAACCCTTCTTGCAGCTTGCGCGAGAGGCCGGCGCTACGCGCTCGTGATGAGCGGAGACCTGCGGGAGCCGGGGTAGCGGGTCCAGACTGGACGCGGGAAACGAGGAGGATGAGGAGTACACTCCGCAACGAATAGGGGGCGTCGCGGGATGGTCGGCCAACTGGTTCCGCCGTTGACGCAGGTAGCTTGGAAGGGAGTGCAGCCCGTGAGCAGTGAAGCGAGCAGAGCGGTGCGCGGCGACGTCGTGGAGCTTCCAAGTGGTCTGCCGTCCGGGGCGAGGCTCGTGACGATGGGTCGTGAACGCGGCGAGAGGATCGAGGTGACCCCCTCCGCCTTCAGCGTGGCCCGCGGCGTCCGGAGCGAGGCCCAGCTCAAGGCAAAGAGGGCGAAGGCGGGGGAACTCACCTGGTCTATGATCATGGGCCGAGCCACGGTCGACGAACAGGTCGACGATCTTCGCTACCTGCACGAGCGTGGTTCTGAGTCCGGCTTCGTCATTGATCGCGGGATGGTGATCCCCGACTGGACGTCGGGCCTTCCGCCGGAGCTTCGCGCGGATGCTCCCAAAGGCACCAGCTTCCTCCTGAGCGGGGAGGGGGATCACAAACGGATCGCGCAGGCCGCTCCGATTTCCCCGGCCTTCTGCGACTGGCACATCGGCTCGCCCTACTGCGTTGAGAACACCGCTGCGGCCATCGCCGTCGGGGCCTCGTCTCACGGTGTACTGGCGCAGTTCACCTGGGATCTGCCCCTCGTCAAGGACGACGTCGCCGGCATCGTGGAGAACGTCACCGCCATCGGCATGGTCGCGGCACGGCGGGACGAATGGCTGTTCGTCGACTCGTACATGGACGATGGCATGCCCAATCGCTTCGTTGACAACGCCTCGCTCGTCGGTTACGCGATGCTCGAGAAGTACGTCGTCGACGACCTGTGCGGGGCGCGCTACGCGACCGGCTTCGGCGGCCTCATCAGCGACATCCCGACGAAGGTGGGCGTCTGGCTGGCGCTGCATGAGGTGCTCAAGGCGGAGCACCCCGGCGTGTCGTACCTGTACGGCAACACCATCTCGCCCTCCGAGACAGAGACCGAGCAGAACTATGGCGTGATCGGACCCGAGATGGCCGTCTTCGCCGCGGTGGAGACCCGCATGCGCACGGGAGTCTCGCTCCTGCCGACCCCCATCACGGAGAAGGTAGAGGTCCCACCGCCCCAGGCTATCTTCGAGGCCCGGATGGTCGCGGGCAAAGCCGCCGAGCGGGGAGCCGAACTAGGCCGGCTTCTCGACTGGCCGGCCATCGAGCGACTGCGTGACACGCTCGTGCAGCACGGCAGGGAATTCTTCGCGAACGCGATCGAGCTGCTGAAGGTGAATGGAGTCAATGTGGGCGACCCGCTTCAGGTGCTGCTCGCTCTCCGGCGCATCGGCGCTCACCGCCTCGAGCTGCTCTGTCATCCGAGGCTGGCCGGTGACCCCACGGGCGAGATCGTCCCTTACGTGCCGACGGAGCTCCCTCACCATGGCGCAGGAGATGGCCGATGCAGAGCTCGCAACCATCAAGGCCAAGGGGCTGGAAGGGAGTCTGAAGGGGAAGCGCTTCTCGTGGCCTCGGCAGACACGCACTGGTACGGCGCCTACACGGCGATGACGGTCCTGAGGGCGCTTGGCGCGAACGTGGTCGACGCAGGCTCGGAATGCGGGGCCGAGGAGCTTGCCGACGCCGCGCGGAGACAGTCGATCGAGAACATCGCCGTGAGCGCCCACAACGGCCAATGTCTCACCTACGGCACCAGACTTGCCGAGTTGCTTGAGGTCGCCGAACTTTCCTGCAGCATTTACGTTGGCGGCAAGCTGAATGCCATCCTGGACGGGGACACGGAACCCTCCGACATGTGTGAACGCCTGCGAGAAGCCGGCCTTGTGCCCTGCCGCGCCGTCCTCGATCTCGTGGAGCATTCTGTGAAGGCAGGACCGCTCGCGACGAGCTGAGAGCGAACGACGGGCGAACTTCTCGAGCGTCAGCGGTGGGTGGAGCAACACGGCTGCCGGCTCTTCAGCAAGCATCAGCGGCGGCGGCGCGAACGAAACCACCGGACAGAACGCCAGCGTCGGCGGTGGGTTGAACAACACGGCTGGGGGCTACGCCGCCAGCGTCAGCGGGGGAGAGGACAACATTGCGAACGCGTTCTATTCAAGCGTGTGTGGAGGCTCCCGAGAACGAAGCCAATGGGCCGCTATGCCACCATATCTGGCGGCTCGAACAACAGGGTGTATGGCGACTTCTCAAGCGTGAGCGGCGGCCAGTTTGGCTACGCAACCGGGGACTGGGCGAGCGTGAGCGGCGGCAGCAGCAACGTGGCCGAGGGGTACTACGCCAGCGTGAGCGGTGGCGACTACTCCTACGCGAGCGGCAACTTCTCAAGCGTCAGCGGTCATAACGTGGTGATGAACATCTTCTACGGCTGGGCGGGCGGCGCGTATCACACGCCCTGAGAGAGCGACGCAAGGTATCGACCCTGACATTGACACGGCGCCCGACGGTGCCGCAGGGGGCCCGGCAGTTTGCTGCTGGGCCCCCTGCGCGCCAGATTGGCTTGCCGCGGATAGTCGGACGCCCCCTTTGCCAACAATCTTGCCAACATGCCCATCAGAAACAGTGGAGAATGTGGCACCGTATGGGGCTGTGTGGAGGCTAGCGCCGCATCCCAGGCACGCCCAGGGTCGTCTGAAAATCGTGGTGTCGTCAGTTCAATTCTGACCCTCGCCACCAACAAACTCTCTCCAGAGCGTAGGTTCGTGGCGCAGCCGCCATTCTTGTCAATGACGGTCCAGAGTGGACCCCCTTTTGACGGTCTGGAGCGGACCCCTCAGCTGGCTCGCGGCTTTTCGAACGCGGTCACTCGTGGTTCTCGCAGAGTGATCTTGGGAGTCCCGGAGAGGTGTGGTCCCCGAGGGTGACGTTCGGGTTCGCCTGGCCCAGCCGCCTCAAGACCACGCAAATGGCCACGCCCGGCTCGCACAGGTGAGACGAAAGAGTGTGCCGTGTCCATGCAGCGGGATGTGCGGCATGCCGGCTACCGCAGCCTCGTCAAGCTGCACTGGGCCGCGCGTAACCACCTATTTGCAGGGATGCTTCATGATGCTCACCGCGCTCATCCACGGGGCTTCGCGAACGCCGGTGCTCAATTCGCGTGAGAGACACGCCCTATCGCCTTGATCTCGCTTCTACATGCGAGGCCATGATCGCCGTCGAGCGACGAACGTGAGCCTCAATCAAGTCGGCGGCCGTCTCCGCATTCGCCGTGGCGATCGCGTCGCAGAGCGGCCGGAGCTCGCGGCCCATCTCCGTAAGCGGCCGATACGCTTCAGCATCTACTCCGAAGAAACCCAACATGGTCGCAACCTCTCGCTCATAGACGTCTACGAGGCGCGCGTTCTTGCACAGCCGGATCAGCGTCTCATGGAACGTCTTGTCAGTTTGCGACGCGGCAATCTGGTCATCGGCCTCTGCCTCCCGTTCCAGCTGCTCGACGAGATCCGCAAGCACCGCCAAATCTGCCTCCGAATGGTCTGTCGCCAGCAATCGAGCCGCATGAGTCTCGATGGCGACCCGGACCTCGCAGGACTCTCGGATGTCGGCGGGCGACGGGCTCCACACATAGGTTCCGCGGTTTGGCCTCTGAACCAAGAACCCCTGGACTTGAAGCATCTTGAGGGCTTCCCTTGTCGATCCTCTGCTGACGCCCAGCTCCTCGGCAAGACGAGTGTCACTGACCCGCTGCCCTTGGCTATAGACACCGCTCAGGATAGCCTCCCGAACGCGTTCCGCCGCGGCCTCCGCCACGGTCTGGCGCTCCTCGAGCGGCCGTATTGTCTTGCCATCTCTCGGCATCTGCTACTCCTGTCCATAGCATGGGAGTGGTCTCGAAGTGCTACCGCCATGGTCTGACACGGGTTGTGATGGTCTACTCATCTTACCCACTGTCTCCAACGCGCGGGCAGCCAAGGTGCGGAAGATCGTCGCTACTGGGTCGGCTCCCCCCATGATCGGGCCGCGTAGTAGTCCCGACGCATCAGCTGGAGCTCGTCTGCTGTGAGCGACCAAGTCTCGCCTGTGGTGGACGTCAGCGGGCGCCCGGTGATCCACTCGGGGAGTCTCTCGTGCCGCGCACCGAAACCACGCCGTCGATTGAATTCATGGGTCTCGCCGACGATGCGGTTGGCGATGGCCGCGAGTTGCTCCGGCGAGTACTGCGTTCCGACCACGGCATTCACCACGGCCGTGATGAATGGCCAGGGCACGAGGTCGCGGTAGAAGCGACAGTAGATGAGCGTGTCCATGATGCAGAGGCGGTTCTCCCAGTCGACGACCATGGCACCCTTGCCGTCGGTCGTCGTCGGGTCGCTCTGGCCTGACAGCTCGGCCTTGTAGAAGGTCGTGCGCAGGTGGCAGGCGCCGCGTTCCGTCATGGCATACGAGAGTCCCATGCCCTTGGAACGGCGTGGGTCGAAAGCGGCAGGCTCCATGCCCTTCACATGGACGGCGAGATCCTCGAGGCCAAACTCGTGCGCCACTCGCAGGATGCCGTCGGCGAAGATGTCGCCGATGCCCTCACGCGAGGCCATCTTTGTCAGGAAATCGGCGACGCCATCGGCGTCGCCGTAGTCGAGATCGAGATCGAGTCGTCCCTGTCTGCTCGCCTCGATCGCCAACCCGCAGAGGTTACCGGCCGTCATCGTGTCGATTCCGAGCCGGTCGCAGATGTCGTTCATGCGCATGACCTGGGCAAAGTCGACGAGCTCGCAGAGGCCGCCGAAGACGTAGATCGTCTCGTACTCCGGGCCATCGATCTCGAGCCCCGCAAAGCGCTGGCCCTGGGGGACGCGGTTCATGTTGCCGCAGTGCATGATGCAGGGTGGGCATGAGGTGGTGCCGACCTGGTACTTCTCCAACATGGTCTCGCCGGCGAGCGGCTCGAAGTCCTCGAGGCGGCCCTTCTGCCAGTAGCGAGTGGGAAAGGCGTCGATGCTGTTGGTCACGCGCACCATCTGCACAGTGCCCATGGCCTTGTAGCGGGCGACGCCGAGATCGCTCTTGCCGCGTTCAACCATGTCCTTGATGAGTGCTTTGAAGTCCGCGGGCCGCGCCACCTCGACCTTCTGCTTGCCGTGCCAGACGATGCCCTTCACCTTCTTGGAGCCCATCACGGCGCCCGATCCGCCGCGTCCCAGACAGCGCCACTTGTTGTTCGCCACGAGGGCAAAGCGCACGAGCTTCTCACCGGCGGGACCGATGACGCACGCTTGTGCTTGGGCTGCGTCGGTGCGTTTCAGGAGCTCTTCCTCTGCCGCGTAAGTGTCGAGGCCCCACAGGTCATCAGCTGGGTGGATAGTCACACCCTGCTCCGAGATCTCCAGGTACACGGGCGTGTTTGATGCCCCTTCCAGAATCACCACCTTGTAGCCGGTGGCGGCGAACTGAGGCGCCAACTTTCCGCCCGAATAGCTTTCGCCGTAGCCGCCTGTAAGCGGACTGAGGAAATAGGCCGCGTAGCGGTTGCTGCCGGGCATGGCGGTGCCGGTCATGGGGCCGATGGCGAAGATCATCTTGTTCTGCGGGCCGAGCGGGTCGACGTCCGCGCCGACCTCTTCCAGGAGCAGATGACTACCGACGCCTTTGCCGCCGATGTAGTCATGCAGAAGGTCAGCGCTCAAGGTCTCTTCGCGGCTCCTACCTGTGCTGAGATCGATTCGCAGAAGATCGTTCACTGGGGCTCCGTCAGGCATCCGGCGATCGCGAATCACGGCCTTGTCTGGTGACACGCGTCTACGACCGCATCCACCAGCATGCCCATGCCTGTCTCGAGTTCCTCGCGGCTGGCACAGAGCGGGGCGAGAACGCGCACGACATTGCCATAGGTGCCGGCCTTGATCACGATGAGGCCCTTCTCTCTCGCCCTCGCGACGATCTCTGCGGTGAGCTCGTTCGCCGGAACCTTGCTCTGCCGGTCCTGGACCATTTCCATGCCGAGCATGGTCCCGAGACCGCGCACATCTCCGACCTGCTGGAAGCGATCGGCCAGCTCGTCAACCCTGCTGCGTACGTAGGATCCGATGGCCTCGGCCTCGTCAAGCAACGACTCCGATTCGAAGACGTCCAGCACGGCGAGGCCAGCAGCGCACGCCACGGGGTTGCCGCCGTAGGTGCCACCTACGTCTCCTGCGTAGACTCTGTCCCAAATGGTCTTGCTGGCGACGACTGCGGTGAGGCAGAGGCCGTCTGCGAGGGATTTGCCGACCACCAGGATCTCGGGCGTTATCGGTTCCCACTCGTACGCGAACATCTTGCCGGTGCGGCCGTACCCGGTCTGGATCTCATCCACGATGAAGAGCGCGCCGATGCGCTTGCAGAAGTCCTGCACCCCGCTCAAGAAGCCCTGGGGCGGCACAATGTAGCCCCCCTCGCCCTGCAGGGGCTCGACGATCACTGCCGCGACCTTGTCGGGAGCCACCCTGGTCTCCACGAGGCGCTCAAGCGATTCCAGGCAGTGAGTCACCAGATCGGCGGCGGCGACGCCGGCCGGGGGCCGGTAGGGGTTGGGAAACAGAGCGTGGTGGATCTCGGGGGCCATGGCGCCCGGCTGCGTCTTGTAGGGGGCCATCTTGCCCGTCAGCGTCGAGGTCAGCATCGTGCGCCCGTGGAAAGATCCCTCGAAGGCAATGATGGCAGGACGGCCAGTCGCATGGCGCGCGATCTTGACCGCATTCTCAACGGCCTCTGCGCCGCTGTTGAGGAATAACACTTGCTGGTCGCCGCCGGGGGAGACCTTCTCGGCGAGCCGCGCCGCCAACCGGATGTAGCCGTCGTGCAACATGACTGGACCGGTATGCAGAAGCCGTGCGGCCTGCTGCTGCACGGCTTGCACGACCAGCGGATGCCTCTGGCCGACGTTCAGCACGCCGATACCTCCGGCAAAGTCGAGATAGCGACGGCCCTCGGAGTCGCAGATCCACGCACCCTCGCCACTGACGGCGATCGTCGGATGGTGCTGTTGATACACGGTTGGAATGTGCCGCTCCTTGAGCGCCAGAAGGTCCTCAGTCTCCTGAGACAGCTCGGTGTCGTGATTCATGATCTCCGCCTCCTGTTTGTCGACCTGGCCTGTCGACGTGACTTCGGCGCGGCCTTGCTTCCGCTTCAGCCACGCTCTGTCACTCAGGGCGCGCGCCGGCTCAATTTGTTGAATTATCGGATAGATAACTATCGTACAGTTTGAGCCAGTGTCAACAGCGCCGGGCTGTCAGTCTGGACCTCGAGCGTCCACGATCCCAGCCCAGCTCGGCGACGTGAGACCGGGCGACAAGTTGTTTGACAATTGACAATTTGAGGCTACGATGCCGATGTGGCGAAAGCACGGGTTTGGCCTTTGACAAGTTGGCACATGGGGATTGGGCAAGGAGGTGTTCGCGAGAGCCTGACCTGCTCGGCATCGTCCGCTGCAAGTCGAGTCCCGTATTGTGGCGTGAGTCCTAAGCAGCCAGCAGGGGTAGAGACCGGCTGAGGGGGTTGTGGCAGGTTGCGAATGTGCACTTCTGCGTGATGTCCGGGACGCTGCGATCGGCCCGTTCATGAGGAGAAGTGCCTGTCGGCAAAGACACAGTTCGGACCGGCGGGCCAGTCATCAGAAAGGGGTGGTGATATCGTGAGTGACCAAGAAGGCGGGTCTTCATTCGAAGTCGGGAAATTCTGGGAGATCGCCAACAGCAAGCGCGTAACGCGCCGCGGCGTGCTGCAAGGAGCCGCCGCGGCGGGAGCCCTCGCCGCGCTTGGCCCGTTCGCCTCGGCCTGCGGCGGCGACGAAGCCGAGACTTCGGCATCACCTTCGGCCGCCGGACCCAAGATGGGCGGCCATATCAGGTCGGCCATCACTGGGGGCAACACCAAGGATACGCTCGACGGACAGACCAGCTACATTGACGCGGGAAAGAAGTCCGAGCAGATATACGAGCCCCTCTTGGGCTGGACTCCCGACTCCAAGCTGGAGCTGAGGCTTGCGGAGTCGTACGAGATCAGCCCCGACGGCATCGAGTATACCGTCAGGCTAAAGCCGGACCTCACGTTCCACGACGGCAAGTCCGTGACCGCCGACGATGTGATCTACAGCTACCAGCGCGTCCTCGACCCGGACACGGCGGCGCTCGCCACAAGTCATCTCACGGCGCTCAAGCCCAGCGGCATCAAGAAGGTCGACGATCTCACCGTGAAATTCACGCTCGAGCAGGCAGACATGTCCTTCAAGGAGGCGCTGGCCTACTACGGGTGCTGTATCGTGCCGGTCGGCTTCGACACCCCCAAGGGCGTGGAGGGCGCCATCGGCACCGGCCCCTGGAAGGTCACCGCCTACTACCCCGGGGAGCAGACCGATTTCGTGGCCAACCGCGACTACTGGGGAGAGGGTCCGTACGCCGACGAGCTCACCATGATCGAGTTCGCCGATCCGACGGCGAAGCTCAACGCGCTGCTCGGCGGCTCAGTCGACCACCTGGCGATCCTCGACACCTCCCAGGTGCCAACCATCGAGAGCACCCCGGGGTTCTCGGTGCTTGAGGCAAAGACCGGCGGCTGGGACCCGTTCACCATGGCTATGGACCTGAAGCCCTTCGACGACGTGCGCGTGCGCCAGGCCTTCCGGCTCATCGTCGACCGTCCGCAGATGATCGAGCAGGCCCATGGCGGCTACTCGTGGGTCTCCAACGACATGTGGGCGGTCTTCGACCCCGGCTACCCCGCTGACCTGCCGCAGCGCGTGCAGGATTTGGAGCAAGCCAAGTCGCTGCTCAAGCAGGCCGGCTACGATAACGACCTCAGCATCGTGCTCAATTGCTCGACTGCCACGGGCGCCAATGACCCGGCGGCTGCCCAGGTGTTCGCAGAGCAGGCAAAGGGCGCCGGCGTGACCGTCAAGGTGAACAAGGTCGATCCCAACGCCTACTGGAACGAAGGCAACTACTTGTCGTACCCCTTCGCCATGACCATGTGGGGCACCAACTCGTACCTCTGGTTGTGCCGGTCTGCCCTGTTTCCCGACGGGCCCTATTACGAGACCCACTGGAAGGACGACGAGTGGGAGAAGCTCGTCCTGGAGGCGTACAAGACGGCAGACGATGCCAAGCGCAACGAGCTCGTCAGCCAGTGCCAGACGATCGAGTACGAACGCGGCGCCTACATTCAGTACCAGTTTCACGTCATGCTCGACGCGCACTCGGACAAGCTGCAGGGCCTTGTCGCAGACAACTTCGGCGCGGAAGGCGCCACGAAGAGCCGCTTCAACCTGATGTACTTCGTTTGAGTCTCCGTAACTCCGTTGATCTCAAGCGGACAGGGTCGCCGCCCGGTACTGGCGGCGACCCTGTCGCGACCTTGAGGAGGTAGACGCGCGATGCCACCACTTCTCAAGATCATCCTCCGCCGGCTTGCGCTGGGCCTCCTGACCCTGCTGGTCATCTCGGTCATCGTGTTCGCGGCGACGCAAGCGCTGCCCGGGGACACGGCCACCGCGATCCTCGGCAAGGAGGCAACGCCGGAGCGCGTCGAGGTGCTGCGCGAGCAACTCGGATTGGACCGACCGCTCCTTGTGCAGTACGTCGACTGGGCTGGCGGCATTCTGAGGGGCGACGCCGGCGACTCCCTCGTCGGCACTCAGGAGCCGGTCACGCAACTGCTCGGCAGACGCGTGATGAACACGGCAGCCCTTATGCTCCTGGCCGCCCTCATCAGCATCCCGCCGGCCCTCGTCCTCGGCAGCCTGAGCGGTCGGTTCCGTGACGGATGGTTCGACGGGACCGTCTCTGTGGGCAGTCTCACCTTCGCGGCGCTGCCCACGTTCGTCATCGGCATCCTGCTCATGTTGCTGTTTGCCACACAGATCCTCCACGTCTTGCCGGCCGTGTCGCGGGTCGAGCCCAGCGCGTCGGTATGGAGTCAGATTGAGTTGCTGTGGCTGCCGGCGCTCACGCTGGCGCTCGCGAGCGCACCGTTCACTGTGCGCATGCTGCGTGGCTCCATGATCGAAGTGCTCGAGAGCGACTACGTGCAAATGGCCCGTCTCAAGGGTGCCCCCGAGCGGATCGTGCTCCAGCGCCACTCGCTCCCCAACGCCATCATCCCGGTCATCCAGGTGATCGCCCTCGATCTCGCCTGGATGGCCGGCGGCGTCGTCACCGTGGAGTATCTCTTCAACTACCCGGGCATCGGCTCGTCGCTCGTCAACGCTGTGTCGAACCGTGACGTGCCGGTGGTCCAGGCGATCGTGCTTCTCATCGCCACCGTGTACGTGGTCTTCAACCTCACCGCCGATATCCTCACGATTCTCATCAGCCCGCGACTCAGGACGGGTCTCCAGTGAGCGCCGACCATCCGTTCCCGGTAGGCGGACGCCCCGCCGGCGCTCTCGACCTTTATGGCGACGAGGCTTTCCACGAGACCCTCGGGCACGATCTCGGATTCCCGCCGGCGCGCGGCAAGCACCGCCCGCGCGAATGGGTCCAGCTGCCTCTGGACGCGCTCCACTACCGGGTCACGCAGGTCGGACTCGCGATGTTCCTGTTCATCGTGGCCATCGCCGTGGTCGGTCCGTACATCGCCCCGTACTCGCCCTATGAGTTTGTCACCAGGCCGTACGCCAAGCCGTCGGCGATCGCCTGGCTCGGCGGCGACAACCTCGGCCGCGATGTGCTGAGCCGCGTGCTCTACGGGGGGCGCTCGGTGCTCATCCTCTCGACTGTCGCGACGGCCATCGGCATGGCTCTCGGGGTGTCACTCGGCCTCGTCGCCGGCTATGCGCGGACTGCCGTCAGCGAAGTGATCATGCGCGCGCTCGACGTGTTGCTCGCCTTCCCGCAGATCGTGTTCGTGCTGCTGCTGGTCTCGGTGCTGGGGCCGCAGGTCTGGCTCCTCGTGTTGGGCGTAGGCGTCACGCTCGCGCCGCCTATCGCTCGAGTGGTGTACGGCGTCACGATGGAGGTCAAGGAGCGCGACTTCGTGATGGCGGCCGAGTCGCTCGGCGTCTCGCACCTGAAGATCGCCTTCACCGAGATCCTGCCGAACATCGTGAGCCCGTTGATGGTGGAGTTCGGCCTGAACCTCACGTTCGCAATCGGGACCATCGCGTCGCTCAGCTTCCTCGGCTTCGGCATCCAGCCGCCAGCGGCAGACTGGGGTCTCATGATCAACGAGAACCGCGTCGGCCTGGTCATCCAGCCGTACTCGGTCTTCGTGCCAGTGGCGCTGATCGCCATCCTCGCCGTCGGCGTCAACCTCGTCACCGACGGCGTGGCTCACGCCATGATCGGCATTGACCGCGACACGGGGTCATCATGAGCCGCATCATCCTTACCGTGAAGGACCTCGAGATCGCCCTCGACCCGTCTGGCGTCGAGATCGATCACGAGATCAGTTTCGAGCTCGTCGAAGGCGAGGTCCTCGGGCTGGTCGGCGAGTCGGCGTCGGGCAAGACCACCGCGGCCACCTCGCTGCTCAACTTCCAGCGCAGTGGCGCCAAGATCACGGCCGGCTCGATCACCATCGACGAACGCGACGTGCTGGCGCTAGGCCCGACGCAGCTGCGTCGGCTGCGCGGTGGCGTGATCAGCTACGTGCCTCAGGACCCCGGCTCCGCATTGAACCCCGCTCTGCGCATCGGCCAGCAGCTTCGTGAGGCCCTCGAGTTCCACGACTTCGGAGACTCGGAAGCAGAGCGCCGCAAGCGCGTCGAGGAGATGATGGCCGAGGTGCTGCTGCCCAGCAGCAAGGAGTTCCTGCGGCGCTACCCACACCAGCTCTCCGGCGGCCAGCAACAGCGCGTGGTGCTCGCCATGGCGTTCTCCTGCCGGCCCAAGGTCATCGTGCTCGACGAGCCGACGACCGGTCTCGACGTCAGTACTCAGGCGCACGTCCTCAACACGATCCGCGATCTCGTGACTGCCCACCACGCTGCGGCCGTGTACGTGACGCATGACCTCGCGGTCGTGGCGGAGCTCGCCGACCGCATCGCGGTGATGTACGCGGGCCGGCTCGTCGAGGTCGGGCCCGCCGCGGAGATGTTCACGGGGGCAAGCCACCCGTACACGCGGCGCCTGCTGCACGCGGTCCCGGTGCTGACGGGTCGGCGCACCCTTGAGGGCATCCCTGGCTTCGCACCGCGCCCCGGGCATCGCCCGGTGGGTTGCGCGTTCGCGCCGCGGTGCAGCTACGCCGTGGCGAAGTGCACCGCCAAGATGCCGCCCGAGGAGACCGTCGGTCAGATGCACCGCGTGCGCTGCTGGCGTCACCAGGAGGTACGGGCGGAGGCGCCCGTGCTCGCGCAGAAGGATGAGAGCTCTCTGGAAAGTGGCGGAAAGGCAGGTCTGATCACCGTCAGTGGGGTCACCGCCTGGTACGGCTCCAAGGAGATCCTCCACGACGTCGACATCACGCTGCGCGCCCGCGAGTGCCTGGCCCTCGTCGGTGAGTCGGGCAGCGGCAAGACGACCCTGGCGCGCTGTATCGCCGGTATCCACCCTTTCAGGATCGAGGGCGATATCGACTTCCAGGGCAAGGCCCTGCAACGTCGGGCGCGCAGCCGCCCACGCGCGATCCGTCATGCCATCCAGTACGTGTTCCAGAACCCGTACAGCGCCCTCAATCCACGCAGTACCATCGCCCAGATCCTGTCACAGCCGCTGCGCATCTTCTTCGACTACACGCGCGACCAGCGTGAGGATCGCCTTGCGGAGGTGCTCGAGCTCGTCTCGCTCGACGACACGTTGCTGAGCCGCTACCCGGACCAGCTCTCCGGCGGAGAGCGGCAGCGCGTGGCCATCGCCCGTGCGCTGGCCGCCGAGCCGACGGTGCTCGTCTGCGACGAGGTCACCTCCTGGCTGGACGTCTCGGTGCAGGCCTCCATCGTCGAGCTCCTCGTGCGCCTGCAGAACGAGATCGGTCTCTGCATGCTGTTCGTGACGCACAACCTCGCCCTCATCCGCAGCATCGCCTACGACGTCGCGGTGATGAGCGAGGGCCGCATCGTCGAGTACGGGCCCACAGACGACGTGCTCGCCGACCCGCAGGCCGAATACACGCGCAAGCTGCTCGCCGACACGCCGACGATAGAGGCGGCCATGTTCAAGGCCTAGCGGGGTGCGGCGCCTTCACTCGTGACCAAGTCACGGCAGTCGCCTTCAATGCTGGGTCAGCGTCAGGAGGAGTGACATGAGCGAAATCATGACCGTGCATGCGCCGGTGGACGCTGGCGAGCTCGGCTTCATGCTCATGCACGAGCATCTCATTCGTTGTCCCCGCAGAATTCGCCGCCAGTGCCCGAAGGAGGAGTGCCCGTGTCCGCCGATGCCGAACTGCTGAGGTCGCTGTGCCTGGCCCCTGGCCCCACGGGGTTCGAGGCGCCGGTCCAGGAAGTCGTGCGTCGGCGCCTGGCGCCCCTCGGAGAGATGCAGGCCGACCCGCTCGGCAACCTCTGTCTCGACGTCGGCCCCGCCGGCGGCCCGCAAGTCGTGGTCACGGCGCACGCCGACCAGATCGGCCTCATCGTCACCGACGGCGACGAGCTCATGGCCGCCGGCTCGGCAGCGACACTGTCGCTGAGCCTGCCGATCCGCTACATGCACTCGCCCTTCGAGGTCGCCCACGTCAACGACCTGGAGGCCGCGGCGCGCCTCGTCGCCGCCCTCGCGCGACGGGTGGGCGAGAGCGGCGCGCCCGAGTCGTTCGTGCCTCGCACCTAAGTGACCGTCGCTCCGTCCCGGGAGGCCTCATGAAGCTCTTCATCGCCATCGATCTGGAAGGCATCACGGGCGTCGTGTCCGAGCGCGACACGAGTCGCGAGGGACCCGCCGCTGCAGCTGCCCGCGAGTACATGCGCGCGGATCTCGACGCCGTACGTGGGGAATCCAATGTGGGTCACAGCGAGGAGGTAGAGCGATGCGCAGGTTTGTGATTGCAGCTGTCTTACTGACGCTTGTGATAGGTCTGGCCGGGGGGGTGGCCCGCGCGGCTACCAGCGCTTCGCCGTCGCCCGGCGGCGAAAAGCTCGTGTTCCGCGTCGGGCAGATGCAGGACGTCGACAACCTCAACCCGTTTATCGGCCAGTCACTTATCACCACTGAGATCTTCCACCTCAACTACGACTATCTGTGCGGCTACGCTCCGAACGGCGACCCACGGCCTGAGATAGCCGACAGCTGGGAGGTCTCCGGGGACGGCCTCACCTGGACCTTCAAGATCCATCCCGGCATCAAGTGGCACGACGGAGAGCCGCTCACGGCCCGCGACGTGGCCTTCACCTACATGTACGTCATCGACAACGAGCTCTCGGCCTATACCTGGAACACGTCGAACATGAAGGAGGTCGTCGCCACCGACGACGCCACGGTCGTGTTCCACCTCTCGAAGCCCAGGGCCGACATGCTGCGCACCGCGGTCACCATCGTTCCGGAGCACGTCTGGAGTAAGGTGCCGGGCGACAAGGTCGAGACGTACCAGGTCAAGCTTCCGCTCGTCGGCTCGGGTCCGTTCCAGGTGACCGAGGAGAAGAAGGGCTCGTACTGGGTCCTGGAGGCCAACAAAGAGTACTTCAAGGGCTCGCCCACGATCGACGAGGTCATCCTGGAGCAGTACACCAACGAGGACACCCTGTCGATGGACGTCAAGAGCGGCGCGCTCGATGTGGCTGCCGATCTGCCGATCCCGCAGATCGAGGCCCTCCAGAACGAGCCCGGCCTCACCGCAGGCGCCCTTGACAGCCCGTACTTCGACTGCATGGCCATGAACGCGTATGACGACCCGGACTCGCTGGCCAACCCCGTGCTCAAGGACATGAAGTTCCGTCAGGCGATCGCGTGGGCGATCGACAAGCAGAAGATCGTCGACAGCTGCATGGGCGGCTACGCGACGGTCGGCGACTCGATCGTCCCTCCCGGCGCGGACGGCCGCTGGACGCCCGCGGAGGACGAGGCGTTCGGCTTCGACCTCGAGAAGGCGAAGCAGATGCTCGAGGACGCCGGCTACACCGACTCGGACGGCGACGGCATCCGCGAGGACAAGCAGGGCAAACCGATCGAGCTGCGGCTCTGGACGCGGACCGAGAGCCCGCAGCAGCAGCGCGCCGGCAAGCTGATCGCCGGGTGGTACGAGGAGATCGGCCTCAAGATCAAGCTCACCGTGGAGACCGACGCAGTGGTCCTCGACGGCCTCTACAACTACACCGACGACGGCAAGACCTACGCCCCCGACTTCGACATGTACATCTGGGGCTGGCCCAGCAATGTCGATCCGGCGATGATCCTCTCCTACTTCACCACCCCCGAGATCGAGATGTGGAACGAGTGCTCCTGGTCGAACGCAGAGTACGACGCGCTGGAAGATCAACAGATCCAGGAGATGGACTGGCCGACGCGCGAGAAGATGGTCCAGCGCATGCAGCAGATCTTCTACGAGGAATCGCCCGACATCGTGCTGTACTACCCGAAGTCGCTGGTGGCCTACAACTCGGACCGGTGGGAGGGCTGGGTCCCCTACCTGACTGACAACGGGATGGTCGTCTTGAGCACGTTCAACCTTGACACCTACATCGGGCTGCGTCCCAAGACGGCGGCGACCACGAGCACCGAGTCGTCGAACACTGCGCTCATCGTCGGCGCGGTGATCGCGGCGCTCGCCGTGATCGCCATCATCGTGCTGCTCGTGCGCCGCAGCCGCGGTCGCGCCATCGAGGAGTAGAGCTGACCCATGGGAGCGGGGAGGGGCAGGCGACGGACGGACCCGCCCTTCCTCGCCCAATGGGACGGGCGGGCGCCCGCCCGTCCGTCCTGAACAACGACGAAGGAGCTTGACGATGAGCGTGCACGGTGTCCTGGACGGCGTGGCCGCGAGCCTCGAGGCAGCGGTGGCCGCGTTCGTCAAGGAGAAGCACGTGCCTGGCGTGGCGGCCGGAGCGGTGCTCGGAGACGAGCTCGCGTGGGAAGTGGGCTGGGGCTGTGCGGACCTAGCCACCGGACGCAGGCCCGATGCGCGGACGCCGCACATGATCGCCTCGCTGACGAAGACCTTCACCGGTACGGCCATCATGCAGCTGCGCGACCAGGGTCTTCTCGACCTCGACGACCCCGTCAGCCGTCATATCCCGGAGCTGCGACCCAACGACTCCGCCGGGCTCGGCAAGGTCACCATCCGCCGTCTGCTCTCCCACGAGTCGGGCCTCATGGGCGAGCCGCCCGGTACAGACTGGGGCACGGCCGACTACGGCACGATCGCCGAGACGCTCGCGCGCGCCGACGAGATCGCCGCGCGCATCCCGCCCAACACACAGTGCAAGTACTCCAACCTTGGATATCAGCTTCTCGGTGAGGTCGTGGCGCGCATCGCCGGCATGCCGTACGCGGAGTACATCCAGCAGCGCATCTTCGACCCGCTCGGGATGACTTCGACCAGCTTCGCGCCAGACGCCGAGCTGGCGTCACGTTGCGCCGTCGGCTATTTGCCGGCGACGTTCGCCGGCGACTTCAGGCCCGCGCCCATCGTCCGGAATTACACATCCGAGGCCGGCCTCTGGTCGACGGTGGAGGACCTCGCGCGATGGATCGGCCTGCAGTTCCGCACGGAAGCCGGCGAGCCGGGCGGCGCGCAGATCCTGCGCGGCGCCACACTCGCCGAGATGCAGACGGCGCGCTACCTGAGTGATGCGGCCTGGAACGAAGCCTGGTGTATCTCGTGGTACGCGACGCGCCGGGGCGAGTCGATCTGGATCGGGCACGCCGGCATGCTCGACGGCTTCACCTCCTACGCCGGCTTCCTGCCGGCGCAGAAGCTCGGCGTCATCGTCCTCGTCAACAACGGTGTCGCCGAGCCTGCCGATCTCGCCATGCGGCTGGGTGAGATCGCCGCCGGCGTCGCCCGGCGCCCGCCTGCAACGCCGCTCGCGGCGCCCGTGCCCGACGCCTTGCGCGACTTCCCCGGGCTCTACATGAACGAGCGCTGGGGCATGGTGTTCCGTATCGAGATCGAGTGGCGCGACGGCGCGCTCCGCGTCGCCGCCCCCGGCCAGACGAGTCCTCCCCCAACGCTCTCGCAGACCGACGACCGCGACGTCTTCATGATCGCGGGCGGCCGTGACGCGGGGGAGACGGCCGTGTTTCTGCGCACCGCCGACGGACGCGTGCGCGGCGTTCGCCTCGCGTACTCGACGCTCGCGCGGCTGGAGCCGGTGGGCGACACGGCCGGCGTACTCGCGGGGTCCTGAACGCTGGGGCTCCCGCGCGTCGATTGGCACTTCAGGAGCCTCTCCGTGACGGAGGCTGTGACCGGCCGGGGAGCCGCTAGGCTCTCGTAGGCATGAACGAGGGGTGGAGATGTCTGAGATCGTGACCGTGCGGGGCTTGATACGCCCCGATGAGCTGGGCTTCACCAGCATGCATGAACACCTGTTCGTCCGTGAGTCGTATAGGCGCGAGATCTTCAAGAGCAGGCACCCAGATCCGGCCGAATGGGCGAAAGCCGACAAGGACGAGCCACTCAGTCTGGAGAACCTTGGCGCAGTGCGGCGGAATTCCTACCTCATTCTCGATGAGACGCGGCTGGATGATGAGGAGCACACAACGGCGGAGGTCGCTGAGTACAAGGCGGCTGGCGGTGCAGCGATCCTCGAAATGAGCGCACCGGGGATCAGGATCATGACCGACAGCCTGGAGCGAGTATCGGAAGCCACCGGCGTGCACATCATCGCCTCCACAGGCCTCTACACTGAGCCATCCTGGCCTGACCATTTCCGCTCCATGACGCTGGAGCAGTATGCCGACCATTTCCGCAGCGAGCTCGTCGGGGGGATCGGGGAGACTGGGGTAAGGGCTGGTCACATCAAGGTAGCCGTGGTCGACGAGATAACCCGGCAGCAAGAGATGGTGCTGCGAGCAGCGGCCCGTGTGTCAGCTGAGACCGGCGTTTCGATCACAGCACATCCTGGATTCGACATCGGTAACGACGGCCGTGCGATCGTCAGGATCCTCAAGGATGAGGGGATGGATCCTCAGCGGCTCATCCTGGCTCACTCATCGGGATTCTTCATTCGCACATCGGACATGAAAGCCAGGATCCTGTATCCAGAGGCCACATGGGGTCTGACGCTGGACTATGCTGAGCAACTGCTTTCCCAAGGAGTCACCCTCTCGATTGACTGCTTCGGCCACCTGTGCGAGTTGGAGTTCCTCCGCGACCGCCAGGAAGAAGATTGGCAGCGATTGGCCGGTCTCGTCGCACTGCTGCAGCGCGGTTATGCGGAGCAGCTGGTACTCGGCTGCGATGTCTACATGAAGTCGCTGACGCGGCGTTACGGTGGAGACGGCTACAAGCGCCTTCCCGCATCAATCATTCCCATTCTCAGTGACTGTGGCGTCTCCGACTGCGCTATTCGCCACATGACCGTTGGCAATCCCGCGCGACTGCTTGCTTGGTCAGCAGGGTGAGACGGACGATCACAAGGTGAACCCGGTGCTTGCTGCGGTGCATAAGCACGTCTTAGGAGCGGCTTCAAGAAGCAGGGGAGGAGGATGCACAGCCGGTGAGGCCGATGGCCCCAGCGTCGCCTGGGTGCAGGGGTCCTGGGCTGAAGCGTGCAGATGCGGCGGGGGTCTCGCGCAGTCTGCTGGATCCTAGTCGGATGTGGTAGCGCTTCGGGGGCAGAAGACGGGTGGCGCGTCCGATGCGACATTGGTGGGACAGGAAGCACAGAATGAAAAGTGAAATCGATTTCTCAGTTTCAGGGGAGTTGCTCCCGGACGAACTCGGTGAACTGCTCGATCTGGTAGATCTGCCATCTGCGATATCACGCACACCGAGAGAGTTGGCTCGACTCATTGCCGGTTCTACTGCATATGTCACAGCGCGCCATTCCGGAAATCTGGTTGGATTTGGCCGCGTGCTTTCCGATGGTGCAGTCATCGCCTACATCAACGATATGTCAGTACACCCCAAGTACCAAAGACAGGGCATTGGTCAACGTATTCTGGAGTTGCTCATGCGCGCCGTTGGAGACGTCAGTTCGATCTACCTGTATACAAACACTGCCGATTCGCTTTACATGAACCACGGTTTTCAGCCCTCCGAAAAGCGTCTCTATGTATATCGCCTGCAAGCCGGACGATGACCGGAACCAACCCTGATCCGTCGTTCGACACTGACCTCACGCTTCCGACAGATCGGCTCGACCAGGTACGGTTGCGGTGAGCGTCGATGTCAGGAAGACCATCGGCTGTGAAATAGATGACCGTGCGGAAGGTGTCGAGTTCGGCGTCCAACGTGGCCTCTGGGTCGCCGGTGACGAATGCAGCGCGGTTCTCGGCCTCTCCGCTTCACTTCCCTGTCGCATGTCGAGATCCGCGAAATGGTCAAGTCCCAAACTGGAGGTTCGCCATGCCGTTCGACGTAGAGCTTTTCCGCGCCCTTACCCAGGCGCCGGGTCCCTCAGGCTTCGAGGACCCGGTCATGCGCATCGTTCGCGAGCGCCTATCGGCCGTTGCAGAAGCGCAGACAGACGCCCTGGGCAACGTGTGGGCGCGTGTCGGGGCAGACGGTGGCCTCGAGATGGCCGTGGTGGCGCACGCCGACCAGATCGGCCTCATCGTCACCTACATTGATGAGCAGGGCTTCATCTGGTTCGACCACATCGGTGGCATCGATCGCCAGCTCCTGCCGGGCCATGCCGTCGCGATCCACGCCGCCGAAGGCGTGGTCGACGGAGTCGTCGGGCGCAAGCCGACCCACCTCATCCCGGAAAAGGATCGCGGCAAGGCTCCGGAGCTGCAGGAGCAGTACATCGACATCGGGGCGCACGGGAAGGCCGCAGCGTTGGAGAGGGTCGCCGTCGGCGACCCGATCACCTTCGCGCCGCGTTTCATCGAGCTTTCTCCAGGTGTGTACGCGACGCTCGCCTGCGACGACAGGGCCGGTGTCTACGCGGTCTGCCGGGCTCTCGAGGAGCGTGCCGCGGCCGGCAGCGGGGCCGCTCTGACGGCCGTCGCTACTGTTCACGAGGAGACCACCTACATGGGAGCCAAAGCGCAACTCCAGACTCTGAACGCCGATGTGATTGTCGTCCTTGACGGCGACTTCGCCAGCGATCAGCCGGATCTCGACGTCAAGAAGACCGGTGGAGAAGCCACGATCGGCGGCGGCCCGATCCTGGCGCGCGGCATCAGCAGCAATCAGCGGCTGTTCCATCGCGCTATCGAGGTGGCCCGCCGCGAGAGGATCCCCTTCCAGGTGAAAGCCATCGGCGGCGGGACTCTGGGCACAGACGCCGGCGAGCTGATGGCATCCCCCTCTGCAGCAACGCTCTCGCTGTTCATCCCGATGCGCTACATGCATTCCCCGTTCGAGGTCGTGAGCGGCGACGACATCGATGCCACCGTCTCCCTCATTGTTGCGCTGGCCAAGGAGCTGGGCACGTCCAGTCCGAACGAGTTCCGAGGCTGACCCCGGGAGCGATTCCCAAAGGAGAACTCAATGAAGGTGTTCATCAGTATCGATCTTGAAGGCATCACCGGCGTTTGTGCTGAGGCTCAGACCGGTCCGGGCACGCCGCAGTACGCAACGGCGTGCGAGTTGATGAGGGCCGACCTCGATGCGGCCTTGGAAGGCTGCCTGAGCGCCGGAGCGACCGAGATCGTGGTCTGCGACGCACACTATCTTGGCACGAACCTCACCTGCCGGGGCCTGCCGCCGCAGGTGTCGCTGGCGTCGGGCTGGCCTGCCGCCCTTGGCATGATGCACGGACTCGACGACACCTTCACCGCGGCGGTCTTCATCGGCTACCATGCCATGGCCGGCACGAGGAGGGGCGTGTTGGATCACACGTTCACCTACGATGTCTACAGGGTGCGCATCGGCGAGCATCTCGAAGTGGGGGAGACAGGAGTCAACGCCGGCATCGCCGGTCGTTTTGCAGTGCCGGTGGTGTTCGTCTCCGGCGACGCCGCCACTGCCGAGCAGGCGCGCGAATTGCTGCCCGGTGTCGGCACGGCGGTCGTCAAGTACGGGACGTCGCGCACGGCCGCGCGGCTTCTGCCGCCCGAGGTGACGCGCCCCCTCATCCGCGACGGCGTGGCGGAGGCGCTGCTCGCGGCAGACCGTCCGGCGCCACTCGACTTCGCCGGTCTGCCCGTGACCCTGGCTTTGACCAACACGCGCCGCTGCGATGCGGCGGCTCTGTGTCCAGGCACTGAACGGCTCGACGGACGCACGCTGCAGATCGCCGGCGGAGACTTCCTGCAGACCTTCGCAGCTCTGGAGACGTGCATCGAACTGGCAGCGACGGCACGCGAATGATCGGCGCCTGCGCTACAAGGGCCTGCGTCCGCACGGCTCACTGGGGCGACCGGCCGCCGGCGCCGGAGACGTTCGTCTTCCCGGGCTTCTCGCTGGCCGACTACGCTCCTTCGGCTTCTACCCCGGAGGTGACGCTGGCACCAATGTAGCAGGTGGACCGGCGAATGGGTCAGGTCACTCGGGCTCGTACGCGCGCGATGTTCGGCGATCCTCTGCCGGGAGAAGAGCAGTTCTGCCTGCGTCTCTCCTACTGGGGGATCGACAGCGCGCAGATCGAGGAAGGGCCTACGGGTCTGAAGGACTTTCTCGAAACCTGGAATCGGGAGATGATTGGTCCGGGGCGATGTGCCGTCAGGCGCCTTGCCAATGGCGATACGCGCAACGGGAGGATAAGATGAGCCCCAGCAACGACGGCGACAGTGCACCAAACGACGGTACTCCGGCCGATGTCGATTCGGCACTCCTGGACGAGCTCGGGCGCGAGACCAGCGAGCTTTTGAGTCAGCTCATCCAGATCGACACGAGCAATCCGCCGGGCAACGAGACGGCGGTGGCGGAGCACATGGCCGCGTGGTTCCATGGTCACGGGCTCGAAGGTCAGGTCATCGGGGAGCCCACCGAGCGGGCGAGCTTTGTCTATCGTCTCGAGGGCCGGCAGCCCGGGCCGACCCTGCTCCTGCTGGCGCATGAGGACGTGGTGCCGGCAAATGCCGCCGACTGGCAGGTGCCGCCGTTCTCCGGACTCATCAAGGACGGCTACGTCTGGGGTCGCGGCGCGACCGACATCAAGAACCTCATCGCCGCCAACGCCGTAGCCGTGCGCCGGCTGGCTGCCGCCGGTGCCCCGTTCGACGGCACCGTCGTCTACGCCTGCACGGCAGACGAGGAGCGCTGTCGTGGCGGCGGCATCAGATGGCTGCTCGAGCATCGGCCCGATCTCCTGCGCTGCGACTACGTCCTCAACGAAGGAGATGGAGCCTACATCCCGTCCGGGGATCGTCGCGTGTTCCTGCTTCAGAGCGGCGAGAAGGGCACGGCGCAGTTCCGTCTCATCGTGCACGGCCGGGGCGGGCACGGCTCGCTGTCGCAGCGGCACGGCAACACCGTGCTGGCCGCGGCCCGGGTCGTCGAGGCGCTGCTGGCGCACGAGCTGCCCGTCGTCGTCGACGATTCGTCCCGCGACTCGGTGGAGCTCCTCGTCGCCGACGCAGGGCTACGGGAACGTCTACGTGACGCGGGGCGATCGCGCGCTGCTCTCGCGGACCTTGCCGAGCGCCACCCTGACCTCACCGAAGTGATCGAACCGCTCTACGGTCTCGGTTTTTCACCGACGATGGTCCAGTCGAACAGCGGTGCCGTGAACGTCTTCTCGACTCAAGTCGCGATCAGCATCGATTGCCGGCCTCTGGTGGGCCACGACGAGACCGAGGTCGAGAGCGAGGTGCGCGCCGCTCTGGCGGGCGTGGATGCAGAATGGGAGCTCGAGTGGATCAACGTCGTCCGGGGCAATTCCTCTCGCTATCCAAGCCCGCTATCGGAGGCGATCGCCACTGTCCTGCAGGGTCACGTGCCCGGTGCTGAGATCGGTTACACCCACAACGCCGGGTTCACCGATGCGCATTGGCTCCGCGTTGCCTTCCCAGAAGTGGTGGCCTACGACTTCGAGCCTTTCGTAGAGGAGAGCTGCGTCGATGTGTGGCCCAGGGTCCACGGCATCGACGAGCGCATCCTCGTTCGGGACCTGGCGTTTCAGGCATTCTTCGTGGAGCAGGTCGCTCTGGAACTGCTTGGCGACTCGTCATGATCATCGGCCCCGACCGAGGCGTGGAGGTGGTACGGATGTCAGAATCCGTCGACACAGACGTGCGGGACGTGAGGCTCTGTCTGCTGGGCTTCGGCACCGTTGGGCGCGAGCTCCTCACCATGCTTCGCGACGTCGAGGAGCGCATCGCCCGGCAGAGCGGTGTCCGCTTCCTGATCGCCGGCATCACCACCCGACACGCCGGCTTTCTCGATCCCGCCGGCATCACCGCGTCGGAGCTCCTCGGCAAGGTCGAATCCGCCCATGGTAGCCTGCCCGGCCCGGCGGTGGCGCCGGCCGAGCTGATCGCCGCCAGCGGTGCGGATGTGCTCGTAGAAGCCACCGTGCTGGTGCCCGGTGGGGAGACGGCTGCCGGCCATATCGAGGCCGCCTTCGCCGCCGGAATGGACGTGGTGACCGTCAACAAGGGGCCGGTCGCCTGGCAGTTCATGACGATGCGCACGGCGGCCGAGATGCACGGACGGCGCTGGCGCTACGAGGGCACGGTCGCCGACGGCATGCCCGTCTTCGACCTTGTAGAGACGTGTCTGCGCGGCTGCACGATCACCGGCTTCGACGGCATCCTCACCGGCGTCACCAACTACATCCTCGATGCTCTTGGGGAAGGCGACTCGTTCGACGACGCGGTTTCCCACACCCAGCGGGAGGGGTGGCTCGAGGCCGACCCGGCGCTCGACCTCGATGGGGTCGATTCGGCCTGCAAGCTCGCCATCCTGGCGAACTCCCTGCTCGATGCACAGATCACGCCCGACGACATCCCGCGCCAGAGCATCCGAGGCGTCACCGCCGAACGGGTGGCCGCCGCGCGCGCCGCGGGGCAACGGTTGTGCCTCCTCTGCAGCGGGCGGTCCGGCGACGGCGGTGTCGACTGTTCTGTGCGGCTTGTGGAGTTGCCGCTCACCCATCCGCTGGCAGGCATCCACGGCTCCGGCCTCGGCCTGATCCTGCATACCGACCTCATGGGAGACGTGCTCACGGCCGAGCTCAATGCCACGACGCAGCAGACCGCCTACGCCATCCTCGCCGACCTGCTCGCCCTGTGCGCCCGCCGTTAGGTGTGACAGCCCACAGGTCAGTGACAGCAGTGCAGACGCTACCGGTGGGTCACAGAGGCTGCGTCGCGATCGCCACCTCGTAGACTCAGACTGCCCCGCTGGTCGCGCTCTCGCATGACGCCGGACCGCAAGCTTGGCATCCAGCCAAGAGGGGCCGGACTTCTCCACGAATCGAACGCGATGCCGTGGCTTCTGGGGGGGACCCGGTCACCCGGCGGCGATCAGCGCCACGCCTACAAGCGCTGACGCGACCCCCAACTGTTGCATCCGCGAAAGGCGTTCGTGCAGGAAGACGTAGGCGAGGATGATCAGGAAGATCGGGGAGAGCGAACTCAACACCGAGACGATGCTCAGATAGCCCATGGTCGTCGCCACCGTGAACAACACGGCGCCGCTGGTGCCGAGCACACCGACCGCGAGGATCGGCACCGCAGCTGCCCTCGTGAGCTTCAGGCCCGGCCGCACGACGACAAACGCCAGCGCGAAGACCGTCATCGAGGTCGAGCGCGCCAGGAGGACGATCCAGTACGGGTCCGACTGCGCACCCTGGGCGTAGAAGACCATGGCGAACCCGAAGGCCACGGCGGACAGCACGGCCAGCGCGATGCTGAGCTTGCCGGTGGCCTGATGGCGCTCGCCGGCGCTCGTCTTTCGCGACGCCAGGATGGCGCCACCAAGCGCGATCCCGATACCGGCCAGCTGCGCCGCAGACGGGCGCTCGCCGCTCGCGAGGCCGACGATCACCGGCACGGCGGTGCCCACGCTGCAGATGGGCCCGACGATGCTCATCACGCCGACCGCCAGCGCCTGATAGAACGCGGCGACGCAAACGGCGGAGAGCAGGCCGGCGCCAAGCGCTGGCACCAGCACCGCCTCTGGAGGCGCCTGGCCGCGAGCCAGCACCGCCAGCGCCATCAAGCTCAGACTGGCGAGCTGGCTGAAGATGATCACCGTCCAGAAGGAGGTCCGGCGCGTCTGGCTGCCGGCCAGGAAGTCGCTGGCTCCATAGGGAAGGCTGGCGGCGAGGGCGAGAAAGGCGGCGAGCATGCTCGCAGGCTATCATCCGGCAACGGGAAGGCGGTCGGTGGGCAGGTCCGAGTGTGACGCCCCGCCGTGAGGCACAGGTCAACTCCCAGGGCAGGCCGGCATCGATGAGCAGTTGCAGCTCTCCTGCAGGCGGCACCATGACCCTGCCTTGCCACAGCTCACTCAGAAGCCGCCCGCTGGAGCCAGAGACGATAGTCTGGCTGGGCTTCGGATTCAGCGACTACGCTCTGCCATCCCTAGCCCCAGAGCCGGCCGGGGAACCGGCAGAGAAGGTGTGGACCGACGGACAGGGCCGGCAAGACCGGTCGCGGCCGCGCTGGGCATGCGAGGGGCGCTGCCTGTCACGAGGGCCTTCGCTGCGTCGGTGCGATCAGGACGGCGGGCGGCGAGACAACCGCGGCTTGAGCGTGCGGCGCGACCGCGCCGCGAGCGCTCATTCTCAGGGGTCGATGGCCGCCGCCTTCTTCCACTCCGCCCTGGCCTGCGCTATGCGCCCTTCATCGAAGTAGATGCCGGCCAGGTCGTTGTGAGCTTTCTGGAACTTGGGGTTTTTCTTCAACACTCCTCGGATGAGCGCCTTCGCCTTGGTGTCGTTGCCGCGGGCGTGGTAGACCATCGCGAGCTGCACGCTGGCTTCGGGGTCGCCGGGCCGCAGACGCAAGGCGCGCAAGAAGAGCGCTTCCGCCTTGTCGTAGTCTTCGCTCGCTAAGAACGCCGTGCCCAGCGCCGTCATCGTCTGCGTTTTGGATGGCTTTTTGCCGAGCTTCACCTTGAGGGCGGCGATTATCTGGGAGGCGTCGGGGGCCGCCGAGCTGCTTGGGCAGAAGGAGGGACGGCCCGGGGGGACAGACGTCACGTTCGCCGCCGGCTGAGTCGGCGCTGCCGAGCCGGAGTCGTTCGCGGACCCCACGAAGACGATCACTGCGGCCGCCACGATGGTGCTGGCGGTCAGAAGGAGAGCGTAGTCCTTCCTCAAACGGCGTCCTTCCTCGTGAGCTTTGCACTGCGTAGGCACTCAAATCATAGCACGGCCTCGCTCAGCGGCCGCGCGTTTGCGGCGCGTGCAGGGCCAAATCACCCTACGCCCTGTCACCGCTTGACTGAGCTTGACTCCAAAGAGCCTCCCTTCTTCGACGAGCTGGTGGTGGACGGCGAGGCCGAGGACGACGACGAACATACCCGCAGTCTAGTAGACCGTAAGAGGAAGGCGGCCGGTCGGCGCGTCCAGGTGTGACGCCCCGCCACGCCTCGCGTATCGACTCTTGCCCGAGGGCCGCGCTGTGGGCCACACTAGCGGCAGAGAGCATTGGTGACGGGGGGCACGGTTGTTCGTTGGAGCGGGACGCTTGCTCAAGATCAAGCACGATCATCGGGACATCGGCTTTCTGAGTGCGAGCGTCGTCAGGGATGAGGCATCTCAAGGCTCTTGGGGCCTGCGGGTGGAGTCGCCGGCCGACATCGATGAGTTTCGCCGCCATTTGGAGCAGGGTTCTTCGATGGCGTTCACGATGGTCACTCGCGAGGGCGACCATCTGCGTGGCGAAGCGTGCGTGGCCAGCGTAAGCGACTCCGCAGACGCCGCCACGGTCGTGACCCTGGCGGGCATGGGCCCGCTACGCAGCGCGTAGAGCGGGCCGTC
>CAVXXF010000005.1:0-18190 GCA_963765635.1 uncultured Thermoleophilia bacterium
GCGGAGGACTGAGAGCCGGGCCGCGGACTCCAGTGTGACGCCGCGGGGGCGGGGTGCTCACACGGCGCCCCGCCCCGCGGCGTTCAGGGGTTTGGGGAAGGCGCGGGGTCCGCGGACGGCGCGGCCGAGCCGCCTGAGCCTACGGGCTTCAACCCCTCCGCGAACGCGATGAGTTCACGACGCGTCAGCGCGCCGGTGATGGAGACGATGTGCCGCGCGTCGCTGGCGAACAGCGTCGGCCCCGTGGTGTCGTACCAGGTGTAAGCGGTGGCGCCGCTGAGCGCCCCGTACTGCAGCGTCGACGTCTGGAACGACAGCTTGGCGGCGGCGATCGACGCGAGCCTGACGCGCAGCAAGGCGACCGACTTTGCGGCGGCGCCTGGCCCGAGCTGCTGCAGCGTGAACCAGCTGAGGCCGCGCGTGAAGTGCTGGCCCACCTGGAGCTCCCCGGCAAGAGCATCGATCGGACCGCTCTGCCCGTCATGGATCAGCCGGATGCCCGGGGCGACGTTCGACTCCCAGGTCGCGACCGCGCGGAGAGCGTAGCCGTCTGGGGCGAGCTCTGACACAAGCGGGGCGTAGCCCGCCGCGGCTTCGGCTTCCGCCGGCGACGACGCGTAGCCGGAGCTCGCCTCCGTCGTCGCGACCGCCTGAGCGGCGGGGATCTCCGCTGCGGAGGTTTCCACGATGGCTGGGGGAGCGTCCCAGTCGACTGTCGCAGTGAAGGTCGAGCGACGGTCTGTGTGCCAGATGACGATCCCTGTGAGCTGGTCGACGACCACCTGCACGTCTTCGCCGTCGATTGTCATGGCCGCGCGCCAGACCGTGCGGTCGCCGTCCTTCAGGGGCTTGATGCCGATGGTGCGGTCGCCGTCCTCTACCGCACTCCGCACGATCGCTGCCAAGCCTTGGTAGGCAAGCGGACTCGGTGTGGCTATCTGCCAAGCTGGTGGCCACTCTCCGATGGCGCGCGTGGTGACGATGCGGCCGAGGAATGTCGACGTGGTGAGTGCGGTCCGCAGCTTCGCGCTGTAGGTCGACACGAGCGGCCTGGGGTCGCTGCGCCGCGAGGGCGTCGGGTCCGGCCTTAGAGTCCCGGACGCGTCCCCCGAGGACGAGGCCGTGAAAGAGCCTGAGGCCAAAGGTCGCGGAGTCTCTCCCGGCTGGTGCGCGGCGAGTGAGGGTTCGATGACGTAGGTCCCGCGGATGGCCAGAATCTCCGGCGTCGGCACCGGTGGAGGGGTGCGCAGAAGGAAGACGTAGGCCAGGGCGAAGACGATGCCCATGGCCATCACGGTGACCGCGAAGCGCGGCGGGCGACGGCTGACCCGGCCTGCACGGATGTCTCGGCTGGTGCGGTCCGGATGGACGTCTATGGTCGTGCCTCTTTGGCTGCGGGGCTCATGACCCGGCGCCCCGGCCCCGGGCGAGTAAGGACGGGAGGAAGAGGAACGAGAAGCCGACGAGCATGACGGGGCGCTGACTCACGCGGCAAGCGTGACGGCCGCGGGGCGGCGGCGCAAGCCGCACCGTGGCTGGTACACCAGGGACCGCCTGTGATTACCTTGGCGGGCATCATCGACCCCCGGCTCCGGAGGAGGCAGGGCGTGAAACGCAACCTGTTCGCCGGCCGCAGGCGCAGCGGCGGCATCGGCCTTAACGTGTTCACCGACGACGAGATCGAAGATATCCATCTCGCGACTCTCGAAGTGCTCGAGCGCACCGGCGTTTGGGTGGAGATCGACGAGGCGCTCGACATCTTCAGCGATGGCGGCTGCGTGGTGGACCGCGAGGCGCGCCTCGTGCGCATCCCGCCACACATCGTCGAGGACGCCATCCGCAGTGCGCCGGCAAGCATCATGCTCTGCGGGCGCGACCCGAAGAACGACATCGTCATCGAAGCGGGACGCGTGGGCTTCAGCAACTTCGGTGAGGGCGTCATGGTCGTGGACCCGTACAGCGGCGAGCTCCGCGCGTCCGCGAAGCAGGACCTCACCGACATCGCCAAGCTCGTCGACGCCTTGCCCGAGGTGGACGTCTTCGAGATCGCCGTCGGCGCCGGCGACATGCCGCCGGCGACAGCCTCGATCCACAACCACGAGGCGGCCATCGCCGGCCAGACCAAGCCGATCTCCGGCGGGCCACTCGACGGCCGCGCCGTGCGCATCAGCCTGGCCATGCTCGAGGCCGTCCAGGGCAGCGCCGAGGCGGTGCGCGAGCGCCCCATGATGATCATGGGCACCTGTCCGGTGAGCCCGCTCCAGTTGGTCGGCGACTGCTGCGAGATCGTCATCGAAGCGGCGAGAGCGGGGGTACCGAGCTGCGTGCTCAGCATGGCCATGGCCGGCGGCTCGTCACCGGTGACGCTCGCCGGCACGCTCGTGACTCACAACGCCGAGGTGCTCGCCGGCGTCGTCCTCGCCCAGCTCACTGAGCGCGGCAGCAAGGTGCTGTACGGCTCGTCCACGACCGCCATGGACCTGCGGCTGGCGGCGGCCTCCGTGGGCTCGCCGGAGTGCGCCCTGATCAGCGCCGGCGCGGCCCAGCTCGCCAGGCAGTATCGCCTGCCGAGCTACATCGCCGGTGGGTAGGGTGACAGCAAGCTCAGTGACGTGCAGACCGGTCACGAGAAGACACTCACGGCCTTGATGGCGGCGTTGGCAGGGACCAACCTGATCTACGGCCTGGGAATGATCGAGTCAGGCGTCACCTTCGACTACGCGCAGCTGGTCATCGACGACGAGATCGCGCGCATGGTGAAGCAGGTGGTGGGCGGCATCCGCGTGAACGACGAGCACCTCGCGGTGGACGACATCGCCCGAGTGGGCGCATTCGGCGACTTCCTGAGCCTGGACGCTACGATGGCGTTCATGCGCGAGCAGTCGCAGCCGGCTCTCATCGACCGCCGCGTGCGCGAGGACTGGCAGGAACGCGGCGGCACCGACATGTACCAGCGTGCCCAGCTTCGCGCTCGCGAGATCCTCGAGACGCACGTGCCGCAGCCGCTGCCCAAAGACGTGCGGCAGCGGCTCCGCAAGATCGTCGACGACGCCGACCGGGAACTGGCCGGCGGCTGACGACACCCGTCGTCAGCCGCCGGCCTCGGGCCGCACGTCACCGCTCACTGCGCCGATGGCTGGACGCCCAGCGTGACGTGCGTCGAACCCTCCGCGTCGCCGCGCACGTAGGTGACGGCGACGATGCTGCCGGGCGTCGCGGCCTGCATCAGGTTGACCACGTCGGCCATGCCGGTGATACGGCGTCCGTTGATCGTGGTGACGATGTCTCCGCCCGCGTAGATGATCCGCCCGGGAACGCGGACGGCGCGACTGCCACCACGCAGGCCCGCGCGCTCCGACGGCCCCTCTGGCGACACCCCGACGAGCAGGACTCCGGTCTCCACCTTGAGCTTGAGCAGGCTCACGAGTTCGGGGGTTATGGTCAGGCCCTCGATGCCCAGCCATGGGTGCCGCACATCGCCGGTACTTGCGAGCTGGCGCAGCACGTCGACGCCGGCCTCGATGGGGACGGCGAACGCAAGGCCGATGTTGCCGGAGCCGCCCGTCTCCTCCGTGGCGATCTGCTCGTTGATCCCCACCACGCGGCCGGCGGCATCGAGGAGCGGGCCTCCGGAGTCGCCCGAGTTGATGGCCGCGTCGGTCTGGATGACTTCGCCGATAGCGGCATTGGCCGGTCCGCGGACCACGCGGTGAAGGGCAGAGACGATGCCGGACGTCATGCTGAAGTTGTAGTCGAGGGGATTGCCGATGGCGTAGACCCGGTCTCCGACGGCGAGATCGCTCGCCTGCCCGAGGGGCAGTGCGGCCAGGTCGAGACCGCGCGCTTCGACGTGCACCACCGCCACGTCGGTCGCCGCGTCCGTGCCCAGCACAGTCCCGTTCAACCGGCGCTCGGCGCCGGAGCGGTCCAGCACGATCACGAGGACGCGGCGCACGGACATGCCGCCGGGTGTGACCACGTGCGCGTTGGTGAGGATCGTGCCCCGGCGATCGACCACGAAGCCGCTGCCGGTGCTCGACGGCGCAGGGCGGGCGCTCGCCGCCTGCGGCTCGTAGGCGATGATCTTGACAACGCCGCGGATGCTCTCCCGGTAGATGTCGGCCGGAGACGCGGCCGTGTCCGGCTGCACGGCCGAAGTCGCCGCGCCCCCGGTGCCGAAAAGGAGCACGAAGGCGACGACCATGAGGAAGACCATGAGCGGCACGACCACACTCGAGGGCCATGGTTCAGACAGCGACTGCGGCTTCATGATGCTGCCTCCCGTGTCTCACGGCGACGACGGGGTCGCGTCGCGCGCGCCGTAGGGTGCGAGGGAGTTGGCGATGGCGATGAGCTCCTTCTGCGTGGCGCCGCCGCCGATCGTCAGGAGTCTGCCGTCCTTGACCGCCCACAGGTGGGGCGTGGTGGACCGCGGCAGGATCATGACTTGGGCCGTTGTCCCGGCGAATGCGCCAGCCGTAAGCTCCACGCTCGTCCGCACCAGTTCCGACCACTTCGACTCGTAGTCGAAGGGGTCTGTGGACGCGGCAAACGCGGGATCCGCGACTTTGCGCATGGTGATCGTGAGCGCGTCGAAGCCGCGTGCGTACTGCAGGACGACCACATCGTCACCAGTGACGTAGCCGTTGACCGTGGTCGACCGGGTGGCGACGGCGGTCCGCGCCAGGCTATAGCCGCTCGGCAGCGATTCGGGCATGAGCGGAGCGTAGCCGACCAGCCCCTCGATCTCGCCGAGGCCCACGCGCCGGAACCCTGCGTCTGCGCGCTTCACGCGAGCGCCGGGAGGCGTGGAGAGCCTGAATGCGGAGCGCTCGATGGGCACGTCGATGAGCATCCGTTCGAGGCGGAAATCGAGTTGCACGACGCCAGACTCGATCCACTTCAGGCCCACCGGCAGGCACGTCTCCCTGTCGATCGTCATCACGTACGTCGGCCATTCCTCGGTGACGTTGGGCCGCGACGGCACCGAGCCGGCGGAACAGGTCACGACCCAGAGCGGCCTGCCTTCGTAGGTCGTCGTTGAGAGCCGGGCGGCTCCGACGGCCTGGACGGCGCGCGCCGCGGCGCTGAGGTCGATGCCAATGATGTGGCCTGCCGGTCCAGACCCGGGGAGCGCGTCGGGTGACCCGACGGGGCTCCCCGATGTGATGATGACACCACGACCGCGCTCGTACTCGCGCACTACGCCGCTGGTGGCGTCGTAGGTCAGGATCTCGTCCGGAATGCGCGGTGTGCCGGAGGGCGAGCCGCTGTCGGCCGGCTTGCGGTCGAGGGACTCCTGGCGGTAGCTGCCGTCGGCGAGACTGTAGACCCGGTAGCGCTGCCTCGTGTACGTGTAGGTCCCATCCCACATGTCCCACTCCGCGTACTTGAGTACTGCGACGGCCTGCAAAGTGCGCCCATTCGAGAGCGCGTGAAGGGCTCGGCGCAGCACCTCGGAGGCGCTCACCGGCTGCGGGCCAGTTGTGTCGGTGGCGGCGGGGAGGCCGAAGAGGACCACCGCGGCCGCCACGATAGCCAGGGCCGCCGTCGCTAGGGCGAGGCTGAGGCGCCGGTGGGCGACCAAGCCGCGGAGGCGCGCCCCGAGCGAGGGCCGGAGCCGTTCCTCAGCAGACTCCCGTGCGATTCGGGCTTGCACCTGACCCCAGTATGTCGGTCCGTGCTCCGGCTCCGTGACCGTCTGCAGCTGCTCGCCTAGCTCGATGTCACGATAGTCGTTCATGGCGTCTCCTCAGAGATGGCTCCGGGGGCGATGCGCCGGCGGAGCGCTGCGCGCGCCGTGGATAGGCGGGAGGCCAACGTACCGGCCGGGATGCCGAGGATCTGAGCCGTGGTCGCGTAGTCGTATCCCTCGCGGTCGACGAGAAGCACCGCAATGCGCTGTTCAGGTGGCAGCGTCGCGAAGGCGTCGGCCAGCATCATGTGTATCGCGAGCGCGTCGGCCGGGTCCGGCTCGCTCCCGGGCAGCTCGGTCAAGTCGGACGGCGGTAATGGATAGAGGCGATCGTTGCGGCGAATCGCGTCGCAACAGACTCGGTACGTGATACGGCACAGCCAGGTGCCCAGCGAGGAGTCGCCGCGAAACCGTGGCAGCGCGCCGTATGCACGTAGCGTGACATCCTGGAGGACGTCGTCCATGAGCTGGCGGTCGCCGAGCACGTGGTAGGCGACGATGCGCAGGCGCCGGTCGTAGTGTCGCATCACGGCGATGAAGGCTTCGTCGTCGCCGCCCACGGCAGCCGCGACAACGTCCGGGTCGATCTCCCCCGTCCGCGTCCCGCTGGCAGACGGCATCGCCTCTCCCTCCGCGAGCCTGAGCCCTTTCGGCGGCATCGTACCCGAAGAGACGGGCTGCGGACCCGTTGTCTCAAACGCGCCGATCGATCCCTGTGCGAGGGCTGCGGTCGCAACGACCATTTCGTGGCCCTCCTCTCCGGACAGATAGACCGCGGGAGGGTGTGATTTCTTCGACTGAGGAGCGTTGCTGCCTGTGCGCGCGCCTGATGCGGCAGGCGGCGCCGGCCTCTACCTCGGCTCCATCAGCGACTCGAGCTAACCAGCACCCAGTCCTTGCCAGTGGCGAGATGCACGCGCAGCGCGTAGCCGCTCTCTCCCCCGCTGAGCGCGTAGGTGAAGTCGCCGGTCGCCTGGCCTTGCGTCATGGCGGCGTCGGTCCAGGGGCTCTGTGGCCAGATCGGCACGCCGGGCTGCAGCCCCACGAGCCCGCCGGCGCCGACATCCGTGGCTGGCGGAAACTCCCCGCCGTGCGCCCGTGCCCACATCTCCACGTACTGCTGTACCAGGGCAAGGCCTGCCTTGCTTGACGCATCGCGCTCGTCCTTGAGCCATCTCGGCACGCCGCCGGAGACTCGGTATGAGCCCTTGGAGAGGTGGCCGACCAGGGTGTAGCCGCTCAGGTCGGCCTTCACGGTGTAGGTGAAGGTGCCCCTGGAGGTCCCGGGAGCCATCGTCCCTCCGGTCCAGGGATTGCCCGGCCAGAGAGGCGCGACCAGGGCGCCGCCCTTCTTGACGTCGGCCCGCGCGGGGTACACGAAACCGTTCCTCTCGGCCTGCGTATTGATGTAGCCCTGCAACAGCAGGATGTTCATCTGTACCTGTTTGTCGACGAAGCTCTCGGCCGCGCTCGCGGAAGCCGGCAGGGCAGCCGGAAAAAGGAATCCGGCGACGAGCGCCACGCCGAGCATGGTGAAACGACGCGTTCTCATGGGTGCTCCCAGGGTGGACTGCATGATGTCCCCAGAGTGTGGCCGGGGCGCCGGAGGCGGTCAACCGGCTGATACGATTGGGGCCAGGCGCTGAGGTACCGCGGTCGGCGCGCCAGCGACGCGAACGGAGTGATGTCGGTGGAAGCCAGGATCCCGACCCGCATGGGCGACGGTTTCATGGTCGAGATGACGCGCAGCGAGCTGCACGCGGACATCGAGCAGGCGACCACGCAGGCGGCCGGCAAAGCCAAGGTGCCGCCGCTCGCTGCCGACGAGCAGGCCCACCTGCTCGACATCTACGCATCTCCGGCGGCCTTCACGGCCGTCGACGTCGGCGATCAGGTGGTGCTGAGCTGCGACGGCGGCGGCAGCAAGATGACCGGCACCGACCTGCAGGACCTGCTGGAGAGCGAGCAGCGCCTCGGCCAGGACATCCTCGAGCTCTGGCACATCGAGTACAGCTACAAGGCCATCAAGACGATCCTGCCGTTTCAGCAGCAGGTGATGCAGAACGCGCAGCTCATGCTCACGGCGCCGATCCAATATGGGGCGCAGCCCAACCTGGCCTTCTACAGCAAGCCCGACGGCCCGGCCGGCAACTGGTTCGAGCTGCTGCCCAGGGGGGACATCGCCGGTGCGCGAGCGGCCATCGAAGAGGCGTTGGAGTTCGCGACGCAAGACATGGTGTATGTCGCCGATGGCATGATCGAGGCGGGCGCCGACGGGGTCGACTTCGACACCACCGGCGGCGCCGGCGACGCCGACTTCTTCAGCACCCTGTGCGCCGTCAAGCACGTGCGCGAGAAGTACCCGGAGGCCGGCATCGAGCTGGGCATGGCCGGTGAGTTCGTGATCGGCGTGCACGGCGAGCTCGAGTGGGAGGGCCGGCGGCTCGCCGGCCTGTGGCCGCGTCAGCAGCTCGAGGTGTGCCAGGAAGCCGGCGTCACCCTCTTCGGGCCGGCGGTCAACATCCGCACGGGCAAGAGCTGCTGCTGGAACACGGCCTATTCGCTCACGGTCATCAAGCCGTGCATGGAGGTGGCGCGCATCCCCGTGCATCCCAACGTGGGTGAGGGTGTGTGCGGCGTGCCGGTCAACGGCTATCCGCCCGAGGACGCCGCGTCTCGGGCGGCGAAAGCCCTCGTCGACATCCTGCAGTGCGACGGCTTGTAGGTGGGCTCGGGTGACTCCAGGGGAATGGACGTCACTCACGCGCTCGCCGCGGGCATGGGCGGGATCCGCACGGCCGGAGACCTGGTCGCGCGGATGCAGATGTCCCGCGGGATGCGCCTGAAAGATGCCAAGGAGTACGTTGCCGGCAAGCTCGGCTGCACGGCCCGCGACCTCAGCGACAGCTACGCGATGGAGCAGATCCGGGGCGAGAAGGGTCTGGGCCGGATCCTCGACCACTCCAACCTGCACCCCGGCGAGCCCAATGCCATGATGGCCAAGTTCCGCATCGCCGAGCTGCTCGGCATCAGCATCAACTCGGTGGAGAAGTTCAAGGACCTGGCGGGGCTTTAGCCGCGGCCAAACGAGGGCATCTTGCCAATCGCTGCAGGATGCGTCCATCGCGCCGATACAGAGGGTGGCCGGCGGAGGACTCGCGGCCGCGAGGAACGCCGACGGCGGCTGCGAGCAACGATGGAGGAATCGGCATGAAACGCGTCGTGAGCATCGCAGCGCTGGCGCTCTGCGCGCTACTGGTCGCCGGCGTGGTGGCCGCCTGCGGCGCCAAGGACATCGAGACGCCCAGCGGCACCATCGACATCGCCAAGGATGTGGCCGCAAAGGGTGAGATCATGATGGTCAAGACGGGCATCTCGGCCTACGCCGTCACCAACGGCGCGGCGCCGCCGATGGCCACGCAGGACGTGCTCGGCAGCTACGTGCAACCCTGGCCCAACAACCCCTGGACCCAGGCCCCGATGGCGGCGGGCAAGCAGCCGGGGGACATCGTCTATGCGCCGGGGGCCGGCACGGACTACACGCTGGGCGTGGTACTCGCCGACGGAAGCGTCTACAGCGTGCCGTGAGGCGCCGGCCGCAGGCTCAGGCGCCGATGACCTTCTTGACCACCGACGCGCGTCTTGCCGGACGGCCCGTGCGCGCCTCGTAGCCATCGGCGCTGGCCATCGCCTTGAGCGACGCGTTGACTCCGAGCCAGCGGAAGGGCTCGGGCTCCCACGACTTGGACCGGTGGTTCACCCACGGCAGCCCCGTGAGCTCGCTCTGCTCACCGCGGATGAGATCGCGCAGCGTGCGGCCGGCGAGGTTCGTGGTGGCCACGCCGTCGCCCACGTAGGCGCCGGCCCAGGCCATTCCGGTCTCCCTGTCCATTCCCACTGAGCTGTACCAGTCACGAGAAGCGGCGACCGCTCCGCCCCAGGTGTGCGTCACGCGCACGTCGCCGATCTGCGGGAAAAGCGTGCGCAGCAGCTCGCGCAGGTGGTCCTGCACCGCCGGTACGCGCTCGAAGTCCTCGCTGAGGCGTGAGTTGAAGTGGTACGGCGCACCGCGGCCGCCGATGGCGATGCGCCCGTCGTCGGTGTGCATGGCGTAGAAGATCAGATGGCGGAAGTCGCCAAAGACCTCGTGGCCGGACCAGTCGACCTCGTCCCAGAAGGAGTCGGGGAGCGGTTCGGTGCCGATCATCAGCGAGTAGATCGGCACGACCTGCCGCTCGTAACCGGGCAGCAACGGCGTGAACGCCTCGGTGGCGCGCACCACGACCTCGGCCGAGACCGTACCGAACGGCGTCTCGGCGCGGTGCGGCGCCAGCGCGGTGACGGGGGTGCGCTCGTAGATGGGCACCCCCAGTCGCTCCACGACCTCCGCGAGGCCGCGCGCCAGGCGCGCGGGGTCGACGGCGGCTCCATGCGGCGTGGAGACGCCGCCGAGACAGCCGGCGACCCTGAGGCGGGCGCGCATCTCGGCGGCGCCGAGCAGGGCGTAGTCGTCCTCGCCGAAGCCCCACGAGCGCTCGTACTCGATCGCCTCCCGGGCGCGCAGGAGCTGCACCGGGCTGGTGGCGAGGTCGAGCTGACCGCCGATGTGGAAGCGCGCCTCGATGTGCTCCTCGGCCAGCACGCGCGCGATCTCCGGCACGGTCGCGTGCAGCGCGCGCTGCTGGTCTACGACGGCCTGCCGGCCGTGTTCCTTGGCGGCGCGATCGCGAGAGCCGGGGAAGGTCGTGTGGCACCAGCCGCCGTTGCGGCCGGAGGCTCCGAATCCGGCGATCTCCTTCTCGAGCACGGCCACGCGCAGCGTGGGATCGGCCTTCTTCAGGTAGTAGGCGGTCCACAGGCCGGTGTAACCGGCGCCGACCACGGCGACGTCGAGGTCGATGGGGCCGGGCAGGGATGCCCTTGGGGCAAGCTCGCCGGGCACGCCGTCGAGCCACATGCTGCGGGAACGGTAGTCGGTCATGGCGGACTCCTTCGGAGATGCCACAACCCTACCAAAGCCGGTGTCGGCCCGACCCGGGTTTGCACGGTGGTACATACCGGGCGAGAGAAGGTGATGACGATGAGCGCGACCAGCTTTGTCGCATCGTATAAGGGCAAGCCGCCGTGGGACATCGGCAGGCCTCAGCCCGCGTTCGAGGCGCTCGCCGATGCCGGCGAGATCGCCGGGCCCGTGCTGGACGCCGGCTGCGGGACGGGCGAGAACGCCCTGTTCCTGGCTGCCCGCGGCTTTGTGGTCGTGGGCGTGGACGCCGTAGAGGCGGCCGTGGAGGCCGCGCGTCGCAAAGCGCTCACACGCGGCCTCGAAGCCGAGTTCCTCGTGCACGACGCCCTCGCCCTCGAAGGGCTCGGGCGGCGCTTCGCCACGGTAGTCGACTCCGGACTGTTCCACACTTTCGACGACCGCGAACGCGACCGCTACGTGAAGTCGCTGGCCGCGGCGCTCACGCTCGGTGGCCACTACTACGTGCTGTGTTTCAGCGAGCGCGAGCTGCGCGAAGGCGGCCCGCGCCGCGTCACCCAGGCCGAGCTGCGCGCGGCCTTCGACCACCCGCCGTTTCGCGTGCTCTCCATCGAGGCGGCAGAGATGGCCGCCAACCTCGACGGCGGCGGCCGCAAGTCTTGGCTGGCGCGCATCGAGCGGGTCCCGAACCCGTAGCCAGCCGGGGCCGGGTCTTCGGGTCAGGGCACCAGCACCAGCTTGCCGAGCGACGGGCGCTCCATCACGTGATGGTGGGCGCGAGCCGCCTCCGCCAGAGGGAATTCGCGGGCCACGACCGGGCGCAGTGAGCCGTCGCGCAGGCCGGCGGCGATGGCCGCGCGGGTCTCGGCTGCTTCCTCAGGTGACGAGTGGAAGCTCAGCATGCCGAGGACCGTTCCCTCGGCGTTCATGAGATCGCGGGGGTTGACGGTCACGGTGCCACGGCTGCCGACGACCACCACGCGGCCGCGCATGGCGAGAGCAGTGAAATCGTCGCCGAGGTTGACGTTGGCCAGCAGCTCGATGATGACGTCGAAGCCGCGACCGCCTGTGGCCTCGACGGCCGTCGCGAGATGCTGCGGGTCCCGGTGGTCGACCGCGAATACCGCTCCCCCTCCTCGGACCAGGTCGCGGCCCGCTTCGCTGCCGGCCGTGCCGACGACGTGGAGGCCGGCGGCCAGCGCGAACTGCACGGCGGCAAGGCCCACGCCGCCGCTGGCGCCGTGAACGAGCACCGTCTCGCCGGCGACCGCTCGGGCGCGCTGCAGCAGGGCGCGGTGGGCGGTCTCGTATGGCACGCCGAGGGCGGCTCCCTGGGCATACGAGAGGTCGTCCGGCAGCAGGCGCACCTGGTCGCGGCGGCACAGGGCAAACTCCGCGTAGGTCCCGCTCAACGAGCCGCTCACGTACACGCGCTCGCCGGACTCCACGAGGACGCCTCCGGCATCGACGCCCGGCGTGTAGGGCAGCGCCGGCAGCTGGGCGTAGTCGCCGGACCGCACGTAGGTCTCATAGGGGTTCACACCCGCCGCCTGCACGCGCACCAGCACTTCGTCCTCCACCGGCAGCGGCTCGGGCAGTTCCTCGAGACGCAGGACTTCGGGGTCACCGAACTCGTGCACGCGGATGGCTCGCATGGCTCTTCTCCCGGCCGTCGCGTGTTGTCAGGGGACCGTGTAGGTCAGGCCGTTGCTCACGTAGCCGGTGAGTCTGTAGCCGGCGCCGCCGTTGAGCTGCTCGTAGGTATAGTCGCCGGGCTGCGTGCCCGGCTTCATGGGCTGGCCGGTGTACGGGTTGGTCGGCCAGGGGTCGACGTAGGTGGCGACGCCTCCCGTCTGGGTGACGTCGGTCGGCGTCGGGTAGAGGTTGTTGTTGTTCGTGGCCCACGTGATCACGCCGGTCTGCAGCTTCGTGATGGCGTCGATGACCTGCTGGTCGGTGCCCGGCGATGGTGACGCGCTCGGGCTCGACGACGGCGACGTCGTCGGCGACGCGGATGGCGTGACGGTCGGCGACGCGGACGGCGAGACGGGCACCAGCGCCGCGACGCGCTTCAGCGGGATGATGACGGTGGTCTGGTTGCTCCCGGTGACCTTCATGTCCGCGAGGGTCTCTCCGGGCCCGGCTACGAGGGTGATCTGGAACGGCCCCGGGAGACCGCCGACGCTCTCGCTGCTCTCGAGCGTGAAGGTGAGGTCCTCGCCTTTCGGCGTGGCCACGGCGGTGCCGAGGACCTGAAGGGTACTGCCGTACACCGTGACCTTGTACTCCTTGCCGCTCGGTTCGACGACGACGCCCCCCCCGCCACCGTCGGTGCGGCCCCAGGCCCCCACCCAGTCGAAGGCGGGGCTCGGCTGAGGAGCCGGCGTCTCGCCGTTGTCACGCAGCACGAAGTACCAGGCCGCGGCCGCGGCGACCAGCGCCAGCAGCACGACGACGAGGACGATCCACCAGGTATTGGAGCTCTGCCTCGGCGGCCGCGTCATCATCAGCGTCGGCTGCGGGCGGGGCGGCGGCGGGGGAGGCGCGCCGCCGCCGGCCGCCGGCATCACGCGCGTCTCAGCGGCGGCTTCGCCGCTCATGACGCGGGTGGCGTCCGCGTCGGCGGGCGGCGTGACGAGGGTCTCGCCGGCATCGGGCGGCGTGACGGCCGTCTGATCCGTGTCGGCCGCGGTCTCGCCGCCTCGCGGCGGCTGTGCGGAACTCTCGTCGGGCAGTCTGCCCGTGGTCTCGTCGTCCATGCTCGCCCTCCCGGCTGGGTGACGCGTGTGGTTGCGGTGGCTATGCCCTCTCTTTGTCCCGGTCAGTCTGTTCCCTGCTCCAGGGCCGACCAAAGCTCGAAGAAGTCCGGACAAGTCTTGCCGACGCAGGCGGGGTCCTCGACGACCACGCCGCGGGCTCGCAGGCCGAGTACGGCGAACGACATCGCGATGCGATGGTCGCCGTGCGGGTCGATGCGCCCTCCGGTCGGCGTGCCGGGGTACACGCGCAGGAAGTCGGGGCCGGAGGCCGTCTTGACTCCCAGGCGCCGCAGGTTGCCCTCCATGGCGGTGATGCGGTCGGATTCCTTGAGACGCACGTTGGCGATGCCGGTGATGGTCACCGGCGAGCTCGCGAAGGGGGCGACGGCGGCCAGCGTCATGAACGTGTCGGAGATATCGCTCATGTCGACGCTGAGGCCGGCCGGGGTACCGGGGCCGGCCACGACGACGCCGTCCGGTTCGTCGCGCACGGAGCAGCCCATCGACGCGAGCGCGTCGAGAAAGCGTACGTCTCCCTGCAGGCCGGCTTCGCGGTGCAGCCCGAGCACCTTGACGCGGCCACCGGTGACCGCTGCCGCGGCGAAGAAGTACGAGGCTGTCGAAGCGTCGGGCTCCACGGCGTAGTCGCGCCCCCGGTAAGCAGCTGGCGCGACGCGAAAGTGCGCGTGCCCGCGGCGCTCGGACTCCACGCCGAACTGCGCCATCATCGCGAGGGTCATGTCGACGTAGGGGCGGCTCACGAGGCCGTCGACGGTCAGCTCGAGCGGCGCGCGCCCGAGCGGCGCCGCCATGAGCAGGGCGGAGATGAACTGGCTCGAGGTGCCGCCGGGCAGCCGCAGGCTGCCGCCCGCAAGGCCACGAGCCTCCAGCGTGAGCGGGAGGCGCTCGGCGTTCCGCGGTTCGGTCCACGCCCCCTGGGCGCGCAGCGCCTCGAGGAGCTGCGCCAGCGGCCGGCGCCGCAGCTGAGGTGCAGCATCCAGCCGGTAGCGGCCCTCGCCGGAGGCGCAGGCCGCGAGCAGAAACCTCGCCGCGGTGCCCGCCTCGGCGCAGAAGATGTCGGCCTCGGCGTGAGGGATCCGGCCGGCGGCGCCCTGCACGCGCCAGCCGCCGTCCGCATCCACGTCCACGGCGAAGCCGAGAGCGCGCAGCCCGGCGGCGAAGGCCAGCGTGTCGTCGGCGGCGAGCGCGCCGCGTAGCGCCGACGGTCCGGCGGCGAGGGCCGCCAGGAGCAGGGCCCGATTGGTGATGCTTTTCGAGCCCGGCACGCGCACGGTCACGTCCAGCTCGCTTCGTGCCGGGCGGATCGTGCGGACGCTGGGGCTGTGCGGGACGTCGCTCATGTGGCCGCCCCCGATGATATCTCAGGGCTGCTCGAGAAGGCCGTACGCGGACGGGGCCGGGCAGCGACTTCGCGCGCCCGGCCCCGCTCGCCCGCGACTCGTGCTTCGCGCCGCCCTATTTGAAGCCGTTGGTCACGTACTCCGAGACGGACTGGATCTCATCGGCCGAGATCTGGCCCGCGAACGCAGGCATGCTTGCCCCGCCGTTGGTCACTTGCTGGACGACCTTGTCGAGGTTGTCTTCGCTCTGCAGGTTGGGCCCTGAGCCGCCGGAGCCGCCGATGCCGTGGCAGCCGGCGCAGTTGGACGCAAAGATAGCGGCACCGTCGACGCTTGCGCCGTCTCCGGCGGGTGCGGCCGTGTCTGTCGCCGCCGGCGTGGTCGCCGGGGTGGATGCAGGCGTCTCGGTGCTGCTTCCGGACGACCCGCAGGCGGCCACCACAAACACCAGCAGTCCTGCGAGGACGAAGGCCGTGAAGACCCTTCTCATACACGCTCCTTTCGCGATTGTCGTCGAACCTCTTCCCGCAGCCGTCCGTCGCGAATCCCCGTCGCCCGGTCGGCATGTCGGCGTGGGAGAGACTGGTGTCGGCACGCGCGAGTGGGCTCAGCTGGTGAGCGGCCTGGCGTACAACTCGTAGGTGAAGGTCACGTGCATGCCGGCGCGCTCGTACATGCGCAGCGGCTGCGTCTCGCCTTCGGCGTCGACCCCGAGCTCCACGCGCACCTGCCCGCGGGCAGCCAGCGCGGCGAACGTCTGCGTCAGCAGGGCGCCGCCGAGCCCGCGCCGGCGCCACGGACGGCGCACGCCGAGCCCCTGGACCCAGCCGAGATCACCGTGGTCGTAGGCGATCACGGCGCCTGCCGCCTCGTCGCCGTCCCAGGCGAGGGACCACAGGTCGGGGTCGAAGCTGGCGTGGCCGAGCAGGCGGGTCTTCCACGCATCAAACGGTTCGTCGCTCTGGCGGAAGTGGTCCTCGAAGGCCTCGTTCATCGTGTCGTGCATGGCATGCTCGTCGACGTCAACGCGAAACGGCCGGATGGCGATGCCCTCGGGGACCGGCAACGCGACGACCTCGCCGCCGAGGTCGGCGCTCATCCGGTAGACCGTCCGCGATAGCGCGTAGCCGCGCCGCAGCAGCAACTCGCGCTTGGCGCGGTTGACCCCGATGCAGAAGATGTCGAGTAGCGGGCTCTCGTACCCTCGCGCGGCCGCCAGTTCCCGGCCGCGGCGCTCGGCCAGGTTGAGCAGGCGCGTCGCCAGTTCCGGCTCCGCGTTCTCGGGGTGCACCCACAGGTCGGCCTCCAGCTCGCCGGTGCGAAACTGATCGCCGACATAGGCGTACCCGGCGAGCACCCCTCCGCGGTCGACGGCGACCCAGGCGTCACGGGCCAGCGTGAAGCCCTCCATGCCCCAGTCGTTCTCGATGTCGTCGGCCGCGGTGTCGGGTGCGCCGACCTCCGCCACGTCGCAGGCGTTGAGCAGGTCGACGACTGCGGGCAGGTCGCCGCGCGTGGCGGACCTGATGTGGCTCGGGGCGGCGCTCATCACGCCATGGTACGCGAGCTAGTCGTCCTTGACGAGCACGATGGAGTTCGTGGAGCCCTGGGCTGCCGCCGAGCCGCCGACCGGAGTGCCCTCGACCGTCATCTCCAGATGCATGGGGTCGTCGAGCGCGAACACGAGGCGGAAGTCCTTGATCATGGTCTCGAACACCGCCTTCGCCTGCGCCGCCTGCTCCTCGTTGCCGCTCGCCTCGATGAAGTCGTCGACCGTGATGACCAGACTCGAACCGTCGAGGCGTGCGGGGATCGTGTACGTCTTCTCGGCGCCGGCGGCGTCTTTGCCGGTCATCGTCACCTTGAAGTCGCCGCCCTTCAGCTTGATCTCGACGGTGTCAGTCCCCCCGCTGGGCTCGTTCCAAGTACCGAGGAAGGGGGACGTGCCGTCCGTCCCTCGGACGAAGAAGAACCACACGGCGATGATGGCCACCACGGCCAGCGCCGCGACGATGACGATGGTGAGCGTCGAGCGTGAGAGGCCGTTCTTCGTGGCCGGGGACGCCGCCGGCGCGCCGTAGGCCACCGGCGCCTCGTAGTCAGGCGGCGACGCGTAGCCGGAGTGATAGTCCACCGGGCTCTCACCCGCTCCACCGCTTGCTCCGGCCCCTTTCACCGGCGCACCGCAGTTGCCGCACGTCCAGTCGCCGTCACGCATCTCCTTGCCACAGCTGGCGCAGGTGGCCATCGGCCCCTCCTCGAGCGCACCGGCTTCGCCGGCGCGGATGTCGGTTGCTCCTAGGTTCTCGGCCGGAAGCTCGCGCTGCTTGAGGGCGGCCGGGGGTTGGCCCTCGCCGCAGGCGGGAATCCCGCTACAGAAGAGCCGCTGCCCCGCGGCGAGGCGAGGAGGCGCGATGAACATCGGCCGATGCCCCGGTCAGGACCGCATCAACTGGACGGCGGACGACATCTTCGACGTCCTCTGCCCGAGTTGCGGCAAGCCCATCGAGTACTTCAAGGACGACCAGCGCCGCAAGTGCCCTGGCTGCGGCGCCGTGGTGGAGAACCCGCGTTTCGACAACGGTTGCGCGGAGTGGTGCGCGGCCGCCGAGAACTGCTCGATCATGCGCGGGGTGCTAGTCGAGGACGCGGAGGATTAGGATCGCGGCCGGCCGGCCGCGAGCCGCGGACCGCTAGAACTCGAGTTCTTCGAGCCTGCCGAAGATCACCTCGCGACCGTCTGTGTACTGGCCGGGGTCCATGGCCGCATCGACGTCGGCCGGGCTCATCACGGCCATCGCCTCGGCGTTCTGCTTGATGAGCAGGCCGAAGTCGACGGCTTCGCGCCAGGCGTGCATCGCCGAGTCCTGCACCACCCGGTAGGCATCGTCGCGCAGCATGCCTCTGTCGACCAGGGCCAGCAGGACCGCCCCGCTGAATACGAGGCGGTAGCTCTGGCCGAGGTTGGCGAGCATGCGCTCGTCGTCAACGACGAGCGTCTCGAACATGCCGGTGATCTTCTGCAGCATGTAGTCGAGGAGGATGCAGCTGTCGGGGATGACGATGCGCTCGGCGGAGCTGTGGCTGATGTCGCGCTCGTGCCACAACGCCACGTTCTCCATGCCCACGAGCGCATTCCCGTGGAGCACGCGGGCGCAGCCGGCCATGCGCTCGCTGAGGATGGGGTTGCGCTTGTGGGGCATGGCCGAGGACCCCTTCTGGCCCTTGCCGAACGCCTCCTCGGCCTCGCGGACTTCGGTGCGCTGCAGGTGCCGGACCTCGGTGGCGAACTTCTCGAGGCTGGCGCCGATGATGGCGAGGCAGGCTGAGGCAGGCGGCGTGGCCGTCACGGTGGACCACCTGGTTGCTGACGGGCTCGCGGCCGATCCTCAGT